>CANLXA010000009.1 GCA_947494975.1 uncultured Roseicyclus sp. | reverse complement strand
ATCTCACGCCAGCGAGATGAGCGGTCACGGCGCTGTGGGGTTGGTGCGGGGCGGGATATCGTCTGTGCATCTATGCACCAATGTTTCACGTTTCTCGCGTCTACGTGTCTGGAATAACAGCGTCACACCCCGCATATTCCTCTCATCGGACGGCCAGACAGCGCCGCCAACGACACATGACACACCCGGGCCAAAACCAAAACGGCCCACCTAACACACTGAAAAGGAACAGAACCATGAAAAAGATCGCTCTCATCGCCGCCCTCGCCGCCACCGTCGCAGCTCCGGCCGTCGCCCAATCCGCCTCCACCATCTTCGCCTTCAACCATTTCAACCAATCCGCCGACAGCGTGTCCGACCTGCGCTCGGTTCCCTCGGGCGACAACACCAACCGCGTGGCCGCCAGCGGCGCGCTCGGCACCGCGTTCGACGTGATCAACGGCACCCAGGACGTCGCCTCCGACCGCCGCGGCCTGAACGGCGCGACGATCGTCTCGGGCCAGCCCGCCCACGGCGCCGACATCTTCGCCCGCCTGCGCGCCGCCGCCCTCGAAGACGAGTAAACCCACGGAACAGGGGCCCGATCCCGGGCCCCACTCTCTCCCTCCCAACAGCACCCTTCGCCTCAACAGGCGGAGGGTGTTCGCGTGGGGGG
>CANLXA010000008.1 GCA_947494975.1 uncultured Roseicyclus sp. | reverse complement strand
TGACCTGCCCCCCGAGGCTCCCTCATTCATAACGAGAGTCTGCGGGTCTGTTTTTCATATTCCTCGGTTACGTTTTGGGCAAGCGCGCCGGGCGCGGAGCCCTCAAATTGCTCAAGCGTTCGGCGCGCTTCTGCGGGTGTCTTGTTGCTAAGCGATGAGTGCGGTCTGACGTTGTTGTAGTCGTATCGCCAAAGCGCCAGTTTTCGCCGCGCATCATCCAAGCTGTCGAACATCTCTTCGTTCAGAAGCTCGTCCCGGAGACTACCATTGAATGACTCGATGAAGGCATTCTGCTGTGGCTTGCCCGGATCGATGTAGTGCCAGTCGACATCGTTGTCGTTCGCCCATTTCAGGATCGCCCGGCTGGTGAACTCTGTCCCGTTGTCACTGACAATGCTGGCGGGCTTGCCATATAGCCGGACAAGCGCATCCAGTTCCCGCGCCACCCTTGCGCCAGAGATGCTGGTGTCAGCCATCAGGCAGAGGTTCTCGCGACAGCAATCGTCATTTACAGCCAGGATGCGGAACCGGCGGGACGCCCCAAACGTGTCGGACAGGAAGTCGAGAGACCAGCGTGCACCCGGCCTCAGAGCTTCTGGCATTGGTGTCCGAGACCCACGCGCCCTTTTCCGACCCCGTCGTCGCCGGACGCCCAATTTCTCCTCCGTGTACAGCCGGTAGAGCTTCTTGTGGTTCATGATCATCCCCTTGCGTTCCAGCATCACTCCGATCCGTCGATAGCCAAACCGGCGGCGCTTGGCCGCGACGGCTTTCATCTCCTTGCGTATCTCGAGGTTGTCCGGCGGGCGTTCACGCCGGACCGTCTTTGGATCGACACCGACAAGTCGGCAGGCCCGGCGCTGCGAGATGTCGTGATCCCGCATCGCCCTGAGCGCCGCCTCTCGCCGCTCATTCGGCGTCGTCAACTCTTTCCCAGCAAATCCTTCAGCACGACGTTGTCCAGCATGGCGTCGGCCAGCAGACGTTTGAGCTTGGTGTTCTCGTCCTCCATCGCCTTCAGCTTCGCGACGTCGGACACATCCATGCCGCCATACTTCGATTTGTACTTGTAGAACGTACCCTGGCTGAGGCCGTGCTTGCGGCACACCTCCGCCGTCGGCATTCCGGCTTCCTGTTCCTTGATCATCCCGATGATCTGCGCCTCTGTAAAACGGCTCTTTCGCATTTGTTTGCTCCTTCAAAAGGTTGAGCAAACTCTACACTAGAACGAGGGAAGTTTCGGGGGGCAGGTCAA
>CANLXA010000007.1 GCA_947494975.1 uncultured Roseicyclus sp. | reverse complement strand
TCTTGAGGGCCAAAAGCTATTCTTCAAGATCGACTATTACGATCCGTCGCTCACGGAATGTTCGGAAAACCCCGCCAATCCGGAGAAGACGGTTCGCGTCCTGACCCTGATGCTTGCGAATGAGTATTGAGCGCTCTGAGCCTCACTACGACAGCTGGATGCTGCAGTGGGATGGGTTGGAAATAAAGGTTCGGATGAGTCGCAATTGGCTCAACGGCCGCTACGATCATCTGGAGCTCAGATGTGCTGAGCCATTGCCTGTTACAAGCACCGGGTATCGATCCATGTTCCTGCCGTTCGCGGCGGCCCCAAGGGACGAGGAGGTTTTGAGCTTCGTCACCGAGTGGCTGGATCATGCGGCAGAGGCCCCACAATGGCAAAAACACAAAGACGCGTCGCGGCAGGGATCTCTGTTCTGACGCAGCAACTGGCACCCTAGGGTGCCAGTTTTTTCGTTTCAAATGCAATCAGATAGCGTCACTTAGGTGAACACAAAGTCCTGCGCATCAAGTAGTGTAGCTGTGAAATTCGCGAGGGTGATTTGCTCGGTCGTACTGGCTCCGATTACCGCGACAATCGCATGTGCTCCGGTCTGTTCGATGTGGAGATCTGCAAGAGATGTCACACCTGCATGCCCGGAGAAATCCATGACATCGTAGTCATTCTGGAAGTCTGCGATGACGTCGATGCCCAAATCCGCCTCGAATACAAACCTGTCTACATTTGAGAGTCCCTGGAGCCAATCATTGCCGGTTCCTCCCGACAAGACGTCCATTCCGTGACTCCCGAGCAAAGCGTCATCTCCCGCACCGCCCCTCAGTTCATCGTGTCCATT
The DNA here is from genome assembly GCA_947494975.1 of uncultured Roseicyclus sp. Classification (GTDB taxonomy): domain Bacteria; phylum Pseudomonadota; class Alphaproteobacteria; order Rhodobacterales; family Rhodobacteraceae; genus Gymnodinialimonas. Next base: position 47,828 of record CANLXA010000007.1, on the reverse strand, counting down.
GCCCCCATAGAGACTATCATTACCATCTCCGCCAATAAGGAGGTCATCACCCTCATTGCCCAAGAGGTCCAGATCGGCGGAACTACCTGAGCCGTCAATCGTGTCATTGCCGCTGTTGCCAGCAATACGATTCAACCCGGTCCAGGCTCCCACGTTCAATTCTGTTCCAGTGCCAGTCGCGAGTTGGACAGTGTCGTTCCCAGTTAGGCCAGTGTCAGTAATCAGATCACCGTTAGAAAACACGTAGTAGAGATCGTCACCTTCACCGCCGTCGAGAGTGTCGAAGCCATCTGAGCTGAAGACATCATCACCGGCACCGCCAAATACAATATCCGCACCATCTCCTCCGTAGAGGGTATCATTTCCGTTCCCCCCCAGAATGCTGTCGTCGCCAACAAAACCATCCAGCAGCAAGTCTTCGATGGACGTTGAACCGTCAATAGTATCGTTACCGACGTTGCCGTTGACTCTTTCTACTCCACTCCAGCCGTCGATACTCAGGAAAACTCCTGAATTGTCTGCAATAACGGCGGTGTCGTAAGTTAAACCGCTGTCTTGGACAATGTCACCGTTGCGTACATTGAACTGGTCGAAATCCGCTCCGCCATCGAGGAAATCAAATCCATCACCGACGAGAATATCAGAACCCTCGCCACCATTCAGAACATCGCTGCCACTGCCGCCTGAGAGCGTGTCATTGCCAATCCCGCCAACAAGCGTGTCGTCCCCACCGTCCCCAAACAGGCTGTCATTGCCTTCCCCGGAATAAATGGCGTCGTTTCCGTTCTGACCCCAGATTGTGTCGTTTGCTGTGGTTCCAAAGAGCGTCAGCCCTTCGACCTCATAGGAACTTGCATCGAAGAAGAAATGTTCAGCCGTCAACGGCAGCGCATCGGCATTCAGAAGAGTGATGGTGTTGCCGAGAGTGTCGGTGATGACGGCATTGCCGTTTACCATGGACAGATGGTTGGCCTGGAGATCCGCAAAGTTGTCGATACCGGCAACACCAATTAGCCGGATGCGCTCTAATGGATCGGTGACGTCGAAGTCGGCGATGGTATCGTTTCCGAAGTTGCCCTCGAACCGGAACTCGTCGCCTTCGTTGTTGTTCGGACCACCCCAAACGATGTCATTGCCCGCACCACCATCGAGTGTGTCGGACCCTTGCAACCCATACAGCGTGTCATTGCCCGCGCCGCCCGAGACTAAATTCGCATTCACTGTCGCCTTGATAATGTCGTCAAAAGCGCTGCCGGTGAAGTTTTCGATGGATGAGAATACATCCCCGGCTGCATCGCCCGTATTGTTCTGTGGCACGTAGAACTCTAGCGTAATGCCAGAGGTGGCGGTGGAATAGTCCGCGGTGTCGAGCCCGCTGCCCCCTTCAAGGCTATCCGCACCAACACCCCCGATCAGCACGTCATCTCCGTCATGGCCGCGCAAGGTATCATCCCCGTCGCCACCCACGAGCCTGTCGTTCACGTGGTTCAGACCGTGGATCAGGTCGGTACCGGCCGTGCCATGGACGGCGGCCATTTCTGCGATTTCGCCTGTGTCCCAAACGGTCCCATCGTCCAAGACGATCGCCTCGATCCCACGCCCCTGCGTCGCGCTATAGAAATGATTAATGATCGTGATGGTTTCCGCTGGATCACCGACTGAGAGGGTCAGATGGTTCGTCCCGGAAACGCGGGTCACCTCAACGTCGGCGGGCAGTACACCATTCAGCATCAGCACATCGGCTTCGACGAGCGATGTTCCGCCATCGTTGATCGTGTCATTCCCGTCGCCAACGCTCCATATGTAGGTGTCGTTGCCATTTCCACCCGTCAGGGAGTCGTTCCCGGCACCGCCATCAAGGATGTCGTCACTGTTATAGGCATTCAGCGTGTCGTTGCCTTCCAGCCCCACAAGATGATCGGTAAAACCATTCGTTCCTGTCAGGTTGTCGTTGCTCGATCCACCAGTCACCAACGTATTGGCCTGAATGTCAGCATGCGACCAGGTCACGCCGTCCGCGAAGATAATCCGTTCCAATCCTTGGCCGACATAGGCGTCGCGGAACTGGTATTGCGACGTCAGCACTTCGCCGGTGCTGACAATTGTGATGGCGATGTGGACTGATCCCTGAACTCGGCTAAGCATCACGTCATCGGACGCCACATCAACCAGTTCGAGCGTGTCTACATCCGTCGTGGATGTGCCTCCGTCGACAATCGTGTCGTTGCCGTCCCACTTCCGCCAGATGTACCGATCACTGCCGTGGTCACCATTCGAATAGTCGGCGCCAATGCCACCTTCGATCGTATCGTCGCCATTCTGGCCGGTAATTGTATCGTTGCCAGCATTGCCCAGATAGTGCTGCGCAAAGTGACCGTAGCCGGAGAGGTTGTCATTGCCGGCTGTGCCAACGACCCTTGTATTGTCCACAATGTCAGTCAAAGACCATGTCACACCGTCGGCAAATTCGATGCCCTGAATGCCATACCCGTTGCCCACGTTGTAAAACTGGTGGCTGACCGTAATTGCCTCGCCTGTCGCGAGGATCGTCAGGGTCAACATGTGGCTGCCCTGAGCGCGGGTCAGTTCCACACCATCGGACTCCACATCCAACAAGCGCAGAATATCCGCCTCCACTAGGGACGCGCCGCCATGGTCAATGGTGTCGTTGCCATCACCAATGCGCCAGAAATAGGTGTCGCTTCCGTTGCCGCCATCGATGAGATCGTCGCCCTGACCGCCGTCCAGAACGTCATTGCCGTTGTAGCCGCGCAGCGTGTCGTTGCCCTCAAAGCCAAATAGATTGTCTTGATATCCATTGGTGCCGCCAAGATTGTCATTGCCGGTTGTGCCGTCGACGCGAGTGTTTTCGAGGATGTCCTGGAGCGTCCATTCCGTGCCGTCCGCGAAGGTAATCGCCTCTAGGCCTTCAGGCAGATATGGGTCGTAATATTGATACTTCACAGTAATGACTTCGTTGGCCCCAATTCTGATCTCAAGATCTGAAGATCCGTGGGCACGCGACAAATCAACATTGCTCGGGTCCACATCCAGCAGATCCAGCCGATCTACGGCAGTCGCAGATGTACCGCTTGTGCCGTTGCCATCGTGGATGGTGTCGTCGCCATCACCTTGGCGCCACTGGTAGATATCTGAGCCGATGCCCCCATTCAGGACATCGTTCCCTTCGCCCCCGGCTAGCGTATCGTCACCGCCATGACCCGTCAGCGTATCATTCCCCTCCAGCCCTAGTATATGGTCGTGGAAGCCCCAGCCCGCCAAGTTCTCAGTGGCGGCGGTACCGGTCACCAGAGTCTGCGCTACGTCACTGTCGAGTATCTCGACAGTGACGCCATCACTGAATGTCAGGAATTCGAGGCCATACCCATATCGAACGGATGAATTCGTTTGGCCGGTGACATGGCTATAGAATTGATTGGTAACACTGATCTGTGCGCCTCCCGCACCCAATACATCAACGAGCATGTTATGGTCTGATACAGTCAGGTCGACGCTCGTCGATGCAATGTCCGTGAAGTCCAAACGGTCGACCTCAAGTCCGGACGAGCCTGTGTCATTGATCGTATCCGCGCCGTCACCGGCACTCCACAAATACAGATCATTGCCATGGCCACCCTGCAGGAGGTCGGCACCGAGGCCGCCGACCAGCAGATCATTGCCGTTCTGAGCGGTGATCGTATCGTTGCCTTCTAAGCCAAAGTAGTTCTGATCAAACTGGCCAGCCCCAGAAAGTGCGTCATTGCCCGATGTACCGGTCATCGACGTTAAGTCGGTGATATCATCTATCGTCCAGCGCACACCGTCGCCAAACTCAATGGCCTCGACGCCCCGTCCTTGCCCCGAGTTGTAGAACTGGTTTTCGACCGTGATGATTTCGCCCGTCGAAATGATCGTGATTGCAAGGTGATAGCTGCCGTGCGAGCGCGCGAGGGCTACGTCGCTTGAATCGACATCGAGAAGCGCAAGGGTATCTGTGTCACTTTTGGAAATCGACGTGTCTCGGATGATGTCGTTTCCGTCGCCGAGCGACCATTCATAGCGGTCGCTTTCATTGCCACCCTGGAGATCATCGTCTCCAATGCCCCCGATGATCGTATCGTTACCTCCGCGGCCCTTGAGCGTGTCATTCCCGTCCGATCCCTCCAAGACGTCCGCGCTGTGAAGAAGACCCGATATGTTATTGCTACTAGCATCTCCGAGCGTTCTGGTCTGACCGACGATGTCGTTGAGGTTCCACGTTGTTCCGTCGGAAAAAACAATCTGCTCGATCCCCGCCGCAGTGTCGCGGTAACCCGTTCGCCAAACGGTTATTGGGTCTCCGTCACCCGGGTGTGGGCGTGTAGTTTGATATTGATAACTATTTTGCAGATGATCAGTGACTGTGATCACTTCTCCGGTGGACAATATCTTTATATGAATGTCGTCAGACGCGGGATGTCGAATAATCTCGATATCGTTGGAATTAACGTCCGAAAGGACAAGAGTATCGAATTCTGAGTATTCGGTCGAATGCCATTCTCGGATGGTATCATTGCCGTTTCCTTTGATCCAAAGGTAAGTATCGTTTCCTTCTTTGCCATTAAGCAAATCGTTACCTAAGCCGCCATCTAACGTATCGTCACCCAATTGACCAGTGATCGTGTCTGCACCATTAAGGCCCTGATAATGCACGGCGAAGTTGCCCGACCCAGAGAGATTATTGTTCCCGGACGTTCCTCCCATTTGACTGTTTTGCAGGATGTCTTCTTGCGCCCATATAACGCCATCCGAGAATTCAATACTCTCTATTCCAACTGTCGGATCCTCATAAATGGTTCGCGTTACCCATGTGTACTCATCACTATCCGAGAACGGATTAATGGACTTAATTGGCACATATTCTCTTACGGTATGAGACACGGCTTGAGGCGGCGCGACGATCGTAATCACCTCGCCTGTACTGATGATCTCGACCTCAAGGTTATTTGAGCCTGCTGTTCGGAGCAAAGCCACATCGTTAGACGAAATATCTAGGAGCTGAAGGGTGTCGGTCTCCAGTACTTCTTGAGAAGCGTCGTTGATCGTGTCGTTGCCGTCTCCCGCAGACCACCGATAGATGTCAGAGCCGCCCTGGCCCTTGAGAACATCGGCGCCCGCATGACCTTCGATGACATCGATTCCGGCCGATCCTGTGAGCGTCTGCGTAGTTCCATCACCTGTGGCATACGAAATCGGATCTGAAACCGTCGCTTGATGGGCGTTGTTGGTCTCCAGATGCTCCGGGCTTTGCGCTAGCGATGCCAAAAACTGAGCCGGTGTCAGGGCATTGCTGGCCAGCATTCCGCCCCAAACTTGGAGCTCTTCGGCGCTTGGATCACGCCCAATGGCGTTCTGGTAGGCCTGGGTGACAAATGCAGACCCCGTTAGGCCTGCTAGAGCGTTCTGGGCTTGCCCCGCAACAACGCCAGTCGTGTCCAGCAATTCTTGAGCAAGATCTTCCGGGTTAGAGGCGTTCTCGAGAAGTTGCTCGGTTAGATGCGCCAATTCTTGCGCGTTGGGATCGCGGTCATAGACCACATCCACAAGGCTCTTCACGATGCCCTCGACATAGGCCTCATCCAGGAAGCGTTCAAATTGCGCTGGATTGCGGATGACGTCGAAATTGTTCGTTGCCAGATGCGTATTGCCGGTCAGGACATGTTCGGCGGACCCAGCCAGTTCGATCGCCAGACCGGTTCGATCAAGCGGATGCATAACCCCAGTCCAGGGATCTGCATCTCCGTTCAGAGAGGCCAGGCTTGAGGCCAGCTCCACCATGCTCGGTGGCCGGCCATAACTGTTCAAAAACAGCTGCGTGACGTATTCGGCATCGGTCTGCGTGCCGTAGCGCGCGTCGAACTCATCGCTGGTGCGCAAGTCATCTGCGAGAGCTGTTTCATCCAAGGTGCCGTCCGAGATGAACTCGATCAGTGACTCATATTCGGTCGAGTCGAGACTGCGGTCGAGAACCGTATCGTAAATGCGCGCGGCCTCGTCGAAAATTCGACCCTTGGCCGCTTCATCCAGCCGCACTTCGTGTGATGCAACGACCGAACCGCCCGCGTTCTTCTCTGTATAGGTCCAGGTCTCAATTCCGTCTGCGCCGACATGATGCACAGAGGTCCGGCCCGACTGATCCGATGTGGACGCTATCTCCCACGCATAGCTTGCGGTGTTGGTCGGATTGTAGGTCGTGGTTTCGATGCTATTGCCGCGATGGGTTTCGACGGTAAGACCATCGGCGGAGGTTATCGTTACAAACCGGCTGTTCTCATAACCAGCTTCATTGAACGATGTAATTGTCTCGACCCGCTCGCCGTCTGACCCGATCACAATCTGCGAGATCTGATCGGCAATTCCGTTGCCATCGTAATCTGCTCGGACGTCAATCCTGCGCCCATCCGCACTGGTCTCAATGACGGTTTCCGCGCGGAGCGCACCATCGGCATAAGTCGACCGAATGGTCTCAGTCGTACTGCCATCGGCGTTGATGACCGTGTCTTGGACCTGCGTGCCATCAATCGTGCCGTCGCCATCCACATCGTAAGTTGTCGTAGTGGTCAGACCATCCGCCGCAACGCTGCTCACTTGCTCATAGATCGTGCCGCCCGTTGGTCCAGTTTCCGTGAGTGAAGTGATTTGCGTGCCGTCCGCCGCGAAGGATGTTGCAACGGCACGGGTGAACTCAGCCGTCCCGTCGCCGTTGAGATCAAAGGTCGCAACCGTGGAAAGTCCGTTGGCACTGGTTGTGCTTTGGATGATCGCATCGGGATTGCTGCCGGAGAGATCGCTGTAGACCATCGAGACCGATTGATCCGCATTCAGGACCTGGACCAGTTGCTGATCGTTTGCGCCGTCCCCGTCAAAATCAAACGTGGTCGTTTGGGTGCGGCCGTCTGCATTCACCACCAAAGTGGCGCTGTTGGCAAGCTGAAAGCCCGGATCATAGTCCTGGACAATCTGCGTATAGCCGCCCTCCGCGCCGCGTGTGATTGTTGTAATCCGGTCTGTCTGGCCATCGCCGTCAAGATCCGACGTGATTGTCTCAATCAGCCCATTGCCACTGACCGTCGCAAGCGAACTCGAGAGCAGCGCGCCGTTCTCATCGATAGCTTGCGTTGCCGTCTCAATCGATCCATCCGCGAGATAGCTCGTCGTCGACACATTCGACACATCGAACAGGCCGTCGCCATCAAGATCGATCTTGGCACGAGATACGAGCCCGTCGGCGCTGGTGAAGTATTCTTCGCGACCGAGGGAGACATAATGCCCGTCGCGATAGGTCACGACACGCTCAACCGACCCATCCGCGTTCAGGACTGTCTCATCGTGGCTGAAGAGTTCTACGCGGCCATCACCATTGCGGTCATATTCCGTGCGGATATCGAGCCCGTCGCCGCTTGTGGTTTTGGTCCAGATACCCTCAAGCCCACCGCCAATCGAGTAATGCGTTGTGGTCTCCGTGATGACGCCGTCGGCGCCCACAAGTGTGACGCGGACCGTATCCGCAACGGCATTGCCGTCCGCATCGATCGTCTCAATGACAGCATCGCCATCGGCACTCACCACACGCTCCGTGCGCGCAATCAGGCTGGCATCACTCGAGAAGGATTCGGAGACGAAGGTTTCAACGCCGTTTATGGCCAGCGTTGCGGTTTCCGTGGACGAGAAGTCCACGACGCCGTCCCCGTCGACATCGGTGGTGGTCGTGATCAGACGCCCGTCATCGGACGTCGTGACCACTTCCTGGAACGTCGGTGTGCCATCAGCCGAGCGCGTTTCATCTGTGACCGTTGTCGAGCCATCCGCGTTCAGAACCACTTCGCGGCTTTCCACCCGATCAAAGACACCGTCACCGTCCAGGTCAAAGCGCTCTTCGCTCGAAAGCCCCGTACCGTCGGCATAAGTCTCGGCTTCCGCTTGTGTGCTGCCATCTGGCGCCATGTGTGTTGTGGTGGAGGTGACAGATCCATCATCGGTCACAATGGTCACTGTCTGCTCATCCACCAAACCGTCGCCATCGATATCGACAGCGGTCGTGACCTGCCGTCCGTCATCGCTGGTTGTGACTTCAGTCCGGTTGCGCAGCGTTCCGCCTGCATCGCGAAGCTCCGTCACTTCCACTGTCGAGCCATCGGCCATCAGCGTGGTTGTCGTGCTGGTGGTCAGATCAAACGTGCCGTCTCCATCAGCATCCGTCGCCACGCTTGTGCCAAGGCCATCATCGCTGACGGTCGTCTCGGTCCGGCTGAGAATGGTCCCGTCACTCGCCAACACAATCGCCAATGTCACCATCGCGCCATTGGCCGCATAGGTGGTCGTTGTGTTGGTTCGGCGGTCGAAGACGCCGTTGCCGTTAAAATCTTCTTCCAGAACGGTCGAGAACCCATCGTCGCTGGTCGTCAGGACCGACAGCGATTGCAGCGACCCATCGCCATTCTCGACGCGCATCGTCTCGATCGTGGAGCCGTCCAGCGCATAGCTGGTCGAGATCTCGGTGACCGTCTCCGAGATGGTGTCACCATCCGCATCACGCGTCGTTGTTGTGGTCAGCCCATCGCCACTGATGGTGGAGGTGGCCGTTGAGGCAATGGATCCGTCCTCGAAGTAGGCGGTTTCTGTGACCGTGACGGAGCCGTCGGCGGCCTCAATCCGCACGGTCTCAAAATCCGTGGCACCGTCCCCATTGCGATCTTCCGTCGTCGTGGTCTGCAGGCGGTCTGCGCTTTGCTGAACGACGACGCTCGAGAGCGGCGTGGTGCCATTGCCCGCGAAACTATCGATCGTGGTCGTGGTGGAACCATCTAAGTTGTTGACCCGCACCTCCTGATCAATCTGATCAAGAGTTCCGTCCCCATCGGTGTCGTACTCAATCGTCCGACTCAGGCCATCCGCGCTCGAAGTGGTTGTTGTTTCAGAGCGAAGCGAATTGTCGCCATTGCGCACCGACACGACCTGTGTGGCCACGCCCGCCCCATCCACCGTCGTCACATCGGACACACGTGTATCCACGTCGCCATCCCCGTCCGCATCCAGCGTCGTATTGGTTGTGAGACCATCGGAGGAGGAGATACGGGTTTCTTCAGACAGAATCCGCCCGTCAGCCGCGCGCTCATAGCTCACAGCCGTCACTTCACCCGTCACACCATCCAGCGAGACGTCGTTCAGGATCTCATCGGCATCAAACGTCCCATCCCGATCCAGATCCACATGGGTGGTCGTCTCAATCAGATTATCAGAGCGCCAGGTCTCGCTGGCATGGCGCAGCGAGCCATCGCCATTCAGCAGCGTCGTGGTCTGGGTCCGGCTGCCATCCGTTGCAATGACAGTGGCATCCATCTCGGTGACATCGGTGGTTCCGTCCCCATCAATGTCCCGCGCAACGCTCTTGATCAGCGCATCAACAGACTGCGTATGCGTCGCAGTCGCACGTAGAGAGCCATTTTGATTGAATGTATTGACCGTTGAGGTCGTCGATCCGTCTGTATTCACGACGATGTTGGAGACCTGTGTCGTCTCAAATGCGCCGTCGCCATCGGCATCCGTTGCGATTGTGCGGGTTGTTGTGTCGGTGACGGCGTCGTAGTCGAAACTCTCCGACCGCGTGTCCCGCAGAGAGGCATCTGCGTTGTTGCGTGTTGTGGTCTCCGTGCGGACACCCGTCACGGGATCCACCGAGATCACATGGGTCAGCGTGAACTCCACGGTCCCATCCGCATCCAGATCCCAGTCTTCCGTTCGCGTCAGGCCATCCGCGGAGACGGTTTCATCGATGATACGTTGTGGAGTTCCGTCTTGGGCCTTGTCCGTGATCGTGATGGTCAGCGCGCCGGTCACCAAGTCCGTAACGCGCAATTGGATCTGATCGTACCAGCCGCCTCCAACGGAATCCCGTTCGATGGTTTCGGTGCGGGAGACGCCCGCCACTTCCACAATTGTCGTCTTCGTGGCTTCCAGCAGAATGCCGGTTGCGATGTCCGAGCCGCGATAGAGCTCTTGGACCTTTTCGGTGCCGCCGGTGATCGGCGTGACCGCGATCGTCTGGACCCGGTCCACAACGCCATCGCCATCATCATCATATCGATTGGTGGTCAGCGAGCCGTCCGGCGCGACTGTGCTTTCGATGGTGAGGGCGATGGAACCGTCAGCCGCATAGGCAGTTGTCGTTTGCACGCGATCGCCCGCGCCATTAGTGGTCTCAACCTGCTCAACATCATAGCCCATAGCTTCCGATTGCAGGGTCAACTCGCCAAGCGTGTGCGTGGTTTGGACCAGTGTGTTCGGGTCCTCGATGGTGAACGTCGTCGTTCCGGTGATGACAGACCCATCGGGCAGCTCGATCTGGGTGGCATTCCCGGTCAGGTCGATCTCGACGATGTTCAAATCGTCTAAGGTTTGGGCGACCAACGAGCCATCCGCTTGTGTCACCATAACCTTGAAATTGGCCCAACCGTCATCCGCCGCCGTCAACTTGCCATCGCCGTTGGTGTCGAAGACCGACGCCAGCGCTTCGAGGTCGCTCGCCGCCGTCGGGTCCCATTCGGTGAAGACGAATTCGCGGGTGGAGGTGATCTCGCCATTGCCATCTGCGTCGTAGAACAGCACGCCATCGCCGGCGCCCGCCCAAGCCGTGCGGTTCAGAAGGCCGTCATTGGTTGAGTCGACGTAGACGGTTGAGGCGTCGAGTTCGGTGACGGAGAGGCCGGTGGCGTCTAGGTCGAGGAGGATGGGTTTGGATTTTTTGGAAGGAAGCTCCGAGTTGGGATTGTGGGTGTAGCCGCCGTCGTCTTTTCGCGACGGCTTGCCGTACGACGCAGGCTCGCCGACGTTCCACGGCGTGCCGTCATTGTTCACTATTCTAAAGCCACCGCCATGCGGCACAACCTGCGTTCCAGCGGGCGGCGTCCAGCCGCCAGTGATTCCCGAAACATGGGATTGGAACTGGGAAAGGTCTTTTGTTTGAGCCCATCCACTGGACAAGACAAAATTGTATTTTGTTATATCGGCGGAGTGTTCGCCGCCAAGCACGACAGCTCCGGTGCCGATCTTGGACAGAACGGCAAGTTTCTCACTTGGAACATCCGACGCAAATGAGATTGCTTGAAGGGACTTGAGAGCGACTATATTAGGAATATCGTTATGGCCAAAAATCTCGCCAAAGGGGTTTTCAAAATCGATTTCAAGGTCATTGCTTTCTGGGTCAAAGATCTGACGCCCAAAGTAGCGGTTCAAGAAATGTAAGGCCAATCCCTGAGCATCGCTCGGAGTAAGATTTGGAATTTGTTCTTCTGGATTTTGCCTCTGAATTTCTTGATAATACAGAGATATCTGGGCAGTGACATTTCTGACAACTACGTTGTTTAGGCCGCTGAATACCGCAACATTTTGAGTTCCATCGTCTGCCCTCGCGGCAAACTCATCAACTGTGAGATCTTGGATTATGAAGGATATCGCCTGTAACATTGGCTGCGGCAGTACCGGCCCGTATTCCGTGTTAAAGTCCGCAATCCTGGCTTGCGCCTCTCTTGCAACAATTGGGCTATGGTGAAGTATCTCTTCAACGATCAGAGATTCGAGGTGCCGCGAAGAAACTGATTGAGAATTCGTAATGCCAACCATCAAGTGAAAGGCAGTCGTTTCTCCATATTGACCAGGGCCAGAAACTTGGTGAACGCCAATCGCAGCTTGTCCAAATGGTGTTGATGCCGCAGGACCCGAAAATCCACCAAAAACAGTATTGTCATATACTCGCACTTCCGAGATCGGCACGCCATAGTTTGGCAAATGGGATTCCAGACTCGCCCCAATTCGTTCCCATGCTAATCCCACATTAAGGTTTTGCACCGCGGAAACCAATCGTGGATTTATTGTATCGGTCGATCCGGCAATCGTAATTGTCATTTTATTTCCTTATTGACGAATTTTCTTTACTGGATAATTATCATACCTGCAGTTGGCAAAACCAACACTGGTTCATGTCCGTGAGGATCGGATCCAAAGACGTAAAGACCCACCGAGTTTTCGAGAAGAAGTGCTTCGGAATCGCACTCGGTTTGCAACAAATCTGAACTTGAAGCATTGGTTCGTAAACTTAGATAATCGCCTTCGGATTGCCGGCTTCTCTCAAGTATTAAAGTACGGCTGAACCATTCCGGCGAGCTTCTGTTTTCGCACAAGTACCGCTGGAGCGTTGCAATCGATCTGGTCCGCACTGCATGACCCCAAGAAGTACTAGATAAAATTCTACCAGTAGTTAGAAAGATGTCATTTTGGGTACCCGCAGGCAGCTCAACGAGTATGCATTGACCATTGTCGTATCGCACCAACAAGCGGGACCCGTCAGGATCTCTGCTTTCAAAAATGGACACTGCCGTCGGAATGGCAGTGTACCTGGCGCTGACATATTCGGTAGCAAGTTCACTTATATCATCGTTCCCGCGATGAGGTAGCGGATAGAATTCAAGTGGGCCGCCGAACGTAATACACGGTTGTGCAGTTTCGAGCTCATATCTAGGCGCTACCTCTTGAGCGCGCAGGTTCTCGGGGAGGAGTGCAGCGCAGACGGCTAAGGAAAAGAGCAGCGAGCAGTACACTTTTTCTATTACTCCCCTGAAAACACGATTCCTATGTGGAAGAGTTGAATTCATGCGCGACCAACAACAACACACAAACTTGATTGCGATATTCGACATCCTGGCGGTATTCATGAGCGGCTTTTCGTGCCACAGACATCGGCGCGAGAAGAGCATGCTTGGTTTTGTCAGAAAGCATTGTTTCGTTGACAGCAGAGCCGCCCAATTGCGTAGTTTCATTAACACGGTATTCCTTTCACGGAAACGTCAAGAAAAGGTACATTGATACTGTCTCGCTGGTTTCAATCCAATGCGTAGGGTTGTGACTCTCGCTGTGCATTGCCGACGATCTCAAACCCTCCGCATGCTGCTTTCTATGAAACCCTCGTTGATGTCGCAACTTTTCGAGTCTTTATGTATGCGGAATATCCCGCAGGATATGTATCTTGCCTCTATGCAAAAGCCTTAAGACGCTACTACTGCCTATGTCTCCTAATTCCATAACTTGTGATTGACCCCAAGCACCCTTCAAAACAGCATTAGAATTCACATTTACGGACCCGGCAAGGGGCATATCTGCATTCTTGTGCGGAATTGGTCACCTCAAGAAAATGTAAGTCTGGAGCGGAGCGCGCCCTAGTAGCGTGTCGCCGTCATAACTATTTGGATGCTCACAACCGATGAAGCAGGCCCAAATGTCGGCGTGATTTTTAAATGAAATCAATCTCGTAAAGCCACTCATCACGGGTGGTAGACTTACCCTCCAGCGAAGCTCTACCTCACTCCGACCCGCCCGCATTACCAATCAAATGCCGCCGCGGATCAAACCGAGTGCAGATCAAACACACTCGAGCGCTCCGCGACCAACAGCCGCATCCGGTTAACCGCTCCTGTGCCTCTCTGCGCCTCCCGACTCAAACGGCAAACGCGGTGGGCGACGGCCGTGCTAAAAGCCCCTTCTCCTTACAAGCCCGCTTTCGAGTTCGCGAGACCCTCCTAGGCTTCGCACCCGCGGCCCAGTTGGCCCCGGCGCCGCGGACCGCAGGGCAAACAATAACATTCGACTGCATGCCAAAATGTGACCGCTCTGAGCTGAAACACTCCCAATTTTGCATTGGGGTCTGTCGCCCTTGATCAGCGGTCGCAGCTTGAAACATTTCTTGATCCTTTGAACATTCCAATTCACTGCTGACCATTCCATCTCATCCCGTCAAATACCGCACGTTTACAGAGACTTACGTCCATCACACCCTGCCTGTGCATCAAAAACCCAGGAGGATATCGATGTTCGGCAGACGACGGAGCAATCCCGCCAACTCTCGCCCGAAGCATGTGCGCGCTCGAGACGGCCATGTGAGACAAACCAGTGCGCAGAGGAGAGCATTGAGCAAGCGAAGCGGGCTCAACAAGAAGCAACTTTCGCGCGTTACCAAGGCTGTCTAGCCCCCTGTTTCTGGGCCACTGATCGAGGGTTTCTCTAAAAGGGTTTCCGGAACAGGTGGACGCATGTTGAGCGCCTGATGCGGGCGGGTGTGATTGTACTGCTTGAGCCAGTGATTGATGACGATCTGAGCCTGGTCGGTCGTCGTGAACCACTCCGCATTGAGAACCTCCCGTCGTAGTGTTCCATTGAACCGCTCGTTGTATCCGTTCTCCCAAGGCGATCCCGGGTAAATGCGGATCGGCTTGATGCCAACCACTGCCCGGCAGGCGATTGCGGAGCAATCTGCCGAGAGGGGCGTCGAAGCCAGCCCTGCATCGCCTCTGCTGCGAACTCGGGGCCGTTATCGGATCGGATATACTCTGGGGAACCGTGCCTCAGCAGGAGCGGGTAGAGCGCTTCGAGGACGTCGTCGGCTCCCATCTTGGTCCGGACGGTCACCGCCAAGGCCTGCCGCTTGAACTCGTCCAACACCGTCAGCATCTTGTAGCTGCGGCCATTGCTGAGCTTGTCGTGGACGAAGTCAATGGCCCGGACATGGTTCGGATGCGTGGGCCGCATTCGGATGATCGAGCGGTCCTTGTGATAGAACCTTTTGCGCTTCTTGTGCCGCTGTGGAAGCTGCAATCCTTCCTCGCGCCACAGCCGCTCGACCTTCTTGTGGTTAACCCGCCAGCCCTCAACGTGAAGCAGCTCAGTGATATTGCGATAGCCATACCGACCGTACTGCTTCGCCAGCCGTGTGATTGCCAGCCGCAGTGCATCGTCATCTCTCGGTGTCGGCCGATATTGCAGGGAGCTCCGCGCGACGCCAATCACCCGACACGCCCGGCCCGACGCTCAGACGTGGCGAGCTTTTGGCGTGTGTGAATGACGGCCTGACTGAGCTCCTCGGTGGTCAGGCCCTGGGCTTTAGATGGTTCAGACTTTCCCTCTCAGCGAATGCATGCATTCACTTGCCGGCAATGCTTGAGAATGAGCTTATCCAGTTCGAGCTCGGCGACGATCATCCTCAGCCGCGCGTTCTCTTTCTCCAAGCTCTTCAGTTCTGACAACTGCGAACGTCCCATCCCTCCGAACCGCTTCCGCCATTGTAGTACGTCACATAGCTGATCCCGACACTGCGGCACGCCGATGCCACATCATCACCAGCCGTCAGCTTCAACTCAATCTCACGCAGCAGCTTCAGCACGTCCTCGTCTGAGTGTCGCTTTCTCGCCATCCCAAATCCCCCTCTCTCGGCCAGTGTAATGGCCCAGTTCTAAGGGCGAAGGACACAACCAGTATGCTTGTATTTAGAGAAGAAATCCGATGGTCCCTTGTGGGTGTGTAACATTCCGGGTGAAGGAACGTCCTCACCTAGGTGCCTTCGCTTGTTCCAACGGCAAAGGGGCACGGCTAGCATTCAGGACGGGGTTTTTGATAACCTGTTCGGGACGAAGGAAATAGAGAGCCGCTAAAACCCCACCACTAAGTCGGTATGGTCTGATACGAAAGGGTTTTACCCTTTCGTTTGTACAACAGATCCATGCCGGTTTGGTGGTGTTTTGGTTTGAAGCGGTGCGGATGTGCGGAGAACGCAACTGACGGCACCTACCAGCACGGATTAAAGCTCCGTAAACTGGGGCTGGCTTTAACAGTTTAAGCAACAATAATTATGTCTACCGAGTTCGCACTCGATTTGAGGCTGGCCCGCCGAAAGGCCGGTCTCACCCTGCGGGACACCGCACATTTACTCAACGTACACAAAAGCACTTTGTCTGCCCTGGAACACGGCAAGCGCCTGCCCTCAGTCGAGCAGGTCTGCCTCTTGGCGCTGATCTATGGCCGGTCGTTTCAGAGCCTCTTCAACGAGGTGACGGAAGCCGCGAAGGGTCAGCTGCAGAACCAACTTCCAAGCCTACCGGAGCCAGGCAAGCGCTGGTTGGGGCGCATTCAGCGGGAGAAGACGCTGACCCGTCTGAGCGCCCGATTGAGCGATAACGACAAGACCCATGGAAGGGCTTAGGGTGCTGTCGGTGGCGGTCGCCAGCGGCAAGGTCGGATACGCCCTCTTTGTGGGGCAACGTCTCACCGATTGGGGCACGTCCCGGATTGCAGGGGTCAGCAGCCGAGCCGCGGCCCGTGTGACGCGGCGATGGCTGAAGAAATTCAAGCCGGACGTGGTTGTCACTGAGACCTTCGCGGCTGGCAGTCGAAAGGGCCAGCGCAGCCGCGCCATCACGGCCGCTGTGGCGCAGGTGGCCCGAGATCAGGCAGATCTGCTCGACGTCACCATGGAGCGTGTTCAAACGTTTCCCAACAAGTACGATGAAGCAGAAGCGCTCGCCGTAGAGTTCCCGGAACTGGAACTGTACCTGCCAAGACGGCGGAGGTTGTGGGATACAGAGTCACCGCGCACCATCGTGTTTGAGGCCGTGGCCCTTGCCAAATTGCTCTTTGCCAACCCGGCCCCTGCGATGGCCCGGGCACTGGGATAGGTTGTTCGTTACATCGAAAAGCCGCGACCGATGGGTCGCGGCTTTCTTGCGTTCGTGGCTTCGGCCACTGGGTTGCGTGGACACTGAGCGTCTGCCGACTATCGCGAGTTATCGCTCGGGCGGCGATGGCCCGCGATAGAAGTTGGCGTACTATTCAGATCGCGAAGTCGTCCAGTGACTTTCCAGCTTCCAAGCCTTCCTTGATCCATTTGGGCTGACGGCCCCGGCCAGTCCAGGTCAGAGCGGGGTTCTCGGGATGACGGTACTTTGCGGGCGATGCGGCTTTGGCGGCCTTCTTGCCCCCCGCCAGATCAGCCAGTTTGTAGCCATGTTTCTGGGCCACCTTTTCCAGCTCAGCCAGAGCTTCCGTCCGCTTGCGCTCTTCATAATTCGCAATCGCTTTTGCGGCGTCTTTTTGCAGCTGCTGCAGTTCGTCGACAGACAGTTTGTCGAGGTTCAATTTTGCCATTGTTCAGTATCTTTCGGTTTGGTCGTTGTCTCATTCCTTGAGATCGCAGTTTCGATTAGCGCTTGATCACAGGAGACGCAATCTCCGATGAAAGTTCTATGCGCCGCAGCAAGGGTCCGCTCAGAGACTGACGTCTTTCACACGAGGTTTCCCTTCGCATTTGCTGATTGAACCTCGAATTTGTTTGACTCAGTTCAGTTTGGAAATGCAGCCTAGTTTCCATATTTTTTGGATTTGGGGGGCGAAGCATATGAGCGTGAAAACATCCAACTACGGAGCAGCCCGTAGCATCCTGGCATTGGCGGAACTGACCCTTTGGTGCGGCATTGGCCTGGGGATCATTGTCGCAATTGTGGCGGCCGGGGCAGCGTCGCGTGGTTTTGGATCGTCGGGCCTACTGGCAGCGGTGCCGGGGATCTTCATTTCGGTGATTTGTTTTCTTGGCATCGTGATCGTGCAGATGGCGAAAGCGACGGTTGATAGCGCAGATTACGGCTACCAGATGCTGGGGGTGGCTCGTGATCAGTTGAGCATTTCGCAACAAGCCTTGAGGCACTCCGAGCAGGCGATATCCTATGCCGCCCGCGCGACAACGGAGCCGAAGGCCAACACGGCGGATGTAACCGCCACCTCCGGAAAGTCAGACGTTTCAGCAGACGATCCGAACGAGTCAGTTCCGCTGCCGTCCTTCATGCGCTCGGGTGAAAACGAACTAAATTCGCCTAGAGTGACCGACTACCGTGATGCTCTGATTGAGCGAACTATCAATGGCTACACGGCCATGGACAAGACGTTCGAGACTCTCGAACTCGCCAAGGACTACATCGATGGCCAACGGCTTCGCGAAGCTCCGACATCTCAGCAGGAGTTGCTTCCATGACCCACATACTCACCCCCAACCTCTATGGGGGTCCAGTGTGGGGGTGCGACAGCGCACATAGTAGAACATGCGCGAGCCAAATCTCCCCGAGAATTACCGTGACATCTCTCCCTCTCGGTCGAGAACTGCCGATTCCCCATACGGCAGAGCCCCAAAAAGCCATTCCGCCCTTTTTATGTGTCTACCTTCAGGAGAAGTAGATGAGGGTGTCCATTTCTCATGAAGCTGTCCGTCGCGGATTGGTATTGAAGAAGACCTACTACGAGGTCCGTCTCGATGTTCATTTCAGCCATGAAGAAATCCAGGTCATCAGACAGCGCAATCTCGCCAAAACCAAATTGCTTGATCGACGTCCGGCCACTGCGCGCGTCGATGATCGGGATGAGAAATTCGAGCTGCGGTTGCAGGATCTGATGCGCGCGCAATCCGATGCGTTTTTGTGTGCCACACCGTCCGCGGCCAAGATCTACGAAGAGGAGCTTTTGGAAGCCCTTGCGCAGGTCAAGCTCTGGATCGGAGACAATGCAGAAGTGGCCGCGCGTACGGTCGTTGAGTTCTGATGTCTGGCCGCGCGTTTGGAAACAGCCTCGAGGGGGCGATACTCATCTCGTCCGCGATCATCGCCTGCTTCATTCTGGCAGCAATCATCATTACGCCTATCGCACTGATCGGCGTTCCATCCTATATCGGGTTTCGGCTTTGGAGAGACAGTCCCGCACGGGCCGAACGAATTGCCCGAGCCGAGACCGAGGCGCTTTACGCCCACGCGTTGCGCGGGCAGGTCACGCTGAGTGAGGCAGAGATTGATGCGGCTCTGTCCCGGCATTGGCCAGACAGCACGCCGCATACGCTCAAGGTTCAACTCCTTCAGCACGGCCGCGCCATATACACGAGTGAGGGATTAAGTCCCGAAATCCCGCCGCCCCCGGCACTCTGCAACACCCTGGAGGGTGGGCGCTACCGCGATCAGCTGGCGCGGTCGGGCCAAGTCCGCCACGACCGTGGCATGGCTGTCGCCGCCCTTGATATCCTCTCCCGCAGCCTGGCCCCGATTGCGCGGGCTGCTCCCGCGCTTGATGGCGACGTCTTGGTGGAAGTGACGCAATTCCTGGACCCGCTGGGAGAGGCAGTCGAGGCCATGATCGCCCCGTACTTTGAAGACAGCCCTTACGTGCTCTTCCGGGCGATCCGGAGCCAGCTCGACGATAACCTGCAATCGACCACGCGATCCGGCACGCCCATCTTTCCTCGGTACCACAAAGGCGACGATGTCCTTCACACGTATCTCAAGGGCACGCCGCTCCTGGAGCTGTTTTCTCTGCGCACCCCGTTTACGCTCCCTGACGAGCGGCGGTTTGAGCATGTGCATATGGTGGCGGGTAGCGGCCATGGCAAAACCCAGACCCTGCAATTCCTGATCGCGCAGGATCTTGCTGAGGTCGACGCGGGCAATCAATCTGCCATTGTCATAGATAGTCAGGGAGACCTGATCCGGACGATCCTGCGCCATTGCAATCTTCCCCCGGACCGGATCGTGCTGATTGATCCTGAAGACATCGAATGGCCGGTGAGCCTGAACCTGTTCTCAGCCGGGCAAGAGCGTCTGGACGGCTATTCCATGCTGGAGCGGGAACGGCTGACCAACTCGATCATCGAACTCTATGACTTTGTTTTGGGCTCGCTGCTTGGCGCCGGCATGACGTCCAAACAATCGGTGGTCTTCCGCTACGTGACACGTCTGATGTTCCACATCGAGGACGCAACCATCCATACCTTGCGGGACCTGTTGGAGCCCAATGGTACGGCCCAGTTCCAGGATGAGATTGCGCAATTGGGTGGGTCGACCAAACGCTTCTTTGAGACGGAGTTTAACGGCAAGGAGTTCGCCTCCACCAAATCTCAGGTGCTGCGGCGGCTCTATGGGGTGTTGGAGAACCAGACCTTTGAGCGGATGTTCTCCCATCCAGAGACCAAGTTCGACATGTTTGCGGAGATGAATGCGGGCAAGCTCATTCTGATCAACACGTCCAAGTCGCTGTTGAAGGAGCAGGGCACGCAGATCTTCGGGCGGTTCTTCATCGCGCTGATCGCGCAAGCGGCTCAGGAGCGGGCCACTTTGCAAGACAGCGACCGTTTGCCAGTCCACGTGTACATCGACGAAGCGCAGGATTACTTCGATGAGACCCTGAGCGTGATCTTGAGCCAGGCACGCAAATACCGCGTTGGCATGACCATGGCCCACCAATATCTTGGACAACTCACCCATGGCCTGCAGGAAGCGTTTGAGGCCAACACATCGATTAAGATGGCCGGTGGGGTCTCGGCGCGAGATGCGCGAACGCTCTCAGGAGCGATGGGATGTGCGCCGGATCTGATCACGGGGCTCTCCAAGGGAAGCTTCGCGACGTCAATTCGCGGCGTGACGAATCGGGCTGTGCCACTCTCGTTCCCGTTCTTTGTGTTGGAGAAGAAACCGCGAGCGAATGCCGAAACACTGGCAGACATCCGAAATCACAGTCGAAACGCCTATGCGGCGCCTTTGCAACCCATGGGAGGTGATGAGCCGCCCAGAGAAGCTCCTAAGGACGAGCCGGAGCCAGAAAGCCCGGACGATGACCCACTAAAGCCTTCGACGGAGCTCTGAGATTGCCTAAGCTGCCGCCATGTTTCAGACTGATGCCCTTGGCCGCGCCACGTTCCATTCCATAGCTCCGCGCTCAGACGTGGTGCCGAATAAGCGAGACCTCCGCTGGTTGAAGCATATCGAGCGCCACGGGCCACTCTCGTCGACGCATTTGTTCGAATGGACCCAAGACACGCATCGGTGCAAAGACACGTCCCTGAGGCGCTTACAGGCCCTTAGAGCAGCAGGTCTGCTCTTCCTTCCAAAGCAGCAAAGGATGTGCGAGCGGGCGGAGTTCAAACCGTATGTCTATGACTTGGCTCCTAAGGGGCTGTTATTCCTAAGGGGCGCACGCTTGGCAGAGAACACGGTCCGTCCCACCGGCCATTGGTGGCATATGCACGACGTCGCGATGTTCACGGCCCGGATTGATCTGGAGGCGCGGAGGCGCGGCTATCGATACATTCCGGCCCACGAGATCCTGAAGCGGGCCGGTACCACCCCGGCGATTCCGATGGGCCGCCGCAAACTCATCCCGGATCAGCTCTTCGCCATCGACTATGGCGGGTTGTTTCGGGCGTTTATGGTGGAAGTAGATCGCGGAACAGAACCGATCGCGAGCGCCAGTAGCCGGAAGAGCTGGCGTTCTGCGCTCGACCTCTATGCGGGCGCCCTGACTCATAATGTGGCCCAACAGCATTATCAGTTGCGCGCACCAATCGCAGTCCTGTGGCAACTCCATTCCGCAAACCGGCAACACGCCTTCGAGAAGCTCCTGGCGGGTTACAGCTCAGACCTGGCCGCACGGGTCGTGGCGTCCAAAAGTGGAGAATCGTTGAGCCAGCTCACCGCTCAGGACCGGTTATGCGAAACACTGTTTGCCGCCTGATCATAGCACTGACAATGCGAAACTGTGATCCTGGCGCCACATGTGAGGTTGGATAATCGGAAAAGTGAACCGGCAAGCGAAAAAAGAATCCGTGCTCATCAATACCCAACTGACTCCTTAGCGGAACGTACCAGAAAATAGCGCACGGATACAACGACTTAAAGTTCCTTCACGCTGTCTTCATTCAACGCAAATGGAGACTAAAATGACTAAGCATTTCCCCATGAAACCCGTCGATCCAATTGTACCGGCTGTCCGCTATTGTGGTGGGAAACGGCTGCTGGCGAAGCGTCTTTGCCAAGAAATTGATCAGGTCCCACATTCTAGCTACGTAGAGCCGTTTTGCGGCATGGGCGGGGTCTTCTTCCGTCGTACGTCTAAGCCAAGCTCTGAAGTCATCAATGATCTGAACAAGGACGTCGCGACACTGTTTCGTGTCGCTCGCCGTCATCCGGCCGCGCTGATGGAGGAGCTACGCTTCAAAATATCTAGTCGTGACGACTTTGAACGCCTGAAACGCCTTGTTCCCCATGACCTGACCGATATCGAACGGGCTGCGAGATTCTTTTTCCTGCAGCGGTGTGCCTTTGGTGGACGTCTCACCCGTAGGGCGTTTGGTGTTCAACGAGGTGCAGGCGCGGCGCTCTTTCAAGCGGACAAAGCTCTGCGGTACATTGAGAAGATTCACCAGCGGCTTCAACGCGTCACAATCGAAGCCCTGCCGTACCAGGAAGCAATCCGTCGCTATGATTCTGAAACCACGCTGTTCTACCTCGATCCGCCTTACTGGGGCTCGGGAGACCTTTACGGGCTAGGAGAGTTCAAGCGCTCCGAGTTTGAGGAGCTGGCCGACATAT
This sequence comes from uncultured Roseicyclus sp., assembly GCA_947494975.1. Lineage (GTDB taxonomy): Bacteria > Pseudomonadota > Alphaproteobacteria > Rhodobacterales > Rhodobacteraceae > Gymnodinialimonas. The sequence goes on along the minus strand of CANLXA010000007.1, from coordinate 25,578 downwards.
TGGAACGCATAAATGGGCGTTTCATTTTGTCACTGAACGATACGCCCGGCGTGCGGGAGGTGTTCGCAGCGTTCAAGCGGATAGCGGTTTAAACCAGCTATACTGTTGCACAAGCCAAAGGAAAACGCGTTGGTGAGTTGATTATCAGCAATGGATGAAGACATCTCTTCACCTGGCAGGCCGCTCAAATGGCAGCGGCCTGTGCACACATAAGCAGCATTCGAGTTTCGTATCGACTTGGGCAAGCTGGGCGGGAAGCATGCGTAGTTGGGCTAACCCTGCTCTGAGGTCGAGCTCCCGATAAGATCACGGCAATGCTGTGAACACCAGTCGGGCGAGCATGACAATCCGGGCCGAATATCAAAGGCCGGGGATCGGGACGTGCGCGCAACGCTGTATGCCGCTGCCAACGCTTTGCTCATGCGAACGATGGCAGGATCACAGATCAAGACCTGGGGCATGCGATTGATGCGCACCAAAAGCCGTCGCCGAGCTGTTGTGGCCGTTGCCCACAAACTCGCCGTCCTGCTCCATCGCACGTGGATCGACGGCACCGAATTCCGTCAGGACCAAGTGGGAGGCGTGGCATGAACTAATAGCCAACCACCTAACCTGACGGGATCGTCCAATCTGGACGAGGTGTGTGGATGAAGCCGAAAATGTCTGCTGCGCACCTTGACGCGCGCCGGAAAGCGGGGCTCGCCACATCCAATCCGACACATGCATGCAGCGGCGCCCATCGAACGCCAAGCCAGACTGCGAAGAGAAGCGTGACCCGGATGAGCGATCTCAGCCCAGACAGAAGAAGTAAAACGAGCTTGACCCAGACACCCAATTAGAGAAGCAGACATTTGCTGCTGTTGCTGCAGTTCCACGAGAGGCATCCGAGAGCAGACATTCAAGATTCAACCCGCGAAGGTCATCGTACAGTTATACGACAAAGCAAGGGAGTTTCCTTGGCGTTAGGTGGGAATTCTGCGGGTCTTGAATTGCAAAGCACCAGAAGCCCACCAGCAAGATTCTGTGTCGGGTACCGAGCTTATCCCATGCTTGGTCAATAGGCCACTTCAAGTTCAGCAACGGAACTAAATGCCTGAGAAGTAACGGGTTCGGAAAACTCGTACCATCCGCTGTCGCGTTGATTTAGAAGCCCCAGCCCTCCCAGAGCTTGCGCAGACGTATAGCATTCTAAAAGCTTTCGAGCGATGATCGGTATCATCTTGGACTTTGGACCAAAGTGCTTCGCATCGTGGGCGCTCAGCTTCATAGCTAATGCTGCTCTTAGCTCCTCCTTCGAGAACTGCGGATGTGCTGCGCGAAATTCACCCATGAAGAAATTCCAAGCTTCGGCGCGCTCGGGATCCGTCACCAATTCTTGGTGCAAGAGCCAAAGAGTGGGTTCCTTGTCAAACTTCGGGTCCATCCGCTGTACCACCGCACCAAGTTCCGTCAGAGTGATTGGAAAGCGCAGCTCCACTATACCGGCTTTGTGAAGCCAGGATCGGTATGCCGAGGCAAACGGCGCCCCATAGCCGAATTGCTTTGCGAGGTCCTTGTCTCTGAATTCCGGATGTTCAAGACCCTCCGCGAGAAGGAGAGACATGTGCTCTCTGTTCAACCCGAAATTGCCGTGAAAGAATACGGTCACTGATTGATCCCTTTCCCAAGTAGCCGAGGTCGAGCAGATATCTCGCTAGCGCCTCCGACCTTCGTCAGGGCCAGCTTATTAAAGAGACCGAGAAATTGACAGCAGAGCAGACAGAGACCGAAAAACTCAACCTCGCGGCCTTCGAGCAAAATCACGAAACCTTTCCCGCGCTCAATCATCAGATGTGGTAGATCCCGCTGATCTCGATGACGCATACTGGTGGGCTTTGGTTTGGTGTCTCTAGGGTTGAAGGGCCTCCCCTCCTTCAAATCGCTCTGCTTCTCATGGCGACTGCTGGCAATGCGGCTTTGTTCCTCGTGATACAGAGGCTCCGTTATGTGACGGAGCAAACGCTTGCCTGGTTGAAGTCTCGAGCCGGAGAGAGTTTTGTTTCTGCCGAGGGCGATCGCTGGTACAACAAGCCTCTGGTTGTACGTCGCTCCTTCTAAGCAATGCTTGCCATCGCGAGTCTAACAAGCCTTGGATTGCTGATCGCAACAGGCATACAAACAGACTGGTCCAAAGTTGCGAGTTCGATGACAGAGCCCACAGCATCTATATATTACGATCGCCATGCTCTTGACTTGGCGGACAGCTACGAAGGTATTTCGGCCGCGGCGGCGCATCCCGGGCTGGCTAAGATATCGACCGAACGGTTCACTGGTCAAACGCTGGATATTCTTGATGTCGGTGCCGGAACGGGCCGAGACTCTGCCTGGCTTGCTGCAGAGGGTCACCGCGTCGTCGCGGTCGAGCCCTCAAATGCGATGCTGAAAATAGCGCAGCAAGCGCATTAAGGAACATCTGTTAAGTGGCGAAGCGATGCGCTTCCCGAACTGAGGCAAGTCAAAGACGCACCGCAGAGGTTCAGCGTTGTGGTTCTCAGTGCGGTTTGGATGCACGTTCCTACATAAGAGCGAGATGAGGCCGTAAGTTCGATTGCGTCGCTCCTAGTACCAAACGGCATTGCGTACGTGACGCTTCGTCTGGGCCCCGCCGATCCGGGAAGAGCGATTTACGAGGTGCCATTGGACGAGCTTAGGGATTTGGCTGCGAAACATGACTTTGACTTAGAGTATCTCGAGACGCGGCCCGATCTATTGGGTCAGAAAAAATCACCTGGCAAGGCGTGCTCCTGAAACTTTGACGTTTGTTTTGGGGTCGTGGGCAAGGCAACACATCTACGCCGAGAGGGGAGAAGCACTTTCCGGCTCGTTCTCGCACGCGAAACTGGTGCGGCCACTCCAATCAGGTGAATTGGCTCAAGGCCATAGCATTCCGGACTTGCTACCAAAGAAACTCAGCTAGGTTACGTTCCAGACCTACACTCGATGCCAGCCGAGTAGGGAGTTTCCGATCAACCGTGGGTTTGAGCAATGCGTAGCGCTTAAGTGTCCAGCCCCCTGCTTCTGGGCTACTGATTTGGGCATTCTCTAATATAGTTTCTGGAACTGGTGGGCGCATATTGAGCGCCCGATGAGGGCGCCAGGTTTGGGTGTCTTCCATATTGTGCCGGTATGTTGCACGATCGAAGAATGCCCAAGTCTTTAAAATCTCTCACGTTTCCATCAGACGTCGACACCTCGTCGGATGACATCGATGAGGTCTTAATGAACCCATGCCTCAGTCATTCTGTCTCCTACGACCGAGGCGTGGGCTTTTTCACGTCAACCTGGCTCCAGCGCGTGGCATCGGGTATTGCCGGTTTCGCCGAGAATGGAGGTTCCATGCGCTTGGTCACGAGCCCGATGCTCAAACCGGAAGACTGGGCGGCGCTCAAAGAGGGCGCAGATGCCATGCACAATGATCTACTTCTCGAGGCGCTTCGGCAGGAGGTCGAGGAGCTTGAGAAATGTGCGAGTTCCAAGCCCGTTCAGACCCTGTCCTACATGATTGCCGAGGAGCTACTCACCATTCGCATTGCAATTCCGACGGGAAAACTCAGCGGAGACTACCATCCCAAGATCGGGATTTTTCGGGACGAGACCGGCGACGTGGTCGTGTTCCACGGGAGCCAGAATGAGACGGAGAAGGCCGGACGCAACTTCGAAAGTCTCGACATATTTGTTAGCTGGGATGACCAACGCGACGCTTCGCGCGTGAAGTCACACCGCGAACGTTTTGATCGGATTTGGAGCAATGCAGACCCTAATGTGCAGTGCTTTGACGTGCCCGAAGCACTTCGTAGAAACATCGCTCAGTTCTATCGTTCTGGGCAAAGCGGCCGTCGGGGACAAAATGTCGACCGGCGCTGGCGCCATCAAGACGAGGCAGTCCGCCGTTTCCTGACGCACGGCCATGGCGTTCTTGAGATGGCGACCGGCACTGGAAAGACACGGACTGCCCTGCGGATAATCGACGAATTGACATCCTCCGGTGCCGTGGACACGGTCGTTGTTACTATGCGGGGGAACGACTTACTTGAGCAATGGTTTCGCGAGCTTGTCGCCAATAGCGAGTATCGCGTGTTCCGGCAGTTTGGAAAGAACCGGGAAGGCGCCCGGTTCTTGGCCAGCCGCGGCAAGCGGCTCTTGTTGGTTTCCCATCACTTCCTCTCCGAGTATCTACCTGGTTCCCCTGATCCTCAGAAGTCGTCTCTCATTGTGTGCGACGAGGTCCACAGTTTCGGGTCTGCATCGCAAGTCGAGGCGCTTTCCGGTAAGGTTTCTCCGCTTGCGTTTCGACTGGGTCTGAGCGCAACGCCTGACAGAGAATACGACGAAGACGGGAACGCCTTCATCGAGTCGGAGATCGGACCAGTCGTCTTCAGGTTCGAGGTCGAAGACGCAATTCGACGCGGCATACTCTGTGAGTTTGACTACACCGCCTTGGAGTACTCGCTTTCTGACGAAGACCGCGCAGAAATCCGCAATGTCATAAAACGCCATCATGGAAGAAAGGCAGCGGGAGACCTCGTGTCAGATGACGCTCTCTACAGAGACATCGCACGAGTTCGAAAGGTGTCAGCGGAGAAATTACATCCGTTCGAGAACTATCTGGATGCCCATCCCGAGATTTGCAATCGCACGCTCATATTTGTTGAGACGCGGTCTTATGGCGAGCAGGTGCAAAGCCTATTGATGGATGCCGGCATCGTGTTTGGGACCTACTACGAAGGAGACGAGTCTGCGCGCTTGACGGACTTCTCGGACGGTAGGCTAGATTGCCTGGTTAGCTGCCACCGGCTCTCCGAGGGCATAGACATCAGTTCGGTTAAGAATATCGTGCTGTTTGCCTCGGCACGGGCGAAGTTGGAGACGATTCAACGACTCGGGCGGTGTTTGCGCACCGATCCTGCCAACAAAGCGAAACGCGCGCATCTCCTAGATTTTGTGGATCTGGGGGATACAGAGGTTAGCGACACAACCGATGCAAACCGCTATGAATGGCTTAAGGCGCTGAGCACGACCAGGAGGGAAGAGAATTGACCAATTCCACAGCACGTAGTGCCGGCGCGGAAATCTCAAGTGCCATCGAAGAGGCAGCGAAACAGGCCTCTAACGTCAGTTCAGTTCAAAATACCATTGAGCGCCTATTGAGAGGAACTCTCGAACAGAGACTCCCACGGGACAGAATCCAAAGCGCAATCGACGTGATACTTGAGGAGGACATTTTGAGTGACGACAAGTAATGTTCTCCTCCTTGGTTGGGATGCAAAGGGACTTCGTGGATACTTGCGCGATGCTCATATTGAGCTGAAGCCCGACAAGTATAGGCATGCGCTTCTGCAGATGCCGAACGGCACCGGTAAAACGACAACAATGGCGCTTTTGCGGTCTGCCTTATCTGGCGAACTGGACAAGTCCCTCTCAATATCAGCGCTACAAGCTGACCGGACCGTTAAGAGCGCTTTCTTCGCGCTTAATCTGTTGATCAAGGACGAAAGGGTTTCTATCCGGATTGAGTTTGACTTCGAGATGGATCGGCATTTCTTCTACACGACCACCGTTCAAGAAGGCAAAAAAAGGGGTCATCTACTGGCCGCAGTGGACCCGCTTATGGCAGATGCGCTAAAGCGAAGCATTGAGCTCTATGTGTTCGATGGAGAGCTGGCCAAAGACATGCTCAAGGATGGCCCGTCCGTTGCTGACAGGGCGATTGAGGCCCTATACCGCACCGACGCATTTGCGGATTTGATAAGAGAGATTAATTCGCTCAAAGCCGATCGAAAATCCCGGAACCGAGATGTCTCGTCGGCAACCGAGCAGTCAGCCGTCGACCAACGCGAACGCGAGTACAACGATGCCAACAAAATACTCGTCAGACTGCGAAATGAGAAAGAAGGATTAGACCGGAGCCTTGGACAAATAAGAGATCGAATTACGGCTATTGATGAGCGCTGTCGGCAATTGGGGTTTGAAGCTGATGAGTTTAGAGAGCGCCAACAGGATATTGAAGATCGAAGCAAGAAAGCCGCGAGCGACATTTCAGCATTCTCACTGGACGCCATTTCAAGCTTTCGCTCCCCTTTAAGTGTCCATCCGTTCGTTGAAACCCGCCTGAAGGCACTCAGCGCGGCGCTCAAAACTCGAAATCTCCCTCGATCGTCAAAGTCCTTCTTTGAACTCTTGGCACAAAAACCAAACTGCATCTGTGGCGAAGAGCTAGATGATGAGAAACGTCAACACATATTATCGCACGCCGACGACTATCTTGGTGACGAGCAGGTAAGCGTGATAAATGACATTCGATACAAACTCACGGACCAAGCCGATCGAAGACCGCTCTCGGATGTTGTTCTTGAACTAAGCGAGGCAGAAGATCGGTACACCTCTGTCGGTCAAGAGAGAAGCCGGTTGGATATCGAGAAAGCCCAGGCTGGTATCGATGAAATCAGTCAGCTCACTTCAGAGAAGGAAAAACTGGTTGAGGAACGGACCCGTAAGAACCTCTCTCTTCAGTTTCTAACAGAGGAACCTCCATCGCTCGATGACGTGGATTGGAAGATCAATCTTCCAGCGTGCGAGGCCGTCACGAGGAAGCGCGAAAAGGCGTTCAAGACGGCAAGAGCAAATAATCAGTACTTTGCTGCAGCTGACACACTGATAGAGGCAGCAGGCCAGGCGCGCGCGCTTGCAAAGAAGAGACTGCGGTCGTTCGTCAGAGACCGAACCAACGCACAACTCTCGCGCATTTTGGACAATGAGATCATTCGAGTGTCAAAGATCGAGGGACGGCTGCACCTTGTAAACGAAGAGGACCTTCCAAAAGATGGCGCTAGTGAGGGTCAGAAACTAGCAGTCTGCTATGCTTTCCTGACCGCTCTCCTTGCAGAGGCGCCCGCTCGTCTGCCCTTCATCGTAGACTCACCCGCCGTTTCCCTTGATTTGGATCTACGGAGCAATGTTGGCGCGCTGATCCCGAAGATTTTCGAGCAATTAATCGTCTTCGTAATTTCAAGCGAAAGAGAGGGATTTGCGGACGCATTTGAAAGCAGAGCCGATACTCAATTTGTTACAGCGTCAATTAGTCGAAACGACGGTTCTGTAATTATTGACGATGACAAAGAACACTTTTTCCAGTTTCAAAGCAACGGAGTATCTGCATGACCTCCGAGCAAGAGCCGCGAGCCAGAGGTTTTGTTCTCCACGAGAGTGCTCGAAGCTATTTTGACTACTCGGGTCAAAGGATGTTTAGCAGTACACGGTCTTCGGACGTTGCTCGAGGGTCTCTTATTTTGTTCGACGCCTACTACGCGGGCCTCATGTTGGGCTTGGCGTCGAAACGAATGGGTAGCGATGAGATGCTGGACGGGACGGTTTTTATACAAACCTACCCCAACGAGTATGAACCCTACCGAGAGTATATTGCCGGATTGCTGGTAGATGCTGAAGTTACTGCGCTGTCTTCTGAGGAGTACTCAGAACGTCAGGCGGAGCGGTCGATTTCAAGGCTTCTTCAAGTAGCCTCGCCGACGCGTTTGTCCGCGGCGGGGATGCATTCATTAAATCTCTATGCCGCTGGCGGATTTGAATTGCTTCGATCCAAGATGGGTGCGCGCCCCACCGACCCAGCGAATTTTTTAATGCGGTACCAAGACATTTTAGCGAAAGAAATTGGCGGTTAGCTTTAGCATGGAGCAAGTGCAGGATCTTCTTTGCCAGCGGGCAACGCCAACTACTGTATCCGCGTTGTTGGGCGGCATGACTGTGTTCCGCGTACCGACGTATCAGCGTGCATTTGAATGGAGTAGTGAGCAAATCGACGCCTTTTTGGATGATGTGCGCAGGTGTTGGGACCGGCGGATGGAAGGAGAGAGAGAGCGTCACTTCTTTGGCTCAGTTGTAACTTCGCCTCGAAGTCCTCGTGGGATGGTACGCCCAGCACGAGACGTCATCGATGGGCAACAGAGGTTTGCTACCTTTTTGCTCTTTGTTGCGAGCCTCAGACAGCACTGTTTGGATGCCTCAGCTTCTCTGGCAGCTGAATTGCCAGAAGAGTCATCCGCGCTGACGACGATGGCAGCAACCTTGAGCACACGGTTCATAACAAGCAGCGACCTGGTTTTTTTGGAAACCAAGGATGTCTATCCGCTGACTTTGAACGATGCAGACGATGCAGTGTTTAAGCAGCTATTGCGTGGCGATGATGTAGAGCCGATCCTAACGTCGCATGAGTTGCTAAAAGAGGCCTACGAGGCCTGTTTTGCGATGCTTTCGGAGCGACGCAACGATACAGGCTCGAAAGCCGGCGAATTCAAAGCTCTCAACGAATTTTATGTGAGCCTTCTCGAGGATTGGGAGGTTGTCCACATTGAGGCGAAGGCACCTCAACATGCGAGCCTGATCTTTCGGGTCTTGAACAACCGCGGCCTTCCTGTCAGCGACTGTGACCTCCTGCGAGCAACCACCATGGAACGCACTGAACAGCGACTGGAGCAGTCCGAGCGGGAAGCGTTGGCCGCCGCATGGAAACAGATTGCAGGCATTTCAGACGATCCGGACGAATTTCTTAAACTTAGCTATCAGGCTCGGACTGGGAAGAGATTCAATACGGCTAGAACGTCCGCTGAGTTCGAGGCCCTGCATTTCGAGGAGTTGCAAGACGCCAAGCCTTTAGGCGTTGATAAGGCAAGATCACTGCTTGGCCGAGTTCAAACTCTCCAAAAAGATATGTCGGAGATGAAGGCGCTTTCGGACGGCGATGTTCCTGGCGGAGGTCTCAACCTCACGAGAGTTATGTCGACTCGTTTAGCCTTCACGCTCGGTGAACTGAAGCAACATTGGATATTACCACTGGTCTGTGCGGCAAAAAAACTTGAGAGCGAAGAGTTGGAGCAGCTTCTTTGCGTGGTGGACAGATTTGCCTTCCGTTATGGCGTGTTGGCGCGAGCACGTATTGGCGAGTACGACCGCAAAATTGGCCCGGTCATCACGACCCTTCGAACAGAACCGGATCAATTCCACCTTAAAGAGCTGGAAGCAGTCTTAAATGGCCTGCTGGAAAAATCAGCGACGGACGACGCGCTCACACGCCAGTTGGACGGACTTGAATACGAAAAGAACAAGAAGGAACTCAAGTACTTGCTAGCCCTTCTGGAGGTCATGTCTGCTTGGTACAAAGGGCCCGCGAATGGACGGCCCAAGGTCATGTCGCCTGATATTTCCATGGAAATTCGTTCGATGACATTGGAACATATCAGCCCACAGAAACCCGAGGACGCGGGAGTGGAAATGCTTCCTCACCTGCACAAACTCGGCAACCTCACATTGCTCAGCGCTACCGAGAACGACCGCGCAGCGAATAAACCGTTCGACCAAAAGAAACCCGTCCTCAAGGGATCGCGCCTGTCGCTCAACACGCAGCTTGCTGAGAACGAAACTTGGGGTGCCGAACAAGCCACTTCCCGCCAGAACGAGTTGCGCACGCAGGCGCTGCGGGTTCTCGCCTTAACCTATTAAACCTAAGCTGCACTCCCCAATCGCGCTTTTCGGATTTCGCTCACTGCCTCAACGAGCAGATTGCCAGAGCGCTCAATTTCCTTTCGCGTAGTTCCAAAACCTAACCCCAATCGGAATGCACCGCGTGTTCTCGCCGTTCCGACGCCATACATGGCCTCCAGAACGTGCGAGTCCTCGACAGACTTTGTTGAGCACGCACTTGAGCTTGAAAATGTGATGGCACTTGATAGTCGCCGCATAAGTGCAAGCGGCTCAACTGAGGGAATACTCACATTCAGGGCATTGGGTAACCGCGGAGCTCCGCCACCATTAACGAGAGCGCCCGCGTCTTCGACCAGCCTTTTTTCCAACGCGTCTCTCAGCCCTCCAATCTCGCCTGCGCTTTGAAGGCGCTCGCGTCGCAAATCAAAGGCCGCTCCCAAACCCACAATTCCTGGCGTGTTCAAGGTCCCCGAACGTAGTCCCTGCTCATGACCGCCCCCGAGAAGGATCGGTTCCAGGTTCACATGCGGTCGCCGCCGCCGACAATAGAGGGCGCCGACCCCCTTTGGGCCGTACATCTTGTGTCCCGAAAGGCTGGCGAGGTGGATGCCTGATTGTAGAACGTCGATCTCACCGTATGCGATCAGTTGCGTCAAATCCGTGTGAAAGAGAACGCCGTGTTGTTCGCAAAGCTTTCCAATCTCCGTGATTGGGTGGCGCACTCCCGTTTCATTGTTTGCAGCCATACAAGTGACGAGCGCTGTCTCGCTGGTGATCTTCTCCTCAAGTTGGCCAAGATCGACCCGCCCTTCCTCGTCTACGGACAGGACAATACACTCATGCGCGGCCGCCACCGGAGTAAGAACAGAAGGGTGCTCCGTGGCCACAGTAATCAGGCGGGTGCGGCCTTTCTTACTTTGAGCGCGCAACGCGCCCTGGATGGCAAGATTGTTTGCCTCAGTCGCTCCGCTCACGAATACAATGTCCGCCGGGCGCGCGCCAATCCCTGAGGCTACTTTTTCACGGGCCGTTTCAACAGCATTCGCCGCGGCAGCGCCATCAACGTGATCGACTGCGGATGGATTGCCCGGCAACTCGCGCATTGCCCAAACCACTTGATCGATGACACCGGCGTCCATTGGCGTGGAAGCATTGTGATCAAGATAAATGGGAGCCTGTGTCACGCTGCCTGCCCAGCTAAAAGGCGAGCGGCATCGCTCGGTGAGACTATCCGGATAGCGATTTGACCAACGCCACGGTCGATATGACATCTCAACTGCCTCAGAAGCGTCTCTTCATCAAAGTCCTCGGAGCCCTTCTGGGTCTCAACCAAGGCAAGCATCGATAGAAATATGGGTTGGTCGGACCCAAATAATGTGTAGGCGTTGAACTCTTGCCCGTTTTCTTCCGGGGGTTCCATTTCGCTAACCGAGCCCGATTCCAAAGACGACATTAGTCCCATACGGCACAATAGGTTCGGGGTGAGTCCCGATCGTTGCTGCAACATCCGAAGCCGACCCGTCGTCTCAGACGACACCCGAAGTTTCGTGAAATGCATCAGACAAGCTCCTCGGACAGGCTGCTCACAGGGAACAACGTCGTGCTTCTGGCCTCAGACGTGGCTTCAAGTCGGTATGTGCGAGCTATGTGTGGCGATAGATGATCGGCCAGCGCAGGTGTCATCTCTGTGTCCGTGCACAGCAAAATCACCTGATGGCTGGCAGATGGCAGATAGTCCTGAACGATCGCCTTTCTGTGGCTTAGATCGAGCCGCGAAAAAGGTGTGTCGATCACGATGGGCAGTTGGCGACCGCTCGTCTTTCCCAATGCCCAAAGCATCGAAATCGCGTAAATCTGTCGCTCACCGGCTGAAAGACCGTTCTTTTCGATTTCTACGCCATCGCTACCAATCAAAGTCACACTAAAATCAGCTGGATCAATTCGAACGCTGGAGACCAGCGTCTTTTTCCTGCTTAGGCGATTGAAACACTGGACGAACTCGGTTTCCAAACGGACCACGCGATCCTTCAACAACTCGGCCCCAAAAATCGCAAGTGCACCCTGAGCACGAACCGCCAGATCGGCGCCGCGCGACTCCTGTGCAAGTCGCTTCAGAGCAGTTTCCTCGGACTTGAACCGCCGCTCGATCGCTTCAAGCTCTCGCAGCAAACGTTCCAATCCTTCATCGGACAGCTGTAGATCACGGTCTAATGCACCGAGTTTGCGCTCCGCTTCCTTGAGGTTCGTAAGTGCTGCTTCGGCCTGTCCGGAATCGAACCCTTCGAGCGCAAGTTTGAGTTTCGCTCTACGTTCACGCGCTTTGTCGAAGCGTTTCGCAAGCTGTGCTGCGTCGGTCTTGCGTTCAGAGGAGAGGGCATCGATCCGGCGCAGGATCCAATCAGGCTCTGCAAAGATGTATCGGGCGGAACCAGATGTTTCAGTTTCTATGCCAGCCCGTAGTTCTTCAAAGTGTTGCTCAGTCCAAATCTCACCAACTCTCTCTCTCTGCTCAAAAGTGTCGATGAACCGTTTGATTGCAGTGAAACCTCCGGCCTCCAGTGTGCGCGTAGCGGCCTGTTGAAGCAGTTGAACTGTGGTCGGAGCCAAGGAAAGCGGAAGGAGATCGTTTGCCATCCGCTTCAATTGAAGCCCGAGGTCTGCATATTCGTCCTCAGCTGATCGGATCTGGATTAGCACCTCTTCGCGAGATCGTGCGTGCTCGCCGCCTTCGCCCCGATATGCGGTTTCAGCCCGTTCAACACGCCGCGCAGCTTGATCGCAGCTGCTTTGGAGTTCTGCTCGCGCCTCCTGTTGGCGCATCAACTCAGCCTCCAAATCTGCCTTTTCCCCGAGCAGACGCTCAAAAACATCCAAGGTTTGTCGATCTACTCGCCGGCTGGTGTAAACCGTAAGGTCGGTTTGAAGCTGATCTATGATGTCCAACCCGAGAAGCGATCGGATGGCGTCCCGGAGACCGACGCTTCCTTCGTCATCGGCGATCTCCTGAATCTTCTCCCCATCAAAAAAGAAAAGTTGTGAGAGACCTGGAGGGACGAGCTCTTCAACATAATGCGCATAATCGGGGCGCTCTAAGTCTGAGATTGGGCGACCTTCACGGACTAGATCAAGTGACTCGACAACGGACTTCCCGCGTGAGGCCCAAGCTCTCTTGACCGAGTACTCGATTTCTTGACCGCCTTCACCCCTTACAAATGACAGCGTTATGGATGCTTCGCGCGAGGATGCGGTGGCGCTGATCTTCCGGAGGAGGTGATCGTCATATGTTGATTGTGCCGTTCTGGGCCCGAGTGCCTTGCGGCCATATAATGCCAACCTAATGGCGTCCAAGAAAGTGGTCTTTCCGCCTCCATTGTGTCCCAAGATGGTAACGACGTTGCTTCCATCACCGGGTCTGGTCGTGAGATCAAACGCATGGCGACCGGAATAAAGGCCGACGTTTTCAAGAACAATTTCGAGGAACCTCATTTGAAAGATTCCTCTTCAAGTACATCTGCCAACACTTCCTCTTCGCCGCGCCACTCCTTTTCAAGGATGCTCGCAATCCACGTGTGAATGCTTGCTCTCCGTCGTAGACCTTGAACTGATCTTTCGGCATCCAAGAGTTCGCTCATCATCTGCAATGACAGGTCGTGCTGCTCGCAAACCCTCCGCAAGATGTCCCCGTCGCTTGCGGAAAACTCAAAATCATCGACATCCGGCGCCGTGAGCTCCAGCCCAAGAACGTCGCGCACAGTTTGGTAGACAGTGTTTTCCCAATCACCAGACTCGCGTCTCCAAATATGTTGGATCTCATGAAGCTCCACTTCATGGATCAGTGTTGGAGGGGGCTCATCGTTTACCAAACTCGCCGCTTCCTTTTGCGCGAGTAAGAGGCGCGTCAACACTTCCCTTCGAAACTCAAGCTTGTAGGGCCCTGGTATGAGACCGTCTCCGGAGCGATTGACGGTGACTTGACCCGTCCTCCGTCGATAGTCGCGCACAACCTTTTTGCGATCGGGGTCGAGTGTATCGGCGAGAAAATCTCGCACATCCAACAATGGCTCCAGCCACTCTTCACCGTTGTCGACCATGGCTTCCATCGCTTTGTCTTTTGTCACAACGGTACAGACCCAGCATCCGAAGCGAGAGTTCCCACAGCTCTCAGTGTTCTTATCCACGACCAAGGGGCATTCGCCAGCTTGAGCGTTTCGGTACATTTTCAGTAGTTGTCGGTTGTCTGCACCCCATGGAGACTGCGTTTGCAATACATAGTCCCAAACATCGTCGACGGAGAGGGCTTCAATCGGTGTGAATACGAACGCACCCAAGAGAGACGAATGGCGTGAGAACAAACCGCCCTTCAGCCGGTGGAGCGCCATCACTTGTGCACGTGTGGCGCTTTCGGCACTGCGTACTCCAAGCACCATGACGACCTCGCCAAACTCGGCGACACGTTCTTTGATAAATGCATTGGCCGGGTCGATCTTCAGTCGCTCCGTGCACCATCTAAAGCGCCGGGATGGGGCTGGATATCCACGACCAATGAGGTTGACCCAAAAGCTGTCCTTTACATCCGGAACAACCTTGTGAGCCGTAATCGGCATGCCTTGTTCGACAGCTGCCCGGTTAATCTGTTCAAGCGCGCCGTCAATGTAGTCAACGATGACAGGCGTTTCGACCAAGGTGTCAGAACTCAGAACATAGATAGGTTTTCTTCGTTCGTCGGCGGGCAGGGCGCTCAACGCGCGCCAAATCATCTGCAATGCGCAGGTTGAATCCTTTCCGCCGCTGTAGCCGATGACCCAAGGACGGTTGTCGCTACCATAAGCGACGCGAACGCGCTCCTCCAACGCATCGAATGTGAGCGGGCCGGGGTGCTCATCTAATGAACTTGGCTTCGTCATGCTGCTATCATTGATTGTGCTTCAATGGCTGCTTCCATGCGTGGCTCCAAAGGCAATCCTACCGTCTCAAACAGAACGGCGGCACCAAGGAGCACGCTCCTGCGTTGCCCATTCATGCGTGTATCGTTCATTACTCGACCTTCCCAGAGATCGGCATTGCGCCGCGACCAATCCAACGAAGACAGAAGCTTTAGATTTTCGCGCCACGTGTCAGGGAAGGTTTCCAGGAGCGAGCCGCCAAGAACGCCAAAGGCTTGGAGCAGCACACCATGCGCGTGCACAGTATTCTGTCTCAGGTCGGCTGCAGTTAAGCTGCCCCCATCGAGCCTCTTCCAATCATCCATTACGTCATACAACTCGGACCAAAATTGAATTGCCAGACCGAAGGAGTTCTCGCCAAATCGGTCGCACTCAGGGCCGACCATCCAGGTGTGGGCCTGCTTAAGGCTCGAAAGCGTGTAAAGCTTTGGGGCACGATTGGAGATCGATTTCTTTTCGAGTTCCAGGAACCTCGTCAAGAATGGCACACGCCGAAAGACCTCGACTGACAGCCCGGCAAGCGGGTCACGCTTGTCGTACAGAATATTGAGCGAGTTCGATGGGCGCACCGCGTTCATATTCAGATCAGCGAACATCTGTTGACTGCGTTCGAGCCCGCGGTCAGCAAAAATGACGACCGAGATCGTTTCATTCTCAAGCGCAGGCTTGGTCTTGATAGCATCCTCAATGGCTGCGCGACGGTGTTGCCCGTCGTTCAGAACAATTCTGGCGTGCATGGCAAAGCTGAGAGTGCCGACGTTTCGAAGTGCGCCATCTTTGGCCGCAGGCTTGAAAGTGAGATCTCCATCGACCGAGGCGCATAGCGATGACAGAATGTAGTTGTCCCAATTGTCAGAAAGGTATTGTGCAATTTGTGGGACTCTCGATCGGGACAACACCCGTTGTGCGCGAAGATCTGCTGGTAGTTCTTCTCCGTCGAAAATGAACAAACGTGGGACCATTTTTAGTGGTACCATCACAGTATAGTACGCGGTACGAGACTGTATTCCGCGGATTGCCTCAAAGGTCAGCTCATTCGCCATCCTGCCCTCCTTGTTTGGAAGTTAAAGGAAGTTAGGTTGGAAGTCCACCTTTGTTAGGTCAACTGCTCTGCCCCCTGAAAACTGGATCGTTTTCAGCTGGAGTTTTCCGCTAGATTTCCCTGGCTGGGAGAGGAGCGGAATCGCATGAAAGCATCGAAGTTTACCGAAGCGCAGAAGGCGTTCATTCTGAAGCAGGGCGAGCAGGGGACACCGGTCGCGGAGATCTGCCGCAAAGCCGGGATCAGCCAGGCGACCTACTTCAACTGGAAGAAGAAGTACGGTGGCCTGTTGCCGGACGAGATGCGCAGGCTGAAGGCGCTCGAAGACGAGAACAACCGGCTCAAGAAGATCGTCGCCGACCTGACGCTGGACCGGGAGATGCTTCAGGACGTCATTCGCCGAAAGCTCTGAAGCCTGGCCGTTTGCGCGAGATCGTCACCGGGATGTGCGTGGACTGGGGCGTGTCGATCCGGAGAGCCTGTGGGGCCATTCGCTTCGACACGTCCACCTACCACTACAAGTCCCGGCGGACGGACCAGGCTGCCATTGAGAGGCGGATCAAAGAGATCGCAGAGACACGCGTGCGTTATGGCTACAGGCGCGTCCACGTGCTGCTGCGACGCGAGGGATGGGTGATCAACATGAAGAAGACCCGCAGGATTTACAATGAGTTGGGCCTGCAGCTTAGGAACAAGCATCCGAAGCGCCGGGTGAAGGCCAAGCTTCGGGAGGACCGCCAGGAGGCCGTCGGGCCGAACGATGTCTGGGCGATGGACTTCGTGCGCGACCAGCTCGCCCTGGGCAAGAAGCTGCGTATCCTGACCATTGTGGATACCCATTCTCGGTTCTGCCCGGCGGCCGATCCCAGGTTCTCCTACCGCGGCGAAGACGTCGTGCAAACGCTCGAACGGGTCTGTGAACGGATCGGCTATCCCAGAACCATCAGAGTCGACAACGGCAGCGAGTTCATCTCCCGCGACCTCGATCTCTGGGCCTATGCCAACGACGTCACCCTCGACTTCTCGCGGCCCGGGAAACCCACGGACAACGGGTTCATCGAGGCGTTCAACAGCAAGCTCAGGGCGGAATGTCTGAACGCGCACTGGTTCATGAGCCTTGCCGACGCCCGCGAAAAGTTGGAGGATTGGCGCAGGCACTACAACGAGGACAGACCCCACAGCGCGATCGGATACAACGTCCCGATCGCCATGCATTATCCCGATGGCGTCACCAGCCCGTCATCGTGAGACAGTCGGAAAATTCCAGCTGAAAACGATCCAGTTTTCAGGGGGCAGAGCAGAGCCCCGGATCATCCCGGCAATTTATGTGAAGCCTTTCAGCAAAGGTCAGAAGAACGACTACAACGACGCGGAGGCAATAGCCGAGGCGGCGCTTCGGCCTAACCTGCAAACCGTGTCTGAGAAGAGCCAGGAACAGCTCGACCTTCAAGCACTGCATCGGGTCAGGTCGCGTTTGGTGTCGCGCCGTACAGCGACCATCAATCAGATCCGCGCGTTCCTGATTGAGCAGGGGATAACAGTTCGCAAAGGGCTACGCGCTCTAAAGAACTCCTTCGAGACGATCCTGGAAGAGCGCAAGGAAGAGATATCACCACGAATGCGGTCGATCCTGATCGGTCTTTACGGTGACTGGATGTGGATGGACGACCGGATCGAGAAAGTATCAGCAGAGATCGAAGAGATCAGCCGAACCGAAGAGAACTGCGTTACCGTCATGACCGTACCAGGCATTGGCCCGATGATCTCAACAGCGATGGTGGCGGCGATTGGTGAGGGAGAGGCCTTCGATCGCGGACGCGACTTTGCGGCTTGGGTGGGATTGGTTCCAAGGCAATACAGCACGGGCGGGCGAACCGTGTTGGGGCGTATCTCCAAACGCGGCAGTCGATATCTGAGGATGCTGTTCGTTCAGGCGGCGAAGATCATCATGATGCGACCGCACCGTTGGCCAGACTTCAGTTTTGGCGAATGGCTTACGCGCGCCGCAGAACGCATGCATCGCAACAAGGCTGCCGTCGCGCTTGCGAATAAACTGGCACGGATGGCGTGGAGCATCTTGAGACACAAAACGACGTTTGATGCGCCAAGAGACGAGGCCGTTATCGGCGTCTGAGCCGGATCGGCCCAAAGGAGTTCGCGATAGATCGAAAGCATGGAACGGAAATACTACGCCCCCAGAGTCTGACGGCCCAAATGGTCATCAACGACCTGTCCGCTAATGAGATCACGGCGCGTGCGTAACCCCAACAAGGCCACGACCCGCGTGTCGATCAACAGGCCGGATACATATGAGCGACTTCCGAGAACATGCGAAGAAATCATTTGCGAACAGCAGCCGGTACATACATGGGCCGTTCATCGCAGTTGTGATAGGGTGATCCGTTGTGGCGCTCTCAATGATCTGATCCCCAACTCTCCTCCGACTTCTCGGGGAATCCGCGAGTTGATCACGCGGGCTAAGCAGCGCGCATTTCTACGTCCTTCGGTGCCATGAACTCGGGCGGTGGAGTGCTCCTGAGGTCGGGGTGCAGACGTTGATGGTCATCAATTTGCTACGACTTTTGACCCTCATCCGTAGAATGCCTGCGGCCATGCAACAAACGCGGTTCAAGCGTTCGGTCCTTTAGGTACTCGTTTCGGAAGTGACGCTTTCAAATAGTGAGACATTCAGTTAAGCTTACGCTATCTCGCGGTTGACACTTCGATCGGCGTTGACCGTCTATCGAAAGAAGAGTTTTCGCAACATATTTCACCAAGACGGGATCTTAGATGCTTTACGATGAAGTGACCGGGGTAGCGCTTCCGCCTGAGTTCAAAGAGCTTATTGACCCTGTATCCGATGGATATCTAGCGAAAGGCGATGATGAAGGCATTGCTCTTGATAAATTCACGGTTGAGGCTTTCATCTACCACGATGAGGGCAAAGCCTCTGGTGGAGTACTCAAAGCACTCTTCTCAGGGGCATTGAAGGGGGTTAGCTCAGGTGTAATCCAAGAAGCAAAACGCTTCACCACGAAGGAAGTTGATGGCAAGACGGTCGAAATTGGAGTTGCGGTGCGTCTGGCGGTCGCAACCAACACTGCAAGCCTAGAGGCAAATCTTAGTCCCGAAAATCTTGCAGCCGCTGCCCAATTGGGTATAGCTGAGACGCGTGTTATGATAAAGGTTGCTGGCTATCTCGGCCATATCGGAAATCTACCGGCCGTTGCTGGGCTCAACGTCACAAATTACCAGGAATACCTTGATGCCTTCACGAGCATCCAGAACTCCGTATTCGAGAATCCAGATGATTGGAAGCCAACTGTCTTAGGATGGAAATGAGCTTTATCCTAATCCAAAGAGCTAGTCGGAAATCTGAAATTGGACCAGTGGCATCGTAACGCTGGTCCAGATACGCTCAAAAAGCGATACTCCGAGTGCGGCGTCGAAGGAGTCGGCGGCGGCCAATGAATTCATGACAGTCGTATCAACACTTGCGTTAATCAGTTGGCACCGTTCCGATGTGTCGAAACCGACGGAGACATCGTCGATACGAACGACGCTTCTAACTACCAAGAGGCAATCACTACCGGCAAGTTGACTTAAAGCAACTTCGCAACTTGGGTCTCCCGAGAAAGCCGTGGAAAGATAGTCTACAGGACTGATCGCAGAAAGGTCGAAAACGAGGGTGGAGTCAAATGTGGGGTCTCCTGCGCCTCGGTTACCATAGGTTACCCTTGGACTAACCGAAACTGTAAATTCTCGATGCAAAATATCGTATGGGGTGTTGGCGTAAAAATCAGACAAACATGTCGTGGCCGGCCTTGGAACGAGCGAGTTTTCGAAGAGATTCACAATGATTATATCGCCGGGCTCTAGTCCGCTCAGGCCTTCACTCACGGGGTAAGACCCCTGGTACAACACAACCTGGCGTAGGCTAATTTCCCGTAGGCTAGAGACTGCAATTACGATGAGTGCTGTCATTACAAGAGCAACAATGAGGAAGGCACGCACAGGTCTTTCAGCCTGTACAGCAGCTTTGATTGCCACAAGGCACATAACCCGCTGGGCATGCCTCAGCTTGACTAACTAGTGCCAAAAGCAACAAGCTCGCAGCGACCACAACTTGCATGTTCTTCATGAATCACCTCTCGCATTAAGAATTTGGCGTATGTCGAAACCCAGAGATGAGAGTACAATTAAACCGATAACACACATAAATACGAAAACCAACAACGTCGCCAAACGCCAGCGCCATACCTTTGCTTCTAATTTTCTCTTCTCGGTTTCTACTTCGATTTCTCTCTTTGAGATAGCCGTTTTAAGGTCAATCAAATCCTGCTCCTTAGTCTCAATAGTCTTACTTAGGTGCATCCCGACCTTGTCAGATTTTTCCAATTTTCTCTTTACAGCAGCATTAACCTCACTCTTGAGGTTTCGATCGTATTCGCGCAGAATGAATGTCTCCGTAAAATCGGAGATCTTGTCAGCCTTCGCTGCCTCAAACAGCCGTGTCTCGAGATCCAACTGCACTTCGCTTCTCTCATTGATAGTCTTTCTACTGGCCGTAAGCAGAAAGTCGTCTATTCTTGACTTCGTCTTACTAGTAAAAATACCTTCGTGAGAATCCAAGAATCGGGAGATTGTATCCAGCCTTTCGGCTCTGCTGCTTGCCTTGCGAAAAAAGAGTGGTATGTTTGATGCGATGTCATGTGGATCAACTATTCTAATGCATTGCTTTGGGAACTCGTTTGCTACAGCCTTAGCAATTGCATATTCTGCGGACCCGAGGCTAACCATCCCATCATCGTCTTCTGTGAGTGCCAAGTCGACGTCTCTCGCCTTGCAAGCGGATAGGAACAAGCCGATCCTTTTGCCTGACCCAAGCGTTTCAATGTCGGAGGCGTCTCGTTCCATTACAGATTCGACTCTAGAGATCTGGAAGAGCGCCAAAGCAAGCCTGCTAAAGTGCGCTTCGAAATCAAGTTCGAGGGAACTCAATTCTTCCGCGTAGACGCCGGTTTCCCACTCATGAAGGTCGATTGGAATATCATAGGCCTTGCCTGCAACGTCGGAGGCTAGCAAATAGGTAAAGGCAGGACTTCCTTCATCCGAAAGCCGGTGATCTATCCCATTGACGACCTGGATCGCTTCATCGAACGCGGTCCCCGTTGCATCTTTGGCTATTCCATTTGCAGTCCCTGGCTTGGCGACCGCAGCCGCTGCATGGCAGCAATCAAGAATGAGGTTCACGGAGGCCGCTTTTGTTTTCTTACCAACAAAATCTGATTGAAGGCTCAAGCTAATCTCAGCGTCATAAGCTCTCGATTCCCTTATCGTGCTTAGACGGCCATGCTTAGATGGAACGATAAGGTCATTATTCTCTACATGGTTCACTCCGTGGCCTGTGACGTAAATGTACAAATTGTCGCCTGCATCTGCTTCTCGATACAACTTCGAAATGCGTGAGCGCGCGGTCGAAGCATCTTCATCCAATAAAGGGTCCCGCACGTTCTCAGGCGGAACGATAGGGCGTTTTTGGTCACTGAGTACGCTACGTATGAGGGAAAAGTTGTTATTCCCGCTTGTGAGTTGACGAAAATCATTCTTGCGTTCAAAGCTACCAAAGCCGAGCATTAGCAGGTGATTTGCCATGAGAAATCTCTACTGTGAACAATTCGAACATCATAGGGCAATTTTGATTCTCGATCAACGCTACTTAGCAGCGGCCTTGCGGAACGCTGTCGCGCAATGAATGTGCATGGCTTTCAGCTCACTGAAGAAAGGCGAGTCACAACCCGATTGGCTTGAATGCCGCCTTGCAGCAAAGAGCCGAGGACAAAGAATCTTAGCTAATTGTTGACCGTTGTCTCCAGAGTGGTGCCGGAGTGGAAAACCTTTGGGCATCGGCCGTATCGGGTTGCGACACACCGCCTTTACATGAAGCCGCACAACATGATCTCGATTCGGTTTCTTAGTTTGTAGCTGCGCTTTTCGTATTTGAAAGCTGCAGTGCACTGCTTCCGACCCGGTATGCAGGGACTAGTCCCTTATCTTCCATACATCTGGGAAACGGTAGTTCCTAGATATTTTCCCCCCGAGAACCATTGGTGCTGTGCCGAACAACTGATGGCTGCATTGAGAATACTTGCGCAGCAAAGTCGTCAAGCGCGCTATGGTCCAGTATGGGCCGGAAGCCGAATGCCAGTTGCGAATTCGATCCTAAATCTATGAAATACTTGTGACAAAACCCGTAGCCACAAGTTAGTCAGGCTAACCTGCCCAATCGGCTTCAATGCCTCTACTATCTATGTGGACAAACGACCCATAAAGCCCAATGCCGCCCAAAAACACGCCTTCATCACGTATATTCTTCGCGATGCGGTGCCAGTCGCTGCTTGAACCGTGGGCTGACCCTACGGCCTGAAAGTCGACGGCATCAAATTCCATATGGCGGCTGTTCGCAGAGGCGTCCTTGATGGAACCGTTGTACGCTGGACTTCGGTAGACGCTTAGCAATCTGATCGGCCCGCCCACACGTTTGCGGATCTCTTCCAAGGCACGAACGACAGGGATGATGTTATTGTAAAGGCGTTCCGGCGGATCAGTATTGTTTTTATGAATGGCGTTCGAGGCCCCTTTGAACAACAGTTCTTTCCAAGTGAAGTGTTCGACTTCAGACAGATTTTCATTCCAAAATTCTTTGAACGGATGGTCTGGAGCGGCCTCTGTGTCGCTGAGGATTTCAGTCGCGGCAACCGTCGCAGGCAATATTGCTGTATCCGCGGGGTCAACATCTGCAAATTGCGTCGAGCTGAGCTCGAGCCGGTTGTCATTGACAAGCTGCCGCAATAGTGCCGCGACGCCGCACTGTCTAGACGTCTCGTTACCATCGAATTCGCCGTCGGCGATGTATTTGCCGCGACCGTAGATGGTTGTGTAACTCCAAAGATATGGGCTCGCCACGTTACGTGGCCGATAGCCAAACCCGTTGTAGCGTTCAAACCTGAACAAGGCGCGGGGTAGCGACCAATCACTTTCAGTGTGGAACCCTTTGAGTTTCAGTGCGTCCACCGCACTTTCTTCAAAAGTGAAGGGTGGAGATCCAGCTATTGGCCGCCCCGCCGGAACCCTCTTGGTCCTGGCCGTTAGGCGGTCGCCATTGTGCAGATGTCGGTGGAAATTGTAGGTCGATTCCATTTGGTGCAGGCCCGCGATGAACCACCAGGGAATGCCCAAGGGTTGCCCAACTGACTGGTAGCGAGTCCGATTACTCCATGCTATGTCAGCCATTTGGCGCACAAGATTCGATTTGGATGGTCGAATGCCAGCACCGTTAAAGAACCGAACATATTCGCCTGCGAGTTCCGCATAGCCCGAAGCGTTGGTCGGCGTCGGTTTTTCGATGATATCACCTGGCATTATTGCTGCCGTAGTCGCACCATTAGTGATAGCGCCGTCGCTTCCTGGATCGGGTAGATTGAGCGCTGTGTGCACGCGTGCTGCCGCATGAAGATCCGCATGAATATCGCCGGTTCTTTCTCGCAACTCTTCGATCGTCCCATCGGCAGCGATGCCAGGAACGTTTGAAAGAAACTCAATATGTCCAATCATTCGGTCGATGACATTGAACATCTTGATGGAGCGTTTGCCCAAATCTTCTAGAGCCTCCAGCCGTTTCGCCTCTTTCGCATCCTCCCACAGGGAGCGCAGTGCATGAAGCTCTTCCATGGTAGTGATTTTGTTGGCAAGCTGCTCAAGTGTGACGTCATCAAATTCAACCATATTGCCTCGCTGAATTAGCGCACTGCAGCGCGCAAGTTACTCAAACTGTCTTCCAGTTGGTCCAACCAAACACGGGTCTCAGCTGATCGACGTGAAAATTCTGATGCGCGATCAATCGGGCTCAAGGTTTCCAGTGTGATGGCCTCACGCAGGACAATCAAGGTTCCATCCGTGGCATCGAGAATGCGGACATAATATGTCAGAGCTTCTTCGAATTCCCTAATCTGATCTGCATTACCACTGCCGCTGCGCGCGGCATTTAGCTGTGCTTGCAGCTGGCGTCGTTGTTGTTCGTTAGCGGCGAGCTCTTCGCCTTCGAGCTCTGAGGCAAGAATGCGCAGCTCTGTTATTTCCAAAACCAAATCGCCACGGTTCGCGATGAATTGGTTGCGATATGCCTCATAAAGCGTCGGCGTATCGGCAATAAGAAGCTCGATCATGGCGCGCACGTCCGGTTCGGCTTCGACGACGGACCGGACACCTGCTGCTTGGCCAGATGCATTGGCGATGATCGCCACCGTATCCGTCGATGCCGCGATCAGGGGACCAATCGTTGCCGACGATGCGAAACCAGCCAGCGCCGTTTGAAATCTTGAGTTAATCTCTGAAAGTTGTTCGCCGCGCTGGCGTACCACTTCAACTGATCGGCCTTCTGAAATGTCGACCAATATCTCAGTATAAGTCTCCAGCACCTCAAGCGCCAAACGCCGGATTTGAATTTCCATAGGCTCGTTCGATTGGGCCGTCGGTCCGCCCAAAGCAAGCTCGACCGTGAAGCAGGGTCGAACACCGACGGAGTTTCTTGCACAAGACTCCTGTCGTGCGGGTGCCTGGCCAACCAAGGCTGGAACCACGAGGTCAAGTATTTGATTTCCTGCACGATTGGCCGCCGTGACGTTGTCGGAATATGCGGTGAGTTCGGCGACCGGCAGTCTCGCGCAAGACGTCAAAGCAACGAAAAAAAGTATCAAGCAAGAACGAATTGGTATCATCAAATACACTCCACCAATACGACTAGTGTTAGACAATTCTAAGAAAAAAGCAACCTTACTAGTGTTTCTGTTGCTCCAATGGGAATTGTTGGCTAACGATAAACCCAAATTTCAAAAGCATCCTCGCTTACCACGGCACAAGTGCGGTATTTACGCACCGGCCAGAGCGCGCTGATCCTCCCCCTTTGAATTGGTCCGGCCCTATAGTTATGAAACGGAGGATCAATGGTGGGAATCAAACGACACAAGCCGGAAGAAATTGTCACGAAGTTGCGGCAGGTTGAGGCGCTGTGTGGCCAAGGATTGCCGCGCAATGAAGCAACCCGACAAGTTCAGATAACGGAGTAGATCTTCTATCGCTGGTGGAAGCAATATGGCGATATGCACTGCCCGGCAGGTTTACGCGCAGCATGATCCCGAGAGGGGAACCGACCAGCTGAAGGAACTCGAACGCCTTCAGAATGAGAATGACCGGCTGCGTCGCGCCGTGTCGGAGCTGACGTTGGACAAGCTAATCCTGTCGGAGGCCGCACGGGGAAACTACGGAGTCCTTCGCGTCGTCCATTGCCCGGCAGGTGCATAGAAAGCCATGCTTCCGAAATGGGGCGTGCATTAGGCCAGTCATGCACTTACATTCAAGCTGGACCGCATAGGCGGGGCTGATCACTACACCGCTGCAATTGGGTATTCGCCAATGTCCGGTCATTGGCCCGTTTCAAGCAAAAAGGGTGGCCGAGCTGTGTACGCACGACCACCCAGCTCCTGAGATCAGGAGTGCCGGTTGGGAACTTCTCGACAGTCCAAGCGCTTCTGCAGCCAGTTCAGCACTTCCTTCTCAACCCAGCCTACCCGGTTCGGGCCTAGCTGTACCCGCAATGGGAATAGGCCTGCCTTTTCCAAGCGTGCGATGTGTTGTGGCGAGTACAGAACCAACTCCTTCAGCTGGCGTTTTGAAAGCATCCGCATCACGATATCTCCTCGATTGAAGAGCATCGCGATGCCCTAGGGTTGACAATAACCTAGGCAAACTGACGGTATCAGGGTTCGATGAGCTTTGCGAGATGGTCGTCATGGCACGCCACGGCCTGCCGCATTTCATCGAGATAGGAGTAGCGGTTGTATACTGCCGCAACGCCACTGACCGTGCCAGAAATGTGATTTAGCAGCTTCTCTGTAACGTGAATTGGTGTGCCCAAGCGGGCCATGTTAGAGCTGAATGTTCTACGCAAATCATGCAGGGTGTACGGCGCAACTTCCAAGGCTTTATCAAATCGTTGCTTGGACT
>CANLXA010000006.1 GCA_947494975.1 uncultured Roseicyclus sp. | reverse complement strand
CAGCCCGAACCGGAGCCGCAGCCCGAGCCGGAACCACAGCCCGAACCGGAACCACAGCCCGAACCGGAGCCGCAGCCCGAGCCGGAACCACAGCCCGAACCGGAGCCGCAGCCCGAACCGGAGCCGCAGCCCGAGCCGGAACCACAGCCCGAGCCGGAACCACAGCCCGAACCGGAACCGCAGCCCGAGCCGGAGCCGCAGCCCGAACCGGAACCGCAGCCCGAGCCGGAGCCGCAGCCCGAGCCGGAACCGCAGCCCGAACCGGAACCGCAGCCCGAACCGGAGCCACAGCCCGAACCGGAGCCGCAACCCGAAGATGGTTCCAGCACCTCGGTGCTTCTGGACGGCCTGACATCCGTTGAAGCAGGGCGCGTGACGACCATCGATCTGGGCCGCGACGACATCGCATCGGTGAAAGTGATCGACGGACCGGACATCGGAAATCTGACGGTCAATCCCGACAACACGCTTGCCCTTGTCCTGACAGGCACCACCCATGAAGGCCCGCTGGACTTCACCATCGAGGTCACCGGCGCCGATGGTGGCGTTGAAAGCGTGGCCACGTCGCTTACGGTCAATCCGCTGCTACAGCTGTCGGGCTGGGGCACCGGTGAAGACATCTACATGCTTCAGACCGATGCCGATGGTGAACTGATCATCGAGCATGGCGACAACCACAAGACGATCCACATCACCGGCAGTGACGCCGCGCTGGATCGGGCCGCTATTGCCGAACGCGAAGGCATTGACCCCGACACGATCAACGGGAAATGGCTGCTGGACAATGATTATGGGTCCACGCCGGATACGGCTCTGTCGACCTGGATGGGCCGTTTGGCCTGGATGGAACTCACCGGGCGTGACGCAGAGCCGGGGTCCCATCATCTCCTGTTCGAGCGGGGCTATGAATATTCGGCCGGACGCGTCATCGAGCGCGGCACCCAGGGTGAATCCGAGCTGCATCCGATCTATGTTGGCGCTTACGGGGAAGGCACTCCGCCAAAGATGCTGGACGATATCCAGCTGCAGCAAGAGCCCAACTCCAACATCGTCATCCAGGGTCTGGAGATGGTCGGCGAGATCGGCGTCATCAGCAACGGTGAAAACCTCCTGATCGACAGCATCATCGCCACCAACAAGGTCGATGTGCAAATCCTCGACAGTGTGACGATCCGCAACTCGTTGGTATACGAAGTCACCTATGACGCGCCCAAGGGCGGAGATCTCTGGGAACCGGGCCCAGACCGCATTTCAGGGTCTTATATTGCTGGCGTGGACGGGCTCCTGCTGGAAAACAACATCTACGACCACAACGGCTGGGGCGAAGATTATCAATGGGATCGCAGCGGTGATGCGGGCCAGGCCCCCAGTACCTACAGCCACAACATCTACCTGCAGTTCGATACCCGTGATGTGACGGTGCGTGACAACATCATCATGCGGGGCGCGTCCTTCGGGGCCCAGGTACGGGGCGGCGGCTTTGTTGAAGACAATGTCTTCATCGACAACAACAACGCCGTGAACTTCATCGGCGGTGAAAAGGCCGGCGCGAACGATGGCCCGAATGAAGGCAACTTCACCCTGTTCACCGACAACGTGGTGACCGATGCAGCCTATAAGCAGGCCTCAGCGGAGCAAGGCGCCCTGACCCGCGGGATCGATGCCTATTCCTACTTTCCGGCCCTCGTCGACAACATCGTCGCGCATCTGGCCAATCCCGATGATCCCGAGGACCTTCAGAACAGCTACTCCGATGGCGGAGGCGGCCTGCGCGGATCGGACAACCGGTATTACAACGACACGATCGTCTACAACTGGATTGCCGGAAACGAGGTACGGGGCGAAGAGATCATCCGCGCGCCCGATGAAAACATCGACGGGCTCGACACCGATCTGTTGGACGCAACCACGATCCAGCGCTTCGCAGCAGAGGTCATGGGCACGGATACGGCCACGATCGATCAGTTCGGCGATTACCTTCGGCTGCAGATCCGCGAAGGCGCGTTGGACCCCGTCGATGCCGATGACATCATCGAATACTTCCAGACCAATTTTGGCATCGCTCCCAATATCCGGACCGATGCCGCGACCCTGCGCTTTGTGCCCGATGATCGGGGTGATGGCGTCCGGTGGGACAACCGCCTGAACTGGGACAGCGAAGATCTGCCCGGCGCAGTCCCCGGCGACAGTGTCGATCTGGGGGGCAATTGGGTCAACTTCGGAACGCTCAGCGCCACCATCGATGATCTCGACTTCGGCAGCGGCGGCAGCCTGACAGTGACCAGTGGCTACCTGCGGGTCGACGGCCAGACCAATGCCGGGGAAGACGGGGCAGAGATCAACATCTCCAAGGCTGGTCAGCTCTGGATCAACGGCGCCCAGGACACCGGCGCGCTTGATATCGATATCTCCGGCGGACGCTTTGCCAATACCGGGGACTTTGATACAGCCGTCGATTTCGACATCTCGGGCGGGCAGGCGTTGCTGGCCACGGATGAAGCGTCCATGACCCTTGGGGCAGGCAGCCGCTTGATGATCACCGGCGACGACGCCAAGGTCGGCTTTGACGACGACAATGGCGACATCACCACGCTTACCGTCGAAAGCGGAGCCCGGATCGACTTCATCGCTGATGCGGACGGATTTTCCGGCATCAAGGAGTTCCGCTCCGGCTATTACGACCAGGATGCGCCAGATGTCGTGTCCGGCATCAAGCTGGAAGGCGGCACCCTCGGGATCGACATCACGGCCATTGGCGCCGATGCGATGGAAAATGTCCTTCTGGAAGCCGATGAGATCCTGGGGAATTTCGACAACATCGAATTGATCGGCCTGGCGGACAATCGCGATGCCAGCATCGTCTTTGACTATGCGGAAGATGCCTTCATCTTCAGCCTCACCGCGGCCGGTGAGGGGACCGGTCAAACCTCGGTGGAGACCATCGGAGAAATGAGCAATGTCGATGTCAGCGAAGGGGAGGCCCTTATGGCCGCACTGACAGATGGCCAAGGGGTCTATGATGACACTGTGACTACGCCCGATATCCAAGAGGTGTATGAATTCTCCAGCCTGTTCTGACGGGACACCCACCCCGCAACTCGCGGCGTCGTCGGTATCCGGATGTTTCGCATGCGAAACATCCGCGATGAGGCTGCCCACCCAGAGGGTTGAATGGCTAGGGCTGCGTCTTCAGCCAGCCAAGCAGAGCCTCCTTCAGGTCATCCGTCAGGGAGGGGCCCGAGAGGATCAGCCGGCCCCTGCCCCGCTCGGCAAAAAGCCCGGATCTGATTTCCTCTGGCGTGGCTTTGGGGGCCGGTTTTGCCCCACGTCCCCGGGACAGGGCCGCTTCGATGACCTGACGTTCGGCCTCTGCGGTGGCGGGGGCGGCCTGATCCAATTGCGCCAGCAGGTCCGCGGCGAAATCAGGATCCGCCGCCAGGGCCTTGGCCAGCGCCAGGCCAACCCGCTCCGGGATCGCGGCAGGAAACCGTAATCCCTCCCCCAATGCCCGATGTACGGTGACAAAGGACCCGATCTTGGACCGCTTTGCGGGGCTGGCGCCTGCAAAAAGATGGGAGATGGCCTCTTGCGGGCTGTCATAGAGGTTCAGCCGCGCAGCCTCGAACGCCAGCCGCGCGCGTTCGTAGAAAGACACCCCGGCGCGGATCTCGTTTTCCTCGACCATGGCCAGATAGGCCTCAGCCGAGCTTTCAGGCCGCCGCACCAGGGCCAGAACCTCTGTCGCGCCGATCTGGCCCAAAGCCATGACCCGCCGCAGGCCCGAGATCAGCCCGTATCGGCCCTCCGCCTCCAAAGGCACCACCTCGATGGGCACCTGTTGACCGCGGGTCTCAAGCGAAGCTTTCAGCGCCGCCATCTCGTCATCATCAAAGGCGATCCGATCGCGCACCAAATGGTCGGTTTCAATCGCGGTGAGCGGCAGCTTCACGATCAACCGCCCCTCTTCTCGCGCCTCCGTCAGGGCGCGGGCGACATCCTCGAAGGCCGCCTGATCGGCGGCATCGGCCGCCACATGGGCGATGGGCGGGCGATCCCGATATGTCTCGGTATCGCGGGCCAGACCCTGATCTCCCCCCCCGATCAGCGCCGGTGACAGCCGTTTGCGTTTTGCCATATGCCCTCTCCTACTCCGCCGCCCGGGCCGCGGCCAATTCATCGCGGCGCCAGGCCCCGACCAAAAGCCGCTTGAAGCCCGCATAGGTCTCATCAAAGGCTGCCCTGCCCCGGGCATAGGTCTCGCGGTTGAAGTCGCGGTAATCGGCCTCGTAAATCCCCGAGACCTGCTCCCCCGCCTGCCCGATCAACGCCGTGTAATCCTGCCGGTAGGGGCTGAGGCTGGCGCCCATATAGGCCTGCATCAGCGCGGCCATCTCGGCCTGTTGCGCGCCATCGAACCGGGTGATCACGGCGCGCACAGCATCCCATTCAAACCGTGTCTCGCCCAGGCCCAACGCGCGGGCGGCCATGTTCTCACTGTCTTCGATGGAGCTGAACGTGGCATGCAGCATATCGAAAAACCGCCCGGTGCTGTCGAATTCCAGGAAACTTGCGCCGAGCGGCACCAACAAGATATCGGCCGCGGCCAGCGCATTGATCGTCAGATAACCCAGGGCAGGGGGCGTATCGAGGATCACCAGATCATAGGCGTCAAGCGCACCATCGGCCTCCAGTCGGGTGCTCAGCGCCTCCCACAGTTTCCAACCCCGGCTGGACATGCGCCAGACGGGGATCTGAAACTCGGCCCAATAGAGATCCAGCTGCGCGCCGATCAGGTCGATATTCGGCCAATGGGTCTTTTGCACCAGATCCCGGGTCGTGAGCTTCAGCGCTTCATCCAAGGTTTCATCGAGCGCCTGGGGTGCCTCGCCACGGTCCAGACGACGGCGATTGTCCTCGCGCAGATGCTCGCCGTAATGGCGCGCCAGAAGCGGGAAGATCGTCTGCCATTCATCGGCCACGCGTCCGCCGAAGATCGACGTCATGGAGCCTTGGCTATCAAGGTCCACCACCAAGACCCGGTAGCCATCCAGCGCTGCCGACATGGCCAGATGGGCCGCGGTCGAGGTCTTGCCGACACCGCCTTTGAAATTTGCGACAGCAGCGATTTTCGCAGGCAACCCCGCAGGCCGGTAGGGCAGGTAGCCCTTCGCCTTCGATCCTTCCGCGGCGAAATGGGCCCGCAGGCGCAGCACTTCGTCGAGGGTGAACCACTTCGCGCCACCCTCCGTCTCGGTCAGGCCCTGGGGCAAGTTGGGGTTCTGGCGCAGGACGCGGCGGAAATGGGCGGGCGCCACGGGGATCAGGTAGCGGGTGATCTCCCATGTCGAAAACCGCCGTAATGTCTTCTGTCCCCGATCATCCAGACCCCGGCCCGTCAGGTCGGTCCGACCCCTGGCGCAGGCCTCCGCAAGATGTTGAAATGTACCGGTGGTCGTGGGCGCGCCCATATCCTCCACGGCCTTGTCAGGGTTAATGGAGAAATACGGAGGAAGGTCGTCGGTCGGACTCATTCTGGGCCCCAAAGCTCGATGTTATGTGTTTTTTATAGAATATCAAAAAAACCGTCACATGGAAGTAGAACTGTCACATGGAGATGATTTTCTAAGCAAATCAGGGCCTGCAACCCAGGTACGGCCTGTCTGGTGGAATTTTTATATGTGTTATTTATCGTTATAATACTCGTTAAGGAAATCGTGCTCTCCTTCAACCCTCTGAAACCGTTGCACGTTTTGGCCCATATTCAAGCCAAGGCGATTCCGATCCCACGATAGACTGACTCTGATCCCACAATCTTCCGACTCCGAACCCACGAAGCATGCAGGGGAATCGCTGGACGACTTATCCACAGGTCCGTAGTCTGGGTGTCACCGAAACCACGAAGATAAAATCGGGCGGGCAGAGCAGATGACAGGCAGGGCAGGGGGCAGTTTGGAGCTCTCGGGCGATTTGTTCCTATGCGATATTTTCGATCCCGTGCCCAAGGGCGATTTGGGTACGATGGAGCATCCGGTCTTCTCACTGGCGACGCGGCCCGATCGACGTATCTTGACCTATGACCATAACGGGGTGGAGATCACGGTGACGCCGTCGGTCAAGGGCCGGGCGACGATCTTCGACAAGGACATCCTGATTTTCTGCACCTCACAGTTGATGGCAGCGCTGAATATGGGGCGGCCGATCGAGCGGACCTTGCAATTGACCGCCCATGATCTGCTGCTGGCCACGGGCCGGGACCGGTCGGGCGATGGCTACCGGCGCCTGCGCGATGCGTTCGAACGTCTGGCGGGCACGCGCATCACCACCAACCTGACCACCGGGGGCGTGGAGGTTACCCAGGGCTTCGGCCTGATCGAGGCTTGGCAGATCGTGCGCCGCACCCGCAATGGGCGCATGGTCAGCGTGTCTGTGACGCTGTCGGATTGGCTCTATCGGGCGGTTCAGGCAAAGTCCGTCCTGACGCTGAGCCGGGACTATTTTCGCATGCGAAAGCCATTGGAGCGGCGGATCTATGAACTGACACGCAAACATTGCGGGCGGCAGGATCAATGGCGCGTTTCGGTGGAAACACTGTTGAAGAAATCCGGATCGGCCAGCCCGCGCCGCGTGTTTCGCGCCATGCTCCGCGAGATGATCGCCGCCGATGCCCTGCCCGATTACCACCTGACCGAGGAGCCGGGCGATATCCTGCGCGTCACCCCGCGTGATGCGGTGATCGAGCGGGCCGGAGATCTGACCCTGGCGCCCGAGACACTGGATCGCGCGCGCGTGCTGATGCCCGGTTGGGATGTCTATGCGCTGGAGGCCGAGTGGCGCGCCTGGTGGGTGAGCACGGGGCGTCCGCTTCTGAGATCGCCAGACAAGGCGTTTCTGGGGTGGGTGAAGCAGCGTGGCGACAGCGCCTGAACCCGGTCAAAAGCCGTCAGGCCAGAAGCCCCGCAAGGATGCATTCCGAACGCGCGACCACGAGACGGTCGACCACGAGCACGTCGCCACGCTGAAAATCGTCCTGCGCCAGCCTGCGCAGACGGGCGCGCATCGTCTCGGAACAGCCCCCGGCGCTGGCCGTTGCAAGGCCGGGATGGGCCGTGAATTCCGCTTCAAGCGCGGCGCGGGAGCGGGTCATACGGTAGCCGCGGGCAATCCGCTCCGGCGCAATGATGTCATCCAGCGCGGCGCGCAGCCGCTCGGGGTCGGGCGGGGGCAGGGTGGCGCTCTCTTCCACTGCGCCCGCACCACAGGACCAGATGCTGGCCCCCGCGCCGACGCCCACGATACCCAACAGACCCAGAAGAAATGCTCGTTTACGCGTCATGCCGCCAGCCTTTGTTTCAGATGATCGGCCAACCGGATCGTCAGCGCGACAATGGTCAGTGTCGGATTGGCGCGCCCCCCGGTGGGCATCACGCTGCCCCCGGCCATGTAAAGGTTCGGGCTGCCGTGGACCCGGCCATCGGGATCAGTCACCCCATCCTCGGGGTTTGTGGCCATCCGCGTCGTGCCCATCTGATGCCAGGATGTGTAACTGCCCCAATAGGGCTCCTCGAAATGGTCTTCGAACTCCAATCGCCCGAAGCCCTGGGCCCCAACGGCCTGGCCAATCAGGGTCGTGGTGGCCAGAATACTGTCGCGATCGGCGTCGGACGGGGCCCAGTTCAGATCGGCACGCAGCTGCCCCAGGGCGTCGCGCTCCTCTGACAGGGTCACGGCATTGTCGCGGGTGGGTTGTTGTTCGGCCTCATACAGCAACAGGATCCGGTGCGTTGGCTCATCCCGGCCGATCAGGCCCAGAAGATCGCCCGCCATCACATCGGCATTGTTGATCGCGCCACAATAGGCGTCCGACAGGACAATCTCGTCCCGGTCCCGGCCCAGGACCCACTTGGCCATATTGCGCAGCGCGTACCACCCGCTGTTGGCCTGGCGCACCCGCAGGTTCTCTACCTCATCGAAGGGACGAAGGTAGTATTGGATATTGGCCAATCCGTCGCGGGCCATCGCCTCTTCGGTGGGCGCCCAGAGCAGATGAACCCGGGTCCCGTCGCTGTCTTCGGGCAAGTCCCAATAGGGAGAGGGCGGGACCGGTTCATTGGGCCACAGAAAGGCTGCTCCGGCGGCGGGATGATCCATGTAACACTGACCGACAAAGCCGCCGGCATTCCCCAGCCGGGTCTCGTTGTCCGCATTCTGGACCAGCAACTGACGGGCATTTTCCACGGCGCCGCAGGCCAGAACCACGAACCGGGCCGTAAAGCGACGCGACGGACCCTCCAATGCCTGGGTCTGAACCGCGCTCACCGCACCGTCAGCATCGGTTTCGAGCGCCACGACATTGCTCCAGAGCCACAGGTCGATGTCGCGGGCGCGGTCCAACGCATCGCGGTAAGCGGGCCCGTATTGCAGCGTGCTCTCCCGGACCACGACGGTGCGCAGATCCTCGGCATCCGCCAACAGCAGGTCGTCTTGCGTGATCCCACCGATCTGGAGCGGGTCGAAATGGGCCGGGCCGATATCGAAATAGGAGTGTGCGCGGCCATAGTAGGGTTGCATCGCATCGTAACTGACCGGCCACCCGGTCAACCCACTCAAGGGCGCGCGTTCGAAATCGATCCGGTCCATCGGCACGCATCGCCCGCCCCAGTGATTGGTGGCCCCTCCCAGCATCCGCAAGCGGATTGCGGCCAGATCCACGCCATCGCTGTGACCGGTCACCGTGCCATCATTGAGAAATTGCGTATCGGGGTCGAAGTCTTCGCCGCCGCTTTCCAGAAGGCCGATGCGAAGACCCAGATCGCGCAATTCCAGCGCCAGGGTGATGCCGGCCGGCCCGGCGCCTGCGATCAATACGTCATATTCGATGATACGGTCTTCGGCAGGGCTGCGACTGTCCAAGATCACTGTGGTCTGTCCTGTCTCGCGTTGGGTCGCGTATCTATCGGCGGTCGGTGCATCTGGGTCAATGCCGCAGACCTACCGGTGGCGGCGGGCGACACTTTTGTGCTTTATCGCGTGGCGAGGCTGTATGAGCCAAGGCGCGATGCGATGAAGGAGATGTTCCGATGATCCAACCCGGGGCCACTGCGCCAGAGGATCTGCTGCATATCGTCGTCGCACCCGCAGGCGCCATTCATCCCCAGACCGGTGGCGGGCAGCGCACACGGCTGTTCTTCGATGCCTGTGTGGGTAATGGGCCGACAGATCTGGTCTTGATGGATGATGGCCCCGACCCCGATTGGATCGCGTCAATCTTTCCGGGCGCGCGCAAGATCCATATCCTCCCCTCATCAGGACGTCTCAGGCCCACCAAAAGCAGGCTGATGCGCAAGATCAACGGCGCGCGCGTGATGCTGTCGCCGCGGGCCGCCTATGCCGTCGATCCCGACATAGCCCGGGCCTTGCAGGCCATTTGCGACAGCGCCCATCGCAGTGTGCTGGTCTATCGCTACTCGCATCCTTTCTGTGTCGGGGGCGTGGTCCACGCGCCCGATCAGGGGCGCGCAGTCTGTGTCGATGTCGATGACCGGGACGATCAGAAATACACCACCTATCTCCAGAAGGCTCTGGGGCGCGGTGTGACGCAAAGCCTCTTTGGGCCGACCTCGATCCAGGCGTTATCCGATGTGCTGCGCACGCGCCTGGCCAAGGCGGGGTTGGTGTGGTTCGCCGCGGAAGAAGATATCTGGGATCTGAGCCCCGCCATCACTGCGATGATCCCCAATGTCGCCATGGTTCCCAACCTGCCCGCCGATCTCCCGCCGCCCTCGGCCGGGCACGATGTCCTGTTTGTGGGCTCATTCGGACACAAGCCAAATCAGGACGGCGTCAAATGGTTCCTGCGTCAGTGTTGGCCACAGATCCACGCAGCGCATCCCCAAGCCCGCGCCAGAATAGTCGGATTGGGGGATTGGGCGTCTCTAACAGCTGAGTTAGGGTCGAATAAGGGCGTTGATTTCGTCGGACCAGTCGAGGATCTATCGGAAGAATATGCACGCGCGCGGCTGGCCATCTGCCCGATTGCAGATGGCGGCGGGTCAAAGATCAAGGTGATGGAGGCCGCCAAATATGGCCGTCCCGTCGTGTCCACCACCCATTCCGGGCGGGGTTTCGTGGCAGACTTTGTCGATGGGCTGCAGCTGACGGATACACCCGGTGACTTTGCCACGGCCTGCATGGGATTGTTGGCCGACAGCGAACGGGCCAACCGCGAAGGGCATTATCTGCAACAGGTTGAGGCGCGCATCTATTCTCGCGACAGTGTCGTGGAGCGTATCAGCGACGGACTGCACAAAGTGGCAGAAGAGTTGCGCCGCGCCTGAGACGGCAAACGACACGACAACAAGCGTCCTCCGGGCTTTTGCGGAGGATCAATCCTCCGGGATAAAGCGGGGCAGGGGCTCGATCAGATCATCCAGGATCGATTGCAACCGTGCCTCGGCCTGGGCATCGGGTTCATCTTCGCCGATCAAGGTTGTCAGGCGCACGATGGCCCCATCCGTGGATCCGGTGGAAATCCCGTCGATCATCAGCCAGAACTTCGCGGCCATATCCCAGGCCACCCGGCGTTCACCCTGCTGGAACCAGTAGTAGACCATCATCCGTGTGGAGCCCCGCTCGATAATCGCGCGGTTGATGTTGAACGGCAGGGCCGTGCCCATCTGCTCGGTGATATCGGTCCGTTCCAGCCAGGCGATTTCCCAGCCAGCGGCGGGAAGACAGATTTCCGGGCTGTGAACGCCCCCCCGGCTCTGATCCTGGTACCAGGCCATGAACAGGCCCACCTCGGCGGCGGCCTCGGGGCTGCGGAACGTGACCTGATGATAGTCATCGGCTTGCAGGGCAAGTTCGACATCGCGCTCCAGCGGTTGATGGAAGCCCACCTGGCGCCACTCCCCCAAGGTGCGCGGGAAGGTTGCGAAACTGTCGCGCGAAATGATGTCTCCACCGCGTTGTGGCACGAATTGCCAGGCGACCGAGACGGCTATGGCCATGGCTGCAACGGTGATGAGGGCCTTGGATGGCTGGATCAGACGGATACGGGTGGCCTGCGTGGCCAAACCATCGGTCTCCAGGTCCAGCGCTTCGACCAAACCCATCTTCTCTTTCTGGAAGCGCAGCATGATCCAGGCCAAGGCGAACAAAATGACGATACAGGCGATGAAGATCACCCAACCCTCGAAGAAATGGGTGAAGCCTTCCAGCCATTCCAAACCCCAGGTGTTGGCAATGACCCCGGCGATAGCGATCCGGACCGAGTTCATCACGATCGTGATCGGGACCGCCGAAATCAGCAAGATCGCCTTGTGCCAGGTTGGACCTTTGTAGAGGACCGCGAACACGTAGGAGAAGCTGAGGATCGGGAACAGATAGGCCAGACCAGAGCATGCATCCGCCACGTGCAGGCGCAACACACCCAAATCGATGATGTTGCCCTGCAAAAAGACCGGCACGTTGAAAAGCCGCAGGAACCAGACACCGAGCTCTGAGGAGATCAGCTGCAGATGATTGGTCATCTTGTAATACAGCGTCTCGGGCAGGGGCAGCATATAGACCAGGTGCAGCACCGGCGGCCAGAAATGCTTGCCCACATTCCAGCCGAAGCTGATGAGCAGAACGCCCCCGACCCAGATGATCGTAGCGTAGATGATGATATCGTCGATCTGGGCCAGTTTGCCCAAGGCCGCCACGACAAAGGCGAAGGCGACAACGGCGACGCCGGGCCAGCGGTCATTTACGGCAGCATGGTTTTCTGGCACCGATTTGAGCTGCCGCAGAAACAGCAACAAAGACAGAACCGGGATCAGGGGGCCATGGCTGTATTCCGGCAAGCTCCAGGCACGCAGCAAGGCATTGATGCCGTCTGCGAAGAAGAAGCCGGCCCCGACCGTCGCCACCAGCAGCCAGAAGATCCCCCAATTGGCAAAACTTTTAATGGACGGGAGACGTGCCGGCGACGTTTGGGCAAGGGACATGGTTCAACCTTGGAAAAGAATCATACTGGAAAAATTTGATCGCTTCTAACAGATGCCATGTGAAAACAACATAATTAGGGCACATAACAGATCGTGATCACCAGTGCATTGACAGCCCCACAGGGTTGGCGTTTCGGGCCTGAGCCGGTCTTTTCAAGGGCGGGCCGGGATTGGCTCTGGACTTGTCGGATCCGGATGACAAGGTTGCGCGGTTTTCTCCTTGTCTGACCGGTCTTTCATGCCTTCATCCCCCGCCAAACCCTCTGTTCTCGTGATCGCGGAAGCAGCCAATCCCGATTGGGTCAGTGTCCCGCTGGTGGGATGGTCGCTGGCCGCGGCCCTGCGTGAGGTGGCCGATATCCATCTGGTGACCCAAATCCGCAACCAGACCGCGATCAAAGGCCAGGGTTGGATCGAAGGGCAGGATTTCACCGCCATCGATACCGAGCCTGTCACGCGCCCCATCTGGCGGGCCACGCAAGCGCTCCGGATGGGCAAGGGCGGCGCCTGGACCCTGAACACGGCAGTCAACAGCCTCGTCTACCCTTATTTCGAACGTCTGGTCTGGAACGGCTTCGGGGCCGACCTGAAGGCAGGCCGATATGATATTGTGCACCGTGTCACGCCGCTGACCCCCACGGCCGTGTCGCCCATCGCTGCCAAATGCGCCGCGGCCGGCGTGCCGTTCATGGTCGGCCCGCTCAATGGTGGAGTGCCATGGCCGCCGGGGTTCGAGGTGGAGCGGCGGCGCGAACGGGAGTGGCTGGCCCCTTTGCGGAGCCTCTACAAGCTCAACCCGAAACGCGGGCGCATGCTTCGGTCCACCCGGGCCATTCTGGCGGGGTCTCGATATACGGCCAGCGAGGTTCCGGCGCAGTTCCAGGATCGGGTGATCCATCTGCCGGAGAACGCCATCGACCCGGCCCGGTTCAACCGCCGCGCCGCTCAAGACGTATCGGGGCCGCTCAGGGCCTGTTTCATCGGGCGGATGGTGCCTTACAAGGGGCCGGACATGTTGCTGGAGGCCGCCGCCGGGCTGTTGGCGGCCGGGCGGCTGACGCTGGACATGGTGGGTGACGGCCCGATGCGACCTGATCTCGAGGCGCTGGCACAGCGGTTGGGCGTGTCCCATGCCGTCACCTTTCACGGCAATGTGGCCCATGATCGGGTGCAGGACATCGCCGTGAAAGCCAACCTGCTCACGTTTCCATCGATCCGGGAATTCGGCGGCGGGGTTGTTCTGGAGGCCATGGCCCTTGGTGTGGTTCCGGTCATTGTCGATTACGCGGGACCGGGCGAGTTGGTCATTGACGGCACTGGAGTGAAGGTGCCGATTGGCCAGCGCGACCAGATCATCACCGGTCTGCGCGCCGCCCTGTCTGCGCTGGTCGATGACCCCTCGGATTTGCCGACGATGTCTGCCCGCGCTTTCGATCACGCCCATGCGTATTTCACCTGGCCCGCCAAGGCGCGGCAGATCGCGGAGGTCTATGATTGGGTCTTGGGCCGGACAGCCACGCGCCCCGACCCGATTGCCATGGATTGCCCCTGAAAACAGACCCTACACGGCCTGTTTGACCCGCCCTTCCGGCAGGCCCAACAGGGGCCGAATACCGATGGCCCACAGATCAGAGTACAGGCTGTCGGCCACTGCGGTCTGGTGCCTGCGCAGGCCCGATGTCGCGATATTCACCGCAGCCCCCGCCATCCACAGGGCGGCCACGGCCAGGGCATAGGGTCGGCCGTAGTTCTTCACGTAGTAATGCCGCCAGGATCGGTACCAATAGGCCGGTTTGCGGCGGCGGAGCAGGCTCAGCGCGCCGCTTTTCACACCGGTGGCGGCCCCTTCGCTATGGATCACCCGCGCCTGGGGCACGTACCAACACTCCCACCCCGCGCGCGCGGCCTGCAGCATCAGGTCGGTTTCTTCGAAATACAGGAAGTAGCTCGGATCGAAAAATCCCTGGTCCTGCCAGGCCTCGAACCGCGCCATCACCGCGGCCCCCATCACCCAATCAACCTTTTGCATTCGCTCCTCCACCGGGAGCGCCACGACATGGCGCTTGAGCAGACGGGTGATGGGCCCGAAATTCGCGGCATGCTGAAAGGCGCTGGCCAGACCGGGAAACCGGAACGCGGTGCTCACCAGGTCGTCTGCGCCGGGTTTGCGCATTGCAGCGCCGACCATGCCCGCCTCAGGATGGGTGTCCAGGAAATCGGCGAGGATGGCGATCGCCTCGTTTTCCAATCGCGCATCGGGGTTCAGCAAGAACACGTATTTCGGCGGGACATCGCGCTTGGCCAACATCTCAAGCACGACGTTGTTACCGCGCCCGAAACCAAGGTTCTCTGCCTGGGGATGAAACGTGACGCGATCCTCAAGCTTCCGCAGGGCAAGGGTGCGCGCAATCGTCTGGGCATCATCGCCGGGAGAGGCATTGTCGACCAGGTGCACCTCGACATGATGGCCCCCGTGGGTCCGTGCGATCACGCTTTCGACGGCGGTTATGGCCAGCTCTGCGGTGCCGTAATTGACTGTGATAACGGCAATCTCGGCCATGGCGGCAGCGCTCCGGATAGTGGGTCTGCGGCGTCTCTAGACCGCGCGACGGCGCTCTGACAACCGTCTACCCCACTGCCATTGCCAAGCACGGGCCGACAGGGCAAGACCCGGGCAGACTGTGCCCAACAAGGTCGATGACCATGCCCGAGCCCCGATCTTATCTGCTCGTCTCGCCGTGTCGGAACGAGGCTGATTTCATGCGCCGCACGCTTGATTCCGTGGTGGCGCAGACCGTGCCCCCCCGCCTGTGGGTCATTGTCGATGACGGCTCCACCGATGACACGCCGCAGATCCTGGCCGAGTATGCCACGCGCCACGACTGGATCCGCGTTGTACAAAAGCCCGACCGGGGGCACCGCGCCGTGGGCCCCGGCGTGATCGAGGCGTTCTATGCGGGCTACGAAACGGTCGATCCCGATGCGTTCAGCTATTCGTGCAAGCTGGATCTGGATCTGGATCTGCCCAATCGCTATTTCGAGACCCTGATGGACCGGATGGAGGCCAATCCCCGCATCGGCACCTGTTCCGGCAAGCCTTATATCCGCCGTAATGGAGACTTGATGTCCGAACGGCGCGGCGATGAGATGTCGGTGGGCATGACCAAGTTCTATCGCCAGACCTGCTTCAAGGCGATTGGCGGTTATGTACGCGAGGTGATGTGGGACGCGATCGATTGCCACAAGGCCCGGTCGCTTGGCTGGATCGCGGTCAGTTGGGATCACCCGGATCTGAACTTTGAACATTTGCGTCCCATGGGATCGAGCCAGCAATCGATCTGGACGGGCAAGCGTCGCCATGGGTTCGGACAGTATTTCATGGGTTCTGATCCGCTGTTTTACACTGCGACCTGTGCCTTTCGCATGGCCGAGCCGCCCTATATCCTGGGCGGGTTGGCGATGCTGCAGGGCTATGTGCAGGCCTGGATGCGGGGGGATCGGCGGCTGGATGATCCCGATCTGATTGCCTTCATCCGTGCCTATCAGCGCCGCGCGCTGCGGGTCGGTAAAGCCCGCGCGGTGGCCGAGATCGAAGCCGAGCGTGCCGCGGTATGGGACGATCCCGGGCAAACAGCGTAGGGTCGCACCCCTGGCCCGAGTGCTGTGTCCAAGGGCCGATTATGCGTCGGTATAGCCCTGCGGGTTCTTGCTGTGCCATTCCCAGGCGGTGGCAATGATCTCTTTGATATCGGTGTAGCGCGGGCTCCAGCCCAGGCCATTTTGCAGTTTGGTCGGGTCTGACACCAGGCGCGGCGGATCGCCTGGGCGACGGGCCACGTATTCCTTGGCAATGGGCTGGCCAACGACGGCTTCGCAAGCCTCGATCACCTCATTGACCGATTGCCCGGTCCCGGTGCCGATATTGTAAAGCTCCCGCGTCTCGGGCCCCGTGGCTTCGATCGCCAGAAGGTGGGCCGAGGCGAGGTCGTCGATATGCACGTAATCGCGCAAGCAGGTCCCGTCGGGTGTCGGGTAATCGGTTCCGAAGATCGCGAATGTCTTGCGCTGGCCCAGGGCCACTTCCAGGATCCGGGGAATGATATGCGTTTCAGGGTCGTGGTGTTCGCCAAACTCACCGGAGGGGTCGGCCCCGCAGGCGTTGAAATAGCGCAGCAGGGTGTAGCCCAACCCATAGGCGTGGGCGAAGTCCTGGATCATCCATTCCACGGCCATTTTCGAGCGTGCATAGGGGTTTTCCGGGATTGGCGGGCTGTCTTCGCTGATCGGGATCTTGTCGGCGGCGCCGTAAAGCGAGCTGGTCGACGAAAACAGCATCCGGGTCACGCCAGCGGCCCGCATGGCGTTCAACAGGCTGAGCGAGCCGCCAATGTTGTTGGCGTAGTGGTATTCGGGGTTCTCGACGGATTCCCCCACATTCGTCGCCGCCGCGAAATGCATCACCGCATCGGCGCCGAAATCCTTGAGCGTGGCGGTCAATTTGGCGGTATCGGCGATATCCCCCTCGACCAGCGGATTGCTGGCCACTGCCTTGGGATGGCCTTCGACAAGATTGTCATAGGCCAGAACCTCATGGCCCTGTTTCGCCGCATGGCGCAGGCAGGCGCTGCCCACGTAGCCCGCTCCGCCGGTAAACAGTATTTTCATGATGCGGCCCCTTACCTGAGTGTCGTTTCGATGATCTCGCCCGCCTGTGCCATATCCGTGGCGACATGGTCTATAGCCGCATCCGGCAGGGCGACGCGGTCTCCATAGCCGGTTTTCACCAGCACGGTGTGGCCGACCTTTGCATTTCGGCCCGCCAGCATATCCGACAGCGTGTCACCCACCATGACGGACCGGGCCAGATCCAGGCCCATGTCCGCCGCTGCGCGCATCAGCATACCCGGTCCCGGCTTGCGGTCGGGATGTTCGATCACCCGGGGATCCTTGATCGTGGGCGCGACAGGACAGTGGTACATTCCGTCCAATCTCGCGCCTTCAAGGGCGAGCTGTTCTGCCAAGACGGCGTGGATTTCCTCCAGGCCCGCCTCCGTCAGCTTGCCGCGTCCGATCACCGACTGGTTTGTAACAATCACCACGGCGATCCCAGCGGCGTTCAGTCGCGCGATGGCCGCGCCCGCGCCGGGGATCAGCCGTACATCGGCAGGATCGGCGAGATGGTGGACAAGCTCGATGACAGTGCCGTCGCGGTCCAGAAAGGCGGCGGGCCGCCCGCTCATGCCGCCCCACCAAAGAGGTCTGCGACGTCGATTTCGGCCTGGGCCAGGCTTTCATGGGTGCCGATATCGCGGTGATAGCCGGGATGGCGATAGCCTCGCATGCGCCCGATGAACTTCGGCAACACATCGAACCCGAAATCAAACGCGCCCATATCGGCAATCTCGCGCCAGGCGGCGCGGTCCAGCACATAGATCCCGGCATTGGCGAGGTCACTGGCCGGGGCATCGGGCTTTTCCACGAAATCTACCACCAGATTGTCCGCGTCCAGCGTCGCGATCCCGCATTTCTCGGGGTAGGGGGTGTGAAACAGCGCCATGGTCACCGGATCGCCGTGGGCGCGGTGGAAGGCCAGAAGATCCCCCAGATCCATATCCGACAGGTTATCGGCATAGATGACGACCACCTGATCGACATCATCGGCCCAGTCGCGATTGGCCGCGATGGTTCCGGCAGAGCCCAGAAGCGCCGGCTCCCACGCCTCGATCAGCTGCAGATTCCGGCTCGAATTGGCCTGTTCGAGCCAGTTTAGAACTACGTCCCGCAGGTGATGGGTGTTGAGAAGCGCGCGCGAAATGCCCGCCGCCTCCAGCGCGTCGAGCCAATAGTCCAGCATCGGTTTTCCCGCGACGGGGACCAGGCATTTGGGCACGGTCTCGGTAATGGGCCGGAGCCGGGTGCCAAGACCGCCGGCCAGAAGAAGCGCATTTGCGTGGGCTGCCATGGGGGCCTCAGAAGCTGTAGCGATCAGAGATATAGATCACGCGGCTGCCCCGCCGGTCGATCGAGAAAGGGATCTCGTGGGGGCGGTTCAAGGCGTCGCGGATGGCCTCGTGGCGCTCTGGCGGAGCCATCACCAGAAGGAACCCGCCGCCACCGGCCCCCAGCAATTTGCCCCCCATGGCCCCCGCCGCGCGGGCGGCCTGATACCATTCATCGACCCCGGCATTGGATATCCCGAACCCGAGGGAGCGTTTCAATTCCCAACCCTCGTGCAGGATACGCCCGAAATCCTCCAAATCGCCTTCGCCGCCCATGGTCGTGCGCAGCGCGCCCGCAAGATCGCGCATGTCGCGTAACACGCTGGCCTTGTCCCGGCTGCCCTCGGACTGTTTTTTCAAGATCACGTCGGCATCGCGGCGCTGCGCGGTATAGAGCAGCAGGATATGATCTTCGAGCTGCGCCAGAAAGTTTGCCGCCGTGGGCACCGGCTCCACGTCGACCGTATGGCCGGGATTGAAGCGGATGTAATTTACGCCGCCGAAGGCTGCGGCATACTGGTCTTGGCGCCCGATCGGTTTGCCGAGGATGTCGATCTCGATCTCGCAGGCCTTTTCCGCCAGTGCCGAGGGAGAGGTCACCTGACCCTTGTAGGCATAAAGCGCGTTGAGCAGACCCACGGCGAGGCTGGAGGATGACCCCATGCCCGTGCCCGCAGGCACATCGCCCACGGTGGTGATTTCCAGATGCTTGCCCAGATCCGTCATCCGCAGCGCCTCGCGCGCGATCGTATGTTCGATATCATCGATCCGGGTGGCCTCTTCGACGCGGGAATAGGCCACGCGCGTCGTCGGCTCAAAGCGGGGGCTCACGGTGATGTACATGTGGTGGTTGATTGCCACAGACAGAACGGCACCAAATTCTTCTTCGTAGAAGGCGGGCAGATCGGTGCCGCCGCCGGCAAAGCTCACGCGATAGGGCGTTTGGGTAATGATCACGACTGAGGCTCCAGAAAGGCGCGGTATTGCATCAACAAGGGGTCTAGGCATGTATCTAGGTCGAAGACGTCCAAAAGATGACGCCGGGCACCTTCTGCCAACCCGGTGGCCAATTCCGGATCGTCATGCAGGCGCTGAAGTGCGTCGGCCAGGGCAGTGGCATTGTCGTCGGGTTCAACCAGAAGGCCGGTTTGTTCATGGATCACCAGGTCCGGGATGCCCACGATCCGGGTCGAGACCGACGGCAGACCACAGGCCATCGCCTCCATCAACATCTGTGGCAGACCATCGACATCATTGTCGGGCGCCCAGACACAATGCAGCGTATAGGCGTCACCGGAATACATGAAATCGGGGATATCTTCCTGTTTGATCGCCTCGCCGGTCATCGTGACGTGACCGTCCAGATCCTGCGCGGTGATCTGGGCGCGCAAATCGGCCTCCAGCGGGCCCGATCCGCCAATGGTGCAGCGGAAGT
This sequence comes from uncultured Roseicyclus sp., assembly GCA_947494975.1. Lineage (GTDB taxonomy): Bacteria > Pseudomonadota > Alphaproteobacteria > Rhodobacterales > Rhodobacteraceae > Gymnodinialimonas. The sequence continues at coordinate 36,860 of CANLXA010000006.1, read as the reverse complement.
TCAAACCGCGGTCGCGCAGGATCGAACAGGCTCTAATCAGCACATCAAAGCCTTTTTTCTCCACCAGACGGCCTGCTGACAGAATGTGAAAAGGCTCCCCTTCGGGGCGCTGACGGCGGTGCGGCGTGAAATGCGACATATCCAGCCCGCAATAGGCGATATGCAGCTGCTCGGGCCGGGCGCCATTGTCCAGAAAGAACTGCCGGTGAAACTCCGAGATGCAGATGATGAATTCGGCGCGCCGGATCTTGTCATGGAGCGCCTGGCGGTTGCGGAACAGATCGGCGGCATGGCCCGTGAAGCTGAAGGGTTTGCCCAGAAGCCAGGCCCCGTACATCGCGACCGTCCCGGCCGAATGGATCCATTGCGAATGGATCAACGAAACGTCCTGGCCCCGAAGACCGGCGGCCCAATGGCAGGCCACACAGAGATGCCAGATGGCAGTTACGCGGATGCGCAGGCTCTCGCGCGGACCTGTCACCGCATTCCACAATGCCGACCAGAACGGGCCGCCGAACCGGCCGGGCGCGGCCATCAAGGCCGCCAGGGCCTGGCCGACGGACACCGGATAGATCACCTGGGTTGCGGCATTCATCTCGGCAATGTCATCCGAGGAGAAATACGTCGCCTTGGGACGGTTGAGGGCATGGAGGCGGGTTGGAATACCGCTGCGGGCCACGACCCGTAACTCGTTCCCCACCCAGGCATCGCCCACGCCCTGTGTCGTCATGTAGTGGATCATGGATCACGCTCGTTGGGCCGGATGGGATTGTGCGCAGCAGGTTGTACGGGGCCCCCCAACCGTAAGCAAGTTGGTCTCTGGTGCTATGTTTCAGCCGTGCCCTCAAAGTACGCGTGGTACCGTCTGGCCTTGTTCTGCAACTTTTTCGGGGCCAGCCATTGAACCAGCATCAAGCTGAAATCGGGATACCGCGTGAAGATCGTGGATTGCAGGAATTTGGTGAATTTGCTGTTCACCAATGCGGTATATCCAAAAACCAGAATATCCTGAGAGCTGCTCTCATAACGCTTCATGCAGCTGAAGACGAGCAGCGGGTTGTCCAGCAGCGATCTTTGAAATCTGCGGCGCATCCGGGGCCGACAGAGGTAAGCCTTTGCGGGGCCTACGGAAAAGATGCACATATCACTGTTCTGCAGAAATATGTGGAGCGCCTGAGCCACTTCCGGCCAATGTGGATTGAACACGTCATCCACGGCAATGACCCCGTCCTGGGCGAGGACTTTGTCGGCGAGTTTAAGATCGTTGAGGCAGGCCTCAAAGGTATGCCCGCCATCGACATGGAAGAACCGCACCTGCCCCACAGCATTCAGGATGTCGTCCGGGACCACCTCGGTTGACAGGCGGCTGTCGATCACAACCTGCGCGCCATCAATGCCATGGGCTTTCAGATTGCCGAGAAATACATCGTAATCTCCGCGACCGCTCTGATCGAAATTCAGATCCTGTTTGCCAAATATATCAATGGCATAAGCGTTCTTTCCGTTATTTGCCAGCGCCAGAGAAATGAACGACTTGCCGTGATGCACCCCAACCTCGACAACAGCGCCGCTGATATCCGGCGTCACCAGAATTTGGTGGAACATCGCGGCATCGATCCGATTGAACCAGCCATCGATGCGATTTCTGCCGTGCCGGCAATAGGCGTCCAGCTTCTGAGTATTCGGCATGCAGTTTTTCCAATGTACGGCGGGGTTATACCCTTGCGATCGGCCAAGGGTGTGTGTGCGACGCCCTGTTGAGGCCAAGCCCTAGAGTCGGCGTTCTGGATTGACAAGATATCCTTTTGACGGGCGCCTTGCATCGGCCTGGAGCTGGGAAATGTGCCATGGGTCAGCCGTTCGAACAGGCATTCTCGCCTTTGAACCGGGCAGCGGAGACGATCTTGATATACCTTTCTTTCAACGGTCTTTGGCCGTATTGCTGCCGCGACCTCGTTTGAAGACATTCCACTGACCGCAGCATATGAAGGACAGACCATGACCCCAGACGGTTTTGACGGATTTGTCGCCGACTATTACCAACGCTTTGCCGAAGCGCTGTTGGCATTCGACAAGTCTTCGATGGCCGATATTCTGGCAGTGTTCGACCGCGTGACCGCGGCGGGTGGCACGGTGTGGGTGGCGGGCAATGGCGGCTCGGCCGCGATTGCCGATCATACGGTCTGCGATTGTTCCAAGGGCACCCATGTGGACGGGCATCCGCCGTTCCGCACCATCTCGCTGACATCCAATATCGCGATGCTGACAGCGCTGGGAAACGACATCTCCTATGATGCGGTGTTCTCGGAACAGCTGAAATATTACCTCACCGAGAAAGATGCCCTGTTGGTTGTCAGCTCCTCGGGCAATTCACCCAATGTCGTAAATGCCTGCACCTATGCCAACGAACAGGGTGTTCCGACGATTGCCTTCGTGGGCTTCAAGGGCGGCAAGCTGAAAGAGATCGCGCAGCATGTGGTCCATGTCGATGTGCAGAATTACGGCATCGTGGAAGATGCCCATCAAAGCCTGATCCATTGCATGACCCAATATATGAAGGCTCGCAAAACGGCCTAAGCGCGCCCGGGGGAGGGGAGTCTTGGCGGAAACCGTCTTCTTCTTTTCCAGTGCGGCGATTCTGGGGGGGGCTGAGCGCAGTCTGCAGGAATTACTGACCGAGCTGGGGCGCCGGGGCCATACCTGCGTTCTGATCACGCCCCCCGGTGCGCCCTTGCAAACCTGGGCGGCCGAGCAGGACCTGCCCCACGAGGCGTTCGAAATGAGAAGCCTGCGAGAGGGAAACCCCCTGGGGCAGATCCTGTCGGTCCGCCGCTTCGCCAACACGCTTGTGGCGCGCTACGGCAGAGGCGTGTTCTATTCCAACACGCGCCATGCCTTTACTTTGCTGGCGATGTTGCCGGGCCGCTACCCCAAGCTGGCCCATCACCGCGATGTTTCATCCCGGCCGATCAACCGCTGGCTCTATCCGCGGATGGACTGCAACATCTTCATCTCGGAGTTCAATTACGCCCATTCCGATGCCCCCGCGAACGGGCGCGTGATCCTCAATGCAGGGGCGTTGGACTGTGATTTGCCGCCCGTTCTGCCAGCACCGGCCTCCGGGCCTCTCAACATGGCCATGTTCGCTCGCATCACAGGCTACAAGGGCCACCGGGTGGCCCTGGCGGCCTGTCGGGGTCTGGCAGCAGCGGGTCAGACCTACCAGTTGGATATCTGGGGCGAACCGGCCGATGCCAGAGACCGCGCCCTTCTGGCGGACTTGCGGGACGACGTGGCGGGGGCCGGCCTGGCGGTGCGGTTTTGCGGCTTTCATCCCAAACCAACCGATATTCTGCGCGACTACCACGTGATCCTGAACCCGTCTCTTGGCGAACCCTTCGGCCGTCTGCCGGTGGAGGGCTTCTCGCTTGGGGTTCCGGTGATCTCCCATGCCTCCGGCGGCTCGCTTGAGATCTATGCGGGGCTGGAGGCATACGCCCCCTATCTGTTCCCCGACCATGATGGCGACAGTTTGTGCCGCGCCCTGCTGCGCCTGATCGAGGCCGGCGCTACGGAGCCCGATGCGACCCGCGCCCAGTTATCGTGCATCAGAGCCGATATTCGGGCCCGGTTCAGCCTGCGCCGCCTGGGGGATGACATCGAGACTGTGATTGAGGAATTCGCTTAACCATTGAACAACTCTGATTTTGGACATCCCGGTGAGCGCGTCCGGCGCCGCATCCGGGCTTCTTCCTGACACCCAAAAAGAAAACTGGAGCATCAATGCCTGGAATTAAAGAGACCGTAAGGCGGATACTTATCTCCATTCTGGAAAGCGGCGGCGCGACGTATGTGTCAATAGCGCGCTGGAGCCCTCGCCTATGTGCCGTTTGTGGCTTCGAGGGTCGATTCAAGCCGTATGGTGGCTACTATATTCGCCCGGACGCTCAATGTCCGTCCTGCGGGTCGCTTGAACGCCATCGCCTTCTCAAGCTCTTTTTCGATAGTGGAGAGATGCTCAAGAAAGAGGCCGACTGGCTACATTTTGCCCCCGAGGCTGCGGTTCGGAGCTTCGTCGAGCCTATGGCCAAGAAATATGTGACAGCCGATCTCTTCGAGCAGAACGTGGACTATGCGTGGAACATAGAGGCTGTCGAATGTGACGATGAGGCTTTTGATGTCATTCTCTGTTCCCATGTTCTGGAGCATGTAAAAACAGAGATTGCCTTAGGAGAGTTGTTTCGACTGCTGCGCCCAGATGGCCTTGCGATCCTTATGGTACCGATCTGTGAGGGGCTCGAAAGAAGCTACTCCAACCCCGGTATTACAGCCGCAGATGCTCGGTGGGCTCATTTCCAGCAGCCGGACCATGACCGCATTATCGGGCGTGACTTTCGAGATATGGTTCGCACGGCCGGGTTTGAGCTCACCGAAGTTGTGGCTGAGGGAGAGCAGGCGGTCGTGAATGGCCTTGTGATGGGAGAACGTATTTTCCTCGCCCGCAAGGCAGCGTAGCACACCAAGCCAGCGTTGGAGTCCACCAGGTGGGTTTGAGCGCCCCTTGCGATGCAGGGACACCTGCCGTCCGAACGGTGTAAAAGGGGACCCGCGCCCAGTTATCGTGCATTGGCGCCGATATTCGGGCCCGGATCGGCCTGCGCCGTCTGGGGGATGACATCGAGACTCTGATAAAGGAATTCGCTTAGCCATTGCACAACTTTGGCTTTAGACATCGCAATGCGTGTCCTCGCGCCCCTTGAAGGAGACATGACCCATGTCTGGCGCCGTCCAACGTATGATAAAAGTGTTCCGCGCGGAGGGTATGGAAGGCGTCTCGCACCGGGTCCGCCAGCGCTATCACCGTGCACTCTACAAACACGCAAAGGCCCGTGATTGGGCGTCGGTGCCGTCAGCCTATGGGGTGCGGATGGCGGCCAATTGGACCGACAGCACCTTTCGGTTCTGTGTCACGGGCGCCTATGGCATCTTTCTCTCGTCCTTTATCAAACACCAGCGCACGCCGTTCTGTTTCCTCGATATCGGCTCTAACCAGGGGCTTTATGCCATCCTGGCGGCGCAGACACCGACCTGCCGCAAGGTTTATGCATTCGAACCGGTGCCCCAAACGGCGGATCTTCTGGCGCGCAACATTGCGCTGAACGGGGTCGAAGGGGCATGCCATCTTGTGCGCAAGGCGATTTCCGATCAGGTGGGGCGCGCCTCGATTTCGCTTTCAGAGAACCATTCCGGTGCGGCTGCCATCGGACGGGAGCTTGATGGCGGTCAACACATGGAGATTGAAACGATCAACGCGCAGGCTCTGGCGCAGGAGATTGACTTGGGCGCCGGTCGGATCTTGGTCAAAGTCGATGTCGAAGGCCACGAAGACGTGGTGATCCGACAGCTCCTCAAAACGCCCTTCGCCGGTCAGATCGAGGCGATCTTTTATGAGTGCGACGAGACATGGGTCGATGTGGACGGCGTACAGCGGCAGCTGGAAGCCGCGGGGTTCCAGCATTTCAAGAAGATCGGCCAAGGCCGGCATTACGACATTCTGGCCAGCCGGACCTGAGCCCGGCTGGCGCATAAGGGATGTGGGTCAGACCGGCTCCATCGCGCCTTGGCTGGCGGGCTGGCCTGCTATCCGTTCAACGCCGAAGAAATCACGCGCTGACATGGATTGGCTGGCCGCACGGGCCACTGCGGCGGTTGCACCCGGCGCATAAAGTTGCAGGGCCATGGCCGGGGTCGCGTAGCTGGTATCCTCGTCAAAGACGCCGTTATTGCCCACGTTGTCCGTCATGCTTGCGGTCCGGCCTGCACCGATCGAGCCGTCATGACGCACACCGTATGTCTCGCGTGGCGGGATCGGGGGGCCATATGGCACCCAGTTGGCCAGGTCCGCCGGGGTGTCGGTGTAGTTGGGCGCATACAGCACGTTGTCGCGGACGTCCTCATAGCCGACATAAAGAGATGAAATGCCGGCCAGGCCGGGGCCAGTGGCATTGTTCAACTCATCAGCAGCCCGCGTCGTGGCCTTGAGGTCAATCGTGGTGTTTCCGATCACCCGTACCGGGTTTTGGACCACCTCATCGTTCATGCCCGATACCCAACCATTGTTACTATAATCGGGGCTGGTCACTTCCGTCAGACCGATGTTCCAGTCACCGCCCCTGTTGTCGTCGGCATTGACGGCCTTCCAGCGCAGGACGTCGGGCCGGACACAGACGTTTTCGATGATCGACGAACAGGAGCGCCGCAGGTTGATCGCGCCACTGACGCTGAAGGACCCAAGGCAGAGATTGTGCTTGGCCAGCGTGTTGATCGGCCATGTGTGACCACGACATTGGGCGTCACCCGCGCCAAAGCCCGGCGGACAAATGATTGCGCCCGGCGGGTCGTCGGTGCCGCCAGCGCTATCGGACAGAACCATGACCGAGCCGCCCTCGAACACGTTGCCGTATATGACCACATGCCCTGCAGCGAGACCCCATTGCTGGGGGCTGAGGGTGTTGAGGCGGATGCAGGGCTGCACATCCGATCCCCAGTCCTGACGGCTATAGAGATCGGACCCACGCACCAGGATGGTATGGGCGTTTTCCACGCGCATGGGACCGTGTTCATTCTGGTCCCCGGCCTTGCCATTGAGGCCCATGGCGCTGTCCGGCCGGTGAGCAATGCGCGATCCGAGAACCGAGACGTTCTGGTAGAAGCTTTCCACCGCGCCGCCCGTCACCATGATCGCATATTCGCGCCAGCCTGTGATCTGCGTATCGCACACCACCATGGACCGCTCGCCCAGGGCCGCGCTCTGCCCCGAGTTCAGGCCGAAATTCACCGGGGATCCGGCATCCCGCAAGATGCAGTCATGGACGAGATGGTGCCGGATACCTTCCCCGCCAAAGAGGGATTGCTGTGCTCCCGCACCGCTTTCGTCATAGGCGCTCCATTCCCCAAGCAGTTCCAGGCCGTCGAGGATGATGAACCCTCCATTGGCGGCTTGCGGCCATTGGTTTGGGCCCACGGTGAACAGAGACCCGCCCGCCGTGGTCCGCACGATGGGGCGCGCCCCGGTGCCGTAGGTCCCCAGATACAGGTTGGGATTGCTCTGGGGTGGGGGCGTCGCCCCGTCCCAATTGATGAGCGTGCCGCGCTTGAAGAACACGGCAACCGGATTGGGCTGATTGCTTGCCCATTCCATCACCCGGTACAGGGAATTGGAATTGAGGTTCAGGCTGCCCGGTGTGTTTGCGCCCGCTGGCAGATTGCTGTCGGCCCCATAATAGACATCCATGGACGCCTGATCAGACAGGGGGGCCGCAGGATCGAAGTAGATGCGCTGCGCCAGGGGGAACGCCTCCTCGACCGAGGGGATCGACGGATGGTCGCCCCCGCTAGCAAAGGTGATGGTCTTGCGGGCCACAAGCGTCCGGGTCAGGTTTCCGGACCCATCGCGCCCCATCAGGTAAGCCGTGCATCGGATCGTCTTGTCGCCCGGTGTCGAAAACACGTGGTTGATGACCTTGCCGTGGCCATAATCGCGCGAGCGGTACAGCGCCGAGGGGTGCCGCTCGGTATATTGCCAGTCCCCCGCATCGCCAAAGGACCACTCGAACTCCATCTCGTGGAAGGGCTGGTCGTATTCGTCATAGGCCGCGCTGGCCGACACATCGCCGTTCTGGCGGGGCGGCAGGCCGGGCACAGTGCCGACATCGACGTTGAACCAGATCGACGCCGGCGCAGGGGTGCCGGGCGCATAGTTGGCATTGATGGTCATGTCACCGAAATCTGCCATGGCGGCCTGACGCCAGGCCGAGACCGTCAGGGGGCCACGGGTCACGCCGCCCTGCCGGGCCGTAACCGTGACCTGATCATTATCGGCAAACCCGAAAAAGCGTTTGGTCATGACAAATCCTCGATCTGGACGGAGCGCAGGGCAACGGCATCGGACCCGTTGTTGCCGAGGAATGCCCCCCAGGCCGGGGCTCCCCCGCTGATGGCGATCCCGGACATGGTCGCAACCGAGACGCCATTCACGAAGACCTCGGCTGTTCCACCGGCGATCTCGGCACGTATGACATCACCCGCCGCCGGACTGATCCCCCCGATTATCTGCGACTGAACAGACCCTCCACCACTGAATTCATTGATGTATAGCTCGTTCGAGATCGTGCGGAAAAACATCCGGAACCCGGTCTCGTCCAGGCCCGTCCCGGATGCACGCAGGGTGAAGGTTGGATCGGCCCGGTTGTTTCGAACAATTTCATCAATCACAATTTCAATTGCCTGATCTTCGGCGACGGCCCCGGCATAGGCAATGCGAATGTTCTTGCTGGCCGCAGACCGTGTGATCCGGGCTATGCCAAGCGGCGTGATGTTGGCTGCGATCTGTGCATCGGTGGCGAACAGGGTCTGCCAGTTGGCCGAGGTGGCCGGGATGTCGTCGTTCAGTGCGTAGCCGTCCGCGGCCGCGAAACTGTCAGACAGCAGCACGGTCGGACCGGCACTGGTCACGGAGATCGCAGAGCTGGCCGCAACACGGGCGCCTGCCGCATCGGCAAGGGTCTCCTGCACCCGGACGCTGTCTCCGCTTTCATCAGGGCTCAGGGTATAATTTCCCGCCGTTGCCCCCGGAATAGGGGAGAAATTCCCATCGCCGAGTGTGTCGGCCTCCCATTGCAGGGTAGGTGGGGTCAAACCGCCGTTGGCCCCTTCATAGATCCAGAGGCCCGGGTCGGTGGTCAGCGTGTCATCTGCTGCGACAGACCCGGTATTGAGGATCTGGGGCGGCACCAGATTGACCGGGCCAAGGTTCAGGTCGGCGGGGTCGAAGATGAACACGCCGGGTCCGTCGCCCGCGTCATAATTCGCATAGGTCGGCGGAGCGGTCACGGTGAAGGTGATCAGCCCCGTGCCGGCATTGATTTCCAGCTCGCCATCGACGGTTTGCGATATCTGCAGAACCTCGATCGTCAGCGCAAAGGCGCTTTCGGCAAAACGGCTCGGTTCATTGGCATCGGCCAGGCGGACCACCACCGGGACGGCGGCCACCTCTGTCACTGCACTGGCGTCGATAACCCCTGTATCGGGGTTGATTGTCAGACCCGATGGGGCTGTTTCGAGTGTGAATCGAGGCGTTCCGGCAAAGCTGAAATCCGCCGCAACCGCTATCGGGGTCGAGACCCCAGCCATCTGCACGATATCGGGCAAGGCCCCGCTGGCCACCGGGGCTGCGTAGCGGATCGGCGCGCTGGTGGTGACGGTGGTGCCGTCGCTGGTGACGCTCAGACATAGGGCACCGCCAGCCCCGGCGGTATAGTCGGTCGGTTGGGGCCCGGTGCCATAGGTACTGTCGCCCGGCGCGATTCCCCATGCCACAACATCGGTGCCGCCAGCGGGGGTTTTGGTATAGCCAATGGCAGATTGATTGCCCGGTCGAGCCTCTCCATCGGCCAACCCGGTCAACGTCAGTGTGAATGTGGCGGGCGGGGCCAGGACCATGGGCGCTGCCCGGATCCCGATGCCGAGAGTGAGGCTGAGCATCAGGCCAGCCCAACGATACCGGTTGCCGTGGTCCCTGTGGCCATGATCTGCGAGAGCCGCAACGGGAAGGGGACCCCGGCCGCCACAAAGATCCGCCCTGAATCGCCATCGGCGGTCACAACCTGCAGATGGCCGGAGGACTCGACGGTTACGGCTCGGGTGACGAAAGCCAATGGCGCTGTATCGCTTGGTGCGATCTCGGCCAGGCGCGTGGCGGGGCTTTCAAGGCCTTGGGCGAAGTCTTTGAACTTATCCATGTCGATACCTTTCGCTGCAGAATGGATGGGTCGGATACACCGCGCACGGTTGGTCGATTGCTGCAGGCGCAACCGACAAAAAAACGCCCCAGCGATCAGCTTGGGGCGCGCGCGGAATTATGGGAATTTCTCGAGGTGGAACGGATGCAGGGCGACAAGCCGCCTAAAACACCCACACGTTTCAAAATATCGCCTTTTTGTTAATAAACTCCTAATGCAGAGCGTGATAGCCGACGATGCCATACGGTTGAGTTTGAACATGCGTCACAGTCCTGGAGTTGGTGTGACCGGGCGACCGTTCCTTGCACTGGATACGTCACCTATCTTAGACCCCACCTCTGGACCGCCCCGATATGACAGGCCCGAGCACCATGACGGATCAGCCGCTACAGCCAGATATCGCGCCCTGGGCGTTGGTGAATGTGTCCTCTCAGGCCGCACTCCTGACGGATATCCGGACCCGACTGACCCGGAAGACAGGCTTTGGCGTTGCAACATTGAACCTCGATCACGTGGTCAAGCTACGCCAGGGGGCGGCATTCCGGCAGGCCTATGGCCGTCACAGCCATATCACCGCGGATGGGCGCCCGATTGTCTGGTTATCGCGCTTGGCCGGGCATGACATCGACCTTGTGACCGGGTCGGATCTGGTGGATCCGCTGGCCCGCCTCTGCGCCGAGACCGGTACACCTTTGGCCTTCGTGGGGGCCACCGAACCGGTTCTGGAGGCCGCCACCGCCTTTTTGACCGCCCGTCATCCGGGTCTGGCCATCGTGGCCCGGATCGCGCCGCCGATGGGGTTCGACCCCGAAAATGCAGAGGCCGTGATCGCTGATATCATCGCCTCAGGCGCGGGTTTGTGCCTTTTGGCCTTGGGCGCGCCCAAGCAGGAGATCCTGGCCGCGCGTCTGACCCAGGCCCATCCCGACATAGGCGTGGTCTCGATCGGGGCCGGTCTGGATTTTCTGGCCGGAACCCAGGTGCGCGCGCCCAAGATCATGCGGGCGATGGCGCTGGAGTGGCTATGGCGGCTGATCCGCAGCCCCCGGCGTCTGGGCTTGCGTTATGCGGCCTGTGCGGGGGTTCTGCCGGGCCTGGTCGCGCAGGCCTTCGCGTCGCGTCGCGGCGGGTCCGACGCGGCCGGGGTAGGGGACCGGCAGCCATGATCTATGCGGCGCTGTTCGGCTGGCCCATAATCATGGTGATCCTGGCGCGCAAACTTCCCTGGCCCCAAGCCTTGGTCTTTTCGATCATCGGAGGATATTTGCTGCTGCCGGAGCAGGGCTTCTGGTTTGATCCACCGATCCTGTCTCCTATCGGGAAAGAGTATATTCCCGGCCTCGTCGCGGTGGTTTTGGCACTTGTGCTGCGTCCGGAAGCCCGCTCTGGCCAGGCCGTCCGGCCGGGGGCAGAAGGGGTGCCGCAGATCTCGGCCCTGGCCGGATGGTTGCCACGCTCGGTGTTCGCAAGTTTGGGATTGCTGCTGATCATCGGCGGGGCCTTGGGCACGGTCTTCACCAACGGCGATACCCTGACCTTCGCGCAGACCACCTATACCCGGCCCGGCCTGCAGCTTTACGATGGCTTCGCGGAAATCGGCGATATCATCGCGGTGCTTCTGCCCATGCTTCTGGCGCGCAAATACCTCGCCCATCCCGATCAGCACCGCCAATTGCTGTGGGGGATCTGCATCTGCGCGCTGATCTACTCGCTGCCGGCCCTGTTCGAGATCCGGATGTCACCGCGATTGAACGTGATGATCTACGGTTTCTTCCCCCACAGCTGGATTCAGCACCTGCGCCCCGGCGGGTTCCGGCCCCTGGTTTTCCTGGAGCATGGCCTGTTGCTGGCGATCTTCTTTGCGATGTCCATTCTGGCGCTTGTAGCGCTGGCACGGACCGATGCACGGCGCCGCAAGATGCTGGTTTTCGGGGCGCTTTGGGTCTTGGGCACCCTGGCAATTTCCAACTCGCTGACAGGGCTCATCGTGGCACTGATCTTGTTGCCGGCGGTGCTGGTCCTCGGGCCACGGATGCAGCTGTTGCTGGCGGCGTTGGTGGCGGCCTTTGTCCTGGCCTATCCGTCGCTGCGCATGGCCGATCAGATCCCGACCGTGTCCTTGGTGGACTTCGCCCAGAACATCAGCAGCGCTCGGGCGGCCTCGCTTGAATTTCGCTTCGACAATGAAGACCTGATCCTCGAGCATATCCGCGAACGCGCGCTTCTGGGTTGGGGCGGCTTTGGCCGAAACAGGCTCTATGATGAGTTCGGGCGTGGGATCGATACGATCGACGGCACCTGGATCTCGGTTCTGAGCCAGGGCGGCTGGATCGGGTTTTTTGGCTTTTTCGGCCTCCTTTGCATCCCGCTGATCCTGACCTGGTTCCATGGCCGTCGCTACGAGATCACGTTGCCGACGGCGGCGCTCTGCGTCATCCTGGCAGGCAATCTGATCGATCTTTTGCCGAATTCGGGCCTGTCGCCAGTGACCTGGTTGATCGCAGGCGCGCTTTTGGGGCGGTTGGAACTGGGCAAGATCGCGGCCGCCGCCCCGGCAGATGTGGCCGACGCTGAGGCGGCGGAAGATCCCGGGGGGCTGGTGTCGGCCCAATTGTCTCCCTATAGCCGCCAGCGGACCCGCCATATTCGCAACATCGAGCCGGACGCCGCGGCCACTGCCACCCGGGAGCGGGTGCGCCGAAACCTAAGGGGACAGCCATGAACGCATCCATCGGGGTCGTCGCCATCGGTCGCAACGAAGGCGACCGTCTGCGCCGCTGTCTCGCCTCGCTTCAGGGCAAAGTCGATACGATGGTCTATGTGGATTCCGGATCCACCGATGACAGCCTGGCCTTTGCCGAAGCCGCCGGCGCCATTGTCGTGGAACTGGACATGTCAGAGCCGTTCAACCCCGCCCGGGGACGGCGGGACGGGTTCAACCGGCTGATGGACGAAGCCACCCCCACCTATGTGCAATTCGTCGATGGCGATTGCGAAGTGCAGGACGGATGGCTGGAGACCGCTGCAGCCTTCCTGGACGATCATCCCGATGTGGCCGTGGTATGTGGCCGTCGCCGCGAGCGCTTTCCCGATGCCTCGATATGGAACCTGCTGATCGATATGGAATGGGACACCCCGATCGGGGAGGCCAAGGCGTGCGGCGGGGATGCGCTGATGCGGGCGGATATCGTGCGGCAGGTAGGAGGCTTTGACCCCAGAATGGTCTCGGGCGAAGAAGCCGATCTGTGTCTGCGTATCCGTCAGCTTGGCCTGAAGGTCTGGCGCCTGGATGCGGAAATGACGCTGCACGATGCGGCCATGACCCGCGCCAGCCAATGGTGGCGCCGCACCCGGCGATCTGGTCGCGGGTTCGCCGAAAGCGTCGCGGCCCATGGCGCCAGCCCCGAACGTCACAAGGTGACCGAGATGTGGCGCGCCGTGATCTGGGGTTTGGGTATCCCGCTGCTGGCGGTTCTGGGTGCCGTGCTCCTCAGCCCCTGGGCGCTTTTGCTCCTGCTGGCCTGGCCTGCGCAGATCCTGCGCCTGATCGCGCGCGGGGAAGTGCCAATCCGGGCCGTCTTCCTGACGATAGGCAAATTCCCCGAGGCCTTGGGTGTCATGGAAGTGTGGCTGAAGCGACTGATGCGAATGGAACTTCGGATGTTGAACTACAAGTAGGCCGCCCCGATCACGGCGCACCCTCGAAGCCGTTGGCCCCCGCCACGACCAGGAATTCCGGGACATCCAGGGTGGTCATGGTGAAGACGTAGAACACGATGATCAGGGCCAGGGCGATGAGATCCAGCGATCCGGTCCCGTAGCCGCGCCGATGGGCCAAGACGCTGTTGACCAGAAGATGCAGCGCAAACGCGATCCCGACCCCGATGATGCTGCCCATCAATCCATAGGCCATGTTTCCCAACACGATCCCCGCGATCGTCAGGGCCGACACCAGTATCATCAACAGCGCATGGGCCCGGCTTTCCCCGTCGGCCAGAAGCAGGTTCTGATATGTCTGGGTGAGGATCGAGATCGAATTGTTCAGCGGCAAAAGAGCCAGGAACAGACCGGCCAGCGCATAGCGCTCATCATAGAGCAGGTCGATGATGGGTTGCGCGAAATACGAGATCAGAAACATCACCGGCAGGAAGGCGAAGATCACCACCAGCCGAACCTTGCGCAGCACCCGCGGCGTATCTTGCGGCCGATCTCGCCGGATTTCCGAGAAGGATGGGAAGATCACCTGCGTCAACAATCGCATCGCCAGCCCCAACGGCACCGACGCGATCAGGATGGCGATGGCCAGTTGTCCAAGCAGTTCGACAGGGATCAACAGGCCATATAGAGCCTGTTGTCCTTCATTGGCCAGAAAGGTGCAGGCCGTCGCCACCAGGATCCACCGACCATAGGTGATGATCTCGCGGAGGGCAGGGCGTTCCAGGCGGAAGCGATGGGCATGGGGGGGCAGAATGATATGGCTGATAAGCGCCCCAAGAAACGCCCCGAATACCGCACCGATGGCCAGGGCCCAGACCGATTCCAGAAGCCAGGCCGCTGAAATCGTGATCGCGGTCACCAGAACCTTTGTGGCGACCTCCGACATCACGATGAGTTTCATGTCCAGTTTTCGGTTCGCCAGGGGCACGGAGATGGACACGAACCCCAGAAAGACCGCCGAGAGCGACACCGCGATGATCAAGGGAAACAGAATTGGCTGCTCGTAGACCAGGGCCAGCGGGTAGGCCATGGCACAGGAAATCGCCGCGATGATCACACCGCGCAGCACCTGCACGGTCCATGCGGTGTTCAGGAAATCGGCCTCATCGCCCCGCTCGCTGCGTACGACCGAGGCCCGAACACCCACATCGCTGAGCATGTTGAGACCTTGCATGAACACATTGGCCAGTGCCATGAGCCCGAAAATTTCCGGGCTCAGGAGCCGCGTCAGCGCCAGGTTCGATCCCAGCCTGATCAGATAGGTGCTGCCGAACCCGATCAGCGACCAGACCGAGGCGCGCTTGCCGCGCGCGGCCAAGCCCTCGCCACCCCACAACCGACGAAACTGTTGCCTCAAACGCGACAGAGGGGGCGGGGGCTCTGTCTCGGCCATACCAGTTCACGCATCCCTATCGGACAAATTTCAGATGCTGGCACGGCCATGGGCCAAAGCCATCGGCTGCGCGGATGTCACGGGCGGGTTTGAAAAGCAAGGGATCATCCAATGATGACCCAAAGGAAAAGGGCTGGTCGATTGACCAGCCCTTCCCGAACAATCTTGAGCGCTGTGGTTCAGGCTTTCGAGCGGCGGCGCATGGCGATCAGACCACCCAGACCACCCAAGAGCAGCAGAGCCGATGCGGGCAGCGGCACCACTTCATAGCGCAGAGCGGCCAGTGCGTAATCCGGATCACCGAACCCGTCATTGCCATCACCCACGGTGAAGGTGAACGAGGTCCCGATGATGCTGGAGGTCAGGAAGCCCTGACCGGCCAGGGTGCCGAAGTTGTTGCTGGCCTGGGAGCCGGCGGATTCGCTGGCCGTCACGCTGACGCTGTCACCCAGCCCCGAACCTGCGGTCACGGTCACGATGGCCACTTCGGCGTCAGCGTCGGCGCCATCACCATGGGCATAGAAGTCCAGGAAGTAGGCGGCCAGCAGGCGCACGGGGCCGTCGAACGTGACGGTGATGGATTGAGCGCCCGTGTTCTCGGTATTGACGACGCCAAGGCCGTCGTTATCGCCGGCCAAAACGGTGGCATCGCCATAAGTCAGTGGCAGAGCCGGACCCGGAGGCGTATCGCCGGACGCCGGGAATACCGGATCGCCGGATAGGGTGACACCGGCGGGAAGCGTCGGTGCGGCGCCGGGTGCCCCGACCGTGAAATCGATGAGTGTGGCAGAAGCGCTGACAGTGGTTGCAACGAGGGCCGCCGCCGCTACTGACAAAACAGTTTGAAACTTAGTCATCAAATATCTCCATGTCCTAATTTCTCATTACGAGATGCCACAAAAAAGCACCCCAACCTTGTCGTGGGTTTAACACATTTTTAACGAAGTTCACCAGCGTTTTTGGGGTTGATTTTATTTTCTGCATCCGAGCAGATTCGGCACCCGATTTTAAGGCACTGAAAAAAAACGAAATTTTCTAGGCTTTGCGATTCTATCAAGAATAACAGACTGTTTCCCAGCTGTGGACACTGCTCCGGTGGGCGACGATTCGCTAGCCCGCAACGGCTTATCGGCAGCTTTCGTCTGCCCGTGAATACCGCTTGAAAGGCCAGTTTGTTGTCGCAAACGCGCCGTTTCCGCCGTGGTCAAACCCCAAGATGGGTTGGGCGGACGGTCTGTTTTCGTCGATATGACCCGCCAGAACGGGCATGCCTGCGGTATGGTGGTGATGCTCTGTGACAGATATACAGTTGATGATTTGAGTATGCTTCCGACCATGCCGACCGGGCTGTCACTGCCCGGTCGGCATATGTAGGTGTGGTGGCCACATTTGCTTAAGGTTGCGCCGATGATTGTCCCGTCTGCCCTGATGCTCCGCTTGGTCCTGGTCGCGATCTTGGGGGGACTGGCGTTCCGACTGTTGCCTTTGATGTTGGGCATGCCTGCCCTGGCCGAAATGTTTCTGACCGAAGACGGGTATCTGATGCTGACGGTCGCGCGAAACATGGCAATCGGCCTGGGGATGAGCGTGTCCGAGGGCACGATCGCCACCAATGGCGTGCAACCCCTGGCGACCTTTCTGTTCACCATCCCCTATCTGGCAACCGGAGGCGATCGCGTGGCGGGTCTGGTGGGGGTCCATCTTGTCCTGATCGCCGCGACCCTGGGCGCGCTTTTCGCGGTGCGGGCCTTCGCGGCCCGGATCCTGCGCGGCATGAACCTGTCCGATGTGGTGCTATGGTCCTGGATCGTGGCTGCCCTGTGGTTTCTGGGTCCAGTTCTCCTGCGTCATTCGATGAATGGGCTTGAGACCGGATTGATCACCCTGATGACCGTGGCGGTGATGCTGCAATTCGGGCGCGTCATCGAAAAGGGCCCTGAGGCGACACTCATGGATCGGCTGATGCTTGGCCTGATCTGCGGCATTGCGTTCTTGGCGCGGATCGATGCCGCTATCCTGTGCGTGGCGATCTTCGCGGTCTGGGCGTTGGACCTGCTGATCCGCCAGCGGCTGAGCGTCGGCACGGTTTTTGTTCGGCTTCTCGTACCGGGACTGGCGTGCCTTGCCGTCGCGGCGCCGTGGCTTTTGAACAATCTGCTTGGCTTCGGGTCGATCATGCCGGTCAGCGGCCCCGCCCAATCCCTGGATGCCACCCCCGGCGCCCACGCGCCTTTGATCGCATCGAAGACGTTCGAGCTCTTCTTTCCGATGCTGCCCGTGCCGAACAGCCTGGAATGGCGGCCGGTGGCAGTGGCCCTGTTTGCTGGGTGCGGGGCCACCATTTTCAGCATATTTTTGTTTCGGGTCATACGGTCTGGCCATCCCGTCGTGCGAATGGTGATATTGGCCTATGTCCTCCATGCCACTGCGATCATTGCCTATTACGGCATCTTCTTTGGCGCGCCGCATTTCCTCAGCCGCTATCTGGCACCGCTCGCACCGCTTTTGATCCTGGCCAGTGTCGTGGCCGCCCTGGAAATCGGTCGGTGGCTGATGCCCAAGCGCCAGGACCTCCTCGCGACGGCCTATGGGCTCGGGGGGCTCATCGTCTCGGGCGCCCTGCTCATTCGGTTGCTGTTGCCCGGCGCGCCGGATCAGGGCCACGAACAGGTGATCGCCTGGGTCGAGGAAAATGTGCCGGAAGAGGCATGGGTGGGAGCTATCCAAACCGGGACGCTTGGCTATTGGCATGATCGCACGATCAATCTGGACGGGAAGGTGAACCCCGATGCCCTGGCCGCGCGGATCGCGGAGGGTCACGTCCTGAATTACGTAACTGCAAGCGAGATCGACTATCTGGCGGATTGGGCTGGCCTGGGCCACTGGATCGATCTGCCCGCCGCCAACGATGGGTTTGCCGAGGCCTTTGAACTCATCTTGGACGATTCCGACGAAAACCTCGCGGTCTTGCGCCGCATTGATCCTCGCCACGAGGACTAGGGCAGGGGCCCCCCACGATCGAGATGCTGCAGGCCGGTGACTGACCTTCACCACCAGTCTGGACCCGGCTCTCGATAGTGCCCGGCCCGCCTCCATCGCGGCCGGAGCACCCACGAGATGCACGGATAGGCGACGCGGTGGCCGCAACGGGATCGTGGCCCGGTGCGAACGCACCGGCCCGGTTCGGCAATTCTCGCGAGAATTTGCATGGCGTTGGGGATTTTGATGACGGATTTCGCGGCAGTAATGGAGACCCCGTGATGGGCGTTATGTTCAAAGTGCGGACTTTTCATTCATCGTAGCGATCACGCGCATGCTCCAACGCGCGTCGATGTTGCGGACTAAGTTCCGCAAGTACTACGAGGTCAAAAGACTCTCGGATATCGTTGGGGCTAAGACTGGCATCTCTAATCACAGAACGCACCTGGCCAGCAGGACCATACAGGTCGTCATCAATCCAAAAGTACACGACACTTGGATTCCCAGAGGAAAACCGCAAATCGCTTTGTTCATTAGGAAATGTAGTCCCTTCGCTAGCTTCCAGCACACCCTCGAAAATGATCGTGCCTGCGTCAGAAGTAACTCTCATCCATGACGGCCCGACAGCAGCAATTATCACTGTGTCCTCTGAGAGACGGGCCTCCGCATGACTATCAGCTGAAGCCTGACTTGAGATCAGGTACACTACCCCAACAGCGCAAATGACAGGGCAAGATGCGGTCTTGAGCGATGCTACGAAACGCACCTTCTTCGGCATCTTTGAGCGGTATGGAACTCTCTCAATCATATTTCGACCTAAATCCATGTAGCTCTCCAATCAAAGAAGCCTCGGGTCAGTGACCCAAAATATCGCATAGAACTTGAAAGCGCGTCATGGATATACGAGAGGGGGAAGAGATCTTAAATTGGTCAGTATACATGACCTATAATCCGTATTATGTTAATTGATGACTTGCCCCAGCCCGGGAGATGACTTGCCCATACGGACGGCAACTCCCGACGGCTCTGGCGCTAGCGTTTCACTACGGCCAGATGCACCAGTGTCATCAGTAGAAGCAGCGCCAATAAAACAGATGCCAGAAAACTGCCCGGAAAATTGCTGGTGGCCTGTGTCATACCCAAAAAATCCGACACCCAGTTGACCCGCAGCATCGCCAGATTGACAAGCACCGCGAGTGTTTTCCACACCGGGCCGGGCAGCAGCGGAACCAGAACGATCAGCAGCGTCAGGTCGTAGAGATGCAGCGGGATCAAGAACAACGTGACCGCCAACAGAACCGCCAAGAGCGCTCTGGGCGGGATTGAGCGGCCCATCAAGAGCCCCAGGGCCGCACCGGCAATCGCCGCCAGACCGCCATAGGCCAGGCCCGACAGTTCCAGCCCCAGCGCTCCGTAAAGCAGGTTCGTGGCCCCCGTCAGCGAGGGCGGGATATTCGCCGCGTAGCTGCCATAGGCGCCAAGCCCATCGAGATAGCCCGCCAGCAACTCGGATAGCGGTGTGCTGAGCAGAACCGGGGCAGACAACCCAAGCGCCAGAGCCGCCGCGATCAGTGTCGGCCCGCGCAATGGCCGCGCCGCGAAGGCGAAGGCCACAAATGGCAATGCGAGACTGGGCTTGAGGGTCAGCACGATCAGCGCAATCACCACGACCCAGCTTCGCCCCCGCGCCACGCCGTACACAAACCCCGCCGCTGCCATGTAGATCAGCGGTGACAATTGCCCCGTCGAGAGAGAGTGCACCGTCCCGATGGTCACCGCCGCCATCAGGCTGAGCGCCCCATAGCCGAGCCAGAACACCGACTGGTCGGGGCGCACGATGGCCGCAAGCGCCAGATAGGTCCCCCACAGGATCGCGATAGTGCTGCCGATGCCCCAAAGGATCCGCGCGGTGGAATAGTCGATGCTGCCAATCGACGTACTCACCCCCCAGATATGGGGCGCATAGAGCCAGCGATGGAACCCACCCAGACCCTCCATCCCGGGGGTGGTGGCGGCCATCTCATTGGCGGTGTCACTGAAGCTTGGCAGGTAGGGGTTTCCGCCCTCAAGCCAGATCTGGCCCGCAATCCAGAAATAGCTGAAGTCCTTCGGCTCCAGATTGCCCATGAAGGTGCGCCCCATATAGGCCGCGGCCAGCGCCACACAGAGGCCCGCAATCCCCCAGGCCAGAACAGGCGGGATTGACCACGCGCGCGGCACAACCCCATCGCTCACGGCGCAACCCGGAAGACGTAGACTTTCGAGATGACGAAAAAGAGGCCGGTATAGACCACCATGGCCACCGCCTGCCACGCGAGCGCCGCCTCGGGCCTGAGCGCCAGGAGCGTCAGCAGGACCGCAAGATTGGCACCATAGGCGATGACGAAGGCCAGTAGGAACCGCGCTACGGTCGCGCTATCGCGCCCCGCGCCCCGAAAGGTGACGGCACGGTTCATCAGGAACGAGTTCGTCAACCCCGCCGCATAGCCCAGGATATTGGCAACAACCGGGGGCAGGCCGAAGACGGTTTGCGCCAGCACGATGGTGCCGAAGCCGATGGCGGTGTTCAGCACCCCCACCAGCCCGAAGGAGATCGCCTGACGGACCGTCTCATGCATGGCCATGGTCCGACGACCCCTCGGCCAAGGCAACCGCAGGGGACGCGGCAGGAGACGTGGCCCGAAACGGGCCCTCCCCCTGGCGGTCAAAACTGTCCACCAGAAACAGGGGGCGGTTCTTGGACTGCATGTACATCCGCCCGACATATTCCCCGATAATGCCCACGACGATCAACTGGATCCCCCCGAAGAGCACAACGATCCCCGTCAGGGACACCCAGCCCTGCACCGTGCCCCCCACGATCCAGCTTATCAGGACATAGATCAGAAGCGGCACGGAGAGCATCGCGGTGATGAGCCCCAGCCAGGAGGCCAGCCGCAGGGGCAGGATGGAAAAACTGGTCAGCGCATCAACGGTCAGGCGCAGCATCTTGCGCAGGGGATACTTGGTCTCTCCGGCGAAACGTTTGTCGCGATGATATTCCAGCGCAACCTGGCGGTATCCGATCCAGCTGACCATCCCGCGAATGAACCGATGCTGTTCGGGCATCGCGTTCAGCACATCGAGCGCCCGGCGGCTCATCAGGCGAAAATCGCCGGTATCTTCCGGAATGGGCACCTCCGAAAGGCGGTTGAGAAAGCGGTAGAACAACGCCGCCGACGCGGTTTTGAACAGGGTCTCCCCTGCCCTGCTGATCCGCTTGCCATAGACCACATCGGCCCCATCATCCATCAGGGCCATCATGTCACCCAGCAGTTCCGGCGGGTCCTGGAGATCGGCATCGAGGATCAGAATACGCGCGCCCTGGGCATAATGGAGCCCCGCCGTCAGGGCGATCTGGTGGCCATGATTGCGCGACAGGATCAAGCCGGCATAGCGCGGGTCGTCTGCGGCGGCGGCCCGGATCGACTCCGTGGTGCCATCCGTGGATCCATCATCGACCAGAATGACTTCCCAGGGGCCGCCTGCATGGGCTTCACAGGCGGCTGTCACACGCTCCCGCAAGGCGGCAAGGCCTTCAATCTCATTATAGCATGGGATCACGACGGAGAGATGAACAGACACCAGTAATACCCTGTATCAACGTCAGCCCCCAGCCGAACGGACTGTAGGCGAATGAGGGTGTGTAATCAATCATCGTGCCGCAGGGAAGAACGGTACGATACGGGTAGAAAACACATGCGGATTATCGGACGGCCTGCTCCTTTCAGGTGAACGTCGCAGCAAATACAGTAAGCACCGCCAACACGATCGTCAGTTGGCTGATGCGATCTTTCGCAGCAAAGACGATGGGGTCGTCGGTCATGTGGCCGCGATGGGCAATCATGACCATGCGCAGGTTCCAATAGAGGATGATGGGGCAGACGAGCCACAGCACCTCCGGCCAGCCATAAAGCACCTGCACATCATCCGACGCGATATAGAGCGCCAGAACCAAAATCGCAGCCGTGCCTGAGGACAGCGCAAGGCTCCGCAGGATTGGCAGATCCTCGACCTGATAGGCCCGGCCCGAACTTTCGCGTCCTGTCACAAGCTGGTCCATCAACTCCGCTTGCCGCTTCACGGCCGCCAAACTGAGGAACAAGAACATCGAGAAGCCCAACAGCCACGGCGACAGCACCAACGCCGTCGCCACTCCCCCGGCGACGATGCGGATCGTATAAAGTGCGGCCAGCGTCAGCACATCGACCAGCAGCTTGCGCTTCAATGACAGGGAATACGCAAAGGTGATCGCCAGATAGATCGCCAGAACCCCCAGGAACGCGGGGTTCCCCGTCATCAGGCCCAAAAGCAGGGCCAGGCCCAAAAGGCCCCCTGCCATCGCCAGCCCGGTCAGCGCCGTCAATTCGCCCGCCGCAAAGGGCCGCAGCCGTTTGCGGGGATGGGCCCGGTCTGCCGACAGGTCCAGCAAATCATTGATGATATAGACAGCCGACGCCGTGCAGCAGAAGGCCAGAAATCCCAATACCACTGCCCAGAATGCGGTGAGGTCGTGGGCGGCCAACACAGGCAGGAACAACAGGATATTCTTGGACCATTGGTGGGGTCGCAAGGCCCGCAGCATCGCAGAAACGGGAGAGCGCGGTGGCGAGATATGTTCGATATCGGCGCTTGCGGCCTCTGCCGCGCGGCGGAGCGCCGGGCTGGCCCTCACGGTGACCGCGCGGCGGGCTTCTTGCCAGACCGCCACATCGGCTTGGGAATCCCCCATGTAATCGAACCGGCCCGCCCCATAGCGCTCCACCAGGAACGCGGCCTTTTCGGGGCCTTTCAAATTGCGTCCATCCCGGCTGCCATGGATCTCGTCAAAAAGGCCGACCTTGGCAGCCACAATATCAGCTTGCCGCTGATCGGAGGCCGTCACCAGTGCCGTGCGCCGACCCGCCGCGCGGGCGGCTTCGACCCGAGCGACAACGTCTTCGTTCAGAGGCAAGGCCTCGGCAGGGACGACATGGCGCGACGCAATGACATCCTTGGCGGCTGCCCTGCCCCCAGACAACCATCCGGGCAGCTTCGCCAATATCAGGGGCTGCTCCGCCACCAGACCCAAAATCGCTTCGTGTAACGTATCGGTCCGGCACAGGGTACCATCGAGATCCACCACCAGGACTATATCCCGGTCGGATGGTTGTGCGTCCGCGGCGGGCGAGCTTGGGGTAACATGTGCCGTCAAAGGTTAATTCCTACCTGGGTGATCCGCCGAAGACAGCCAAGATGCGAGGTCTAGATATGCCGGTTTGCAAAGAGACCGCAACACTGCGTTCCGGACAAGGAGTGGACGCGATCATGCTCGTTTCTTAGTACTTGATCGCGCTCGGGTATCGATTGTTTCCCAAAAGACCTTTGACATGGGCGCGCTGGTTGCAGCACTGATATATGTGGTTTCCCGAACAGGCGTGAAGTGAGAGGCTGATCCGAATGATCTATCCTGTAGTGCTGTGCGGCGGATCCGGAACGCGGCTATGGCCCGTATCGCGCAAGGCATTTCCGAAGCAATTCGCACCCTTGATGGGCAAGCACAGCCTCTATCAGACAACATTGATGCGGTTTGCGACCGCAGGATTTGCGGCGCCCTTGATCGTCACGGGCCACGATTTCCGCTTTCTGGCAAAGGAACAGGCCGCCGATCTGGGTTTGGATGATGCTCGTGTCGTGGTCGAACCAGAGGGCCGGGATACCGCCCCTGCGATCCTGACGGCAGCGCTCATGTTGGAAGAAGAACCCGACGCGATGATGCTGGTGGCACCATCGGACCATGTGATCGGCGACGTGCAGGGATTTCTGGCAACGGTCGAGAGTGCCGCCGCGGCGGCGCAGGCGGGCGCGTTTGTGACCTTCGGCGTGACACCTGACCGGCCGGAAACCGGCTATGGCTACCTGGAATTGGATAAGGGCGTCAAAACTGACAGCCCCGCCATACCGCTGAAAAGCTTCCGCGAAAAACCCGACCTGGACAGCGCCGAGCGGATGCTGGCAACGGGCGGTTATCTGTGGAATGCGGGGATCTTTCTGTTCCGGGTCGCTGATCTGATCGCCGCCTACGAAACCCATGCCCCCGACATGATGGCGCCTTGCCGGGCGGCCATTGCCGGGGGGGCCGAGGATCTGGGATTTTTCCGCCTTGAGGCCGAGCTCTATCACAATGCTCCGAAAATCTCGTTCGACTATGCGATCATGGAGAACGTCTCGAACGTGGTCACCGTGGTGCTCGATACCTATTGGTCGGATCTGGGCGCCTGGGACGCGTTGTGGCAAATGGCCGAGCGCGATGCGACGGGCAATGCCACCCAGGGACCAGTGACCTTGATCGATTGCGAGAACAGCTATTTCCGCACCGAGGATGCCGGCATGCAATTGGTCGGTCTGGGGGTGGAGAATGTGGTGGCCGTGGCGATGCGCGATGCGGTGCTCGTGGCCGACAAATCCCGCGCGCAGGACGTCAAGGCATTGGTCGATACCCTGCGCGAAGGCCAGGTGGCCCAGGCCGATGATTACCCCCGCTTCCACCGCCCCTGGGGCTGGTACGAGACGTTGTGCCTGGGTGAACGGTTCCAGGTGAAGCGGATCATGGTCAAGCCCGGCGGTATCTTGTCCCTTCAAAGCCACATGCATCGCTCGGAACACTGGATCGTGGTCGCCGGTACCGCCGAAGTGACGATCGGAGACGACATCCGTTTGGTGACCGAAAACGAAAGCGTCTACATTCCCCTGGGCCATAAGCACCGGATGGCCAATCCCGGGCAGTTGCCGATGTTCCTGATCGAGGTGCAGACCGGCGCCTATCTCGGGGAAGATGACATCGTGCGCTACGAGGATGTCTATGACAGGGCCTGACCGGCCGTGACAGGCGCGCCGCCCTAAAGCGGGGCACCCGTGACAATACTCCACCGGGTCCAGCCATCGGCACCGAGGTGTTGAGCAAGTCCGATATCCCGCGAGACCGGATCCAGAACTACGGCGCGGGCCTCGGCAACATCCAGCCAAGCCTCCAGAACGGGCGCGGGATCACGATCAGGACCAGTGGCCAGAAGCTCTCCGAGGACCCGGCCGGTATATCCCGCCTGAGCGGCACGCTGCGGAGGAGTGGCCCCGCCTGCCCCATTGTGGGTGAGGTGATCCTGAGCGGCCTGCACCAGAACCCGGGTTTGTTCCATTGCCGCCCGATCCAAATGAGATGTGCGGGTCAGGTGCGGCAATCCCATCGCAGCGCGCGCGTCCGCTATCAATACATCAAGCGCATCTGCCGGTGCGGCTGCCCGGACCGGCAAACCATATGGCAGCGCCACAAAAGCACCGGCACCCGAAAGGAATAAACGACGTCTCATCAACACAGCTCTGACCCTTGCAAAAATCAACCCATGGGAAAAGCGTTATGTATCGACCGGCCCCCGGCTGCGCGGATCGATCAGGATCGCCATGATCCACCCCGTCACGAAGCCTCCAAGATGGGTCTCCCAAGCCAGTTGCCCATCCAGCGCCCACCACATCGCCACATTCATTGCCACCAGAAACAGCACCAGACGCACCACCGGCCAGAGCCCTTCGCGGAAGGTGAAGCGATCCACGTAGTTCCAGGCCAGAAGCCCGCCAGCCAGGCCGAACAAGGCCCCCGATGCGCCGACCATAGGCCGAAAGGTTTCAGCGATCAGACCAAAACCCGCGGCCCCGCCCAGAAGCGACCCCGCGTAAAGCAACGCCATCCCCCGCACGCCCACCCGGTCGCTCACCGCCCGGCCCAGGGACCACAGGGTGATCATG
Source organism: uncultured Roseicyclus sp. (assembly GCA_947494975.1). GTDB lineage: Bacteria > Pseudomonadota > Alphaproteobacteria > Rhodobacterales > Rhodobacteraceae > Gymnodinialimonas. The sequence goes on along the minus strand of CANLXA010000006.1, from coordinate 11,153 downwards.
TTGACGGCCATGTGCCCCGGGCCGCCATGGAAGAAACCATAGGTGACGAACATGGCCACGGGCTGGCCGGTGAAATTCGGCTGCCATCCCCGCAACAGACCCGGCCAGAAGCCACCGAACTCGTAGGCTGTCTGGCGCAGGCGGCTCGGCCCGATCCCGGTCAGCTCATTGAGCCACAACGCCACCTCGATGCCGGCACAGATCAGGATCAGCACCCAGACAAGGCGCATACCCCAGATGGATTGGGACGGCACGGGGACGCTCACACCGGGCCCCGGTGCCCACATGCGCGGGGATCAGGGCCGAATGGAAAACTGCCGGTCCAGGCCAAGCGACAGCGAATTGATACGATCATCCAGGGCCCCGTTATCATAGCTCACCCGGTGCTGCAGCCGCGCCGAGAGGTTCCAGTCTTCGGTCAGCGCCCGGCGATAGACCAGCCCCACCGTTGCCGTGGAGGCCTCATCCGTCGCTGCGCCCAGGCCTTCGATCCGGATCAGGGACGCATCCAGGGCCAGGCTGCTGATGGCATCGATCTGATAGTCGTAATTGCCCGTGATATTGGTGCGCAGCACGCTCTCTTCATCGTTGTTCAGACCCACGGATTGCGTCAGGCTCAGCCCCAGCTGACCGGTGGGCAGCGGGCGGCTATAGGACAGCGAGAAAGATGGCAGCGGGTCATTGTCGTTGACGAAGTTGAGGCTGACGGACCCGCTTAACTGAACCCCTCGGGGCAGAGATGTATTGCCGCTGAAGGTGAAGGTCTCGCGGGTCTCCGGCACAGAATCGAGGTAAGAATAGGCGAGCTGCAGGGAACCCGTCGGGATCCGGCGGCTGACGGACATGTTGAACTCAACCTGATCCCGGTCGCGCGTCATGCGCCCGCCAAAGCCGTCATCTTCCTCGATCTCACCATCGACAAACGCCACATCCGCCGCCGCCGACCAAAGCGCGTCGATGACGAAATCCCCGCTCACACTCCAGCGATGCTGGATGTCTTCGGTGTTCAGCGCGTCTTCTTCCCGGGACCGGCTCAACTCCAACCCGGGGCTCAGCGTGATATTGGGACTGATATTCAGGCGCAACCGCGTCTGGGCCCGCACCGTGCGGGCATCGACGAAATCCGGATCCACAGTGTCGGTGAAGATCCGGTTGGTGAACGAAATCGAGCTTTCGGTGCCAAATGGTGCAGTCCGTCCGGTTTCCAGCGTGACCGACCCGCTGATGGTTTCGACGGAGCCTTCATCCCGAAACAGGAATGCCTCGCCGAACTCATCTTCGATTTCGGTTGCACCGTCCACGTCGCGCTGGCTGTAGTTAAAGGAGACGCCCAACACTGTGTCATCGTTGCCGCGCGTGTAATCCACCGACAGGGACGGATCGCGGAACCCTTCCTCGCCATCGCCGTAGAGCTGCAGAGTGCTGCCCGTCTGGATGGAAAAGGAATGGCGGCTGGTGCTGGCCGACAGGCCCGCGCTCAGGCCAACAGTGAGGTCGTTCTCATCCTCGCCCACCTCACGGAATGTCTGATCTGCACCGAGGGATACACCAAATGTCAGAAGCGCGGCGCCGTCTTGCGCCGCGACTGATCCCGCAACGCCGACGATGCACAAGAGACCGCAAGCAGTCCGTACAAGGCGAGGTCGGGCAGCGGTCCGTGGTGCAGATCTGGTCATAGGACTGCGTCACCCCGGCCGGATTATTCGAACAATCGTCGCTCGGGGACCAGGATGATATCGCCATCGGCCATTGTAATATCGCGGTTCAGGCTCGCGCCATTCTCGATCGCCCGGTAGTTGATCTCAACTACCGATTGCTGGCCGGTCATGGGATCGGTCCGGCGCAGCTGCACCCGGCGCAGGGCGGCGAAATCGGTGAAGCCGCCACCAAGGGCCAGCGCCTGCAGAAACGTTGTTCCGGGCGGAATTTCGATCCCACCGGGATTGGCGACCTCCCCCATGAAGTACACCTCGATGGTGCGGGCGCGGACAGGTCCGCCGGTGACCCGCGGCGCGGGGCGCTCTGCGGTCTGACGCACCGTCACGAAAACATTCGGGGGCGCGGCGAAGTTCGACGCGATGGCCCCTGTCAGAGATTGCTGCACCTGAGCGACGGTCTGACCACTGGCACGGACGGACCCGGCGAAGGGGAAGTTGATGCTGCCATCGGGCAACACCAGAACGTCGCGATTCAACGTGGGATCCTGCAAGACCTCGATGGACAGGACATCACCAGCACTGATCTGGAAGTCCTGCGCCATGGCCGGGAGACAGGCCCACAAGCTCACCAGCACAAAGAGAAGTTGTCGCATATCTGTCTACCTTAAGCTTAGCTCACCACTCTATGCCCCGAGATCAGGTCACAAAGAAAGCCACTCCGGCCCAACCTGTGAGTAATTTCCGGGCTTTGTCGCCCAGACGTCACAGGGCGCGCGGCCCCCTACTCACTGCTCTCGGCGGCTTCCGCTTCGATCCGTGCGATTTCTTCGGCGGCAATCCGGAACTGCTCCCGTGGATCCTCCGGGTCGGCCAGTTCGATGGCGCGGGTCAGGCTGACAAGCGCATCGTCAGTCCGCCCGACGGCGATGTAGGTCATGCCAAGATGGTATTGTGCAAGCGGATTGTCGGCCAAGGCCTCGGCGGCCGGTTCAAGGTGCTCCAGCGCCTCCTCGTAATCACCGCGACGATAGGCGATCCAGCCATAGGTGTCCTGAAACGGCGCAAAATCGGATCCACGCAGGCGGCGCGCCACCGTATAGGCCCGGTCAAGGCTTTCCTCATCATCGCGATAGGTCGAGATCAAGCTGGCCAGGTTGTTGGCAATCACTGGCGCATTGGGCGCGCGCTCATACATCTGTTCATAGATCGCGATAGCCCCTTCGAAATCGTTCCGACGCTCCAGGAACCCGGCCTGCGCCCAGAGCAGCTCCAGCCCTTCGGGTAGAACCTCAAGGCCCTCGGCCAAGGCCGCCTCGGCGCGGTCGATTTCACCTTGTGCATACAAGATGCGGACCAGGTTGACCCAAGCCTGTTCCAGCTCCGGCCGCGCCTCAAGGATGGCGCGATAGCTTGTCTCGGCCTCTTCATATTGGCCTACGGCGCTATAGGTGGCCGCCAGCGTATATTGCAAAACGAGGTTGTCGGGGTCTTCTGCCAGAGCACTTTGCGCAAAGGCCAGGGCCTCTTCGCCCTGACCATTGGCCAAGCGCGCGCGGACCACGGCCACATTGGCCACCAGATCATCGCCCTCGCCTTCGCTGGCCAATTCTTCAAGAAGGGCGATGGCATCTTCCATCTGCCCGCGGGAGGCCAGGCGGGCCACCAACATCCGTTCCGCAACCGAAATCGCCTCTTCGGTGCCGATGTTGCGCATCGCATCCTCGACCCCTTCGGCGCGCGACCAATCCTCAGTTAGGATGTAAAGCTCTCCAAGCGAGACCAGAAGGCTTGGCTCTCCCGGGGCCACCCGGAGCGCCGCGATCAGGATTTCCTCGGCCGCGCGGTAGCGCTCATCGGCTATCAATTCTCTGGCATATTGCACGGTCGGCTCAGGAGCCGAATTCGATGCCTCTACCGCCAGCGCCAGAAAATCCAGCGCCAGGCTTCGATCCCCGTTGCGGGAATGGGCTCTGGCCGACAGCGTCAGTGCTTGAACATCATTGGGATCAGCTTCCAGCGCGGTGCGCAGAAGGGCGATGGCTTCTGCTGTCTCGTCGTCTTCGATTAGCCAGGCGGCCTTCATCTTCAGGGCATCGGGCTGCGACGCATCGGCGGCCAGCACTTCTTCCACCAACGCACGGGCCCCGACGACATTGCCGGTCTGCATCAGCATCTGCGCCAGAGCGACCTGGGCAAGGCCGATTTCTTCACTGGGCTCAACCCCATCCAGAAGCGCTTCCAGGGCGGCGATCGCCTCCTCCTCCTGGCCGGTTTCGAAAACGATACCGGCGCGCAAGGCGCCAAAGACCAGAGGCTCACCGCCATCGGCCAGAATAGCGTCAATTTCTTCCAGAGCCGCGTCAGCCCCACCGGTCTGCAACGCCAGTTGCACCAGCGCGCCACGGGCTTCGCGGCGCTGCGTGTCATCTTCTGTTGTCTCGACCGTGTCGGTCAGAAAGGTCCGGGCCGCCTCCACATCCCCGCGCGAAATGAAGAAGCGCAGAAGCGTCGCGGTCAGATCATCATCGCCCGGGAAGCGTTCGACCATCTCGTGCAGCAGCTCTTCGATCTCAGAGTCGCGTTCCATCATCGCCAAGAGGCTGAGCTTGGAATTGTAGAGTTGGCGCAGATCCGGCGCGATTTGGAGCGCGATCTCGACCTGGGCCAGCGCCTCTTCCTGATCGCCGTCGCGCAACGCGCCATCGACCAGAATGCGCCGCAACGACAGGTTGTCGGGGGCCTCATCCAGAAGCCCCGTCGCGCTGTCAAAGGCTGCGCGCCGCGCCGGTTCATCCTCATCTTCCACCGCTTGGGCATAATCGAGATTGGCGGCAATGATCCGAACGTCCAGTTGATCCGGCGCGATCTCGATCGCCTCGCGGCCATGGCGCCGCGCCTCGTCCCATTGCTGCAGATCGATGGCCATCTGCGTCAGGGCGACTCGCCCTTCCAGATCGTCGGGATATTGCTCGACCAGACGCAGGTACTGGCCGTAAGAGCCTTGGATATCATCAATGTCGCGCAAGAGTTCCGCATAGGCGCTGCGCGCTTCGCGGTGTTGGCCGTTGTTCTCAAACACGTTGCGGAATTCGACGCTGGCACGATCCAGATCGCCTTCCTCGATGAGGCGCAGGGCATTCTGATAATGCTCCTCGGCACGGTCTTCGGAGGATTGGCAGGCCGCCAGAACTCCGATCAGAAGAATGGCAAGGAGCGTTTTCACGAAGGGCTTCTGGGACATTGGGACCTAAAAGATTATGCGAGTCATTCGGGGTGCCGGACACAGTTTCGGTCTCTGCACATGTTTTTGTCCATACGCCATGGCACGGCATGTGGACAAAAATAAGTCATCGCCAATGATGCGTCAGGTCGTCCGGCTTCAGTATCCGGTGCCGCGCAGCACGACACCAACGGTTCTGGCCAATACGCGGAGGTCGGTACCCAGAGACGTCTCACGGCAATACGCATCATCAAAATCGACACGCTGCTTGAAGGTGCATTCGTTGCGGTCAGACACCTGCCAGAACCCGGTCAGACCAGGGCGCAGATCATAATAGTTGTCACCATGATAAAGCTCGGTCTGGCTTGTCATGAACGGACGTGGACCGACCAGGCTCATATCACCTAACAGAACGTTGAAAAGCTGCGGCAGCTCGTCGACCGACGCCTTGCGGATGAACCGACCCACAAAGGTGATGCGCGGATCGTTCTTCAGCTTCTGGGTGGCATCCCACTCGGCGCGCGCCTCGGGGTTGGTCCGCAGATGAGCTTCCAACAGGGCGTCCGCATCTTGCACCATGGAGCGCAGCTTGAGCATCTTGAAGATCCGCCCGCCGCGGCCAACCCGTTCCTGTGTATAAAACGGATTGTGGCCATCCATGGCCACGAACAGTGCGGCGATCGCGATGACCGGCAGCCAGATCGGCAGCGCCACAAGCACAACCAGAATATCGAACAGACGTTTGCCAAGCATGGTGTAGCCGTTCTGGTTCACTTCGGAGCGTTGCACAGACACCTTGACGGGCTGCGGGAACGCGACGATCTGGGCGGTGGCAAAAGGACGGCGAGGTGATGGGATCGGTTCGGCGCTTCGTATGGCTCTGAACGGTCTCCTCAGGGCACGGGGGCGAGGCTTAAAATCATGGTCCAAAAGCGACATTTACTAGATAACCCTTCGTAAAATCGAAGATAATTTTCTTTAATATTTGCAGTCAGTGGTCAGAAGTACTTCGTCTCACCGACCATCAAGGCCGAATAATCATGTAATGGTGGGCTGTTTGTTCCCCAGTCAGCTATACACTTGGGGATAAGCCATCGTGCTGCCGGAGTCCCGTGAAAAATTTATTAAACTCAGACTCTGATCCGGAAATTTACAGAAAAAGTAAATAGTAACAATATTTTAACCTATTTTTGACCTTATCTTGCTGAACTTGGGGTTCTTCTCACTGGCGCAGAAATACCCCCTGTGCCACGCGCCTGCCTAAACAGTGCCCATGTCTCGAAGAAAACTGTCTGCCTGAGAGCAACAATTTGGTCCGCAACGGCGAATCGAACGATCAGGGAGCGAGCCATGACTTCGCGTGTACACTATCTGAGATCAGAAGACGGCCCCGGCCAGAAGACACCGATCTTCATCTCCCACCGGTACCGACGCCACAGCACACGACCGACAATAGAACGTGCAAGCGCGTCGCAATCTTCCTATATGCAGAGCATATCCGATAAAAAGCGGGCGCTGCCCGCCCTACCGCTATCCGCGCTGTCGCCAAAGAAGAGCCCGATGCCCAACGCCGAATACTTTGCAAAATGCTTCGGTCTGAATGAGCGGCCTTTCACGTTGCTGCCCGATCCCGACTTCCTCTATTGGACCCCGGCCCATGCCCGCGCCTTCGCCGTGCTGGAATATGGTGTCGTCGCCCGGGCGCCCATCACCGTGATCACCGGCGAAGTCGGAGCCGGCAAGACCACCCTGGTCCAGTACCTTTTGCGAAATTTCGATGATACCACGCTGGTCGGCCTGATTTCGAACGCCCAGGGCGGGCGCGGCGACCTGCTGCACTGGGCCCTCGGCGCGCTGGATGTGGATGTGCCGGACGGCTCCGATTACGTGGCCAGCCATCAGGCGTTGCAGGCATTTCTGATCGAGCAATACAGTCTGGGTCGGCACGTCGTGCTGATCATCGACGAAGCCCAGAACATCTCGGTCGAGGGACTCGAAGAGCTGAGGATGTTGACCAACATCAACGCTGGCAAGGATGAGTTGCTGCAGCTCATCCTCGTCGGGCAACCCGAGTTACGCGAAATGATCACACGCCCCGGCCTGCGCCAGTTCGCGCAGCGGGTCACGGCAAGCTTCCACCTGTCCGCAATGGACCTCGAAACGACAAAAGCCTATATGCGCCATCGCCTGATCCACGCCGGGGGCACGGGGCAGGAATTCAATGATGGCGCGATCGCGCTTATTCACAAACGCAGCGGCGGCGTGCCGCGCCTGGTGAACAAGTTTGCTGATTTCGCGATGGTCTATGCCGCCAGTTCCGATTTTCCCATCATCGACGAAGTCGTTGTCTGCGAAGTGTTTCAGGACAATCTCTTCCTCGAAACGGTGGAGCCCGTCCCCCTGCCCGACTTCAACTCTCGAGATGCCGCGGAATGATGCCGGACCTGGCTTTCTACTGGAAAATATTCCTGCGTCGCCTGCCCGCGATGATGGCAATCTTCATTCTGTGCTCCGCCGTCGGCGCAGTCTTGGCGCTTCGAGCGCCAGTCACGTTCGAAGCCGAAGCCAGATTGCTGATAGAAGAGCCGCAGATACCAGGCGGTCTGGCAGCAGCCACCGTGAATCTCGATCCCAACCAGACCATCGAGATCATTCGCCAGCGCCTGCTGACGCGTGCCAACCTGCTCGACATCGCCAATGATCTGGACGTCTTCGAGCGCTTGCCCGACAGCTCGCCGGACACTGTCGTGAACAACATGCGGCAAGCCACGGGGATCGACAGCCGGGGCGGGCGCGGACAGCCGGTTGTCGTAACCGTGTCCTTTTCCGCCCGAACGGGGCAGATCGCGGCAAATGTCGTCAACGACTACGTGACGCGGATCATCAACGCCAATGTCGAGCTGCGCACTGGACGGGCTGAAGATACAATGCAGTTCTTCGAGCAAGAGGTTGAACGGCTGTCGGTCGAGTTGGATCTCCAGGGTGCGCAGATCAACCAGTTCCAGATCCAAAATGCAGATGCCCTGCCCTCCGAGCAGGATTTCCGGCTCAATCGTCAGTCCCTGCTGCAAGAACGTATCGCTACAGCCGAGCGCGAGCGGGTGGCTCTTATCGATCAGCGCAACCGCCTGATGGACATATTCGACAGCACCGGTCGGGTCAGTGCACCTTCCGCCCCCGTTTTGACTGCCGAGCAACAGCAGCTTGCACAGCTTCAGGCCGAACTTTCGCAAGCTCGCACGATCTTTTCAGAAACCAGCCCGCAGGTGCAGGGCCTCGTGCGCCGGATCGAGATCCTGCGCGAGCAAGTGGCCGCAACTGCTGGGGGGGACTCGGCGCCTGAAGACGAGGGCACGCCGGTCGAAGCCATTTCCGAAGCCGAAGCCATCCTCAACCTGCAACTGTCGCAGATCGACACCCAGGTCGCGAGCCTGGAGGAGCTGATCACAACAGCCGGAACAGAGCTTCTGGAGCTTGAAGATGCAATTGCCCGCACGCCGCTTAATGCGATCACGCTGTCCAGCCTGCAGCGCGACTACGACAACATCCGCGCTCAATATGACAACGCCATCGCCCGTCTGGCCGAGGCCAGCACCGGCGAGAGGATCGAACTGACCGCCCGGGGGCAACGGATCTCGATCATTGAATCGGCCAGCGTGCCCCGCACACCCGCGAATGGTGATCGGACCCAGATCGCCATTATGGGCGCGGCTGCAGGCATAGGGCTGGCGGTCGGGCTGTTTTTGCTATTGGAGTTACTGAATCGATCGGTCCGCCGCCCCGCGGAAATCCAAAATGCCCTTGGGATACAACCCTTGGCGACCATCCCCTTCATCGAAACCCAAGCCCGTCGGCTATGGCGACGATTATTCCGGCTGGCGTCTTATGCGGTGGTTGTCGTGGGGATCCCGGCCATTCTATGGGGCGTCGATACCTATTACATGCCCCTCGATCAGCTGGCTGATCGAGTCTTCGACCGAATCCGCAATCTGTAAAGATTTTGTAGGGCGAGTAGAGTTGCGATGGAAAAACTGCAAAAGGCATTGGCCAAAGCGCGTGAGCAGCGCGACATCTCCCCGGAGAGCAGCGCCCAGACGCTTATATTAGACAAAACCCTTGTCGATAGCGGCGCTCCCTCGTCACACGCCAAGCCCGCTGAAGATGAAGGCTGGGACAGCATACCCCCCTTCTCACCCGATTTGGATGGTCTTGCCCATAAACACATCCTCAGCATGCAGGCTGACCGCCGCGCGACCCCCTTCGACGTGCTGCGTACCAAGATTCAACTCATCATGCAGAAAAACGGGTGGCGGAGGCTGGCCGTGACCTCGCCCACGGCGGCCTGCGGCAAAACCACGTTAGCCTGCAATCTTGCGCTCGGGTTCACCCGTCAAAGCGATTTGCGTGCTGTACTGATGGAATTTGATCTGCGTGTGCCCAATATCGCCAACGCCTTGGGGTTTGCGCCCGAATACGACATCACCGAGATGTTGGCCGGACAAATTCGCTTCACCGACCAGGCTGTCGGCGTGCGCGGCAATGTCGCCATCTGCGCAGCCAAACACCCCGCGCCAGACCCGACGGCCACGATCCTGAGCCGTAGAACCCACGAACGCTTATCCGAGATCGAGGCGGCCCATGCCCCCAACGTCATGATATTCGACCTGCCCCCCTTGCTTCTGGGCGATGACACACGCGCCTTCATCAAGGATGTCGATTGTGCGCTTCTGGTGGCCAAGGCCGAAACGACCACCGTGGCCCAGATCGACCATTGCGAGCGCGAAATCGCGGAACAGACCAACATGTTGGGCGTGGTTCTTAACCAGTGCCATTTCGCCAATACCGACAACGGGACCTACGCAGCAGATTACGGCGAAGGCTGAAAAGCCCAGGACTGCTGATCCGCCGCGGCGCGTCAAAGACATTACCCTCACCACGTGTACGCTCACCGCGCTTTTCGCATGCGAAATTCTGACGGATGGTCCGCAATTGGGGTGATGCACGACCCGCTTGCGACATTGCCCACGCACAATTCAGCCAAATTGCAACCCACATCTTGTGCCCGACGGACGGGCTTCGGCTAATTCTTGCCAGCATCTCCTGGCTGAACGGCAGAATTGAGCCAGTCTGGTCTCGATCTTTGAAAACGCCTCCCACCCCACCAAAAGCCTCATATGGGTTATCGGCAATAAGAACATCGAGCATCAGGGCCGTGCCACAAAGACGCCTCAAAGCAGACCATTTTTCACCTCTGAATTAGTTGACAAACAGTAAACAAACTGTTGGCCCGGCGTGCACTCACGCGGGTCCACGAGCGAGGAATGCGTAGTTTTTCAAAACGCAGATCCGCCCAACAAGGCGCCGTGAGGAGAACGGACAATGGACGGGAATTGGCCGAGCAAGGGACAGATGCCGCACGGCATTGCTCAGGACAGCGAAGCGGGACCATCCGAAGAAAAAGCCCGGATGCAAGCCACTGACAACGTATTGGCCGCGCGCAGGCGTGCGGATTTCGCAGCGGCAATGGGCGTAACGGTCAGCGTGGCCGCCTTCATGGCGCTCAGCGCACACGCCGCGGGGGCAGATCCCGATTATGTCGAAGATGACCCGGATGCCGACCTGGAGGGGCTTGATCCCGCCATTGAACAGATCCTGGCCGCCCGTGCCGGCCATGAACGGGGCCCGGATGCCAAGGTCGAGACCGGGCAATTGGAACCCAATCCGAAAGTGGTCGATGGCGCAGAAACCCGCGCCCCTGAAGATGCGCAGCCACGCGCTGAAGGCAAGGTCCATGACGACGTCATTCCCGACACCGAGGCCGATATCGAACTGGCCGAACAGACCGAGCCAGAGGCCGACCCCGAAGCCGGTGGTGGTGATGGACGAGCCTGGAACAGTCTGCTGCTCGAATATACGCCCGGCCCGATTGAATCATCGAAATTGCTGTCCCAGAGCGTTGCAGAGGCCGCAGCAGAAAACGTGGAAAACCCTGTTACACGAGGCTCTAACCAGCAGTTAGAGCCTGGTTTGTCACCGTTTGACTCCCTTCTTGTGGGTCTTGGCCTGCGCGAGCCGGAGCAAAGCGCCAAGCAGGGGCCGGTCGTGCCGCCTGAAGACCCTGCGCCGGCACCTCAACCCCAACCCGAGCCACAGCCGGAGCCACAGCCCGAACCGGAACCGCAGCCCGAGCCGGAACCGCAGCCCGAACCGGAGCCGCAGCCCGAGCCGGAACCACAGCCCGAACCGGAACCACAGCCCGAACCGGAGCCGCAGCC
>CANLXA010000005.1 GCA_947494975.1 uncultured Roseicyclus sp. | reverse complement strand
TGCATAGATGCACAGACGATATCCCGCCCCGCACCAACCCCACAGCGCCGTGACCGCTCATCTCGCTGGCGTGAGATCGCGGCGGCCGGAGTGACATATTCAGGGAGGGGGAGCGGTGACGTGGGGGGGTGGGCGACTCGCGTCTCGGCGGATTCGCTTATGCGGCGCGTTGGGCTTCAGCCGGGTTCAGGCGCCACACAGCCAGGTTCAATGCGCCGGCAACGCTGACCCAGATGACGTAAGGCACAAAGAGCAGCCCCGCGATCAGGTCGTGCTGGAAGAAGCTGAGCATGGTGCCAAACACCGCGATCCACAGGAATATCAGCACAACGAAGCCAGTTCGGATTCGCTCCAACCCGAAAAACACCGGCGTCCAGAGCGTGTTCAACGCGATCTGCAGGGCCCAGAACCCCATAGCATGGGCGTTGTCCTCCAACATTGCCACGCGGGTGGCCGCGTAAGCAGACGCCAGATAGAGCGTGGTCCAGGCCAGTGGAAACAGCCAATCGGGCGGCGTCCAACGCGGTTTGCTGAGGTTGCGGTACCACGGCCCCGGCGGGAACATGGATCCGGTGGCCGCGGCGGCACAGCATGCGGCAAGAAATAGAATGAAAACCGACCAATCCATCGCGCTACCCTAGCCGCCCCGCGCCCTGGGACCAACAGCGCATTTATGCAGCCTGCCCAACGATGCCTGAACGGCAACGCACCACGCGTGGGACCGATCCGCGCTGGCCGACCGACAAGCGTGTCACTGAACCAGCCGCTCGCTCATCCCGAGCGTTGGAAGCTCCCCGGTCAATTGCGCCTCGTAGATCGGCAGGCTTTCGATCACGCGCATGATGTAGTTGCGCGTCTCCGTGAACGGCACGTCCTCGATCCAGTCGATCACGTCATCGGCGCGCCTTGGATCGCCGAAACGTTCCAGCCATTGCTGCACCCGGCCCGGGCCAGCGTTGTATCCCACCGCCACCAGAACGGGATTGCCGTCATAGGCCTCGATCAGCCCGGCGATGTAGTTGGATCCGAGGAGCACGTTGTAAGCCGGATCCGAACTCAACCGTGACGTGGAGAAGGTCACGCCCAACTCAGCCGCCGAATCCCGACCCGTGCCGGGCATCACCTGCATCAGCCCGATTGCCCCGGCGCCAGACACGACATCGGGCTCAAACTCGCTTTCTCGCCGCGCGATGGACAGCGCAAGGGCGCGCGGAACCGGCAGATCCACATCCTCCAGATCAGCCAGCGGGTAATAGGCGCGCATGATCTGGTGGCCCGATTGTGCAGCGCGTTTCGCGACCAGCAGGGCGAAGTGCGGCTCCCCCAGCTCCAGCATCAGGTCGCCCATCATGCCCGCTTCCCGTTCATCCAGACGTTCCGTGATATGCGTGAAGAAACGCTCGGCCAGGGTCCGCTCTCCGGCCTCGTAAAGCAGCATCGCGGCGTGGAACACCGGAAGGTCCACGAAGCTGGCCGTTTGCCATTCCCCATAATCCGTATCGCCCAGAAAGGCCGTATCGACAGGCAACCCGCCCCGTTCCTGCGCCAGCTGCCCATAAAAGCTTGATTGATAAAGCGCGCCGAGCGCATAGGCCTCGGCGGCCGCTTCGGCGTTTCCGGCGGCCTCATGGGCGCGCCCGAGCCAATACCCGGCCCGACCGACGGATATCGGCGAAAAAACCACTTCGCGGAAATCCTGGAAATGCCCGACAGCCGCCTCGGCCCGGCCTAGTTGGAGGGCGCAATAGCCCGCCAGCCATTCCAGATCGGCAAAACGGATATAGTCGACCTCCGCCGAAATCCTGTGGGTCGACGCGAACTCGTAGCAGGTGGCGTGGTCGCCCTCCCGCATCACGTCACGGGCAAGATCGGCGCGTCTGCGGCCCCATTCGACGGGCCGTCCGAGGCTTGCCGCCGAGGCCGAGCGCTCCGCCATCAACTCGCCCGCGCTGTCCCAGAAGCCCGCATTGATGCGCCAGATGAACCGCTCGAAGGCGAGGCCCGGATCAGACGCCAGCGGTGCAGGGACCACCTCGATCAATGCATCCACGCCGGGCACCCGGGCCCGCAGGCCAAGGCGCGCCTCAGCCAGCGTTTGCCAGCCCTCGGGCACAAGGCCGAACATGGCGCGCGCGCGGTCCTCGGCGTTCTCCCACAGCAGGTTGTCCAGCCGCGCGATGTGGTGCTCTTCCGTCAGGATGTCGCCATAGGCGCGGTTCAGGGCCTGCGCGTGGGGGCCGGTCATCACCAGCGTTGTCCAGGCCCGGATCACCTCGGCCTCGGCGGCCGCGCGGTTGCCCGTCTCGTCCAGCGCGCGGGCATAGGCCAGTGCACCGGCCCCGGTTTGCGGAAGCATCGCGGCGAAATAGTCGAGCGTATTGCGCGGATCGCCGCCTTCGGGGATCGACGGCTCCCCCTGACGGCGCAGATAGGACAGGCCGGGCCAGTCGGGATTACGGTCCAGAAAGGCGATGTACTCGCCAAAATCGCCCTCGCCCCGGCGCAAGCGGGTCCAGGCCAGAAGATCAAGGGCAATCGGATCGTCGATGCCTTGTGCGGCTTCTGATCCGCGGGCCAGATCACCGGCATTGTAGGCCGCCAGCGCATCGGCCAGGGCCTCGGTTTCCGATTGCGCGATTGCGGGGGGTGCTCCGACAAGGGAGCACAGGGCCAAGGCGTATATCAGGCGTCGCATCTGTGCGGCGTCTCCTACTTCGTCAAATCCCCAGAATGCGCAGGATAGGGCACCTGATGTCAGACGCAACTCACGAACTTGGCAATTCGGTGGGGGCCTTGTATTGGGGCGGCACGTGTAACCCACTTTGAACGAAGGAAAGCGTGAGATGTTTCAAGGCTCGATGCCCGCTCTGGTCACCCCGATGACGAATGGTGCTGTGGACTTCGACGCGCTGAAACGTCTGGTCGATTGGCAGATCGCCGAAGGCTCCAACGGGCTGGTGCCGGTGGGCACAACGGGTGAAAGCCCGACGCTGACCCATGAGGAGCATGAGCAGGTCATCGAGACGGTTGTGACCGCTGCCAATGGCCGCGTGCCCGTGATCGCAGGGGCCGGGTCCAACAACACGGCCGAAGCGCTCCGTTTCGTGCAGCATGCCAAGGATGTGGGCGCCGATGCCGCGCTGGTTGTGACGCCTTATTACAACAAGCCTACCCAGCGCGGGTTGATCGCCCATTACACGGCGCTCAACGATGTCGGCATCCCGATCTTCATCTACAACATCCCGCCACGGTCGGTGATCGATATGACGCCTGAGACGATGGGCGAGTTGGCCAAGCTGCCCTACATCGTCGGAGTGAAAGACGCGACGGCCGATATTTCACGCGTGTCCAAACAACGGGCGACCTGCGGCAAGGATTTCATCCAGATGTCGGCCGAGGATGCCAGCGCCTTGGGGTTCAACGCCCATGGCGGTGTCGGTTGCATCAGCGTGACGGCCAACGTGGCCCCCAGGCTCTGCGCGGAGTTTCAGGCCGCCATGCTGGCCGGAGACTACGCCACCGCGCTTGATTATCAGGACCGGCTGATGCCGCTTCATGAGGCGATCTTCACCGAGCCGGGCCTGTGCGGCGCGAAATACGGCATGTCCGTGCTTGGCCAATGCTCCGATGAGGTGCGCCTGCCGCTGACCACGCTGAGCGACGAGACGAAAGCCAAGGTCGAAGCGGGCATGCGCCACGCGGGTCTGATCAACTGATCCCATTTCCCGGCCCCGGTGACGGAGCCGCAAGGGGCGAGGCCCCCATCCTGTCGGCCACGAGTTTCGTAATTGGCATGGGGGCGCCGTGCACTGATCGGCGTGGTTCACCCGTGTTACCCCCTGACAGGTATCCTGCCCCGTGGACTTGGGCCTGCGTAATCCCTAGATAGGCCGAACCATGGCCAAGAAACCCGAGAACCCGAACTACAAAGTGATCGCCGAAAACCGGCGCGCCCGCTTCGATTACGCGATCGAAAGCGATCTGGAGGTTGGGATCATCCTTGAGGGGTCGGAAGTCAAAAGCCTGCGCAGCGGTCAATCCAATATCGCGGAGAGTTATGCCGAGGTGAAGGACGGCGAATTGTGGCTGGTCAACAGCTACATCGCCCCTTACGCGCAGGCGAAAACCTTTGGGCACGAGGAGAAGCGACGGCGCAAGTTGCTGGCCTCCAAACGCGAATTGTCGAGGCTTTGGAACGCGACCCAGCGCGAGGGTATGACGCTGGTGCCGCTGGTGATGTACTTCAATCACAAGGGCTTCGTGAAGCTGAAGATCGGCGTGGCGAAGGGCAAGAAGGCCCAGGACAAGCGCGAAACCTCGGCCAAGCGCGACTGGAACCGCCAGAAGCAGCGCTTGCTGAAACAGAACGGCTGACGGCCTGTCGTCGTTAAAAGGAGCGCCTGCGGCGCCCCGCCTTGCCTCGCCTTACGCCCTTGGCGACGGCTCAGGCGGGCGTGTGATGCCGACCGTGATCCACACGCGAAGATCGGATCTCCCGTTGCCGATGTAGAATGAGTTTTTCTGCCAAGATGAAGGAGGAGGTGTCCGCGTCTCTCTTGCGTGGGGCGGGTTGCGGGCGTAGGGCTATCCCCCGTTGATCTAGCGGAAGGTTCGGCGATGGCGGGCATCATTACGGGGGACGATCCCAGGACCCTGGTTTCGACGGATTGGCTTGCGGCGCATCTGAACGACCCCGATCTGCGGGTTATCGATGCATCCTATTACCTGCCGGATATGGGCCGCGATGCGAAGGCCGAATATGGCGCCGGCCATATTCCCGGCGCGCGCTTCTTCGATATCGATGAAATCTCGGATGCCCGATCGGACCTGCCGCATATGGTGGCGCCGGTTGAGAAGTTCATGTCGCGGATGCGGGCCATGGGTGTGGGGGATGGCCATCAGGTTGTGGTCTATGACGGGATGGGTCTGTTTTCTGCGGCGCGTGTCTGGTGGAATTTTCGCCTGATGGGCAAAAGTGATGTCGCGGTCCTGGATGGCGGCTTCCCGAAATGGCAGGCCGAGGGGCATCCGGTGGAGGATATGCCGCCGATTGTGCGGGACCGGCATATGACCGTTCAGCGTCAGGCGCATCTG
Organism: uncultured Roseicyclus sp.; assembly: GCA_947494975.1. Lineage (GTDB taxonomy): Bacteria > Pseudomonadota > Alphaproteobacteria > Rhodobacterales > Rhodobacteraceae > Gymnodinialimonas. The sequence goes on along the minus strand of CANLXA010000005.1, from coordinate 321,500 downwards.
GTGAAGGATGTCACGCAGGTTGCCTCGGCGAGCAAGCTTGGCGATTGGCAGATCGTCGATGCCCGTGCGCCGGCGCGGTTCCGCGGGGAGGAGCCGGAGGCGCGGCCCGGTCTGCGCGCTGGACGTATCCCGAATTCGAAGAATGTGCATTATGCTTCGCTCTTCAAGGCCGATGGCACGATGAAGGAGGGGGATGCCCTCCGCGCTGCGTTCGAGGCCGGCGGTGTGGATCTGGACAAGCGGATCATCACAACCTGCGGATCAGGGGTGACGGCGGCCATCTTGATGCTGGGTCTCGCCCGGTTGGGTGGGGAAGACGTCTCGCTTTATGATGGATCCTGGGCCGAATGGGGCCAGTTCGAGCAGCTGAAGGTCGAAACCGGATGAATGTCATCCCGGCGGGAACCAAGGTTCCTTACACGATCACCTACCTTGAAATGGCTGAGAAGCCCGCCTTTGGCCCGGCACAGCTGCCCGGTGATGTGCGGCTGGAGCGCGCCATCGATCCGCCGGTGTGGTATTTTCTGTTGCTCTATGATGCCGTCGGCCGGGACTATGAATGGCAGGATCGGTTTGAGCAGGCCGAGGCGGACCCGTCCGGTTTGCAGTCGTTCGTGCGCCACCCTGATGTCGTGATCTGGACGGCTCTCAGACATGGCTGGCCCCACGGGTTCTTCGTGCTCGACGGACGCGATACCGGCATTTGCGACCTGGCCTATTTCGGACTTGTGCCGCAAGCGGTTGGAAGCGGGCTTGGGCGGCTCCTTCTGCAGACTGCCATCGCGACGGGATGGGCGGACGAGAGCGTTTCCAGAATGACGGTCAATACCTGCACACTCGATCACCCCGCTGCCCTGGCGCTCTACCAGAAAATGGGGTTTGCGCCGGTCCGGCGTGAGGAGCGCCTGCGCACGCTCGCCTATGATCGCCCGGTTTGAGGTTTGCTTATGTTCGATGACCTGACAGCCCCCGAAGCCGACAAGATCCTGCGTCTGATGGCGATGTTTGCGGCCGATGGACGGGTGGACAAGGTGGATCTTGGGGTCGGGGTTTACCGTGATCCCGCCGGGCACACGCCGATCATGGCGGCGGTGCGCAGGGCCGAGGCAGCCATCGCCGCGGAGCAGGTGACGAAATCCTATGTTGGTCTGTCAGGTGATCCGGCGTTCTGTAGCGCCCTGCGGGATCTGATCCTTGGCGATGTCGTCGCCCCCGAGCGCGTGGCCCTATGCGCCACGCCCGGTGGCACCGGTGCGGTGCGGCAGGCATTGGAGCTCGCGCGGCACGTGTCGCCGGACGCCGCGGTTTGGATGCCGACGCCGACCTGGCCCAACCACCCATCCATGGTCGGGCATCTGGGCCAGACCGCGAACAGCTATCGGTATTATGACGAGGCGACCGGCGGGCTTGATCGTGAGGGGATGTTGGCCGATCTGGCGCAGGCCAAGGCGGGCGACGTGGTGTTGCTCCATGCCTGTTGCCACAACCCGACCGGTGCCGATCTGAGGATGGAGGATTGGCGGACCGTCGGCGATGTTCTGGACGCGACCGGAGCGGTTCCGTTTATCGACATGGCCTATCTGGGGTTCGCCGAGGGGCTGACGGAGGATGCCACCGGCACACGTCATCTGGCGGCCCGGTTGCCCGAGGTCCTGATCGCGGCGAGTTGCTCCAAGAATTTCGGCCTCTACCGGGAGCGTGTCGGGCTTTGTCTTGCGGTGACCAGCGGGCCGGGCCCGCGGGCGGCCGTGGCGGGCACGATGGCGCATCTCAATCGCCAGACATTTGCCTTCCCGCCCGATCACGGGGCCCGGGTGGTGCAGACGATTCTGGGGGATGCGGAATTACGCCAGATGTGGGAGGCCGAATTGACAGGGATGCGGGAGACCATGAACGCCAACCGCGCGGCCCTGGCGGACGCGTTGCGGGCAGAGACCGGATCGGATCGGTTCGGCTTCCTTGGGGCCCATCGCGGCATGTTCTCCCTGATCGGTGCGGACCCGGCGCAGGTGGACCGGTTGCGTGAAGATCACGGGATCTACGTGGTCGGCGACGGGCGCATGAACGTGGCCGGCCTGACGCCCGACACGATCCCGCGGGTTGCGCGCGCGATTGCCGATGTCATGGGCTGAACCCCTTTACACCAAACGAAAACGGGCGTATCCGGCGCGCCTGCCCCTTGGGGCCAAGTCTCCGACCACCTTGTCAAAACGGAACACATCATGACCCGTATCCTGCCCGGCATCCTTGCCATGGCGGCCATTGTTGTCGCCTCCAACATCCTCGTGCAATTCCTGTTCGGCCAATGGCTGACCTGGGGCGCGTTCACCTATCCGCTTGCGTTTCTCGTGACGGACATCATGAACCGGGTCTACGGCGCCGCAACCGCCCGACGGGTTGTGTTTGCGGGCTTTCTGGTGGGCGTCGCCTGTTCGCTGATCGGCACGCAGATCATGGGGGAATTCGGGCCGCTGGTGACGCTGCGCATCGCGTTGGGCTCGGGCATAGCCTTCCTGACGGCGCAGCTTCTGGATGTGGCGATCTTCGATCGGTTGCGGCAAGGGAAATGGTGGCAAGCCCCTGTTTTCTCAAGCATAATCGGATCATCTGTTGACACGGCCCTGTTCTTCTTCATCGCGTTTTCGGGCGCGCTGAGCTCCGTTCTGCCGGGGGATGTGGCCTGGGCGAACGAGATCCTGCCGATCCTGGGCGCGGGCCCGGACGCGCCGCTCTGGATCAGCCTCGCCATCGCGGATTGGGGTGTCAAACTTGCCCTCGCTTTGATCGCTTTGGTTCCGTTCCGCCTCATCACGAAGCGAATTATCGCACATCCTGCGTAATTTCTTTTGACATCCACAAAATCTGTGGCAGCATCACCTCAACAGCAACCAAGTGAAAGGAGGTGATCCAGTGTCTAGAGAGGTATTGGAGAATGGTGTCGGGACAACTTGGGGAGCGCGCCTTTAGGCAACCCTTGGGCGCAAGCCCACCCCAGGTGAGCCGCTGGTTCTGACCGCGCCCACCTCCTGATTTCTCGAAAGGGCTGCTCACCTTGGGCAGCCCTTTTTCGTGGAAAATGTGCCATATAGAACCGGTATATCTGAGGGATATCTCCGGTATATCTTTGCAGGTGAAATGAAATGCTCCGCGTGACGGATGACATCGCCATCGAGGACTGGGAACTGACCGAGAGCTTCGTGCGCTCGGGCGGGCCGGGCGGGCAAAACGTGAACAAGGTGAATACGGCGGTGGAACTGAGGTTCGAGGCGGAGCGCTCGCCGAACCTGCCGGGGCCGGTCAAGGCGCGGCTGAGACGGCTGGCGGGGCGACGCTGGACGAAGGACGGGGCGGTGATTTTGCAGGTCTCGGAGGAGCGGTCCCAGGCCCGGAACCGTGAGATCGCGCGGGAGCGGTTGGCGGAGCTGATCCGGCGGGCCTTGGTGGCGCCGAAAAAGCGACGGCCGACGCGGGTATCGCTGAACCAGAAGCGCAAGCGGGTGGAGGCGAAGAAACGACGCGGCGAGGTGAAGGCGCTGCGCGGGTCGGTGGGGGAGGAGTGAGGGTTTGCGCAAGCTTGCACAAAGGGGTTAGGGGGTTGGTTTTATGAGGTTTTCGGGGCTTTGGTTCCGGTTCACTAAGGGTTTCAAAGGCACATGTGGGGGACAAGCGGTGGGTTATACCCATCCTACGCGGGCCAAGCCTATGGCCTCCACGACCTTTAAGCGAATACAGAAAATGCGATTACGCCGACAACACATGATACCGGCGGGCAACGCAGTCTCGCAACTACATACAGTGGCTCTGCGCACAATACAGTTGCCGTGATTCGGCTTGTCGGGTAATGTCAACAAAAATACTAACTTGACGGGCAAGCGGGCACCAACTTATACGGCAGCTTCGTCGACGGACTAGCTCCGGCGATTGCGGACCTTATTGCCTTAAACTGCCCGGTTTCCACTGGGCAAGTAAGGGAGACAGATTGTGGCAATGACTGACGAGCAGCTTCGGAGCTTGTTCCGAACGATGCACGATGAAAAGGCCGCGACGAAGCGCTTAGCTTCTGCAAACCGTTCCAATGAAGCCGAGCCGTTCAGCGGTGATGGTTTTCTCCAAAAATTCGACGAGATGCTGGATGAACAGTTGGATGTGGCCGAAGGTGTTTACAAATCTTTCGGATTGAGCGAGTAGTCCAACCCTTGGCTATAGCCAGAGGGAATAATGACGGATCAACTCGACCGAATATTTGTAGAAGTCTGCTACGATTCAAATACTCACGACGTTAAGGAACTGTTTGACGCTGTCGCTAGTGCGACCAACGGTCTCGGCGATAGAGTTACGGTAACGCATGATCGGCCTCCAAGAATTTTCTCTGATCAAGAGCTTGAGGACCGGTTTCTCAACCTGTTCAAAACTGCCGAGAGGTACCGAGAGGGTCTAGAAGCTAAGCTAGGCGTTCGGCTCTTTACAGATCCGCGTTTGGTTTATTTGACGGTCATAAGCACTTTCGATGACATCGAGAGATACAAGGCGTACCATTTGGAAAAGCCGTATCGAGATCGCTCCGATGCTGTTAAGCGAAGCGCGTTTTTGACAAAGTGGATTGTCAAGATTGGGCCGTATCAAACTGTTTTTGATAGGGAGGATGACCCTCGTGACATCCGTCCGGCGCTAGCAAATATTCTTTTCGCTTTGGCAGTATCAACCGTCAATATTTGTATTGACTGTAAAAAGGATTTCAAGCTTTCGGAAATTACTGCACACGAGCTTTGCTACGATCTTCTATATCGACGTGTGAATGAGGATGCACTTCTTGCTGTTTTTCAGAAGCTTGTTCACGTCTTAAATGGGAAGAAACTGATTGAGGTTAGGTCATAACCAATTGCCAAAACACCTTAACTGACGGAATGCTAAGCTTAACGTAACCAATCGATACGAATATGAGTACAAGCATGCGAATCAAAAAACGCGATTGGCGTTTGCAATCATAGAAGACACCTAGAAGTTCATATGCTGAATTCCCGACAGTGGAGAGGTAGTCGGCACGGGACGGGTTTCCGCTAGCATAACCAAAAATCCCATCGTCGCGCTCTGTTTGTTCCGAAAGTTCAACGTTCTCTAGTGCTGAAATATCATTACGAAGTTCCTCCGAAGCCCACCAGGCGTCTTTACACTTCACAACGTCTCTCTGAATATTTTGAAGTCTAATTGGTCCAGTGACTTCAATTTCTTTCTCTATTAGATCGTATCTAGTTACGAAGCCTTTGATCTCCTTTGGGCATGATAATTGGAAAAGAATAGCTCCAGCGGATATCCAAAGCATTGCAAAATAGATCTCTTCTATTCGGCTTTGTGTGGGCAAACCAGGGCTCTGTGCAGAGTCGATATAGAGCTGAAAGAAACCGATTAGCTCGACATTTAGAAGCGCCAAATATCCAATAAAGGGGAAAATGGCGGAAGTGGCAACCAAGCGTGAACCTGCTATTTTCTTCGTGACGTCCCAATCGAGTGCGTTCGACAAAAGACCGATCATACCACCACCTCCACCCGCTCCTGCTCCCCAACCTCAAACACTCGCTTATACCGCTCGATTTCGCCCTTCGGGCCCATGGCCTTCTCGGGGTTGTCGCTCAGTTTGACGGTCGCCTTCCCGTTCGCCGCCACGGCTTTGCAGACCAGTGAGAACGGGGCCAGGGCGTCGTCGTCCACCAGCCCCCGGAAGTCGTTTGTCAGCAGCGTCCCCCAGCCGAAGCTCACCCGCACGCGGCCTGCGAATTGTTTGTGGAGGGTCTCGATCTTGTCGACGTCGAGGCCGTCGCTGAAGATCACCAGTTTCTCGCGCGGGTCCTCGCCGCGGGACGTCCACCAGTCAATCGCCGTCTCGGCACCGGTGGCGGGGTCGCCGCTGTCGATGCGGATGCCGGTCCAGCCGGCGAGCCAGTCGGGGGCGTTTTCGAGGAAGCCGTTTGTGCCGTAGGTGTCGGGCAGGATGATGCGGAGGTTGCCGTCGTGTTCCTCGTGCCAGTCGCTGAGCACGTCATAGGGGGCGTTGGCGAGCGCCGCGTCATCGGGGGCGAGGGCGGCGTAGACCATGGGGAGTTCGTGGGCGTTGGTGCCGATGGCCTCCAGGTCGCGGTTCTTGGCGATGAGGCAGTTGGAGGTGCCGGCAAAACTGTCGCCGAGGCCCTCGCGCATGGCCTGCACGGCCCAATCCTGCCATAGGAAGGAGTGGCGGCGGCGGGTGCCGAAATCGGCGATGCGGAGGTCGGGGGTTTGTTGCAGGCGTTCGATCTTTTCCCAGAGCTTGGTCATGGCGCGGGCGTAGAGGACCTGAAGCTCGAACCGGCCCATCGTGTCGAGGACGGCGCGGCCGCGGAGTTCCATGAGGACGGAGAGCGCGGGGATTTCCCACAGCATGACCTCGGGCCAGGCGCCTTCGAACGTGAGCTCGTATTGGTCGCCGACGCGTTCAAGGTGGTAGGGGGGCAGTTGCAGGGTTTCGAACCAGTCCATGAATTCCGGCGTGAACATCTGCCGTTTGCCGTAGAACGTGTTGCCGCGCATCCAGGTGCTTTCGCCCCGGCGCAGGCGCAGGGTGCGGATGTGATCGAGCTGTTCGCGCAACTCGCCTTCGTCGATGAGATCGGCCAGCGGGATGCGGGTGGAGCGGTTGATGAGGGAGAAGCGGACCTGCGTGTGCGGTTTGTTGCGGAACACCGACTGGCACATCAGGAGTTTGTAGAAATCGGTATCGATGAGCGACCGGACGATCGGGTCGATCTTCCACTTGTGGTTCCAGACGCGGGTGGCGATGTCGACCATGGGGACCCCTTGGGTTGGGCAACGCGCCCGGCGGTTCAGCTTATACGGGAAGGGTTAGAGCAAGCGCAGCGTGTGGGTGCAAGGCCGTCGATCTGACCGCTGCGACGCAGAGAAACAGACCGTTTCGGCCATATTTCACTTGGGCTTGAGCGACATTTTGCTTATGGTGTTAACGGTACGTAAACCTTTATTAACACTAGCGCGGGGATAAAATGAGTATTTTCAAGGTAGTAACTGGCGCAGTTTTCGCGCTGGGATTCGCGGCAGGTGCCGCACAAGCAAATGTCATTAACTTCGAAACTGATGAAGTTGGCCATGTTGTGGTCGATACGTCCATTACGGGCGATCCGACCGGCCCCTATTCGGGACCGTCGAGCAACTTCACGATCCATGCTGATACGTTCACCGGTTCCGTGCCGGGGAGCCTTTCGCTCAACAACGAAACGAATATCCGTATCACGCAAGGCATCGAAGGCATTGGCGTGAACAACCGCAACTGCCGTCGTTTCCAGTCGGATATCTGTGACAACGACGAGATCGATGGCGCGCGCCACAACGATATTCTGATCTTCTCGTTCGACACTGATATGCTTCTTTCGCGGATCGTGTTCGAGCGTGTCGACCGTTTCGATGACTTTGTGTTCTATGTGCCGGGTGCCAATCCGGAAGCACAAGAGTTCGATATCGTGAACCCGTTCTTCTTCCCGGATACCAACGGTGACGAAGGTTACTTTGACTTCAGTGATCGTCAGGTGACCAGCTTCGGCATCGGCGCTCGTGGCAGCTACGACAACTTCCTGGTGTCGCGGATCGAGATTGCACCGGTTCCGCTTCCTGCGGGTGCCGTTCTGTTGCTGGGTGGTCTTGCTGCCTTCGGTGTCGCACGCCGGCGCCAGCGGCGCGCAGCCTGATCGGCCAAACCTGATACTTTCGAAACGGCCTGTGGCATCGCCCGCGGGCCGTTTTCTTTTGGCTGGACGCTTGCGTCATGCGGTGACGTGGGGCAGGTGCTTGAGCCATGATCTTCCTGACAGCTATTCCCGGACTTGAGCCCTCCCTTCTGGACGAGGCGCGCGCGCTTGGGTTCGAGGCGCCGCGCGCGGTGCCCGGTGGGATCCTGTGCGACGGGGACCTGGCGGAGGCGGCGCGGGCCAATCTTTACCTGCGTTGTGCGGTACGCGTGCTTTTGCGGATCGCGGAGTTTCGGGCTGTGCATCTGGCGCAGCTTGATAAACGCGCCAAGAAGGTGAGTTGGACCGAGTGGCTGCGCCCGGATGTGCCGGTGCGGGTGGAGGTGGTCTGCCGCCGCTCGAAAATCTACGTCAACAAGGCCGCCGTCCAGCGGGTGTCGGGCGGGTTGGAGGCGGCCGGCATTCCGGTGACCAGGGACGGTGGAATCACCGTGAAAGTGCGGATCGACGACGATCTGTGCAGCATCAGCGTCGATACGACCGGCGAGGCCCTGCACCGGCGGGGGCACAAGGAATTCGTCGGCAAGGCCCCGCTGCGGGAAACGATGGCGGCGGGGTTTCTGGCGCAGATGGGGTTTGACGGGACCCAGGCCGTGGTGGACCCGATGTGCGGGTCGGGGACCTTCGTGTTGGAAGCCGCCGAGATCGCGCTGGGGCTGGTGCCCGGGCGGTCGCGGGGGTTTGCGTTCGAGAAAATGGCGGGCGGAGGCGCGCTGGGCGCGGACGGGATTGCATATTTGAAGAACAAAGAGGGGCAAGAGGGGGCGCCGCCCGGTGTGCGGTTCTTCGGGTTTGACCGCAATGACGGGGCGATCCGGGGGGCGCTGGCGAATGCCGAACGCGCCGGAGTGAGCAAGGTTGTGGCGTTCGCGCGCGGGGCGATCAGCGATCTGGAGTCGCCGGCGGAGGTGGCGCCGGGTCTGGTGATGGTGAACCCGCCCTATGGGGGGCGGATCGGGGAGCGGAAGCTGCTGTTTGGGCTCTATGGCGCGCTGGGCGCGGTGCTGGCCGAGAAGTTCGCGGGCTGGCGCGTCGGGATCGTGACAAGTGATGGCGGGCTGGCAAAGGCGACCGGGCTGGAGCTGACGGCCGGGGGGCCGGTGGATCATTCGGGCACCAAGGTGCAGCTGTGGAGCGGCCCCCTGTAAGGCGACGGGCCATCAACTTGTGGGGACGGTCAGGGTGATCGTGCCGTATTGCTCGAAGGCGAAACCGGGCAGGAGCCCGATGCGATAGGCCCCGGTTGCTACGCCCAGGGCGGTTTCAATATCGAGGGTCAGGTCAAAAGAGCTCACCGTTCCATCCGGGAATCCGGTCCGGCTGTCGAGCATGATCTGGCCGGTGAAGATGATGCACTCGTGCCCCGGCGCGCAGGCGGAGGTGCCATCCTCATAGCGCGGTGTATGTCCGGTGGCGGAGACATCGCCCGCGAGGTTCACGTTGTCGAAGCCCCCCGACAATCCATAGGCCCCATCGGCGTGCCGTGCGATCTGCATCGTGGCGGCCGCGCGGACCCCAACGGTCACGTTGTGGGCGGCACCGGACAATGTGCGCACCTCTCCGGCGTGCAGAAGGGCCGGCAGGCACAGGGCCGTCAAAACGGCCAGCAGTCGAAGGGGGGTGATCCGTGCGCGCATATCCGTGGCATCCTTCAAGACAAATGAACCAGGGCAGACCGGGGGGCCTTCCCGTCTTGAGGACGCTAACAGAGGCGAGGGCGTTGGGGCCATAGCCGTTGGGGCGGAGACCTATTGATTGGGGAAATAGTCCTCACACCCACCCTCGCGATACACGTCCGCGGTGCAGCAATGCAGGCCGCCGCCGAAGGCGTAGGCGTCGCGAAGGTCCACCGGGACTACCTCCATGCCGAGCTTGTCCATCTGTTCCATCTGGTAGACCTCGGACGCCTCGACGCAGACGGTTTTGGGGTCGAGCACCAGCACGTTCATCGACAGCCAGGTGGAGGAATAGCAGAGCGGCGGGGGCGCGTTGTGGGCCGGTTGGGCGGCGTCGACGATGTCCCAGCCATTGTTGTTGAACATCTTGCGCTGATCGTCTGGCAGGCGCCGTTGCGGGTTGTTGAGGATCAGGCCGGGGCGCAGCGGCGTGAAGGTGGCGTCGATGTGGATCGGGTAGGGATCGCCGGGGAAGTTCACCGCATGGACGCGGTGGTCCGGGAAATGGCGGCGCAGCCATTCGATGCCCTTGAGGTTGGTGGTGAAGCCGTGCTGCACGACTAGATCGCGCCCGAAGCGCAGGACGTCGGCGGCGTCGAAGAGGGGCTCTTCCTCCGTCGTGACGAAGTGCTTTTCCTCGGCCCATTGCAGGCGCTTGGCCACGCCGATTTTGTCGGAGAGGTAATCGGGGTGATAATCGGCGTCGGTGAGGCGCGGCTTGGGGGCGGCCTCATGCCGGAAATTAGGGTCCTCCTCCCAATATTGCTGCAGGAGCGGGCGGTAGTTGAGGTATTCGAACCAGCGACAGCGGTAGGACATGGTGGCTTCGAGGATCTCGGAGCCGACGGTCAGCAGGACATCGCGGGGCGGCATGCAGCCGAACTGGCTGTCAGTGTGGAAGTCAGGCGTGGTGGCGGGCAGGGAATGGTCGATGGGCGTCGGGCGGTCGACCCGGATGCCGCGATCCGTGAGTTGTTTGGCGAAGGCATCGAGCAGCTCGTTGGCGCGGTCGATGGTCTCTTGCGGGCGGCGGCCCCATTGGCCGCGCATGTCGCTGTCTTCGGGCACCTTGGCATCGAGCGCGGGTTCCTCGGGCGGGATGTGTCCATCATCGGCGCGGCCCACGATGACGTGGCGCAGCTTGTCCCATTCGTTCCAGCTGTTGACGATGGTGTTGCCGGTCATTCTTGCCCCTCCCAAGACGAAATTCGAGCCCGTTTAGGGACGTTCCCGGTACGCGGCAAGGCATTTTCCGGCGATGCGGAATGAACTCCGGACCGGGCCCATGCGTTGACCCGGGCATAAGACGGAGAACACCCCTTGGAACCGATCACGATCCTGACGGAGCAGCTGCGCGAGATGGCGCGCGGCATGATTGAGTTGTTGCCACAGATCGTGCTGGCAATCGTCGTCCTGCTGCTGACCTGGGGGGTCTACCGGATTGGCACCTGGGCGTTGTCCAAGGCGCTGTCGAGTTCGCGCATTCGCCCCAGTTTGAAGGAGCTGGCGGCGCTGTTCCTGTCGATCCTGATCTGGACTTTGGGCCTGATGATCGCGGCCGTCATCGTATTTCCGAACCTGACCCCGGCCAGCATTCTGGCGGGCCTTGGCATCGGGTCGGTTGCCATCGGGTTCGCGTTCAAGGACGTGTTCGAGAATTTCCTGGCCGGGATCATCATCCTGTTTCGCAAGAAGATGCGGATCGGGGACCATATCGAATGTGAAGGGATCGAGGGCCGGGTGACGCAGATCGCTGTGCGCGAGAGCCATATCCGGCAGACCGATGGGCAGTTGGTGATCGTGCCGAACGCGATGCTGTTCAAGAACCCGCTGACGATCCGGACGGATCAGGATCAGCGCCGCGTCACGGTGATCTGCGGGGTGGCCTACGATGAGGATGTCGACAAGGCGCGTGATGTCATCCGCCATGCCGTGAAGGGCTGCGACACGGTTATCACCGACGGCTTTCCGATCCAGATCTTCGCGCGGGAATTCAACTCGAGCAGCATCGATTTCGAGGTGACGTGGTGGACCGGGTCCAAGCCTGTCGAGGTGCGCCGGTCCCGCGATCAAGTGGTGGCCGCGGTCAAGCGCGGGCTGGAAGATGCGGGCATCGAGATCCCGTTCCCGTATCGCACGCTGACCTTCAAGGAACCGTTGCCGCTGGCGCGGCGGGGCGAGGGGGATCAGTAGATCGTCAGCCCGAGGGTGTTTTCGAGATTGGTCAGCGTGGCTTCCTCGAACGCTGCGGGCCAATCGATGCCTTCCGCCTTTGCGAAGGCCCGTGCGCGGGGCAGGTAGGCGGCGGCGTAGGCGCGATGTGCTTCGATGACGCCGTCGCGTGTCGGGATCAGGGGCGGCAGATCGGTCAGAAGCCTTCGCTGCGCGGGTGTCAGGCGCGGGTTCAGAACCAGCGCGCCACCGCGATAGGGTATGCCCGCCTCGGCGATCAGAAGGTCGATCAGGAGTCGGCGCAGGTGGGTCAGCCCGGTGACGCCGTTGATGAATTCCTGCCGCCCGACGACGAGGGGCAGAAGGGCGAGGATGCGGATGAATTCCTCGAACTGGTAGGCATGGCGGCGGATATCGCGCTGCGGCGCGGGCGGGGTCGGCGGGAGCGTGTCGTAGAGCGCGTCCCGATCAAGCAGGACCTGCACGCCATCTTGCGTGTGCCGACCCAGCTGGTCCGGTTGCAGGACCAGCGCGTCGACCCGTATGTCGGGCGCGAGGATGGCGTTGATAAGCGTCGGCGCGACGGAGCGGTCGCGCCAGAGAACCAGCTGACCGAGATCGGACAGCGTGTCCCGCCAGAGCGCCGCGATGTCGTCCGTGAGGCCCGCTTCCGTCACGATCACGAAATCGATGTCGCTGTAGGCGTCAGCCGTGCCGGTCCCATGGCTGCCGCCGAGAAATATGGCGCGGATCTGGTGGACCTCGGAGAGAGCTTCCGCGATCCGGCTGGCGAGGTGCGGGATCATGCCAGCACGACACCGGCGGCGTGCATCCCCTCTCGCGCGGCGGTGAGCGAGCCGTCGAAGTCGATGGCGCGGGTCAGATCCTCCCGCACGGTGACGGTGAAGCCCAGTTTCGCGGCATCCACGGCGGAGAAGTTCACGCAGAAATCGGTGGCGAGGCCGACCATGGTGAGGTCGGTGATGCCGCGTGTGCGGAGATAGCCTTCAAGGCCCGTGGGCGTTGTATGGTCGTTCTCGAAGAAGGCGGAATAGCTGTCGATGGCGGGGTTGTAGCCCTTGCGGATGATGAGGTCCGCGCGGTCCACGGTGAGGTCGGGGTGGAACTGCGCGCCGATGGAGCCCTGGATGCAATGGTCGGGCCAGAGGACCTGCGGGCCGTAGGGCATGTCGGTCATGGTCATCGGCTCGGCATTGTGGGTCGAGGCGAAGGAGGAATGGCCCGCCGGATGCCAATCCTGCGTCAGGATGACGGCGGGGAAGTCTGCCATAAGCGCGTTGATGCCGGGGACGATCAGGTCACCCTCGGGCACGGCCAAAGCGCCGCCGGGGCAGAAATCGTTTTGCACGTCGATGACGAGGAGGGCGTGGGTCATGTTTGATCCCCTATGAAGCGATGGGGGCAATCTACGCCTTGCACAGGTCAGTGCAATCTGTTGTCTTGTTGTCATGACACGAATCGCGCTAATGTGGAACCATGAAAAAGATTGAGCGAATGCAGACGGGCCTGCGGCTGGAAAAGCGCATGGTGAAGGTGCTGAAGGGCACGGCGGAATATCTGGATATTTCCATGAGCGAATTGGTGGAGTGCATGGCGCTGCACGCCTTCGACGGGAAGCTGGTCTTCGGTGAGGAGACGCGCGGCAAGATCGAGGCGTTGCGGGAGGTCTATGGGCTGCAACTGACCTCGGCCGATGCGCACGGGCTGGAGGAGGAGTTCCAGTGAAATACGATCATATGCTGGACACGATCCTGTCCGGTCAGGTGCCGTGCACCGGATTCAGCCATAGGGATCATCTGGGGACGGCCCATGCGGCGTTGCGCCGGTGGGAGTTCTTTGAGGCCGCGCATCACTATGCCGATGGGATCCGGGCGTCGGCCACGGCGGCGGGCGCACCGGAGAAGTTCAACGCGACGCTGACGCTGGCCTTCCTGTCGCTGGTCGCCGAGCGAATGGGCGACGAGGATAGCGACACGTTTGTGGCCGAGAATGCGGACCTGACGATGGAAGCGGTGACGCGGGCCGGGTATGGTGCCGAGCGGCTGGCGCATCCGAAGGCGCGCGCGGTGGGGTTGTTGCCACGATCCGCCTGATTGAAGCCGCGGCAATCTGAGCGTATCTGATCGCCCATGTTCACCGTCGCGGCCCTCTACCATTTCGCCCGTGTGCCGGACCCTTCTGCCGTGAAGGGGCCGCTGGCGGCTGTTGCGTGCAGCGCGGGGGTGAAGGGCTCGCTTCTGATCGCGCCGGAGGGGATCAACGGAACGATTGCGGGATCGCGCGAAGGCATCGATGCGGTGCTGGCGCATATTCGCGCCTTGCCGGGCTTTGCCGAGCTGGAGTGGAAAGAGAGCCATGCGGAGGCGCCGCCCTTTGGACGCCTGAAAGTGCGGCTGAAGAAAGAGATTGTGACGATGGGCGCGCCGGGGCTCGACCCCGCGTCGGTCGGGACGCATGTGGACGCGGCGGAGTGGAATGATCTGATCCGCGCGCCGGATGTGGCGGTGATCGATACGCGCAACGCCTATGAGGTGGAGATCGGCACGTTCGAGGGCGCGATTGATCCGCAGACCGAGAGCTTTCGGGATTTCCCGGCCTGGTGGGAGGCCAACAAGGCGCGGTTGGGGAACAAGCGGATTGCGATGTTCTGCACCGGCGGGATCCGGTGTGAGAAGTCCACGGCTTACCTGAAATCGCAGGGGGTGGAGGAGGTGTTCCACCTGAGGGGGGGCATCCTGAAATACCTCGAAGAGGTGCCGGAGGAGCAGAGCCTGTGGCAGGGCGGCTGTTTCGTGTTCGATGAACGGGTGGCCGTGGGCCATGGGCTGCAGGAATTGCCCTATGGGCTCTGCCGGGCCTGCCGCCAGCCGATCACGGAGGCGGATCGGGCGCGGGTGGATTTTGAAGAGGGTGTGTCGTGCCATCGCTGCATTGACCTGCATTCCGATGCGGACCGGGCGCGGTTCCGGGAGCGGCAGAAGCAGATCGCCTTGGCGAAATCCCGCGGGGAATTGCATCTGGGCCGATAGGCGGGTTTTGGGCGGGACGCGCACCAAGACCCGTGCGCCTTATCGGTGGGACCTGTGGGTTTGGCGGGCCGGGTGTTTGAGTTTTTTGCCAAGATGAAGGGGATCAGGCCGGTTTGCGCTGGCGCATGCCCGCCAGCAGGACCAGGGCGGCGAAGGCGGCGACGAGAGAGGCCGATTGGATCACCGTCTGGAAATCGGTGAGTTGGGCGATGAGGCCCACGGCGGGGCCGGCCAGAAGGCCGCTGACCATGAGCGTGTTCCAGTAGATCGCCGTGGCCTGGGCGGGCCGGTCGCGGGCGAAGCTTTGCACGTAGCTGATCCCGAGGCTGGCGAAGAGGCCGTAATAGAGCCCCTCCATCGCCGCGCCGAGGATCATTTGCGGCAGGGTGGTGATGGAGCTGAGGAAGAGGATCGTGCCAATGGCGAGTCCGGTTGTGGCCAGGAGGACTCTTGCTGTGCCGAAGCGGGCCATCAGCGCGGGTGTGGAGAAGATCGCGAAGACCTCCACGAAGGTTTTCACGCTGAATGCCGCGCCGGGGGCGAAATCGGGCAGGCCGACCTCCTGCACATAGAAGAGCGGCAGGGCGGAGAAGGTGAGGGCGTGGGCGACGGAAAGGCAGAAGACGAAGGCCGTGGCGAGCCAGAGGCCGGTATTGGCGTTTGCCAGCATTGGTGTGCCCGCGGGTGCGGGCAGCGCCCCGGCTGATGCGTCCCGCGGCAGGCTGATCCACCAGAGCGCCAGCCAGATCAGCGATAGCCCGAGTGCGACGCGGAAGACCATGGCGGGGCCAAGCCAATCGGCGACGAGGAAGCTCATGGCCGGACCGATCATCCAGGCGGTGGAGGTGGTGGCCCGCATATAGGCGTTGAACCGGCTCCGGTCGATCTGCCGGCCTTCGGCCAGGTGCCCCCCGAAGCTGAACATCGTGGAAATCGCGCTGGAGCTGAGACCGAGGCCGATGACGCCGAGCGTCAGCATAACCGGAAGTGTGGGCGAGAGGCTGAGCGACAGCGTGGCAATCAGATAGCCGGAGGCCGCCAGGCCGATCAGGGGAAACACCCGCGCGCCGGCATCGATGCGGCGCCCGAAGGCGCGGTTGGCAGTGACCGTTAGGGAAACCGCGAGCCCCGAATAGACCGAGAGCATCCAGGGGGGATGGCCGAGCGCGTCGATCAGGAAGAAGCCCATGAACGGGATCAGCGCGGAATTCGCCAACGTCTGGATGAAGAGCAGGAGCAGAAAGGGCGCGAGCGAGGCGAGGGGCAAGCGGGCCATGCGGCGTAGTCCTGTGGCGGAGCGTGCAGGCGATGCGTCGCACGGCGGGGCGGGCAGCGCAATGGCCGGTGGCTCAGGCCAGTGCCGCAGCGATGAGGCGTGCGGCGGGGGCGAAAAGCGGATCGAGGCGCGCAGGAAGCCGTCCATCGACGGGCAGCCAATGGAGATCAAAGATCAGCCCGTCCTCCGCCGGGCTGCCGCTGGCCCGGTGCCGCCATGTGTCGGGCCCGCCGTCCGGTGCGGGCAGCAGGCCGATATGCCAGCGGTGCACGACGCCGTCGGCAAAATCGCGATCCCAGGTGCCGATGAAGTCGGGCGCGGTGGTGAGGGTGAGGCCGGTTTCCTCCTCCAACTCGCGGAGGGTGGCGGCGGCGATATCCTCGCCATCCTCAACCGTCCCCTTCGGGATCTGCACACCCGCCAGCGGGTGGCGGAAACACAGGAGGGCAGGCCCCTGCCCCGGATCGCGGCGGACAACACAGGCGACGGCTTTGTGGATGATCGGCATGGGGCGGTGATGCCACGGCGTATCGGCGGCGACCAGCGGGACCTATGAGCCCGACCGGCCACGGACGTCCTGGAGCGCCGTGGCCTCAAACCGGCGCAGGGGTTCGCGCGCGATCCGTCGGGTGGGATGCGCGCGATCGGCAAGCTCGGGGAAGAGCGTCAACAGCTCCTTGTAAAGCTCGGGATCGCGGGAGAGCTGGTAATCCCCCATGAACAGGCTTTCGGCCGGGGCGCCGTTGGCGAAGACGATCTGATGGGTGTCGAACATGAGATGAAAATAGGTCACCAGCCCGCGCGGGGCGCGCGTGATCCGATCACCATCGACAAGATGCTTGGCGGCGCAGAGCACCTCATCCTTGCCGAACAGAAGCTGGCAGCGCCAGCCCTGCACCAGCATCCGGTGTTCGGGCGACACCAGGAGCGGGCGATCATTGTCGAGCGCCCCTGTTGCAAACCGGATCGGAGCGAAAACGCCCTCGGCCGGCACGGTGCGGTGACCGATCCACCGTAGGGTCTTGGTGCCGGTGCCAAGGGTCACGATCCGGTCGCCAGCGCGCAAATCCTCAACCCTGGTCTGGCCCTCGACGGTCGCGATGCGGGTGCCCGCCGCAAAACAGGCCACGGTGATATTCTCCGCGGCAATGTTGGTATAGGTGAAATTCCGGGTCGATCCGTCAGGCAACGTGACGGTGACGGTGCCGCCAGTGGCCCCGGGGGAAAACGGCGTGAAGGTGGCGCCTTCCGGGATCACCATTGCATCGGTGCCGCTGCCGCCATCGACGAACGTGGTGAACAGCGACGTCACGATCAGGTCTTCGCCGCTGCCGCCGAGAAGATTGCCCGAACCCTGATCGCCGATCAGGGTGTCGTCGCCCGAGCCACCGCGCAGGTTGTTGTTGCCCGATCCGCCGATCAGCAGGTCATCGCCGGCCCCGCCGCGGATCTGATTGTCGCCGGTGCCGCCGGTCAGCGTGTCGTCGCCCCCGCCGCCGCGCATCTGCCCGCCATCGGCCCCGTCATCGGTGAAGGTGTCGTTTCCGGACCCGCCGATATAGCCCTGCGAATCCAGCCCGACCGAGCCGCTGGCGCTGTTATCGGCATCGTTGCCGCGAAACTCGACGATCTGGCTGAACGACCCGCCCGCCAGAACCGCATCACTGCCGGGTGTGGGCGTATCGGTGACGACGAAGGTCGACCCGTCCGTGGTGTCGATAAAGGTGATCGAATTGCCGGTCAGGATGATCTGGATCGTGTCGCTGACATTGGAGGCATTGATCGTGCTGTCGGCGCTCACCGTTTGACCGCTCCAGAAACCCGGATCGAATATGTTCGAGTCGCTGAGAGTCAGGAACACGGGCACAGGGGAGCCATCCGTTCGCGGGGATAAGCTGTATACAAGGTATCAATCCGGTCCGGAACGCGAGAGGGGCGCCGTGGAAACAGTCTGTTTCGGCAGGTTCACGCCGAAATTAGCAATGCAAACCAGCGGTTTCGCTCATACGAGCGGCACAACGGAAAAAATCCCCGGCGCAGAGGCCGGGGAAGTTGGGGACACGTCTGAGGGACAGAATCTTCCCGGAGGAAGGAGGGATTATCGCCACGAAGGGGGGTGGGATAAGGAATTTCAGGTCCGGACGCCCAATCAGTCGGGGGAAACGGGGGCTAGGGTCGATTGGGCGTCCGGGTATCCGACCCCCCGAAGGGGACCGGAATGGGTGGGGGCTGATTACCAGCCGAAGGTGAAGACCAGGTCGCCTTCGCCGCCGTTCTGGGCGATGTGACCGTTGGTGTTGTTGCCGAACTGGAAGAGGCCAGCTGCGTTGCCGCCATTGCCCTGGGCGATGGAGCCGTTGTGGCCGTTGCCTTCCTGGTGGACCACGCCGATATCACCGCCGGTGGCCACGTTGGTCAGAACCTGGGCCGGGTCGGCGCCATTGGCGATCTGGAAGAGGGCGAGGCCGCCGGTGATCAGGTCCTGTTCCTGCTGGTTCTGGGCCGAGATGCCGAAGCTGATCTGGCCATTTGCGGCGGCGGGGACGGTCGTGGCGGCGGTTGCGGCGACGAGGGCGAGGGCGGTGAAAGTTTTCTTAAACATGGCAGTGTTCCTTTGGAAAAAGTGGATTGTGAAAAAAGGGTCAGTTGAAAAAAGAGGTGTTGGTTAGAGGTTGGGTTCAGAGGTCAACGGGGCAGGAATAAGCGCGCCCGTCGATGGTGAGGGTCATTTCGGCTTCGAGGTTGGAGCCGGTTCCGCCGAGCATCATGCGGCCAAGCTGGACCGTCTGACCGGCGCGGGCCGAAAACGGGCCGCCCTGGTTCATGCGGGTGCCGGGGCCTTCGACGCGCAGCTGGTAGATGCCGGTGACGGCCTCGGAGGCCTGCACGATCGGCTCAAGCAGGAGGCCGCCATTGGAGCGCTCCACCGTGATGGTGCAGGCGATGGGGGCATTGTCCTGGGCGAAAGCGCGGCTTTCCATCGTGTCGGTCTCGGCCGAGATGGCGGTGCAGCCGAGGACGGCCGTGCCGATTGCAGCAGCACCGAGGACCGTGCGGGATTTCAAAAACGTGGTCATTGGCCTGTCCTTTCAAAATTCGTTTGGGTGGGTTCGAAAAATCTTTGGGTGGTGTGATCCGGGGGCGGGGTGAAGGGACCGCGCCCCCGGATCGACCGGCTTAGTTCTGGATGACAAGCGCGGTGTTGCCGAAGCCGGTCTGGCTGACCGTGCCGATGTCGCCGTTGCCGCCCTGGATCACGGCGCCAACGTTGAAGGCGCCTTCCTGGGTCACGACACCGGTGTTGCCGAAACCGTTCTGGACAACCGCACCGGCGTTGAAGTCGCCGTTCTGGCCGACTGCGCCGAGGTTGCCGGCACCGGTCTGGTTCACGATCAGCGTGTTGAAGTTACCGGTCGTGACGCCGACGGCATCGTTGTCCCACCCCAGCTGGGTGATGGACGAGTCGTTGCAGAAGCCGGTCTGGGCCAGGCCAGCGCCGTTGTTCCAGCCCAGCTGGCTGACGGATGCCGTGCTGCAAGCGGAGGCGGAGGAAGCGGCGATCACCAGCAGAGTGGCGGAAACGGCGGCGGTTTTGATAAGTGCAAATTTCATGGGTCGAAGTCCTTAAATATAAAGTTTTGGTTCAGGTGTGTGTTTCAGGTTCAGGTGTTGTGCAGCTCGTGTTGGGGTGTGCCCTTGAGCCGATGACCAGAAATTGGCCCATTCCGGCCCTGTCAGACAATTTCAGCGGAAAGAAAGGTCATAACAGGGGGATGTTATCGAATGTCATCGGCTCAAATAATTGAAAATAAACAATTTAAAAGAAGAGCTGTGCCGGGTGACGCGACGTCGAAAAATCGCCCGATAGCATGCTGTCAGGCCCGTGTTATGGCGATGTTATCGGGTGTCAGAGGCCCGGGTAAGGTTTCCCCGCAGTTCCGGGAGGACCCGGCCCTTGCCGGGATTCGCATGAAGCATCCCTTAAGGTAAGGCTGGCCTTACCCCTGGCGGGCGATTCGAATCGCTTTCGGAAAAGGGATCAGCCCGGGAAGGTCTCGTCGAGAATCGTCCAGATGGGCAGAAGGGCGGGAACCGTCGCGTTGAGCGTCTTGAGAAGCCCGGTCTTGTCCCATCCGGCCGCAAGATCGACATTCACCGCGAAGGCCTTGCGCTTAAGCAGGTCCGCATGGGGATGGTCCTGATCGAACGGTTTGGGCACACGTTTCAGCGGATCGGGCCCCCAATCGCTCAGGCTGGCGCCGGACGCCTCCAACGCATCGGTCAGGTCATCGCCGCGGCGGTCCACCATGGTGCGGTAGGCGGCCAGGCCGTCCTTCTCCAGCCCCATCACCCCCATGCCGAGGATCAGGTAATCCGGGGACGAGCCGAAGAACCAGGTGGGCGTTGTGGCCTGTTCCGGGCGGGACCACATCAGATGCAGGTGCGTGTTGTAGGGCGTCTTGTCCTTGGAGAAGCGCACATCGCGGTGGATGCGGAAGAGTTTCGGCTTGTGGGCCTTGCCGGTGTGTTTGGTGAGATCTTCGGCGAAGAGGTCGGCCAGCAATTCGGCAGGCTTCTTGATCTCGGAATTATACATGGCCTTGTGGGCTTCGTAGAATGCCTTGGTGTTGTTCGCCTTGAGGTCGGTGAAGAACCCGTTGGCGCGGGTGATCATCTCTGCAAAACCGTCGGACATGGCAAAAACCTCTGCTGGTCAAGGGATGGTGGTGGCGAAACGCTGTGCTGGGTCAGTCGCCATGTGCTTCGAAAAACGCCACGGTGGCGGCCAGCATCTGATCCAGGGTTTCGTCGGTGGCGAACACGTTGAAGACATGGTCCATCTCGGCGGTCCAAAGCTCCTCGGGGCCGTCATGGGCTTCGATGAACAGATCTGCGGAAACCGGCGGGACCGTTGTGTCCAGGCTGCCTTGTGCCACGAAGAGAGGGCCGGAATAGGCGGCAATCTCGGCCAGGGGATCGTTGGTTGCCAGACCCTGGAAGAAGGCGCCGTTCAGCGTGATCTCCGTCCAGGGCAGGACGACCTCGATGGGATCGTCGGGCCCGGCAGACAGACCGGCGCTGACAATGTCTTCCCCCAGAAAGCCGGTGAAGGTTTCCATCGGCGTCGCCGCCGCATTCCAGAGCGCCACGGCGTCGAACGCATCGCTGCGCCCGGCCGCGGCAGCGGCGACGAGGCCGCCCTGGCTCCAGCCGATCAGATGGAGGTCGTCGGTTTGCACACTGTCGAGCGATTGCAGGTATTCTATGGCGGCCAGCGCGTCGGCGATCTGGCCTTCGAAGGTTGTCTCGGCAAAGCTCATTTCGTCCGTTGCGTCCCCCGACCCCGCAAAGTCGATGCGGAGGCTGGCAAACCCGGCTTCGGCCAGATGGCTGGCTGTGCGCGCGAAGACGCCTTCGGGCACAGCTTCGGTTGCCAGCTCATCCCGCGATCCGGTGAACCCGTGCAGCAGCAGGACAACGGGCGCGGGATCTCCGGACGGAACGGCAAGGGTTCCGATCACATCCTGCCCGGGACGTTCGATTGTAATCGTCGTTTCGGTCACGTCAGCGGCGGCCAATGTGGGCAGAAGCGCGAGAGACAGGCTGACAGCGGATATGCGAAACATGGGAGACCTCCGATTGACGTTGGGTCAACGTTAGGTCCCTGCCCGCAGCACCGCAAGTTTGCCTTCAGAAATCCAGATTCTCCACGCTCAGCGCATTGGCCTGGATGAATTCCCGCCGGGGTTCCACCACGTCACCCATCAGTTTGGTGAAAATGTCATCAGCCTCGGCCAGATCGGCGATTTTCACCTGAAGAAGCGTGCGCGCCTCATGATCCAGCGTGGTTTCCCAGAGCTGGTCGGGGTTCATCTCGCCCAGGCCCTTGTAGCGCTGCATCTGCTGGCCCTTGGCGCCTTCGTCGAGGATGGCTTGGAGGAGTTCCGTGGGGCCGTGGATCAGTTGTTCGCGGTCTTTGCGTGAGAGTGTGGCGGGGTCGCGGTAGACGGTGCGGGTGTCTTTGGACACCTCCGCCAGCTTGCGCGCTTCGCCCGAGCGGAGGACGGCGCCGTCGAGGGTGCGGATTTCTTCCACGCCGCGAAGGACGCGGCTGAGACGGATGCCGTGATCCTGTGTGATGCGCCCTTGCCATCCCCGTTCGTATTCGACGGCCACGAGGTCGAGGCGTTTGGCGACGTCATCGGCCACACCTTGCAAATCGCTGTCGGCCTTGCCTGCATCGAACGCGCCCGCAATGGCGGCCTGTTCGACAATGTGGCGGGGATAATGGGTGGGAAAGGCATCGAGGATGCGCTTGAAATGCCGCGCGCCTTCGACAACGCGGGCGAGGTCCTGGCCCGCAATCTCTTCCCCCGAGGGCAGACGCAGGGAGGCGCCTTCGATGCCCTGGGCCACCAGATAGTCTTCGAGCGAGGCCTGATCCTTGAGATAGACCTCGGATTTGCCCCGGCTGACTTTGAAGAGCGGCGGCTGCGCGATGTAGAGGTAGCCGCCCTCGATAATCTCCGGCATCTGGCGGAAGAAGAACGTCAGCAGTAGCGTGCGGATATGGGCGCCGTCGACATCCGCATCCGTCATGATGATGATCTTGTGGTAGCGCAGCTTGTCGATGTTGAATTCATCGCGCCCGATACCGGTACCCAGCGCCGTGATGAGCGTGCCGATTTCCTGGCTGCCCAACATCCGGTCGAACCGGGCGCGTTCGACATTGAGGATTTTCCCGCGGAGCGGCAGGACGGCCTGATTGTGGCGCGAGCGGCCCTGCTTGGCGGAGCCCCCGGCGCTGTCGCCCTCCACCAGGAACAGCTCGGATTTGGCCGGATCCTTCTCCTGACAATCGGCGAGCTTGCCGGGCAGGGAGGCGACATCCATCGCCGTCTTGCGGCGGGTCAGCTCACGCGCCTTGCGGGCGGCTTCTCGGGCCAGGGCGGCTTCGATGATCTTGGAGACGATCACACGCGCCTCTTGCGGATGCTCTTCGAACCATTCCTGCAGCTTCTCGTTCACGAGGCCTTCGACGGCGGGCCGGACCTCGGACGACACCAGCTTGTCCTTGGTCTGGGAGCTGAATTTGGGGTCAGGCACTTTCACGCTGAGCACGCAAGTGAGCCCTTCGCGCGCATCGTCGCCGGTGAAATTCACCTTCTCCTTCTTCGCGATTCCGGAGCTCTGCGCGTAAAGGTTGATCGTGCGCGTCAGCGCGCCGCGAAAGCCCGCCAGATGGGTGCCGCCATCGCGCTGCGGGATGTTGTTGGTGAACGGCAGCACGTTTTCATGGTAGCTGTCGTTCCACCACATGGCGACTTCGACGCCGATCTCGTCCCGCTCACCCGAGATGAAAATCGGTTCCTCCATGGCGGAGGTCTTGGAGCGGTCGAGATAGCGCACGAATTCGCGCACGCCGCCTTCGTAGAACAAATCGGTCTCCAGCGCATCGGCGGGGCGTTCATCGCGCAAGATGATGCGGACGCCGGAATTCAGGAAGGCCAGTTCCCGCAAGCGGTTTTCCAGCGTCTTGAAAACGTAGTCGAGGTTCGAGAACGTTCCCGTCGAGGCCATGAAGCGCACTTCCGTGCCGGTGCGGTCCCCGCACTCGCCGACAACTTCGAGGTGCTTCGTGGTGAAGCCGCCCTCGAACCGGGCGACATGTTCCTTGCCGTCGCGCCAGATCCGCAACTCCAGCCAATCGGAGAGCGCGTTCACAACCGACACACCCACGCCGTGCAGGCCGCCCGAGACCTTGTAGGAATTGCTGTCGAATTTGCCGCCCGCATGCAGCTGGGTCATGATGACCTCGGCGGCCGACACGCCTTCTTCCTCGTGGATGCCCACCGGAATCCCACGCCCGTTATCGCTGACGGAGACGCTGGAATCCGCATGAATCGTGACCGTCACGGCGTCCGCATGACCGGCCAGCGCCTCATCGATCCCGTTGTCCACGACCTCGTAGACCATGTGGTGCAGACCCGAGCCATCATCGGTGTCACCGATATACATGCCGGGGCGCTTGCGAACCGCCTCCAAGCCTTTGAGAACCTTGATGGAATCGGCGCCGTAATCTTCCGGCTGCGGGGTTTGCTCTGACATATGATTTTTGTCCCGTTCTGTTGCCCAATATATACGCATTTGGGCCGGCAATGTCACGGGCTGACCACAAGATTTAGGGGCTGTTGCGGGCCCTTGGGTTGGGGGGGCGACGCGAGGTGTGGGCGTTGTACCGGATACGCAGATCGGGGCCCGCCCGGTGGACGGAACGGCCGCCCCGTTTCAGCGTCGCGGACGGCTCGATCGCAGGCCAATAGCGTGGGTCAGAGGCCCTCCAGCAGCGCGGAGATCGCGGCGATCGTGTTCCAGTTTCGGGCGGTGACAGGCGCGCGGGACAGTTTCGCCGCGACCCTGGAGCGCCCGATGCCCTCGGGCGTATGGAGCCAAAGGACACCGGGTTGCGACGAGAGTTGCTCCGTCTCGCCCAAAAGCGGGGACAGCGGCGCAGGATCGAGGGGCGGACCAACGTGGAAGAAGCCGTGCAGCGCTTTCGGAGCGTCTGTCGGAAATGAATGGCTCGCGATGCGGGTCTGCCATTGGGCGGCGTCAAGGGACACGATCATCGGGCGGAAGCCGTGGTTCGCCTCGATCTGATCGGCAACCGCGCCCGGTTCCACCGGCTCCGGGCACACCGCATTGCCCGATTGCAGATAGGTCCGTGCGCCTCCGGCCCCCAACGTGTCGAGCAGCGCCCGCAGATCCGCCATGGGCAGCTTGCCATGGCCGCCCACATTGATGCCCCGCAAGAGGAGAACCTGCCCGCTCATGTCACCCGGCTTTCGCCATCCACATCCGTCACTTCGAAATGCTGCGCCCGCCCGCCGAGCTCCGCGAACAGTTCCGGCCCCGTTCCGGTCATCCAGGCCTGGGCCTCCAACGCGCAGATCTCATCGAACAGCGCCGCGCGGCGGTCGGCATCCAGATGGGCCGCAACCTCGTCCAGCAAAACCAGCGGCGCGATGCCGGTCTCCACCTTCAGGGCCCGCGCGTTGGACAGGATCAGGGAAATCAGAAGCGCCTTCTGTTCCCCGGTCGAGCACTGCTTCGCGGCCACGCCCTTGTCGCGGTAGATGGCGGACATATCGGCCCGGTGCGGCCCGATCAATGTCCGCCCCGCGGCCAGATCGCGGGGGCGGCTCTCCTCGAAGGCGGCGGAGAAATCGCCTTCTGTTTCAAGGGCATACTCGACATCCATCGCGACATCCGCGGTTGGAAACGCGGTTGCCGCCCCGTCCTGCGCGGCCGCGATCCGCGTCAGGGCATCCGCCCGGTTGGCCACGATCCGCGCGGCAGCGCCCGCCATCTGGGCCTCCAATGCGCGGTACCAGGCCGGGTCGCGCACATCGTCTTTCAGCAGACGGTTCCGCTCCCGCATCGCCTTCTCGAAGGTCAGCACGGCCTCGCCATGATCCGGCAGAAAGCTCAGCGTGATGCGGTCCAGGAATCGCCGACGGCCCTCGGCGCCTTCGATCCAGAGCCGGTCTTGCGAGGGCACCAGCCAGACGATCCGCAACAGCTTCGCCAAGGCCAGTTGCGGCGCGCTCTTGCCGTCAATCTGCGTGACCCGCGCCGCGCCCGGCTCGGCCATCAGCGCCACCTCGTGGCCTATACCAGGCCCGGCAATCTCGGCCGCCACCTTCCATCCGATCGTCTCGGGCCTGCGGATGATCTCATCGGCCGCCGCGCGCCGCAGCCCGCGCCCGGGGGACAAAAGCGACACGGCCTCAATCAGGTTCGTCTTGCCCGCCCCGTTGAGCCCGAACAGCGCCACCGGGCGCCCGTCCAGATCAAGGGCCGCGCGCCTGTGAGACCGGAAATGCGACAGCACCAGAGATGCGATGAACGTCCGGCTCATCCCATCTTGCCCTTCCACTGGTTCGAAATACCCCCGCCGGAGGCATCCAACATCGCTTATACGCGCATCGGCATGACGACGTAGATCGCGCTTTCGTCATTGCCTTCGCGCATCAGCGTCGGCTCGGCGGGGGAGGAGAACATGAACACCGCGTTCTCGCGATCCACCTGGCTGGTGATTTCCAGCAAGTATTTGGCGTTGAAGCCAATTTCCAGTTTCTCGTCCCCGTAGGCCACGACCAGTTCCGCCTCGGCGTTACCGGAATCCGGTGCGTTGACCGACAGCACAAGACGGTCTTCATCCAGTGCCATCTTCACCGCGCGGGAGCGTTCGGAGCTGACGGTGGCGACCAGGTCGACGGCTTTCGCGAAATCGCCGGCATCCACCTCCATCCGGCGCGTGTTCCCGACGGGGATGACGCGGGTGTAGTCGGGGAAGGTGCCGTCGATGACCTTGGAGGTCAGCGTGATCTCGGGCGTGGCGAAGCGGATCTTGGTTTCCGAGACCGAAACTGCAATCTGCGCATCGTCATCGTCGAGAAGCTTGCGCAACTCCCCCACGGTCTTGCGGGGCACGATCACGCCGGGCATGTCGGCGGCGCCGTCGGGCAGGGCGGCGTCGATGCGCGCCAGGCGGTGGCCATCGGTTGCGACGGCCCGGAGCGCGGGGCCGTTATCCCCCTCGGCGACGTGGAAATAGACGCCGTTGAGATAATAGCGCGTCTCTTCCGTGGAGATCGCGAACTTGGATTTGTCGAAGAGGCGGCGGAGGTCCGGCGCCTTGGCGGAGAAATTGGCGGCGTAGTCGGTCGATGCCATGACCGGAAAGTCTTCGCGGGGCAGCGTGGCCAGCTGGAAGGTCGATCGACCGGCCTCAACCGTCAGGCGGCCCGCGGCGCTGTCTTCCGCCAGGGACACCAAGGCGCCATCGGGCAATTTGCGCACAATCTCATGGAGGGTCACGGCGGAGACGGTTGTGGCCCCGGCCCGTTCGACCTGTGCGGGGGCCTTGTCGACTACCTCGATATCAAGGTCCGTTGCGCGGAAGCTGACAGTGTCCCCTTCGGCTTCGATCAGGACATTGGCGAGGATCGGGATCGTGTTGCGACGCTCCACAACAGATTGTGCCTGAGAGACGGCGCGCAAGAGTGTTGCGCGTTCGATGGAGAGTTTCATGACCTTGGGCTCCGACAGATCGCGGGGCCGCGAGATTACCCGGACCCCAGATAGGCACAAGTGCTTTTACAGGTGAGGTAACGCCTGTGCGCCCGCCGGGGTCAAGGCCTGAGCGGACGCCAAGAGACGATTGATCAGGCTTCGAGCAATCGACGCAACAGTTCGGCGTCTTCGGCGATCTGGCTGTCGGCCTGCATCAGCTCTTCGATCTTGCGCACGCCGTAGAGGATCGTGGTGTGATCGCGCCCGCCGAATTTCTTGCCGATCTCCGGCAGAGAGCGTTGGGTCAGGCGTTTGCACAGATACATGGCCATCTGACGCGGGCGGGCAATGGCGCGCTGGCGGTTCTGGCTGATCAGATCCACCTGGCGCAGTTTGTAGTATTCGCAGGTCTTCTTGATGATCTCATCCATGGTGACCTTCTTGTCGGTCGCGCGCAGAACGTCCGTCAGGCATTCCTTGGCGACATCGACGGTCACTTCCCGGCGCACCAGATCGGCAAAGGCAAAGAGCCGGGTCAGCGCGCCTTCCAGCACCCGGATGTTCGACGAGATCTTCTGGGCCAGATATTGCAACACGCCATCGGCGAATTTCACATGCGGATAGCGGGCCGAGAGCGTTTCGCATTTGTGTTGCAGGACGCCGAGGCGAAGCTCGTAATCCGTGGGGTGAATATCGACCACAAGGCCGCATTGCAGACGCGACGCGATGCGATTGTCGAGCTCTTCCATATCGACGGGCGCGCGGTCACCGGAGATGACGATCTGTTTGCCCATCTCGACCAACGCATTGAACGTGTGGAAGAATTCCTGCTGTGTCGAGGTTTTTCCGGCGATGAACTGAACGTCATCGACCATCAGGATATCGACCGAGCGGAAGGTTTCCTTGAAGTTGAACGTGTCCTGTTCGCGCAGCGCGCGGACGAAGCGATGCATGAATTGCTCGGCCGAGAGATAAAGGATCTTGGCGTCCGGAAAGCGGTCCTGCAGATCCCAGGCGATGGCGTGCATCAGGTGGGTCTTGCCGAGGCCGACGCCGCCATAGAGGAACAGCGGATTGAACGTGACGTCGAGCGTTTCCGCGACGCGACGGGCGGCGGCATGGGCCAGTTCGTTCGGTTTGCCGACCACGAAGTTTTCGAAGGTGAGCGCCGGGTTCAGCTTGGCACCGGGCAGTTCGTTGCCGCTGGTGCGGGGTTGGGCGGCGGGGCTCGGCGCGGGCGCCACTTGCGCCGGGGCGGGCGCAGCGGCGGTGGCCATCTCTGGAACCGGCCTGGGCGCGGGAGCGGGGGCCGGGGTGGCGGCATGGGACGGCGCGACGGTTGCCGGTGCGGCGGAATTCGCGGCCACGGCCCCACGGGGGGCGACGGTGAATTCGACCCTGTCGGCCCCGATGCCGTGGGACGTCAGATGACGCAGGATCAGATCGCCGAAATTGTTGGACACCCAGGACCCGATGAAACCGGTGGGCACGTGAAAATGCGCGGTGCGCTCATCAATGCGGTCGAACGCAATCGGTTCAATCCACGCCTTGAAGTTGTTTCGGCCCACAACCTGCAGCAACTCATTGCGGACCTGGCCCCACGTCTCATCGGTCATTCGTTTTCCGTCCCTTTTCTTGTCCGACCGATTCATCGATGGCCGGTTTCACACCATTTTTCGCCGCCCGCCCTGATCACCTCGATCCCTTACAACACAATCATGACCCACCGGTTGATCCGGCGTGGAATGACGTGTCGTCCGCATAACACGGATTGGTGGGCAGCAATCGGGATGACACCAAACAGGTCCTGCGCAGCGCAAAGCGTGTGCTGCGGCCTTTCCCCTCAACTCCTCAAGCAATGCGCATCGGTCATTCGACCGGTGGGCCTGCGAACGCTGTCCTCGTTCTGGCCCTATGGCATCGTGCGGAAGGCTGGCGCCCCTCAACCGCCCCCCAAGGCGTCTGACTCGCAAGGCAGAAACTATCGGGAGTCGCGCGCGCCTCGCAACACCTCTTCGTGCTTGACTCGTCTCCTTCGCCATATCGAATCTGGTGGCCCGAATTAGAGCCTTGTCCGTGTTGACTATTTCCCGACAAAAAAAGGCGCCCCGATGACGGAGCGCCTTCAATACAAGGGTGAAAGGAGGGCGATTATGCGCCCATGCCCTTCACGCGAGCGGCAAGGCGCGACATTTTCCGCGATGCTGTGTTTTTATGCATCACCCCTTTGGTCACACCGCGCATCAACTCGGGCTGAACGGTTTTCAGGGCCTCTGCCGCGGCCGCCTGATCGCCGGAGGCGATGGCCTCTTCGACCTTGCGCAGATGGGTGCGGATGCGCGAGCGGCGGGCTTTGTTGATCTGGAAGCGGCGCTCGTTCTGGCGGGCGCGTTTCTTGGCTTGGGGCGAATTTGCCATCGTGTCTGATCCTTCGTCGGCCCGGTGCGCGGGCATGTTCAAATATGTGCAACGCGGGTGGTCCCGACCCCGGGTTCACTACCGGGCGAATCTGGCCAAAGAGCGGGCCTCACACGCATGTCTGGCGCGGCATATAGGAGGATTGGCCGCGGAAGGGAAGCCTATTTGTCCCGGAATTGCGGCTCGCGCTTTTCAAGGAAGGCGGCCATGCCCTCGCTTTGATCTTCGGTGGCGAAGAGCGAATGGAACAGGCGCCGCTCGAACAGGAGCCCTTCGGACAGGCCAACTTCCTCGGCGCGGTTCACCGCCTCTTTCACGGCCATGGTCGAGATCGCCGATTTCTCGGTGATCTTGGCGGCTGCGGCCATCGCCTCGTCCATCAGCTTTTTCGCGGGCACCACGCGGGAGACGAGGCCCGCGCGTTCGGCCTCTTCGGCGGCCATGAAGCGGCCGGTCAGATGCATGTCCATCGATTTCGACTTGCCCACCAGGCGGGTCAGTCGCTGCGACCCACCCATACCGGCCATGACGCCGATATTGATCTCGGGTTGGCCGAATTTCGCATTATCAGCTGCGATGATGAAATCGCAGATCATCGCCAACTCGCAGCCGCCGCCCAGGGCATAGCCCGACACCGCCGCGATGATCGGCTTGCGAATGCGCAGGATATCGGCCGACGCCTTGGCGAAGAGGTCTTCATAGACGACGTCGGTGAAGGTCTTCTCCGCCATCTCCGAGATATCCGCCCCGGCGGCGAAGGCCTTCTCGGACCCGGTGATGACGATGCAGCGGACCTTGTCATTCTGGTCCGCCGAGGCAAGCGCCTTGCCCAACTCGTTCAGGAGTTGCGTGTTCAGCGCATTCAGCGCGTCGGGGCGGTTGAGTTTGATCAGGCAGATATGATCTTCGACGTCGACGATCAGGGTCTCGTAGGCCATGGAGTGCGCTCATTGGCTGTTGAACCGAGGTATGAGGGTTAGCACCCGTTGCGCCGGTTTCAAGTTATCTCTGGCAGGCCGGACAATAGAAACTGGAGCGACCCGATTGCACCTTGCGGCGGATTTTTTCAGTGCATTCCGGGGTTTGACAGGCCTCACCCTCACGCCCATAGACCCGAAATGTGTGTTGAAAATATCCCAGTTCCCCATTTGCTTGCCGGTGATCGCGCAGGGAAGAGCCGCCGGCCTCGATAGCTTCTGCCAATACATCGCGGATGATCGGCACCAATGCGGCGACTCGCGGCGCGCCGATCCGCCCGGCATGGCGCAGGGGTGAAATCCCCGCCCGCCAGAGCGCCTCGCACACATAGATATTGCCGAGCCCGGCCACGATGCGCTGATCCAGAAGCGCGGATTTGACCGGGCTGCGCTTGCCCTTGAACGCGGCGATCAGGTGGGTTTCGTGGAAGGCGTTGCCAAGCGGCTCCGGCCCCAGATCCCGAATCAGCCAATGGGCATCCTGCGTTGCGGTATCCAACAGGTCCATCGCACCGAAGCGCCGGGCATCGTTGAAGGTGATCCGCGCCCCGGCCTCTGTATCGATCACGACATGGTCGTGTTTTTCTGGGGCGGAATGGGCGTGGTGGAATTGGCCAACCTGGTCCCCCGAGATCAGCATCCGGCCGGACATGCCCAGATGGATCAACAGGGTCTCGCCGGTATCAAGATCGGCAAGGATGTATTTTGATCGCCGCCTGAGTGCCGTGACCGTCGCGCCGGTCAACCTGTCGGCCATGTTGTCCGGGAACGGCCAGCGCAAATCGGGGCGATTGACGGTGGCTTTGGCGATGCGCGCGCCTTCGAGCACGGGCAAAAGCCCGCGGCGGACGGTTTCAACTTCGGGAAGCTCCGGCATCGCGCGCCAACATCCTCATTGCCAGGCCGATCAGCACGTTGGCCCCCGCATAGGTGGAGGAGATAGTGGCTTTACGGCCCTTGGTGAAGTCCAGTCGGTGATGGTTGTGTGCCTCCACCCACGTCACGGCCTGCAAATCGCGCCAGTCAAGGCGCAGCGGGTGGCGGGCGAAGCGGCTGACTTCAAGCCCGGATCGATCATAGACGACGCGCGCGGTCCAGATGATGTAGGCCGCAACGGGCGTGAATGCGGCCGCGGCGACAGCCGACAGGCGCAGGGCGAGCGTCTCGTCCGTGAGAACCGCCGCACCGGAGGCGAAGAGAACGAAAAGGCCTCCACACAACGCCACGTGCAGCCGCCGCGCCCCGGACCTGACCCGTAGGGTGACACGTCCCTCGTCATCGAGCACGCCGCGATTGTCCCCCAGGGCGGAGATCGCGCCGATAAGGCCGACAACTGGCACCGCGATCAGGACCGTGCCGAAGAGTTCGAACAGGAATTGAACGACGAAACTGTCTTCTCCAAGCCGTGCCGTCAGCCAGGGCTCCCACGTTTGCAGGGACATTCCGAGGGCCATGAATACCGCTGCACCAGACGCGGCGGCACCAAGCCAGAGGCGGACACGCCGCTTTCGGCCATCTGCGCGGGCCGGGATTGAGGAATCGGAATGTAGCGCGGCCATCAGGCTCACCTCCTGCGGCGACAGGGCCGTTTGTCTCTGACAGGGCAAGCCTATATCGAGATTGGTGCAGAATTGAGGCGGACCATGAGCGACGACAGCAGAACAACGCATTTCGGTTTCCAGGATGTGGCCGAAGATCAGAAGGCCGGGATGGTCCATGGGGTCTTCACGAACGTGGCGTCGAAATACGATGTGATGAACGACGTGATGAGCGTGGGCATTCACCGCATCTGGAAAGATGCGATGATGGATTGGCTGGCCCCGCGCGACGGCCAGGTGCTGCTGGACGTGGCGGGCGGCACCGGGGATATCGCGTTCCGGTTTCTCAAGCGCGCGCCGGGCGCGACAGCGACCGTGTTCGACATGACCGAGCAGATGCTGCTGGAAGGCGAAAAGCGCGCCGAGGCCGAGGCGATGGCCGACAAGCTGAGCTGGGTTGTCGGTGACGCGATGGCACTGCCTTTCGACGATAACAGTTTCGACGCCTACACGATCAGCTTCGGCATCCGGAACGTGACCCGGATTGGCGACGCGCTGTCCGAAGCGTTTCGTGTGTTGAAGCCGGGCGGGCGGCTCATGGTGCTGGAGTTTTCGCAATTGCCCAATGACGGGATGCAGAAGCTCTACGACCTCTATTCCTTCAACGTCATCCCCCGCATGGGACAGCTGATCGCCGGGGATCGGGACAGCTACCAATATCTTGTCGAATCGATCCGCAAGTTTCCAGATCAGGAGACGTTTGCGGGCATGATCCGGGATGCGGGCTTTGAGCAGGTGAAGTACCGCAACCTGTCGATGGGCATCGCGGCGCTGCATTCGGGTTGGAAGCTCTGACGTGAGGGGCCCCCACAACATCTGGCGGCTGGTGCGCACCGGTGCGACCTTTGAGCGAACCGGTGCCATGGGAGCGGTGCTGGAAGCCGTCGACGCGCCCAGGCCTATTCGTGTGGCGGCGCGTGTCTTGGGTTGGCCGTTCAAATGGCTTGGCCTGCGGGGGGATCCGAACATGCCGCCGGTGCCCCGCGCCCTGACGGCCCTGGGCCCGGCCTACATCAAGTTCGGTCAGATCCTGTCGACCCGACCGGACGTGGTGGGCCATGACATGGCGCTGGAATTGCAGGTGCTTCAGGACAAGCTGCCGCCGTTCTCCACCAGCGAGGCGCGCAAGGTTGTCGAGATCGAGATGGAGCGTCCGTTGGGCGAGGTATTCAGCGCGTTCTCCGATCCGGTTGCCGCCGCATCCATCGCGCAGGTGCACCGCGCGACCTTGACGGAGGGTGGCCGCGACGTTGCGGTCAAGATCCTCCGGCCCGGCATCGAGCGGGCCTTCCGCAAGGATGTGGACGCGTTCTACCTGATCGCTGCTTTGGTCGAGACCTTGTCGCCCTCATCGCGCCGGTTGCGGCCGCGCGACGTGATCGAGCATTTCGAAGGCGTTGTCTTGCAGGAACTCGATCTGCGGATCGAGGCCTCCGCCGCGGGTGAGTTCGCCGCCAATACGCAGGGCGACGACGGTTTTGTTGTGCCGCCGGTGGAATGGGGCCTGTCCTCGCGCCGGATGATGGTGCTGGGCTGGGCCGACGGCCTGCCGCTGAGTGACCTGACGGCAATCGATGCCGTCGGACACGATCGCCGGAAACTGGGCGCGACGGTGCTGCAGATGTTTCTCCGGCACGCGCTGCGGGACGGGTATTTCCACGCGGACATGCATCAGGGCAACCTGAAGGTGGCCCCGAATGGCGACGTGGTGGCGCTCGATTTCGGCATCATGGGGCGGATCGACGAATATACCCGCCGCGTCTATGCCGAGATCCTGATGGGCTTCATACGCAAGGATTACCGGCGCGTGGCGGAGGTGCATTTCGAGGCCGGATATGTGCCGCCCGACCGGGATGTCGGGGAGTTCGCACAAGCGCTCCGCTCGGTGGGAGAGCCGATCTTCGGCATGGATGCGAGCGGGATTTCGATGGGGCGTTTGCTGGCCTACCTGTTCGAGGTGACCGAGCGCTTCGGCATGGAGACGCGAACCGAGCTGATCCTCCTGCAACGCACCATGGTGGTTGTCGAAGGCGTCGGCCGGTCGCTTGATCCGGAATTGAACATCTGGGCCGAGGCGCGCCCGGTGGTCGAGGAATACATCGCGCGCAATATCGGGCCGCAGGCCGTGGTGCGGGATCTGGTCCGCACGGCCATCGTGTTGTCGCGCTTCGGGCCGCGCCTGCCGCAATTGGCCGAGGCCGCATTGATCGCACAGGCGCATCCGGAAAAACCGGCGCGGGTGAACCGCTGGCCGGAACGGGTGGCATTGGGTGTGGGCGGCATCGCGGCGGGTGTGATCATCGCCGCGCTTGTGGGCATGTTCTAGCTTCCGCGGCGAAGCGCCTGGACATTGTCGGCCGGGATGCTGACGCCGTTTGCCATCGTCAACCAGACCTCGCCCGACAGGGTCTGCGCCTCGGCGATTTCGCCAAAGACAAAGGTGGAGCGTTCTTCAAGAATGTCTTCCCCCAGCCAGCTTTGCGCCGAGAGCGTGTAGGTCCCGTTGGGCAGTGGCTGGCCATCATTGCCCAGGCCGTCCCATTCAATCGGATCATCGGTGAGCGGGATCGGCGTATTGGCCACAACCTCGCCGTTCTGGTTGCGCACGATCAGCTCCATACGGTCCGCCAGCGACGCGGGCGCCGTCTGAATCGTCGTGGGCTCCCCGGTGAAGTCGACGGGCATCTCGGCCCGCGCCTCCATCCCGATCCAACCCGAAAGCTGGCCCATATTCATCGCGGTGAAACTGGCCTGAAGCTCGCGCAGAAGATCGTTGGTCTGAACCTGCTGTTCGACGCCGGAGAACGTCGCCAATTGCGCGGTGTATTCCGTGCTATCCGCCGGGTTGAGGGGGTCCTGATTCTGCATCTGCGTGGTCAGCAGCCGCAAGAACATGTCGAAATCAGATGTGATCGTCGTGCTGCTGGAGGCCGGGGGCACGGCAGATCCGGTCGGGTTGGGCTGCGAGGCGGGAAGGATATCCATGACTCTCTCCTATAATCTGAGGTCAAGCGCGCCGGTTCCGGTGCGGGGGGCGGTGGCTTGGGCGGTCAGTTCGTCAGTGGCGATGGCGGCGGTTTGATCGGTCTGTTTGGACATGCCTTGGTGTCGATTGTCCTGGTCGCCGGAATTGTCCTGCGAAATCCGCACCGAGGGGGCATCCAGCCCGGCCTCTGCAAATTCCTGCGCCAGGAGATCGAGGTGACGGCGCATCAGATCCGCCGTTTCCGGGCGATCGGCATGAATCGTCAACGTCATGACGCCCGCGATCTCCGTGACGTGCATCCGGAGGCGACCCAATTCGGGCGGGTCGAGCGTCAGTTCAACCGGCCCCCCGGCCTCGGATCTGCCATCGGACAACGCGGCAGCAATCTGATGGGCGACAAGCTGAGCGGTGGCAGGCGTCGATGCGGGCGCCGCGCCGAGACCGAGCGTTGGCGTGGTTGTTTGGGCGGTTGCGGACGTTGCATTCAACCCAAGATCCGGCAGCGCTGTCGTTTCGATCGCGACATCGATCCCTGCATAAGTGGTGCTCATGATGGTGGCTGCGGGTGGCGTACCAAGGTGCTGCGCGGTGCCAGTGACTGTTGGTGCCGCCCAGGCCCCGGACCGCGATGGGAGAACATCCGCCCCGGTCAGGCGCGGCATATCGGAAGTCGGCCGTTCACCGACGCGATCCGAATCTGACGCGGTCGGTCGCAGATCCGGTGGTGCGGCTTCCTGAACGGGGGAGGCATCAGGTGATATTTTCGGGACAGGGGCTGCGCTGGCGGCCTCGATGCGCTGTTTTGGTGGTGGTGCAGACATTGTGTGCATCTGCAACGATGCAGCGACACCCGGGGCGCTCGGTATTTGCGCAGCCGCAGGCCGCGCATGGGCCGGATTGATTTCCGCGTGTGCGCCGCCGGTGGCCGTCTGCGTCAACGCGTCAGGTTCCGGCGCGCGGGGTGTGATCGCCGCCTCGATCCGCGGCATCTTGTTTGTTGGAGCAAATGCGGCTCCTGATTGCTGTCGCGGGCCGGAACCGGTTTGAGCCGCGGCGAGATCATCAGGCGTAGGGCCCGCCGGATCAGGCCGGGTGCGAAGATGTGCGCCGACCATGCCAGACTCTTCGGGTGTTGGCAGCGCCAGGTCTGGCGCGGGTGACTTGGCAATAGGAGCAGCGCCCTTGCCGCCCGTAATGCTTGCCGCAACGGATAACGGGGATTGGGTCCGTGCGCCGGGGCTTTCGGCCACCGCGCCTTCTATGGCGAGCGCAGGGCCGGAGGTGCCGTCGCCCGACCCGGTTCCGATGCCAAACGGCGGTCCGGCGGAAGCACCCGTTGGTTGATCAACGCCGGTCGAGCCCATGGCGGCGGTCGGCGATGTGGCGGCTGGCACTGCCGACAGTCGCGGCCTTGGCGTGACGACGCCAGCGTCCAGCATCCCCGGTTGTGTAAATCTGGAGCCGAGCGGATCGAACGTGCCTTCTGCAGGTACGCCGGAAGTGGGTCCACGGACGTCCACATCGGGCATTGTCCCGAGCGATACCACCTCATCCCCCAATTGTACGGTGAGAGTGGATAGCGGGAGGGTCGAACTGGTTTGTGCGGTCGAAGCCCCGAACAATGGATCAATTGAAGTGCCCTGCGCGACGTCCGGCAGCGGCGGCTTTTCGGCGGTCGCAGACGCGTCTGGCATTCCGAAGAAGGCGAGGTCGAACGCTTCCGCGTCCGTGGCCTGCTCCCGCCCGCCTTCGCGCCAAGGTCCAATCGCTGTGCGCCCTGGCGTACCGAGGCTTTGTAACAGATCATCCATTCTGGCTGTCCGCTTGTTGATGTCCCCCGATCTCTATTCTGAAAGCCCCTTACGAATTCTTTACGCCCGTCTGCCAAAGTCCGTTGAAATCCCTCGAATGCGAGAGAGTTTGATGACGATACCGACCCTTACCCCGATCGTTGACGCGTCTGCGTCCGGCCGTTTGGCTGACCTTCGTCCCCATGATCCCCATGCGGAATTGCGCACCGCCGCGGCAGATCTGGAGGCCGCATTTCTGGCCGAAATGCTTCAACATGCAGGCTTCGGCGACGCCCGCGACAGCTTCGGCGGCGGTGTCGGCGAAGAACAGATAACGTCCATGCTCCGCAACGAACATGCGCGCGCCATCGCGGGGCAGGGGGGCGTTGGACTGGCGGAACTGATCTTCGATTCCCTCGTGGCGCGCGCGGAGGCGGCGCAATGATTGGCCTTCGAAAATCGGCAGTGTCCGTCGTGAGTGATCTGCTCGACATACAGCGTAAGGCGCTCCTGAGCGGGGATATCGATAAACTTGACGGCATGGAGGTTGCGCTCGACCGTGCCTTCTCGCGCCTGAAACGGGAGGGTGCCGGATTGTCGGATCTGGAGCAGGTGACAGCGGCCGCGAAACGCAACGCCAATTTGCTTCAGGCCGCGAAGGCGGGTGTGACGCAGGTGCGCGCGCATCTCGGAACGGCTCGGCAGACGACGTTGACAACGTATGATGCCTCCGGACAGACGCGACCGGGCGGCCAGGCCCCATCGCGTACCCTGGCGCGGGGATAGCGCCAAAGCCATTCAATTCCTTTGTATCGAGCATCTTGCGATTAGGGCTCTGTTAACCTCCGCACCTCAGAACCGAGACCGCACCCAGACGGGTGGCGTGGGGCGGAAACCTCGGCCCGCAGCCGTCAGAAAGACGTTTCGCAAGGCTCCGCCAAAGCGGGGACCTGATTGTGACCGGCGTGAAAAACCACGCCATGCAAAACATAGGAAAGGGACGTCATGTCCAGCATTCTGACGAACAACAGCGCCATGGTCGCGCTGCAAACTCTGAAAGCCGTAAACAACAGCCTTCAAGGTGTACAATCGCAGATTTCGACCGGTAAAGCCGTCGGTTCCGCGAAGGACAACTCCGCTGTCTGGGCGATTTCGAAGGTCATGGAATCCGATGTGAAGGGATTCAAGGGCATCCAGGAAAGCCTTTCGCTGGGTGAATCCACCGTGGCAGTTGCCCGGAACGCCGCTGAAACCGTTACCGACCTGCTGACCGATATCAAAAGCAAGATCGTCTCGGCGCAGGAAGAAAACGTCGACCGCGAAAAGATCCAATCCGATATCGCGGCTCTTCGCGGCCAGATCGGATCGGTGGTGAATGCCGCGCAATTCAACGGTCTGAATCTTGTGACCGGCACCGAAGATGTGAACATCCTGTCGTCGCTCGATCGTACAGGCAATGGCGAGGTGACCGCCGCGAATATCCAGGTGGCGCGCCAGGATCTGTCCACCGGTTCCGGCACGTTCGGCACGGGTGACTCGCTGGCCGGCAACATCACGTCCAGTGCGGCGACAATCGACTCGACCAATGCCGTCAACGACCTTGAGTTGACGATGGCGGGCACCACGAACGAGGCGCTGACGCTGACCGTGAACGGGACGACCTTCACCCAGAGCTTCGACACCGACGCCGCGACGACGATTGATGCCCTTCGTGGTCAGATCAACCAAGCCGGCCTGACAGGTATCGCCGCGGCGGGCACCGGTGCCACGCTTGAATTGCGCAACACCAACTCCTTCGCTGAATTCGATGTCAGCTGGAATTCCGGCGCGACGAACACCATCGCCGCGGTAAACAACGGCGACACGTCTGAAAACGTGGGGGCCACTGCTGGTGCAGGTGCCGCTACGCTGGTGTATCGCGCTGAGGAAGTGGAACTTTCCACGACCGCCAAGGTGAACGAAGGCGACGGATACCGCATCAACGTCAATGGTGGTGCCTATGAATACGTCGCCGGCAAGGGCGAAACGATGGAAGACGTGGCGCGTGGCCTGAAAACCGCCATCGATTCCGGCGGTGAAATCGGCGTGACAACCAGCGTCGCCCAAGACGACGCCACTGGAGCATGGAAAGTGCTGGTCGACTATGACGGGTCAGATGCCGGTGCCGGCGCAACCATGACGCTGACCGATGCAGGTCAGGCGGGTGGTGAAGCCTCCGGCGGCCTCTTTGGCCTCGACAACATCGATGTGACGACCAACGAAGGTGCGAATTCCGCGTTGGCGAACATCGAGACGCTGATCCAGAACTCCATCGACTCGGCTGCAAACTTCGGCTCCGTCCAGGGGCGGATCGAGACGCAGTCTGACTTCGTGGGCAAACTGGTGGACTCGCTGAAATCCGGGATCGGCACGTTGGTAGACGCGGACATGGAGGCGGCATCCGCACGGCTGCAGGCCCTTCAGGTGCAGCAGCAGCTTGCAACGCAGTCGCTGTCGATCGCCAACCAGGCACCGCAGAACATCCTGTCGCTGTTCAGGTAACCCGATCTTTCGCTGGGGCGCGGTCATCGCGCCCCAGCGATACCCGATGATTTGTTTCGTGCGGTCTGACCGACCCTTCGACCGCACCACGCAACGTTCGTTGCCCAGATACAGCCCGCTCAAGGAGCATCCTCGTGTTTTCCACCTCGCTCGCCCAGACCGCCTACGCCGCCTCCGCGACGCCCGTTCGAACGGACCGCGGAACCGAATACGCAGCGTTTCAACACGTCACTGCGCGCCTGAACCGCGCCCGCAGCCCCGACACCCCCATGACCGACCGCGCTCAAGCTCTCCATGAAAACCGCAAGCTTTGGACGATCCTTGCCTCGGATCTTGCCGATAGTGAAAACGGCTTGCCGCAAGGGCTGCGCGCCCAATTGTTTTACTTGGCCGAGTTTTCGCTCCTGCAATCGCGCAAGGCACTCAACGACCGTGAGGCTTTGGCTGCCCTCGTTGATATCAATACCGCCGTGATGCGCGGATTGGGTGGACAGGAGGTGTCCGAATGAGTGGCCTTGTCCTTAAACTCGGGCCCAAAGAACGGGTCCTGGTGAACGGTGCGGTGATTGAGAATGGTGATCGACGCACGCGTTTATCCATCGTCACTCCGGACGCAAAAATCCTGCGCTTGCGCGACGCCATCCACCCGGAGGAGGCGAATACACCGGTTCGTCGGGTCTGCTACATCGCACAACTGGTGCTGTCCGGCGACGCTGAGATCGAGGATGCGAAGGCGCAACTCCTGCGCGGAATGGAACAACTGAGTCAGGTGTTTACCGATCCTGATAGCCGCGCCTTGCTGTCCAAGGCCACGGAGTATCTTGTCGAGGGGCAAGTTTATCAGACCCTGAAATCTTTGCGCGGTCTACTGGCTCGCGAAGAGCGGTTGCTCGCGGCCGGGCAAGCATGACATTCCAACCCGTCATTCCGCTTGGCGGGTTCGCCGGTTGGCGATTTCTTCAATCCAGTTTGGAGACGCAGCAAAGCCGCTATGCCGACTCGCCCGCCCAGGCGCGAGATCGGGAGTACTTTCGCGAGAAAATCGGATCGATTACCACGCCAGCAGACCTGACGTCGGATTTCAGGCTGATGCGCGTGGCTTTAGGGGCGTATGGCCTGCAGGACGACATCCCAAATCGTGCCTTTATCGAGAAAGTACTTGCCGATGGGGTAGACAACGACGGTGCCTTGGCCAACCGGTTGGCCGACAAACGGTACCGCGCGTTTTCAGAGGCATTCGGTTTCGGGACATCTCTGCCACCGCGCACTCAATCCCCGGCCTTCGCTGAGCGTATCCTGGCCAGGTTTGAACGCCAGTCGTTCGAAATTGCCGTAGGTGAGCAAGATTCCGACATGCGTCTTGCATTGACGGCTGTTCGTGAAGTGCCCGAGATCGCGGGCAGCGGCGTCAGCGACACGACGGCGTGGTTCAGCATGATGGGCAATCCGCCGCTGCGGCGCGTTTTCGAGACCGCATTTGCGCTCCCGACATTCATCGGAACCCTGGATCTGGACCAGCAATTGGGGGAATTCCGCAAGGCCTCCGAACGGGTTCTTGGAACATCCGATTTCGCTGATTTGGCCGACCCGGAACGTGTGGATGAGTTGGTGCGGGCCTTTACGTTGCAAGCGCAGATCGCCGCCGGTCCATCGGCTCTCACTCCGGGTGCCTCTGCTCTCGTCCTTCTGCAAAATCTCGCATAGGCTCCGCCGTACCGGACTGTGCCATCAGGTACTTCCCTTTGTTTTCGGAAGATCAGCCGACGCGAGAACTTTGGATAGATTCAGAAAGCTGGCCCCTATATCGGCTCCAGCGGCTTCGCCAATGAAGGCGTCCAGGGCCTCGTGCACTTTGACGGCTCCGTCCGTCATTGCATCCGTCCCGGGCGTATAGAGCCCGGCCTGCACCATCATCTCGGCGCGGTCATAGGCCCCCAGAAGTTGGCGGGCACGCGAAATCTTGGCGTTTTCATCCGAACTGGCGGCATTCGGCAGCGACCGGCTGACGGAGCGGAGCAAGTCGATGGCAGGATAGCGCCCGCGTTCCGCAATTTCGCGCGATAGCACGACATGACCGTCCAGAACGCCGCGCATCACATCGGCCACTGGACCATCCATATCGGACCCGGCAACCAGAACGGACAGGATCGCCGTGATATCGCCCTGATGGCTCGCACCCGGCCCGGCGCGTTCGGCAAGGCCCATCACGCTTTGCGCCATGGAGGCCGGAAAGCCGTTGGGGCCGAAGGGTTCTCCAGCGGCGGCGGCCACTTCGCGATGCGCTTCGGCGAACCGCGTGATCGAATCCGCCAGTACCAGAACATGCTTGCCCTGATCCCGGAAATACTCGGCCACCGCCATCATCGAATGAGCGGCGCGTGCCCGCGTCAGGGCTGGCCTGTCGGACGTCGCGGCGATGATCACGGCGCGCGCGAGGCCCTCTGGCCCCAATGTCTCGGCTACAAAATCCCGGACTTCGCGCCCCCGTTCGCCGATGAGTCCGATGACGACGACATCGGCAGTCATCCCTTGGGCCAATGCTGCAGTCAGCCGGGATTTCCCCACGCCGGACCCGGCAAAGAGGCCAAGCCTCTGCCCCCGCACGATTGGAAGGAGGGTGTCGAACACGGCAAAACCGGTGCGAAGGCGTTCCCCCAAACCCCGCCGTGACGCGGGGGACGGCGGCGACGCCATCAATGGGTAGGCGCGGGGACCTGGGAATAACGCCCGGCCGTCCATCGGCTGGCCGTCCGGGTCAAGGACGCGGCCCAACCAACCATCGTGAGGAGAGATGGTGGGCGGACCGAGATGGGTGACCTCCGCGCCCAGATGCAAACCATCAGCAGGGCCTTCGGGCATCACGCGGGCGGAGCCGGCCTCGATGCCAAGGATCTCCCCCTTGAGATCAACGCCCAATCTGACGCGATCCCCGAGAGCTGCCACCCGATCCAATCCGGAAACGGTAACGCAATCACGCCCAAGTGTGGTGACGGTTCCAACGGCCTGCGCCGTCTTGATCAGGCGCAATTGGGCGCGGAGTTGGTCGAATGCATCGAAGGTATGATTGTGTTCCATCGCGGGTTCTCCGGCAAACGGCGCATTTGAATCGCCTCAATTACCGAATCTAAAGGAATCACTCTTAAGCCTTCGTGTAGCCGAGATGGGAGAACCCCAAAATGTTCGATAGGCTTGAGATTTTTCAGCTCGCTGGTGCCCAAGCGCGCCATTCCGCGTCCAGGCAGGCAGTGGTTGCGCAGAATATCGCGAATGCCGATACGCCGGGATATCGCGCCCGTGACGTCGCCGATTTCGCTGAAACCTGGCGTGCCATGACTGCCGAAAACCGCATGGGCCGGGGCGAGATGCCGATGCGGGTCATTGATGCCGGAACGCCGGCCTCGCCGAATGGCAACACGGTTTCCCTTGAATTCGAGATGCTTCGCGGGATCGAGGCACAGCGCGCCCATGATCGTGCGCTTCGGGTCTATGGCTCGGCCATGTCGATCCTGCGCACAAGCATCGGGCGCTAGGGGGCATGATATGACAGATTTCTCCAGTGCATTGTCGGTCGCGGCTTCAGGAATGCGGACGCAAGCGCAGCGGATTACTCATGTGTCCGAGAATATCGCGAATGCGGATACGCCCGGATATCGCCGGAAGATCACGAGTTTCGAGACGGAGCGTGCCATGGGTGCACCGGAAGGCGCGGTGCGGCCCGGCCCCGTACGCCTCGATCAAACTGTTTTGCCGATGATGTTCGATCCGGCCCATCCGATGGCGGATGAAACCGGACATTACGAAGGGTCGAATGTCGATCTTGTCATAGAACTGGCCGATGCGCGGGAAGCGCAGCGGTCGTATGAAGCCAACCTGCGGATCTTTGACCAGATCCGGCAGATGTCCTCTTCCCTGAACGAACTCTTGCGCCGATAGCGCCCAACCCACCACGTCTGAGGAGAATCCCGGATGGATATTCGTCAAGCAATGGCCGCACAGGCCTACGCTCAGCCACGCCTGACCCCACCAACGGCAGAGCCGCAGAACGGCAATGCGTTTACGCAGGCCGTCACATCCTTTGCGGAAACCGTCGCCCAGGGTGAAGCGCAGGCCACCGCCGCCATGACCACCGGCGCGGATCCGCATTCCCTCGTCACCGCGCTGGCGCAAACCGAACTGGCCGTGGAAACCGCCGTCACCATCCGGGATCGCGTTGTGGAAGCGTATCAGGAAATCCTGCGGATGCCGGTCTGAGCCAATGGACGAAATGGTTTTTTTCGATACGCTTCGCCAGGGGCTCTGGATTTCGGTGGTGATCTCCACGCCGATCCTAGCAGCCGCGCTGATCTCCGGCGTTT
The DNA here is from genome assembly GCA_947494975.1 of uncultured Roseicyclus sp. Lineage (GTDB taxonomy): Bacteria > Pseudomonadota > Alphaproteobacteria > Rhodobacterales > Rhodobacteraceae > Gymnodinialimonas. Next base: position 277,792 of record CANLXA010000005.1, on the reverse strand, counting down.
TGGTGGGCCTGTTTCAGGCGCTGACAAGCGTGCAGGAAATGACGCTGACCTTCGTGCCCAAGCTCGCAGCGATCGTGGTCGTGTTCTGGGCCTCGATGGGGTTCATGACCCAATCGCTCACATCCTATTTTTCCGACACCCTTATTCCAATCATTGCGGGGATGTAGGCCATGGATAACCCTGGATATACGTCCCTCACCCGGCTGTCTGGCCTGATGCGCGAAATGTCGGTCGTGGCCAACAACATCGCCAATATCTCCACGACCGGATATCGCGCCGAAGGCATCATCTTTGCCGAGCATGTGGCGGCCACCGGGCGGGGGGAGCCGTCGCTCAGCATGGGGACCGCCACCGGGCGCATGATCTCCGACCAGCAGGGCGCGTTGCAGCAGACCGGCGGCGAATTCGACTTTGCCATTGAGGGCGAGGGGTTCTTCCTGATCGACACGCCCCGGGGCGAGGCCCTGTCGCGGGCGGGTGCGTTCATCCGCAACGAAGTCGGCGAACTGGTTACGGCTGAAGGCCATCGATTGCTCGACCAGGGGAGGGCGCCGGTGTTCGTGCCACCCAATGCGCGGTCCGTCGCACTGGCCTCAGACGGGACGATTTCTGCGGACAATCAGCCCCTGACGGTGATTGGCCTCTATATGCCCAATGACCCGCTCGAATTGTCGCGGCAATCGGGCACCGCCTTCACCGCTGAAAGCGGCTACGTGGCCGCCGAAAACGCGCGTGTGATGCAAGGGTTTCTGGAGCAATCCAACGTGGATGCCGTCACCCAGATCGCCCGAATGATCGAAGTTCAGCGCGCCTATGAATTGGGTCAGAGCTTCATGGAATCCGAAGACCGTCGCATCCGCGACTTCCTGCGCACTGCCGGCGGGCAGTGATACTCCAGAAAGGATAACCCTATGAGAGCCTTGGATATCGCCGCCACCGGCATGAGCGCGCAACAGATGCGTGTGGACGTGATTTCGAACAACATCGCCAACATGTCGACGACGGGTTACAGCCCGCGACGCGCCGACTTTGCCGATCTGCATTATCAGCAGATGACCCGCGCCGGCGCGATCAACGCAACGGACGGCACCGTGGTGCCCGCCGGTGTGCAGATCGGTTTGGGTGTTCGCCCCGCCGCCGTCACTGTCACGTGGGAACAGGGCACCGTTGCGGCCACAGGGGGGCAGCTGGACGTGGCCATCGAGGGCCGCGGTTACCTGGAGGTCACACTGCCGTCCGGGGAGGCCGCCTACACCCGCGACGGGGCGTTGCAGCGCACCGGTGACGGCCTAATCGTGACGGCCGACGGCTTCGAAGTGAACCCCGGGATCACCATCCCCCGCGACGCCCGTGATATCTCGATCAATGCGCAGGGTGAGGTCTATGCGTCTTTCCTGGGTGAGGTCGAGCCGCAGCTGCTCGGTCAATTCAATCTTGTTGGATTTTCCAACGATAACGGCCTGGAGGCGATCGGATCCAATCTGTTTCTGGAAACCGGGGCATCGGGCCCGCCTTTGGCCGCGCAGCCCGGGGAAGACGGCCTTGGTACATTGCGGCAGGGATACGTCGAACAATCGTCCGTCGATGCCGTGCGCGAGATAACCGACCTGATCGAGGCGCAGCGCGGATACGAGCTGAACGCCAAGGTTCTGACCGCTGCCGATCAGATGCTCGGCGCAACCACGCAGGTGCGCTGATGCGGTGGATCCTGTTGATGCTGGCGCTGGCCGGCCCTGCCGCGGCGCAAGACACCGTTATTGCGGCAGGCACGATCCGTGGCGCCACGCTGATCGGACCCGCCGATGTGGACATCATCGAGGGAGCTACACCTGGCGCGCTGGGTGATGTGGCAGACGCAATCGGGATGGAGGCACGCATCAACCTCTATCCCGGGCGTCCGATCCGCGCGGGGGATCTACGCCCGCCCGCGATCGTCGAACGCAATGAAATCGTGTCCCTCCGCTACAATTACGGCGGGCTTCTTATCCTGACCGAGGGCCGCGCACTTGACCGTGCCGCCGAAGGCGAGACGCTCCGCGTCATCAACCTCAACTCCCGTCAGACCGTTACCGCCACGGCTTCCCAGCCGGGCCTTGTCACCGTTGGACCCAATCGATGAACACGCTTACCCTCGCAATCTTTTGCATCGCTCTTGTCACTCTTGTGTCCTGCGGTCGGCTTTCCGATATCGGCCGAACGCCGGATCTGACCTCGCCCGCGGACGGAAACGAGGTGTTCGCGATGAACGTGATCCCGTTGCCGGACGCTCGCGACGTCCCGGACCGGGCCGAAGGTGCGTCGCTTTGGACCGCAGGCCGCGCGTCCTTGCTGGGGGATCGGCGGGCCAGCCTGCGTGGGGACATCCTGACAGTTATCATCGAGATCGATGATAGTGCGGAATTTTCCAATTCGTCCGAGCGGGAGCGGTCCGGATCCGAGCAGATGGGGATCCCCAATCTGTTCGGCATCCCGCAGCGGATTGACGGGATGCTGTCCCAAGGCGGTAGCCTTGCTGATGCGGTCGAACTGGGCAGCACAAGCCGATCGGCCGGTGAAGGATCTGTCCGGCGAAATGAAGAGCTGACCCTGCGGGTTGCGGCCACCATCACGGAGGTCCTGCAAAACGGAGTCCTGCGGATCGAGGGCAGCCAGGAAGTCCGCGTGAACAACGAAGTGCGTGAATTGCTGGTGTCGGGTTATGTGCGCCCAGAAGATATCTCGCGCCAGAATTCAGTCGCCTATGATCGGATCGCGGCGGCACGGATTTCTTATGGTGGTCGCGGCCTTATCACTGACGTACAGCGGCCGCGCTACGGCCAGGAAGTGGCCGACGCCGTCCTGCCGTTCTGAACATCTTATATGAGAAAGGAAGCGCGCAATGATGCGGCTCTTGATCCCGATAATCTTGCTGCTCGTCGGCCTTGGAGGCGGTGTGGGTGCCGGACTCGTTATGTCTGGCGGTTCAGATAACGCAGCGGCTGACACGGAGTCCGCGCCGGAGGGTGAACACGCCGAGGGCAACGACAGTCACGGCGACGAAGAACATGCGGACGAGTCCGACCCGCCCCGTGTCGAGCAGACGGGCGAAGGTACGGAATATGTCCGGTTGAGCAATCAGTTCGTCGTCCCGATCGTCCGCAACGGTGCAGTGAGATCGCTTGTGGTACTAGGCCTGACGATCGAGGTGGATACCGGGCAGAACAGCTATGTCTTCAACAGAGAGCCCCGCCTACGGGATGGGTTCCTCAGAGTACTTTTCGCCCATGCGAATGCCGGCGGCTTTGACGGCAGCTTTACCGAGGCCGCGGCCATGGCACCGCTGCGAGAAGCGTTGAACGAGGCGGCCGTCGGAATCCTCGGCAGCGGCGTCGTCCACGAGGTGCTGATCACCGATATCACGCGCCAGGACGCCTGAGCCCTAGGACAAGTGGCGCCGGCGTCGTTCCTTCAGGGCCGTCAGCACCTTGCGCTCGGCGATCTTCTTGAGCGCTTGGTCCCGACCAACGGCCCTCGACGCATCCTTCCTGGCAATGTCCAAGGCAACGCGGGCCTTCGCCAATTCGGTAAGCGCCGCGGCCTGCAATACGCGCAGACGCTCGGCTTGTGCCAGCATGGGGCCCGCCAAGGCCGGATCATCGGTTGCCCGGGACAGCTTGCCGCGATGGACCGCTATGTCTGCGATCCGCGCCTCGATCGCGCGCATATTCGCAGTTGCTTCAGCGACGGGCGCAAGGGCCCTGTCCGCCATCAAACCGGCCACCTCCTGAAGTCTCGCCATCCGTTGATCTTTGCTCATCTGCGCTGCTTCCGGGCCTTCACGCGCATCAGATCCGCAAACCTGATCGCAGCGGCCACGGCCTTGTATTGATCCGGTAGGATGGGCTGTCCCAATTCGATGGATGCATGGAGCGCGCGGGCCGTGGGTGGGTCGGAAAAGATCGGAACGCCACCTTCCGCGGCGGCTTCTCGGATTCGTTTTGCGACGTCGTCCACACCTTTAGCTACACAGGTCGGAACGCCACCACCGGCGCGGTCCCATTTCAAGGCGACGGCGTAATGTGTCGGGTTGACCACAACGACATCGGCCGTCGGGACGTCGCTGATCATCTGGTTCATCGCGATCGCCTGGCCCCGCTGTCGGCGTTCTTGCTTCATATGTGGGTCGCCTTCCGAGGTCTTGGCCTCGTCCACCAATTCCTGGCGCGTCATGCGGTTGCGTTGCCGTAACTGACCCCATTCCCAGAACCAATCCACACCGCCGATCACGGCTGTCATCCCGACCACGACGATCAGAAAGTCCATCGACAGTCGACCAAGCAGCTGAAGGATTTGCCCCGGCGAGGCGTAGATCGAGGCAAGGATCGTTTCCGCCCGGGCCCACAGATAAAGCGCAAGGAAGAGGGACACCAAGGCGAGCTTCACGGCTGACTTCGCGAATTGGAACAACCCTTGCGAGCCAAATTTCTGCTTGGCGTTCTGAATGGGGGATATGCGGTTCAGTTTGGGCGCAAGCTTGGACGGCGTGAAAATCAGGGCCTGTTGCGCCATCAGGGCGACCAGCAACAGGCCCGCCGGGATCATCGTGGCCGCGGCCGTTGAGAGAAGTGATCCAGACAAAAGACCAACGGCCGGACCATCCCCACCGGGCCCGAGGATGAGCGGTGCCAATACATCGGCCCGTCCGAGGGCGGAGTGTGTCAGTTGACCAATCGTTTGCATCATCCACGGCGCCAGCATGGCGCCCGACAGCAAGAACCCGCCATAGACGATTGCGGTATTGAGATCCGCGGAGCGTACGATCTCGCCTTTCTTCCGCGCCTCCTCCATCTTCTTGGGTGTTGGCTCGTGCGGCTTATCGGCTGGGCTGGTGTCCTCCTCGCTCATCTCGGGCCAAGCGGCGCGGCAAGCGCCCCTTCAAATGCGTGGAGCCAGATTGGCAGGATGAAGGGCGTTGTGACCAGCAACAGAACCAAGCCGCCCCAGGTGATCGCGGGTGCGCCAACGAAGGCCACCATGAGTTGCGGCATGGCCTTGTTGATCACGCCAAGCGCCACGTTGTATAGCAGGGATGCAATCAGAAATGGTGCGGCCAGCGACAGGGCAAGGCCGAAGCTCTCCCGGACCTGGTCAATGCCCCAAGCGCCCAGATCACGGGGGCCCGGCAGATCGCCGAAGGGAAGCACGTCGTAGGATCTCAAAAACGTGCCGACCAGATGAATATGCAATCCAGAAATCAACGCCAGTGTCAGCCCGCCGAGCATCAAGATGGCGCCCATCGCAGGTTGCGGGTCCGGTGACGCGCCGCCCATGATCTGGCTCAGTGACGTCGATTGTGCGGCGATCACCCCTGCGATCTGGAGCGCATGGACGAGGAGGCGCAGGGCAAGGCCAAGGATCAACCCCGCCAACGCCTCCGAATAAAAGGTGCTCAGCGATGGAATCGTGTCGGTGACATTCAGTTCCGGCAGGAGCGCCGGTGTGAGAAACACTGTAAAGGCCAATGCAGCGCCCAGTCGGACGCGCATCGGAATCATCTGCTCGCCCAGTCCCGGCAATACGATGAAGCACGCGCCGATGCGCAGAAAAACGGCAAGGCCGGTGGCCAGCCAGACCTGCGAAAGCGACAGGATCTGTGCCAGCATGTCCGTCATGGTGAAGCGAGCCCGACCAAGGCGGGCTTGGCCTCCAGCCCGATTTCCTCAAACGACAGAACCGGGTTGGGAATACCGCGGGCCGACAAAACCGTGCGCAGGAAGCGGCGGCGAAGCGCAGATGTCACGACCGCGGGATAGTTGCCCTTCTCGCTGGCAGAAGCGACCTTGTCACCAACCGATTTTGCCAAGGCGTTGAACTCCTCGGGTGGCAGGGCGATTTCCGGCAAACCACCGTCGCCACCGATCTGATAGCGCAGGAAAACCTCCTCCCACTCTCCGGCCAGCTGGACCAGAGGCAGTGTCCCGTCGCTGCGTTTCATTTCGGCAATCAGCTGGAACCCGAGCCTTTGCCGCACGTGTTCACAGATCATTTCGGGTTGGGGTGACGTGCCGCGAGCTTCTGCGATGGCCTCCAGGATCAGCGGAAGGTTCCGGATGGAAACCTGTTCCGCTAGTAACAGCCTGAGGATCGCGTGCAGGAGATCGAGAGGAACCTTGTCGGGCACCAACTCGTCGAGCAAACGCCGGTTTTCCTCGGCCCGCGTGCCGTCCGAGAGGGTGACGAAGGCATCGAGTTGTCGCTGCAACGTCTTGAACGTCAACAGACGCGACAGGTTCCGCTTGAGCACCTCCAGAAGATGGGTCGCCAATACCTCGGACGGGGTCACGACCGTCATGCCGGCAAGGGCGGCGCGTTCCCGGTCCCGAGAATCGATCCAGCGGGCGGGGGCACCATATACCGGCTCCGTTGTCTCCTCGCCTTCCGGCAGGTCGACCGCGCCATCCTGGGTCAGCATCAACACACGCGCTGGGTTCAAAGATGCGGTCGCGTGCTCGACCCCCAAGAGCCGGATCGAATAAGTGCCCGGCGGCAAATCCCCGCGATCAGTCAGCCGCATCTCGGGCAGGATCACACCAAAGGCCCGAGCCAGGTGTTCCCGCATGTTCTTGATGCGGGCGTCGAGCCCCGTGGCGGGGTCGAGGGCGAGGCTCACAAGGTCCGGCGAAAACTCGATGTGGATGTCGTCGAGATCAAGCAGGTCGCCGGTTGTCTCCTTGGGCGCTTCCAGGGCGGCCGCCTCAACCGCGCTTTCATGCGCGCCCTCTGCCGCCATCGTCTTCGAGCGCCACCAAGCGGCGCCGCAGAGCGCAATTGCGCCAAGCATGAAAGGGGACAATGGAAGGCCGGGCACCAGGCCAAAGATGCCCATGAGGATGCCAACGGTCGCCAATGCCGAGGGATGCCGGCCGAGTTGCGACAGCAGCGCCGTATCGGTGGCACCGGTCGCCCCGCCGCGCGCCAGCAACAGCGCGGAGGCGATAGCGATGATAACCGCCGGAATCTGGCTCACCAGCCCGTCTCCGACCGTCAGAATAGTGTAGGTTTCGAACGCCTGCGCGAGAGGCATTCCGTGCATTGTGACGCCCATGATCAGCCCGACGACGAGGTTGAGAAGCGTGATCAGCAGACCGGCGATTGCATCCCCTTTGACGAATTTCGACGCACCATCGAGAGACCCGAAGAACGTCGTCTCCGCCTGTTCCCGTTCACGACGGGATTTGGCCTCGTTGTGATCGATCGCACCAGCGGCCATGTCGCTATCGATGGCGAGTTGTTTGCCCGGCATGCCGTCGAGTGCGAACCGCGCGCCAACTTCGGCCATCCGCGCGGCGCCCTTGTTGATGACGATGAAGTTCACGATCAGAAGGACGCAGAAGATCACGAGGCCCATCACAACCGACCCACCGATCACGAACATCGCGAAGCCCTCGATCACGCCGCCGGCCGCATCGGTGCCGGTGTGGCCCTGTCCAATTATCAACTTGGTAGATGACACGTTGAGTGACAAACGAAGCATCAGGGAGGCCAGAAGCACGGTGGGAAACGCCGAAAAATCCAGCGGCCGCTCGATGAAGAGCGTGACCGTGAAGATCAGGATGGCCAGCCCAAATGACGCCGCCAGCCCGAGATCCAGAATGAAGGATGGAACCGGCAGGATCATCATCACGATGACCGCCATCAACGCCAGGGCAAACAGGATCGTTGGCTGGAAAAGGGCCTTGGCCGAGATCATCAATGTGCCCCCGCATGCCCAGGAGCGGTGGGAGGTGCGTTCAGGTGGCCAAGTTGGTTCGCGACTCGAGTGCGGGTAGGCCGCAGGCTTGGGCGGATACTGCGGGCGGGGGCCTGGCTGACATGCGGATTTCGGGCCCCGGTTTCGTGCGACGGCACCAATGCCGTGGCAGTAGAGATCTTCGGAAGGCCCGGTCCGCACATGATTTGTGAGTGGCATATGTTGGACAACCCGCCGTGCTGGGGGATCGCCACCGAAACGGACGGGGTGGCCGACACGCAGAGGAGGCTCGCCAATAGTTTGGCCCAAGCGGGGGGGCGTTTGGAGAGGGGCGAAAATGTCATGAGGGGTCAATCCGATTTTGCAGAATTACGGCGGGGTTGGTTGGTCCAAGAGGGCCGCGACGGCATCGCGCAGGGCACGGCTGTCGATGAGAGTGTCCGAAAGCGCATCGAGGTCAGGTGCAAAAAGAGGTTCCGATGATGCCGCGTCCTGAGGAGCGCCAAGCTCCGTCATGCGCGCCGCGATCTCGGCATGCGGGCCGGTGCTGACGCTCATCAATCGGGTCCAGTCCCGTGCCTCCCAGGCATCTGTGGCCTCATCTCGTGACGTGGGAGGGGGGGCATCCGGCGCCGGCAAGATCAACGGACGTCGCACATCGCGGAGGATATTGGCAGCCTCGTAAAGGCCTTCGGCGCGGAGAGCCGCGATGGCCTGCACCTGTGCGCGTCCGTCAGCGGATCCTTCGGGGCGCCACTGGGGGCCGTAGGTGTAGGCAAGGATCACAAGGGCCGCCGTGTCGCCGACGCTGACCCGTTCCTGGATCAACTCAGACAATGCGGCGGCCCGTGCCGCCGGCCCCCGGACCGTGTCGCCAAGCATCACCAATGCCTGATCGATATCGCCGATCGCGGCATGCGCCAGCAGGATTTCCTGCCAGAGCCTATCGGTCTCGGTGCCGGTTCCGACTTCGCGGATCAGCGCTTCGGCGGCAGTGATGCGCGGCGGAGACGGTAAAGCGCCCGTACGCCGGTCGAAAGCCAGGGCTTCCGTCATCAGAGTCACGGGGTTTGCACCATCATCGCGCAGCGCTTCGGCCAAGGCAACGCGTGTTGCGTTGGTGCCGTTTTCAGGCTCCATGCCCAGGCTAAGGTCGAGTGCTGTCAGAAGGCCGCCGTCGATCCGGCCACCGCGATGCAGCGCATCGCGCACATTGATTGCTGCGGGCGTGTGGCCACCGTCTATCAGACGCGCGGCAAGGCGCGGCCCCACATTGTCACGCAAACCCGGTGGCAAATCCATGAAAGCCCGTTGAATGGCGGCTACGTTCTCGTCCAGCAAGTCTCCGATGACGGCGCCGCCCAGGTAACGCCACAGGAGCTCACCTTGCGAACAGAGCGACGGCGTTTCAACGCTTGGGAATGGTGCCGCGTCTGCCCCGTCCACCAATGCGGAGACATGCAGGTAATGCGCGGGTGGGTCGGGAAGTTGCTCTAGCCAGAACCTGGCTTCCGCGCCAAATCCAAAATGCAGATAATGACGGACCAAGGCCATCGCGCCGTCCTCGGTCAGTACGTCGCGATCATTGAAAATCTCGGTCCGAAGTGCTCCCAGGCCCTGGTCAAAGCCCACCCCGGACGCCCAATCGCGCGCATCAAATGCATCCCCACGGCAGGCGCCGGGAATGCGTGGGTTCAGAACGGTGAGTTGCAATTGTATCGTGTCGTCGAAGGCGGTTTCTGCCCGAACCGGAACCTCGTCGGAAGTGGCGGGTTCCGATTCAGATTCCTCTTCGACGGGGCCCGGTTGCGGTCGTTCGGGCACTTCCGCCGCAGCTTCCGCCAAGGCAACGGGTTCATCGACCGGGTCGGCGATGCTGAAGGGCTGGTCCAGCGAGGTGTCCAACAGCCCGGACGCCGCTGCGCGGGCAAGTTGCTCGGCCATGATCTCGGCGGCCTCCGCCAGCCGGGGATTAGGCGCATCTGCAGGCGCGGTGTCGCCGATATCGTCTTCCACGGGAATGATCGGATCAACAGCACGCGTTCCGGCAATGTCCGGTAGCGAGGAGGGGGATGTCAGAAGAGAAGCGAGGTCGGGGAGCGAAGCGGCGGCATTACGAGCCGCTTCCGCCGCTTCGGCAAGGCGGCGGTCGACAGCTTCCGTAACGGATTGCGCCACATTTGGATCTGGGTCGGCGATATCGATCACCAGATATTGCCCGTCATACCGCGACGCGGTGACGCCACAAGAGCAGGCCAAATCGAGCACAAGCACTCCGTCGCCGCTCAGGTCCTGAAGGCGGGTTCGTTGGATGAGATCAAAACTTCGGGACGTGTCGAACGCTTCGACATCCGGGGACAGCGTCACTTGCCATTGCTCAGCATTGTTCTGTTGCAAGTCCCAGTCTCGATCGGTGCCGATCTGCAGGACCAGCCGTGTGAATGTGGGATGATCGCCGCTTTGCACACGGATGGTTTGGCTCGCGGCAGGTGTGGCCAGCGCCAGCAAGAAGAGTGTCGCCAAGAACCGGATCGTCATGCGGCTTTGAGGCCACGCAGCGCCTCCTCCAGGTCATTGAAGTCCGGCCGCACGTCATGGGGGGCGTTCTGGCGGCCAACCTCGATGCAAATATTGGTGGCGTGGTTGTGCAGATTGGCGATCAGTACCTCACGGATCATGAGGTAGAACTGATGATCTTCTTCGATCACCGTCTTCATTTTTGCCGCAAACGGGCCGACGAAACCGTAGGCCAGAAACACACCGAGAAATGTGCCGACAAGGGCTCCGCCAATCAGGCCACCAAGGATCTCCGGTGGTTGATCGATGGACGCCATCGTCTTGATCACGCCAAGCACCGCGGCAACAATCCCAAGGGCCGGAAGGCCGTCCGCCACGGTTTGCATCGCGTGGCTGCCATGCATCTGGTGGTGCACGTTTTGCTCGAGACGTTTGTCGAGCACTTCCTCGACCTGGTGAGGATCGTTGTAGTTCATCGCCGCAGAACGCATCGTGTCGCAAATCAGCTCGACGGCTTCGTGATCCTTCAGAATTTTCGGGTAGCGCCCGAAAATCTCGGAGCCCTCCGGGTTTTCGATATGCTCTTCGACGGCAACCGCATTCTGACGCTGGAGGCGAATGAGCTCGAACATCAGGCACAGAAGATCTCGATAATCCTCATCTTTCCAGGCAGGTCCTGCGAAGACTTTCTTCAAACCGCTGACGGTGGCCTTGATGGTGCCCTTGTTGTTGGAAATCAGAAAGGCACCGGTGGCGGCCCCCATGATCATCATCATCTCGAACGGAAGCGCCTTGATGATGATGCCGAATTTTCCGCCGGCCAGGCTGTAGCCGCCAAAAACCATGGCGAGCACAACGACAATTCCAACGATTCCAAGCATTGCGGATTCTCCTGCGCTGCTATCAGATTTGGCAGCTAAGACTTAAGATTCAGTGTCGGAATCGGGGCTGACGTCTGGAGGCTGCAGCGTCGGTGCCGCGGCATTTCGCGTCGCGATGACAATGGAAATCGCATAAGCTGTCGCCGGGTCGAGCTCCGTCATGATGTCGGCACTGACGCCCGGCGCCATCCGGGTCAGGAAACCGGCGGCGAAGTTGGCGTCCATCTGCTCGAACAGCTCCGCCGCCTGGTCCGGATCCATGGTCTCATAGACCTGTGTGAGCCGGGCCAAATCCCCCTCGGCCGCGCTATCCGACGTCTGGATCAGGGCTTCAAGACGGGCCTCGGCGGCTTCAAGCTCGCTCAGGCGTGCCTCGACCAAAGCTTGCGCCGCGTCGATGGCCCGCTCCCGGTCGTCCAATTCGCGTTCGCGGGAAGCCAGCCGGTCGCGCAACGCCGTGACTTCGTCCAACGCCGCGCGGATCGGGGCCGTGGGCCCCGCGACCGACATGGCAGGTGCCGGATCTGACGCTTCCGCCGCCGAGACCAGGTTCATGTCCATGGTACCGACCCGCAAGATCACCGATGCCGCGAACAGAATTCCGAGGGTCAGGAGCAAGCCGCCACGCTTGAGCCGCCGTCTCTTTTTCTCACGCGCCATGGTCTAGCCCGCCGCCGATTTGCGATGACGAAACAGCGGTTGAACGGATGCGGACGGCGCAGGCTCTTCGCGGTTTGCTGCAGCGCGTCGAGAACCGAACAAGGGAGTAGCCGGCTTGGCTTCTGCCATTTGCTCATCTTCGTCAGGCTTCACCTCGATGGCGGCGGCGTCATCCGACCCCTCTGGCTTTGCCTGTACTTCGATCGCCTCTTCCGCAAAGTCGTGGCAGGCGGCGATCATCATTTCCAGCTCGGACGAGATCTCCCGCGCCTGGTGAACGAGATCATTGAGTTGCTTGCCCGCCCCGTCAGAGCCGGCTTTGGCCTCTCGCAGGGCAGATTTCATCTCTTCGACCTGGCTCGACATGACGGCAATTGCACTGCCGAGGCCCTTGTCGAACGATGTCAATCGCGAGAGCCTTCGCGAGAGAATCATGCAATAGGCCATCGCCCCGAGACTCGCGAGTATCACCATCAGGTCGGCACCATAGCTGAGCAGAAGATTCATTCAGTTCACCACAAATTGCGTCACGAGGAGGTCGCGGACCCGGCCTGAGCCGGTGACCACTTGGATGCGCCTGAGCATCTGCGCGCGGAGTCGCGCGAGGCTCGTCGGCTCGCTCAATTCAGAGATGGAAATGACGCGGAGATACGAATTCAAAACGTCCAGAACCCGCGGCGTCAGTAGGGTAACTTCCTCCTGATGCTCCGGTTGCACTTCCAACGAGGCACCGAAGATCAGGTTGCGACCGCTGCTTTCCGCACCCAGGGGAATCACCATCGTTTCAAGTTCGATGAAGGCTACGTCGACGGGATCAGAAGAGGTCTCTTCATGACCGTGTGTATCCTCTTCACCATGCTCCTGCACACCGGATATGTCGGATGCGAGTGGGCCTGACGTTACGGCCCAAAAGCCTCCACCCCCACCCGATGCGGCCAGAATCACTCCGATCAGAAGCGGGGCCAATAAGCCCTTCTTCTTCTTGGTTTCTTCAGTTTTTCCGTCTTGGTCCATGTCTCACATGATCCTGTTTCGTTCTTCGTCGTTTTAGAGGGAAGGCACTAACCGATTGTTAATCGTGCGGGCGGTATGTCTGACCTCAACGGGCCAGAATGGGTCGATGCGAAAGGTGATGCGGTGAACACGCTGCTGGAGCTATGGAACGGGATGGATGGACGCCGGCGGGGCCTGCTGATCGGAGGTATCGCAGCGCTCGTCGTGGTGTTGGTCATCTTGACGCGCATTGCGTCTCAGCCGTCTTACGCTCTTCTCTATAGTGGGTTGGATCCGGCCGCCGCAGGTGAGGTGGTTGAGGCGATTTCGGCGCGTGGCGTTGCCCATCGCGTCGAGGGTGACACGATCCTTGTCGATGCTGCACAGCGCGATTCTCTACGTATGCAACTGGCCGGTGAGGGCCTGCCGGCAAATGGCCCTCAGGGGTATGAACTCCTTGATTCTCTCTCGGGATTTGGCACCACATCGCAGATGTTCGACGCCGCCTATTGGCGCGCGAAAGAGGGGGAGCTGTCGCGAACCATCATCGCCTCCCCCGCGATTCGCGCTGCGCGTGTCCATATTGCGAATCCGTCCTCCGATCCGTTTCAACCGACGCAGGATGTCACCGCATCCGTCGCGATACGTCCCGCGGCGGGTGGCCTCGCGCCGGGGCATGCACAGGCACTGCGCTACCTCGTCGCCTCCTCCGTTCCGGGGTTGAGCCCTGACAACGTCACTGTGGTCGACGCCGATTCCGGCCAGGTCATGGGGGCGCAGGAGCAGATGACGCCAGCGGCCGATGCCGCAAGCCGCGCCGATCAAATGCGCACGGATATCGAACGCCTTCTTGCGGCGCGGGTCGGCCCCGGAAACGCCGTGGTGCAAGTGTCGGTCGAGCTGGAAACGGCCCGCGAGACGATCCTCGAACGCGTGATCGATCCCGAAAGCCGCGTGATCATCGCGACAGAAACCGAAGAAATGGACAACGCCACACAAGATGCTGCCGGTGCCGGTGTCACTGTTGCATCGAACCTGCCGGACGGAGATGCGGGGGGCGGGGAAGGATCTTCGGCGCAGATCACCGAGTCGCGTGAGCGGGTCACCTTTGATCTCTCGGAACTGCAACGGGAGGTGGAGCGGGAGCCGGGTGATGTGCGCCGGATCACGGTTGCCGTCCTTCTGAACGGAGTCGAAGAGATCGGTGCCGACGGCAGTGCCACGACGGTGCCCCGTCCCGATGCCGAACTGGAGGCTCTGACGGAATTGGTCCGCTCTGCGATCGGGTACGTTGTCGAGCGCGGCGATCAAGTCACGATCCAGTCGATGGCGTTCGATGCGGCTGCAATCACCGACCTGACAGAACCCGGATTCGCGGATCGCCTGAATATCGATATCGGGCGTATTATTCAGACGCTGCTGCTGGCGATTGTGGCCCTAGGCATCATATTTGGCCTGCTTCGCCCGATGCTGAGCCGTCCGGCAGAGACCGCAGAAGGCCCGAACAATTCCCTGCCCCCCCTTGAACCCGCGGCAGGATTGCCCGCCCCTGTCGCGGAACTGGATGATCCCGAAGGCTTTGATCCTGGCAGTCTGCCGATGGCGACCGAAACGAACTTCCCGGCGATCGGGGCGGGAAAGACCTCGAGCGGTGGCGCAAGCTCTCCCCAGATGACCAGCATGGGAAATGCGTTCGATGACGCCCTTCCGATGATGATGTCCGGTGCGATGAGTGAGGAGACAGAACAGGATCTCGTTGACCTCGACCCTGTGAATCGTCTGCGGCGTCTGATCTCCGAGCGGGAAGAAGAGACGGTACAAATCCTGCGGAGCTGGATGGACGAAGATGAGGATGCCGTCCGATGACCCGTAAACTCTCTCTTCAGGATTTCGGAAGCACCGCACATGGGTTGGCCGATCTTGACGGCGCATCGGCCCAGTCCTCCGTGCCGATGTCGGAGCCAGACGCGCTTGAGGCCTACGATAGTGGTTACAAAAACGGTTGGGCCGATTGTGCTGCCGCCGAAGCCAATGAACGCAGCAGCGTTGCCGTGGACCTCGCCAAGAACCTCGCCGAGGCGAGGCTGACATATGATGCCGCACGTCGCGACGTGCTCGCGGCATTGGGGCCATTCTTTGAAGAGGTCAGCGCGACATTGCTTCCTCAAATGGCTGCGGCTGCCGTCGCGCCGAACGTTCTGGCGGAATTGGGGAGCTTGGCGGATGCCCAGGCAGACGCTCGCATCGTCATTGTCGCGGCTCCCAACGCCTGCGCCAGCCTCGAGCGTCTGATCGACGAAACGGAACTGGACGCCACCGTTCGCGCCGAGCCCGCCTATGCCGAAGGGCAAGTTTCTATCCGTGCCGGCGCTGATCGCCGTGACCTCGATATGGCTGGCGCCGCCGCGCGCATTACCGAAGCGATTGCAGGCTTCCGCGCGCAGATCGCGGAGGCCGAGACGCCAGAACCGACCCTGTCCCAAGGAGCTGCTTGATGTCCGACATGACCCCCCAAACCCAACGCGCCTCAGCCCTGCATTCGGTTCCGATCGAGATCCGCGTTTGCGTCGGCAAGGCGCGGCCGCGTCTTTCCGAGATGTTGGCGATGGACCCCGAAACCGTTCTGCCTCTCGATAGCCGTATCGAGGATAAAGTCAGCCTCTGGGTCGGCGACAAGATCATCGCGGAGGGCGAATTGGTGGAACTGGACGGGGACCGCGCGGGTCAACTGGCGGTCCGTGTGACCGACCTTGTGGATCGCGGCAATGTGGAAGGCTAAGCCGACCCTCTTCCTCCTTTTGATCTTCGCGGCGGCAGCTCTGCCGGGATTGCTGCACGCCCAGGAGGTCACATTGGATTTCGGCGACGGCGGTAGCCTGACGGCGCGGTCCCTCCAGTTGATCGCGCTGATCACCATTCTCAGCCTCGCACCGGGTCTCGCCGTGATGGTGACGTGCTTTCCGTTCATCGTCACGGTGCTGTCGATCCTCCGGCAGGCGATCGGGTTGCAGCAATCGCCACCAAACATGCTTATCGTGAGCCTCGCGCTCTTCCTGACCTATTTCGTCATGGCACCGGTATTCGAGGCCGCCTACGCGTCCGGCATTGCCCCACTGGCGGCGGGAGATTTGACCGTCGAGGAAGCGGTGCCGCTTATCTACGATCCGTTTCGCGGCTTCATGCTCAATCGCGTCGACCAATCCACACTCGTCGCACTCGTTGAAATGCGCCCGGGGTCTGAGGTGGCGGATCCCGACGCCTCCGTCCTTGTGCCGGCCTTCATGCTCAGCGAGGTGGAGCGCGCGTTTCAGATCGGATTCCTGATCTTTCTGCCGTTCCTCGTTATCGACCTCGTCGTAGCGGCGATCTTGATGTCCATGGGCATGATGATGGTGCCACCCGCCATCGTCGCGCTCCCCTTCAAACTGGCCTTCTTCGTCGTCGCGGACGGATGGGCCCTGATTACCGGCGCGTTGGTCCGAAGTTACTTCTGACCACGTAACAGCCCTGCAACATTTTTCGGAGGATCTCATGCAGTCCAATCCAAATCACGCACCAAACGTCCCCGTATCCAAAGCCGAGAAGATGAGTGTCTTGTCGTCGCTGCTGGGGCCGGAAGGCATGAAAAAACTCCGCGCAGACAACCCTGATCTGACAACCGTCGGGTTGGAGGTGGATGCAAGCCGGGCGGCCTGGCATCGCAACCGACTGTTGGAAAGACTCCGCAGCAACGCTGGATCAGGGAATGGCGCAAAGAAAGCGGCGCCTCCAACACCTGGCGAAACGCTCAACGGTTCAATTGCCTCGCCCTCGAACGGTCCACAAGATGACCGGCCCGGAGTAGAGGCGCGTCTCGCGTCAAATCTTGATCGTGCGACATTGGGGAGCGAGCACCCTGCCGTGATTGCAAGGCTGCTGAGCAAACTTGATCGCGGCGCAAGGATCGAAACGCTCAAATCACTCCCTGGGCCTGTGGCACGCATCGTTGTGCGACGTCTTCGGCAAATCCGATAGATCGAGCGGATTGCGACTTGACGCAGGTATCCTGCCCGGTCGCCCATCTCGGTCCTAAGTTGACTGCCCAATAATGACAGCAGGGAGTCTTCATCTCTAACCTAATGGTGGATCTTAAGTTAGCTGCGTTCGAGCAACGGGGCTCATATCGCGCGGCCCGTGCGACGCGGCTAAGCATCCCATTTGTCAACGAGCGATGGCCGCAGTCGAAACCCGTTCTGGCCAGCCAGGTATGTTCCGTGGTCGACCTGTTGTTGGTCGCACAAAGGGCAGCTGCTGTTCGGAAAGGCCTTCGTGTGGAGATCTCTTCGAAGTGTAGATTTGGCCAGAAATGACCGATCAGGAGCTAAGGCCGTTCATCCTGAAGATTTTCCAACTATCGCCGGCCATGTCACGTCGTTTCGCAGGCCTGATTCTACCTTACAATGAACTCTGCGTGCAAAGCGCCAGCAGCTTCGATGCTCGATAGAATGTCGATCATGTCTCTTGGCGAAACACCGAGTGCATTCAACGCGCCAACAACTTCCGAAAGAGATGTGCCGCCGCGGATTTCTGCCAGCCGAGTGCCGGGATCTTCAAGCAAGTCGGCCTGGGTCCTCGGAACCACTACGGTTTCCCCTTCTGCGAAGGGATTTGGCTGAACAACAATGGGCTCTTCTTCTATACGAAGTGTCAGGTTGCCTTGCGCGACAGCCACGCGGCTGATGCGGACATCCTCACCCATAACGATTGTCCCGGACCTCTGATCAACGACCACGCGGGCGCGCGTTTCTGGTTCGACCAGGATGTTCTCGACCCGTGTTATTGCGTGCGCCGGTGACGGCGCCCGTGTGCGCTCGATATCAAGAAGGACAGTGCCAGCGTCGAGCATTGCAGCGACGCCACGGCCGAATTCGGTATTTATCGCGACTTCTATCCGAGCGGCCGTCGTAAAATCCGGAGATCGCAGGGCAAGGCGAATTTGGGCCATATCTGTGAAGTCAAATCCAACCTCGCGTTCCACGCGCGCGCCGGCCGGGATCACGCCCGCCGTCGGGACGCCCTGAACAACTTGCGCTCCGTCCCCTTCAGCGGATGCGCCGCCCGCGATCACCGCGCCTTGGGCGACCGCATATATTTCGCCGTCTGCCGCAGTGAGCGGGGTCATGACCAGCGTTCCGCCCAGCAGACTGTCGGCATCGCCGATCGCAGAAACCGTGATGTCAATCTGCCCACCCTGCCTGGCGAATGGCGGCAGGGTTGAGGTTACTATGACGGCGGCGACATTCTGAGGGCGAAATTGCTCGCCCGTAACGTTCACTCCAAGCCGTTCGAGAATGTTCACCATGATCTCTTCGGTGAATGGGGCATTGCGCAGCCCGTCACCGGTGCCGTTCAGACCCACGACCAGGCCGTAGCCTACCAGATCGTTGCCACGCACGCCATCGAACTCCACCAGATCCTTGATCCTGATCGGAGTGGCCAGCGCTGCTGTCGCAAGCATCGTCGCAGTTATTACGAGCGCAAGGAATCGGATCACCGGATGAACTCCGTCAGGCTAAGGCGCGACAAGCGCGCGGTGAGGATATAGAGGCTTTCGAGCCGCGTATTGACGGTTTCAAGGTCCGTCGCCGTTTCGTAGGGATCAGCTTCCACAAGGCGGCCATATTCAATTTCGAGGCTGGCGCGGGCGGTTTCCGTGGCGACGCGGGCTTCTTCGATACGTGCTTCTTCACTGCCAAGTCTTGCGCGCAGGCTGATCAGGTCCTGCTCGCCGCGTATCATTTGTTCCGCGGCCGCCGTGACCAAAGCACGCTGTTCTGGTTCCGTGAGTGGCGCAGCCTGCTCGGATGCCAGAGCCGCAAGCGACAAACCGATCAGGCTTTCCCGGATCGCCGGGTCAAGCGCTGTGACACCCGTCTTGGCCGATTGCCCTTCGCTCAGCAATACGTCGGGAGGATTTCCGGCACCGCCTTGCCAGGCCACGGTCTCGTACCCTCCACCGGCATCGCTGAACCAGGCGCGAATATCGGCCTCCATCGTGGCAGCATCGGTCGTAGTCGCCACGAGGGTCCTCAATTCCGTCATGATCGCGTCACCGCTGATGAGGGGTGATGCTTCGGGATCGTCTGCGGAAAACAGACTACGCCCGGCTATACGTGTATTCAGGGCGTTGACGGCCTGCTCAAACCGGTCCGTCCCGCCCGCAAGACTGAGCTGCATATCGTTTTGGCTCCCTGCGCCGGAGACGGCGAGGAGCCTTGGCGCAAAGCCGTCCAACTCTGCCGCGACACGGCCCAGCGATGTCTGGCGCCCCTCCGCCGTGATCGCCGCTTCGGCGACGGAGGCGCTGAAGCTGGAGTTCAATCTGAGACTTCGCGTGATATCGGCGAGCGTGGAAAAGTTGCCTCCCAAAGCACGACCGAGATCGGCTTTGCGTCCACTCGCCAGCTCGCTCGTCAGGCGAGTAAGGTCGGATTTGAGTTGCGCTCCATCGCGTCGCAACATGTTGAACTGCGCCATGTCGCCGAATGTGGTGAAGGTCATCGTGCGATCCTCATCAGCTCATCCATCATTTCTTCCGAAACCGTGATGACGCGGGCATTGGCGGCATACATCTGTTCGATGCGCAGGAGGCGTTGCAATTCGTCATCAGTGTCCACTCCGCTGGCCAGTTCGGCGGTCTCCAAAGTCGTATGGCGCGCTGCCGCCTGGCTGAGTTTCATCTCCGCGGAGGAGCGCCCCAGCCCAGCGACCGACAGGTTCTCCGATATCAGGCCAGACAGTGACCGCGAGGTTGGTGAAAACGCAGCGGACGCCGTGGGCAGGGTCGCGGCCATCGCATCAATCTGTGCGGTCAGAAAAGTGGCATTTCCCGAGGGGCCTTCGACTGCTGCCCCCAACCCGTCACGGAGACGCCATACGGCACCACCCTCTGCGGGCATGACCGCCGCGTTAAGCCGCAAGCGGCCAGCAAGGCCGACCTCGTTCACGCCATCAACAAACCCACCTGCATCGGTGAACAGGCCAGGTGATCCGGCGGCGATGGTTGCATCCAGACCAGGCCTATCGAAGCGCTCGGCCAAATCCCGGGCCACGCCATCGAGGCGTGCCTGAGCCTCCGGCCCCAGCGTATCGCGAACCTGAAACATTGCGCTAAGTTGGCCCCCGTCAAATGCGGGGTAGGTGCCATCGAGGCGCAGCGGACGCCCGTTCAAGGTGAGGCCGGAGATATTGCCGGTTTCGAGGGAAAGGAAAGGATCCATCCCGGGCGCGCGGTCGAAACCCAGTTGGGCCGCCCGATGACCAAGCAGGACATGACCATCATCGCTGTAGATCTGCAACGCACCATTGGTTTCGCGGCGTGTTTGAATAGGAATGTAGGGAGCGACCTGCTCAACCAATTGAGCCTGCGCGTCCATGAGCGATGCAACCTCTCCGCCTTTGGCCGTCGCTGAGAGAATGCGTTTGTTCAGGTCTTCCAGGCCTTCAAGTGCGGAATTGATCTGCCCGACGGCGCGATCGATATCGGTATCCGCGCGGAAGCGCTCATCCTGAATCCCCGAACTGATCGCGTTGATGGTGTTAACCAGCGATTGAGCGCCGTCGACGGCGTTTGTCAGCAATGTGTCGTTCCAGGGGCTGTTGGCCGCCGAGATCATCTGCCCTTCGAATTCAGCCAATTGTGCTGACAAACTGCCGGGCGTATCCGGGACACCGATCAGGCCCTCCAGCCGGGCCATGAAATCTGCCGTGGTCTGGTTTGCACCGAGATTCGCGCTTGACAGGCGGCGCTGAGCGAGGAGCACCGTATCCTCCTGCCGGCTGACGCCAACAACCCGCACACCAGATCCCTCGCTTCCGTTCATACGGGAGGCCAAGTCAAGGCGGCGCGTGCCGTATCCTTCCGTCATCGCATTGGCGATATTGGAGGAAACGACATTGGCCGCGCGTGCCGAGGCGGAGAGCCCGCTCAGGGCGTTCGAAAGGGCGGATGAGATGCTCATGGTACGGGATCAAACCCGGACATCATCCGCCGATCAGCGGATGATATTCGTGGTTTCCTGAAGCATTTCATCCACGGTCTGGATGATTTTTGCATTGGAAGAATAGGCCCTTTGCGTTTGGATCAATTGGGTTAATTCGGCGGCGACGTCGGTAGCGGATTCTTCAAGCGCGAAGGCAACGACATCGCCGGTGGGGCCGTCTCCGGCATCCCAGAGAAAGAAGCTGCCGCTTTCGGCCGATGTGGAATAGAGCTGATTGTCGTGGGCGATCAGGCCGTTGGGATTTGGCAGATCAATCAGAGGGATCTGGTACACCGTGCGAGTGATCCCGACATCAAAATTGGCATGGACAAACCCGTTCGCATCCACCTCAACCGAAACCAGATTTCCGACAGGCGAGCCATCCTTCGAAATGGCGGTTGGTGCAAAATTGTCGGACAGCTGAGTCAGGCCCGACCCGGTTCCCTGTGCGCCGATATTGATTTCGATCGGACCGCCCAAAACGTTGACCGTCAACGCACCGGTGCCTGAATCCCAACCACCACCGACGGCTGGTACGCCTTGCGTCACGTCGGCAATGGTGCCGCCATCCGCCCGGCTGTCGTTGAACTCGACGCTGTATTCACCAACGATTGCGTTGTTAGACGCGCTGTCGCGCAAGACCATTGTCCACGTATTCGATGCGGGATCACCAGTCGCGGGGACATCCGGCGTGAATTCAACCTCGATGGATTGGGACGTCCCGAGATTGTCGAAGTATTCGATCGACAATTGCCGCGTATCACCGGGCGAGCCCGCGGTCGTATCCGTCCCCGGAAGGTTGACACCCAGGGAAATGCGTGTGGTCGGCTCGGACGTGAATTGATTGACGTTCACACGCACCGGTTCCAATCCGGCGCCGGTATCGCGGGGAAAGGTGGGGATGGAGCCATCGGGATTGGCGGGCCATCCCATCAACGTCACCCCGGTTGGCGTCCGAAGGAAACCGTCCGCATCGGTTCGGAAGGATCCCGTCGTTGCAAGAAACAAGGGCAGATCACCGCCGGCTTGCGCACCAACTGCGGCCCCGGTTGTAACCGGAAGGAAGCCACGACCGCGCACGGCCAGATCGGTGGGGTTGTTGGTGGTGCCAAGTGCGCCAGGCTGATCGATGAGCCGTTGCGTCGTGACCCGCACGCCACCGGCCGAATAGATACCGCTGCCTTGGTCGATAACCATGGAGGCGAAATCGGCCACAGCACGTTTGTACCCATTGGTCCCGGAATTGGCGATGTTGTCGGCAATGGTCGCGAGGCGGCTGGCGTTGACCGAAAGGCCAGCCACGCCCGCATTCAGCGAGGAAGAAATTGTCATATCATGCACCTTTCTGCTGCATTCTGATTTGGCCGCAGCTTTGCGTGCCAAGCCTTAAGATGGTCCTAACGTTTAAAATCCTTGGCTTATCTCCCGCCTCGACCCCTAGCTTGCGTTCCGCAGAAGGATGATCTCAACGCGGTCGTTGCGCGGGGCGATGGGCGGGCGAACCACCGGTTCTCGATCGGAATGCCCCGTCACGCGGGCGATACGATGGGCATCCAGGCCGCCCGCTTCGAGCAGCGTTCGCATTATCTGGGCGCGTTCGGTCGTGCGTTGCCAGCCGCTGGCCGTGGAGCGCACAAGCGGCTCCGCGGCGATATGGGCCTCGACCGCCACCATGTTCGTGACTGTGCCGAACAGATCCACCATCGTGACGGCCAGCTCCGCCAGCCATGGCTGGGGCATTTCGGTGTCCGGGTCGAAAATCGGCGAGCCGGGGCGGGAGAAGACCTCGATGATCAGCCCCTCATCGGTCAGGCGCGTCTCGATATGCAAGCGCGCCAACTCGCTGACCATGCTGTCGCCGCCATCACCAGTCAGCGATCGTTCGATCTCCGTCAACTCGGCGGTTTCTTCTTCCTCGTTATACGAGGTTCCCTCCGCTCCCATGGCCTGGCGGCCTTCTGTTGGCCGCAGATTCGAGGCACCTGCCCCCTCTTGGGCAATGACCTCTTCCGAAAACGGGCTTTCGCCGCCAAATGCCCCATCCCCGCCTCCGGAAATCCGGGTGACCGGCACGGTGGGGCTGAAATAATCGGCAAGCCCTTTACGCTGGTTCTCCGTCGTGGCGTTCAGAAGCCACATCAGCATGAAGAACGCCATCATCGCGGTGACAAAATCTGCATATGCGACCTTCCACGCGCCGCCATGGTGGCCGCCACCGCCGACCACCTTCTTGCGTTTGACGATAATTGGGCGAAGTTCATTATCCGCCATGGCCGCGCTCCTGCAATTCAGAGGCAGGCCTACGACATCAGGATGAACAGAGGTTTAAGCCCGCCTCCAATCGGCGGCACAGGCCTCAACCCAGGATCAACTTCATCGGAGTGGAGATTCCGTTTTCCGGGTGCAGGAAGTCAGGCGCCGAGCGCACGAACCCGGATGCCTCGAAAACCTTGGCGAAGGATGGTGGACAATCGACGAATGCGACATCCGCCTCCATATCTTCGAGGGCCAGACGACCCGCCGACACGAGCTGCGTGAGGGTACCGGGCGCATCAGGAAAATCGCGGATCGCGATACGGGAGACAAGGGCCCATTCCATCGCCCCATCCCCGGACTGGTTCATCCCGTAAAGCTGCGTGAGCACATCGAAATCTGAATGCTGGCCGACATTCACACGCAGTGTTCCGACCGGGCGGGCGCCCTGATAGGCCAAGAAGGTGGTTCCGGTCGTATCGAAGTCGTCCCGGATCAGCTTCTCATCATGATCAGCGTGGGCTGAGCTGCGCCCGTGATCCAGACATTGCACGTCGTAGCGCAGACGCTGCGCCGTCCTAAGTTGATCGAGTGTCGAGCACCGGACGATGTCGACGCCGGATGTGGAGGACGAGGGCGCCTCATCCATTTGCTCCTTGTTGCTCTCCACACGGGCCTGCATCAGATGGGCCAGGTGCCGCAACACGTCCGCGGCAATCTCCGGTGCCCCTTGGCGTAAGGTTGCAAGGGCTGCGGCGTCCAACGACAGGGCGCGCACGTCATCTGCCGCGCGCAGGGTCGCATTGGCGGCCTGGCCGGTGAGAAAACCGATCTCTCCCACGACGCTATCGGGCCCCAAGGTGAGGGCCCTTGTCTCATCCTCCGACAGGAGACAGTCAACTTTGCCTTCAAGGATCAAGAGCAAATCGGAGGCGTAGGCTCCCTTCGCCCGCAGGATGTCGCCTGCGGCGAACTGCCGATGCTCGCCCACGTCGATCAGGGCCTGTCGCATTTCAGGCGTCATGGTGACAGCCTCCGGATCGTGTTCCACACTCTGTCGAACACCGTCACCAGCTTTGCAGAGCTTGCGATTCGCGCAAAGGGACCTGGGCCTCAGTGGTGAGGCTCGGCCGACCGCCACAGCAGGGCAAAGAGTGTCACCGCGACGCAGCCGTCGGCCACGATGATACTGCCCCAGACCCATTGCAGCGGGCCTGCCGACGCCATCATCGCAAATGATAGTGCTCCGGCGATGCCGAACAGTCCCATCAGGAAGCCAAGATACGCAACGGTTCGGCTTTCACGATACAAACCAAGCGCAAGAGCAGCCCAGATCGCGGCCCCCACGATAGCCGGCACAATTGGCCCGCCAAAAGGAAGCGCCGCGAGATGCATCACGGCGCTGATGCCCGCGAAAGTCGCGGCCGCAAGATAGCGACGGTTCATCCTCGACCCCAATCAGACAAATTCGACATGGTTCCAGAACGGCATTTCGCGCAGCCTCTGCCCGGTGGCGGCAAAGATCGCATTGGCCAAAGCCGGTGCGGCGGGCGGAACCGGGGGTTCACCAATGCCGCGCACATGGCCGTTCTCCAGCCCGCGCACGAAGATCTCGGGTGTCTGGTTCATGCGCATCGCGTCATGGGTGTAGAAATTCGTCTGATCCGCGATGCCGTCGGAATAGGTGATTTCGGAATTGATCGCGTGGCCCAGGCCCCAGATCACGCCGCCTTGCACGATGTTTTCAAAGTTCACCGGGTCGACAACGCGGCCCACATCGGCGGCGACCCAAACCTTGTTGATGCGAATGCCGTCATCCGTTGCGGTCACCTCGACAACCTCTGCGGTCGGCACCCCGAAGGAATGCACAAAGGCCACGCCGCGTCCTGTTCCGTCGGGCAGCACTTCGCCCCAGCTCGACATCCCACCCACCGCTTCCAGCACGCGGCGGCTGACATCATCCAGAGTGCAGAGCCGGATGCGTTCTTCCAGCGGATCGGCCCCGGCGGCATGGATCAATTCATCAAGGAAGCCTTCGCCGACAAACCCGTTTGCGGACGCGCCGACGGAGCGCCAGGAAGATACCGGCGACAATCCTTCAATCGCGTAGGTGCGCACCCGGGCATTCTCGAACTCATATGGCTGCTGCCAGACACCGGCGGCCAATTGCCCGTCCGGGCCCGGAACGGCCTGATTGATCCGCCCCATCTGCGAGCGGATGACCGACGGCGCTGCGATCTGGGTGTCAAAGCTGATGACACGCCCGTCCTGCACCGCACCCCGGCTGCGGGCCAGGGTGATCTGGCGCGGGATATCCTGCGCGAAATCCTCCTCCCGGCTATATGTCAGCTTCACCGGCGTTCCACGCATTTGCATGGCGATCTGCGCGGCTTGCTTGATATATTCAAACTCCAGCCGGTGCCCGAAGGAGCCGCCGGAATACTGGTTATGCAGCACCACCTGCTCCGCATCATGGCCGGTGATCGCGGCAACCTGTTGCTGCACGAACCGCGGCATCTGGTGGCCGGTCCAGACCTGCACCTGATCATCTTCTACAAGAATAATAGCGCTTAACGGCTCCAGCGGTTGGTGGGCAACATAGGGCACCCGGTATTCCGCCTCGATAATTGCCGCGTCTGGCCTCACAGCCTCGACATCACCAGCGTTCAGCCACTCGCTGTCGAAGGTCTCGTCGGTGAACCCCGCCTCCAGCGCCGCCCAATGATCGGCTTGATCGGCGGGATAGGGGGCCTCGGCCCAATCATATTCAATCGCATCGAGCGCCTGGATCGCGTACCAGGTATTTGTCGCGATGGCGGCAACGCCGCCATCGATCTCGATGATCCGTTCAACGCCTTGCATGCCCTCTGCAGCACTCGCGTCAAATCCGTTCAAGGCGGCGCCCTTGCGCGGGTTCATCCGAACCGACGCACGCACCATGCCGGGCAGGTTCAGATCCAGCCCATAAGTCTGTGTTCCCGTCGATTTCGCGACAATGTCGAGGCGTTCCATCGGTTGGCCGACAAGGCGCCATTGAGATGGATCGCGGAGCGGGGTGCCTTGCACGGGGTCCAACCTCGCGGCCTCCGCGGCCAGATCGGTATAGGGCAAGATGGATCCATCGGGCAAAAGAACGGCCCCGGCTTCCGTCCGCAATTCTGCGACGGCAACACCCGCCCGCTGGCTTGCCGCCAGCTTCAGCGTTTCCCGCGCCATGGCGCCGGCTTCCCGCAATTTGGTGAAACTGTCCGGCACGGAGGTGGACCCACCGGTGCCTTGCAGTCCGATCACCTTGATCAGCGAGTCCACTGTGCTGCGCATCGCGCGGGCGCCAAAGCTGTCATCCCAAGGCAGGACCGGCGCACCATCACCGGCCATCGCAGTGTTCCAATAGGCGGCGGCGGGGCGACCGAACTCAGTGGTAAACCCGCCCCACTCCAGATCCATCTCTTCCGCGATCAGCGCCGCTTGCATCGAGGCCGCGCCCTGACCGATATCGGCATGCGGCGTGATCAGTGTGATCCCGTTCGCATCGATCCGCACCCAAGGGTTGAACGACGCCTCCCCGTCCCCAAGATCAGCCAGGTTCGGGTTTTCCGGATTGCGTTGCACCAGGTAAGTGCCAAACGCCACGCCGCCCGCAACGGCGACAGAGCCAACCAGAAATGCGCGGCGGTTGAAGGTTTTCAGTGTGCTCATCGCTCAGCCCCCCATGCTGCGCGCCGCGGAATGGATCGCGGCGCGGATGCGGGGATAGGTGCCACAACGGCACAGATTTCCGGACATCGCGTAGTCGATATCCTCGTCGGTCGGGTTGGGTGTTTCAGACAGCAAAGAGGCCGCCTGCATGATCTGTCCGGACTGGCAATACCCGCACTGCGCCACCTGATGCTCGATCCAGGCTGCCTGCACCGCGTGAAGCGCGTCGGGGTTGCCCAAGCCTTCAATCGTCGTGATCTCCGCGCCCTCCAGATCGCCCGCCAACGCTTGGCACGACCGCGTCGCCACGCCGTCCACATGCACGGTGCAGGCGCCGCAGGCCGCGATCCCGCACCCGAATTTGGTGCCGGTCATGTGAAGCTCGTCCCGCAGGACCCACAAAAGCGGCATGTCCGGCGAAACATCGACCTCGCGCACTTCGCCGTTGATGTTTAGCTGCATGGAAGACTCCGTCATCTGGACCGTCAGGAATGGCAGCAGTGGCTGCCAGTGCAACATCCACTAGATTGGACAAATGGTCAACATGTGTCCAAATCAGGAGGGCAGGTCTTCGCCGACCATGATGAGGATGGATGTCTTCAACGTCTCAAGCATCGCCAGAAGTTCGGCGCGTTCATGGGTGCCGTGCTTCAGCCCCAGCATCACCCGCGTAACGTAGGTCGCAAGTGTTTCGGCGGATTGTCCCATCGGCCTCAGAACGCCCGCATAAGGCTCGAACACATCGACCAGCATCCGCTGCATCTGATCTTCCGAATCCTTCAGCGCCGCGGTCGTCGCGCCATGTGTCCCGGTTTCGAGATCCACGGCATCGGGTGTCGCGCGGATGATGTCCCATGGCGCGATGACCGTATTGGAAAACAGGATATCGAGCTTCTCATCCAAGCTCTCGACATTGGCCCATTCCGCCAGCGTCTGCATCCGTGTTTGGCGCATGTAGTAGCGGACAGCCCCGTCGATAACCTCGTTCTTATTGGCAAAAACGTTGTAGAGCGTCTGGCGCACGACACCTGCTTCGTCGGCCACATCATTCATCGTGGCGCGCTTCACGCCGTAGCGGGAGAACACCCGAATGGCCGCAGCCGAGATCAATTCTTCCTTCTCCGTCATTGGGCGCATATCGACAAATCGCAGTCTCGTGTCAACGCAGCGGTGCAACCGACCGGTCATGTCTCATGGCAATGCGCGCGCCATGCCTGGACGTATTCGGCACGGCCCGTCGGCCCGTCGGCAGGCGTTATTCTGATTTCATCGGCGGCGGGCGCCTTCGGGCCATCGACCAGCAACGCCGCGCCCTGGCTTGTGCCCGTCGCGCTTGTTGTCGCGACCACCGGGCATCGGGTTGCGGTGGCCAGCATCTGAAGAAAGTGCGGATTGCCCGCAAACGGCCCTTCCACAATCACGTCGCCCCGATGGCCGATCAAGTGCAGGCTCACCGATGTCACCAGCGCACAATAATAGGCGGCGACAAGGCTGCGCATGCCACTGCCAATCGGCGGCTCGTCGGGCATCCAGCGCGGCCTCCGTCCCGCGAATGGGCCGGTGTCAGGCACAAGGGCCGGCGCCAGCATGATTTGGCGGTCAAGAACCGCCGCAATATCCTGCTGCGATGGCTCAACCGAAGCACCGGCAACGATCATCTCGTACTCACGCCCCCCCATGAACCGGGCAGACGGGACGGGGGCGCCGAACGCGTTGACGTTCAAAAGCGTGTCACGCTCTGGGTCAAGCTCGGGATTGCTGCCGCCGATACTCATCATGATCAGCCAAGTGCCGCTCGATACGACGGAATAGGGCGCCGTGCGAGAGATCAGATGCGGCAAAAGGGACGCATTGGAATCGTGGATGCCACAGGTGACAGGCGTATCGGGCGGCAGCCCGGTCGGGGTCGCGACGGCCGCATTGATCGGGCCAAGCACGTCAGATGCCAACCGGACCGGCGCGAGTTTGCCGTCGATCCCCAGCCGTTTCACCAAGGATGACGCCTCGTCCCGCGCGGGGCTCCATAAATCGGTATGGCAGCCAAGCGATGTGCGTTCCGTCGCGGCAATGCCGGTCAGCCGGTAGGCCCAGTATTGTGGGTAGGTCAGGATCTGTGCGGTGCGCCCCTCAAGATCCGGGTCTTGCTGAAACATCCAGTGCAGCTGCGCGCCCACATTCAGCCCGCCCGCCAGCCGGGCGGACCCCGTTTCGCAGAAGGGCGGGCGCAGGTTGTCATATTCGGCCGCCAGATCGTCCGGGCCGGTATGCTCGTAATCCAGCATCGGAGCCACCAAGCCGCCGTCTGCATCCAGCAACACGATGGAGGCGCCGTGGGCCGTGATGGAAATGGCGTCCACACCGTATGTGCGGTGAAATTCACGCAGGTTTTCCAGCAGGAAGGCCCAATGCCCTTCGAGGTCGAAATGCGGCCAGGGTGGGCCGGGCTGGACCACGTTGGGCCGGGTCACAACAGCGATCTCATCAAGCGTAGTCCGGTCAACCAACGCCAGCTTGGCGTTGGTCTTGCCGATGTCGATGACGGCCACATGGGTCATGTCATATGGAAAACCGGGGTGAGCGGCGTGGCCACAGGCTCATTCGTCGGATGCGTGACCATGATATCGGCCATATGCGCCCACCAGCGCTGCATCACGGGATGGTCCGGCAAGGCGTCCATCCCATGATCCGCGGTGCGCCACAGCACGCCGAACAGAAGGTTCGTCTCTTCGTCCAGATGGATGGAATAGTCGCGAATGCCGGACGCGCGCAGAAGCTCCACCAACTCCGGCCAGATCTCATCATGGCGCTTGCGGTATTCATCGAGACACCCGTCATTCAATTGCATCTTGAAGGCGTATTGCTCCATCAGGTCCTCCGCATCGCCCAAAGCCGCGGCAGAGCGATCACCCCGATGAGCAGGCAGCCGATGAAGATCGACATGACGATCCCCGGCACATTGAGAAGGCCGAGGCCAAAGGTGACGAGGCCCATGACGAAGGCCGCGATGACGACGCCCGGGATACTGCCCGACCCACCCAGGATATTCACACCGCCAAGCACGACCATTGTCACGACCTCCAATTCCCATCCCAGCGCGATGGTGGGCCGGGTGGAGCCGAGCCGCGAGGTCAGGCACACCGCCGCGACGCCCGCCATCAGGCCAGTCAGCAGGAACAGGATGAACCTCACCCGTGCCACCCGGATGCCCGAGAACAACGCACCCGTGGGATTGTTTCCGATCGCATAGACGGCGCGGCCGAAATTCGTCCGGTGCAGCAGGATGTAATACAGCACCGCAAGACCGGCGAAGAGGACGAATTCAAACGAAATCACCCACCACACATACCCCTGCCCGAAGAACGAGAATTCGGACGGGTAGCCGCGAAAACCCTGATCGCCGAGCACGATATAGGAGATGCCGCGAAACAGGCTCATCGTGCCGATCGTCACCACGATCGAGGGCAGGCCAAGCCCCGTCACCATCAAGCCGTTGAATGCACCACACAAGACGCCGGTGCCAAGCCCGACGGCCACAAGGCCCCACGTGCCCACATCCAGTTGCAGGGCCGCCCCCATTGCCGTCGAGGCCAGCGCGATGATTGATGCAACCGACAGGTCGATCTCCCCCGCAATGATGAGAAGCGCCATGGCGAAGGCGATCATCGCCTTTTCGGTAAAATTGAATGTCGCGTCGCTCAGGTTCCAGGCATTCAGGAAGTACGGCGACAGGAAAGAGTTTGTGACGAAAATCGCGATGGCGACGGCGAGCAGCAGCGTCTCCCACGATTTGAAGGCCTTGAGCGCCGGGCTTTGCAGGCGGTCGGGGATATGGCGTGCCGTGTCATTCATGCCTGCGCCTCCGCTTCGGCTCGTTTCAGGATGATGCGGCCCTTGGCACGGCCGGCCCTTGCGTTGAAGGCGACGGCGATCACGATGGCCGCGCCCGAGATCGCCAATTGCCAGAAGGGCGAAATACCCACAACGGGCAGCGCGTTCTTGATGATGCCAAGGAAAATCGCGCCAAGGATGGCCCCCATGATCGTACCCGCGCCGCCCGCGATGGCGATGCCACCGATCACGCAGGCCGCGACGACCTCGAGCTCGAACCCCTTTGCGATATCCACATAAGCCACCGAGTATCGCGCCACCCAGAGATAGCCGGTGAGACCCGCGAGCGTGCCGGACAGCACGAAGGCCCAGAACTGCGTCTTGCCCACGTTGAGCCCCGCATAGACGGCAGCATGTGGGTTGCCACCCACGGCGTAGAAGGCCCGGCCAAGGGGTGTACGGGCGATCACCACGAAGAACGTCGCTGCCGTCAGGATGGCGAGCCAGGCAAGCACGGGCAGGCCGAGTATTTCGGCCCGCGGGAATCCCGTGAAGGCGGCGCTCATCTCATGGGCGTTCACCCAGGCGCCGTCGGAAATGACGAAGATGATGCCCCGATAGATTGTGAGCGTTCCCAGCGTCACGACGATCGGCGGGATCGTCAGCTTCCACACAAGGATACCGTTGATCGCCCCCAGTACCGCCCCCAGCATCAGCGCCACTGCGATGATGAACGGGATCGGCAGGCCCGGATACGCGACGTTGAGCATCGCGCAGACCATTCCGGTGAGCGCCAGGTTTGCAGCCACCGACAAATCGATGCAGCGCGTCAGGATCACGATGGCCTGCCCCACCGCCAGGATGATCAGGGGGGAGGTGTCGGTGAATACGTTCACCAGATTGGAGGGCAGAATGAAGGCGGGGAACCGGCTGGCGATCAGGGCGATCAGGGCCAGGATCACGCCCACAAGAAGGGCCTCGCGCGATTTGAGATAGCGGATCATGCCTGGCCTCCGATCCCCGCCGCGTGGCGCACAAGCGTTTCCGGGCTCAGCTCGTCCCGGCGCAATTCAGCCGCGATCAGGCCTTCGCGCATCACAATGACCCGATCCGACATCCCAAGGATCTCCGGGATCTCAGAGCTGACCATGATCACCGCCAATCCGTCGGCGGCCAGCTCCGCCATGAACGCATGGACTGCGGCCTTTGACCCGATATCGATCCCCTTGGTCGGTTCATCGAGGATGATCACACGCGGCTTGGTTGCGAGCCATTTTGCGATCACCACCTTTTGCTGATTGCCGCCCGACAGGTTGCCAACATCCTGATCCAATGCCGCTGCGCGCAACTCCAGACGTTCGGTATATTCGCGCGCCAGCGCAAACTCGGCGGCCAGCTTGAGAAAGCCGGAGCGCGACGTCTGGGCGAGGGAGGGCAGGGTGACATTCTGAAAGATGGGCAGCCCCAGCACCGCGCCCTGTTTCCCGCGATCCTCCGGCACGTAGACGATCCCGTTGGCAATCGCGTCGGCGGGCGACCGGATGGTGCAGGCCTCGCCTTCGACATAGACGGTGCCAGCGGATGGGCGCGTGATCCCGAAAATCGCCTGCATCAACTCGGATCGTCCGGCGCCGACAAGCCCGTAGAACCCAAGGATCTCTCCGGCCTTGAGGGTCAGGTTGATATTGTCGAACTCGGTCGGATGGGCGTAGCCTTCGATCCGCAGAACCTCAGCGCCCGCGCTATGGGTGCGGGACGGAAAGATCTGATCGACGGCGCGGCCCACCATCAGCTGGA
The DNA here is from genome assembly GCA_947494975.1 of uncultured Roseicyclus sp. Taxonomy (GTDB): domain Bacteria; phylum Pseudomonadota; class Alphaproteobacteria; order Rhodobacterales; family Rhodobacteraceae; genus Gymnodinialimonas. The sequence goes on along the minus strand of CANLXA010000005.1, from coordinate 245,414 downwards.
CAAGATCGCCCTCGGTCACGTCCGACATCAGGCCCGCGCCCACATGCTCTCCATCCCGGAACACGGCGTAGCGGTCGGCGATGCGAAAGACCTCATCGAACTTGTGAGAGATGAAGAGGATTGCACGGCCCTCGGATTTCAGCCGCTCGACGAGATCATACAGCTCCTCGATCTCTTTTTGGGAGAGCGCGGCGGTGGGCTCATCCATGATAACAACGCGGGCATCGACCGACAGGGCGCGCGCGATGGCCACCAGATGTTTGTTCGCTATGCCAAGATCCTTCAAAGGCGTCGTGGCCGATAGTGGCGCATCGATCCGATCAAGGATCTCCTGCGCGCGCGTGTTCATCTGCGCCGTATCGATCAGGCCGAACCGCCCGCGCGGCGCGTGCCCGATGAAGATGTTCTCGGCTACGGACAGCTCGTCAAAAAGCACGGTTTCCTGGTGGATTGCCGTGATACCCGCAGCTCCGGCATCGTCGGCGGACGTGAAGGCGACCTGCTCACCATCAACGGAGATCGTTCCGCCATCGGCGCGGTAGATCCCGGTCAGAACCTTCACGATTGTCGATTTTCCCGCGCCGTTTTCGCCAATCAAAGCCGTGACTTGACCGGGAAACAGCTCCAGCGACACGTTGTTGAGCGCCTTGACCCCGGGAAACGTCTTGGTGATCCCCGAAAGCTCAAGAAGCGGTGCGATGGGCGCCGCGTCCATCTGGGGGGCGAGGTTTTGCATCGGGTGCGACTATCCGAATGGAAGGGGGAACAAACCCGGCGCATCCCGAAGGGCACGCCGGGCCGGGAGACCGCTTTGATCAGAAGATCTCGCGGAACTGCTCGATGTTGGAGGCATCGTAGGTGAACGGATTGGCCATCGCTCCGGTCGTGCTGTCATCCAGCTCCAAATCGCCCATGCGACCCATCGGGATCGTCGCACCGGCCTCGGCCGTCGCAGCCTCGGTGGCAAGGTTGTAGGACAGCATCGCCGCCGCGTAGCCCAGATCGATCGGGTTCCAGATCGCAAAGCTCTGCGATGCGCCGCTTTCGATGGCGCCGGCCATCTCGGAGGGCAGGCCAAGGCCGGTCACGTTCACTTGCCCGACCATGTCCTGATCGACGACGGCTTGCGCCGCGGCCACGATACCCACCGATGTCGGCGCGATGATCGCATCAAGATCGGGATAGGTCTGCATCAGGCCGACGGCCTCTCGATAGGACCGGTCCGCCAAGTCGTCGCCATAGACCGTCGCCACAACCTCGATATCGGGATAATCGCCCATCACCGCGTTCATCTCGGCGATCCAGGTGTTCTGGTTCGTCGAAGTGGCCGTCGCCGAGAGCACCGCGACCTGCCCGCCATCGGGCAGATGATCCGCCGCAAGCTGAATGATCGTCCGCCCGATCAGCGCGTCGGAGGACGGTGCAAGGTGGAGCATGCGGCCCTCTTCCGCCACGCCGGAATCCCACGAAATCACCGTGATCCCCCGCTGCATGGCCCGCTGCAAAACCGGAACCAAAGCATCGGGATCGTTGGCCGAAACGGCGATCGCATCCACGCCTTGCGCGATCAGCGAGTTGATCACCTCGATCTGGCCCTCGGCGGTTGTGGAGGTTGGGCCGGTATAGATGATCTCGACATTGCCAAGCTCGGCCGCGGCTTCTTCCGCACCCTCTGCCGCGGCCTCGAAGAACCCGATGCCAAGCGCCTTCACAACCAATGCGATGCGCACCGGCTCATGATTGTCGGCATAGGCTGCGCCGCCTGCCAACATCATGGCGGCCAAGGCTGTGCCGCCGAAAATACGCCGTGTGATACTCATGTCAGATCCTCCCTAGAAATGAGCGTTTGGATGGGCCCCTCAGCCCGATCCGGTTTCCGCCGAGGCACTTGCATGTGCCACGATCAGTTTGATCTCCGCCGCCTCCAGCATGGCTGCGGCCCGGTCGGAGATGCCGTCATCGGTGATGACGACGTCGATCCGATCAAGCGGGCAGAGCACGAGGCTGGACCGACTTTCGAATTTCGAGCTGTCGACCAGAACGACAAGTTCATCGGCCTGCCCGATAAGTTTCTGTTCCGCCTGGATCAGCAGGGGATCGGCCTCCATCAGACCCAGCGGCCCGAGGCCCTGAGCGCCCATGAACATGCGCCGCGCGGCAAAGTTGCGCGTCACGTCATTGTCGAAGGGCGACAGGATGATGTTCTGTTCGCGATAGATCACCCCACCCGACAGCATGATGGTGTTCTTGGAATTGTTCAGCAGATGTTCGGCAATCGGGAAGCTGTTGGTGAAGACCTGCATCCGCCGCATCGCCAGGGGATGCACCATCTGAAAGGTTGTCGTACCGCCGTTGATGATGATCGCGTCGCCATCATCGCAAAGCTCAACCGCGGCGCGTGCGATGGCCTGTTTCTCCGGCCCGCGCATGGTTTGGTTCACCGCGAAGGTGCGCCCGGCAAGCCCCACGAATTGCGGCGGCGTGATCGCCTCCGCTCCGCCACGCACCCGGCGCAGGCGGTTCTGGATATGGAGCGTGTTGATGTCACGCCGGATCGTCGCCTCCGACACACCGGTCAGCGCACACAGGTCCGGCACCGTTACCACGGGGCGCTCCTGCACAGCGGACAGGATAACTCTGTGGCGTTCCTTCTCGTGCATCGAATCCCTCCCATTCATGCAATCGTGGGCTGTATTTCCGCAATCTGTCAATCAGTAAATGTCATTTCCAATCATTCTGCGTCGCAGCATGATTGGAAATGACTATTCATGATTGACTTTCGGGACGGACCGCCGCAGCTTTGGGCAGAACATATGCCGGGTGAGCGAGCGCCCGAGGGGGGATTTCGCATGTTGGAAGTCACTGAAAACGGTCGGTTATCGAACCAGTGGGACACGGCCAAGGCGGCCTCCATGAGCGAGCCGGAAAAGCTGCTCTACCGCTCCAACCTGTTGGGTTCCGACAAACGCATCACCAATTACGGGGGCGGGAACACATCCGCGAAGGTGATGGAGATCGACCCTCTGACCGGCGAGCGGACGGAAGTGCTCTGGGTCAAGGGATCGGGTGGCGATGTCGGGTCCATCAAGATGGACGGGTTCGCCACGCTCTACATGGACAAGCTTCGCGCGTTGAAAGACATCTATCGCGGCGTTGAATTCGAAGATGAGATGGTCGGCTTGCTGCCCCATTGCACCTTCAATCTGAACCCGCGCGCCGCCTCCATCGATACGCCGCTGCACGCCTATGTGCCGAAACGACATGTGGACCACATGCACCCCGACGCGATCATCGCGATTGCCGCGGCGGCGGAGTCCAAAGCTCTGACGGCCGAGATTTTCGGGGATGAGATCGGCTGGTTGCCCTGGAAGCGCCCGGGCTATGAGCTTGGGCTGTGGCTGGAGACATTCTGCCTCGAAAACCCGGCGGCCAAAGGTGTCGTTCTGGAAAGCCATGGCCTGTTCACATGGGATGACGAGGCCGAGGCGTGCTACGCGCTGACGCTTGATGTGATCCAGCGCGCGATGGATTGGTTTGACGCCAAGACGGCTGGCAAACCGGCCTTTGGTGGGGCAATCCACACCAGCCTGCCTGCGCTTGACCGGCGCGCCGTGGCCGCGCGCCTGATGCCCGCGATCCGGGGCATGGTGTCCGGTCAGCAGCACATGGTCGGGCATTTCGAGGACAGCGATGCTGTTCTGGACTTCGTGAATTCGAAGGACATGGAGGCGCTTGCCGCACTTGGCACGTCCTGCCCCGATCATTTCCTGCGCACGAAAATCCGGCCTCTCGTTGTCGGTTTCGATCCGGCAGCGGCGGATGTCGACGCGGTTCTGAAGGCTCTGCCCGACCAAGTGGCGGCCTATCGGGACGATTATGCCGCCTATTATGAACGCTGCAAACGCGCCGACAGCCCGCCGATGCGAGACCCCAACGCGGTGGTCTACCTCGTGCCGGGCGTCGGCATGATCACCTTCGCCAAGGATAAGGCCACCGCGCGCATTTCAGGGGAATTCTACATCAACGCGATCAACGTGATGCGCGGGGCAAGTGCCGTCAGCAGGTATCAAGGCCTGCCGGAACAGGAGGCCTTCGACATCGAGTACTGGCTTCTGGAAGAGGCGAAGCTGCAACGCATGCCCAAGCCGAAATCTCTGGCGGGTAGGGTTGCTCTTGTGACTGGGGGAGCTGGCGGCATCGGCTCCGCCACGGCGGAACGTTACCTCGCCGAAGGTGCCTGCGTCGTGTTGGCCGATATCGATGAAGAGGCGCTGTCGGCAACAAGCGAGGCCCTCGCCGCGCGATACTCAGGCGATGTGGTGCGCAAGGTGCCAATGAACGTGACCAGCGAAGGCGCTGTTGCGCAGGCCTTCGCGGACGCCGCGGTGGAATATGGCGGCATCGATATTCTTGTCTCGAATGCCGGGATCGCGTCGTCGGCCCCGGTGGAAGACACCTCGCTCGCGCTGTGGCAGAAGAACATGGATATCCTCAGCACCGGGTATTTCCTTGTCAGCCGCGAGGCGTTCAAGCTGATGCGGGTGCAGGATATGGGTGGCTCCATCGTCTTCATCGGATCGAAGAACGGGTTGGCCGCCAGCCCCAACGCGTCGGCCTATTGCACCGCGAAAGCCAGCGAGTTGCACCTGGCCCGCTGTTTGGCGCTGGAGGGGGCGGAGGCGGGCATCCGCGTGAACGTGGTGAACCCGGATGCCGTTCTGCGCGGATCCAAGATCTGGCAGGGGGAGTGGCTCGATCAACGCGCCTCGACCTATGGGACTGACAAGGAAGGGTTGGAGGAGATGTATCGCGAACGCTCCATGCTGAAGCGCTCGGTCCTGCCGGAAGACATTGCCGAAGCCGCTTACTTCTTCGCCGCCGACACATCCGCGAAGTCCACGGGCAACATCATCAATGTGGACGCCGGCAATGTTCAGGCCTTCACACGATAAAGGGGGCGAGGATATGACCAGACAAAGCTACGATACCGCCCGTGCGATTTTTGCGGATTGGGGTGTGGACGCCGAAGCCGCCATGGAGCGCCTGAGGGCCATCCCGATTTCGATGCACTGCTGGCAGGGCGATGATGTCGTCGGATTCGAGGCCAGGACCGGCGCCTCCGGCGGCGGTATCCAGGCCACCGGCAATCATCCCGGCCGCGCCCGAACGCCCGATGAGCTGCGCGCCGATCTGGAATTCGCCTATGGGCAGATCCCGGGCAAGCACAGGTTGAACCTGCACGCGATGTATCTGGACACCGACGCCACGCCGGATCGAGACGACATCGAGTTTACCCACTTCGCCCGGTGGGTGGATTGGGCGAAGGAGCAGGGCCTTGGCCTCGACTTCAACCCCACCTTCTTTGCCCATACCAAGGCCGACGATAATCTGACACTCAGCCATCCCGATCAGGGCATCAGGGATTTCTGGATCGAACATGGCCGCCGCAGCCGCGAGATCGCGGCGCGGATGGGGGCAGAGCTCGGCAGTGCCTGCGTCAACAATATCTGGGTGCCCGACGGCTACAAGGATATACCCGTAGACCGTAGGGCCGCCCGCGCCCGGCTGGAGGCCTCGCTCGACACCATGCTGGCCGAGCGCCAAGATAAGGGGCAGATGCTCGATGCCGTCGAAAGCAAGCTTTTTGGCATCGGGGTCGAGGCTTGCACGATCGGCAGCCACGAGTTCTACCTCGGCTACGCGATCCGCAATCAAACGCTTCTGTGCCTCGATATGGGCCACTTCCACCCAACTGAAAACGTGGCCGACAAGCTGAGTTCCGTTGCGCTGTCGCTGGATGAGATCCTGCTGCACGTGTCGCGCCCAATGCGGTGGGACAGCGACCATGTGATCCTTCTGAACGACGATATTCTTGCCATGGCGCAGGAGCTGGTCTTCGCGGATCTGCTGGATCGCACGAGGATCGGGTTGGATTTCTTTGACGCCACCATCAGCCGGACAGCCGCTTGGGTGATCGGCACGCGCAATATGCAAAAGGCGCTGTTGCGTGCGCTGCTGTTGCCGCGGGCTCAGTTGCAATCGGCAGAGGCGGAGATGGACTACACCAGTCGCCTGATGCTGACGGAAGAGGCCAGGGACCTGCCAGTGGCCGCCGTGTGGGAAGAATTCTGCGCCCGCAACGACGTGCCGACCGGCGCGGGCCTTGTGGCCGAGTTGAAGGCCTACGACAAAAAGGTTTCGGCGCGGGGCTAGGCCTCAGGTCTTCCCACGGTTCTTGTTGGCTTTGGGCGTTCGCGGCTTGCGGGGCTTCGCCCCGTCGGCGGTGGCCTTCGACGCCTGCCGTGCCCGGTTCTTCTTGCTCGATGGCTTGCCGGTCGGCGGCTTCGGCCCTTTGCTGGGCGCATCCGCGCCTTTTGGGTGCCGCCGCTTCCAAGGCTCGGCCTTGTTGCCCTCCGCCTGTTCACCGTCTTCGCGTTTTGCCTTGGGCCGGCCCACAGGTTTTGCGCCAGGCTTGGGTTTCTTGCGGCGCGGCTTGGGATCGTCGTTCCAATCGACAGGCGTTGTGGTGCCAGGGCGCTCGGGCTTGGCAGGGGCCGTGGCCGCGCCGCTCACCTGCGTGGATGTTTCCGGTTGGGCCCGCTCGGGCTTGGACGCCGGTTGCTTGTCCTGACGTGGTCCACGATCCAGATTGGGAGTTGTCGACAGGCGGGTCAGGGCCGCGCCGTTTTCCAGCGCCATCTTCGGGCCCACCGCGTCAAGAAACCCGGATACGGCGCTTTCGCGAATTTCGATCAGGGTCGCTTCGGGTTGGATGCGAATGGCCCCGATATCCTCGCGCGAGACATTCCCCATCTTGCACAGCATCGGCAAAATGCGGCGCGGCTCCGCATTGGCGGCGCGTCCCCCTTCCAGCGAAAACCAGACGCTTGGGCCGAACGCGGCGCGGGGGGCGGGGGCCGCGGAGATGTCGGACAGCTCTTCGGGTGCCGAGCGGCGCTCGCGGTAGAGCCGCACATAAGCGGCGGCCAGTTGCTCTGCCGAGAACCTTTCGATCAGATGATCGACCGCGTCCCGGTTCGAGGGTTCTACTTCCCCCTCCCAATCGGAGCTTGCCAGCATCCGCTCATCATCCTTGGCGGTCACCTCCTCGGCGGATGGCGCTTCGGCCCAATTCGCCGTCAGCTTCGCCCATCCCAACAACCGCTGCGCCTTTTTCCGGGCGGCGGGCGGCACGATCAACGCGCTGACACCTTTGCGCCCCGCGCGTCCGGTGCGGCCGGACCGGTGCAGCAGCGTATCCTGGTTGGTGGGCAATTCGGCATGGATCACCAGTTCGAGGTTGGGGAGATCGATACCCCGCGCCGCGACGTCCGTCGCCACGCATACCCGTGCCCGTCCGTCCCGCATCGCCTGCAAGGCGTGGGTCCGCTCGCTTTGCGACAACTCGCCTGACAGGGCGACAACCGAGAAGCCGCGATTGGACAGCCGCGTCGTCAAGCGGTTCACCATCGCACGCGTGTTGCAAAAAACGATGGCGTTGGGCGCCTCGTAATATCGCAGCACGTTGATGATCGCATTTTCCCCGTCCCGGGCGGATACGTTCAGCGCCCGGTACTCGATATCGGCATGTTGCTTTTCGCCGGTTGTCGTGGCGATCCGAACCGCATCCTTCTGATAATTCTCGGCAAGCTTCGCAATGGCCGCGGGAACCGTGGCCGAGAACAGGAGCGTCTGGCGGTCGGTCGGGGCCTGTTCGAGGATGAATTCCAGATCTTCCCGAAAGCCCAGATCCAGCATCTCATCGGCTTCGTCCAGGATAACGGCCTTGAGCGCGCTGAGGTCGATGGAACCGCGCATGATGTGATCGCGCAGGCGTCCGGGCGTTGACACGACGATATGCGCGCCACGGGCCAGCGCCCGCCGCTCATCGCGCATATCCATGCCCCCCACGGTGGAGGCCAGAACCGCATTGGCCTGCGCGAAAAGCCATGCCAATTCGCGTTTCACCTGCATCGCCAATTCGCGCGTCGGCGCGATGATCAGCGCGAGCGGAGCGCCGGCCGGCCCGAAACTCTCCGCCTCACCGAACAGTCCTGGCGCGATGGCCAGCCCGAAGCCGAGTGTCTTGCCCGAGCCGGTCTGCGCGGACACCAACAAATCCCTGCCGGTCAGGTCCGGGTCGGTCACGGCCTGCTGCACGGCCGTCAGCGTGTCGTATCCACGATCTTCGAGGGCGCGTGCCAGGGCCTGTTTCACGACGGCGTCACTTTCCAACTGGATGCGGCGTGGAGGGATCGGATGCCTCCTCAAACCGGCAAAGACCGCGCCCTAACGCCTTGGCGCCAGAATGTATAGGGCGCGATGGGCAGTCATGCGGGGATCCAACAGGACGCGGGGTGGCAGATCATCCCGGCGGTGGCGGGGCTGGGGCCAACAATAATCTTGCCAGCGATGTTACGTCCTGCGCCTATTGGTGTCACAAAACTGTCAACAACGTTCCTGGGGAGGGGATCATGAAGACCAAACTCGTTTCTGCCGCGATCATTGCAGCGGCCGGAGTGACGGCTGCGGGATCAGCGGCTGCGCAATCGGATGAACTGGTGCTGTATTGCTCGGTGCAGGAGGAATGGTGCCGTGCGATGTCCGAGGCATTCCAGCGCGAGACGGGCATCAACGTCCTGATGACGCGCCGGTCCTCCGGCGAAACCTACGCCCAGATCGCGGCCGAATCCGAACAACCGCGGGGTGATGTGTGGTGGGGTGGCACCGGTGATCCGCATCTTCAGGCGGCCCAGGAGGGCCTGACCGAGGAATATCAGTCGGAGATGCTGGAACAGATGCAGGATTGGTCGGTGCGCCAGGCGGAAACCTCGGGCTATCGCACCGTGGGCATCTACGCGGGCGGCCTTGGCTTCGGCTACAATTCCGATCTTGTAACAGAAAACCCGCCCGCCTGTTGGGCCGACCTGCTGGATGAGCGCTTCGCGGACGATGTGCAGGTGGCAAACCCGAATTCCTCCGGCACGTCCTACACGATGCTGGCCACGATGGTGCAGTTGATGGGGGAGGACGAGGCGTTCGACTACCTCGCGCAGCTCCACAACAATATCAGCCAATACACCCAATCAGGCTCCGCCCCGATCCGGGCGGCGGCAACCGGGGAAACCGCCATCGGGATCGTGTTCATGCATGATGCGGTGGCGCAGACCGTGCAAGGCGCGCCGATTGTCGCCGTGGCCCCGTGCGAGGGGACGGGATACGAGGTTGGCTCCATGTCGATCATCGCCGGTGGTCCAAACCCCGATGCGGCGCGGACCTTCTACGATTGGGCCCTGACGCCCGAAGCGCAGGAGATCGGGGCGGCCAACAACAGCTTCCAGATCCCGTCCAACGTGAATTCCGAGACGCCCGAAGCGGCGCCGCGGCTCGAAGACATCACGCTGATCGACTATGATTTCGCGCTCTATGGATCGAGCGAGGAGCGGACGCGCCTGTTGGAGCGTTGGGATGCCGATATCGGATCGCTGCCGCAGTAAATCGTGGCACGATCTTCCCTGACATCTGACCAAGCCGGGGCCGCCTGGCTTGGTCTTCTTGCGCTCTCGCTGGTGGCGTTCCCCTGGTACAAGGGGGCCGGCCTTCTGGCGGGGCCGTCTGCTTCGGCCTTGGTCGAGGCGATGACCGGGCGTGGCTGGTTCTGGCCCCTGATCGCCATCACAATTGCCATGGGCGGTGCGGCACTGACCCGGCGCTGGCAACAATCGTCACTGGTCCTTGGCCTCGCCATTGCCGGGCTCCTGCTGTTCCTCTGGCAGGGCTTCGCGGTGGGGCTGCGCGGGCCATCGGCCGACTGGGTGGGCAGCCTGTTTGCCCGGGCGGCGGACGGGCAATCCGGCCTCGGCTGGGGCGGGTTTCTGGCCGGGATCGCGCTGATCGGGCTTCTGTCCGATCTTGCGGCAGCCCGCGGGTTTTGCCGGGGGGAGCGGTTCGCGGCCTTCTGCATCACGGCCATCGTGGCGCTGCTGACCGTCTTCGTGTTCTTCCCGATCCTCAGCCTTGGTCTTGCCGCCTTTATTGACCCCGACGGTTCCCTTGCACTTGCGGTGTTTTGGGAGCGGCTGAGTGCCTCGGAATTGTGGGGCATTGGATGCCTGATCGGCTCCGGGCGCTGCGGCGTGGTCGTCAACACGGTGATCCTCGGCGTTCTTTCGGCCACCTTGGCAACGGCCCTTGGCCTGGCGCTGGCGCTTCTGGTGAGCCGCACGGATTTCCGGATGAAGCGGGCCCTGCGGGCAATCTCCATCCTGCCCATCATCACCCCACCCTTCGTGGTCGGCGTGGCGATCATCCTTCTGTTCGGCCGCACCGGCCTTGTGACCGGCGGCGTCGCCGACCTGATGGGCGTGCGCCCGTCGCGCTGGGTCTACGGGTTGCCCGGCATCCTGATCGCGCAGGTCCTGGCCTTCGCGCCGGTCACGTTCCTTGTGCTGCTCTCGACGTTGGAGGCCATCAACCCGACCTTGGAAGAGGCCGCCCGAACTTTGGGCGCGAAGGCAACCACGACGTTCCGCACCGTCACGTGGCCCCTGCTGCGCCCCGGCCTTGCCGCGGCCTTCCTTCTGGCCTTCATCGAAAGCCTTGCCGATTTCGGCAATCCGATCGTGTTGGGCGGCGGGTACGAGGTGCTCTCGGTCAAGATCTTCTTCGCCGTGGTCGGCGCGCGGTATGATCTGGGCAATGCCGCCACGCTGGCGATGATCCTGCTGGCACTCACGCTGATCGCCTTCTGGCTGCAAATGCGCTGGATGGGCAACAAGAGCTACGTCACGGTCACGGGAAAGTCCGATGCGGGCCTGGCCGCGCCTTTGCCGCCGATCCTCAAGGTCGCGGTGCTGGCCGTTGTGTTGCCCTGGGTCGTTTTCACTCTCGGCGTCTACATCATCATCGCGGCTGGTGGCTTTGTCACCGATATCGGGCGCTGGGATCTGACGCCGACCCTTGGCCATCTTGTCACCGCGTTCCGGTTCGAATTCGCCGAGACCGGGTTGGAGCTTTACGGCTCCGCCTGGGATTCCATGATCACGACACTTTGGGTGGCCGGCATCGCCGCACCTTTGACGACGCTGGTGGGGATCCTGACGGCGTGGCTGGTCGCGCGGCAGGATTTCACGGGGCGTCGCGCGTTCGAGTTCGGCACGATGCTGTCTTTCGCCATTCCCGGCACGGTCGTGGGCGTCTCCTACGTGGCCGCGTTCAACGTGCCGCCTGTCGATATCACCGGAACGGCGGCGATCCTGATCATCTGTTTCGTCTTCCGCAACATGCCGGTGGGCATGCGCGCGGGCCTTGCCGCGCTGGCGCAGATCGACAAGTCGATGGAGGAGGCGAGCCAGACCATGGGCGCGGGCGGCGCGACGACCCTGCGCCGCGTGGTCCTGCCGCTGATCCGGCCCGCCGTCTTTACCGCGCTGGTCTACTCCTTCGTGACCGCCATGACGGCGGTGTCGGCGGTGATCTTCCTTGTCTCCGCCCGCCACAACATGGCGACGGCCTATATCATGGGGCGCGTCGAAGCCGGGGAATATGCGTTGGCGATTGCCTATTCGGCGGTCCTGATGATCGTGATGATCCTTTGTGTCGTGGTGATCCAGCTTCTGGTGGGGACGCGGAAACTTGGGCGCAGGCAGGAATTGCAGGGGCGCGGGCCAGCCACGGAGCCAGCGGAATGAGGGGCAGGGGATGAGCGAAACGGCGATTGAGTTCGTGGATGTGGTCAAGCGCTACGGCACCGCCACGGCCGTGGACCGGATCAATTTTTCCATCGCCAAGGGCGAGCTTGTGACGTTCCTCGGCCCGTCTGGCTGTGGCAAGACCACGTCCCTGCGCCTGATCGCGGGGCTGGAATTGCCGAGCGAGGGCCAGGTGAAGATTGCGGGCCGGGATGTCAGCCGCGATCCGGCATCGGAACGCAATGTCGGCATGGTGTTCCAATCCTATGCCCTGTTTCCCCATATGAGCGTGCTGGAGAATGTCGCCTATGGCCCGACGATCCGGGGCGTGTCGAAGGCCGAGGCCCGCGAGAAGGCCCGCGAGATCCTCGACCAGGTGGGGCTGGCGGGATTGGAGGCGCGCCTGCCGTCCGAACTCTCGGGCGGTCAGCAGCAACGCGTGGCCGTCGCCCGCGCCATCGTGCAACAGCCCGATGTCCTGCTGTTCGACGAGCCGCTGTCGAACGTCGATGCGAAGCTGCGCCGCAAGGTCCGGGCCGAGATCCGCGACCTGCAACAGCGCTTCGGGCTGACTGCCGTTTACGTCACCCACGACCAGGAAGAGGCGCTGGCCGTCTCGGACCGGATCGTCGTGATGAAGATGGGTCAGATCGCCCAGATCGGCACACCGGCGGAGCTTTATGAGCGCCCCGCCTCCGCCTTCGTCGCGGATTTCATTGGCGATGCGAACCTGATCGAAGGGCGGGTGAAGGGGGGCGTGTTCCGCGCCGCGCATCTGGCGCTTCCGGTTCAGGCCGAGGATGGCACGTTCACGGCCACGATCCGCCCCGAACGCATCCGTCTGGCGGCTGGCGGGGCCGCCACGATCCTGTCTGCCAGCTATCTGGGAAGCCGGATGGAATATGTCGTGTCCGACGAAGACCTCGAATTCCTCGTCTCCCGCCCGATTTCCGATCCGCGCCTGGCGGCGGGTGATAACGTGGATCTGCAGATCGACCCGACCGACCTCATCCTCGTGCGCTGAAAGGCTCCTCCCATGACCGATCCCATAGCCGCGCGCGCTGCGCTTGCCTCTGACCTTGCCCGCCGGGCCGGGCAGGTCGCGCTGGAATATTGCCGCAACCGGGCCAGCCTCGAGATCGAGACCAAGGATGGAGAGTTGGACCTTGTGTCCATCGCCGACCGTGCCGTGGAGGAGATGATCCGCGCCGAGATTGCCGCGTCGTTCCCCGACGACGCGATCCTGGGTGAGGAGGGCGGCTCAACGGGCGGCAAATCCGGACTCACCTGGGTAATTGACCCGATCGACGGCACGGTGCCGTTCCTGATGGGCCTGCCCCATTGGTGTGTCGTTATCGCGCTTGTTGAAGGGCCGGACACACTGGTCGGGGTGATAGATGTTCCCGTTGCGGGCGAACATTTCGCCGCGCGGGCGGGCCATGGTGTCACGCTCGATGGTGTCCGCCTTCGGCTTGGCGCGACGCAACGGATCGATCAGGGGTTTGTGGCTGTCGGGGCCTCCGCGCGCAGCGCCCCCGGCCCGATCGTCGGCATCATCCGCCGGCTGATGGAAGCCGGCAGCGTGTTCTACCGAAACGGATCCGGCGCCAACATGCTGGCATCGGTCGCGGCGGGGCGGCTTGCGGCCTATGTGGAGCCCGCCATGAACCCCTGGGACAGCGTCGCGGGGCTTCTGATGATCCGGGAGGCGGGCGGAGAAATCCATCCCTATCCGGCCGATTCCCGCCTTGGCCTCACCATGGGGGCCGCGCCGGGGGTTTGGGAGGATCTCAGTGCCATCGTCGCCGCGGAATATCCCGATGGATTGCCAGCGTCGGAATATTGGTAATCAGCGCAACCGCTCTACCCAACTGGCATCGTGTTCATACCCAAGCTGTCTGAGGGCATGGCCGAACTGCGTCTCGTATAAATGCGCAAACTTTGCGGAGAACTCGGTTTTCCATCTGCTTGTCTGCCCCGAGGTGATGTGCGCATCCGTCTGTGGCTGGCAACCTGCATTTCCAAAAAGGCTGTTCCGTCTGAAAGCGTTGATCATGACACGACGCTGGACTTGGGAATACCCGATTACCCGCATGGCATCTTGGAACATTGCGCCGTCGTGGTCGTCCATCAGATCCTCGTAACGCCATTCAATGCTCCGCGGGTTCGTGTAGTCCCAATTCAGCATCTGTCGAACCGTCAGGCCATGACGCCGGCTCATCTCGAACTTCAACTGCCCCAATCGCGTTTTGGTGGCCCGAAGTTTCTGCTGGTAGGTCAGCCCGCCGAACTCCTCTCGAGGTTCATGGAGGAACCGTTCCGGCGAGCGTGGCGTGGGTGTATGGGTTTTGTGATAGTCCAACCCCGACAGCAGAACGTCCCTTGGATCCCGGATCATGTGGATGATCGTCACGCCCTGATTGTCGGCCAATGCGCGTGGAATCCTGCCGCTGGGGGCCATGAAGATCGCCGGGCCCTTGGCGAGTCTGCGCCGGACGATGTCTTCCCGTTCCCGGCCCTGTGCCGACGTGAATGGTACGTTCAGCGCCTTCGAGACGTCAGAGAAGACCTTCCGCATCCAGACCGTCCCGGTCTTGTGATGGGTCACGATGCAAGCCGACCTCGGGCGCTGAGATGTGTGTTCGGGCGTCATGATAGGGATTGAAAACGGGGCCGGAGTAAGGTGGAGCAGGCGTAAGGCCGCGCCGATCAGAGGCTGTGGACTGAGGTATATGTGTCGCCAACGTTAGCTAAGCCGCAATAGCTCCGAAATCGTTAATTGGGACCGCGGCGAGGCCTGTTTTGTACGCCTCCAAGCCTCGCCGCTTCAGATTGGTTCGCCTGATCTGCCCCGGGCGGAGCTACACCTGCGCTTCCATCCGGTCAGCGATGCCGCCCTGCCCGGCGTCTCGCGCATGATCGATAATGGTTTTGCCATCGTGATCCGTAATGCTCGGATCTGCGCCCCGTGCCAGCAAGATGTCCACACTCTCCTGTCGGCCATTCATGGCCGCGAACCAAAGCGGCGTTGTCCAGTCATTCACGTAGGTATCTTCGGGCCCGGTCCGGACGCTGCGAAAACGGGCATTTACAAGGCCCGGATCGCGGCCCAACGCCGCATCAATCTGATCGATCCGCCCCATCGCGGCCGCCGCGAAGATATCCATCGGATGATCGAGAAGCAGGGCAACAACCGCATCCTGATGGTTGTGCATGGCATGAACGAAGGGCGGCGTGTTGTAGGTGGGATCGCGCAAGGCCGTATCTGCACCTGCATCGATCAGAGCCCTGACGATGTCGATATGGCCCTTGTACGCGGCAACGTGGAGTGGGGTGCGTTGCCCCTTCGGGCTCAACTCGAACCCCAGGGCGATCATCGTCTGAACCGCAGGTAGGGTGTTGTTGCCGCAGGCCTCACAGAACATCTCGAGGTCCTTCTCGGGCTCCACCCCCTGATGGTCCGGTGCCAGAGAGCGGGCCAGATCAAGATCGCCGACCATACACGCCGCCTGGAATTGCTGCGGCCCGTCCAGCGGATCGGCCCGCCCGCCCTTGGCTTTGATCAACGCGGCGATCTCCGGCAGGCCGCGCATCAGGGCCACCTGATACGGCCGAAAGCCGACGGTATAGGTGGGATAATAATTGCTGTCGGGCGTATTCAGATCGACGCCGTGCTCGATCAGCAGACGCGCGCGTTCGGCAAATCCCCACCTGAGCGCGATGATCAGTTGGAAGTGCATCGTGCGATGCGCCTCTGGATCGTGGTCCGGATCTGTCAGCCACCAATCAGATGGGTCACTATCTTTCAACCCGTATTCCAGCATCAATTCCAGATGCGCATTGTCCGGGCTGAAGCACCGGTTATAGGCGCCCTGGCTGTCATTGGGATTGGCTCCGGCCTCCAGCACCGCGCGGGCGAATGGCTCCATATCCGGATGCGGCGGCTGGCGCACCGGGCCACCTTCGCCATCGCCGAAGATCCCGGTCAACACGGCGAACCGGTATGTTCCGTCCCACATGTAATGGGCATTGGGATCGGCTCCGGCCTCCAGCAACGCCCTGCCAACTGCGAGGGTCGAACGGCCGGGCAGGCGCGCATAGGCCGCATACATCAGCGGTGTCCAGTGAAATGGCCCGCCCTTCTCGTCGACCGCCCGGGGATCTTGGGCGATCAGGTGGCGGACGGCATCAATATTCGCCGCGGCGGCCGCGGCATGCAGGCTGTGGGCCGCAATCTCTGGATGCGCCGCGAGAAGCGCCGCCGCCTGCTCGAACTCCGCAGGCCCGCGATCAAGGTCCGGCCCATAATGCATGCAGGCGAGATCCAGAAACCGGTTTGCCCGTTGTTCGGTGGTCTCTTCGGTCCCCGCGCCGGATTCGATGTGGCGTTTCAGTCGCACCCAGCTTGAAAACCCATAATCCCGTGCAATCACAAGCTGCGCTTGTTGGAGCGAGATTTGCGATGGATCGCCGAAATAGGGGCCGACTTGGGCGAGCGCCGCCGCATCTTCGGCTTTGGCGGCCCGGTGAAGGCGCTTGGCCTGTTTGCGCAGATGTTCCAGGGACGGGCGTGCGGGAAGGGTTGGCATTGGAGCCTCCTTTCAATCGTCCGGTATCCGCGCCCTCGGACCTGAAAGAAGGTCAGATGAGAATATCGTCTTCGTGCTCAGTTGGGCTTGGCCCTTCCCGCGGATCGGATGCGCCCTGACGCGCGAGGTCAGACTAGCACAAAAGGGCGAATTGGGAAAACCAGCCGCGCCGAACCAAGTGCGGACAGGACAGCGGCGCGCGTGAAAGGAGAAAGTCGGAACCCCGCCCCCGACCTCAAGGAGCACAAAGCGCGGTAGGCCCGAAAAGAACTGGTGCCGCTGAAGGGACTCGAACCCCCGACCCCATCATTACGAATGACGTGCTCTACCATCTGAGCTACAGCGGCTTACCGGCGGCGCTGATAGCAAGCTCCGCCGGGTTTGGGTAGACCTAATTTCGCACGGTTTCCTCTTCAGGGCGTGCCGCCGTTTCGGCAACCGCGTCCGGCTTGGTCGCGGTGTCGTCCCCGGCGGCGTTTTCGTCGCCGGACGACTCCGTCGGGTCGGTCAATTCCAGCACCTCGGCCTCGTCGGCTTCGGGCGCAGTGGTGTCTTCGATGGCACCCACGATCAGGGGCAGCATCTGCGCCGTACCGGTCAGGGCGGCTTGCGACTGGCTCACTTCGGCCCAATCCAGCGTGTCGAAACTCTCGCAATTGCTGCAGATCGGGCGCCAATCCTCGTGAACGTGCCCGCAGGAGCCGCAGACCCATTGATCCCCGCGGCTGGCGGTGACGGCGCGCGCCAGCCAGCCGCGCACCACGCGGTCTTCCGCCCCTTCGCCGCGCTCGATGGCGGCCATGATCGTCAGCGACCGGGCAGTGGGTTTGGTCTCGGCCAGATCCCCCAGGGCACGCCGGGCGGCCGGGAAATCATCGTTGGCGATGTGCAGTTCGGCCTCCAGCATCTGCACCTCGGGATGGCCGGGATGCTTGCCCAGAAGGGGCCGGAAGCGGCGGATGCGCAGGGGCGGGGTTTCATCGGGTTCGATGGCGGCGAAGGCGGCCGCGAGATCCGGATGCGGGGCCTGGTCCCAGGCCTTGCGCACGACCTTCACGGCCTGCCGCTTCTTACCCGCCTCCACGTCGAGACGTGCGGCCATGACGGCGGCGGGCACCAGGCCCGGGGCAAGGCGGTTGGCCTCGATCGCGTCACGGGTGGCCTCGGCCACCTTGCCATCGGCCATGGCGTCGCGGGCATGGGCCAGCGCCAGCACCGCATCGCGTCGCTTGTGCACGTCGCGGGGCAGGTTCCCGGCCTTCAGGGCCGCGGCCAGGGTGCCGCGCGCGCCGGACCAGTCCTCATTGCGCGATTGCAGGCCGATCAGTGTCGTCTGCACATCGGCATTTTTCGGGCGCAGCGCCATGGCGCGTTCGGCCAGCTTCATGGCGGTGTCGGTATCACCCTCTGCCAGCTTCTGTTTCATCAGCCCCCGCACGCCCACGAACCGGGTGCGATCATCGGTGACCATTTCGCGGAACGCCTTGGTGGCCAGCGCCTGATCCCCCACCATCTCCGCGCCTTGCGCCACGACAAGGTTGGTCAACTCGGGCCGGCCCAGATACTTCTCGGCACGCTCCGCCTTGCGAATGGCCAGACGCCCTTCGCCCGCGGCCAATGCCATCATTCCCTCACCCAGCGCCTCATAGCCCTTGCGCTCGGAGCGACGGTCGAAATAGCGGCTCATCGCGGTCTCGTCTCCGTTCAGAAAACGCAAAGTGGCCACCAGAAGTCCGACAATCCGGAACAGAAGCCAGACCGCGATCAGCAGCACAACGATGCCCACGGCCGCGAGGATCGGCGTGATGACGAATTCACGCCCGAAGATGACAAGAACACCAAGATTCCCCATCTCCGTCAGGCTCGACACGCCGAAGGTGAGCGCCACGACGATCAGGATGAACAGGAAGATTTTCAGCAGGGACCAGAGCATCAACCGCTCTCCTTAATTGTCGAGCGTGGCGGCAAGATCCGCCAGGGCCGCATCGGCGGCAGCGCGGGTTTCCGCGGCAGTAACCCAATCCTCCAACACCGCGCGCGCGCCATCGGGCAGCGTCTCGATTTCCGCAAGTGCGGCGTCCAGATCCCCTGCGGCGGCGGCAGCCTCGGCCCGGCTCAGCACGGCGTCGGGGTCGGTCCCCTCGCGGGGTTCCACCGATCGTCCGCCGATCTGGCCCATCAGGAAGGCGCCGAGCCGGTCCCCGGCGGTATCCCCGGCGGTTTCCTGCAACGCAATAGGCAGGGCGGCGCGTGCGGCGGCGGGGAAGTCGGCTTGCAATTCCTCAAGCGTGGGCACGCCGGTTTCGGCAGCGGCGCTCAGCGCGTCGGGCACCTCCACGTTTAATCCGGCCAGCGCGTCGGAAAACGGATCGCCCGAGGCCATCGCGATGCGCACGCGGGCCAGCGCGGCCTGCGTCTGCGTGGCATCGGCGGTTTCCTGGGCGCGGGCTTGGGCCTCGGCAATGGCGGCCTGTGCGGCGGCGGCCGCCGCCTGTACCTCGGCAGCGGCGGCGGATTGCACGGCCTCCGCCTCGGCCAGCGCGTCCGCGGCGGCGGCGCGCTCTTCCCCCAGCCGCGCTTCCAGCGCTTCGACGGCGGCGGCCATGGCGGCGCTGTCCTCGGCCACTTCACCGCTGAATATCGGGCGATCCTCCAGCGCGGCGATGCGCGGCACCAGCGTCTCGACCAGCCCGGTCAGGTTGGACAGCTCTTCGCCCTGCGCGCTGATTGCGCCTTCGATGCCAGACAGATCCACCTCCGGGATCACCGGCGGCTCCACGGCGGCGAGGGTCGCAACCTGCTCCTGCAGCCCGGCAATGGTGTCCGCCTGGGCCTCCACCGTTGCCTGGGCCTCGGCCAGCCCACTTTCGAGTGCACTCGTGTCATTGCCCGGCACGCCGCCGAAAAAGGCCGCGGCATATCCAAGCGCGGCGGCAATGACGCCGCCGATCACAAGGCCGCCGAATCCGGGGCCGCTGCGTTCCACCACACGCTCCACCGGCGCGGACGTGGGCTCGTCTGCCACGGGTGCGGCCTCCTCCGTCGCCGATTCGGCGGGTGGCGTTTCTGTCTCACTTGCCTCTCCGGCCTCGACAATCTCGGTCTGGGAGGGATCGTCACCGTCCCCTTCCGCCGATGTCGTGTCGCCGGGTTCAATCGTCACCCGCTCGCCGGGGTCCGGTTCGGGCGCTACCGCGTCTTCGCCAAGGCTTTCATCGCCAACCAGCACCGTATCGCCGCCAAGATCCCCCGCGGCCACGCTATCGGGCGTATCGCCCGCCTCAACGGCCTCATCTTTGGGTGTCTGGCGTCCGGAACGGGAAGACGGTTTACGCGCCATGGATGGGGCCCTCTTTCGTGTCTGTCCAAATCTTGGGTCGTGCTGACGCAAGATATAGGCTGATTCAGCCCGGTCCAAACTGTCATGCTGAAAAGCTGGCCGCTAGGGGTTATTCCGCCGCGCTATGTGGGTCCGCACGGCGTTGCTCATTTCGGCGCCGTTTGGATGGGCCAGGATCCCGGTCTGGGCGCGCCACTGTGCGGGCAGGGCGTCGGCCACCGCAGGGCTGAGCGCGATGATCTGCGCATCCGGCGGAAGCGCGCTCACGGCTTGTGCGAACAATTGCGCGGACCGGGGCGAAAACAGCGGCACGATCAGGCCCGAGGCCGTCACGGCATCCCGGAAGGTCGTATCCGGCGGCCGCGCCTGCTGGTCATACACGGCGATGCCGTGCGCCATCAGCCCGCCCGCCTGCAACCGCCCCACCACATCGCCGCGCGTATGGGTGCCGTGGCAATGGAGCAGCACGCCCCGGGGCGCAAGCGCCAGAAGCCCGGCCACCAACCCATCGGCATCCGGACCGATCAACTCCGCGCGGCCCCCCACTGCCGCTGCGCTGCGCGGCCCGACGCAATAGGCCGGAACCGCCACGTCCGGCAGGAACGGCACCGCGTTTTGCGAGGTGACGATCAGGCCCGCAAGGCCCTCCGTCGGCACCTCCGCACCCGTCGGCACGATCTCCATCAATGGCGAAATCACGACCTCGGCGCCCTCGATACCCGCCGCAAACCGTTCGGACGCGGCGCGCGGGCGGGTCAGCAGGAGTGTGGGCGTTGGATGGACAGGCATGGGGCGGAGTGTTACCCCGCCCCCCGACCACAAACAACGGTCCCAGGCAAAGCGCATCCCATGTCCCTGACCATCCTTGGCATCGAAAGCAGTTGCGACGACACCGCCGCCGCCATCCTGCGCGGAACCGGGCAGGGGGCGCAGATCCTGTCGAACGTCGTGTCCTCGCAAACCGATCTGCACGCCGCCTATGGCGGGGTCGTGCCCGAGATTGCCGCGCGCGCGCATGCCGAAACCCTCGATCTGATGGTGGAACAGGCCGTGGCGCAGGCCGGTGTGACGTTGACGGATCTGGATGCCATCGCCGTTACGGCGGGCCCCGGCCTGATCGGTGGCGTGCTGTCGGGCGTCATGGCGGCGAAGGGGCTGGCGTTTGGCCTGGGCAAACCGCTGATCGGCGTGAACCATCTGGCCGGTCACGCCCTCACCCCGCGCCTGACCGACGGGATCGAGTTCCCCTACCTCCTCCTGCTGGTCTCGGGTGGGCATTGCCAGTTTCTGCGGGTCGACGGGCCCGAGGCCTTTACCCGCCTTGGCGGCACCATCGACGACGCGCCGGGAGAGGCCTTCGACAAGGTCGCGCGGCTTCTGGGGTTGCCGCAACCCGGCGGCCCTTCGGTGGAGGCGGCCGCGAAGTACGGGGATGCCACCCGATTCCCTCTTCCACGGCCGCTTCTGGATCGCCCCGGCTGTGATCTCAGCTTTTCCGGCCTCAAAACTGCCGTCCTGCGCACCCGCGATGCGCTGGTGGCCGATCAGGGCGGCCTCACCGAACAGGATCGCGGCGATCTCTGCGCTTCGTTCCAGATGGCCCTGGCGGATGTGCTGGCCGAAAAATCCCGCCGGGCGCTGGATATGTCTGACGTGACGGCCTTTGCCGTCGCGGGCGGTGTTGCGGCCAACGGCACCTTGCGCGCCCGGTTGGAAACCATCACCGACCTGCCCTTCGTCGCGCCGCCCTTGGCGCTCTGCACCGACAACGCCGCGATGATCGCCTATGCCGGGTTGCTGGCGTTCGAAGCTGGCCGAACCGATGACATGACCCTGTCCGCCCGCCCGCGCTGGCCGCTCGATCAGGCCGCCGCGCCGATGATCGGATCCGGCAAGAAAGGTGCCAAGGCATGACGCTGGCCCGCATCGACATTGCCGGGGCCGGGGCCTTCGGCACCGCGCTCGGGATCGCTCTGGCCAAGGCCGGCCACCCCGTCACGCTCTGGGCGCGGGAGGGCGCGGAGGATATGAAGGCCAGCCGCGAAAATACGCGCCGCCTGCCGGGCCATGCCCTGCCCGACACCCTCACCGTTACAGGCGACTTCGACGCGTTGACGGCGGATATCCTGCTGCTGGCGGTGCCCACGCAGGCGCTGGATGCTTTTCTTGAAACGCACCGGCCCCACGCCCCCTCGATCCTGTCCTGCGCCAAGGGCCTGCACATGGCGACCGGCCTTTTCCCGACCGACCTGATCGCTCGCTTTTGCCCCGAGGCCCGGATCGGCCAGCTCACCGGCCCCAGCTTCGCGCAGGACATCGCCCGTGGCCTGCCGACCGCCCTGACGCTTGCCTGCGCCGACGACGCCCATGGCGCCGTGCTGCAGCATCGGCTTTCCACGCCGACGCTGCGCCTGTATCGCAGCACCGATGTGCTTGGTGCGCAGATCGGCGGAGCTTTGAAAAATGTGATCGCCATCGCCTGCGGGGCCTGCATCGGCGCGGGGATGGGCGACAGCACCCGTGCCGCCCTGATGACCCGCGGTTTTGCCGAGATGACGCGCTTTGCCACCGCTCTCGGTGCCGAGGCCGAGACGTTGACCGGCCTGTCGGGTCTGGGCGATCTGGCACTCACCTGCGGTTCGGAGTTGTCGCGCAACTACCGCTTCGGCCTCGCCCTCGGGCGGCGGGAGGCGTTTACCGATCCGGCCACCGTCGAAGGCATCGCCACCGCCAAGGCCGTCGCCGCCATGGCCGATGCGCGCGGCATCGACATGCCTATCGTCTCTGAGGTAGCGTCCATGGTTGACGGCACCTACAGCGTCGCCGACGCGATTCAGGGCCTTCTGGCCCGTCCCCTGAAACCGGAGTGATCCATGCTCGCCGCAATCATCTGCACCGACAAACCCGGCCACCTGAAGACCCGCCTGGAAAACCGCGACGCCCATCTGGCCTATGGCCGGGAGAGCGGTAAACTGGTCATGGCGGGCCCGTTCCTGAATGAAAGCGGGGATATGTGCGGCTCGCTCCTGATCCTCGAAGTGGACGACATGGCCGATGCCCATGCCTTCGCCGCCGAAGACCCCTATGCCAAGGCTGGCCTGTTCGAAGACGTGCGGATCGAGGAATGGAAGAAGGTGATTGGCTGATGGCCTATTGGTTGTTCAAATCCGAACCCGCAACGTGGAGCTGGGATGATCAGGTCGCGAAGGGCGAGGACGGTGAGGAATGGGACGGCGTCCGCAACTACCAGGCGCGCAATTTCATGCGCGAGATGAAGGTGGGCGACAGGGGCTTTTTTTACCACTCGCAGACGGAGAAGGCGGTTGTCGGCATTGTGGAGGTCTGCGCCGAGGCCCATCCCGACAGCACCACCGATGATGAACGCTGGGACTGTGTGGATATCAAGGCGGTGGAGCCGGTGCCCGAACCCGTCACGCTGGATCAGATCAAGGCGCGGGACGAGCTGGCCGATATGGTTCTGGTCAAGAATTCCCGCCTGTCCGTGCAGCCGGTGACGGATGCCGAATGGAAGATCGTTCGCAAGATGGGCGGTCTCTAGGGCGTTCGGGGCGGGACATATCCCGCCCTGCCGGGGTTTACCGGAACGAGGCGACCGCGAAGAGCACGCCGAAATCCTCACACCAGATCACGACCGAGCCGTAATCGGACACGTCCACATCTGAGGGCACCTCGTACATCTGCACGCCTGTGGGCGATTGCAGCGCGCCAAGCGACACCCAGTCGCTGGCCAGCACCGCCGCACTCGTGCCGGGCGCATCGTCGGCAACCAACCAGACCTCCAGATCGGGGCCCGGCGTGACAGAAAAATCGGCGAATTGCAGCACCACGCGCCCGTCAGACGTTTCGGCCAGGGTGGCGGTGCCGTCGCCCTGGTGGCTGCGGTCGGCATCCTGGAACTGCCCCGACGAAATCGCGGTCGCGGTCACCTGCGCCTCGGCGGGCGGGGTGATCGGGCCAAGGCCTGCAAGGCCGATGCAAAGGGCGGCGAAAGGAAGGAAGCGCATGGGGTCTCTCCGGATCTGACACGTTGATCGGAGCCTAGACGCGAACACGCGAAGCTGGCTATTCACATTGGCGGCACGTTGCCGTGAAGATCGTGCGGTGCGGCTCAGGGGACCAGATATAAAATGGGGGGTCCCGACCCCTCGAAGACCCCCCATCCACCCACAAACGGCCTCGCTCCGTTCGTGCAACTGATTTCGGGTCCGCCGTACTGGCCGGACAAAAGAAGGCTTACGCCGAAGACGGCCCCAGGCACAAATGAAATACCCGGCGCATTTGATCCAAACTTTCAGCGATCCTCGGGTGCCACGTCGCGCAAGGCGTCCGACAGCGCCTGAACCTGCGTCAGACTCCATTTCGAGTGGACGCGTGTGGTGCCGGCCGGCTGATGCGCCAGCCCGAGGGTCAGCCCCTCACGATGGGCCGCTTTCGGCCGGATCGGGCGCGGCACGAAACCGCCGCCGCAGGTCGGGCACACATTGTGCAGCACCCGGTCGACGCAGGCGGCGCAATAGGTGCATTCATAGCTGCAGATCCGCGCCCGCCTGTCGTCAGGCGGCAGATCGCAATCGCACCATTCGCAATTCGGTCTCAGCTCCAGCATCGCATCCTCCAAAACAAAGGGCCCGCCCGGAACGGACAGGCCCCAAACGCATCGGGCGGGCAGGCTCAGCCGTACACGCTCTCTTTGCCGAAATGCTTGGTCAGCATGTAATAGACAACCGCGCGGTACTTGTTCCGCTCGGATTTGCCATAGGTCTCGATGACCGAATTGATCGCGTTCATCAGGTCGGGGCTGTCGGCGAGGCCGAGCTTTTTCACCAGGAAGTTTTTCTTGACAGTTTCAAGCTCACCCGGCTGGCTGGCGGCAACGGTCGAGGCGTCCGCGTCATAGATCGACGGGCCACAGCCTTTCGTCACTTTCTCCAGCAGCGCCATATCAGGCTCCATCCCGCATTTGTTGCGCAGGTCGTCAGCATACTGCGCGATCAGATCGTCACGTTTTCCCATGGTTTGGATATCCCCCGGTTGATGGTCTCGTTGTTTTGCAGCCGGTTACGTATGCAACCAAGCCTGTGGCGCAGGTTAACCGCAGCACCCGTGCGCAAGGAAGGAAAAGTTACGGCGAAAACGTTCCCGGCGCTCCCCTGCGCCTTCGCGGCAACAAATGGCCGACCTGCGATCAGGCGGCGACCATGGGTGAGACATAGCCCTCCCGCACAACATCGGCGGCATAGGCCTTTCGCGCAAAGACGTCGCGGACCATCGGCTCGAAATGACCAAGCGGCTGGCTGTCATATTCCGGATCGAAACTGGATTGATCCCAGCGCTCGCAGAACGTGGCGCAGCTATCGAAGCAGGGATGATCGCGGTAGCGGTCGCGCGCATTGCGATCCCAATTGTAGTGATGCCCGTAATAGAGCATCTGGAAAATCCCGTGATGCTCCACCACCCAGGCCACATCCCAGCGCACGAAGGGACGGATCACTTCGGCCGACATCCGGTCATGGTTCTGCGGCGCGAGGCCATCCCCGATATCATGCAGAAGGGC
This sequence comes from uncultured Roseicyclus sp., assembly GCA_947494975.1. Taxonomy (GTDB): domain Bacteria; phylum Pseudomonadota; class Alphaproteobacteria; order Rhodobacterales; family Rhodobacteraceae; genus Gymnodinialimonas. Next base: position 220,220 of record CANLXA010000005.1, on the reverse strand, counting down.
CGCAACGATCCAGTCGCTATCCGCCCCGTCCCGCTCCGCCCGCGTGGCCGATTGCAGGGCGTGTTCCAGCCGCGTGACCTTGTAACCCTCCAGCGTGATATGCTCCTGCCGCCGCAACTCCTCCAGCACCCGCTCCGCCGTCAGTTGCAGAAACGGCTTCTCCAGCCTCTCCAGCATCTCGTAATCCTCCCGCGTGCCATCTTTCATCTGGGTGAAGCTGACCGTCTTGCTCATGGCTTGGCCCCTGTCTGGTACATTGCAACGCTTCCCTCCGCGCCCGCGGCCAGCGTTGCGGATTGCGCGGCCAGCACCTCGTCATACAGCGCCAGATCGCGTGGGTCGAACAACCCGCGCGGCCCGGCGACATTGATCCAACCCTGCATCGCGTCCTGCCCGCGCACCAGCATCGCGTAATCCCGCGCAAGGCCCTGTCGCACATCCGGCGTGACATAGCGGATCGCGCAGCCGATGCGCCGGTCGTCCGACCTGTTGGGGGCGGAGGCATGGAAGCACCGCCCGTGATGCAGCGACATCTCCCCCGGTCGCAGGGGCCCGGGCACGGCCTTGCTCTCATCCACGCCGCCGATCTCCTGACCCCGGCTCAGCAGATTGCTGTCGCTGAATGTATCCTCATGGGCCACGATCCCGCCCATGTGACTGCCCGGAATGAACCGCATGCAGCCCGCCTCCACCGACACATCGCTCAGCGCCAGCCAGGCCGTGACCTCTTCATCGGTCTCACCCATCCCCCAATAGGTGAGGTCCTGGTGCCAGCTCACGATGGTACCGTCGCCCGGCTCCTTGATGAACAATTCCACCGACCAGACCAGAAGGTTCGGCCCCAAAAGGCTTTCGGCCGCGTCGAGGATCGCGGGACTCCGCGCAATTTCGACCAGAAGGGGGATCACCAGCTGCCCGTTCACCCGGAAAAACTGTGCCAGATCGTGGCCACCGGCACCGTTCTTTTGGGCCGCTTCCAGTTCCTCGACCCGCTGGCGCAGCGTCCACGCGGCGGCGGCGTCCATCACGCGGACCGGGTGCACGACACCCTCCGCCCTGTATTGCGCGATCTGCGCCTGATCCAAACCGGCCATCCGACATCCTCCCTGGCGGTCAGCCTCTCAAGTTGCCCCCGCCGCGGTCTGTCGCAAAATCGACGCGGACCACGTCGCATTTTCTCGGTTCCGTTAACAGATTTGAAACCCGACCACAGGATACCTTCCGGCGGTTAACCCGTGCGGGCCGCGTTACATCCGGCTTGCATGTTCACGATGACGGTCTCTGCCAGACGTCCCGAGACCACCCCCACAAGGGTGCAGGATGTCAGGTTCGGATACGCGCAATTTTCCGGGCGTTTCGGGTGATCCCGATGCGTCAGTGATCGCCGCACGACGCGGCGCCGCGTTTTTTCATCCCGGGGTTCGCTCCCATCTGGATGACCCGCCCCAGCAAGAGATCTTGCCTCCACCGAGCCCTCCCCCAGCGAGCAAAAAAAACCGCCCGCGGCCCAAGGCGCGCGGACGGTTCTAGTCGTGTTCGGCAGGTCGCGGGCCGTGTCGGCCGCGCCTGTGGTCAGGTCTTACCCGATCACATGATCGTCGGGCAGCGCCTCAAGTTCGCTTTCGTCGATCTCGGGCATCGCTTCCAGCTCTTCCTCGGTGAAGCCATCCAGCAGCAGCTGGTTTTCGTCCTCCGGATTGATGGAGAAGGCCCCCAGCGGCAGGGCAACGGTGTATTCACCCAGGCCCAGGAAACCGCCAATGCCGATCACGGCCTCATATCCGTCTGCGGCTTGGATGATGTAGTCGATCTCGCCCACATCGTTCTCGCCCTCACCTGCGGTGGAATGCACGTCCATGCCGACGATGTCGCCGACACTCATTCCAGCGAATACGCTGGTGTCGCGCACGTCGCGCTCTTCCATCAGCTCACCGGTGGCAAGATCGGTGTCCGTATCAGCTTCCGCATCCACCTCCACTTCGGCATCAGCCTCTGCATCGGCGTCAGCGTCGGTTTCCGTCTCGGCATCAACGTCGGCTTCGATGACCGGCGTTTCAACCTCGGCTTCGGTGTCCGTGTCCGTGGATTGCGCAATTGCGGGCATCGAAAGGGCGATGGCGGCAACGGTGCTCAGCATGGTGGTCTTGATAGTCATGAGATGGTCCTCCTGAACTGTGCCGGTCGGGTCCGGCTACTTGGAAACAACGTCGCCGAAAGGGCTTGGTTCCGCGCGGAGGAAAGAAAATTGATGTATAACAATATGTTATAGGCATAAGAGGAATCAACGTCGAAGAACTGCATGCGGTTCCCGAGGAAGTTACCGCCCAAGACATGACGTGGCGACAGCCCGTTCAGCACCCGTCAGGCAGCACGCCAGCCCCGCGTGGCCCGCAGCAGGCCTGCACCTGCCGATGGCCCTTGCAGCCCTCCAGCGTGATATACTCCTTCCGCCGCAACGCCTCCACCACGCGGTCCGCAGCCAGTTGCAGAAACGGCTTCTCCAACCGCTCCAGCATCTGGTCATCCTCACGCGTGCCATCTTTCATCCAGGAGAAGCCGACTGTGTCGGTCATATCATCCGTCCTGATTGAAGAAGCGTCGCTCGGCCGTCGTCTCCAGAGGATAAATCCACGCCCGCCTACGTCTCAAGTCCACGTACATAGGCGGCAGAGTCCAACAACTCGAACGAGTCAAAGAAGTTCTTCACGCCAAAGTCCGCAAGGTCCAACTCCTGAAACTCACCAAGGATCTCGTCTTCTTTGTCGAAAAGTGTCCGGTTCTGCGGATCAAGATTGCGCACAACCAGCAGGCCCGTTTTCCAAGCGCCGATGACGTCGATTTCCAGGTCAGGGCGCCATCGTTGCAGTATCGGGATGATCTTCCACACATCACCCGTCCAGGCATCAATTGTATCAAGAGCGCTCAGATCTCGGGTTGTCATTCGGGTGTTGAAGGGCAGCACGTCGTGGAGCGCTATAACGCCGTCGGTCGCCATGGCCGATTCCGCATTTCGGAAGTCGCGCAGGACGTATTCGATCAAGTGCATTCCATCCACAAATGCCAATTCCGGTACGATTGAATTGGCCGCCATGAAACCACGCTCGAAAAACGTATCGCTTTCCTCTTGGAAGAAAAACTGAGCAGCAGATTTGTTGAATACAGCCCCATCCAGCAAGAAATCTGGATCTACGGCTAGAAAATTGCACTTTCGATCGGCCAGGGACGTCCCGGTCCGGGATCCGATTTCAAGATACCATTCGACATTCAACTTCGATTCCAGCGCGGTCAGGATCGTGCGATAACTTGGTTTTGAGGCCTGTGGAAAGCCTTCGGCCAAGAGCATTTTATCTCGCTTGAGTTGGCGTTTTTTGAATAGAGCCATATCAGGCAGCAACCTCTCGAATGATCGTTTCCAGATCGAGCGCCAGACGTTTCGGGCTTACTCGATCTGCCATTGCTTCGCCCCTGTCCAACGCATCGGCCCATTCCGGTCCGCCCACAGCATATTCCATCCGGGAAATCCCGCCTGAGATATCTGCCTCGGACGGGGTGTCTATCATGAATGGATAGTCAGACCCAAGCAGCGTTTCCGCGTCATCAACGGATCGGTTTACCAACATGGGCGCGCCGCACCATGCCGCCGTGAATCCTTTGGTGAAGGGTTTGAACTTGCGACTCATAGTCTCGCCGGGATCTGGTCGGATGCAGTAATGAGCATTTGCCTCCGCCAATGCTGTTTGCGCCTGGGCGAACTCTTCAGGTGTTCCGCCGTCCAATACGGTGAGTCTCTCCCGCACAGAAGCTGGCAATACCGTAGAACGCTGACTGCCGACGTACAACAAATCCAGCGTGTCGGCGCTCCGTTTCGGCGGTTGCCGAAGCAGACGTTCATCGACGTTATGCAACAACGTGCGGGCTTCGCCTTTTGCGCCAATCTTCTCGATCCAGGCGCGCAGCCCGGCTTCGCCGGCAAACGATGTCGAAAGGTGAACATCAATGCCCGTCGCGAACATCGCGTCGATGTTGCTGTCGACGTAGTCAACAATAACGGCTCGGGATTTGGCCTGAAGTTTTGCGAAGTCTTCTTCTGTCCAATACCAAAGCACTTGTTTGGGAACCATGAACACGACGTCTCCCGGCAAGGCGGCCAGAAGGAGCGCGCGCAATACGCGGTTGTGCGTCGCCACTGGCCGCGAGATGACCCGCAGATCATCGCTGCAGTGGACAGACATAATGCGCGCCAATTGCTTGACGCGCATCAAATGACTGCCGGATTCGGGCGGCTCCAGCTTTCGTAGAAAGCAAAGTGTCAGGGGCCGACCCATAGTCTTCTTCCGCGTTCAGTAGCGGTAATGTTCCGGCTTGAACGGGCCGTCCTGGGGCACGCCAATGTAGTCGGCCTGCTCCTTGTCCAGTTGCGTCAGTTTCACGCCGATTTTCGCCAGGTGCAGACGCGCGACTTTCTCGTCGAGCTTCTTGGGCAGGATGTAGACTTCGTTCTTGTACTCATCGCCGCGCAGCCACAGCTCCATCTGCGCCAGAACTTGATTGGTGAACGACGCGGACATCACGAAGGACGGGTGGCCGGTGGCATTGCCGAGGTTCAGCAAGCGGCCTTCCGACAGCAGGATCAGACGATTGCCCGAAGGCATCTCGATCATGTCCACCTGTTCCTTGATATTGGTCCATTTGTGGTTCTTGAGCGCGGCCACCTGAATCTCATTGTCGAAATGGCCGATATTGCCGACGATCGCCATGTCCTTCATCTCGCGCATATGCTCGATGCGGATCACGTCCTTGTTGCCGGTCGTGGTGATGAAGATGTCGGCGTCGAGGTTCTCTTCGAGCAGCACAACCTCAAACCCGTCCATGGCCGCCTGCAGCGCGCAGATCGGGTCTGCCTCGGTCACCTTCACGCGCGCGCCGGCACCGCGTAGCGACGCGGCAGAACCTTTGCCCACATCACCGTAGCCCATCACAACGGCGACCTTGCCCGCCATCATCGTGTCCGTGGCGCGGCGGATACCGTCGACCAGCGATTCCTTGCAGCCGTACTTGTTGTCGAATTTCGACTTGGTCACTGAGTCATTCACGTTGATCGCAGGGAACGGCAGCTGGCCATTCTTCTGCAGATCGTAAAGGCGGTGCACACCCGTTGTCGTCTCTTCCGACACACCGACGATCTGATCGCGCATCTTGGTGAACCAACCGGGGCTGGCTTCCATGCGCTTCTGGATCTGCGCCTTGATCACCGTTTCTTCTTCGGATTGCGGCACAGGGATCACATCCTCGCCCGCTTCCATCCGCGCGCCGAACAGAATGTAGAGCGTCGCATCGCCGCCATCGTCGAGGATCAGGTTCGGCCCATCGGGGAACATGAAGCTGCGGTCGAGGTAGTCCCAATGCTCTTCCAGCGATTGGCCCTTCACGGCGAAGACCGGGATGCCTGCCTTGGCGATTGCCGCCGCCGCGTGGTCTTGGGTGGAGAAGATGTTGCACGACGCCCAACGCACATCCGCGCCAAGATCCACCAGCGTCTCGATCAGAACCGCCGTCTGGATCGTCATGTGCAAGGAGCCCACGATCCGCGCCCCTTTCAGGGGCTTCTCAGTGCCGTATTCTTCGCGCAGGGCCATCAGGCCCGGCATCTCGGTTTCGGCGATATCCAGTTCCTTGCGGCCGAACTCGGCCAACGCGATATCCTTGACGATGTAGTCGTCCATGTCTCTGCCTCCTGGGGCGCATATTCGGATGAGTGTTTGGCGGTCCCATACCAGCCATCCCGCAGACGGGCAATGCGCTGCACCTTGCAAGCGCTATCCAACTGAAAACGGGCCGCCCGGTGGTGGGGACGGCCCGCAAAACCTGCATGCGAAATGTGTGGTGCGTTACTTGCCGCCGCTGCCCTTGCCGCTGTCCGGCCCGGTGCCGGTATTCGGGCCCTTGGGGCCACCGCCGCCGCCGGGCGGGGTTGTGGTGGGCGTCTGGCCGGGGCCGGTGCCTTCGCTGTCTTTTCTATCGGTCATGAAAAAAAGGTCCTCCGTTCAATGCGTCAATGCGCGGGAACGCTAACCCGAGCGATCCGACTTGTCCTAGAACTTTTGCGCGGACCTCACTCCATCACCATGACCCGACCGAAATCCGCGGCGCCGTCGATGGCCTCCACGAAGGGCCGGATCACGGCGTAGCGCGCCGACATGGCGAACGGATCGTCCGGGAAGCGAAAGTCCGCGTCGGGCTGCTCATCCTGCGCCCAGGCCTCGTAAACGTCGCCATCGCGTTCGATCCCGATATAGCCCAGGAAATGGCCGCCATTGCCGAACCGCATGTGAAAGGCCTGAAGGGCATGGTCGAATTGCGGGAATGCGGCCTGCGCCAGAAGGTCGGGATGAATGCGGCCCGGTGGTGTCGGCCGCTCCTCTCCATCATGGCCGCGATAATCGAAGGATGCCTCCTGGTCTGCGGCTGCCAGGATACTCTCGTCGATCCAGCCGATCTGCACGCGGCCCGAAAAGCTCCAGTCCGGCTCGCCATAGCGCACCTCAAGCGTCGGGCCTGGGCCGACATCGATCATCATTTCGCGTAGATGCCCGCCATCGCCGCCATCCCGGTTCAGGTTGAACCCCAGGATCACCGGGGTGCCCTGCGGCAGCGGGGTGTCGGACGCGCTGGACAGATCGAAGCGGCAGGAAAAGGCGCAATTGTCGAATTCCGCGATGCGGATGGGCGTGGTCCGGGGCAGCGGCGTCGCCCAGATCACGCCCGAGGCCAGATCGCGCCCATCGCCGTCACGGATCGCGCCTACATATTGGCCAGGGCTTTGTTCCACCCGCAGCCGGTCCACCGAGTGGTTGCCCATGAACAGCACGAAGCCCTGAAGCGCATAGGGACGCCGTGCGGTGAAACATCCATCGGGCCGCTCGCGGTCGAAGGTCGTTCCGATATCCAGGAGATCCCGCGTGATCCGGAACTGCCCTTCGAGGCGGTTGCCGCCGTTGATGACGCTGGTCCCGGCGATGCGGCACACCGTGCCGGTGGGTTCGGCCCAACGCGCGCAGATATCATCGGTGCAATTCGGGCCGTCGGCGCGCGCGGGCGCGGGCGAGAGGGTTTGGGCAAACAGGCAGGACGCGGTCAAAACCGCAAGGGGGATGGTGCGTGGCATGGCGGACCTCGCGGGGTTGGGAAATGGGGCGCCCCGAGAATACGGGGCGATGCGGGCCGGAGCGATGAGAAATGCCCCCGAACCCGAAGGTCTGAATAGGTTCGAGATTACGGCATGGGCGGGGCCTGCGGTAGTCGGGGAATCCTGACCCCGCTTGCGGCTCGGATGGTCCCACGGCATTGATTGGGCGGTGCAGACAGGAGGGGCCGATGGCGGCACGGGCATGGCAAAGGATGTTGTCGGGGCGCAGGCTCGACCTGCTGGATCCGACGCCAATGGATATCGAGATCGAAGATATCGCCCACGGCCTGGCCTTCGTGGCCCGCTGGAATGGGCAGACTAAGGGCGAATACGCCTATTCCGTTGCCGAACACTCGATCCTGGTAACGGATATTCACAGCCGCCTTGCGCCCAATGCGCCGGTGAAATGGCGGCTGGCGGCCTTGCTGCATGATGCGCCGGAATATGTGATCGGAGATATGATTTCGCCGGTCAAGGCCGCGGTCGGCTCCGGCTATGGCGCGCTTGACGATCGTCTGACGGCGGCGATCCACCTGCGTTTCGGCCTGCCCGCGACGCTGCCCAAAACCGTGAAGGCCGCGATCAAACGGGCCGACAAGATTTCCGCCTGGCTGGAGGCCACGCAACTGGCCGGGTTCACCGATGCGGAGGCCAACAAGTTCTTCGGGGCGCCCGATCCCGCCATCATCGACGGCCTCACCCTCCACCTCCGCCCTCCGGCGGAGGTCCGCGCCGATTTCACCAACCGCCACAGCAACCTGATGAGTTTACTATGATTATCCGCCCCGCCCACGACCTCGACGCCGGAGAAATGGCGGCGCTTCTGAATGAAATCATCGCCATTGGCGGCACGACAGCGCTCACTGGGGAAGTCGGCCGTGACGACATCCTTGCCTGGATGCGTCGCCCGCAGGGCGCGTGGCACGTGGCCGAAACGGAGGAGGGCGAGATCCTCGGCTTCCAGTACATCGCCCCAGGCGCGGAATACCTGCCGCCGGAAGCGGCGGAGATCGCCACCTTCGCCAAGCCCGGCAAACAGGGCCTGGGCATCGGCTCCAAACTGTTCCAGGCGACGCGGGTTGTGGCCAAACAGCTTGGCTATGCCTGGATCAACGCCAATATCCGCGCCGATAATGAGAGCGGCCTGGCCTATTACCAATCGCGCGGGTTCGAGGATTACGGCAGGATCGAGGGCTATCGGATGGCCGACGGGAGAGTGGTCGACAAGATCCTCAAGCGCCTCGACCTTTGACATCCTGCCTTACAGGATGCCGGTCTGCCGGAGCCAGCGGCGCTGATCCTGCGCGTCGCGCTCCTTCTGGGCACGGGTCCGGCGATCCTCGTCGACCCAATGGGTCGGTGCATTCCATCCAAGGTCCGTGCGTGTTGCAGTTCTGATGCTTCTTGCGAGAATTCCGAGCATGGCCTGATCCTTTCGATCTGATGGAATATTGATACGCCCTTGCGCCCGGCCTGCCGAATCCGCAATACTAGTCACATGTCAGATCAGGTAACATATGGATTGGCGTGACATCCCCTCCCTCTCGGCGCTGCGCGCCTTTGAGGCGGCGGCGCGGCTCGGCTCGCTGTCGGAGGCCGCGCGGGCGCTCAACGTGACCCATGCGGCGATCGCCGCCCATGTTCGTGCGTTGGAGGGCGAGTTCGGCCAGCCGCTCCTGCGCCGGTCCGGGCGCGGTATGGTGCCGACGCTGGCGGGCGCGGAACTGGCGCGGGATCTGGGCAGTGGGTTTGCCGAGATCGCGGCCGGTGTCCGCTCCCTGAGACAGGGGCGGGAGGACCGGCCCGTCACCCTCACCACCACGCCGAGCTTCGCCGAGAATTGGCTGATGCCGTGTCTCGCCGCCTTCTGGTCGGCCCATCCCGATATTCCGCTCAGCGTGCAGACGAGCCAGGACATGGTTGATCTGCGCCGCGAAGGGATCGATCTAGCGATCCGCCATGGCTCCGGCCCGTGGCCGGGGCTGGAGGGGCATGTGCTGACGCAGGCCACGATGGTAGTTGTCGCGCAGCCGGGCCGCTTTGGCCCGCCCCCCGACGATCCGACCTCCCCCGAGGCCTGGGCGCGGGTGGCCGACCTGCCATGGATTCTGGACACCTCCCATAGCGAGTTCAACAAACGCCTGGTTCGCCTTGGGCTCGACCCCGACGCCCTGCAGGCGACGGAGCTGTCCTCGAACGGTCTGATCCTGCCGGCCTGCCGCGCCGGTGGCGGGGCCTCGGCGCAGCCGCTTGCGCTGGTGGAAACCGATATCGCCGACGGGCGGCTGGAGGTGCTGGCGCAGGAGGTCGATAGCGAAATGGCCTATCACCTGTTGCATCTGCCCGGCCCCCTCAGCCGCCGGGCGCAAACCTTCGTGACCTGGCTAAAACGGGATTCCAAATGCATCGCCGGATGGTCATGATCGCGGCCGCAGCTCAGGCAGGAACGTAGATGTCCCGATTCAAAGGTTTTACCCGTGTCGCGACGTCGTTCGAGGCGACCGAGATCCGGATGGCGAAAACCGCGCTGGACGGCGCGGGGTTCACGGTGATCACACCGGGCATGCAGACCAGTGAAACCATCCCTTATGCCAGCCTCGCCCTCGGGCCCATGGAGGTGTTGGTGCCTGACGCGGAGGCGGAGGAGGCCAAGGCGCTGCTTCAGGCCATCGCCGACGGCACCGTCATCAACCACGCGCCCGGGGAGACATGGGAGGACGAGGGACCGGACGAAGCGGCCCCGCCCCGCCGCCGCGGCTGGATCGGCAACCTGTTCGGGTTCCTGCTGGCCGGTGTGTCCCAACCGCTCAAGGGCCTGTCAGTGGACCGCCGCACCCCGCGGGACGGCGATTAGGCCGGGCCCATACAGACATCGCCATAGCCAACCCGCCCGTCGAAGGATAGCGACGGGTCGACGGCGCCCCATCCCGTGAACGCATTCTCCCGGAAGACAAGCGTCAGCGCATCGCCCCAGGTGACAGCGGTGATTTGCGGATCGGTGCAGGTGAGCGCCTCTGGCGGGCTGCGCTGCAGGCGCGACATTGTCTGGATCACGCCGGGCTGATGACGCCCGAAATCGATGCGCCGCCCGGTGCCCACCGCCTCGATCCCACCGGTGTCGAGAAGGATCGGGACGATAGGCCCATCGGGCACGGTCGGTCCCCCGCCACCGATCCCGCTGACACAGGCCGACAGGCCAAGCACCAAAACCGGCGCGAGCGCCCGCACCCTAGCGCGGGCTGCGTTTGGCGAGGATGCGTTGCAGCGTGCGGCGATGCATGTTGAGCCGCCGCGCGGTCTCCGAGACATTTCTATCACACAGCTCATAGACGCGCTGGATATGCTCCCACCGCACGCGGTCGGCGGACATCGGGTTTTCCGGGGGCGGCGGCATTTCCTCCTCCCCCGCCAGAAGGGCGGAGGTGATGTCATTGGCGTCGGCGGGTTTGGACAGGTAATCGGTTGCGCCCATCTTCACGGCGGCCACGGCGGTGGCAATCGCACCATACCCCGTCAGCACGACAATCCGGCTATCGGGCCGCTTCTCACGCAGCGTTTCCACCACATCGAGTCCGTTGCCATCCTCAAGCCTGAGATCGACAACCGCATAGGCCGGTGGCCGGGCCGTGGCGATGGCGGTGCCGGCGGCGACGGAACTCGCGCCTTCCACCTCGAAGCCGCGCTTTTCCATGGCGCGTTCCAGACGGCGCAGGAACGGCTCGTCATCATCCACCAGCAGCAAGGATTTGTCTGCGCCGATGTCGCGCAGGTTGCGATCCGTATTGGCCATGTGTCGTCTCCTCAGGTCCCCTATATCTAGTTATAGGAATGAATGGCTTATGGTCAATTTGTCGCGGATGAAAAGGTTTTGAGCCGTCAACGAAAAAGGGCGCCCGAAGGCGCCCCGATTGCGTGACGGATCAGGGGCGCTCAGACGGCCTCTTCAATCCATTTCTGAAGTGCGGCCTTGGGGGCGGCACCGACCTTGTTGGAGATCACTTCACCGTCCTTGAACATGAAAAGGGCCGGGATGCCGCGCACGCCCAACTGCATCGGCGCATTGGGGTTCTCGTCGACATTGACCTTCACGATCTTCACGCGGCCATCGTATTCGTCGCTGAGCTCTTCAAGCGCCGGGCCGATCTGTTTGCAGGGGCCGCACCATTCGGCCCAGAAATCGACGACAACGGGAATGTCGGATTGTTTGACCTGGGAGTCGAAATCAGCGTCGGTGACAGCGGTGGTGGCCATGGCAGATGCCCTCCTGGCGGAATGAATTCGGAGGCTGAAGGTATGGACGGGCAACCGGGGCGTCAAGCACCCCTTGCGCGTATCAGCGCGTCAGACACGAGATCGTGTGGCAATTCCATCAATGACGGCGCGCGAGACCACAGGATCGCGGTGGCGATTTTGTGGTTGGGATAGATGGGTTTGAGAAGCTCCGCATAGGCGCCCATCTGGCGCAACAGCCCTTCGGGCGTGTCGTGGGCCGCGGCGGGCACCTGCACATTCGTCTTGAAATCGATCGCGGTGATCTGGGTGTCGGTCACGATCAGGCGGTCGATGATTCCAAGCATGTCGGCGTCCAGCGTGGTGGACCGGCCGGTGATCTCGACCTCCGCCAACGTGTCGGGCGCAAAGATGTGGCTCAGCGCCGGGTCGGTCAGAACGGCAATGGCCTCGGCCAGGTGGGGGGCAAGTTCGGCCTCCGTCACGTCCGCCGCCTCCAGCGCCGCAATGCCGGGCGCGGCGGCGGCCCAGGCCGGTTGCGGCAGGCGCGCCAAATGCTCCAGCAGCAGATGCACGATCCGCCCGCGACGCAGGGCGGCGGCGGTCTCCGCGCCTTCGCCGGGGAGCGCCTTGGCGCCGCCCAGATCCGACGGGGTGCGGGCGGGTTTGTCTTTGGTGGGGGGTGGGGCGAGAGCGGTTACCCAAGCGGGAAGCGTGGCACGTGCGTCGGTCTCCTGCGCGGGTTTCGACGCCTCCGGCCACGCGCCGGCTTCCAGACGCAGGCCGTTGCCCTCAAGGCCGGGCACCGAGAGCGGTGCGGCGCCCATCTCCTCCATCGCGGCGGAGACGATCTTGTACCACGCGCTGTCCTCGGCGCTGCCCAACCGCCCGGCGGCGGCCACGATCAGCCAGCTTTCGGCCCGCGTCATCGCGACGTAGAGCAGCCGGTTCGCCTCCTCCGCCTCGCGTGTCTTGCGTTCGGCATCGGCGAGCATCGCGACATCGCTCCGATCGTCCTTTTTCGGCGGCCAGAGCACGGGGCCATCCTCTGGCTGCAGCAGGTCCACATGCGGCCCGCGCCCCTGCCGTTGTGCGCAATCGGGCAGGATCACCACGGGGGCCTCCAACCCCTTGGCACCATGGACCGTCATCACGCGGATCTGGCCTTCTGCCTGGCTCAGATCACGCTTCACCTGCACATCGCCGGATTCCAGCCAGCCCACGAAGCCGGTCAGCGACGGCACTTCCGTCGCCTCGTAGGCCAGCGCCTGGGCCAGCATCGCATCGATGGCATCCTCCGCCTCCGGCCCCAGCCGCGCGATCAGACGGCGGCGGCCATCATGCCGGATCAGGGCGCGTTCCAGCAGGTCATAGGGGCGCAGGAAATCGGCCTGATCGCGCAGATCGGTGAGGATGGCATGGGCCTCGGGGAATTCCTCCGCCCGTCCGCGCAGGGCCGACCAGAGGTAGCCCGGCCGCCCATGGGCGAGGTCGTAGAGCTGCGCCTCGCTCAACCCGCAAAGCGGCGAGCGCAGGATGGCGGCCAGCGACAGGTCATCCTCGGGCGTTGCGAGGAACCGGCACAGCGCCAGCAGGTCTTTCACCGCAAGGGGGGAGGTCAGTTGCGAGCGGTCCACACCCGCGACCGGCAGACTGGCCGATTTCAGTTCTGCGATGATCTTGTGAAAAAGCGGTGAGCGGGAGCGGACGAGGATCATGATATCGCCCGGCTCCAGGGCCCGGGCCGTGCCGTCGACCTCGATCTGCGGCGGGTGATCGACCATATGCCGGATCCGCTCGGCCAGCGTTTTGGCGAGGACCGACGAATGGTGGTCCTCCGACACGATGTCTTGCGGATCGTCCCAATCTGGTTTGTCGGCCCTCGGGCTCGGCTCGATATGGGGCCAGAGATCCACACGGCCCGGCCTCTTGCCGAAGAAGGCTTCATGCTCCACCGCGTCGCCCAGGCCGGGCGCGCCGAGCCCGCGGGCGACGGTATCGACCAGCGCCAGGATCGGCGGGGCGGAGCGGAAGGAATGGATCAGCGCAGCGTCCTGAAACGGCGCGTTGATCACGTCGAGCCGCGCCTTGAAATGGGTCCGCATCCGGTCGAATTCGGCGGGGTCGGCCCCTTGAAACGAGTAGATCGATTGTTTCTTGTCGCCGACCACGAAGATCGTCCGCTCCACCTCGGCCCGCGCGCCCTCGCCGGCGGCAAAATCCTCGGCCAGCCGGTTCACGATATCCCATTGCCGGGGGGAGGTATCCTGCGCTTCGTCTACAAGAATGTGGTCGATGCCACCGTCGAGCCGGAACAGCACCCATTGCGCCACGCGCGGGTCGGACAGAAGGCGGCGGGTCTTGTCGATCAGATCGTCGAAATCGAGCCAGCCGCGCGCCTCCTTGGCGCGGGCATAGGCGGGCAGGAACGTTGCGGCAAAGCCATGCAGCGCATGGGTCCGGTGCGCCGTCAGGAGGCCAGTCCGCAGGGCGCGCGCCTCGGCGACGCGCTCCATCAGGTCGTTGATCGGCTCCATCGCGCCGCCGATTGCGGTTCGGACGGCAGCATTGGCGATGCCGTCGACCTTTGGCTGAAACTGTTTTGCACCTGATTTGAAAAGGAAAATACCTTCAAGGATTGCCAGATCGTCCAGCGCCGGATCGGTCCAGTTCACATTGCCAAGCGCCGTATGCAGCGTGGCTTGCGTGCTTTTGCCGAGGTCCAGATTGGAGCGGATCGCGTGGGCCAGATCGGCCTCGCCGCCTTGGAAAACCGTGCCGATGATTTGCGATTCCGTCAGGCCGGGATCGATGCCGACAAAGTCGCAGATCACCTCCCAATCGGCACCCGGTGTAAACGCTTCGGCCCGGCCCGCGACGGCGCGGGCGAGGGCGACGGGCCCATCATCGCCCGTGAGATGTGGTGCAATCAGGTCGAGCGCGTCGCGGCCGGTTCGGGTTTCGGCAAGATCATCTAGAAGATTGCTCAGCAGGCGCGTCTGCACCCGTTCGTCGATCTCGGTGAAGGCCGGGCTGACGCGGGCCTCCAGCGGGAAGCGGCGCAAGACGGCCGCGCAGAAGGAGTGGATCGTCTGGATCTTCAACCCGCCCGGCGCTTCGATGGCGCGGGCAAAGAGCGTGCGGGCATTGTTCAGCAGATCGGGCTGCAAGCTGGCCTGTGGCACGCCGATGGCCGTGAGCGTGTCACACAGATCCCCATCATCTTTCATCGCCCAGGCGCCGAGGCGCGAGAACAAACGGTTCTGCATCTCCATCGCGGCGGCCTTCGTATAGGTCAGGCACAGGATACGCTCGGGCCGCACACCATCCAGCAGCAGGCGCGCGACGCGGTCGGTCAGGACGCGGGTCTTGCCCGAACCCGCATTCGCGCCGAGCCAGGTGGAGGTGCCGGGATCGGCGGCGCGGTTCTGCGCGAGGGTGGCGGCGTCAATCATGGCGCATCTCCCACCGGGATCACCGTGGCATCCATGGTCTCGTCCCATTCCCCCAGGCGCGCGAGGTGATCGTAGGGCCCATCGAAGCGAGTCGTCTTGACGGCGCGGCGGGACGGGAACCCGGCGTGGCGCTGTCGGTAATGGGTGACGAGCGTGTGAAGGCCCGCCTCGACCTCGGCCAGCGTCGCGGCATCCACCGGTTCATCCCGCAGATCGGGGGACGAGCCGAGGCCGACATAGGTCAGCTTCGCAACGTCGAGCGCTGTGTCGCCGAAGGCCCCGCCACGGGCCATCAGCGCCTCCAGCCAAAGCTGCTTGTTGAAATGCTTCGCCTCATCCGCCGTGGGCAGGCTCCCTGTTTTGTAGTCGTAGATCGCCACGCGGCCATCGGGCAGGCGGTCGATCCGGTCGGCCTTGCCACGCAGGTCGAGCGACAGGTTGGGGACGGCCCAGGTTTTCAACTCTTCCAGGATCCACGGCTCGGCCATGGCGCGGAAACCGACCTCTTTCTCCAGATACCACGGCGCGATCCGCGCCAGATGCTGACGCCAGAAATGTCGCGCGGCGGGCCAGGGGGCGTCTTGTTCAAGGATGTCTTCGGCCAGCGCTAGGAACAGGTGTTCCGCATCAGGCGGAAGGGCCTCGGGCGTGGCTTTCACGAACGCCTCAAGGATGTCGTGGATCACGTTACCGCGCAGGCGGGCATCCGGCGCCGTGCGCAGGGGGTCGAGCGGTTTGAGGCCAAGGATATGGCGCGCATAGATCGCGTAGGGGTCGCGGATCAGGCGCTCGACATCCGTTACCGAAAGCTGGGTCAGCCGGTGGTCTGATTGTGGCGCAGGGGCAGGGCGCGGGGCAGGGGGCACCGGCGCATCCGGAGTGGTGAGGGCGTCCGCCATCCGAAGCCAATCGGCGCCGCGTGCGCGCATATTGCTCAGCGCCTGGGCGGCCTCGGGGCTGGCACCGCCCAGAAGGTTCGTGAGCCGGTTGAGCCATCGGGCGGGCACGGTATCGGTTTCATCGTCGCGTTTGGCGCGGCTGAGCCAGACCTCGCCGCCTGCAATGCCCTGCTGAAAATCATGGGCGCTGAGGCCAATCACACGGTCCGGCAGGCGCAGCCCCGCCTGCGCGCGGAGGGGGCGGTTGAGCCACGGATCGGCCTCGGCCGCAGGCGGCCAGCTTGTCTCATTCAAGCCTGCCAGGATTGTCAGATCGGCCCCCTGCACGCGGGCCTCCTGCGTACCCCAGATCAGCACATCGGCGTGGGGCCGAAGCGCGAAACGCACTTCCCGATCCGCCGCAAGCTTGGCGAAGAAATCCGCATAATCGCGCGCGGACATGGGCGGGCCCCAAACCGCATCGGCGGAGAACTCGGAGAGCAGCCGCGCGGCCGCGACGCCCGGTTCCTTGAGGTAAAGCTCACCGGTCCCCTCCGGCGCGGGGCCACCGGCCAGCGCCTCGGCCCGCGCCACATGGGCCGCGAGCCGGTCGGGCAGGGGCATCGGGCCGACATCCATAGGTTTCAACAGATGGTCGGACAGCCATGTGATCCAGTCGTCCAGGCCATCGTATCCGGTTTTGCCATCGGCCCAGTCCCGCAGGGCGGCCTCCGTCGGGAAGGCAAGGCCGTTGCGGAGCGCCTGCAATTCAAGGTCGCGGGTCCGGCGCAGATGTTCGCCGCGATCCATGCCGGAATGGCAAAGCGGATGCTTGAGCAGCGCCACCATCGCCTCGGCGGTCATCGGCGCGGTCATCGCGTCGGCCACCTGGCACAGGAACCGGCCTGGCGCGGTTTGGGCGACGACCTGCCCGGCACTGTCGTCGGGCAGGATGCGCCACCGGTCGAGCTGTGCCGTGACCTTGCGGGCCAAGCGCCGATCGGGCGTGACGAGGGCGGCGCGCTGACCGTTTTCAACCGCAGCGCGCAGGCGAAGGGCGATGGCGGTGGCCTCCATTTGTGGCGACGGGGCCTCAACCAGCGTGACCTCCGCCATCGCACCGGGCACATCGGGCAGGCCCGGCCCCTCTTCACGCCATTGATTTGTGACCGGTGCGGGCCGCAACGCCAGGGACACCACGCGGTTGCGGGCCGGGTTTGCGGGTTTGTGGGTGCCCCAAAGCGGCACGGCTTCCGGCGCGATCTGCATCTCATCCAGGAGCCGCGCGAGGCGGAATTGCGGGTGCTCTTCGCCCGCAAGGCCCGAGCGCCGCCCGTCCAGCAACCCACGCCAGATCGCGGATGGCATATCGCGGTCGATCCCCGGCAGGATCACCGCGCCCTGGGGCAGATCGGCCACCGCTCGCATCAACCGAAAGGTCGCACGGCGCGATCCGGTGGAGCCCGCCACGATCACCGGATGATCTGGCGGATTGGTCCGCCATTCCGCGATCAGGCGGGTCACGACCATGTCTTGCCGCGCTTCCGGAATCGGGCGGTCGCCGCTGGCGATGACCTGCTGCGCGATGCCCAGAAAATCGCGCGCGCGGGTCCAGTGTTCGGAATGCTCCCCCATATCGAGCGCCGCGATATCGGCGGGAGCGACGCCTTCCTCCACCATTTCCCCCATGAAATCGGCAAGGCTGTCGGCGAGATCGTAAAGTGCTGCGCGCGGTGCGAGATCGGGGTTGGCGTCGATCAGTTTGCCGATCAATTGCGCAAGTTCAAGACGCAGCGCCAGCGGCGTCATCGCCTGCGGCAGGCCTTCGAGATCGGCCGTTTCCGACAGAGACAGAACGGGCCGGATGCGGGGCAGAAGGCGCGGGCCGGATTGGGCATACAGCGCCTGAAGGCGGCGCTGCATCCGGGCGTTGGCGACGAGGATTTCGACACGCGCAAGGGCTTCGGGCGGCTGGTCTTGTAGCTGCGTATCCAGGCCGTCGATCAGCGCGGCGCAGAAATCCACGCCAAGGGGCGTGGCGAAGATGCGGGGCGTGGATTGCGGGTCAAACATCGGGTCACGCATCCGGGGCCTCCGCCAACATCGCTTCGGCATCCAAGATGCCCTGCGGCTGGCCCACATCGGCCCATCCCCCCTCATGGATCAACCCAAAGAGCCGCCCGTTGGCCTGCATTCTGGCCCAGACATCCCGTAGCGAGAAGACGTCACGCGGATCTTGCAATGCAAGCGTCGGGTCAAGAATTTGCGCGCCGGTATAGACGAGGGCGTCCGGCGATTTATTGAGTTCGAGGCGGCCATCGGCCTCCATCGCGAAATCTCCGCCACCCTCCCGCCCCGTTGCCTTGATGCGCGGGGTCAGGAGGAGGAGAGCGTCCATCCGGGAGGCATCGAAGGCCGCGCTCAGCGCGTTGAGCGGGTTCGGCCCGGTCCAGACGTTATCGGCATTCAGGGTAGCCATCGGGCCCCTTGGCCAACGGCGCGCCGCGTTCTTCACGGCCCCCCCGGAATCCAGAATGTGCGGCGTTTCGTGAAGCAGGGTGACGTCTGGCGCGGTGCCGAGATGGGCGGTGATCTGATCCGCCCGGTAATGGGTGTTGACCGCAATCGGCCCGGCCGCGTCGCGTGCGATGTGAAGGGCGTGGTCGAGCAGGGTGTAGCCGCCCACTTCGATCAGCGGCTTGGGCTGCGTGGCGGTCAGCGCGCCCATGCGGGTGCCGAACCCGGCGGCGAGGATCAGGCAGGGAAGCGTCATGGCGCGCCCCAATCTTCGGTGCGATCCAGAAGCTCCGCTACCGGCGCGCGGAGGCTGGGGAGTTCTGCCGCCGCGCGGGCGATCACGGCCCGTGTCCGGGGTATGAAGGTGGCGTAGTGGGGCTTGCCGAATTGTACAGACAGGCGATGGAAGATGCCCAGAATGCGCAGATTGCGGGTGAGCGACAGAAGCGTGACATGGGCGATATTGGCATCGGCCTGGCGCAGAAACGCCTCACGCCATTCCTCGGGGACGACGCGCCGCGGATCGTCGAGCAGGGAGGCCAGATCGTAGCCATCGGGCAGAAGCAGCGCATCTTGATAATCCAGCAGGCCGATCCGCGCGTCGCCCTCGCGGTCCGGCAACCACAGCAGATTATCGCCATGCACATCGCGTAGCGACAGGACGGGCGCAGTTTGGGTCAGTGGGGTCAGGGCCGTCTCAAGCACCGGGAGCAGCGCGGCCCTGAGCGCATCGCTTTTTGGCAGGAGATCGAAGGTGAGGCCGACCATCCCGGCAAGGTCGCGCGCATCGGGACGGGCCAGATCGGCCGGAGGGTCCCCATGCAGGCGCGGCAAAAGGGCGATTGTCGACGCGTAGGCTTCGCGCGCCGTGTCGGGATCGGTTTTCAGCAGATGGGACAGGGTCCGGTCACCAAGATCTTCCATAAGAACGAACCCGGCTGTCGGGTCCGCCGCGTATTCCTCCGGGGCCGAGAGGCCCAGGCGGCGGAGATGTGCACTTATCCTGCGGAAGGCGGTGAGGCTTGCGCGGTCTGCCCCGGTCGCGACCGGGGCCACCATCAGGACGGCGCTTTCGCTGCCACGTGTCAGGCGCAGGTAGTGGCGGGCGGAGGCGTCGGGGGCCAGCGGACCGATAGTCGCCCCACCCCAGCCGACGCGATCGAGGAAGAGGTCGCGGCTCACTGCGCGAGCGCCGCGGAGAGGGGCGTTTCGGCGGCCGCCAGAAGCCGGGCGATCCGGCTGTCATCGGGCTGTCGCGCAAGGTCGATCAATACGGCTCCGTGTGGCCAGTCGGGGGCCAGACGGCCGGGCCATTCGATCAGGCAAATCGCCTGCCCCATGGCCTCGTCCAGGCCGAGTTCGGCCAACTCACCGGGATCCCCCAGACGATAGAGATCCGCGTGCCATATCTCGGAGTTGGGGGCGTCATAGGTCTGGACCAGCGTGAAGGTGGGGCTTGGCACCGGCTCGTGCGGCGCACCCACAAGCGCCCGGATCAGCGCGCGGGCGAGATGGGTTTTCCCGGCCCCAAGATGACCCGATAGCAGCAGAACATTCCCGGGCCGGATCAGACCCGCCAGCCGGTGGGCCAGCGCGTGGGTGTCGGCCTCATCTGCGAGCGTGATCGTGCCACGCTCCGGCCAGTCCGGCAGCAGCGGAGCGTCGGCTTCGGGGAGGGTCACGGGGGTGGAGGCAGGCATCACGGCGCAACTCTAGCGATCCCTGCGCAGCCCGCAAGACGCGCCGTCAGGCGGTGCGCGCAGCGTCGAGCGGGGTGATGTCTTCAGCCTCGATAACGGTGGCGGGCTTCAGGGCGAGGTCGGCCAGCGGATCCATCAGGCTCCCCTCCAGCGGGATGAAATGGATCACCGTTGCGCGGCCCCGCGCCGGGGCGACACGGACGGCGAGACGGGCACCATCCTCGAGCTGCACGTTGCCCACCCACGGGGCGCGGTCCATGTGATGGCCGACGAATTGCCGCATGTTGCCCCAGAGGTCGCTGGGTGCGCAGCGTGCGGACCACTGGGCGCAGGCATCATGGACATTGGGCATCTGGGCGTGGTCCGCCGCATCGCGGCCCCAAAGTCGGGAATAGCCTTCGTTGAAGCCGATCATCGCGCCGTCGGCGTCGAACACGGCAATTGCGGAGGGCGTGGCGTCGAGCACGGCCTGATACATGTCGAGATCGGCGCGGAACTGGCGGGTCAGCGACACCTCGGCGCTGATATCCTCGAACATGAAGGCAATCGCGCCGTCAGGATGCGGGCGCCCGATGACGCGGAAGGTTTTGCCCTCGGGCAGTTCCCACATCTCCTGATATGTGCCGTTTTCGGCGCCTTCCTCCAGCCGGGCAATCTCATCACGCCACGACCGGTAGTCGCGGGGTTCGGGGATACGGCCCTTTTCGCGGAGCTGATCGAGGAAGGAGCGCAGATCGGGGCGGGCGGTGAGGAATTTCGGCTCGGCCTGGGTCAGGGTGCACAACGCGGGATTGAAGGTGACCAATTGGCGCTTGCTGTCAAAGACGGCAAGGCCGATGGGAAGGGCGGCGAAGGTCTTGGCCGTGGTCTGAAGAAACTCGCGCAGGTTGGTTTCGGCCCGGATCACGCGGTCAGCCGGGAGAGCGGTGAAGAGCGCGGTGCCGCCCGGCAGGTCATCGCGGCTGATCTCGTACCAGGTGGCGTCGTCTCGGTCGGGCAGATCCAACTGGCACCGCCGTGTGGTTCCACTGCTGGGCGCAGGCTGAAGCTGATCGGCGAAAACCGCGGGAAGGGGCCAGGCGGCGGCTTCGCCATCATGCAACCGCTCCACCAGATCGTAATAGGCGGTATTGGCCCAGGTCACGCGATCCCCATCGCCCACACGCCACATCGGGATGCTGCCGGCATCCAGCGACGCACGCAGATCCCCAAGTTCGCCCTGCAGGGCGTCCAGCGTGGCCGTGTCCACGGTCTGCCGCCCGCCATATTCGCGCGAGGGGCCGATGGAAAGCGTCAGGATGCCGTCCTCGTCTTCCAGCAATCCGCCGATGGAGACGGGATCCGAGCCGATGCGACCGTCGATCAGGAAGGCCTCGCCCCGCTCACGCAGGGCGGCGAGATGGGCGCTGAAATCAGGGCTGAGCGGGCTGAATGCGGCGGTCAGCCGGGTGAAAGCGGCCGTCCGGTCGGTTTCGACATCGAGAAAGGCATCGTCGGCATCGATATCGGAAAGAAGATAGCCTTCGCGGAACCGATAGCTGCGCTGTATGTCGGCGGCGCCCATCGCGCCGGTTGGCGGCCCCGACGCACGCGCCGATGACCCGAGGCCACCGAGAAACCGGGACGTCAATATCACAGCCACCGTGGCGGTCGCCAGCGTGATTGCCAAAAATGAAAGAACCACGGCGTTTGCCAATCCAGTCCCCACTCATTGTGTCTGCCCCTCGGCAATCATGGTGAGAAACGGTTAACGGGTGGTTAATGGATAGATTCAAGTCTTAGGGATTGCACAAGATGCACGAAAAACGCATCTATTTCAGTCAATTATGGGTTGGTTGAGGCCCAAGGGCGCGCTTTCGGTGGACGGGTCGAGGACCAGCGCGGCGACCGGCCAGGTCACCTGAACCCGCGCGCCGCTCAGTCCGTGCGTGTCTTCGGCGGTCAGGAACGGGTCCGACGTGTTCAGGAACTTGATCGTGGCGCCTGAGCGTTCCAGCAGGGTTTTGGCGATGAACAGCCCAAGGCCCATCCCCTCATAACCCGGGCGCGCGCCCTGCGAGGTTCGGTTGCGGCGGCGCAGGAACGGCTCGCCCAACCGGCCAAGCAGATCAACCGGAAACCCCGCCCCGTCGTCGGTGATGCGCAGGCGGATCGTGTCGTCATCCCATTCGCCTTCGACCCAGATCTGCTCATCGGCGAAATCCACCGCGTTCTGCACCAGGTTGCGGATGCCATGGATGATCTCGGGCTTGCGCCAGATCTGCGGCTGTTGCTCGGGCGCGAAGGCCCCGTCGGCATCAGCCCCATGGAAATTGAAGTTCACGGTGATGCCGCGATCGGCATGGGGCTCCGCGGCCTCCTGCACAACGGTTCCGAACGGCGCACGGCGCAGCAGAAGGTCATCCTTTCCGGCGCGCCCCATGGAGCGCAGGATATCGCGGCACCGATCCGCCTGATCCCGGATCAGGGCGGCGTCCGCGGCCAAGTCCGGATGGTCCTGCAGCTCATCCACCAATTCGGACGAGGTGAGCTTGATGGTGGCCAGCGGCGTGCCCAGTTCATGCGCGGCGGCCGCCACGACGCCGCCCAGATCGGTCAGCTTCTGCTCGCGCGCCAGCGCCATCTGCGTGGCCAGCAGCGCCTGTGTCATCCGGTGGGATTCCGAGGCGACCCGGCGGGCATAGGCCGACAGGAACAAGATGCCAATGACGATGGAGGACCAGAAGCCGAGGATGAAGAGGCCGGGCAATTGCAGCACCTGCCCGGACGTGGTGGTCAACGGCAGATACCACAGCGCAAGGCACGAAATCAGGAAGATCGCCAGCAGCCCGAGGATCAGGGTGGAGCGCATGGTGAGCGCCGTGGCCGAGATCGTCACCGGCGCGAGGATCAGGAGCGAGAAGGGGTTGTTCAGCCCGCCCGTGAGGAACAGCAGAAACGAGAGCTGCGACAGATCGAACAGCAGCGTCAGCATGGCGTCGCGGTCGCTCAGCCGCTGGTTTTCCGGGAAGATGCCCATCGCCACGAGGTTGGAGATCACACTGGCCCCGATGGCCAGGAAACACAGGCCCAACTCCACCCGCAGGCCGAGATAGAACGCGGCGATGACCACGGCGACGGTCTGTCCCAGGATCGCCAGCCAGCGCAGCACCAGAAGCGTGCGCAGCCGCACCCAATCCGCGCGGCTGTCCTGCTGCACCAGCGCCAGCGCGGGATCGGTGGTGAATTCGGTCGCAGCCATGGGCGGGGCATCCTGTCACAGGAACGGGGTCGTGAATTGATAGGGCGCGTGCAGACGCTATTCAACGTCACAACACTTCATCGACGGAGATCTAGGATGGTGACGCGGACATACGCATTGGCTTCGGCCGGACTGATCGGTCTTCTGGTGGCGGGCACCGGCGTCGCGATCTATGTCAGCGGGACGGGTGAAGACGATGTGTTCGCCCAGTGCCGCGAGGGGGTTGTGGCCGGAGGGGCCGGAACGATCGGCGGGCCCTTCACCTTGCTGTCGGAGACCGGCGAAGAGATGACGGATGCCGAGGTGATCACCGAGCCGACGCTGGTCTATTTCGGTTACACGTTCTGCCCCGATGTCTGCCCGCTCGACACGGTGCGCAATGCGGAGGCCGTCGATATCCTCGAGGCCAGCGGCCACACGGTCCAGCCCATCTTCATTACCGTGGACCCGGCCCGCGACACGCCCGAGGTGATGGCCGCCTTCACTGACAACGTGCATGAGCGGATGCTGGGGCTGACCGGCACGCCCGAGCAGACCGATGCCGCCGCCGATGCGTACCGCGTCTATTACCAGATCCACGATGATGGAACCGATCCCTATTACCTCGTGGACCACACGGCCTTCACCTACCTGATGCTGCCGGAGATTGGCTTCGTGGAGTTCTTCAATCGGGAAACGTCACCGGCTGATATGGCGACCCGGACGGCCTGTTTCGTGGACGCGGCCAGTTGATCTGACGTCGCCATCCTTAGGGCCCTAGCCGGTCAGGCGCGCCTTGCGCCGATGATCCTCCGCCCGGATGGCCATGATCCAATCGTCGTGCCAAACGCCATCGATCTCCACGGCATTCGGCTCGGTCTCGACATGGGAAAATCCGCAGGCTCGGTAACAGCGGATCGCGCGGATGTTGTAGGCAAGTACCCGCAGGTCGACCGCGCGCAGGCCCATTGCGCCGAACGCGTGGTCCAGCGTCAGGAAAATCGCCTGCCGTCCGAAGCCGTGCCCGAGGACGTCTTCGGTAAACAACCCGATGCCCAGACGGGCGCTCTGATCCGCTTGTGACAGGGAATGCAGGCGGACATGGCCGATGGCGGCCCCGTCAAGGGCAATGATCTTGCCGAAAGGATGGTCCGTCAGCCAATCCAGCCAGGCTTGCGAGCGGGCCAGGCTGCGCTCCGGCAGCGTGCCGGGTTTGGCCCCATACATGCGCAGGATCTCCGCGGAGGCTGGAACGGCGGCGTGCGCCTCGGCATCGCCGGGGCGCGGATCACGCAGGGTGATATGCGAGGGATCTGCCATGGGATGATCCTGCCAGCCCCGCGCTTTTGGCGAAACCACCGTGTCGAAGGCAAAAGGGGCGCCGCAATGGGCGCCCCTTTCGCGTTTGTCGATGCCGGAGATCAGCGGTTGGTGAAATCCGGATAGGCTTCCATCCCAAGCTCGGCCACGTCGAGGCCGTTGATCTCGGATTCCTCGTCGACGCGGATCCCCACAATCGCCTTGAGGACGAACCAGACCACCAGCGAGGTGACGAAGACGAAGATGCCGATGGCGGCGATGCCAAGGATCTGCGCGCCCCAATTGCCGGTGTAGAAGGCGACGGCGAGCGTGCCCCAGACCCCGGCGAAGAGGTGCACCGGGATGGCGCCGACCACATCGTCGATCTTCAGCTTGTCGAGCATCGGAACGGTCAGGACCACGATCACACCACCCACAGCACCGGTCAGCAGCGAGCCGAACAGGCTGGGTGCCAACGGCTCGGCCGTTATGGAGACCAGCCCGGCCAGCGCGCCGTTCAGCACCATCGTGAGGTCGACCTTGCCATACATGATCTGCGTCAGGATCAGCGCCGCGACGGCACCCGACGCTGCGGCCATGTTGGTGTTGGCGAAGATGCGCGAGACGTCGGCGACATCACCGATCGTGCCCATGGCCAGTTGCGAGCCGCCGTTGAAGCCGAACCAACCCAGCCACAGGATGAACGTACCCAGGGTGGCAAGTGCCAGGTTGGAACCCGGCATCGGGTTGACGCGACCGTCCTTGTACTTGCCCAGACGTGGGCCAAGAACGATGGCACCGGCCAGAGCGGCAAACCCGCCTGCGGCGTGCACCAGGGTGGAGCCTGCGAAGTCGGAGAAGCCCGCCTCGGACAACCAGCCGCCGCCCCACTGCCAGGAGGCTTCGATCGGGTAGATGAAGCCGGTCAGAACGACCACGAAGATCAGGAAGGGCCAGAGCTTGATGCGTTCAGCCAGCGTACCGGACACGATGGAGGCCGTGGTGGCGCAGAACATCAGCTGGAAGAAGAAATCCGAGCCGACGGAGGCATAATCCAGCGCCGTTTCCGTATCGGCCAGTCCCACCGGCTCCAGCGAGGTGATCGCGAAGAACGGACCCAGCCAGCCTTCGACCAGCCAATCGGCGGGATACATGATCCCGAAGCCGACCAGCCAATACATGATGGCGGCGATGGAGAAGAGCGCGATGTTCTTGGTCAGCTGCATCGCCACGTTCTTGGAGCGGACAAGACCGGCCTCCAACATCGCGAAGCCCGCGGCCATCCAGAACACGAGAAAGCCGCCCACGAGGAACAGCAAGGTGGTCAGAATATAGGAGGTGTGCTGCGCCGCTTCGGCGCCCGCCTGCTGTGCGAAACCCATGCCGGGGACCGCGACAAGCGCGGCGGCAGCGGCAGGAAGGAGATACTTGGTTTTCATCTGATGAATGTCCTTATTCGTCCGGGAGCGCGCTTAGATCGCGTCGTCGTTGGTTTCGCCGGTGCGGACGCGCACAGCGCTTTCCACGTCGAGAACGAAGATCTTGCCATCGCCGATCTTGTCGGTTTTTGCGGTGCTCAGGATGGTCTCGACGACCTGATCGGCCATCGACGCGCCCACAACGATCTCCAGCTTCACCTTCGGCACAAAATTCACGGCATATTCGGCCCCGCGGTAAATCTCGGTATGGCCCGATTGTGACCCGAAGCCCTTAATCTCGGTCACCATCATGCCGCGCACGCCGATTGCGGTGAGCGCCTCGCGCACCTCCTCGAGCTTGAACGGTTTGATTGCTGCAATGATGAGTTTCACGTTTCGCCACCCCTTGCGGTTGTTGACTGTCCCTCGCGGCCCACAGACAGACCGGATACGAGCGTTAAGACAGGGTGCGCGGGCCCGAAGGGCAACGAAGGGCGGGGGTTTTGCGGGAGCTTTCCGGAGGCGTTTGCAAATTTTTTGCGCAATTTTGCTGAATTGCCGGTTTTTTGTGCATGTGATGGACGGGTGTGGGGAGTGTGCCCCCTCCACAAGCGACTCAAATCCCCCTATCTTGGCCGCAACGAGGATGGCTCCGGCAAGTGTCGCGAAGGGCCCCCGATACGAGGCAAGACAATATGAGCCCTTCTGGAAATGGCAGACGTCGGCTGGTGGCTGACCGGCGCGCATCGGCGCAACCCAAGCGGCCGACCCGCGCGAAGGGCGGCTCAGGGTCCGGCGGCGGTGGCGGACGAGGGCGTGGCCCCAAGCGGAAAACGCCCCGGCGCCGGAAGCCGCAGCGCGGCGGGTTCTTCGCGCGCATCTTCCGGTTCATCTTCCGCCTGATCTGGGGCGTCGTGTGGCGCGGGGCAGTGGTGGTGACGCTGCTGATCGCGCTGGCAACCGGGTATTATTACGCGCAATTGCCCGATCTGGATGAGATGCTCGATGCCCGCGCGCGCGGATCGGTGACGATGCTGGATCGCCACGGCGAGGTGTTTGCCTGGCGGGGCGAGCAATTTGGCGGCGCCATCGATGCCGCCGCCACATCGCCGCATCTGGTGAACGCGGTCGTCGCCACCGAAGACCGTCGGTTCTGGCGGCATCTGGGCGTCTCCCCGCGCGGCATCGCCAGCGCGATCCGTATTAACCTGCGCGAAGGGCGCGGCCCGCTTTCGGGCCATGGCGGCTCCACCATCACGCAGCAGGTGGCCAAGCTTTTGTGCCTGGGCGTGGGCTACGACCCCGACGAATGGGAAACCGAGGCCGATTACGAGGCCGATTGCCGCCGCACAACCCTGTGGCGGAAGATCCAGGAAGTGCCGTTCAGCTTCGCGATGGAGCTGCGTTACTCCAAGGACGAGATCCTGTCGGTTTACCTGAACCGCGCTTATCTGGGTGCCGGGTCCCGCGGCTTTGAGGCCGCCGCGCAACGGTATTTCAGCGTTTCGGCCTCCGATGTGAACCCGCAGCAATCGGCCATGCTGGCCGGGTTGCTTGTGGCGCCGTCCTACTACGCGCCGACCCGCAATCTCGACCGGGCGCAGGAACGCGCAAACGTGGTTCTGAACCTTATGGAAGAGCAGGGCTATCTCGACGCGTCTGCCGCCAATGCCGCCCGGAGCGCGCCCGCGACCCTGTCGTCCGCGGCCAATCAGGACACTGGCGGCTATTTTGCCGATTGGATCATGCAGGCCGGGCCCGATTTCCTGACCAATGAGACCACCGAAGACGTCATCATCCGCACTACGTTCGATCCAGCGATCCAAGCGGCGGCGGAGCGCGCGCTGACCGAAGTGTTCGCCAATCAGGTCCGTGAGGGATCTGAGGCGCAGGCCGCGATCGTGGTGATGAGCGCCGATGGCGCGGTGCGCGCCATGGTGGGCGGGCGCGATGTGTCGGGCGGGGGGCTGTTCAACCGCGCCACCCAGGCGCTGCGGCAAACGGGATCGGCCTTCAAACCGTTCGTCTATGCCACCGCGCTGGATCTGGGCTGGCGGTTTGACGATTACATCCTCGATGCGCCGCTCTGCCTCCAAGTGCCGGGATCGGGCCAGTATTGCCCGGAAAACTACACGCCGGAATATCGTGGCGAAGTCACGCTGACCGACGCGCTGCGCCATTCGCTCAACACGCCCGCCGTGCGCCTGTCGGAAGAGGTCGGGCGCGATCTGGTGCGGACGGTTGCCAGTGAATTCGGCATCGAAAGCGACCTGGCCGCCGGACCGGCGCTGGCGCTTGGGGCGTCGGAATCAACGCTGATCGAGATGACCGGTGCCTATGCGGGCATCCTGAATGGTGGTTCCGCCGTGCGGCCCTTCGGCCTGACGGAACTTCGGCTTCTGGGTGAAAGCGCGCCCATGTTCGAGCAGGCGACCGGGATCCAGGAACGGGTGATTGCGGAACACTCGGCGCAACAGCTGACCTACATGATGTCCCAGGTCGTCGCGGGCGGGACCGGGCAGCGCGCGGCCCTGACCGATCGCCCGGCCGCGGGCAAGACCGGCACAACGAACAGCGCGCGGGATGCGTGGTTTGTGGGCTTCACCGCCGATTACGTGGCCGGCGTGTGGATGGGCTATGATGACAACCGGCCGCTGTCCGGCGTGACCGGCGGGGGCCTTCCGGCCGAGATCTGGCGGCAGGCGATGGAGGGGATCCACGCCGATATCACGCCGCGCCCCCTGCCGATGATCGACCCGATTGCCGAGGCGCGTCCACGGGAGCCGGTCCGGCCGCGCGATCAGCTGTTCCCGATCGGCAATCCGCAGGGCCAGGGCAACCTGAACAACGCGATCAACGACGTGCTGAACCAGATCTTCGGGCGGCGCAATTAGGCGGCACCGCGCGGGTCAGTACCCCAGCGCGATACCGTCCTTGCGGGGATCGCTGCCGCCTTCCAGCACGCCATCGGGCCGGATGCGGATCGCCTGCGCGCCGCCGATGGGCGGGAAATCTGTCGCAAGCGTGTGGCCCATATCCGCCAGCGCTGCGTGCACATTGCCGTCATAGCCGCGTTCCACCTTCAGCTCCCCCGCTTCGGCAAAGGCGCGGGGGGCGTCGATCGCGTCCTGCGGGCCAAGCCCGTAATCCACCACGTTCGAGACGAACCGTGCGTGGCCGGTGGATTGGTAGGCGCCCCCCATCACGCCGAAGGGCATGAGTGACCCGTCGCCCATCTTCAACATGCCGGGGATGATCGTGTGCATCGGGCGCTTGCCCGGCCCGGCTTCGTTCGGATGGCCCTCTTCAAGGGTAAAGCCGCCACCCCGGTTCTGGAACAGGATGCCGAACCTGTCCGATGCAAAGCCGGATCCGAAGGAATGGAAGATCGAATAGATCAGGGAAACGGCCTGCCGGTCGCGGTCGACCACGGTGATATAGACCGTGTCCTTGTGAATATTGTCCGACGCGGCGCGCGGGTCCGGCATGGCGCGGGCCGGATCGATCAGGGCGGCGAGATCACGGGCGGTATCCTTCGACAGCATATGATCGAGCCGGGTGACATGGTCCGGGTCGGCCAGGAACCGATCCCGCGCGTTATAGCCGAGCTTTGTCGCCTCGGCCTCCAGATGCACGCGAGCGGCACTCATCTTGTCGTCCTGCGGGTCCATGCTCTCCAGCATGTTGAGGATCAGCATCGCGGTAGCGCCCTGCCCGTTGGGCGGCAGCTCGATCAGCTCCGCGTCGCGATAGGTGGAGTGGATCGGATCGACGTAATCGCAGGTGGTATTGGCGAAATCCTCCGCCGTATGGGTGCCGCCGAGGGCGCGCAGGCTGGCGACCATATCCTGCATCACCTCCCCCTCGTAAAACCCGGCGCGGCCCTGTGCGGCGACCCTGCGCAGCACCTCGGCCTGACCGGGCGCGGCGAACCGCGCGCCGACAGGCAAGGCTTTGTCATCGGTCAGGTAGAACTCCCGGGCGCGGCCGGTCAGGACGTGGCTGGAACTGGTGTAATCGAGTGAGACACGCGGGGCGATGGGCACGCCCGTCTCGGCATAGTGGATCGCGGGCGCGAGGACCTGATCGAGCGGCAGGCGCCCGTGATCGGTGTGCAGGCGGCAGAATCCGTCGATGGCGCCCGGCACGGTGACGGCGGCCACATCGTAAAGCGGCATCCGGTCATGTTTGGCGCGCAGGGTGGCGGCATCGAACCCGGCGGGCGCCCGGCCCGATCCGTTGAGGCCGATGATCTGGCCGTCGGGCTGCGCCACCAGAGCGAACATGTCGCCGCCGATCCCCGTACTTTGCGGCTCACAGATGCCAAGCAGGATTGCGGCGCCGATGGCGGCATCCACGGCAGAGCCGCCCTGCCGCAGGATCGCGATGGCGGTTTCGGAGGCCAATGGATGGGAGGTGGCGCACATGCCTTGATCAGCGAAGACCGCCGATCGGCCCGGAAGTTGAAAATCGCGCATGGTGCCCCCTTTGATGTGCTCGTGTGGGAGCCTAGGCAGAGATGGGCCGGGGGCAAGGGCAGATATCGGTAATCTTGGGGGAAGGCGTGGCCGCAGAGGTCCTCGACATCGCGCACTGGGTGGGGGCTTTGACACGCGACGCCGAGGTGAAGCCTCTGCAGCTACAGGATTTGTTTTGGCGATCCATCGCGGCGGCGGTTTGAAGGAAATAGGGCATTCCTGTGTCAACTCGAATTCGGAGAATCGCCGGGAACGCCCGGGAATTCCTCTGAATCTCGCGAATAATCGTGCTGAAATCCGCCACGTGGCCAGCTCATTTGGACCGTTAGGGGATTGTGATCGTGCAGTTTCTGCAAGGGGCCGACCGCGACCGGACGACACTCCAATCTCCGCAGATCGCGATCGGGCGGGGATCAGGCGGGGATCAGAAAGCCCAGATGGTTGCGATTATTCTGCCGGGCATATTCGATATCGCGGGTCATGCGGCGGACCATGGCCCACCCGAATCCGCCCTCCGGCAGGGTTCCGGGAGCCGATGCATCGATGTTGGGCATGATTCCGGCGGGCGGTGTTCCATCGGGCATGACGTGCCCCTCATCCACCACCTCACACCAGAGGCCGTCCTCACGGATCCAGATCGACACATCGATCGGGTGCCCTTCGGCATAGAGATATGCGTGCTCGACCACGTTGTTGAGCACCTCTGCCAGAACGATCTGAGCCGAGGTGTTGAGCGCATCATCCGCGCCGGCCCCGGCGCAATCCAGGCGTACCTGATCAAGCGCCTCGCGGACCCGGGCGGTGCCCGACACTATCCTACGTTGCACATCAGGCCCAGGGCGCTCCGCCGCCCGTGCCCCGCTCGGACTGGACATTCCCCGTTACTCGGCGGCTGTCTGGCTGGCGGCGGCGATGGCCTGATCGAGGGTTGGGAAAATCGCGAATACCGAATTCATGCGGGTCAGCGTCATGACCTTTTCGACCGGCGGCTGCAGTCCGGCAAGGGCCATATGCCGGGTGGGGCCAAGGCCCTTGTAGACCGCAACAATCGCGCCAAGGCCGCTGGAATCCAGAAACTCGACCGATGTGAGATCGAGAATCACATCACCGCCATCCGCCGTGACACTGCGAAACGCATCCTTGAACTGAATCGCGATGCTGGCATCCAGCCGGTTTTCTTCGACGCTGACCACACCGAAACTGGTATGCGGCGTATAGGACAGATTCATTCCATGTTCCTTTGCATCTCCATTTGCTAGGACCCTAGGCACCAAGTCTTACAATTTCGTTTTCAAAACCGGTGACAGGGGATTGGGGTATGGATCAGGTTGTGATCACGGGCGCGGCACGTACGCCGATGGGCGGGTTTCAGGGGGCGCTGTCTCCCATGACGGCCTCGGAACTGGGCGGCATCGCCATTCGCGCCGCGTTGGATGGGGCAGGCGCCAAGGCGGTGGATGAGCTGTTGATGGGCTGCGTGTTGCCCGCGGGCCAAGGCCAGGCGCCCGCACGGCAGGCGGGGTTCGCAGCCGGGCTCGGAGAAGAGGTTCCGGCAACCACGCTCAACAAGATGTGCGGGTCGGGCATGAAGGCGGCGATGATGGCCCATGACGCGCTGGTGCTGGGACAGGCCGATGTGATCGTGGCGGGTGGCATGGAATCGATGACCAACGCGCCCTACCTGCTGCCCTCGATGCGGGGTGGGGCCCGGATCGGGCACCAGAAAACCCTCGACCACATGTTCCTCGACGGCCTCGAGGACGCCTATGACAAGGGCCGCCTCATGGGCACCTTCGCCGAAGACTGCGCCGAGGCGTTCCAGTTCACCCGCGACGCGCAAGATACCTATGCCCTAGGGTCGTTGGAGAATGCGCTGGGGGCGATCAAGTCCGGTGCCTTCGCGGCGGAAGTTGCGGCTGTTACGGTGAAGACCCGTAAGGGCGAGATCGAGGTGGGAGAAGACGAACAGCCCGGCAATGCCCGCCCCGACAAGATCCCGCAGCTCAAACCCGCCTTCCGCGACGGCGGCACGGTGACGGCGGCCAATTCCTCATCCATCTCCGATGGGGCCGCCGCTCTTGTCCTCGCCCGCGCCGCGGTCGCCGATGCCCAGGGGCTCCCCATCCGCGCCCGCATCCTCGGCCATGCCTCCCACGCCCACGCCCCCGCGCTCTTCCCAACCGCGCCGGTCCCGGCTGCACGCAAACTGCTTGACCGTCTTGGCTGGAGCGTCGACGATGTCGATCTGTGGGAGGTGAACGAGGCCTTCGCTGTCGTCCCCATGGCCTTCATGCATGAGATGAATGTCCCGCGCGAGAAGATGAACGTGAATGGCGGCGCCTGCGCGCTTGGCCATCCGATTGGAGCCTCAGGCGCGCGGATCATGGTGACGCTCCTCCACGCCCTCGAAGCCCGTGGCCTCAAGCGTGGCATTGCGGCGATCTGCATCGGTGGCGGCGAAGGCACCGCCATTGCCATTGAACGTGACTGACCCCTTCCACTGGTTTCAAATACCCAAAAGGTCCCGCCATGGCCGACTATACTACGCTTGCCAAAACCATCGCCGCGCTCACCGAAGGCGAAACCGATACCGTCGCGCTGATGGCCACAATCGCCTGCGAATTGCACCAGTCAGACGACCGCTTCGACTGGACCGGCTTCTACCGCGTGACGGAGCCGGGCCTGCTGAAGATCGGCCCCTATCAGGGCGGCCACGGGTGTTTGCAGATCCCGTTTGAGCGGGGTGTCTGCGGGGCCGCAGCACGGACCGGGGAGGTCCAGCTTGTCGCGGATGTCGACGCCTTTCCGGGTCATATCGCCTGCGCATCCTCCACCCGCTCCGAGATTGTTCTGCCGGTGCGCAACGCGAGGGGTGAGATCATCGCCGTGCTCGATATCGACAGCGATCAGCCTGACGCCTTTACGCAAGAGGATGCGCAGGCTTTGACGGCGATCCTGAAAGATACCTTCGCGCGTTAATCGTCCCGGTCGTTGGACACGATGAGTTCCGGCGCGGTCAGCGTGCGCGGCACCGCCTCGACCCGGGGCGCGTCTTTCAACTCGTCGGAGGTTTCCTGCACCACCTGCATCGCCTCCAGCTTGCGCGCCGATGGCAACACCCGCGCCTCCAACGATCCCATCGCCTTGTTGTAGCTTTCGACCGACCGGTTCAGCGCCGTACCGACCTTCTGCAGATTGCCGGCAAAGGTGGCGAGGCGGCTGTAGAGCTCTTTCGCCTCGCGGTGGATGGTGATGGCGTTTTCGGCAATCGCCTCCTGCTGCCAGCCGAAAGCGATGGTGCGGAACAAGGCCACGAGGGTCGACGGCGTGGCGATCACCACGCGGGCCTCCATCGCGCGTTCGATCAGGCCGGGATCGGCCTCGACCGCTGCGGACAGGAACACGTCGCCGGGGATGAACATCACGACGAAATCGGGCGTGTTCTCCAGAAGATTGAAATAGCGTTTGGAGGACAAGGCGCGCACATGATCCGCCACCTGCCGGGCATGGCGGGTGATCGCGATCTCGCGCGCCTCCGGCGTCTCGGCCTCAAGTGCATCGAGGTATCCGTCGAGCGAGGTCTTGGCGTCGATCACCAGCGAGCGGCCGCCGGGCATCCGGACGATGGCATCGGGGCGCTGCAGCCCATCATCGGTGCGGTGGCTGACCTCGGTGTCGAAATCCACGTGTTCCGTCATGCCCGCCATCTCGCAGACTTGTCGCAGCTGCATCTCCCCCCAGCGGCCCCGCGTTTTGGGGGCGCGGAGTGCTTGCACAAGCTTGCGGGTCTCGCCGGTCAGGGCCGATTGCCCCAGCTTGAGTTCCTCCACCTGCGTGCGGATCGCACCATAGGCATCGGTGCGGGTCTTCTCCATCTCGCGCAGAACCGTATCGAAGGCGCCGAGTTTCTCGTTGAGCGGTTTGACCATTCCGTCGATGGCCTTCTGCCGCGCTTCAAGCTCTGCCTTGGCGGTTTCGGAATGGGTGGCGAAGCGTTCGGTGACACGGTCGAGGAAGGCTTTTGAATTGCCCTCCAACACCTCATTGGCAAGGTTCTTGAACCGTGATTGCAGGGCGTCGTTGAGGCCCCGCAATTCCTCCAGCCGCGCTTCATGGGTCGTGTTCACCGTCTCCAGCCGCGCCTCGGCGGCGGTGAGTGCGCCTGCCAAGCGCTCCCGATCGTCGCGCAGGGTCTCGGCGCTCGCTTCCAGATCGGCGAGACGTTCAACGCGGGCCTCGGCGGTGGCAAGGGATTGGCGCAGCATGTCCGCCTCGGCCAGTTTGCGGTTGGCCTGCCGCAGGCGGCTGCCGCGAAGGATCAGCGCGATGATCAGGCCAAGCGCGATCAGGCAGGCGAGGAGCAGATAGGTGGGCAGCGGGTCCACCTCCGGCCCGAAGGGGCTGGAGGCGCGCAAAGATGTGGCGAGGCCGTCAAGGAAGGTGAAGAACGGGGCGTTTTCCATCTCAGGTTCGCCCGAACAGCCGTTCGATATCGGAGAGCTTCAGCTCCACATAGGTGGGTCGCCCGTGGTTGCATTGGCCGGAAAGCGGCGTTGCCTCCATCTCGCGCAGCAGCGCGTTCATTTCATCGGCGCGCATCTGGCGGCCCGACCGGATGGAGCCGTGGCAGGCGACGCGGCTCAACACCGCTTCGACGCGGGCCTGTAAGGTTTGGCTGTCGCCCAGATCGGAAAGTTCATCAAGGATATCGCGCAGGAGCGCCTCGGCATTGATCTCTCCCAGGATCGCAGGTGTTTCGCGCACCGCGATGGTGCCGGGGCCGAAGGGCTCGACCAGAAGGCCGAACCGCTCCAGTTCGGTGGCGTGATCGAGCAAGCGCTCGGCATCGGAGCCGAGATTGATGATCTCCGGGATCAGCAGGGCCTGCCGTGCAACACCATGCTCCGCCATCTGAGTTTTGAGCTGCTCATAGACCAGCCGCTCATGGGCGGCGTGCTGATCGACCAGTACAATCCCATTGGGCGTCTGGGCGATGATGTAATTCTCGTGCACCTGCGCGCGGGCCGCGCCCAAGGGGCCGTCGGACTCAATGACAGGATCGTCAATGCGGGCCGACGGCGCAGACCATTGCGGCGTGGTTTCCGCAAAGCCGCGCGGGGGCACGAAGCTCCGTTGCTGGCTCGGGCGATCCATCTGATAAATGCGCGGCTCAGGCGGTGCAGTGGGAGCCTCCCCCAGAGGCGCTTGATAAGCGGGGCGCATGGCGCCGAGCGTGGCGTCAGCGACGGTGGAGGAGGCGCGGTGCCCGGCTTCGGCCAGCGCATGGCGCAGCGCGCTGACGATGAGGCCGCGGGCCAGGCCCGGCTCGCGGAAGCGCACTTCGGACTTCGCGGGGTGCACATTCACGTCGACGCGGTCCGGCGGGCAATCGATGAACAGTGCCGCGGCGGGATGCCGGTCGCGGCTGAGCACATCCATGTAAGCCGCGCGCAGCGCGCCGATCAGGAGCTTGTCGCGGACGGGACGGCCATTGACGAAGAGGAATTGCGCGACGGCGGAGCCCCGGGAATAGGTGGGCAGCGCGGCGTAACCGGTGAGGCGCAGGCCGTCGCGTTCCGCATCGATGGGCAACGCATTCTCGGTAAACTCGCGGCCCAGGATCGTCGTCAGGCGACCGCGCAGGGCATCGAAGAGATCGCCGGTTTCGGGATCGGCGCGGAAGATTATCCGCTCGCCATCGGTGACGTCTTTGAGCGTGAAGCCCACGGCGGGCTGGGCCATGGCGAGACGTTTGACGATATCGGTGATCGCCTGCATCTCGGCCCTATCGGTCCGCATGAATTTCAGCCGCGCGGGCGTGGCATAGAACAGATCCCGCAATTCCACGATGGTGCCGCGATTGAGCGCGGCGGGTTTCACGGCCTCCTGCGTGCCCCCGGCGACGCGGATCTGATGCGCGGCGTCGCTGGCGCGAGACGTGATGGACAGCCGCCCGACAGCGCCGAGGGATGGCAAGGCCTCGCCCCGGAAGCCGAAGGAGCGGATGTTGAGCAGGTCGCTGCCGTCGATCTTGGAGGTGGCATGGCGCGACAGGGCCAGCGGCAGATCGGTCCCCTCCATCCCGCAGCCATCATCGATGACGCGGATCAGCGTCTTGCCGCCATGGGCGACCTCGATCACCACGCGCCGGGCATCGGCATCTATGGCGTTTTCCACCAGCTCCTTGACGGCCGAGGCGGGCCGTTCCACCACCTCGCCCGCGGCAATGCGATTGATCGCGGCGTCATCCAGCTGACGGATCACCGGGCGCGGGTCTGCGCCTATATTGGGGTTCGGGGCGGCCATGACGCTAGGTGTAGCATGAGCGCCGGTGGAGAGGGAACCGATTCGCACGGCCTGGATCGGCCGGGTAGAGGCGAAGCAGGACCGGTCCACCTGGCCTCGGAACGGGCAGGGCGGAAATACTCCCGCCGCTGCCGTCAGTTAGAGGCCTCAAGCCCCTCCGGCTGGCCAACGACGACGAAATGCAGGTTCTCGGGCTGCACCAGTCGCGCCGCTACCCGCCGCACATCCTCGACTGTCACAGCCATCACGTTGTCATTGCGTGTGGCAATGTAATCAAGCGGCATGTCGTCGGATTGCATGGCCGCCAGAATGCCTGCGATCCGCCCGTTGCCGTCGAAACGGAGCGGGTAGGCGCCGGTCAGATAGCGCTGCGCGGCCTCAAGCTCGGCCTCCGAGATACCGTTCTCAGCGATGTCGGCCCATTCGGCCTGCACCACCTCGATGGCCTGTGCGACAAGATCGTTGGATGACGAGAACCCGCCCTGCATCATCGGGGCGGACCGGCTGAGCCCGAGCCATGTGCTGATCCCGTAGGTCAGGCCCCGCGCCTCGCGCACCTCCGCCATCAGGCGGGAGCGAAAGCCGCCCGCCCCCAAGACCTGGTTGAGGACAAAGGCCGGGAAGAAATCGGGATCGTCGCGGGCAATGCCCGTATGGCCGAAGAAGACCGACGATTGCGGGGTTGGGAAATCCACGACCGTCACGCCGCCGGCCAGATCAACCGGGGCGGGGCCGGGCTGATCCATGTTGGACAGCGGCAGGTCCCCCAATAGCGTATCGAGCAGGGCCCCGAGCTCCTCCGGCGTGATGTCACCGGCCACACCGACGGCCACGCGATCCCGCACAAGTGCCCGGCGGTGGGCCGCCACCAGATCATCGCGGGTCAGCGCGGCGATGCTGTCCAGTGTGCCCTCCAGCCGCGAGCCGTAGGGATGATCGCCATAGGCGAGCTCGTTGAACGTGGTGCTGGCGATTGTATCGGGGTCCGTCATGTCGCTCTGGATGATCGACAAGACCTGCCCGCGCACACGCTCTACCGCGACATCCTCGAAGGTCGGATTAATCAGCGCCTCGCGCAGGAGCGCCACGGCTTCGTCGCGGTTCTGGGTCAGCATCGTGGCCGAGACGATCAGGTCATCGCGGTAGATATCGAACTCGAACGAGGTGGCGAGGCCCTCGACCGCCGCCGCAAAGGCGCTGGCGTCCATGTCGCCTGCGCCTTCTTCAAGCAGGCCGGTCATCAGGTAGGTGGCGCCGCGCGCGTCGGGATCGTCGAGCGAGCCGCCGCCGCCGAACCACAGGTCGATGGCAAGAAACGGGATGGAATTGTCCTGCACGAGCCAGGCTTCGATCCCGCCGGGTGACGTGACCTCCTGGATCTCGATCTGGGCCTGGGCGGGAAGGGCAAAGGCCAAGGCCGCGACAAGCGGGGCAAGCAGACGCGCGATCATTGGGATACCTCCGCTGCGGCTTCTTCAACGGCGCCCGGTTCGGGGTCGGGGCGCATCAGGTAGCCGGTGACCGTGGCCTCCTGCGCGAAGATATCGCGCGCGGCCGCCATGACGTCTTCGATCGTGGTGGCGGCAAGAACATCGGGCCAGGCCTGCACGTCGGCGACCGTCAGGCCGGAGGTCAGCGCAGTGCCATAGGCGCGGGCGAGGCCTGCAACATTGTCTTCTTCAAAGATCCGCGCCGCTTCGATCTGGAACTGGATCCGCTCGAACTGGGCCGGGTCGATCCCTTCTTCGAGGAATTCATCGATCTCGGCCAGAATATCGGCCTCGGCCTGTTCCAGCGACCGGCCCGGCAGGGGCATGTTGATCAATGCGAAGGTTGTCGTATCGAGGTTGACGCCCCCGTAATAAGCGCCGGTGAAGAGCGAGCGTTCATCCTCCAGCTGCAATTCGCGCGGCAGAACGGAGGTGAAGCCGGACCCGCCCAGAACCTCCGCCAGAAGCGTCAGTGCGGCGGCCGTTTCCTGATCGCCGGAATTGCGTTCCGGGGCGAGGTAGTTGATCGACACATAGGGATTGGCGACGCGCTCATCCTCGTAGATCACCCGCCGTTCCGCGATATGGGGCGGCTCGGACGGGCGGATACGGGTTTCGCGCGCCTCTATGTCGGGATTGGCGGGAATGGGCCCGTAATGTTCCTCGGCCAGTGCCCGCACCTCGTCTGGCGTGGCGTCCCCGGCCACAATCAGAATGGCGTTGTTGGGGTGGTAATGCAGCTCGTACCAATCGCGTGCGTCTTGCAGCGAAAGCTGCTCCATCTCGTGCCGCCAGCCAATGATCGGGCGGCCATAGGGATGGTTGAGGTAGATGGCGGAGGAGAGCTGTTCGTTGAATAGCGCTCCCGGCGACGAATCCGTGCGTTGGGCGCGTTCTTCGAGGATGACCTGCCGTTCCGTCGAGACCTCTTCCTCGTCCAGGATCAGGTCCCGCATCCGGTCGGCCTCCATCTGCATCATCAGACCCAGACGGTCCGCCGCGATGCGCTGGTGATAGGCGGTGTAATCCCACGAGGTGAACGCGTTATCCGATCCGCCATTGGCCTCCACCGTGGCCGAAAACTCGCCACTTTCCAGATCGTCGGTGGCCTTGAACATCAGGTGTTCCAGAAAATGCGCGATCCCCGATTGCCCCTGGACCTCATCCGCGGAGCCTGCGCGATACCACATCATATGGGTGATGGCGGGGCTGCGGTGATCCTCGATCACGACAATATGCAAGCCATTGTCGAGCGTGAATTCGGTGACTTCGCCGGCAGCGTTGGCAACAAGCGGGGCGGCTGCAAGACCAAGGGCCAGGCCAAGGCGTCGGATCATGTTGTATCTCCGGAATGGGTCGGTTGCGGGGAATGTATGGGGTTTGAGACCCGCATCAACAGCCATGACGCAGACGTTATGGCGCGTCGAGGTCCGGATTGCCGGACCTGACAGAAGAATACGCTGATTTGACCGGAGACTGCGGGTGGCTATTCCGGCGGCGGGGCACTCGGCGTCTGGACGCCAGCGCGGCGCAGGCGCTGCAACTCGGCATACCGGTCGAGCGATTGTGGGCGATAGGCGCGGAAATAGACGTTGTTGTTGAACAGACGCTCCAGCAGACGCCCGCCATTCCGGCTCCGGAAGGCCTCGTCTTCGGCGGCCAGTGTTGCGCGGATGTCGGCGGCGACGCCAAGACGGGATGTGTAGCTGATCAGGCCGGATGACCCGCCCGCAGCCCGGTTGATGTTGCCGCCAAGCGCCGCGATGGCATCGGCTTCGGGCGTGGGATCCGCCCGATTCGCGCCGCCCGGTGTCGGCGTCGGCAGCGATGCCCGATCCGCGGGCAGCTCAAGCTCCCGGGTGGGTACAATCGCAAATTCATCGGGCCCGGCCTCGGTATTGCGCAGATTCATCAGCGTCGGCACGCCGTTGGAACAGGCCGACAGGGCCAGGACGGCCACCATGAAAATCGGAAATGTCACGCGCATCGCCACTACCCTCTGCTTGCGGAGACGGGTCTACCCCATCTTCCCACCCTCGTCACGGGGGTATCACGCCGCCTTTTCGCGGGTCTCGGCAAAGAGCATCAACCCGATGGCGCCGCCAACGATGCCCACATCGGCGATGTTGAACGCAAACGGGTTGTCGATGCCGCAACACGACATGTTCAGAAAGTCGATCACGGCGGAATGGATCAGCCGATCCAGCGAATTGCCGAGCGCCCCGCCGATCACCGCCCCGGCGGATATCAGCGCAATCGGCCGGGTCAGCCCGCTTTTCGCCCACCAGATCAGGCCACCACAGATCACAAGCGCCAAGATGACCAGCGCAAAACGCATCACCTCGGGCCCGCCGCCGAACAGGCCGAAATTGATGCCGGTATTGTAGCCAAGATGGAACGTCAAAAGCGGAGGAAACACCTCCATACGGCCAATCTCGATCAGGTTCAGGCCATAGAGCACGCCGTATTTCGACGCCTGATCGAGGGCGAACCAGAAGATGGCTGACAAGGTCACATAGCGCATCGCGGCTCACCTATCCGAAAAACTGTATCTCATCTGCCCCCGCGCGCCCGGCAATACAAGCCGATCCGCGCGGTGGGGGACGCAAAGGGCCCATGCCAACGGCGCCCGCACCGCAGCCGTCGCGCTCAATGCCGGAAATGCCGCATGCCGGTGAAGACCATGGCCAGGCCCGCCTCATCAGCGGCGGCAATCACCTCGTC
The DNA here is from genome assembly GCA_947494975.1 of uncultured Roseicyclus sp. Classification (GTDB taxonomy): domain Bacteria; phylum Pseudomonadota; class Alphaproteobacteria; order Rhodobacterales; family Rhodobacteraceae; genus Gymnodinialimonas. The sequence goes on along the minus strand of CANLXA010000005.1, from coordinate 179,319 downwards.
ATCGCGCATGGAACCGCCGGGCTGGATCACCGCCGTGGCGCCCGCCTCCGCCGCGGCCAGAAGCCCGTCGGCGAAGGGGAAGAACGCGTCCGACGCCACGACGGAGCCTTTGGCGGGCGTCTCCGGCAGGCCGCATTCCGCGCCCATGCGCGCGGCCTTGAGCGCGGCGATGGTGGAGCTGTCCACACGGCTCATCTGCCCGGCGCCGATCCCCACGGTTGCGGCGTTCTTGGCATAGATGATGGCGTTGGACTTCACGTGTTTCGCCACCGTCCAGGCGAAGCGCAGGTCGCGCATTTCCTGGCCCGTCGGCTCCCGTTTGGTCACGATCTTCAGGGCGGACGGCGCGATCTGGCCGGTATCCTTGTCCTGCACCAGAAGCCCGCCTGCGACCTGCTTGAAGGACGTCACCGGCACCCGCGGGTTCGGCAAGCCGCCGGTCGTCAGCAGGCGCAGGTTTTTCCTGGCGGCGAAGATCGCCTTGGCGTCCTCGTCGGCATCGGGCGCAATCACCACTTCGGTGAAGATCTGCACAATCTGCTCGGCGGTTGCGGCGTCGAGCGTTCGGTTCAGGGCGACGATGCCGCCAAACGCGCTGGTCCGGTCGCAGTCGAAGGCGGCCTTGTAGGCCGCGGCCATGGTATCGGCCCGCGCCACGCCGCAGGGATTGGCGTGTTTGATGATCGCCACGGCGGGGCCATCGGAGGGCGGGAATTCCGCGACCAGCTCGAACGCGGCGTCGGTGTCGTTGATATTGTTGTAGCTGAGCGCCTTGCCCTGATGCTGGGTGGCGGTGGCCACGCCGGGGCGGTGCGAGCCATCGAGGTAGAACGCCGCCTTCTGGTGCGGATTTTCGCCATAGCGCATTTCCTGGGCCAGGGTTCCGGCAAAGGCGCGGTGGGGCGGTGTCGCAATCTGGGCGGCATCGGCCATCCAGCTTGACACGGCGGCATCATAGGAGGCGGTTCTGGCATAGGCAGCCTGCGCCATGCGCTGGCGGAACCCGAAGGTTGTGCCGCTGCGCACCTCCAACTCATCCAGCAGGCTCGCATATTGCGCCGGGTTGGTCAGGACCGTCACCGCGCCATGGTTCTTGGCCGCCGCCCGGATCATCGCGGGCCCGCCGATGTCGATATTCTCGATGCAGGTGTCATAATCAGCGCCCGCGGCCACCGTCGCCTCGAACGGGTAAAGGTTGACCACCAGCAGATCGATCGCACCAATCCCGTGTTCCGCCATCGCGGCCACATGATCGGCATTGTCGCGCAGCGCCAGAAGCCCGCCATGGATCATCGGGTGCAGCGTTTTCACGCGGCCATCCATCATCTCGGGGAACCCGGTGACTTCGGACACATCCTTCACGGCCAGCCCGGCCTCCCGCAGGGCCTTGGCGGTGCCGCCGGTGGACAGAAGCTCCACCCCCCGCGCGGCCAGCTCGCTGGCGAATTCCACAAGGCCGGTCTTGTCGGAAACAGACAGAAGCGCGCGGGAGAGGGGGGCGGGATCTTGCATGGGCGTCCTTTGCAGGCTGCGCCCCGGCGAGTGTCACAGGGGCAGGTCCGGGGCGGGCAGAAGCGCGGAGGGGCGCGCGATGCTCCAACTTACGGCAGCGCCATAACCTCTTATGCGGCTGGTTAAAACGATCTGTTTTGTCGCGCGCGGTTTCAGGCGACCGGCGTCGAAATAAACCGACGGGCGCAGGACAAGGTCGGCCTCACTGCCATGGCGGAACACCCAGACCTCTTCATTCGGCAAGGTCAGCGACACCGCCGCGCCGCCCATATCCAGCTCCACCACCACATCGGGATGCAGGTGAAAGCGCGCGGCAAACCTGAGGCCGACATCATAGGGCAGGGAGCGGTTGATATGCTCAAACCGGGTGCGGTCGTTGCCATCGAGCGCTGCCAGGCCATCGTCCCCGCGCAAAAGGTTGCCGTGATCCTCCAACGTGAGCGAGCGCAGATGCACTAACCCGTGAGTGCGGCGCCAGCCATCATGGCTCAGGACGATGCCTTCTCCGCCTGCCACTTCCGACGTCTGGATCGAGACATCCGTAGGCCCTTCGGCAAAGCCCTGCCGCTCGGGCGCGGCGCGGCCGGCCCGCTGTGCGAACCGGGACGAGGAATAGCCCGCCAGCGAGACCGTGGAATGAGTGAGCGTGGCGCGGCCCGCCCGGCGCCAGTCCGGCCCGAAGCTTGCGCCCGACCCGGCATTCACGATCAGCGGGTAATTGGCCGAACACATCTCGAAGCTGAGTGTGCCGGCATGGGCGTTGGTGGAGGCCGGCCCCAGCATCGGCGGGGCGGCATCGGCAATCACCGTCACCCGGCCCGATGCCATCCGCGCGAACCCCATGGCCAGCCCCTTCATTCGCGAGGGTCGCACGCCGGATTGCACCAACGCCCCGATCAGCCGCCCGGGCGCGCCGCGCCCGCCGCCATGGGCGCGCACGAGGCTGCCATCGGCATGGCGGAGCGCGCGCAGGGTCGGCGCGATCCTGAGGATCGCCGTGTCAATGGCCGGGTCCGGCCGTTTGCCCGTCTCCTGCAGGATCTGCGCCACCCATGTGAGCAGAACGAAAACCTCCAGCAATTCCTCGGGGTTGCGGGTTGGGATGCCGCCTTGGGCGTCGATCTCCCGCGCGCATTCCTGGGCGAGGCCGCGAAGGGCGGGGTTGAGATGCGTTTCCAGGCCGATCAGGGCGCAGGCGGAATAGACCAGCCCGGTCAGGGCCTCGAACCGCGGCAGGCCGGGGGAGGTGCGGTGCCAGCGTTTGGCGAGATAATTGGCCTGCCGCCCCAGGGTGCGTTCAAAGGCCTGAGCCTCCGCCGGGTCCTGCCCGTTGCGCAGAAACAGTGCATGGGTGATCCAGCGCACCTGGCGTCGCCCGGTCTGATCGGGGCTCCACCCCTCGCCCCGGCCGCGCCCGTAGCGGTCCAGCCAGGCGCCGAGCCAGGCCTGCGCGGTGGCGCGGCCGCCCGCATCCGGGATTGCGGCCAGATCATCAAGCCAGTCGAAGCCGTGGAGCGCCAGCGCGAAGGCATCATTGGGCGGTGTCACATCCCACGGGCTCTGGCCCTTCAACTCGATCAGCGCGCCGCCAAGCCGCAGATTACCCGCCAGAAGCTGGCGCCCCCGCACCTCGGAGCCGGGAAAGCGCGGCTCGGGTTGCCACAGAAAGCCCTGCATCCGCGGGCCCCATCCGGCGCTGAGCGCGGCCAGGCGCGACGAAATGCGTGCGCCGCTGCCCGGACGGGGGCGGGGTCCACCGGGGGAGGGAGGAATCGGCTCGGACATTGTCAGGCGGGGTTGCTGCTCAGGGTTCTGGTTTTGGGGCAGGATAGGGCGCGGCGTGGCCTGTGTCACGCCATGCGCAGGGCGGCCATGTAGAAGCCATCGAGCCCGCCTCGATCCGGCCAATGGCCGGGATGGAGACGCAACCCGCCTTCGGGGCTGGCCCACTCCGCATCCCCCCCAAGCGCCACGGGATCGGCGGGGACTATGCTCAGGCTCTCATGGCGTTTCAGGGCGGCGGTGATCTGAAACTCACCCTCCACGGGCAGGAGCGAGCAGGTGCAATAGACAAGCGTGCCACCGGGGTTCAGCAGTGTCAGCGCATGGTCCAGCAGCCGCATTTGCAGCTTGGTCAGCGGCTCCACATCCTTTCCGGATTTCACAAAGGGCAGATCGGGATGGCGCCGCAGAGTGCCGGTGGCGGTGCAGGGCGCATCGAGCAGGATCGCATCGTAGGTGCCTTGGTGATCGAACGCGTCCTGCGTGACAAGCTTGGCGCTCAGGCCGGTACGCTTCAGGTTCTCGGCCACGCGTCGCATCCGGGGCTCGGAGAGGTCCAGCGCCGTGACATCGGCACCGGCGGCGGCCAATTGCATCGTTTTGCCACCGGGCGCGGCGCAGAGGTCCAGCACGCGCTTGCCGTTCACATCGCCGAGCAGGCGAACGGGCAAAGCGGCGGCGGCGTCCTGCACCCAGAACGCGCCATCTTCGAAGCCCGGCAGGGCGGTGACCTGCGTCGGTTTGTGAAGCCGCAGGGAGCCGGTGGGCAGACGCTCCGCCCCGTCGATTTCAAGGCCGGGCGCGCGGGGCGTGAGGTCGAGCGGTGGGGCCTTGGCCTGCGCCGTTTCGATGGCGCGGATGCCGTCGGCGCCGATCCGTTTGCGCAACGCCTTGTCGACCCAGGGCGGCAGGCGCTGCGGCGGCAATTCGGCCCAGAGGGCGGGGCCTTCGGTGGCGACCTTCCGCAAAACGGCGTTGATCAGGCCCGACGCCTTGCGGGTCCGCTGGTTCGATTTCGCCAGGGACACCAGCGCATCGGTGACGCCATGGGCGTCCTGCCCATTTTCCAGAAGCTCCACGACGCCAAGGCGCAGGATGTTGTGTACCGTCGGCTTCGGTTTGCGATCCACGTAGCGCCGGATCAGCGTATCGGCCGCAGTCAGATGACGCAGGACGCCGGCCGCCAGACGGCTGGCGCGCGCCGCCTCCGGCCCGTCGATGGGAACCTCCACATGGCTCAGCATGCGGCGGTCCTGCAGCACGGCATCGAGCAGAAAAACGGCGGCTTGGCGGGCCTGCATTGCGGGCGGCTCCTTGTTCCTGAGCCTCTGGCGCGTATATCAACGGGGAATGACGTACAAGCGGAGCCGCGCGCGATGAGTGATGATCAGACCCTGACCCCGGAGGCCCAACGCGCGTTGGCAGAGGCCGAAGAGCGGCGCAAGAAGGCCAAAGCGCTGGACCTGCCGACGGAACTTGGCGGGCGCGACGGGCCGGAGCCGGTGCGTTATGGCGATTGGGAGCGGAAGGGCATCGCCGTTGATTTCTGACGCTGCGCTCTAACGGATACGGAAATCCGCAATATCCCCGGTGCCCTGATCGGCGTGGAAGCGGATGCTGGAGCCCTCCACGCTCACCACCTGACAATTGCGCGCAAATTGGCGGTCACCGGCATCGAGCGTGCGGCAGAACATGCCGTTTTCCCACGACCACGTTCCCGTCACGTCCCGGCCAAGGGCCCGGCCCACGATGCTGCCATTGGGGGAGACCTGCAGGCTGACGCCGAGGCGGCTCAGCTCGCGGCCTTGAACCGTCGACAGGAAAGTAGCGCGATCGGTGATCCGAGTCAGCTCCGCCAGAGCGGGGAGCGGTGCGAGCGCCACAAGGGCGGCGAGGGCGATGATCCGAAGGGACATGGGCGTTCTCCGATCCGGTGAGGGGATGCGCAGAAAGCTAGGCCAGTGGCTGGCGCGATCAAGCCAGACCAAGGACCGACATCATCGAGTAATGGCCCGGAGCCCGGCCCCGACCCCAGAGCGCCGCCTTGAGGGCGCCGCGCGCGAAGATGCCACGATCCGTGGCCAGGTGGCGCAGCACGATCCGCTCGCCGTCGGCGGCAAAGATCACGTCATGTTCGCCCACGATGTCCCCACCCCGAATGGCGGAGAAGCCGATATGGCCGCGCTTGCGTTCGCCTGTGATGCCGTCCCGGCCCCGATCTGACGACGCCGCCAGATCGACGTTCCGCCCATGGGCGACAGCCTCGCCAAGCATCAGGGCGGTGCCTGACGGAGCATCGACCTTGTGGCGATGATGGGCCTCGACGATCTCCACATCGAAATCATCATCGAGCGCGGCAGCCACTTCCTGGGCCAGCCTCACCAGCAGATTGACCCCCAGGCTCATGTTCCCGGCCCGGATGATCGTGGCATGCCGTGCGCAGGGCTCCAAAGCGGCGATATCTTCCGGAGACATGCCGGTGGTGCCGATGACATGGACGGCGCGGGCCTGTGCGGTCAATTTCGCGTGAGCCACGGTGGCCGCGGGCGTGGTGAAATCGATCACGGCCTGCGCTTTCACGATGGCGTCCAGCGGGTCATCGACCACCGGCACACCGGATTGCACACCCCCCATCGCATAGCCCAGATCCGCGCCGATCCACTCGTGCCCCGGCCGTTCGGTGACTGCCACAAGATGCGCCTTGTCGGATGCATTGATCGTCTCGATCAGCATCTGGCCCATGCGGCCCGATGCGCCCATCACGGCTATGCCCATGCTGTCCATTGTCACCTCCGTCGTGGTTGCGCCGGTCGTAACGGAACCTGCGCCCGCAGGAAAGCGCCAGCTTGCGAGCGGCGCGCGCATGGCCTACCTCTGGGATCAGAGGACACGCAGCATGGCACGCAATTCACATCACGAAGGGTCAGGCCCCTCGCAGCGGCAGTTGCGGGTCGGCGAACTGATCCGACGCACACTCTCCGGCGTGCTGGCGCGCGGCGACGTGCACGACCCGGAGCTGAACGTGATGTCGATCACGGTGGGCGAGGTGCGTACCTCGCCCGATCTGAAGATCGCAACGGTTTACGTGATGCCGTTGGGCGGCGGCGGGCGCGAGGAAGCCATCGATGCGCTGAAGCGCAACAAGGGTGAATTGCGCCGCGCGTTGGGCAAGGACCTGACCCTCAAATACGCGCCCGATCTGCGGTTCGTGATCGATGAGACATTCGACCGGATGGATGAGACCCGTGAGATGCTGTCCCGCGCCGAGGTGCGCCGGGATATCGAGGCCCCAGGCAACGAGGCCCCGGGCAATGAGGCGTTGAGGGATGACGGATGATCCGGCTCCTGACGATCCTGGGTGCGATGCTCGCCCCGACAATCAGCGAGGCGGAATGCGAAACGGTTCTGTTTGACAGCGCCGAATTCACGGCCTGCGAGGTGGATCTGGCCGAGGCCGATGTGCGCCTGTTCCTGCGCGACGAAGCGGGCGCGGTCTATGGCACATTCAGCCGGGTCGAAAACGCCCTGCCAGACGGGGCCCGGCTTGGCATCGCGATGAATGCGGGCATGTTCCACGAAGATCGCTCGCCGGTGGGCCTGTATGTGGAAGATGGCGAGCAGGAAATGCGCATCATCACCTCCGACGGGCCGGGGAATTTCGGGTTGCTGCCCAACGGCGTTCTGTGCCTTGGCGAGAATGAGGCCGCGGTGGTGGAAAGCCGCCGTTTTGCGGAAGATCCGCTTGCCTGCACCCATGCGACGCAATCCGGGCCGATGCTGGTGATCGATGGCGATCTGCATCCGCGGTTCCTGCCGGATTCCGACAGCCTGAACATCCGCAACGGTGTGGGTGTGGACGAGGGCGGCACGACGCTTTGGATGGTGATCTCGGACCAGGCGGTGAATTTCCACCATTTCGCGCGGTTCTTTCGCGATCATCTGGGCACGCCCAATGCGCTTTACTTCGATGGCCGTGTCTCGCGCCTGCATGCGCCGGATATCGGGCGGTCGGATCTGGGCTTTCCCATCGGGCCGATCCTGGGTGTGATTGTCGAAGACGCACCGGTTGACGGCGCGCAGGGGGATGGGTAGCAGACCGGCCTTTGAGGCAGAGGGGCAATCCACATGGCGCGCAGGAAAAAGGGCCGCGATATCTCGGGCTGGCTGTTGGTGGACAAACCGGCGGGCCTGACCTCCACCGCAATTGTGAACAAGGTGCGTTGGGCCTTCGATGCCAAGAAAGCGGGCCATGCGGGCACGTTGGACCCCGACGCGACGGGCATGTTGCCGGTGGCACTGGGAGAGGCGACGAAGACCATCGCCTATCTGGGGGACGCGCTGAAGGCCTATGAATTCCGGGTTCGGTTGGGTGTGTCGACCCGCACCGACGATGCCGAGGGGGAGGTGCTGCAAACCTCCGACCGGCGCCCCTCCGATGCCGAGATCGAGGCCGCCCTGCGAGCCTTCGTGGGCGATATCCGGCAAGTCCCGCCGCAATTCTCAGCAGTTAAGGTCGATGGCGAGCGCGCCTATGACATCGCGCGGGCGGGGGAGGAAATGGAGCTCGCTGCGCGGGATTTGTATGTCGACGAGTTGAGCCTGCTGGGTCGCCCGGATGACGACCATGTGGATCTGCATTTCGTGTGCGGATCGGGCGGATACGTGCGCTCCATCGCGCGGGATCTGGGCGAGGCGTTGGGATGTCTGGGCCATGTTCTGTGGCTTCGCCGAACCTGGGTGGGGCCGTTTGATATCGAGGATGCCGTCGGGTTTGACCGGATCGAGGCGCTGGCGCGGACGGCGGAGATCGATGGGTTGCTGCAGCCGGTTGGCCTGGCCTTGGCCGATCTGCCGGAGCTGCGCGCGACCGAATTGGGCGCGGGTCGGTTGAAGAACGGAAATCCGGGGCAGGTGCTGCCCGGCGATGTGGAATATGGCGATCTGGCCTGGGCGTCCTTCGATGGCCAACCCGTGGCGGTGGGCCGGTTTCGCGCGGGGGAGCTTCACCCTGAACGGGTGTTCAACCTTTAGAGGTTGGGCGGGTGGAGCGGCTTGTTTCGGAGATTCCCTTTCCGGGATGACGTTCGCGCCCACCGGCTTAGGGTTCGCCGCATTCCGTCTCGACGGGCGGATCGCTGTTGGGGACAAGCAGGAGTGCGGATGCATTGTCGATGTGCGAATGGCCCGGAGGGGTGTCGCGAGGGGAACGTTTTGGTTTAGGTGGATTTCTGACGTGCCGCTCTGTCGGGACGATTTGGCCGATGGGGCGGGGCAGATATGATCGAGCGAAGCCATCAAAAGGACGATGCGGCCTCTGTCGCCGTGTATTCCGACTGCGAGCGGTATCGCTATTCGCTGACGCGGGTGTGGGAGCCGGAGGGCAAGCGCGCGCTGTTCATCATGTTGAACCCGTCAACCGCGACCGAAGTGCAGAACGATCCCACGGTCGAGCGGTGCGAGCGCCGAGCGCGGACGCTGGGGTTCGGGGCGTTTCGGGTGCTGAACATCTTCGCGTGGCGCGCCACCGATCCGCGGGACATGCGGCGGGCCGAGGACCCGGTGGGGCCGCGCAACGATGCAGCAATCCTGGAGAGCCTCGACTGGGCCGATCGGATCGTCTGCGCCTGGGGCACCCATGGCGAACATCTGGGCCGTGGCCCCGAAGTGGCGGCGTTTTTGCGGGCCGCGGGCAGGCCGCTTTACCATCTGGGCCTGTCGAAAGCGGGGCATCCGAAACACCCGCTCTATATCGGTTACGCGGTGCAACCGGTGCTTTGGGAGGAGTAACGCATGGCAATCGAGGGGTTTGAGGCGTCGCGGGTTGTGACGAACGGGATCGAGCTGAGTGTGCATCGCGCGGGTGCCGGCGCGCCCCTGATCCTGCTGCACGGATTTCCACAGAACCATCGGTGTTGGGAGAAGGTGGCACCCCGGCTGGCGGAAGATTTCGACGTGATTGTTCCCGATCTGCGCGGATATGGCGACAGCGACGCACCCAAAGGGCCGGAGGCCTATGCCAAGCGCGAGATGGCCCGGGATATCATCGGATTGATGGACGCGCTGGGGTTGGAAAAGGCGCACATACTGGGCCACGACCGGGGTGCCCGGGTGAGTTATCGGTTGGCTTTGGACCATCCGGGGCGGGTGGACCGATTGAGCATTATCGAGATCGTGCCCACGGGCGATTTCTGGGCCGCATGGGATGCGGAGCTTGCGATGGCGGCCTATCACTGGACGTTTCTCGCGCAACCCGCGCCGCTGCCGGAGCGGATGATCCTGTCCGATGGCCCGGCCTATGTGGATTGGACCCTGAGCCATTGGACCCATTCCGGGGATCTGTCGGCGTTTTCGGCCGCCGCGCTGGAAAGCTATCGCGCACAGGGGGCGGATGCGGAGCGGGTTGCCGCGATGTGCAACGATTACCGGGCCGGGGCCACGATCGATCGGCGGATCGATGCGGAAAGCCGCGCGGCTGGCGAGCGGATCGAGGCGCCTCTTTTGTTCGTGTGGGGCGCCGGCGGGTTTCCGGCCAAAACCGGGGATCCGTTGGGCGTTTGGCGGGATTGGGCGGTGGATGTGAGTGGCGTTGAGCTGCAGCGATCCGGCCATTTTGCGATGGAAGAGGTGCCGGAGGCGGTGCTGGACGCCGTGCTGCCACACTTCACAATCGACTGAAGCAAAGTCGCCCCGCCAATGACGTGGCGGGGCGAATTGGGCGATTGCCTAGCGTGTTTTGATCAGGCGACCGCGCGGAGATCGATCATATTCGGGTCGAGGCCCTGCGCACCGGACACGCTGAGGATGACTTCGCCGTTCAGAACGATATCCGCGCCGCTGCCATCGGAGAAATCATGGACCTCAAGGACCGGGTCCGGGGTGGTCTGGGCGTCATAAAGCACCTCGATCCGGTCTTCGGTCGGATCGAACCCGGTGACATTGCTGGCGACTTCAGCGGTTTCAATGATCTCGTTGGTGGCGCTGTCCCAGCCAAGCTGCGTCTCGTCGTGATCGACGATGATTGCATTGTCACCGCCGCCGCTCCACAACGGGTCGCTCTGACTCTGGTTCAGGCCGGCATCGGCGCTTGTGGTGTCTTGCGGATCGCCATCGGTCGCGTCGCCGATGTCAGGCTGAGCAAGCGCGGCCTCGTCCGTCGTGTCCCCCTCGCCCGCATCGATGCCGTCATCGGTGAAGAGGTTATCGTCCTCCTCATCCAACTCGGGCGTGTCCGATGCAATGTCATCGTCATCCGCGGTGCCGGGGTCTGCGTTGTCGGCTTCGATGGCGGTGTGGGCGTCCATAGGCGCACCAGGTGCCGCGGAGGCGGCGCTGGCCTCCACCGGGTTGTTGGCAGCGGGGTCTTCCGCCTTGGCCTCCGGCGCACCATCCGCGACAGAATCGGGTGGCGCGACGGCCTCCGTCAGTTCCGGATCGCCGATGGCCGCTTCGGACATCACGACGCGCACGTGATCCGGCGTCATATCTGCAGCGCCTTCGATCAGCGTCACCGGGATGCCGTTGGCGAGAACGACGGCGGCTCCGTCTTCCATCGTGTGATCGATCTCGATCATTGGGGCGTCTTCGGCTGTCCCGTCGAAATCCAGCACAAGGCTATCGGTTTCGGTGTCGAACCCGTCGATGTAGGACACGTCCGTGCCGTCTTGCAGTTGGGTGAGGGCTTCAACCTCCAACATGTCCTGGCCTTCCGCGGCGGCGCTTTCGGTCATCCATTCGCTATCCAACGCGGCCTCCATGCCGCCCAATTCCGCGTCATCGTCGATCTCGATCTGGTCGATTGGCGTGTAGGATAGCGCGATCGCATCGCTTGACGCGCCAAATCCGACAGGATCGTCTGCGTCAAAATCATCCCCCGCGAACAGGAGATCGGAAAGGGCCGTGCTGGACACGCCGGACTGATCGGACATGTCCGCGTCGAGATCGTCTTCGGAGGGAAAATCGTCATCCCCATCCTCGCCGGATGTATTCACAAAACCATCGACGGCCGCCCCCACGAGCAGCATGGATAATACGCTTCCGGCGATCAGCATGATGGGTCCCTCAGAGTTCCGGTGAACAGGTCATTTGATGAATTGGTGCGCACCTGATCCGGTCAGGCGGGCGTGTCATGCCTTCTGGCTTCATGGGCTGCGCGGTGTCATGGCCCTTTGCCCCGGATCAAGGTTGGAGCGCCGACAAGCCCCGCGCAGAATTTCCTGTAAATTCGCTCGGCAACGGTTTCCGAGTTATGAACGCCGCCGCGTCTCTTGCCCAAAATTTCGGGCAAATTCTCTACGACCCGGCGGGGACGGGGCGTGCGATGCCGGTTGGAGGTGTTCAAGGGGCTTTCCCTGCACGACGATTCGGTGTAGGCGCCTGCATCTGCTTGGGGCTTGCCCCGGCCAGACACCTCCATGGGCCCTGCTGGACGACATCCCGGCTTGTGCCATTCCTCTAATCTCAAAGGAGACCCCGATGTCGATTACTGCTGAAGAAAAACAGCGCCTGATGAAGGAATTCGCCACAAAAGAAGGCGATACCGGTTCCCCTGAAGTTCAGGTGGCCATCCTGACCAGCCGCATCACAACCCTCACCGAGCACTTCAAGACCCACAAGAAGGACAACCACTCGCGCCGTGGTCTTCTGATGATGGTCGCGCAGCGCCGGAAACTTCTGGACTACACGCGGTCCAAGGATGAGGCCCGGTATCAGGACCTGATCAAGCGCCTGGGCATCCGCCGCTGAGGCGCCGTCGGGGACGATTGGAAGGGGCCGCATCGCGCGGCCCTTTTTGTTTGCGCGGGGCGGGCAGCCGCGCTTGAATGATCCCGGACCGAACCCGGGGGCGATGATGCGAAAGCTTCTGTTGGGATTGATCGTGGTGGCCCTGCTGGCGGTGGGGGCGTTCCAACTCAGCCGCGCGCGGTCTTTCCAGTTGTTCGGAGAGATCGTGACCTCGATCCCAACGGAGGAGAGGGTCGTCGCGCTGACCTTCGATGATGGACCGTCGGAGCGGTTCACCTACGACCTGCTGACAGCCTTGGGAGATACGCCGGCGACGTTCTTCCTTGTGGGCCAGGATATCGAGGCCCATGCCGAGGCCGCCGCCGCCATCGTGGCCGCGGGGCACGAGATCGGGAACCATTCCTGGGATCACCCGCGCATGGTCCTGATGCCGCCCGGTGCCGTGCGGGCCCAGATCGAGCGGACCGATGACGCCATCCGCGCCACGGGCTATGACGGGCCGATCCTGTTTCGCCCGCCCTTCGGCAAGAAGCTGGTCGTTCTGCCCTGGGTGCTGAGCCGGATGGGGCGGCCCACGATCATGTGGTCGATGGAGCCTGACACGGTGCTGGGGCCGGAGATGAATGCAGCGGCGCTGATCGATTACGTGGTCGAGCGTGCGGAGCCGGGCGACATCATCCTGCTGCATGGCATGTTCACCCCAAATGCCGCGACGCGGGAGGCCTTGCCCGGGATCGTGGAAGGGCTGCGCGAGCGGGGCTTCGGCTTCGTGACGGTGAGCGAGATGATCGGGGAATGATCAGAGATGTGCAAGCTTGCTCAGCAGGGTCAACCTATTGAAATAATGCGATAAGGTGAATTTCGTTTACCTTTTGTTAAGGTGCGCGAATGGTGGGTTTCACCCACCCGCCGGGCCAGGTGACGCAGCGTTTTTCTTCGAGAATGAGTCCGTGTCGGGCTAGGCTGCGACCGAGGAGAACCGGGCCATGATCGCGACATTGCGGGTGTTGATCCATATGGGCGGATTGCAGCGGCTGGCGCCGTTCTGGGTGCTTGGCCTGGTGTTGTTCGCCGCGAATTTCGGGTGGCTGGTCCTTGTGGCCTTGGCCTATGGGATCGTGCTGCAATTCTTCGTGGAATATGTGCTGCACCGGTTTGTCTATCACCGCGACCCGCCAGCGGAGCAGTCGCCGTTCAACGCGCTCTACCGGGCACATATCGGGCACCATGAATTTCCGAACGAGCCGGAGTTCTTCACCGGCGGGGACGATTGGTTTGCGGTGAAGTTCGGGATTGGAGCCGTGGTGCTGCATACCCTGCTGCTGTGGCCGGTGCTGGGGCTGACGGATGCGGCCTTGTTCGGGGCGGTGGCACTGTTCCTGGGCTCGGTTTCCGCGTTCACGTTCTATGAATATTGCCACACGTTGGCGCATCTGGACGTGCCGAAGGGGTGGTTCGGGCGGAAGGTGACGCATGAACATCTGCGGCATCACTTCAATGATCATGACAGCAATTTCCATGTGAGTTTCGGGATGGGCTGGATCGATTGGCTGTTCGGGACGGTCTACGAGCGCGAGGCCGCGAAGGCACGGTTTGACCGGGAGACGGTGATGAGCCTTGGGATGGACCCGGAGGATCTGCGGCTGGTCACGGCGCGGAAGGCGTGGGGGTTGCCGGAGCGGGGTTCCGGGCGCTGAGCACCGACATTGACGGGCCTGGGTGCGGCGATCCTGACGGGTGTGAGTGGCAGTTTATGGTGGCCAAGTCAGTGTGACGATTGAACGGAGCGCGTGGGGTGGCCAAATCGCCGGGCCCGGGGAAGGCCCGTCGATGGCGGGGCGGCTTCGCCGCTGTTAACCCGCTTGGCGTAAGCCCAGAGAGCATCATGGTTGGAAAAGGCCGCAACGAAAACGCGAGGTGGACGCTATGCAACGGCCATTCCCAGAGTTTGCTCATTAAGAATCTACCTCAAGCGTGTTTCGCTTTGTGGCCATAATTGAGCCAAGTTCTGGTGCGAAGACTTCTCACAAAATCGCCCGTCCAGCCTCACAATTTAGGAGCATGAAGGACCCATCCATGATCACTGACTTTGAACGAGAAGTCGCTGAAAACTTTATTTCAGCAAAGCTCGGCAATCGTCGGGATGAATTCGCAGAAGTAGATGTCCACTTCGTTCTTCCGGTGCAGGTCTATGAGACACATCGCGCATTGATTGAAGAGATCACTAACGGGGAATTCAATGTCGCCGCTGGCTATAATCTTGTCCTGCTTTACACCAACCCAGAGGATTCCATGCGTGCTGGAACGGCTTTGTTCGGTCGAGATTTGGATGGGTTGAATGGTGCCTGGAGCAACGTGCTTACCGAGATCGCAGCAGACCCAGACAAGATTTCGCGTTCTCAGAAATTCAAAGCAGCACACGCGTATTTTCGTGGCGCCACATGGCACAAACCTAACTCCGCTGACCCTTGCGCAAGCAAGAACCTCTTGCCCAGAAGATCAGCCTCCCCAAAGAAGTCCATTTGGAAACGTCTCTTAAACTAAGCATGGTCTCAGCTCTGAGAAAAGCTAGCTGGTTTCGTTGGGGATTTGCGCGTCGCTGGCTTGATTCGATGTGGCCAGTCGACCGGGTAGAGCGTCCAACGGCATCCCAAACACCCCTCCCCTTCCCAATCCCCCTCAACCCGTGTATGCCCCGCGCATCTGAGACGCGGTGCCCTGACCCCGGCACCCGCAAAGGACAGGGGTCGGCGGCAATGGGGCCGCCATATGGATGAGGGACGCGGCAGGGGCCGCGAGGGCCCTCGAATAGGAAACGCAGATGTTCAACATTGTGAAGAAAGAGATCCAGTGGGGCGAAGAGACGCTGACACTGGAAACGGGCCGTGTGGCCCGTCAGGCCGATGGGTCTGTGATTGCGACGTTGGGGGAGACCTCCGTCATGGCGAACGTGACGTTCGCGAAGCAACCGAAGCCGGGAATGGATTTCTTCCCGCTGACGGTTCACTACCAGGAAAAATACTACGCTGCGGGCAAGGTCCCCGGTGGTTTCTTCAAGCGGGAGGCCCGGCCGACCGAGAAGGAAACCCTCACCGCGCGTCTGATCGACCGTCCGATCCGCCCGCTGTTTGTCCCCGGTTTCAAGAACGAAACTCTGGTGATGTGCACGGTGCTGTCCCACGATCTGGTCAACGACCCGGACATGGTGGCGATGATCGCGGCCTCCGCCGCGCTGACGATTTCGGGTGCGCCGTTCCGGGGCCCGATCGCGGGTTGCCGCGTGGGCTTCGAGGATGGCGAGTATATCCTGAACCCGACGGTCGACGACATGCACGACCTGCGCAACAACCCCGAGCAGCGGCTCGACCTGGTTGTGGCGGGGACGAAAGACGCCGTGATGATGGTGGAATCGGAAGCCTATGAGCTGTCCGAGGCCGAGATGCTGGGGGCGGTGAAATTCGCCCATGAGAGCATCCAGCCGGTCATCGACCTGATCATCGATCTGGCCGAAGACGCCGCGAAAGAGCCGTTCGACTTCCAGGCGCCGGACTATTCGGAGCTGTACGAGACGATCCGCGCCGCGGGCGAAGACAAGATGCGCGAAGCCTATGCGATCACCGACAAGCTGGAGCGTCAGACCGCCGTGGCCGCGGTGAAAGAGGGCGTGAAGGAAGGCCTGAGCGAAGAGCAGCTGGAGGATCCGAACCTTTCAGCGGCTCTGAAGAAGCTGGAATCGACGGTTCTGCGCTCGGACGTGGTGAAGAACGGTCGCCGCATCGATGGCCGTGCGCTGGACGAGGTGCGGGATATCGTGTGCGAGACCAAGGTTCTGCCGCGGACCCACGGCTCGGCCCTGTTCACCCGCGGCGAGACGCAAGGCCTCGTCGTGACGACGCTGGGCACGGGCGACGATGAGCAGTTCATCGACGCGCTGCATGGCAACTTCAAATCCAACTTCCTGCTGCACTACAACTTCCCGCCCTATTCGGTCGGTGAAGCCGGTCGCGTGGGCCCTCCGGGTCGTCGTGAGATCGGGCACGGGAAGCTCGCATGGCGCGCGCTTCAGGCGGTTCTGCCGGCGGCGACGGATTTCCCCTACACGGTGCGTGTGGTGTCGGAGATCACCGAGTCGAACGGCTCGTCGTCGATGGCGTCGGTCTGCGGTGGCTCGCTGTCGATGATGGATGCGGGTGTTCCGCTGAAGGCGCCGGTGGCCGGTGTGGCCATGGGCCTCGTGCTGGAAGAGGACGGCTCCTACGGGATCCTGACCGACATCCTGGGGGACGAAGATCACCTGGGCGACATGGACTTCAAGGTTGCGGGGACCGAAGCCGGGATTACGTCGCTGCAGATGGACATCAAGGTTGCCGGCATCACGCAGGAGATCATGGAAAAGGCGCTGGAACAGGCGAAAGCCGGGCGTCTCCATATCCTGGGCGAGATGTCGAAAGCCGTGACCGAGGCGGGCGAGTTCTCGGAGCACGCGCCGCGGATCGAAACGATGCAGGTGCCCACCGACAAGATCCGGGAAGTGATCGGGTCTGGCGGCAAGGTGATCCGTGAGATTGTGGAAGTGTCGGGCGCCAAGGTCGACATCAACGACGATGGCATCATCAAGATCGCATCGCCGAACAACGAGTCGATCCAGAAGGCCTATGACATGATCCATTCGATCGTGGCGGAGCCGGAGGAAGGCAAGGTCTACAAGGGCAAGGTCGTGAAGATCGTCGATTTCGGCGCCTTCGTGAACTTCTTCGGCAAGCGCGACGGGCTGGTCCACGTGTCCCAGATCGAGAACCGCCGCCTGAACCACCCCTCGGACGTTCTGAAAGAGGGCCAGGAAGTGTGGGTCAAGCTGCTCGGCTTCGACGATCGCGGCAAGGTCCGGCTGGCCATGAAGATGGTCAACCAGGAGACCGGCGAAGAGATGGCGAAGGAAGACGCGGAATAAGCGCGCCTGCCAACGGATCTTCGAAAAGGCCCTGCATTGCGCGGGGCCTTTTCTTTTTTGGCCGCGGTGGGGCGGTGGGGTCTGGCACCCGTCAGCCGACCGGGGGATTGTGCCAGATGCCGGGCTTGAACGGCTGGATCAGGGCGCGATCGACAAGGGCGAGGTGATCCTGGCCATAAAACGGATCGCCATCGACGATATAGGTGGGGGAACCGAAGATGTTCTGCGCGCGGGCCCAGTCGCAGTTTTCCGCCAGCCGGGCCTGCACCGGTGCCGATGCGGCGAGGCCGAGGAGGGTATCGGCATCGTGCCCCGCCCCCCGCGCAACCTGCGCCAGCGCGGTCCGGTCGGAGAGGTCGATATCGTCGCGCCAATGCGCTTCCAGAAGACGATGGGCCATGGCATCGACCTCCTTCCCCTGATCGCCAAGCGCCAGGATCATGCCCGATGCGAGGCTGTAATCGGCATCGTGAAAGGTGGGGCGGTGGCGGATGATCGGCACGCCGCGCAGCTCGGCCCATCGCTCGATCTCACGCCCGAAGAAGTAATCGACATGGGCCTGGGTGCGGGCGGCGAAGGGCTGGCTGCCCTGCTGCTCGACCACCGGCGACAACAGGATGGGGCGGTGGACGAGGGTCGCGCCATGCGCGGCACAGATCCGCGACAGCTCGGCGGAGCCCAGATAGGCGAAGGCGGAATGGGCGGAATAGACATAGGTGATGGTGGGCATGGGGCGAGCGTGCATTGGGGATATGGTGTGCGCAAGAGGACCATATCTCTCGTGTTTGAAAGAAGCGGGTTAACAGCGGCGCAGCCGCCCCGCAATCGACGGGCCCCCTCCCGGCCCGGCGATTTGGCTGGGCTGGATGCCAAGTTCATTCTGGGGAAGGGTTTGGCGGGCATTAAGTGCCTTGGCCGCACCCATGGATCGCCGAACCGAGGCCCGTCGATTGCGGGGCTACTCCGATCCTAAGCCGGTTCGCGCAGCACGCGGGGCACCTTGAATTCGACGTTCTCGACGGCGGTTTCCACCAGTTCCCGGGTGACATCGAAGCGATCCTCGAAGGCCTGGATGACCTCCTCGATCAGCACTTCCGGGGCCGATGCGCCTGCGGTGATGCCGAGCGACTTGATCCCCTCGAGCGCGCGCCAATCGATGTCCGCGGCGCGCTGCACAAGCTGGGAATACTGGCAGCCTGCACGGGCGCCGACCTCGACCAGGCGTTTGGAATTGGACGAATTCGGCGCACCCACCACCAGCATCGCATCGGCGCGGGGCGCCATGGCCTTGACGGCCTCCTGCCGGTTGGTGGTGGCGTAGCAGATATCTTCCTTGTGGGGGCCGATGATGGCGGGAAACCGGGCCTGAAGGGCCGCGACGATCTCGGCCGTGTCATCGACGGAGAGCGTGGTTTGCGTGACGAAGGCCAGCTTCGCGGGATCGCGCACCTGAACCGTCGCGACATCCTCGACCGTTTCCACCAGGAGCACCTCGCCCTCGGGCAATTGGCCCATTGTGCCCACGGTTTCCGGGTGGCCCTTGTGGCCGATCATGATCATCTGCAGCCCATTATCGGCATGGCGCTGTGCCTCGATATGGACCTTGCTGACGAGCGGGCAGGTGGCATCGACATAGACCATCTCCCGCGCCTGGGCGGCGGCGGGCACGGATTTCGGCACCCCGTGGGCGGAGAAGATCACCGGGCGATCCTCGGGGCAGTCGTCCAGTTCCTCCACGAAGACGGCGCCTTTGGCCTTCAGGTCATCGACCACGTATTTGTTGTGCACGATCTCGTGCCGGACATAGACCGGCGCGCCCCATTTCGAGAGCGCCATTTCGACGATCTTGATCGCGCGATCCACGCCCGCGCAGAATCCGCGCGGGGCGGCGAGGTAGATCGTGAGGGGCGGCTTGGGCATCATGTCACTCCGTCTTCCTCCAGAGGTAGGCGTGTTCGTGCCGCAGGTCCAGAGGGGGGCTTGCCTTCCAGCGGGGGAGGGATGGCAAGAGGGCCGGGCGATACGCAAGGAGGTGGCGATGCGAATGGGTTTGATGATCGGCGGCGTCATGATCCTCGGGCTGGCCGGGGTGGGTGCGGCCCTATGGCCAGCCGGTGCCCAGGGTGACGAGGGGCCGGGCCAGCTGCGGTGGCAGGATGCGGATGTGGTGGCGAGAGGCGCGGAGGTTTACGCGGCATATTGCGCCGATTGCCATGGCGCCGACCTTGAGGGGCAGGCCGATTGGCGCGAGCGCGATGCCGACGGCTATCTGCCCGCCCCGCCCCATGACGAGACCGGCCATACCTGGCACCATCCCGACGATGTGCTGATCGCGCTGACCACCCGTGGGACGGCGGCGCTGGTGGGAGGAGATTACCAGAGCAACATGATGGGTTTTGGTGACGTGCTGGACGAGGACGATATCCTTGCGGTGCTGAGCTTCATCAAGAGCACATGGCCCGCCGAGGTGATCGAGATCCATGACGGGATCAACGCGCAGGCCGCGGCCGGGCAATAGCCGCACGGGATCGTGATGTGCGCGAATGATCGGGGATTTGTGCATCGAATGCGGGCGACATTTGCCCTTGGGTGGGCATAGGTGATGGGTATGAGAGTTTTGACCTGAGGAGCCCCCCATGCTGATGCCCCGCCAGAAGACCCCCGACCTGTCCGTTCCCCTGGTGGGCGGCGGCACGTTCGATCTGTCCGCGGAGGACAGCCCGCGGGGCACGATCGTGTGTTTCTATCGCGGGCTGCATTGCCCGATCTGCGCCAATTACCTGACCGAGTTCGAGAAGCTGGTGGAGGACTTTGCCGAGCGGGGTGTGGCCTCGGTCGCGATTTCCAGCGACGGGGAAGAGCGCGCGGCGCAGATGAAGGAGAAGATCGGCGCGACGAAGCTGCGCTTCGGCTATGATCTGGCGCTGAGCAAGGCGCGGGACTGGGGGCTTTATATCTCGACCTCGCGGGGCAAGACCTCCATCGGGATCGAGGAACCGGCGCTGTTTGCGGAGCCGGGCCTGTTCCTGATCAATCCCGACCACACGCTTTATTACATGTCGGTGCAGACCATGCCGTTTGTCCGGCCCCATTTCCGCGAGCTTCTGGGGGCGGTCGATTTCGCCATCGAGAAAAGCTACCCGGCCCGGGGGGAGTATGATGGCGCGGTCTGACGGGGGTTATCAAGGTTGATGAGGTGGGTTAGGGCGCTGATTTATAAGTGAAAACCCTTTCTTTTAATCATTGATGAACTTTGTTTGGGCGCGCCGCGCCGTCACTTGAGCCAGTTGCGCCCGGACGCCTCGACGCGGGCGAGCAGGTTGAACAGCATCTGCGCCTCCTCCTCGCTCAGATCGGCCAGCATGACCCTGTTCACGTCCTCATAGACGCCCTGCAGATGGCGCAGCGCCTCACCTTTTTCGGTGGGGCGGACCAGTACCGCCCGCCGGTCGGCGGCGTCCTGCTCACGCACAAGAATGCCCGCGGCCACCATGCGGTCCACGATACGGGAGGCGGCGGGCGGGGCATTTCCGGTAAGCGCCGCGATCTCCTTCACGCTGAGATCGCCATTGAGCCACAGGCATTGCAGCACGGCCCATTGCGCCAGGCTAAGCCCATGGGGTTCCAGCATCTTGTTGCACACAGCCGACGCGGTGGAGGCGGCGAACACCAATTGCCGACCGATCGAGGCCGGGACTTTGCGGGAATTATTTTCCATATTAATAGTTGCCATGTAATTTATTGTTGGGTTACGTAACCCTAACGAATGATTCCCTGGGAGAACAGCCATGACCCTTGCCCGAACATCCATTGCCGGAATGCTGTGCATCGCGGCCTCCGCCCTGCCGTTGCTGGCCCAAGATGCCGGATCCGAAGGCCGCGTGGTGGGAGAGACCCTGTTCGCGACCATCGACACGAGCAACCGCGGCACGATCCATGCCGGTGACCTGGAGGCGTTCCGGGACGCCGTCTTTGCGGGCATGGACACAAACGGAGACCGTCGCGTGCCCTATGCCGAATTCGTGGCCTGGGATCCGGGCTTTGCCCGCGTGGCCGAGGCGGCGGGGCGGCTGGACCATTACACAACCGCGTCCCGCGTGGTGTTCGCCTTCTGGGACCGCGACGGCAATGGCGAGATGAGTGAGCCCGAAATGCGGTTTGCCATGACCCATGATTTCCGCCGCGCCGATCTGGACAATGACACGGTGCTGAGCCTGGACGAGTTCCTGACGGGTTTCCCGATCATGGTGGCGATGCGGGCCGCGATCCGGCCGGATCTGTAAGGGGGGCAGGACAATGAAAAGCTCGAACCACGCCTATGGCACCATCGCCAGAATCCTTCACTGGCTGAGCGCGCTGTTGATTATCGTATTGATCGGAAGCGGGTTCCGGTCGGGATTTGCCACCGACCCCGAGGTGAAGCTGGCAGCGCTGCGGATACACCTGCCGGTGGCCTTTGCAGTGCTGTTGCTGACGGCCTTCCGCGTGGTCTGGTGGTGGCAGTTCGATCGTAAACCCGCGCCACTGGAAGGCGGCGCGGCCTGGCAGGAGGCCATCGCGCGCTGGACCCATCGGGCGCTTTACGCGTTGATCTTTGTGCTGCTGGCCAGCGGCATCGCGATGTCGGTGATGAGTGGCCTGCCCGATGCCGTCTTTGGCACAGCGGAGATGCCGGAGCTTGCGGAGCTTCCGCCGCGCATCGGCCATGGCCTGGCCGCCCGGTTGATCGCGGCGGCGGCGCTGCTGCATGCGGGGGCCGCGCTGTACCACCATTGGGTGGCCAAGGACCGGACACTGACACGGATGTGGTCCGGGCGCTGACCGGCGCCATCCCGTGCCCGGCGGCGATTGCCTGTGCTGTCACCGTGCGTGGTGCGCGGCGCTGCCTAGCGCCAACTTTCGACCGTCTGGATCACGATATCGGCCATGGGTTTGCCGGCGGTCGTATCGCCGGCAAGGCGGATCTGGCTGAGCACGCCCCAGAGCGCGCCGAGCAGAAACTCGGCCCGTGTTTCGGCATCGGCCACCCCGTCCGCAACAAGCGCGGCGCGAAAATGATCGCGCCACATCGCGCGATACTCGCCGATGGCATCTTCGACGGCTTGCGGCTTCTCGGGGATCTCGAAAACCGTGTTCACCATCAGGCAACCGGACTGGCTGATATCGTCTTCCGGCCTCGTCTGGACCATTCCGGCGAAGACCGTGCGAATCGATTCGAGGCCGGGTTCGGCAAATAACTGGTCCAGCAGGCCGGACGCCATCGCGTGATAGGCGGCGAGGGATTTGACGAAAAGCTCGTCCTTCTCGCCGAACGTATTGTGCATGGAGCGGACACCGACGCCGCTTTCAGCCTCCAGAACCTTGTAGGTGGTGGCGTCAAATCCCAGGCGCCAGAACGTCATCATGGCGCATTGCAGAACCTGGGCTTCGTCGAAGGAGCGGGGGCGGGGCATGGCGGAGTCCTGGGTTATTTTACATTACGTGTTGCAAAACGCATTCGACTTCCGTAGATGTATTGCATCGCGCGATGCAATTCAATCCTGAAACGGGAAGGAGCCCCGAACATGCCTACCATTCGAGTAACTGTTCCGAAGGCCGCGTGGTCGACGGATGAAAAGGCGCAGATCGTCCAGACGCTGACCGGCGGGCTGAACGGCATTGCCGAGACCGCCGGGAAGGGCACCATCACGCCCTATATCAACGTGCATATCGAGGAGACCTCCGAAGGCGGATATGCCGTCGGTGGGCAGGTGGTGGCGTGATGCGGCTGAGCACTCAAACCATCATCGACAAACCCGTCGCGGAGGTGTGGGAGGTGCTGGGGCCGGGATATGAGCGGGCGGGCGATTGGGCCAGTTCCGTCTACGTCTCCCGCGCGCGGCCGGGCCAGAGCAAGATCGCGGCGGCCCCGGTTGCTGGGCGGGTGTGCGAGACATCACTTGGCCCTTTCACGGAAACCATCGAGGCCTATGATCCGGTCGCACACCGGATCGCCTATTCGGCGACAGGGGACAAGATGCCGGGCTTTGTCCGGTCGCTTGTGAACACCTGGGAATTGACGCCGAAAGGGGCCGGGCAGACGCAGGTCAACATGGTGCTGGAGGTCGATATCGCGTTTCCGTTCAACATGTTGATGGGGTGGATCATGAAGATCCAGTTCCGCAAGGTCCTGGCCGAAAGCCTTGAGGAGTTCCGCCACTACGTCGAGACCGGGCGACCCCATGCCCGCAAGGTCAAGGCGGATGGCTCGAAGAAGGCGGCCACGGCCCGGCGGGCCATAACCACGCCCGTCTGAGGGCCCTTAGATGCCAAAGCCCCGTCCGATCCGGGCGGGGCTTTGCGCGTCTCTTATTCGGCGTCGGCGGCGGCCGGCGTGTCGACCGGTTCACGCATCTCGGGGCGCGGTTCCCGCGGGGGGCGGCCGATGGCCTCCTTCAGGTCATTCAACTCGATGAAGTTGTCGGCCTGGCGGCGCAGGTCATCGGCGATCATTGGCGGTTGCGAGCGGATCGTGGAGACGACCGACACGCGGCAGCCCTTGCGCTGGAGCGCTTCGACCAGGGGCCGGAAATCGCCATCGCCGGAGAACAGGACGATGTGGTCCACATGCTCGGCGGTCTGCATGGCATCGACCGTCAGCTCGATATCCATGTTGCCCTTCACCTTGCGGCGGCCCTGGCTGTCGACGAATTCCTTGGCCGGTTTGGTAACCATGGAGAAGCCGTTGTAGTGCAGCCAGTCGACCAGCGGGCGGATGGGCGAGTAGTCATCGTTTTCGAGCAGGGCGGTGTAGTAGTAGGCCCGCAGCAGCTTGCCGCGCTGCATGAATTCCGACCGCAACAGCTTGTAGTCGATGTCGAACCCCAGCGCTTTTGCGGCGGCGTAGAGGTTGGAGCCATCGATGAACAGCGCCAAACGTTCGTCCCGGTAAAACATAAAGATGTCCAATGCCCGTGAGTGAGTGTAATGCACCGTGCGCTAGATAATTTCGGGGAGTGAAGCCGACAGCGCCCGGCACGGGGTGTTGAAGGCTTACATTGCATGGAGGCCGGGGTGCAAGAAGGGATCGGGAAAGTTAACGCGACGACCGGCTTGATTGCGCTTGGCGCCAACTTGCCGGCGCGCGGGATTTCGCCGGAAAACAGCGTCCCCGCGGCAATGGCGCGCGTTGCGGAGCGGGTGGGCGGGACTTCGAAAAAAAGCGCACTATATCGCACATCGGCCTTTCCGGCGGGCTCCGGCCCGGACTTCGTGAACGCCGCGATGCGAGTCGAATGGGACGGACGTGCGGAGGACCTGCTGGCGATTCTGCACGAGGTTGAGACGTATTTCGGGCGCACCCGCGCGGTGCGCTGGGAGGCGCGGGTGATGGATCTGGACCTGATCGGACTGGGCGACGCGGTGTTGCCTGACCCCGAGACCCGCGCCGCGTGGAGCACGCTTTCCGCCGATGAGGCCGCGCGGGTTGTGCCCGATCAGCTGATCCTGCCCCATCCCCGGCTGGCGGAGCGCGCCTTCGTGCTGGTCCCGCTGGCGGACGTGGCGCCGGACTGGGTGGATCCGGCAAGTGGGCGCAGCGTGGCGACGATGCTGGCGGATCTGCCCGCCGCGGATCTGGCGGCGATCCGGCCCTTTGAGGCCGCAACGGAATAACGCGAATCCGGTTGTCAATGGGCAAGCCCCGGCTTATGTAGCGCGTCTAACCCCTGAATGGTGTCTAGTCTCTGGAGTGCCCCATGGCCCGCGTCACGGTTGAAGATTGCGTTGATAAGGTTCCGAACCGGTTCGAACTGGTGATGCTTGCATCGCATCGCGCGCGGGAGATCGCGTCGGGTGATCCGCTGACCATCGACCGCGACAACGACAAGAACCCCGTTGTTGCCCTGCGCGAAATCGCGGATGAAACGCAGCAGGCAGATGACCTGCGCGAGCGGCTGATTGAATCGCACCAGACCCAGATCGAGGTGGACGAGCCCGAGGAAGACGCAATGGCGCTTCTGCAAGGTGTCGAACAGGACCGTCCCGCCCAGGATGACATGAGTGAAGAGCAGATGTTGCGCGCGCTCATGGAAGCCCAGGGCCAGAAGTGACGGCCGAGGCCAGGCTTGCCCCAGATCACGGCGTCGACGACCAGATCGACGCGGATGACCTGCTGAGCCTGGTCCGCAATTACAACCCCAAGACCAACGAGGCGCTGATCCGCGGCGCCTTCGAATATGGCCGCCAGATGCATGACGGCCAGACCCGCCATTCCGGCGAGCCGTATTTCACGCATCCCGTGGCCGTCGCCGCGATCCTGACGGAACAGCGGCTGGACGATGCCACCATCGTCACCGCGCTGTTGCATGACACGATCGAAGATACCCGCTCCACCTATGCCGAGGTTGCCAGCCAGTTCGGGGACGAGGTTGCGGGCCTTGTCGATGGCGTCACGAAGCTGACGAACCTGCAGCTGAGCAATCGCGAAAGCAAGCAGGCCGAGAATTTCCGCAAGCTGTTCATGGCGATGTCCAAGGATCTGCGGGTGATCCTGGTGAAGCTGGCGGACCGTCTGCACAACATGCGCACGATCCGGCATATGCGGCCCGACAAGCAGCGCCAGAAGGCCCATGAGACGATGGATATCTATGCGCCGCTGGCCGGTCGCATGGGGATGCATTGGATGCGGGAGGAGCTGGAGGATCTGTCATTCCGCGTGCTGAACCCCGAGGCGCGCTCCTCGATCATCCGCCGGTTCCTGACCCTGCAGCGCGAGACCGGCGACGTGATCCCCAAGATCACCGACGATATCGAAGCGGTGCTGGATAAGCACGGCGTCAGTGCGCAGGTCTTTGGGCGGGCGAAGAAGCCCTATTCGATCTGGCGCAAGATGCAGGAAAAGAAGCTCGCCTTTTCGCGGCTCAGCGACATCTACGGGTTTCGCGTGATCACTGAGAGCGAGGATGATTGCTACCGCGTGTTGGGGGCGATCCACCAGCGGTGGAAATCGGTTCCGGGGCGGTTCAAGGATTACATCAGCCAGCCGAAATCGAACGGCTACCGCTCGATCCACACCACCGTCAGCGGGCGCGACGGCAAGCGGGTGGAGGTGCAGATCCGCACCCGCCAGATGCACGAGGTGGCGGAATCGGGTGTGGCGGCCCATTGGTCCTACCGCGACGGTGTGCGCGCCGCGAACCCCTTTGCCGTGGATCCCGCCAAGTGGCTGGAGAGCCTGACCGAGCGGTTTGAGAATGCCGAGGATCACGACGAATTCCTCGAACATGTGAAGTTGGAGATGTATTCCGACCAGGTGTTCTGCTTCACGCCCAAGGGCGATGTGGTGAAGCTGCCGCGCGGGGCGACGCCGATTGATTTCGCCTATTCGATCCATACCCGGATCGGGCATTCCTGCGTCGGCGCGAAGGTGGACGGGTTGCGCGTGCCGCTCTGGACGCGGCTGAAGAACGGGCAATCGGTGGATGTGATCACCGCCGAGGGCCAGACGCCCCAGGCCACCTGGATCGACATTGCCACGACGGGCCGGGCCAAGGCAGCGATCCGGCGGAGCCTGCGCGAAGTGGACCGGGATCGCTACATCAAGCTTGGCAAGGAGCTTGCCCGGGTCGCGTTTGAGCAGATCGGCAAGAAGGCGACCGACAAGGCGCTGGCCACGGCCGCCAAGGCGCTGAGCCTGCGGGACGGCGACGAGGTGCTGGCGCGCATCGGGTCGGCGGAGTTGAGCGCGCGGGACGTGGTGGGGGAGCTGTACCCCGAACTGGCCCATGGCGACGACCAGAGTGTGATCGAGGAAAAACGCGCGGTGATCGGCCTTCCGCCGGGGGCGCGGACGATGCGCGCGCAATGCTGTCAGCCGGTGCCGGGGGAGCGGATCGTCGGCATCACCTATCCGGGCAAGGGCCCGCTGGTGCACGCCATCGATTGCCTTGCGCTGGCGGCGTTCGACGAGGCGCCGGACCGCTGGATTGACCTGCATTGGACCGATGGACGCCACGCCGTGATCCACAATGTGACCGTAGATGTCACAATCTCAAATGAAAACGGCGTGTTGGGTCGGATCTGCACGTTGATCGGTGAGCAAAACGCCAATATCTCGGACCTACACTTCATCGACCGAAAGCCGGATTTTTTCCGTCTTCTCATAGATGTGGAGGTGCGGGACGCGGAACACCTGCATGCGGTGATGATGGCGGTGGAAGCGGATTCCGATGTTGTCACGCTGGACCGGTTCCGCGATCTGGACCGGAGGCCCTAGGCACTCCATATCTTGAAGGCGGAATGCGCCCGCATGGGCGTTTGTGACGAAAGGGGCGGCGCGTGTTCAGACGCCGTGATTACAGACCCTGGTATCGTGTTGTCCTCGAGGTCCTTTGGCCCCGGGGTGGCTGGCTGCGTGCCGCGCAATATGTCCAGCACCGGATGCGGCGCCTGCCCGGCACGCCGGAGCAGATCGCGCGCGGCGTGTTCGCCGGGGCGGTCACGGTCTTTACCCCCTATTTCGGCCTGCATTTCGTGATTGCGGCGCTTCTGGCGCGGGTGATGCGCGGCTCGATGATCGCCGCACTTCTGGCGACGTTCATCGGCAATCCGCTGACCTATGTGCCGATCGCGATCATCTCGCTCAACCTGGGGCATTTCATGCTGGGCAGTCGCCCGACGGTTGGGGTGAATGACAGCCTGTTTGCCCGGTTCGGCAATGCGGCGGGCGATTTGTGGCACAATTTCAAGGCGATGTTCACCGATGATGTGGCCCATTGGGGGGAGTTGCTGATTTTCTGGAACACGGTCGTGTGGCCGTGGACCGTGGGCGGGGTGATCCCGGGCCTGATCTGCGGGATTGTATGCTACTTCCTGAGCGTGCCGGTGATCCGCGCCTATCAGAAGCGGCGCGCGGCCCGGCTGCGCAAGAAGATGGAAAAGCTCCGCCAGCAGGCGGATGCGGCGGAGTGAGCGAAATGGACAAGCTGCGGCTGGGTGTGAATATCGACCATGTGGCGACGCTCAGGAATGCGCGGGGCGGGGCCTTGCCCGATCCGGTGCGTGCCGCCGTTGCGGCCGAGGCGGCGGGGGCCGATGGCATCACCGCGCATCTGCGCGAGGATCGCCGCCATATCCGCGATGCCGATATCGCCGCCATCATGGAGGCGATATCGATCCCGCTGAATTTCGAGATGGCCGCCACCGATGAAATGCAGGCGATCGCATTGGGCCATATGCCCCATGCGGCCTGTATCGTGCCCGAAAAGCGCGAAGAGCGGACGACGGAAGGTGGCCTGGAAGTGGCGGGCGACCAGAACCGGCTGAGCCATTACATCGGGCCGCTGGGGGATGCCGGGATCCGCGTCTCGCTCTTCATCGCAGCCGACCGGGCGCAGATCGAGGCCGCCGCGCGCATCGGCGCCCCGGTGATCGAGATCCATTCCGGCGCCTATACGGATTTCGACGCCGAGGGGGACATCGCGGCGCGGGATGCGGAGCTGGCGCGGATCATCGACGGGGTGAAGCTGGGCCACGATCTGGGGCTGGAGGTTCATGTGGGCCATGGCCTGACCTACGACACGGTTGGTCCGATTGCCGCCCTGCCCGAGGTGCGGGAGCTGAATATCGGGCATTTTCTGATCGGTGAGGCCGTGTTCGCGGGGCTTGAGGCTGCGATTGCCCGGATGCGTGCCGCGATGGATGCGGCGCGGGGCTGAGCCGGTTTCTGCGTTGCGTGGCATTGGCTTATCGGACAGGCTGGCATCCGTGCCTGACCTGACCCGGGAGTTCCCATGTTGAGATTTGCAAGCGCCTGTGCCGCGGCCCTGGCCTTCGCAGGACCCGCAGCCGCCTTCATCACCGCGCCCTGCGGGCCGGAATTCACCCCCCTCACGATCACCGAGCCGTGGGAGGACAACACGCAGACCTTCGCAAACGGCGCGATCCGCATCTTCGAGATGTTCATCGACCCCAATGTCGCCAGCGGGGCCGCGCTGGGTGTTCTGCACCCGGTTCCCGGCGATGAGGGCGGCCCGTTCCGGCGCTGCACCGCGATCTATGCGGGGCCCGACTTCCGGTATTTCGGGCAGGCCTTCGTGGCGCAGGCGACGGCGGTTTACGACGCGTCGGTCGGGCTGATCATCACGGTTCCAATCGCGTTTGCCGATGGCAGCGGGACACGGCCCGTGACCTTCGCCGTCAACCAGGCGACCGGCACGGTCACCTTGCGATGATCGATGTGGGTGGTGTGACCGCGCTGGCCACGTTCCTTGTGGCGGCGGGCTCTCCGGGCCCCGCGACGCTGGCGGTTGCGGGAACGGCGATGGCTTCGGGCCGAGCGGCGGGGCTGATGATGGGGGCGGGCCTGGCGCTTGGCCTTGCGGCGTGGGGCGTGGCGGTGGGCCTGGGCTTCGGCGCGTTGGTCGCGCAGAGCCCGATCTTCCTGACGATCTTCAAGGTGATCGGCGGATCGTATCTTCTTTACCTGGCATGGGTCACGGGACGGGCAGCGTTGCAAGAGGCTGACGCGCCCGAGACCATCGGGGAGGGCCGCGCGTTTCGCCGGGGTCTGATCCTCAACCTCGGCAATCCCAAAGCGGCGCTGGCCTGGATCGCGGCGCTGGCGCTGAGCGCGGGCGGAGCGGCGCCGGGCTGGGGCATCGTCGTGGCCTGCGCGGCCCTCGGGTTCGGGATCTACGCGGCTTACGCCTGGGCGTTCGCGCTGCCGCCCGTCCGATCCGTCTACAGGCGGTTCCGGCGCTGGATCGATGGCGTGACGGCGGCGCTATTTGCGCTGGCGGGGCTGCGCCTTCTGACCTGGCGGGGCGCCGCATGATCCTTGGGATCGGCACCGATCTGGCGAATATCGAGCGCATCCAGAAGGTGCTGGACCGGTTCGGCGATCGGTTCCGGCACCGCATCTTTACCGAGATCGAACAGGCCCGAGCGGAACGCACGCCCGATCCGGCCGCGACCTATGCCAAGCGATGGGCGGCCAAGGAGGCCTGTTCCAAGGCGCTTGGCACCGGGCTGCGCATGGGGATCGCCTGGAAAGACATGGCGGTGCGCAACATGCGCACCGGTCAGCCGGTGATGGAGGTCACGGGGTGGGCCCGCGACCGGTTGGACCAGATGACGCCCGATGGCTATTGCGCCGTGATCCACGTGACGCTGACGGACGATCACCCCTGGGCGCAGGCGATGGTGGTGATCGAGGCGCTGCCGGACGAGGAGGAGGAGTTGCGCCCGGTGATCCGGCCCCGACGGCGGTCGCATCTGAGTTGAGGGGATGGGGGTGTCGCTGGCCTGCGGCCTCGCCCCACCCGCCATCCCGCAAAGGGGCCGCAAAACTGCCGGCAGGTTCCCCAAAACGGCAACGGATTGTGTCCCGACACGATTTAACAGGCCTGTTGCTTGACTTGCCCAAGGGCGCGGGCAAGAACGCTGCGAGGCAGCTCGCACGGCACGAAAGGCAGGCATATGGCGAAATCCGAAGGCGGCATCATGGAGACGGTGAAGACCGTCGTCTATGCGCTGGTGATTGCGGGTGTCTTTCGCACCCTGTTTTTTCAGCCGTTCTGGATTCCGTCGGGGTCCATGAAGGACACGCTTCTGATTGGCGATTTCCTGTTCGTCAACAAGATGGCCTATGGCTATTCGCAGCATTCCTGCCCGTTCTCCATGTGCCCGTTTTCGGGCCGGATTTTCGGCTCAGAGCCCGAGCGGGGCGATGTCGTCGTGTTCCGTCACCCGACCAACGGGACCGATTTCATCAAGCGCGTGATCGGCCTTCCGGGGGACCGGGTGCAGATGATCGACGGCGTGCTGCACCTGAACGGCGATCCCGTGCGCCTGACGCCCGCTGCGCCGTTCGAGGAGGTGGTCGAGCCCCAGGGGCCCCAGGGCCACACGCCGCGCTGCGCCAATGCACCGGTGGGCGAGGGGGCGATTTGCTCCAAGGACCGCGCGACCGAGGAACTGCCCGGCGGCGTCACCCATTCGGTTCTGAATATTCTGGACGGCGCGCGCGGTGACAACACCGGCGAATTCGTCGTGCCCGAGGGCCACTACTTCGTGATGGGGGACAACCGCGACAATTCGATCGATTCGCGGTTCGACCAATCGGTGGGCGGTGTCGGGTTCGTCCCGTTCGAAAACCTTCTGGGTCGTGCCGACCGTGTCATCTTCTCGTCCGCCGGGCGTCGGATGGTCTATTTCTGGACCTGGCGGTCGGATCGGTTCTTCCAGGCGATTGAGTGAAGATGTCGCGGGAGCTTGCGGTCTTCATGGACCGGCTGGGGCATCGCTTTGACGATCCCGAATTGCTGACGCGCGCCCTGACCCATTCGTCGCTGTCCTCACCGAACCGGGGAGACAATCAGCGGCTCGAATTCCTGGGGGACCGGGTATTGGGGCTGGTGATGGCCGAGGCGGTGCTGGCCGCTGACGAAACCGCGAAAGAGGGGCAATTGGCGCCCCGGTTCAATGCGCTGGTGCGCAAGGAGACCTGCGCCGATGTCGCCCGCGAGATCGAGCTTGGCGCGGCGATGCGGCTTGGCAAATCCGAGATGTCCGCCGGCGGGCGGCGGCGCATGGCGCTTCTGGGCGACGCGATGGAGGCGGTGATCGCCGCGGTCTATCTCGATGCGGGGTTCGAGGCGGCGAGAGCGCTGGTGCTCCGGCTCTGGGGCGACAGGATCACACGCGTGGAGGAAGATGCGCGCGACGCGAAGACGGCACTTCAGGAATGGGCCCAGGCCCGTGGCATGACCCCGCCGCTTTACGTGGAAGTCGGGCGGTCGGGCCCCGACCACGCCCCGGTCTTCCGCATCCGCGCCGAACTGCCCGATGGCCGCCAGGCCGAAGCGGAAGCCAAGGCCAAACGCCATGCGGAGCAGGCGGCCGCCAAGGCGCTTCTCGACGCGATCGAACGCAGCTGACGGGGCGCGGGCGCGCCTCTGTCGCCATCGGCACCGCCAAACCCCGACCGCTTTTTCATCTTGGCAAAAAACTCAATCCGCCGGTCGGCCCATCTCCCACGGCCCGACGGTCAGCGCCCCGTCGCGCCCGATGCCCGGAACGGGCGAGGGCGCCGGGTCCGCCGAGGCACTGCGCGTCAGCGCAATCCGAGGCGGAGGCCCCTTACGCCGTGGCCGTTTTCCCGCTATGTCGCCGGGCAACCACCACCCGCCAAGGATCCCACATGCCCACACGTGCCGGCTTTATCGCTCTGATCGGAGAGCCCAATGCGGGCAAATCGACGCTCCTGAACCGGATGGTGGGCGCGAAGGTGTCGATTGTGACCCACAAGGTCCAGACCACCCGCGCGCGCATCCGGGGTGTGGCGATGGAGGGGGAGAGCCAGCTGATCTTCGTCGACACGCCGGGCCTGTTCCGGCCCCGCCGCCGGCTGGATCGTGCCATGGTGGCCGCGGCGTGGTCCGGCGCGGCGGATGCCGATGTGGTGGTGCTGCTGATCGAGGCCAATCGCGGCCTGACCGAGGGCGTGCAGGCCATTCTCGACGGCCTGAAGGAGCGTACCGATGACCGCAAGGTCGCGCTGGCCATCAACAAGATCGACCGGGTGGAAGCGCCGGTCTTGCTGAAACTGACCGAGGATCTGAACGCGGCCTTCGATTTCACCCAAACCTATCTGATCTCCGCCGAGAAGGGCTATGGTGTCGACGATCTGCGCGCCTGGCTTGCCGATACCGTGCCGGAGGGGCCGTGGCTCTACCCCGAAGACCAGATCGCCGATCTGCCCCTGCGGATGATCGCGGCGGAGATCACCCGCGAAAAGCTGACACTGCGCCTGCATCAGGAACTGCCCTACCAGCTCACGGTCGAGACCGAAGGCTGGGAGAACCGCAAGGACGGATCGGCCAAGATCGACCAGATCATCTATGTTGCCCGTGACGGCCATAAGGGCATCCTGCTGGGCAAGGGCGGGGAGACGATCAAATCCGTCTCGAAGGCCGCGCGCGAGGAGATTGCGGAATTTGTCGGCCATCCGGTCCACCTGTTCCTGCAGGTCAAGGTGCGGCCCGGCTGGCTCGACGAGGCCGAGCGATATTCCGAGATGGGCCTTGATTTCAAAGACGGAAATGCATGAGCAGGCTCACTGCCGAATTCTGGGTCGCCGCCTATCTGGCACGTCTGCGGGTGGCCGATATCCCGGCCTTCGTCGTGGCCCGGGGCGACGGCACTGCGGGGGCGGTTCTGGTCAAGCAATCGCCCCTGGACGGAAGTGCCACGCTCTACCAGCGCAGTTTCGATCCGCTCACCGGCGACCGGCTGTGGATGGTTCTTGCGGAGGGGGCGGAGGCCGATGTGGATGCCACCATCGCGCGGCAGCGGGGCTTCGATCCGGATCTGTGGGTGATCGAGGTGGAGGACCGGGCCGGGCGGAATCTGCTGGATGAGCCGGGGCTGGACTAGCCCTGTCTATCGATCCGCGAACCGCCCGATCATCACGAAGATCACACCGCCCAGAAGCAGCACAAGCAGCAGCCCCGCAAGGTTCGTGGCAACGGCCAGCGCGCTGATCTCGGTCAGATCCATGAACGGATAGGGGTAGATGCCGTCCTGCGCGCCGCGCGCCAGCGCATAGGCGACGTAGATGCACGGCCACATGATGAACATCGGCAGGTCGCGATACTGAAGCGTCCGCTTCGGCGCGAACACCATCCACCACAAGAGGCAGGTGATCGGCACGAAGCTGTGCAGCCCCTGATTGGCCCAGGCCCCGAGCCCGACAAACTCCGTGATCCCGGCCAGAAGCGTGTGGTAGACGGCCCCCACCAGCACGATTGCGAGGGTGAGCGCCGCGATCCACGGCGCTCCGATGCCGTCACGCCGAAACGTGGCCACGCAAAGTGTCAGGGCAAGGGCGATATTGGTGAGGATCGTGAAGAACCGCGCCATGCCCCAAACGGTTGCGGCCTCATCCCCGTACCGCCCGGTATCGAGATTGTAGAAAAACAGCGCCACAACCGATCCGATCGCCACAAGGGCGATGAGCGCGGCCGAAAAACGGGCCTGGGGGGGAAGCGCCGGAAACATGGGAAGATGATTGGCACGGCTCCGCGTCCATTTCCACCGGGCCATGTGTTTTTCCCGTGCGCTGTGGGCGGTAAACCGCAATAGTCCGCCCCATGGATTGGCGGGCGGATGGCATCCTTCTGGCGGTGCGACGCCATGGTGAAGCGGCAGCGATTATCGAGCTGTTCACCCGCGAGCATGGCCGCCATCTGGGCGTCGTGCGCGGCGGACAATCCCGCAAGATGGCCCCCGTGCTGCAGGTGGGCGCACAGCTGGACGCCACGTGGCGGGCCCGCCTTTCGGATCATATCGGCGCCTACATTGTGGAACTGAAACAGGGCCGCGCGGCGGATGTGATGAGGGATCGCGTGGCCCTGGCGGGATTGTCGGCGGTTTGCGCGCTCCTGTCGTTCACCTTGCCCGAGCGGGCGGCCTATCCCCGGCTCTATGCCCGCAGCCTCGCGGTGCTCGACGGTCTGGGCGCCGACCGGTGGGCCGTGGCCTATCTGGGATGGGAGATGGCGCTGCTCGACGAGATGGGGTTCGGGCTGGATCTGTCGGCCTGTGCCGTGACGGGGGCCACGGAGGATCTGGCCTACATCTCACCGCGGACCGGGCGGGCGGTCTCCCGCGGCGCGGCGGGGGATTGGGCGGACCGCCTGTTGCCTTTGCCGCCAGTCATGCAGGGCGGCCCGGGGGACCTGCGTGACGTTCTGGCCGGGTTGGAGGCAACGGGGCATTTCCTGACGGATCATCTGGCCCCCAGCCTCGGTACAAAGCCCCTCCCGGTGGCGCGGCAACGTCTGCTGGACGCGTTGGCGCGGCGTGCGGATCAGGAGAGCGGGTAGCTTGCGACCACCTCGTGCCGCGCACCGGTCGGCGTAAGGTGGGACTGATACAGGCACATTTGGCGCGCCGTGAAGCCGGGGATATCGGTCGTCTGCCCCAATGTGGCGGCCAGGCGGTCGCGGGCCGGGCCTTGGGGCTGTTTGCTGGCGCGGGTCAGCGTGACATGGGGGCGGAACCGGCGGCGGGGCAGATCGGCCCCGGCGGTGCGGGCCAATTGTGCCACCTTGGCGTGCAGGGCGGTCAGGGTCCCGGTAGGGTGGACAGCGGCAAAGACGAGGCCGCGCTCCATCTCCGCGAAGGTGCCGAGGCCGTCAAACGTGATCTCGGGGGCGGGCAGGCGCGCGGCGGAGAGCAGATCGTGCAGGGGCTCCAACACGTCGTCGCCCACATCCCCCAGAAAGGCGAGGGTCAGGTGGAGGTTGTCCTCGGGCACCGGCTTGCCCACCGGCAGGGTGGATTGCAGGCGAAGAAGCGCGGCTTTCGTGTCCTCGGCCAAAGGCAGGGCCACGAAGCTGCGCATCAGGTGGCGTCGACGGCCGCCGCGGCCGCGTCGATGGCCTCCGACATCGGCGTGAAGGTGATCCCCAGATCCGTAATGGTCGCGGAGGTGTCGAATTCGGGCGTGTAGCCCAGTTGCGGGAGGATGGTTTTGATCGATGGATCGAAGAGCGACAGGATCCGCAGCAACCAGCCCGGCGCCTGCCGCGTCGAGATCTTGCGGCTCGGGTATGCGGCGGACAGATGCTTTGCCAGATCCGGCATCGTGATCGAGCCAGCCGATCCGATATAGCGGTTGCCGGCGCTGTCCGGGCGGTCCATCGCGGCGATATGCATGGCCGAAATATCGGCGATATCGACAATCCCGAAACCCAGATCGGGCACGGCGGGGTCCTTGGCCGCCATGACCCGCTCAATGAGGCTGAGCGACGTTCCGTAATGCTGATCGAGCGGCGCGCCGAGCACAAGGGACGGGTGGATCGTGGTCAGCTGCATCTCCGGATGCTCGCCCACGAAGCTCCAGGCGGCTTTTTCCGCCAGGGTCTTCGATTTGTAGTAGGTGGTGGCGCGGGGATGGTCGGTATCGGTCCAGTGCTCGGGGCCCTTGGGATTGGGCAGGTCATTGGCCTCGATCGCCACCACCGAAGACGTCAGGATCACACGGGTGACACCGGCGGCATGGGCGGCCTTGAGCGCCCGCAACGTGCCATCGACCGCCGGGCGGATCACGTCGTTTTCGTCCTTGGGTGATGACATCGGGAAGGGCGACGCGGTGTGCATCAGCACGTCGACGCCCTCCGCGGCGGCGGTCCAGCCGTCATCCTTCATCAGGTCCAGTTCCACGAAGCTCAGCCGGTCGAGGGCGGCGGGATCGATCAGATGCGGTCGGACAGCGTTGCGCACCTCATCGGCGCGGCCGGTGCTGCGCAGGGTGCCGCGCACGTGGTGGCCCGCATTCAGCAGGTCGAGCGCGATGCGTTTGGCGATAAAGCCGGTCACCCCGGTCAGAAGGACGGTCTTGGACAATGTGATGCTCCCGTTGGTTGGGGCATAGTTAGGCGGTTTCTGACAAAATCAAAGAAAAATGTCAGAATGGCGGATATGGTGGGGTATGAGGCTCGCCATACTGCTCTATCCGAAGTCGGATTTGGGCCGGGAGAGCACCCATCCGGCCAGGATCGGATCGGTGACGATCCGAGTGCCATCATTGTTGTCGGCCAGCCCGGCGCGGACCAGATTGTTCATGGCGGTCTGGCGCGTCGATTTCTTGGGCGGGTTGGTGACGCCAAGCTTTTTCATCGCCTTGGTGCCGGCATCGCCGTAGATCGCCGGGTTCCCCTCGGCGATCAGGCGCAGGATCAGACGATCGTGGGGGGCGAGCGACAGCCAGGTTTCGGCAAATCCCTGATCCTCCTCAACCTCGGCGCGGATCAGCGCCTCGATCTGATCCGGCGGCTCGCGCCCCGACAGCGCCATGCGGCGCAGCCAACGCTGAAAATACTCGGGGTTCAGGTTCAGACGCTCGAAGACGTCCATCGCGGCCTGGGGTGTGACGGGTGGCGCGCCGGAGGGGTAGAAGCCCAGCTGAAAGGCCACGAAATCCTCCCCCAGCGGCGGCAGCCGGATATCGGTGGTGTAGCGGTAGAACGGCGCGTTGCGGCGCGAAAAGACCTGCCGCAAGCGATCCTGCGACGAGCCGGTGAAGATCATGGCAAGCCCGGCGTCGTGGCGGGTGAGCGCCGCGCGCAATGCGGCGAGAAGGGCCTCGTGATCGCGAGCATTCAGGGTCTCCTGAAACTCATCGAAAAACAGGAAGGCGCGCTGCTTGGCCGAGGCCAGCCGTTCGAGATAGGCGTCCAGCATCAGCACCTGATCTTCAGGCAGTGCCTTTGGCCTGGCACCAAGATCGAGCAGCAGTTTCTGGCCAAGCGCCGACAGGACCACGCGGGGCGCCGCCGCCTGTGCAACCTGCAAGGCCTTGCCGGCCGCGCTTTTGGGCTGCAAGGCGCGGTCCAATTCGTAAAGGATGATTGCAAGGGCGGACGGGCCACGCTCCCACAGATCGACATAGGCCACGCGGTGCCCGAAGCTGAGCGCCTTCGGGCCCAGATCGTTCAGCAGGAATTGCGTCTTGCCGGTGCGCCGCGGCCCGAACAGCGAGAGCTTGGGCGCAAAGCCGGACGCCATCTGTTCATAGATGGCGTGGCAGAAGTCCTTGCGGTGGAAATAGTTGGGATCGGCCATGGTATGGCGAAGTATGCGCCCCGCCATACCGACCGGTCAAGCAGGGCGTCAGCCGAGCAGACGCCGCGCGATGACCTGGGCCTGAATTTCGGCGGCGCCTTCAAAGATATTGAGAATGCGCGCATCACACAGAATGCGGGAGATGCCGTATTCCAGCGCGAAGCCGTTGCCGCCGTGGATTTGCAGGGCATTGTCGGCCGCCGCCCACGCCACGCGGGCGCCGAGGAGCTTGGCCATTCCGGCCTCCAGATCGCAGCGACGGTCATTGTCCTTTTCGCGGGCGGAGAAATAGGTGAGCTGACGGGCCACCATGATCTCGACCGCCATCATGGCGAGCTTGCCCGAGACGCGGGGGAAATTGATGAGCGCCTTGCCGAATTGCTTGCGGTCCTGGGCGTATTGCATGCCCGCGTCGAGCGCCGATTGCGCCACACCGATGGCCCGCGCGGCGGTCTGGATGCGGGCGCTCTCGAAGGTCTGCATGAGCTGCTTGAAACCCTGGCCTTCTTCGCCGCCCAGAAGGTTTTCACCCTTCACTTTGAAATCGTCGAAATTGACCGTGTATTCCTTCATGCCGCGGTAACCGAGCACTTCGATCTCACCGCCGGAAATGCCCGCGTCCTGCCACGGCGCCTCATCGCTGCCGGGGGTCTTTTCGGCCAGGAACATCGACAGGCCTTTGTAATTGTCCGTGTCCGGCACCGTGCGGGCCAGAACCGTCATCACATGGGTGCGGGCGGCGTGGGTGATCCACGTCTTGTTGCCGTTGAGGACCCAATCGCCGTTGGTGTCCTTCACCGCCTTGGTCCGCAGCGACCCGAGGTCGGAGCCGGTGTTGGGTTCGGTGAAGACAGCCGTCGGCAGGATCTCCC
Source organism: uncultured Roseicyclus sp. (assembly GCA_947494975.1). GTDB lineage: Bacteria > Pseudomonadota > Alphaproteobacteria > Rhodobacterales > Rhodobacteraceae > Gymnodinialimonas. The sequence goes on along the minus strand of CANLXA010000005.1, from coordinate 140,850 downwards.
CCGAGGCGAGACCGGGGAGCCATTTGGCTTTCTGTTCCTCGGTGCCGCCGGACAGGATCAGTTCGGCCGCAATCTCGGACCGCGTTCCCAGCGAGCCGACGCCGATATATCCGCGCGAGAGTTCTTCGGAGACGACGCACATCGAGGCTTTCGACAGGCCGAAGCCGCCATGTTCTTCGGGGATGGTGAGGCCGAAAACGCCCATCTCGGCCAGTTCTTCGATGATCTCCATCGGGATCAGCTCATCCTTGAGGTGCCAGTCATGGGCGTCGGGGATCACGCGGTCCACGGCATAGCGGCGGAATTGCTCGCGGATCATCTCCAGCTCGTCATCCAGACCGCAGTTTCCGACCGTGGTCTCGGCGGTGCGGTCATGCATCAGCTCCACCAACCGCGTGCGCGCGGCTTGGGTATTGCCGGACCCCGTCAGCGTCATGACGGCATCATCCATCATGGCGCGCTGGTCATCCTGCGTCAGACCCATATCCTGGGGTCGGAGAATCTCGCCCTGGTTCATCGGCAGGCCGCCATACATCTGCCAGAGATATTCGCCAAAGGCGATCTGCAGGATCAGCTGTTCAACCTCGCCGAATTTGCCATCGGCTTGCAGCCGTTCGGCCCATCCGTGCATCTCGCGCAGGGCCTCGACATAGGTCGCGAGCCAGGCGAGTCCGTGGGCGGCGGTCTGGTTGTCCTCGATCAGCGTGGCCGAGACGCGGCCATCGACGGTGAGCTCCGCGCGGAGACGGGCCTTGGCGGTGTCCAGAAGCGCTTGGGCGGGGCCAATGGCCGCGCCGGTCAGGGCCAGCAGATCAGGAAGAATCACGGGCGTCTCGGTCGTGTTATGGGCGTCACGGGGCATGATAGCATCCTCCTGCGGCGGGCGTCAGTCACGGGGCCGGAATGGCGTCGTGGGAGAGGTAGGGCGTTTGCAGGTGCAGCGCAACAAAAATGCTGCACCGCGTCGCAACACGCACAAAAATGTCGCGGCCAGTTTGCGGATGCGGGCGGATGCCGGAGAGACTAGAAGGCGATATGATCTCCGATCTGGCCTCTTTGATGCCCCTCTGGGCCTTCGCCGCCGCCTTCGCCGTCTCCCTGATCGCCGGCGTGGTGAAGGGCGCGGTGGGCTTTGCCTTGCCGCTGATCATCATGTCCGGCCTATCGCTGTTTCTTGACCCGCTGGTGGCCGTGGCCGGTGTGATCCTGCCGGCACTGTTCACCAATATCCAGCAAGTCACCCGCCATACCCGCGCCGATATCTGGGACGCGATGCAGGAGCATTGGCGCTACATCCTGATCGTTTGCGTGATGATCCTGATCGTGGCGCAATTCATCACGCTGGTGCCTGAGCGGGTGTTCTACCTGATCCTCGGGATCCCGGTTGTGACCCTGTCGTTGATCCAGCTGTTCGGCATCCGGTTTCACATCCCGCCGCACCGCCGCCGTGTGGCGGAGTGGGGCATCGGTGGCCTGGCCGGGTCCCTCGGCGGGTTCACGGGGACGTGGGGGCCGCCCACGGTCCTCTATCTGATCGCACTGGAAACGCCCAAGGCCCGCCAGATGCTGGTGCAGGGGGTTGTCTATTCCCTCGGCGCGGTGAGCCTTGTGCTTGGCCATCTGCAATCGGGGGTTCTGAACACCTCCACCGGGCCGTTTTCGGCGCTGCTCCTGATCCCGGCCTTCCTGGGCATGCGCATCGGGTTCTGGTTGGGGGACCGGCTCAACGCGGACCTGTTCCGCAAGATCACGCTGATCGTGCTGGTGGTGGCGGGGGTGAACCTTGTGCGCCGCGGGATCTTCGGCTGAGCCCGGTCAGGACATGAAGGATCCGAAACAGGACGAGATGACCTGCGGCATCAATTCGGGCGCCACGACCTCGAAGGATATGTGAAACAGCTCTTCCCCGTCGATTGTGTGGGCCGAGAACGTCCATTCGCCCAGGAGCAATTCATTGGCATTGTCGAAGCTGAACCCCATCAGGCTGGGGCTCAGATCATCGATATCGGTCTGCCAGCGCTCCACCTCGATCCCGGTGTCGGGGTAGGGCGGATGGGTCACTGTCACCGTGACGGGACCAAGGGCCAGGCCCGGTTGCGTCTGGGCCAGCACGCCGAAGCCGATGCCGATTTCCGCCGGGACGATCTTGGTGCGGAAGGCGAAATCGGGGAGCGCGGGCACGATGTTGATGGTGCCGGTGGCGGTTTCGGGGGCCGGGTCCTCACGCTCGGGCTCTTGCGCGCAATAGGCGCCGTAGATGAGCTCTGAAATCGCGGGACCGATGCGGGGGTTCGACGCGTCGGATTGCGCGACCAGTGCGGAGGGCATCAGCAGGAACGCGGCAACAAGGAGTCGGGCCAGCATCGGGCCTCCGATCAAAATGAAAGGGCTGGTGGATAGATAACCACCAGCCCTGCATTCTCAAGCGCGGGGGCTCCTGCCCCGATCAGATCGCGGCGGCGCGCACGTCTTCGTCGATATGGGCGACGTATTGCGCGAAGTTATCCGAGAACATCTGGACGAGCTTTTGCGCCTGCTGGTCATAGCCCGCGCCATCGGCCCAGGTGCCGCGCGGATCAAGCAGATCATCGTCACAGCCGGGGCAGGTCGTGGGCACCTCGAAGCCGAAATGCGGATCCTTGCGGAACTTTCCGCGGTTCAGCGTGCCGTCGAGGGCCGCCGTCAGCAGCGCGCGGGTGGCCTTGATCGGCATCCGGGAGCCGGTGCCGAACGCGCCGCCCGTCCAGCCGGTATTCACCAGCCAGCAGGTTGCGCCATGGGTGCTGATCTTCTCGCGCAGCAGGTCGCCATAGACCTCCGGCCGGCGCGGCATGAACGGCGCGCCGAAGCAGGTGGAGAAGGTGGGGGTGGGTTCGGTCACGCCGCGCTCGGTGCCCGCGACCTTCGCGGTGAAGCCCGACAGGAAGTGGTACATCGCCTGCGCGGGCGTCAGCCGGGCAATCGGGGGCAGAACGCCGAAGGCATCGCAGGTCAGCATGACGATGTTTTTCGGATGCCCGCCAAGGCCGGTGGCCGATGCGTTCGAGATCATGTCGAGCGGGTAGGCGCAGCGGGTGTTCGCCGTCAGGCTGTCATCGTCGAAATCGAGCTCCAGCGTGTCGGGGTCATAGACCATGTTTTCGATCACGGTGGAGAACTTGCGGGTTGTGGCGAAGATCTCGGGCTCCGCCTCTTCGCTCAGGTTGATGGTTTTTGCGTAGCAGCCGCCTTCGAAATTGAAGGTGCCGGTTTCGGACCAGCCATGTTCGTCATCCCCGATCAGCGTGCGACCGGGATCGGCGGAAAGGGTCGTCTTGCCCGTGCCGCTGAGGCCGAAGAAGACGGCGGCATCGTCCGGGTCGCCAATGGCGTGATTGGCCGAGCAATGCATCGCCATCACACCCTTTTCGGGCAGGATGTAGTTGAGCAGGGTGAAAACGGATTTCTTGTTCTCACCGGCATATTCCGTGTTGCCGATCAGGATCAGCTTCTTCTCGAAATTGAGCGCGATGACGGTTTCGGAATTGCAGCCGTGGCGCGCCGGGTCCGCCTTGAAGCTGGGGCAGTTGATGATGGTGAATTCGGGCACGAACGTCGCCAGTTCATCGGCATCGGGACGGCGCAGGAGGTGACGGATGAACAGATTGTGCCAGGCCAACTCGCTGACCACCCGCACATCCAGGCGATGATCTGGATCGGCGCCGCCATAAAGATCCTGCACGAAGTAATCGCCGCCCTCCATATGGGCCAGCATATCGGCGTGCAGGCGATCAAAGGCGTCCGGCGCCATCGGCGCGTTGTTGTCCCACCAGATCGTGTCTTCAACCTCGGGCGTGCGCACGACGAACTTGTCGTTAGGCGAGCGGCCGGTGAATTGACCGGTGGACACCAGGAACGTGCCGCCCTTGCCGATCCGCCCCTCGCCGCGCGTCACCGCGGCCTCCATCAGAGCGGGTTCCAGCAGGTTGTAATAGACCGAGCCGAGCCCCGTAATGCCTTGTTGTTCAAGCGTGTGGGCGGGATTCACGCGGCCTTGGGTCATGGTTCGGATGCTCCTGATGGGCCAGATCGGCCCGACTTTGAATGCGGACACGGCAGACATGCCGCGCCATAGCACCGCTATAACATGACGTTTTTGAGGCTGAACAGGACGTGAACGCACAGTTAGCGCAACCATTAGCGCCATCACCGCGAAATATTGTTTCGCACGGCAGATTTTCGCCGCAACGGCCCAATCGAAGGGCAGGTGCCCAATTTTCGCCACACTCATTCACGCTCCATTAACGCAAATTCGCCACACTCCAGGCGCCCCGTCGGGTCAGCGGGGGATTTGTGATTGATTCTCTGGCCTAAAAACTGGAAGCTGCCGGAAAAAATAAAGAACCGAGCAGTAATCGAGGACATGACCGATGGCGCGTATCGCACTTGTCGATGACGACAGGAATATCCTGACGTCCGTGTCGATGACCCTGGAGGCAGAGGGTTTCGACGTAGAAACATACAATGATGGACAGTCCGCCTTGGACGCGTTCAACCGCAAATTGCCGGATCTGGGTGTCTTCGACATCAAGATGCCGCGCATGGATGGCATGGATCTGTTGCAACGCCTGCGCCAGAAATCCCAGATGCCGGTGATCTTCCTCACCTCCAAGGATGACGAGATCGATGAACTGATGGGCCTGCGGATGGGCGCGGACGATTACGTGCGCAAGCCGTTTTCGCAGCGTCTTCTGGTGGAACGCATCCGCTCGATCCTGCGCCGCCAGGACGCGATTGCGTCCGACGCCGCCGGCGCGCCCGAGGAAAGCACGATCCTCGACCGTGGCGATCTTCAGATGGATCCGCTGCGCCACGCCGTCAGCTGGAAGGGCCGCGACGTGACCCTAACCGTCACCGAATTTCTGCTCCTTCAGGCGCTGGCACAACGCCCGGGCTTCGTGAAAAGCCGCGACCAGTTGATGGATGTGGCCTACGATGAGCAGGTCTATGTCGATGATCGCACCATCGACAGCCATATCAAACGTCTGCGCAAGAAAATGCGCTCGGTCGATGATGATTTCTCGGCCATCGAAACGCTCTACGGCATCGGCTACCGCTACAACGAAGAATAGGGGCCGGACCGTGCCAGCCGATGTGTCGATGACCAACCGCCGCGCCGCAGAGCGGGCGGATATTGTTCTGGGCGAAGATTGGGACCGTCCGCAGGCGAGTCTGGAAAGCGAACTGCGCGCGGCCCGTGCGCGGCGTTCTTTCATCTCGCTGAACTCGTCTCCGCTGGCGCGCAAGATCATTCTGTTCAACCTGCTGGCCATCCTGATCCTCGGGATCGGATTTCTGGCGCTGAACCCGTTCCGCGACAGCCTGGTGGTGCAGCGCGAACGGGCACTGGCCGTCGAGGCGCAGCTGATTGCCGATATTTTCGAGGCCAACCTGCCCGCCACGGCGCCGGCCAACCTTCTGACGGGCGATGGCATCGATGCGGAAGACGTCCTGTCGCGCATCGGCCTGTCGGATGGCGTCGATATCTTCGTGTTCTCCAACGAAAGTGTGCCGGTTGTCTCGACGCAAAGCATCGCGCGCAGCGAGGCCCGCCCGGTGCGCGGGCTGGAAGCGCAACCGGGTGAGACGCTCCTGATCACGGATTTCCTGATCTGGATCTGGAACGGCATGTCGCAGGTCCTTGGCAACGGAACGCCGCAGGAGGTTTCGATGCCGGGGCCGGAGGCGCACGCGGCGCTGGTTGATGCGGCGCTTGGCGGGGCCACGATCCTGCAACGCGGCACCGACACGACCGGGTCGGTCTATGCCGCTGCAACGCCCATCGAAGGCGCGGGCGGGCCCGTTGGTGTCGTTGTCGTGACAACCGCCGCCGGTGAGATCGATTTGCTGGTCCGGGTGGAGCAGGAGCAATTGCTGCAGATGTTCGTGGTCGCGCTTCTGGTCAGCATCGGCCTGTCGCTGGTTCTGGCCTCGACCATCGCGAACCCGCTGTCTGACCTGTCGGCCGCCGCCGAACTGGGCCGCGACAAGAATGCCCGCAAGATGTCCCCCACCCGTGTGCGGATCCCCGACCTGACGGGGCGCCCCGACGAGATCGGGCGCCTGTCCGGTGCCCTCAGGGGCATGGTCGGCGCGCTTTACGACCGGATCGACAGCAACGAACAATTCGCCGCCGATGTCAGCCACGAGATCAAGAACCCGCTGGCCTCACTGCGGTCGGCCGTCGGCACGCTGGGATTTGCGAAAACCGATGAACAGCGCGGCCGCCTGATCGAGGTGATCGAACATGATGTGCGGCGGCTGGACCGCCTGGTGAGCGATATCTCCAATGCGTCGCGGCTGGATTCCGAGCTGGTGAAAGAGGAGGAAGAGGAGTTCAACCTCGTCAAGACCCTCGAAAACCTGTCCCACTACCACGCTGAAGAGGCCGCCAAGCAGGGCGTCGAGTTCATCACCGATCTGCCGACCGATGAAATCCGGATCGCCGGGTTGGAAGGGCGGCTGGCCCAAGTGTTCGTGAACCTTCTGGGCAACGCGATCTCATTCTGCGAGGAGGGCGACGCGGTGCGGCTCTGGACCCGCCGGCGTGAAAATCGGGTGCTGATCGTGGTGGAGGATACCGGCCCCGGCATCCCGGAAGAGGCCCTCACCAAGGTGTTCAACCGGTTCTATTCCGAACGCCCGGTGCAGCAATTCGGCAACCATTCCGGCCTAGGCCTCGCGATCTCAAAGCAGATCATCGAAGCCCATGGCGGCGTGATTTGGGCCGAGAATATCCGCCCCACAGAAGCCGACATCACCTCCGAGCCCCTGGGCGCGCGGTTTGTCGTCGGCCTGCCGATCTGACGTCTGATGGGCAACGCCGCGCCTGAACCGTTGGAGGATTGGGCGACGGGCTGGACGGGGGATCGCCTTTTCCTGCACGCCAGCGCCGTGGCCCTGGGCGACAAGGGCATCTTGATATCCGGCGCCTCCGGGTCGGGCAAATCGAGCCTCGCGCTCACCTTGATGGGTTTGGAATGCCACCTGATCTCCGATGATGGGGTGTGGATCGACGCAAGCCGGAACAAGATTACACTGGTCCGGCCCGATGCGGCGCCTCCGCTGATCGAAGCGCGGGGCGTTGGCCTGCTGAACGCAGGCCCCATCTGCGAGCGGGCACAGTTGGTGCTGGCCGTTGATCTCAACCGGGCGGAGCCCGATCGCCTGCCGCCGCGACGGCGCGTCACAATGGGCGCGGCCAGTGCGGAGTTGATCCTCGGCGCGCAGCAGCCGATGCTGGCCCCTGCGATCCTGCACCTGATCCGTCATGGCAGGGCCACCGTCTGACCATTACGGGACATGTCACACCATATGCCGGACCAACACCGCCCCTCCGCCCATGTTGTTTTCGTCACGGGCCCGTCCGGGGCCGGGCGCTCCACCGCGATCCACGCCCTGGAGGATCTCGGGTTCGAGGCGATCGACAACATGCCGCTCCGCCTGTTGCCGCGCCTTCTGGAGGGGCCACCCCCGGACCGGCCCTTGGCCCTTGGCATCGACCCGCGCACACGGGATTTCAGCGCCGAGGAGCTGCTCGCCGCCTTCGCGCGGCTTGAGGGGGAGCCCGCCTACACGACGGATCTTGTCTATATCGATTGCGAATCGGCCACGTTGCAGCGGCGCTATTCCGAAACCCGCCGCCGTCACCCGCTGGCACCCGATGCCGATCCGGCCGATGGCATTGCAATGGAACGCGATATGCTGGCGCCGCTTCGGGGCAATGCCAGTGTCCTGATCGACACGACCGACCTGACGCCCCACGACACGCGCGCTGAGATCGGTCGCATTTTTGCCCGGGATCGCGCGCCGGGCATGGCGATCCAGCTCACCTCCTTCTCCTACCGGCGCGGATTGCCGGTGGGCGCGGATCTGGTGTTCGATTGCCGCTTCTTGCGCAATCCCCATTGGGATGAGGATCTGCGCCGCAAGGACGGACGCGATCAGGACGTGCGCGACTACATCGCCGAAGATGCGCGTTTCGAAGCCTTCAGGGAGCAGATCGATCAGATGCTCGATCTGCTCCTCCCGGCGTTCCGCGAAGAGGGGAAAAGCCACCTGACGGTTGCATTCGGATGCACGGGCGGGCGCCACAGGTCGGTTGCCCTTGCGGAGATCACGGCAACGCGCCTTGCGGAATCCGGCTGGCAGGTGTCAAAAAGGCATCGAGACGTGGATAGAGACCGAGACCGCAGGCCGGAGTGACCGGGCCTGTTGCCTCGTCCGGGCGTGGAGAGGCAGAACAAGCGTGATCGGGATCGTGATCGTGGCCCATGGTGGCCTTGCACCCGAATTGAAGCGGGCGACCGAACATGTGGTCGGCCAACAGCGCGCGATGGTGGCGATCAGCATCGGGGCCGAGGATGACCGTTCCGCCCGAACCCGCGAGATCTGCGATGCCGCCGATCTGGTGGATCAGGGCGATGGCGTGGTGGTGGTGACGGATATGTATGGCGGGTCACCCTCCAACCTGTCGCTCCGGGCCTGCCGCCCGGCAAACCGCAAGATCCTGACCGGAGTGAACCTTCCGATGCTGATCAAGCTCACCAAATCGCGGCATCTGGCCGTTGATGAGGCCGTGGGCCGCGCCGCCGAGGCGGGCCGACGCTACATCAACAGCTTCGACGGCGCGCCGGAATGACAGGACGTTTGACGACATGAGCGACACTTCCACAACCCGAACGATGAAGATCGTGAACATGAAGGGTCTGCATGCCCGCGCCTCGGCCCGATTTGTCGAAGTTGTAGAAGAGCATGACGGCGACGCCGTGGTCCGGCGCGATGGGCTGAGTGCTGCCGGGGATTCCATCATGGGCCTTTTGATGTTGGCAGCCTCGCAGGGAACCTTTATTGAGGTTGAAACCAGTGGAGCCGAGGCCGAGCGCCTGGCCGATGCGCTGGAAGCTCTGGTCGCCGACCGGTTCGGCGAGGATACCTGAGAGGCCGAATGCACGGCCTCTGACAATGGTGAAAGACGAGGGCACGTGACGGATCTGGGTTCCCGCAACATTTCGGCCCCTGCCCCAGCCCGGGTTGGCGGCGCCGGCGGTCAGTATGACCGGCGGTCGCTGACCTATGCCAATTCCTTCCCCAGCCCGTTTGTCCGCTTCACGATCAAGGCCATCGAATGGATGACCGGAAAGATCACCATTCTTCGCCGGGTCAGCCAGTTTGAAAGCCTGGGGGAGTTCAAGGGGCAGGCCTTCTGGCCCGCCACGATGAAGGTGATGGGGATCGAGCTTGGGACCCCTGATTACCAGCTGGATCGCATTCCCACGGAAGGCCCCGTCGTCTTCGTCGCAAACCACCCGCACGGGTTGGTGGACGGGATGATCCTGGCCGATCTGATCGGGCGACGCCGCAATGATTACCGCATCCTTACCCGCGCCTTGCTGACCGGGATCGATGAGGCCGCCGCCGGGTATATGATATCGGTGCCGTTCCCCCATGAGCCCGACGCGCAGCAGAAGATGCTCGATATGCGCGCGCAGGCCATGGAGCATCTGAAGCAGGGCGGGTTGATCTCCCTGTTCCCGTCAGGGGCCGTGGCGGCCTCGGACCGCATGTGGGGCCAGCCGATCGAAGGCGAGTGGAACGTCTTCACCGCCAAGATGATCCGCACGTCGGGCGCGACGATCGTGCCGTGTTTCTTCACCGGCCAGAACAGCCGCGCATACCAGATCGCCAACCGGATCTCGCCGGTAATCCGCCAAGGCCTGCTGATCCACGAGGTGGTGAAAAGCTTCGACAAGCCGCAATCACCCATCATCGGCAACCCGATCCGCCCGGAAGAGTGGGAAGACCGCATCGGCAAGCCCCGCGAATTCATGGCGTGGCTGCGGGAGCGGACGCTGTCGTTGCGGGATCATCCCGATCAGGGCAAAGCACCCTAACGGGTGGGCACGGGCGTCTCGCCCCGGTAATCGTAGAATCCGCGCTCGGTTTTGCGGCCCAACCATCCGGCCTCGACATATTTCGTGAGCAGCGGGCAGGGGCGATACTTGGTATCGGCCAACCCGTCATGCAGGACGTTCATGATCGCCAGGCAGGTGTCCAATCCGATGAAATCGGCCAGCTCCAACGGCCCCATCGGGTGATTGGTGCCGAGTTTCATCGCCATGTCGATGGAGGTCACGTTCCCGACGCCTTCGTAGAGCGTGTAGACCGCCTCGTTGATCATCGGCATTAGGATGCGGTTCACGATGAAGGCCGGGAAATCCTCGGCCGTCGCGGCGGTTTTGCCGAGGCGGTCGACCACTGACTTGCAGGCCTTGAAGGTGGGTTCGTCGGTCGCAATGCCGCGGATCAACTCCACCAGTTGCATCACCGGAACCGGGTTCATGAAGTGAAACCCCATGAATTTCTCGGGCCGGTCCGTGCGCGAGGCCAGACGTGTGATGGAGATTGAGGACGTGTTGGACGTCAGGATCGTCGTCGGCTTCAGATGCGGCAGCAGATCCTCGAAAATCGCCTGCTTGACGGTCTCGCGTTCCGTGGCTGCCTCGATGATCAGGTCGGTGGGGCCCACCTCGGGCAGATGCAGCGTTGTCTTGATGCGCGCCATGGCTGCCGCACGCTCTTCCGCGGTGATTTTCCCGCGCGTGACCTGCCGTTCCATATTCGCGTCCACAAGCGCCACGGCGGCCTTGAGCGCCTCTTCACTAACATCCGACATCACCACGTCATAGCCGGCCAAAGCGCAAACATGGGCGATCCCGTTGCCCATCTGGCCCGCGCCGACAATACCGATGCTTTCGATCTCCATGGCGCTGCCCCTTTTGCCCGGTCCACGTCTCGCGCGAGACTATGCGCGGTGATGGGGTCTGCACAAGGCGTCCAATCCAAGGAGTATCTTCGTGAGAATTTTCGGAAAGTAAGTGACATAATTTAGCAAAAACAGTCAGTTAGCAAGTCTGTAAGATTTTGCGACGCATGGTGTCGGCGGGTGGGCCTCCAAAGCGAGCGGAGCGAGGATAATGAGTTTTGAACAACGGGGGAGAATGCCCCTCGATTACCAACCTGTGGCCTTGCCGGGATCCGTTCTGCGATTCCGCGGCCCCCTGGCCGCCGAACACGGCCCGGCCGTTGTCTGCCTTGGCGGGTCGGAAACCTTTGGGCGGTTCATCCACGCGCCGTTTCCCATGCAGCTGGATCAGGCCCTGCCATGTCCTGTCCTCAATCTGGGTGTTGTGAATGCGGGCCTCGATGTGATGATGAACGATCCGGCCATTGCGGGCGCGCTGGATGATGCCGAAGCGGTCGTGTTGCAGGTGACAAGTGCCCACAACATGACGAACCGTTTCTACACCGTGCATCCGCGCCGAAATGACCGGTTCCTGAAGGCCAGCGCCATGCTGCGCACGATCTACCCCCAGGTGGATTTCACCGAATTCCACTTCACGCGGCATCTGTTGAAGCATCTGCAAGGCGTATCGGAGGACCGGTTCGAGATTGTCCGGACCGAGCTGCAAACGGCGTGGGTGGCCCGGATGCGTCGGTTCATCAGCAGCGTCGCCGCGCCCGTGCACCTGTTGTGGCTGTCCAATCGCGCCCCGGGGGAGGAGGATGCCGCGGACCTGACGATCGATCCGCTCTTCGTCACCCCGCAGATGATGGAGGAAGTGGCCGATCGCGCGGCATCCGTCACGATCACCACGCCGCAGGTTCTGGAACAGGCCGATTCCGTTCAGGGCAAGTTCTTCGGGCCGCGCGAGGCCGCTGCCGCCCGGCTGCTGCCCGGGCCGGAACTGCATGACAAGGCCGCACAGGAGTTGCTGGAACAGTTGGGTGCAGACAGCCAATGAAACGAAAAACCCCGCGCCGGATTGGGGCCGGCGCGGGGTTTGACGTTGAGACAGGTTCCGGTGGTCAGAGCTTGCTGGTCAGCTCCGGCACGGCATCGAAGAGGTCGGCCACCAGGCCGTAATCGGCTACCTGGAAAATCGGCGCTTCTTCGTCCTTGTTGATGGCGACGATGACCTTGCTGTCCTTCATGCCGGCCAGGTGCTGTATCGCGCCGGAAATGCCGACGGCCACATACAGATCCGGTGCCACAACCTTGCCGGTCTGGCCCACCTGCCAATCGTTCGGCGCATAGCCCGAATCGACCGCAGCACGGGAAGCGCCGACGGCGGCCCCCAGCTTGTCGGCCAGGCCTTCGATCAGCGCGAACTGCTCTTCCGAACCAACGCCCCGCCCGCCGGACACGACGATCCCGGCGGAGGTCAGCTCCGGCCGGTCGCTGGCCGCGACCTTGTCTTCGATCCATTCGCTGAGGCCGGGATTAGCCGCGGCATCGATCGTTTCGACGGGCGCGGACCCACCGGTTTCGGCGGCATCGAACGTGGAGGTGCGGAAGGTCACAACCTTGGTGGCATCCGATGATTTCACCGTCTGGATCGCGTTGCCCGCATAGATCGGGCGCTCGAACGTGTCGGCATCGACCACGGCGGAGGCGTCCGAGATCACCATGACATCCAGAAGCGCGGCCACGCGAGGCATCACGTTTTTGGCGTCGGTCGTGGCGGGCGCCACGATGTGCGAATAGTCGCCCGCCAGCGATACGATCAGCGCGGCGGTCGGTTCGGCCAGGCGGTGGCCGAGCGACGGGTCTTCGGCGCAGAGCACCTTGGACACGCCCTGAATGGTCGCGGCCTCGTCCGCGGCGGCTTTGGCAGACGCCCCGGCGCACAGCACGGTCACATCGCCAAGCTGCGCGGCGGCGGTTACGGCCTTGGCCGTGGCATCCATCGCCAGTTCGCCGGAATTCACTTCACCAAGAAGAAGAACAGCCATCAGATCACCCCCGCTTCGTCTTTGAGTTTGGTGAGAAGTTCATCGACCGAACCAACTTTCACGCCAGCGGCACGGGCCTCGGGTTCCGTTGTCTTGACGACCTCCAGGCGCGGCGTGACATCGACGCCGTAATCGGCGGCGGTTTTCTCGTCCAGCGGCTTTTTCTTGGCCTTCATGATGTTGGGCAGCGACGCATAACGCGGCTCATTCAGGCGCAGATCGACGGTGATGATGGCAGGCATCTTCACGGAAATCGTCTGCAATCCGCCGTCCACTTCGCGGGTGACCTTGGCGGTGTCGCCGTCGATATCGACCTCGGAGGCGAAGGTGCCTTGCGACCACCCCAGAAGCGCCGACAGCATCTGGCCGGTGGCGTTCATGTCGTTGTCGATGGCCTGCTTGCCCGCCAGAACAAGGCCCGGCTGCTCTTCATCGATCACCGCCTTGAGGATCTTGGCGACGGCCAGCGGCTCGATATCCGTGTGCACGTCATCGGTGGCGACGACAAGGATAGCGCGATCCGCGCCCATGGCCAAAGCGGTGCGCAGCGTTTCCTGCGATTGTTTCACACCGATCGAAACGGCGACCACTTCATCGGCCTTCCCGGCCTCTTTCAGGCGAATGGCCTCTTCGACGGCAATCTCGTCGAACGGGTTCATCGACATTTTCACGTTGGCAAGATCGACCCCGGAGCCATCCGCCTTCACGCGGACTTTTACGTTGTAATCGATCACGCGTTTTACAGGCACCAGGACCTTCATTCACGTTCTCCCTCTGTCATCGGTTGGGACGGACCCAATCAAGCAATCTCGACAGAGAGATAGCCCCAACCGGGACGGGAAAATAGGCCAAAATCGACGCGGGGCAGGCTTGCGACGCCGCGTTACGGCTATCGTCAGGTGAGGGAGGTGTTGTGGAGCAGCTCGGCGACAATCGCGGCGTAACACGTGCCGGTGCCCGCAAGCACGAAGATGTGCCAGATCGTGTTGTGGAACGGCAAGCGGTGCCACATCAGGAAAATGATCCCGAAAGAATAGCTGAGGCCACCGGCGATCAGAAGGCCAAGCGTCAGCGGTGTCAGGCCGGTCAGGAGCGGCCCGCCAAGCACGGTGCCCGCCCATCCAAGGCTCAGATAGAGCAAGATGGCGAGCCAGATATAGGAGCGTTTGGAGAACAGGATTACGGAGGCGCCGGCCAGCGCGACCGTCCAGATGCCGGCCAGAAACCCCATGGAGCCGGAGGCCAGCGCAATGAACGGCGTATAGGTGCCGGCGATCTTGAAATAGATCGCCGATTGATCGAGCCGGCGGAACCCGGCCGTCCATTCCTCGCGTTGCACGAGGTTGTAGAGCGCGGAACAAACCCACATCGCCAGAAGTGTGATGGCGTAGATGGCAAAGGCGGTGACCAGGCCCGGATCGCCGATCCAGAGCGCGGAGAGACCAACGATGACAGGCCCGGCCACAAGGGCCCCTCCGATGCCCAACCCGTGAACGACAGCGTCCGAGAGATACTCGGCCCGACTGTAAGCTCGATTGGCTTTCACATGGGACATATCCACAGGATACCACGAAAAGTGTTAAGGAATTGCAGGCAGTTCGGTTAACAATCCGTTTACGGGCGAAATCCCGCGATCCTGTTGCACCGCTGCGTCAGCGTCGATGGGCGGTTTGATCCTGTTTCGGAGGACCGGGATCGGCTTTTGGGGGGAATGACATGGAAAAGGTTCTGGGCTTCGGCGGCTTCTTCTTTCGGGCGGAGGATCCGGACGCATTGGCGGAGTGGTATCACAAACATCTCGGCATTGATCGTGCGCCCGGGGATTACGTGTCTCCGTGTTGGCGGCAGCAGGAGGGCGAGACCGTGTTCGCGCCGTTCGAGAAGGTGACCGAATATTTCGGCAACCGCGAAAAGGAATTCATGCTGAATTTCCGGGTGCGGGATCTCGAGGCGATGATAACGCAACTGGAGGATGCGGGGATCGAGGTTCGCCGGGATCCGGAATCCCCCTATCCGAACGGGTCCTTTGCCTGGTTGAACGATCCGGAAGGCAACCCGATCGAATTGTGGCAGCCCGCCTGAACAGCGCCCTTGGGGCCATCGACCGCCCCCATGAAGAAACTGCGAATGTCTCGCGTGGCCGTGCTACCGGTTCGCGCCTGGAACCCACAGGATGTCGTCCTTGCCGTCGTTATTGGCGATGCGGCCTGCCACGAAGAACCAGTCGGACAGGCGGTTGAGGTACTTCACGCCGACAGGATTGATCGATTCCACGCCCCCCAATTCCACCGAGAGCCGCTCGGCCCGGCGGCAGACCGTCCGGCAGATGTGCAAATGCGTGGCCAGGGGCGACCCGCCGGGCAGGATGAAGGAGCGCAGCGGCTCCAGCTTCGGGTTCATCTCGTCGATCTCTGCCTCAAGGCGATCCACCTGCGCGTCGGCCATGCGGAGTGGTTCATATTCCCGCTCCCCGTCCATCTCCATGTTGGGGGTGCACAGGTCCGCGCCCAGATCGAACAGGTCGTTCTGGATCATCGCGATCCGCTCGGCCATCACACCTTCGGCATGGAGTCGGGCGACACCCAACGTCGCGTTCAGCTCATCCACGGTGCCATAGGCCGTGACCCGCTGCGAATACTTGGCCACGCGGCTGCCGTCACCCAGGGCGGTTTCGCCCGCATCGCCGGTGCGCGTGTAGATCTTGTTGAGAACAACCATGTCGTTCAGCCCCCTGATTGCCGACGGAAATAGACGAATGCGAGCAGCAGCAGGATGGCAAGAAACTGCATCCCGATCCGCCATTGCATGAATTTGTTGGATTGCTTCGCGCTATCCTGCCCGCCCCTGCGGAACGAGTTGATGCCCAGAAGCAGGATCACCAGCACGGCGCCACAGGCCACCAATGCCAGGATAAGAAGCGGGTCGTTTGTCATGTCGTCTCCGGTCACTGTCCGGGCCTAGGTAGCAGGCTGTGGGCGAAAGGCTAGAGCCGGGCCGCGATTGCGTCGAGCATGCGCTGCGGAAGCGCGCGGCGCAGGGCCTCGGCGATATGGGTCGCGCCGGTGATGTGATAGCGCGGCCGGGGATTGGCGGATTCCACCGCATGGATCAGGCGGCGGACAACGGCGTCCGGTTCCTTCTGGAACGGCGCGCGCCCGGTATCCTCGTAGAGAAACGGCAGCAATTCCTTTCGGTAGCGGTCCGGATTGGCGGAGTGTTCCCAATCGATCCACCGCTCGAATTGCGGGATCGAGTTGATCCGGAATTTGGAGGTCACGGGGCCGGTATTCAGGGTGGAGACATGAATGCCGGTGCCGCGCAGTTCCAGCCGCATCGTGTCGGTCAGCCCCTCAACCGCATGTTTCGACGCGTTATAGGCGCCGCGCCATTTCATCACATGCCGCCCGAAGCCGGAGGAATGCTGCACGATCCGGCCATGGCCCTGCTTGCGCATCACCGGGATCACCCGGCGCGTGAGGTCGTGCAGGCCGAACAGATTCGTCTCGAAAATCTCGCGTAGCCCCTCGACCGGCAGGTCTTCGACAGCGCCGGGCAGGCCGTATCCGGCATTGTTGAAAACCGCGTCAAGCGTGCCGCCGGTTTGGTCCAGCACATGGGCCAACGCCGCCGCGATGCTGTCTCCGTCGCGGACATCCAGCATCGGGCTTTCAAGGCCCTCCGCCTCCAACCGCGCCCTGTCGTCTTCGGATCGGACCGAGGCGAACACGCGCCAGCCCCGCGCGTGCAGGCTCTGCGCGGCCACGTAGCCAATGCCCGAAGAGCAGCCGGTGATAAGAATGGATTTCGTCAAATTATCCTGCCTGATCTGCCTCTCCACCTGCGTAAGGCAGGCAGGACATGGGGCGCAAGCGGATCAGTTCACGGGCTCCAGAAAGCGCATGGCCATGTATCCTTCCAGACCGGTGTTCACGACGCGCAGATGGGCCCAATCGTCGGGCGCCTCGGCGAGAAATTCGACCTGATCGCCACGCACCAGAGCGCCCAGAATTGCCGTATTCGTCGACGGCCCGGCCCGGAAGTTCACCCGGTCGCCGGTGACACGCCAGAGGATCCGGGCATCGGCGACCTGAACCGCCTCCGGCGCCTCGTCCACGGGGTCGGCCACGGTGACATTGCCGATGGCGAGGCCGTTCTCCCCCGTGTCGGCCGGACGGTTGGCGGGATCGATCACCGCGGAGACGATGAGTTGCTCCCCATCCGCTGTCTCGAAGGTCAGCCCATTGTCGGTTTCCGTCAATGCGGTGGCGAGCGTCGCGCGTGAACTGCGCGCTGCGGTGGCCGGGCGATCGGGCGGCGTTTGCGCGTTGCTTTCGGCATCAGTGATGAGGGATACGAGCCAATTCTGCCCATCCGTGCGGGTGACCGTCGTGTTTTCGCCATGGTCCGGGCCGGGCACCACAATCAACACGATGTAGATGGCCACGATCAACGTGACGGTCAGGCGGATCATGTCGCCCCTCACTTGTCTGGCTCGGAGTGCAAGCCCTTACGCAAAATGCCGATTCGAAAATAGGGTTTATCCACAGGGCAGCATCATTTCACGCCTTGCTGGTAGGGTGCTGCCCCGATATGCACATGATCTAGATGAGCAGTGATGACGACACACAAGATGACCGCCAGGAGGCGGAACCGCTCAGCCGCGCCATCGGCTCGCGGTATCTTCAGTATGCGCTCAGCACGATCATGCACCGCGCGCTGCCCGATGCGCGCGACGGGCTGAAGCCGGTCCATCGGCGTATCCTCTATGCGATGCGGGAGCTGCGGCTGGCCTCGAATGGGGGCTTCCGCAAATCGGCAAAGATTTCCGGCGACGTGATGGGCAATTACCACCCCCACGGCGATGCGGCCATCTACGACGCGATGGCGCGCCTGGCACAGGACTTCGTGATCCGCTACCCGCTGGTCGACGGGCAGGGCAATTTCGGGAATATCGACGGCGACAACCCGGCGGCGTCCCGCTACACCGAGGCCCGCATGACGGCGATGGCCGAGGCGCTGCTGGAGGGTCTGTCGGAAGACGCAGTGAATTTCCGCGACAATTACGACGGCACGTTGCAGGAGCCCGAGGTACTGCCCGCGCAGGTTCCGAACCTGCTCGCCAATGGCTCCAGCGGCATCGCGGTCGGCATGGCGACGAACATCCCGCCCCACAACCTCGATGAGCTGATCGCGGCCTGTCTGCATCTGATCAAGACGCCGGATGCGCGCGACGACACCTTGCTCAACTACGTCAAAGGCCCCGATTTCCCGACCGGCGGTGTGATCGTCGAACCGCCCGAAAGCATGGCGGAGACCTACCGGACCGGCAAAGGCGGCTTCCGCGTGCGCGCCAAATGGGAGGTTGAGGATCTGGGCCGGGGCACCTGGCAGATCATCGTGACAGAGATCCCCTATCAGGTGCAGAAATCCAAGCTGATCGAAAAGCTGGCCGAGCTGATCCAACTCAAGAAACTGCCGATCCTTGCCGATGTCCGGGACGAGAGCGCCGACGACATCCGCATCGTCCTCGAACCCCGCGCCAAGACGGTCGATCCCGACGTCCTAATGGGCACGCTGTTCCGGCAATCCGATCTGGAAAACCGGTTCAGCCTCAACATGAATGTGCTGATCGATGGCCGGACGCCCAAAGTCTGTTCCCTCAAGGAGGTGTTGCGCGCCTTCCTCGACCACCGCCGCGACGTGCTTTTGCGCCGGTCACGGCACCGGATGGCGCAGATCGACCATCGCTTGGAGGTGTTGGAAGGCTTCCTGATCGCGTTTCTGAACCTCGACCGCGTGATCGACATCATTCGCTATGATGAGAGCCCCAAAGCCGCCCTGATGCGCGAGGATTGGGGGCAGGATTTCGTGCGCGCCACCTCCGAGGCCGATTATCGCACGCCCGCCCCGGGGGAGGGGGAGCTGACCGAGGTGCAGGTCGAGGCGATCCTCAACATGCGCCTGCGCTCCCTGCGGCGGCTTGAGGAGATGGAGCTGCAATCCGAGCGGGATCGGCTGATGCGCGAGCGCGCGGATCTCGACGATCTGCTGGCCGAAGACGATCTCCAATGGGCCAGGATCGCCGATGAGTTGCGCGAGGTCCGCGCCAAGTTCGGCGCCAAGGTGCCCGGCGGCGCGCGCCGCACCCAGTTTGCCTTGGCCGGTGAGGTGGAAGACGTGCCGCTTGAGGCCATGATCGAGCGGGAACCGATTACCGTCGTCTGCAGCCAGATGGGCTGGATCCGCGCGATGAAGGGCCATGTGGACCTCTCCGCCGAGATGAAATTCCGCGACGGCGACGGGCCGCGGTTCGCCTTCCACGCGGAGACGACCGACAAGCTGTTGATCCTGGGATCACAGGGCCGGGTCTACACGCTAGGCGCCAACGGATTGCCTGGCGGACGTGGTCTGGGTGAGCCGGTGCGTCTGATGGTCGATTTGCCGAACGAGGTGCAGATTGTGGATCTGTTCATGCATCGCGCCGGGGCCAAACGGCTGATGGCAAGCTCCGCCGGCGACGGGTTCATCGTGGCGGAAGAGGATATCCTGGCGCAAACCCGGTCGGGCAAGCAGGTGCTGAACGTGAAGGATGATGTCTCGGCCCGCATCTGCGCCAAAGTGGCGGACGGGGACGATCATGTTGCCGTTGTGGGCGAGAACCGAAAGTTGCTGGTTTTTGCACTCGACGAGCTGCCGGAGATGGGTCGGGGAAAAGGCGTCCGCTTGCAGAAATACAAGGATGGCGGCCTGTCCGATGCCCGTACCTTCCGTCTGGAAGACGGGTTGACCTGGCTTGATCCGGCCGGTCGCACCCGCACCGAAACCGAGTTGGGGGAATGGACCGCCAAACGCGCTAGCGCCGGCCGCATGGCGCCGCGTGGGTTCCCCCGGGACAACCGGTTCACGTGACCCGTGTCAACCGGGCAGCTTGCTGAGGAAGCGGCGCAGGGTGGCCTGTCGCCTTATGGCGGCAAAGGGCAACGGTGCGAGGTAGCGGAAGGCGGCTTCGCATGATGCGGCAATAGCGTCGTGGCGCAGGGGTTCGAAGCATTCCGGATGCTGCTCCACAAAGTTCTGCTGGATCCTCATGCGCCGCTGCCCACGCCGTGTCTTGCAGTTCTTCCAGAAACCGTAATCCATCAGAACAACCACTGTTTCACCGGGAATCCAGAACGGCGCAAACGTGTCGAGCACATGATAGAAGAGGGTTGGCGTCTTCGCCGCATCATCGACATAGAGACCGATCTCCGGACCGTTCCAACACGCGTCCAGGATATCGCCCTTGTGCAGGGTCACGTCGACTTGCAGCGGATCGAGCCAGGATCTCACCAGGGGGCGCGTGTCTGCGCCCACCTCCAGATCGGTTCCTTGCTGCTTGGCCCGCCCAACCTCGGATTGCGATGCGCGAAACAGGTCATAGCTGTGGATCTTTGGCGCATTCGCTCGACCTCGGACACCTTCGGCCAGTTGGGCCGTTCCGGCCCCCAGCCACGCTCCGACCTCCACAATCACATGGGGCGCTTCAACTGCGGATGCTGACTCCCGCAGGAAATCGCCAATTGCGCGGCCACTCATGGACGGAATGTTCGTCAGGCCATCTGGTTTATCTGCCATCGTGGTGTCCGCGCTTGAGTCCGTCCGACAGGAGGGGCGCCAATCGGTAACACTTTGCCCGCCGACGTCAAAGCATGGCTTTACCCCCGGCGCACGGCTCCTTACCCTTGCGCAAAATTGATTTGAGGAGAGTAGGCTATGCTTCGTTTGGCCCGTTTCGCCCCATTGGGGCTGGTCCTGGCGCTGGTTGCCTGTGCCGCAGGTGATCCGCTGGAAGAAGAATTGCCGCCGATGGGCGATTTCCGCCTGTCCCACAACATCGTGGTCGCGGACAACATGCAGCAGGTGCCGCCATCGCGGAATGCCACGCCGGAGGAATGGGAAGAGATCCTCGTGGCCGAGATCGACCGCCGCTTCGGCGGCTATGAGGGGGACCGCCTGTATCATATCGGCATCGCGGTCGACGGCTATGCCCTGGCGCCTCCGGGCATCCCGATCGTGCTCAGCCCGCGCTCGGTTCTGGTTCTGTCGGTCAACATCTGGGACGATGAGTTGGGCCGCAAGCTTCATGAGGAGCCCGAGCAGATCATCGTGTTCGAAGGCACCAGCCCCGAGACTTTCCTTGTCGGCTCCGGCATTGCCCGCAACCGCAACGAGCAGATGCAGGTTCTGGCCCGCAATGCGGCGCGGCGGGTGCAATTATTCATGCTGGAGAACCCGGAATGGTTCAACATCTCCGCCGAGGAAGCGGCCGCTGCCGTGACTGGAGTGGAAGCCCTCGCTGAAGCGGCGGAAGCGGAAGCCGCGATTGAGGCCGCCACGGCGGAATGCGTCCCCACCGCCGAGGCGCCGTGCCCGGAGGCAACCGGCAACTGACCGCTTGATTTTTCGCGCCAAGCGCAATAGGTCGCCCGCGATGTGAAACGGGTGCGGGCCGCCTTGCGGCGATGCACCCCTCAACGACGGGGTGCCTCCGCATGGCAAAGGAAAAGTTTGAACGTAACAAGCCGCATGTGAACATCGGCACGATTGGTCATGTTGACCACGGCAAGACGACGCTGACGGCGGCGATTACGAAGTATTTCGGTGATTTTCAGGCGTATGACCAGATTGACGGCGCGCCGGAGGAGAAGGCGCGGGGGATCACGATCTCGACGGCGCATGTGGAATACGAGACCGACGCGCGCCACTATGCGCATGTCGATTGCCCCGGCCACGCCGACTACGTGAAGAACATGATCACCGGGGCCGCCCAGATGGACGGCGCGATCCTGGTGGTGAACGCGGCTGACGGCCCGATGCCGCAGACGCGCGAGCACATCTTGCTCGGCCGCCAGGTGGGCATCCCCTACATGGTCGTGTTCATGAACAAGGTGGACCAGGTCGACGACGAGGAGCTTCTGGAGCTCGTCGAGATGGAAATTCGCGAATTGTTAAGCTCCTACGAGTATCCCGGCGACGACATTCCGATCATCGCGGGCTCGGCGCTGGCGGCGATGGAAGGCCGGGACGAGGCGATCGGCGAAGGCAAGATCCGCGAGCTGATGCAGGCGGTGGACGATTACATCCCGACGCCGGCGCGCGCCGTGGACCAGCCGTTCCTGATGCCGGTCGAGGACGTGTTCTCGATCTCCGGCCGTGGCACGGTTGTGACCGGCCGGGTCGAGCGGGGCGTGATCAATGTGGGTGACGAGATCGAGATCGTCGGCATCCGCGACACCAAGAAGACGACCTGCACGGGCGTGGAGATGTTCCGCAAGCTGCTGGATCGCGGTGAGGCGGGCGACAATATCGGCGCGCTCCTGCGGGGTGTGGATCGCGACGGGGTGGAGCGGGGCCAGGTGCTGTGCAAGCCAGGCTCGGTGACGCCGCACACGAAGTTCGAGGCCGAGGCGTATATCCTGACGAAGGAAGAGGGCGGCCGCCACACGCCGTTCTTTGCGAACTACCGCCCGCAATTCTACTTCCGGACCACGGATGTGACCGGCACGGTGAACCTGCCGTCGGGCACGGAGATGGTGATGCCGGGCGACAACCTGAAGTTCGACGTGGAACTGATCGCGCCGATCGCGATGGAACAGGGCCTGCGCTTCGCGATCCGCGAAGGCGGCCGCACCGTGGGTGCGGGCGTGGTGTCGAAGATCATCGAGTAAGCGTAGCGGCCTGAACGGCCGATGCGCGTGAGCCGGTAATGCAAAGGGGCCCTCGGGCCCCTTTGTCATGAAAGGCTGATCTGGGAGACGATCACCAGTGAGCGGCACCTGCGGCAGGGTTATTTGGCGAAGCCAAATGATCCCGAGAGCGGCGCCGACCACCCCGGTTGCCAATCAAAGCAAAGGCCCCGCCAAACGCGGGGCCTTTTTCCTGTCCGCCCCCGTCCTTGTGCAAGCTTGCACAAGATACTCAAGCCAATGTTCCAAAACGGAAAAGCGAAAACTGTTAACCTTTCTCTAACCATGATTGCCGGTCTATCCAGCGACCGCGCGAGGGGCGTGCCAACATGAAAAAGGGCCCGGACGCGCGGTCCGGGCCCAAAATCGGGGAGTGGTCGATTACGAGTTCAGAGCGCTCGAAATGGCGTTCTGGATCTCGGCTTCGTCACCGGAGGACAGCGCGATGAAGATCTCGGTGGTTTCACCTTCGTCGATCATGGCCGTCTGCTCTTCGGAGAGGCCGCGCGCTTCCAGGGCCGCCATCACGCGACGCTCGGCACTGCTGTCGGGCAGCATGTTGCCATCGACGTCCTTTTCGAAATCGAAGGCGGCGATCACTTCGTTCACCGCCGTTGCGTCCTCGGAGGAGGCCGCGATGAACAGCGCGGCATATTCGCCATCGGTCAGCAGGTTGGCGACGCCGGGGGCCATGCCGTTTTCCATCAGCGCCTCGGTGACGATGGCCATCGTGTCATCGTCGCGCGGGGTGTCGTAGAGGCCGTCGGGACCATCCGACTGGGTCAGCTCATAGCCGTCCAGCAGGGTCCGCACGGCGGTCTCGTCTTCCGACGTGATCGCGATGAACAGCTGTGCGACCTGAGCGTCGGTCAGCTTCTCGATCGTGACCATGTCGTACCCATAGCCGGTCAGCGTTTGTTCAACGGTGATTTCGGCGCTCGTCTGAGCTGCGGCCGGGGCAGCGATAGCAAGGGCTGCGGTTGTGGCGAGCATCAGGCGTTTCATATGAAGTCTCCTTTGTCTTCCATTTCTCCACCGCAGGGCTGCGGCGGTCGGGGACAAGACGCATGGAGAGGTGTTTGCGTTCCAAGGAAATTGGAGGGCGGCCCCGAAGAGCCGCCTAACACACTGAAAAATAAACTATTAAAACGGCTTCACGCCCTCGTGAGCGGTTTACCGGATCAGGCCCTGGCTGCGAAAGACAGCCTCGATCTGAGCCGTCAGACGGCCCTGGTTCTGGTGATTGTTGGTTACCAGGATGAGGTGGATCTGGCTGACTCCATGGCAGTTCAGCGCGCCGTAGGGCAGGGTTCGCGTGTTCGGCGGCGCCTGGTTGAAAATCGTCTGGCGCAATTGATTGCAGGAATGCGCCGTCGCGTCCGCGGTTGTGGGGATCAGCGGCAGGGCGAGGGCCAGGGTCAGGGTCAAAATGATGGAACGCATGGGTTTGGTCTCCAGAAGGGGTATGGCCATGAGCCTATCACGGGATACGCAGTGAGGCAGGGTGGGGAAATCCGTAGGGTTCATCTGGACATGGGATGCAATTCAGCCTAATCCGGCGCTCGGCCTAGGGGTGTAGCTCAGTTGGTAGAGCACCGGATTCCAAATCCGACGGTCGGGGGTTCGAGTCCCTCCGCCCCTGCCAGGCCAGATCGGCCGAACCGACCTCCGGATATTTGGGTGCAATGCGTATCTTGATCCTCTTGGCCGTCGGCGCGGTCGCCTTCTACGTCTTGATCGCGCTCGGCATGTATCTGGACCAGCGCCGGTTCATGTATTTCCCGACCAACGACAATCCGCCGCCCGAGGCGGTGGGTGTGCCGGACGCGCGTGTCGCGGCGGTGGAGACGGCGGACGGGGAGGTTCTTGTCCTGTGGTACGCTGCGGCCGATGCCGGTCAGCCGACCGTTCTGTTCTTCCATGGCAATGGCGGAGAGATGGCGCACAGGGCGGGGCGCTTCGCGGCGTATCGGGCGGCCGGGTTCGGGGTCCTGTTCGTGTCCTACCGGGGATATGGCGGCAGCACCGGGCGACCGTCCGAGGCAGGGCTGCACGCGGATGCGGAGGCCGCCTATGGCTGGCTGCGCGACAGGGGCGTTGCGCCCGGGGATATCGTGATCGCGGGCGCGTCCCTTGGCACCGGGGTGGCGGTTCAACTGGCCGCCCGGCACCCGGCGGGGGCGTTGGTGCTGGGGGCGCCCTATTCCGCGACGGACGACTTGGCCGCCGATATCTATCCGTGGTTGCCGGTGCGTCTGTTGATGCGCGACCGGTTTCGCAGCGTCGATCACATCGGCGCGGTGGAGGCCCCGATCCTGATCCAGCACGGCACGGAGGACCGGGTGGTGCCCCATCGGTCGGGAGAGGCATTGTACCAAGCCGCGCCGGAGGGGGCGGACTTCGTCAGCATGCCGGGGGCGGGGCACGAGGTGCTGTTCGACCCAGGCCTGTGGCAGGGCGAGATTGCTTTCATTCGGCAAGTCCGGGCCGAACGGTAGCGCGCCTCAGCGGATGCGGAGCAGCACGGCCAGAATTCCAGGCCCCTCGCGCAGCCATCCCTTGATCTGCGGCCATCGCCGTGCGGTGCCCGATGGCGGGGCCGACGTGGCCACGCGGAGCCCGTGGCGCCGTGCGATCAGCCGGGCGCGGGGCAGGTGATAGGCGTCGGACACGATCAGAACCTCCCGTTCGCCTTCGGCGCGGAGAATCGGCTGTGCGAAGTCAAGATTCTCGCGCGTGTTGGTGGAGCGATCTTCCATCCGGATCGCGCCGTCCTGCACGCCCGCCGCGCGCAACAGGCCGGCCATTGCCTCCGCCTCGCTTGGCGGATGACGCCCCACGCCGCCACACACGACCACGATGCGCCCGGCGCCTGCGTGGAACAACGCCGCCCCATGTTCGGTGCGCCGCCTGAGCGTGGGCGACGGGCCGTCCGCCCAGACCGCGGCGCCAAGGATCACGATCGCGGTCAACGGGTCGCGCCCTTGTGTGCAACCAGCGCCTTGCAAGCCTGCCGTGCCATGCGTATATCCCACCCGATCCAAGGAAGTGACAGCATCATGGCCAATCCGTTCCAGTTTCTGCAACAGACCCGCTCCGAAGTGGCGAAGGTCGTGTGGCCGGGCCGCCGGGAAGTGCTGGTCACGACCGGCATGGTGTTTGCGTTGGCGGTGGTCGCGGCGATCTTCTTTTTCGGCATCGATTTCCTGATCCGCACGGCGCTTGAGTTCGTGCTGACCTATTTCGGCTGATCTGCCGCCGCCAAGGCGCATTGCGCCCCTTGATTTTCCCGCGACGGGGCGGTAGGTCGCCCTCACTTCCCCCGAACATGACACGGACTTGAGCGCGCGGCGCCTATCCTTGTTATGGTAGGGCGGGATGCGGGCCGATCCGGCCCCCGTGCAACATTGATGGCCCCGGATGGCGGGCCCGGCGAAAGTGGGAATTGTCATGGCGAAGCGGTGGTATTCGGTCTCGGTCCTCTCAAATTTCGAGAAACGCATTGCCGAGCAGATCCGGACGGCCGTGGCCGAAAAGGGCCTCGAAGACGTGATCGAAGAGGTTCTGGTTCCCGAAGAGGACGTGATCGAGATCCGTCGCGGCAAGAAGGTGACCGTGCCGCGCCGGTTCATGCCCGGCTATGTGCTGGTGCGCATGGAGCTGACCGATAGCGGCTATCACGCGATCAACTCGATCCCGCGCGTCACCGGGTTTCTGGGGCCGCAGGGCCGCCCGATGCCGATGAAGGATGAGGAGGTGAACTCCATCCTCAACCGCGTCGAAGAGGGCGAGGCCGCGCCGCGCTCCACGATCACCTTCGAGGTGGGCGAGAAGGTCAAGGTCAATGACGGCCCGTTCGAGGATTTCGACGGCATGGTCGAGGAAGTGGACGAGGACAACCAGCGCCTGAAGGTGACGGTGTCGATCTTCGGCCGCGCGACGCCGGTGGAGCTGGAATACACGCAGGTTTCCAAACAAAGCTGATCGCGGGCCATCCGTGCGCCGATCCAAAGCCGCCCCTCCCGGGCGGCTTTTTCTTTGCATGTGAGGGGGCCCTGACGGCGCAAGCGCCTGCTGGGGAGGGCTGCAAATCGGATCTTTGAAGGCCGCATTGCAAGACGACTTGCAGAAAAAATAGAATCATGCAAGTTTAGCCGCATCTGCCACTGGGGTCTCCATGTCGCTCATCGAAAAAATCTCGGATCAGGCGCCGACACTGACGCCCAGTGAGCGCAAGCTTGTTGAAACCGTCATCGAAAGCCCGACAAGTGCGGCCCTTGGCACCGCCGGGGAACTGGCACGGGCCGTGGGCGTGCATGAGGCGACGGCTTCGCGCCTGGCAAAGAAGCTTGGCTACGGGAGTTATGCCGCCTTCCGCGATGCGCTGCGCGACGAGTTCATCGCCACACGCGAAACCGCGACCCGGTTCGAGAAGACGATTGCCGACAGCACCTCCGACACGATCCTTGGCAAGCTCGCGCGGGACGAGGCGCAGGCGCTTGGCCGGATCGAGGAATTCATCAGCCCGGCCCGGATCGCCGAGATTGCGGCCCTGCTGATGGGGGCCAATCGCATCTTCATCTATGGCTATGGCAATGCCGAGGTTCTGGCCCTGATGATGGTCAAACGGTTCCGCCGCTTCGGCAAGGAGGTCCAGCAACTCGATACCGACCCGCGCGGCCTGGCCGAACAGATGCTGGGGCTGGATGCGGGGGATGTCATCCTCAGCTTCGCGTTCCGCCGCCCGCCCCGCGGCTATGCCGCACTGATCGAGACGGCGCGGGAAATCGGCGCCACGACCATCATCGTATCGGGCAATTCCGGCGCGCTTCTGGCGCCCCGTCCCGATCACATCCTGGCCGCGCCGCGCTCCGGCGATCCGGATGCGTTTCAGACGCTGACCGTGCCGATGACGGTCTGCAATGCACTCGTCATCGCGGCGGGTCTCACGGAGAAGGAAGCTTCGCTCAAGAAGCTCGACCGGCTGGGGCAATTGATCGAGCGCTTCGACTGAATAGGGAACCCAAGGGAGGATCACATGAGGGTCTTGAACGCAACGCGCCTCGGCGCGATCGGTATCGTGTTGTCGTCTGCCGCGCTGGCCGATGGCCATCTGAACGAGATGGGGCCGGAGGACCTGCTTCCCCTGGCGCAGGAGGAGGAAACCGTGACGGTCTACTCCTTCACCAGCCGGATCGGCCGGGTCGAAACCGCCTTCGAGGAGGCCTATCCCGGCATCGACCTGCAGGGCTTCGATATCTCCTCGACCGAACAGATCGCGCGGCTTCGGGCCGAGGCGCAGGCCGGTGTCACCAATGCGGATGTCATTTACATTTCTGATACGCCGGTTGTGCTGACAGAATTGCTGGAAACCGGGATCATCGCGCCTTACGTGCCACCGCGTGTGGCCGACCGGGTGGCGGCGGAGTATCAGAGCCCGCTTCTGGCCCAGCGCCTGTCCACCAAGGTGCTGATGTATAACGAAGAGGCCAATCCCGATGGCTCACCCGTCACCAACCTCTGGCAGCTCACCACAGATGAGTGGCGCGGGCGTGTCGTGATGGTCGACCCGCTGCAACGGGGCGATTACCTCGACCTGATGACGGAGATCGTGCTCAGGTCCGACGAGATGGCCGCGGCCTATGAGGCCCAGTTTGGCGCGGCGATCGACCTCGACGGGGCGGCCAATGCGGGAGAGCAGTTCATCATGGATCTGTTCGCCAACGATCTGATCCTTGTCGGGTCCACCGATGATGTGAATGTGGCCGTGGGCGCCATGGGGCAGGATAACCCGCCGGTGGGCTTCACAAGCTATTCCGACCGGCGCGACAACGAGGATGAGGGTTGGGCGCTGCAAGTTGCCAACGATGTCGAGCCCGCGCCGGGCATCATCTTTCCCGCGGTGCTTGCCTTGGCGGCCGAGCCGAACAATCCGGCGGCGGCGCGCCTGGTGATCGACTTCCTGATGGGGGACGAGACCGAGACCGGCGGGCCGGGCCTGGCCCCGTTCTACGTTGCCGGGGATTACGTGACGCGGACCGATATTCCGCCGCATCCCGATGCGGTGCCGCTGGATGAGTTCACCGCCTGGCGGATCGCCCCGGCGGAAACCGCGACGATCCGGGCCGAAATCGGTGACCTGATCCTGACGCTGCAATAAAGCTGGTCCCGGCCGAGGGGCGGGCGTGACGGTACGTCCGGCCCCCGGCATACTCCTCACCCCAAGCCTTTCAAGGATGGCCTCGATGGCGGATGCAACCACAGGCGGAGCGGGGCGGCGTGTGCACTTTCGGCAAGGCACGGTGCTCAAGGCCGTGGTGCTGACGATCCTGATCGCCCTGATCGTGCTGCCGCTGCTCAGGACCGTGCTGTTCACGCTGCAGCCCGACACAATCCGCGCGTGGTCGGATGTGCTGACCGGGCGGCTCTCGACCAACCTGTTCTACAAGCCATTGGGCAACACGCTCGTGATCGGGGTGATCGTGTCGACGGGCTGCGTTCTTCTGGGCGGCTTTCTGGCGTGGCTCGTGGTGATGACCAACGTGCCCTGCCGCAAGATCATCGGCGTGATGGCCACGCTGCCATTCATGATCCCGTCCTTCGCCGCCGCCCTGGCCTGGGGCGCGCTGTTCCGAAACGACCGGGTGGGCGGGCAGGTGGGTTGGTTGCAGGGGATGGGGCTGGACATCCCCGACTGGCTCGCCTGGGGCATGGTGCCGACGCTGATCGTGCTGACGTTGCACTATTTCAGCCTCGCCTTCACGATCATCGCGGCAGCGCTGGCCACGGTGAATTCCGATCTGGTGGAGGCCGCACAGATCGCGGGGGCAAAGGGGCGGCGCATCCTGATGGGGATCATCCTGCCCGTCACGATGCCGGCGCTGGTGGCTGCCGGATCGCTGTGCTTTGCCGGTGCGGTGTCGAACTTCGCCACGCCCGCGCTTCTGGGCCTGCCGGTGCGGATGCAGACGCTGTCCACGCGGCTTTTCGGGATGATCGAGGTGGGGCAGGTCGGGCGCGGCTATGTGATCGGGATCCTGCTGGTCCTGATCTCGGGCGCGTTTCTGTGGGCGGGCAACCGGATCGTGTCGGGGCGCCGGTCCTATGCCACGATCACCGGCAAGGGCGGGCGGGCCAAACGCTTCGATCTGCGCGGCGCGCGCTGGCCGCTGTTCGCGGTGGCGATGGGGATCCTGTCGGCGGCGACCATTGTGCCGGTCATCGTGCTGACGGCCTCCAGCCTCGCGCCGTCCTCGGCCAATCTGTTTTCCGGCTGGACGCTGCATTACTGGATCGGGCAAAGCGATCCGTCCTTTGCCCAGGGCATTCCCGGCATCGCCTATAACGCCGATATCGTCCGTGCGCTGACGATCACGCTGGCGCTTGGCCTTGCCGTGGCGTTCACGGGCATGGTGGTCGGGCTTCTGGCCTCCTACACCACCGCGCGGTTCCGAGAGGGCTGGATGTCGGCGGCGATCACGCAGATCAGTTTCCTGCCGCTTCTGGTGCCCGGGATCGCGTTCGGGGCGGCGTATATCGCCTATCTCGGGGCGCCGATCGGGCCGTTCCCGGCGCTGTACGGCACCTTCGCGCTTCTGGTCATCGCGGGCACGGCCTATCTCCT
The DNA here is from genome assembly GCA_947494975.1 of uncultured Roseicyclus sp. Taxonomy (GTDB): domain Bacteria; phylum Pseudomonadota; class Alphaproteobacteria; order Rhodobacterales; family Rhodobacteraceae; genus Gymnodinialimonas. Next base: position 110,667 of record CANLXA010000005.1, on the reverse strand, counting down.
GCCGTTCTCGGTGCAGACGGGCCGGGCGGTGATCCAGCAGGTGGGTGGCGAGCTGGAGGAAAGCGCGCGGCTCACCGGCGCGGGGTTCCTGCGCCGGCTTGGGGCGATCACCGTGCCGTTGGCGATCCGGGGGCTTGCGGCGGGCGGTATCCTGATCTTCGTGAAGATCATCCGGGATCTGTCGCTGGTCGTCCTGCTGTTCACGCCGACGATGCCGGTCCTGTCGGTGCTGGCCTATCGCTATGCCTCCGAGGGGTTCGGGCAATTCGCCAACGCGATCACCGTGGTGATCCTGTTTCTGTCCATCGCCGCCACGCTGATCGCGCACCGGCTGCAATCGAAATCCCAGCCCTGGCTGCAAAACTGAAGGTGATCCATGCTGGATATCCGCAACCTCACCAAGCGCTTCGGCGACACCGAGGCGGTCAAGAACGTCTCGATCTCGGTGCCCGATGGCGCGTTCCTGGTTCTGCTTGGCCCGTCCGGCTGCGGCAAGACCACACTTCTGCGGATGCTTGCGGGGCTTGAGCTGCCCTCCGAGGGGCAGATCATCTTTGATGGCCAGACGGTCTCGGACGGGGATCGGAACTGGTCCGTCGACCCGGCGAAACGCAATTCCGGGCTGGTGTTCCAGTCCTACGCGCTGTGGCCGCATATGTCGGTGCGGGGCAACGTGGACTGGCCGCTCAAGGTCATGGGGATGCCCAGGGCCGACCGCGCCGCGCGGGTGCGCGAGGTTCTGGACCTTCTTGATATCGGCCCATTGGCGGACCGCTACCCCAACGAGATTTCGGGCGGGCAGCAGCAGCGCGTTGCCATCGCGCGGACCATCGCGCCGAAGCCCTCGGTTCTTCTGTTCGACGAGCCGCTGTCGAACCTCGATGCCAAGCTGCGGGTCGAGATGCGGACCGAATTGATGCGCCTGCACCGCGCGACGGGGGCGACCACCGTCTATGTCACCCACGACCAGATCGAGGCGATGACCATGGCCTCCCACGTGGCGGTCCTGAACCATGGGCGGGTGCAGCAATTCGGGGCGCCCGCAGATCTGGTCGATCATCCCGCAACCGCCTTCGTGGCGACCTTCGTGGGCACGCCGCCCAACAACATGGTGCCCGTCATCAAGAATGGCACCGGGTACAAGGTGGGGGGGCGGCACATGCCGATGACGCCGCCCGCCGACGAGTGCCTGGCCATGGTCCGCGCGGAAAACATGGCGCTCAGCGATGCCGAAGGCGACACGACCCTGCCGATGGACCTGGTCGAGACCAGCGCCATTGCCGGGCGGATCATGGTGACCGGCCTGCGCGACGGGTTGCGCCTGACGGCCATTGTGGACCGCGCGCCAAAGGCGAGCATTGGCGACATTGTGCAATTTCGCCTGCCGCCACACCCGGACGGGTGGTTCGGCCCCGATGGCGAGAGGATCGGCTGATGCGCCTGCTTCTGGTCCGCCACGGACAATCGGAATGGAATGCCGCGCGGCGCCTTCAGGGGCAGGCCGATATCGGCCTGTCAGAGCTTGGCCGGTCGCAGGCCGATGCCTTGCGCCCGGTGATCGACAGGATCGGGCCCTGCCGCGCAATCTCCTCAGACTTGCAGCGGGTGGAAGAGACGGCGCGGCGCATCGGGTCCACCACCCCGAGATTGATCGGTGCCCTGCGCGAGATCGATGTGGGCGACTGGACCGGGCGCGCCATTGATGACATCCGCGCCGAGGACGAGACGCTCTACCAGGGCTGGCGGGCCGGAACTACCTCCCCACCGGGCGGCGAACCCTGGGCCACCTTCGCGGAGCGCGTGAGCGCGGTGATCGAAGACGAACGCCGGACGCCGTGCCGGAACCTGCTTGTCGTCTGCCATGGCGGCGTGATCCGCGCGATCCTTCAACGCTATGTCGGGATTGACCCCGCCCACATCATTCCCGTCGCCCCCGCCAGCCTGAGCGCTCTGCGGCTTGGCAATGGCAAACTGCCGCGTCTGGAATTGTTCAACTATCTGCCCGACAGCCTGGAGTTCGGGGCGCCCGACTGATGCTCACTGACCTCGTCATTCCGACCGATGGCGGCGGGCGCGCACTCGGGTGCCCCCCGTCGCAGCGCGCCCGGACCGGAGCCGGGATGGGGTGTGCCCCGAGCGACGCCGCCGCGGCGCTTGCCGCGACAGGCCCAAATGGTCGATCATGCGGCGTTGGTTGAGCGGGCCAATGTGTTGGCCCGGGACGATGCGATAACCGCGGTGCACCGCCAGACGTCCGGAAAGGAACGTGCGGCATGATTGCCTATGTCACTGTCGGCGCCGATGACATCGCGCGCGCCAAACGGTTTTACGCCGCGATCCTGCCAGCGCTTGGGTACGGGTTGGAGGAGGGGCCCGAGGGCCTGAGCTATGTGCTGCCCGTGGAACCGGGCCAATCTCCCGTTCAGCCGGATTTCTACGTCAAACCCACCTTCGATGGACGTCCGGCCTCGGCCGGAAACGGTGCCATGATTGCATTCGAGGCGCGCAGCCAGAAACAGGTGCGCGATCTGCATGCGGCCGCCCTTGCCGCGGGCGGGTCTGACGAGGGCCAGCCGGGCTTCCGCGCGTCCTATGGGCCGCATTTCTACGTCGGCTACCTTCGCGACCCTCAAGGCAACAAGATCGCCTTGTTTTCCAGCGATCCGAATGAGCCCGGACGAGACGGATAACACCAGGTCGGCGGGTGATGGCGGCGCATTTCGTGCCGGGGCCTCAACCGCAGATATCACCCGTGACACTGTCGGCGCGCCAGATTCCGTTTGCCTCGCCGTCCGATCCGTCCTAAAGGGCGGCCTTCGTTGGGGCATCGCATGCGATACCCCGACCCGTGGGAGGCGCGCGCCACGCGAGGCGCAAACCAGACCACGGCCACAAAGGCCCTGAGACGCGTCGAAGGGCTGTTGGTAGAAAAGGAGAGGCCAGATGGCCAAGAAACTCGTTGGCAGCATGAAGCTGCAAATCCCCGCAGGTCAGGCGAACCCGTCGCCCCCCGTGGGCCCGGCGCTGGGTCAGCGCGGCATCAACATCATGGAATTCTGCAAGGCGTTCAACGCCAAGACGCAGGAGATGGAGCAGGGCGCGCCGTGCCCCACGGTAATCACGTATTACCAGGACAAGTCCTTCACCATGGATATCAAGACGCCGCCCGCGTCCTATTACCTGAAGAAGGCCGCCGGCATGAAGAATGTCGGCAAGCGGAACCGCCCGCGCGGTGCCGAAAACCCCGGCCGTGAGACCGTGGCGTCGATCACCGCCAAGCAACTGCGCGACATCGCTGAAGCCAAGATGGTGGACCTCAGCGCGAATGACGTGGAAGCGGCAATGAAGATCATCCTTGGCTCCGCCAAGTCGATGGGCATCGAGGTGAAGGGATAACCGCCATGGGTAAGATGGGAAAACGCCTGACCGCCGCACGTGCGGCCTTCGAAGGCAAAGAAGACGTTACCGTCGAAGAGGCCGTGGCGCTGGTCAAGGGCAATGCCAAGGCCAAGTTCGACGAGAGCATCGAGATCTCGATGAACTTGGGCGTCGATCCGCGCCATGCCGACCAGATGGTCCGCGGTACGGTGAACCTGCCCAACGGCACCGGCAAGACGGTCCGCGTGGCCGTGTTCGCCCGTGGCCCGAAGGCCGAAGAAGCACAGGCAGCCGGCGCGGATATCGTCGGCGCCGAGGACCTGATGGAAACCGTTCAGGGCGGCACGATCGAGTTCGATCGCTGCATCGCGACGCCGGACATGATGCCCATCGTGGGCCGTCTGGGTAAGGTGCTTGGCCCCCGGAACCTGATGCCGAACCCGAAGATCGGCACGGTGACCATGGATGTCAAAGAGGCCGTGGAAGCGGCCAAGGGCGGCCAGGTGCAGTTCAAGGCCGAAAAGGCCGGTGTGGTCCATGCCGGTATCGGCAAGGCCTCCTTCGACGAGGGCAAGCTGGTCGAAAACGTCCGCGCCTTCGTGGACGCGGTGTCCAAGGCCAAGCCGTCAGGCTCCAAGGGCACCTACATGAAGAAGGTCTCGCTCAGCTCCACGATGGGGCCGGGCGTGTCGATCAACGTGGAAAACGCAACCGGCAACTGAGCCGCATTTTCACGGGCGACCTGGACAAGGGGCGGGCAGAAATGCCCGCCCTTTTTACGTATTAATCATGAAGACAATCACTGGGTTGATAATAAAACTTTAGGCGATAAGTTGAGGGTTCCAGCTGCCAGAATGGAAAGCATCCCTTTGATTTCGGCAGGTCAATCATGTCCAATATCCCGATAAGTCGAACGCCCCGATCCGCGCCGCTGGCGGTGCTGTGTGTTGTGGCATTTGTCGGGCAGGCTGTGGCGCAATCGACCAACACCACCGATCTCGGCCAATTGGCGGCCACGCCCGAACGAGCTGAGGCGGCGCTGGCCTTCCCGTCGATCTTCGGCGCCGCTTCGGCGGTGGCCCCGGCGGGCGGCACGGGCTATGCGGCGCTGACCTACGCCACCCCGCGCAACGGCATTTCCGGAAGCGATGGCGATGGGGACGTGGCGGCGGGGTATACGTTCGGCAACCCCGTCGATGGCATCAGCGTGTCGCTTGGCGTCGTGGTCACCGGGCTTGACCCGTTCGGAGACAGCGGCAGCTTCAACATCAGCGCGTCGCGTTTGCTGGGGGCGACGGATCGCTCCGCCACGTTCGTCGGCGCATCCGCGCTTGGCCTTGGAGGCTGGGGCGATGCCACGGCGGATGGTGAATCCTATGCCGTGTATGTCTCGCATCTGGCCGCGCTTGGGGCGGGGTCGGCGGAGATCCCCCTTCAGGCGACCTTCGGTTACGGCAACCGGACCACGCTGGCAGATGACGGGTCGGGCCGGGTGGAGGATGGCGTGTTCTACGGGTTGGGTGCGGGGATCACTCCAACCCTGTCGATCAGCGTTTCGGGCACGGCCACGCAGATGAATGCAGGCGCGGTCCTGCGCATCCCGCAACTGGACGGGATCAGCCTGTCGGCCGGCATTTTCGACATTTCGGACAATACGGATCGCCAGCAGATGACTGCGACGATCGCCTACAGTTTTTGACGCGTAAAGGAGAACGAGTATGACCTCAATGATCAAGGGCGCGCTGCTTGCGGCAGGTCTTGCGGCAGGCGCGGCCCCGGTGGCGATGGCGGGCGGGTCCAGCACCCCGAACCCGACAACCCCCTCCACGACTGTGCCCGCCCCCGCGCCGCAGCCCGCCGGCCCCACCACATTCGTGCCGCGCTTCTTGTCGATCTACACCCGCTGAAGGCGGGCGTGAGCGCGGTAGAAATCGCGCGACTATTTCACGCTTGGGGGTTGGCATTTTGGACCAACCCGTTTAGTTGAGCCCCTGCAATAGAGCGTGCGATTCGTCGGACGCTCTTTTGCGTTTCGTCCGAGACGGTGGGTCGGGGCAATCCAGCCACGATAATTCCTGCCTGAGACGGGATCAGACATGGGATTGAGGGCTCGGATCCGTTTGAGCGCTTGGCGGTGTGGGGTTCCGTTGTTTTGCGGACCAAAACCGCCGGAGCGATCCGGTTCATTGAGCCGGCGGGGAGACCCGCCAAACTGGAGTAAACCTGTGGATAGAGCCCAGAAAGAGAAAGTGGTCGAGGAACTCGGCCAGATCTTTGAAAGCTCTGGCGTCGTGGTAGTTGCACATTACCAGGGCCTCACGGTTGCAGAGATGCAGGATCTGCGCGGTCGCGTTCGCGACGCGGGCGGATCCGTGCGTGTCGCCAAGAACAAGCTCGCCAAAATCGCCCTTGAGGGAACGCCTGCCGCTGGCATCGCCGACCTGATGGGGGGCATGACCGTTCTTGCCTATTCCGAAGATCCGGTCGCGGCTGCCAAGGCTGCGGACGACTTCGCCAAAGACAATGACAAATACGTCATTCTCGGCGGCGCGATGGGCGAAAACATTCTGGACACCGATGGTGTGAAGGCCGTCGCAAAGATGCCGTCGCGCGAGGAGCTCATTGCCTCCATCGCTGGCTGCATCGGCGCACCTGCCGCAAACATCGCCGGGGCCATTGGCGCGCCTGCTTCGAATATCGCTTCCATCCTTTCGACCATCGAAGAGAAGGCGGCGTAAGCACCGACTTGAGACCCGCCCCTTGCGGCGTTGGAACCCATACCTACATACGGAACCTGAAAAATGGCTGATCTGAAAAAACTTGCTGAAGAGATTGTGGGCCTGACCCTCCTCGAAGCACAGGAACTGAAAACCATCCTCAAGGATGAGTACGGCATCGAGCCCGCCGCTGGCGGCGCTGTGATGATGGCTGGTGCTGGCGGCGATGCCGGTGGCGCAGCTGCGGAAGAGCAGACCGAGTTTGACGTCGTTCTGAAGAACGCCGGCGCCTCCAAGATCAACGTGATCAAGGAAGTTCGCGGCCTGACAGGGCTGGGCCTGAAAGAAGCCAAGGATCTGGTCGAAGCCGGTGGCAAGATCAAGGAAGGCGTCTCCAAGGACGAAGCCGAAGAAGTCAAAGCCAAGCTGGAAGCAGCTGGCGCCGAGGTCGAGCTGGCCTGATTTGCCGAAACACCCCGCGGTTGTGGGGGAAGAATATGGCTGGGCCCGGAGCAAATCCGGGTCCAGCCGTCCGCGTCTTTAGCGAATGTGTCTTTGGCGGGGACACGTCTTGGCAAGGGCCTTTTCGGGAAGGCGTTTTCCAAGACGGTGACAAGAGGGTCGGGCTTTGCCGGTGGGACGGCAGACAGATTGATCCGTTACGTCTTATTTTCTTGCTGCCCTGCACCGAGGCCCCGCCGGTGTAAGGGAGGCGCGAGAAACGAAAGGTGCGATCGCACATGGCGCAGACCTACGCAGGCCAGAAACGTATCCGCAAATTCTACGGCAAAATCCGCGAAGTGCTGGAAATGCCGAACCTGATCGAGGTTCAGAAGTCGTCCTACGACCTGTTCCTGAAATCCGGCGACCAGCCGGAGCCGATGGACGGAGAAGGCATCAAGGGTGTTTTCCAGTCGGTTTTCCCGATCAAGGATTTCAATGAAACCGCCGTTCTGGAGTTCGTGAAATACGAGCTTGAACAGCCGAAATTCGATGTCGAGGAGTGCCAGCAGCGCGACCTGACCTATGCCGCGCCGCTGAAGGTGACGCTGCGTCTGATCGTGTTCGATATCGATGAGGATACCGGTGCGAAATCCGTGAAGGACATCAAGGAACAGGACGTGTTCATGGGCGACATGCCCCTGATGACGCCCAACGGGACGTTCATCGTGAACGGCACCGAGCGTGTGATCGTGTCCCAGATGCACCGTTCGCCCGGCGTGTTCTTCGACCACGACAAGGGCAAGACCCATTCCTCGGGCAAGTTGCTGTTTGCCTGCCGCATCATTCCCTATCGCGGCTCCTGGCTCGACTTCGAGTTCGACGCCAAGGACATCGTGTTCGCCCGCATCGACCGGCGCCGGAAACTGCCGGTGACGACGCTGCTCTATTCCCTGGGTCTCGACCAGGAAGGCATCATGGATGCCTATTACGACACCGTCACCTTCAAGATGGTGAAGAACAAGGGCTGGGCCACGAAGTTCTTCCCTGAGCGTGTGCGCGGCACCCGCCCGACCTCTGATCTGGTGGATGCGAAAACCGGTGAAGTCATCGCCGAGGCGGGCAAGAAGATTACGCCGCGCGCCGTCAAGAAATGGGTCGACGAGGGCAAGATCGAGAACCTGCTGGTGCCGTTTGACGGCATCATTGGCCGTTTTGCTGCCAAGGATATCATCAACGAAGAAACCGGCGCGATCTATGTCGAAGCCGGGGATGAGTTGACATGGGAGCTCGACAAGGAAGGTGACGTGACCGGCGGGACGCTCAAGGAGCTGATCGACGCGGGCATCACCGAGATCCCGGTGCTTGATATCGATAACGTCACCGTCGGGCCCTACATGCGCAACACGATGGCGGCGGACAAGAACCTGAACCGCGAAACCGCGCTGATGGATATCTACCGCGTCATGCGCCCGGGTGAGCCGCCCACCGTTGAAGCGGCCTCGACCCTGTTCGATCAGCTGTTCTTCGACAGCGAGCGCTATGACCTGTCGGCTGTTGGCCGTGTGAAGATGAACATGCGCCTCGATCTGGATGCGGAAGACACCATGCGCACGCTGCGCAAGGAAGACATCATCTCCTGCATCAAGGCCTTGGTGGAACTGCGCGACGGGCGCGGCGACATCGACGATATCGACCATCTGGGCAACCGCCGGGTCCGCTCGGTCGGTGAATTGATGGAGAACCAGTACCGTGTGGGTCTGCTCCGCATGGAGCGTGCGATCAAGGAGCGGATGTCGTCGGTCGAGATCGACACGGTGATGCCGCAGGATCTGATCAACGCCAAACCGGCTGCCGCCGCTGTGCGTGAATTCTTCGGCTCCTCGCAGCTGTCGCAGTTCATGGACCAGACCAACCCGCTGTCGGAAGTGACCCACAAGCGCCGTCTGTCGGCCCTTGGGCCGGGTGGCCTGACACGCGAGCGTGCGGGCTTCGAGGTGCGCGACGTGCACCCCACCCACTATGGCCGGATGTGCCCGATTGAAACGCCGGAAGGCCCGAATATCGGCCTGATCAACTCGCTGGCGACCTATGCCCGCGTGAACAAGTACGGCTTCATCGAAACGCCCTATCGCCGGGTGGAAAACGCCAAGGTCTCCGACGACGTGGTCTATATGTCCGCGACCGAAGAGATGCGGCACACGGTGGCCCAGGCGAATGCGAACCTTGATGAAGACGGCAGGTTCGTCAACGACATGGTCAATACACGCCAGTCCGGTGAATACACGCTGAACGCACGCGAAAGCGTGGACCTGATCGACGTGTCGCCCAAGCAGTTGGTCTCGGTCGCGGCCTCGCTGATCCCGTTCCTTGAGAACGACGACGCGAACCGCGCCCTGATGGGATCAAACATGCAACGCCAGGCGGTGCCGCTTCTGCAGGCCGATGCCCCCTTCGTGGGCACGGGCATCGAGCAGGTTGTGGCGAAGGATTCCGGCGCGGCCATCATGGCCAAGCGGGGTGGCGTCATCGACCAGGTGGACGCACAGCGGATCGTTGTGCGGGCAACCGAGGACCTGGAACTGGGCGATGCGGGCGTGGATATCTACCGCCTGCGGAAATTCCAACGCTCCAACCAGAACACCTGCATCAACCAGCGCCCGCTGGTGAAGGTGGGTGACAAGGTCGGCAAGGATGAGGTCATCGCAGATGGCCCGTCGACGGATATGGGGGAACTGGCGCTCGGCAAGAACGTCATCGTCGCCTTCATGCCGTGGAACGGCTACAACTACGAGGACTCGATCCTGATCTCCGAGCGCATCGTGAAGGATGACGTCTTCACCTCGATCCATATCGAGGAATTCGAAGTCGCCGCCCGTGACACGAAGCTTGGGCCCGAGGAAATCACCCGCGACATCCCCAATGTGGGCGAGGAGGCTTTGCGCAACCTCGACGAGGCGGGCATCGTCTATATCGGCGCCGAAGTGGGGCCGGGTGACATTCTTGTCGGGAAGATCACGCCGAAGGGCGAAAGCCCGATGACGCCGGAAGAAAAGCTTCTGCGCGCCATCTTCGGTGAGAAGGCCTCGGACGTTCGCGACACCTCCCTGCGGTTGCCCCCGGGCGATTTCGGGACGGTCGTGGAAGTGCGTGTCTTCAACCGCCACGGTGTGGAGAAAGACGAACGTGCGCTGCAGATCGAGCGGGAAGAGGTGGAACGCCTGGCCCGTGACCGTGACGACGAGTTGGTGATCCTGGAACGGAACATCTACGCCCGTCTGCGCGGCATGATCCTGGGCAAGAAGGCCGTCAAAGGCCCGAAAGGTGTGAAGGCCAATGCCGAGATCACCGAAGAGCTTCTGGACGATCAGCTGTCCCGCGGTCAGTGGTGGCAGCTGGCGCTGGAAGACGAACAGGATGCCGCCCATGTCGAAGCGCTGAACCAGCAATTCGACGCGCAGAAACGCGCGCTGGATCACCGGTTCGAGGACAAGGTGGAGAAGGTCCGCCGCGGCGACGATCTGCCCCCGGGTGTGATGAAGATGGTCAAGGTCTTCATCGCCGTGAAGCGCAAGCTTCAGCCGGGCGACAAGATGGCCGGCCGTCACGGCAACAAGGGTGTGATCTCGAAGGTGGTTCCGATGGAGGACATGCCGTTCCTCGGGGATGGCACACCGGTTGATTTCGTGCTGAACCCGCTGGGTGTGCCGTCGCGCATGAATGTGGGCCAGATCCTTGAAACCCATATGGGGTGGGCCGCGCGCGGCATGGGTCTGCAGATCGACGAGGCTCTGGACGAGTATCGCCGCTCCGGCGACATGACTCCGGTGCGTGACGCCCTGAAGATCGCTTACGGCGAGGGCGTCTATAACGATGCCTTCGCGGATCGCGACGAAGACAGCCTGATCGAGGCGGCGGGTAACGTGACCAAAGGTGTTCCGATTGCAACGCCCGTCTTCGACGGGGCGAAGGAAGCGGATGTGAATGATGCGCTTGTGCGTGCGGGGTTCTCCACCTCGGGTCAGTCGGATCTGTTCGACGGGCGCACGGGTGAGAAGTTCGCGCGTCCGGTGACGGTGGGTGTGAAATACCTGCTGAAGCTGCACCACCTGGTCGACGACAAGATCCACGCCCGGTCCACGGGGCCGTACTCGCTTGTCACGCAGCAGCCGCTGGGTGGTAAGGCGCAGTTCGGTGGTCAGCGCTTCGGTGAGATGGAGGTCTGGGCACTGGAAGCTTACGGCGCCGCCTACACCTTGCAGGAAATGCTGACGGTGAAGTCGGATGACGTGGCGGGCCGGACCAAGGTCTACGAGTCGATCGTGAAGGGCGAGGACAATTTCGAGGCCGGCGTGCCGGAATCGTTCAACGTTCTCGTCAAAGAGGTCCGCGGCCTGGGCCTCAACATGGAACTCCTGGATGCGGAGGACGAAGAGGGCGGCATCGCGGCGGAGTAATCCGCCCCTGCCCCCGGGGCGGTCCAAGGATCGCCCCCGTCCCTTACGCGCCTTTTTCTGCAAGGATTCGACATGAACCAGGAACTGACAAACAACCCGTTCAACCCGCTGACGCCGCCCAAGGCGTTTGACGAGATCAAGGTGTCGCTCGCAAGCCCCGAGCGCATCCTCAGCTGGTCCTACGGCGAGATCAAGAAGCCCGAGACGATCAACTACCGCACGTTCAAGCCTGAGCGTGACGGGTTGTTCTGTGCCCGTATCTTCGGGCCGATCAAGGACTATGAGTGCCTGTGCGGCAAGTACAAGCGGATGAAGTATCGCGGCGTTGTCTGCGAGAAATGCGGTGTGGAAGTTACGCTGCAAAAGGTCCGCCGCGAGCGGATGGGCCATATCGAGCTGGCCGCCCCGGTCGCGCACATCTGGTTCCTCAAGTCGCTGCCGTCGCGCATCGGCCTGATGCTGGACATGACGCTGCGCGATCTGGAGCGGATTCTTTACTTCGAGAACTATGTCGTGATCGAGCCCGGCCTGACCGACCTGCAATACGGTCAGTTGATGGGTGAAGAGGAATTTCTCGACGCGCAGGACGCCTATGGCTCGGACGCGTTCCAGGCCAATATCGGCGCGGAAGCCATCCGCGAGATGCTGTCCCAGATCGATCTGGAATCCGAGGCCAACCAGCTGCGCGAGGACCTCAAGGAGGCCACGGGTGAGCTGAAGCCGAAGAAGATCATCAAGCGTCTGAAGATCGTTGAAAGCTTCCTCGAATCCGGTAACCGGCCCGAATGGATGGTGATGACGGTTGTGCCGGTCATCCCGCCCGAGCTGCGCCCGCTGGTGCCGCTCGACGGGGGCCGCTTCGCGACGTCCGACCTCAACGACCTCTATCGCCGGGTGATCAACCGGAACAACCGCCTCAAGCGCCTGATCGAGCTGCGCGCGCCGGACATCATCATCCGCAACGAAAAGCGGATGTTGCAGGAATCCGTCGACGCGCTGTTCGACAACGGCCGTCGTGGCCGCGTGATCACGGGGGCCAACAAGCGCCCGCTGAAATCGCTGTCGGACATGCTGAAGGGCAAGCAGGGCCGGTTCCGCCAGAACCTTCTGGGGAAACGCGTCGACTTCTCGGGCCGGTCTGTCATTGTGACGGGTCCGGAACTGAAGCTGCATCAATGCGGTTTGCCGAAGAAGATGGCGTTGGAGCTGTTCAAGCCGTTCATCTACTCGCGGCTTGAGGCGAAAGGTCTGTCTTCCACCGTGAAGCAGGCCAAGAAGCTGGTCGAAAAAGAGCGTCCCGAGGTGTGGGACATCCTCGACGAGGTGATCCGCGAGCATCCGGTTCTGCTGAACCGTGCGCCCACGCTGCACCGTCTTGGCATCCAGGCCTTCGAGCCCGTGCTGATCGAAGGCAAGGCGATCCAGCTTCACCCGCTGGTCTGCTCGGCCTTCAACGCCGACTTCGACGGCGACCAGATGGCCGTGCACGTCCCGCTTTCGCTGGAAGCCCAGTTGGAAGCGCGCGTGTTGATGATGTCGACGAACAACGTTCTGTCGCCCGCCAACGGCGCGCCGATTATCGTGCCGTCCCAGGACATGATCCTGGGCCTCTACTACGTCACGCTGGAGCGCGAGGGGATGCAGGGCGAAGGCATGATCTTCGCCGATGTGGACGAAGTGCGCCACGCGCTGGATGCGGGCGAGGTTCACCTGCACACGAAGATCAAGGCACGCCTGCCGCAGATCGATGAAGAGGGCAACGAGGTGATGGTGCGGTTCGATACCACGCCGGGCCGCGTCCTTCTGGGTGCGCTTCTGCCGCTCAACGCCAAGGCGCCGTTTGAACTGGTGAACCGTCTTCTGCGGAAGAAGGAAGTGCAGCAGGTCATCGACACCGTCTACCGCTATTGCGGCCAGAAAGAGTCGGTCATCTTCTGTGACCAGATCATGGGCATGGGGTTCCGCGAGGCGTTCAAGGCCGGGATTTCCTTCGGCAAGGACGACATGGTGATCCCCGACAACAAGTGGGAGCTGGTGGAAGACACCCGCGGCCAGGTCAAGGAATTCGAACAGCAATACATGGATGGCCTGATCACCCAGGGTGAGAAGTACAACAAGGTCATCGATGCCTGGTCGAAAGCCAACGACAAGGTGACGGACGCCATGATGGGCACGATCTCGGCCTCCAAGCGCGATGAAAATGGCGCTGAGATGGAGCCGAACTCGGTCTACATGATGGCCCACTCCGGTGCCCGTGGCTCGGTCACGCAGATGAAGCAGTTGGGCGGTATGCGTGGCCTGATGGCCAAGCCGAACGGCGAGATCATCGAGACGCCGATCATCTCGAACTTCAAGGAAGGTCTGACCGTTCTTGAATACTTCAACTCCACCCACGGTGCCCGGAAGGGTCTGTCGGACACGGCGTTGAAGACGGCGAACTCGGGCTACCTGACGCGGCGTCTGGTGGACGTGGCGCAGGACTGCATCGTGCGCATGGACGATTGCGGGACCGAGAACACGATCAAGGCCGAAGCGGCGGTGAACGACGGTGAAGTCGTGGCGTCGCTGGCCGAGCGCATCCTGGGCCGGACCGCGGGCGAAGACGTCTTCGTTCCCGGTACGGACGAGGTGATCGTTGCCAAGGGTGAGCTGATCGACGAGCGCAAGGCCGATGCGGTGGAGGCCGCTGGCGTGACCACGATGCAGATGCGCTCCCCGCTGACCTGTGAAGCGGAAGAGGGCGTCTGCGCGACCTGCTACGGTCGTGACCTGGCGCGCGGCACGAAGGTGAACACCGGCGAAGCCGTGGGCATCATCGCGGCGCAGTCAATCGGTGAGCCGGGCACACAGCTGACGATGCGGACCTTCCACATCGGCGGTGTGGCGCAAGGTGGCCAACAGTCGTTCCAGGAGGTCAACGTCGACGGCAAAGTCGAATTCCGGAACCCCAACCTGCTGAAGAACGCAGCCGGGGAGACGGTGGTGATGGGCCGCAACATGGTCCTGGCCATCATGGACGATCAGGGCGCCGAACGGGCGAGCTTCAAGCTTGGCTACGGTACCAATGTTCTGGTCGAAGACGGCGCCAAGGTGGCCCGTGGCGACCGCTTGTTCGAATGGGATCCCTATACCCTGCCGATCATCGCGGAAGCGGCCGGTACCGCGAAGTTCGTCGACCTCATCTCGGGCATCTCGATCCGGGACGAGACCGACGATGCCACCGGCATGACCCAGAAGATCGTGTCCGACTGGCGCACCGCGCCCAAGGGCAATGAGCTGAAGCCTGAAATCATCATCGCCGGTGAGGATGGAGAGCCGATGCGCAACGATCAGGGCAACCCGGTCGTCTACACGATGTCCGTGGATGCGATCCTGTCGATCGAAGAAGGGCAGGCGGTTCAGGCCGGTGACGTGATCGCGCGTATCCCGCGGGAAGGGGCGAAGACGAAGGACATTACCGGTGGTCTGCCGCGTGTGGCCGAACTCTTTGAAGCCCGTCGTCCGAAAGATCACGCCATCATCGCCGAAAAAGATGGTTACGTGAAATTCGGTCGCGACTTCAAGAACAAGCGCCGTATCGCAATCGTGCCTGCGGATGAGAGCCAGGAGCCCGTGGAATACATGGTGCCCAAGGGCAAGCACATCCCCGTCGCCGAAGGTGATTTCATCCAGAAGGGTGAATACATCATGGACGGCAACCCGGCCCCGCATGACATTCTTGCGGTTCTGGGGGTCGAGGCGCTGGCGGATTACATGATCGACGAGGTGCAGGACGTCTACCGCCTTCAGGGCGTGAAGATCAACGACAAGCACATCGAGGTGATCGTGCGTCAGATGCTCCAGAAGTGGGAGATCCAGGATTCGGGCGAAACCACGCTGCTCAAAGGTGAGCACGTGGATAAGGCCGAGTTCGACGCCGCCAATGAAAAGGCCGTGGCCGATGGCCGCCGCCCTGCCGAGGGGGAGCCGATCCTTCTGGGGATCACCAAGGCGTCGCTGCAGACCCGCAGCTTCATCTCGGCGGCCTCCTTCCAGGAAACCACGCGGGTGCTGACCGAGGCTTCGGTTCAGGGCAAGCGGGACAAGCTGGTGGGTCTGAAGGAAAACGTCATCGTCGGCCGGTTGATCCCGGCAGGCACCGGTGGCGCGACCCAGCACGTGGAGCGGATCGCCAAGAGCCGCGACCAGGTGGTGATCGATGCCGCCCGGGCCGAGGCGGAAGCCGCAGCGGCGCTGGCCGCGCCGGATCCCGAGGACGTGTTCGAGACGGCCACGTCCGGAGGCGACGCGGCGGAGTAACCCCCGCGCAATCGACTTTGAAACGCCCCGCCCGAAACGGCGGGGCGTTTTCATTTGGCAGGACATGTCACGGGAGTGCGCCGCCCCGCTAGGCGTTGGCGGACAGGCGGTCTAGAGTCCGGGGCACACGCTTTCCAGACGGGACCGCAGCCATGACCAATGATGCCCAACCGCCCCTCGATTACCTCGAATTCACATCGCCGGAGATCGAGAAGACGCAAGCCTTTTTCACGGAAGCCTTTGGCTGGAGCTATATCGATTACGGGCCGGACTATAAGGATATCCAGGGCGCGGGCCTGTCCGGCGGCGTTGAACGTGGGCCGCTCCGCCCACCCCTGCCTGTGATCCGGGCCGACGATCTCGAAGCCATGATGGCGCGCGTCAAGACGGCGGGGGCCGAGATCACGCGGGAGATATTTTCGTTCCCCGGCGGTCGCAGGTTCCAGTTTCGCGAACCCGGCGGCACCGAAATGGCCGTGTGGAGCATTGATGAGGATGACGCCCATGGATGATACGCCCCTGCGCGACATCGCGGATGCGGTGAAAGCCCTTGCGATGAGGATCGCGCCAGACCTGACGATGAGCCCCAAATATGGCGGAGAGGTTATGGTGCCCGATGCAACGCAGCCCAATGCCTTTGTTGCTGGCGTGTTTGTCTACACAAATCATGTGTCCGTCGAGTTCTCGGACGGGGCCGCGTTTGACGATCCCGATGGTCTGTTGGAGGGGAAAGGCAAGGCGCGGCGGCACCTCAAGCTGGACGCCTTGTCGGACATCGATGACAAATCGGTTGAGGCCTTCCTGCGTCAGGCCCTCACCTGATCCGGCGGGGATTCCCCATCCCACCTCTTTCCCCTAACGTTCGCCACATCAGGCAGGTAAGGGCCGGGCGATGGGTAGTGTGAACAAGGTTATTGGCGTATGCCGGTTCTCTTACCTGGGAGAGAGCGGGTTCCAACTGCTGAAGCAAAACCCGAAGGACGCAGAGACCGAACTGTATGCGGCCGATCGGATGGAGCGCCGCTTTGCCTATTTCGAGAATATCTGCCTGCCGTCGCTCGCCGCGCAGACCGACCGTGATTTCGTACTGGTTGCACTGATCGGCGATACCATGCCCGCCAAACATCGGAGCCGTCTGAAACGGCTGATCGATGCGTATCCGTTCCTGCGGATTGCAACGCTCGAATCCACCGGCCCGCTCCATGCGAGTCGCCGCGCGTTCTGGCGCGGCCTCGACGACCAGGATGCCGATTTCATCACCGGATTCCGTATTGATGACGATGATGCCGTGGCCCGTGACTACGTCGAAAAGACGCGCGCTATCGCCGGCGACCTGATCGCGATGGGATGGGCGACGGCCGAGACACCCGCCGCGATCTGTTTTCACCGGGGTCTCTATTGGGACATGAAACGGACCCAGAGCGCGTTTTGGGATGTGCGGGAGATCCAACCCCTCGGGCTGGCCAGCGCCATGGTCTCGCACCCGGAAAGCCGCCACAACATCTACCGCTGGAACCACCGGAAACTGACCGGACAGGCCCGTTGCTGGATCGATCCCCATGATCCGATGTTCATCCGGACACTCCACAACCACAATGACAGCGTGCGCACCAAGATCCCGTCGGATGCCGAACAGCTATCTGCTGGTGACGCGGTCGCCCTGCTGCGCGATCGGTTCGGCCTCGACCCCGACCAATTGCTGCCTTTGATGGCGAAGCTCCATGCCGGCGATGCCGACGCGCCCGGAGCGGTACGGGACAGCAACCGCCCATGACACCGAATGTGAAAGGGGCGTTGTTGATGATGGGGTCGATGGCGGCGTTCACCCTGAACGATGTGGTCGTCAAACTCCTGGCCCAGAACATGCCCCTGTTCCAGATCGTGTTTCTGCGCGGCCTGCTGACAACGGCCATGCTGGCAACGGTTGTCGTGGCGTTCGGCAAGCTCAGCTTTCGCATTCCACGCGGCGACCGGATGAAGGTGATGCTCAGAACCGTGTTCGAGGTGTTGACCGTGGTGACGTTCCTGACCGCGCTGGTGAACATGGCCATCGCCAATGCGACCGCGATCCTGGCCGCCCTGCCGCTGGCGGTAACCCTTGGCGCGGCCGTGTTGTTTGGCGAGGATGTCGGCTGGCGGCGCTGGACGGCCATTGGGGTAGGTGCGTTCGGTGTGCTGCTGATCGTGCAACCGGGCACGGAGGGGTTCAACGCCTATTCGCTTCTGGCGCTGGGGGCGGTGGCCCTGGTGGCCGGGCGCGATCTGGCGACGCGGGCGTTCTCCGACGACGTCCCGCTGATGTCGGTCGCCGTGCTGACGGCGGCGGCGGTCTGCGTGTTTGGCGGCGTCATGTCCCTGACCATCGACTGGGTTCCGGTCACCGCGCGGGACGCGGGCTATCTGGTGCTGTGCGCGATTTTCATCATCGGCGGTTATGTCCTGTCGATCTTCGTGATGCGGACGGGTAATGTCGCCGTGACCTCGCCGTTTCGCTACACGGCCCTGATCTTCGCCTTGATCCTCGGCGTTATCGTGTTCGATGAATTGCCGAATGTACTTGCCCTGATCGGGGCCGGCATCGTTGTTGCAACAGGCGTCTTCACCCTGATCCGGGAACGGCAGGTGGCCCGTGGCTGATGGTGTTCAGGTTCAGGGGCTCTGCCGCTTCTCGTTTCCCTGCACCGGTGGGTTCAAGAAGTATCATGAAAGCCTGGAGGGGCGGCGTGCCGCACTTTACGCGCCCAGGCGGCTGGATGAGCGAACGCTTTGGTTCGAGCACGTGTTTCTGCCGCCCCTGCGCGCCCAAACCGATTCCGAATTCACCATGCATCTTCTGTTGGGCGAGGATTTCCCCGAGCCCTGGAGGAGCCGCGTCGAAGCGGCGATCAAGGACATACCGCAGATAAAGGCCCATTGGCGTGCGCCGGGCGATCACCGCGCGGTCTGCCGTGACGTGATGTGGGGCGGACGCAATGCAGCCAGCGTCGTCGTGGCAGAGTTCCGGTTGGACGATGACGATGCCGTCGCGGTGAACTACGTGCATCACCTGCGCCGCAGCTGGAACACGGTCGGGCGGCTGGCCAATGTTGCAGGGCGGGTGGCGCTGGATCACGGCAAGGGCGTCGTGCTTCAGGCGCGCGACGATGGCGTGATCCAGCCCCATGTGCTCAACACCCATTGCTGGTCTGCCGGGCTGGCCCTTTATCTCAAGCCCGATGACGAAGCCATTGTCATGGATTTCCCCCATCACAAGATCTGGGCGCGGGTGCCATTCGTGAACCTGACCGATCAGGTCATGTTCATCCGCGGAGATCACGATCACAACGATGCCAGAACGCCGTTTCGGGCCGGTCAGCCGGTGCCCCTGCACGACGACGAAATCGCCCCGATGATCGAGCGACGGTTTTCCATTGATTTACCGGCGTTTCAGGCAGAATGGCGCGTCTTGACGAAAAGCTAATGCCGCTGCGCCGCGGCGCTGTTGACACCCCCACCCCAACCTCCTATATCGCGCGCACTCGGCCCGGCAGCCCAAGGGTGCCTTGCATGGCTGACATACAGATCTGAAGTGGCCACGATCCGGGCGATTTGACAGCCCCGATCCTCTGGGAATTCCACCGCGGCGTCCTCCAGGTAGGGAAAGGACGCATGCGGTTTTGGTGTTTTTGTGCGGTCCGGCCGCACGCGCGAAGGCACCGCTGACATGAGAGAGCAAACCGGGGAGACCCCATGCCGACGATTCAACAGCTGATCCGCAAACCGCGGCAGCCCAAAGTAAAACGCTCCAAGTCGCTGCACCTGGAGAGCTGCCCGCAAAAACGTGGCGTTTGCACGCGCGTCTACACGACCACTCCGAAGAAGCCGAACTCGGCCATGCGGAAGGTTGCGAAGGTGCGTCTGACCAACGGCTACGAGGTCATCAGCTACATCCCCGGTGAAAGCCACAACCTTCAGGAACACTCCGTGGTTCTGATCCGTGGCGGCCGTGTGAAAGACCTTCCCGGCGTCCGCTACCACATCCTGCGCGGTGTGCTTGATACGCAGGGCGTCAAAGACCGTCGCCAGCGTCGTTCGAAATACGGCGCCAAGCGCCCCAAGTAAGAGAAGGATTGAGCGATGTCGCGTCGTCACGCCGCCGAAAAACGCCAGGTCCTGCCCGACGCCAAGTTTGGCGATATGGTCCTGACCAAATTCATGAACAACCTGATGATCGACGGCAAGAAGTCGGTCGCAGAGCGTATCGTCTACAACGCGTTTGATCGCGTCGAAGACAAGCTGAAGCGCGCGCCGGTGGAAGTGTTCCACGAAGCGCTCGACAACATCAAACCCGCGGTCGAGGTGCGCTCGCGCCGTGTGGGTGGTGCCACCTACCAGGTGCCCGTCGATGTGCGCCCCGAGCGTCGCGAAGCGCTGGCGATCCGCTGGCTGATCAACGCCAGCCGGGCCCGCAACGAGAACACGATGGAAGAGCGTCTGGCCGGTGAACTGGTCGATGCCGTCAACATGCGTGGCTCCGCGGTGAAGAAGCGCGAAGACACCCACAAGATGGCCGACGCCAACCGCGCGTTCAGCCACTACCGCTGGTAAGCGATCAGGCGGCCCCGTCCGGGGGCCGCTATCCGTTATAAACTCAAGCCTTAGGACATCCCCATGGCACGCGATTATCCCCTCGACCGCTACCGGAACTTCGGGATCATGGCCCACATCGATGCGGGCAAGACCACCTGTTCCGAGCGGATCCTGTATTACACCGGCAAATCCCACAACATCGGTGAGGTGCACGATGGTGCGGCCACGATGGACTGGATGGAGCAGGAGCAGGAGCGCGGGATCACCATCACGTCCGCTGCGACAACCACGTTCTGGGAGCGCACCGAAGACGGCAAGACGCCCGATAGCCCCAAGCACCGCCTGAACATCATCGACACCCCCGGCCACGTGGACTTCACCATTGAGGTCGAGCGCTCGCTGGCTGTTCTCGACGGTGCCGTTTGTGTGCTGGATGCTAATGCCGGCGTCGAGCCGCAGACCGAGACCGTGTGGCGTCAGGCTGACCGCTACAAGGTTCCGCGCATGGTGTTCGTCAACAAGATGGACAAGATCGGCGCGGACTTCTTCAACTGCGTCCGCATGATCGAAGACCGCACCGGTGCCCGCGCCGTTCCCGTCGGTATTCCGATCGGGGCCGAGACCGAGCTGGAGGGTCTGATCGACCTCGTCACCATGGAAGAGTGGCTGTGGCAGGGCGAGGATCTGGGCGCGTCCTGGGTCAAGGCGCCGATCCGCGACAGCCTGAAAGCCCAGGCCGAGGAATGGCGTGGCAAGATGATCGAAGCGGCCGTCGAAATGGACGACGACGCGATGGAAGCCTACCTGATGGACGCGGCCGAGCCCGATGTCGCGACCCTGCGCGCGCTGCTGCGCAAGGGCACGCTGCAGATGGCCTTCGTGCCGGTTCTGGGGGGCTCTGCGTTCAAGAACAAGGGCGTCCAGCCGCTGCTGAACGCCGTGATCGATTACCTGCCGAGCCCGCTCGACGTGGTCGATTACATGGGCTTCAAGCCGGGCGATGAGACGGAAACCCGTAACATCCCGCGCCGCGCCGATGACAACATGGCCTTCTCGGGCCTGGCCTTCAAAATCATGAACGACCCGTTTGTGGGCTCCTTGACGTTTGTCCGGATCTATTCCGGTCAGCTCAAGAAGGGCGACACGATGTTGAACTCCACCAAGGACAACAACGAACGCGTCGGCCGCATGATGATGATGCATTCCAACAACCGCGAAGAGATCGACGAAGCCTTCGCCGGTGACATCATCGCGTTGGGTGGTCTGAAGAACACCACCACCGGTGATACGCTGTGCGACAAGCAGGATCCGGTGGTTCTGGAAACGATGACGTTCCCGGATCCGGTGATCGAGATCGCGGTTGAGCCCAAGACGAAGGCCGACCAGGAGAAGATGGCGACGGCGCTGCAGCGTCTGGCCGCCGAAGACCCGTCCTTCCGGGTGGAGACGGATCTTGAATCCGGTCAGACCATCATGAAGGGCATGGGCGAACTTCACCTCGACATTCTTGTCGATCGCATGAAGCGTGAGTTCAAGGTTGAGGCCAATATCGGTGCGCCCCAGGTGGCCTACCGTGAGACGATCGGCCATGAGGTTGAACATACCTACACCCACAAGAAGCAGTCGGGTGGGTCTGGTCAGTATGCCGAGGTCAAGCTGGTCATCACGCCGACCGAGCCCGGTGAAGGCTATTCGTTCGAGTCCAAGATCGTCGGTGGTGCCGTGCCGAAGGAATACATTCCGGGCGTGGAGAAGGGCATCAAGTCCGTCATGGATAGCGGCCCGCTGGCCGGCTTCCCCGTGATCGATTTCAAGGTCGCGCTTGTCGACGGCAAGTTCCACGATGTGGACTCTTCGGTTCTGGCCTTTGAAATCGCCGCCCGCATGGGCATGCGCGAAGGCATGAAGAAGGCCGGTGCCAAGCTTCTGGAACCGATCATGAAGGTCGAGGTCGTGACGCCCGAGGATTATACCGGTGGTATCATCGGCGATCTCACGTCCCGTCGCGGTCAGGTGCAGGGTCAGGATACGCGCGGCAACGCCATCGCGATCGACGCCTTCGTGCCGCTGGCCAACATGTTCGGCTACATCAACACCCTGCGCTCCATGTCTTCGGGCCGCGCGCAGTTCACGATGCAGTTCGACCATTACGAGCCGGTTCCGAACAACATCTCGGAAGAGATCCAGGCAAAATACGCATAACGGCGGGGCGGTGACGCCGCCCGCCCCAACCGTAGGGCCGCGTTCCGCGCGGTCCGCACACCAACCCAGGAGGCCATGATGGCAAAGGAAAAGTTTGAACGTAACAAGCCGCATGTGAACATCGGCACGATTGGTCATGTTGACCACGGCAAGACGACGCTGACGGCGGCGATTACGAAGTATTTCGGTGATTTTCAGGCGTATGACCAGATTGACGGCGCGCCGGAGGAGAAGGCGCGGGGGATCACGATCTCGACGGCGCATGTGGAATACGAGACCGACGCGCGCCACTATGCGCATGTCGATTGCCCCGGCCACGCCGACTACGTGAAGAACATGATCACCGGGGCCGCCCAGATGGACGGCGCGATCCTGGTGGTGAACGCGGCTGACGGCCCGATGCCGCAGACGCGCGAGCACATCTTGCTCGGCCGCCAGGTGGGCATCCCCTACATGGTCGTGTTCATGAACAAGGTGGACCAGGTCGACGACGAGGAGCTTCTGGAGCTCGTCGAGATGGAAATTCGCGAATTGTTAAGCTCCTACGAGTATCCCGGCGACGACATTCCGATCATCGCGGGCTCGGCGCTGGCGGCGATGGAAGGCCGGGACGAGGCGATCGGCGAAGGCAAGATCCGCGAGCTGATGCAGGCGGTGGACGATTACATCCCGACGCCGGCGCGCGCCGTGGACCAGCCGTTCCTGATGCCGGTCGAGGACGTGTTCTCGATCTCCGGCCGTGGCACGGTTGTGACCGGCCGGGTCGAGCGGGGCGTGATCAATGTGGGTGACGAGATCGAGATCGTCGGCATCCGCGACACCAAGAAGACGACCTGCACGGGCGTGGAGATGTTCCGCAAGCTGCTGGATCGCGGTGAGGCGGGCGACAATATCGGCGCGCTCCTGCGGGGTGTGGATCGCGACGGGGTGGAGCGGGGCCAGGTGCTGTGCAAGCCCGGCTCGGTGACGCCGCACACGAAGTTCGAGGCCGAGGCGTATATCCTGACGAAGGAAGAGGGCGGCCGCCACACGCCGTTCTTTGCGAACTACCGCCCGCAATTCTACTTCCGGACCACGGATGTGACCGGCACGGTGAACCTGCCGTCGGGCACGGAGATGGTGATGCCGGGCGACAACCTGAAGTTCGACGTGGAACTGATCGCGCCGATCGCGATGGAACAGGGCCTGCGCTTCGCGATCCGCGAAGGCGGCCGCACCGTGGGTGCGGGCGTGGTGTCGAAGATCATCGAGTAAGCGTAGCGGCCTGAACGGCCGATGCGCGTGAGCCGGTAATGCAAAGGGGCCCTCGGGCCCCTTTGTCATGAAAGGCTGATCTGGGAGACGATCACCAGTGAGCGGCACCTGCGGCAGGGTTATTTGGCGAAGCCAAATGATCCCGAGAGCGGCGCCGACCACCCCGGTTGCCAATCAAAGCAAAGGCCCCGCCAAACGCGGGGCCTTTTTCCTGTCCGCCCCCGTCCTTGTGCAAGCTTGCACAAGATACTCAAGCGCCTGTTATAAAACGGAAACCCGGATCGCGTTAACGAAACAGTAACCATGATCCGGCGGGGGCAGCGGCCTCATACGAAAAAGCCGCCCCGAGGCGGGGCGACCTTTCGGACAGGCATTGGCGCCGGATCAGGCCGCAGCTTCGTTCACGCCCCCGGTCGCGATGTCGGTCATGCGGCGGTCGCCATCATAGGAGGCGTCGAGGCAGTCCGAAAGCACCGCACCGTCGCCGTCGAGACCCAGGCGGTTGGCGAAGGCGCGCAGGCAGCCATAGCCCGCAATCGCATAATGGGCCATGCGCTGATATTGCGTGATGATCATCGCGTCGCGGGCGTCGGCATCGGTGATGCTGTCGTCGAGGCCATGGGCCCGCGCCTCTTTCACAAGACCTTCCATGCCTTTGCAATGCTCGCCATTGGGGTCGATGCCATGGTCGTTGCAGAGTTCCGCGACCTTCTCCATGCCCTCTGCGATGCCTTGCACGGCGTCGTTCAGGGCGCGCTGCAGCTCGTCATTTTTGGCGGCGCGACCCAATTCCGTCGTGACCTCCATGGATTGCTTGCAGGCACTGTAGAGGTCCTGAAGCTGGTCGTGATAGACGTCTTTGAGATTGGCAATGGCCATGGCTTTCTCCTCCATTCGGAATTTGGTCGATCTGATGCGGAGGAAACCCGCCAGAGGCGAAGTCGTTCCCTGGGAGGCCGAGGAACTTGCCGGGAGGTGGTGGCGCGATGGGAGCCGGGCAGGGCCGCTTCCTTTCGGCCTGCGCTTGTCCCCTTTCGACGGCGACAGACATCCTCAGCCTGGTCGCTTGACCGGCCCCACCAAGCGGGGCCCTCTTCTGCGCCCACTTCGCCCCTTATCAAGGTTGAGCGGGGCGGCTATCCCTCTGGTCGAAAACGAAAAACCGGATCCTTTTGACCCCCTTTTAATTCGCAAAACGCCCCAAATTTACCGCTGCAAGGAGTGGCGAGAGGCCCGAGGAGGTGCGGTAAGGCCGTTCAAACGACCCTCGAACACGCGCTTTCGCAAGCGCGTCCCACCCGTTTTCGAAAACGGGCGCGCGTGGGTTGCGCCCCACCTATGGGACGTCAGAATGATTGCGAAGGCTGGCGGAAAAGGGATTTGAGAGCGGATATGAGCGAAACAAAAGAGCAAGACATCTGGTACCTTCGCGTCCTTGGCGAAATGCACTCGCGCTACGGGTTCACCGCCGACATGTTGGAGCAGATGACGGTTGACGAGCGCAATGAGGTTTGGCGGGAATATGCGAGAAGAGATGACGTGGACACTTCAGTCTTCCCACAAACTTTCTGGGTCGACCCGCCGATGGCTGGAGCGAGAGGAAAAACACTCAAAGCGATACATGTTGCGTCAGTGTTCCTGACCATCTCTCGCGAATTTTTGGACGTGTTGAAGCAGTTTGATCTTGGACGGCTCAAATCCTGGCCTGTCACCTTGCTGAAACGCGACAAGAAAACGCCGTTTGAGGGCGAGTGGCACGCCATCTGGATTGGAAATTGGAAAGAGGGCTTCCTGCGCGAGAAGTCACGCAATTTCGAGGTGCCTCCCTATGAAGACACGAAGCACCTCGCAATTCCACGACCGGAGGCCGTCGATGGGGATTTCGTGTTCGATGCAGATGTGGCAAAGGGTCCCGACCTGTGGAGAGACCCCAATTTCTCCAAATCACTGTTCTTATCCGACCGCCTCCACACAGCGCTCAAAGAAGCAGGCCTCCTAAAGAAGCTACAAGTGCTTCGCTGCCCGTTGGTGGCGTAAAGCGCAACGCCACTAAGCGAACCACCCAAGCGGGTTAACAGCGGCGGAGCCGCCCCGCCATCGACGGGCCTGTCCGGCGGCCTGTCGATTTGGGTGAGGCTTGGCGCTCCAAAAATTCGGTAGAGGGACTTGGCGGGTATAAAGTGGCCTGAACCTCTGTTGGATCGACAGCCCCCGGCCCGTCGATGGCGAGGCCTTGTGATCCCGCGGGACAAGTCCCGCCCTGCGGTTTGGGAGTTCGGGCTGAAAGCCAGGTCTACGGGGCAAATCGCTCTTGCCCCACCACACGATTCCCCCTATACGCCCCACATCCAACGGGGGTGCGCCACGGCGTGCCTTTTTTCGTTGGCTGAAAAAGACGCGACGAGGGTGCAGGATGAGCCTGTATCGTCCAATCCGTTGACACCCCGTTAGAAGGGGACAAGCATGGCGATTGCCAGCCAGAATATCCGTATCCGCCTCAAGGCGTTTGATTATCGGGTTCTCGACGCTTCCACGCAGGAAATCGTAAACACGGCCAAGCGCACCGGTGCGCAGGTGCGTGGCCCGATCCCGCTGCCGAACAAGATCGAGAAGTTTACCGTTCTGCGTGGTCCGCACGTGGACAAGAAGAGCCGCGACCAGTGGGAGATCCGCACCCACAAGCGTCTGCTCGATATCGTTGATCCGACCCCGCAGACGGTGGACGCGCTGATGAAGCTCGACCTCGCCGCCGGCGTGGATGTCGAGATCAAGGTTTAAGGGGGGCCTCTGGATATGTTGCGCTCTGGTGTGATCGCGAAAAAAGTCGGCATGACCCGGCTTTTCATGGAAGACGGCAAGCAGATCCCTGTGACCGTTCTTCAATTGGATAAATTGCAGGTGGTGGCCAAGAAGACCTCCGACAGCGACGGCTATTCGGCCGTTCAGCTGGGCGCGGGGACGGCCAAGGCCAAGCGGACCTCCGCGCCGATGCGCGGGCACTTTGCCAAGGCGAGTGTGGAACCCAAGCGCAAGCTGGTGGAATTCCGCGTGGACCCCGACAACCTGATCGAAGTGGGCGAAGAGATCATCGCCGACCATTACTTCGAAGGGCAGTTCGTGGATGTCACGGGCACGTCGATCGGCAAGGGCTTTGCCGGTGCGATGAAACGCTGGAACTTCGGTGGTCTGCGCGCCTCGCACGGTGTGTCGATCTCGCACCGCTCGCACGGCTCCACGGGCCAGTGTCAGGATCCCGGCCGCGTCTTCAAAGGCAAGAAGATGGCCGGTCACATGGGGGCGGCGCGGGTTACGACGCAGAACCTTCAGGTGGTCAAGACCGATAGCGACCGTGGCCTGATCATGGTCAAAGGCGCCGTTCCCGGCTCCAAGGGCGGTTGGGTGACGGTCAAGGATGCGGTCAAGAAGCCGTTCCCCGAGAACGCCATTCTGCCCGCCGCCCTGGCCTCCGCCGCTGCGGAAGCTGCGAAAGCCGCCGAGGAAGCTGCTGCTGCCGCCGCTGCGGAAGCCGAAGCCGAAGCCAAGCGCCTGGCCGAAGAGCAGGCCGCCGCGGAAGCCGAGGCGCTGAAAGCCGCGGAAGCCGAGATTGCTGCCCAAGGCGACGCCGCCCCCGAGGGTGACGCTGGTTCTGACGCCGCCGAAGGTGGCGATGCCGAGAAGAAGGACGATGAAGCATGAAAGTCGACGTCATCAAACTTGACGGCAAGAAAGCCGGATCGGTCGACCTGGACGAAGCCCTGTTCGGGCTGGAGCCGCGCGCCGATATCCTGCATCGCGTCGTCCGCTGGCAGCGCAACAATGCGCAGGCCGGCACCCACAAGGTGAAGACCCGCAAGGAAGTCAGCTATTCCACCAAGAAGATCTATCGCCAGAAGGGCACGGGTGGCGCACGCCACGGCGCGCGCTCGGCGCCGATCTTCCGGGGGGGTGGTGTCTACAAGGGGCCGACGCCCCGCAGCCACGGCCACGAGCTGACAAAGAAGTTCCGCAAGCTGGGTCTGCGTCACGCGCTGAGCGCCAAGGCCGCCGAAGGCAGCCTGGTGATCATCGACAGCGCCGCGATGGACAACGCCAAGACCTCCGCCCTGGCCAAACAGGTCAAGGAGCTGGGGTGGAAGCGGGCGCTGATCATCGATGGTGCCGACGTGGATGCAAACTTCGCCATGGCCGCCCGCAACATCGACGGCCTCGACGTGCTGCCGTCCATGGGCGCAAACGTCTATGACATCCTCAAGCGTGACACGCTGGTGCTCACGAAGGCGGGTGTCGAAGCACTGGAGGCTCGCCTGAAATGAGCGCTGACGCAAAACATTACGACGTGATCCGCAAGCCGATCATCACCGAGAAATCCACCATGGCGTCCGAAAACGGCGCGGTGGTCTTCGAAGTGGCGATGGATGCGAACAAGCCGCAGATCAAGGAAGCCGTCGAGACGGTGTTCGGGGTCAAGGTGAAGGCCGTGAACACGACCATCACCAAAGGCAAGGTCAAGCGCTTCCGCGGCCAGATG
Organism: uncultured Roseicyclus sp.; assembly: GCA_947494975.1. Classification (GTDB taxonomy): domain Bacteria; phylum Pseudomonadota; class Alphaproteobacteria; order Rhodobacterales; family Rhodobacteraceae; genus Gymnodinialimonas. The sequence goes on along the minus strand of CANLXA010000005.1, from coordinate 82,822 downwards.
GGCACACGCAAAGACGTGAAGAAGGCCTATGTGACGCTCGAAGAGGGCAACACGATCGACGTGTCGACCGGTCTTTGATGCATCCCGGGGGGTGAACCCCACCTTTGCAAATCGGGAACCCCGGCTGCGAAAGCAGCCGGGGTTTTTCGTGCTCAGAATTGCGCGCGTTGGAGTCCGCCAACGCGGTTGGTGACACCTCTGCGATCTTTGCTCTGACGTTGCGGTTTCGACGTCGAACAGCTTCCTGATCCCGACCCACCAGGTGAACGCCCTGATCATGGGACCGGCGGGCTACAAGGTGACGGACTTCATGACGTCCGGCGGGATCATGACGGTGCTGTTTCTGGTGGTGTCGTTGGGGACGATGGGGGTGTTGTTTTGACACTTAGGCACCGGAACTCGCGTCAATGCTTGCTTGTGGCGTTCGTGTTGACCGCGCTAAAACATGGCTTGTCGTTTGGCGGAGTGGAATTTGAGATGGCCTTTATCACATGACCTACGCGCGAATGAGTTATCGAGACATCCTGACCCAGGTGGCGAGCGGTACGGCCGACAAGATCGGGTTGGATTTCCTGCACGGGTTGGTTGACGCGCTGAAGACGTCGATGTCGGCATCGTTTGTATTTTTGTCTATCGGTGAGGGCGCCCCACCGACCGCCGCGCGGGTGATCTGCTCGCTGCGTGACGGCGCGCCCGGTGATAGTTTCGTCTATGACCTTGTCGGAACGCCCTGCAAGCTGACCTATGAGGGCAGCACAGTGACCGTGCCCCACGAGCTTGCCGATGATTTCCCGCGTGAGGCGGATTTCGAAAGCTATTGCGGCTGCCCATTACATGATCGCGATGGCCGCGTGGTCGGCAATATCGCAGTGTTCTCGAAGGATGAGATTGCGGATCCAAGCAAAGTGCAGTCCATCTTGCAGATTTTTGCCATGCGCGCAGAGGCCGAATTGCAGCGCCTAGTACATGACGAAGAGCGCCAGAAATTGATTGATGACCTGGTTTCGGCAAATTGCCGGTTGAGTGCCGCACATCTGGCCACGCGAGAGGCCAACGCCTTCAAGACGCGGTTGCTTGGTATCATTGCCCATGATTTGCGAAACCCCTTGGCGGTGGTTCTGGCCCAAGCGGATTTGGCGCAGACACAGGTGCAGCGCCAAGAACCTGATCTTGAGAAGCTGGATGCGATCATCGAGAAACTCATCGGTAAAGTCGAGCAGGTGTCTGACCTGATCACGGCTACATTGACCCGTGTGCGGGACGAAGACCGGAACCTTAGCCTGCAACGCGCCTCTGTCGATCTGAGCCAAATCTGCGAGATGGCTTGTGAGGCCAACCGCAGCCCGGCGGACAGCAAGTCGATTACATTGACCTGCGATTTCGAGGCGGCCGCTCCTGTCGAAGTAGATGCGGAGTTGATGGTGCTTGCGGTCGACAACCTTATTAGCAACGCGGTCAAATACACCCATCCGGGTGGCAATGTGCGCGTCGTGGCGGAGGGCCAAAAGGTCTCGGTGATCGATGATGGGCAGGGCTTGACCGACGGGGATCTTGTGCGCGCCTTCGGGCGGTTTGAAACCCTTTCGGCGAAGCCAACGGGTGGCGAGTCTTCAACCGGATTGGGGCTGGCGAATGTGCGCGAGATCGTTGAGGCCCACGGCGGTCGCGTCGCCGTAAATTCCGATGGTGTCGGCAAGGGTGCGACGTTCTCAATCTCGCTGTGATGGGGCGGTCTCTTGTGTTGACTTGACCCCCCTCCTTGAACCCCCTAAACGACCCCATCGGCATGGCCCCGGATTCGTCCGGGGCTGTCGTTTTTGGTTGTATGACCATCTCTACGGGCACCTACGGGGGCCTTTAACATCAGCCTGGCCCCGGGGGTCGGGCGCACAGAAAACGGAAGACAGTTAACATGGCACTCAAGTCGTATAAGCCGACGACGCCGGGCCAGCGTGGGCTGGTACTGATCGACCGTTCGGAGCTGTGGAAAGGACGTCCCGTCAAGAGCCTCACCGAGGGTCTGACGAAGAAGGGCGGCCGGAACAACACCGGACGGATCACGGCGCGTCGTCGTGGTGGTGGGGCCAAGCGCCTTTACCGCATCGTAGATTTCAAGCGGACGAAGTTCGACGTCTCGGCCACAGTCGAGCGGATCGAATATGACCCCAACCGGACCGCGTTCATCGCGCTGGTCAAGTATGACGATGGCGAGCAGGCCTATATCCTTGCGCCCCAGCGTCTGGCGGTTGGCGACAAGGTCGTCTCGTCCACCAAAGCGGACATCAAGCCGGGCAACGCGATGCCGTTCAGCGGCCTGCCGATCGGCACGATTGTCCACAATATCGAGCTGAAGCCCGGCAAGGGCGGCCAGATCGCCCGCGCGGCGGGCACCTATGCCCAGTTCGTCGGCCGTGACGGGGGCTATGCCCAGATCCGCCTGTCGAGCGGTGAGCTTCGGCTGGTCCGTCAGGAGTGCATGGCCACGGTTGGCGCGGTGTCGAACCCCGACAACTCGAACCAGAACCTCGGCAAGGCCGGTCGCGTGCGTCACATGGGCAAGCGTCCCTCGGTTCGCGGTGTCGCCATGAACCCGATCGATCACCCCCACGGTGGTGGTGAAGGTCGGACCTCGGGTGGCCGTACGCCGGTCACGCCTTGGGGCGTGGACACCAAGGGCAAGCGCACCCGCAACAAGAACAAGGCGTCGCAGAAGCTGATCATCCGCTCGCGTCACGCCAAGAAGAAAGGGCGCTAAGTCATGAGCCGCTCCGTATGGAAAGGTCCTTTTGTCGACTCCTACGTCCTCAAGAAGGCCGAAAAGTCCAAGGAATCCGGTCGCAACGAGGTCATCAAGATCTGGTCGCGCCGCTCCACCATCCTGCCCCAATTCGTGGGCCTCACCTTCGGGGTCTACAATGGTCACAAGCATATCCCGGTGAACGTCACCGAGGACATGATCGGCCAGAAGTTCGGGGAATATTCGCCGACGCGGACCTATTACGGCCACGCCGCCGACAAAAAAGCCAAGAGGAAGTAAGCCATGGGCAAGGATAAAAATCCCCGCCGCGTGGCGGATAACGAGGCGATGGCCAAGCTGCGCATGCTGAAGACCAGCCCGCAGAAGCTGAACCTGGTTGCCGGCCTCATTCGCGGCAAGAAGGTGGAAAAGGCCCTGACGGACCTGACCTTCTCCAAGAAGCGTATCGCGATCGACGTGAAGAAATGCCTTCAGTCGGCCATCGCAAATGCGGAAAACAACCACGGCCTCGACGTTGACGAGCTGGTGGTTGCCGAAGCATTCGTGGGCAAGAACCTTGTCATGAAGCGCGGGCGTCCGCGGGCCCGTGGCCGGTTCGGTCGCATTCACAAGCCGTTTGCAGAGCTGACCATCAAGGTCCGCCAGGTTGAGGAGACAGCCTAATGGGACATAAGGTTAACCCCATCGGCATGCGTCTTCAGGTCAACCGGACCTGGGACAGCCGCTGGTACGCAGACACCAAGGATTACGGTGACCTGCTGCTGGAAGACATCAAGATCCGCGAATTCATCAAGACCGGCTGGTGGGAACACCTCGCCAAGGTCGAGAAGAAGAACCCCGGCGATGCCGGGATCTCGAAGATCATCATCGAGCGTCCGCACAAGAAGTGCCGCGTGACCATTCACTCGGCCCGTCCGGGTGTGATCATCGGCAAGAAGGGTGCGGATATCGAAGGCCTGCGCAAGGCGCTGTCGAAGATCACGGATTCGGAACTGCACCTCAACATCGTTGAGATCCGCAAGCCCGAGTTGGATGCGCAACTGGTTGCCGAGAGCATTGCTCAGCAGCTGGAACGCCGTGTGTCCTTCCGTCGTGCGATGAAGCGTGCGGTGCAGAACGCCATGCGGATGGGCTCGCTCGGGATCCGGGTGAACGTCGCGGGCCGCCTTGGTGGCGCCGAGATCGCCCGGACCGAATGGTATCGCGAGGGTCGCGTGCCCCTGCATACGCTCCGCGCCGACATCGATTATGCCCATGCCGAAGCGAAAACGGCCTATGGCATCATCGGCATCAAGACCTGGATCTTCAAAGGCGAGATCATGGAGCACGATCCGTCGGCCCGTGACCGTCGCCAGCAGGAGCTTCAGGAAAGCGGCGGGGCCTCGCGTCCGCGCCGTGACCGCTGAGGAGGGCTGAGAGATGTTGCAACCCAAACGGACCAAGTTCCGCAAGATGCAAAAGGGCCGGATCAAGGGCGAAGCGAAGGGCGGATCCGATCTGACCTTCGGCACCTTCGGCCTGAAAGCCCTGCAGCCCGAGCGCGTCACCGCCCGCCAGATCGAAGCCGCCCGTCGGGCCATGACGCGCCACATGAAGCGTCAGGGCCGCGTCTGGATCCGGATTTTCCCGGATACGCCTGTCACCTCCAAGCCCGTCGAAGTGCGGATGGGTAAAGGGAAGGGGTCGGTCGATTACTGGGCCTGCAAGGTGAAGCCCGGCCGGATCATGTTCGAGATCGACGGCGTGGCCGAACCCATCGCCCGCGAGGCCCTGCGCCTTGCCGCGATGAAGCTGCCGGTCAAGACCCGCACCGTGGTGCGCGAAGACTGGTAAGGTGGGGACCGCGTAAGCGTTTTCCGACGGTTTGATGATAACAGGCCCCCGCTGAGAAATCGGCGGGGGCTCTTTTTTGTCGGCGATCAGACCCCACGTCTAAGGCATGAGCGAGTTTGTGCGATCATGGCGAAGGGCGATTGCTGTCCTTGGATTGGCGATGGTTTTTGCTGTGAGCGGTGGTGCCGTGCTGTCGCAGCGTCATGACACGAACGCCCGGAGCCCTGAGGCCATCGCACAGTGCCTCAACCGATTGTTCTGGATCAGCAGGGACGTGCAAGTGATACGCGAGGGGGACTCCGCGTTTTTGTTCGTGGATTACATCGGTTGGCATGTCACATGGATGGCAGCAGCTGACTTTCGGTCAGACCCTCCCGCTGTCTATGACACGTACCGGGAAGATAATCCATTCAGTCGGGCCCTGTTCCGGCGACCCATGCCGTGGTTCATCGTACTGGCCGTCGAAATTTGCGGCGGCGCGTATGAAGGCCAATTGCCGTCCGACATCGATACCTGGGTTCTCGAGGTGGCGGGTTTTCCATCAAGAGAGCCGCATAACTATCCGCCCCCGCCAATGTTCTACGAGGTCGATGAGATAGAGGCGATCTTGCCGCCAATTCGGTAGATCACTCCACCCGCACCTGTTCCAGATGGTTCTCGATATGCATCAGGTGAGCGACCGCGAAGTGCTCTTTGGGTAGGGGGCCAAATGCAAAATGCGGCCGCAGCGCGCCATCGAATTTCCGAAACTGGTCCAGCGACAGCCAAAGCCGCTGCAATCCCTCTTCGGCGGACACATCGCCGATTACTTCGCCGGGGATCGGCTCATCCAGCCCGTGGCTCATCCGACCGCGCAGCTTGAAGATCGTGAAGGCCAGCTTTCCCGCCGTCATCTGGAACAGCCTCGGCTTCTCTTCCGGGTAGCCGGACATGGAGAACTCGACCCCTTGGGCGAAGTGGCTGAACATGCGGCCAAGGCCCCAGTCGCCGGAGGATTGGATGGCGGAGAGGTTCAGGCCGTCCAACCGGCGAAAGGCGGTATCGAGGGCGTCGTGCGTCATGGCGCGCAGCTAAGCCGGGAACATCGTGGCCGTCTAGCCCGTGGGCCAGATCCGCGCGACGCTGCTCTCGAACTCCGCCCACGACATACTCGCCCGGTTGCCCGCATAGCCCTCATAGTAACTCTGCCCGTTGGGCAGCGGCAGGCCCGCCCAGATCCGCGCAAGGTTGCGCATGAAGGTGCGACGGCCCAGGGCGCCGGCCTCGAACGCGTGCAGATCGGCGTCTTCCAGGAGAACCAGCGCCAGCGCGTCCTGCACGTCGGGCGTGAACCGCGTGTCGGGGCCAAGCCCGCGGATCTGGGCCACGCGGCGGAGGGTTGGCGGGATGAACTGATAGCGGCCGATGGCGTGGGGCTGGCCGGGCGTGGCATCGATCCAGGCGTAGATCTCCCCCAATGTCATCTGGGTCGGTGGGCGCGGGGTGCGGATGCGCGCGCCGTGCTGCACGGCATCATACCCGTCGCGGCCCGCTTCGGCGCGGGCGATCAGGGACAGAAGTTGCGCGATGGGGGTCTGGGGCCCAAGCCCCCGGGGCAGGCCCGGTTCGATCCGGGCGCGGGGGGGCAGGGGGGCGAACAGGCTGCCCGATTGTGTTCCGGTGAAGAGCGATCCGGTTGAAGCGGGTGCGGCCGCATCGGCCCGGCCGAACAGCGGCTGCGCGGAGGCGGTGATGAGCGGCGCGACATCCGCGTGGGCAAAACATGGCGCGGCGAAAAGAAAACACAGGCGCAGGGCCCAAATCCGGATCGTCTGAAGCGCCATTCTGGCCAAGCCCCGCATGTGAAATCAGCGTTGCAGGCCGGTCTAGCCCCTTCTGCTTTCCGAAATCTTTCTACGCGCGGGGATTTACGTGCAATTGTCGGAACCCGCCGTGCCCCGCTTTTGCCGGGCGGGCGGCTCTGCTATTCGCATCTCATGGCCAATATCAAATCCCTCTTCGCGACCCGCCTCTACCACGCCAAGCTGGCAGAGCTTGGGCCCTCCATCGACCATGCCGAGCTGGAGGCGAGTTGTTTCTCCATCGCCGAGGATGACGATGCGGGCAACGCCTGGTGTGAGGAGAACGGCTATCCCGGCTACACCTCCTACGCGTCGCTGACGGACCTGCCCTGGCGGTTCCCGATCTTTGCGACCGTCGTGGAGGCGCTCGACGCCCATGTCGCGGCCTTTGCGGAGGATCTGGAATTCGATCTGGAGGGGCGAGACCTGAAGCTGGAGGATATCTGGATCAACATCCTGCCCGAAGGCGGCATCCATACGTCCCACATCCACCCGCATTCGGTGATCTCCGGCACGACCTATGTGACAGTTCCGCCCGGCGCGAAATCGATCAAGCTGGAAGACCCGCGCCACGCGATGATGATGGCCGCGCCGAACCGGAAGAAGGAGTGCCGCGAGGAATTGCGGGGGTTTGTCTATCCCGGCCCGAAGGCGGGGGATGTGCTGCTGTGGGAAAGCTGGCTCAGGCACGAGGTGCCGATGAATATGGATGAAGATGATCGGGTGAGTGTGAGTTTTAACTATGGGTGGGAGTGAAGCGCGACAGTCCGATTTGCGCGGAAGGGTTGGAGGGGTTCAAGAAAGACGGCCCGGGTTGGCCGAGCCGGATGAACGCGGCGTTGCGGAAGGCGGCGGGGGTTTGAGCGATGCCTGTTGTCGGCTAGGGTTGTAGTGGGCGTTCCACATTCAAGGCCGATTTACATGCGCGTTATTCCGTTTCTTTTTGTTCTGGCTTCAAGCGCGAATGCGCAGAGTGAGGCACCTACCTTTGTGGTCGATCTGTTTGGCATGACCGCAACTTATTCTGCCCCTCCGTGGATCACGTCTGAAACAGGACTCGATGAGGTAGAGGTCTCGCGTCAAAATGGTGTCAGCCCCAACAACACGCGGGTCTTCATTTTGGAATACATTCCCCGAGGGGAGAGTTTCGACAACTGGTCGCAACTCTACGCGATCCACGCGGAAACGCCGCTTTCCGGATCTGTCGATGGTTATATGGGCGGCATCTACAGTCGGGTTCAGGAAGCATGCGATGGCGCCTTCATTCAGAGCTCGCAAACCACGCCAGAGAACGTGAACATTTCGATCGTATACTGCCCGAATTATGTCGGCGATCCAACGACAGGCGAAATCGCGTACTTCAATCTTCAAATGCGCGGTGATGTCTTGGTCAGAAATTACTATCATCGCCGCGTGCCAGCATACGACCTGCAGGAAAACTTCCCTGTTACCCGAGAAGAGTTAATGAAGGATCTGTTGATGATAGACGCCTTGTCCTTGAACTGACAGGTACCGCTTGCATAACGGATCATCCCCCCCTATACGGCCCCTTCATTCACCGAACTCCACCAGAATCACGGTGACGCTTCGCGCGGCCGGCTGGTGATGTTGAAAGGACAAAGGCGATGAACGCCCAGGAACTGCGTGACAAGACGCCGGACCAGCTTCGTGATGAGCTGACGGCGCTGAAGAAGGAGGCCTTCAACCTCCGCTTCCAACAGGCCACTGGCCAGATCGAGAACACCGCCCGGATGCGTCAGGTTCGCCGTGACGCCGCGCGGGTGAAGACCATTCTGAACGAAAAAGCGGCTCAAGCCGCTGCGGAGGCCTGATTCATGCCCAAGCGTATCTTGACCGGCACCGTGACCAGCGACGCCAACGAACAGACCGTGACCGTATCCGTGGAGCGTCGCTTCAAGCACCCGGTCATGCAGAAGACCATCCGGAAGTCCAAGAAGTATCGGGCGCATGATCCGGAGAACACCTTCAAGGTGGGGGACGAGGTTCGCATTCAGGAATGCGCCCCGGTCTCCAAATCGAAACGCTGGGAGGTGATCGTCGCCTGACGCTCACATCTCGGTTTGAACGAAACCCCCGGGCCAATGTGCCAAAAGGCCGGTCCGGGACGTCGGGAGAAACCAAATGATCCAGATGCAGACCAATCTGGATGTTGCTGACAATAGCGGCGCGCGCCGTGTTCAGTGCATCAAGGTTCTGGGTGGTTCCAAGCGTAAATACGCCTCCGTGGGGGACATCATTGTCGTCTCGGTGAAGGAAGCCATCCCGCGCGGTCGCGTGAAGAAAGGCGATGTCCGCAAGGCCGTCGTCGTGCGCACCGCCAAGGAAGTTCGTCGTGACGATGGCACCGCCATCCGCTTCGACCGCAACGCCGCCGTTATTCTGAATAACAACAACGAGCCGATGGGCACCCGTATCTTCGGGCCGGTGGTTCGTGAGCTGCGCGCGAAGAACTTCATGAAGATCATCTCGCTTGCGCCGGAGGTGCTGTGACATGGCTGCGAAACTGAAAAAGGGCGACAAGGTCGTCGTGCTGGCCGGCAAGGACAAGGGCAAGGAAGGTGAGATTACTTCCGTGAACCCGACTGCCGGCAAGGCCATCGTGGACGGCATCAACATCGCCGTGCGCCACACCAAACAGAGCCAGTCCAGCCAGGGCGGTCGCATCCCGCAAGCGATGCCGATCCAGCTGAGCAATCTGGCGCTTCTCGATGCAAACGGCAAAGCCACCCGCGTCGGCTTCAAGATCGAAGACGGCAAGAAGGTGCGTTTCGCCAAGACCACGGGGGACGTGATCTGATGCTGGACCAAGCAAACTACACCCCGCGCATGAAGACCGCTTATCGCGAGACCATCAAGCCCGCGATGAAAGAGGAATTCGGCTACAAGAACGACATGCAGATCCCGCGCCTTGAGAAGATCGTTCTCAACATCGGGTGCGGTGCGGAAGCGGTGCGCGATTCCAAGAAGGCCAAATCGGCCCAGGAAGACCTGACCGCCATCGCAGGCCAGCATGCCATCGTCACCACGGCAAAGAAATCCATCGCGGGCTTCCGCGTTCGGGAAGACATGCCGCTGGGCGCGAAGGTGACGCTGCGCGGCGACCGCATGTATGATTTCATCGATCGTCTGACCACCATCGCGATGCCCCGTATCCGGGACTTCCGGGGTGTGAAGCCGTCCTTCGATGGCCGCGGCAACTTCGCCATGGGCATCAAGGAGCACATCGTGTTCCCCGAGATCAACTTCGACAAGGTCGATGAGGTCTGGGGCATCGATGTCATCATTGTCACGACGGCGGACACCGACGCCGAGGCGAAGTCGCTTCTCAAGCACTTCAACATGCCCTTCAACGCCTGACGCGAAAGGAACAAAGACATGGCCAAAGTATCCATGGTTCAGCGCGAGCTTAAGCGTCAGCGTCTGGTGGAAAAATACGCCACCAAACGCGCCGCTCTCAAAGAGATCGCCGCAGATGAATCGAAGCCGATGGAAGAGCGCTTCAAGGCACGCCTCAAGCTGGCGAAACTGCCCCGCAACAGCTCTGCCACCCGTCTTCACAATCGTTGCCAGCTGACCGGGCGCCCCAAGGCGTATTACCGCAAGCTGAAAATGTCGCGGATCAAGCTGCGCGATCTGGCCTCCAACGGTCAGATCCCCGGCATGGTCAAGTCGAGCTGGTAAGGGAGATCTGAAAAATGAATGATCCCATCGGTGATATGCTGACCCGCATCCGCAACAGCCAGATGCGCGGGAAGTCCACGGTCGAGACCCCGGCCTCCAAGCAGCGCGGTCGCGTTCTGGATGTGCTGGCGGACGAAGGCTACATCCGCGGTTACGAGCCCACGACGGGCAAAGATGGCCACCCGGCCTTCGAAATCAGCCTGAAGTATTACGAAGGCACCCCCGTCATCCGTGAGCTCAAGCGCGTGTCGAAACCCGGCCGTCGCGTCTATATGAGCGTGGGCGACATCCCGCAGGTCCGTCAGGGCCTGGGCGTGTCGATCGTCTCCACCTCCAAGGGCGTGATGTCCGATGCAAGTGCCCGCAGCCAGAATGTTGGCGGCGAAGTGCTTTGCACAATCTTCTAAGGAGATCCGGCAATGTCTCGTATTGGTAAAAGACCGGTCGAGCTGCCCGGGGGTGTTGAAGCCTCCGTGTCGGGTCAGACCATCCAGGTAAAGGGGCCCAAAGGCGCCCGCGCCTTCACCGCAACCGACGATGTGACCCTTTCGGTCGCCGACAACCAGGTGTCTGTTGAGCCGCGCGGCAAGTCCAAGCGCGCGCGTCAGCAATGGGGCATGTCCCGCACCATGGTGCAGAACCTCGTCACCGGCGTCACCGACGGTTTCAAGAAAGAGCTTGAGATCTCCGGCGTTGGCTATCGTGCGCAGATGCAGGGCAACGTCCTGAAGCTGTCGCTCGGGTATTCCCACGATGTCGATTTCACGGTTCCCGATGGTGTGACCGTCACCTGCCCGAAGAACACCGAAGTGGTGATCGAGGGCAACGACCAGCAACTGGTCGGACAGGTTGCAGCGAACATTCGCGAGTGGCGCGCGCCGGAGCCCTATAAGGGCAAGGGCATCCGCTACAAGGGCGAGTATATCTTCCGCAAGGAAGGCAAGAAGAAGTAAGGGTGGCTGAAACATGGCTATGAGCAAAAGAGACTTGTTCCAGAAGCGCCGCCTGCGCAACCGGAACAAAATGCGGAAGATGGCCAACGGGCGTGCGCGTCTGTCGGTACATCGGTCCAACAAGAACATCTCCGTCCAACTGATCGACGACGAGAATGGCGTGACGCTGGCGTCGGCCTCGTCGCTGGAATCGGCGCTCGGCGTGGTCGGCAAGAACAACGTCGAGGCGTCTGCCAAGGTCGGCGCTGCGATTGCCGAGCGGGCGAAGAAGGCCGGGATCGAAGAATGCTATTTCGATCGTGGCGGCTTCCTGTTCCACGGGCGTGTGAAGGCCCTGGCCGACGCCGCGCGGGAAGGTGGCCTGAAGTTCTGAACGATTGGAAGGGCGCTCCCACCGGGGCGCCCTCGATGATCAAGGGGCGCCACGGCGCTCACTGTGATCGGATTTAACGGCGCGACAGCGTCTCTGAGATAAGGAAATGCCATATGGCAGAACGTAACGAACGCCGGGGACGCCGCCAGGATCGCGACGAGACCCCTGAATTCGCGGATCGCCTGGTTGCGATCAACCGCGTGTCCAAGACCGTCAAGGGCGGTAAGCGTTTTGGCTTCGCAGCCCTCGTGGTCGTCGGCGACCAGCGCGGCCGCGTGGGCTTTGGCAAAGGCAAGGCCAAAGAGGTGCCCGAGGGTATCCGCAAGGCCACCGAGCAGGCCAAGCGTCAGATGATCCGCGTGCCCCTGAAAGAGGGCCGCACGCTGCACCACGACGTGCAGGGCTGCCACGGCGCCGGCAAGGTTGTGATGCGCACCGCGCCGGAAGGCACCGGGATCATCGCAGGCGGCCCGATGCGTGCGATTTTCGAGATGCTCGGCATCAAGGACATCGTTGCCAAGTCGACCGGCTCGCAGAACCCCTACAACATGATCCGTGCCACGATGGACGGCCTGAGCAAGATGCAGAGCCCCCGTCAGGTGGCGTCGCGTCGTGGCAAGAAAGTCGCCGATATCCTGCCCAAGCGTGATGACGCGCCGCAGATCGATGGCGACCAAGCGCCCGTGTCCGAGGAGGCCTGAGGAAAATGGCAAAAACCATCGTCGTCAAACAGGTGGGTTCGCCCATCCGCCGGCCCCAGGAACAGCGCGCAACGCTGATCGGTCTGGGCCTGAACAAGATGCACAAGACCCGCGAGCTTGAGGATACCCCCTCAGTCCGCGGCATGATCAACAAGATCCCGCATCTGGTCGAGATCGTCGAAGAGCGCGGCTGACGCTGCTTTTTCGCGAATGGATTTCACGAATGCCCCGGCCAGCGTGGTCGGGGCATTTGCGTTCGGGGGGGCAGGACGCCAAAGTTTTCGCCCCGGCGGGTCTTGGCCCTATGATACAACAAACTGCCCATCTGGACCCGTGCCCGCCCCATGCCTATCGAGTTTTCCACCTGCCTGGAACGCGATCTGCTATATGCCCGCTGGCATGGGATGATCAACTTTGAGCAGTTCGAGCAAAACTTCATCCGATACCTGACCGATGCGCATTACCGCCCCGGGCGGCCGGAATTGATCGACCATTCCGGCATTACGGAATTCGACATCAACCATAACCTTGTCCGCACGATCCTGCGGCAGGTGAACGAGCAGGCGCCGGGTGCCATCGTCAGGACCCATACGGTCATCTATTCGCCGAACGAGACGATTTATGGCCTGGGGCGGATGTACCAGATCCTGGCCGAGATGGCCGAAGGGATCGAGGTTGAGGTGTTTCGTGAGGAGACGGAGGCTTTGGCCGCTCTGTCGCTCGATTATATGTCGATTGATGTCCTGCTGGCGGCGGAGACGTTTCTGCCGCCCCAACCGAGGGCTGGCTGATCCCGCGAGGCGCGCTAGGTCTTAATGCGAACGATTTTCCAAGGGAGCCACCCCATGCAGACCCGCCGCACCGCCTTGATGACATTTGCCGCCGCTGTCGCGGGAACAACGGTCCTGCCGTATCGCCTCCGTGCCGATGGCCATGGCGGGGATCTGTTCGACACGCCTGCGGGCCCCGTTACCGTGCACCCGATTTCCCACGCATCGGTGGTGTTGGAGACGCCGGCCGGCGTGATCTATGTCGATCCGGTGGGCGCGCCGGAGAATTATGCCGATCTGCCCCCGGCCGATCTGATCCTGATCACCCACGAGCACGGCGACCATTACGATGCGGGCACGCTGGCCGCGCTGATGGAGGCAGATCCGCATCTGATCACCAATCCGGCCGTTGCCGATATGGCCGCCGCGATGGCGCCCGAAGCCCTGGCCAATGGCGACGCGACCGAGTGGAACGGCGTCGGCATCACCGCGATCCCGGCCTATAACACCACCGAAGGGCGGCTGAATTTCCACCCGGAGGGCCGCGACAACGGCTATGTCCTCGATCTGGGCGGCTACCGGATCTACATCTCCGGCGATACCGAGGATGTGCCGGAGATGCGTGCATTGGAGGGCATCGATCTGGCCTTCGTGTGCATGAACCTGCCCTTCACGATGGATGCCGAGGCGGCGGCGGATGCCGTGCGCGCCTTTGCGCCATCGGTGGTCTACCCGTACCATTACCGCGGGCGGGATGACGGCACGCAGGACCCCGAGGCCTTTGCCGAAATGGTGGGGGATGTGTCGGACGTGCGGCAGGGCGCCTGGTACGGATAGGGCCGCCCCCGCGCCGCTCCTTCATTGACAGCCCACGACCCCGCCCGCAGCATCGCGCGATCAAAAGGGGTGCGAGATCATGATATTGGGGTTGGGCGTTGGCGTCCTCGTCTACGCGGCATTTGTCTTTGACCTTTTCGGTTTCATGGCGCGCGATGAATTGTGGCTGCGCCTTTTGATGCTGGCGGCCAGCATGCTCTACCTCGTCTATTACTTCATTGTCGCCGGGACGCCGCTCTGGGATGCGCTGATCACCAATGGGGCCCTGGCGCTGGTGAACCTCGTGATGATCGGCGTCGTGATCTACGAGCGCACGACCTTCTCCATGAGCGCCGAGGATTCCGCGATCTATCGGCAGTTTCCGATGATGTCGCCCGGCCAGTTCCGGCGCTTTCTGAAGCTTGCCACCCGGATCGAGGGGGAGCAGACTCTGACGGTGGATGCGGAACCGGTTGAGCGCCTGTATTTCCTCCATCACGGCCACGCGCGGATCATCAAACATGGCGCGGACGCGGTGATCGGCCCCGATACCTTCGTGGGGGAGATCGCCTTCGTTACGGGAAACCCGGCCTCCGCCACGGTTGAGCTGGAACCGGGCGGGCAGGCCCTGGCCTGGCGGTTCGAGGATCTGACGAAGCTGTTCGACAGGCGGCCCGCGCTGAAGACGGCGCTGGTCGCGCATCTCAATATCGATCTGGTGCGCAAGGTCACGGTGGCGGTGCTGCCCGATCCGAACCCCCTCTTCACCTCGTCGCGCGGGGATGGCGGCGATCCGCGGGCCTGACGGGGCTTGCAATGCAACGCCCGCCTGTTTAAACGCGGCCGGTGGTCCGATGGGACCATATTCCATTTGGTATGCCGTGTCCGTCCCAATTCGCTTCGGGGGGCGCGTCCGGCGATAAGGAGAAGCGATATGAAACTGCATGAATTGCACGACAATCCCGGTGCCACCAAGAAGCGCAAGCGCGTTGGCCGTGGTCCCGGTTCCGGCACCGGTAAAATGGGTGGCCGGGGTATCAAGGGCCAGAAATCCCGCTCAGGCGTGGCGATCAACGGGTATGAAGGCGGCCAGATGCCGCTCTATCAGCGTCTGCCGAAGCGTGGCTTCAACAAGCCCAACCGCAAGGAATTCGCCGTTGTGAACCTGGGCCTGATCCAGAAGTTCATCGACGCGGGCAAGCTCGACGGCAAGGCCGAGATCACCGAAGACGCGATGATCGCCTCCGGCCTGGTGCGCCGCAAGCGCGATGGCGTGCGGGTTCTGGCCAAGGGCGAGGTTTCGGGCAAGCTGAACATTTCGGTCACCGGCGCGTCGAAAGCGGCCGTCGAGGCCGTTGAGAAGGCGGGCGGGTCGCTCACCGTGGCAGCCCCTGCTGCGGCGGAGTAACCCACTCACGGGGGTTTCAGCCCCGTGACGCTTGTGGGCGGGGACCTCTCCGCCTACATCCTATCTCAAGGTTTTCTCGCGCCGCAGGATCCCACGCCCGGGACCCAGCGGCTTTAGCGCGTAAGTGAGGCGGTATGGCATCAGCAGCGGAGCAAATGGCCTCCAACATGAGCTGGAGTGCATTCGGTAAGGCAACCGAACTGCGCCAACGGATCTGGTTCACGCTTGGCCTTCTGATCATCTACCGGATCGGGACCTATATTCCGGTGCCCGGAATCGACCCGGTTGAGCTTCAGGCCTTCTTCGATCAGGCGGCGGCCGGCCTTGGCGGCGTGCTGAACATGTTCACCGGCGGCGCGCTGAGCCGGATGGGTGTCTTTGCCCTTGGGATCATGCCCTACATCTCGGCCTCGATCATTGTGCAGCTCATGACGGCGATGGTGCCGGCGCTTGAGCAGCTGAAGAAAGAGGGCGAACAGGGCCGCAAGAAGATCAACCAATACACGCGCTACGGCACCGTGCTTCTGGCGACGGCGCAGGCTTACGGCCTTGCGGTCAGTATGGAATCGGGTGGTCTGGCAACCGATCCCGGCTGGTTCTTCCGCATCGCCTGCGTGATCACCCTGGTCGGCGGCACGATGTTCCTGATGTGGCTGGGGGAGCAGATCACCAATCGCGGCATCGGCAATGGTATTTCGCTGATCATCTTCGTCGGCATCATCGCCGAGATCCCCGCCGCTCTGGCGCAATTCTTCGAAACCGGGCGCTCGGGCGCGCTCACGACGCCTGCGATCCTGGGCGTGATCGCGATGCTGATCGCGACGCTCTTCTTCGTCGTGTTCATGGAACGCTCTCTGCGGAAGATCCACATCCAGTATCCGCGCCGCCAGGTTGGCATGAAGGTCTATGATGGCGGGTCGAGCCACCTTCCGATCAAGGTGAACCCCGCCGGTGTGATCCCGGCCATCTTTGCCTCGTCCCTGCTGCTCCTGCCCACCACGCTGACCACGTTCGGCGGGGCGGAGGGCAACGGCCCGGTCATGGGCTGGATCCTGGCCAATTTCGGGCCCGGTCAGCCGCTCTACCTGCTGTTCTTCGCGTCGATGATCATCTTCTTCACGTATTTCTACACCCTGAACGTCTCGTTCAAAGTGGAAGACGTGGCCGACAATCTGAAGAACCAGAACGGTTTCATCCCGGGTATTCGCCCCGGCGCGCGGACGGCGGAATACCTGGAATACGTGGTGCGGCGCATCCTGGTTCTGGGCTCCGGTTACCTTGCGCTAGTTTGTCTCATGCCGGAAATTGTGCGGACAAACCTGGCGATTACTGCCTATTTTGGCGGCACTTCAATCCTGATCATCGTTTCGGTGGGCATGGATACGGTGCAGCAGATCCAATCGCATCTGTTGGCGCACCAATATGAAGGGCTGCTTGAGAAGTCCCAACTCCGCGGGCGCAAAAGTGGCGCCAAGAAACCGCGGAAGGGACCAGCGCGTCGATGAACATCATACTACTTGGGCCCCCGGGTGCGGGCAAAGGCACTCAGGCGCGTATCCTCGTCGAGGGACGCGGCATGGTCCAGCTGTCTACCGGTGACATGCTGCGGGAGGCCAAGGACAGCGGCACCGAGATGGGCAAGGTCGTGGCCGACGTGATGGCCAAGGGTGAACTTGTGACCGACGAGATCGTCATCGGCCTGATCCGCGAGAAGCTGGAGCAGGGCGGCGGCGGGTTCATCTTCGACGGCTTCCCCCGGACCCTGACCCAGGCGGACGCGCTGGCGGATCTGATGGACGAGGTCGGGCAAAGCCTCGACCATGTGATCGCGATGGAAGTGAACGACGACGCGCTGGTGCAGCGCATCACCGCGCGGTCGACCTGCGGGTCCTGCGGTGAGGTCTATAACGACATGACCAAGCCGATCCCGGCGGACAACAAATGCACAAATTGCGGCGCGTCCGATTTCAAACGGCGTGCGGATGACAATGAAGAAAGCCTGCGCACGCGGCTGATGGAATACTACAAGAAGACCTCGCCGCTTCTGGGTTATTACCACGCCAAGGGGCAGCTGCGTTGGGTCCCCGGCCTGGGGGAGATCGACGAGGTTGCGGGCGGGATTGCGGCCGTTCTCGACTGACAGCGGCGCATCCCGGACGTTCGCGACTACGGGGCGGCGCGATGCCCCATGACGCCGCCTCGAAGACAGCGCTGAGCGCCCTTTGAAATAGGCGATTGGCGGAATAATTGCGGGCAACCCGCCGCCCCCCTTGACGTCAGCCAGCGTTGGGCATACGTACCGCCATCTCCACGGGAATCGGACGTATTTCGAAACCCTGGATCAACCTCGCAAGCCCGGGACGAAATGCCCGGGCTTACGTTGTGAAAAAAGGGCCTGGTATCACGGGCTCGCAACGAAAAGGATATGCCACACATGGCACGTATTGCCGGGGTCAACCTCCCCACGTCCAAGCGCGTTCCCATCGCGCTCACCTACATCACCGGGATCGGCCACACGTCTGCCGCAGCGATCTGCGAAGCCGTTGGCATCGACGCCTCCCGCCGCATCAATGAGCTGTCGGACGCCGAAGTCCTGCAGATCCGCGAGCATATCGACGGCAACTATTCCGTCGAAGGCGACCTGCGCCGTGAGACGCAGATGAACATCAAGCGTTTGATGGATCTTGGCTGCTACCGCGGCCTGCGCCACCGTCGCAACCTGCCGGTTCGCGGCCAGCGCACCCACACCAACGCTCGCACCCGCAAAGGCCCCGCAAAGGCCATTGCCGGCAAGAAGAAATAAGGGAGGGCTTAGCGTATGGCTCGCGATCGTCGCCCCGCAAAGAAGAAGGTCTCCAAGAACATCGCCGCTGGCGTTGCTCATGTGAACTCTTCGTTCAACAACACGAAAATCCTGATCTCCGATGTGCAGGGCAACGCGATCGCATGGTCGTCCGCCGGCACGATGGGGTTCAAGGGCAGCCGCAAATCGACCCCGTTCGCCGCTCAGATGGCCGCGGAAGATGCGGGCAAGAAGGCGCAGGACCACGGCGTGAAAACGCTGGAAGTCGAAGTTCAGGGCCCCGGTTCGGGCCGTGAAAGCGCGCTGCGCGCTCTGGCGGCCCTGGGCTTCCAGATCTCGTCGATCCGCGACGTGACGCCGATGGCCCATAACGGCTGCCGCCCGCCCAAACGCCGCCGCGTCTAAGCAGGCTCTTTCTTTCCCGGGTCGCGCGTTTCGCACGGCCCGGGTCCGTCATTTTTACCTCGAGTGTGTCCGGGACGGATCCCCCCGACACGAGCATGGAGGCGACGCATGATCCACAAAAATTGGCAAGAGCTGATCAAGCCCACCCAGCTGGTCGTTCAGCCGGGCAACGATCCCGCACGTAAGGCGACGGTCGTCGCGGAACCGCTGGAGCGGGGCTTTGGCCTGACGCTTGGCAACGCGCTGCGGCGTGTTCTGATGTCGTCGCTGCAGGGCGCGGCGATCACGTCCGTGCAGATCGACGGCGTTCTGCACGAGTTCTCGTCGGTCGCCGGTGTGCGCGAAGACGTCACCGACATCGTCCTGAACCTCAAGGGCGTGGCGATCCGCATGGAAACCGAAGGCCCCAAGCGCGTGTCGATCTCGGCCAAGGGGCCGCGCGTCGTGACGGCTGGCGACATCTCCGAATCCGCGGGTATCGAGATCCTGAACAAGGATCACGTGATCTGCCACCTCGACGATGGCGCCGACCTCTATATCGAGCTGACGGTCAATACGGGCAAAGGTTATGTCGCCGCCGACAAGAACCGCCCGGAAGACGCGCCCATCGGCCTGATGCCGATCGACGCGATCTATTCGCCGGTCAAGAAGGTGTCTTACGACGTGCAGCCGACCCGCGAGGGCCAGGTGCTGGATTACGACAAGCTGACGCTGAAGCTGGAGACCGATGGCTCGCTGACGCCGGACGATGCCGTGGCCTATGCCGCGCGGATCATCCAGGATCAGCTCAGCATCTTCGTGAACTTCGATGAACCTGAATCCGCGACCCGTCAGGACGACGAAGACGATCTGGAATTCAACCCGCTTCTGCTGAAGAAGGTCGATGAGCTGGAGCTGTCTGTCCGGTCGGCGAACTGCCTGAAGAACGACAACATCGTCTATATCGGGGATCTGATCCAGAAAACCGAAGCCGAGATGCTGCGCACGCCGAACTTCGGCCGCAAGTCGCTCAACGAGATCAAGGAAGTGCTGTCGGGTATGGGCCTCCACCTTGGCATGGATATCGTCGATTGGCCGCCCGACAATATCGAGGAACTGGCCAAGAAGTACGAAGACAACTTCTGAAGAATTTGCGGGCGGGGAGGAATCTTCGCCCGCGCAAATGCCCGGATCGTTCCGGGGAACGTACTGGGTCAGCACAAGCTGGCCCCAAGGAGAGGGCCCCACAAACGCATGGGGCTCCGGACAAAGCAAAATCGCCCGTAGAGGGCACCTGATTGGAGAAATGACATGCGTCACGCCCGCGGATACCGCCGCCTGAACCGGACCCATGAACATCGCAAGGCGATGTTTGCCAACATGTCCGGCTCGCTTATCGAACATGAACAGATCAAGACGACCCTGCCCAAGGCGAAGGAGCTTCGTCCGATCATCGAGAAACTGATCACGCTGGCCAAGCGTGGCGATCTGCATGCGCGCCGCCAGGCCGCGTCGCAGCTCAAGCAGGACCAGTATGTTGCGAAGCTGTTCGACGTGCTGGGCCCCCGTTATGCGGAACGTCAAGGCGGATATGTCCGCGTCATGAAGGCGGGCTTCCGGTATGGTGATATGGCACCCATGGCGATCATCGAATTCGTCGATCGCGACGTGGATGCCAAGGGTGCTGCAGACCGCGCCCGCGTCGAAGCCGAGGAGACGCTCGAAGACTGAGCCGCAGCGCCAGGTCCGAGACGATATATGCCCTCCGACGTTGTCGGGGGGCTTTTTCGTGGAATTGTCATGAAACGGGAAAAGCCGCCCTAATCAGACGGTTGGGCCCTAACCCCGGTCGCGCGTATCGCCGCCCGGCTTGTCGCCCTTGTTGGCCGCCTTATGTATAAGGCGCGCGGCGTCTTCCGCCGGTACAGGCGTTTGTCCGAGGTACTCGAACAGGTCATTGCGCGTCTGCGAAGGCATCTTCATGAGACGCGCAAAAAGATCGGGTTCGATCCTTTTGTCCATAGGTCTCACCATTGATTTCGGTCGCCGCAGGATCATTCTTGACCCCCCTTCTGGCAACCTGTCTAAATGGACATGTCTATTTGGTGGGTCGTATGACGAAAGCGCCGGTTCTCGACTTGTTGCTGCACGAGCTTTCGTTGGCGGCCCCTGCAGGGTTCGCCGTCGGGCTGCACATTCGGTACGTGTCGCCGCTCATCATGGTGAATACGTATCCCGATACCTGGCAGGAGGTTTACACGTCCAAGCTCTACGGATTGCGCGACCCGACGCTGGCCTGGGGGCTGAGCCATACGGGGACGCGGCGGTGGAGCCAGATCGGCCTGCCGGATCCGTTCGGGATCCTCGATGAATCGGCCCAGTACGGCCTGCGCTACGGGATGATCGCCTCGATCGGGCCGATGTCCTCGCGCACCATCGCGGGCGCCAGCCGCGCGGATCGGGAATTCACCGATGACGAGATGGAGCTGATCTACAGGATCGTGCACCGGATGCACGATCTGTCCGAACCACCGGCCCGCCTGTCCAAGGCGCAGGCCGATGCACTGAAACGCATCGCGGAGGGGGACCGCCATGCTGCTGCTGCCGCCAAGCTCGGCATATCCGAAAGTGCCTTCAAGGCACGGCTGACATCTGCTCGTCAGAAATTGATGGCCCGGACCACGGCTGAGGCTGTGCAACGGGCAAAGGAATACGGATTGATCTGAGCGCCGCGACGTCAGTCGCACATGATGAGTCTCTTTTTGCGGTGTGATCGACTTTTTCGATTCACGCTACAGGAGGCGCTTATGCAAAGCACAACGCTATCGTTTGAAAACTTCTACACCCACGGACCCTTGTTCACCAACATGCTCAAGGCCCGGCACCGCACGTTCATCGAGGAGATGGGCTGGGAGATCCCGTCGGAGGGCGACATGGAGTTCGACCAGTACGACACCGCCCAGAGCCGCTGGGTCTGTGTGCATGACGGCACCCGGGTGCTGGCCGGTGTGCGCCTGACGCCGACGACGGCCTCTTGCGGGATCTACAGCTACATGGTGCGCGATGCGCAGCGTGGCTTGCTGGATGCGATCCCGGCCAACCTTCTGGATGAGCCCGCGCCGATTGCCGAGCATATCTGGGACGCCAATCGCCTGTTCGTGGCCGAGGGTGTGGAAACCGATATCCGCCGCGAGGTGCAGATGTCCCTGATGGGTCACATGGTGCGCTCGGCCCGGGAGCTTGGAGCAACGACGCTTCTGGGCCTTCTGCCCATCGGCATCCCGCGCCTTGGCCGTCGCCTTGGCATCGACATGGAACCCGGCGGGCCGATCATGAAAATCGGCGGTGTGGCGCATCGGTGCTACTTCGTTTCGATGGCATCCAAGATGCATTGAGTGGTAGATCGGCACCATGGCCGATCTGTTCGACACCGGAGCCGCCGCAAGCGATACCCCCAAGGGACCCCGTCCCTTGGCGGATCGGCTGCGCCCGGCTGTGCTTGATGATGTCATCGGGCAGGACCATCTGTTGGGACCCGAAGGCGCGCTGCGCGTCATGCTTGATAGCGGCGCCCTGTCGTCGCTGATTTTCTGGGGGCCGCCGGGGGTCGGCAAGACCACCATCGCGCGGCTCCTCGCGGCGGAGACGGATCTGCATTTCGTGCAGATCAGCGCGATTTTCACCGGCGTCCCGGAGCTGCGCAAGGTCTTCGAAGC
Source organism: uncultured Roseicyclus sp. (assembly GCA_947494975.1). GTDB lineage: Bacteria > Pseudomonadota > Alphaproteobacteria > Rhodobacterales > Rhodobacteraceae > Gymnodinialimonas. Next base: position 60,764 of record CANLXA010000005.1, on the reverse strand, counting down.
CGCACGGATGCGGCATGCGAATGGCAAGGGCACGTTGCTGTTCGTGGACGAGATCCATCGGTTCAACAAGGCGCAGCAGGACGGGTTCCTGCCCCATATGGAGGACGGCACGATCCTTCTGGTCGGCGCCACAACGGAGAACCCGTCCTTCGAGTTGAACGCCGCGTTGATGAGCCGGTCGCAGGTCCTGGTGCTCAACCGTCTGGACGAGGCGGCGTTGGAGAAGATCCTGGCGCACGCGGAGCTGGAACTGCACCACCCCATGCCGTTGACGCCGGAGGCGCGGGAGGCGCTTCTGACCATGGCCGATGGCGACGGGCGGGCGCTGCTAAACCTGGCGGAGCAGGTCGCGGCGTGGAAGGTGACGGGGCAGATCAACGTCGATCAGCTGTCCACCCGGCTGCAACGGCGCGCGGCGCAATACGACAAGTCGGGCGATGCCCATTACAACCTGATCTCGGCGCTGCACAAATCGGTGCGCGGATCGGATCCGGATGCGGCGCTCTATTGGTTCGCCCGGATGCTGGAGGGCGGCGAAGATCCCCGCTTTCTGGCCCGCCGGATCACGCGCATGTCGGTGGAAGACATCGGCCTTGCCGATCCCAAGGCGCAGCGGGTTTGCCTCGATGCGTGGGAAACCTATGAACGCCTCGGCTCGCCGGAGGGGGAACTGGCGCTCGCTCAGGCCGTGATCTACCTGTCCCTCGCGCCGAAATCGAACTCGGCCTATGTGGCGTATAAGGGCGCGCGGTCTTCGGCCAAGTCGACCGGATCCGCGCCGCCGCCGAAGCACATCCTGAACGCGCCGACCGCGATGATGAAGGATCAGGGATACGGCAAGGGGTATGAATATGACCATGACGCTGAGGATGGATTTTCCGGCGCCAATTACTTCCCCGACACCATGTCGCGCGCGCATTTCTACGCGCCGAAGGAGCGCGGGTTCGAGCGGGATCTGAAGAAGCGTCTGGACTGGTTCGAAGGGCTGCGCGCGAAGCGCAAACGTTGACAATCTCCGCGCCGCGGCCCAATCCCCGCCCATGATTGCTGTCTTGCAAGTTGCCCTAGGTGGTGCGGTTGGTGCCGTGCTCCGATACCTGACCGGGATCGGGATGATCCGGATGTTCGGGCATGGTGGGTTTCCGCTCCCGATCCTGACGGTGAACGTCGTCGGATCCTTCCTGATGGGCGTGTTCGTGGTGGTCGCCGCACATCGCGGGCTGACGCATCTGTCGCCCTTGGTGATGACCGGCCTTCTGGGCGGGTTCACGACGTTTTCGGCGTTCTCGCTTGAGACGGTGACGCTGTATGAGCGGGGCGATATCGGGCAGGCGGCGCTCTATGTGGTATTGTCTGTCGCCCTGTCGATTGGTGGCTTGATGGCGGGGCTTTGGGTCGCGCGGGGGATGTTTGCATGAGTGGTGTTCAGACCCTTGAGGTTGGCCCGGACGACGGGGATCAACGGCTGGATCGGTGGTTCCGCCGGATCTTCCCGCATATCCCGCAGGGCCGGATCGAGAAGATGTGCCGCAAGGGTGAAATCCGCGTGGATGGCGGGCGGGTCAAGACATCGACCCGCCTCGATGTGGGGCAGCAGGTGCGCATCCCGCCCTTGCCGGATGGAGCGGCGCCGGCGCCCGATCGGATCGCGCGCATATCGGATGAGGACGCCCGCATGATCCGCGAGGCGGTGATCTACCGCGACGATCACATCATCGCCTTGAACAAGCCCGCCGGTCTGCCCACCCAGGGCGGAAGCGGCCAGACCAGACACGTGGATGGGCTGGCCGAGGAATTGCGGTTCGGCCTTGAGGACAAACCCCGCCTTGTGCACCGGTTGGACAAGGACACCTCCGGCGTCCTGCTTCTGGCGCGGACGCGGATGGGGGCCAAGGCGCTGACCGATGCGTTCCGCGCGCGCACGACGCGGAAGATTTACTGGGCCGCCGTCGCGGGCACACCGCTGCCGAAAATGGGCACGATCAAATATGGCCTGGTGAAAGCGCCGGGCCATGGGCGCGGCGGGGAAAACGAGAAGATGCGCGCGGTTCATCCCGACGAGGTGCGCCAGGTGGACGGCGCGAAGCGGGCGGAGACGGATTATGCCGTGATGTCGAACCTCGGCGGTCGCGTCAGCTGGTGCGCCCTGGTGCCGATCACCGGCCGGACCCATCAATTGCGCGCCCACATGGCCGAGATCGGGCATCCGATCATCGGCGACGGCAAGTATGGCGGCAGCGGGCAGGAAAACCTTGGCGATGGCTGGGGCGCGCAATTGGGCGGTGAGATCAGCCGGAAGCTGCATTTGCACGCCCGCTCTCTGAGCCTGAAACACCCGATGACCGGCGCGCAATTGACCCTGATCGCGCCGATGCCCGCGCATATGGCCAAGACGTGGGAGACCCTGGGCTGGGATCCCCGCGACGTGCCTGCCGATCCGTTCGAGGAGGAATTATGAGCCTGCGCCTGGTGATCTTCGATGTCGATGGCACGCTGGTCGATAGCCAGGGGCATATCCTGGCGTCGATGGCGGGCGCGTTTGAGGCCCACAATCTGCCGACGCCCGGGCGAACGGACATCCTCTCGATCGTCGGCCTGTCGCTGCCGCAGGCGTTTGCCCGGCTGGTGCCCGATCACGTCCATCTGCGCGGTAGCCTGACGGAAGCCTACAAAGACAGCTTCGCGACGCTGCGCCAGTCCGGCGAGGCCCATTCGCCGCTTTATCCCGGCGCCGAAGCCGCCCTGGCGATATTGTCCGCCGAACCGGATACGCTGTTGGGCATAGCCACGGGAAAATCCCGCCGGGGTCTCGATCATCTGATCGAGCTGCACGGGTGGGACCGGATGTTTCAGACCATCCAGGTGGCCGACCATCATCCGTCCAAGCCGCATCCCTCCATGGTGCTGACCTGCCTGGACGATACCGGCGTGGCGGCCGAGCGCGCCGTGATGGTGGGTGATACCAGCTACGATATGGAGATGGCGGCCTCCGCGAAGGTACGGGGGCTTGGCGTTGGCTGGGGCTACCATCCGGCGGGTACATTGCGCGCCGCGCGGGCCGTGGAGGTTCTGGATGATTTCGACGCGCTTCCCACGGCGCTTGACCGGATGTGGGAGGCCGCATGACCGAGTGGAAAGCGAAACGGTTCTGGACCCGTGCCGAGGTGACCGAAGTGGAAGGCGGCTATCAAGTGGCGCTTGACGGAAAGCCGCTCAACACGCCTGGCAAGCTGCCTCTGATATTGCCGACGTGCCCGATGGCGGATGCCATCTCCGCGGAATGGAACGCGCAGGAGGCGGAGATCAAACCGCTCACCATGCCCAACACACGATCGGCGAATTCGGCGATTGAGCGGGTGGTGCCGCAGCTTCGGGAGGTCGCCGCCATGCTCGCGGCTTATGGCGAGACCGATCTTTTGTGCTACCGCGCCGAGGGCCCGGCGGAACTGACGCAACGTCACATTGCGGGCTGGGATCCACTATTGGACTGGGCCGCGGAGCGCTACGACGCGCGGTTGAATGTGGGCGCGGGGATCGTGCCCGTGGATCAGCCGCCGCAAGCGGTCGCCAATCTTGCCGATGCCGTCGCCGGAACGGACGCCTTTTCGATGGTCGCGCTGCATGATCTGGTGACGCTGACTGGGTCTCTCGTTCTGGGCCTTGCGGTGACGGAACGTCGCCTAAATGCCAAGAATGCCTACGAACTCAGCCGAATCGATGAGGATTGGCAGATCGAGCAATGGGGTGAGGATGAGGAGGCGAAAGCGGCCGCTGCCGCAAAAGAGGCCCAGTTGCTTCACGCAGAAGCGTTCTGGGATCTGTGTTGTGCAAAATGATGCAAAGGGCGGCAGTGCCCAGATACCATTGCGCATTTTATGGTCGAATGCCTGACGCGTACGCGAAAACGCTCCGTTTCCTATCGGCATTCCACGCCCCTTACCCTTGACCTTATGCACAGGATTTGCCCATTTTGGCCTCGGCGAGGGTTCAACAGGCTCTCCCGGCATATGCCAAGGCCCGACGGACACGGAAAGATGACCCCGACGGGCGGATCCACAGGAAGAGGTAAACATGAAAAAATCCGTATTTCTCGGTACGCTCGCGATTGCTGGCGCCGTCGCAGGTTACGCATCTGCACAAGACGGTGGCACGCTGGCCCAGGTCCAGGAACGTGGCACGCTGAATTGCGGCGTCACCACCGGCCTGACCGGTTTCGCGGCACCTGACGCCAACGGCGAATGGCAGGGCTTCGATGTCGGCGTGTGCCGCGCGGTTGCAGCCGCCGTTCTCGGCGACCCGAGCGCGGTTGAATTCGTCCCGACCACCGGCCAGACCCGCTTTACCGCTCTGGCTTCGGGCGAGATCGACCTGCTGGCGCGCAACACCACGTGGACCTTCTCGCGTGACGTTGACCTGGCGTTTGAATTCGTCGGCGTGAACTACTACGATGGTCAGGGCTTCATGGTTCCGCGTGAACTGGGCGTTTCGTCTGCCCTGGAACTGGATGGCGCAACCGTCTGCATCCAGACCGGCACCACGACCGAACTGAACCTTGCTGACTTCTTCTCCTCGAACAACATGAGCTACGAGCCCGTGCCGATCGAGACCAATGCAGAAGCCCAGCAGCAATACCTTGCCGGCGCATGTGACGTGTACACCACGGACGCTTCGGGCCTGGCCGCAACGCGCGCCACGTTTGAAGATCCCACTGCACACGTCGTTCTGCCCGAGATCGTGTCCAAGGAGCCGCTGGGCCCGCTGGTCCGTCACGGCGACAACGAATGGGGCGATATCGTCCGCTGGACGCTGAACGCGCTGATCTCTGCTGAAGAGCTCGGTGTGACCTCTGCCAATGTCGGCGAAATCGGCAGCAGCACGGAGAACCCCGAAATCCGCCGTCTGCTCGGCACCGAGGGTGAACTGGGCGCAATGCTCGGCCTCGAGGCCGACTGGGCCGCAAACGCCATCGCGGCGGGCGGCAATTACGGCGAGCTCTTCGAGGGCAACATCGGGGAAGCGACACCCATCGGCCTGGCCCGCGGGCTCAACGCCCAGTGGACCGATGGTGGCCTGCTCTACAGCCCGCCGTTCCGGTAAACTCTGAAACTGGTGAGGGCGCGACCTACGGGTCGCGCCCTTTCCATATCCGGGACCAACTACCAAGCGCAGCGACCCTCATATATCCGGCAGGACCCACCATAATCGGGCCGCCGCACGGGACGCGCGATACCTTCTGACAGGGGCAATTCCATGGCGACGTTGACGGATCCACCGCAACCATCTTTCCATTTCAGCCAGCTGATTTACGACACCCGATACCGGTCTCTCACGATCCAGGTGGTGGCGTTCATTCTGATCATGTGGGGCTTGTTCGAGCTCGTCACAAACGCGATCCAGAATTTGTCGGCGCTTGGCAAGGATTTCGATTTCGGCTTTCTGGGAAACCGGGCCGGGTATGATATCAACCAGCGTCTGATCGAGTATTCGAACGACTCGACCCACGGTCGGGCCGCGTTCGTGGGGATCCTCAACACCCTTCTGGTGGCCTTCCTGGGCTGCGTCTTCGCAACGATCCTAGGCGTGATCGCCGGTGTTCTACGCCTGTCGAAGAACTGGATCGTCGGCCGCCTGATGACGGTCTATGTCGAAGGCTTCCGCAACATTCCGCTGCTGCTGTGGATCATCGTGATCTTCGCAGTCATGACAGAGGGCATGCCGCAACCGCGCGATTTCCGCGGGGAGGATGCCGAGGCCTCGATGATCCTGGGCCAGAGCGTGGCCGTCACCAATCGCGGCGTCTACATTCCCAACGTTGTCTTCACCCGGTCGCTCGGCGGCAATGAGATGAGTGAGGCCGCCGATGGCGTGCCCGCCGCCGTCATTCCCGCCGTCAGCTTCGGAGATTGGGCGCTGTTTCTGGTGGCCCTGATCGGTGGCATCGTGGTGTCCGGCATCATCGGGCGCTGGGGCAAGGCAAAACAGGAGGCCACGGGGATACGACCGCCAGGCCTGTTCTGGATGCGCGCGGCCAGCGTTGTGCTACCTGCCACCCTTGTTCTGATCGCGCTTGGGGTCACCCTGGATTATCCCGAGTTGCGGGGCTTCAACTTCACGGGCGGTGTGCATCTGCGCAACTCCCTGATCGCGCTATGGTTCGCCCTGTCGCTCTATACCGGCGCGTTCATCGCCGAGATCGTGCGGGCGGGCATCATGTCGGTCAGCAAGGGCCAGACCGAGGCGTCCTCGGCCCTGGGTATGCGGGCCTCCTGGACGATGAACCTCGTGGTTCTGCCGCAGGCGATGCGGGTCATCATCCCGCCGCTGATCTCGCAATACCTGAACCTCACCAAGAACTCGTCACTGGCGCTCGCGGTGGGATACATGGATGTTCGCTCGACCCTGGGCGGCATCACGATCAACCAGACAGGGCGAGAATTGGAGGGGATGCTCCTCCTCGGGGCGTTCTACCTCGCGACGTCGCTGATCATTTCGGCGGTGATGAACGTCTACAACAACTCCGTCAAACTGAAGGAGCGGTGATATGAGTGAACTGCATTCAGAAACCGCCCTCGACACTGCGTATGTCCGCACCGAGATGCTGCCCGAGCAGACGCCACCGGTCACGGTCTCCGGGCCGATAAAGTGGGCGCGCGAGAACCTGTTCTCATCGGTGTGGAACGCGTTGATGACGATCATCTCGATCTACGTGATCTACGTCGTCCTTGTTGCGATCCTGCCGTGGATGCTCAACGGCATCTGGGACGCGGGATCGCTGAACGAATGCCGCGAGATCCGCGATGCACGGGGCGGCAGCGGAGAGCATGGCCATGACGTGGCCTGTTGGGCGGTCCTGGTCGACCGCTGGGACCAGCTGATGTTCGGCTTCTACCCCAGCGATCTCTACTGGCGTCCGATCCTTGCACTGGTCCTGTTTCTCACCGCGATTGCGCCGGTGCTTTACGACAGTCTGCCGCGCAAGATGCTGATCCTGACCGTCCTGATGCCATTCCTGTGCTTCTGGCTGTTGTGGGGCGGGTCGATCTGGACCCCGATCGTCGTGGCGCTTGGGTTTGTCCTCGGCTGGGCCGTCGTCAAGTTCGGTGAAGGCACGTTGGGGTCCATGCTGGCCACCATTGGTGCGATCCTGGTGCCCATCCTGTTCTGGATGTACCTGACCGGCCCGCTGATCAGCGGCTTGCATTCGATCCTTCCCATTGGCATCCAGTCGGTGGAATCCCGCGCGTTCGGCGGCTTCCTTCTGGCCTTCGTGATCGGCGCGTCGGGTATCATCCTGTCGATGCCCCTGGGCGTCATATTGGCCCTGGGACGGCAATCGGATCTGTTCATCATCAACAAATGCTCCGTCATCTTCATCGAGGTGATCCGGGGCGTGCCATTGATCGTGTGGCTGTTCACCGCACAGCTGCTGTTGGGATACTTCCTGCCGCCGGGATCGAATTTCGACCTGATGGTGCGGGTGATCATCATGGTCACGCTCTTCTCCTCGGCCTATATCGCCGAGGTGATCCGGGGCGGCCTCGCGGCCTTGCCGCGGGGACAGTATGAGGGCGCAGATTCCCTGGGCCTGAATTACTGGCAGAGCATGCAGTTGATCATCCTGCCCCAGGCGCTCAAGATCTCCATTCCGGGCATCGTGTCGTCGTTCATCGGCCTCTTCAAGGATACCGTGCTGGTGGTCTTCATCGGGCTGTTTGACCCGATCGGGTTCTCGAACGCGATCCGGGCCGACACGGATTGGAACGGGATCTACTGGGAATTGTTCATCTTCATCGGGCTGTGCTTCTTCATCTGTTGCTTCGGCATGTCCCGTTATTCGCAATATCTCGAGCGCAAGCTCGCCACTGACCACCGCTGAGGAGAGAAACCATGTCCGACGCAGCAAACACGCTTATTCAGGACCGGGAAATCGACCGGTCGCAAATGAAGGTCTCTGACGAGGTCGCGATCGAGATCACCGGGATGAACAAGTGGTTCGGGACGTTCCACGTCCTGCGCGACATCAACCTGACCGTCCAGCAAGGCGAGCGGATCGTGATCTGCGGCCCCTCCGGCTCGGGGAAATCCACGCTGATCCGATGCATCAATGCACTGGAAGAGCATCAGCAGGGCTCCATCGTGGTGGACGGCACGCTTCTGTCGAATGACCTGAAGAATATCGACAAGATCCGGTCCGAGGTTGGCATGTGCTTTCAGCACTTCAACCTGTTCCCGCATCTGACGATCCTGGAGAACTGCACACTGGCCCCGATCTGGGTGCGCAAGACGCCCAAGAAGGAAGCCGAGGAAACGGCGATGTATTTCCTGGAGAAGGTGAAGATCCCCGAACAGGCCGACAAGTATCCCGGCCAGCTTTCGGGCGGCCAGCAACAGCGTGTGGCCATTGCCCGGTCGCTTTGCATGCGCCCGCGCATCATGCTGTTCGACGAACCGACCTCGGCGCTGGACCCGGAGATGATCAAGGAGGTGCTCGACACCATGATCGCGCTCGCCGAGGAAGGCATGACGATGCTGTGCGTGACCCACGAGATGGGCTTTGCCCGTCAGGTGGCGAACCGCGTGATCTTCATGGATGCCGGCCAGATCGTGGAACAGAACGAGCCGGAAGAGTTCTTCACGAACCCGCAAAGCGAACGCACGCAATTGTTCCTGAGCCAGATCCTCGGCCATTGATTGCGTAGCAGGGTAATTCCCGCCAAACAGATACCAGATCGCCCGTCGCCCCTATCGGGGCGGCGGGCGCTTCGCTGTTTGAGGGGCGTGCCTTTCGACCGGCGGGCCCGGTCAGGCCGTCTTGCGCAATTCTACCATCGGCTCCGTCACCAATGAGATCAGGCTTCGACCACGCGGGATCTTGAGCGTGAAAGTCGTCTCATTGCCGTCGGACTCAACCTCGAAATCGCCGTTATGCCCATCGGCGATCTGCTTGCAGATATAGAGCCCCAGGCCGAGCCCGTTTTGCGAACTTCCCGGTTCGGCCCGCTCGAATGGCTCGAAGAGCTGCGTCTGGATCTCTTTAGGGATCTGTCCACCGCGATTGGTGACGGAGACGAGCAGGTTCGGACCGGCATCGCGGGCATGAATGCGGATCGTGCCGCCGGGCTCGCCGTGGAAAATGGCATTGCCCAAAAGGTTGGAGATCAATTGCGCAATCCGGTCGGGATCGCAGGAAACCGGATCGGCGAAATCGAGGATTTCTTGCCATTGAATGGTGGGGTTGGCCAACTTCATCTCGTTCACCGTCTGCTGGAGAACCGGTTTCAGGCGGGCATCCGGCTTGAGCGAAACGCCGATATCCCCACCAAGCCGCGCACGCGCGAAATCGAGCACATCGTCGATCAGCTTGGACATCCGCTGAAGGGAGAGGTTGGCGGTGTTGAGCACGATACGCCCTCGCTCGGACAGAACCTCGCGCTCCAGGAATTGCACCGCGCAGCTGGCACCGGCAAGCGGGTTGCGCAAATCGTGGCCGAGGATGGAGATGAATTGCTCGCGCAGCACGGCGTCGGCCTGCGCCCGGGCAAGTTTGTCTTCCCGGTCTTTCGCGTCGGTGACATCGCGCGCGGAGCAGACAAACAGGTCAGCTTCGGGCACAGCGTTCCAAGACAGCCACCGATAGCTCCCGTCCTTGTGCCGATAGCGGTTCTCAAATTGAAGGATCGGCTTGCCATGCTGGATATCGACGAATGCCTTGGCGGTGATGGCCATGTCGTCGGGATGAATGAAATCGAAGAACAACCGGCTTTCGATCTCTTCGGACGTGCGGCCAAGCACGGCGAACCAGGCCGGGTTGGTTCGCATGAACTTTCCGTCAGCGTCGAGAACGCCAAGAAGATCCGGCGTCACTTTCCATGTCAGGCTTTGGTCGTCCATTTGAAGCACCCCTACAATGTCCGACAAACAGGCGTATAAGCCCTGTCCCGAACACCGCCACATTGTTGCCCCAGGCCCTAACGGAGCATGAAGAAGAGTGGCTGAGTGCAGATAAACTGGCGCAGTTTTGCCTCGAATTTTTTGGAAACCGTGCGTGACGGTGTGTCATCAATCCCGGTCGGGCAGCCCGCGTGGGATGACGAAGGCCCTGACGTCGCCGCGTGTGATGTCGGCCCAAGCTTCGGCGTCAAAATCGATCACCGTGACGGCGCCTGTCGGATAGGTGCCGAATTCGGGTTCCACCGGCGGCATCTCCACCACATCCCAGGCGAGCGACGGAATGCCCGGGCTGTGGGCCACCACGGCAACCGTCTGTGCGCCCTCGACCTGTTGGATCGCGCGCAACATCACTGCCGGTTCTGCCAGGTAGAAATCCCGGCTCAGCACCAGCTTGGGCAACGGCGAGGGCAGGACCGAGGTGATCCCGTCCCATGTCTGCCGGGTGCGGCAGGCGTCGGAACACAGGACGAGGTCAGGCGTGAGGCCCTGCGACCGCAACCAGGCACCGATCCGCGGTGCGTCCCGTTGTCCGCGCGGGTTCAACGGGCGGTCATGATCCGAGACCGCTCCGGCCGTCCAGTCGGATTTGCAATGACGGATCAGGAGGAGGGTGAGGCTCATTTGTGAAAGCTTTGCATATGGAAGGCGGATTGGGCCGGGTCGCGCGCGAAATCCTGGCTGACGGGGCAGGCGCGGCGGGCCTTGCACCCGTTTTGCATGCAATCCTGACCGTCCGAGGTATCAAGAAACGCGTGGCAGGCGGCGGTGTCGTAGCCATCTTCGGAGAGCGCGTCGACCGGGCAAGCCTCTTCGCAGGGCGCGGGGCAGATCAGGCAGGGGCTGAGCGGTGGGGGCGGGAGGTCGATCACCTCGCGCAGGGCCAGCGCGCCCCGGAACGAGATCATAAGGCCCTGTTTGTCATGGACCAGCAGCGTCACGGGGCTTTTGTGGATCCGGCCCGTCTCCTGCGCCCAGGCGATGAACGGGCTGTAGGGTGGGCCTCCGAACGGAAAGACAGGGGTGGCATTCGTGGCCGCAGCGAGGTCGGTGACGACCCGGGTCGACCAGCGGTCCATCGGGTCCGGCGCGCCGTCCTCGTATTCCGGCGAGGCGGTGAAATGCGCCCAGAAGCCGGGCTCCAGCGGGGCGAGAAGGGCGAGGGTGCCCGTGCCTTCCGGAGCCTTGTGGTGCGCTTCGGGGTGGAACGCGCCGACCACCGCAAGGTGAGACGCGGCGGCGGCGGATTGCAGGGCGGCGTAATCCATCAGGCGCGGATCATGGAGCCGGCACCGTGTTCGGTGAACAGCTCGAGCAGAACGGCATTGGGCACGCGGCCATCGACGATGGTACAGGCGCGCACACCCGCCCGCACAGCCTCCATCGCGGTCTCCGTTTTGGGGATCATACCCCCGGCGATCGTGCCGTCGGCAATCAGAGCCTCGATATCGGCGGTGGTCAGCTCGGTCACCACGTCCCCTGCGGCATTCTTGACACCTGAGACATTGGTAAGCAGCAGCAGGCGGTCGGCCTGGAGCGCGGCGGCGATGGCACCGGCGGCGGTGTCGCCGTTGATATTGTAGGTCTCGCCGGCGTGGCCCTGGCCCAGGGGGGCGATGACCGGGATCATGTCATCCTCAAAGAGGTTGTTGATCACGCTCGGGTCGACATCCGTGGGCTCCCCCACAAACCCCAGTTCCGGGTCTGCCGCCTTGCAGGTGATCAGGTTGGCATCCTTGCCCGACAGGCCCACGGCCTTGCCGCCCTCGGAATTGATCGCCTGCACGATGCGTTTGTTCACGCGACCCGAGAGGACCATCTCGACCACCTCCACCGTGGCGGCATCGGTGACGCGCTTGCCGTTCTTGAAGGTGCTTTCGATGTTCAGCTTGGCCAGCATGTCGTTGATCATCGGGCCGCCGCCATGGACGACAACCGGGTTCACGCCGACCTGACGCAGCAGCACCATATCGCGGGCGAAGCTCGCCATTTCAGCGTCGTCGCCCATCGCGTTGCCGCCGAACTTCACCACCACGACCGCGTCGTTGAAGCGTTGCAGGTAGGGCAGGGCCTCGGACAGGGTACGGGCGGTGGCGAGATAGTCGCGGGTCATTTGGGTTTTCATGGGCGCAAGGGGTTAGGACCAGGGGTCAGGGCAGGTTATCGGGCCGTTCATCCGGTGGAAAGCGTTGCCTTTGGGGGCCAGCCCCCAAACCCCCGGAGTTTTTCGCCAAGATGAAGGGGCGCGGGCGCGTTAACCTTAATGGGTGGTTACAAAGTGGCGATGGTGGCGCGGAGTGTCGGGATGCCGTCGCCTTTTTCCGATGAGGTCAGGATGATCTCGGGGAAGGCAGCGGGGTGTTTGGCGAGCGCGGCGCGGGTGCGGGTGAGCGATGCGTCGCAATCCTTGCCTTTCACCTTGTCGGATTTGGTAAGCACGGCCTGAAAGGGGACGGCGGCGATATCGAGGAGTTTCATGATTTCCTCGTCCACCGCCTTCACGCCGTGGCGCGCGTCGATCAACACAAACGCGCGGCGCAGGTTGGCGCGGCCTTGCAGGTAGGCTTTCAGAAGCGCCTGCCATTGCTGCACGACCGCCACGGGCGCTTCGGCGTAGCCGTATCCGGGTAGGTCGACGAGATAATGTGAGTCGGTCAGCGTGAAGAAGTTGATCTCTTGCGTACGGCCCGGCGTGTTGGAGGCCCGGGCGAGGCCTTTGCGGCCGGTGAGCGCGTTGATCAGCGTAGATTTGCCGACATTCGATCGACCCGCGAAACAGACCTCGATCCGGTCACTGGGTGGCAGGCCATCCATGGCGACAACGCCCTTGAGGAAGTCGGTGTTGCCGGCAAACAGCTTGCGTCCCCGTTCGGTTGTTGCGTGGTCGGGCTCGTCCGCGAGGGGGAAGGGAAGTTGGGTCATTCGGCAGCCTCCAACGCGGACAGGTCGGCGCCGCGGATCGCGTTGAGGTTACGGGTGATCTTGTCCACCGGCCAGTCCCACCACGCGATGGCCAGCAGGCGGGCGATCGTGGCGTCATCGAAGCGCTGTTTGACCGTCTGGGCCGGATTCCCGGCGGCGATGGCATAGGGCGGGACATCGCGCGTGACGGTTGCGTTGGCGGCGATGATCGCGCCTGCGCCGATGGTGACGCCGGGCATGATCGTGGCGGAATTGCCGATCCAGACGTCCGCGCCAATGCGTGTGTCGCCCTTGTGGACGGCGGTCCACGTGGCGGGATCAAACCCCTCCTCCCAGCCGTGGCCGACGATGTTGAACGGAAAGGTGGAGAACCCGTCCATCGCATGGGTGCCGCCATTCATGAAGATGCGCACGCCGTGGGCGATGGCGCAGAAGGGGCCGATATGCAGGTGGTCACCGATGAAATCGTAGTGGTGGAGCACGTTGCGGGTGAAGAAATCACGCGTCTCGTCCTGATCATCATAATAGGAAAACGCGCCCACAGTCACGTTGACACGTCCCTCGGCCAAGGGCTGGAGAAACACGGTGCCGCCGTAACTGGGCGCCATGGGGGTGAGGTTGGTGGGATCGGGGCCGGTCATGCGAGCGTGACGGTATCGCCTGCCGCGATGGAGCCGCCGGTGCGGACCATGGCATAGACGCCGAAATCCTCATGCCCCCAGCCGTCCGACAGGGCGCGCAACGTGTTGGCGTCGCGTTTGCCGGTCTCGGGGTTTGCCTCGGTCGCACGGCAACGGGTGATGATCTCGACCACGTCAAAACGGGCTTCGCCAATGGCGAGGGTCTGGCCTACAAGGTCGAATTCCTCCCACGGCGCAAGGCCTTCGATCCAGAGATTGCCGCGGAACCGGCGCGGATCGAGGGTCTGGCCCAGTTTCTGTCCGAGCGCACGGCGCGAGGCATGGTTTAGTATGGAGATCGAAGCAAAAGGCGCGTCGGACATGCCTTCGGGCGGGGAGGGCACCAAAGCGGCGGCGGGGCTACGGGTGTCCGGGTAGATGGGCGCGAGCCAATCGAAAAGCGCCTGGTCATCCGTGCCAGGCGTGATGCTGATGTCCGGGCGCTCGGGATGCGACAGGTGGATCGCGCCGCCTTCGACCCGCGCCATGATGGCCATCAGGGATGGGCCCTTGGCCCCGCGCAGGAAATTGCGGCAGGAGCGCCAGCCGTCGGACGCATCTCCACCGGCCTCAAGCACCGCCCAGGCGCGGTCAAGCGGCAGGGGCAGGCCCAATGCCAGATCAACACTCTCGAGCGGCTCCGCCCCGATGCCCTTGATCGGATAGCGCCAGATCTGATCCAGCAGCCAACTCATTTCTCTTCGGATTTCTTCCGGGAGAAACTCCTGCGAATGTTGCCGAAGACATCTGGTTTGAAGCCCTGGCTGCGCATGATCAGGTATTGCTGCGTGAAGGTCAGCGTGTTGTTCGCGATCCAGTAGACCAGAAGGCCGGAGGCGAAGCTGCCGAGCATGAACATGAAGACCCAGGGCAACCACGCGAAGACGGCGGCCTGCGTCGGATCGGTGGGGGCCGGGTTCAGCTTCTGCTGCAGCCACATCGAAATGCCCAGAAGGATCGGCAGGATGCCGATGAAAATCAGCGCCATGATCGATTCCGGCTCGGGCGCCGCGTTGGGCAGAAGGCCAAACAGGTTGATGATCGAGGAGCTGTCCGGCGCCGAAAGGTCATTCAGCCAGCCGAAGAACGGCGCGTGGCGCAGTTCCAGCGTGACGAAGATCACCTTGTAGAGCGAGAAGAAGATCGGGATCTGCAACAGGATCGGCAGGCAGCCCCCGGCGGGGTTCACCTTGTTGGTCTTGTAGAGCTCCATCATGCCCTTCTGGAGCTTCTCGCGGTCATCGCCCGCGCGTTCCTTGAGCTTCTCCATTTCCGGCTGAAGCTCTTTCATCTTCGCCATCGAGACGTAGGAGCGGTAGGCCAGCGGAAAGAGGATCGCCTTGACGATCAGGGTCAGGCAGATGATCGCCACGCCCATATTGCCGATGGCGCCGTTGAGCCAGTGCAAGAGCCAGAAGAGCGGCTTGGTGAGGAAGTAGAACCAGCCCCAGTCGATGCTGTCGATGAACCGCGCCACTTCAGGGCGGTTGGGGTCCTGCTCGGCGCCGAAGAGGCCAGCGATCAGGCCGGGTTCCGCGTTTTCGTAATAGCGGATAGCTTCGGCTTCCTTGGCCCCGGCGAAGAGGTTCGTCGTGACTTCAACCGTCGCGCCAGCGGCGATGGGCATGTAGGGCAGTCGCGCCTCGGTCTGATAGATATCCGCGTTGGGGACGTATTTGGTGACCGAGACAAAGGGCTGATCGTCGCCGGGGATCAGCGTGGTCATCCAGTATTTGTCGGTGAACCCGATCCAGCCGTTGGCCTCCACCTCGATCACTTCGGCGGGCACGCCTTCGCGCTGCACCACATCGAGATCGGGCATGTCGGAATAGTCGATCTCGCTCAGTTCGCCGTCGACCTTGCGCACAACCCCTTCGTGAAGAATGAAGAAGTTCTGCAGATCCGAGGGCAGGCCGTGGCGGGCGACGATGCCATACGGGGCAAGGTTCACCTCAACCTCTGTCGTGTTCTCGACCGATTGGGTGATCTCGAACATGTAGCTGTCGTCGATCTCGATCGTGCGGCGGAAGATCAGGCCGCTTCCATTGTCCCAGACCAACGTCACCGGGCTATCAGGTGTGAGCGTTTCGCCGCTCTCAAGCTCCCAGGGCGTACCGGAAGTGGGGACGTCATCATAGGTCAGCCCGCTTGAGGGGGTCCAACCGTACAGCGCATAATAGGGATCTTCAGTGCCGACGGGCGACAGGAGGCGCACGATCTCGTCGCTGTCGACCTCGACGGTGTAGTTGCGCAGCGACAGATCGTCGATGCGCCCGCCGAGCAGCGAGATGGAGCCTTCGACCGACGGCGTTTCGATGGGAATACGCGCGGCTTCGCTCAGCGCAACTTCGGTCGGCGTGTCAGGGCCTGCCCCGGCGGTTTCCGTACCCGTCGTCCCGACCGGCGGGGTCAGGGCAATATCGGTGTCGCCAACGGCGGTTCCGCCCTCGGGGGTTGCCGTCGGGGGCAGGGCGTTGGGATCTTCGACGGGAGCGGGCGGTGGAAACAGGACGAACCACACAAGGATGACCACAAAGCTCAGGCCCGTGGCCAGGATCAGGTTTCTGTTCTGATCGTCCATCTTGGTGTCGGTCCTCCGCGCGATAAGTCTTGCGAAACAGGCAAGTGGGCCGGGCCAGAAGTGGCGCAGCCAAGTCAACGGGGTTCAACAGTTTGGGGGGTGAAAGGTCAAGGGGCGAAATCGGCGCGGGGCGGCCGTGCACCAAGGAAATGCGGAGCGATTTGGCCTAGCCGCCGCTGCGCCGATCGTCCAGACGAATGGTCTTGTCCTTGACCAACCGGGCCCGCGCCCAATCCGCGACCTTGTCGCTCCGCATCGGACCGGCGATGCCGAAGCCCTGGAGCGCATCGCAGCCAAGCATTTCAAGCGCGGTGTGTTCATTCGGAGTTTCGACGCCATTGGCGAGCGTGGAGATGCCAAGTGCCTGCGCCATCGCGATAATCGCGGAGACGGAGCGTGCCTTCGCGGCGTCGCCATCCACGCCCACAACGAATGTCCGGTCAATCTTGATCCGATCCACACGGAACCGTTGCAACATCGGCACCGAGGTTGCGCCAAGGCCAAACCCGTCAAGATCGATCAGATGCCCGGCCTCCTTGAGGGCGATGAGGGATGCGATGATCGCATCATCCGCGGCACTGGCGGCGACGTCTTCAGCGATCTCGATCCGCACCCGCGCCGGATCGAGCGCGTAGCGGCTGAGTTCCTGCACCAGACCGTTTACCATGGAGCCGTCGCGCAGTTCGGGCGCCGAGATATTGATCGACACGCTGGGGATGTGGGCCGCCGCAGCGTCCCACAGGCTCAGCGCCTTGAGCGCCTGATGGGTCAGGGATTGGCCCAGAAGCGGCAGATGCCCCGCGGCAGAGACAGCCTCCAGAAACTCACCCGTGCTTAGCAGGCCATGTTTCGGGTGGTCCCACCGTGCGAGGGTTTCCATGCCAAGGATCGCGCCCGTCCCGGCGCAGATCTGCGGCTGAAACCAGGCCGTGATGAGCCCATCGTGAATTGCGTCCTCCACATCGGCGCTGAGGCTCGATTGCAGGCTGCGCGCCCGTCCCAGATTGGGGGCGTAGGCACGCACGGCGTTGGGCCCGTGCGCGACCGCGTCGCTCAGTGCCGCTTCGGCCGCAAGAAACGTTGCGGCGGCAGGGTCGGTACCGCGCCGGATCAACGCCGTATGCCCGACGCAGGCCGTCAGATGCAGGGTGGTGCCGTTGAACGGGATAGGATCCCCAACCGATTGTACCAACCGCGCCGCGATCGTCTCGCGCCATTCCAGCCTGGCCGATCGTATAGGCGCCAGCCCAATTCCAAACCGGGCATCCCCCAGGCGAACCAGCACATCGCCATGCCGCAAGGCCGCGCGCAGGCGATCTTCGGTGCGGGTCACGAGGTCCTGACAGGAATCGTGCCCCCAGCGGTCCACAAGCACCGGCCAATCATCGATCTGCACAAGGAAGCAGGCCGTATCGCGCCCTTCAAGATTGGTGACCTGTTCCAGAAGCGCGGTGAGGCCCGCCCGCCCGGTTCCGCCGGACGCGATGACAAGATCACCCCGTGGGGTGGTTCGCCCCAGAAGCACGGCAACTGCCAGAAGAGCAGACAGACCGAGCGCCGTGATCATGGCCAGATCCGTGAAGCCGAACCACGATGCCGTCAGCGCGACCAGCGGGAAGAGGGCAAGAACCTCCAACCGGCCGAGCGCCGATCCGGCCCAATTCCCGATCTCGTGCCGCAGACCTGCGCCCCGTTCGTTCATTTCTTACGTCCAATCTGTGCCAACACATGCCCCGTCGGAGGGCTAACGCAAGACTCCATCACGGACGGTTAACGGAAGCGGATCAGTCGATAGAACTGTCGGCACTTTTCGGCGCCAGGCCCGCGAAATCGAACAGGGCCGGATCCAGAAGGTGCGACGGCCGCGCGTTCATGAGGGCCGAGAACATCTTGCCCCGTCGGCCGGGCGCGCGGGCCTCCCATTCATCCAGCATCCCCTTGATCTGCTGGCGTTGCAGCCCATCCTGCGAGCCGCAGAGATCACAGGGAATGATCGGGTACTCCATGGCAGCCGCGAATTTTTCGCAATCGGCCTCGGCCACATGGGCCAGAGGGCGCAGGACCATCAGATCGCCCTCATCATTCACCAGCTTGGGCGGCATCGTGGCCAGCTTTCCGCCGTGAAAGAGGTTGAGGAAGAACGTCTCGAGAATATCGTCGCGGTGATGGCCAAGCACCACGGCGGAGCAGCCTTCCTCCCGCGCGATCCGGTAGAGGTTGCCACGCCGCAGACGCGAACACAGCGCGCAATAGGTGCGCCCGGCAGGGACCTTGTCGACGACGATGGAATAGGTGTCCTGATATTCGATCCGGTGGGGGACACCCATACGCTCCAGAAACGCGGGCAGCACCGTTGCCGGGAACCCCGGCTGGCCCTGATCGAGGTTGCACGCAAGGAGATCAACGGGCAGAAGACCGCGCCATTGCAGCTCCGTCAGGGCCGCCAGAAGCGTGTAGCTGTCCTTGCCGCCCGACAGGCAGACCAGCCATTTCTGCCGTGCGCCGGGCAGGACCATACCATATCGCCCGATCGCCTCCCGCGTGTCGCGGATCAGTCGTTTGCGCAGCTTGCGAAACTCGGTGGTCTTGGGCGCGCCATGAAACAGCGCGTGGATATCGTCAGGCTGATCCAACATGGGGGAGAGGTAGGGCGTTGCGCGGGATCGCGTCAAGATGGCTTGCCTGCGGGGCGCGGCGGGTTAGGTCCCGCAACATGATGAAACGTCTCCTTCTTGCCGCCTTTCTGGTGACACTGGCCGCCTGTGGCCGCCCGTCCCTGAACGACCCCTCGCTCAGCAACCGGCAGCTGAACCTCGAAGAGTTCTTCAACGGGCACCTGACGGCCCATGGCCAGTTTCAGGACGTGTTCGGCGAGGTGCGTCGCCGCTTCGAAGTGGATATCCACGGCACGTGGGATGGCCAGACTCTGCGGCTGGTCGAAGACTTTGTCTATGAGGACGGCTCCACCGAACAGCGGATCTGGTTTTTGCAGCAAACCGGCAATGGCGGGTGGCAGGGCACGGCCCCGGGTGTGATCGGCGTAGCGACGGGGCAGGAGCGGGGCGATACGTTCAATTGGCAATACACGATCGATCTGCCCGTACCCGACGATGAAACGCTCCGCGTCACGTTTGATGATTGGATGTGGCTGCTGACCGACGACCGCCTGTTGAACCGCGCCTATATGAGCCGGTTCGGCGTGCCCATCGGCGAAGTCATCATCATCTTCGAGCGCAACTGAATTTTGAGATTCGCGCGAATGCGCGCATTATGGCGGGGTTTCATTAAGGAGCTTTGTCATGGACTATGTATTTTCAGTCCGTTCCATCCGGAGCGGAGATTTTTCAAGCGAACCGGGCGCCACGCATTTTCTGGCAATCCCCCCGGCAGATCACGATCCGAAACCGCACCACGCCATCCGCAAAACGGCCTGGTTCGATCAGGTGGTTCAGGCCGCGCGCCACGGCGATCAAAATGATGGGCCCCGGGGCGACATCTTGTTCTACATCCACGGGTTCAATACCGAAAACGCGGTGATGCTGGAGCGCCAGCGCCTGCTCAAGACGGCGCTTGAGGCCAAGGGGTTCGAGGGCGTGGTCGTCGGGTTCGATTGGCCCGCCGCGAGTTCCGCGTTGAACTATCTGGAAGATCGGGTGGATGCGAAAACCACGGCCTTTCGTCTGGTCACCGAAGGCATCGCGAATTTCGCGCGGATGCAGCGGCCAGATTGCTTCATCAACCTACATGTTCTTGCCCATTCCACCGGCGCCTTTGTCGTGCGGGAGGCCTTTGACGACGCTGATGACCGCCCGGGCGTGGCGTCCAATTCCTGGTCAGTCAGCCAGGTGATGTTGATCTCCGGTGATATTTCGGCGGGTGGGATGGTCGATGGCTCATCGAAATCCTCGTCGCTTTACCGCCACTGCGTGCGGTTGACGAATTACTCGAACCCCTTCGATGATGTTCTGTCACTGTCCGATGTGAAACGGATCGGTGTGGCGCCCCGCGTCGGGCGGGTTGGCCTGCCCCTTGGGCGCCCGAGTAAGGCTGTCGAGGTCAATTGCGGGGCGCATTTCAATGCGAACAGGGCCGGATATGATCACCTGACATTCCCGGCCCATACGTTCTGGTTTCACGATGATCTGGTGTTGGAGGATATGCTGCACACGATCCGCGGCGATGTGGATCGCAATGAGATTGTCACCCGCGTGGTGGCGACCGACGGGCTGGTGTTGCGCCGCCCGGCCTGAGCCGCCCCGCCGTTGCCGCGCCCGGGGCGTGGGGCCAGAAAGGAGATGTCAAAATGCGCCGCTACGATCATCCGGCCCAATGCGTGTGTCCGTACCCGCCGGATTGGCGGGACCTGGGCGCTGTGCGGTTCCTGACGGATCTTGTGCTGCTGCGCCTGAAGGATGCGGTGCAGATGCGCGATGGCGAGGATGCCGACTACATCGTCGGCGAGGATTACACGATCAGCCTTGTGGTCGATGGCGTGGAATGGGGGATCACCGTTCCGGCGGGGCTGATCACCGATCTGACCTCGGTTCCCGCGCTCTTGCGCTGGTATGTCGGGCGGGTCGGGCCATGGCTGGAGGCCGCGATCGTGCACGATTACCTCTACATCGCGTGGCAGGATGTGGAGGGCCGCAAGCCGCTGGACCGGGATCGCGCCTTCGCCGATCTGGTAATGCTGCGGGCCATGGAGGCCGCGAAGGTGGGGCTTGTCCGCCGGTGGCTGATCTATGGCGCCGTACGGGCTTTTGGCGGGTTCGGATTCGTCCGGCGCAGCCGCGACCGTTATGTCGATCTGCCCGACCGGTTGGACACCTTCACCGTGCCGCGCGACTAATCCGGGACGTTGTCAATCCCTGATCCGCCCCAGGGATGGCAGCGCGCGACGCGTTTTGCGCTGAGCCACGTGCCCTTGATCGCGCCGTGTTTGCGCAGGGCCTCCATCGCGTAGGCGGAACAGGTGGGCGTGTAACGGCAATTCGTGCCGATCAGCGGAGAGATGGCGAGGCGATAGAACCGCAACGGCAGCGAGATGATGAAGGCAAGCGGGTTCATCCGTGTACCTTCTTCAACGCCTGGACGAGCTCCTCTTTCATCAGCTCGAAATTTCGTGTGGCTGTCTCGGTGGCGCGACCGACCAAAACGTAGTCGTATCCCGGCTTTCCCTCGGTGGGGAGAATCGCCCGTGCGATCTCCCGCAGCCGGCGTTTGGCACGGTTGCGGGCAACGGCGTTGCCAACCTTCTTTGAGCAGGTGTAGCCCACCCGGATCGCGCCCGGCGCCTCGGGGGTCTCCTCCTCGGCCCGCTTGCGGGCCTGCAGCAGGAAGGCGGGCATGGGGGCGCGACGGGCGCGGGCGGCGCGCAGAAAATCCGCCCGTTTGCGCAAGGTAAGCAGCGGAGATATAACAGAAAAAGCCCCCGTCGAGGCGGCGCTCGGCGGAGGCGATGTCATAGCCATGAACAGGCGATCAGGCGCTGAGCGACTTCCGGCCGCGGGCGCGGCGGGCGTTCAGGATCTTGCGGCCGGCCTTGGTGGCCATCCGCGCCCGGAACCCGTGGCGGCGCTTGCGCACCAGGTTCGAAGGCTGAAACGTGCGTTTCGACATGGATCTCACTCCGTCAATCTGGGCCGGAGGGCGCCGGATGCGTCCCTCAAACGGCAAGTAACTCCGATGAAGGCTGGGCAATAGGCAATGGCGCGCGCCGTGTCAACAAAGCGAAGCCCTAGGCGTGCGCATTTTCTGCCGTGTCGAGGGCAAGGGCGAGATCATGGAGCTGATCCGGGGCGAAGACCTGCACGCCCGCATCGCGCAGCCGGGCAGCGACCACCCCCTCACCGCTTTGCCGCTGTCCGCTGAAATGGCCGTCGTAGATATAGCTGGACCCGCAGGACGGGCTGCCGTCGGTCAGCAGGGCAAAGCGGCAGGCGTTCTCTCGTAAGACCTCAAGCGCCAGATCCGCGCCCCGCACAAATGCCTCGGACATCGACGTGCCCCTTGCATCGATCACATGGGCCCGACCGGCCAGCACATCGCGGGCCGCAGCACCGGGCTCGATTTCGGCGGCGGGGCGGGGCGTGGGCAGACCGGCCGCCATTTCGGGACACAACGCCACAAGGCGGCCCTGCGCACGCCACGTCGCCAAGAGCTGATCATTCAGCGTCTTCGCGCACCCATCGTAACGCACGGGCGCGCCCATAAGACACGAACTGACGAGGATCTTTTCCATCGGATCGCCTGAGACTGAAATACTCCAACCCGGTAATGTTACGTGTCTTCCGCCTGCACGTCACGAAAACCCTGAAAACTGTCACGTCCCATCAAGCGCCCGTGAGGAGGGATATCGCCCTTGCGCCGGATGGCGCATCTAGGGTCCTGTTGCAAGACTAAGGGACCCTGAGGACATGACCGATAGCGTGACCGAAACGCCTTCCAATCCAATCGCCAGATATGCCCCGATCGTCGCCATCGTGATCGGCGCAGGCGTGGCCTGGTATTTCTTCCGCGATTATCTCAGCTTTCAGGCCCTGGCCGACAATCGGGACGCGCTGATCGCGTTCCGTGACGCGAACTACCTTCTGACGGCCGCGGTGTTCATCCTGGCCTATGCGCTGATCGTGGCGTTTTCGCTCCCCGGCGCCACTATCGCCACGCTGACGGGCGGGTTCCTTTTCGCGACCTTCCCCGGCGCCTTGTTCAACGTGACGGCCGCAACGATCGGGGCGACAGCGATCTTTCTGGCGGCACAAACAAGCTTCGGGTCGCGGCTTGGTGCCCGGCTTGAAGGGTCGGAGGGCCTCACGAAGAAGATCAAGGACAGCATTGACGAGAATCAGTGGTCGGCCCTGTTCCTGCTGCGCCTGGTTCCCGCTGTGCCGTTTTTCATGGCGAACCTTATCCCCGCCTTTCTGGAGGTGCCCCTACGTCGGTACGTGATCTCCACATTCTTCGGCATCATGCCGGGCGCGATTGTCTATACCTCCGTCGGTGCCGGTCTGGGCGAGGTGTTCGAGCGTGGCGAGACGCCCGACCTCGGCATCATTTTCGAGCCGCAGATCCTGTTGCCGATCCTCGGGCTCTGCGCGCTTGCGCTTCTGCCGATTATCCTCAAAGCCGTGCGCGGCAAGAAAGGTCTCTGAACCATGGCCGTGATCGAAACGGATATCTGCGTCATCGGCGCGGGCTCTGGCGGGCTGTCGGTTGCGGCAGGTGCCTCGCAGATGGGGGCCAAGGTGGTTCTGCTGGAAGGCCACAAGATGGGCGGCGACTGCCTGAACTATGGTTGTGTGCCCTCCAAGGCGCTGCTGGCGGCGGGCCACAAGGCCCACGAGACGTCGGAGGCCGCGTTCGGCGTGGCGGGCCACGCCCCGGCGCCGGACTACGCGGCCGCCAAGGACCATGTGCAGGCGGTGATCGATGAGATCGCGCCGGTCGACAGCCAGGAACGGTTCGAAGGCTTTGGCGTCCACGTGATCCGCGAATTCGGGCGGTTCATCAGCGACAGCGAGGTGCAGGCCGGAGATCACGTCATCAAGGCGCGGCGTTTCGTGATTGCCACGGGCTCCCGGCCCTTCGTGCCGCCGATCCCCGGCCTCGACACTGTGCCGCACCATACCAACGAGACGATCTTTGATCTGCGCGAGAGGCCCGATCACCTGATCATCATCGGCGGCGGGCCCATCGGGATGGAGATGGCTCAGGCCCACCGGCGTTTGGGCTCCAAGGTGACCGTTCTGGAAGGTGCCAAGGCGATGGGCAAGGATGACCCGGAGGCCGCCGCACTGGTGCTGGAAAATCTGCGCGCCGAGGGCATCGAGATCGTGGAAGGCGCGCTGGCCTCGCAGATCAGCGGCACCGAAGGCGCGATCACGGTCGAGACGAAGGATGGCGCCAGCTATTCCGGCAGCCACCTGCTGGTGGCCGTGGGACGGGCCGTGAATGTGGATAAGCTCGACCTCGAAAAGGCCGGGGTGGAGTATGAACGCGGCGGTATCACAGTCGATGCGGGCCTGCGATCCACCAACAAACGCGTCTACGCGGTGGGCGACGTTGCGGGCGACCTCCAGTTCACCCATGTCGCGGGCTACCACGCGGGCGTCATCATCCGGCCGATGCTGTTCGGCCTGCCTGCCAAGGCACGGACGGATCATATTCCCTGGGCCACCTATACCTCGCCGGAACTCGCGCAGGTCGGCCTGACCGAGGCCGAGGCCAAGGATGAACACGGCGATGGCGTTTTCATCGCCAGGGCTGAATTCGAGCATAACGACCGCGGGATCGCCACCGGTCAGACCAAGGGCTTCGTCAAGGTCATGGTGGTGAAGGGCAAGCCTGTCGGAGCCACGATCGTCGGCCCACAAGCCGGTGAACTGATCGGGATCTGGTCGCTGGCCATTGCCAATAAGCTGAAGATGAGCGCCGTTGCAAACATGGTCGCGCCCTACCCGACGCTTGGGGAGATTAACAAACGGGCCGCAAGCGCGTATTTCACTCCCAAACTGTTCGACAGCCCGCTCGTGAAACGTGTCGTGCGCATCGTGCAGACGTTCGGTCGCCCCTGATCCGGGGGCGATCCACTGACACCGGCCCGAACGGGCCATCCGGGGGGCGGCGTTTGGCCAACTCACTATCAGGGCGATTTCTGATCCTCACGATCATCTTCGTGATGCTGGCCGAGGTATTCATCTTTGTGCCGTCCATTGCGCGGTTCCGTGAGGATTACCTTATGGCTCGGCTGGAGCGTGCGCAGATCGCGTCGCTGGCCCTGCTGGCGACCGACGGGATGATCGATGACGATCTGGAATACGAATTGCTGGAAAACGCCGAGGTCCTGAACGTCGTATTGCGCCGTGACGCGGTGCGGCAGCTGATACTGTCCACCGAGGGGATGCCAGCGATCTCGGGCAGTTTCGACCTGCGCGACGCGCCTGCCTGGGCCTTGATCCGCGATGCCACGATGCGAATGCTGACGCCTGAGGATCAAACCATCCGGGTGATCGGCGAACCGGTGCGCGATGCCGGTCTGCTGATCGAAGTGACGATGGAAACCGCCCCCCTGCGCGCGGCGATGATCGATTACGGCGCCCGCATCCTGCTCCTCTCGGCGGTGATCTCGATCTTCACGGCGCTCTTGCTGTTCGTGTCGGTCCGGATCCTGATGGTGAACCCGATCAAACGGGTCGTCGGCTCCATGATGTCCTACGCAGAGGCCCCCGATGATGCCAACAGGATCATCGAACCGCGCGGCACGGTACGGGAGTTGCGCAATGCCGAAGAGGCGCTGAACGCCATGCAGACGCAGCTCACATCGCTGTTGCGCCAGCGCGAGCGGTTGGCTCAACTGGGGGAGGCCGTGGCCAAGATTTCCCACGATCTGCGCAACATGCTTTCGGTGGCGACACTGGTCGCGGATCGGCTGGAAAGCAGCCAGGACCCGACCGTGCGCCGCATCGCGCCGAAGCTGATCAACTCCCTGTCCCGCGCGATCAATCTGACCGAAGCCACACTGGCCTTTGGCCGCGCCGAGGAACCGGCCCCCAAGCTCGACCGCGTGCCGCTGGAGCCATTGGTCGATGATGTGCTGGACAACGACAATCTGGCCCAGGGCGATGGCGATGTCAGCTACGCCTCCGAGATCGCCCGCGACATGGTGGTCCGCGCCGATCCCGAGCAATTGCACCGGGTTCTGTCGAACCTCGTGCGCAATGCGCGCCAGGCCATCGCATCCACCAACATGCCCGGCGAGGTCACCATCAAGGGCCGCGCCCATGAGGACGGGTGGTGCATCGAGGTGTGCGATACCGGCCCCGGCCTGCCCCAAAAGGCGCAGGAGACGCTGTTCAAACCCTTCTCCACCACCGCCAAGAAGGGCGGCACCGGGCTTGGCCTTGCGATCTGTTCCGAGATCCTGCGCGGCCATGGCGGACGGCTGGAGTTGCTGAGCACCGGGCCGGAGGGCACTACCTTCGTGCTGTTTCTTCCGGGTGGAATGGCAACCTGATTGCCCCTTGCGCCGGGCAAGGCGCGGCGTTAAGTGAAGCCCGCGTGCGCTGGTAGCTCAGTTGGATAGAGTACTTGACTACGAATCAAGGGGTCGGGGGTTCGAATCCTCCCCAGCGCGCCATCCCAAAAAACTTCCCTTTATCTTCAATCAGTTGCAGCCCGAAATTGTTCAGGAATTGCGGTTCTGAACAATTTTCCGTTCCGTCTTTGGTCCATCCAGTATCCGTTTCTTGTCGGCTTGATGGCTGTAATGGGCGATTTCTTTCAGGGATTCGTGGCCGGTCCAGGCGCCGATCTGGTGCGTGCTCGCGCCGCTTTCGGCCAAAAGGATTGCGCGGGTTACGCGCAGGCCATGGGCGGTCCGCCCCTTGAGGCCAGCCGTTCGGGCGGCGGCTGAAAACCATTGGCTCGCGGCCTTTTCGGACCGGCTCCGCCCCGTCGCCGTGGCCAGCCATGTCATGTGGCGTGTGCCAAGCGCGGCGATGGATGCATGCAGATGTGCCAGGTCGGCCGGATTGGCGAATTCCGGCAGTGGACGGTCAAAAGGGATGGCCACGTGGCCGGCTGTCTTTTGCTGCCGGTATTCCAGCCAGCCATCGGCCGATACGTGGCCAGGCCCCAGCCGCACGGCATCTGAAATACGGCAACCGGCCCAATGGATGAGTTCAAAGGCAAGGCGCTGCGCGCTGCCGATTGTCCAGCGGGACCGGAAAGCCTCGACGTCTGATTGCGTCCACGGCTCGTGCTGCCGTGGCTTCGGCGGCGCGGCGGTCTTCACATCGGCGGATGGGTCGACCTGGATCAAGCCGCGCGCCATCGCGAAGGCCATGATCGCACGCCACGTCTTGCGGCGCTCACGGGCTTGATGGGGTGTCAGGGCTGCCAAATCATTCTGAATGTGCCCGGGCTTGATGCTGCGGATCGGAACCGCGCCACCGGTCTCTATAAGCTTGTGGCCATCCCGGCGCCTGACGCCCTGATAACTCACCGAGAGGATCGCGAATGCATCGGAGGTGCAATAGGCGTGCCAGACGGCCAGCATGGTGCCCGGCTTGCCTTTGCCTCGGGGTTTCGGGTTGGTCCGGCTGCGCTCTGCCTCTCGGTAGGCGTCGAGGAAATCCAGATGGTTTTCGGGCAGATCCGGCATCCGGATGCCAGTCGCGCGATGGTAGACGTAGAGCTTCCCGTCCTGTCGAACGCGGCGCAGGCCCTTCAATGGGCCACCCCGAATGCCTCGTCTGCGCATAAATCCCCATCGTCCGGCGGTGGAGCATCCACATAGGGCAGAGAGTCGGCATAGGCGTCAAGATCGGCAATTTCATAGAGGCGCTTCGAACCCAGGGCTTTGCGCGGGATCGGCAGCTCTCGCAGCTTGGTGGCGGAGACGCCCAGATAGGCTGCGGCCATGGGGGCCGTCATCAATCGTGGCTGCATCGTCGCCCGTGCCGTCATCTGCCTTGCTCCTCACTCTGCGCCCGGCTTCGCCAGGCCGCCCAGGCCAGTGCGATCGTGCGGGCCGTGGGGCCCTTCGCGCCACAACCGATGCACGCGATCGCACGCCCGCCCTGTCCGTAGCCGTGCACCTGCATATCCTCGGGGCAATCGCAGAAGGGGCACCGGTCAGGCATTGGCCAGGTCCAGCAGCACATCGGCATGGCACGGTTGGTCTAGCGGGCACCAGCAGGCCAGATCGCGCCCGCGCAGGGTGTCGAGGTTTGCCCGCATGTGGTCGAGAACAGCCGCTTGCCTGGCATAGGGCGCGGCGGGTTGCGTGATCATGTCGATGCCCCCGCAGAGCAAGGACCGGTAGCGCGCCGTGCAGGTCGCCGCATCGCCGTGGATGCCGACCTTGAACGGGTTTCCCCATGGGCCCGGCCGCGCGACGATGACGGCATCGGGGTTGTCTTTCCGCCACGGATGAAGGCGGGTCATTTGAATGCGTTTAGGCATTGGGCGACCCTTGCTGTTCGCATCTCTTGATGAACATCGCCAACCAGCCCGCGCAGACCTTCACCCGGCCCTTTTCAGCGTCGGGCGCTTCGAAGGTGACGTCGCCACGTTCGTCTGGCTGGGACATCACCAGTCCCTTGTGGCAATGAAAGCTTTGCCCGCGTGTTATGGTCTCCATAACTTCGGCCCATCGGTAAGGGTCGGCCCGCTCGGGAGAGCCCTTTCGGAAGGCGCAATTGTCGCACATCTGACTGACCGGCCAATCTCGGGTTTCGATCTCCTGCAGGCGGCGGCAATTCAGGCAGATGCCGTGCTGGACGTCGGTATCGAACATGTCGGCCTGCAGGATGTTGCGTGACCCGCATCCTCCGCATCGCCCGGCCTCATCGCCTTCGTGAGCATTGCTCAGTTGCCTATCCAGCGATTGTGCAGGTTCCATCACGCCGCTTCCTCTGCCTTCGCGATATCGGCCTGAACGGCGCCGATCTTGGTGTTCGCACGATATCCGGCGTTCTGACTGCCATAGGGACCATAAAGGGCCTGCATCGCATCACCGGCCTTGGCGGGCAGGGTCGCGATGATCGGCTGGAGGCAGCGCACGCGGGGGCCGGGGCCGCCCAGGCGCTGGATGCGGCCACGTTTGATGGTCGGGGCCTCGGCGATCCAGACCGGTGACCAATGGCCGCTGCGCGGGTTGAATGCTTCGTAGTAATATCCGGTGTCGTACATGCTCGTATCTCCGAAATTGGCCCGCGGGGCGGCTTCTCCGTGAGTGGTGTCGGCCATCCTGGCCGCCTCCGCGGGGTGCCGACGCGAGGGAGGGTCGCGCCGGTGTGGCGATCTGCAAAAAAGAGCCGCGACGGACATCCCCGAACGCCGGGCCAGTGCCGCACCGAACCCCGGCAGGTTGGGGTCGCGTGGTCGCGATAGCGGTGCGGGTATTCGTCATCGTGAGTTGGGAAGCTCAATCCCACCGGGTGCGCGGCGCGTGTACTTCATGACGTCCACGACAGCGGGATCGACAATTTCGAGCATGTCGATATCAAGCCACTGGCCGTCGACGGCCTTCCCGTCTTCTCCAACGGCGGGCAAGACCCAAAGACGATCACAGCCCGCCAAGTGCGTGGCGTGTGTTGTCGCGATGCCGGTGAAACCAGAGATTTTGCAGCGAACACGATCGCCAAGACTCGGGAGGTGGTTGGACATTTTAGGTTCCTTTCAGGGTTGGGAGGCAGTCTGGCTTCTTGGAGGTGATTGGCATCAGTTCTTGCCGCCTGCGCGGCGCATCCGGCGGATGCAGCGGTTCATGATCCGTTGGCGCTCCGCCACCAGATCGGCCATGCCGCGCTTTCGGCGCTCGATCCGCATGTGAAGGACGGCCAGGCGGCGCAGCTCAAGTTCGGTTGTAAAGTGCAGCCATGCGGCGCGCAGGCCGAACGGCTCGGATATCGCGGCGCGGCGGGCCGGTTCTTCGTCCGGTTGTGTGTAGTGGGTGGCACTGCACAGGGAGGGTTCGCTGATCAAGCTCATGGGCGTGGGATCTTTCCGCGCTCGGCGTCGTAATCGGTGCGGAGCGCCGCGAAGCGGGCGGCGGCGTCCGGGTTGGTGTCGAGGTCGCGGCGCGAGGTGATGTTGCAGGTGGTGCGGATGAAATCGGCGGCGGTCACGTCATCCAGAACAATGCCCCGGCCGATCAGGCGGGCGCCCGCGAAGCGCTGGAAGGCCTCGGTCTGGCTGAGGATGCCCGCCTGCTGCGAGGGCGGAAGGTCATCGAAGCGCCGCCTTGTCTTGAACGGAACACTCATGGGTGTTGCTCCCACGGCTCGGCGGGCAGGGAGACGTTGGTGGGTGTGAAGGACATGCCGCCGATGCCGATGGGCGCGACGGTAACTTGCCGGATGCCGGGGCGGTGTTTGGCGCGGGCGCGGGCTTCACGATCGTTGCGCAGCTTCTCGGCCTCGTCGCGCATGCTGCAGGCGTGGCATGTGCACAGGTTCGGCGCGTGGCGGTGCGTTTCGCAGAGCCGGTATTGCCGGGAGGCGCGGACGCGTTTGCGGCATTCCGGGTGGATGCATTGCTTCATGCGCAGTTTGGGGGACTGTGTCATGCCGCCGCGCCTCCCGCCTCGGCGCGGTCCAGCGCCTCGGACAGGGCGCGGGCGCGCCTGAGCAGTGGCGCGCTGGCATGGGTGTGATGCTGGATCACCAGGGCGCAGGCCGCGCGGGCCTCGGGGATCGTGGTGGGGGCGGGGGTGGTGATGATGGCCACGGCGCGGTCGAAGCCATCGGGGCGTTCGGCGCGGGCCTGCAATTCGCCATAGGCCATGCGGGTCCAATTGCGGATCACCTCGTCCATATCGCTGCCGGTGGCGGAGACGCCGTGCACCTTGATGTCGAACAATTGGTCATCCCACGGGTCCTTGCCCTGGGGCGCCTTCCAGTGGCCGCCATGGGTGGCGACCTGCAGGTAGAGCAAATCCGCCTGACCGGCGGGCCCGAGGGTTTCGAGGCAGATCAGCGTGGCGGGCAGCGGGTCATGCAGGGCGGCGGGGTTCATTGGGTCGTCGCCCCCTCGGCTTCCCGCGCCGCCTCTTCAATGGCGATGAGCTGTTGCAGATACTTGTCGGCCTTGGTGTTCGGTCGTGGGCCGCCAGCCGTCAGATCGCGGGCGTGTTCGCGGAGATAGTTGGCGGTGAGCTTCCGATCCAACTTGGTGAGGAAGGCCACATTGATGGCAATCATGGCGACGTTCATCACGGTTGCAGGGGCGCGGAAGTCGGGGCCCCGGGCCATGACATCGCGTGTGACGGCCGCCGTGTATTCCGTGAGGAATTGATACACTTCCTTGGGGGCATCGAGCTTGCTCATACCGCCGCCCCCTGGGCGCGGACGCCCTGCATGTAGGTGTGGGTGCGGCCCCGCGTGGTTTTGGTGATGAGTGCGAGCGGGATCCATGGGTCGCGGTCGATCGCGTCCAGCACCTTTGCCACGTCACGTCGGGTGCAATCGCGCCAGCCGCGCGTCTTCATGTCATCGGTGATGACATCGGCGATGCTGTCGACGGGCCAGATGTTGTTGGCCTTGCCGGTGATGATGAAGTTCGCGCGGAACGCGTCGCAGATCGCGTCGGCGCGGCGGGTTTGGCGGGCCAGGGCCGCGTCGACCTTGTCGAAGGCGCGGCGGCCCAGAAGCTCGTCGGCCATGCCCTGCACGACACGGTCGGGAAGGCTCATTGCGATGGCGGGATTGCCCGAGATCAGACGCAGCATCGGCGTGGGCAGATGCTGGCCCTCGGGTTGCGGTTTCGCTCTGGGGATGGGGGAGAGGGTGTTCATCTCAGTCTCCAATCGTATCGAATGGAGACTTACCTAAGCGGTAATATTACTGTCGTCAATCAGAAATGGAGTAAAATTACCGAGCCACGGGTTGCGCCTCGGGATTGCGGAAGGATGAGATGACCGGCCCCATGACGGAAATCGTGCTGTCTATGAGGACGGGGGCCATGTTGGCTGAGGGTGGCGCAATATAGGGCGGCAGCAATCGACCGATCAGGGTGACGGCGGTGCCCGTGTCAAGATCCACGCGATTCGCGATGACGGTTTCCCCGCTTTCAGGTGGCCGCCGAAGATCAATCACCAAGACGTCGCCAGCCCTGTAAAACAGTTCAGGGATGCTATCACTTAGCAGGAAGGCGCTGGGGTGTTGTGCATCTGGTGCAAGCATTTTCAGTAACAGATCTTTGTCAGTGGTTTTGGGTATCCAGGGTGCCAAGGCAGCCTCACCAAAACCTTTAACAATCTTTGGTTGACGGTCGGTTAATCCAAGTCCACCGACCAATGCGTCGAGCTTGCCAATCGTATCGGCACTGGCGCTTGCATCGCTATCGCCCGCGTCCACGCGCTTGCGCCAGTTGCGGATCAACGAGCTGGATTTGCCAAGCCTTCGACTGATCGCGGCATCACTTTCGCCGGTCCGTTCCTTGTAGGCGTCAACGCTCTGTAAAATATCACGTAATTTCATGCCGAGCATCTTAAGACCGCGCGCATGGGACGGTTAGCAGTAAGAAAACCTCTTGATATCGGTAAAATAACTCCATATCCGGTAGGGTATGATTAACGTTGACCATCTTCTGGCTGTCATCGACGCCTACAAATCGAGCGCGGACGTGCCGCAGGACACGACGGTATCCACGCGCATCTTCGGCGACAGCAAGAAGGTGGCGGCCTTGCGCGGCGGTGCGGGGGTTACGGTTTTGCGGTTCAACGATGCGCTGCGCTGGCTGGATGCGAACTGGCCAGATGAGGGAGACAAGCCCGATCTGCTGAGGTGGCTCTTGCTTGATCCGCAGGATCGCCTCGATCCGATGGCGGAGGACGCGGCATGAGCGTGCGATCTCGGTTTGACGTGGCATTGGCGGCCTATACTCCCGGGCGAAATTCCATCCTACTTCAGCCGGGCGGGGGCGGGTCTCAAAGCGGCGTTTCCCCCCGCACTGCGCATGTCTTCGATCCCTGGCTTGAAGCCCGCGACAGACCCCATGAATTCGCCGCCTATCTGAATGGCAATTACCCGGTCTTTGGGTCGGCGCAGCAATTGTTCGGCTGCACGGCGCAGGACGAAGCGCGATGGCGGGCGCCCGGTGCCGGGCGCGAGCCAATCGATATCGATGGCGTGGCGCGCCGCTTCAACGGCCAGTGGCGCAAGCTGATGGAAGTTGGCTACGAGGGCGACCGGACGGTGATCCAACGCGAATTGGGCGCCAGCGAGCGCACCGCGCGCCAATGGCTCAATGAGGAAATGGGGTGCCGCGGCAAGCATGTGGTTGTCGCCTTGAAGCGGGATCGCGAATTGGCCCTGAGCCTTCTGGTTGACGAGATCTGAGCCGTGGTCGGGCAGTGCAATACCGCCCCAGCAGGCGCGAACGGGGAAAACCCCGTTATCTGCCACGGGGAAAACCCCGTCTCAATTAAGCAAAACGAAATCTGCGCGGGGCGCTCCAAGTCCCAGGTGTTCACGCCCTGCGCGGTAGATCGGCCCGGTGACGGCAGCTCACCGGGCCGGTTGCCAATCCTGGCTGTGGCATGAGCGCGGAGACGCCGCAGTCCATCCGCCAGGCGGTTCTGGACCGGGCCGCGCAGGCGGTGACCGTCGACCGCGCCGCCACCCATGGCGATGTGGAGGCCAGTTTTGTCGCCCTTTCGGCGATCTGGTCTGCCCGTCTGGGCGTGACTGTCAGCGCGGCGCAAGTGGCGATCATGCTAGTGGATTTGAAGGGCACGCGGGCGTGGGGCAATCCCGGCCATGAGGACAATTGGGTCGATATCGCGGGTTATGCCGCCTGTGGTGCGGAGGTGGCGGGATGAGCCACAAGGCGACCACCTGGCTTTCGGAGATCGATCCGCAATTGCTGGGGCACAGCGAATTCCGGGTGCTGTTCCATCTGTGTGACTGCCACAACCCGTCACGCGGCTGCTACCCATCTCAGGCCTATCTGATCGAGGCGTCGGGCGTGTCCAACGGGACGCTGAACAATGCACTCAATTCGCTCCAATCCAAGGGCCTGATCGAGCGCCAGAAGATCTGGGATAAGGTCAATCACCGGCAATTGCCCACGCGCTACATCTTGGGGTTTGAGGCCATCCGCCCACAGGGGCCGTCTCCAAATTCTGGAGACGGAAAACCACCAAAGCCGTCTCCAAATTCTGGAGACGGAGCCGTCTCCAATCTGGAGGGTGAGCCGTCTCCAATTTCAGGGGTGAGCCGTCTCCAGCCCACTGGAGAGGTAACCTGTAAAGAACCCGTAAAGAACCAGGGCGCCCCCCGGACGAGGGCGGAAATCTGGGCTGACAGCGTCATCGCCGGCCATGCGTTTTGTGCAAATCAGATCAACCCGGCGATGGCCCACGAGATGCTGGCGAAGGGGTTGGTCTCGGTTGAGCAGTTGGAGGCTATCGGGATCACCCATGGCAGATCGTTTCGCAAGACTGCCGGCGAAGCAGGCTGAGAAAAGGGGGAAGGGCAGATGACAGGCGATGATCTGAAGGATGGCAAGGAGCGGGTCCGGGTGCATCTGATCGAACCTCTGGACCGGTTGTTGGGGTTGAAGCGCCCCAAGCGCTGCAGGTCGAACATGGAGCATCTGGCCGGGTTGGCCGAGATCCAGAACAAGCTGGCCTATCTGGGTGAACCTGATCTGTTGGCCCTACAGTATGGGATCAGGGCCACGCTGACCCGGGCGGGTGAGTGGCCATCGCCGGCGGTGGTGTTCGGCTTTGCCCATGTGCTTTGCCCGCCGCCGCCGTCCGACAGCGAAAAGGTCGTGTCCTACATGAGGTCATCGGCGGGGATGGCGGCGCGGGCTGGCGGGTATCACGTCGATCTTTACCGGTGGCTCAAGGAGCATTCCGGGGTTCCAAGCGGCCCCGTCGATCTGCGTCAGATCAAGGCGGCGGCCGAGCAGAACAATCGGGCCGAGGCGCGGTTGGAGCGGATGGACCGTGAGGGTGCGTCGATGACGGGTTCCGAGGCGGGCTTTCTGGAATTCCGGAAGCGGGACCGGGCGCGGGCCGAGGCATTGGCGCCGGTTGCCGATGTGGAGGTTCGGGCATGAGGCTTGAGGCGCCGATACGTCCCGACGCGAATGGGCGCCTCCGCGAGGTCATCGGTGTCTGGCCGTTGCTGCAATGGGCGTTTCAGCGTGAGGGTGCGAGCGTTGATTTCGATGGACCCGGCAGCGATGTGGCAATGCCGGGCTTCGGCATGGAGTTCGTGTTGATCGAGCGCGCGCGGTTGGGATGCAAGGTGGATGGCGGTGGCCGGTCACCCACCCATCCGGATGCGGATGCGGTGGCCGATGCCGTGGCGGTACTGCCGCCGGAGCGCGGCGGGCAGCGGATGGCCCTGATCATCGCCGACCTGGCACGCGCGGGGCAGTTGCCCGATTGCATGATCGGCGCGCGGCCCCGCATCGTTCCGGTGAAGTGGGCGAACCCGACGCAGTATGCACGCACCGCCAAGACGGCGTCGGCGGGTCGCGGCTCCTACGTTCTGCGCGGCCGCGTTCGTGAGTTCGACATGCGCTATTGCCCTGTGCGAGTGACGACATCGGCAGATGAGATCGCGGCTGCGCGGCGGCGCTACCTAGAGTTTTTTGGGGCACTTATGCATGTGCGCGACAGCCTTCGGATGGGTCCGACGCTGTCGCAGTTCGACGTCTCGTTGGCGATGCCGCCGATGCAGCCGTGGAAGAAAACTGTTGACACAACTTAGGGTCTGTTGACAGATAGCGCTCGACCGAATTGCGCCCGAAGCGGAGACCCCGCCTCGGGCGCTTCGCGTTTGAGGGTGCCGCTGATGTATGATGATCAGAGATCGTGGCGTTATCTCTACAAGAAGAAAGCATGGCTTGATCTGGCGGCCGCGCAGAAGGCGAAGGAGCCGTTCTGCAAGTATTGCCTGGCCGGTGGTTTGGTGAACGATGGATCGTTGACACTCACCGGCGCACGGCAGTCCAACCCCAAGCGGCGATATCTCGTCGCCGATCATGTCGAAGCGCACAAGGGCGATCTGTCCCTGTTCTATGACCCCAACAACCTCCAGTCGCTCTGCCCCGATCACCATGATCGGCACAAGCAGGCCGAGGAAGCGAGAGGCTTTTCGGAGGAGCGCGGTATCGATGGCTGGCCCGTCGATCCAAGGCACCCCGCCAATGCTGGATAAGGTTCGTCGCGACGGGTGGGGAGGGGTCGAAGCTCAGGGTCTTTTGCGTAGGACCGGCGGGGAAAGGTTTCTGTGTGCAAAGTCGGAATTGAATAGAGTTCTCCACTGGTTTGGAGGGAAAGGAACTGGGCTGAACCGATGCGGGGACGGAGGGCAACACATGATGGCGCCATACCGCTCCGCGAAGCCGGGGATGCAGGTTCCAATCTCGATGAGCGCGCGGCAATTCGTTGCGATGAGCTACAGCCCGAAGATCTGACCCTGGAGGAGCGAGAGGCCTGGAAGCGTCTGGCCCTGCCGCTCTGCCACCCGACCGTCGATCGGCTGAACCCGACGAACACGTTCATGTTCCTGCAGTTGGTGCGTTGCGTGATGCGCCATGAACGGCTTCGGGTGGAGTTGGAGGAGCTGGACGAAACCTATTCCACGTCCACCCGCGACGGAGAACAGTGGAAGACGCGACCGCAGGTGGCGCAGCTCAATGAAACCTTCCGTCAGATACGCGCGCTCGGCAATGAGTTCGGGATGACGCCGGCAAGCGCCCGAGCCGTTACCGCGCCGGGGCAGATGGGCTTTCAGTTCCCGGGCGAGGGGGCCGGCGAGGAATATCTGACGTGACGGCCCATGATCGCATTCGATCCGAGATCGATCCGGTCACGGCATGGGCGCGCGAGGTTGTGGCGGGCGAGATCGTCGCCGGACCATACATTCGTGCGGCCGCATCACGTCACTTGCGCGATCTGGACGAGGGGCCGGAGCGTGGCCTGGTCTGGGATCTGGATGCGGCGCTGCGGGCCATCAAGTTCTTTCCGAAGGTGTTGCGGCTGAACGGTGGGCAATTCGAGGGGAAGCCCTTCAAATTGCACCCAAGCCAGGCGTTTCGGGTCGGGTCGCTGTTCGGGTGGAGGTGGACGGAGAGCGGCAAGCGCCGGTTTACCCGGTTCTACGATGAAGAAGGCAAAGGCAACGGGAAGTCGCCGCTGGCGGCGGGTATCGGATTGTTCATGCTGGTCGCCGACAATGAGGCGCGGGCTGAGGTCTACGCCGCGGCATCGAAGAAGGATCAGGCGCAGGTTCTGTTTCGGGATGCCGTTGCGATGCGGGATCAATCGCCTCTCTTGAAGCGGATGGTTTCAGCGCAGGGCGAAAACCCTGTTTGGCAATTGACCTATTCCGGAAAGCGTGGCGACAAGCGCGTCTTCAAACCGATATCTGCCGAAGGCGGGCAGTCGGGGCCCCGGCCGCATTGCGCGCTGTGTGACGAGGTGCATGAGCATCGGACCCGCGACACCGTGGATATGCTGGAGGCGGGGTTCAAGTTTCGCGAGCAACCGCTTCTGGTGATGACCACCAATTCCGGTACAGACCGAAAATCGATCTGCTGGGAGGAACACCAGCACGCCGTCAACGTGGTCACGGGCGTGACCGAGGACGATTCGACCTTTGCCTTTGTCTGTTCCTTGGATGAGGGCGATGATTGGGAGAACGATCCCGCCTGCTGGCTGAAGGTGAACCCGCTGTTGGGCCACATCCTGACAGAGGAATACCTCGCCAAGAAGGTGAAGGCGGCCAAGCAAATGCCGGGCAAACGCAACGGGATCGCTCGGCTGCATTTCTGCCAATGGACGCAGAGCGTTACGGCTGCGATCAGCCGTGAAGCATGGATGGCTTGCCATGGTGCTGTCGATCCGGTTGAGCTGACGGAGGCGGGCTATCCGTGTTTCGGTGGGCTCGACCTGTCGCAGGTGAATGATTTCAGCGCCTTCACGCTGACTTGGGTTCTGGATGCGACCAAAGGGGCCGAAAAACTGGCGGCCAAAACGTGGCTTTGGACGCCCAAAGATACGCTCCTTGATCGCTGTGCGATCGATCAGGCGCCCTACGATCTATGGGTGGATCAGGGGCATTGCGAAGCGGTTCCGGGCAAGCGGCTGAAATATGCCTGGCTGGCTCACGCGCTTGGCGAGTTGACCGCAGCATACGGGCCGACTTCTGTTGGGTGTGACCAATATGGGTTGGAGCGACTGACGGAACACCTGGACGATTTGGGCGTGACGTTCCCGGCTGAAATACATCCGCAAGGATATCAAAAGAAGTTCCTTGGCGACGATGATGCGGCGCCCGATGACACGTCGAAAGTGTTCCTGTGGATGCCCGACAGCATCAACAAGTTCGAGGAAGCGATTGGCGACGGTCGCCTGACAGTCGCGCCGAACCCATTGTTGGACAGCATGGCGGCGTCGACCACCTATGCGGAAAATCGGACGGGCGCGCGCATGTTTGACAAACAAAAGGCCCATGGCCGGATCGACGGGATGGTGTCCTTGGCGATGTCAGTGGGCATGGCGCTTTGCCGGGAAGTCGAAAAACCACCGGTCTCGCCCTGGGCTGACCCGAATTACTCGATGGAGGAAGCGCTGCAATGAAACTCGGCTTGTTCCGTCGCCGCGGTGCCGCACCCGCCATCATCGAAGGGCGGGCGCAGGTTGTCGTCGATCCTGGTCTGACGCGGCTGATGGACGCCATCAACGGCGGAGCAAATGCCAGCGTCACGTTCAACGAAGCGATGTCTCTGCCGGCTGTGTTTGCGGCGAATACGTTTCTGGCCTCCACTTTGGCGGCACTGCCGATCCAAGTATTTGAGCGGAGGCCGCAGGGGGAGGGCGACAAGCTGATTGATCACCCGATCCGCGGGGTGCTGAACGATGCTGCGAATGACGGCATGACGGCCTTCGACGTGCGCCAGATCGCCCATGGGGAACAATTCGGCCAAGGTCGGGGATACATCTATGTGGAGCGCCAAGGCGGCGAGCCGGTCAATCTGTTTCCGATGGAATATGATGCAACCCACGTTCTGCGAACGGGCGCGGGGCGCGTCTATTACAGCTACACCCGTACCGGCGCGAGCCAAGTCCAATATGCGGCGCCGGAAGTCATTGACCTGGCATTCCGGCGCCGGGCCGATTGGATTTCCAGCGACTGCCCGGTGCTGAAATGTGCCGCCGCGATCCGACAGGGTCTGAATGCCGAAAACTATGCTTTGACGGTCTTCGGAAAAAACGGCGTGCCGCCCTATACGCTTGAGGGGCCGTTTCCCGATGGCGCGACGGCGGAACGGGCAGCGGTGGACGTGACGAAGGCGGCCGGAAAGGCAGCCGCAAACGGGCGGCCGATCATGCCGATACCTGTAGGACACCAGCTCAAACGGCTCGGCGACGATCCCGAGAAGATGCAATTGACGGCGGTGCAGGTGTTCGTGGTTCAGCAAGTGGCGAGGATTTACGGCTTGCCGCCGGTCTTCCTGCAAGATCTTTCGACCGGCACCTTCGCCAATGTGGAGCAACAGGATCTGCACCTGATCAAGCACACACTGGGACCGCGGGTCGCGCAGATCGCGCAGGAATTGACGCTCAAGCTCTTTGGGCGAGGGTCGCAGAATTACCTGAAGTTCGATCTGGACGCATTGGCGCGGGGTATTCTGAAAGACCGGGTCGAGGCCATTGCCCGCGGCATTGCCAGCGGACAGTTCACGCAAAACGAGGGTCGGGAGTTCCACGGTCTGGCGCCTGTGGAATGCGGCGATCGGACTTTCATTCAATCCGGCACCGTGCCGATTGATCAAATGGGCGAGCCGGATGACGGCGCGCAAACCGATGGAGGCGAAGGTGATGACACCGAATGAAAGGGAAATCCGCGCAGCACAGCCCCTTGAGTTGCGCACGGATGGCGAGGCCTGCAGCGTTTCGGGCTATGCGGCCGTGTTCGGGGAACGGGCCAATATCGCCGACTATTTCGAGGAAGAGATCGATCGCGGTGCCTTTGATGCGGCCTTATCCCGACCAGACGATGTGCGTTTGCTGATCGGCCACGAAGGCGAGCCACTTGCGCGAACGGCGTCTGGCACGCTGGACCTGACGGTGGACAATCGGGGCTTGAAGATCGCGGCGGATCTGGACGCCAGCGACCCGGATGTGGCCCGGATCCGGCCGAAGATGGAACGTGGCGATCTGCGCGAGATGTCGTTCGGGTTCCGCGTTCTGCGGCAGGAATGGGACGATACCGGCGATCTGCCGCTGCGTCGTATTCTTGAGGTCGAATTGTTCGAGGTGTCGATCGTGACCTTCCCGGCCTATGCCTCAACAGAAATCGGCCTGCGCGACATGCGCGCAAATCTGGGCGAACCTCAGGCCGCCCTTGCTCAAGAGCGCCAAATTCAACGGCTGGCCCGGAAGGCCCGCCTGGTCGGCGCTTAGCCGCTTCGACCTTCGGGTCGGTCTCCCCCGTTCTGACGTACCTTTCCGCGCCCCCCATTGGGGGAGGGGCGCTTTCAACCTATGGAGGCTTGTCAATGGACAAGATCAAGAAACTCCGCGAGGAAGCCATGCGCCTCCAGACGGAAGCCCGTTCCAAAATCGATGAGGCAGCCAAGCTTGCGGAGGCCGGGAAGGCCGACGAGGCAGCGGCGATGGAAGCCGAGGCAGACAAGCTGATGGATCAGCGGGACGCCAAGGCCAAAGAGGCGGACCGGCTTGAGCGCCTGGAGGTCGGCCAACGAGATCTGGACGCGGCGCAGGAAACCCGCGATCGCGAACAGCGTGAGCAGCGCCGTCCGGGGAATGGCCGGTCGGAATTCGTGCCCGAAAACGCCCAGAGTGATGAATACCGCGAAGCGTTTCAGGCAATGCTGCTGAACGGTGGGAATGTCGCCGATCTTCCGACCGAGCAGCGCGACCTGCTGCGGGGTCGCCATGTCGAAACTCGGGTTCAGGTTGGCGGCGCGGATGCTGCCGGCGGTTACACCGTTCCCGATAGCCTCGCGAATTTCATCAATATCGCCATGGCGGCGACCGGGCCGATGATGGATGGCGACCTGGTCACGATGCTGAACACCACCTCGGGCAACAGCATCGCCATGCCAACGATCGACGACACGGCGAATGAGGCAGGAGCGCACACGGAAGGTGGCGAGCCTGCGGATGACAATTCGGGTGACGTTGTGGTCGGGAAATCCGATCTGGGCGCCTACACCTACATCACGCCGTGGATCAAATGGGCCATGGAATTGTCGCAAGACAGCGCGTTTTCGTGGGAGCAGATCCTTGGCCGCCTGATCGGTGAGCGCCTCGGTCGGCTCGGCAACCGGCTCCTGACGGTCGGCACCGGCACTGCGCAACCGCTTGGCTTTGTCACCTCTGCCGGGGTGGGGGTGACGGCGGCTGTAGGGGCGGTGACCTTTGATGACATCATGGACCTGGAACACGAAGTCGACCCTGCCTACCGCAGCGGCGATCGGGTGGCGTTCCAGATGCACGACAAGACGGTGAAGGCCCTGCGGAAAATCAAGGATTCCGAGGGCCGGTTCATCTGGTCGGATGGCAATGTCGTGAATGGTGTGCCGCCTTCTCTGAACGGGCGTCAGGTGCGGTTCAACCAGGCGATGGATGAGATCGCGGCCAGCGCAAAATCCATCGCCTTCGGCAATTTCGGCGAGTTCTATGCCCGCAAGGTCGGCGATCCGGTCCTGGGCGTCGCGCGTGAGAAATTCTGGCCGAACATGGGCATTGCCGGCGTCATGCGTCTGGACGGTGCAGTGGGGCAGGCCAGTGCGATCAAGGTGCTGCAGCACGCCGCTTCCTGAGCTTCCGCTTTGAAACAAGGCTGATCCCCGCGCCCGCGCGCGGGGGTTTTTCAATTCTCAACCGAGGTTCGAGTTCATGGCTGATGAGAAAATGATTGATTGCTACTCGCTGGTTTCTGCGGAGGGCCCTGACCTGTCCGTGTCACCGGGCGAGCGCAAGACGCTTCCCGCCAAGCTGGCGCAATCGATGATCGACCGCGGCGACCTGGTAAAATGGTCCAAAGGTCTGACACGCGAGAAGGCCGAGGCCCAGGCGGCGAAAATCCGAAACAAGGCCATCGCTGGGGATGCGGACGCCCGCGAAGTCGCGGCGGCCTCCGGCGCCGCCGCCCGCGAAACGGCAGGCGGGTAAGCCGCCATGGTCGCCCGCGTTGTCACCCAGCCCACCAACAGCGTGGTCACCCGCGCTGAGGTAAAGCGCCAGTTGCGCATCGCAGATGCGGATACGACGCACGATGTGGACGTGGATGACGCACTGACAGCGGCGATTGCCGAAATCGACGCAACCGGTCGGCTCGGGCGGGCGATGATCACGCAGGACGTTGAACAACTGAGCGCACCCCGCGCTTGCGATTGGGAGCTGGAAATCACGCCGGTGCAATCGGTCGTTTCGATCGAAGTGAGGGACGCGGCTGGTGCCTGGGTTGATCAGGGCCTGGTCGGTTTCGATCTGATCACGGATGGGGACAGGTATTGGCTCCGCGCCGAGGCATGGCCCTCCGGCCTGGCGGCGCGGCCCGACGCCCTCAAGGTCACATATCGGGCAGGGTTCGGCGATACCGCTGAAAGTGTTCCCGCGGATCTTCGGCGCGCGGTTTGCCTGCTGGCGGCGCATCGCTTTGAAATTCGGGAAGAGGTCATCGCGGGGCAGAGCCTCGCGGTCGTGCCAAACGGTGTTGATGCCATTGTGTCCCGCCACCGGATCCGAACGTTCACATGATCGGCGAATTGGACAGGCTGGCGCAATTCCAGCGCGCCACAAGGAGCGACGATGGCTTTTCGCAGGTCGAGGCTTTCGCCGATTTGGGGCCTGCCGTCTATGTTCGACGGGAAGACATCTCGGATGGTGAACGCTGGCGGGCCCATGAGGTGGGCGCCCATGTGACCACCCGTTTCACGGTGCGGCGAAGCAACCATCTTGCCGACCTGTCGCCCAAGGATCGTCTGGTCTGCGATAGCCTGGTGTTCGAGATTTTCGGTGTCAAGAAATCGAAACGTACCGGCTATGTCGAGATCACAGCGGGGGCCCGTGTTGATGGCTGATATCATGCGTCTGGAAGGGTTTGCTGAGCTGGACCGAAACCTTGAAAAGCTCTCGAAGGCGGCAGGAAAGGGTGCCCTGAGGCGTGCGCTCAAGACATCCGCCAGTTCGATCGCTGATGCGGCCAATGCGGCGGCGCCGCAAGGCGACACAGGCGAGTATGCCAAGTCGTTTGCCTACAGCAAAAAGCTCAATGATCGCCAGAGAGGGCTACACCGCAAGCTGTTCCGGGATGATAGGGCCGCAGTCGAGGGCTTCGTTGGCACCAACGACCCAGCCGGTGTGCAGCAGGAATTCGGTAACATCAACCACGTGCCACAGCCTGCACTTCGTCCTGCTTGGGACGCCGAGGCTCTGCCAACGCTTGATCGATTGAAAACGGAGTTGGCGGACGAAATCGACAAATCGGTTGCGCGTGCCGCACGGCGCAACGCGCGGAGTTAGGCATGGAGGAAGAATTCAGGGCGCTGTTGTTGGCCGATGCAGATGTGGTTTCCCAGGTTGCGGCGCGGGTCAACTTCGGTGCGCATCCCCAAGGTGATCCGCTCCCGGCCATCGTTCTCAACACGATTTCCGATCGGGAACACATGAGCATGAACAGCGCGACCGGCTTGAGCCAGGGGCGTGTTC
The DNA here is from genome assembly GCA_947494975.1 of uncultured Roseicyclus sp. Taxonomy (GTDB): domain Bacteria; phylum Pseudomonadota; class Alphaproteobacteria; order Rhodobacterales; family Rhodobacteraceae; genus Gymnodinialimonas. The sequence continues at coordinate 17,422 of CANLXA010000005.1, read as the reverse complement.
AAGTCGATTGCTATGCGCATTCCTACGGTGAGGCGAAGCGGATTTCACGCGCGGCGAAAGCCGTGCTGCACGGGTATCGCGGCGGTGGCTTCTTTCTGATCCGGCACGATGCATCACGCGACGGCCGCTCTGGCGGTGCAAATGAGGTGGACCGGCCCTACCGGTCGAGCCTCGACTTCTTAACTTCATGGAGGCCCTGACAGATGGCACAGAAGGTATTTGGCGGTGATATCGCCTATGATTGGGAATTGTGGATCGGGCGCGAGACGTCGCCGGGTGCGGATGACCATGCGTTCACGCAGATCTTCGGTTTCGAGGCCCTGCCGTTCCCGGATCAGGTGCCCGAGGAAGTTGACGTGACCCACCTCAATTCCCCGGCGCGAACGCGCGAAACCGTACCTGGCCTGTTGCCGGTGGCCGACTGGTCACAGGACAAGCAGCTTTGGCCCTCCGATCCCGGCGATGTGATCCTGGAGGCGCTGGCCGCGTTGACCGCTGCGGGCACCAAGGAGGATGTGCTGTTCGAGTTCAACATCAATCCTGCGGGCGGCTCGATCCGGCGCACGTATCGGGGCTATGTCAACAGCTACACGCCGAACGGCACGGTGGGCGACAAGGCCATGGGCACCCTGTCGGCAAAGATCCTTGATCGGCAGGCGACAAACCCGCGGGTGATTGCGTAATGGGCAACGTGAAAGGCACACTGACCGTCGAGGTTGAGGGTGAGGAATTCACGCTGTTCCTCGGGATGAGCGTCATCGCGGACCTGCAGGCAAAGCACGGGCAGGATGTTCTGGAGCGTCTGCAGCCGCCTGATGGGGGTGCCAACCCGAATTGGGTTCCTGATCTGAGTGTTGTTGTCGACGTTGTCGTCGGAGCCTTGAAGCGATTTCATCCCGACGCCGCGACCCGCTGGACGGCGGATGACATCCTGGCGCATCACGGCGAAATCCTCGGCGATCTGATGGCGCAGGCTTTCCCCACGCCCCAAGGCTCGGATGGGCCGCCGGCGGGAAAGGGTCGAAAGCCGAAGAAGGCGGCTGCCTAAATCTCGAAATCCTTCTGAAAAACTATATCGCGGCGGGTTTCGATCCGGCGCGGTTCTGGGAGATCACGCCGCGCCTTTACGCTCTCGAAATGGAGGGGGCGGCGATGCGCTACCGCAGCCGCAGGGCCGACATATGGTTTGCGGCGATGCTCCCCAATCTCAAGACAGTGCCAAGTCTCGAAGAGTTCTGCGATGGCGCGCGTCCGAAAGGGCAGCGGATCGCGGAGTGGGTCGATGCGTGGGACAAGGTCGATCGCGCATTGGCGAGGAATTCGGCCGCCGCCGGATCAGGCCTTCCTCCGACAAACTGAAACCACCCACGCGGCCGTTTGCAGCCCGATCAACAGGGGAGTGCCCATATGTCAAACAGCGTAATCGGCGCGCTCCGTGTCAACCTGGGCTTGGATAGCGCGCAATTCACGCGGGGCGCCCGCGGCGCATCGTCGACCCTGCGCCGGATGCGGGGCCAGTTCCTGGCCGTCGCGGGTGTGGCAGCGGCCCTGGGGACCGCCCTGAGTGCGCTCACGGTTTCGGTGTCGCGGACGGCTTCGGAAATCTCGCGCTTCTCGCAAGTCGCCAATGCGGCACCTGAACAGTTTCAGCGGTGGGCGGCGGCCGCCGAGACCGTGGGGATCGAACAGGAGAAACTGGCTGATGTCCTGAAAGATGTGAATGATCGGGTCGGAGATTTTCTATCCACCGGCGGCGGGCCGATGGCCGATTTTTTCGAGAACATCGCCCCGCGTGTTGGTATTACCGCAGACGCGTTCCGCGATCTGTCAGGTCCCGATGCCCTGCAGCTATATGTTTCATCGCTGGAGGCCGCGGGCCTGAGCCAACAGGAGATGACTTTCTACCTGGAGGCCATGGCCTCGGACGCGACCGCGTTGCTGCCGCTGCTTCGCAACAATGGCGAGGAAATGGCCCGGCTTGGCCAAAACGCCGCCGACCTGGGCGCTGTCATGTCCGATGAAACGGTCGCGGCAATGACCGCCCTTCGCAGATCACTGGATGAGGCGGGCAATGCTGTGGCCGGCGTCGGCTTTCGGATTGCCGGGGCGCTGGCGCCTGCCTTGACCGCGTTGGCGGATGCGTTCGTCGAAGCGATGCAAGAGGGCGGCGCCTTTCGCACAATCATCGACGCGCTGGCGGAAAACATGGACGTCATTGTCGCCAGCATGGGGGTTGCCGTTACCGTTTTCGGAGTTCGGTATGTGGGGGCCCTGGCGGTTGCGACGATTTCGACCTTCACCCTGTCGGGCGCGTTGGCGGTTCTTCGCACGGCGCTGATCACCACCGGGATCGGCGCGTTGATCGTTGGCGCGGGCTATCTTGTTGCCGAATTCGCGCGGCTGGTCGAAGCGACCGGAAGTGTGGGCGCGGCGCTCGAACTTCTGGGTGCTGTAGGCAATGAAGTGTGGGCGAGGGTTGGGCTCGGCGTCGTGGCGCTGCGCTTCAAGGTGCAGAGCGAATGGCTGTCGATCCGGTCGGCGATCGTGACCACTATTGCAAACATCGTTGATCGCCTGGCTGGTTTTTCAAACAGCGTTATTGGCACGTTTGTGGGCACATATGAGGCAATCATCGCGGCTTGGAACCAGCTTCCTGCTGCCATGGAAGCGCTGGCCGTGCGCGCCTCCAACGCCCTTGTCGAGCGCATGGGTTCGGCGATTAACGGCATCATTGCGGCCATCAACCGGATCCCCGGTTTCAACATTGCCGATTTCGACGTGAGCGGGTTCATCCAAACCGGCGAGGATGTGGTTGGTGTGGCGCAGGCCGCCTCCGAGGCATTCTCCGATGCGTTTGGGCAAGACTATGTGGGCAATTCGTCGATCGCGGAAGGTTTGCGGGAGGTGGCCTCAAACGCGGCGGATGCCTCTGATATTCTCGGCAGTATGGGGCAGGCGGCAACGGAGGCGGCGACAGCGCCACTGGAGAGCCTGGCGGCGCTTCGGGAAGCCCTCCAGCAGACAGTGGACACCGCCGGTGGTGAAACGTCCGCGCCGGTGGAGGGTGAGGCCGGTGGCCCTGGCGCTGCCTCGGGCGGCGGCGGTGGAGGCGGCGGCGATGGTTTTGCGGGGCGATTGCAGGGCCTGGTGCGCAGCCTTGAAACCGAGCGCGAGGCGCTGGACCGCTGGTATCAGGAGCAGCAGGAGATACTGGGCGATCAACGCGCCATCGAGTTGCTGGGTGAGGAAGAACATCGAGCGCAGTTGTTGCGGATCGAGGAAGAATATCAACGCCGTCTGGCAGAGATCAGGTCGACCAGCCAATCATCGACGCTGTCGGATACTGCCACCTTTTTCGGGGCGCTGCAGGAAGTCGCTGCCGCGGGTGGGCAGGGCATGGCGCGTTCAGCGGCAATCTTCGGTGCAGTGCAGGCCACCATCAACTCCTACCTGGCGGCAACCCAGGCACTGGCTCAGCCCGGTATCAGCCTGGCCGGCCGTTTCGCCGCGTATGCCAGCGTTCTTGCGACGGGCTTGCGCGGTGTTGCGGCGATCAAGGCGGCGGGCGGAAAGGTCGGTGGTGGGGGCGTCTCCACGTCTCCGTCGCAAGGAGGACAGAGCGCGGCACCCCTGCGCGAGGCTCAGGAGTCCGAACGGCGCGTCTTGATTGATTTCGGCAATAGCCCGGAATGGGTGAAATCGATGGTGGGTGACCTGATGGAACAAATCTACAGGGAAACCGAGAACGGTGCGCGCATTTCTGTGGTGCAGGCATGATCCATATCGAGGCCGGTTATCCTGCCACCAATCTACCGACGTTTCTTGTCGAGAACCTGTTGGAAACAGCAACGGTTATTGTGACGGGCGGAGGCGATGCGTCGCTTGCGACAAACGGGGCGACCTTTGATTTCTGGTCGCCCACCGCCGTCAATGCCGACGCGGAATTCACGTTTTCGGGCGCGCTCCCGTTCGACTGTCTGTGCATTGCGGCACATGATCTGGGATCGAAGGGTGCGACGGTGACGGTGCGGGCAGGCGGAGCTGATGTCGCCACATTTGCCCCTCCAGATGACAGTGCGGTGATGATGCTGTTCCCTGAGGTAACGGAGCAGACCGTTGAGATCGCGATTGCGGGCGGCGCGGCGGCGTCCAGTGTCGGCGTGTTGATGCTTGGCCGGGCCATTTCATTCCAGCGCGGCTTGCTGGATGGATACGTGCCAACCGAATGGGCTCAGCGGAGCGAGATCCTTGGCGGTCTGACCTTGTCGGGCCAGTTCTTGCCCCAGCGGATCATTCGGACGAGCGGCGAAACGGACATCGATCTTGCGGTGTTGGATGATGCGTGGTGGCGGGCGAATGGTGACGCCGTGCGCGCCCGGTTCAATGCGGGGCAGCCGTTCTTCTATGCGGGCGGGCCGAGCCTGTTTCCTGGGGATATAGCCTATTGCTGGCGTGGCCCCGGCGCGGCAGAGCTTCGGCCAAAGATGCGGCTTGGTGGGTTCGTTTCAGTTGCCATGACGGTGAGCTTCTATGCGTGAGCCCGTCCAGATTGTCGAAATCGATGTTGACTACTGCGCCTTGTCGTATGGCGAAGGCGCTTGCACCGCGGCGCTAGGGGTTACGGGCGAGCGCAAGTGCTTCAACATGTTTCGGCACTGCCAGGATCAGGAGAATTTCAGCCAAGAGGTTCTAACGCTTCGCTTTGCGCAGCCACGGGCGAACATGCCAATGGATCAGGTGTATTTTCCGTGTCTTGAGAGTGCATCGCCGCGGTCTGCAACGGTCAATATCGGTGGGGCGGATGAAAGGTTCGATCCACTGGGACGGCGGGCGACGGTGACGGTTCGGTTGCGCGATTTCCCCTATCACGACAGCCTGTTGGATAAATATCAATCCGGCCGCAAGGATGGCACCGCTCAAACCGATGAGGGGGGCTACGATCCAGCCGCGCGCAGCACGTTCTTTCGTAAACTCAAGACCCGGTGGCCCTACTATGCTGGTCGATCCCTGCGCGTGATTGATGCCTATCTAGACGGCAGCTCAGTCGTAGCGCTGAAGACCCGCCATTTCGTGATGACCGACATGTCGATCGATAGCGGTGGGTCCATCACCATCAACGGCAAAGATATTCTGGACCTGGCCGACAACAAGAAAGCCACCTGTCCGCGGCAATCCACGGGGGTTTTGCAAAAGGACGTGACGGAGACGGCCACCGTGCTTGACCTGACGCCTGCGGGAATAGGTGATGTGGAATATCCGGCATCTGGCAAGGTCGCGGTCGGTTCGGAGATCATGTCGTTTTCCCGGGCTGGCGATATCATGAACGTGGAGCGCGGGCAGAACAACACCAGCGGCACGACGCATTCGGCGGGCGATGCAATTCAGGTCTGCTACGAAATCCAGCGCCAACGGATCGATGATGTCGTTCGCGAATTGCTGGTGGACTATGCCGGTATTCCAGCGGGCTTCATTCCCTTTGCAAACTGGCAATCAGAAGTAACCCGATGGGGTACGTCTGTTGAATTGACCACCCTTATTCCAAAGCCCGAAGGTGTGGCAAAGCTGGTTGGAGAACTGGCGATCTTGGGTGTGAACATCTGGTGGGATGATGTCGCCCAAGAGGTGCGCCTCAAGATGGTCAGGCCGCCCGATGGTGATGCGGTTTATTCGGTGACCGATGACAACGCGATCAAGGCGGCATTTGTTGATGATCTGGATGAGGACCGCCTGACGCGTGTTGCCTTTTTTTCTGTCCAGATCGATCCAACGAAATCGATCACGGATGACGACAATTTCCGCCAACAGTGGCTTTTCATCGACCCGGCCAGCGAGAGTAACTTGCAGTATGACGGCAGCAAGACCCGCGAGGTCTTTTGTCGATGGCTGAACACCGGTGACGACACCACAATTCGCATCGCAGCCCGCCGATTGCTGCAGCGGCTCAAGGATGCGCCGCAACGGGTCAGGATGGTTCTGGACGCGAAGGATTCTGCTATTGGCCCTACCGATGTTCTGAGGGTGAGAAGCGGCGTGTTCGTTGACGAAACGGGGGCGGCCCGCATGCAGCCCATGCAGGTTCTGGCCATTCGCGATGTAACGGCGGGCCACGATTTCGAGGTGACGGCGCAATCCTACAATCTCGATGTCGAGATCGGTTATTGCGCCCCGAACGATGCGCCGGACTTCGCGGCAGCGTCAGACGATGAGCGCATCGAATACATCTACTGCAGCGATGCGAACGGAAAACTGCCGGACGGCAGCAAGTCTTTCAAGGCGGTATAAATGACAGCTTGGTACAACATCACCGAGGCCGAGACGGACCCCGGTGCACCCCCGAAATCCGAATTGTGGAAAGCCTGGTGGAAAAACCCCATTGCCATAACGGAGGGGGCCGTTGGCGCGCCCTACATGCAGGGTCTATGGCACCCGTTTGACAGCCAGGAGATCGGCGACGGAAATGACGGCAGCTATTGGGATGCGGCAACTGATGGTGCCGTTGTCTCGGTGGAAACGCCGAGTTTTCAGGACGGCTATGAATATGCAATAGAATTGGACGCTGTCGGGTTGTCAGATGGCAGTTCAATTCGCGCCGAGTTCTTTCAAGAGACCTCCAGCACGTATACCAGCCCATCCAATATTGCGGCCGGTTTGACGCTCCCTGATGTGGTCAGTGGATTGTTTGCGCTCGATCTTCCGCGGATTGCCAAGTTTAGTCTCGACCTGAATACAATCATTCCAATGCGAGATCAGAATGGCGCGAGGGGTGGGGTCTCGACCCCAATCGCGTTGGGCTCTTTGAGCAAGATATCTCGTGTGAGAATTTCACCCAATCTGGGCACCCTCAATGAGGGCCGCCTGCGCCTGTTGCGTCGGCGCGAGTATCTATCGGGGGTGCCGTCATGAAGGCTCTGATTTGGGATGGCGGCCAGAAGGTCGTTCGCGATGCTTTGCCAGAGGATATTCCCGATGAGATTGCCCCAACCGTCGACATGATCAAGGCCGAGGCGGAGCGCAAGATATTGGCGATCATCCCGGAGTGGAAGCAGCGGAACCTGATCGCTCAAGCCGTGCGCCTGGCCAAGAAGGGTGAAGCGAATTGGACGCCCGAGGAACTGGCGGCGTGGAATGCCGGCGAGGCGATCTGGGCGCAGGTGGAGGGCATCCGCGCTGCCTCAGACCTGATCGAGGTGGATCTGCCTGTTGACTACCTGACCGATCCGCGGTGGCCGTGATGGACTGGAATGCGATCATTGCCTACTTCGCCGAGCGGATGAATTTCATCATGACCGCTTTGGCCGCGGCGGCGGTGAAGGTGATCCTGACGATCTCCGAAGATCCGCCCGAAGACGAGACGGAAAAGGGCCGTCGCAAGCGCGCGCAACGCATGTGGTCTGGCGTGGTCGCGGGGCTGTTGGTGGCGGCTGTCGCCGCGAAGCCGATCGTCAACTGGGTTGACTGGATCGATGAGGAACAGACCTACCTGGTGACCGCGGTTCTGGTGCTGACGGGTGAGCATGTGACGCGCCGGGTGATGAACCCCGGCGACATCCTGAACCGACTTCTGACCAGATTTATTGGAAGGGGCGAATGATGCGCGCTTTTCACCTCACGCGCCGCGCTATGGGGCGGACGTCGCAAAATTCTGGATACATCATTGTCGGCATGGTCCTGATGATGATCGCGAGCAACGCGCTGCCCTACTGGCAGGATCGCCTGTCGCAGACACCATGGGTGCAGGCCGAGATCACCGTTCTGGACGAGGGCCTGCCGATCCCCCGCATCCAGTACGGGCTGGAGGTGGACCGACCGGTATCGGGCGAATGGCGGGCCTACGTCGAAGACGGCGAGGGGCGCCGCCTTGCCACCCGCTACGGGCAGGGGCGCTACCTTCCCCGCAATTCGGGCCAGGCGATCTGGACGTGGAGTGCGTTCTTCGATGGCGGCCAAAGGCTGGCGCCCGATGTGCCGGACATCCCGTTCCGGGTTTGCGTGCGATACCACGTGACCACCTCCAGCAATGTTGAACGCGATTTGGGGCCCTATTGCTCCGGCTTTTACAGGGAGGATTCCTGATGAATTTCGTTGGACGGGCCAAGCGCATAGACGACGTCGATCTGCCGCGCGCCGGTTCACTGATTGGCGTCGGTGAGGACGAAATCCATGCGGTTCTGGATGTAGAGACGCGGGGCGGCGGCTTTGACAGGCGCGGGCGGCCCAAGATGCTGTTCGAGCCGCATATCTTCTGGCGCGAGCTGGTCGCCAAGTATGGGGAAGGCAGCCCGGAATTGCGCGACGCGGTGCGGCAGGGGCTGGCCTACAAGCGGTGGGGCGCCGAACGGTATCCGCGCGACAGTTATCCCCGCCTGATCGAGGCGACGAAGATCGATCGGGACGCCGCATTGCGTTCGGCGTCCTGGGGGCTTGGCCAGATCATGGGGTTCAATGCCTCGCTGGCCGGATATGACAGCGCCGCCGCGATGGTGGCGGATTTCCTTGATGACGAAGATCGCCACCTGACGGCGATGGTGCGGTTCATCATTTCGGCGGGGCTGGATGATGAGTTGCGGCGCCACGATTGGGCGGGCTTTGCGCGGGGCTATAACGGTGCCGGATATCGCCGCAACCGGTATGACGAAAAACTGGCCGAACGGTTCGCATGGTGGCAGGGCAAGCCCGACACGCCGTTCCAGATCGATCGCCGCGTTGTGGACCATAACGAGGCGCTGGCGGCATGATCCGCAGCCTCGCCATCACCGCCGTTCTCTCCGCCGTTCTGGGCGCGGGCGGGGCGTGGTGGGTGCTGTCCGACCTTTACGTCGCCAAGACCGACCTGGTGGAGGCGCAGGCGGCGCTGGATGCCGCTCTGGCCGAGGTCGCCACGGCGAACGCAGCGCGGGAGATCGCAGAATCTCGGGCCACGGTGGCGGATTTCGCGTTTCGCCAGGTCACGCGGATCCACGAACGGGATCTGGCGCGGATGGAAGCCATGGAGGATCTGATCGATGACATCGAACAATCGGACGGGGCGGGCGATCCTGTGCCTGACGTGCTGCGCCGCGTTATCGAGCTGCGGTGATGACCCGCCGCCCGATCGCGCGCCGCCTGCGCCGGAATTGGTGCTTGTCGAAGTGCCGGCCGAGTTTCTGGCCGATGTGCCATCCGACAGCCCCCGCCCGGTGGAGGATCTGGGCGATGCCGCGGCCTATATCCTCGACCTTCGCGGCATCATCGCGCGGGCGAACGACCAGTTTCTTGCGGCCCGCCGCACCCAGAACTGCCACCGCCGCCTGATCGCGGGCGAGGTGGAAACCTGCCCGGACGGCAACCTGCCGTTCTGATCCCACCCCCTCATACCCCAAGCGAAAAGGAGCGCTGGCCATGGCCGACGCATTTGCAAGCCATTCTTCCGGTCTCGAAAGCCCCGCCACCCGCCTTCTGGAGGTGACGCCCAATGACGGCGCGGACCTGTCCGTCACGTCGCGCGCGTTGAATGTCGCGGGCAGCGGAAACGTGCGGGTGCGCACGGCGGCCGGAGATGAGGGCACGATCTTCGTGGCCGCCGGCGTCCCGTTCGGCATCCGGGTCGTCCGCATCTTCGCGACGGGCACCGACGCAACCGGCATCGTGGTTCTCGCCTGATGGCCTACGGCTACGGTTTCGGCCTCACCACCGGCCGCCTGCCGTCCCTTGTGGCCGCCGCGATCCGCCCGGTGCTGAACGCCGCGCCCACGGTGACCGGGAACGCCACCAGCGGCACCGATCTGGTTGTCAGCACGAATGACACGTGGACCTATGACGGCCTCGCGGCGGTGCCGACCGCGCGGCGCTATCGCCTGGTGGTGGGCGGTCAGGTGGTGGATGGGCCGCAGGCCGGCGCGACGCTGCAGGTGCCCACAGGGGCCGTTGGCGACGCGATCGATGTCCAGATGCAGGTCGACGTGGCCGAGGGCGGTGGGTCGACCAGCTCATGGACGTCTGTCGCGACCGGCACCGTGGCCGCCGCGATCATCTCCATCGCCGATGCGCCATCAACGGTGGGCATCGGGTCCGTTGTTGATGGAGAGACGCACGCCGCGATCATTGCCCGCATGACCGACCCCGCGGGTGGTGATACCGCCGATGCGGGTGAAGCCAGCACAAGCGGCGCCGGGACCGTCGCTCGGACCATCACCATCACCGGGATGAGTGACCCGGCCGTGGCTGATGAGGTCGGCACCGTCAATGTCGTCTATTCCGCAACCGATGCCGTCGATGCGATCTATAACCTGCCACTGGCGACGGTGCTGCCGGCCTTCGCGCTCAACCAGACTGCCGAACAGGAAGCCGTGGTGGTCGGCGAGGATGGCATCGTCACACTGACGTTCACCGCGCCGCCGGAATACGCGAATTACGACGCGGGTGACGGCCCCGGTGTGTTCATCTTCGACGAGGGCGATCTGGACCTTGGCCCGATCAACCTGGTGCCGCGGCAGATCATTGACGACGGTTCAGCGGATGAGGGTGACACACTACAAACGTATCCGGGGCTGTGGGTCTATCGCGTCGAGGCGGGTGGTCTGGACGCTGAACCCGCCCTTCAATGGCAGCGTGAGGGAACCGGCACGTTCGACGATGATATCGCAGGCGCCACGTCAGGTTCCTATCTGATCACCTCCAACGAGGCGGGCCTTGATATCCGCATCGTCGAGACCTTGTCCGACAATAATGGCACACGGGTCGCACCGTCCGACCCGGTGTCGGTTACATCGTCTGGCCCATTGCTGCTTGACGAATTCGACGCCGCGGACGGCTACGCGCTGAACGACGATATCCCGGCCACCTCGGCCAATTGGCAGACCCTGTTCGCCACTGACGCGCAGATCGCGGCCAACGTCTCGCCGCTTGGCATTGCGAGCATCACACGATCTGCGGCCAGCAAGAACATTCGCATCGCCTATGCCGGGGCCATCCCGGACGATCAGGCGATGGAGATTGTTCTGGAGAACTTCGTCCGCAATAACCGGGCCGATCCAACCTTCACCCTGCGGGCATCGGGGACAGGCCTGGACGAAACCGGGTTCCGGATGTTCTTCCGCACGATCTCGAACGAGCTTTACATCAACGAGTATAGCGGCGGGGCGGATTTGCAGGCGCAAATCATCGGGTCGATTACCCTGCAACCGGGCGATGTGATCCGCGCCGAAATCATCGGTGGCGATGCCGAGGTGTTCATCAACGGCAATTCGGTCGCCACCATGGCGGGCATCACCATCACAGGCGGCGCGCCGAGCTGGGGGGCGTTCCTCGGAAACAACGCCTCTGATGCGGTGAATTTGCGCTCTGTCCAAATCGAGGATCTTTCATGACGATTGGTTTGCTAGGCCCCAGGCAGGGCGACCCCGTGACGTTGCGGGCCGCCCAGGGTGCCATCACCCTCGACCCGCTGACCGTCCCGGCATGGCGCCAGGGCGCGCTGGCCGATGTGGGCACCATGACCATCGATGTCAGCCACGCGCCCGGCACGCCCGCGCCCGCGTCGATCTGGTTCGAAGCAACCGTTACCAGCGCCACGGGCCTGCCCACCCGGACGAACACGGCAACCGCGGCCTACGACGAATACGACCAGCAGTTGCACGAGCTGGAATTCGAGTGGTCCTTCGGGGAAACCGGCGACTGGGCCTATGCGGCGCGGCACCTCTCGGCGCTCTACCGCTCGCGCGACTATGGGCACGGCAAGGTGATCAACCATGTCTTCGCGACGCCGGGCGACAAGACGGTGACATGCAGCGCCTATCGCATGGGTGTGGACGGGTCGAACAACGTCACCCGCGATCTGGTGGCCCGCAAGACCATCACCTTTGCCAGCGGCGGCGACCATGCGGCGATCCCCTCGGTGGATGAGGCGTTCCCCCTGGCGCAGCGGATCTACTTCGACCCCGACGCGCCGCCGTCTGGTCAGGCGGCCATGGATGCCCACTACGCGGCGGATTCCGATATCCCGTCAGGGGCCAACACGCCCGGTAGCCTGCCCCTCAACTCGAATTCCCTGTTCCGGGTGATGGAATGGGCCGAGGCGCAGCCAAATCCGGTGGCCGTGTTCTTCAAGGCGGCCAGCCTGACCGATTGGAACGGGACCGGCAGCAGCTCGGTTCCCACCGCAAACCCCAACCTCTATCTCGGGACCTATGGCAGCGGTGCGCGGCCCATCGTCCACGCCTCGCAGGGCGGTAGCCTGTTTACCGATGGATCCAGCGATGTGGCGCAGGCCGCGCAAGGTGGGTTCTTCATCCTTGACGGCCTCGATCTTCGGGGGGATTGGGACGCGTTCGACGAAAGCGGCTCCGGCGCGCAGCAAAGCCTGTTCGGAGGTGAAGGCGGGCGGCACTACCTGGCCCACGATTGCCTGATGGACAAGGCGGGTTCGCCTGTCAATTTCGGCCTCAACAGCGGTCAGGGGATTGCCCTCGGCGACCGCTCGATGGTGTTGTGCGACACGGACGTCACGGGCTGGCGCGAATACGGCGTCATGGTGACGGGCGCGGCGGTGGAAAGCTTCTATCAGAACGTCTCTATCCTCGGGTCGCGTATTGCCCATCGACCTGACAGCGCCATGGGCCTGAACGGCAAGGCCGGGGACCAGAATGAACACGGTCCCATGCGCGTGGAAAACGCCCATACCATCCTGGTGCGTGGATCCGATCTCTACAGCCGCCAGGACTGGGGCGCCGATGTGCAACCGTGTATCCGCCTCAACACCCTCAGCCCTCAGCAATGGGGCATCGCGCCCGGCTCTGTCATCATCTACGGCAACACGCTGGAGGGTGGCTCGGTGCTGATCCTGTCCGACAGCGCGGGCGGCACCGACGATCCGCCGGGTGCCATCATCTGCCCGCCGGGCTTCAATGCCGGGGACGCCTCGTGCCGGGGCCACACATGGCCGATCAACACGCTGGCCAAGCACAATCTCTGCCTTGGGTCCTTCAGCGTCAGTGGCGCGATCAATCTGCGGCGGTCGTGTTCCTCCATCGTGGAGAATGTCTGTGTCCGGCCCGACGTCCTGCGCTGGAAGGCTGTCAATGCCGACGACGACCGCGGCGGTGACTGGAATATCGGCCTGACCGAAGTGATCGCTCCGTCCTACAACGGAAACGGCTGGGTGGACGGCATGAATGACGAGGTGGTCCAGCACCCGGTGCGGGTGATCGGCAACACCACGATTGACCTCAAGGCCACGACGCGCGCGGCGGATGAGTTGGAGAACCCGGCGGGCTCGGCGCTGGTTGGAATTGCATCGTTCTACACCGGCTATGAGGAGGCCCGCGACAACGTGGTCTATGCGCCGAACTATGGGGACACGCCTATCGCCCCGACCGGCTGGACGGCTCTGGGCTCCCCGATCGCACCGCGTGAGACCTTCGGTATCCGGCACGATGGGGCCATCGGTGCGGGCCTGACCGCCAGCATGACCGACAATGTGGGCAATAACGGCGTGTTCGACGAGGATACCAGCTACGCCACCCCAGCGGCCGCCCTGCAGCTCTACGCCCCGACCGCGTCTGCCGCTGTCGCCAGGGCGGCGACCGAGGCGATGTCCTTGCGGGATATCTTGGGAGTTCAGCGGACGGTGGGCCAGCCCGCGAGCCAAGGGGCGATGGAGCCGGTCTGAGGCGGCCTCGCTAGTTTAGAATGATTTGCAGCACCTCTGAGGTGCTATCAAAGTAACCTTTGGTCATGGTTCGCCCATGCGCATCATCGCCCAACGCATCGCTGTCAGACATTTCGCGGTTGAAGCTGGTGATTGCCACGCGCACGGCCAATCAAGTACCCAATCGTGGAAGCGCGGCGCCAAGCGTTCCCAGATCTCCGTCGAAATACTCTTCACGTATAGTACCGATACTCACCGCCCGCGCGGCTTTGATGAACTGAAGATCCGCCTCTTCGCAGTCGGCGAGCATGGTGATGTGAGCGCGGTCAACGGACTTAGCAAGCCGCCGTTTGCACGCGATGGCCAACTGACAGGATTCGGGACCAGTGCCAGGATGGATGATCAATAGGTCAATGTCAGTAGCGACTGTCTTATCTGTGTCTTTTCTGGCGAAAGCGGAGCCGAAACCATAGACTGTAACACTGCGCGTCACAGCCAGTCTCGCTTTTTGAAGTATTCCTTTTCTTTGTCGGTCAGATAGCGCCAGTAATCGTCGCGGTGCATCGCCCCCATGAATTCCCCGATCTTGAACAGGCCGACATTGGACTCGCAACAATGGGCCTTGGCATCCTGCGTATAGCCGCTCCATGCAGAATTGATGATTACAACATCGATCTTCCCGATGTTCTCGACCGTCTCTAGGTATTCCGCCACGCCGAATGCGTAGCACTCGCAGATGAACACGCGCAGCGTATCGCCTTGAGTGCGTGTCAATTCATAAACACCGCCGCCCTGCGCCGTCAGGTCGGCCACTTTGCCGTGTTTAGTCATCTGGGCTTCAAAATAGTTGAAGTGGCCGTAGTGGCTAGGCCAAGGGAAATGCTCGCTATGCGCTGTCATCGGCAAGCCCTCTGATTAAATCATCCAATTCCACCGGGAAACGCCTCACCGCAGCATATGGGATCTCATCCTCGACCCATTTCGCATAGCTGCGCGCGTGCTGCAGGAACGCCGTGAGCACGGTCTGTTCGCTTGTGTCAAACAAGCCCCGATGTGCGTCGAGCTCAGCCGACATCTTGCGGTTATTGGGCGCGATTACCGAGAGCCGTTCCGACTCCCACACTGCATGCACTGCCAAATTGTGGGGCTGCGACCGGGCAAGTTCTGACAACGGACCATATTGTGCCCAGGACTGCCTGTTCTCTTCCAGCAGGGGCAGGATGGCTCGAGCTATGTCGACCTTGGTTGTCATTGCATCTTGATCTATGCGCGCCAGCACGCGGGCTTCATGCTCGGCTTTCATCGCATGCAGGGCAGCGACCGTGTATTCTGCCTCGTTTTCCTTGCGGTCGATCAGCGTGTGATGTGTTGGACAGAGCAAGATCAGGTTCTGATAACCGTCGCGCTCCGGGGCGGATTGCATTGTATCATGCCGATTGGCACCCGGCTTGTCCCCGCAGATATGGGCCATCTCGCCCAGCGTGAATGGTGCGGCCTCTTCGGCCTCATGATAGCACAGCCGTTCCCAGCACCCTGGAAACGCACATCGCCCACCCGACGCTGACCAGAGAATCTTGACGGATTTCTGCGTTATTGCCATTCAAACTAATCGCAGTTGCGTATCACCCCGGCGGTGATCAAGCACTTTCTCGACAAACACCGTTTTGGCCAAATTCCCTCCCCGAATTTCTTGCTCTTCACGGATTAAGCAACGGAGAGTATCATTTGCACTCATGGTGACATCACCAGCTAGCACAGGATTCAAGAAATCGGTGTCTTCCATCTCTGCTGTAAAACGACGTTCACCGCCGTCCGAGAAACGCCACTTATAGCCACCTTCGAATTGCGGCGTTACCAGCCGTAGCCAAAGGGTTACATGACTGATGTTGGTTTCTGCCTCATCATCACTCGGTTCGGGAATACGAAGAGCTGACACGTCACTATTACTGATTGAAAGAGACTCGCCATCCGCATCAGCTCCGATCCTAACGTTCTCAAGGCCTTGGATGCCGAGGGTTTTGTTCCCAAATTTCTCGATGTTCTCTCTAGTGCGCTGATCTTGCAGGAGTTGAAATGCCTTCGGTTTCATCTGAATAGTCGTATTGTTGACGGTTATTGAAACACCAGAGGACTTCTCTTCAATCTTCTCTGGCTTTTTGCCCCGAATAAGTTTGAGAGCTTGAACAACGCCAATCGTTGCTGCCCCTGCGCCTCCACCAGCTTTGAACACGAGATCAACAAGGTCTTTTGCTGCGGTCATGCGGTCTGGGTTTGCAGCAACCACGTCGAGCATGTCCGTGACCCAACTTACATCCAGTGCAAGTAGAGCTTCGAAGGAACCTTCTTTGGTTGCCTTCACTTTGAGACGCGCGTCTGCTCGATCACCGTTCAAAGCTCTATTTGCGGCTTGTACGACATCACCAAGCGCCAGCAATGCGGGTGCAAGGTCTTTGATATCGATTTCACCTTGGTCAAAAGGTTGGCCTTCGAAGGCAATGCTAAAGGCCGCGCTGCTCAAACCACTTGTCCCGTTCGTTCTGCCTTAGAGTACGGAACGTGATTCCAAGCGTCAATTGGAAGGGTCGCATCGTTCTACACCGGCTATGAAGAGACCCGCGACAACGTGGTCTATGCCCCGAACTATGGGGACACGCCGATCGCCCCCACCGGCTGGACGGCTCTGGGCGCTCCCATCGCACCGCGCGAGACGTTCGGCATCCGGCACGATGGGGCAATCGGTGCAGGCCGGACCGCGAACATGACGGTCAACGTGGGCAATAACGGCGTGTTCGACGTGGATGCCAGCTATGCCACCCCGGCGGCGGCCCTGCAGCTTTATGCGCCGACCGCGTCTGCCGCTGTCGCCGGGGCGGCGACAGAGGCGATGTCTTTGCGGGATATCTTCGGCGTTCAGCGGACGGTGGGCCAGCCCGCGAGCCAGGGGGCGATGGAACCGGCGTGAGATGCATGCCATTGGGCTGTCACAACAGCGGCCTGTGCGCAATGTGGACTTTGCCAGTTGCGATTGCGTGTTCTGAGGTCGTTACCGCAATGTTACTATCGGGGCAGTTATGCCGCTCCTTCTTTCCGGCAACAAACCTCATATCTCAATGCATTCTTGAAATTGCCCTTAGATCGCTAAGCGCCCTTCAACATTCTCCAGCTCACGAAAGAGCTCATGTTCCGGCAATAGGCCAGCGCTCACCAATCCATTGCGAATACCTTCAATCTCTCGGACCGCGCCACTCGAGTCGCCAAGATCCAGCATGCAACCTGCCATGACAATATGTATCAATTGGGTCGAAGGATGATGGCTTCCACGAGCATCGATGCTGATCGGCAAATGCTTTGTGAGCTCTGCTAGCGCACCGGCATTGTCGCCGAGGTTCCTCCGGCACTGGGCCATGATCGTGCGGATGGTCAGCACTTCCGGATGTCGTTCTCCGAGCACGTCGATGCTGATCGGCAGATGCTCTGTGAGCTCTGCAAGCGCACCGGCACTATCGCCGAGGCCCATACGGCACTGGGCCATCATCGTGCGGATGGCCAGCACTTCGGGATGCCGTTCTCCGAACACGTCGATGCTGATCGGCAAATGCTCTGTGAGCTCTGCAAGCGCACCGGCATTGTCGCCGAGGCTCCTCCGGCACTGGGCCATGATTGTTCGGATGGTCAGCACTTCCGGATGTCGTTGTCCACGAGCATCGATGCTGATCGGCAGATGCTCTGTGAGCTCTGCAAGCGCACCGGCATTGTCGCCGAGGCTCCTCCGGCACTGGGCCATGATTGTTCGGATGG
>CANLXA010000004.1 GCA_947494975.1 uncultured Roseicyclus sp. | reverse complement strand
CAAAACGTAACCGAGGAATATGAAAAACAGACCCGCAGACTCTCGTTATGAATGAGGGAGCCTCGGGGGGCAGGTCATTCATGGAGTGGGAGCAGCCGCAGATCGTGGCAGAGGATCTGCGCGCTTTTTTCTCAGACCTGTAGCGTCCGTCTCAGTTTGGCCCGCAAATGAGCCTCGCTTTGAAGGAATCAAATCATCGTGGTTCGAGAGTCGTTTTGACTTTTTGATGACTGACGTTGCGAACCAAGGGCGGAGAGTCGGGTTCTCATCGGTAAGCCGACCGTTGGAGCAAGACAGGTGATGGCTGCTAAGCCCGCCAGACTGTGAGTTCACTTAGCTTCTAGTGCTGCACTTGAGGCGAATGGCGGCTCTGACGGGCGGCGCCGCAGCGTTGAGATGCCGTGATCAATGGCCGGTTTGGGCGGTCTTTGCCGGGACAATGCAGGCTGGCAGGCGCGCATGCTGCGACCGACCCAACGACGGCTCCGAGCCCATATCGACCGACTTGCTGCGGCGTCTCCAAGGTCCGCTATCCGCAGCACGATTTGCCATCTTGGATCGGTGGGCAAGGCACTGTTGCGTATGAACAGTACACGCAACAGTCACCATCGAGCGGCTTCAGAACCGTTTGACAGCTCTTGCATTGATAGAACCACTGGCAAGCGTCGGTAGGCATGTGTTCAGTTTCCGTATGCCTACACGATGGACAGGCCAGCGTGGACTCCAAAACTACTTTTGTTTCTTCTGTCGCCATAACGCGTACCCCGTCAGTAAAAGAAAGCCTGCCAAAATCGGCAACAAAACAACATCATTGTAGAGAGTTCCAAGCAGGCCCGTCAGGCCAAGCGCAGTCAGCACAACAGGCAGCAACGGCGTGAAGCAACACAAGATCGCAAGGGTTGTGCCGCCCAGACCAAGCACCAGTAGTTTATTCGCCATTGGTTCGACTCCGCTAAACCACAACCTGCGATGGGTTCAGTCGCTGTTTGTTGATTTGTATTCACATCCACGGCGCGCTTCTAAGTCCTGTAGTGACTACAGGAGCAAGCAAAATGTTCACCATCGGCAAGGCGTCAGAGCAAAGCGGCGTGAACATCGAAACGATCCGCTATTATGAACGTGAAGGCATTGTTCCAAAGCCAGGCCGGTCAACAGCCGGGCGCAGGCTCTATTCACATGATGAAATTGCGACACTGAGGTTTGTGCGGCGTTGTCGAGACTTGGGTTTCCCAATCCCGATCATCCAGACATTTCTCTCGCTGACGGAACAGGATGATCGAAGTTGCGGCGAGGTAAAGCTGTTGGCTGAAAATCATCTGGATGAGATCAACACCAAGATCGAAAACCTCACGAAGCTCCGCGAAGCACTTTTGAGCCTGTCCTCGAATTGTGATGATGGCACCGCGACCTGTCCGATGCTGGAATCCCTCATGAAAGACGGCTTCGGTAATGTTGGTATAGAGCAAAACAGACACTGAGTAGAATCCCGCGTACGGCAGCTTTGTCCCGCATAGCCGTCATCGACACCAACGAGTTGCTGCGCCGACTATCAACGTCCGCTTCGGGGAAGCTGCATCGCAGCGACGATGACCGCCACAGACGACGTCTGTGGGCCGTTGCTGGACGATGTGAAGTCGGCAGCCAAGTGTTTGGGCTAGTCCTTTCATCATAAAGGCTGCCTTCTTTAGGCACCTACCCGAAGGTGGACAGGTCGAAAGGCCGCTGCGCGATTTCAGTATAGCCGGCCTGCTGATAAACACCGACGGCGGTCTTGTCAGACAAACTTGGCTTGAGGCGGGGCAGGGCGTTGGCTAGCGTTTGGCCATGACCAAACCCAGCCCATTCAAGTGGTTCAAGACGAGCCCAGAGATCATTCGCCTGGCCGTGATGCTCTATGTCCGGTTCCCGCTGTCGCTTCGGAATGTTGAGAACCTGCTCCACGAGCGGGGCATCGACATTTGCCACGAAACTGTCCGGTTCTGGTGGCTTCGTTTCGGTCCGATGTTCGCGGCCGAGATCAGGAAGCGGAGGGTCCAAGGCCTGAAGTCGAGCCGCTGGCGGTGGCATTTGGACGAGGTTTTCGTGAAGATCAACGGCAAGCAACACTATCTTTGGCGGGCCGTGGACCACGAAGGCGAAGTCCTGGAGAGCTTTGTCACGAAGCGTCGTGACAAGAAGGCCGCATTGAAATTTCTCTGGAAGCAATGCGTAAGCACGGCCAACCCGAGGTGATCGTCACTGACAAGCTTCGCTCATACGGGGCCGCGCTCAAACAGACGGGTGGGGCGGAACGGCACGAAACGGGCCGGTGGCTCAACAATCGCGTCGAGAATTCGCACCTGCCGTTTCGACGAAGGAGCGGGCGATGCTTCGTTTCAGGCGAATGCGAAGTTTACAGAAATTCGCCGCCGTTCACTCTTCAGTTCACAACCACTTCACCCAGGAACGACATCTCTACAGCCGCGACAATTTCAAGACCAACCGCACCGCTGCTCTCGCCGAGTGGCGCGGACTTTGCGCGGGATAACGGATAGTCTCACTGTCCTAGCTGAGACTGGTTCGAATTCGTCTGACAGCGCCCCTTGGTGGTCTCACCAAGCCTGGGCATCGTACTGCGCGGGATGTGGGCCGTGGCCTGACCAATCCGGAAAGGCAATGTCGGCACGACAGCATCGCTGGTCGCATCGCGGTGCACGAATGCGCGGGCGAGTGTATGAGGATGAAAGAGGCTTTCCGGCAAGGTGCGAATCTTCGCAACGGGGACGCCGTGGGCCATCAGATGCGCTTCCCATTCATCGGCCGTTCTTGCCGCCAGGGCGGTGATGATCTCGGCCTCCAGATCTCCAAAATGTGCGGCGCGTGCCTTGGGGTCGGCGAAGCGTGGATCGCTCAGCCAATCGGTGCGATCAAGGCCGATGGCGAGGCCTTGAAACTGCCCTTCCTCATTCACGCCGAGGCTCAGCACTCCGTCCTTGCAGGGGAAGCTGCCCGCGCCGGGGCTTCGGCTGTTGGCGGCATTGCCGCGTGGTTTCGGCTCCGTCCCGGTGGTCAGGTAGTCGGTGATGGTGGAGCTCATCAATGTATGGGCCGTTTCCAGCATGGAGACGTCGATGAAGGTGCCGCGGCCTGTCTTCTCACGCTCGTAAAGGGCGGCCGTGATGGCGAAGCCTGCCGCAAGCGCGACGGAGTAGTCCATGATCGGCGCGCCGGTGCGCAGGGGGCCGGTTTCAGCCGTTCCGGTCAGGCTCATGATGCCGGAACTGGCCTGGATGTTGACGTCATAGGCGGGCGCGTTTTCCAACGGGCCGCCGCGCCCATAGCCGGTCATGGCGCAGTGGATCAGGCGCGGGTTCAGCGCAAGTGTGCTGGCCTCATCGAGACCAAGCGCCTTCATCGTGACGGGGCGATGGTTTTCCACGAAGATGTCGGCCGAGGCCAACAGGGCCTGCATCGCGGCGCGCCCGTCTGCACAATCGAGGTCCAGCGTGACCGAGGATTTCCCGGCGGCTTGCGTCAGGTAGGCCGTGCTCATCCCATCCGCCGCGCGCGCCTTATCGGTCCCGCCCCGGTGGCGCATCGCGTCGCCCCTGCCGGGGCGCTCGACCTTGACGACTTCAGCCCCCAACAGGCCCAGGTAATAGGCGCAGGCCGGACCCGCGAGGACATGGGTGAAGTCGATCACCCGCAGGCCGGAGAGCGGGCTAGTCATTATATTGCCTCGCCATATAGATCGGGCTGGACCACGCGACATGGCCGTCCTCCAGCGCGACCCGCGCGAAGATCGCAACCTCCGTGGTGTCCGGTATCGAGATCTGGCGGGAAACGGATAGGGAGGTCTGGGTCAGTGCATCGGGCAGGCGCTGCACCGACAGGGTCTTGTCGATGCCGCCGCAGGCCAACACCACGGGGTCCACCCTGATATCCGAAAGCGCCAGATCAAGCGTTCCGAGGTTGGTCTCGATCACGATCCTTGCATCCAGCGCCTCGGTGTCCAGCCAGACGTCGATGGCGGAAAAGCCGCCCGTCGTGACGGTCGTCCATTCGATCAGGTCGGGCGCTGTCAGTCGGGGCTGCTTGTCGGGGTTGTAGTAATTCACGGGTTTGATCCGGCTGGCTGTCGCACCCGACAAGCGCGCCGCGCCCGTCCACTTCACCAACCGCCCGCGCCCGCGTGTTTCCTGCCCCTTGCAGATGATCCGCAGGCGGTGGCCCAGATCAGCGTCGGCGAAGGGGCGGATCGTTTCGAGCCGTGTCACGCCATCGAAGATCTCGACCCGCTCCACCGGGGATGGGGCGTTGATCTGCACCTTGAACGTCGCTTCCTGCGCGTTGGTCTGGACGATGTCACCCATGATCGCGGTCTGGCCAACGTCGAAGCCATCGGGGGCGAAACCGGGATTGCGGTGGAAGATCCTGGCCGCGGTCGGAAACTGCATCTCGGCGGACAGGAACAGGCGCACGCCGGTGGTGGCATAGTGATGACGCCGCCGGAACTCCTCGAACAGCGCGTCGCGCGTCAACTCCGGCAACAGATGACAGGTCAGCCCACCGTAGGAGCCGAATTTTGCATCACCCGGATAGCTGGCGCCGGGCCGTCCCTTGTGTCCGTCACTGCCCGCAACAATGCCGATGCGATGACCGTTCTGGAGGCTCTGTTCGACGATCCAGTCGAAGGTGCCCCAAGAGCTGTGGACCTCCACCGACGGCTCCAGACGCGCGTCGCTGGCATAGGACACGTCGGCAAATCGCCCGCCCACATGGGGCACCACGATCACGTCTTCGCCTTGCAACGCCGCGAACAGGTCTTTCACGTCGTGGCAATCCGTCTCTGGCCGCGTGGTGTCCGTGATCAGCGCCCGGCTCGAGCGGTAGATCGGCCGCCCCTCGCTGCGATACCAGATGTTGTGATCGCCGCCCAAGCCGGTATTTCCGGACCATTCATAGCCCGGCAGGCACAGGAACTGCCCCTCGACATTGAACTCGGCGGCCAGGGCGTTGATCTCGTCCCAGAAGGTGTCCGAGACTTGGAAGTCGTTGGCCTGATGCCCTGTGATGTCCACGAAACTGCGGTCGCGCGCGAAGGTGAAGTATTCTCGTGCGGTGCCCGTGCCGATGCTTTCGCCGGACTGACCGTGCATGTCCGACCAGTAATGCGCGAAGGGGCTGTCGGCGATACGCAGGGGGTTGGAGGTGGCAAGCAGCGTCTTGCCGTCTTTCACGTCGATCACGTAGTCCCCTTCGACATCGATGCCGAGATCGTCCAGCACGACCGAGAACTGGCCTTTCGCAAGGCGGACCGTCCCGGGCAGGCCTTCGATCGGTGGCGTCGCCGTCAGGGCCAGCGGCCCCTCGAACTGGTCGGACGGGTTACCCCACCGATCCTCGGATTTCACGACAAAGCGGAACGCCTCCCCGGGGCGGCGGAGCGTGGGCAGCAGGGTTTTCCACACCACGGGCAGGCCGGGCACGATGCGCACCGTCGGCTGGCGATCTTCAAGGATCGGCGTGTAATCGACCGAGGCGAAGGCATCCACCGTGACCCGGAACTGGAACGCGCTTTCGCAATGGGTCTGCATCCGCACGCCGGGGCTGCCTTCGCGCGGATCGCCGATGCGGAAGGTCAGCGTGTCACCCGGCCGCAGGAAACCCTTGCACAGGACGGTGATGCAGTTGCCCCAAGGCCGGATGTTGCGTTTGTAGTCGAACGTGTACTCGATCGGGACGCCATTGGACGCCTCTACCGTCAGATATCCCGGTGCAGCGGGATCGGTGGTTTGCAGCGGTGTCATGTCGGAATGGGTGCGCATGGCCACACGCACGCCACCCAGATCGTCGATCCCGAACTTGCCGGCGGTGTAGACCAGCTCGAAATTGGTCCAGCTTCCTGCCACGACAGGGGTGGGATCAGTCAGCCTGGCGGTGCCCATCAGGTCTTGGCGGTAGGTGTGATCAGGCATGGGGCGATCCTATGCTTGCAGGGTCAGGCGTCATTGAGAGCTGCCTCCTTCGCCTGGCGGCCGAGTGTGCGGGCGCGCAGAACCAGCGCGGCAACACCGATGATCAGGAAGGCCAGCGCGACCGGGCGGGTGACAAAAATCAACAGGCCGTTGTGCGACAGCAGCAGGGATTGGCGAAAGGTCTCCTCCGCTCCGCCTGCCAGCACGAAACTGATGACGAAGGCGGCCGGGTTGAAATCGAACTTCTTCATCAGCCAGCCGCCAAAGCCCGCAAGCACCATCACCAGCACGTCGAACAGGTTCCCGCGCGAGGCGAAGGCTGCGATGAACGAGGTCAGGAAGATGACGGGGTAAAGCACGTTTGTGGGGATCCTGATGATGAACCGCCCCACCCATGCCGCGCCGAAATAACCGATGGTGCCATACATCGCGATGCCGATCAGGCCGCAGGCGAACAGGCTGAAGATCAGCTCGCGAGAGGTGATCAAAAGGGTCGGGCCGATCTGGATGCCGTGGATCAGGAAGACGCCCATCAGGATCGCACCGATCGTCGATCCGGGAATGCCGAGGGTCAGAAGCGGCGCCATGGATGGGCCGGAGACAGCGTTGTTGGCGGATTCCGGTGCCGCGATACCCTCCAGCGCACCGTGGCCCCATTCCTCCGGGTTCCTGGCGCGCCTTTTGCCCTCACCGTAAGCCACGAAGGCCGCGATGGAGGAGCCAAGGCCCGGCAGCACACCAATGAACGACCCGATGAGGGAGGAGCGGATGACATGCGGCATGCAGGGGCGATACTCGGCCCAACTCAATCGATTGCGTGCCCTGGCATCGTGGTCGCGGGAGGTGTCGACGATTTCCACCGGGCTGTGGCGTGCTTCAATCTGGGAAAACACCTCCCCCAGAACAAAGATGCCGATCATCAGGGGCACAAGCGACACGCCGTTGGTCAGATCAAAACTTCCGAAGGTGAACCGTGCCTCAGCCGAGATCGGGTCGAGACCGATCATGTTGACCAGGACTCCCAGGACGGCCGAGGCCAACCCCCGCGTGATGGATTTACCGATCACCGATCCGATCACCACGAAGGCCGCGAAATAGATCGCGAACAGTTCCGGTGGGCCGAGCCGCAGGGCGACGGCTGCGATCAAGCCGACGCCGAAGATCAACAGGATGTCGCCGGTGTAGTCGCCGATAACGGACGAGATGGTTGCCACCTTCATCGCCTTGGACGCCATGCCACGCTGCGCCAATGGGTAGCCATCGATCTGCGTCGCGGCAGAGGCGGCCGTGCCGGGTGTATTGAACAAGATGGCCGAGATCGAGCCACCATACCGCCCGGATTTGCCGATCACATAGAGGAACGCCAGCGCCGAAAGCGGCTCCATGTAGAAGGTCAGCGGCAACAGCATGGCAATCGCGGCTGAGGCCGTCAAACCGGGGATCGCGCCCGCAACCATCCCGACGATGGCCGCGGCAAGGACCCAAAGCATCAGGACGGGGTCCGTAATCACGTTGCCAAGGGCTGCGAAAATATCCAAGCGTCAATACCCCTGAATGACGTCGAGCAGGTCGAACCAGCGACCAAGGGGGGGGAACACACCCAAGCCTTCGAAAAAGATCAAATGGTAGATGGCAGGGCACAGGATTGCCGTTGCCACCAGCGCGCGCCAGTCGCGGATGCCGAACAGCAGCATCGCCAGGGGGGCCGCGATGGCGGTGGCGATCAGGTAGCCTGCAACACCGATGGCCCAGACGTAGAACAGGGCCACGACCAGCAGTCCCGCGATGGCCCAGGCATTGAAGGCAGGCAACGCCGTCACCCTGCCCTCGCGCAGGCCCTTCAGCAATTCCACCAGACCCAGAACGACCAGCGCGACCGACCCTGCTAGTGGAAAGATCCGCGCGCCCCAGCCGCCATCGCGATCTATCTCGATCTGAAAACTGGCCAGCGTGGCCGCGATGCCGAACAGGGCCAGCATCGCGCCCACAATGACAGTCTGGTTGAGACGACCAGCCATGGCGGAGCGTTGGATCACTCCTCCAGCGCCGCCACGATGGGGGCTGCCGCATCCCGCATCGCTTCAAGGCGGGCACGGGCATCGGCGGCGTTCAGGTAGCCGGGCGTGTTGCCGAGTTCGAGCATCGCCGCGGCGAATTCGGGCTGGCTGGTGATCTGCTGCAGGGCGGCTTCCATGCCCGTGATGATCTCTGCATCGGTACCGTTGGGCGCGAAGACCGTGATCGGGGACGAGATCAGCGGCACGTCATAGCCTTGCTCGGCAAAGGTCGGCACGTCGACCGCGATCGGATCGCGCATGTTGGACACCAGCGCCAGGACCCGCAATTCGCTCTCGAAGCCTGCCGCCTGCTGGATGCCGATCATGCCGAAATCGACCTGACCGCCGATCACGGCCGCGCGGGTCGCGCCGCCGCCGTCGAACGGCACGTCCACCGCCTCGATCCCTGCCTCATTCGCGAAGCCCTGCCCCGCAATGTGGTGGAAACTGCCGCGACCTGTATGGTTCCAGCGCAGTTCACCCGGACGAGCCAAGGCATCGGCGACAAGGTCATCGATGGTTTGGTAAGGGCTGTTCATCGGCACCATGAGTGACGTCGTCAAATCGCCGATCTGGGCGACGGTCTGGAAACTGTCAAACGGATTTACGTCCGTGTCGCGCAGCAAGTAGGTTAGCAGGAACGACCCGCCCGAGGTCATCATGAATGTGGTGCCATCGGGGCGGGCGCCCGCGGCTTCCGTCGCGCCCGTGATGCCGGAGGATCCGGGCCGGTTCACGACAACCATCGGCACCGGAAGTGCACTTTCCGCACTGGCAGCCAGCGCACGGGCAAAGCTGTCCGTTCCACCACCGGCTCCGTACGGTACAATCAGGTTGATTGGGCGGCGCGGCTCCCATTGGGCGAAGGCCATCGACGGTGACAGAGCAGTCAGTGCGGTACCGGCGGCAGTCAGTTTCACGAAAGTTCTGCGGTCCATGTATCTTTCCCCTTTGGCTGTTCGCGGCGTTCGGCCGGATGTCATCTTGGCGAGGCTAGTGGACGCCCTCTCTTAAAAGAAATACAATTATTGAAAACTTGATTAGGATTATTCGAACGATGAACCTCCGAAGCCTGCGCGTTTTCGTCAACGTCATGGAAGAGGGGTCTTTGGCACGCGCCTCGCGCAAGATGAATCTGAGCCAACCCGCCGCAAGTCGCCTGATCCAGATCCTGGAGTCGGAGTTTGCGGTGCAATTGTTTCACCGGGACAAGAAACAGCTGGTTCCCACCCATGAGGGCGAGGGGTTCCTTCCCGAAGCGTTGCGCATCTTGGCCTCTATCGACGAATTGCCCGGTTTGTTCGAGCAGATCAAAGCGGATGTATCAGGCCCACTGCGCGTCATCTGCCACCCTCGCCTTGTCGACGGGCTGATCGTGCCTGCGATGGCGCAGATGGCGGGTCACGATTCCTCGCTCAAACTCAAACTGGAGGTGCACCCACGCCGCTATCTGGGGAGACGGATCCTTCATGGTCTGTATGATGTGGTTGTTGCCACGCTCCCCCTGCCCGACCAGACCCCCTCGGCACAATTCCTTGCCCGCGCGGACATGCTGGTCGCCCTGCCCGAGAGGCACCACATGGCTGACAAACCAGTCCTGACACCGAGGGACCTGGCCGATGTGCCCTATGTCGCGCTGGAGGAGACGACGAACATGCGGGCGTTGCTCGACCATGAATTGGCAGGGGCGGACGAGACGCTTCACGTCTGGCACGAGATGTCCACGAGCCAGTGCGCCTGCCGCCTTGTGAAGGCGGGTGTGGGCTTCACCTTCACCGATGCCATCACGCTCAATCCCGAGGAGGCAAAAGGCCTCGCCATTCGAGAATGGCGTCCAAGGGTCAACATCGAATTCGGCTACTTCCTGTCCGAAACCAAGCGCCCGCATCCTTCGAGGGATATTTTCGTCGATGCCCTGAAGGAAATCTGTCGCCGCAGACCCGGCGTGGCGTTGATTTGAGGCCTGATCACGCTGGATGGTAGTTTTGAAACGTTTCGCAATTGCAGGGTGTGGCTCTGATCCAAGGCAGGTCTGCTTGGCATTCATAGGTTGGCGCGTTTCCCGCCCCCGATGCCAGGCAAAGGGTGTAGACCGGCTTGATCATGCGGCGCGCCGGCGGTGATCCGATCTGCAAGCACCTGCCGATTGCCCCGTCCACGTTCTACAACCACATGGCCAAGCGGGCGAACCCTGATCTTCTGTCGGATCGGGCCAAGCGCGACACGGCGCTGCGGCCCGAAATCGAGCGCATCTAGGACCAGAACTACAAGGTCTACGGCGTGCGCGAGGTCTGGCATCAGATGCGCCGGGAAAGGTTTGATGTCCCAAGATCTGTTCCTGCATGAGTTTTCCGCACTCCATTATATGGCATTCTATAGCTCACAAATGACCCAACCACCTAAGATCAAAGAAGACCTCCTGTCTGACAAAACACCCAGGCGAGCGAGAGGACGTCTTAATCCGCTATGCTTGTGCAGTGTCAAAGTATGAGTGAGAAAGTCCCCTCAATCAGTCGGGGGCAATGGCGGTAGCGCTCCTCCGCTACCAGTATTCGAATTGTACTGCTCCGGTTCCAGTACGACGTAAGCCGAGCGGGCTCCAACGTTCAGTACAAGGCCTGGTTTGCGGGGATAGACCCGCAAGCCGGAACCCGCCCATCATCGCGTGTTCTCTGCTCTTTGGCGACGGCCTAATTGCCACCGATTGCCGAAACCTGTGCGATGATCACCCTTCAAACGCGCTGGTGACTCGGGCTCAGGGTATGCGCGATTGGGCTGCCCCATCTCTGAATTCGAGCTCCCTATGGCCGTTAGAATGAGAGACAAAGAATGGAATACTATGTTGGTTTGGCCGTGTCGCTTCGGACCTGTGCGTTTTGCGTTTCGGATGACCGAGGCAGGGTTTGAATGGAGCGAGAGCAGCCAAGGTGAGGTTGATGACGTCGCCAGTTGACGGAGGCGAGTTTGACTTGCAGGCCGGACTGGGACGCGAGCCTGCCAGAGCCTCAATCAATTGAGCTCCGGCGTAGCCCCGTTGCCCTACGTGAAGGTACTGCTTGACGTATCAAACTTGTTCCTATCAAGTTGTAGATACAAATATGCTTGTCGACCGACTGGGGGCCGCTGCGTCATGGCGATCTTGGATTACTCTGCCCAAGTGTGGCGAGACGCCCTTGCGATGCCTCAAGGCCATGAGCCCGATGCCCTCGTCCTCGAGGGGACGTGGTGGCGCAGCACGGCGACGAAAGCGCGGTTGAGCAAGCTCGACGAGGTGCGCGAACTTCCCTTTCCCGATATGTTTGTGGGCAACTGGAATGGCCTAAGCGTCGCCTATTGCTGCGCCTACGGGGCCGCGCGCGCCGTGGAGCCTGCGCATATCTTCGCACAGATGGGAACACCCCTGCTGATCCAGATCGGCACCTGCGGGACGTTGGATGTGGACGTATCGACAGGTATGGTCGCCTTGCCAGGAAGCTGTGCGGCCCGCGATGGCGTGTCGCAATATTATGGTGCGAGCGAGACGGTATACACCGCATCCGAGCTGGTGGATCTGGCCGAAACGGCCCTCGGCGCCCGTCACGTCGGCACTACGCGCACCAAACACCTGACATGGCCGTCCCTTTTTGCCCAATCCGATAAGATGTGCGCAGACTGGACGGCGGAAGGGTTGGTCTCGATTGATATGGAAACGTCCGCGGTGGTCGCCGCGGGCGAAAAGTACGGTGCCAGAACACTATCCATGCTGTCGGTCTGGGATGCCCTGCCCCACGGGCGGACCTTCATGGACCCGTTGGAACCGGACGATGCCGCAAGACTGAAACGATCCAACGAGATCGTCTTCGATGTGGCCCTACACGTCGTGGAGGCGGCGAGCGCGACATAAACCTGACATCAACCTTTGGGAGGAAAGATGAGACATTTATCGATATGGGCCGCACTCGCGGCGACGGCGGCGATGCTGCCTTTCACGGCGATGGCCGACACTGCTGACGGTGAAGCCCTCAACAACATGGAGTGGAACGAAATTGTCGAGCTTGCGCGCGGCGGCGAAGTAAACTGGTTCATGTGGGGCGGGTCGGACACGATCAACCAATACGTCTCGGAATACATCGGAGGCATCCTTGAGGAGGAATATGACATCACGCTCAATCGGGTGGGTGTTTCCGACACAGCCTCGGTCGTGAACATCGTCTTGGGCGAGCGGGAAGCCGGCGTCATGGACGAAGGCTCCGTCGATATGATCTGGATCAACGGTGAAAATTTCCGCACCATGCAGCAGGCCGATCTGGCCTATTGCGGATACACCGATGTGTTGCCGAACAATGTGTTAGTCGACTGGGACAATCCAGCGATTGCCAACGATTTCGGCGTACCGGTCAACGGGTGCGAGGTGCCGTGGTCCACGGCGCAATTTGCCTTTGCCTACAACACCGCGCTTTACGATGCGCCACCCACGTCCATCCCCGAATTGCTGGAATGGATCGAGGCCAATCCGGGCCAATTCACCTACCCCGCGCCGCCCGATTTCAACGGCTCCGTCTTCGTGCGGCACGTCTTCTACCACGCCGCCGGTGGCGTGGAGAACCTGTTGGGTGAGTTCGATCAGGAACGGTATGACGAGGCGGCGGCGGCAACGTGGCAGATCCTCAACGATATCGAGCCCTATCTCTGGCGCGAGGGCGAGACCTACCCGACCACCATCGCGGCGTTGGAGCAGCTTTATGCCAACCAGGAAGTCGGCATCGTCTTCAACTACGAGCCAGCGGGCGTCGGCATCAATATCGAGAACGGGACGTTCCCACCGACCACACAAGGTTATGCGATGACAGATGGGACCATCGGCAATACGAACTACACACTGATCCCGTTCAATTCCCCCAACAAGGCCGCCGCATTGGTGTTGCAGAACGTGCTTCTGTCGGCTGAGGCACAGGTCGAAAAGGCACAACCTGATGTCTGGGGTACCCAGCCCGGTATCGACATGACCCGCGTCGAGGGGGAAATCCGCGAGATCTTCGATGCCATCGAACGTCATCCGAATGTGGTCCCTGCCGAGGATCTGGCGGCGACGGCGCTCCCCGAGCTGCAAGCCTCGTGGATTTCCGCGATTGAGCAAGGCTGGATCGAAAACGTCGGCAACTAAAGCCTCTCCCGTCCCTCGCGGCTCGCAGCGGGTCGCGGGGGAACACCACTCCGCAGAAGGCTCCGCCCCTTGTCCGACCGTCTGAAGATCATCCTGTTGCTGCTGCCCGCGATGTCAGTCATCGTGCTGCTGTTCTTCGGCGGCCTGCTGATCGGGCTGATGCGCAGTTTCAATTACATGCCGGTCATCGGCCTGACCGAGCCGAACTTGCAGGCCTATGTCAACGTCTTCACGAACGAGGAATTCTACTGGTCCTTCCTGCTCAGTTTCCACATCTCGTTCACATCAACGCTGATTTCCTGCGTTCTCGCCGTCGGTGCGGCGCTACTGCTTAGACGCGCTTTCATCGGGCGCGCGGTGATCAACTTCCTGTTTCAGCTCAACCTGACGGTCCCACACCTCGTGGGTGCGATCGGCATCCTCTACCTCTTCTCGCAATCGGGCGTCTTCGCCCGCCTCGCGGCGGAGGTCGATCTGATCCAGCGGCCCGCCGATTTCCCGGCCATGGTCTTCGACCCCTTCGCCATCGGCATCATCTTGCAGTATGTCTGGAAAGAGGTGCCTTTCATCGGGGTCATCGTGCTGGCCAACATGCAGGCCCTGGGCGAAAACTACGAGAGCGTCGCGCGATCGCTTGGCGCTTCCAAGTGGCAGACCTTTCGCCACGTGTTGTTGCCGCTGATCTTCCCGGGGATCCTGTCGGCCTCGGTCATCGTGTTCGCCTTCACCTTCGGTGCCTACGAAATCCCGGCGCTTCTGGGGGCCAACTACCCAGCCGCCCTGCCGGTTCTGGCATACCGCAGCTACACCGACGTGGATCTTGCGGCGCGCCCCGAGGCGATGGCGCTGGCGATCATCATCGCGATCCTGAGCGCGGTGATGATCTTCATCTACATTCGCTATTCCCGCAAACGGGTGAGGAGCTGAAATGATCGGCCACGACGGTCTGTGGACCAAAACCTTCCGCTACATCACCTGCCTGTTGCTGGTGACATGGCTGGTGCTGCCCTTGATCCCGCTGGGGATCTGGTCCGTCGCGCGCGGATGGTTCTTTCCCGACCTGCTGCCGCGCATGTGGACGCTGGACGCCTGGCGCTATGCTCTGTCGGATACATCGGGCGTGCTGGATGCCCTGTGGCTGACCATCGGGATATCGCTTGCCGCAACCGTGCTGTCGATCCTGGTGGGGGTGCCCGCTGGCCGCGCTCTGGGCATGTACAAGTTCAAGGGGAAGGAAGTGATCGAGTTGATGATCCTTGCCCCCACCATCGTGCCGGGGATCGCTGTGGTCCTCGGCGTCCATACCGTTTTCATCTATCTGGGCCTGACCAACACCGTCCACGGTGTGATCTTGGTCCACCTGATCCCGACACTGCCCTATATGACACTGGTGATGGCGGGCATCTTTTCCAATTACGACCCGGCATTCGAGGCGCAGGCCCGCTCGCTCGGGGCGTCACCGCTCAAGACCTTCTGGTACGTCACACTGCCCGCGATCATGCCCGGCATCATCGTGGGCGGCCTCTTTGCGTTTCTCGTCTCGTGGAGCCAATACATCCTGACGCTGCTGGTGGGTGGCGGTCGCGTCGTGACCCTGCCCTTGTTGTTGTTCAATTTCGCCACGTCCGGGCGCAATGACATCACCGGGGCAATCGGCATGATCTACATCCTGCCCGGCATCCTGATCCTGACACTCACCGCCAAACAGCTTTCGGGCCGCTCCGGCGCTGTCGGAGGCTTTGGCCGCATATGACGCATGTTTCCATCCAAGAGCTGACCAAAGTCTATCCCGGTGCCGATGCGCCAGCGCTGGACCGTCTCAGCCTTGAAATCGCATCGGGCGAGTTGACTGCCCTCCTTGGCCCGTCGGGCTGTGGCAAGACCACGACGATGAAGATGATCGCGGGCCTGCTGGAGCCGACGTCTGGCGATGTGCGGTTCGATGACCGCTCCATCCTGCGCGACAAGCCCGAGCATCGGGGCGTGGTGATGGTATTTCAGAACTACCTGTTGTTCCCCTACATGTCCGTGGCCGACAATGTCGGGTTCGGCCTCAAAATGCGCAAGACGGACTCGGCCGAGATCAAGCGCCGCGTGGGCGAGATGCTGGATCTGGTGAAACTGCCCGATCTGGGCGACCGCCGACCAAGCGCTCTGTCCGGTGGCCAGCAGCAGCGTATCGCCTTGGCCCGCGCGCTGATCGTTCAACCAGAGGTCCTGCTGCTGGACGAGCCGCTATCGAACCTCGACGCCCATCTACGCTTCGAGATGCGCGACCTGATCCGATCATTGCAGCAGGAAATGGGGATCACCACGATCTTCGTGACCCACGACCAGGAAGAGGCGGTGGTGCTGGCTGACCGCGTGGCCCTGATCCTCGACGGGCAGATGAAGCAATACGACCGCGCCGATGTCTTCTACAAACGGCCCGTAGACGAGGCGACGGCGCGCTTTTTCGGTGGCCATAACTTCATCCCCGGCAAGTCTGCAGGCGGCATATTCGATGGCC
Organism: uncultured Roseicyclus sp.; assembly: GCA_947494975.1. Classification (GTDB taxonomy): domain Bacteria; phylum Pseudomonadota; class Alphaproteobacteria; order Rhodobacterales; family Rhodobacteraceae; genus Gymnodinialimonas. Next base: position 837,042 of record CANLXA010000004.1, on the reverse strand, counting down.
CGTTGGGGCGGCTGAGCCTGGCAGATGGTGCGGTTGAAGGCGCAGGCAAGCTGACCTTTCGGCCCGAGAATGTACGGGTAGGCCAAGGAGACGGCAACAACCTGTCGGCAAAGGTTGCCGACGTCATCTACCTCGGCACGCAGACCCGCCTGAAATTGCGCGTCGGTGAAACGGAGATCGACGCGGTGGTGAACCCGAATGAAGTCGAAGGGTTCAAGCCCGGCGACACCGTTCCAATCCACCTGCCCCCGCAAACATTATGGGTGATCTCATGAAGTACGGCATTCACGCAGGCCTCTGGCAAGCCCGCTGGACCGATGAGATCACGCCGATCCTGGCAACCGTCGCGGACTTGGGCTTTGGCGGGGTTGAGGTCTCGCTGCTCGGCATGACCGATGAAAAGGCGGCGGCTTTGGGGAAGGCTGTGCGCGACCATGGGTTGGAGGTGACATGCTCTGACGGATTGGCACCGGACAGGGACATCACGTCGAAGGATCCGGAGATCCGCGCGGCGGGCGTCGAATATCTCAAATGGGCGATCGAGACGACGGCACGCATCGGCTCACGCGGCCTCGCGGGGGTTGTCTTCGCACCCTGGGGCGTGTTCGACCCGCTGAACAAGCCCGCCCGCGCAGCCCGGTCAGCGGAATGTCTCGGCGAGTTGCACGACACGTTGCAGGCCCATGACGTGACCCTTGGTATCGAGGCGCTGAACCGGTTCGAGACCGATCTTGTCAACACCGCCGATGAGGCCTGCGCGATTGCCCGCGCCTCGGGCTCGGATCGGGTAGGCGCGCTGCTCGACACCTTCCATCTGAACATGGAAGAGAAAGACATGACCGCCGCCATTGCGGGCTCAGCGGACAAGTTGGTGCATTTCCATGTCTCGGATAACGACCGGGGCGTGCCGGGGTCCGGGCATCTGCCGTGGGATACGGTGAAGGCCGGGCTCGACCGCGCAGGCTACGACGGATGGATCGTCGCAGAGATGTTTGTGATCGCGGGCAACCCGGCCAGTGCAGACCTCAATATCTGGCGCAACATTGAGCCCGAGCCGATAGATGCCGCGCGTCGTGCGCTGGCGTTCATGCGGGCGACCTTCGGATGAACGCGTTCTGGGCAGATGTGGCGACCCGATTCGAGGCGCTGGAGGACAGTCTGAACGCGCTGGATGCGGCAACGGGCGACGGCGACCACGGCACGACGATGCTGAAAGGCCTGCGTGCGGCAGCGGGCGCGGACCAGGCGCCCGAAAAGGCCTTTCGCCGGGCGGCGGGTGGTGCCAGCGGCTCTCTCTTTGCGGTGCTGATCGCGGCTTTGGGCAAGGCGGATTCGGGGACGCCATTGAGTGAGGCATTGGCGGAGGCCGCGGAAAAAGTCGCGATGCTTGGGCAGGCGAAAGCGGGCGACAAGACGATGCTGGACGCGCTGATCCCGGCCTCCGTCTCTGACGACCCTGCCAAGGCCGCTGCAGACGGCCGCGATGCCACACGCGACATGGCGGCAAAACGCGGCCGCGCGAAGTATGTGGAAGGCGCGGGCGTGGGCCATGTGGACGCGGGTGCAACCTCCGTTGCGGAGATACTGGCGGCCTTTCAGGAGCGGTCGACGTGAAGAAGCTGTTCAACTCCAAAGATCGTATGCCAGACGACATGATTGATGGGTTCGTTGCGGCCTATCCCGGCATCGTGGCGCGCGGCGACAACCCGCGCGTGGTGCGCCGCAAGACGCTGCGCACGAAAGACGGCAAGGTTGCCCTGCTGATCGGTAATGGCTGCGGGCATGAGCCGATTGCCATGGGTTTCGTGGGCGAAGGCCTGCTGGATGCCAATGTCGTGGGCGATGTCTTCGCCGCGCCGTCCCCCGACATGATCCTTGAGGGGATCGAGGAAGTGACCGGCGATGCAGGCGCGATCCTTCTGATCTCTCGCCATGAGGGTGACGTTATCAACGGCAATGCCGCAGCCATGATGGCGCAGGAGGACGGGCTGAACGTCCGGCCTCTGCTGATGTATGATGATATCTCCTCTGCCCCCAAGGGTCAGGAGGACGAGCGGCGCGGCGCCGCGGGTACGATGTTCATCTACAAGATTCTGGGCGCCGCGGCAGAGGCCGGACTGGGCCTCGACGACCTCATGACACTCGGCGAAGAGGTGCGCGCCGCCACGCGGACCCTGGGCGTTGCCGTTTCCCCCGGCGTGTCCCCACTCAGTGGAGAGGTGATGTTTACCCTGCCCGACGATGAGGTCTTCATCGGTATGGGCGTCCATGGAGAGCCAGGTGTGGGCCGCCGCAAGGTTGGCCCTGTGAACGATCTCGTGCGCTTCATGGTCGATGAGCTCCTGGAGGATCGCCCCATCGCCTCCGGCACACCCACTATCGCGCTCATCAACGGCAGCGGGGGAACAACGATGATGGAGCTGCTGACGATCTACCGTGAGGTCACGGCCCATCTTGCAACCCACGGGATCACGCCCACCGCGCCGATGATCGGAAGCTATTCCACAACCCAGGAGATGGGCGGGTTCTCGATCTCGCTCTTCACACCAACGGCCCAGATGGCCGAGTTCTGGCTGGCACCGCACGCAGCGCCGCAATTTCCCCACATCGACCGGCAGGGAGGATAGCCATGCAGCGCGCGTTTCACGGAGTGGCGGTCGATGCGGGCAGTGGCCTTGCCGCCGCGCTGGCGGAGGCGCGGGGTGCAGCGGCGCGGGACGACGATCTACTGACCTTCAAGCGCGCGGTGCTCGAGGAGCTGGGGCCAGATGCGAGCACCGTTCTTGTCGACGCGACGTGTGGCCCCGACCTGCTGGAAAGCTACCCTGCCGGCTGCGCGCGCATGGTCGCGTTCGAGGCCGACGTTTACCACATTTCGGACGCGGACAGGATCACGGTTCTGCCGGAGAACCTGCAGGTTTCCGACTATGCGGCGATGGATGTCGGGTTGCTGAAATTCTTCATCTACTATGCCCCCGATGATGAGCCTTCCCTAAACGTGCGTAAACAGGATCTGGTGGCAGATATCGGTCAACGCTGTCGGGGCGCAGGTGTGCAATTCCTGATGGAGCCGCTGGTCTATCATCCGACGCTTGAACCGGGGACGGAAGGTTACGCCCGCGTCAAACCCGACCTGGTGCGCCGCGCAACAGCAACATTCGCGGATCCGAGGTTTCAGGCCGATGTCCTGAAAGTGGAGATCCCGGTGGATCTCGACTTCGTGGACGGTTTCGGCACGCCCGTTTTTTCTCACGCCGACGCTTTGGACGCGTTTCGCGCCGCGGGCGACGCGGCGGAGGGAATCGATCTCGTCTATCTCAGCGCGGGCGTGACGTTCGAGCGGTTCGAAGCGTCCTTGAAAATGGCCGTGGAGGCCGGTGTCCCCTTCAACGGATTCATGTGTGGCCGCGCCATCTGGTCGGATGCTGTCGGCGTCTTTGGCTCGGGCGGGGAGCAGGCCTTACGCAGCTGGCTACGCGACACCGGAACGCAACGCTTAGAGAAACTGGTCGAAGCGGTGGGATAGGAGGAAGACATGTTGCTAGAGGGCAAGATCGCTATCGTCACCGGTGGATCCAGCGGCAATGGCCGAGCGATTGCGGAAGGTTTCGTAAAACAGGGCGCCAAGGTTGTCGTGGCAGACCTGTCAGCGGAGGGGCGCGAGGGCGGCAGACCTACTGCGGATGCAATCAACGCAGGATCGCCAGGCATGGCGCGGTTTGTGAAGTGCGATGTCAGCCAGATCGATGAACTTGAAGCATTGGTGCAGGTCGCCGAGGCTTGGGGCGGGCTCGACATCATGGTCAACAATGCGGGCATCTTGCAGAAAGAGCCGTTTTTGGACGCGACCGAAGCGACATATCAAAGGATGCAGGACGTGAATGTCAAAAGCGTCTTCTTCGGGTCCCAGATGGCGGCGCGGGCGATGGCGAAGCGCAAAAGCGGGGTCATCATCAACCTGTGCTCTATCGCGGGCATGCGCGGCACGGGCGGGTTCTGCCACTATAACATGTCCAAGGGCGCCGTCCGGCTGCTGACCTATTCGCTGGCGGATGAGCTTGGGCCGATGGGCATCCGCGTGAACAATGTGAACCCCGGCATCATGCGCACCCACATGAATGTCGAGGATGATCCGGTGATCGGGACGGAGACCGGCGAGGGCTATCTCGACATGATCCCGGCGCGCCGTTGGGGGGAGCCATCGGAAGTCGCAGATGCCTGCATCTACCTCGCCTCGGACCTCGCGAAATATGTCATGGGGACGTCTCTGATCGTCGATGGGGGATATTTGCGGATATGAAAATCGGTCTGATCCGGGCGTCCTTGCCCAGTTACTTCCCGAACAAGCACGGGGTCTGGGAAGCGGCTCGCGAAGGGCTCGGCGCATTGTGTGATGCGGAGAAGGCGCAGCTATTTGTCGTGCCGGAGATCCCGATGGATGCGCGCGATACCTTGCACGCGCTGGAGGCATGCAGGGTAGAGGGCGTCGATTTCGTGCTTCTCCTCCACGGCGGCTTTTCCATGGGCGACGTGGCCCGCACCGTCGCTGCATCCGAGTTCCGCTGCGGCTTCTGGTCGGTGCCCGAGCCTGTCCGGACGGGCGATGTTCAACTCAACAATTTCGTCTCCCTCAACATGTCCATGTCCATCGCGCGGCAGGTGCGCGACCTCACGGCGCGGCCGGTACAATGGTATCACGGCGCCCCGCACAGCCCGGCCCTGCTCAACCGCATGCGCAACACATTCCGAGCGATCAAGGCCGCCCGCGCGATGGATGGCGCGCGGATCGGCGTTATCGGTGGTTTGGCGATGACATTCTACAATATGGAAGTCTCAACCTCCGAGCTACGCACACGGTTGGGCGTGGAGGTGGCACATCACGACCTGCATGAACTGACTGGCCGGATGGCGGCGCTGGACGATGACACGGTGGCGGCGGAGGTCGCGCTGATGGCAAATGCCGCGCAGATTGACGGCGTATCCGACGCGCAAATGGCGCTGACCGGGCGGGCATCCCTTGCCCTGCGCGCGATGGCGAAAGATGGCGGCTATGACGCGCTGGCGGCCAGTGACTGGCCCGCCTTGCAAGCGGATCCCGGCATGCATCCCGGCGCGGCCTTCTCATGGCTGGAGGAGGCGCACGGATTGCCGGTGGCCTCCGAAGGCGACGTTTTGGGCGCGATTACGCAACTTGTGGCGAAATCCCTCACCGGTCGCGTCGGCTATCTTCTGGACATGACAGAGCCTGATCTGGACGCGGGACAACTCCTGATGTGGCACGGCGGTGGCGGACCGCTCTATCTGGCGGACGGGAACAGGGCCAAATGGGTCAACCACCCGATGATCGGACGTGGCACGGAAGAAGGCCCGATCTATGGTGCGATCAGTGATCTCGTGTTCCGTGACGGCCCGGTCAGCGTCTTCCGCATAGCACGCAATGCCAGCGCTTTGTTCACCATGGGTGCGGAGGTTTCGGGCCGAGACCCGAGCGGTTTTGCGGGTTGCCGCGGATGGCTGGAGCAATTCTCTGTCGACGGAGAAGCGGCGTCACTCGAAGACGTCGTGGCCACAATCATGGCGCACGGCCTGGAGCATCATTTTGTACTGATCCCCGGCGACCACCTCGCTGCGCTCGCGGAGTTTGGTGCATGGACGGGGATGGAGGCCTTGGGCAAACGCCCGATGCGCGGACATCTGGACGCGCGGGATTTCACTTAGCTGCGTCCTCGAGCTTGTCGTAGAAATCGAGGAAAATCTCATCTCGCTGAACATCATGTGCCTCACGCATCTGGTGCCGTGTGGCGTCATGCCGCCAATAGAGATCATCGTCCAAGATCGGTGACGTCGTCAGATGCGTCGGCACCCAGTCAGGGTTGATCAACCAAGCGATATTTATGATATCCCAGATCACCCAGGTGCGTCGTTCCCGATCGGTGATCGCGAACATGTTGTGGAGCGGATTGTGGGTGTAGAGGTGGTGCAGATAATCGCCAATGGCTCCCTTCCCTTTCACATGCGCCTCCATCTCCGACCGAGAAATCTTGAGCTGTGCGCCCACATGATACCCCGGCAGATAGATATGTGGCACGCCGCTGTCGAAGATCAGGCGCGAGGCGTGAATATCTTGTACAAGATTTAGAGAAGGGCGATTGCAATGCGGCGCCGACGACGGGTAGGCCGAGGTCCAGATCACCACAATCCGCTCAATGATCTCGGGCGCTTTCAGTAGTGCCCCTGCGATGTTGGTGACGCAGCCCATGGCCGCGATGTAAAGCGGCGCATCGCCGGATTTCGCGAGGTCAATGATTGTATCCACCGCGTCCGACTCCACGATATCGTCCGCATCGCGCATATAGCGGGTTGCGCCGCGGAAAACCTTCCCCTCGGACGGCAGGCCCAGCTTGTCGTAGATCGTCAGAATCTCACGATAACTCAGCTCCATCCCCTCTGCGGGTCCTACGAAGGTCAGATCCGCGGCCCGGCGTCCTTGGGCATGCAATCGGTCGATCCAGCCCTGAAAGCCGCCCACCAGATGTTCCTTGTGCTCGGATCCGTCTTCAATCGCACGCTCGGCCTTCAGAAGCTCCGGCTGGTGATGCGCAAAGGAAAAAGGCTCGGCCGTGATCGCCTCGACCGTCATCTTCTCGGGCGACAGCAGCGCCCATGCCAACGCGTATTGATCGTCGATCTCATTGGCGGTGTCGGTGTCTATCAGCAACCGAACAGGTCCGCCCTGCGGCAAGGCAAGGCGCTCGTTCATCAGTTCCGGTGAGAGTTTCATGAAGTCTGGCACGGTTGTTCCCCTTTCAATGATGGCGCGGCGTTCGCGAGCGTTGCGACAGGTTGAAACTGACGCGCCCATTGCGGAACACATCCTCATGGAAGACCATCCGGCCGGCATCGTCGAAGGCCGAGCAAGCCTGCTTCAGAAGCGGCAAACCGGGCGCCATCTCAAATATCCGCGCCATCTCGGCATCGGCCAGAACCGGGCTGATATCTTCGCAGGCGGCGGACCAATCAAGTTGAAACCGATTGCTCAGGATGCGCAGGATCGACTGCTCGGGGCCCGTTTCGGGAAAGTCTGCCTCCGTTGCGTCCTTCAATAGATGGCTTGGCGCATAGGTCATCACCAACATGCGCGGCGCGCCGTCGACCAGACGTAACCGGATCAATCGTGTGATCGGGGTATCGGCCAATTCCGGGGGTAAATCCGCGATTTCGGGCGCACCCGGCGCGAAATGGTCCAGCGACAGGAACCGCGATGTCGGCTCATGGCCTGCGCGCAGCATCGCATCGGTGAAAGAGGTAAGGCAGGTATCCGAGGCCGGCGACAGCGTCAGCACCGTATAGCCGCTGCCTTGCTTGCTTTCGACATAGCCGTCCTGCACCAGCATATCGAGCGCGCGGCGGATGGTGACGCGGCTCACCTCGAAATGCGCGGCCAGTTCACTTTCCGTTGGCATGCGGCCGCCGATAGGATAGCGCCCGGCCTTCAGCCGTTGCAGGATGACCCGGTAGGCCTGCTCGTATTTTGGCGTTGCTTCAGGTTGCATGTTTTCCGTTCCTCAGGCGATCCAGACGCTTTTCGTCTCGCTATAAAGTGCAATGGCATCGCGTCCCATCTCGCGGCCATAACCCGATTGCTTGACGCCTCCAAATGGCGATGCGGCGTCGGTTTCACCCCAGCAATTCACCCAGACAGTGCCGGCCTGAAGCGCATCTGCCATACGTCGCACGCGCGTGACGTCCTGGCTCCAAAGGCCCGCGGCAAGACCGTAGTCAGAACTGTTGGCGCGGACCAAGACCTCGGCATCGTCGGTGAATCTCAGGACGGACAGGACGGGGCCGAAAACCTCCTCACGCGCAATCGTCATCTCATCCGTGACACCGCCTATGATCGTAAGCGGGATGAACCAGCCGCTATCACCGGCCCGCGCGCCGCCTGTTAGGCAAGTCGCGCCTTGCATCTGGGCCTTGTCGACATGGCCAAGGATCATCCGCATCTGTTTTTCACTGATCACGGGGCCAAGGTCATGGGCGGGGTCGTCCATACCCGGCCCCACGCGGAGGCCTGCCGCGATCTCAGACAGGCCTGCGACCACCTGATCATGGATATCGGCGTGAACAAACAAGCGCGAACCCGCGGTGCAGCTTTGGCCATTGTTGCCGAAATTGGCCCAGAAGGCCCCGGGAATGGCACGGCTCAAATCCGCATCGGCGAAGAGGATGTTGGCCGCCTTCCCACCGAGTTCCAGAGAGACCCGTTTGAGGTTTCCCACCGACGCTTCGACAATCGCGCGGCCGGTACGGGTACTGCCAGTAAAGCCCACTTTGGCGATCCCGGGATGGGCCGCCAATGCGGCCCCCGCCTCCTGGCCCAATCCGGGGATCACGTTCAAAACGCCCGGAGGCAGGCCAGCCTCAAGCGCCAGATCGGCGAGGTAGAGCACCGACAAAGGGGTCTCTTCCGACGGTTTCAGCACAACCGTGTTTCCCGCCGCCAGGGCGGGTGCCAGCTTCCACGACGCCATCAGAAGCGGGTAGTTCCACGGCGTGATCAGCCCGCAAACGCCGACCGGTTTGATCAATGTGTAGTTCAGACGGTCGGGGATATTGACCGGGATGGTTGCGCCTTCAATCTTGTCGGGCCAGCCCGCAAAATAGCGAAAATGCCGGGCCGACCACATCGCATCGACATCGCGGGCAACGGCAAATGGTTTGCCGTTATCGAGCGCATCCAGCTGCCCGAAAATCGCCGCACGCTCCTCCATCAGATCGGCCAAGCGCCATATGATACGGCTGCGGGCGTCCGGGCCCATAGTGGTCCAAGGACCATGATGAAAGGCTTGGGACGCTGAAGTCACCGCCAGATCAACCTCGCGCGCACCGGCCTTGGCGATCTGCGCGAGAAGCCCTCCGGTCGAGGGATTGAGGACGGCAAACGCCTCCTCTGCCATCACCTCTCGCCCATTGATCCGAAGGCCCTGGGTGCGGCCAATGAATTGCGAAACCTCCGGCAGCAGGGCGATGGTGCTCATGGCGTGCCCTCCGCGGCCAGACGTTCTGCATCGCGCAGAGCGCGACGGTTGATCTTGCCTGAGGACGTCATCTCAAACCGCGCCACAAACGCCACTTCGCGCGGCGCCTTGTAACCCGCGAGCCGCGTCTTGACGTGGTCGCGCAGTTCGGTTTTCAGGTCGTCCGTCTCAACCACACCTGCGCGCAGTTTCACGAACGCCTTCACAATCGAACCGCGATCCACATCGGGCTTGCCGACCACGGCAACCTCGGCCACGGCGGGATGGGCCAGCAAGCATTCCTCGATCTCAGCCGGGCCAATCCGAAAGCCCGACGATTTTATCAGATCGTCCGAGCGCCCCTTGTACCAAAAGTACCCGTCCGTATCGCGCACGGCCAAATCATGGGTGCGCATGAACGGACCGTGCAACATGTCCGCCTCCTTCTCTGGATTATTGAGGTAGCCCAGATACCGGGTGGGTGAGGTTTGCAGCGTCACGACTTCCCCCGGCTCACCGGGCGCGACCTCCTCCCCATCCGCATCGACCAGAAGCACCGTGTGGCCGGGATAGGCGCGGCCCATGGACCCCGGCTTGCGTGGGAAAAGTGCGGCGCAATTGCCGATCAGGTGGTTCACCTCGGTCATACCGTAGAACTCATTACAGACGACCCTCAGATCCTGTTCCGCCCAATTAAGTGTTTCCGCCGCCAACGCTTCCCCGCCCGTGCAGATCACCCGCAGGGACAGGTCGTATTGCGCATTCGGGTCTGCGGTTTGGGCCAGGCGCTTGATGGCTGTAGGTGCGAAAAAGGTGTGTGTCACCTTGTGGCGGGCCATGAATTCATAAGCCGTGTCGGCGGTGAACCGGTCCAGCGAGGTCGCGATGGGCCGTCCCGCCATCCAGGCCGGAAACAGCATGTCCAGCAATCCGCCAACCCACGCCCAATCAGACGGGGAGTAGAAGACAGCGTCTTCCTCCTCCATGCTCAGATTGAAGAACAGGTTGATCGAGGGGGTGTAGGCCGCAAGAATCCGGTGGCCGTGCAGGATGCCCTTGGGCTTTCCGGTTGAACCTGACGTATACATGAGCAATGCCGGATCGTCGGCACCGGTGTAGCTCGGTACAAAACCCGGCGCGTCGGTTTCCAGCGCGGTCCCCAAGTCGATATCGTCGCCTATAGGGTCGCGCGACAGAACGTGGGTCAAGTACGGCAGCTCAATGGATCGCATCGCCGACCATGCGTCTGCAGCGGTCAAAATCACCGGCAGCTTGCAATCCTCCAGCGCATGACGGAGCGTGTCTGGCCCATAGAGTTGAGAAAGCGTGACAGCCACACCGCCCAACTTGCATACCGCCATATGAGCCATCGCCGTATCGGGATGCTGGCCGGTATGAATGCCGATCAGGCTTCCGCGCCCATATCCGAGCGACCTTAGATAGGCGGCCAGGTTCGTTGCCTCTCGGTCGATATCCGCGAAGCTTTGTGTGTGGACCGCTCCGTCCGGTGCCTGATAGATCATCGCCGGACGATCGCGTGTGTCGGGGCCGAGGTGTTTGCCAAGCGTCATATGGAAGATGTTGGTGTCCGAAGGCCACGTGATGGCATAGCCATCGCCAGAAGGAACAAGGTTCAACGCGGCGAGGCTCGCCGCCGGGATGGCGATCGGGTCTGTCATCGATTGTTTTCCTCGATCGGGCCAAGGACCAGTTTCGGCACCGCGTCGTCCGGGGCGCTGATCCGCCCGTTCGTCTGACCCTCTGCGATACCTTGCAGGCTCACCACGCTGGATGTGTCCGCCCCGTCGAATTGCACGAGCGCGAAATCTCCATCAGATCCCGTGGTGCGAAACTGAATCGTGGCCGTTCCCGGCAGGCACACCCAAACGGCTCCAGACCCGCCGCAGGCGCAGGTTCGGTGCGGCGGAAAACTCTTGATCCCGCAATCCCCACAACGACGCGCCATCGCGTCGCCCTTCAGCAGCCCCTCAACAAAGGGGGCCATCCAGCCGGGCTCCAGGCCATATTCCAGCAATAGAGTGCGACGGATCATACGGCCGCCTCCCTTTGCAGGATGGTCACGGCCGCCGTTGTGCAGACGCCACCATGGGTATCGGCCAAGGCGTAGTTTGGCAGCGTTTGGGGCTGAAGGCCTGCATGGTAGCGACCTTCCAGAACAAGCGCGCAGGTGGCGGTCTGGCCCACGCCGGTGGCCCCGACGGGCGCGCCTTGCCCCATCAATCCACCCGACAGATTCACCGGGCATCTGCCATCCGGCGCAAAATCCCCGTCCTGGTGATCACGCCCCGGCGCATCACTGAGGCCCAAGGCCATGACACCCTGCAATTGCGCCCCGGCATAGGCGTCGTAGATTTCCGCCAGTTCGATTTGCTTTGGCATCACATCCGCCTCCGCACAGGCGCGCTCCATGGCGCGCGTCTTGGCAGCGAAGGCACCGGGATCAGACCGCGCGCCGAGATGCATGTGATCCGTGGACGCACCGATACCCGCAATCCCAGGCGCGGACCGCCGCGTTGAGGGCACAGCATCACGGCGTGACAGGATCAAAGCGGCCGCTCCGTCGCTAAGCGGAGAGCAATGCAGCCTCCGGTACGGGCTCGCGATCATGGGGCTTTCATTGATCTGTTCCGCCGTGTCTCCGCGCGGCAAATGGGCCCCAGGATTGCGCATCGCGTTCGCCCGATTTTGCCGGGTGACAGACGCCAGGTCGGCCTCCGTCGTGCCGTGGTGCGCCGCGAAGGCCTGATAGGACAAGGCGTACAGCGCCGTTGACGTGACCCCAGCCATGCCGTCGGTCCAGGCATCAAAGGAAAACCCATACAACGCCCGCATTGCATCGCCGGAGAGACTGGACGCGGACGGATCTACGCCCAGAACCAGAACATGCCGTGCACCGCCCGCACGGATCGCCCGGACGCCCGCATGCACCGCAACCTGGCCCGACGCACCGCCAGCCTCGCAACGGGTCACGGCAACGCCGCCCAGACCCAGCTCCGTTGCGAGAATCGAAGCAGGGTTCAACTGAAGAGAGAAGAAATCACTCTCGGACGCGAGGAATATCTCTTCGATGTCCACGGGTTCCAGATCCGACATCGCAAGCGCCGTGCTGTAGGCGTCAAACACCCAATCCCGCCAACTGGTCCCGTCGCGGCGGCGGTTGAACGGCGTCAGGGACGCGCCAGTGACTGCAACGCTATGATGAGGCATCAGGGGAGGTGTGCCTTGGCCCAGGTTCAATCATAGCCCACACATTGACTTAACATATTTGTAGATACAAGTTTGAATTCCGCTGCGTGAGAGTCCGTCGAATGATCACATCAGATGCCTTCGGGATGCTTTCGTGGATCGCATAAAGCTGTTCGCCACGGGTCTGATTTGCTTTTGCGCGGGCGGCCTTTACGGGTGGAGTGCCCTGATCGGGCCTTTGCAGGCCGCTTTCGACGTCTCCACAGCGCAGACCGGCCTTGTGTTTTCCGTTGCCATTGTTTGCTTTACGCTGTCCGTCACAACCGGTCCCCACTTGCTCCAGCAGACGGCACCACTGCGCCGCTTGGCCATCTTCGCATCCGGCGGGGCTGTAAGCCTTCTGCTGGCGAGCATGGCGCCGACCTACCTGTCCTTCGTGGTGTTTTTCAGTGCCGGGTTCGGCACTTTCAGCGGGGCCATTTACATCTCCTCCCTCGGGCTGGCCGCACAATCCTCAAGCCCCCTGAAGTCTACGCCCCTGATGGTTGCGGCATTTGGCATTGGGGGTGCCGTCTTCGGCCCCATTTGGCGATTGCTGGAAGAGACGGATCTCGGCCTCACGATGCTTTGGCCATTGGCGATCGCCTTGGCTCTGTGCGCATTTCTGGCATGGCGCATGTCCAACGGTCGCACGACGTCCGCACAATCGATGGCAATCACCGCCGGGCCCGTCCGGTCAGTCCAAAACAAGACGCTCTCCCTGATTTGGCTGATCTTCGCATTCGGATCTTTCGCAGGCTTGATGGTTCTAGGACTCGCCGCGAAGATGTTGGAGACCGCCCACGCCTCCGTCGCACTGTCCAGCGTCACCTTGGCGGGGATCGCCTTGGGAAACACGTTGGGCCGGATCTCCGTCGCGGGCTTCACAAAAATCATGCGTCCGATCACCAGCGTGTTTATCGCGCTCTCCATCGGAGGTGTCGGCATTATCCTGACACTTCTTGATGCATCAAGCGCAGCCCTTGCGGCGGGGATGTGTCTAATCGCGGCGGGCTATGGCATTCTCGCATCCGCCATCCCGTCGCTCACCCGCGCCATCTACGGAGCGGCGACGTTCCAGCGCCGGTTTGCGCTGATCTTCTCGGCTTGGGGTGTCGCAGGCTTTTTCGCGCCCTGGATTACGGGAGCGATTTTCGACGCAACGGGAAACTTCGATCCCGCCGTTTATCTCGCGCTTGGCGCCACAGTCTTCACCGCTCTGGCCGCGACAGTGTTGGCCCTTCGGTTGCGGCACCTTTCGTAGCTGTTCCGCGTCCGTCATCGCATCTTACTGGGCGTCGATCGCGCAAAGCACCTCAATTGGGCGCTAGTCCTCGCAAAAGTGAGGGAGATCGGCCACGAGTACACGGTGTGCGTGAAGATCCGCGACATACACGCTCCCATCCATCCCAACTGCGACGTCATGCGGTAGCAAGTACTGTCCTACTTCAACCCCAGTTCCGCTGGTTCGGTAGAGCGTACCACCGTCTTGATCGAGAACGGCGAAACCTCGACGCATATCGTTGTGTTCCTGCGGTCCTTCAGTGTCCAACCCGTCTCCGCCGTCTGCCACATAGATGCACCCCCGCGGGCCTATCTCGATGCCGAAAGGGCGCCCAGACACGTCCGCTTCGATGACGTTCATTAGGATGCCATGACTAGAAAAAACCTGGATGCGCGCATTGCGACGATCGGCGATGTAGAGATTGCCATGGTGATCGGAACCGATCCCGTGAGGCAGGTGAAACTCACCCCGATCTGAACCACGTCGGTTGATTTGCCAGACGAGATCCCCGTCTCGGTCAAAGACCGCCAACCTGGAATTTCGGTATCCATCTGTAACGGCGAAAGAGCCGCCGGGCAGCGGGACAACATCTGTCGGCCTTGCAAAGGTTCCGTCACTCATCGGGACAGGCAATTGCGGCAAGATATTGCGCAAACGCAACAATGGTTCGAGGTAAAAGGGATATGGATCGCCATAGCGTCGGATCGGTTGGCCACTTTGATCGAGGTGCGTGATCGTGTTGAGAGCCGTATCGGCCACCCAAATCGTTCCTTCACGCGAGACAGACATTCCATGGGGGCTGGCGAACAAATGTGCGCCAAACCGATCCATGACCTCGCCGGTCTCGGCATCTAACCGAATGATCACTGGGTCTTCGATGAGGCTGGTATCGCTGCCGAAAGCACGACCCGCACGGTGCAAGATGTAGATGCTGCCGTCCGGTCCGACGGCAACCGCGGAGACTGCAACGTCGATTTGGTCAGATTCTGAGGGCCAAAAGACCCGGGATTCAAAGAGCTCGTCGCCCGCATGGCCTGCGCCCCAGTCGACCGAGGACACAGGAACAACACTCGCCGGATCGGACGACGCCCACAAAAGCATGATCCCGCTCAAGCCGGCAACCCAAAGTCCCACTGCACGTCGACTAGGTTTTCTCACCCGCATCTTAACGACGGCCCGTTTGTTGTTGGAAGGGCGGGTAGCTGCGCGCAGGAGCGTTCATGACGCGCCACCCAACAGCCGCCGGATTGCCTGTCTGTGGCTCTGGATTGGGTCAGTCTCTAGAAATACGGGCATCTCAAGATCTGGAGGAATGCCCAAAGCCTCCCAATGACGTCCATCGGCGTCGAGGTAGATTTCATTCGATAGATTGAGCTGCCACCCATTTGGAAGAGTTCGCGACAGCGTGTCTGAGAAGGCTCCGCGTGTCGCCTCCCCGACGTGGATGACATGGGGTTGGGTTCTGAGGGCAATCGTCAAAACCTCAGCGGCGCTAACAGTCACATTGCTTGTTAACAATACGACATCACCGCCAAATTGAGCACCCGTGCTTGGTTCAATCGAGACCCGCGTCTCGATTGGCGTGTCGGCGTCCCCGGCGAACTTGGTATACGCAAAGACCGTTCGTGGGATGAAGCGGCTAGCCACCTCTCGCGCAATGAAGTCGCTGCCTCCAAAGTTCAGACTCAGATCGAGAATTATTGAACGTGCACCATACGTCGCAAAATCCTCCATGATGACATCAAGCAGGGCTTGTGTCGTCCTAAGCGCGTCCTCCGGCCGCTCTCCAACCGGCCCAAAGCCGTCCAGTCTTCCAAAAGCGAGGTAGCCGATTTCTTCATTGAGCATGCCATACTGAATATGATCGTTACCGACCATCTCCCCGTCACCTTCGAGAAGGTCCGCATGAATGCTTCCATACCAAAGCGCATCCCGGAATGAGCGTATGGCGGCGGCAGGGCCGTCTCCTGTCGCCCGCGCGGCTTGGCTCAGGGCATGGAAAATTCGGGCGCGCCCCGGCGCAGAGATCTGTCGAGTGCCGTCGATGTTTGCGATCAGGGCTACATGGCCGTCCTGAATTGGGGTCATCAGCCAGGTAAGTTCGTCGAAAAGGCTCTGGTCGTTCATGTTGACATGCACGCGCTGCCGCGCTTCCGCGACGCGGGCTGGCCAGTCAACACCGTGAAGTGCGAAAAAGGGATAATTGCTATCGAACAGCCCAACAAACGCTTCGAAAACCGCAACCGCGTCGGTAGACGTTTCCGTCATGCAGGCCGGTGGAAGCGTCGGCAAACGGCGGGCGCTTATGCGATGGGGCTCCATGGGCAAACCGATACTTAGCCTTTGGCCATCGCCCGCCAAGACGAATTCGGCCCCCGGGAGAAGCTCTTCGATCGGGATGAACGCGCCTGTCTCCGGACCACAATAGCCCCGTCCGGTGCTGAACAGGCGAACGGTGCTTCCTTGAACGTCCAGAACGAAGCCATAGCCATCAGATTGCCAAACACCGTCTACGACCGGCGTTCCCTGAGTTAGTCCCTGGCTTGAGCCCAAACAGAGGCAGGTTGTCAGAAGGAGGAACCTCATCTCTATCTCCAATACTTTATCATGTTTGCCGTGACCTCTTGGGTCGCCCGGTTACCTGCGCTCGTCCGCGGTCATTCGTCATAGAAGGGAGTTCCCTCGGTGTCGGACCAGTTTTCCGAATACGCACCTCTCCCGACATTCGGTGCGTCGGGGGAAGTGGCTTGACGTGCTGTCCACATTGATCGGCCGAACAAGATCAAGCAGATGCCGATGAAAAGAATGGTACAGGCCCGCGTCGGAACCCCGTTGCGTAGCTTTCGATTATGAAGGCCCGGCAACCTATCTTGAGACATCTGTCAGGCTCCATCCGGGGTTAGATGCAATCTCTGACCGTCCGATGAATGCTTCCGGCGCGTAGCGATCACGCAGAAGCTGGAACGCGAGCCATGCGGTCAGATAGCCTCTGAACCGACCGGCGTCGTTCGCCAATTCAATGTGATCCGCCCCCTCTGCGACCGCCAAGACCCGCAGGGCAGGACCGGTCAGACTGTCGAAAATCGTCCTGTTCAACCGAACCGGCGAAATGAAATCATCTTCGGTTCCGGTCAAAATCAGGATCGGCGCGGTGATGGAACTTGCATCGTAGCGAAGGTCGAGCCCGAAGAAGTCGATTGCTTCGCGGGTCGGGGTCCCGTGGATCGCCAAAGCGGTCGCGCTGCGGCCCGTCGCGAACTCGGTATGGGCGTTGATCGTACCCACGGCTCCCTGCGACGATCCCACCAAAGCGAACGCGCTCGCCATGATGCGTCCGAAGAGGGGGTGACCTGGTGTCGCGGACCAGAGTTCTGCGTTTTCCACGAGGCTGACAGCCGTCTCACCGGAGCCCATCTGTCGGTGGTTGCTTCCGATGACCACCATGCCCCAGGACGCGAGGTGCCGGGCGATGGCATCGTATGTGGCGATGGTCTCTCCGGTTCCGTTTTGCCAGATGACGAGCGGAGCCGGACCATCGTGATCGTCAGGAAGATATGCAGTGCCGCCGAGTTCACCATAGTTGGCTGGGATCGCGATCGGTGTCACAGGATAAGGGCCCGTGTTGCTGTAGCGATACTCGATTTCTTGGGTGGGGTCATACGCGTGATGCGTAGACGTAGAGCAGCCGCCAAGAATCATGAGCACGATGAGCATAGCCATGCCAAGGCCGGGCCGAATGTAGGAATGTTCTGGAAGAGACATCAGGTGCCTTTGCGAGAGATTTGACACACCACTTTTGGCACTTGGCGTTCGGCCCGTCGTCCAACCCTATGGGCAGAGAGCACCAAGTTTGGGCGGACGGTTGCCTCGCCTCCTGAGGCTTCGCGCACATGTCCGGGCCGATACAGAGCGACGACGTCGGTTACCCCACTGTCTAGGTGGAACGAGGCCGTTTTGACCGGGCCTTGTTCGAACAGCATCCGACGGAGCCATCCATGAGCTACTATTGTGCCGCAGTGTCCAGTCCGGCACGGCAGAACCGCGGGACGGTTGCGCGTTTCTTCCTATGGGCGGCGGTTGTGTGGATCGCTTCTATGAGCGTCGCAACGGCCCAAACCGACCGGACCTGGCGGACCGAGCTTGGAGGTTTTGTGGATGGGTTGGTCACGACTGGTCTCGACCAGGATGCTGTGGCCGGGGCTGTCGTGATCGTTACCACATCTGACGAAGTGCTCTTGTCGCGCGGCTATCGTATGTCCGACGCGAGAACTGGGCGCCCTTTCTCCCCGGAAGAGGACATTGTTCCATTGGCGTCCGTCTCGAAGATCTTCACGGCTTTGGCCATTCTTGAGCTTGTTGAAGACGGACGGATCGCGCTTGGCGATCCAATTGCACAATATCTTCCGGGTTTGGATCTTCAGCAGTCCTTTGGCGAAATCACGATCCTTCATCTGCTGAGCCATACGGCTGGGCTGGAAGAGCGATACTCCGGCTATCTTGCCGAACGTGGTGGGGCATCGCGCATGAACCGGATTTCGGCAGTCTTGCCACGACAAATCCGGCCACCAGAGGAGGCAATTGCCTATTCGAATGCCAGCTACGTATTGCTCGGTGAAATTGTCGCTCAAGTCACGGGTCAACCCTATGACACCTACCTGGCCGACACGATTCTGGCTTCCGTGGGAATTAATGGTCCCCACTTCATGCATGATCGCTCTCAGACCAATCGGCCTGTTCCGTTCCATGTCTGGGACGCGGGTCGCTACGTGGCCCTCGATCCACAGCCATTTCCAGAGATCCACTCGCCTTCGGGGGGCATAGCGCTGACCGCCTCGGATATGGGCCGTTTCATGCAAGTGTTGTTGAGGCGGGATGAGGGAACCGGTGCAGACGATCCCTTCGGCACTGCAATAATGGATATGGAGCGGCCGATCTCGCCGCGTCGTGACGAGTTTTCTGGACGGACGCTCGGATACTGGACCGAGACCTGGGCAGGTCACACGGTCTATTACCATGGCGGCACGCATTTCGGATTTCACACCAATATGGTGCTGATCCCTGCACTGGATCTTGCCTTCTTTGTCGCAGCCAATGGCCCCAGCGGGGCTGCCATCATGGGGCTGCCGCGACGAGTACTGCGCGAAGTTGTGGCGCCACAGGAAGCAACATACACAGCACCCGCCAAATGCAGCCGGGATTGCCTCGCAACTTACGCGGGCAGCTTCATCACGACGCGGCGAAATGAGACCGGCGCGGACCGACTACGGGTCCGAAATACCCATGTCGTCGAAGTTCGACCTGAGGAGAACGGGATGCTGCTCGTCTCGGGGCTTGGGTATTCCAGACTGTTTCAAGCAACGGGAGATAACCATTTCATGACGCCAGAGGGTGACTTAAGCCTCGGGTTTCGCCGCGGTAGCGACGGTGTTGTTGTCGGCGCGTACCTGAATGGCGGCATTCACAGCTTCGACCGATTGAGATTTTGGCAGCGGGCGATTTCGCTGCATTCTGGCCTTGTTGCCGCGCTGACCGGATCTTTGGTGTGTTTGGCTGGCCCTGCCTTGGCGTGGCGTGATCGTCGCGCGGTGATGGTGACGCCCGTTTGGCTGGGTCTCGTGTGGATTGCGTCGGTTGCAGGCATTACGGCGAGTTTGGCCCCAATGTTGTTCGGGCGGGACATGTCTTCGCAAGCCTCAGCGGCCCCCAGCCTTTGGATCACGACTGGCCTATTCTGCGTAGCCCTTTTGAGCGTGATGTGGGTCGTCATTTGGCTCGTGAGGCCCGCTGTTTCGGGGGCGGTGATCCAGAGACAGCGGTATCTTGTACTGGCTGCTCTTCCATTCTTTATCTGGGCGATGGTTGTGGCTTGGATGTGGAACATTCCAACCGCGGCCCTGACATGGTAAGCGTCAGGATAGTTGCGAAACAGATTGGCTGACGAAACCATCAATGCTGCGTCTCAACTGCACGGGATTGTCCGTGTGCAGCATATGCCCCCCTGGTAGTTTCAACAGTTGAGCCCCGCGGATATGGTTGGCCATGACACGTGTGCCATGATGGGTCGCCGTGTTTTGTTTTCCGACAATCAAAAGTGTCGGGACGTTGATCTGAGGCAAGCGCCAACGTCCGTCATAGCGTGCGGATGCTTCCAGGGCGGCGGAGACGCGGGCGCGATCTGTACGCGCCATTTGCCGCCGAAGCTCGGCACGGGTCGCGGGACTCTGGCCTATGCCAGAAAGCCAGGCCAGCCATGCCGTTGGGATGGATTGAAACAGGCCTGCAGCAACGTTTGCTGAAATCCTCCCGGTAAGGCGGTCCCGAACCGTCGGAACCGTCTCAATCAGTATAAGGGCCTTGATCCGATCCTGCAGCCGAGCGGACAATTCCAGTGCGACCATACCGCCGAGAGAATGCCCAATTACCACCGATCCTTGCGGCACCAGATCGGACAGCGCATCAGCGTACGTTTCCACACGCGGCGGCTTGATCATCGCTGCAATGCCGTGTCCGGGCAGATCAGGCGTCAATGCGTGCGGAAGCCCGGCCGTTAATGGCTCCCACGTGTCGCCCGCGAGGCCCGCGCCGTGAAGCCAAAATGTCTTGTGTCTAGCCAGCGCTGAAACACGATCACTCGCAAGATTTTGTACGTCACTAGCGGGCAAGATGATGGATGGCACGATGTGAAAGCCCTTCCGCGCAGTTCAATTACAGGGTCGCTGACCCTGCGACTCATAAGTGACATCTGTCAGTGGAACTGTCGTCTGAATATCAGTGGTCAATGTCCGGCCCGGACGGCGCGGACACGACTACCCTGCGCGTTTGTTGAGGTAGCTTGGACTTCACGGTAGGTATTCCAGCAGGTTTGCTCCGACGACGTAGGCTGGACAACACGATGACCTTTGACGCAGAGAACCTTCAAATTACCACTGTCGCGGTCACCTTTGCTTTTGCCGTTCTTGCTGCAATGGTGAGTTGGTCGCAAAGATGGAGTGTCCCGTCGCGCGCGACATTGGCGATGTTTTTCGCAGCCTTTGCTCTGAGTGAACTCGACAGTGTTTCGGTCGCACTGACCCTAGAAATGCCTCAAGTCGCACGTGATACCGCCGAACTGGTGAGCTTCATTGCCAACTTCTGCCTTATGCCCCTGTTCTTGTTCTACGTTCGTGATCTCACGGATTTACCGGGGCACTTCGGTGACGGCGCAACAATCGCTCGGCATTTTGTGTTGCCTGGCGCGGTTGCGGGTTTTTCTGCCGTGGTGATGGCCCTGCCCGAGGTCACACGTGAGATTTGGTACTCCGGCGCCGCCAGTGACATCCCTTTGCCCGGGCTAGGCTTCTTACACTACGGATTTACGCTTCTGACGATCGCACTTGTCCTGCAATGGGCGGTCTACGTCATCTGGATTGTGCGAACCCAAGCCCAGCATATCGCACATCTCAAGCAGCATTTTGCAAGCACAGAAGGACTGGAGTTACGTTGGGTGGCGGTTTTGGCTGTCGCGATGGGATCCTACATAGCGCAAACCATGCTTGGGGAGATCCTGATCCTTATGGGTGGGCCGGACCCCGTGGGACCACTTCTTGACAGCTTTCTGGTCTTGATCGTTGTCGCGGCACTGGCCCTATGGGGGCTACGTCCGTCTCCGGA
This sequence comes from uncultured Roseicyclus sp., assembly GCA_947494975.1. Classification (GTDB taxonomy): domain Bacteria; phylum Pseudomonadota; class Alphaproteobacteria; order Rhodobacterales; family Rhodobacteraceae; genus Gymnodinialimonas. The sequence goes on along the minus strand of CANLXA010000004.1, from coordinate 815,844 downwards.
ATTGGACCATGTCACCCAGGCCCTGAGCGACACCAAGGAGCACCGTGGAAAGAAGTATGAAAAGAGCGCCCTTGGCGTTAACCAATCGCAACGGATCGCGCGGAAACTCGTGCATGCGATGCAAGAGGACCGGCTGTACCGGGATCCGAATCTGACACTTAACAATTTGTCGGCGCATGTGGGGGTGTCACTGAACTATGTTTCACAAACGTTGAACGAAAGCCTTGGGCAAACCTTCTTTGAGTTTGTGAACAACTGGCGGGTCAAGGAAGCTATCCCCCTTGTGGAGGCGGGCGAGACAACGGTCTTGGCAATCGCCTACGAGGTCGGCTTCAACTCCCGCTCATCATTCTATTCTGCGTTCAAGCGCAGCACCGGTATGACGCCGACCGCCTACAAGGCGGAAGCTCGTGGCCTCACGCGGCCCGGTGCAGCAGAACCGATTGCCGGAGGGCACTAATGACAGAAATCGCAAACGGCATCTCCATCAGACCATTCGTGGAGGCCGATTGGCCACGCCTTTGCGCTATCCACGACGCGGCAAGATGGGACGAATTAAAGCTTTGTGTGGGGGTGGCGGCGTTCCGCTCGCTGGAAGACACCTATCAAAGCGAGGGTTTGTTCGACGACCATCTTGTAGTCGCGGAGCTGAATGGTGTTGTCGCCGGATTCGTTGCCTTCGATGAGGCAGAACTGACCTGGCTCTATGTCGATCCGACCCACTACCGGCGCGGTGTCGGCCGTGCCTTGCTGCGGCATGCCATGGGTATGGGTCATGGTGAAATACGGATTGATCTGTTGGAAGGCAACTTACCGGCGCAGGCGCTCTACGTTTCCGAAGGATTTCAGGTCGTTGAACGGCGCGAAGGTCAGCTGATCGGCAATGAAACATTCTCCGCAAGCGGGCTTTTGCTAGAGCACCACCGCCAAGATGCAGCAGACGCTGTTCTCTCTAACGCGGGTCACTCGCGATCCCGGGCAGAGCCATCGGGCCATTCCCGAGGCGGCACCGAATAGTCCGCAGAAGGCATCCCAAATTAGCATATCCGCAATAAGGGTAACTCAAGATACCAAGCAGTGTCGCTGTGAATTACGTCGTACGAAGAGCGTCACTACGTGTCTCTTGGGGATACGCACGGGCAGGTTGATTGCGAAGTAACTTTGGAACCCGACAGGTTCTCTTGCTAAGTCGGTCAAAAACAATCGAGCTTCCTCGCGCTCGATCTGGAGACCGGAGCGCGTTGTGCTCACTTGCTGACGGCGACCTCGAAACCGGCCACTGGTAAAAGTCAGCGAATTCGACTGCTGCCTACCTGGCGGTTTGCCGTGTTTGCCAAATGAGATCCAATTTGCGCAAGCGAACGGGAAACGGCACTTGCCGTTTTCGGTGCGATGCTCTCCACGAGGCCGCACAGCCACCGCGAATAGCTCTAACGGTCTTAACCGGAAGCGTGATGAAGCGGCCGTTGCCCCCAGCGGTCCGGATGGCAGCTTTGGCGGGTTTGGTGTTCGCTGTCTCAGTCGGAACAGCATCATAGGACGCGATGATTTGTCAAACTTCGAAAGCGTCAACGGCGCCGTGTCGTGACGCGGTCGGAACGCACCTTCCATGGGCTTGTCTTAGCTCCAACCTTCGCGGTTCAATCCGCATCTCTCAGGCTTTGGTTTGATCAAGACAATTCGGCTACTTCACAAGAGAGGATGCCGGTTCACGCCAAGAACTACACCGCACCTTCTCATTGCTAAGGGTCTTCATTCATGATGCGCTGCTTGCAGCGTCGGACAATCCCACAAAACAGGCGGCCCGGCACCGGGGTTTCACTTGTACGCAATACAAGTAGCAATCCCGCGTGCAGCTGAGCTTAGGTGCTGGTATCTAATCCGGATAATTGAATCGTCTGAAGGATTAAGTGGCGATGGTCAAAGGCAATCAGACTCAGGAAAAGAAGATCGAAATCATGCGTGCCGCCACTGCCCTGATCAAGAAACGAGGCCTGCAGGCGCTATCGTTTGAGGCGGTCGCCAATGAGTCCGGGCTGTCACGCCAACTGGTGCGTTATTACTTCACTGACCTTGATGCCTTGATCCTCGAACTCTGTACGTACCTGGCAAACGGCTATCGCGATATCCTGGTTGCAGGCGTTTTGGATGTAGGCCAGGTCGAGCGGCTCAAATTCTTTCTGGATTTCTTTTTTGACCTGGCGGACCAGCATCCGATGCCTAACAATATCGAAGTTTATGATTCCCTTTTGGCGTATGCTGTAGGCTCTGAGGATTTAAGGGAGCGGTTATGCGATCAGTACAAAACGCTTGGCCAGGTCATTGTTCACGAACTTGCCATTGCGCATCCCGAGCTTGACGGCCACTCATGTGAAGAGTTGGCGTATCTTTTCGTCGCAATGATGCACGCGCATTGGAGTTTTGTCGCGAGCCTTGGCTATTCACGCGATCACGGTCGTCTGACGCGCCGTGCGATGGACCGACTCATCAAGTCCTACATCAACGATTCGTCCGAAGGACGTTCGATTGATGCCCCATGGTCGCGTGATGCTTGATTTTCAATAAGAAATTATTTGTTCATGCCTGGCATCACAGCGGCAAACGACGACAGAGCTGCTTGCCTTCTATTACTGAGCAATTTGGAAGAAACCGTCGCAATTGTCATACGATCAACTGAGCAGAAAACTCCAATTCACGACCTTTTCAAAACGAAAACCATCGAAGGAAACACTTGAACAGGACCAACATAACCGCTCGCGTTGTGTTCACGAGGTAACCGCACATCCTTACGCCTTGTAAACATTAAGGGGGATATAAAGTGGTAGTTGGCTTATCAGATTTGTCCAAGTTCAGGCTTTGTCACATCGACTTTTCCTAGATTGTTGGCCAGGGGAAGTTACGAGAAATATGCGTAGGGACTGTTCTCGTACTCAGTATCGCCGGTCCGGCACATGCATCGACGGTCAACAGCGGGATTACATTTCCGGACGGAGATATATCTTTCGCGGATGTGGGCGATGATTTCGCTGTGGGCAATGCCGTTGCCGATGACTATACCGATCCGAAGGGTGTTCTAGGCGCACCCGACCACACGATTGGACGTACCGATACACTCTTTGCGCTGGGATATGTAAGATGTCTTCTGTCGCGATGCACCGGTTGTCCTGCGCTGCACTCACATTCTTGAGCAACACGAACGCCTCCCAGCTGTCGTCAGGATTCTCCTTGAAAAGGAGGGGTCTTGCCCGGCCTGCGTGGCAATACGCGCATCGCTGAGGTCATCGGCGTGATTGAATGTCCCCTCCTCGAAGGCGAAAGTGTTTCCCCAAGCATTGGAGTCGAACACGGTGTCGATGCCAACATCATCCTTCGAACAATGGAGCGCATCGATACCGCCACCGGTATGGATCGTATCGTTGCGGGCACGGCAGTCGGTGAAATCATCCCCACCGGCATTGATCATGTCGTCGCGGTGGTCGCCATGGATAACGTGGTTCCCGTTGCCGCCGATCAATTCGTCCGCGCACTCGTCGCCGTAGAGCGTGTAGTGGCCGAAACTACGTCGAACACAGTTTTCTCCGCCACCGCCCAGAACGGTGTCATCGCCCTTGCCGCCGTCGATCGTGTCGGCTCTGGTTCCACCGTCGAGGTAGTTGGCTCTGTGGCTACCGGTGATCCTGCCATCCCCCGACCCACTGTAGAAATTCTCGATGGAATTTAGGTTTGACCAGGCGTTAGCCACTTCCGCTTTGGTCAAGAATGTCGACAGGCTGGAATGAGCAACGCCACACCTCACCCCGAGACCGCAGCGCACGCCCCAATCACACGAGGCCCCATGACATGGACGGGTCGACCTTCGGGGCGTCGCGCCCGCGTCTACAAGCCAAAAACTCTTTCACGGACCTTCTAGTGGCAGGATCAGACGCGTTTGATTTTGCTGCTATGCCTGTTGATCTGGCGATTGTTCCAACCATTGCCTGCCTCAGATCGCAATTCGTACCGATTTTACGATCGTTGCTTGCAGACTGTTAGGCCCAGACCAGTGCGAATCGATACGCGTCCAAATACTTCCAGCCTTTGGACGACTTCATATTATAGCTAATCGCCGAAAATTCTCTTTGGATCGAAGGGGAGATCTGCGATTTCACGCTTGTTCATCCGTGCGATATCAGGATGCGACAAAGGATTTCTGTACCATTGGACGCACTCGAAAGATGCACTTTCTTTATTTTTATTGTCAAATTTCTGCATCGATCGCCATATTTCACGAATTATCCGCATATTAGGAGAATAATAGTTCTGCCGTAGCTATAGTATCGACTATACAATGTAGAATGTTTAGAAAATCTATATGTATAGGCTGAACAATACACCGCTCTCTACGTTGAGGGCCGTCGAGGCAATTGCGCGGCTCGGCACACTTACCCGCGCGGCGGAGGAGCTTGGCGTCACGCCTGGAGCAGTGAGCCAAAGACTTGCGAAAGCCGAGGCAAACCTTGGTCATCAGTTGTTCGTGCGGCGTGCCACCGGGCTGCAGCCGACTGAAGTTTGCATTCGCATCCTGCCAGACCTTACCACCGGGATGAAACACTTGTCCGACGCGCTGTCATATCTCGATGATAGGGAAACCAATTTGACGGTTTCGGTCGCACCGATCTTTGCCAGCCGGTGGTTGATATGGCGCATTCATCGCTTTCATGATCAAGAGCCCACAATCAACGTGCGGGTCGAGCCTCGCGCGGAAATGGTCAGCTTCAAAGGTTCCGAAGTCGACGTAGGTATACGCGTCGGTACGTCACCGGGCCCCGATCTGGATGGCTCAAAGCTGTTGGATCAACGGGTTTTTCCGGTCTGTTCACCGGAAATTGCGCGTAGCATCCAGACAATCGACGACGTGTTTGACGTTCCGATCATTCGCGAAAATAGCAATTTTTTCGGATGGGCGGAATGGCTCGCCCATTTCGGCCACAAAGCGAGGGCGTTCCCAGCCGGCCCGACATATGTCGACGCGTCATTGTGCCTTGATGCGGCGATGACCGGCCAAGGCGTCTTCATGGCTTGGGAGACGCTCGCCTGCGACTCCATCAAGGCTGGCCAGCTTGCTGCACCGCTTCCAGGGCGGGTCGGAACCGGTCAAAGCTACTGGTTCGTTGCAAACCCACGGACAGCCAAAAGCCCCAAGACGCGCAAGTTTCAAAAATGGCTGAAGAAAGAACTCGAGCTGTCGATCCTGGAATGGGACAGAGACAGTTCGCTCCAGACGGGGCGCAGCGAACAACCCTAACAAACATGTAGTATTGGCGGAATGGCGAACGATCCCAAACCTTGCCTCAGGTATGGCACTGTTTCACCCACCGCGCGTTGCGCTGCCATACCGTCAGTGCCAAACCGCAGATGACCAAACCTGCTGACGCGATCTGCAAAGCACCAAAGGACTCGCCCAGTACCGCCATCGAAGACAGCATCCCAAAAATTGGAACAAGAAGCGAAAAAGGCGCGACGCGGGCAGCACCGTGTCGCGCGATCAGCATAGCCCATCCTCCAAAACCAAAAATGGTGGCGATGTAGGCAAGATAGACAATCACTCCGATGCGCGCGGCGTCGAGTTGCTCAAACGCCTGCACGTTTGCTCCCACACCCTCAAAGGTCAGGGACAAAGCGACAAGTGGCAGCGGCGGGACCAGACTGACCCACACCATGAGGGACAACATGTCGACCTGGCTCGCTCGCTTCATGAAAAGGTTGGACGCGGCCCATGAAACGGCCGCCCCTAGCACCAGCAGGAACCCTGTCAGGGTTCCGTCACCATCGGCCTCGATGGCAAGGGCCGCAATGCCAAGGATCGCAACAAAGATCCCTAGAATCTGCTGTTTTGAGAGGGTCTCGCCAAAGAGGCCGACGGCAAATACTGCGGTGAAAAAGACCTGTGACTGCAAGACGATGGATGCGATTCCTGGGCTCAGTCCCGCATCAATGCCGAGGAACAGGCCGGCAAAGCTGAATATCCCGAGCATGCACGCAATCCCCAGGAAGGCTCCAAGGGGTATTTTCGGACGTGGCACGAAGAAGACGAGCGGAAACGCAGCGAACACAAAACGCGCGGCAGACAACATCAGCGGCGGCATTACGTCGACGCCAACGCGAATGACAACAAAATTCAGGCCCCAAACCATCGTGATGGCCAGCGCCAGCGCCAGATCGCGCGCACCAAACGAATTCAATAGCATCACCCCTTTCGGTTCCGAACAACCCCGGACATGAGAAAGCTGCATCAGCCCAGATGGCACTCCGCAATGGCGAAAACGCTCGCAGAATCTGGCTGGCAAAGCCAATTAGCTCTACCGCTGAGCCATCATTCTGCTTTATGGGAGCAACTCAAAGCCGCAGGCGCAATTCTTTCTGCGACGTACTGAGCGATGCGCCTCTTGCGCGTAAAAATGCAGCCAGCCCACCATCGCCGCCATCAACGTTGAGGATCCGCAAGCCATCAATGCCGAGGCGGTCCTGACCGTGTGCGAGCAAACAAGATGCCAGTCCTTCTCGCCGCCTGTCATGTCGAACTGCAATCTGGGCCAGGCTAGACAGGGCCGGTACAAAAGCTGCATAGCCCGCAAGGCCCGATTGGTCATGAATGGCGAAACACGTTGTCTGGCCAGCGGCAGCAATCAACGACGGGATGTCGTTTTGCCAGCTGGGGTCAATATCCCAAAGCTGCCGGACCGAGAATGACACCAAACTGATGTCACATATCGGCACGCTGTATGCTGGCTCTCGCTTCGTTGCGCGCCAAAGTGAATAGCAATGCAGCCTACGCGCCTCGGTGAAGCCCAACTTTTGATCGAGGTTACGTGCTGACGCATTTTCTTCAAGCACCTCGGCTTGTAGCCAAGCAAAACCTCTCGAGTTCAGGTCGTCGACCACCGACTGCCCAAGCAACATGAATAGTCCGCGCCTTCGAAATTGTGGCAAAGTCCCGCTGGAGATAAGATATGCTCGCTGTTCGCGTGCGCCGATCAGCCAGAACGCCGCTATTTCTCCATCAATGAAGGCCACATGGCTAAGATTTTTCACTAGAGCGCGCGATCGTATCATCAGTTCGAAAGCCCTTGGGCTGAGATACATCGGAACTGCATAGTCGGAAAAGGCCATGTTCATAGCCACTTGCAGACGACGTTTGGACAGATGCGTCGCGCGGCGGATCAAGAGGGTGAGACCTTCATTGCAGAGCCTTGTTCACTGGGTCACCGGTCAACATCACACACAGAGTTGTCGGACGATCAGCGGCATCGAACGATGCGCGGCATCCAACGAGATGCCACCGGTCCAGCCAATGTCCTTCTTCATATGTTGCGACAGGCTTTCGATGTAAGGATCTGAATGCCGGGCTTCCTTGGTGCGCTTGCCAAGGGCGCGAGCGCGGCACGTAATGATGTCGAAAAGTTGGAACATGAGCTGTCTCCGGTCCAAGTTACTGACGACAGCCAAGAGGGCTATCACTGCTATTGACATCGCTCGCGTGGCGGCAGAAAACCAATTCAATGACCCTCTCTCCCATCAATGGGATTAATAGATGAGCGCTCGTGACCTTCCTCCACTTTCTGCTGTCCGGGCGTTTGATGCCGCCGCGCGACACGGAACCTTTACGTCCGCAGCCGACGAACTAGGCATGACCCAGTCCGCCGTGAGCTATCAGATCAAGATCCTGGAGGAGCGTGTTGGGGCACCGTTGTTTGAACGGCATGCGCGTGGTGTCGGATTGACGGCCATCGGGCGGCGATTCCACCAACGCGCCGCTGCGGCCTTTGACATTCTGTCCGACGCCTTTGGCGATGCAAAAGGCTCAACCGCCGGCACGCTCTCGATTAGCGTCATCCCGACATTTGCGACCAACTTTCTGGCTCAAAATCTTGGGGCATTCCAACTGAAGCAGGCGGACATCGCCGTCCGTATGGAGATAAGCGAGACACTCACCGACTTCACTCAGGACAACGTCGATGTCGCGATACGCGGTGGGCAAGGGCAATGGCACGGATTGGTCAGCCATTTGCTCATACCTACGACTTTCACTCCGATGCTTTCGCCTGCACTGATGGACCGTTTTGGCGGCGTGAACAAACCCGAAGACCTGTTGAAACTCCCGATCCTGTCAAAAGATGATCCATGGTGGCGCATTTGGCTTGCGGCGGCTGGTGTTGATGATGGTCCGTCGGAAACGGACATCTCGCGCTCTTTCGGCCCGCAAGTCGTAGAAGCGGGCGCCGCGATCTCCGGGCACGGCGTGGCCATGCTGACGCCAGCGTTCTTCCGAAACGAACTGGAACGCGGGCAACTCGTGCAACCTTTTGAGACGATCGGCGATGACGGTAGTGGATATTGGCTGGTCTACCCGGAAAGTCGACGAAACGCGGTGAAGATACGCAGGTTCCGGTTGTGGATCGAACAGGAAACGCGCGCATACCGCAGGACCTGATACATTAATCAGTTTAATGACTCATGGTCTCGTTTTGTTGGACGCGGGGCTGCGCCGATGCCATAGCGAAGGGACGTCGTTCTACAAAAGGCACTCTCACCGTGTTGATCCGTCATGCACCCGCAACCGTGTCCAAAGTACCCACCAGGTACGCTGGCATCTTCTCTCACGGTTCCGAAATCACCGGGCCTGCGCGCTTTCTGTTTCTATCTGGCCAGATCGGTGTGGACCCAAACGGACGGACCAAATCGGGCTTTGAAGCGCAAACGCGGCAGGCGATGGACAACGTTGAGTCACTTCTGCACGCCGCGGATATGACCCGAGATGATATCTTGCGGGTTGTCTATTACGTCACAGATGCCGGCAACTTGAAGACACTCAGCGACCTCAGACAGGAACGATGGAGTTCCGATGCGGCGCCGGCCGTTACGACACTGGTTGTTGCAGCGCTCGCCGCACCCAACCTTTTGGTTGAGATCGAAGTAACCGCGTCCCGAGTGATGTCAGCAAGCGCTGGTCAATTAGTATGAACGTTACCGAAATCCTGGCATTTACACTTGTCGCTTCACTGCTTGTCATGTCTCCGGGACCAAACGGTGTGCTGATTGCGAAAACTGTCCCAACGTCCGGGCGACGTGCTGGGTTCGCAAATGTCGCGGGCTTCGTGACCGCGTTCTACGTTCACGGAGCGCTCTCGGTTCTTGGTATCTCGATTCTGATTACTCAATCTGCCACAGCTTTTGCGGTCGCGAAATATGTCGGCGCGGCATATTTGGTCTGGATCGGGATCAAGGCGTTGATTTCTGCCTCACGCGGCAGCTCATCACAAACCCAGATGCCCGCTGCCCGGCAACGCCGATCCTTGTTTGCCGCCTTCATCGAAGGCTTCCTGACAAATGCACTCAATCCGAAGGTTTCGATGTTCTATCTTGCGGCTTTTCCCCAGTTTTTCTCTGCGGGTGAGGTATCCGCCCTGTCGTCATTTGTGCTTGTCGCCATCCATTCACTGCTCAACGCGATATGGTTCGGTGGGATGGTGCTGCTTCTTGGCAAGTTCACCGGATGGACCCGGAGCCCGCGCGCGCAGAAGCTGTTGAAGTACACGGTTGGTGCCGTTTTTATCGGGTTTGGCGCAAAGCTGGCCAGTCTGAACCGGGTCTGACCTCCCGAGCCGAAGGACGATCATATGCAGTGGATGCTGGACGAATCATACGAGACATCCGCGGGTAAAGTCGCAGCAGGCCGAGGCGGTGACGGACCGGATCTTGTGTTGGCGCATGGATGGCCCTGGTCGTCCTATTCGTGGCATCGCGTGATCCCCGAACTTGCCCGTCATTTCCGTGTGCATTGGTATGACATGCCAGGGTATGGCCAGTCGGAAAAATTCGATGGTCAGCGAAGTTCGCTGAACGTCCAGGCCGAGGTTTTCGTTGAGTTGCTCGGCCATTGGGGGCTGCAAAACCCGCGCGTCGTGGCGCATGATTTTGGAGGGGCGACAACCCTGCGCGCGCATCTGCTGCATGGTTGTGATTTTGATCGGTATGTTTTGATGAACGTCGTCGCGATGCGGCCCTGGGGATCGGCATTTTTCGATCATGTTGCAAAAAATGTCGAGGCATTCGAAGGACTTCCATCGCACATTCATCGTGCCATCGTGCAAGCCTACATCAGGGGTGCCTTCGCCAACGACATTGACCCGCGCGACCTCGAGCGTCTCGTTGCGCCTTGGCTTACTGAGGATGGTGCGACCAGTTTTTATCGCCAGTTTGCGCAGGCGGACGAGAAATACACTGAAGAGATCGAGCCATACTTCGGAGATATTCGGTGCGAGACGAAAATCATCTGGGGCGACAAGGATCCTTGGATTCCGATCGCGCGCGGCAAGGCGTTGCGAGATGCCATTCGGAAAACCGAATTCATGACGCTCCACGGAGCCGGGCATATGCCACAGCTAGAAGACGTCAGTGCCACAAACATCGAATTGTTGAACTTTCTCTGAATTTTCAAAGGCATGACCGGCGACCACCACTGCTCATTGGCCGGGTGGGAGGGTGAATTCAGGAGCTTCCTGATTGGTTGGAATACGGAGTTTGGCCTGCGAGGATCCTGACCCATCAATCCTGCGCCTAGACGGCCGTTCAGCAACATCAGTACTTGGGGGAACAATGAAAACAAGTGGGAACACGGTACTCATAACCGGGGGGAGTTCTGGTATCGGCGCAACTCTTGCAAAGCGATTTTCTGACTCTGGCAATAGCGTTATTGTCTGCGGTCGGAACGAAGAGAAGCTGCAAGAACTGCAGGCTTGCTCTCCAGAAATCAAAACAAGAGCCTGTGACATTCAAGATTTGGATCAGATCGAGGCGCTCAGGGACGAAATCGGCGCAGAGGTCAATCTGCTCATCAACAACGCAGGCATTCTACAGGATTTGTCGTTTTGCACTGATCCTGATCTCGATGCGCAGCTCAGGGAAGTTGAAATCAACCTCAATGGAATGCTGCGCATTCTATATGCGTTCTTGCCCGCAATGCATAAACATAATGAAGCCGCCGTCGTGAACGTAACCTCCGCAACCGCTTTCATTGTTGAGGCTAAATCACCAATTTACAGTGCAACAAAGGCTGCACAACATGCTCTAACGGTTGCATTGAGACATCAGCTGAAAGATACAAACATCAAGGTGTTTGAGCTGATCCCGCCACTGACAGACACTCCAATGGCGGCGCATGTCGATGATATTCCAAAGATATCGCCAGCCAAGGTGGTAGAGGCATTGATGGTCGGACTTAGAAAGGAACGGCTGGAAATTGCCCCCGGCCTCAGCTCAGTGGCAAAATGGATGGCACGTATTGCACCGCGCGTCGCTTTTTCCCAATTGAACAGATGACGCAAAAACCACATGATTTCTCAGAATTCGCAGCAGGGATTTCAGCAGATGCACCTCGACGTACCTGCCAGTGATCTGGTCCAGAATGGCTTCTACACCCACCATTTTCGGCAATCTGCTTTGTATGGATACGGCAGCACCCTAATATTGAAGTAACATTCCGCGCCCGACAGACACCTATTCAACCAAAAAGAAAACTGGTTCAGGACAGACCTGAGCAATGTCACAGCCGAAGATGGACAGTCTTCTCACACCTGCGGCGGATTGGCGGTGGCGCTTCTCCGTTACCGGTTTGCTGGCATACTTGTTGGATACCGGTATCGCGCACCAGACTCCGGGAAATGAAGGTATCATGGCCCGCATACTGGATGCAGTTGAGCAAGTGGGCAGCGCCATCTTGATGGAAGGTGACACTAGAGTGTGGAGGGCATCGATGATGTGATAGGGAAAGGCTACGGCTTTCCACGCCGGTGTGGGGGCCTATGTTGACGGACGCACGCTAGCGGTGGATCCGGCTAGGCACACAGCCAAAGCGGTGTTTGTAGTCGCGCGAAAACCTGCCCAAATGGGAAAACCCGCTTGAGAACGCCGCTTCGGTGACACTGACAGGATCATCGTTGGCCGCCAAAAGGTAATGCGCCAGATCAAGCCGCGCGTTCTTGAGATATCGCATCGGGCTCAACCCAAACTTGGCGCGAAACCCCATCTGCAAGGTCCGCACGTTGACCTCTGCGGCGCGCGCGATCTGCGTCAGATCGATGGGATTCACCAAGTTCGCGTGGATGTAATCCAGCGCGCGCCGCATGGCGCGGGGCATGATTTCATCGCTCGCCCCTTCGATAATGTGCGAGATGTTGTTTCGTTGGTGGATGAGCAGCGCCAAGGCAAGGTCATTTTCGATGTGACAGGTGCGGTTACGGTCCTCGCCCTGGAAAATCTCGCCCTCATCCACCGCACGGGCGCAGGCGACGATGAGGCGGCGAATGACTCGTCCTCCGTGATTTTCGAGGTTCATTGCCGGGTGAAACCGGACCGGTCCGGGCAGCTCGCGCCCGATCAGGCTTTCGGCCACGCATTCGAGATGGGTCTTATCGATTTGCAACAGAAGCTTTGTGCAATCATGGCTCCAGTGCATCCGAGTCTCACGATCAGGATTCAGCACGGTTGCTGTGGCCGCATCGGCCACCACTTCCACCCTGCGATGGTGGATGTGCGCCCGCCCCGTCAGCGGCACCTGAACCAGATAGAAGGATTGCAGTGCGCCGGGATCGATCATCACGTCGCTGCCGTAGGTCATGAAATTGAGCGAGGTCGCTTGGCCTGCCACATGGTTATGGCGCACCGCTACACCACCCTCGCCCTTGCTGAGCTCAAGCCTGTGGTCACAGAATTTCCGAGCCACGGCCTGACGCGCTTCCTCGACCGATTTCGTCTGAAACAGGCGGTGCGCGCCAAGGAATTCGTGTGCGTCCGGCAAAATGACCCCTCCCCGGCCAAAAGCCTCCGAGGTTTGGCCGAGAATTTCAAGCTTAAAGCAAATTCTTTCGTTTTCTGGATAAGGCAATCCGGCGACCCTGGCCAATGTGTCGGGCAGTCAACAAAACAGGGGAGTACCAAATGGACCGAGGCATAACACCAGCAAGCGGTGGCATCGAAAACATCGCATGGAACGTCGTAGGGCAAACCTACGTGCCCAAACTGCACAGCGCGAACGCGTTCGTCTGGCATGCGACCGTGCCCGCCGACACCTTCGTGCCGCCCCATATCCATCCGACGCAGGACGAATGGATCAACATCCTGACCGGCGAGTTGGAGATCGAGTTCGGCCACGATGAGGGCAACGTGACGGCCCACAAGGCAAGCGCGGGCGATTTGGTCTGCATGCCGATGGGCAAGGCGCACGGCATCTTCAACCGCTCCGGCGCGGAGGCCACCTGCGTCTTCGGCGTCGCCCCCGCGCGCAAGCTATTCGATCTGTTCAAGGTGCTCGACGGCGTGACGGACCCGGCGGAACTTGTGCGCCTGTCCGCGATGCACGAAGTCGACTTCCTGCCGCCACCCCCCGACGCGCAATGAGGGGCCAAGACAATGATTAAACGCAAGAGAGTTGCCGTGATCGGTGGCGGCGTCTCGGGCCTTGCCGCGGCCAAGGCTTTTGACGAGCGCGGCCACCGGGTGTTGGGCTTTGAACGTAGCCATGATTTTGGCGGCGTGTGGGAACTCAGCCGGTCCTACCCCGATGTGCAGACCCAATCGCCGAAAGATCTGTATTGCTACACCGATCATCCGATGCCGGAGGATTACCCGGAATGGCCCAAGGGCCCGCAGGTCCACGCCTATCTGCACTCCTACGCTCAAAAGCATGATCTGGCACGGCTTTTCCGGTTGAACACCTGCGTCAAATCCATGGGCCGGCGCGCCGACGGGCAACCCGGCTGGACGCTGGTGTTGGAGGCCGGCAGCCATATCTGGGAAGAGGATTTTGATTTCGTCTCGGTCTGTACAGGCCAGTTCTCGGACAAGAATATCATCACCCACCCCGGGCAGGACGCGTTCGTGGCCGCCGGTGGTGACGTCATGCATTCGTCCGAATACACGGACCCCGCGATGATCAAGGACAAGAGGGTGGTGGTTCTGGGCGGCTCGAAATCCGCCACCGATATCGCCGTCAACGCCGCCAACAATGGTGCAAGATCCGTGCATTGGGTCTATCTAGAGCCTGTGTGGCGCGTGCCGTATTTCGTGGGCGGGATCAATTTCAAGCGGCTGCTCTACATGCGCGCGCAGGAACAGCAGTTCAACGCCTGGGGCAAGACCGGCCTGCAACGTGCCGTTGCGATGCTGTTTAAACCGCTGGTCTGGGCGAACTTCCGAGGGCTGGAGACGTTGCTGAAAACTCAACTTGGTCTCAAGAAGTACGGGATCGTACCAAAGACACCGATTGAAAAAGAAGTCTCGTGTTCGGTTCCCATTGTCACGCCAGGCCTGTTCGAGGCGCTCAAGGCGGGCACTATCATGAACGTTCAAGGCACCTACGATCGGTATGACGGCAAGACGATTGTCTTGACCAACGGTGATAAGATCGAGGCCGATACTTCGATCCTGGCGGTGGGGTGGAAGTTGGGCGTGCCGTATCTGCCGCAATCCGCCCAGGAAAAACTGATCGAAGACGACGGGCAGTACCGCGTCTATCGCCTTGCCGTGAACCCGGATTTGCCGGACATGGGCTTTGTCGGCTTCAACTCCAGCTTCTGCACGGTCCTCTCGGCAGAGATGATCGCCAACTGGCTGGTTCGATATGCTGACGGTCAGCTGCAACACCAGCCCACAGCGGATGAGATGACCCAAAGCATCGAGATGATGCTGAACTGGCGGCGCAATGAACGCCCCGCCGCCCAGATCTATGGCGGCCTGTGTTCTGCCCCGTTCCACTTCAAGCATTTTGATGAACTTCTGGCGGATATGGGAGCAAGGAAACGCAAGCGGTCCAACCCGTTGGCTGAGCAATTCAGCTATCCCAACCACAGGGCATACGGCGAATTTCTCGCCTCCTGTCCGCAGTATCAAGCAGGCTGAACAGGACAAATTGCTAAGGGGAAAGATAATGATGCATGTTAAATCAGGGGCGGCCGCGCACACTCCCATACCTGATGCCGAGGTCAAATGATGAAACGAGGCCGCGATTGGCTGGAAGGATGACCGCAGCGCACCTGCGGGCGACAACACGCGCGAATTGCGCACATGAGGGAGAGAACCATGAAAGATCTCGATGGCGGTATCACCCGCGACGGCGAAGGCACCAAGCTGAACATTCTGGGCCAAACCTATTACATCAAGGCCTGGTGCGAGAGCACGTTTGCTTTTGAGACCAATTCCAAGCCGGGCGAATTTGTACCCGTCCATATCCACCCCACCCAAGATGAATTCATCTTGGTTCAGGATGGTGAGTTGGACCTGAAATTGGACGGCGTGTGGTCAAAGGCCAAGGCAGGGGATCTGGTGCGGATGCCCAGGGGTGTGCCGCATGGGTACTTCAACAAGTCCGACAAACCGGCGCGTGCGCTGTTTTGGGTGTCGCCTGCGGGCAAGTTGAAGGAGCTGTTTGAAGAGCTTCACGACATGACCGACGTGGAAGAAGTCGTGCGCATTTCTGCGGAGCACGACGTCGATTTTCTGCCGCCTGAAGCAAACGAGTAGCGCCGGATGACGGATTGGGACACCGCCTTTGACAATATGGGGCATGTGGCGGGGTCCGCTGAACTCCCTGCGATCTGGGCCGAGCGCGCGCAGGCCTATCGCTCTACGACTGCGGGTATTGAAACAGATATCCCTTACGGCGGACATCCGCGGGAAAAATTCGATCTGGTTTTGCCAGAAGGGCCGCCCAAGGGATTGGTCGTATTCGTCCACGGCGGATACTGGATGCGGCTTGATAAATCCTATTGGACTCATCTTTCCGAAGGCGCGCGCGCCAAGGGTTGGGCAGTCTGTTTACCCAGCTATACCTTGGCTCCCGAGGTACACATCAGCCACATGACCAAACAGATCGCAACCGCGATCGAGGCGGCAGCGGCGCGCGTTGCCGGCCCAGTCCGCATCGCGGGCCATTCTGCCGGGGGCCATCTTGTCAGCCGGATGATCTGTGACGACACACCCCTGTCGCAAGGCACAATTGATCGGATGGAAATGTGTTTGTCCATCAGCGGTCTCCACGATCTGCGACCTCTACTGAATACAACGATGAACGAAACGCTTTGTCTCAACATGGAAGAGGCAACACGTGAAAGCGCCGTTTTGCATCGATG
The DNA here is from genome assembly GCA_947494975.1 of uncultured Roseicyclus sp. Lineage (GTDB taxonomy): Bacteria > Pseudomonadota > Alphaproteobacteria > Rhodobacterales > Rhodobacteraceae > Gymnodinialimonas. The sequence goes on along the minus strand of CANLXA010000004.1, from coordinate 799,681 downwards.
TGTTGACGGCGTGCGATTTCATGCCTGGACCGGTGGCGGAGAACGCCCTGAATTCATCAGACAAGCGCAGCTTCTTGATATGATGTGGTCAGGCCTAGGTGTCGCGTCGACGTGCACCATCGACGGCGACCATCACCACTTCTCGGTGATCGAGGGCCTGACGTCAGAGGATGCCGCGATCACTCAAGCCCTCATTTTGGAGGAGAAATAGGCGGTTCCAAAAGGGCGTCCCCCATGCCACGTTCGATGACACGCCGCTCGATGTACTAGGCGGTTGATTGCTAGGGTCGCTACGCTCAAGAAGAACATGCATCCGAGTAGCGGTGATGCCTGGCTCAAGGGGCGACTACTCAGGTCCCAGGAAAGCCTTAAGGCCCAGATAAATTGCACATCACGTTGTTTGCAGAATGACGACCGGGTGGTGCTCCCAGAAATAGTGGTTGAAAGACCAATTACCCGGCCCGCATAGGTGTAGTGCAATCGACCTCGATCGCACGCACCTCTTCGAAACTGCTGATGTCATTGCGAGGGCATGGCTATGCCCTACTTCGCTTTCCAGGTGTCGAGCCACCGCCGTATCCCGGATCTCCGTTTTGAAATGGCGTCGCCCGTCGCGCTGACCCCGTCCTGAACATTGTCCACCAGCGGGTCGATACGCGATGTCCTGAACCGCCGCCACAACGCACGGATGCCCAGCGCAATGACAGCGAACGTTGTCAAGATCGCAATGTTCAGCCACGGCAGCCCAAGATTTGCATCCGGGCCGTCGACAGGCCGGATACCGATGGCGTTCGGGTAAATCGACAGGAACGGGTTCCGCCAGCCATAGTGGCGTACGGCAACCCACCGAGGGTTATCGATGGTAGAGACGTACTCGCTTGCCTCGGCTTGCAGGTTGGAGCTGTCAAACTTGAAATATGGTGGCCAGTTCCAACCCGTGTCCTCATTGCGGTAGACCATGACACGGCCATTGGCTCGGGTCGTGTTGATCAACCGCAAGTCTCGGTTCCCCAACTCATTGTCGCCGCTATCCGCCTGCGCATAGAAAAACCGGGAAAGGCCTGAAAAATCCTTGCGAATGATCTCGGTCCCGGTCACGCGCACGATGTCGTTCTGGGGCAATGTATAGTGAAAGGTGGCGGCGACGACGAGCCAGAACAGCGCTGCGAAAAACCATTTGACGTATTTCATCTCGCCGACCCTTACTGAAAATTCGTGACGTAGACGATGAAGGCCACCACGCAAACCGGTACGACATAGACGCCAAGAATCAGCTTGCGTCTGAGCGAGCTATCATAGTCGTCCAACCCTTCATCCACGAAACTGTCGCGATCTGCGGTCGGATGCTCCTCTTCCCACTCGCGGATCAAACGTTTGCGACGGACAGATCGCGAGTATATCGACAATGCGATATAGATCACCGTCAGCACGACAAAGCCGACCAAAGCCAGACGCATCAGTGCGAACATGACGGCCTCCCCTTTTCAGCCCCACGGTCCAACACGCCTCACCTCTTCTTCCATTGACGGTTCATGACCAAACAGCGCAGTGCGCGCACCCGCCTTATCTGTTTGGTATTCATTCCGCAGAAATTCGACCACGTAATCCTTCTTTGCGTCCGAGAAATCAGCGAACTTCTCGTAAAACAGGGGCTTGTGGCAAATGAAGAGCTGCCGAAAATCCCGGATCGTCAATTCGGCGAGCAACATATTCACAAGCTCCGCGTCTTTATGGTCGGACGCACGCAATGTGTAGAAGTAGACCGGGTTGTTCGAAGTGATGCTCGGCCAGGCCCCACCACCTTCTGCCCAATTCAAGAGCGCTGCGAGGGCGTGAAACTCCTGGGGCAGTTGACCGATATGATCGCGTGCGAGCCTGCGCATTTCGCCGCGCGAACGGCCCTTCAGGACAACATCCGCATCAGCCAAGGCGTCGACCAGGATGAAGTCCATCTTCTGGCGCAGCACGGCACTGGCATCGACACCGCGGGCTTTGACGATGGGCTCCACAAGGCCATTGAGGTCCAGAAACCGTGCGATGTGGCTGCGTTGCGTCATATCGAAAACATGCTCGACATCGACCGCGTCGAATGGAGCCTTGTCGCCGGATGCCAGGATTGCCGGGTGTTTCACGTCCTGGAAAAGATACGCGCCGCCGTAATGTGCGGTCCAGAAATTGCCCTGCTCGAAACTCATGCCTTTGAGGTGTACCGGGTTACGCACGATGTCGCCCGTCTCACCGGCCAGTTCAATCATCTCAGCGATCAACACGTCATCGAACCAGGCGTCTTCCTCGTTCAGGAAGCGGTCAACCTTGGCGTCGAGTTTGGCCGCCTGACGTATCGCGCCGCCGGTAGTGTCGGCCTCAATCGTAATGCGCCGGATATCAAGAAGCCGGGCTGGGTCCGACAGATTGAAGACAGAATTGACCAACTCGCCCGCCACCGCATCCCGGGCGGTCAGAGCGAACAAAGCCGCCTCATTCTGCGAAATGAACTGACGCAGGATACCGCGACAGGTGGAGAATTTTGCCTCAAGCAACGGCGCATATTTCTGGGAGGTGGACAACAGAATGAACTGGCGATTCACTCCATCATGGTTGAGGTAGAGGGGATCTCCTAATTCGAATCCGATTTCCGGCGAATACCCTGAAATGTCGATGTAGAAATCCGGCAGCGCAGTCTGCTTACCTGTCAGGTGAACCAAGGCTCGGTTGTAACGTTCGACCAATGGTGGCGACGCGACATGGAACAGGTTGCCGAACATCAGGCCGGACGAGATCAGGCGGTTCATCGCGCCGATGTCCCTATGACATGCTGGGGCATGCGCCTGATCATCCCTGCTGCTCCAGATAGCGGCGTTTGGCCTCTTCCATCCGCTGCATATCGCGCACGGCATCGGCAATCGCAACTTCGTCGGATTTGTCGGCATAGCGGAATTCGCTGTCGGCGTAACGGTTGATCTCCTGGATCACCATGTCGACGGTTATCGGCTGCCGCAGCTCTTCGATCATCCCGAGCTTGGTATCGTAGTCCTTGAAGAGGAACAGGTCCGGTTCCTCCATCCATTCATCGGGCAACTCGAAGTCCATTGCGCGGACCTTCACGGCGTCGGTGATGTTCTTGATCGCGCGGCCCGTGAAACGTTCGTCGGCCTCTTGGATGGCTTTCAGATATGTGCCGAGCTTGGCTATCGTATCCAGCCTGCCCACGGTCTGATCGACCTTGTCGAAGACCTTCATGAGGCCCGCTTCATGAGGGCGCGAATGGCTCTCAAACGAGGCGGCCACGGCCCTCTTGATCTCTTGCGCTGCGAAAACCTCATGGTCACCCAAGGGGATGTCGTGGTTCTTGCCCATCAGAAGGCTGAGGATATCGATATAGTCTTCGCGCGTGATCGGCCCGTCCACCAGGAACCGGGCCCCTGCCCGCTGACGTAGCGCATCGTCAACGTTTTCGGGGTAGTTCGAGAACATCCCGAACGTACAATTGCCTCGTACAACCGTATTGGCACCCGCAAAGCTCTCCATCAGCACGGCGGTGATTTCCAACTGCCCGGCCGATGACTGCCTGTCGCCGCGTTTTCCTGCAAGTTGGTCGATGTCATCAATCGTTCCAAAGCCGATAACGGATGGGTCGATGATGTTGTTGATGAACGCCTTCGCGTTCTGGCCAGACTTGCCTTGGTAGCTGTCGATGTTGTCAGTGCTGAGGTTCTGATAGCGAAACGGGTAACCCGCCGTTTCGCAATAGCCGTGGATCAGACCCGCCATCATCTGGATCAGCGTGGTTTTCCCTGTCCCGGGTTTGCCATCCCCCATGAAGGTGAAGATGAACCCACCAAGTTCCGCGAACGGGTTCAGGCGTCGATCAAAATCATACGCCATCAGCATCTTCGAAAGCTTCAGAGCCTGGTACTTCGCGATGTGGTTTCCGACCACTTCATGCGGCTTCTTGAAGGTCATCGTCAGTGTGGAGGATCTGGCATTACTGGCCGGTTCAAACCCGCGGATGGTCAGCTTGTCGGCCTCGATCCGCCAACTGGCACCGGTGAATGGTGCCAAGCGGCCTGCATTCTGGGCGCGAAGCGCGACCTTTTCCATGACCTGCTCGGCGAAGGCCATGACGGTTGCGACCAACTGAGCGTCGTCACCCGCGTGGACAGCGATATCCTGATCCAGCTCCCACAGGCAGCCATGGAGCGCGAGTTGTGAGTTGTCGGTCAAGATTTCTTCCACCTCACCCACTTCGACTGTCGTCTCGCTGGCATGTGGCCCGAGGAGGAAGGCGGTCGCATTTGCAAAGACATGGGTAACGGCCAACGCTTCGGCAGCCAAAAGCTCGGTAAATTCGGTCTTTCGGTCCGCGGGCAGGGACCCTGCGAGATTTGCACGGCGCAGATCGGCAAGACCAGTGGAGTTGGCGTAGGTCTCGCCGACGGCCAGCGATATTGCCAGCGCCCGACGCAAGAGGTGCAGAAGCGTCGCCTGCAGGGGGCTGACCAACGGATCGTCACTGACGGCGGCGCGAATGCTTTCGATTAACTGCACCCCCTCCGGTCGCGCGGTCGAGCGTGTGACGAGGCCGGGAGTGGTCGAGCGGAACCTGCGGCGTGTCGCTACGCCGGTAGATCGTTCGGGCGCAGTGGTGCGAGCACGCGCCTTGCCGATGCGCGGAGTATGGTCGAAGCCTTCCAGCATCGCGACCGCTGCATCGTAGTGCTTGACGATGTCGTCCTCGGTCAGCTCCATGGTATCGGCAGTCAAGCTCATGCGTCCTCCTGTTCGATGGGCTCGGAAGCCCCGTATCCTTCAGTTCTTAAACACCCGGCCATCGGGGCTGACGACATATTTTGTCACACTGGCGAAGCCTGCAGGGTTTTTCTCGGCCAGCACCTGAAACGGCCTTTCCGGCAGAATAATGCTGCGCTCCATTCGTGTGGCGCCGGTGTCCGCGCCGCGGCCCGAGAAAGGATCAAGCGCGAATATCTCGCGCTCTACCCGGCCGAACCAGCCGGACTTTTCGGTCACAACACGCTCGCTTTCCAGAACTTCATCAGTCCAGGCCAAGGTCCAGTCCTGCCCCGCCGGGGACTTGGCGTCAGCGAGCACATCACGGATGGGGCCAGATTGCTTGGTGAACGTGTGGCTATACATTGGCCCCAAATGCAACCGGCGCAGGCGCTTGGGGTGCACGTCATCGAACGCCTCGTCAAATCCCTTGGCAATCGTCAAAAGCTTCAACCCGCCCAAGGCCTGCGCCATGAGATGGGCCTGAACCTCGGGCCAGCGGCGCTCATCACGAGGAAGGGCCGTACGTCCCGTATCATCGAGCTCCATCAAATAGATGGTCGGCAGATTCACCTGGCTGTCATAGACCGCCCAATGCAGCAGATATCGACCGCGTCCGTCAGCCGTGCCCTGCCATATTGCGACGGGATCATTCTGTGCCCAGAACAAATGGCCGTTCTGCAATTCTTCGTAATAGAGCCGTTGCGACAGGGCGAATTGCAGCTTGGTCGGGATCTGACGTTCCCCTACGATATGTTCGATCATCTGCGACTTCAGGCGGTGGACGCTTGGCATATTCGCCAATCGCCGGCTCGCCTGCTGCGCGTCACTGGCCATGATCAGCAACTCATTGAATACCGGAAAGCCGCTTTCGACCGTGTCCATTTCCAGTGCGCCGAGAAATTGCCCTGTGTCGCGACCCACGAGCAGATATTTCATCGACAGCGCGTGAAAAGAATAAGCGATGCCCTGAACATAGGAGGATAGGATATCCAACTCGCCATCGTTCAGCGCACCATCCGACTTCATCGTCGCAGCGACGCGCGGAAGATACGCGATGATCTTCTCGAACTTGGCAAAGTACCGTCGGGACGCGAACAGATCGGACAAGCCGACATGTGTACGCGACGGATCAACGGCCAAATTCTAACTCCTTACTAAATGGGCTGGTCGACACCTGCGAACCGACCGCGCCGACAAGGTGGGCAATGGGTGCGGCTCACCCCCCATAAAGGTTCTTGTCGTGCTTCTCGACAATCTGGGCGAAGCGGCGGGCAAAACGTTCGTCTGCCTTGGCCTTGGCCTCCAACACATCACGTGCAAAGACCATGTGATCTTCGTGGGATTCCAACATGTCGGCCATTTTCTGGTTCGTGGCCGCGCCGATCCCCGCCATTGCAGATTGCGCCTCTTGGTCCGTCTGGACCCCGATCTCATTGATGCGGTGGGCGACGTCCTGCTGCTGCGCGGTCTTGAGCGACTTGGTCAGCGCATCATAGAGCACGACGCGCTGCTTGGTGTCTGTTTGCAGCTTGTTGATCAGCACCATCTGCGTCGCCGCCTGGTTCTGCAGCGAGTCGATCCAGGTTTTGCCTTTGTCGATATAGCGCTCCAACGTCTGCGACTTTGCCAGCTTCACCTGTTCTTGTTGGACCAACTCGTTATATTTCGAGTTCAGATCGGCCAACTCCGTTTCCAGCTTGGTGCGCGCAGCGGCGTCGGTTTCATTGGCGATCTTGTTTTCCATGGAGATGATAGTGGGATCCATCGCCTGTATCTGGGCGCGCACGGTTTCCAACTCACCGACCGTGAACTCCCGCTCATCGAGTGTTTCTGTCAGATTGTCGCCGACTTTGGTTTTGTGCTCTTCCAGCGTGGCCAACTGGCTTTCGAGCAGCTGAACGATCACGTCGGACTTGCTGATCAGGTCCTGCAACTTGTCATCAATGCTAGCGGTACGCACGCGTTCCTGGCGCATATTGTCGGCCTTGGCCCTGCTGAAAATGCCGACAAAACTCTCCCAACCGGTTTTGGAGCGCATTTCGTCGAAGTCTTTGGAGAAGGCAGAGGTGATATCGTCCAGCCCCATGATCAATTCGGCGATATTTGCATCCATGACCTTGGTGTGGGCGTGGACATCTTCCAGCGAGGCGTTCTCGATGTCCAAAGTGGCATCCTCGCCCCCTTTGATCTTGCTGCGCGCGGCCTCGATCTTGCCGGTCAGCTCAGCGATCTTGGCTTGCGCCTCGCTTACTTGAGCCTGCGATTCCTTTACCTGCGCATCCAGATCGGCCATCAAACGTCCCTTCGATATGCTTCTTTATTGTCCGGCAACTATAATGACTTTCCGGGCGATTTTAAGGCTTTTCCATCAAAGGTCGGGTGGAATACTGGCAAACTGCACTGGCCATGAGAGAGCGTTAGGTGCAGGTCCGCCCCGGAACAAACGGACGCTGCATGTCTGAATGCAACCTTCGATGTTGCCCAGAGCATGCTGCAAAGCGTCATGGAAACCTGTCGCCGGATCAGGCAGTTCCGCTACAGGGTCGACCAATAGCCATTTCCGAAATCGGGCGGTCAGAGCGCGTTAGCGCAACGAGGTTCAACGGTCTACTCGATCAACGCATGATGAAGGGGTCGGGAAGGGGATCATCGCTGGTGCGCAACCAAACCGCCTTGACCTTGGTGTAGTCGAGTGCTGCCTGGATACCGCCCTCACGCCCGTGCCCCGACAGCCCATGTCCACCGAAGGGCGCAATCGGGCTGACGGCACGGTAGGTGTTTACCCAGACGATACCAGCATGAATGCCCCGGATCATGCGGTGCGCGCGCGTGAGGTCTTTGGTGAACACCCCGGACGCCAACCCAAAAGCGGTATTGTTTGCGATCTCAAGGGCCTCTGCCTCGGTATCGAAGCCGCGGACCGAAAGGACGGGGCCAAAGAATTCGTTGGTCAGGCACGGCGCGCCGGGGGCGTGGGAACAATCAATGATCGTCGGCGGGAAGTAATTCCCCTCGCGTTCCATCGGCAAGCCACCGGTGATAACCTTCGCGCCCGCGGCTGTTGAGGCGGCGATCAGATCCGACGCAGTGCGGACCTGCGCCACGGTACATAAAGGGCCCATTTCGGTTTTCATGTCGTCGGGTGCGCCGATGACGACGGCTTCGGCCTTTTCCTTCAGGCGGTCCAGGAAAGCGTCCTTGATCTGGTTCGATATGATCAGACGCGATCCGGCGACACAGCTCTGCCCAGTTGCTGCGAAGATGCCCGAGACCTGCGCGTTGACAGCGCTCTCTATGTCGGCATCCTCGAAAACGATGAACGGCGACTTGCCCCCAAGTTCAAGCGACGTCGATGCCAGATTTTCAGCAGAGTTGCGCACGATGTGCCGTGCGGTTTCCGGCCCTCCTGTAAAGGCGACATGGTCGACGTCCGCGTGGCTGGTCAGGACCGCACCGCATTCGGGCCCAAAACCCGTGATGACATTCAGAACGCCTGCTGGAAAACCCGCCTGATCAAAGATGCGCGCAAATTCAAGCATGGGAGCGGGGCCGTCCTCGGAGGCTTTGACGACAACCGTACAGCCGGCCGCCAGCGCGGGGCCAATCTTAACAGCCGACAGGAAAAGCTGCGAATTCCACGGCACTACGGCGGCTACGACGCCAACCGGTTCTCGACGAAGCCAAACCTCCATATCGGGTTTGTCGATGGGCAGATGAGCGCCCTCGATCTTGTCAGCAAGCCCCGCGTAGTAGCGATAATATTCGGCCACATAGGATATCTGGGCAGAAGTTTCGCGAATGATCTTGCCGGTATCGCGGGTTTCCAACTCGGCCAGTCTCAAGGCGTTCTCGGAAATCAGGTCCGCCAGTTTCAGCAGCAGCTTGCCACGACCAGAGGCGGTCATACCCGCCCAATCCTCGGACCAGAACGCCGCTTTGGCAGCAGCCACCGCCGCGTTCACATCGTCACGCCGCGCCTCCGGCATTCTTGCCCAGACCGTGTTCGTCGCGGGGTCGATGCTGTCGAACCAAGCGGCTCCGTCGAGAAACTGCCCGCCGATATAGTTCTGAAACGTCTGCATCATCTTCCCCTCAGACAAAGGCCGGCATCACGTCTTTGATGAAACGTTCAAGCGAAGCCTTCTTGCGCTCGAAGCTCATGCCGCTGTCGATCCAGAAGGCATATTCGTCGTAGCCAAGCGCTTCGTACGTTTTGATACGGTCGATGGCCTTATCCGCAGTCGCGATCACGTTGTCCCGGATCATGCTGTCAGGGGTGTAAAAGGGATGTGCGGCAATCTCTTCCTCAGTCAGCGCCTTTATCAGACCCTGTGACACTGGGCGTTCGTTTTTGAACCAAGCGCCAAAGTAGCAGTAGAACCTGTTGATCTCTTCGGCCGCTTGCCGAATGTCCGCCTCGTCCTCGGCAATATAGGTGTGGTTCAACAACATGATTTCCGGGCGCGACACATCTGGAAACTTTGCGCAGGCCGCGTTGAATGTGTCCATCAGCTTGGTAATTTCCGCGTCGCCCTGCCAGAGCGGGGTCACCTGAACTTGGCATCCGTTTGAAACCGCAAAATCATGGCTGTTGGGGTCGCGGGCCGCGACCCAGATCGGCGGCCCCCCGTGTTGCAGCGGTTTGGGCGAGGAGGTCGTTGCCGGGAAGGAATGATAGGTCCCTTCTTGGGCATAATCGCCTTTCCAAAGCCCCTGCAGGGCGGGGATCAATTCGCGCATGCGCTGCCCGGCATCCCACGCCTCCATCCCGGGGACCATACGTTCATATTCGTAGCTGTACGCGCCCCGCGCGATCCCCAGATCAAGACGCCCGTCAACGATCATATCGGCCATCGCGGCCTCGCCGGCCAGCCGGATGGGATGCCAAAAGGGTGCTATGATGGTGCCCGTGCCCAAACGGACGTTCTTCGTATGCCGTGCCAGATCGACCAGGTTCAGGAAGGGATTGGGCGCGATGGTGAAATCCATCCCGTGATGTTCGCCCGTCCAGACGGCATGCATTCCGCCCTCATCTGCAATTTTGGCCAGCGCGACAAAGTTGTCGTACAGCTCCTTCTGATCCTGATCTGGCGACGTGCGTTCCATATGGACGAAAAGCGAAAAGCGCATGTGGTCGGCCTCCGGTTTCAGATGATCGTGCGGACTTCGCCGCCTCGTTGATTGCCGTAATAGATACCGAAAGCGCCGATGCGCGCCTCTGCCGCATAACGCTCCAACATCGTCAAGATGGCCGGGTCCGACACATCGTCATAGGCATGTTTGCCGATTGGAACGAAGCCTGAGGCTTGCGGTGTTCCGCCCGCGGATTGGCACAGGACCGCGATGTGCTGGCGTTCAAGCCCTGTGTCCTCAAAGACCGAATAGATGAAGCCCGGTTCGGCCGTCAGTCCTGTTGATGCGATCAATCGATTCAAGGCGGAAGACGGCAGTTCTGCCGTGTCGACGACGGTTTGCGGCAAGGTGAGGCCACCGATCCCATCGTCCACCAAAAACACGGCATCGTCGCGCACGATCAGGGCCGAGACGACAAGGTTTGCGCTGGTCTTCAGGGCGTCCGTTGAGGTCGAGGGCGCCACATAGGCGCCCCGCGCATATCCCAGGCCGGGGCTTGGCGAGCTATCGAAGGCTTTGACTTCGCCAATCAAGATCACATGATCTCCGGCCTCCACGGTGTCATGCATTGCACAATCGAACCAAGCCGAAACCCCTTCTATCACGGGGGATCCCTGCGGACCTCTACGCCAGGCCACGCCCCGGAAACGATCATCCGACGGCCTGGCAAAGGTGTTGGAGATATCAACTTGCGTCTCGGCAAGGATATTCACGGCAAAGCCCTCTGCCCGGACCAGCGCATCATGGTTCTGCGACGCCTTCGCCAGACAGACCAACACCAGTGGCGGATCGAGTGAAACCGACGTGAACGAATTCGCCGTAAATCCAAGTGGGGCACCGGTCTTGTCTTGCGCGGTGACAACCGTGACGCCGGTCATGAACGTTCCAAAAGCGGTCCGCAGGGCGCGGGGATCAAGGGACGTCATGACAGCTCTTTTCGCGCCGGGGCCCGGCCCAGCCAGGTTAACAAATGCGATGACACGAGATCGGGTGCGGTCAGGTTCACCATATGGCGGTGGCCGTCGATCGTGACGGCTTGCCCGTCCCGCACCATCCCCGCCATCGCCTGAGACATGGCTGGTGTTGAATTCAGGTCTCCGTCGGCCGTCAGCGCGAGGAAGGGGCAGCCAATGGTAGCGAACCTGTCTGCGTAGGTCGCATCACCCTTTGCAAAGGCCGCATAGGTGGTCGCATAGCCTGACGGATCAACGGTACGCAGCCATTCAGCAACCTGCGCACGCGCCTCGCTCTGTCCCTCGCTGTCGCTGAACCAGCGGGTGAGCGGCGCCTCAAGATCAATGTTGCCTGCCCTTATCTCCGCGGCGCGGGCTTCCACTGCACGGCGCGCCAGCGGGTCGCGGCAAAAAACACCGTTCACAAGCGCCACCCGGCGCGTCATTTCGGAATGTGCGACGGCAAATCCGCCCGCGATCAAAGCCCCCATCGAATGACCGACGATGTTGACAGGGCCGCAATCAAGAGTCGCCAGCACGTCGAAAAGCCATGCCACGAAGTCAGGAAGTTCGGCCCCGGGCGGCAGCGGCGCACTCTGTCCATGGCCCGGCAGATCCAACGCAATCACCCTGTGGGCGTGGGCCAGAGCATCTATCTGCGGCCCCCAGGCGACCGATTGCAACCCGACCCCATGGATCAGGATAACCGGTTCGCCCACCCCCGCAGCGCACAGACCAACTGAATGGCCCCGCCTAGACCGCAGCAGGGTTGTCGACGTCATGGCCAAGGTCCTTGAGGTCCTGATAGCGATCACCGATGCGATGATGCGGACGCCCGCCGATGGATGCCCCCAGGGCGATCAGAATTTCATCGGCCGCTGGCGCATCCGCGACGGATGTCTGAATGGTCAGGTAGTGGGAGCGTCGTCCCCCATCATTCTTGTCCATCAAGGGGATCATCAGCGGCGCATTGGCAGGCCCCCGGGTGTTGCAGAAGGACAGGTAGGATTTCGCGCCAACGGCGTTTCGGTAGTGATTGCCAAATTGCAGCGTATGAATCAGGGCAGAGGCATGCTCGACCTCACCGTCAAGCCCGGCAATCGCCGACTTGCCATAGGCTTCGACTTTGTCCCCGCCGCCGGTCGCATCCAAGATCATCCCGGTCAGCAGGGCGCCAAGGCCGGGCGCACAGTCACGGATGACGGGGCCAAGATCATCCACGAACCCCAGTTTCGCCCATGGATTTCGGATAACAGCCATGGCCGCAATCATCTTCAGCGGCGTCTTGGCCGCTTTGCCGCCTTCGATCAACGTGGTCTCGACATGCAGCAGGGTTTTGCGAATCTCGGCCGGCATTTGCCATCCTCCACCAGTATCCACATTGATCTTGGTATGATGGTATACCATATGTCAATATGCGTTGTGACGCGCCGTTCGAACTGGTATCCGCAGCTCCATGGCCTCTGACAAAACAGCCCTGTTGAAGATTGATAAAGCCCCCCAAACACTGCGGGATATCGTGCAGAAGCGGATGCACGAGGCGATTGTGAGCGGGCATTTCGCACCCGGAGAACGGCTCATTGAACGCCCTCTATGCGAGCAACTTGGCGTCAGCCGCACGGTAATCCGCGAGACAATTCGTTACCTTGAAGCCGAAGGTCTGGTTGAGATTATCCCCAACACGGGGCCTATCGTGGCGAGGCTCAACTGGGAACAGGCCAAGCAAATCTACGACATCCGCAAGCAGCTTGAAGGATCGGCTGCCGCAGCCTGCGCCGGGTCACATACGGTTGCATTCAAAGCCAAACTCACACGTGCTTTGCGCGACGTTGCCGCGACGATGAATGATACGGAATGGGCCGGCCTGCTCGGTGCGACGACCCGCTTTTATGAATTGATATTCCGAGAAGCCGGCCATGACATCGCATGGGGCATCGTTCAACGACTGAACGGGCGCATCAGCCGGTTGCGCGCCTTGACCATCGCAGCGCGCGATCACGATCAGTCCGGCATGACCCATATGAACGCGATCCATGACGCCATCCTTGGCTGCAACCCGCAACGGGCGCGGCAGGCCGTTGAAAACCATATCGCCGAAGCGGCAAGAACCGCGAAACGCCACTTGATGAAGCAAACAACGGTGCAAGATGGCTAAGGGCTACTGGATTGCATTTGTGACGGTGACCGACCGGGAAAGATACGCAGGGTATCAAGCGCTTGCTCCTGCCGCGTTTGCGGCATTTGACGCCCGGTTCCTGGTGCGGGGCGGCGATGCTGCGTCACTCGAGGGCGACACCTATGAACGGCATGTCGTCATCGAATTCGAAAGCAAGCAACAGGCGCTCGCCTGCTACAATTCCGACGCCTATCAAACGGCACGCGCCAGTCGCGATGCCGCCTGCAAGGCGACGATTGCGATCGTGGAAGGCCTGCCCGAATGAGACATGAACAGGAAACCCGACCATGAGTATTTTTGACGAAGATCTTTTCTTGAAGGGCCTGGAGCACCGCAAAGCAACGCTTGGAGCCGGATATGTCGAAAGTAACCTCGCCGTCGCTGACGATTTCACTCGGCCCTTTCAAGAGGCCATGACGGCGTGGTGCTGGGGCTTCGGTTGGGGAGACGATGTTATTGATGCCAAGACACGTTCAATGATGAACCTTTCGATGATCGGTGCACTTGGAAAGATGACCGAGTGGGAACTGCACTGCCGCGGCGCCATAAACAACGGAGTCTCCCCCGAAGAAATCCGTGCCATCATTCATGTCATCGCGATTTACTGCGGAGTCCCGCAAGCCCTTGATTGCTTTCGGGTAGCCAAGACAGTGCTCGCCGAGGGCACTTCACCGTAAGACAAGGCGCTGGCAGACATCTCCGGTCACATCAGATTGCCAAAGGTATTTGGAGTATACGTTTGGCATAGCTCACGTGAAGAGAGATCACTCCTGGGTCGCTTCGTTTAGAGTGATCCCGCCCTTCCGCATGATTGGCCTCGAAGCCCTTCAGGACCACGCGCGCGGCCGGTGAGAAAGTGTCAAAGGCATCCGTCAGCATCTCCGTTCATGGTTTGGCAGGAAGGGCTGCTGCATGGTCCAGGCAAAGATGCAACCAGCGCCGGAGGGCAGCTTCGTCACAGTCATGGACATCCACGCGGATGAACCCACCCAGTTTGCGGCTCCCATGGACCACTTGCTGTGCCGCTGGATCGCTCAGAGCGGATTCTTCGTTGACCTTGCCCACCCGAAACATGAACCGCCCAACACCATCGTGATGGCGCCGCGCTCCGCAGAGCATGTTCCCGTTCAGAAAAAAGCACAGCCCGCCCATCATATGTTTCTCGGAAATGCCCGCATGCGCGGCGAGCACGTCGCGCATGCGTTGGTTAAGACCTTCATCGACGGGCATCAGGGGGCCATCCCAAGCTGCCACAATATGGTGAGCGAGAGCACCAGCATCGTGATTGTTGTGAGGCCCGCCCCTATGGCACGGCCTTTGCTATCCGCTGCTGTCCGCAAGCCGAAGTAGTGGATAAGCCGCGCTAGGATCAGTGCCGCGCCACAAAAGGCCACCAACCAGGATGAGGCACCCGCAATCTCCGCTCCGGCGAGAGCCAGCAGGGCAAGCGGCACATACTCGACAAAGTTCCCATGTGCCCGCATGAGTCGCAACAGATCCTCATCCTCCCCATGCAAAAGCAAAATACCGGTCTTCGCGCGTTTGACCCCCACGGCGATCGCCATCGGGATGCTCATCAAGACAAACAATGCTGTTATGCCAAGCGCGATTTGAGGGATACCGTCCATCAAATGCCTCCTTCCAGATGGCCGCTCAGGACGCCATGCTTTCGTAGGTGATCAATGCGAACCGTGCGCCTTGCGGATCGGTCAGTGTGGCCATCCGCCCGACACCGGGCATATCCATGGCCGGTTGGATGATCGCGGCACCTTTGGCTTCTGCCTTGGCGACGCTCGCATCAACATTGGCCACCGTGAAAAAGATGGTCCAGCTTCCATTGTCTTCAGGCATCGGAGAGAATCCGCCAATGGCCGTCTCACCAACAACGGCGGCCGAATAACTCGATCCGTCCTGCATCGGCATGTCGTTGATCGTCCACCCCAACACATCTTGATAAAAAGCCTTGGCCTTCCCCTGATCGGGGCCGGAATGGCCAATCCAGCCGGAATTGCCGACGGCGGTCATTTCAAGAATACTCATAGTCATCTCCCTTGGTTAGTGCCCGCCACATGCGGGCCTGATCCAAGGACGGATCAGTGATCGGGTTCCCTACAGATGACCCAATTCTTTTTTGCTAATGAGGATTTTGTCTTTGATCGCAACACATTCCGGCACAGTGGGCGCTAGTGCCATGACAGCCTCAAATGCTGCAATTGCCGCCTGGTGGTCGCCTACCTCTTGCAATAGCGTGCCACGCATCGCGTGAAACCAGCGATAGTTGGAAAGATCCTCCGAAAGGCTTTCCATTGCCTCTAGCGCGAATTGAGGGCCATGAAGCCGAGCCTGCGCTGCAATTTGATTGAGCCGGACCACGGGAGTCGGTTGAAGCGCGTGGAGGGCTGCATAATGCGACTCGATGAGGGCCCAATCAGTGTCTTCCGGCGATGGTGCGCACGCATGTGCTGCGGCAATGGCCGCTTGAATGATATAGACGCCGCGATGGTTGATACGCTGTGCCTTCTGCAAAAATGCTGTCGCTTCGGCGATATCAGTTCGGTTCCATAGGGTACGATCCTGATCATCAAGCGCGACAAGCTTCCCTTGCTCATCGATCCGTGCGTCCCTCCGCGCATGCTGCAACAACAGCAGTGCCAGAAGCGCCGCTTGCTCGCCCATGGCCGGGAACAGCGCGACAAGCAGTCTCGCCAGACGGATGGCCTCCTCACAAAGTGTGAGGTTCATTTGCGATGGCCCCGCAGACGTCGACCATCCCTCGTTGAACATCAGGTAAATCATCAGCGAAACCTCCCCCAGCCGCGCACCGCGCTCCTCCGGGTTGGGGGTCTCAAAGGCCACCGAATGGCTGGCGATCTTTTTCTTGGCGCGGGTGATCCGCTGCTCCATCGCCTTGGGCTTGACCAGAAAACCGCTCGCGATCTCTTCAACGCTGAGGCCGGCAACAATGCGAAGCGCGAGGGCAATCTGATCGCGACGATCCAGCTCCGGGTGGCAACAAATGAAGAGCAGCCGCAAGACGTCGTCACGCATTTCATCTGGGTCGAGCGTTTCCGCAAGCATTGGCTGAAACTCCCCATTGTGCCGCGACAAGATGGCGGCGCGGCGCTGTGATTTGCGCAAACTGTCAAGCCCGGCATTTCGGGCCGTCGCCAGCAACCAAGCCAATGGATCGCGCGGCGCGCCATCTTGCTTCCAGACAGTCAGCGCCTTGAGGCACGCGTCGGCAAAGGCATCCTCCGCCGTGTCGATATCGCGAAAAACCCGCGTCAAGGCGGCGATGGCCCGCGGGCGCTGTTGGGTAAAAGTGGCTTCCAGCCAGTCAGACATGGCCTATTCCGATGAAATCGCACCCCCAGCCCATGCCACCGGTCGAACCTCTAACCGCGCGATCGGGGATGAAATCAGCTTCGCGTAGTTCAACGCCTCGTCGAGGTCATTGAAGTCAGCGGCGTAAAAACCCAGGAAATTCTCTTTGGTGTCGGCAAACGGACCGTCGGTGATGAGCGGCGGTTTCCCTTCCGAAGTCGCAGGCTCCACCATAACCGCCGAGGTCGGCGGCATCAGTTTCATCGACACAAACTTCCCCCGCTCCTTCAGCGCAGTTTGAAGCGCGCCATGCCCCGACATGACTTCATCCTGGCGATCCTTGGGGAGCGCTTCAAACACTCCCGCCTCACCGTAAATCGTGATTGCATAGATCATTCGTCCCTCCACAACTGGATCAGATGGTGCAAGGACGCGCGAGCAGATGCAAATCCGACAATAGCCCGCCTGACGACCTCGGATGCAGCAGTATGATCAAGGGCGTTGCGCTCAGCCGTCAAACTCGATGCGCACGAAGACGGTGCTCTCCGAAACGTCGGCCTCGTCGGCGAGGGCAGGAGCGTCGAAGCGAGCATTCTTTTCGTCATGAGTCTCAAGACGGTGTGCGTCGAGAACATCCTGTCCAACGCAACGTCAACAAAGCGTTCAGGAGGGTTCGCGGGACATCAGCGGGACAAACGGGCACCTTCAGTTCGCGCCCTTTGGAAGTGCCATAACCAATGGACCGCTATCATGAGTATCGCCGCCACGATGCCGACCCACATGACGACAGGTGTTTTCCAAAGTACCGTTGTCGCGATCAACAGGCGGAGCCCCATTTCCGCACGCCCGATGGGGCCTTGGTCGAACCGCGCAAGCGCTGAAGCTACGAGATAGAGGGCAAGGACCAGCCGCAGACATAGCGCCGCCAGGCCCGGCCAGTGGATTTGCCCGTCATATCCGTCGATCAGCACGCTGTGCCCTGCCTCATCGGTGATCGTGACCGCCTCTTCGATCAGGAGTAGCTCTGGATACCACGCGAAAACAAAGGGGATGGTGAACATCACGATCCCGACCCGCACGGCGGAGATGCTGGTGCGCATCGGCTCCGTTTGCGTAATCGACGCGGCGGCGAAGGCGGCGATGGCGACAGGGGGCGTGATGGCGGAAGCCACGGCGAAGTAGAACACGAACATGTTTGCAGTGAAGAAACTGACGCCCAGATTGGCCAGCAGTGGCCCGAGCAGCAGCGCGACGTTTACATAGGCCGGAACGGTCGGCATCCCCATGCCCAGAACGATGGCGCAGAGCATGGCGCAGATCAGCGCCAGCATCAGGTAAACCCCACCGGTGATCTCGATTTCCCACCCCGAGATTCGCAGAACCTGCGCCGTTTCCAGCCAAGCCGTGACCGACCGCGTCAACTCACCCGTCAGACCGCTTTCGTTGAGGAAGGCGGAGATGATCGACACCGCGAAAAGCAGCAGGAACAGGCGCGAGATCAACACGCCGCCTTCCCCGAGCGACACCAACACCTTCGACGGCTTGGCGCGGGTTGCGGGATCGAGGAACAGAAGCGGAAGCAGGACCACCACCGCCCACCAGCCCGCCGAGACGGCGTCGCCGGTAGCGTTCACGATCGTCTGCGTGAGGCCCGCGGGAAGTATTCCGGCAAGGACGCTTTCACCAAACGCGTCCTTGTTGCCCAGAAGCAGGAACAGAATGGTCAGGATCGGCAGGAAGATGATAACCAGGTTCAGCCAATCCTGCCGCGTCATCAGCAGGTCATCCGGGATGTCGCGCATCGCCTGCACCTTCTCGCGTCGGGCCTGGAACAGGACGGCAAGGAAGATCGAGAAGAAGAAGGCCATTGCGGGCAGGAAGGCCGCCGTAATCACCTTGGTGTATGGCACCGCCGTCAGCGCGACGAGAACGAAGGCGGCCACGCCCATCACCGGCGGCATGATCTGCCCGCCCGAAGAGGCCGCCGCCTCCACCCCGCCCGCAAATTGCGGTGAAAACCCGTTGCGGCGCATCATCGGGATCGTCAGTCGCCCGGTCGACAGGACGTTTGTCACCGGCCCACCCGTGATCGTGCCGAACATGGCTGATGAGACGATCGCCGCATGGGCCGGGCCGCCGCGCAGGTTGCGGGTCAACCGCACCGCCAGCTTGATCAGCGAGGTGCCACCGGCGGAAGTTCCGAACAACGCGCCGAGGATCACGTAGGGAAAGACCTGACTCACGATGATGTCCATGAACCGGCCCATGAAACCGTCGGGCGTGATGAAGACATTGGTGGCCTTCTGGATGGCTGCGGCCAGCGGATCGCCGCCATCGGCCCCCAGCTTGGTCAACAGGAAGTTGTTGTCGGAAAGGTCGAATACCCAGATCAGGGCCGTGACGACTGTGTAAAGGACCACAACGCTTGCCACGGCTACGAGTGGCGTGCCCCAAACGCGGATGATGTAGAGGAAAAACAGGGTGATGATCGAAAAGAGAAGCGGAATGATCCAAATACCGAAGCGGGCCTGACAAGCGGGCACCTCGGCCTCCAGCGTCATGCCGGGGATCACACCGGCAGAGCGCTCCGCCGCCCCCGCAATCAGGCGCGCGCGTTCGCCGGTGATCTGGTCGATCAGGCAGATCGAGTCGATCTCGACGAGGAACCCCACCGCCCCTAGGATCGCCGCAAGGACGAGGCTCATATCGATAAGTAGGCCTAGCCACGCCCGTGTTGGCCTTTCCTTGCGCCAGGCCCGGTAGACGCTCGCATCAAGCGCCACGATCACCATCATGAGGATGAAAAGCGGGGGATAGAGATATTCCGGCGGGAAGCTCGACACGCGAAAATAGCGCAGCCCCGTCACCTCCCGCGCCCAATCCTGCAGGCCGGGGATTTCGGGCATAGTGTTGGCCATGCCGATGACCACAAGGATCAAGGCCAGCACGAGGGCGATGCGCCTCCCGCGGGGACGGCTGCTATCCAAGGGATGCCCCGGCGAGTTCAGGGGGCGGCGACCCGCCCCCTGTTGCGGGCAAGGTCACGGGCGCACGCAATCGGCGACGCGGTGGCCTGCATCCTCATAGGCGCGGATCGC
This sequence comes from uncultured Roseicyclus sp., assembly GCA_947494975.1. Taxonomy (GTDB): domain Bacteria; phylum Pseudomonadota; class Alphaproteobacteria; order Rhodobacterales; family Rhodobacteraceae; genus Gymnodinialimonas. The sequence goes on along the minus strand of CANLXA010000004.1, from coordinate 780,206 downwards.
ACCGGGATGCATCAGCATGGTCACGGCTCCACAAACACCCTGGCTCAGCCCATCGATATCCCCGAAACTCAGGAACAGGTAAGGCCCGCGCGGAGAGCCCGTCTCGAACCGCTCCTGCCCTTCGAGGAAGGCACGCGTGATCTGATAGGCCAGTTCTTCATCCATCCCGGCAGGCACGATCTGGGCAAATGCCGTGGCAAAGCTGTCAAAGGTGTCATCATCGGTGACGATGGTGATGTCATTGCCCGCATAAGCCGCGCGGTATTCTTCAACCGGAACGGAATAAGGTGCATGGCCGGGCGCATTGACAATCTGCTGGCCAAGCTCGCTGTTCAGAAGGTCGGACGGCATGTCGTAGATCGTCGTGGCCCCGGCCGCGGCGATGGCGATCTGGCGCCCCGACGGCAGACCCTCCGGGATCGTCCACCCATCGGCCCCGCCCCCGGTGATCGTGGAGACCGTATCCGGCCAAGGCGATTGGATCCCCTCGTATCCGTCGCCGTCCTGCAGACCGGCCAGCAATTGCACCGCCGCTCGGCCAGAGGTCAGCGCGGCCCCCCGCGGCGGACCGTTCCAGATCCGCATCCCTTCCAATTCGGTGATGTCGGAAATCGCGCCGCTGTCATAGTGGCCGAAGATCTGGGCGGAGGCCGCGGTGAAGAAGAGCGCGCGCAGGTTCTCGGCAAGCTCCGCCCCCCGCTCCTCGCCGATGCCGGAATACGGCCCGATCCCCCGCGCCAGCAGAAATGGCAGGATCAGCGGCGCGGGTGCCATGTCCAACTGCCCCTCGGCCACGGCCTGGACCGAATTGGTCAGCGTCGCCCCTTCGGTGATCTGCATCGTCGCAACGCCTGCCGATTCAAGGATGCCCGCCAGCGTGGTGTCGATGTAATGGGGAGTCGATCCCGGAGAGGTGGTTTCAGCCGTCAACGTGGCTTGCGCGAAAGACGCGGCCGGCAAAACGGCCAGCATCGCGCCCGCAATGGATGCTTTGAACATGATGTCCTCCCTATGCCGCCGGTTCGCGGTGGCTTTGCTTTGATTGCTTAAAGACATAACGAGGGTGTCAAAAATTATATGACTTGTCACGTAATTTTTCGTGGTGTTGAATGATCGGATCGGAGGCGCCAATGGACGTGAAGTCAGACAATCGGGCCGAGCGGGTGGCGGCACGCACGGCCAGGCAGGACAAGAATCTCTTCAGCCGGTTATCCGCAACCGCCATTGCGTCGCGCGGGCAGGCGCAGCGGCTCCTGAAGACGGCGGCGGGCCTCTCCATCACCGAATGGCGCGTCCTTTGGGACCTGAGCGAGGCCGGTCCGCTCAGCATTCAGGACATCGCCACGATCCAGCGCACCGACCATTCGCTGATCAGCCGCACTTTGCCCAAGATGAGCGAAAAGGGATGGGTCACGGCGATCCGCAATTGCGACGACAAGCGCCAATTCCTGGTGGAATTGACTCCGTCCGGCGCCCGGGCGCTTGCTGCGGCGGCGCCCACGATGAAACGACGCCGGGACAATCTCGCCAAGGCATTCACCCCGCGGGAGTTGGACACGTTCCTGCACCTTCTGGATCGGTTCGAAGACGTTCTGGCGCGCCCGGTCGACATTGAGCCGTCACTTGAGGAAACAGCATGACCGACCGCCCCAATGTCCTGTGGATCATGGCCGATCAATTGCGGTTCGATTACCTGAGCTGCTATGGCCACCCGCATCTGCACACGCCCCACATCGATTCGCTGGCGGCGCGTGGCGTGCGGTTCACGAACGCCTATGTTCAATCGCCGGTCTGCGGCCCGTCGCGCATGTCGGCCTATACCGGGCGCTACGTCCGCAGCCATGGCTCCACCTGGAACGGGATGCCCCTGCGGGTGGGCGAACCGACCCTGGGGGACCATCTGCGGGATGCCGGTGCGCGGGCGGTTCTGGTCGGCAAGACCCATATGATCGCCGACAAGGAAGGCATGGCCTGGCTTGGCATCGATCCGGCCAGCGAGATCGGCGTCCGCCGGTCCGAATGCGGGTTTGAGCCCTTCGAGCGAGATGATGGCCTCCACCCCGACAGCGCGCGCCAGGGCTGGTCGGCCTATGACGATTACCTCGTGTCCCATGGCTATGACAGCGACAATCCCTGGGGCGATTTCGCCAATTCCGGGCTCGACGAAGATGGAGAGCGCCTCTCGGCCTGGCTTCTGAAAAACTCCCGCCTGGCCGCCAATGTCCCGGAAGAGCATTCCGAAACCGCCTATATGACCAACCGCGCCATGGCATTCATGGAGGAGGCGATGGAGGATGGCCGCCCGTGGATGTGCCACCTCAGTTACATCAAGCCCCATTGGCCTTACATCGTGCCCGCGCCCTACCACGACATGTATGACGAGCGCCACATCGTCGACCCGGTACGCTCAGAGGCGGAGCGCGACACCACACACCCCCTGATGCGCGCCTATCTGGCCTCTCGCGTCTGCCGCAGCTTCGCGCACGATCACGTCCGCACGCATGTCATCCCCGCCTATATGGGCCTCATCAAGCAACTCGATGACAATCTGGGTCGGCTCTTTGCGTGGATGGACGAGAAAGGCCTGAGCGAAAAGACCATCATCGCTTTTACGTCCGATCACGGCGACTACATGGGTGATCACTGGATGGGGGATAAGGATTTCTACCACGAAATGGCGGTGAAAGTGCCGCTGATCCTGGCTGATCCCCGGCCGGAAGCGGCTGGCACGCGCGGGGATGTCTCGGACGCGCTGGTGGAGATGATCGACCTTGCGCCCACGTTCATGGCGGCCCTTGGCTGCGATCCAAAGCCTCATATCGTCGAAGGCCGGGACCTGACGCCGATCTTGCACGGCAACGAGGGGTTCGCCCGCAAATATGCCATCAGTGAACACGATTATCAGTGGTCGGAAATGGCGCGGGACCTCAACGTGGCGCAGGAGGACGCCCATACCAAAATGATCTTCGATGGGCGTTGGAAATACATCCGCTGCGAGGGCTTCGATCCGATCCTGTTCGATCTTGAGACAGACCCTCGGGAACTGGTCGACCTCGGGACGTCCAATGCCGAGGAGCATTTGGACGTCCGCGCCCGGATGGAGGCGGCCCTGCTGAGCTGGGGCCTCCAACATCATTCCCGCATCACGGCCACGCCCGCCGTGCTGGCCCGCCAGAAAACTGCCGCCAAAACCGGTATCCTGATCGGTTTTTGGGACGAACAGGAATACGAAGCGGATACGGGTATCGCCTTCAGCGATCTGACACCGCGAGGGAAAGGCTGACATTCGCACTCGGCGAGACTGTGCGTTTTGGCCGCGCGGTGGCTGGCAGTGGCCGAAGTCCTGTAGATTTGTGCCCTACCCAGTGCCGCGGACGCCAATACGTTGGACGCTCAGCGACCGATTGATGTCCACCTTGGCGAAGCCCCGGAGAACCGGGCCATATCGGCTATTGAAGGCATTCCAGGCCAGGTTCAGCGCGGGCACAAGACGGGATCGCGAAGCGTTTGCTGCAATCGCGGTTTTCTTGTCTAAGGGGTAACCACCGTTTGTCCAAAGGCGCTCGCCTTTTCGACATGGAGATGCGCGTCGGCGCAGCGGTCGAGGGGAAACGTCGCGGCGATCGGGATTTCGATATCATGAGCCGCCAGCCAGTCTTGACCATGCGCCCGCGCATCCTCGGGTAGAGCAAAACCTTGAATGAACCGAACATTCGCGCCTCTGGACGCGAAGGCGTAGTAGTCGAGGACTGGTGTTGGATCTGACGTGCACGAATAGCTGGAGATGACGCCATTTGGCTTAATGAGCCGTGCGTCCACGGCCTGATTGGCCGCGAAATCGACTTCAATGATGCGGTCGACGCCTTCACCATCGGTCAGGTCCAGAACTTTGTCGACGATGTCTTCGTCATGGCGGCTGATCGGTTCACCGCCCACGGCCTGTACTCGTTCAGCATCCTTTGGTTTGCTGACAGTCGCAATGACACGGGCGCCGCTCTTGCCCGCAATCTGGATCGCGAGATAGCCGACAGCGCCCGCGCCGCCTTGAACAAGGATGGTTTTGCCCGAAACAGGGCCGTCTGACAGCACACATCGGTGAGCGGTCATGGCCGGCACGCCAAGGCAAGCACCTTGCGCCATGGTGAAGTGGTCGGGCAAAAGGACTGCCTGCTCTGCGGGCAATGCCACATACTCGGCCGCCGTCCCGAAAGCTCGCCCGGCTTGCCCATAGCCCCCTTGCGCGTTCCACAGCCAGACACGCTGGCCTATCCGATCCGCGCTGAGACCTGCACCGACCGCTTCGATCGTCCCCGCGCCATCACAATGCGGGATAATCCGGGGATGTCCCATTTGCATGCCACCCCAGCCGGCGCGGCGTTTGACGTCCGCCGGGTTGATGCCTGAGGCAGCGATGCGCACCAGGACCTCACCAGGGGCTGCGGACGGTGCCCGAACGTCGCTGACCCTCAGCACATCCGCTGCCGGACCCGTCCTCTCATAGAGGATTGCGCGCATTAGGCGGTGACGAGTGATATGTGCCGCGTGGCCTGCCTGAGTGCCGCGACCAGCCGGTTTTGACCACGCACCAGTTGGTTTTGCGCAAAGCCAAGCGTGTCATCGTGCTCGTCAAGTTCCGTCGCCGTGTGGATTGTGGGCAAGGGCGGGATCGTGGCCGCAGGGTCGTGGCGAAAGCGCGGCCCACGACAGAAATTGATCGGGACGAGAATACGGGCAAGGTCTTGAATAATTGTATTCGCCTTGTCTTCCGAGACCGTTCCAACCTCGGCAGCAACGTAAAACGCGTCCAGCGTCTCCAGCAGATGCTGCGCCGCCTCCGCGGAGGGTGTAAGGTCAAAACGCTCCCCTGCGGCTGCCTGATACTCCGTAATCGTCGCTTGAAACTCTCGCGCTGTCGCACGCCAATCGAAAGGTAGGATCCCAGAATTAGCCGTACGTAGAATGGCCAAAAGGTACACCTTGATGTCGCGTTCCAGAATGTCCTTGTCGGCAATCTCAAGCGTGTCGTTCTCGGTATGCCACGCGATATTGGCGCCGCAACCGCCAACCGTGTAATACCCCTTCTCTTCCCGCAACACGGTGGGCATCGTCGAGGACAGCATGAAGTAGCCAGAGATGCCGATGTTGTTAAAGGAATAGTCGCCTGCCCGATGCGGTCGCTCCCCCTCAGCGGTTTTGCCCGCGATCTCCTCGATGACGTCACTGATGAGATCGTCCGTTTCGGACATGCGCGACAGGTTCAGGAACTCGGTCGCCCAACGGCAGCCGGGACTGTCACAATTCACTTGCGCGACACAATTTTCGTCGAGGTCGAGCGCGAACGCGTCGGCGTACCACGTCGACCCGGCGTAGCGTCCTGTGGAGTGGCCGGGCCACCAGCAGATCTTGACCGAACGGCGCAGCTTGTCGCGGTTCGCCCAAAGAACGCGGGCGATTTCCAGCATACACGCATCGCCAACGGCATTGTCACCCACGCCGACATCCCAACTGTCGAGGTGGCCATGCAGGAGAACGTATTTGTCAGGTTCCTCCGTGCCGGGGATCACGACCTCAACCAGTTTGCTGTCGAACCACCCCTCCTCCATCTCGGTGAACACCGTACCCTCACCGCCTGCCTTGGCCAGCGCAATCAGTGCCTCTCCATCGGGCTTATTTACCGCGACGGCGGGGATGCCGGGCTTTCTCGGTAAATCGTCAAGGTCGGGAACACCCCAGATCGTCGTGCAGATGCCCCAGTGGATGTCGATGCCGGGGTTGATTGCAATGACGCCGACGGCCCCCAGATCTTCAAACTGGCGCACCATGACCGGGCTGGCGAACCCCTCGGAGACAACGATAGCGCCTTTCGCAAGGCCCGCCATGCCCGCCGCACCATCAATCTTAAGATCGAACATGTCGTCGATATCGTCCACCGCATTGGCCCCGAGGTAGACAAGGGGGGCTGTCACTCCGCCACGAGCATCCGTGGCATAAGCCGGCGGCTTGGCGCGGTAGGTCACGCCGGATGCTTCTACCCGAGCGGCACCGGGCAAGCTCAGATAAAGCGACGGGTTATGGACCGTCGCAGGGACGCCATGGCGCGACAGGCGCTCAACAACCTCGTCCATTCCGCGATTCACATCGTCAGGGTGTTCGCGTTTGAAAGTAGCGAAGCTTTTCACCAGCCCCCAGGGCTCGTCCATCGTCACCTGGTCGAGAATTGCGGTTTCGGAAGTCATCATCGCGCGCCCCTTTGTTTCATTCATCAAAACAGAGTTTTATCAAATGAAGCGTGACAGTCAGGGTGCGATTCGACAAGCGCGGGATGACGCCGCGCTCAGGCGGCGGTCGCCAGACCAAGTTTGCCACTGATTTCAGCAGCGGCCCCTTCGACCAGCCCAAGATAGCGGCGTCGACGGGGTTCGTCGTATCGCGCCATAGCACCCGCTACCGACAGGGCGGCGATCACTTCGTGGGAAGCACCGCGGATCGGCGCAGCGATGGAAAACGCGCCCTCGTCAAGGTCGTTGATCGCGATATGGAAGCCATCCGCCCGGATCATGTCGAGGCGCGTGCGCAGGTCATCGGGATCGGTCGCAGTGGCGGCGGTGAACGATTCCAATGGCTCTGCCAAGACACTTTCGCGCACATCCTGCGGGGCATGGGCCAGCAGCAGCATGGAGCCACCGCCGGCGTGCAGCGGGCCATAACGCCCTGCATTTGCGTAAATTCTCATGGCATGATGGCCTGGAAGAGTCGCCAGGACGAGGGATCGGTTCCCTTCACGCAGGATCAGGTTGATGGTCTCCGTCGTATCCTCGCGAAGGCGCTCCATCACCACGCGCGCGGCAGCCAGCAGCGTATTCTGCGCGCCCGCCTGTTCACCCAAAACGCCCATCCGGTAACCGAGGGAATAGATGGCCTTGTCGCCCTCGCGAACAACGAACCCCCTGCCCTCCAGGGTCGACAACAGCCGGAAGACGATCGTCTTGGTCAGTCCCAAACGCGAGGCAAGCTCCGTGACACCCTGCCTTGGCTGGCCTGCCAGGGCCTCCAATACCAACAGGGCACGGTCAACGGCTGCGATGGTGTAATCTCGGGGTTCGGACATTTTGTGGCTCTACTCGATTTACGTGAGGCTTGCTTTGCGATCATTTTGCCGCATACTTACTTTAAAACATTGTTTCGCCAAGTGAAACAGCGTTCTTGCGGGGGATAGCGATGAAAATTGCGTATGTGGTGCCAGGTCCGATGTCTAAGGGACCGATGGGACGTACCGAGATGCAGCGCCGCGAAGCGCTGATGAATGGCTGGGCTTTCGATGGCACCGACGTTTCCGTCATTGATGTGCCGTCCGGACCAGCGTCTATCGAGTCCGCCTACGAGGAGATGCTGGCCATCCCGCCAACGCTTGATCTGATCATGGAATGCGAGACACAGGGCTATGATGCCGCGATCATCGGATGCTTCGGCGACCCGGGGCTTGAGGCCGCGCGCGAGCTGGTGTCTATGCCCGTGATCGGCCCTTGCGAAAGCGCGATGCTTCTGGCGGCGGGGCTGGGACACAAGTTCAGCGTGCTGACGATTTTCGACAGCTTGATCGCGGGCCAGGAGATGCTGGCGGTCCACGCGGGCGTCCGCGCGAAGTTGGCCTCGGTCCGCCCCACGAATATCCCGGTGCTTGAGTTGATGAACGATCCGGACGCCACCAAGGCACGTCTGATCGAGGTCGCCCGCGCCTGTGTCGATGAGGACCGCGCCGACGCCCTGCTGTTTGGCTGCATGACAATGTCTTTCCTAGACATGGGCGATGAGATCGGCGCGGAAGTCGGCGTGCCGGTCGTGAATGCGGGCCGCGCAGCCGTGAAACACGCAGAGATGCTGGTTTCCATGGGATTGGCCCATTCCAAAAAGGCATGGCCCACGCCAGCGAAGATGAAGGCGGGCAAAACCGCCTCTGACATGCGCGTTGCCTGAAGCCGCGCACATCCAACGTCGTCCATGAGACGCCAACAGGAGATTGATAATGACACTGCCATTTAGACCAACGGTACTTGCCGCCATGCTGTCGGCTACCGTGCTGACACCTGCAATTGCTGAAGAAATCCGGACCATCAACATCGTCACAAGGCCGCAGGCCGCGCAGCCTGCCGAGTTCCAGTTTACCCAGCTGATTGCGCAGGAATGGCGCCGGCTCGGTCTGGATGTGAATGTCGAGGTGATGCCCTGGGAGCAGATGATCCAGGCGATCTGGTTCAGCCGCGACGATTGGGACACGACGGCCTGGCAGATGGTCGGCCGCCCCGAACGCTCGGACCCCGACGAGATCGTCTATAACCTGTTCCATTCCACGACGGCCGAGCAGGGCTTCAACTTCATCGGCTACAACAACCCCGACTATGACGCGCTGGTCGAACAGCAGCGCGTGACGCTCGATCCCGACGAGCGACGCGAGATTGTCCGGGCGGCACAGGCGATGCTGGCCGAAGATCAGCCCAACATGATGCTTGCGCACCCGCAATCGACCTACGCGTTCAATACGTCTGTCTGGAATCCCGACACCGTGGTGGACCAGTCCGGTATCGGTATCCGCAACACCTGGAGCTATCTCCAGATGGAGCCGCTCGGCGATGTCACTGACATCATCCTCAACTCGTCGGACAACGTGACGGCGATCAATCCCCTATATATTTCCGGCGGAACCGATAGCTGGATCACTGAACTGGTGTATGACCGCCTGATGCGGATCGGGCCCGATGGTCTGCCGCAACCCTGGGCGGCGGAAAGCTATGAATGGATCGATGACACCACGATCAGGGTCACACTCCGCGAGGGGATGATGTGGCATGACGGCATGCCTGTGACGCCTGAAGATGTCGCGTTCTCGTTTGAGGCCGCCGGATCGGGTGAGGCGCCCATGTATGGCCCCTTCGTCGGGAGCATTGCCGACATCACCATCGACGGCATGGACATCACCTTCTCGCTGACCGAGCCGTCGGCGCCGTTCCTCACCGCGAGCCTGTCGAAGATCAACCTCATCCCGATGCATATCTGGGAGCCGGTAATCGCCGAGCAATTGACGCTGGAGACCAACGCGGAATCCTATCAGGAAGAGGTGCCGATTGGGTCCGGTCCATACCGCTTTGGAAGCTGGACCCTGAACGAGGAGGTCGTGCTGGAAGCCAATGCCGAGCATTGGGCCGCGCCCGCTGCTGATCGCTGGATCCTGCGGATTGTGCCGAATGTCGAAGCGTCACTTGGCATGCTCCGCTCGGGCGAAATCAACTTCCTGTCGGATTTCCCCGGTGATCCGACCGTAGTGGTGGCTGCAGCCGAAGAGGATCCCAATCTGACCGCGGTCTCGACCGTCGACATCGGCTTTCGCTATGTCGCCTTCAACCACCGTCGGCCGCCCTTCAACGACCCGGCCTTCCGTCGCGCATTGTCGGCCTCGGTTGATCGCCGGCTGATCGTCGGTGCCGCCTTCCGCGGGTTCGCCGTGCCGTCGAATTCGGTCGTCTCTCCGGCGCTTGGCTTCTGGCACAATGAGGCCACGGTCGAAGGCATGGAAGCCGGGATCGAACTGGCCCAGCAGATGCTAGCAGATGCAGGCTATGAGGTGGTCGACGGCCGGTTGCACTACCCCGAAGGCGTTTCCGAGACATTGGGCGAATGAGCCTGACGGAATCGGACAAAAAGGGGCTGGTTGAGTGAAGGCGATCACCGTCATTGGCGCACGCTTGTTGCAGACAGCGTTCGTGTTACTGGCGGTGATCACCATCCTGTTCTTCATGTTCCGGTTGATGCCAGGTAGCCCGCTGGCGGCCTACATCGACCCGAACTTCACGCCCGAGCAGCAGGCTGCATTGATGGCCCGCTTTGGCCTCGATCAGCCGCTTTGGCGGCAATATCTGATCTATCTCGGCAATCTGATGCAGGGCGATCTGGGCGAGAGTTTCTTCTACCGCCAACCTGTCGCCGAACGGGTGCTGGCGCTTCTGCCAAACACCCTGATCCTGACCTTTACCTCCCTTATCGTGGCTTACGTTTTCGGCGTGCTGGCCGGTGCCTACCTCGCATGGAAGCGCGGCTCCGTCGTGGAACAGGTCGGTGTGCCGCTGGTCCTAACGACGCGCGCGATGCCTGAATTCTGGCTCGGCATGCTGTTGCTTGCGGTGTTCAGCTTCGGCATGGGGTGGTTCCCCGCTGGCGGCACACGGCCACCGGGCGCCGAATATGATACCTTGTGGGCGCTCTATACCTCAGCGGATTTCTGGTGGCACATGACATTGCCAGTCCTGACACTGGCGATCTACAGCCAGGGTCTGCCGCTGTTGCTCATGCGCTCCAATATGATGGACGTCATGCGCGAGGATTTCGTGACCATGGCGCGGATCAAGGGCCTGTCGACATTTTCGGTCGTGATCCGGCACGCTGCACGCAACGCACTCTTGCCTGTGATGACATCCTTTGCCATCGCGGTTGGCTACCAAATTCAGGGCAACGTGGTCGTGGAAACGGTGTTCTCCTGGCCCGGCCTCGGTCGCGAGTTGGTGCGCGCCGTCTCTACCGCAGACTACCCGCTGGCGCAGGGCGCGTTCTTGATGATCGCCGTAGTCGTGATCCTGATGAACCTCGTCGCAGACCTGCTCTATGCCGCTCTTGATCCCCGGGTGACCCGTGAGTGACGCCGTAACCACCAAGGTCCGGCCACCGGGCAGATTTACGCGCCTTCGCCGCATGATGGGGTCGATCCGCCTGCCGCTGCACGATCCGCTCGCGGTTATCGGCCTCGGCATCTATCTGTTCTTCATCTTCATGGCGGTTTTCGCACCGTACATCGCAACCCATGACCCCAATGAGATCCTGTTCACCTCGGAATTCGCGCTCGCCGCTGACCTGACACCAGGGACGGAGGGGTACATTCTCGGCACAACCACACTTGGCCGCGATATCTTCTCGCAAATCGTCTGGGGCGCGCGCTCTGCCTTGTTGATCGGGCTGACGGCGGCTTTCATGGTTGCGCTGATCGGCTCCATCGTTGGCATCGTCGCCGGGTACTTCGGCGGCTGGGTTGACACGGTCCTGATGCGGCTGGCGGACGTTGCGTTCGGCATTCCGTTCCTGCCTTTCGTCATCGTGCTTGCCGCCTTTTTGGAGCCGTCGATCTGGAACGTCGTGATCGCCATGGCGCTGGTGCTATGGCGCGATACGGGGCGGGTGATCCGAAGCCAGACGCTCACCTTGCGCAACCGGGTCTATGTCGAAGCGGCGCGCGTCTCAGGGTCATCCGACCTGAAAATCATCCTGCGCCACATCGCGCCTAATGTGCTACCGCTGTCCTTCCTCTATGGCTCCATCGCTATCGGGTGGGCCATCCTGACGGAAGCGTCGATCAGTTTTCTCGGCTTCGGAGATCCGGACTCCATCAGCTGGGGGTACATGTTGCAAGACGCTTTTGCCTCACAGGCGCTCTCCAAAGGCTCCTATTACTGGTTCGTGCCGCCAGGCTTTCTCATCATCCTGATCGTCTCCGCCGGGTTCTTCATCTCCCGCGGGTATGAGCAGATCCTGTTCCCGAAGCTCGACCGATGACAGAGCCGCTTCTGTCCCTTAAAGACCTGTCCATCGCCTACAAGGTGGGCGCCCACGACACGATTGCCGTGGAGGGGGCGACCTTCGATGTGCAACCCGGCAGCATCGTGGGTTTGGTGGGCGAAAGCGGCTGCGGCAAGACCACTCTCGCACGATCCCTGACGCGGGTTCTGGCGGCGAACGCGCGGATCGCGGGCGGCGAGGCGGTGTTCTGCGGACAAGACATCGTGGCCCTGTCGGAACGGGCGATGAACGGGCTGCGCTGGCGCGAGATCGCCTTCATTCCGCAATCGGCCATGAATTCGCTGGATCCAGTCTATACGGTGGGCTCCCAACTGGCCGAGGTGCTGACGCGCCGGGGAGGTATGGCGCGCGCGGCGGCACGGAAGCGGTCCGAGGAGCTGTTTGAATGGGTGGGGATCGAGACCAACCGCCTTGGCGACTATCCGCACCAGTTTTCCGGCGGGATGCGGCAACGCGTGGCCATTGCGCTGGCGCTGGCGCTGGATCCGAAGCTGATCATCGCCGATGAACCCGTGACCGCACTCGACGTGATCGTGCAGCGGCAGATCCTCGACCAGCTGCGCGAGTTGAAGGAACGGCTGGGGATCTCCGTCATCCTTGTGACCCATGATATTTCGGTGGTGGCCTATGTCTGCGACCGCGTTGTCGTGATGTATGCGGGCCGCGTGGTCGAAACCGGCCCGATGGCTGCGACGCTGACCGCGCCCGCCCATCCCTATACAATGGGCTTGCGCAACGCCTTCCCCGATCTGGCGGGTGCGGCCGGGGAACTGACACCCATTGAGGGGTCGCCGCCAGACCTCGCCAATCCGCCTGCCGGATGCCGCTTCGCCCCCCGCTGCCCCTTCGCAGAAGCACGCTGCCGGACGGACGCACCGGAGCTGCTGCCTTACGAGGGCGACCACCTCGCCGCATGTCACCGGATCGCCGAGGCAGAGGCATTGAGAGCGCGCGCAGTAGCCTCAGAGACCTGGGAGATTCCGGCATGAGGGATACCCAGGATCCGCCCCTCATCAAACTGGAGGCGGCTGAGCTGCACTTCCCCGTCGGTGGGATTTTGGCGCAACTGCAAGGCCGCTCCACCGTGGTCAAAGCCGTCGACGGCGTCACCTTCGAACTCCACCGGGGCGAAAGCGTGGGCCTTCTGGGCGAAAGCGGCTGTGGCAAGACGTCCACTGGCCGGATGCTCGTCAGGCTCGACAAGGCGACCGGTGGCCGGGTGGAATTTGACGGAGAGGACATCAGCGCGTTGAGCGGAGATGCCCTGAAACGTTTTCGTAGCCGTGTCCAACTGATCTTTCAGAACCCGTTTGAGGCGCTGAACCCGCGCTTCACGATCCGCGACGTTCTTGCCGAACCGCTGGAAAATGCACGGATTCCCAAAGCTGAGCATGAGGATCGGATCCTACGCGCCATGGCGCTGGTGAAACTCGGCGACGCGACGCAATTCATGGATCGCTATCCCCACCAGCTTTCGGGCGGCCAGCTTCAGCGCATCGTCATGGCACGGGCTTTGATCCTTGAGCCGGAATTCGTGGTTGCGGATGAGCCTGTCTCGATGCTCGACGTGTCGGTCCGCGCTGGCGTGTTGAATGTCTTCCGCGACGTGCGCGCAAAGACGGGGATCACCGCGATCTACATCAGCCATGACCTGGCACTGGTGCGCTATGTCTGCGAACGGACCATCGTGATGTATCTCGGCCGGATCGTCGAAGATGGCCCGACCGAGGACATCGTGGCCAATCCGCTGCATCCCTATACTCAGGCGCTCGTCGCAGCCGTGCCCGTGCCGCACCCGGATCAAAGCCATGAGCCGCTACCCATCGGGCGCGGCGCCCCCGACCCGCGTAACCCGCCGTCGGGCTGTACGTTCCGCGATCGCTGCCCGCGCGCCTTTGACCGCTGCGCGGTTGAAGCTCCCGGTCCCACGCGCATCCAGAACCGCATCGTCCACTGCCACCTCCATGCACCGGAGACGTGATCCATGACCCACGCCGCTGATCCCGACATCACCACTGCGCCCATTTGCGATCCGATCACGCTGGAAATTATTCAGGGCGCCATCCAGGCGGCACAAAGTGAGATGGAGGCGCTGATCGAACGTACTGCGATATCCGCGTTCATCCGCGAAAAGAAAGACTTCTACACCGCGATATTCGACCGCGAGGGCGTGATGGCTGTGGGGTCAATGGTGCCCATTTTCGGCGACATCACCACGCCGGTGTTCGAGCATTTCCCTATTGAGACGATGCAGGAGGGAGACCTCTACTGGTACAACGATTGCTATGGCTCCTACGGCGCGGTGAGCCATTCCAACGATCAGGTTCTGTTGGCGCCAGTGTTTCACAAGGGGCACCGCGTGGCCTTTGTCATGAGTTGGGCGCATTTTGCCGATATCGGCGGCATGCACCCCGGCTCCATCAGCCCGGACGCCACCGAGATCTGGCAGGAGGGGATTATCATTCCCCCAACAAAGCTGATCGAGGCCGGTGTGGTGAACGATGCGGCGCTTGCGATCTTTCACCGAAACTCCCGGTTCCCCGCACAAAGCGAGGGGGATATGAGCGCGCTGATGGCCAGCGTTCGGCTCGGCGTGCAGCGCATGGCGGAGGCCACGGACCGGTTCGGAACGGCCGTTCTAGAGGATGCGCTTGCGCAGCTTCTGGACCGGACGCGCCGCCTTGTCCGGCGCAGGCTGGCAGAGACGTTCGACTACGGCACGCATCGCTTCACCGACGCCATCGATAGCGACGGCCATGGCAACGGGCCCTTCCATCTGCGCTTTGCCATCATCCGTGAGAAGGGTCCGGACGGGACAGACCGGTTCATCTTCGATGCAACCGAGACGGACGATCAGGCGCCGGGGCCGGTTAATCTCCTGATGAACCGGTCCATCCCCGGCATGGCGCTGGGATTGTTTTATCTGGGCGGGGAGCCGGGCCAGGTTTGCAACGCGGGCGGGCCTCTTGCGCTGGATGAGGTGCGGCTGCGCGAAGGGTCGCTGGTGAAGCCACGATGGCCCGCGCCGTTGGGCATGCGCGGCCTGACGATGATGCGGGTGCTGGCGACGCTGAACGGTCTTGTGAATGCGGCTGGCGGGCAGGCACCGGCGGCGCAGGCGGCCTATGTCGTCGCCCTGATCCGGGGCAGCTTCACAGCAAAGGATGGGAGTGCGACCCCGTTCCTGCTGGCGGATGGCATCGGGGTCGGATACGGCGCGCGCGCCTTTGCCGACGGCATGGACGCCGTCTACTTCGTAGCGCAGGAAAACTATCCGATTGAATTTACCGAGCTTGGCTATCCAGTGTCCTTCCGGACCTACGGCATGGTGATGGATAGCGGCGGACCGGGCGCGTTTCGCGGCGGCACGGGGATACTACGCGAATACGAGATCCTCGCCGACAGCGCGATGTTGGGCATCCGCATTGATGGGGTTGAGAACCCGCCTTGGGGCATCAAAGGTGGCAAATCCGGCGCGCCCGGGCGGATCGTGATCAATCCCGGTACGCCGGACGAGAAGGTGCTGCCACCCTTGTCGGACGGGACCATGCTGAAGCAAGGCGACGTTGTCCGCATCGAGACAGGCGGCGGCGGCGGCTACGGACACCCGTTTGATCGCCCGCCTGCAAAGGTTCTGGAAGATGTGCTTGCCGGGTTGGTGAGCATCGAGGCGGCCGCGCGCGAATACGGAGTCGCTGTGACCGGTCGGTACGTGGATGAGGCGGAGACCGCGCGGTTGAGAGCCACACGGCCCGAGGTCAAACCCTTCCACCGCAAGGAGTATCTCGATGTCCTTTGACGGCGCAGAAACCGCGCACGCACAGACGGCGGCGCTGACACTTGCGGTGGATATCGGTGGCACGTTCACCGACGTGGCCCTTGCGGACACGGCAACCGGACAAGTCTGGCGGGCCAAGACCCCGTCCCGCCCCGACGATCCGTCCGAGGCGTTTTTGACCGGATTGCGGTTGGCACTGGATGCAGCGGGCGCAGCGCCCGGAGACCTGCGTCAGGTTCTGCACGGCACAACCGTCGCCACGAACATGATCCTTGAAGGCAAGGGCGCACGGGCGGCCTTGGTCACAACCCGCGGCTTTCGCCATGTACTTGGGATCGGACGACAGGACATTCCGCGTGCGGCCAACCTCTACAACTGGATCAAGCCGGAGCGCCCGGTGCCCGCCTCACGCATCGTCGAGGTAACGGAACGTATTCTGCCCGGAGGCACGGTGGCCAAGGCCCTAGACGAAGATAGCGTAGCAACTGCTGCTGACGCCCTGCGCGAAATGGACGTAGATTCCGTGGCCATTTGCTTGCTCCACGCCTTCGCCAATCCAGATCATGAACGTCGTGTGGCCGAGATCCTGCGCGCCACCCTCCCCGGTATTGCGATCACCGCATCATCGGACGTTTTGCCGGTCGTGCGGGAATACGAACGGACCCTAGCCTCAGTCCTGAACGCTGTCGTGATGCCAGGCGTCACGCATTATGTGGCGCGGATCGAGGAGAAACTCGCCGCCGAAGGCGTCCCCGCGCCGCTTCTTTTGATGCAATCAAATGGGGGGGTTGCGGGCGCGGGCAAGATCCGTTCCGCACCGGCGCTGACGGCTCTGTCGGGGCCCGCGGCTGGCGTTGTTGGAGCAAGGTCTGCAGCGGCGGCCTGTGGGGTCGACGACATCCTGACCGTCGATATCGGCGGGACAAGCGCTGATATCTGCCTCATCGCGGGCGGTGAGATCGGGCTGACCCAGCAAGGCCAGGTGGGCGATTGGCCCCTGCCGCTGCCGATGGTCGATATGGTGACAATCGGGGCGGGCGGCGGATCCATCGCGCGAGTCGCTGACGGGGCGTTGACCGTCGGGCCGGAAAGCGCCGGGGCCACGCCAGGACCCGCAGCTTATGGGCGCGGAGGGTCCGAGGCCACTGTGACGGACGCTCACGTGGTGCTGGGGCACCTGCCCGCACGGCTTTTGGGCGGCGACATGGCGCTTGACGTTGTCGCCGCGCGACGCGCGCTGGAGGACGGCGTCGCGAAGCCGCTTGGCATAGCGGTCGAAGACGCCGCACGCGGCATCCTTGCCATTGCGGATAACAAGATGGTTGGCGCCCTGCGCGTCGTGTCGGTTGAGCGGGGGTTCGACCCGCGCGATTTCACGCTGCTGCCGTTCGGCGGCGCAGGGCCGCTCCACGGATGCGCCCTCGCCGATCTGATCGGGACACGCCGAGTGTTGATCGTGCCCGCCCCCGGCATTCTGTGCGCCGATGGACTTATGGCGGCTGACCTCAAGTCCGAATTCAGCCGGGCGCGGCCGCGGGCTGGCACCGCCGATATGGCGGAAGCCGAACAGCTCTGCTTGGAGCTTGAGGCCGATGCAGCCACTTGGTTCGACGTCGAGGGCGTAGCCGAGGGCGACCGGCAAACCAATCGCGTCGCGCTTCTGCGCTATGCCGGTCAGGGCAATGAACTGGCCGTGCCTTGGGCCCAGACCGCCGAGGCGTTGGAGGCCGGCTTTGCCGCCGCTCATCGTGCCCTTTACGGCTTTGAGTTGAACGCCCCGATTGAGTTGGTGACCTTGCGGGTGGAGGCGCGCGCAGCCATGCAAACCCCGGCCCCGTCTGCACTGACACCGGGCGCGCCGCCACAACCGGTAGACCACGTACCGGTCGCCTTGCCATCTGGCCGGGAAAACGTGCCGCTGTTCGATCGGTCTACGCTCGGTGCCGGTGCGCTCATCGAAGGCCCCGCGATTGTGAGCCAACTCGACACCACAACCCTGATCGCGCCCGGCTGGTCCGGCACCGTCCAGCCCTCGGGCGCACTCATTCTGACCAAGGCGGACCCATGACCGAAGACATCGAGATAACAGATACGCTGGCCGCCGTGTTTGCCCATATCGACAATCATCGTGACGACCATCTGCGCCGCGTCATGGACTACGTCAAACATCCGTCCATCAGCGCCCATGACATCGGCATCCGCGAGGTCGCGGCCATGCTGGTCGATCATCTGGAAGGGCTGGGGTTTGAGGCCGAGGCGGTCCCGACATCTGGTCATCCGATGGTGTTAGGCCATCGCAATGACGCGCCGGGCAAGCCGACCGTCCTGCTTTATGGGCACTACGACGTACAACCGCCGGACCCGCTTGAGGCCTGGATCAGCCCGCCCTTCGAGCCGACGATCCGTGACGGGCGGATCTATGCCCGCGGGATCGGCGATAACAAGGGCCAGCATTTTGCGCAGCTTCTGGCGCTGGAGGCGCATCTGAAGGTTACGGGGATGTTGCCATGCAACGTGATCTTCCTGTTGGAAGGAGAAGAGGAAATCGGGTCGCCCCGCATCGCGGAATTCGTGGCGGCCCATGCAGACCGGCTCAACGCGGATCTGGTGGTGACGGCCGATGGACCTCTGCATCCTTCGGGCCGACCCATCGTGACGTTTGGTGTGCGCGGGATGGCCGGGTTTGAACTGTCCGTGAAGACTGGGCGGACCGATGCCCATTCCGGTAATCATGGCGGCACGATGCCAAATGCGCTTTGGACGCTGGTGCATCTCCTGGGCACCATGAAGGATGCGGAGGGGCGGATCACCATTGACGGCTTGTACGACCCGGTGCGCCCGCCCACCAATGCCGAACACGCCGCCGCTGCAGCGCTACCGGTCGACATCCCCGGATACCTCGACGACATGGGGCTTGGACGACTGGATGCGCCTGCCGACAGGCCGTTCCATGACCGGGTGATGTTCCACCCGACGCTCACGATCAACGGCATCCATGGCGGTTATGGCGGACCGGGCACGAAGACCGTTTTGCCCGCCGAAGCGGTCGCGAAATGCGACATCCGCCTTGTCCCGGATATGACCCCGGAACAGGCAGTCGACTGCGTCCGCGCCCATGTGGCGAAGCACGCCCCGGAGGACGAGGTGGAGGTGATCGGCTGCGGAGGGATGCTGCCGTCGCGCACGCCGCTGGACAGTCCATTCGCGCCTGCAATTATCGATGCCGTGCGGATGGCACGCGGGGTCGAACCATATCTCTACCCAAGCGTGGGGGGGAGCCTGCCGGATTACGCATTCACCAAGACGCTCGGGTTGCCAGCCTTCGTCACGCCCTATGCAAACGCAGACGAGGCTAACCACGCTCCGAACGAAAACCTGGAAATCTCCCTGTTTCACCACGGAATTCGCACTGGTGCAGCGCTACTCGACAGGTTGGGAAGGATGTCGGTATGAATACGGTCAGTGATACGGGGGAAACCGGCGTCACTCTCTTTCACAACGCGCGACTTTGGGATGGTGTGTCTGACGAGGCCGTGGAAAACGCCTCCGTTGTGGTTGAGGGAACGCGCATCCGCGAAGCGGGCGCCGATGTGACATATACCGGTGAGGCGCACAGAATTGATTGCGATGGCCTCTTCCTGATGCCTGGCTTGATTGATGCGCACTACCACGCGAATACGCCAAGCTACGATTTCTATGGCACCGATCGCATGCATCCCGCGCTGCTCGCCTCCCATGCCATGCGGCTTTTGACCGGAGCGTTGGACCGGGGCTATACCACGATCCGCGATGCGGGCGGGGGCGATATCGGGCTGGCGCAATCGCTCGATGCCGGGCTGATCGATGGCCCGCGATTTTTCTATCCCGGCAAAGCGCTCACGCAAACCGGCGGGCATGGCGATATGCGGCGGCGCGGCGAGTCGGACCTCTGCGGATGTGGGGAATACAGCGGCGTCATCTGCGAAGCCGTGGACGGCCCTCACGAGATGCGCAAAGCCGTGCGACAACGATTTCGGCAAGGGGCAACCCAGATCAAGATCTTCGTGTCAGGCGGTGTTTCGACCGAGCTTGCACCGCTTGAGATGCCGCATTTCACCGACGCAGAAATCCTCGTCGCGGTCGAAGAAGCGGCGCGGCGCGGATCCTACGTCATGGCCCATTGCCATACTGACGCAGGCGCGCGGCGGTGCCTGGAATTGGGCGTTCGGACGATCGAACACGGCAGCCTGATTGAGCCTGAGACAGCCGCCTTCATCGCTGAGGCAGGCGCTTACGTTGTGCCCACGCTGTCGGCGGGCGAGTTGATTGCCGAAAACGCCGAAGCGCTCGGGCTTCCGGCCTCTGCAACGGACAAGGTGCGGGACGTCAACAAGCGAACGCTATACGCGATCGAGGCCTGTGCGACGGCCGGGGTTAAACTGGGCCTGGGCTGTGATCTGCATGGGGATATTTTTCTTCAGACCCAAGGGCGCGAGCTGCTTTTGCGCGGGCAGGTGCAGCGCCCCGTAGATGTCCTGCGCTCGGCAACATCAATCAACGCCGAGATCGTGCAGCGTGCAGGCGAGCTTGGGCAGATCACGCCAGGCGCGCTGGCCGACCTCATCATGGTAGAGGGCGACCCGCTCAGCGACTTGTCGGTCTTTGTGAACTCCGCCACGACGGTGCGATTGGTCATGCTGGACGGCAAGCTGCGCCGGGATCGCCGCAACTAATCCATCTACCCAACTGCCGAGGCCACGCATGTTCGACGGCCGGACGTGATGGGTCAGTCCCGGAAGTCCACCTGCCGTTGGCGACGGCGATCAACCGACAAGCTCAGCACGTCCGGGCGCGAGTAATGCCCGGCCTGATCCAAATTCTGGCGTTCGCCCCGCACCACAGATGCATCAATCTCGGCCACGATCAGGGCTTCTTCGTCCAGCACCGGCTCGATCAGAAACGTCCCGTCGGGCGCGACAATGGTCGAGCCGCCATTGGCGACGATATCGGCCCCATCAGACAGAATGCGATCGAGATCAGGGGTGTCGGCCGGGAAATCCTGCGCGCGCATCAGGCCCGAGCACGCAATGACATAACTGCGGCCTTCCTTGGCGATGAAGGCCGGTAGATCGTGCGTGTTGTGCAAACCGCCCGGCCATACAGACACGTGGAGGCTTTCCCCCTGCGCATAGAGCGCCGCCCGCGCCAAAGGCAGCCAGTTTTCATAGCAGTTCAATCCGCCCACACGGAACGGGCCAAGATCATGAACAACCAGCCCCTGCCCGTCGCCCTGCCCCCACGCCAACCGCTCTTCATAGGTCGGATGCAGCTTGCGGTGAACGGACTGGATTGCACCGGCGGCGTCAATGTAGACTAGGCTGCAATACAGACTGTGGCTGCCCCGGTCCGGGGCGCGTTCCATCACGCCAAGGTACACCGCAATCTGATGCAGGCACGCAAGCGCCTTCACACCATCCAGATCACCGCGTTCAATCACGACACCCTGATCGAGATACCGGGCGTAGTGGTGCTTCTGCCGATCATCGTTGAACCGCGCGCCGTCCGTCCGCTCGATCCAGAACGGATAGCCGGGCACGAGCGCTTCGCCAAAGGCAACAAGGCGACACCCCTGCGATGCCGCCGTCTCAATGGCGGCCTCGACCTTCGACAGGGTCGACACGCGATCCAGCCAGACCGGCGCAATCTGGGCGACACCGACGACCAAGCGGTCCTCATCGGTCGCCTTCCGGTTCGGGGCAATATGATGAAGCTGCAAGGCGTGTCCTTCTCTATCGCTATCCGGCAAGACGCCGCGCTGCGTCCGCCAGCACCTCTAACCCGGTCACAAGATCCGCCTCGGCCGTGTCTTCCTCAAATGCATGGGAAATGCCGTTGATCGACGGTACGAAGAGCATCCCGACGGGCATCAGCACCGCGACGTTCGATGCGTCATGGAGCGCGCCGGATGGCATCGATCTCCACCGTCCCGGAGCCACAACTTCGGCCGCCTGCGACAGCGCGTCTTGCATGGCGATATCCATGGGCATCGGCACGAGATCCTGACGAAGCCGGTCCACCGCGATGGAGCATCCCGTCGTGCGCCGCATCTCTTCAAGCGTATCGACAATCACGCCCTCCATCCGTGCGAGGCGGTCGTCGTCCGCGTCGCGCCATTGCAAGGTGAACACCGCCCGGCCCGGTACAATCGACGATGCGTTCGGTTCAAGCCGTAAATGTCCGATGGTCCAGACCGATTGCGGGGTAACCACATTTGCAAATCGATCCTCCAGCGCCGTCGCAATATGTGTGACTGCCGTGAACGCATCGCGCCGCATGGCCATCGGTGTGGTGCCTGCGTGGTTCTGTTCCCCCTGCACAGTGATCTGGAACTGTCGCAGGCCGACGATGCCGGTGACCACTCCGATGGTCTCATCGGCCTGGTCGAGGACCGGGCCCTGTTCGATATGCATCTCCAGGAAGCCGGAAAATCGCTCCGGATCGATGAAGTCGCCCATTCGGTCGCCGAGGCGTGCGCGCGCATCGGCAAAACGCCTGCCATCCGTCGCCAGCAAAGCGTCGGCATCCGCGAGGCTTAGTTTACCGGACCACACCGAACTGCCGGTCAGGGCGCCAAACCGCCCTTCCTCATCCTGAAAGCTCACCACGGAAAAGGCCGGACCACCGGCCTCGGCGCTCGCGCGCGCGATTTCGAGCGCCGCGATCACCCCCAATGCGCCGTCGAGCCACCCACCTTCGGGCTGGCTATCGGAGTGAGACCCAAGCAACAACGACCGCCCCGGCGCCAAACCGAAGAGGTTTCCGACGGGGTCGAAGCGCGGCTCCAACCCGGCTTGCGCCATACGTTCGGCCAGCCAATCGCGTGCGTCGAGGTCCGCTTGGGTAAATGCGCGACGCCGGACGCCGCTGCCATCCCTGCCAAAGCCGCGAAGCGTGTGGAGGTCGCGGAGGAACCGGGAAGGATCGACGGCAAAGGGCTTCATACGCCCTTGGTAACGAAGCCCACGCGACAGTCCAGCCCCGGGAGCAAACGCACTTTGAACCGAACCCACTTCGCGCCGTCTCAGATCATTGGAATGCTCTTGAAACCATCTCTGCTCTACGGCCCCCAACCGCGCCCATCGATCTGATGAGCCGACGGCCTTGATGGTCCTGACTGTCAGTGACCGCGCGCCGCTCGACGACCGGTCAGCCACCACGTGTCCACGATACCAATCCCCTTCACTTCGATCTCGCCGCGCGGTTCAAATGCGAAGTCGTCGCCCAGTTGTTCCCTCGCGGCCGGCGTGATGAGGATGCGCCCCGGCGCGCTGTAGCTTTCCATCCGGCTTGCCGTGTTCACGGTTTCCCCCCAAACGTCATAGAAGAGCTTTCGATTTCCGATGACACCGGCAACGACCGGACCGACATGGAGGCCAATCCTGATTTCGAACCCCTCCGGAACCACCGTTGACGAGGCGCGCGCCACGTCGAGCATGTCGAGCGCCATCTCCGCCGCGCGGTGCGCAGGGTCACCGCAGGAATTCGGCATGCCCGCAGCCACCATGTAGGCGTCGCCGATTGTCTTGATTTTTTCCAACTCATGCTTGTCCGCGAGGCTATCGAATTGGGTGAAGACGCCATTCAACAGCTCGACCACCTTCCTCGGATCAAGCCTCGCTGACATGGGCGTGAAGTTGGCAATATCTGCAAAAACGATAGCGACGTTGGGAAGGCTGTCGGCGATGGTCGTGTTGGGTTCGGCCTTGAGCCGTCCCGCTATTTCCCTGGGCAGCAGGCTATAGAGCAGATCCTCGGATCTCGCATATTCCACCTCAAGGGCGCGTTCCGCGGTATCGGCATGCAGGAAGCCGACAAAGACCCCCAGCGTGACAAACCCCGTGACAACGGCAAACGCACTTATCTGCAGAAAATTCAGGAGGCCGTCATCTACCCGGATGAACGGCGCCGGACCAACCAGCAAAAGCTCTGCAAAGGCCATGGCTGCGGCGCACACCACGGCAAGCCCCAACAGCCCTCCGATAGGTCTCGTGCCAAAGCAAACAATCGCTATGACCGGGATGCTCAGGAAATACAGGTGCAGGCCGGAGTCGCGCCCCAAGAGCCACACGAGAAGGGCCTGTACGACGACTGCGACCACTGCTCCAAACATCCAAGCGGCCAACTCGCTTCTGGCCGCTATCATTGGCCAAAACAGAAACAGGCAGAAAAGTGAAACGGACGCCGCAGCCGGCCAAAGGCCCTGGGCATCCGTCAGCAAATACAATGATGCATAGGATATGCCCGAAAGGGGAATGAGTGCGGATACCGCGTTCAGGGTACGCCGTTGGCGAAGGTCCGGACCGCTGAGGCCTTCGGTCCCGTAGCTGATGTGGCGAGCCAACCGGTTTGTCACATTCCAACCGCCGATGATGGCATTTGTTGGCATCCTCACCTCTCCTAAAGACGGCGTTCTGGCGTATCGTCAGGATAACCTTCTGATCCAAGCCGCCAATCGCTTTCCACCCTGAACGCCTTGGCGCGCGGGCCATTGCAAGCAGCACTTGTTTGACACAGCCAGCACAGCGCCCCTTGGCTGGTTTGAGCGAGCGACCGTACTATCCAGCTTGTCGTGGTCCACACAGCATATTGCCACCTGCGTCAAGCGGCTGGAAGAAGCTGCCTCACATTGGGTCCAAGCCGGTCCCAAAACAGAAATGGCATGACATCCTTGACCTTCCCGTCACTGGAACCCTTATGTAGAGGGCTCGGCCGATACCGGAGACATCCATGCTGCCCCTGTCCAACACAATTACCCTTCGGATCGAAGGGATGAGTTGCGCGTCCTGCGTCGGGCGCGTCGAGCGTGCCTTGGCGGATGTTGACGGAATCACGGATGTTGCCGTGAACCTCGCGACGGAAAGCGCACAAGTGCGCGCGGACGATGCCGCGGCAATCGCTCAGGCAAGCAGCGTCCTGTCCGACCTTGGCTATCCGGCTCGGAGCGCCGAGGCCACGTTTTCGATATCCTCCATGTCCTGCGCGTCGTGCGTGGGGCGGGTCGACAAGGCCATTGCCGCGATCCCCGGCGTGATCGGCGGTGCTGTCAACCTGGCCACCGAAACCGCGAAGGTCACGTATCTGGCGGATGCGGCAACGCCCAGCCAGATCGCGACGGCCGTTACCGATGCTGGCTATGCCGCGCGGGTGGCGGCATCCGATGCTCCGCTCGACCACGCAGCGGAAAAGGCGCAAGAGGCCACATTGGCCTGGCGACGGTTCACACTTGCGGCGATCCTGACCCTTCCGGTGTTTGTGTTGGAGATGGGCGGCCATCTGATCCCGGCGCTCCACATGCTGATCGGCAATACGATCGGACATCAGGCCAGTTGGATCATCCAGTTCGTCTTGACGACGCTGGTGCTGGCCGGCCCGGGACGCGTGTTCTTCGCCAAGGGCGTGCCTGCCCTGATCCGCGCCGCACCGGATATGAACAGCCTTGTCGCGGTCGGCGCATCGGCCGCGTATCTCTATTCCTTGGTCGCAACCTTCCTGCCAAGCCTCCTGCCCGACATCGCCCGCGCGGTTTACTTCGAGGCCGCCGCCGTCATCGTGACCCTGATCCTTTTGGGCCGATTTCTGGAGGCGCGTGCAAAGGGGCGAACCGGGGCCGCGATCCGCTCGCTACTGGGCCTGCAGGTGCGGACGGCCCGCGTGCTTCGCGACGGTGAGGCCGTCGACCTCGCCACCGATCAGATTGTTGTCGGAGACGTTGTGATCGTCCGGCCCGGTGAGCGTTTGGCGGTGGATGGTGAGGTGGTCGAAGGCACCAGCTACATCGATGAAAGCATGATCACTGGCGAGCCGGTCCCGGTGGAAAAAAGCCAAGGCGACGCGGTGACGGGCGGCACCGTGAACGGCGCCGGGGCGGTCCGGTTCCGGGCGACTCGCGTCGGCGCAGATACCACTCTGGCGCAGATCATCCGCATGGTGCAGGACGCACAGGGCGCGAAGCTGCCGATTCAGGCGCTGGTCGACAAGGTCACGCTGTGGTTCGTGCCCGCCGTCATGGCCGTGGCGCTGCTGACGGTAATTGTCTGGCTTCTTGTCGGGCCGGATCCGGCAGGCACATTCGCACTGGTGGCCGGCGTGTCCGTCCTGATCATCGCCTGTCCCTGCGCAATGGGCCTTGCCACGCCGACGTCAATCATGGTGGGCACGGGCCGCGCCGCTGAACTCGGCGTTCTCTTCCGCAAGGGAGATGCGCTGCAGGCGTTGGAAAGCGCGCGGGTTGTGGCGCTGGACAAGACCGGGACGGTAACGGAGGGGCGACCAGAACTGACCGACCTGATCGTGGACGACGGAATGGACCGGGCGGATGTGCTTGCCCTGGTCGCGGCGGTGGAGGCCACGTCCGAACATCCCATTGCCGAGGCGATCCTGCGCGCCGCGCGGGCAGATGGCGTGTCACTCGCACTGGTGACAGCGTTTGAAGCTCTTCCGGGCTTCGGCGTTCGGGCCAATGTAGACGGGCGTGACGTGCTGGTGGGGGCGGCCCGCCTGCTCGAACGTGAGGGCATTGCACTTGGGCCTCTGGCTGAGGCCGAGGCGCGCTTGGCGGCACGAGGGCGGACCGCCCTCTTCGCGGCAATCGATGGCGTGGCAGCGGCCGTCATCGCGGTGTCCGATCCCGTGAAAGCCAGCAGCAGAGCCGCGATCACCGCGCTTCACGCGCGCGGTCTGAAAGTCGCGATGATCACGGGTGACAAGCGCGCCACAGCTGACGTGATCGCAGCGGAGCTGGGGATCGATCACGTTCTGGCTGACGTCCTGCCGGATGGCAAAGTATCGGCCATCCAAGGCCTGCGCGCCGATCATGGACCTGTGGCTTTCGTGGGCGATGGCATCAACGATGCCCCCGCCCTCGCCGAGGCCGATGTGGGCATCGCGATTGGCACCGGCACCGACGTGGCAATTGAAAGCGCCGATGTGGTGTTGATGTCCGGCGATCTGGCCGGAATTGTGAATGCGGTCGAGCTTTCGCACCGAACGATGGGCAATATCCGGCAGAATCTGATCTGGGCCTTTGCCTATAACACGGCGTTGATCCCGGTGGCTGCTGGCGTCTTGTTCCCGTTCACGGGCCTTCTTTTGTCGCCGATCTTCGCCGCCGGCGCGATGGCCCTGTCGTCGGTGTCGGTCCTGACCAACGCGTTGCGCCTTCGGGGCATTCGGCCTGCAATGGAGGAGCGGCCCGCTGAACGGGCCACACGCGCGCCCCGCACGGCGCCCGCTGAATAGGAGCCGAAACATGAATATCGGAGATGTCGCCAAGGCCTCGGGTCTACCCGCCAAGACGATCCGCTACTACGATGAGATCGGCCTGATCCGCCCGCAGCGTGGCGCCAATGGATACCGCGCTTTCCGTGATACGGATCTGCATAAGCTGGCCTTTCTGGGACGGGCGCGCGCCTTGGGGTTTTCCATCGCCGATTGCCGCAATCTCCTTCAATTGTATGAAGATGACAGCCGGACAAGCGCCGAGGTGAAAGAAATCGCCCGCGGGCATCTGGATGAGATCGACGCCAAGATCCGCGACTTGTCCGAAATGCGTCGCACTCTTGCCGCTCTGATCACGGCTTGCGCCGGGGATAATCGGCCCGATTGCCCGATCCTGGACGGGCTGGCGATGGAGCAGCCAACCTGAAACCGGCCACACGCTTAGACAATTGCGCTCTAAGGCATTCTGATCTCGATCAGCCGCGGCGCGGCCGCCGCATGTGCGCGCTCCAATGCCTTTGCCAGGCCATCCAGCCCCTCAATTGCCTCACCCGCCATGCCATAGGCGGCGGCGACCTGCACGAAGTCCGGGGCGGACGGCGTGACGCCTTCCGGGTCAATATCATTGGCTTCCATGTAGCGCTCGATCTCTTGGTAGCCGCTATTGTTCCACACAATGAAAATCACCGGCGCAGCCTCGTCCATGGCCGTCCCGATTTCCGAAAGGCAAAACTGGAACCCACCGTCACCGGTGATGCAGACCGCAGGCGTTTCGGGCACGCCAAGCGCGGCGCCGATGGCCGCCGGCGCCCCGAACCCAAGCGCGCCATACCCTGTTGCCGCATTGAACCAGCCCCGCGGCTGATCAATGTCGGCGTACATGTTGCCCGCGTAAACGGCTTGCGTGCTGTCGCCCACGATACGGACGCCCGGGATGGCACCACGGATCATGTCGATCATCCCGATGCAGGCCTTGTACTCGTCGCTCACGGCATCACGGGCCGCCGTCCTGAGCACTGCAGCCTGCGATATCCCCGTACCCGACCGGTTAAGGTCTCGTGTTTCGTCCAGCAGGGCCGTCACGGCCAGTTGCGCATCTGCGACCACGGGCAGGTCGGGCGTGGCACCCCGCGTGATCTGCACCGGATCGCAATCGATCCGGATCAATTGCGCAAGCTTTGGCCGCTCGCCCGTGTCGTAGACGTCGTAATCCGTGCGGCCCATCTGGGTGCCGATGGCAAGGACAAGATCCGCCGCTGCCATGGCCTCCCGGATCACCGGGAAGGAAGGGCTCGCCGGGACGCGCAGGGCGTGGTTACCAAGAATGCCACGGCCATTCGTGGTGGTGATAACCGGCGCATCAAGGCGTTCGGCCAGGTGCTCCAGCTCCGCCGCTGCCCCGACGGCCCCGCCACCGGCAAGGACCAACGGGCGCTTTGCCGTCGCGAGGCGTTTTGCGGCCTCGATAATCGTCGCGGGATCCGGGGCGCGGCGGGTATCGTGCACGGGGCGCTCGACGGGAAGGGTAACCTTCTGAGCCATTACATCCAGTGGGATCTCGATATGAACCGGCCCGGGGCGCCCGGCCGTCATGGTTGTAAACGCCCGCGCGATCACACGCTCCAAATCGTCGGCGCAGTGCAGTGTGTGGCTCCAGATCGCAACCGTTCGCATCGTCGCCGCCTGATCGGACAATTCATGCAGAAATCCCTCCTCGTGCCCATGGGTTGCCACACGATTGACGCCTGAGATCACCAGCATGGGAATGGAATCCGCCCGCGCCTGCGCCATGGGCGTGATCGCGTTCGTTACACCCGGCCCGGTGATCAGCAGGCAGACGCCAGGCCTGCCGGTCGCGCGTGCATATCCATCGGCCATGAACCCCGCGCTTTGTTCATGGCGCGGCGTGACGTGACGGATCGGCGAAGCCCTGAGCCCGCGATAGAGCTCCACCGTGTGAACACCCGGAATACCAAACACCATGTTCACGCCGCGCCGCTCCAACAGCGCGATCAACGCCTCTCCCACACTCATCGTCGCCATATCAGCCTCTTTGCACACTCGCCCGCCGCGCGGCGGAGGGCGTCAGGCCGAACTCCGCCTTGAAGGCGCGTGTCATAGCGGTCGCATCGCGATAGCCCGAGCGCAAGGCAATCTCGGCCACGCTGCCCCGCGTCTGTTCCAGACGCCGCCGCGCCTCAGCCAGCCGGATGGCGCGATAAAGCTGCGCCGGACTAAGGGGGCTGTTGGCTTTGAAGGCCTGTTCCAGGGCCCGCTGCCCCAGACCAAGCCCGGCGGCAATGCGCGGGATCGGCAGAGGATCCTCGATGTTGCGCCGCATCAGGGCCGCCGCCGCGCGAAGGGTTTCGTGGGGGGGGATGAGGCGGTTAGGATCCATTTTCGGATCCCGCTCGCCATACATGAAAAGCGCGGCCACTTCCAAAGCCAGGGATGCGCCATGGCGACGCTCGATCAGCTCCAGCATCAGGTCAAGCGTCGTCGTGGCCCCGCCACAACTGGCGCGATCCCGGTCGATGACAAAGCGATCCTCGGTAACGGTGACGTCCGGGAAGGCCTCGGATAAGGCACCCATGATGTCCCAATGGGCCGTGGCACGATACCCATACAAGAGCCCCGCCGCAGCCAAAAGCCACGACCCCGTGTCCAACCCAACCAGCGTATCAAACCGCGCCGCTGCCCCCCGCAAGACACGCAAAGTCCGCGCCGTGGCCAGCTTGTGGTGCCCATAGCTCGGCATCACGAAAAGATAATCACCTTGCGTTGAAGGTTTCAGCGCCTCAGGGGTCACGGGCATACCGCTGGACGACGCGAGCGGGGCGTCGCTGACCCCCAGAAACCGCCAAGCATAGAGCGGCTTGCGCGATAGGGTGTTGGCAGCCCGCAACGGCTCCACCGCATTGGCGAGGCAGAAGTTGGAGAAGCCGTCGAAAAGCAGCATGGCGAAGAGTTCGGTCTGTTTCGTATTCCGCATGATTTGAGCCGCATTCTGCAAGGTATTGCCAAACGGTACGGCTACCATTGATCCAAGCACAAGGAGGAACGTGGGATGCAGTTCGGGTTGAGTGACGAGCAGGAGATGATTGTCTCAACCGTGCGCAGTTTCGTGAAGAACGAGATCTACCCCTTCGAGGCCGAGGTCGAGCGCACCGGAGAGGTGCCGCCCGAATTGGCGCAGGACATCAAACAGAAAGTCATCGATCTGGGCTTTTATGCCTGCAACTTCCCCCCAAGCGTGGGTGGGGCCGGCCTCTCCCATCTCGATTTCACATTGGTGGAACGGGAGTTGGGGCGCGGTTCCATGGCGCTCACACATTTCTTCGGTCGGCCGCAGAATATCCTGATGGCCTGCGAAGGAGAGCAGCGGGCGCGTTACCTGCTCCCCGCTGTGCGGGGGGAGCGGATGGACGCGCTGGCCATGACGGAACCAGGCGCGGGATCGGACGTTCGCGGCATGGCGTGTTCCGCCATACGCGACGGCGGCGATTGGGTGGTGAACGGATCCAAGCACTTCATCTCCGGCGCCGATCACGCGGATTTCTTCATCGTCTTCGTGGCCACCGGCGTGGACGAGACGCCCAAGGGCCCAAAGAAACGCATCACCTGTTTTCTGGTGGATCGCGGTCATCCGGGCTTTGAGGTTCGCGCCGGATACAATTCCGTCAGCCACCGGGGGTACAAGAACTGCATCCTTGAATTCACCGATTGCCGCCTGCCGGAAGCGCAGGTTCTGGGGGCGGTCGACGGCGGGTTCGACGTAATGAACGAATGGCTTTATGCCACCCGTTTGACCGTGGCCGCGTTCAGCGTCGGTCGCGCGCGGCGGTGTTTCGACATGGCCTTGGACTACGCCGCCGAGCGCAAGCAATTCGGGCAGGCCATTGCCAAGTTCCAGGGCGTCAGCTTTCAGGTCGCCGACATGATCACCGAGATTGACGCCGCCGATTGGCTGACGCTGGCAGGCGCATGGCGGCTGGATCAGGGCCTGCCCGCCAACCGCGAAATCGCAAGCGCCAAGCTCTACGCGACCGAGATGCTGGCGCGGGTGACCGACACTACTTTGCAGATCTTCGGCGGCATGGGGTTGATGGATGATTTCCCCATCGAGCGGTTCTGGCGCGATGCGCGGGTAGAGCGGATCTGGGATGGCACGTCGGAGATCCAGCGCCACATCATCAGCCGCGATCTGTTTCGCCCCTTGGGGGCCTGACATGGCACTCGACCGCCTCTTGCGGCCGCGATCCGTTGCCGTTGTGGGCGGTGGGGCGTGGTGTGCCAACGTGATCCGGCAATGCCAGAAGATCGGGTTCACAGGCACGCTCTGGGCGGTGCATCCCACGAAGCCGGACATTGCGGGCGTGGCGGCATTCCCTTCGGTCGACGCCTTGCCGGGCGTCCCCGATGCAGCGTTTGTCGGTGTCAATCGCCAAGCAACCGTCGAGGTGATTGCAGAGCTGTCACGTCGCGGGGCGGGCGGCGCGATCTGCTTCGCGTCCGGCTTTCGGGAGGCGAACGCCGAGTTGAAAGATGGCGCCGATCTGCAGGCGGCCTTGCTACGTGCCGCCGGCCGCATGCCGATTCTTGGACCGAATTGCTACGGACTTATCAACGGGTTGGACAAGGTCGCCCTTTGGCCGGATCATCATGGGATGGTGGCTGTGGATCGGGGTGTCGCCATCGTCAGCCAGTCTTCGAACATCGCCCTGAACCTGACGATGCAGAAACGGGGATTGCCGCTTGCCTGCCTTGTAACCGCCGGCAACCAGGCGCAGACCGACCTATCGGCCATCGGCACAGCCTTGCTTGAGGATCCGCGCGTTACAGCGCTTGGGCTCCATATCGAAGGGATCGGCGATCTGCGCCGGTTCGAGGCCTTGGCCGCGACGGCTCATGCCGTTGGCAAGCCGGTTGTCGCGCTGAAAGTGGGCGCATCGGA
The DNA here is from genome assembly GCA_947494975.1 of uncultured Roseicyclus sp. Taxonomy (GTDB): domain Bacteria; phylum Pseudomonadota; class Alphaproteobacteria; order Rhodobacterales; family Rhodobacteraceae; genus Gymnodinialimonas. The sequence goes on along the minus strand of CANLXA010000004.1, from coordinate 748,602 downwards.
TCAGGCGCGGTTGGGGGCCGTGTCCCACACCGCCTCCCTTGCCGGAAGCGATGCCGGCGCGCGAGCCTTACTGGCGCGTCTGGGTATCGGGCAGGTCGACAGCCTGACCACCTTTCTTGAGGTCCTGAAACTGCTCCATGTCACCGGGCCACTGCCGTCGAACCGCATTGCCTCAATGTCCTGTTCCGGCGGCGAGGCGGGCCTGATGGCCGATCTCGCCCTCGGTCGCGATGTGGTTTTTCCACCGCTCAGCAGAGAGCAGCGTACTGCGCTTCGTGAGGCTCTTGGCCCGAAGGTGTCGCTGGCCAATCCGCTGGACTACCACACCTATATCTGGGCTGACCGCCGCGCCATGGCGGCCTGTTTCGCGGCGATGCTTGACGATGACATCGCGCTGGCCCTCGTCGTGCTGGATTTTCCGCGCAGCGACCGCTGCACAGCCCCGGAATGGGATCTGGTCATCGAGGCTGCGGCTGATGCGATGGCCGCGAAAGGTCGCCCCATCGCCATCCTCGCCAGCCTGCCGGAAACCCTGCCGGAAAGAGTTGCGGAGCGCCTGATTGCACGCGGCATCATTCCTCTCTGTGGCCTGAACGATGCAATGGACGCCATCGGCATAGCCGCAAAAGTCGGACTTCGCGATAAGACGTCACCCCTGCTCCTACCGGCCCCCGACGGGCCAGGCACGGTCCTGACGGAAAGTGCGTCGAAGGCAGAATTGAAAGCCTATGGTCTTGCCGTGCCCCGCGCGGAAATGGCCGCTACCGCGGCAGAGGCCGGTGCCGTGGCGGATCGGATCGGTGGACGGGTTGTCGTGAAAGCCGAAGGCGTTCCGCACAAAACCGAGGCTGGTGCGGTGCGATTGGGCCTGACTGGTGGCGAGGAGGCCAAGCAGGCGGCACGAAAAATGGCGGCCAAGTCATATCTTGTAGAAGAAATGATCGATAATGTGGTGGTGGAGTTGCTGATCGGGGTGCTGCGTGACGAGGCCCATGGCATGGTCCTGACCCTTGGGGCGGGCGGCACCTTCACTGAACTGCTCGATGACACCACGCATCTGCTGCTGCCCGTCACATCTCCACAAATCGACGCTGCATTGAACACGCTCCGCATTGCGCCCCGTATCGGCGGATACCGGGGCGCGCCGCCCGCCGACCGATCCGCGATTGTCAGCGCCGTCCTTGCCGTGCAGGACTATGTGATGGCCCATGCGGAGCGCGTTTTCGAAGTGGAAATCAACCCGCTCCTATGTACGCCTAACCGCGCTGTCGCCGCCGACGCCCTGATCAGATTGAGGGAAACATGATGAGTGAGACCCCCATCAAGACCCACCGCAACGGCCACGTGCTGGAGGTGACGCTCGACCGGCCCAAGGCCAACGCGATTGACCTGAAGACCAGCCGGATCATGGGAGAAGTGTTCGCCGCGTTTCGCGATGATCCGGACCTGCGTGTGGCGCTGATCACCGGGGCGGGCAAGAAGTTCTTTTGTCCCGGCTGGGACCTGAAAGCCGCCGCTGATGGCGACGCGGTGGATGGCGACTACGGCGTTGGCGGCTTTGGGGGCCTGCAGGAGCTGCGCGGGCTGAACAAACCGGTTATCTGCGCCGTGAACGGCATCTGCTGCGGCGGCGGGCTGGAACTGGCGCTGAGCGCCGACATCATCCTGGCTGCGGAGCATGCAAGTTTTGCCTTGCCGGAAATCCGCTCCGGCACCGTGGCCGATGCGGCCTCGATCAAGCTCCCCAAGCGGATCCCCTACCATATCGCAATGGAAATGCTGTTCACCGGTCGTTGGCTGGACGCCGAGGAAGCTGCGCGCTGGGGATTGATCAACCGCATTGTGGCCGCGGATGACCTGATGGAAGAGGCCCGCACCATGGCCGCCCTGATCGCCTCTGGCCCGCCGCTCGTGAACGCGGCGATCAAGGAAATCGTGCGTGAAGCCGAGGACATGAAGTTTCAGGATGCACTGAACAAGATCACCAAGAGCCAGTTTGAAACGGTTGAGCGCCTATATCGATCGGAAGACCAACTGGAAGGCGCGCGGGCCTTTGCCGAGAAACGCAATCCGGTTTGGAAAGGAAAATGAGGATGGAAACGGTGCACTTCCCGCACGCCTCGTCGCGCGCATCATCCCCTATTGGCAAAGGATTCCATTGATGCCGTTGGCCATGAACACGGACGTCTTCATCACCTGTGCGGTCACAGGATCAGGCGGCACGCAGGACCGCAGCCCCCATGTACCCCGATCCCCCAAACAGATCGCCGAGAGCGCAATTGATGCGGCGAAGGCGGGGGCGGCCATCGTCCATTGCCACGTTCGGGATCCTGAAACCGGTGTGCCGTCGCGCGATCTGGCCCTTTATCGGGAGGTAACGGAGCGGATCCGGGATGCGGATGTAGATGTCGTCCTGAACCTGACTGCGGGAATGGGTGGCGATATTGTTTTCGGCTCCACCGATGCGCCGCTTCCAGTGCGTGATGGCACGGATATGGTCGGGGCGACGGAGCGCGTGGCCCATATTGCCGAATGCCTGCCGGAAATTTGTACGCTCGATTGCGGCACGATGAATTTCGCGGAAGCCGATTACGTGATGACAAACACGCCAGGCATGTTGCGCGCCATGGGGCGGATGATGACCGATCTGGGTGTGAAGCCGGAAATAGAGGCCTTTGATACCGGGCATCTCTGGTTTGCCAAGGAACTGGTGAAGGAAGGCGTGCTGAAGGCGCCCGCGCTGGTGCAATTGTGCATGGGCGTCCCTTGGGGCGCGCCGGATGACCTGAACACCTTCATGGCGATGGTCAACAACGTGCCGAACGAGTGGACGTTTTCCGCCTTTGCCCTGGGGCGAAACCAGATGGCCTATGCCGCCGCGGCGGTTCTGGCGGGCGGCAATGTGCGGGTGGGATTGGAGGATAACCTGTGGCTGGACAAAGGCGTCTTGGCGACCAACGCCCAATTGGTGGAGCGCGCGGTGGGCGTGATCGAAGGCATGGGCGCACGGCTAATCGGGCCTGCGGCGGTGCGAGAAAAACTGGGCCTGACCAAGCGGGCACCGGTCTGATGAGAACCAGCCTCGCAGCGCTTTTCCTTCTGGCGTCCTGCGGGGCCGTTATCGGCCCCGGTTACCGCGATCAGGACGTCACCATCGCTTCGAGCGCGAACTTCGATGCCAGCCGGTATCTCGGCCGTTGGTATGAGGTGGCACGCTATCCGAATCCGTTCCAATCCGATTGCCCCGGCGCCATCGCGGAATACGGCGCGTCTGAAATCGCTGGCCAAATCACGGTGCGCAATATCTGCCTTGATGCCAATGGCCAGCCGAGCGGTGAGATCACCGGGACGGCAACCGATGAGGGGCTTGGCCGCCTCTCGGTCCGGCTGCAAGGCGTGCCGGTTTCCGCACCCTATTGGGTGCTCTGGGTCGATGAAGGCTACCGCACCGCCGTTGTCGGCGCTCCCAATGGTCGGGTCGGATGGATCCTTAATCGCGATCCAGAAATCCCCGTGGACAGGCTGGCCGCCGCGCGCGAAGTGCTGGATTTCAACGGCTACGACCTCGGTCAATTGCAGCGGAGCGTGACGCCATGACGATCACTCAGCCCGGTGAATGCGGCATTGAAAGCAATTATTCGACGCACTGCGCACATCCGCAAACGCGATCTTCGCGTCCCGAAACAGTGCCTGCGCGAATTCCGCGATGCGAGGTGTATCAACCACCTCTCCGGTCCCATAGACGATCCGCTCAGCCGCATCGTAACCGCGCACAAGATAACGTGGCGAGCGCAGGATGGGTGGTGCAGTCTTCGTCTGCGACGCAGGTGTACAGTCCGCTGCGCATAGGAAAATCGGCCCCGTCTCTGCGTAGGGATTGCGCGTCGCAAAGGGCCGGTGCGCGAGGATCAAGAACGTGTCACCCTTTGGCGTTTCTCCCAGACAATGGCGACACGGATAAGCGTCGCCAATCGATCTGTGCCGTTCAACCTTTTGCCCATAGGAGTCCAGACCGGTGGACCGGATCCGGGCAACGATGTCGCTTGGCAGGCCTGAAAAACGAATATCCATCAAACGTCTCCTTTCTGGGTACATTCGAAGGTCTCGTTCGGTGCGCCGACCCGAATCCTGCGGGAAAGCCGGAATGAAAAAGGCAGCTATCATCGGCGGTGGCGTAATCGGCGGCGGGTGGGCGGCGCGGTTCCTTCTCAACGGATGGGACGTGGCCGTGTTCGACCCGGATCCGGAGGCCGAGCGCAAGATCGGTGCGGTTCTGGACAATGCCCGCCGCGCCCTGCCCGCTCTCTACGACAAGGCGTTACCTGCGGAAGGTACGCTTCGGCTTTGCGACAATCTGGCTGAGGCGGTTGCCGGGGCCGATTGGGTACAGGAAAGCGTGCCGGAGCGATTGGACCTCAAGCACAAGGTCCACGCACAACTCTCCGTCCTGTCCCCAACGCATGCGATCATCGGATCCTCCACCTCCGGGTTCAAACCCTCGGAACTGATGGCGCAGGGCGCGCGCGTGATCGTCGCGCATCCGTTCAATCCCGTCTATCTGCTGCCCTTGATCGAGCTGGTGGGCGATGCGGCGCAATGCGACAGGGCCGCCGAAATCCTGCGCAGTGTGGGTCTATATCCCCTACATGTGCGCAAGGAGATTGACGCCCACATTGCTGATCGCTTCCTTGAAGCCGTCTGGCGCGAGGCGCTCTGGTTGGTGAAAGACGGGATCGCCACAACTGCGGAAATCGACGATGCGATCCGGATGGGGTTTGGCCTCAGATGGGCGCAAATGGGATTGTTCGAGACCTACCGCGTTGCGGGCGGCGAGGCCGGTATGAAGCATTTCATGGCGCAGTTTGGCCCCGCGCTGAAATGGCCCTGGACCAAGTTGATGGATGTGCCGGACTTCACCGGGGAGCTTGTGGATCTGATCGCGGGACAGTCGGATGACCAATCCGGGCATATGTCGATCCGTGAGTTGGAGCGCCTGCGCGACGATAATCTGGTGGGCATCCTACGGGCCCTGAAACGCTCGGAAAGTGGAGCAGGTGGTGTGATCCGGCGCCATGAGGATACGCTGATCTGGCCGGTCAACGGCGATCTGCCCTGCACGCTTGACCGGCAGGTGCCGCAAAGCTGGACCGACTATAATGGCCACATGAACGAGACCCATTACCTTGAGGCCGGGTCAAAGGCGACGGATCGGTTCATGGAGATGGTCGGCGCAGACGCCGAGTATATTGCGGGAGGACTGAGCTACTTCACGGTCGAAAACCATGTGCGCTATCTTGATGAGGTGCATGCAGGTGACCGGCTGCGCGCCGAGACCCGGATCTTGGGCGCTGAAGGGAAGAAGCTGCACCTGTTCCACCTGCTGATGCGGGGCGATGGCACGCTTGTGTCCACCGTCGAAAGCCTTCTGCTGCATGTCGATCTGGGCACGCGCAAGACATGCACGCCACGCGCCGACGTGTCCGCCGCCTTGGCGCAGATCATGCAGGATCAAGCGGGGTTGCCCCTGCCTGAGGGGGCCGGAAAAGTCGGGCGATGACGCCCTAGGCCGCCCACTTGATCGAACAGCCCATGGAGGCAATCTGATCTGCCGGGCCCCTGCCCGTGCGCGCCACCTGCCCCATGGCTTCAAACAGATCGCGCCGCGCGTCCGGAGGGGCGGGCTGCATCCGGGACGCATCAAGCTGGCCGCGATATTGCAGGCCCAGATCGGCGTTGAAGCCAAAGAAATCCGGCGTGCAAACCGCATCATAAGCCCGCGCCACGCTTTGATCGGCATCGTGCAGATAGGGGAACGGGAAGCCCCGGCTTTCTGCCGTGCGCGCCATGTTCTCAAAATTATCTGCGGGATAGGCCTCCGGATCGTTGGAACAGATGGCGGCCACGCCGATCCCCAGTTCCTGGAGCTCCGCCGCATCCCGGATCATCCGGTCCAGAATGGCCAGAACAAACGGGCAGTGATTGCAAATGAACATGACGAGCGTGCCATTGGGCCCGGCCACGTCGCGCAGCCGGTAGGTCTTGCCATCGGTCGCCGGGAGCGAGAAATCCGGCGCCGGCCAGTCGAAGTTGCACACAGGTGGGGTGAGGGCAGCCATGGTTATCTCCTTCATCTGGTGTCATCACAGTGCCTGCTGGAACCAATCAAGAAAACCCATCAGTCCAAATGCGTAGGTCCCTTGCACGCCTTGGTGGCGCCGTGCATCACTCGGCCCCGAGAGGGACAGCTTGCATGACCATCCGCGTGGCAATCAACGGCTTTGGGCGCATAGGGCGATCCGTTCTGAGGGCCTGGGCGCTTGGTGGCGGGCGGTTGGGGCCCAACTGGCCCGAGATCGAAATCGTGGCGATCAATGATATCGCCCCGCCGGAGACCTGCGCCTATCTCTTTGAATTCGATAGCGTCTTCGGCCCATTCGCAGGTGACGTACGCGTTGAGGATAGGTGCCTTTGCCTCGATGAGCGGAAGATTCGCCTGACGATGGAACGGGACGCGGGCGCACTGGATCTGGCCGATATCGACATCCTCATGGAATGCACCGGGCGAGGCGGCCGGGATGTGGCCGAGGCAGCCCTTGCCGCCGGCGCCGGGCGCGTGCTCATCTCCGGCCCTGCACCGGACCCGGACCTGACCATGGTGCTCGGTGCGAACGATGAGGCATTGGCGGCCGATCACCGGATTGTCTCCAATGCGTCGTGCACCACCAACGCCATCGCGCCTTTGGTTCGGCTGATCGATGAGACCTGGGGCCTCGATAGCGCGTTGATGACCACGGTCCACTGCTACACCGGCAGCCAACCGACGGTAGATATGCCGATGCGGGACCCGGCGCGCAGCCGAGCCGCAGCGCTTAGCATGGTGCCGACAACCACGTCGGCCGAAGCGCTGGTCGATGTTGTCCTGCCGTTGCTGGCCGGACGGGTAACGGGATCAGCCGTGCGGGTGCCATCGGCCTCCGTCTCCTGCGTGGACCTAGCGGTGATGACCCGCGACCAGCCGAGCGCGGAAGCTGCAACGGAGTTTTTGCGGGGCCAAGCGGACGGCATAATCGGCTTCACCGATAAGCCCCTGGTCAGCGCCGACCTTCGGGCCCGCCCGGAATCGCTGATCGTGGCGGGGCCGGAGATCAAACGCTCCAAGGGCGGCATGCTGCGCGTCTTTGGGTGGTACGACAATGAATGGGGTTTTTCCTGTCGGATGCTCGACGTAGCGCGCATCATGGGGAACCAGTTGAAGGAGATGAGCTGATGGCCGACTGGCAATCATGGATGAAAGAAGCCGCCAGCGTCGCGGGGCAATGGATCGCTGCCGATAGCGGCGAGACGATCGATGTGACGAACCCGGCAACGGGGGATGTGATCGGGACGGTCCCGAATTGCGGCGCGGCCGAAACCCACCGTGCCATCGACGCCGCGCAGGAGGCATTTGCAGGTTTTGCCGCGATCTCCCTGATGGATCGCGTGGGCCTGCTTTGGAAACTCCACGATGCGCTGATGGACAATCAGGAGGCGCTTGGCGAGCTTCTGACCGTGGAGATGGGCAAACCACTTGCCGAGGCCAAAGGTGAGGTCGCCATCGGCGCGCAATATGTGCGCTGGTTCGCCGAAGAGGCGCGCCGCGCCAAGGGGGAGATTGTGCCCGCCGGCGTCAATGGCCGCCGCATCCTGGTGACCAAACATCCCATCGGCGTGGTCGGCATGATCACGCCCTGGAATTTTCCATCCTCGATGCTGGCCCGCAAGGTGGCCCCCGCGCTCGCGATGGGATGCCCGGTTGTTGCCAAACCCGCGACAGCCACGCCCTATTCGGGCCTGGCCTGGGCCGCGCTGGCCGAAGAGGTCGGATATCCGGCGGGCACCGTCAACGTGTTGACGGGCTCCGCCCGGAAAATCGCTGGCGCGATGATGGAGCGGCCAGAAGTGCGCAAGATCACCTTCACCGGCTCCACCGAAGTGGGCAAGGAACTGATCCGGCAATCCGCGGATACGGTCAAGAAGGTCTCCATGGAGCTTGGCGGCAATGCACCGTTCATCGTCTTCGACGACGCCGATCTGGACGCCGCGGTCGAAGGCGCGATGGTCTCCAAATACCGCAATTCCGGGCAGACCTGCGTCTGTGCCAACCGCATCTATGTCCAATCCGGCATCCACGATGCATTTGTCGAAAAGCTGGTGGAAAAGACCCGCGCGATGAAGGTCGGCGACGGGCGCCAAGACGGCGTGGTTCAGGGCCCGCTGATCGATCAGGATGCGGTTGAGAAGGTCGAAGAGTTGCTGGAGGATGCCAAGGCGAAAGGTGGCTCGGTCGCTTGCGGCGGCGCGCGCCACGCGCTTGGCGGTTCGTTCTACGAGCCCACGGTCCTCACCGGGGCCACGCAGGAGATGGCCTTCGCGCAAGACGAGATTTTCGGGCCGCTTGCGCCAGTGTTCAAGTTCGAGACGGAAGAGGAGGTCATCTCGATGGCCAACGACACCGTTTTCGGACTGGCGAGTTACGCCTACACGCAGGATTTGGGCCGGGCCTTCCGCCTGAACGAGGGGCTGCAATATGGGATGATCGGGATCAATTCCGGCCTGATCACAACGGTTGAAGCGCCTTTCGGAGGCGTGAAGGAAAGTGGCCTTGGCAAAGAAGGCGGCAGCCAGGGACTGGAGGATTACCTCGAGACGAAATACGTCTGCATCGACGGGATTTGAGTTATGTCGCCACGCCTTTGGCGCTGCGATCGGGGGGGGGGCCAGCCCCCCGCACCCCCCGGGGTATTTGTGACCAATGGAAGGGGTGGTTTAGAGTTTGATCCAGTGGAGCCCGGCCGGCGGGAGCACATGGCCTTCATACTCAACAGGCTCCGACCCATGATTGAAAACAAACCGGGTGGCTCCGGTATCCCGAATGCGGATGTCCTGTGGCAGGGGTTGAGGATCGAGGCCAGCTGCGATGACGGCGCGTGTCAGGATGCGTTCCAATAGCACCTCATCGGGCCAGCCCGCGAGATACGAAAGCGGGCCGGAGCGAACCATGATTGGGGCGCCGTTCAGATCCTTCTCGATCACCTCTTCGCTGCTTTCGATCTGTTCGCGCCACAATTTTACAGCGCCACCACCGGCCATGTCGACGGGCATATCCGGGCGCAATGTCTCCACCCGGCTGACAGTGACGGCAAGGCCGTCAATCGCGGGAGGTAAGGGCGTGGGAATGCTGAGCGCGGCTGTCTTGGCGTTGGTGCGCGGACCGAGGATGAGTTGTGTTCTTGACCGTCCCAGCGCGTCGTTCAGCGCGGCACTCAGCGTGACGATGCCCGGTGCAAGGACGAGTGCGTAGCCGTTCAGATCAGCGCAGTCCGGAGGTAATATGTCGACGCTCAGCCCGAGTTTGCGCAAGCCGCGATAGATTTCGAAGACCAGGCGGAAGTAGTCGCATCCCTGCCCCTGTGGCTGTACCGCCCACGCCCAGGCGGACGCGTAATCAAAGACCAGCGCCACCGACGCCTGGGCCTGTTCGACGTCCGGCATCTGCGCCAATTCGCGCGCCACCTCTGCCGCCTCCGCATAACCTTCGGCCTCCACGCTGTCGGGTCGCAACAGGCCCGCATGGTATTGCTCTTGCGCGAAGGGGGCCTGACGCCAGCGGAAATAGGCGACGCATTCCGCACCATGGGCAAAGGCTTCCCACGTCCAGAACCGAACCATGCCCGGCAATGGCGCGGGGTTGTGCGGCGCCCAGTTCACCGGGCCCGGCTGTTGCTCCATCACCCACCAGCGCCCGTTTTGACCGACCGCACGGTACAGATCGTGATGAAACGCCTGAAAGTCCGGGTCGCCTTGACGGGCATAGCGGCGCTTGTGTTCTGCGGGATCCTCCAGGCGGTCCTCCAGAAACCCCAGCGGATAGCTGTCCCACGTGGCGATCTCCATCTGGCGACCGGTCTCGAAATGGTCGAAATCAAGTGTGCGGCCCATGTAATTATGGCTGATCGGTGCGTCCGAATGTCTGCGGATCGCTGCCACCTGCGCGCTGTTGAACCGCGCCACCTGGTCCGAGGAAAACCGCCTGAAATCCAGCGCGTGAGAGGGGTTCGGCTCCGTCACGGTGAGATTTGGGAGGTCGATCTGATCGAATGTCTCATACTCCATCGACCAGAACACGTTGCCCCAGGCGCGGTTTAGCGCGTCGGTGGACTGATAGCGTTGCGCAAGCCAATCGCGAAACCCCTGGCGGGCGGCATCGGAGTAGCTGAGCACCGTATCGTGACAGGCATATTCGTTGTCCGTCTGCCAAGCGTGCACCTTCGCCCCGAACCTTTGGGCCAGCAACGTCGTGATGCGCACGCATTCTTCGCGGTAGCCAGCGTGGGAAAAGCAATAATGCCGCCTTGAGCCAAAGCGGCGCGGGCGGCCTTCGGCATCAACGGCCAACATATCCGGCAGCCTATCCACCATCCATCGCGGCGGCGTGGCGGTCGGCGTGCCCAGGACAACCTTGAGGCCAGCGGCGGTGAGCCTATCGATCGCACGGTCGAGCCAGTCAAACTGTAGATCACCGGGCGAAGGCTCCAGCCGGGACCAGGCAAATTCGCCGATCCGAACCCATGTCAGGCCAAGGTCCGCCATCCGTGCGGCATCTTCGGCCCAGACCTCCTCGGGCCAATGCTCGGGATAGTAGCAGGTGCCGAGGGTGCGCTTGAGACTCATAACATGACCTGATGTTCGGCCTGACCGACCGTCTCCATCGGGATGAACAACGTCTGGCCAGAAAGTGGCGCCGCATCCAGTGCCGCGCCCGGAAGGCCCTGCCGGGCGGTGGTCACGAAAAGGCCGCCAGCGCCAAAGGCGGGGCAGGTCGGTTGCGGGACGGGTAGGGCAAGTTCTTCTATAAGTCCCGCATCCGGCGCATAACGAGCGATACGCGACGCGCCCCATTGTGCGCAGTAGAAGGTCCCGTCCGCGCCAACGACCGCCCCGTCAGGGTTGAGGTCGTCGTGCCGCATGTCCAGAAACACCTCCGCCGCGCCCATGGGCCATCCATCGCGACCCAACCCATACCGCCAGACGATCTGCTCCGCCGTATCGGCGAAATAGGCGTAACGTCCGTCGGGCGAAAAACAGGTGGCATTGGGAATCGTGACATTGTCCCGCAATTGGCGCAATTCACCTTTGAAAAAGCGATAAAGCGCGCCAGCGCCGGGCTCCGCCCCATGCCCCATCGTGCCGATCCAGAACCCACCCAGGGGATCGGCGCGCCCGTCGTTGGACCGGGTCAGCGGATTGTCCGCTTCCAGGCCGACAAGCCGGGTTTGGGTGCCCGACCCGATGTCGAACACAAACAGATCCGTCTCCGACGCAATCAAGAGGCGATCCCGGTCCACCCAAGCAGCCGCGGAGACGGCACAGTCAAACTGCCAATCCCCGGGGCCATCCGCATCGCGGGTCATCAATCGGCAATCGAGGATATCGAACCAGAACAGCTGCTCACGCACCGGATGCCACAACGGCCCCTCGCCCAAAAGGCAGGGGCGGTCATCGAACACTTCGACTGTCATACCGCCACGCCTTTGGTGGCCGTGTCGAAAGCGTCAACCATCTTCGCTGCGCGGGCTGCGACGTCATCGACCCGCATGCCGGGCGAGTAGAGCGCCGAGCCGATGCCGAAACCGTCGGCGCTGGCCTTGATCCACTCACCAAAGTTTTCCGGCCCGGCGCCGCCGACAGCATAGACCTGCGTGCCCGGCGGCAGAATGGCGCGGATGGCCTTGAGCCCGGACGGGCCCACAAGGCTCGCCGGAAAGATCTTCAACCCGTCGGCCCCAGCCTGAAGGGCCGCGAAACACTCTGTGGGGGTCAACACGCCGGGAAAACTCTGCAATCCCAGCTGCTTTGTCTCGGAAATCACCGAGACGTCCGCATTGGGCGACACGATCAGCTTGCCGCCCACGCCGGCAACCGCACGCACATCCGCCGGGGTCAGCACCGTACCCGCACCGACCAGCGCGCGTGTGCCACAGGCTTCCGCCATGGCACCGATGGACGTGAGCGGGTCGGGCGAATTGAGCGGCACTTCGATCCGGTCGATCCCCGCCGCGATCAACGCCTCGGCAATCGGCACAGCATCTTTGGGGGTAATTCCACGCAAGATCGCGATCAGGGGTCGGGACATATCAGGCAGACTCCGTCAGTGACGCATGCACGCGGGCCAATCCTTCACGTGTCAGCGGCCCAGCGTCAAACACACGCGGCTCCATTCCTTGGGTCTTGAGCGCGATCGCATAGGCCTGTCCCAGGTTCGGGCTCCCGGCAATCGCCACATCCTGCCCCAGCCAATAGGGCCGCGCCGAGGCAAGCTCCGCCCCGATCAGGTAGCCCGACAATCGCGCTCGGGCGGCCTGGAGCGACAGATTATTCAGCACATTTTCAGCGCGGAGCGAAAACAGCCGCTGCGCCAGCTTCTCGGGGCGCGAGATCGTGTCGGACACCGCTTCGGCAAAGGCCTCCGGGTCTTCATCCTGCGCGCCAATGGAATGGCGCAGGACGGATTTCTGGGACAGGAGCTGAAACAGCTCCCCGGTCATGGAGGTCTGGAAACTGACGACTTCCTTGGCAGAAATGCGCACCCATTTGGCGTGCGTTCCGGGCAGGCATAGCACCCCGTCGAAGTCAGGCTCGCGCGCAAGGAACCCGGCAATCTGCGTCTCTTCCCCCCGCATCACATCGGCGGGGCTGGCCTGGCTGAGGCCCGGGATGATCTTCACGCTGATCCGGCGATCCTGCACCGGCGCGTCGATGGGGTTCAAATCCCCCGGCCGCGCCGGGACGGCCACGTAAGGCGCCTCGCACCAGCCTTGCCGTGCGCCTAGCATCCCGCAGGCGACAACCTGCATCACGCCGCGGCCCAGCCATGGCTCGATCAACCGTAACAGCGCAGGCTCGAACGCGTCTCGCGCCAGGGTGCCCATGCCATCGGCGGACGTTGCCTCGGCCTTGGGCTGATCCCCCACCATCGCCCAGGCCCGCAGATGTGTGGTGCCCCAATCGACGGCAATCCAATCGGCATATGTCGCCGCACCACTCATCCGGTGGTCACCACGCCGCCATCGATCACCATGGTCTGGCCCGTCATCGCCTTGGACGCGCGGGAGGCGAGAAACAGGGTTCCGCCCACGATATCCTGCGGCTCAAGATGGTCCTTCAAGCACATGCGTTCCATATGGGCCGCAAGATCCCCGGGGGAAGCCCACATTTCCAGTTGCTTCTCCGTCAGGACCCAACCGGGTGCCAGCGCATTGACGCGGATCTTGTCGGCGCCGAACTCGCGGGCAAGGCTGCGGGTCATGGCGGTGATGCCGCCGTTTGCCGTGGTATAGGCCGGGTAGCCCGCATTGCCCATCATGTAGCTGATCGACGACATGTTGATGATCGAGCCGCCGCCCGCTGCCTTCATGCCTTCGATCACGGCCTGGCATCCGAAGAAATAGGCCTTGAGGTTGATCGCCATCGACCAATCCCAGAAGTCCTCATCAACGGCCAGAGTCTCGTGGCGTTTGTCATTCGCCGCGTTGTTCACCAGCACGGTAACCGTGCCATGGGCCGACGCGGCCTCTGCAAGGCAGGCCTGCAAGCGCGCGGTATCCGTGATGTCGCAGATCAGGCTCAGCGGGCGGTTGCCTGTCGCCGCCTCCATCTCGTCAGCAAAGGCAGATGCATCGGAGCGCTGGACAAACGCCACCTTCGCGCCCTGGCGCAAGAAGCCTTCCGTCAGGCTGGCCCCGATGCCGGATCCACCACCGGTGATGAACACCGATGCACTGTTTAGGTCGGGGTAGATTGCCGTTTCACTCATAGGCGTTCGCCCTCCAGAACCCACATCGTATCGGGGTAATTCCACGGCAAGGTCAGGCCGTGATGCATCAACCACCCGCCCGACACTTCGATCGGTCCGTCCTTCAGCGCGGGCATCCCACGGCTCAGTGCCGGGGCGGTGCCACGGTTCATCAGCGTGATACGGTACCGCGCGTCAGGATCCAACGCCGTCAGGCGCAGCGGGCGCGGGGCGATCTGATCAGACGTCGCCGCCTTGCCCGCAAATACCACGAACCGGTCGCCCTCCCGCGTCATCTGCTGTTCCGCCATCACCGCCGGATCGGCGCTGTCCAGGCGCAGGAGATCCGCGCCAAGCATCCAGCTGCGGTTATGTTTCCACCAACTCGTGACTTCGCGCAGTACCGCAGCTTCGCGCTCGTCCAACTCACGCGGGTCCATCTCGAACCCCATATGGCGTTGTGCCGCGACCCATGCGCGAAACGAGATGTCGAAGACCCGTCCCGACGTATGGCACCGGCGCGGACCGACATGGGAGCCCGTTACGGCTATCGGAAGGAACAAGGCAGCGTCGTGCTGAATGCGCAACCGCTCCAACGCATCGTTGCTGTCGCTCAGCCAGACCCTTTGTGTCCGTTGCATGATCCCGAAATCGATACGGCCCCCCCCCGACGCGCAGCTTTCGATCTCCACATGGGGGAAATCGGCGCGCAACCGGTCAATCAACGCGTAGGACCCGCGCGTCTGATCCGCATCGGGCATGGGCAGAACGCGGTTGTGGTCCCATTTGATGTAATCGATTGGATGATCCCGCAGGATCGTAGCCATGCGGCCATAGATGAAATCCCGCACCTCCGGCAGCGCCATGTTGAGCGCCTTTTGCTGGCGGCCAAGCGTCTGGTCCTCCCCGCCCAGGGCCCAATCGGGATGGGCGCGATGGATATCGCTGTCGGGGTTGATCATCTCTGGCTCGAACCAGATGCCGAAGGTCATCCCAAGGGAATGCACGTGGTCGATCAGGGGGTGGAGACCTTCGGGATACTTCCGCTGATCAACCTCCCAATCGCTCAGCGAACGGGTGTCATCATCCCGTTGCCCGAACCAGCCATCGTCGAGCACAAACCGCTCCGCTCCCAGGTCGGCGGCCCGCGACGCGATATCTTGCAGCACATGCAATTTGTGATCGAAATAGACCGCTTCCCAGCAATTGTAATGCACCGGGCGCAGGCGGTTCCTGTCGGGCCATGTCACGATCCGGTCGCGCAGGTGGCGCTGGAAACTGACTGCGCAGCCATTCAGGCCGACATGGGAATAGGTGACATAGAGCGTGGCAGATTCGAAATTCGTCGCGGCCTGGGTCTCCATCCGGGCGGCATGGCCGAACTGGATCTGGCGGCGGCCATCGGGCAGCTCTTCCGCGATCATCCTGTGTCCGCCGGACCAGCCGTAATGGAACCCGTAGGCCTCGCCTTGCGTGTTGGTGCAGCCGGCGCATGGGATCAACAGGCCGGGAAAATGCTCGTGCCCCGTTCGGCCCGTCCGGTTCTCGCGATATCGCATTCCGGCGGACCAGGCGGTGCGGTTGGTCTGAAACTCTCCCGTCCAACGCCCGGCGAAATCAATCATTTCGTCGGATTGCTGCGGGGCGGGCAGGACAGGTGCGGCCAGCCAATGCAGGTGGACGGGCCGTGTGGCCTCCAACCGCGTTTTCGCGGTGATGATCCGGGTTGAGGAGTCAGTTCGAAACAAGAAGATCAGCGACAGGCCATTGGCCTCATCCGTGTAGCGCAGGCTCAACGCGTCCTGATCTGCCTCTTCGTCCGCATAGCAGAATTTCGGCAAAAGCGGTGTGCCATCGCCATCGCGCAGGATCAGGCCGGGTTGGCCGGGAAAGGTCCGTACCGCCTCGGGGCACAGCGACACGTCGGGGTTTTCGTCCAGCATCCCCCCCGTGACATCGAGTTCATGGGCCCGGTGCAGCGTTTCGAGGTTTTCATCCAGCGGAAGCGGCGCCCCCCAATAGACAACCTGCGGAAGCCGGTCGCCCGTCGCGGTCAAGACCATGGTCTGGCGACCATCATCGTCCAACCGCCAGGTGCGCACCGGACTTGCGGGGCTCGCCCCCTTCGCGCCAACGGGCAATGCGTCGGCGCCGCTTGTGTTCAGGACCACGTCCATGGTCAACGCCTCTTACTTCACCGCACCGAGGGTGAGACCGGCGATGAAATGCTTCTGCATCAGGAAGAACATCGCAACAGGCGGAATGGCAGCCACGATGCTGCCCGCGCTCATCAGGTGATACATCGCGCGGAACTGCGCGTTGAAGGCGGTGATGCCTGCGGTGACGGGTTGGGATTCCGGCGACTGCGTGAGCACCACGGCCCAGAAGAAATCGTTCCAGATGAAGGTGAAGATCAGCACACAAAGCGCCGCGATGGCCGGCCGCATCAGCGGCAGGACGACGTACCAGAAGATGCGGTATTCGCTGACGCCTTCCACGCGCGCGGCCTCGATCAACTCTCGCGGCAGGGCGCGGATGAAATTACGCATGAAGAGCGTGCAGAACCCCGTCTGGAACGCGATGTGGAACAAGATCAGGCCCATGCGCGTGTCATAGAGGCCCATCTGGTCCGTGAGGTCGCGCACCGGCACCATGAGGATCTGGAACGGCACAAAGTTGCCCGCCACGAACATGAAGAAGATCAGAAGGTTGCCCTTGAACCGATAAACCCCCAGGGCGAAACCGGTCATGCACGACAGCGCCACCGCCCCGATCATCGTGGGCACGGTGATCACCACCGAGTTCCACAGGTAACGTGGCATGTCGGATTCCGCGAAGACCATCCAGTAGTTGGTCACGCCCTCAAGGCCACCTTCCGGCCAGCCCCAGTAATTGCCTTGCGTGAAATCATCCCCGGATTTGACCGAGAACCACATCACCGCCAGGAGCGGGATCAACCACACCAGAAGGGCGAAGGGCAGAAGTGCCTGGTAGCCGATGCGGGCGGCGGGCGAATATTGCTGGATTGGGCGTGGAAACATCGGACTATGCCTTCTCGTCCCGCCACATCTTCCAGAGGAAGCCGGCGATATAGACCATCATGATGAGGAACAGGATCACGGCAATGGCCGAGCCATAGCCCATGCGGAACCCGAACTCGGACAGCGCCACATCGTACATGTAGAACGCCAGCACGGAGGTGTTGTAGAACCCCGGGCCACCGTTGGTCATGATGGTGATAAGGTCGAAGGACCGCAGCGCGCCAATGACTGTGACGACGATGGCGATGAAGGTCGCGGGCCAAAGCTGCGGCAGCACGACGTACCAGAGCATCTTCGGCCCCTTGGCGCCGTCCAGCCGCGCGGCCTCGATCTGTTCGGGATCCACGGCGTTGAGACCCGTGAGATAGAGGATCATGCAATAGGCCGTCTGTGGCCAGAGGCCCGCGGCGATGATGCCGTAAGTGGCGGTGTTGTTGTTACCGAGGATGTTGACCGGGCCCATGCCGAACCAGCCCAGGATCACGTTCAGCAATCCCTCATCCGCGCCCGGCAGCATGAACCACGAAAACACAAGACCCACCACAACCTGGCTCAGCACGAAGGGGAAGAAGAAGAGCGATTTATAGAGCCGCATCCCGAACACTTTCTGGTTCAGGAAGAGCGCGATGAACAAGCCGCCGGGAATTGCCAGGAAGTAGAGCAGAAGCCAGATCACGTTGTTCTTCAGCGACGTCCAGAAGAACGGGTCGGAATAGAGGTTGGCGTAGTTCTCCATGCCCACATATTCGGCATTCCAGACGGTATCGCCTGTCAGCTCGCAGCCCTCTTCGCGGCCGGCCCGGTTGCCCAACTCGGCACAGGCCTGGTCCGTGAGGCCGGAGCCTTCAACGGCGCGATATTCGGGGGAATAGAGGCCGTTCCATTCGTAGAGCGAGATGTAGAAGCTCTGAACGATCGGCACGAGCACGTAGGTCGCGAAAAACAGGAACGCGGGCAGCAGGAACAGCCAGGGTGCAATCGTCTGCTGGCTGAACCGGCGCGGACCGGGCGCCCGTGGGGTCGGCGTGGCTGCGGTGATCGGAGGGTTGGTCGTGACGCTGGCCATGGATCCAGTCCTCTACGAGCTTGTGAATTCGATGGCGCGCGAAACCCGCGCGGCTTTGGGGGGAGGCCCCGGCCCACAAGACGTGCGGGCCGGGCAATGTCTGGATCGGTCCGGGCGGCGCCTTATGGGCCGCCCGATGCCGTGGGATCAGTAGATCCGCTGACGCGCGCCTTCCAGGATCTGCAGAACCTGGTCAAGCGTGGAGGGATCGACCATGAACTGCTGGAAGCCCTGCATGGCGACCTGCGCCATTTCGGCCGGAGCATCGCGGTCGAAGAACTGTGCGATACCGCCGCCTGCATTGTTCGACAGCATGTCGAAGCCCGCATTCAGGAACTCGTCGTCATCCACGCCTGCTTGGGAATTGACCGGCAGCTGACCCAGATTGTCACCGTTGTTGATCAGTGTCTGGTTCTCGGCCGATGCCACGAACAGCAGAAACGCTTCGGCTGCTTCCACGTTCTCGGCATTCGCCGCAATGTGGAACGTATCGGTCGGGGCGTCTTCGCCCGGTTCGATGGAGGCGTCGATCTGCGGGAACTGGTAGAAGCCCAGCTGATCGTCCGAAAGGCCCGCTTCGCGCAGCGGCGCCACGGCGAAATTGCCCATCAGATACGCGGTGGCTTCGCCGTTGACCATGAAGGGCAGAGCCTCCTGCCAGGAGTAGGACTGGTGGTCGTCGATGAAAGCGCCCATGTCGATCAGAGTCTGCCAGTTCTCGAACGTGGCGCGGACACGGTCATCGGTCCACGGGACCTCACCGGCGGTCAGCTCCATGTGGAAGTCATAGCCGTTGGTGCGCATGTTGAGGTAGTCGAACCAACCGCCCGCGGTCCACAGGAACTGCGTGCCGATCGTGTAGCAGGAGCGGCCGCTGTCGACGATCGCCTGACAGTTCGAAAGCTCCTCTTCCCAGGTCGTGGGCGCTTCGAGGCCAAGCTCGGCGAAGATGTCTTCGCGGTAATACACACCCCACTGGTAATACGTGTAGGGCACGCCCCAGATGCCATCGTCCATGGTCATGGAGCCCTGGGTGGAGGCGAGCGTTTCGGTCAGCCCGCCTTCTTCCCATAGGTCGCTGATATCCATGAAGAGGCCTGCCTCTACATAGGGTGCCATGCGGTTCCCGGCGTACCAGTTCACGATGTCCGCCGTGCCGGATTGCAGCACGTTGCGGATCTGCGTTTTCCAGGCCTCGCGGTCGGTGATGACCAGCTCGACCTCGACGCCGGGATTCGCTTCGGTGAAGCGTTCGACCATGCCTTCCATCACCGCGCGCGGTGCCGGGTTCGACATGTCCGAGAAAATGCGCAGCGGGCCGGATACGCCGTGGCCGTCGGCATATGCTGCGCCCGAAAGCATGGTCGCGGCAGCCAGCGCCGCAGCGCTGGTTTTGAAAATGGATCGCATGGTGTCCTCCCTAGTGATCCCAACGGAAAAGGTTCCATTATGTGAAACCTGGTTTCTTATATTGAAATCCTACGCTGAATGGGCCTAGTCTTGTCAACAGCAAAGCGTGGGACGGCCTGCCGAAACCCGCGCGGCGACGGCCAGATGTGGAGGACATCGAACCGTCAGAACCGGGAGGATACGCCTTGGCACAGGGCAACGCAGAAAGCGGCGAAGGAACGGTGGGCAAGGCCCTCGCCGTTCTCGATGCCGTGGCCGCGTTCGGGCGGCCGGTGCGGTTCGGCGAGTTGCTGAGCGAAAGCCCCTACCCCAAGGCCACGCTGTACCGTCTCGTGCAGGTGCTGACGAAGCAAAGCATGCTCGTCTATGATAGCGACCGACAGACTTACGCCCCCGGTCTGCGCCTTGTGCGCCTGGCCCATGCAGCGTGGCAAAGCGCGTCACTCGCACCCGTCGCGCGGCCCTATCTCGATGCGCTCTCCGCTGAGGTGGGCGAGACCGTACACTTGGCTCAGCTTGACGGCGGGCAGGTGCTTTACGTGGACAAGATCAACGCCCGCAATCCGCTTCAGATGTATTCGCAGGCCGGCAAGGTCGGCCCGGTCTACTGCACCGGCGTCGGCAAGGCGATGATCGCCCACCTGCCCGAGGCGCAGCTGGAGCCGATCCTGCAGCAACAGAGTTTTCATCCGTTCACCGACACGACATTGTCGGACCGCGCCGCGCTCTGCGCTGAGCTGGAAGCGATTCGCGACCGCGGCCATGCCTATGACCGGGAGGAGCACGAACCCGGCATCATCTGCGTTGCGGTTCCAATCTTGACGCGCGCAGGCCGTGTATTGGGCGCCGTGTCCGTCACCTCATCCACCGAACGCACGAGCCTCGCCGGGCTCGACGCCCACCTGCCGCGGATCCATGCCGCGGTCTCATCCATCGCCGGGGAAGCGCAGGATTGGCGCTTTCCCGATGCAGCAGAATAACCGGAAAAGGATCACGACATGTCGGGGCTACTACTTAGCGAAGTTATCAAACGCTACGGCCAGACCCAGGTTATTCACGGGGTCAACCTTGAGATCGAGGATGGTGAGTTCTGCGTTTTCGTCGGCCCGTCCGGCTGTGGCAAATCCACCCTTCTACGGATGGTCGCGGGACTGGAGGAGACAACCGAAGGCCAGATCAATATCGGCGCGCGGGATGTGACCCATGCCGATCCGGCGGAGCGCGGCGTCGCGATGGTGTTCCAGACCTACGCGCTCTACCCCCACATGACCGTCGCCGATAATATGGGCTTCGGCCTGAAAATGAACGGCTATCCCAAGGCCGAGATCACCCAGAAGGTGGCAGAGGCCTCGCGGATCCTGAAGCTCGACGACTACCTTGAGCGCAAGCCCAAGGCGCTCTCGGGCGGTCAGCGTCAGCGGGTCGCAATCGGCCGCGCCATTGTACGCGGCCCCGACGTGTTCCTGTTCGATGAGCCGCTGTCGAACCTCGACGCTGAATTGCGGGTCGAGATGCGGGTTGAAATCGCGCGCCTGCACAAGGAAATCGGCGCCACGATGATCTACGTGACTCACGATCAGGTCGAAGCCATGACACTGGCCGACAAGATCGTCGTGTTGCGCGCGGGCTATATCGAACAGGTCGGTGCACCACTGCATCTCTACAATGATCCCGACAACAAGTTCGTGGCAGGCTTCATCGGCAGCCCGGCAATGAACTTCTTCGAGGGGGTGCATTCGGCCGGCACCGTGACGGTGCCCGCCCTTGGCGGCGCCACCGTGCGCGCGCCCCTGAGCCTGGTGGAAAACGGGGCGGTGACGGTTGGTGTGCGCCCCAACAAGATCAGCGTCACCGAAGGCGACACCCACACGATCGACCTGTCCGAACGCCTCGGCGGGGTCAGCTACCATTACATCAACGCCCCCGATGGCTCTCGCATCGTCGTGGAAGCCCATGACCAGGACGCGCCGCCCGCGGGCACGCCGATCGGGATCAGCTTCGATGTGGAGGACGCGTATTTCTTCGATGCGGAAACTGAGGCGCGCCTGCGCTGATCGGGGTCGAGGTGGCGGGCCCGTGCCGGCCGCCGCTCATTCCGCCGCGATGGCCTGAGGATAGGCGCCCGCGCCGATTTGCGCGACAAGGGCATCAAACAAACGCTCCGGCGCGGTCACAATCGGGTCAAGCGCCACTGTACCGCCCGTCTCCGCTGTTGCCAAAGCGGCCCCTTGTGCGCCAAGCGCAAACCCCGCCACCGGCAGGCCCGTCGCCAGGGCCTCGTGGGTTGCGAAAGAGAACGTTTCCGGCCAGATCGCGGGCATGAGCCAGCCCATGACGCGATATCGCTCCACCAAGGCGGTGATCTCGTGCGCCTCATATCCGCCATGGACCGTCACGTTGCGCGGCAAGGCGAACCGGGCGTCGACATTCCCCAACACCACAAAGCGCTGATCCGGATGCGCGCGCGCAATCCGCTGCAAGATGTCCGCGCCCTTCTGCAGATTCAGATTGCCCAAGACGCCAATCATACCGCTGAAGCTCGGCATGGCCGCTCGCACCTGTGTGGTTAGCTCATGCGGACGAATGCGCACCTTTGCGTCGGGATAGGCCGCCTGGATCAACTCCGCGGACGCCCCGGAAAACGCCGTGACCTCATCGGCCGCATCAATCAACGCACCCCAGGCCGATCGCCATTTGGCAAGTGTCGCAAAAGTCCCGTCGGGACGCCGCACCATATGGGCGGGATCCGCATCACCCGTGGCCGGAACGCCCCGATATGCGCCCGTGCTGTCCAGCAAGGTGTAGGAGGGGGACAGCGGAAAGTAGTCGTGAATACGGACGCTTAACCGATCCCCGGGCCCGCCCCGGTGCAGCGACAATAACGCGCTCGGCAGTGTGACGGGATCGGGATCCCCCACGCCGCAAGAATAGATCAGATGCAGGCTTTTGGCCGGGGCGAGCAATTGCCGGACCATGTCAAGATCACCCGTCCGGCCCGCCGTTTGCTGGCCATCGATATGTAGCTCAACTTGCCAACGCTCAGTCCCGCCGATGCGCAGGATCACCGCCGCCGATTGCCGCGCGACCTCCGCCATCAGGGCCAGCTCCGCCCCGCCGCCTATGGAATGGGCCAGGTAGACTGGCAAACGTGCGGCCCGCTGCGCCGCCAGGGCGATCCCAAGAATCAGCCTTGGCGTCTGCACCGGATCTTCGGCGATGAAGTGCTGCACCTCCACATCGTAATGCGGATGACGGCTGGCGATCAGGCCGTTCGCCTGCGCAACCCGTTGCGCCTTCTCCTTCGCTCCAAAACTCTGTCCACCGACATGTTCCACAAAGAGCCGTGGCTGACACAGATGCCGACCGCCAATGGCGCGGACCTTTTGGCACCAATCCACTTCCTCACCGTAACCCCGCCCGAAGACCGGATCGAAACGCGGCACCCGCGCCAGCCAGGCCCGAGACAGCGCCATGCAGAACCCGACGCCCGTCGGCAATTCAGGCAGCGGAACCCGGCCCAAACCCTTTGCCACAACATCCGCCGCGTCCCCTTCGCCCTCGCGCAGGGGCGTGCCCGGACCGATGGCCGGGACCGACAGGATCTCCGCTGCGTTCGACATCGGCGTGACCGAGGCCACGCCTGGATCGTCAAATGGTGCGATCAGTCGGCTGGCCCAACCCGGTGGGACCATCGCGTCGCTATTGAGCAAGACGACCGGCCCGCCCTTTTCAGGCGCCGCCGCCCGGTCCAATCCGGCGTTTACCGCACCAACAAAGCCCATGTTATCGTCTTGCAAGATCACCGACACACGGTCCTTGCGGGGCGCTGCCCACTCCATCACCCAAGGACGCAGCGCAGGATCGGTTGAGGCATCCTCGATCAGCACCATCCGCCAGGGCAGATCGGTGTTCGCCTCGACACGCGCGAGGCAGCGTCGCAGCAGGCCAAGCGCGTTGTGAACCGGCACGATGATGGTGATCCCCTGCGCGTGACTTTCGTTCATGGACGGGCGCTCAAACCATTGTGGATCCAGCAGATGGCCCTTGGCCGCCACATCGATCCGCAGCGCGCGTTTTATCTTCGGGCGCAGGGCATCGCGCCCCTGCGGACAGGCCGCATAGCGCAGAAAATGCGGCGCAGCGCACAGCATGGCGCGCAGAAAGGCAATAGAGAGTCGCGCCCGCGCCAGCCGCGAGGGACGACCATCCGGATCGGGCACGGCGACAGCCAATGGCCGACGACCCGGTCGTCGGATTTCGAGGGTCAGCGGGGCTGCTTCAGTCGGCAGATCAACATCGAACCCGGTTGCATGGCCCCCCTGACGGGCAGCGACATCCGGCCGACGGATATCGGGCACCACCACGTGCACGCCATCCTCCCACGACAGCCGAACATCGGGGGCGTCCACCCATCCAACCACCCGCACTCCGTTCGCAGTATGATGCACCTGCTCGATCTGCCCGCATCGGCGCCAGATCGGCCCCAAGGGCACGCGGCGCAGATGACCGCGATGGACCGACGCATACCGCAGGTACAGCATCTGAAGGCGGCGGATCATGCGGGCTGGGTCATCTTTTCAGAAGCGACGCCAGGTAGCCGCCATAGCCGCTCTTTCCGAACAGGTTACTGCGCTCCGCCAGTGCGCCGTCATCGATCCAACCGGCGGCATAGGCGATCTCGTCCGGTGATCCGACTTGAAGCCCCTGCCGTTGTGTCAGGGTTCGAACAAAATTTCCGGCATCCAGAAGGCTTTCATGGGTGCCGGTATCAAGCCATGCATAACCGCGCCCCATCCGCTCCACCGTCAGGGTGCCATCGGCCAGATAACTCTCCAGAAGGCTGGTGATCTCCAGCTCGCCGCGGTCGGACGGTTTGACCGCCGCGGCGCGTTCCGGCGCGGTGCCGTCCAGGAAATAGAGCCCGGTCACGGCGTAAGGAGACGGCGGTACCTCGGGTTTCTCCACAATCGCCGTAACGCTGCCATCGGGCGCGAAATCGACAACGCCGTAACGTTCGGGATCCGTCACGCGGTAGCCGAAGACAGTGCCGCCTTCAGACCGCGTATCTGCCGCCGCCAACGCCTCTGGCAGGCCATGGCCGAAAAAGATGTTGTCGCCCAGAACCATGGCCGAGGGCGCCCCATCCAGAAAGTCGCGCGCCAGCAGATAGGCCTGCGCCAGACCGTCGGGGGATGGCTGCTCGATATAGGTCAGCGTGACGCCCCATTGACCGCCATCCCCTAACGTGCGTTGAAACTGTGCCTGATCCTGCGGCGTCGTGATCACCGCAATTTCCCGGATACCCGCCAGCATCAGGACCGATAACGGATAGTAGATCATCGGCTTGTCGTAGATCGGAAGGAGTTGCTTGGATACTCCCGTCGTCACCGGGTAGAGCCGTGTCCCCGAGCCGCCGGCCAAAATGATCCCTTTACGCGCCATTTCTTGCGCCTCCATCTCACGAACGTTGCCCCGCCCTAGCCTGTTCGGCGAGGCTTGCCAATGTGGCAGGCTCAGGCGCGGATCATCACCTCAAACTGGTTAAGATCGTCTGAAGCTGCTCAGGAATCGCGCAGCTCGCGGAGGGTATCGCGCAACGCGCTGCGCCAATCGGGGCGCGCAACACCGAAGACCGCCTCCGTTGCGCTGCAATCGAGGCGGGAGTTCAGCGGTCGCGCAGCCGGCGTGGGGTAGGCGGAGGTCGGGATGTCGTCGACGGCACAGATCAGATTGGCATCGGCGAAAATCGTGCGGGCGAAATCGGCCCAGCTGACATCCGGCGCGCCGGAAAAGTGGTAAATGCCAGATCTGGACGGGTCCTCGGCCAACGCCTCCGCCATCGTCACGCAGGCCGCCGCAATGGCGCGCGCGGGCGTCGGGCCGCCCACCTGATCGGCCACAATGCCCAATTGGTCGCGCTCAGCCCCAAGCCGCAGCATCGTCTTGACGAAATTCGCACCATGGGCCGAGAACACCCAGCTGGTCCGCAGGATCCCATAGGCCCCACCCGCCGCGCCAACGGCGTCCTCTCCGGCCAGTTTCGTGCGACCATAGGCGGCAAGCGGGTTCGTCGGCGCGTCCGTCTCCCGCGCCTGATCGCCCGACCCGTCGAAGACGTAATCCGTCGAGATCTGCACGAGGGGAATACCCTTGGCCGCACAGGCCCGCGCCATGGCCCCCGGCGCGTCGGCATTGACCACGTGGGCCAGCGCCTCTTCCTCCTCCGCCCGGTCGACGGCGGTATAGGCAGCTGCGTTGATGATGCCATCGGCGTTCGCCGCGGAGATGGCCTTGGCACATGCGTCCGGATCGGTCAGATCCGCCTGATCGCGCCCGATCGTCTCTACTCCGAGGCGCGCAAGTTCGGTCGCAACCTGCCCCGTCTTGCCGAAGGCCAGCAGCCTCACGCCTTTGTCCCCAGCCGCTCTCCGACCCCGTCGCGCTCCTGCAACGCGCGCCACCACGCCTCGTTGCCCAGAAACCAATCGACCGTCCGCGCCAACCCCTCTTCAACAGTGACCGACGGGGTCCAACCCAGTTCCGCCTGAAGGCGGCTGGCATCGATGGCATAACGCATGTCGTGGCCGGGCCGGTCCGTCACGAACGTGATCAACCGATCATGGGGCGCCGCATCCGGCCTGCGCTCATCCAGCAAGGCGCAAATGATGCGGACCAGATCGATGTTTCTCATCTCGTTATGGCCACCGATATTATAGCTTCGCCCCACCTGTCCCATCTCCAGAACCGTCAGCAATGCATCCGCGTGATCCTCCACATAGAGCCAATCGCGCACGTTCTCCCCCGCGCCGTAAACGGGGATCGGCTCCCCAGCCAACGCCTTGAGGATCACCACGGGGATCAGCTTTTCCGGGAAATGATACGGCCCGTAATTATTGGAGCAATTGGTCATCAGCGTCGGCAAGCCATAGGTCTCGTACCAGGCCCGGACCAGATGATCGGAGGATGCCTTGGAGGCTGAATAGGGCGAATTTGGCGCATATGGCGTGTCTTCGGTGAAAAGGCCGCTCTCCCCCAAGGTCCCGAACACTTCATCGGTGGACACGTGGTGGAAGCGGAACCCATCTGGGCGGCCCCGCCCCTCCCAATGGGCGCGGGCGGCCTCAAGCAACGTGTAGGTGCCGGTGACATTGGTCTCGATAAAAGTGCCGGGGCCATCGATCGAACGGTCCACATGGCTTTCGGCGGCCAGATGCAGGATCGCATCGGGATTATGGCGGCCAAGCACGGTATCAAGCGCCGCACGGTCACGGATATCGGCCTCTTCGAACGTATAGAGGTTGGACGAGGCCACCGACGCCACGTTGTCGAGGCAGGCCGCGTAGGTCAGCGCATCGAGATTGATCACCTCGTGGTCGCGCGCCACGGCCAACCGCACCACCGCCGAGCCGATGAACCCCGCGCCTCCCGTGATCAGGATCTTCATGACGTCGCCTCGTAGATAAAGGGGCTGTCAAGATCAGCCAGCACGCCCGCCGCCGCATCCTTGGCCGACAGGATCGGATCACCACTCAGGCCCCAATCAATCCCGATATCCGGGTCATTCCACGCCACCGCGCCCTCTGTTTCGGGCGCGTAGAAATCCGAGCATTTGTAGACAATCTCGGTCCGCGCCTCGCGTGTCACAAACCCATGGGCAAATCCGGCCGGTATCAGCAATTGCCGCCCGTTTTCGAACGTCAACTCGATCCCGAACCACTGGCCGAAGGTGGGGGAGCCTTTGCGGATATCGACCGCCACATCGAACAGGCAGCCGCGACCGCACCGCACAAGCTTGTCCTGCGCCCGGGGCGGGGCCTGGAAATGCAGGCCGCGAATGGTGCCGATTTCGGCAGACAGGGAATGGTTGTCCTGCACGAACGCGGTGGTGATCCCATGCTCGGCCAGTTTCGCCTGATTGTAGGTCTCGGCGAAAAAGCCGCGATCATCCCCGAAACGCGGCGGCGTCAGAACGAAAAGGCCAGGAAGACCGGTATCTTTGAGTTCCATGGATGCGCCCGATATGCCGCCGTTTGCGCGGACCATGCCACGGGCAAGCGGGCCTCGCAATGGAACGGAGCGGGATCAGTCCGTTCAGGTATCGAGCCAATCGAAGAATCCCTCACCCGCACGGCTGCGCAACTCCCGCGCCATGGCCGCACCAAGCACCGCACCGTCTTCGATCGGCGCGGTTCGGTCGTCATTCAGCACTTCCGAACCATCTGGGCGCAGGATTTCGCCGCGCAGACGCAACGTGCCGCCCTCAAGCTCGGCCAAGGCCGCAATCGGCGTCTGGCAGGATCCGTCAAGGCCTTTCAGAAACGCCCGTTCCGCTGCCAGCCGCTGGCCGGTGGGCCAGTGGTGGATGGCCTCCAGCATCGCAGCGGCCCCCATATCATCGGCGCGTCGTTCGATCCCGATGGCGCCTTGGGCCACGGCGGGTAACACGTCCTCAACCTCGATGGCGGATTTCACCACTTCTTCCATCCCCAGCCGCCGCAAACCGGCCATCGCGAGGAATGTTGCATCCGCCAAACCGTCGCCAAGTTTCTTCATCCGCGTTTGCACATTTCCACGGAATTCGACCACCTTCAGATCGGGGCGTCGCGCCGCCAATTGCGCCCGCCTGCGCAGGGACGAAGACCCGACGATTGCGCCCTCCGGTAGCGCCGCGAGACTGTCATGGTTGAGCGCCACAAACGCGTCGCGCACGTCTTCGCGCGGCAGGTAGCAATCAAGCAGCAACCCATCGGGCTGCAGCGTCGGCATATCCTTCATCGAATGGACTGCGATGTCGATCTTGCCCGACAGCATGTCTTCTTCAATTTCCTTTGTGAACAGCCCCTTACCGCCCAATTCCTTCAACGCCACATCGGCATCGATCAAAGACCGGTCGTCGCCGGTCGTCTTGATCACGACGATTTCGAACGCGTCCTCGCGCAGGTCGAACGCGGCCATCAAACGGCTGCGGGTTTCCCGCGCCTGGGCCAGTGCCAGAGGGGAGCCTCGTGTCCCGATGCGGAGGGGGTTTGCGGGGGTCGGCAGGTCGGTCGTCATTATCCCTCCATAGCGGTGTCAACTTGGGTTGACAACGGGCGCACGCTCGACACTTTTAAGGAGAGTTGACCGGCCCGCAACACGACCCTGAGGATAAGTCCCATGCCCGACAAGAAGAAATTGCTCCGCAGCCTGGCGGGGGAGGCCATGGACGTGCCGCCGGTCTGGTTGATGCGGCAGGCCGGGCGTTACCTGCCGGAATATCGCGCCACCCGCGCGCAGGCCGGGGATTTCCTGTCGCTGTGTTACAATCCGGAGCTTGCGGCCGAGGTCACCCTGCAGCCGATCCGCCGCTACGGGTTCGATGCCGCGATCTTGTTTGCCGATATCTTGCTTATTCCGCAGGCGCTTGGCGCGGATCTGTGGTTCGTCACCGGCGAAGGACCGCGCCTCTCCACCATCACCGATGCGTCCGGCATGACGCGGATGAAGGGCAAAGACGACATCCACGAGCGTCTTTCGCCGATCTACGAGACGGTCAAAATCCTGTCGGGTGAGCTTCCGGCGGAGACCACGCTGATCGGGTTTGCCGGTGCGCCCTGGACTGTGGCGACTTACATGATCGCCGGGCGCGGCACGCCGGATCAGGCCCCCGCGCACAAGCTGCGCGAGGAAGATCCCGAGACGTTCAGCGCACTGATCGACCTGATCACCGAGGCCACCATCGAGTATCTCGATATGCAGGTGAAGGCGGGTGCCGAGGTGGTGAAGCTCTTCGATTCCTGGGCCGGGTCCCTGAAAGGGGACTCGTTCGACCGGTTTGCGCTGGCCCCCGCCAAACGCATCATCGCGGAGCTCAAATCCCGCCATCCCGATCTGCCGATCATTGCCTTCCCGCGGGAAGCTGGCGACAAATACATAGGCTTCGCCAAGGAGGTTGGCGCCGATTGTCTGGCCATCGATACGTCGGTGGACGCGACATGGGCGGCGGAGAATTTGCAGATCGACGGATGCGTGCAAGGCAACCTCGATCCCAAGCTGATGGTGACGGGCGGCGAGGCGCTTCGATCCGAGGCAAAGCGCATCTGCGCGGCGCTGAAAGGTGGGCCGCATATCTTCAACCTCGGCCACGGGATCACCCCTGACGCGGACCCGGAAAACGTGCATCACCTGCTGGAGGCGATCCGCGGATAAACGGATTTCCTAATCCTTTGCCAGTGGAACGATCACGTTTTCTGATCCTATGGCGCGTCTGATCCGGCGCACACCCATTCTGAACTGTGACCCAAGCCGCCGAAATATCTGCGCGGCGGACTTCGCATTCTCCGGCCTTGGCTCTCGCCCGATGGCGCTGTCGGTCGTCATTGGGGGCACCATACCTTCCGCGGCACAGCGATCCAGCTGGCAAGCCAAGGCAGGCACTGCCTGCCAGGTTTGGATCTCGTAGGCCGCGCATAGAACACCATCCGCAAGGCCCGGCGCGCGGGTAACCCGCGCCAGCAACTTCCTAGCCCCATCGGGCTGCAGGACATAGGCGGCGGCACCGGTCCGATCCTGCCACAGGTGGTGCATCGGCGCCTTGGGATGCGGATCGCGGGCGATCAGTTTGCGCCGCCCCCGGGTTTCCAGCGTGACCATCTCAGCCTCCGGCAACCCACTGATAGCCGACAGGAAATCCCGGGTCCCGCCCATCAGAACCGCGTCATCCTCCAGGATCAGCATCGGTACGGACCCGTCTGCCACACGCTGCCAGGCAGCCCGGTGACTGGCCAGCGCGGCCATCTCCGTTCTGCGCATCGGCCGTTCCCACAGCGTCCAATACGGGTCGTCCGCGTCCGGCGACAGGCTGGCCGGTGTTGTCGCCTCCAACCGTTCGAATTCGATACCCAACCTATGCAACTGGTCCGCCATGAACGCCATGCGGGCCGACTCGGTCGCAAGGTTTATCACCAGGGCCTTCATTGCGAACCGCCGGGACCGTTTTGGAAAAGATCAAGATATGCGTCGACTATCGCGTCTTCGCCAAAGAATGTAGCTAATCGATCTTTGCCCGCGGCAGAGAAGCGGGCACGTGCAACTTCGTCAGTCTTCAAAGTGGTCAATCCGGCGACGAGCCCGTCCAGATCGTCGATTTCGGCCATTATGCCATCGACACCATCGCGGATGAACCAACCCGGGCCTTCTGAGCGGGTCGCGACAACCGGAGCGCCGGCCTGCCAAGCGTCGAGAACAACGTTTCCCAATGGCTCATGTCGCGATGGGAAAAGTACGACATCCGCGGCGGCAAAATGGTGGACGGGTTCATCCACCCAGCCGAGCATGCGCGTTCTGTCACCGATCCCCTCGGCCTGAACCAAAGCTTCAAGGGCTGCCTTTTCAGGGCCGTCCCCCAATAACCAAAGCCAGGCATTCGACACCCGGGCAACAGCCCGAATTGCCAAATCAAGACCCTTTCGGTTCACAAATCTCCCGGCAGCCGCCACGACAAACGCTTTTTCCGGCGTATCGTGCGCGGCGCGATCTACGCGAATCGGCGTCACGGGGCGCGCAAAGTTCGTGATAGTCAGAGCTGGCTTCTCCCACCCCAACCCTCGCACATGATCCGTAATTGCGGGCGTGTTCGAGACGATTACGTCACAGTTTCTGAAGTGCTTCAGATGGTGAGGGAAATCCCCTAGGCGAACGATCTTCAGGGGACCCTCAATGGCCTGTTGAAGGCGCCCCGCCCGAGGCGCCCAAGCAAATACGACATCCGGGTTCCAATTGCGGATGATGCGCCGGTATTCGGCACGCAACCACCAGCGCGAAAGCGACAAGTATCGGTAGTTGTTCTCTATTGTGGGTCCAAGCGCCACGATGTGCCGCCGCCATGTCCGGTCCGGGCGAATGATAAAGCGCTGATCCACCCCTCCGCGACGATCAAGGGCCTGGGCAAGGTTGACAAAAAAGCGTTCGGCCCCGCCTTCTTTACCGAAACAGATATGCAAGATGCGCAGATCGCTCATTGATGTCCTCGTGCTCGATGCCATCGTAACAGCAGCTGATATACCAGTTGGTATCGCAGTTTGCGGAGAGCGTGACCCTTGCTGCGGACCCGCCGGGCGGACCCAATGGTTCCGGTCACGGTCGCTTGTTCTCCAATGCTCAAAGGGTTGGGGTGCACTAGTGCAATGCGTTGGCCGTGTTCCCAGAAAAACTTGTGGTCTTCATCTATCGGGCGAAAGAAACGCCGGGACTGATTTAGCAGAGCGCGGGCGCTCGCGCGGGTAATTGCGTAGCCCAGTGTTGTTGACGGAACCCGAAACGGGCGTGCCAATTCATAACCACCAATCAGTTTCTGCGATGATATCACGTCAGGGTTCGGGTCTATGCAGAACAGTTTCGCAATGTCCCAGTCGGGTGATGTATTCGCGCTCAATGCCTCGACCACATCAGCGAAATCAGGCGCAGCCTGAAAGTCATCCTCCAATACGATCCCGCCCGGTGCCGCACTGTCGGAAATTCGGCGCCAAGCGGCTATGTGACTAAGGTAACATCCGATCTCGCCCGGCACGAGGTCCTGTTTGCTCTGTCGACTGTTGGCAGCGGCGTCGTAGACCTTGGAGACTTCCGACGGGCTCAAATCGGCACCGTTGACAGCGCTGATCCGTTCAAACGATAGTCCAAGGCCCTGAAGTTGTTGGCGTACCGAATCCATCCTGACATGGTTGTCGATCAGATTGATCACATAGCACGGCCATGTCGCGCCAGTCATTGGCGCCCACGCAGGTAAAGCGCCGTTTTGTGCAAGCGCTTGATCACGCTCAACCCCTTGGCGGCCAGCGCCGCATCCATAGCCGCGATCGCCTCGTCACTGACAATATGGCGATGAACCTCGATGATCAGCGCCCGGACATCGGACAGGTCCGCGGCAGGCAGCAATTCGGCCTCCGCGCCTTCTACGTCCATAACGATGACATCGGGCCGCACGTCATCCATCACAGCGGCGATCGCATCGGTTTCCACCGTGATTTCAGTGGCCGACAAGTTCCGATCGATCAGGGATGACGACAGGATATTGTCGTTGGCAAAGAAGCTGATTGGGGTGCCATCCACCGTAACGGCCTTCATGCGCAGATCCGGTTCCAATCCATTCAGCGCGTAATTGGCACGGATGGTCTGTTCCAGTTTCGGGTTGGCCTCATAAGACGTCACCTGCCCCTGACCGGCCAGCTTGGAGCAAAGGATCGAAACAAACCCGATCCCGG
The DNA here is from genome assembly GCA_947494975.1 of uncultured Roseicyclus sp. Taxonomy (GTDB): domain Bacteria; phylum Pseudomonadota; class Alphaproteobacteria; order Rhodobacterales; family Rhodobacteraceae; genus Gymnodinialimonas. The sequence continues at coordinate 716,013 of CANLXA010000004.1, read as the reverse complement.
TGCCCACCTCAAGCACGCGATCACCGGGTTGCACGATTTCGCTGACAAGCTCGGCCTCGACGGATTCATAGCCGCCTTTGAAGATGTGGCTTCGTACCGATTCCGGCAGGTCGTCGGGGCCCGTGTTAAGGGCAACGCCCCAATGGTCATAGCGCTTGGTTCCAAGCGAAAGGTGCCAATTGCGGCGGATGTTGCGGAATGGATCGGCCATGGAACGCTCTCGAAGGTCGGGGCGGTTTCGTTTAGCGAACCTGGGCCCGAGGGGAAAGGGGCGTCAGGGCTGGGTCAGAAGGCGGCGATAGATAGTCATGATGGCATCGGCCTCGCGCTCGATCCTGAAATTCTGGTCTGTATGGGCGCGGGCAGCCTGGCCCTGGGCGGCGCGCAGGCTGGCATCGTCCAGATATCGGGCGATGGCGGCGGACAAGGCTGGCGTGTCCTCAGGCCGCACAAGCGCGCCCGTCTGATCGGTAATCAGTTCGGAAAACGCCCCGACATTTGTCGCGACAACCGGCACGCCGCAGGCCATCGCTTCCAACGGGGTCAGGCCGAAGCCCTCCCAGCGTTGCGGCGCGACGAACAGGTCGAGCACGCGATACCAATCGGCCATCTCATGGACCGGCACTTCGGGCAGGATATGCAGGCGATCGGTCACGCCCGCCTCGGCGATCTGTGTCCGCAGCGCCTTTTCGTAGTCAACATGCTGTTCGGTTGCGCGGCCCATGATCAGGCCATGGGCATGGGGACGGTCTTTGAGCAGCGGGATCATCGCCTCCACGAAATCCCCGGTGCCCTTCTGGGTGCGAATCCGGCCGTAGCATCCGATCAGCGTCTTATCGGGCAGGGCCAGCTTCGCGCGCAGGGCCGCGCGATCTTGCGGAGGGCTGAATTGCGCCACGTCGATCCCGTGGAGGATGACATCGGCGGGGCGATCCAGATAGCCCGCCGTCTTTTGCGACGTCGCAATCACGTGATCCATCTGGCTGATAAGCCACTTGGTATATCCGGTATGCGCGCGCTGCGACGCCGAGGTGAAGACCAGTTTCAACCGCTTGCGCAGGAGGTGTTTGAGGGCGAGGCCCGCCAGCATCTCCGTATTGCGCCGGGCATGCCACACGCGCGCTCCCGACCGGCCGCACCGGGGCATGGTGATCAGTTGCGCCGGACGGATTTGCGGGACATTCGCAGGCAGATCCGGCGCCACCGCCGCCAAGGCCATCGAGCGCGCTTGCAAGGGGACAAGGCGCACGATGGTGGAGGTCACACCGCTGAGGCGCCGTTTGAAATTCGGCACCAGCACGTCAAGCGTGGCAGGGTCGGGGCGCAGGTCCATGATCGGCCTAGTGCCAGAGGCCGCGCCTCAGGTCCACTTTGCAATCGGCGGCAGGGACATCAGGACGGCGTTGGCATCATGGCCCGTTTCCAGCCCGAACTTGGTCCCGCGATCATAGACAAGGTTGTATTCGGCATAGAGGCCGCGATGCACCAGCTGCGCCTCGCGGTCTGCGTCGGTGAAAGGCTCATGCCGGCGCTTCTCCACGCAACCGAGGAAGGCAGGCAGGAACGCCCGACCGACATCCTGCGTGAAGGCAAAGTCCGCCTCCCAATCACCGGTGTTCAGATCGTCATAGAAGATGCCGCCGACACCGCGGGCGCGGTTGCGGTGGGGAACGTAGAAATACTCATCGGCCCAAGCTTTGAAGCGGCCGTAATATTCGGGATCATGGCGGTCGCAATGTTCCTTCAACGTCTGATGAAAAAACGCCGTGTCATCGTCATATTCGATGGCCGGGTTCAGGTCCGATCCGCCGCCGAACCACCACGCACCCGGCGTCCAGAACATGCGCGTGTTCATGTGAACCGCAGGCACACGCGGGTTCTGCATATGGGCCACAAGGCTGATGCCCGACGCCCAGAACCGCGGATCGTCTTCCATTCCGGGGACGCCACGCGCCGCCATCGCCTTTTGCGCCCGCTCGCCCAATGTGCCGTAAACGGCGGAGACGTTGACGCCCACCTTCTCAAACACGCGGCCGCCGCGCATCACGCTCATCAATCCGCCGCCGGCATCGGACCCATCCTCCGACGCGCGTTTGGTTTCCGTCACGTCGAACGTACCGGCGGGAGTGTCGCCGCCCTGCGTCTCCTCGACAGTTTGGAACGCGGCGACGATCTCGTCGCGCAGGCTGCGAAACCAGGTGGAGGCGCGGGTTTTTCGGTCGTCGATCAGGTCTTTCATGGGCGGGGGCGGTCCTTCTGCAACACTCGCTGCGGTTGTAGCAGAGCCCAGATCGCGCCGCCATTGGTCAGAGGCACGCGGAAACGGCACATCTTGGCCAAAGTGTTGCCCAGAGAACCACATCTGCCAATTCCTTGCAGCTATTGGAAATTTCCGAATGTGGGCATGGATTTCAGCGCGCGTTTATCCTAGAATCGATGCAACGGCCGCATCAGACGGCATCTGAGGCAGATAGAGCAGCTCATGTTCGTTAGGTTTTTTTACGTCGCCCTTTTGGGTGTCGCCTTGGCGTTCGGGTCCATTTCACCCGGGCAAGCCGCGCCCTATGCCGCGATGGTCATGGATGCGCGCAATGGCGAGGTGCTGCATTCCCGCAACGCCGACACGCGCCTGCATCCCGCGTCCCTGACCAAGATGATGACGCTCTACATCGCGTTCGAGGCCATTCGCCTCGGTGAGATCGCGCTCGACACCGAAGTGACCATTTCCCGCGCGGCAGCCTCCACCGAATATGCGCTGGGATTCCAGGCCGGCAGTCGCGTGCGTCTGCGCTACCTAATCCGTGCGGCGGCCGTTCGCTCATCCAACGACGGGGCCGCGGCCATTGCCGAGGCCATTAGCGGGTCAGAGGCCGCCTTCGCCCGCCGGATGAACCGCACCGCCACGGCCCTGGGGATGACCCGAACAACGTTCCGCAATCCGCACGGCCTCACAGAGGATGGCCACCTGAGCACGGCGCGAGATATGACAATGCTGGGTCGCCGCCTGATCTACGATTATCCCCAATATTACAACATCTTCTCCCGGATCACCGCCGATGCGGGGATCGCCCAGGTGCGCAACACCAACCGCGCAGTCCTCAACACCTATCGCGGGGCGGATGGCATCAAGACTGGCTATACCCGGGCGGCGGGGTTCAATCTCGTGGCCTCCGCCCAACGGGGTGAGGAACGGATCATCGCAACCGTCTTCGGTGGACGAAGTTCGGCCTGGCGAAACCAACGGGTGATGGAGCTTCTGGATATGGGGTTCGAGCGCGCGCCAACTTCCGTGGCGCTTCGCACACCGGCCTTGCCCACCTATGATGGCTTGCCCGAAGTTGCCTCGGGCAGGAGCGGCACGCCACCCGGGCAACGGGCCGTCACACGTTCGATGCGGCCGATCATGCGGCCCGGCGCCGGTCCGGATCCTGAACTGATGTCGGCGATTTCCGAAGCCGTCGGTCAGGCCCTGACCGGCATTCAGGACGCGGATCCGGAAGCCGAGGCCGCCCTGCAATCGGCATCCGGCGCCCTTGATCCGGGCTCGGCCATCACGGAACCCGTGCAGCGCCCCGAGCCGCAGGCCAGCCTTGCGCCCGAGCCGGACCCGGTGCCGGTTGTCCCGCCGCGCCCCGCGCCTGAGCCCGAGGTTGTCACCCGCGCCTCTTCAACCGGATCGCGCCTTTTCGGCGTATCGCTGGGGCCTCAGGTGTCGCACCATTCCGCCGAGCGGCTGCTGCTGCGCACCGCCCTCGCCGAACTGGGCACTTTCGATACGGCCCTGCGCCGCGTGGTCTCCACCGGCCGCGGCTTCGATGCCCGCTTCGCCGGGATGACGGAGGAGCAGGCCACCCGCGCCTGCGCGCGCCTCTCGGCCCGCAACGTGAATTGCGAAACGTTCGGCCCATAGACACGACGCGCGGCGCTCCAAAACACGCCCAGCGCCTTTCATCTTGGCAAGAAACTCACTGATCCGGCGGCATCCAGGCAATCGGCGGATGGGGTTCTACCGGTCCGCCACAGACGCCACCGCGCCGACGGGCCAACGGCCCCCGGCGCGCCCGGCCCAAAGCGCAAACCGATGCCCTTGGGTATCGTGTTGAGCACGGGAGGGCCCGTCTCTCAGCGTTTCGGTTTGTCGTCGTAATCCTCACGCAAAATACGGTGCGCGTCGCCGTCGGGATCGTCGAACTGCCCTTTGCGCAGCATCCACCAGAACGCTGCCAGCCCCACGCCGCCCAACAAGAGGCTCGCCGGGATGAGGATGCCGAGCACATCCATCTAGCGCAGCCTCAGCGCGTTGAGAGACACCGTCAGCGACGAGGATGACATCGCCAGCGCAGCGATCAGGGGGGAACAGAGCCCGGCCACCGCAAGCGGCACGGCCAGAACATTATAGACCGACGCGATGGTGAAATTCTCCTTGATCCGGGACCGGGCGGAGCGCGCCGTTGCCATCGCATCAAGGATCGGCGCCAGGCTGCGGCCCGTCAACACCATGTCCGACGCCGACCGGGCGGCCTCCAGGGCTGACGCGGGGGAGATGGACACATGGGCTGCGGTCAGCGCCGCCGTGTCGTTCATGCCGTCGCCGACCATCAGCACCTTCGCACCGTCCGAAGCGAGTGCCGAAATCGAGGCCGCCTTGGCCTCGGGCCGGGCCTCGGCGATCACATCGGCGATGCCGATCCGCGTGGCGAAGGCTGCCACCGCGGCCTCTACGTCGCCGGATAGCAGAACCACCCGTTTGCCCTCGGCCTGCAAATCGGCCACCAGTTCCGCCGCACCATCGCGCAGCGTATCGGCGAAGCGGATCGCTTGTGCCGGGGCATCCGCGATCCGCAGATACGTGGCCGTTGTGGCCACGGCATCCCCCCCGCCGACCCAACCGGCGCGGCCCAGGCGAACGGGTTTACCCCGCCATGTCCCTTCGACGCCGAAGCCCGGCCGTTCCACCACGCTGTCCACCCGCGCGGCAGTGATGCCGCGCGCGGCAAGGGCCCTGGCCATGGCGTGGGCGAGCGGGTGGGCGGAGCCTTGGGACAGGGCCAGTGCGACGCGGCCGGACGCCTCGTCCAATTGGTCAAGCCCCAAGGGCTCCGGCGCGCCGTCGGTGAGCGTCCCGGTCTTGTCGAACACCACCGTGTCGACCTCGGCCAGACGTTCCAGCGCAGTGCCGTTCTTGATCAGAAGACCTTTGCGGAACAGACGCCCGGAGGCAGCAGTGGTCACCGCAGGCACGGCCAGCCCGAGGGCGCAGGGGCAGGTGATGATCAGGACGGCGGCGGCGATATTCAGGGCCACACGCACATCCATCGTCGCCAGCCACCATCCCGCCGCGGCAAGCACAGCAATAATGTGGACGCCCGGCGCATAAAGCTTGGCGGCGGCATCGGCAAGCGAGGTGTAGTTGGTCCGCCCGGCTTCGGCCACGGCGATCAGATCGGCAATTCGCGCCAGCTCGGTATCCCGGCCCGCAGCCTGCACTTCGACGGTAATCGGGCCGGTCAGGTTGGCCTCACCCGCATGGACTGCATCACCAGGCGCAGCGGCAGCGGGCAGCGTTTCGCCCGTCATCACCGAACGGTCAAGTTCCGTGTGCCCGTCCGTCACCCTGCCATCGACGGGGATGCGTCCCCCCGGCAAGACACGCACCAGATCTCCGGGGCGCAGATCGGCGGCGGCGACGGTTTCCGTCCCCTGCCCCGTCAGCCGGAGCGCGCGCGGGACCTCCAGGGCGGCCAGTTCCTGCGCTGCCGATCGCGCAGTGGCGCGGGTGCGGTGATCGAGATACCGGCCCGCGAGAAGAAACGTACATAGCGCAATGGCGGCGTCGAAGTACGCGTGTTCACCCGACAGCATCGTTTCATACAGCGAGGTGCCAACGGCGAGCGCGATGGCCAACGTAATCGGTACATCCATGTTGAGCCGCCCGCCCCGCAACGCCGCGAAGGCGGAGGTGTAGAACGGCTGGCCACAGAAAATGACGGCCGGGATCGCAATGGCCGCGCTGATCCAATGCATCATGTCGCGGGTCACACCCTCGGCCCCTGACCAGACGGCCACGGACAGAAGCATCACGTTCATCATCGCAAACACGGCCACCGCCAACCGCATCAGCAGCGCCCGACCCCGCGCGTCGATCTCGGTTGAAGCAAGTACGCCGGGATCAAGCTCATGGGCCTCGTAACCTGCATCGGTCAGCGCGGCGCAAAGCGCCTCGGCCTCAACCTCAGGTCCGGCCTCCACCGCCGCACGGCGGAGCGTGAGGTTCACCCGCGCGTCCCGCACTCCAGGCAGGCCGGTCAGGATCCGTTCGACACCTGAGATGCAGCCCGCACAATGAATACCCGGCAGCGCCAGCATCAGGCGCGCATCCTTGGGCGCAGCGCGTGCCGCAATCTCTTCCGCCAGCGGGGCCGCATCACAGGCCGGGCAGGCGGAAGGGCGTTGGGGATCCGCGAAAGCCGTCATTCGGCGTCAAACGTGAAGGTGATGTTGTGGCGGTAATCAGTGCCGTCGCGTGCGGTTCCCGTCAGGCGCAGGCGCCAGCGCCCGTCGGCCAGCACTGCCGGCGCCATCAGCACGCCGTTGGGCCCGCGGGTGAGGTCCAGAAGCTGATCATCGGCCCGCGTCGTGGGCCGGGTCAGCAGCGCTTCAAGCTCAGCCGGATAGACCGGGCGGCCCGCCTCGTCGACAAGGGTCAAAGCGATCTGATCCTGCGTGGCTTCCACGGAAGCTTCCCACCCAAGCGCCAATTGCGCGGTCCTGCGGATATCGAAGGTCTGGCTGTCGGCATAGCTGGATGACACTTCAAGCCCCGGAAAGGTCGACACCGCGCGGTAGGCCATGAAGAGGTTGACGCCGATGATGATGGCAAACGCGCCACCGAACAGGCTCAGAACGTGCCAGCCGGTCAGCACGCGGCCCTGTGGCGTATCGGGTTCAGGCTGCATGTTCAGGATCCTCCCCGTCCGATGAACGTGGTGTCTTGATGCGCGCGCAGGGTTTCGCCCACCTGCTCCACCCAGATCCGCAGGTCGGTGCGGTCGCCTTCGGCGGCGGGGCTGTCCGGGGCCGCCGTGACATAGACCCGTTGAAGCTGCGTCTCATCGGCGGGCACGTCAACCATGAGTGTGGGCGTGCCCTCCAATCCGACGCGCAATGCCTCCTCGGATGTGAGTGAGATCCGGAAAGTCGAATCCTCCGCCGTCATGTTCCGGATCCGCACGTCATAGGTGTTGCGCACCGAGCCGTCGGACAATGTCACGAATTGCGGATTGCGCACGGCGGCGATTGTGATGTCGAGCTCCGAACGGATGAACAAGGCCACGATCAATGCGACGCCGATGGTGGCCCAGAGCGCGGTGTAGATCAACGTGCGTGGGCGCAGGATATGGCGCCAGATCGGCACCTTCTTGTTGCCCGCCCGTTCATTTTTCTCATCGGTCAGGGCGACATAGTCGATCAGGCCACGTTCCATTCCGACCTTGCCCATGATCTCGTCACAGGCATCGATGCAGAGCGCGCAGGTGATGCATTCCATCTGCTGGCCGTCGCGGATGTCGATGCCTACGGGGCAGACATTCACGCAGGCCATGCAATCGATGCAATCGCCCAATGGCTGGTCTTCCGGCACCGCCCTGGAAGTTGACCCCGGCTCCTGTCCGATGATCGTGGGCCCCGCCAGCCGGGACGAGGCAATGGCGGCCTCAGCCGAGGCACGGCGTTTCTTGCCCTTGCCGCGCGGTTCCCCCCGCCAATCGCGGTAGGCGACGGTGATGGTGTGTTCGTCCATCATCGCGGCCTGGATACGCGGCCAGGGGCACATGTAGATGCAGACCTGTTCACGGGCGAAGCCACCAAAGATGAACGTGGTCGCCGTCAGGATAGCCACGGTGGCATAGGCCACGAACGCTGCCTGCCCGGTGACCAGATCCACCAGCAAGGTGGGCGCATCGGCGAAGTAGAACACCCACGCGCCACCCGTGGCGATTGCGATCAACAGCCACACAATCCACTTGGTCACGCGCAGGCGCCACTTCCTGAAATCCCATTTCTGTTTCCACAGGCGCAGGCGGGCGTTGCGGTCCCCCTCGATCCAGCGCTCGACCATGAAAAACAGGTCGGTCCAGACGGTCTGCGGGCAGGAATAGCCACACCAGACGCGGCCCAGGGCCGAGGTGAAGAGGAACAGGCCCAGGCCCGCCATGATCAGAAGACCGGCCACAAAATAGAATTCGTGGGGCCAGATCTCGATCCAGAAAAAGAAGAAGCGACGTCCGCCCAGATCGACCAGAACCGCCTGATCCGGCAGGTTCGGGCCACGATCCCAGCGGATCCACGGGGTGATGTAGTAGATCCCCAGTGAGATGATCATGATGATCCATTTGAGGTTCCGGTATCGGCCGGAAACGCGCTTGGGGAAGACCGGCTCTTGCGCGGCGTAGAGCTTCGGCGCGGCGTCGGTTGAGGCCATGTCGCAATTGTCCTGTGGAATCGTTTCTGTTCGCCCCTCATGGATAGGCGGGCGGCGGGTGATCTGCTTTGACGTGGATCAAGTTGATCCGAACCGATAGGTCCCCTGATCGGGGCGCGTCCGGTCCGAGGTGAAGAAGTGGACACCAGCCCCACGAAAAAAGCGCGAACAGGAACATGGGGCTGGTGCCAAACCGGCGTTGTATTTAGGGCGCCGGTTGTCTTGTGGACGTGGGGCGCGGCCTATTCGCCGCCGCCCAAGCCGTGAACGTAAATCGCCGTGGCGCGGATATCCGCCTCACTCAGGCGACCAGACCAAGAGGGCATGACGCCAAAGCGGGAATGGCGCACGGTCTCCTCGATGGCCTCCGGTGTTCCGCCATAGAGCCAGATCCGGTCGGTCAGATTGGGAGCCCCCAGGACGCGGTCTCCCATCCCCTCGTCACCGTGACAGGCGGCGCAATTGTCAAGGAACACGGTTTCACCGGCGCTGGCGAGCGTCGCATCGGCCTCCTGATCGGAGATATCGAGGACATAGTTGACGACTTGCGCAATCTCCTCATCGGTCAGGATGTCGTCGAAGGCCGTCATCTCGGACCAGCGCGCATCGGGATCATCCTCGTTGCGGATGCCGTGGGCGATTGTGTCGTGGATCTCCTCCACCGTACCGCCCCAGAGCCAATCATCGTCCAGCAGGTTCGGATAACCCGAGGCCTGCACCCCGGCGGCACCACGCCCGTGGCATTGCGAACACCATGTCGCAAAGGTCGAGGCGCCTGCCTGGATCGAGTAATTGTAGAGCTCGGGCGTATCTTCGCGGTTGACCGAGGCCAGTTCGACTTCTGTGATCTGGGTCCGGAGATCGGCATTCAGCGCTTCGAACCGGTCGATTTCCTCGGCAACCTCGGCGCGCGTGGAATAGCCAAGCACGCCGGGCGTTGCCCCCGAAATCATCGGCCAGGCCGGATACATCACCGTGTAGACGATCCCCCAGACGATGGTCGCGTAGAAGCACCACAGCCACCAGCGCGGCAGGGGATTGTTGAATTCCTGGATGCCGTCCCAGCTGTGGCCGGTGGTGTCCGGATCGTCAGGATGCAGGTTGGAATGCTCGTGGTCGGTCATTGGCTGGCCTCCTCGGTACGGGCCGCAGACGCGCTGAGGTCGGGGGCAGGTTTGTCATCGTGGCGGAAGGGGATCTCAGCCGAATCCTCATGGATTCGCCGCGATCCCGGCCGGAAAGCGAAAAGAACGAAGCCGAAGAAGCTGAGCACCAGAAAGACGGTGCCGATGCTGCCCGACAATTCGCGGAGGAACGTATAATCTTGCATGATCTGGCCCCCCCTCAGCGGCTTTCTTCTGGCGTGAAGGTCGAGAAATCGACCAGCGTGCCGAGCATCTGGAGATAGGCGATCAGCGCGTCCATCTCGGTCACGTCAGGGTTGCCATCAAAGTCGCGCTGCTGCGCGCCCGGATAACGATCCACGACGCCGGTATCCCCGAAATCGGTCGCTTGTTGCACGAAGTCGAACCGCGCGTTTTCGATCATCTCTTCGGTATAGGGCACGCCGACGAAGGCATGAGTGGCCATCAGATCGCCGATCCGTGCCCCGTCGAGGTCGACATCCGCCAGGAACGCGTAGGACGGCATGATCGATTCAGGCACCACCGCCTGCGGGTCGACCAGGTGGTCATAATGCCACCCGTCCGAATACCGTCCACCGACACGGGCGAGGTCCGGGCCGGTCCGCTTGGACCCCCACTGGAACGGGTGATCATACTGCGACTCGGCGGCCAGGCTATAATGGCCATAGCGCTCCACCTCATCGCGCATCGGGCGGATCATCTGGCTGTGGCAGACATAGCACCCTTCGCGAATGTAGATCTCCCGTCCGGCGAGCTCCAGCGGGGAATAGGGGCGCATGCCCTCCACATCCTCGATAGTGTTCTCCAAGTAGAAGAGCGGTGCGATCTCGACGATACCGCCGACGGTGACGACCAGGAAACTCAGCGCCAGAAGCAGCGTCGCGTTGGTCTCGATCTTCTTGTGACTGTCAAGAATTCCCATCTGTCCAGCCCTCCTTATTCTGCGGGAACTGCGGAGTGGGTATCGGCAATTGCCTCACCCTTCCGAACAGTCATCCACAAGTTCCACGCCATGATCAGCGCACCGGAGAGGAACAACACCCCACCCAGGCCACGGACCACATACATCGGCAGTTTCGCATCCACGGTGTCCGCAAACGAGTTCACCAGGAAGCCTTGCGCATCAACTTCGCGCCACATCAGGCCTTCCATGATCCCCGTCACCCACATCGACGAGGCGTAGAGAACGATGCCAACCGTCGCGAGCCAGAAATGCCAGCTGACGGCGCGCATCGAATAGAGCGCCTTGCGATTCCAGAGTTTCGGGAACAGGTAGTAGAGCATCCCGAAGGTCACGAGCCCGTTCCAGCCCAGAGCGCCGGAGTGGACGTGGCCGATGGTCCAGTCGGTGTAGTGCGACAGCGAGTTCACCGCGCGGATCGACATCATTGGGCCCTCGAACGTGGACATGCCGTAGAAGGCGAGCGAGGTGACCATCATCCGCAGGATCGGGTCGGTCCGCAGTTTGTCCCAAGCGCCTTGCAGGGTCATCAGACCGTTGATCATGCCGCCCCAGGACGGCATCCACAGCACCACCGAGAACACCATGCCAAGGGTCGAGGCCCAATCCGGCAGCGCGGTGTAATGCAAGTGGTGCGGACCCGCCCAGATATACAGGAAGATCAGCGCCCAGAAGTGGATGATCGAGAGCTTGTAGGAATAGACCGGGCGTTCAGCCTGCTTCGGCACGAAATAGTACATCATGCCCAGGAACCCGGCCGTCAGGAAGAAGCCCACAGCGTTGTGGCCATACCACCATTGCGTCATCGCATTCTGCACGCCCGAGAAGACCTGCACACTGCGCGAGCCCCAGATGCTGACCGGGATCGACATGTTGTTGACCAGGTGCAGAAGCGCGACCGTGACGATGAAGCTGAGCAAGAACCAGTTGGCCACGTAGATATGCGGCTCTTTCCGGGTCATGATCGTGCCGAGATAGGTCAGCAGGAAGGCGACCCAGACGATGGTCAGCCACAGATCGACATACCATTCGGGTTCTGCGTATTCCTGTCCCTGGGTCGAGCCAAGAACATAGCCGGTCGCGGCCAGAACGATGAAAAGCTGATAGCCCCAGAAAACGAACCAGCTGAGGTTGCCACCCCATTGCCGCACCGCGCAGGTGCGCTGTCCGATGTAGAACACCGCGGCGATCAGGGCGTTGCCGCCGAACGCGAAGATGACAGCCGAGGTGTGAAGCGGACGCAAGCGCCCGAAGTTGAGATAGGGTTGTGCCCATTCGAAATTCAGCACGGGAAAAGCCAGTTGAAAGGCGATCACCACCCCAACCAGGAATCCCGTGACGCCCCAGAATACCGTGGCGATTGCCGCGGCCTTGACCGGCCCATCCATATACTCACCCGCGGGCACCGGGATCGCCGGCTCCCCCGTGCGGCGTAGCTGCCACAAGAACAGCCCCCCAGCCACAAGCATGATGATGATTGCGTGGATCTTGTAAGCCAGATCCAGCCCGTAATTGGCGGCAATCGCGGCCCCAACCGCGATCAGGCCAAGTATCGGAAGCTTCACATAATCAAGCATCGATCGTCCCTTCACTTGCCCCGGGTATCGTGATGACCGAATCCATTGGCCGCCCGGAGGTGTTCCATCTGCCTCCGTGATGGTTGATCGCCGCAAGAACGGCCTTGATCTGTGTCAAACGATGCGCGGGATCTGGTTGAGGCAGGTCAAAGCGGCATCACTCCACCGCTGTTAGGGTGTTGCGACCGCTTCCGGTGATGGAGGAGACGATGGCCTACAAATCCGTTTTGACCGTTTTGACCCAACCCGACGATGCCGGTGATCTGCTTGGGGCCGCGATTGGATTCGCCGCCGCACAGGGGGCGCATCTGGATGTGCTGTGCTTCGGGATCGACGGCACCCAGACAGGATATTACTTCGCAGGTGCCACGGCCATTGTGCAGACGGCGGGCGCAGAACGCGCCAGCCAGCAGGCGAAGGAAATCGAGGCCAAGGCCCGTGCAGCGCTCGATGGCTCCGGCATTGCCTGGGGGATTGAGGCCGTCGTGGCCCAACCTGTTGGCTTGACCGATCTGGTGGCGCGCCGGGCCCGGTTTGCCGATATCGTCATCCTGCCACAACCCTATGGCCCGACACGCGCCAATGACGAGGCCGTGGTTGTTGAATCCGCGCTTTTCCCCGGGCATGCACCGGTCCTCGTACTGCCGCCGGGCCCGCAGGACATCGCTACACCGAAACGCATCGTCGTGGCGTGGAACGAGGCGGATGAGGCGCTGGCCGCGATCCGGTCTGCCCTGCCACTTCTGACAAATGCGGATCTGGTCGATATCTGCATGGTCGCCCCGTCGCGTCATCCCTCCGGCACAACCGACCCCGGATCGGAGATGAGCAAGCTGTTGGTGCGCCATGGCGTTCCGGCGCAGGTCTCGATTGTGGCGCAAACCTTGCCGCGCGTATCGGAGGTTCTAGCCCGCCATGCCACCGATATCGGTGCCGATCTGCTGGTGATGGGGGCGTATGGCCATTCGCGGCTGCGCGAGGCCATCCTGGGTGGGGCCACCCGCAACCTTCTGGAAAACGCGCCGTTGGCGACGTTTCTCGCGCGGTAGGCCGCCCATTCAGGTGGTCAACAGGAAACGCCCCGAGCAAGCCGGGGCGTTTTTTCGCTGTCTTCAAATGGAAGGTGGACGCCTAGATCAGAACACCGCCATCGGCGTCATCCCCGGTTTCGTCCATCAGTAGATCGAAATCGGCCACCACAATGCGCCGTTTACCTTCCAGCTGAATAACCTGATCACGTTTCAGGGCCGACATCTGGCGGCTGACGGTCTCGAGGGTGAGGCCCAGGTAATCGGCCATAGCCTCACGCGTCAGCGGCAGCTCGAATGCCACGTCTTTGCCGGGCACGCCGCCTAAAGCACTCGCCTCGCGGCGCGCGATGATCGACAGAAAGCTGGCAATCTTCTCACGCGCTGTCTTGCGCCCCAGAAGCAGCATCCATTCGCGCGCGGCATCCAATTCGTCCAACGTCATATCCAACAGGCGTTGGCTGATATTGGGCGTCGTCTTGATCATCTCGTGGAATGGCTTGCGGCGGAAACAGCACAGGGTGACATCGGTTGTGGCCGTAACATCGTAAGCCACGCTGTCACGATTCGGACGCCCAATGAAATCCGACGCCAGCAACAGCCCCACCATCTGGCGGCGGCCATCTTCCATCGTCTGGGTCAGTGTCGCAACGCCCGCGACAACGGAGGCCACGAAATCCATTTTGTCGCCGGCCCATACGATCACTTCACCAGCCGCGTATTTGCGGTAGTACTTGATGGCCTCGAGCTGTTCCAACTCATCAGCCTCGCACCGCGCGCAAACCGCACGGTGGCGGATTGGACAATCGGCACAATCCATGTCCTTCAGGGTCAGCGGCTTTTGCTGCATCTCGTGGCTCCTGCGTGCTCGAACCACGGACTTCGGATTTGATCCATATCAAAGTAGAGAGTCCGGTCTGTTTTTAAGCTTAAACCCATGGACACCTATTCTCAACTGCGGCGGTTTGGCCTGTTTGACGCGAATGTACCGCGCTACACGTCCTACCCCCCTGCCTCGAAATTCAGCAATGACGTGGCCGAACCGCTGCATCGCGATTGGATCCGCGCCATCGCGCCCGGCGCACGTGTGTCGGTCTACCTTCACGTGCCGTTTTGCAGACGGCTTTGCTGGTTCTGCGCCTGCCGCACCCAGGGCACGCGAACGCTGGCGCCGGTCTCGGCCTATGTCGACACGCTGATCACCGAGATCCGCGCGATGAAAGGCATCCTGCCCGATGGCGTCGAAGCGGCGCGCATCCATTGGGGCGGGGGCACACCGACGCTGTTGCCGCCCGAAGACATCGCGCGCCTGGCCGCCACTTTGCGCGAAACGTTCGTGCAATCGGACACCTCCGAGATCTCGGTTGAGATCGATCCGAACGAGATCGACGAGCCGCGCATGGATGCGCTGGCGGCGATGGGCATGACGCGCGCCTCCATCGGCGTGCAGGATTTCGATCCCGAGATCCAGAAGATCATCGGACGGGAGCAAAGCTATGAAGTGACCCGCGACGCGATCGAAGCCTTGCGTGCGCGCGGGATCACATCCCTGAACACCGATCTGCTCTACGGGCTGCCAAAGCAATCCCGTGCCCGGATCGCCAGTTCGATCCAGATGCTTCTGTCGCTCAGCCCGGACCGGGTGGCGCTGTACGGCTACGCCCATGTGCCCTGGATGGCCAAGCGCCAATCGATGATCCCGACCGACGAATTGCCCGGCCCCGAAGCGCGCCTGGGCCTCTTCGAGACGGCCCAGAAGCACCTTCTATGGGACGGATACCGCCAGATCGGCATCGACCATTTCGCCCGTCCTACCGACAGCCTGGGCATCGCCGCCAACGAGCGGCGGCTGCGGCGGAATTTCCAAGGTTACACCGATGATACCTGCGATGTGCTCATCGGGCTCGGCGCCTCCGCGATTTCGCGCTTCCCGCAGGGCTTCGTGCAAAACGCAGCCGGCACGGCGGCCTACCAGAAAGCCGTCCGCGCCGGTGCGCTGCCGACCGGACGGGGCCATGCCTTCGCAGGTGATGACGTGCTCCGCGCTCGGATGATCGAAATGCTGATGTGTGATTTCGGGGTCGATATCGGGACACTGAGGGCCGAAGGGCTCGGGCCGGTTAAGAAGATCAACGATATTCTTGGCCAGGCGGCCGACCAGTTCCCTGATCTCGTTCGCGCCGATAGCACGGGGCTCAAAGTCGAGAAAAGCGCGTGGCCGCTGGCCCGCCTCATCGCCCGGCAATTCGATGCCTACGAGATCGAAGCCTCGGGTCACTCCTCGGCGATCTGAAAGACGGCGCTTGTCGCGGAGGCCTGCCAAGGCCGTCAGGCCGCGCTGCCCTTGATGTCTCCGAACGCCGCCCGCATCAATTCGCGCGTATAGTCCGTGCGTGGATTATCAAACAGCGCCTGCGTCTCGCCGGTCTCAACCACGTCGCCTTGCCGCATCACCATCACCTTGTGGCTCAGCGCGCGGACGACCTTCAGATCGTGCGAGATGAACAGGTAGGCGAGCTGATGGTCGGCCTGCAACCGGCGCAGCAGCTCTACGATCTGCACCTGTACCGTCATGTCGAGCGCACTTGTCGGTTCGTCCAGCACCACCAGTTTCGGCCGCAGGATCATTGCGCGTGCAATCGCAATCCTCTGCCGTTGCCCGCCGGAGAACTCGTGGGGGTAGCGGTGCATCATCGACGGATCAAGGCCGACCTCGTCGAGGATCTCGGCCACGCGACGTCGTCGATAGGCCTTCTCGAAGCCCGGCACCTGTAGCCCCTCCGACACGATCTGTTCGATGGTCATCCGCGGACTCAGGGACCCGAACGGATCCTGAAACACGATCTGCATATCCTTGCGGATGCCGCGCAATTGCGACCGGGGCGCGGAATGCAGATCTTGGCCCAGAAAGCCGATGGGCCCCTCCGATTTGATCAGCCGCATGATCGCAAGTGCCAGCGTCGTCTTGCCCGACCCGCTTTCACCCACGATCCCCAGCGTCTCCCCCTGCCGCACCGAAATGCTGGCGGCATTCACGGCCTTCACATGGCCCACCGTCCGGCGCAGCAAGCCGCGGTGGATCGGGAACCAGATGCGCAGATCTTTCGTGTTCAGGATTTCCTCGGCGCCCGGGGGAACGGGGTCGGGTTGCCCGGTTTGCTCGGCACCCAGGAGTTTGCGCGTATAGGGATGCTGCGGACTTTCGAATATCTCCTCGGTCTTGCCCTGTTCGACGATCTCCCCGCCCTGCATCACGCAGACCCGGTCGGCGATGCGGCGGACAATGCCCAGATCGTGAGTAATGAACAAAAGGCTCATCCCCTCCTTGCGCTTCAGATCGGCCAGCAGCTCAAGGATCTGCGCCTGGATCGTGACATCGAGCGCCGTCGTGGGCTCATCGGCGATCAGCAAATCCGGCCCGTTGGCCAGCGCCATGGCAATCATTACGCGTTGGCGTTGCCCGCCCGACAATTGGTGGGGATAGGCGCCCAAACGCGTTTCAGGGTCGCGGATGCCCACCTTGGTCAGCAACTCGATGATCCGTCGTCGCGCCGCATCGCCTGTCAGCTTCTGGTGCAGAGCCAGGCTTTCGGCTATCTGCTTTTCCAGCGTGTGCAGCGGGTTGAGCGACGTCATCGGCTCCTGAAAGATGAAGCTGATATCGTTGCCGCGCACGGCACGCAGATCGGCCTCCGGCGCACCGATCATTTCCTTGCCGTTATAGGTGACGGAGCCGGCGATCGTGGCCGATGGCGGCAAAAGCTCCACCGCCGACAGCGCCGTGACGGATTTACCCGAGCCGCTCTCGCCCACAAGAGCGACGGTTTCACCCTTGTCGACATGGAACGACACACCGCGGACCGCTTGGACGACGTGGCCGTCCTGACTGAAATCAACCGACAGGTTTTGGACGTCCAGGACGCGGCTCATGAAAACGTCTTTCTGGGATCGAACGCGTCGCGAACGCCTTCGAAAACGAAGACCAGAAGCGACAGCATGATGGCGAAGGTGAAGAACGCCGTGAACCCCAGCCACGGGGCCTGAAGGTTGTTCTTGGCCTGCAAGGTCATCTCGCCCAATGACGGCTCGGACGAGGGCAGGCCGAAGCCCAGAAAATCAAGGCTGGCCAATCCCCCGATTGTGCTTGTGACGATGAAGGGCAGAAGCGTCAGCGTGGCCACCATCGCGTTGGGCAGGACGTGGCGATACATGATCGTGAGGTTGCCCACGCCAAGCGCGCGCGCGGCGCGGACATATTCGAAATTCCGCGCACGCAGAAATTCGGCGCGCACAACCCCCACAAGGCCGGGCCAGCCAAAGGCGACCATCAGCGCCACAAGCAGCCAGAAATTCATACTGAAGATCGTGGCCACGATGATGATGATGTAGAGGCTGGGTGTGGCGTTCCAGATCTCGATCAGGCGCTGCAGGAGCAGATCGACCCAACCCCCGAAGAAGCCTTGAATGGCCCCCATGAAGATGCCGATGAGGCTGGCAAAGAACGTCACGATCAGCGCGAAGCTGACCGACAGGCGGAAACCGTAGATGACCCGCGCCATCACATCGCGGGACGTGTCATCGGTGCCCAGAACATTCGCACCCCGGATATCTTCGGGCAGCAGGCCCCAATGGCGTTCCACAACAGGTAGCCCGGCCTCGTCCAGGATCGGCGCGCCAGCGGCATCCAGCGCCGGAAGCGCGTAGCGACCGATCACATCGGGGGGCCCGGGCGCGGTGCCGGGCCGATCCACGATCGTATCGAAGGAATAGGGCACAAGCGGCCACATCAGCCAGCCCTCGTTCACCTCGGCGCCCGCGAAGCTGCCGGTCTCCTGCACCTCCTCGATCACGGCATCGGGATCATCCCAGCACTCCTCCAGCCCGCCCGAGACGATCAGGCACTGAACCTCGATATCGCGGTAAACGGCCTCGGTCCGGAAATCGCCGCCGAACTGGGTTTCGGGATAGAAGTTGAAGATCGGCATGTAATAGGCGCCGTCATAGCGCACCAGAAGCGGACGATCATTGGCGAGAAACGGGGCAAACATGCTGAACCCGTAGAGGATCGAGAAAATCCAGAGTGACCACAGGGCCCGGCGATTGGCCTTGAAGTTGCGCCAGCGACGCTGGTTCAGGGGGCTGAGCCAGCTGCGCCGGTTTTCCGAGAAAGCGCCATCACGGATCGGACCCGGCGAAGCGGGATCGGGCAAGGGCGGGGGGGCGGAGGGCATGGCCATGGCTCAGCTCACCCTTCCCGCGTTCCGAAATCGATGCGCGGATCGATCCACACATACATCAGATCGGATATGATACCGACGGCGAGGCCGATCAGGCCGAACACATAGAGCGTGCCGAAGATGACGGGATAGTCCCGGCTGACCGCCGCCTCGAAAGCCAGCCGCCCCAGTCCATCGAGCGAGAAAATCGTCTCGATAATCAGGGACCCGCCGAAGAATACGCCGACAAACACCGCCGGGAACCCCGCGATCACGATCAGCATCGCGTTGCGAAACACGTGGCCGTACAGCACTCGGCGCTCCGGCAGGCCCTTGGCCTTGGCCGTCATCACGTATTGCTTCTTGATCTCATCGAGAAAGCTGTTCTTCGTCAGCAGGGTCAGCGTGGCGAAGGCCGATATGGTCGACGCCATGACCGGCAGGGTGATGTGCCAGAAATAATCGCCGATCTGCTGGATCAGGTTCATATCCTCGAACCCGTCTGACGTCAGGCCGCGCAGTGGGAAAAACTGGAAATACCGCCCACCCGCGAAGAGGACGAGCAAAAGGATTGCGAAGAGAAACCCGGGGATCGCATAGGCCACGATGATGATCCCTGACGTGACGCTGTCGAATGTGGTGCCATCCTTGACCGCCTTGCGAATGCCAAGCGGGATGGAGATCAGATAGGCGATCAGCGTGGACCACAGGCCCAGGGTAACGGAGACGGGCAGCTTCTCGATCACCAGATCAACGACCGATATCGAGCGAAAGTAACTCTCGCCGAAATCGAACCGCAGGTAGTTATACATCATCAGGCCGAAGCGTTCCCAGACCGGGATATCCTCGGCCACGCATTCCTCGGCATCCAGATCCGGTTCACCGGTGAAGCCGTCCTCGCACACGATGCGGGCGAAGTTGAACTCGATCCGCAAACTGTCGAGAAATTGCGGCGGCAGGCCGCGCGCGCCCTGATATCCGGTGTCGATGTCGCTGTCGCCGATGGCCTCGGACCCGCCACCGGAGATCCCGGCGAAGACATCCCCATCGCCCTCCAACTGCGCGATGACCTGATCGACCGGGCCGCCGGGCACCAGCTGCGTCAGCATGAAATTGACGATCATGACCCCGATCAAGGTCGGGATCACGAGTAGCAATCGTCTGAGGATGTAGGCTCCCATCAGATGGCCTTAGAACGCGCCCTGATCACGCAGGGCCTGTTCGGCCTCGGGGTCGATCCACCAGAAATCCAGGAAACCGAGCGAATAGGGCGGAAGCTCTTCCGGGTAACGATACATGTCGTAATACGCGACCCAGTGGGCATCGTTATACCATTGCCCCACCCGGATCACCCGGTCGCGCAGGACGCGGTCGAGAGCGGTGACGGCGACGTCCAACTCCTCCCGGGTTTCGGCGTTCACCACGATCTCCAGAAGCTGATCGATGCCTTCATCGGCAAGCCCTGGCACGTTGAACAGGCTCTCATCCGCCCCGAGGGAGCCGAAATACTGCCGCAGGCTGGAGCCGGGTTCGTAGCCCATCGGGAAATGGTCGGTGATCATGTCAAAATCACCGTCGCGCTGGCGCTGCTGCAGCTGCGCGTTGTCGACCCGGTTGAGCGACGCGTTGATGCCGATCGCGCGCAGGTTTTCCACGTAGGGGTTGATTATCCGCTCGAAAAGCGGCGACGAGTTGAGGAATTCGACGTCCAGCGTCTGGCCCGCCTCGTTGCGCAGCATTCCGTCATTGCCGGGGGTCCATCCCGCCTCCTCCAAAAGCGCCGTGGCGCGGCGGGATTGGCGACGATCCAACGCCCGGTCGGGGTTGGAGGCGGGCACGGCATAGACCTCTTGGGTGAATACCGTTTCCGGCAGTTGATCGCGCAGCGGCTCCAACAGTGCCAATTCCGCCTCCGAGGGCATCCCCTCGGCCGCCATCCACGTGTTTTCCCAGAAGCTGACGACCGGTTCATACAGGCCATAGAACAGCGTTTCGTTCGTCCATTCGAAGTTGAACATATGCGCAATGGCGCTGCGCACGCGAACATCCTGAAACTGCGGGCGGCGCAGATTGATCATGAAGGACTGGCCGGAGGCGATGGTGCCGTCGGGCAGTTCTTCGCGAACCACGGTGCCCGCATCCAGCGCCGGGAAATCATAGTTGTTGGCCCAGGCCTGGCTGCTGCTTTCCTGGCGGAACGTGTAGTTGCCGGCCGTGAAGCCCTCAAAAGCCGCGAGGCTGTCGCCATAATATTCGATGCGGATACTGTCGTAATTGTCGCGACCCTGATTGATCCACAGATCCTCGCCCCAATAATCGCGGTCGCGCACGAAGACGACACGGTTGCCCGGGTCGACCTCCCCCAGAACATAGGGCCCTGACCCCACCAGCGGCTCCAACCGGCTATCCTCGAAATCGAGGCCGCTGGCGATGTGGCTGGCCTCGGAGAACACCGGCAGACCACCGGCAGACTGGATACGGTCACGCAGGGGGGCATCGGGGTTGAAATTGTAGCGGATGCGGCGATCGTCGAGGACTTCGGCGTCCTGGATCGTCAGCGGGATAGACGCGCGAAACGAGGGGAGACCTTCATCACGCAGGATCTGGTAGGAAAACAGGACGTCCTGCGCCGTCATGGGCGTGCCGTCCGAGAAGGTGATCCCGTCGCGCAGGGTAAAGATCACGTAGGAGCGGTCCTCCGGATAGGCGATTTCTTCGCATAACAGGCAATAGGCCGAGCCAATCTCATCCGCCGTGCCCGTCAGCATGGATTCAAAGAAAACCGACGAGAGAACCGCCGGGCGCCCCACGCGGGTATAGGGGTGCATGGAGTCGAAAGAGCCTGACGACCACGCGAACGATAATTCGCCCCCCTGCGGCGCATCGGGGTTCACATAATCCAGATGCGGGCTGTCGGGGGAATAGCGCAACTCGCCGAACGTGGAGTCACCATAGGTGCGGATCAGGCCGTCTTCGCCAACCTCCTGGGCCTCGGCGCTCAAGGCGGCCAACCCAAGGACCAGGGCGGCACCGGCCAGCGGTAGCGCGGCCATCTGCAATCGCCGGGTGCCCCGACCCTCATCGCGGACGTTTACGGCAACCTGTGGTGTCTGTTGGGCCTGCATCTGCATCTCCCCGGCTTTTCGTAGCAACTGGACGCGATCTCGGATCGCGCTACCATTATATTATGGGTCGGTAGAGGTTAGAGACCAGTCGGCCCTCTATTCAAGTTGAGATTACGTGATCAGACGGTGATAACGCCCATTTCTTGCGGATATGGGCGCGTCGAAGGGATCCGCACCCGATCCGGCTCTGTATCTCCAGACGGCACGCAAAGCGGGCATTCCCGGCTTGCACCCGCAAGAATTTCCGACGATTTCCACGAAAAAGGCCGCCCATCTTCGGGGCGGCCCGTATTGTCGCGTTGGTGTGCGTCTTACTGCGTGGCCAGATAGGCGATGAGATTGGCGCGGTCTTCCACGTCATCCATACCACCATAGGACATGGCCGTGCCGGGCGCGTATTCGCGCGGGTTCTCGAGGAAGGCGGAGAGGTTTTCAGGCGTCCAGGCCCCGTCCTGAGACAGCAGCGCGTCGGAATAATCAAACCCTTCAGCCGAGTGCTTGGGTCGATCCACGATCCCTGAAAGGTAGGGGCCAACACCGTTCTGGCCCGCATTCAGCGCGTGGCAGGCGGAGCATTGACGCCAGAGGCGCTCACCTGCGCCCGCATCGGCGGAGGCGTAGACTTCCTCGAACGGAATTTCAGGCTCGGCCTCCACTTCGGCCACGGCGCCCTCTTCGGGAATCGCGATACGATAGCCGCTGACGTGATCTTCGTCATGATTGTCGACGTTGTAGAGGCCCTCTGCGGCCCAGCCCGCCAGAAGGAACACAAGAAGTGCCACGCAGATCGAGCCTGCGGCCTTGGTGATGGTCATCGTGTCGAACATGTCGGCTCCGTCAGATGTCGGTGTCGCGGTTATGTATGGTGTTCCTTTGGTCCATGGCAAGGTGTAGAGAGCGCGACGAAACGACCATTTTGCTGTGGATTTTTCAATGACGGACCGTATCGCCTTCCAGGGAGAGCCCGGGGCCTATTCCCACGAAGCCTGTCGCGAGGCGCGCCCCGAGCTGGAGCCGCTGCCCTGCGCAACCTTCGAGGATGTGATCGAGGCGGTCCATGGCGGCGCGGCCACGCAGGCCATGTTGCCCATCGAGAACTCCACCTATGGCCGTGTGGCCGATATCCACCGCCTGCTGCCCGAAAGCGGCCTGCATATCGTGGATGAGGCGTTCGTGCGTGTGCATATCAACCTTCTTGCGGTGCCGGGCACATCTGTCAGCGACGTGAAGGAGGCCTATAGCCACCTTGTTTTGCTGCCCCAATGCAGCAGGTTCCTGCGCGACCATGACATCCATGGCCGGGTTAGCCCCGACAATGCCCGCGCCGCGCGGGATGTCGCGGAATGGGGAGATCGCTCCAAGGCGGCACTGGCCTCGGAACTGGCCGGTGAGATCTACGGCCTGGATATGCTGGCCCGCCATATCGAGGATAGCGACTCCAACACCACGCGGTTCCTTGTGATGGCGCCCGAAGTGGACCTGAACCGCCGGGCTGACCATATGATGACGACCTTCGTGTTCCGCGTCCGCAACATACCCGCCGCGCTTTACAAGGCGATGGGGGGCTTCGCGACGAATGGCGTGAACATGACCAAGCTGGAAAGCTACATGGTCGACGGCTCGTTCACCGCGACGCAGTTCTACGCGGATATCGAAGGCCACCCGGATGACCGCAACGTGCGCCTCGCGCTGGAGGAGTTGTCGTATTTCACCAGCGTTCTGAAGGTTTTGGGCACTTACCCTGCCGATCACGCGCGGGACTAGGTCGCCCGTCTACCCGGCGGGCTCCGCAACGAGATCCGCGAACCAGAGCCAGGCATCCTCCGCAATCTGCGGCCCGCCCTCATAGAACCAATGAGTGTGGCCCTGGATCACGACCAGTTCGGCGAAATGGCCCATATCGGCCAGAGCCTGCCCCGATTGGCGCGCATCCGCGAGGGGGAACAGGCGGTCAAACGAGCCCAGGTAGTGGCGGATCGCGGGGGCATTATCCTGCGGGATCAGCCAGCCTTCCGGTACGAACCCCGCATGGCCCGCAACGGCGACCCAGGGGCCATCATAACGATTGGCCAGAAGCTGCGCATAGATCGAGCCGGAGGAATGGCCGAACATGAAAACCCGCTCCCGGTCGATCGGGTAATCCTCGGCAGCCAGATCCAGCGCGCGGGCAATCAGGCCGCTATCGTCGTTGTTCGGGTCCCACCGCGCGCCATCGGATTTCAGCGACACAAGAAGCAGCCCATGGGCGTCCGCGGTGTCGTCCCACATGTCGATCATGCTGAGTTCATCGCGGTTTGCACCGTGTAGCAGCACGATAACGGGGCGGGGCTCGGTACCGGTTCCGCCGTCATAAACGCTGGCCCGACGCACGGTGGTGAGGCCTTCGACCATCCGGTAACTTGTCACGTCCCGCACGACGGGAGTGTAGCTGACGTCACCGGGGAGAGGCGGGCGAAGATCGTTGCGTTCGAGCGCTGTATAGTTGGCCGGAAGGTCCGGACGGCGCGGCTGCGCCGCGCCAACCGACCCTTCATCGCCCGCCGCATCCGGCAAAAGGCCGACAAAAGGCAAATCCACCTGCAGGTGACGCAGGCCATAAGCGCCGCCGGCGCCCAAAATCATGATAAGCCCAATCCCCACGATCAGCAGACGGATCACCTGCATTCCGACACCTTCCTGTTCCAATACGGACGAGAAGAGATACCGTCAGATTACGCTGACTTCATGGCGGGGTTGGGGAGTTTTGGGGAAAAGCCAGTTAATTCGGCGCCCGTTCGGCCCAACCGGCAAAGATACGTTCCAAAAACACAACGATGTAGAACAGCACGATCCCAAGCGCCGCCATGGCGAAGAGGACGGCGAACATCAGGGGATAATCACTGCTGATCCGGGCGCTGTCGAACAGGTCCCCCAAGCCGCGCCCATGGGGGGAGACGATCTCCATCAGGTTGGTGCCGATGAAGGCAAGTGTCACCGCAACTTTCAGGGCGCCGAAAAATTCCGGCAGGGTCTTGGGCAACGCGATTTTCCAGAAAATCGTTGTATTCGAGGCCCCTAGAGACCGCAGGATATCACGGTATTCCGGCTCCAGCGTGCTCAGCCCGATGGATACCGAGACGGCGATGGGAAAGAAGCTGATCATGAAAGCGATCAGGATCGTGTTGAAATCGTGCTGGCCCACGAACATCAGCGCGACGATGGGAACCACGGTGGCCTTGGGGATCGCGTTGAAGCCCACGAGGATCGGATACAGCCCATCGCGCGCGAACCGCGAAAAGCCCATCAGCATGCCGATAAGGGTGCCCACCACAACCGCCAGCGCCAGGCCCACAACCGTGCGCCAAAGCGTTTCCCAGCTCTTGACGATGAAAAGGTCCGCGAATTCCGCGTAATGGGGGAACAGGTCCGACGGGCTGGCCATGCGGAAATCCGGTAACTGATTGTACCAGACTGCAAATTCCCAAAGGGCGAGGATGCCGACGATGAAGACGATGGGGGCTAGGATCTTGCGCGCGGTCTCGTTCATGCCGCGCCCTCCGCCTTGGTCGGATGCCCGTCGAGCGGTGCATCCGCATCCGTCGCCCGGCCCTGGGCGACCTGGATCTGGTGGCGGAGCGTGGCAAGCATCTCTGCCGCCTTGGGCGTGTAGAGGTCATCCAGCGTCCGCTTGCCGGTGATGTCGACATCCAGCACATATTGGGCATGGGCCGGTCTGCCCGACAAAACAATGACCTGGTCGGCCAGAAACACCGATTCCCGAAGATCATGGGTGATCAGGAGGCAGGTAAACGGCTCAGCCTCGCGCAGGTCATGCATGGTGCACCAGAGGTCCTCCCGGGTGAAGGCATCTAGTGCGCCGAATGGCTCATCAAGGATCAGGACGTCGGGCTTGTGAATGATGGAGCGGCACAGGCTGGCGCGCTGGCGCATGCCGCCCGACAGCTCGGACGGGCGTTTGCCCTCGAACCCCGCCAACCCGACAAGATCAAGCAGGTGCATGGCGCGGTCATGGGCCTCGGCCTTGGACATCGGGCTTTTGACGATTTCGAAGGGCAGCATGACGTTCTGCAGAATTGTGCGCCATTCCAGCAAGACGGGGTTCTGGAACGCCATGCCCACCGTTGGGCGCGGCGATGTAACCTTTTGATCGTGGAGCCAAACCTCCCCCTCATTGGGTTTCATCAGGCCAGACACCAATCGCGTCAGGGTGGACTTGCCACAGCCCGACGGGCCGACCACTGCACAAAAGGAATTTTCGGGGATCTGGAGCGTCAGCGCATCAAGCACCGGCAGCGGCCCGGCCTTTGTTTTATAGGCATGTGTGACCGATTTCAGTTCGATCATCGGGTTGGCGGTGTTCATGGGCTGGCTTTCAGGAGGCAAATGGTTAACGGGCCGGTAACGGACCCGGTAAATTGTCGGGTTTTGAACATGTCGTGGTTAATGCGATGTCCAGCAACGGCGGATAGAACCGGTATATCTGACGTATATCTTCGGTATATCCCGACGAGATACTTTCCGACCCGGCCCAATCAAAGGGGGCCGGATCGGGCTATATCAATGGTAGATCAATCGCCAATCACTCGGCCCCGATCATCAGGACATCACCTTCGGGCAGATACGCATCGGTGAAGTAGAGGCTCGCGTCGGGCTCTGCCTGGAATTCGTAGGTCAGGCGCAGCTGTTCGATGGCGCGATCAAAGCGGTCGACGTCGATGCCGCCCATGCCGTTTTCCATCACGTAGTCCGTCAGGATGTTGCCTTCGAGCGCCAGTTCGAGGCGGCGCTGTTCCAATTCGGCGTCACCGGCCGGGTTGCGTTCGATCACCGAAGCGGCGCCGGCGGCAGGATCGGCAATGGCGGCCGACATGCCCTGCGCGACGGCAGTAAGGAAGGCGGTCACGACATCGGGGTTGGCCTCGGCGAAGTCGGTATTGACGATGATGGCGTTGCCGTACAGCTCCACCCCGTGGTCGGCGAACATGATCGTGGTGATGTCATCCTCGGGCACGCCAAGACGCGCGAGCGACAGGTAGGATGAGAAGTTGAAGCCTGTCACGCTATCCACATTGCCTTCGGCCAGCATCGGTTCGCGGGTGGGGAAGCCCACCGGTTCCACGGTGATTGTCGAGACGTCGATGCCGTTCACCTCCGCAAGGATCGGGAACTGCGCCCAGGCGCCATCGGGGGGCGGCGCACCTAGAATGGACCCTTCGAGGTCTTCAATGCCGGAAATGCCCTGGCTGACGCGGCCCACAATGGAGAAGGGCGGGCTATCGTAGACCATCATTACGGCGGTCACGGGCGCGCCCGGGTTCTGATCCAGGAAGCGGATCAGGCTGTTGATGTCGGCAAATCCGATGGGAAAGGCGCCGGAGGCGACCTTGGGCAGCGCATCGAGCGATCCCTGGCCTGCCGTGACCTCCACGTTCAGGCCGGCCTCGGCGAAGTAGCCATTGTCGATGGCCATGAAATAGGGGGCGGACGGACCCTCAAAGCGCCAATCGAGCGCGAAGGCGATATCGGTCTCTTGGGCTTGAATAGGCGCGGCAAAGGGCATCGCAACAAGCAATGCACCGGCCAACGCGGGCAGCATACGGGTGAACACGTGAAACTCTCCTTGTTGTGCGCCAGGTCTCAGGCGGGCGCCCGATAGAGGGTCGTTTGCCTGTGGCGGCGTCAATCGCGCATCCGTCTGTCGGGACACGTCGGCAGGCAGGTTGCGCGATTTCAAGGCAGTTTGCCAGAATTTTGTGCAAAGGCCGCGTGTGGACTAAAGCGTGAGGTGGAAGGGCTGAAACCCCCGACCGGACGGGCCGGGATAGGCGGAGGCGGCCGTTAGGCCTAACTCCGCCAGCCTTGCCTCGCAGCGAAGCGCGCCGGGGCCAGTATCGAAGACCAGCGGCACGCCTCCCAAGGGTTTGAAGGACCAGGTCGGGTCGACCACCGGGGCGACCGGTTCCCGAGCGTCGGACACGTACCGCGCGACCGCGTCGCGGACGCTGATCGACGGGGTGCGTATTTCCTGCGCCTCGGCAGCGGCGCGCATATGCCCGCCGCCGGCCGCGCGGTAGGAATTGGTGACGACCAGCGCCTCATCTTCGGGCCGGACGGGGCGACCATCGGCAAACCGCAGATCCACGATCCGGCCGGGCGTGGCGTAGATTTCATCGCCTTCGGCATTGGTGCGTGGCGGATGCGACACATCGATCTGGTAGCGAAGCCCCACGAGGCGGTCAAAATTGTAGGGGGCGAAATCGTGGTCGATCAGGGGTTGTGGCCCTGTGGCATCGGGCGCGATCCAGTTGAACAGCGAGGCCGCGCGTTCCAGCCAATCCCGGATGCCGCGCCCGGTGATCCGCAGGACACACAGCATGTTGGGGTAGATATAGAGATCGGCGGCGTGGCGCAGTTTCAGGGGGCCAACGGGAATATCGGTGTAGCTGGACGCGCCCGCATGGCCCCCGGCCTTGAAGGGGGCCACCGCCGACAGGAGCGGCAGATCGGCAAGGTCCGGGTTTTGTTCGATAACGGGCGCGGCGACGGCGAACTGGGCATCGGCCACAAGCTGCGTTGCGGCGCAGGGTGCCAGAGCGGAGAAATACGTTTCGAGCTGCACCGCGGTCTCGCCCAGAGGGCGGGAGACAAAGCTTCGCGTCGAGCGGTGATCGCGGGACAGGCCGGTATGCAGATCGGGATAATCGCGGATCATGCGCCGCATGTACCGCCGGTTTTCAGGGCCGGGCAGGAGCGCGGGCATGGTGCCGCATTCGGCGCGGGCGATGGTGTAGGCCCCGTCCGGCGCGGTCGGGGCCGCGGCCGTGAGTGTCAGGTCGATGCACCCGAGATGGGAGCCATAGGCGCCGGGCTGCACGATCGGGGTGCCCACCACCGGTTGCGGCGGCGTTGCCGGGATGACCCGGTGGGTGTGGCCCGCAATCACGGCATCCACGCCCTCGATCTCGGCAATCGTGAGGGCCATGTTCTCCGAGCCCGGGGCGGCCTTGAGGTTGCCCATTCCGCTATGGGCGAGCACGATCACCACATCCGCCCCGCGTGACCGCAGATCGACCGTGGCCTCGGTCACGCGGCAGAGCATATCGGCAAACACCATGCGCCCCTGCACGAACGGCTTGTTCCACGCGGCGACCTGCGGCGGAAGGCAACCGGTGATGCCGATCTTGATCGCGTGGCTCCGCCCCGAGCCATCCACCACCTCGCGGTCGAGCAGGCACGACCGGGGAAAGAAGCTGCTGCCATCGGTGTGATCGGCATTGGCGCAGACGACGGGAAAGGCGGCATCGGCCAGCACGGCCTCAAGATGCGGGAGGCCGAAATCGAAGTCGTGATTGCCCATGGTGGCCGCGTCGAACCGAAGCGCGTTCATCGCGGCGATCATCGGATGCATCCGGCCGGACGGCACGATCTCGGCCACCGCCGCATCGGCCAAAGGTGTACCCTGGAGCGTATCGCCATTATCGACCAGCACGAGGTTCGGCACCTCGGCCCGAGCCCGGGCAATGGCCCCGGCAAGCCGCGCCAGCCCGACATCGGGCGCGCGGCTATCGGTGAAATAGTCGAACGGCAAAAGGTTGGCGTGCAGATCCGACGTGGCCAGAATCCGAAGGCGTATGGATGAGGAGGCGTCCGAGGACTGGTCGGGCGCCGACGGCCGCGCGAAGGTCATGTTCGCCCCGGATTAAGTGTTCGCATGAGCCAGAGTCTTGCCCTATTGCAGCCGTGGCAAGGGGGGCCGGCTCCTGCCTGACGTGAATTAGCGTTTGCACTGTTGCCTGAGGGCCATAGCCTTGGGCTTCGGGGACGCGGAAGGGACAGAACATGCGCAACGCGGAACAGGTGACGTTCGGGACTTCGGGCCTGGACAGGGCAGGTGCATTGCGCCGCGACACGCAACGGCTGGCCGCCGCATTGGCCGATGGCGCGCCGGTCTTGCCGATGTGGCGCGGCAGACCGATGGTGACGGGAACGCCGGAGAGCGGCGACATGGCACTGGCCTTTCGCAAAATGGGCGATCTGGTGCTTGCCAAGGCCAACGAGACCCCCGTGATGCTCGGCCTGGATGAGGCCGGCGAGGCGCCGGTTTTCGCGCTCGACATCTCGGCCTGGACCCCGAAGCAGGTGGACGAGGCCGCGGTGACGGCGTTTGCGGACCCGTCGGTTCAGGTACACCCGGCGGAACGCGTGGCGGGTGCAGGCTTTCGCGAATTGCGCGGCCTGATGAGCCACCTGTCGCGCCGCGATGCCGAGATCGCGGCCACCGCCCGCGCGGTACTGACCTGGCATTCCACTCATCAATTCTGCGCCAAATGCGGTGCGAAGACCGGCCAGGCCGAGGCCGGATGGATGCGCGATTGCCCCGCCTGCGACGGTAAGCATTTCCCGCGCACCGACCCGGTTGTGATCATGCTGATCACCCGCGGCGATGCGGTTCTGGTGGGCCGGTCGCCCGGTTGGCCCGAGGGGATGTATTCCCTGCTGGCGGGCTTCGTGGAACCCGGTGAAACCATCGAGGCCGCGGTGCGCCGCGAAGTGTTCGAGGAGGCCGGCGTGTATGTCGGCGATGTGGACTACCTTGCCAGCCAACCCTGGCCGTTCCCGGCCTCGCTGATGTTCGGGTGCCGGGGAGAGGCGCTTTCCACCGAGATCGACATCGACCCCGAGGAAATCGAAGATGCCCGCTGGGTCACCCGATCCGAGATGCTGGAGGTTTTTGCCGGCAAGGGCAATGGCATGTTACCCGCACGCAAAGGCGCGATTGCGCATTTCCTTTTGCAACACTGGCTGGCCGATACGCTGGATTGACAAGGGTGAAGCCTTGACGCGTGCCGCCCGCACTTTCAAACGGATGGCAGGGCGCAGCAAGGGACCACATGTGATGAAGTTCAAAGTCTCCGAAGATGTGGATGCGCCCGCAGATGTCACCTTCGCCCGGTTCACCGATTTTCGCGGCGTTGAGGCCGAGGCGTTGGGCCGGGGTGCCACATTGTCGCGGGTGGCCAACTGGCATGCGCCTGCACAGGGCTGCGCTTGGCGCGGCACGGTGAAAATCCGCGGCCGGAGCCGCCCGATTACCGCCGAGATCGCGGAGTTCCTGCCTCCGCAGCGCTGCGAGATCCAAACCACCATAGGCGGCATGGAGGCCGTTTATGAGATAACCTTTCTGGAACTTCGGTCGGATATGACGCGCGTGCAGATCGTAATGGACCTGTCGGCCAGCACGCTCTCGGCCCGCCTGGCGCTGCAGACCCTGAAGCTGGCGCGTGGCCGGGTGATGCAGCGGTTGCAAGGCCTGCAGGCGCGGCAGGGCAATCTCGCCGAAGAGGATTACCGGCGCGCGCGGGCGTGACCGTGACTGCGCCGATCAGCCCCCCGCCGCCCTATTCCTCCTACATGATCTGCACGACCCCACGGAGCGGCTCGACCCTGCTGTGCTCACTACTTGAGGCGACGGGGGCGGCCGGGCGACCGGGGTCACATTTCCATTCGCCCGACCTAGATCGATGGCTGGAGGTCTATGCGCTCACGGAAGTTGCCTTCGCATCGGAGCGGGAGAAGCTGGCCGCGATATTCGACTCGGCGGGCAAACGGGGGCGCGATGAAACGGGCATGTTCGGCCTGCGGATGCAGCGCGGCAGTTTCCCGTTTTTCATCGAACAGGTGGGGCGGCTGCATCCCGAATGCGGCGATGATCGAAGCCGATTGGAGGCCGCCTTTGGCCCGATGTTATTCCTGCATCTGAGCCGCGCGGACAAGCTGGACCAGGCGATTTCGCGGCTGAAGGCGGAGCAGACGGGGTTGTGGCACCAAGCTGCGGACGGGACGGAGCTGGAGCGGGTCGCACCTGCGCAGCCTCTGACATACGACCGGGACGCCATCGCCCGGCACATGGACGACTTGTCGGCTCTGGAGGCCGCATGGGAGGCGTGGTTCGCGGAGGCGGCGATCGACCCGCTTATTGTGAGATATGACGAGCTGGCGCAGGACCCTACAGGCACATTGGCCATGATCCTGCGCGCCCTGGGCCGGGACCCGGCCCTGGCACAGGGCATTGCACCGCCGGTTGCCAAACTGGCGGATGCGACGAACCGCCATTGGGCGGATCGGTTTCGGACGGAAACAGAAGTGCGTTAGGGTTGCGGCGTGCCCGCGCGCCGTGCGCCGCGTTTGATCCCGAGCTGGCGTTCCCGCCAGATGATGGCGATGCCCGCGATCACAATCAGGGTGGCGCCCAGGATCATCGACATGGTCGGCACCTCGCCGAACACGGTGTAGCCCACGATGATCGCCAGCAGCATCGAGGTGTATTCAAACGGCGCGATCAGGGACGCATCGGCGTGGCGGTAGGAGGATGTCAGCAGGATCTGGCCCACCCCGCCCGCAAGGCCCGCCGCGATCAGCATCGCGAATTGGCCCGGCGTTGGCCACGTCCAGCCCCAGGGCAGCGTAAGCAGGCTGAGGCAGCTGGCGGTGATCGAAAACCAGAAGACGATGGCGGCGGTCCGCTCCACCTGTACCAGCTTGCGCACGAAGACCTGCGCCAGCGCGGCGCAGATCGCACCCATCAACACCAGCATGGCGCCCAGCGCCTGCGCGCTGTCGGCGGTTTCGGGATCGACGTTGAAGCGCGGCGTCAGGACGATCAGCACGCCGCCCATGCCAAGGGCCACCATCGACAGGCGGAAGATCCGCACCTCCTCGCCCAGAAACATCGCGGCAAACACAACCACGAGAATCGGCGCGGCATAGCCGATGGCTGTCACTTCGGGCAGGGGCAGGAGGCCGAGACCGGCAAAACCAAGCCCCATGGCGCAGGTCCCCACAAGGCCGCGCCACAGGTGCCCCATCGGGTTCTTCGTCTCCAGCCCATGGGCCAGATCGTGGCGGATCATCAGCCAGGCGAGGATGACCGGGATCGCGAAGAAGGAGCGGAAGAACACGGCCTGGCCCGGCGGGATTGCATCGGCCGTGGCCTTGATGAGGCTGGCCATGGAGACGAACACGCAGACCGAGGCGATCTTGAGCGTGATACCGCGCAGCGGGTTTTGCGGGGGGGCGTCTTGTGCCGACATGCCCAAGGCCTACGCCCGTTGATCGGCGGCGGCAAGACAGAGGCGTCGTGGCACCGGCTGGCTCAGGCCAACGCCTTCGGACGGGGGGCATCGGGCGCTGGCATGGCGGCCATGGCCCGGCGCACACCGGGCATGTCGGTCGCGTAGTGGCCGTCGGCAATCAGCCATCGCCCGTCCACCCGGATCAGCACACGATGCGCGATCACCTCGTCACTCAGAAGATAGCCCGGCAAGACATGCTGCGACACGAAGGTGGCCTGGATCCGATCGGGATTGATGAAGCGGGCCGCGATGGTTTTGCGCTGCAGATCGAGTACGCCGAGCGACTCGAAATAATCACACATGGCATCGAAGATGGCCTTCAACTCCGCCCGCGTTGAGATCATCCGCTCCCCATCAAAGGTGCCCATGGATTGCGGCAGGGAAAAGCGACAGGCCAGCGCCTCGAAATCGCGGTTCTGATAGGCCGCGCGCGTTTCTTCTAGAAGAAATTCGGATACCGCCGCCGCGTCTGCGAAGGGCGGATCGGGTGGCAAAGCGATCTGAGTCATCGGCGTCGTTCACGTGTCTGCATGCCCTCGCATACATAACGTCAAATCGTTTCGGACGAAACAGAATTGCGCGCCATGGGCGTATCTTGGCCCATCCGCCCCGGATCAGAGCCTGTCTGCGCCGAAGGTATCGCACTGGTTGGGATCGCCGGTTTCATAGCCGATGGTGAACCAGCGTTGCCGCTGCGCCGACGAGCCGTGGGTGAATGTATGGGGGTTCACCGCGCGGCCGGCCTGGGCCTGCAGATAATCATCGCCGATCCGCGCCGCAGCGTTCAGCGCCTCTTCCAGATCACCCGGCTCCAGAAGGCCATCGAGCCTGCTGGCCCACACACCGGAGAAGCAATCGGCCTGCAACTCCGTCATCACCGACAGCCGGTTGGACACGGTCTGAGACGCCGCCGCCCGCTGGCGGGAGACCTCGCCCAGGATACCCAGACGGTTCTGGACATGGTGTGCCACCTCGTGGGCGATCACGTAGGCAGCAGCGAAGTCACCGCCCGCGCCAAGCCGGTCGGACATGTAGGCAAAGAACGCCGTATCGAGATAGGCGCGCTGATCGGCCGGGCAGTAGAACGGCCCCGTCGCGGCCTGCGCCCCGCCGCAGCCCGATTGCGTGGCCCCGGAGAAGAGCACGAGGGACGGCGGCTGATAGGCTTCCCCGAACGCCGCCGGATAGACCTCGGCCCAGACATCTTCGGTGGTGGCCAGAACGCGCGAGGCGAACTCGCCCGCCGCCTGTTCCTCGGCGCTGAGCGGGCCGGTGGGGGCAGAGCTTGTCTGCTGCTGCGGGGCCGATTGCCCGTTCAGCAGGGGGGTCAGATCGACCCCGAGGAAATAGCCGATCACCACGATGGCAATGACACCGAGGCCCCCTACCCCGGCGGAGCGGCCCCGCCCGCCGCCCATCCCGCGACTACGGCGGCGATCAATCACGTTGCGGCTGGAACGGGAATTGCGCAGGCGCATGGGGGTCTCCTCGGGCGGCTCAAACAAAGATAACGCGCCCGAGCTTAGCCCGGTTCCGGTCCAAACGTCTTGCGATTCGACGGATGGACGATTATCTGACGCATCGAGAGGTTGGCGCGGGCAAGCACTTCGCCAACCCGGTCAGATCCGGAAGGAAGCAGCCGTAACGATTCCCGCTTGGGTCGTTGTCCAGCCTCTCACCAACCGAGCGGTCTTGCGCAGCAGGGCTGCCAGGAACCCGAAGCGCCACATGGCGCCACATCTCAACCGGAGGCTTCATGGAGATTGTATCCGCCCTCCGGGCTCGCGTCTGATACCAGACCGCGCCCGATGTTCTGACCGCGCAGGGCCGTTGCCCGCGCCCCTTTGTCATGACCAATCGGGACACCTCCATTGACCACTTATTCTCTTGCCGACCTTGGATGGTCGGCGCGCCATATGGCGCAACTGTCCACCGACGAATTCGAAACCCTGACCCCCGCCCGCATCAGTTCGGTCGCGCGCAGCCGTCTGGATGCGCTGTCCGCGCATGGGCCCCTGCACCTGCTGGCCGGCAGCAACGAGAGCACCGGCGATTACGCTACCGGCGATTGGGTGCTGACCGATGCGGCCCAGACCCACGTGGTGCGGCGGCTGGAGCGGGATACGCTCCTGTCCCGTCGCGCCGCGGGCACCGGCGTCGAAACGCAGCTGATCGCGGCCAATGTCGATACGCTTGGCATCGTCACCTCGTGCAACGCGGATTTCAACGAAGCCCGCCTGGAGCGGTATCTGGCGATGGCGGCCTCGGCCGGGTGCCTGCCGTTGATCGTGCTGACCAAGGCCGACATGTGCGATGACCCGCGCGACTATGCCCGCAAGGCCGAGCGCCTGTCACCGATGGTGACGGCCATCACGCTCGATGCCACCGCCGAAGACGCGGCGGGGGTCCTTGAGCCGTGGGCGAAGAACGGGCAAACGCTGGCGCTGGTCGGCTCCTCCGGGGTGGGGAAAACCACGTTGGCCAATGCGCTGACCGGGGCCGAGGCCGCAACGGCGGGGATCCGTGAGGATGACGCCAAAGGCCGCCACACGACCACGTCGCGGGGATTGTCACGCACGCGGTTCGGCGGCTGGCTGATCGATACGCCGGGGATGCGTGCGCTGCGCCTGAACGAGGCCGCCGATGGCATCGGCGCGGTTTTCGCCGATATCGAGGCGCTGGCCGAGACCTGCAAGTTCCGCGATTGCGCCCATGACGCGGAGCCGGGATGCGCGGTTCAGGCCGCGATTGCGGCCGGTGATCTGGACGCCAAAAGGCTGAAGCGGTTTCGCAAGTTGGTGCGGGAAGATGCGCTCAACACCGAAACCGTGCACGAGGCGCGGGCCCGACAACGGGATCTGCACAAGATGTATCGCAGCACGCAAAGCGGGGCACGGCGTAACAAAAGGCTCTAGGGCGCGGCGGCTGTGGGCCACAAAAACAGCAACGTCACGAAGCCCACGAACAGCACAACAAAGGCCACGCACCACCAGCCGGGCACCCGCACCAGCCAGCGCATCAGCGAGCCTTTGGGCAATGCCGAGGAGCTGATCCAAAGGGCCGTGGCGATCATCGCCGCGGCCAATTGCCAGAGCAGAAAGCCGGTCACCCGGTTCATGCCGCGCACGAAGCCGTCGCCGGTGGGTTCGGCGTTCAGCGCCACGATGGAGGCCCCCATCACCACCGCCCAAAGGGCCAGCGCACCCCATATGAGCGCGGAACGTGTCACAGGTCTTCCCACCGGGTGAGGCCGGCCTCACCCCCGGCCCAGCGATAATAGACGGCCATGAGGAGGCCAAAGAGCATCCCCGCAAGAAGCGAGGCGATCACTGCAACGATGATCGGAAGATCCCCGCCGCGCCAGCTCAGCATCCACATCACCGCCCCCCAGAGCAGACCGAAGGCGGGGCCCATCAGCAACGTGGCGCGCAGAAAACTCATGTAATGGGGCGGACGCGGGCGCAGCCCGAGACGGCGGGCGACGCGAAAGACAGGCGGCGCGTAGTTGAGCCGTTTGATGCCGGAGCCCTCAAGCTCCGCCATCGCGCGGGTCAGGCGCTGATTGTAAGGGTCGGACATTGGCAGCAGGCCCTTCGATTACCCGCCATAGGGTCCGGAATTGCCCGGCGGAGGTCAACCCACCGCCGGGCGTTGCATGATCAGACCGGGCCATGCTCCACAACCTGGCCCGGATGGGCGGTGGCCCAATCGCGCAGAAACTCCGCTATTTCCGGATCGGCCACCCGGTCCGGAGCCGCACGGGGCAGCGCCACACCTTCGTCCAATGCCAGACGCAGACAGGTGACATAATCCCGCCCCTCGCGGTTGGGATTGTTCTCGGCCCCGTGCAGGATCGTGGAAAAGAGTGTCCCACCATAGCCGTTGATATGCCCGAGGTCCGGTTTGAGCCGCAGGAGATACTCCATCACCTCCGGCAGGCCCTCCCACCCGGCAACCTGAACCGGCGTCAGACCTTCGGTATCGGGGCGGTCATATTCCACGCCGATGGCCACCAGCCGTCTGATATGGTCGAGCTTGCCGGGAAGGTGCACGATCAGCCGCACGATGTTGCGGGCGGCAGGCGGAATCTTGGCGGTGTCGATATAGGTGCCTGTTGGCGCCTCCCCGTCGGCCACCTGAGCCAGGAGGGTTTCGGTGGGATCGAGCGGGGTGGCGTGCCCCCGATCGGCCAGAAGATCCGCAAGGTCGCCATTCCCGAAGATCCGCGCATAGGCGTAGGGCGTCAGCCCGTCATGGGCACGCGTCGGGTCCGCGCCGTGATCGAGCAGAAGCGTGACCATCTCCGGCGGGCTCATCCGCCGGGCGGCCTGGTGCAGGGCCGGAATGACCCAGGGCGCTTCTCCCCCCACCTCGGCGGCGTTGAACTCATCGGCATCGGCCCCGGCCTCCAGCAACATCCTGACGGCCTCCACATCGTGGAAATCCATTGCCCGCAGCAGTGCATTGGTGCCCTTGGGATCGGCCCCATGGGCCAGCAGCAGGCGCAGGCCGCCGTGATGCCCAAGCTCGGTTGCGTGATAGAGCGACTCGCCGTCATTGGGATCGGCCCCGTGATCGAGCAACCATTCCGCAAGCGCCATGTTGTCGGCATGGCCGATAGCGAAATAGAGCGTCGACAGCCGGTGATCATCTCCGAACCCCAAGGGAACGCCATGGTTCACATCCGCACCGTGGGCCAACAGAAGATCCGCAATCCCGAGCATATCGGCCTCGCGGTCAGGATAGAGGTGAATGGCCCTGGATTGCGCCAGAACGGTGAGCGGCGGGGCCAGCGGGCTGGGTTTGGTCGCCAGGGACGGATCCGCGGCGATCATCGCGGCCACGTCCTGCAGATGGTAGAGCAGACAGGACAACGCCAGATTGCCCTTGGGCAAATCCGGATCCGCATCCAGCATCTGGCGCACAACATGATCCTGCCCGTTCTTCAGCGCGAGGCCGAGGCGTTGTTGCTTTTGTGCGCGGTCCATCCCCTCGGTTTCAACCGAAAGTTTCAGGTGCGGCCAGGAGGCAAAGCCTTGTTCGCGGGCGATTACATGGAGAAAGTCTGCGTGGGTCAGACCCGCCCCCTCCGGGCGGGGGCGGTAATCCTGAACACGTCTGATGGCGTCCTGGGTTCCCCCTTTAAACGCCTTCTTCAACGCCGTTGCATCACGGCGCAGTTGGTCGATTGATTTGGTCATCGGATCCCTCGTATTCGCCCACCGATCCGCTAGGGAGGGCATGAGAGACACCGAAATCGTGTCTGTCGTTTGCTCTGTCAGGGGTGCCGATGACGGCTGTCCGCGGATCTGGATGCTGCCCCTACGTCAGCGATCCAGAACTTAGCGCACCGGGTTTTCATTTCAAGTGAAAATAGTTGTATACAGGCGGTTCAGCCGATCAGGCCAAGGACGGATGCGGCGAGAAAGTTGCCGAAGACCGACAGAATGCAGGCGGCGGAAAAGTAGATCATCGCGACGAAGAGACCCCATCGCAACAGTGGCCAGCTCTGTGCAACGCCGGCCCGCCAGAGCAAAATCGCGGCGGCCATCGTGGGCAGATGGGCCATGGTGAACAGGGCCATCGCGGTGATAGGCAACGCTGCAATCACCGCCCGTGGGCCACCCGCCAGAAGTGCCGCGCCCCAGAAGGCCGCGGCCAGGGCCGACATAGTCAATACGGCGGCGGCCATCGCCATCTGGATAGGTGTCAGCTGCATTTCCGCCTGCTCCGCATCGTGGCGATCCGGCCACGCGCCGCGTTATCGGGGGGCACGGGGCCGAACGCAATGGAGCATCCGCGAGGGCTGCGCAGCGCCCGGCGCGAGATTCGAGGATATTGCGCTGCATCCGTCAACGGCCCGACTGGCCTTGGGCGCAGCAGCGCACTAGGCTACCGGCCCATGAGTGATCGCAACAAGCTCGCCGAAGACCGCACCGAATGGGCCGAGGACCGGACCATACTGGCCAATGAACGCACGTTTGCGTCGTGGATGGGCACCGGCATGGCGGCCATCGGGGTGGCCATCGGCCTGAAAGCCGTGTTCGGCGCCTTCGATCCGACCTGGGCCGCGAAGGCGGTGTCCACCATTTTCCTGACCGGGGCGATCTTCATCTTCTGGTCGGCACGAAACCAGGCGCTGAAAACCTATCGCCGCCTGCAGCAGACCGACGCGGAGGCGCAACCATCACGCTCCTTCACCGCCCTGGCGGTGATCCTGACCGGCGGCACCGTTCTGACCGGCGCGATCCTCTGGAGCCTCTAATCCGGTGGACGCGGCCCGGCCCGGCGCATACCTTTGACGCTGATCCGTTTGAATGAGTCCCCATGACCAGCACCACTGAGCCCGGCTACCAGGTCCTTGCCCGGAAATATCGCCCCGCCACGTTTGCCGATCTGATCGGGCAGGAGGCGATGGTGCGCACGTTGAAGAACGCGTTTGACGCGGATCGGATCGCGCAGGCCTTCATGCTGACGGGCATCCGTGGCACAGGCAAGACGACTACGGCGCGGATCATCGCCAAGGGGCTGAACTGCATCGGGGCGGACGGCGAAGGCGGCCCGACAACCGACCCCTGCGGCGTGTGCCAGAATTGCGTGGCGATTGCCGAAGGCCGCCATGTGGATGTGATGGAGATGGATGCGGCGTCAAATACCGGTGTCCAGAACATCCGCGACGCGATCATCGAAACGGTCAGCTACCGGGCCGCCCAGGCGCGGTACAAGATCTTCATCATCGACGAGGTTCACATGCTGTCGACGAGTGCGTTCAACGCGCTGCTGAAGACACTGGAAGAGCCGCCCGCCCACGTGAAGTTCCTGTTTGCGACCACCGAGATCCGCAAGGTGCCGGTGACCGTGCTGTCGCGCTGCCAGCGATTTGACCTGCGCCGGATCGAGCCGGAAGTGATGATCGCACATCTGTCGCGGATCGCGGGGCTGGAAAGCGCCGAGATTGCAGAAGATGCGCTGGCGCTGATCACACGAGCCGCCGAAGGCTCGGTGCGGGACGCGATGAGCCTGCTGGATCAGGCCATCGCCCACGGCGCAGGCGAGACGACTGCCGATCAGGTCCGCGCGATGCTGGGGCTGGCAGATCGGGGGCGCGTGCTGGACCTGTTCGAGGCGATCATGGCCGGAGAGGCTGCCAAGGCGCTGGATGAACTGGGCGCGCAATATGCCGACGGCGCCGATCCGGTCGCCGTGTTGCGCGATCTGGCCGAAATCACCCATTGGTTGAGCGTGATTTCGATCACGCCGGAGGCCGCGGAGGACCCGACGATTGCGCCCGACGAACGCACGCGCGGGCTGGCTTTGGCCGAGAAACTGCCGATGCGGGTGCTGACGCGGATGTGGCAGATGCTGCTGAAAGCGCTGGAAGAGGTTTCCATGGCCCCAAACGCGATGATGGCCGCCGAAATGGCGGTGATCCGCCTGACCCATGTGGCCGAACTGCCGACCCCGGGCGATCTCGTCAAGAAGCTGTCGGAAATGCCGCGCCCGTCCGGTGGCGCGCCTGCGCCCGGAAGCTCCGCGCCCCTTGGCCCCGGCCCCGTGGCGCGCGCAACCGGGCCCGCACCCGCGGGCGGCGGGGGAGGCCCGCAGGCCGCCCTCGCACCGCAGGCCGGGCCGGACCTGTCACTTTACCCAGCCTTCGACAGTGTCGTCGCGCTGGTCGAATCCGCGCGGGACATCAAGCTGCTGATCGAGGTGAAAACCGCACTGCGGCTTGTCTCCTACAGCCCGGGACGGCTGGAAGTGGAGGTGACCGACGCCGCGCCGCGCGATCTGATCCAGCGGCTCGGGCGCCTGTTGCAGACGGCCACCGGAGCCCGGTGGGGGATCACCGTCGCCTCTTCGGGCGGTGGCCTGACGATCGAAGAACAGGAACAGGCCAAGCGCCGCGCGGCGGAGGATGAGATCTCCCGGCATCCGCTGATGCAGGCGGTTCTGTCGCGGTTTCCAAAGGCGCGAATTGCCGAAATCCGGTCCCATGCGGATCTGGAGCAGGAGGCGGCGGCCACGGCGCTGGAAGAGATCCCGGAAGAGGCGGATGATTGGGATCCGTTCGAAGACGAATGATCGAGATCCGCCGCGCGACGGAGAAGGATCTGGACGCCCTGCTGCGCTTGAATGCCGTGGTGCAGAGCTGGCACGCCGCGGCGTATCCTGATCGGTTCAAGACGCATGTCGATGCGACCGAGATGCGCGCCTTTTTCGCGCGGATGTTGGCCGAGGAGGATTGCCACATTTGGATCACCGCGGAGGGGTGTGGCTACCTCTTTGCCCGCCACCGTCCGGGCAAAGAGACGCCTTATGGCATTTCTCAGCCAGACCTTCATGTCGAACATATCGCCGTTCTGCCGGACCGCCAGCGCGAGGGCATTGGCCGCGCGTTGCTGGACACCGCCGAAACACAGGCAAGATCCCTTGGATGCATCACCCTGACGCTGAATACGTGGGCGGCGAACCATGACGCACACCGCATGTTCGAAGCCGCTGGACTGGCCCCCCTGAGGCACCACTATTCCAAGGTTTTGGGATAGGCGTGGACCAACCCCACGGGGCTGGCAGCCCGAAACAAGGTGCGATCACCTTGCCGCCCTGCCGCCCTGCCCGTATCTAAAGCGACAACACAACAGGAGAATGCGAGATGTTGAAGGGATTGGGCAATCTTGGCGACATGGCCAAGATGATGAAACAGGCGCAGGAACTGCAGGGCAAGATGGCCGAGATGCAGGAAAACCTCGCGACCATGACCGTCACCGGGGAATCCGGCGCAGGCCTGGTGAAGGCAACCGCGACGGCGAAGGGCGAGTTGACGGCGCTCGATATCGACCCGTCGATCTTCAACGAGGATGACAAGGAGGTCGTGGAGGACCTGATCCTTGCCGCCATCAAGGATGCGCAATCGAAGGCGCAGGAGAAGAACAACGAAGAAATGGGGCGGTTGACCGAAGAGATGGGCCTGCCCCCCGGCGTCAAGATGCCGTTCTGAGCCCTGGCACCGGACGTGACCGAAACGCCCAAGGATATTGAAGAGCTGATCGGGATCATGGCCCGCCTGCCGGGCCTTGGCCCTCGCTCCGCCCGCCGCGCGGTCCTGACGCTTATCAAGAAGCGCGGCGCGCTGATGCGCCCGCTGGCTGAAACCATGGGTCGGGTGGCCGACACGGCGCGGGAATGTGTGAATTGCGGAAACATCGGGACCGGCGATTTGTGCGGGATCTGCACGGATGTGGCCCGCGCCACTGGTGAATTGTGTGTTGTGGAAGACGTTGCCGATTTGTGGGCCATGGAGCGGGGCGGCGCGTTCAAGGGGCGCTACCACGTGCTGGGCGGAACATTGTCGGCGCTCGACGATGTGGGCCCGGAAGACCTGCGGATCCCGCGCCTGATCTCGCGGATGGCCGATGAAGGGATCACCGAAGTGATCCTCGCGCTGAACGCCACGGTCGACGGGCAAACCACGGCCCATTACATCGCCGACGAACTGGCCATGACCGGTGTGAGCCTGACATCGCTGGCCCAGGGCGTGCCCATCGGCGGTGAA
Source organism: uncultured Roseicyclus sp. (assembly GCA_947494975.1). Lineage (GTDB taxonomy): Bacteria > Pseudomonadota > Alphaproteobacteria > Rhodobacterales > Rhodobacteraceae > Gymnodinialimonas. The sequence continues at coordinate 673,797 of CANLXA010000004.1, read as the reverse complement.
CTGGATTACCTCGACGACGGTACGATCTCCGCCGCCCTGCATGCCAGGAAATCCATGTGATCCTGATCCAATTGCGCAGCTGCGCTGCATTCGCCTGAGCGCCTGCGGCGCGGTGGGCACGTGGCGTGACCTGACTCCGCCGTGTTGAGCCGGTGGTACAAATTGTTGGGCTGGGGCCTCCGGCGGGAGTTTTCTTGCCAAGATGAAACCGCGCGCCCGGATGTCCTCCGATAAGCGCCCCATCCGGCGGTCGGGTCCTCACCTTGGCCAGCTTTCCCGTCGGATGGGGTTTCACCTTGGACGCCGAGTCGGTCTCCACCTATCGACGCCCGCTCAGCTTGCTGCGTTAACCTTAATGGCTGGTAAACGCTCCCTTCATCTTGGTCGCAAAACTCTCGGGGGGAGCCGAAGGCGGAGGGCAGACAGCCCCCCTGAGCCGTCAAATGTACCGCAGATGCTAGCGTATGAAGGGCGGTGGCCCCTACCGCATCGGCGAAAAGAGCGCGTCGGGGGATGTGCAATCGCGGATCACGTCGGAGCCACATATGCGTGGTTCCAGACCGCGGGTCAGGCAGATGCGGACTTCCTGGATGCGGTTGGCCCGGCAGGTCACGGTGAGCATGTCGGGCTCAAGCTGCGTGTTCACTTCCAGAAACGCCTCTTCGATTACAGCCGCTGGCAGGCGGACCTCTTCATCCAGCCGACGAAGCAGATCGGGGCGGGTGATGCTGTCATAGGCCAGTCGGGACAGCGCATAGTAGTCCCGCGCTTCGAGCCCCGTGCAGACGCCATGTTTGCGCCATTGGTGCCAGGCAAGGCCCGCGCTTCCCATGATATCGGTCATCTCACCTGTCATACCGCGGGATGGGGCACGCAACGTTGTGGGGCAGAAACTGGGCCAGCCGGTTTCGTATTGCGGCCACAGCCCATGCAGGGTGAACCCGTATCCCCGGCCGCCCTCGCATTGCGGGCTGTCGCGATCATCCCCTTCCAGGGCGCACCATGTGGGCGTCCAGCTGAGCGCCAAAACGTAGTAATCGAACGTGCCCGCCTGCTCGCCCTCGGCCTGCGCCAGACCAGCCGCGCAGATCATTGCCAGGATCAGTCGTTTCATTAGGCCTTCCCTCCCGGCGATTCCGGGCCTATATACGCTGCGATTTCCCCGAAATCGAGGATCTGCGAGGCATCCGCCCGCAAGCCGCTTCCACCGGCCTCTTTCCTCGTATCATTGGACCCGGAGGGACCCGAAGATGAACAAACCGATCATGACCAAAGCCACCGCAGTCTGGCTGGTCGACAACACAACGCTGAGCTTCAAGCAGATCGGCGATTTCTGCGGCCTGCACGAACTGGAAGTGCAGGGCATCGCCGATGGCGACGTGGCCACCGGCGTGAAAGGCTTTGACCCGATCGTCAACAATCAGCTGACGCAGGAGGAGATCGACGCCGCCGAGAAGGACGTCAATCACAAGCTGAAGCTCAAGCACAACCCGGCCGCCGTGGGCGAGGAAAAGCGCCGTGGCCCGCGCTACACACCGCTGTCGAAGCGGCAGGACCGCCCGGCGTCCATCCTTTGGCTGGTGAAGTTCCATCCCGAACTGACCGATGGCCAGATCTCCAAGCTGGTGGGTACAACCAAGCCGACCATTCAGGCGATCAGGGAGCGGACGCATTGGAACATCTCGAATATTCAGCCGATTGATCCCGTGGCGCTCGGCCTCTGCAAGCAATCGGAGCTTGATGCCGCAGTCCAGAAGGCCAACGCCAAGAAGGCGGCGGAAGGCGGCGTGATGAGCGACGATGAGCGACGCAAGCTGGTGTCGACGGAAACCTCGCTGGGGATGGATCCCGAGCCGAGCGTGCCGACGGCCATTGCCGGGCTTGAGACGTTCTCGCTCTCCGGAACCGTCGAGGATGAAGAGACCGAAGCGCCCCACGATGTCAGCCGGAGCGCCGAGAGCTTCTTCAATCTCCCCGCCGGGGACAGCGGTGACGATGATGAAGAGGATGAGGGCAAGTAATCCAGCGCCTCGCCTGAATGAGAGAACGCGCGGCGTCGGATCTTCCGGCGCCGTTTTCATTTGGGGAAGCTCCAGGGGCGGCATGCCCGGTTCACCCCCGCTTTCCGGGGTTGGTCAAATGCAGATCCGTGGTTAGCATTCGGTCACTGAAGCCGCTGCCCCGGAGACCACCCCATGCGTCATGCCAAACTCGTCCTTGCCCTGTGGCTAGGCATCATTCCCTTGCCTGCCACGGCCCAGGGCGTGGATTTCTGCACCGAAGCCTGGGTGGTGCGGAACATGATCTTCGACCGGCTTGGCCATTGCTTCAGCTCCGCAGCCGGTCAGGCCTTGTTCGATAATTCCGACTGCACCGGCTCCGGCCCGACGCCGCCGCCCGATCTGGCAGAAACCGTCGCGCTCATCCGCGACGGCGAAACCTTTGTTGGGTGCCAGATCAACACAGCCCAACCGCCCAGTGCGGCGATGTGGGAGGTGCGCAACCGGTTTGCACAATTCATCGACCTGCCCGCACCGGATCATATCGGCGGATATGCCTGTTGGGGCTATCGGGGGCCAGCTTTCAACTTGCACGCCGGCACGTCGCCGCAATCCCCCGTCGTGGGGACGGCACAGACCGGTCAATCGGTCGTCACCACCTATTTCGGCAGCCCGAACGGGTGGGTCTTTGGCGACATCGTGACGGGCCCGGCGGGCGATGTGGTTACCACCGGCTGGTTCACCGGCGTTGATATCAGCGGAGCGAATTGTGATCAGGTTGCGGGGTAGCGCCGCGTCTAATGGGCGGCGGTTGTGACACTGTCGAGAAGGGTGCGGCCGCCATCGACGGTCATCACCTCACCGGTCACGAAGCCGGCTCCGTCGGAGGCCAGGAACTGCACCGCCGCCGTCACTTCGCGGGCCGATGCGATCCGGCCCATTGGCGTGCATTCACGGATTTCCTGACGCAGGCCGTCCGTTTCATTCAGGCTGTCCTTCAGGCTGGCGGACATCACGGAGCCGAACGCGACACCGTTCACCCGGATGCGATGCGGGGCTAGCGCCACGGCAAGGCTACGGGTGACCTGATCCAGCGCGGCGGTCGCAATGGAATAGCCCATCAGATCGGGATGGGTACGCCGCGCCGCGATGGAGGAGATATTGACGATGGAGCCCACAGGCCCCTCCTCCAGCCCGGCCGCTTCGGCCTGGGCGATCATGCGCTTGGCCACGGCCTGGCTGAGGCGCAGGGCGGGGTAGGTGTTTTGCTCCAGCATCGCCTCAACCGAGCTATCGGTCGGATCCAGCGGATCGGTTGTGAGGATCTGGCGGCTGGCATTGACCAGAATATCGACGCGGTCATATGCGTCGATCGTCGCCGAGATCAGGTTTTCAATCGTCAGCCGTTCCCGCAGATCGCCCGAGAAATACTTGATCTGATCGTCTTCACCATCGATCTCGCCACATTCGTCTTTGAGGCGGTCCTTATCGCGGTCGGCGAACATCACGTTGGCCCCGCGGTCGATGAAATGGCGCGCAATGGCCAGCCCGACGCCGTTGGCGGCACCGGTGACAATGGCGGTCTTGCCCTGGATGGATAGGCCCATCTGTCTGATCCTTGGATTGTGGACGCTCTAGCGGCCGACCTTCTTCGGTTTGGCCGCTTCGTAGATTTTGTAGCCCTCAAGCTCACCCAACATGCGACCCGTTCCGAAGACCGCTTTGAGGGTGTCCTCATAAGGCAGATGGCGGTTGGCCACCATGAAAAACCGCCCCTTTGACGCGAGGTTCCGCGCGGCGGACTGGATGAACGCCCGCCCCAGCCCCGGATCGGCCCGGCGGCCGGTATGGAAGGGCGGGTTGCACAGGATCGCGTCATAGGGCGCATCCGGCGTGAATCGGGTGACATCGGCCCAGTGAAACGTGGCGCGCGGATCATCGATGTTGATCTTCGCCGCGTCGAGCATCCCGTGATCGGCCTCGATCAGGTCAAGGCTGTCGATCGTGTCCTGCTCCGCCAGGATCTCCCCGGCGATATAGCCCCAGCCCGCGCCCCAATCGGCGACGCGGCCTTTCAGTTCCGGCAGCAGGGCAACCAGGAGTTCCGACCCGCGATCCGGCCCATCGACGGAAAAGCCGCCGGGGATCGTCAGGTAGCCATGCATGCCCGGCTCGGGAGCGACGATCCAGTTGACAACCTGCTGCGGCATGTCAGCCGGGCGGCGGAGCCAGGCTAGCTTGCCGTGGGATTTTGACATGACGCCGTCGACCTCGAAGACCAGCCGGAGCTGTTTCACGATGGCCTCGATCCCTTCGTCCTTCTGGCCGTCGACCATCAGGAGGCCACCGGGTGGGATATGGCCCAAAGCCTCGGCAATGGCGGACAACGTGCCCGCGCGCGATTTGGTGATTTGTACAAGCGCGGCGGCATAGCTGCCCTCGGGCTCCACCATCACGGTTTCACCGCGTGCCGCCAGCCTGTCGTAATCCGGTGCGAAACCCTGCACGCAGGTTACCGGCCCCAGCGACACAAAATCGCTGTCGGCCCGCGCGTGCAATACCAGCACGGGGCCGCCGGGCGGTTCGAATTCACCGCCCTCGATTGCAAGGGTCCATCTGTCAGGGGTCATGGGAGGCGAGGATTACTCCTCTTTCTCCATTGTGCATTGCAAGGGATGCTGATTGCGGCGGGCGAAATCCATCACCTGCGCCACCTTGGTTTCCGCGATCTCGTGGGAAAACACGCCAACCACCGCCACACCCTTCTTGTGGACGGTCAGCATGATCTCGACCGCCTGGCTATGCGTGATGCCGAAGAACCGCTCCAGCACATGCACCACGAATTCCATCGGCGTGTAATCGTCGTTCAAAAGCAGCACCTTATACATCGGTGGGCGCTGCGTTTTCGGCTTTGTCTTGGTCAGGATTGACGTATCGCTGTCACCCCCCTCGGGAGTCTCTGGATCGTCTGCCATCATCTGCCAGTGTTGAATCATGGACACCTTGCCCCGGTTTCATCGCGCGTCGATAGAGGTCGCACTATATAAGCGTGTAACCGATTCAGAAAAGAGGCACCAATGGGTGAAAGGTTAACCGTGATCGGATTCGACGCCGATGACACCCTTTGGCAGAACGAAAGCTTCTTCCGCATGACGGAGGAGAAATTCGCCGAACTGCTCGGGGAGTTTGTCGAAGGCGACCACCTGATGGAGCGCCTTCTGGAGGCCGAGCGGCGCAATATCGGCCATTACGGGTTCGGCATCAAAGGCTTCATGTTGTCGATGATCGAAACAGCGATTGAGGTGACGGAAAAGCGGGTTCCTTCAACGGTGATCGGACAGATTCTTGAAATGGGCCAGGAGATGCTGGGGCACCCGATCGAGCTTCTGCCGCATGTGGAAGACGTGTTGGGCGCGCTGTCGGACACCCATCCGCTGGTTCTGATCACCAAAGGCGATCTGCTGCATCAGGAGCAAAAGCTTGCGGCGTCGGGTCTGGGGGATCTGTTTGCGGGTGTGGAAATCGTTTCGGAAAAGCATCCGGCGACGTATATGCGCGCCTTCGGGCAGCACGGCACCGGGCCGGACCGCGCCATGATGATCGGCAATTCGATGAAATCGGATGTGGTTCCGGCGCTGGAAGCCGGGGCGTGGGCCGCCTACGTGCCCCATGGCCTGACCTGGGCCCTGGAAGAGGCCAAAGCCCCGACAGGCCATCCCCGCTACCGTGAAATGCCGGATCTAAGCGGTGTGATGGCCTTCGTCGCCGAGATCGAAGGGTAGCATGCGCGGCCCATGGGCCACATTTCCGTGACCGCGGGCTCGCTCACTGCCCCGTGCATTGACGCCGCGCATGGCCCAAGCCAAGACCTGCGCCCATGATCGATTCCCGCCTTTTGCCCCTGCAACGCGCCATGATGGAGCCGCCCGCCCGGTTCCTGGTGGCCTGTGGCGTGCGGGCCGACCAGATCACTCTCGCCGGTCTGGCAATTGGCCTTCTGGCGGCTCTGGCGGCGGCGCTGGAGTTTTACGGGCTGGCCTTGGTCGGGCTGGCGCTCAACCGGTTGGCGGATGGGCTGGACGGGGCCGTGGCGCGGATGACGCGGCCCACGGATCGCGGTGCGTTCCTCGACATAGCGCTTGATTTCGTCTTCTACGCGGCGTTCCCGGTGGGCTTTGTCTTTGCCGACCCCGCCACCAACGGGCTGCCCGGCGCGGCGCTGATTGCCAGCTTCATCCTGACCGGCACGTCGTTTCTGGCCTTTTCGGTGATCGCGGAACGGCGCGGCCTGACGGCGGAGGATTATCCGAACAAGGGCATCTACTACCTTGGCGGATTGGCGGAAGGCGCCGAGACCATCGCGGTCTTCGCGGCGTTCTGCCTGTTCCCGGCGGCGTTCCCTTGGATTGCGTGGATGTTTACCATTGTGTGCCTGATCACCGCGCTCACCCGCTGCGTGGCCGGGTGGCACGTATTCGGGCAGGATTAAGTCTCTTTGCGGGACCGCCCGGCGCACGACTCGAGCGCGGACTAAACCTTCAACACCATCTTCCCGATATGCTGGCTTGTTTCCATCCGGGTATGGGCCTTGGCCGCATCCCCCAGATCAAAGGTCTGATCCATGACGGGCGCGACGCGGCCCGACGCGATCATCGGCCAGACATGGGCCCGAAGCTCTGCCGCAATCCCGGCCTTCGCCGCATCGGATTGCGGCCGCAGGGTGGAGCCCGAGATCGTAAGCCGCCGCACCATCAACTGGGCGAAGTTCAGCTCCACCTTCGGGCCTTGTAAAAACGCGATCTGTTGCAGGCGACCATCATCGGCCAGCGCCTTAACGTTGCGCGGCAGATAAGAACCGCCCACCATATCGAGGATCACATCGGCGCCACCGACAGCCCGCAAAACATCGACGAAATCCTCCTCCCGGTAATTGATCGCCCGCTCCGCCCCGAGCGCCACACAGGCGGCGCATTTCTCCGCCGAGCCGGCCGTCGCGAACACCCGTGCGCCGAAGGCCCGCGCGAGTTGGATCGCGGTCGTGCCGATGCCGCTGGATCCGCCATGGACAAGGAACCGTTGCCCCGCGCGCAGGCCAGCGCGCATGAAGACATTGCTCCAGACCGTGAAACAGGTTTCAGGCAATCCGGCCGCCTCCGCCATCGAGAGACCTTTTGGGACCGCAAGCGCATGATCCTGATGTGTCACGGCGAATTCGGCATAGCCCCCACCGGGCAACAGGGCGCAGACCGCATCCCCCACCGACCAACGCGTGACGCCCGGCCCGACCGCTTCAATCAACCCCGCCGCTTCCAGCCCCGGCAGGTCCGACGCGCCCTTGGGCGGCGCATAGGATCCCGCGCGCTGCAACGCATCGGGTCGGTTCACCCCGGCATGGTCGATCCGGATCAGGATCTGCTCGGCGCCGGGCGACGGTACGGGCCGCTCACACAGGCGCAGCACCTCGGGGCCACCGGGTTTGGCGATCTCCACCGCGCGCATCATTTCAGCCATGCCTCACCCTCCATTGTCTGACGCGCCCACCACATACGACAACGTGGTCGGAAGACAAGGATTCCACACCGTCCTTGCTCGATAGAGGCTCCACAGGTTGAGCGTCACTTAGGGCGATCACGGGTGCGATACGACAGACTGCCAACCTGCCACCACCGCCGGGACGTGGGTGCGTCTTGTAGCGGACGGGCGTGTTTGGCGTCAGATGAGGTTCAGGTGCGGGGCCAATGGCCGGGAAGATCATCCCGGGCCGACGCCTTGGGTGCTTTCACCATCGATGCGAACCGCTCAAACCCCTGTGTCAGGGGCTTCAAAAGGGCGTTGGACCGGGCAGATGCCTTCAATTTTTCGATCCGCATCACGTCATCGATCCGACGGTCGAGGAAAGCCCAGCTTGCCGAATGCCGCTCGGAATTGTCCCCGAGCCAATAGAGCAAAACCGCCGAATACACGCCGGACAGCGTGGCCCGTTTGGTGTACCAGTTCAGGTCGTCCGATGTATCCCCGAGCCCGGTCCAGATCACGTCCGCCGTTTCCCAAACCAGCTTCGCGCCGTCCGGTGCGTAGATCGGCAAGGCAAAGAGCGTGGCGCCCCGCCGCACGGTCTCCTTGTCATCTTCAACCATCTCCAACCGCAGGCGGACCGCATGGGCCACTTTATCGCGAAACCGCATCGCCCCCAGATCGGTAGAGGCCAAAGCCTCCGCCAGCGCCCGGTCGCCGCGCCGATGGAAGGCCACGGCCAGATCCACTGCCCCGCGCGGAAACAGCGCGCACGCCTCGGCAAGCGATAGCTCGGCATCCGCCGCCGCAGCCACGAAACTGGCCTCTGACCAGCCGTCAAACGGCACATGCATCAAGGCCGCATCAAGCATCCGGTCACTTACATCATTCATGTCGCATCTCCACTCACCGCTTGCTGGACAAGATAGGGGCCCTTTGCTATACGGCCACTTCCTGCAATTCCGATCAATTCTAACCTAGAAAGGTGGTGACACCACATGCAGGTCAGTGTTCGCGACAATAATGTCGATCAGGCGCTCCGTGCTCTGAAGAAGAAACTTCAGCGTGAAGGCGTTTTTCGTGAGATGAAGCTCAAGCAGCATTACGAAAAGCCGTCGGAGAAGCGCGCACGCGAGAAGGCGGAAGCTATCCGTCGTGCCCGCAAGCTGGCGCGCAAGAAGGCGCAGCGCGAAGGGATGCTCTGAGCATTGCTTCCGTCCGGATCGCATCCGCGAAACGAAAGAATCAAAAAACCCCCGAGGCCTCGCCGCGGGGGTTTTGTTTTGTGTGCGCCGCGCCGATATCAGCCCGCGTTGGCCACCTGTTCGGCCAGTACCGCGTCGCTGCCATCGTCTTCGTCACCGATCGTGCCGATGATGGTTTCCGTCCTCACGCCCGGGAGCGCGCCGAACTGCTCCATCGTGTTGATCGGAAAGAAGGTCTGGCTGATGCTCTCGAACCCCGGGGTCTGCGACAGAATATCGGTGATCGAGCGGGAACAATAGGCCGCGGGCACGGCGCCATAGGCCTGAACCGCCTGGCTGAGCTGTGCCGCGACCTGCGGTGAGACGTCGACGGTCTGCGTCCGAACCTCGAACACGCCGTTCGACTGGAAGGCCAGGTAGAGGTCCATGTAACCCGGCGACATGCCGAACAGGACATCGTTGCGTTCGGGGATACCAGGATTGTGCCAGCTGCCCGCCGGATCGAAGAGCAGCCGTTGCGCCCCGTCGATCAGCAGTGCGGAATGCGCGCCGGAATTGTTGCGCGTATTGATCGAGGTGATCAGCGTAACTGTCGTCGGCCCCTGCGGTACGTAAGTCGAACGCGAGACGAACTCGTCCGGTGCCCAGACGGATTCACCGGCGCAGCCCGCCAGGGCAAGTGCCACAAGGCCCGCGGCCGCAAAACGAAGTGCGCGGATCATATGGCGAAAATCGCCAGGCCAATGACGATCACGATGCAGACAATGGCAACATTCGTGGAGAACTTGATGAAGCCTCCGAAGGTCTTTTCCTGGGCCGAGATATCCATCTCGCCGTGCTTGTAGTCGTCTTGGTCGGCCATGGTCGTGTCCTCTGGTCCGGTTGAATTGCTTTGCGCCGGGATACCGCAGAAAACCGCAGGTGTCAGCCCCGCATGGGCGCGACGTCAGGCCGCTAGGACGCGGCCCGGTATTCCCACGCCCCGTCGGCGCGGCGCTGCCGTGTGACTTCGCCCAGATGATACAGATGGTTCACATGCGCCACCGCCTCCACAAGGGCCAGCCCGTAGGTTTCGTCATCGATCTTGCGCTTGAAGAGCGGCGGGAAACACTCGGCGGCCGTGCAGGGCCCCTTGGCGATATGGGTGCGGAGCCGGTCCAGCGCGCCGTGGTGATTGTCGATCAACTGCCGCATGCGCGCGGGCAGGCCGGTGAAGGGCAGCTTGTGGCCGGGCAGCACCAATTGGCTTTCCAACGCGTGGGGTTGCAGCACCTCGCAGGCCGTCATCCATTCACCGACAGGATCGGCCTCGGGCTCCGTCGCGTAGACGCCGATATTGGGGGAGATCGTGGCCAGCAATTGGTCGCCACCGATGACCAGATCGCCGTCGCGGCTCCAGAACGTGGCATGATCCGGGGCGTGGCCATGGCCGAAGCGAATGTCCCAGACGCGCGCGCCCATGGTGATCGTGCCGCCCTCCCGTAGCCGTGTGAAGCCAAGCGGCATCGGGTAGACGATATCGGCGAAGTTGAACGGACGCTCGGCGCGGCGGGCGGCCAGAACCTCCGGGGCCATCCCCGCATCGATCCAGAACTGCACCTGTTCGTCGGTCGGCGCGGCCTGCTCATCCAGCGTCAGCATCCGCGAAAAGAGCCAGGCGGTGCGGGTCATCAGCAACTCGGCACCCTGCCCCTGAAACCATCCCGCGAGCCCGACGTGATCGGGGTGATGGTGGGTCACGACCAACCGTTTGACTGGCGCACCGGCCAGCGGGCCAGCAATGATCTTTTCCCACAATGCAATCGTTCGGCGGGAATTCAGGCCGGTGTCGATGATTGTCCACCCATCTTCATCGCGCAGGGCGTAGGCATTCATATGATCCAGCGCCATGGGCAGCGGGATACGGACCCACAGGACATCCGGAGCGACTTCAATGGCCTCTCCCTCGACCGGTATGTCCGGAAACGGTGTTCGGATCGGGTTGGCGCCGTCAGGCATTGCGTGGGTGCCCCTTTGCGAGGCGTTCATTGCCGCGCTTGTAGTTTCCTGTCAGGCGGGCCAGCTCCTGCTGGATCGCGTTGGTGTCGCCGGTTTCGGCAAGGTCCAGAAAATCGGTCGCTCTGCCGCCCCGCAAGGTGGTCGCGCGCTTTCCGCGATGGAAAACCAGCACCTCGCCGGTTTTTCGTGTCTCCCAAGTGAAGCCGAGATCCGCCATCCCTCAGGCAGCCAGGTCGTCCGGTGACAGATCGTAGAGCCCGGTCGCCCCACAGCGCGCCTGCGCCATGGCCGCGTGGGCCTCCGGCAGAAGGCGGGCGATGTAGTAGTGGGCCAAAGCCTGTCGCGCCGTGTCACCGCTGGCCGCCGCCTTGGCATGATAATGGGCGCCGAGTACACGGGCGAACGCCATCAGGTACGGGACGGCACCGCCAAAGCGATCCGCCATATCGAGGGCGAGGACATCTGAGGTGGTCTTGCGCAAGGCTTGCGCAGCGGCAGCCACGGCGGGATCACCCGCGGCTTCAACCTCATCGAGCAGCGCGAAGGCCGCGTCCCCGCCATCCATCAGTTTGCGCCCCGCGAGATCCATTGCCTGAATGCCGGTCGTGCCCTCGTAGATCGCCGTCACGCGCACATCGCGCACGAATTGCGCGGCACCGGTTTCCTCGACAAAACCCATCCCGCCATGGACCTGAACCCCGAGGTTGGACACCTTGATGCCCGTTTCACTGCCATAAACCTTTGCGATGGGTGTCAGGAACGCGGCGCGGGCGGCAGCGGCGGCATCGCCCGCATTGCCAAGATCGATCGACACCGCGAGATCCATGCACATAGCGCGCGCGGCAAACACCTCGGCCTTCATCTCCATCAGCATCCGGCGCACATCGGCGTGGTCGAGGATGGTGCCGGTGCCGTCGCTGACGGGGGGACGGCCCTGTTTGCGTTCAAGCGCGTAAACCAGCGCGTGTTGGTATGCTGCGTCAGCGACGCTGACACCCTGAACCCCCACACCAAGGCGGGCGTTGTTCATCATCGTGAACATCGCGGCCATGCCCCTGTTTTCTTCGCCGATCAGCCAGCCAGTGGCGCCGTCATATTGCATGACACAGGTGGGCGAGCCGTGCAGGCCGAGCTTGTGCTCAAGGCTCACAACCTTGAGGCTGTTGGCGACGCCGGGATTGCCATCGGCGTCTGGGACGTTGCGCGGCACGAGGAAGAGGCTGATGCCCTTGGTGCCGTTCGGTGCGCCGGGAAGCCGCGCAAGGACGAGGTGGACAACGTTGTCGGTGAAGTCGTTGTCACCCCAGGAGATATAGATCTTCTGGCCGCTGACCGCATAGGTGCCGTCGCCATTCGGTTCGGCCTTGGACGTCAGAGCGCCCACATCCGATCCGGCCTGCGGTTCGGTCAGGTTCATCGTGCCACACCACTCGCCGGAGGTCAGCTTGGGCAGGTACAACGCCTTGATCTCGTCGCTGGCATGATGCTCCAGCGCTTCGATCTGGCCCTGCGTCATCAGGGGGTTCAGTTCGAGCGACAGGCACGCACCACCCATCATGTCATTCACGGCCGTCGTCACCGTCTGGGGTAGGCCAAGCCCACCATATTCCGGATCGGCCGAAATCGCGACGAACCCGGCCTCTGCAATCGCGCGGTATCCGTCCGCATAGCCAGGCGAGGTGCGCACAACGCCGTTTTCAAGGCGCGCCGGGTGCAGATCCCCCGCGCGATTGAGCGGCGCAAGCACGTCTTCGCAGATGCGGCCCGCCTCGGTCAGGATGGCCTGCACCACGTCAGGCGTTGCGTCTTCGAACGCCGGAAGGGCCTGCACGCGGTCAAACCCAACAACGTGGTCGAGGCAGAATGTTATATCAGATACGGGTGCACGGTAAGGCATGGGTCTGGGTCTCCCTGGGCTTGGACCATTTGCGCATGGGCACGTTTCGCGCTAGGGCCAACGTCTTGTTGCACCTGACCTAGGGTCGTGGTGCAGGTTCACGCAACTTCAACGTTACGTCACGGATGGCCGCTTCTCACCCCCAAATATTGCATGAGGATGTCGACGGCGTTGCGCGCGCGGCAGAGATCCTGCGCGCCGGTGGCCTTGTCGCCCTGCCGACAGAGACGGTCTATGGCCTCGCCGCCGACGCGATGAACCCGATGGCTGTGGCGCGGGTGTTCGAAGCGAAGGGGCGGCCCCGGTTCAACCCGCTGATCGTGCATGTCGCCGATCTCGATGCGGTGGCAGACGTGGCAGAATTATCCCCACTGGCCCGCAGGCTGGCAAAGGCGTTCTGGCCGGGCCCGATGACGCTGGTGCTCCCCTCCCGGGGTGTGGTGGCGGATCTGGTGAGTGGCGGGTTGCAAACGGTGGCCGTGCGTGTGCCCGCTCACCCGCTGGCACAATTGGTCCTACGAGAGTTTGGTGGCGCAATTGCGGCCCCATCCGCGAACCTCTCCGGCCAGGTCAGCCCGACGAATGCAGCCCATGTGGTGGCGGGATTGGGCGCACGGGTGGACGCCGTCTTGGATGGCGGGCCCTGCACCGTCGGCGTGGAATCGACAATCCTGGCTCCCGGACCGAATGGGGTGCGTTTGCTGCGCGAAGGTGGCATCGCGCGCGAGGAGGTGGAGGCCTTATTAGGCGCGCCCGTGTCAGCGGATCTGACGCCGGGACGGGTGGAAGCGCCCGGGCAGATGGAGCGCCACTACGCGACAGCGGCACCGCTGGTGATGGGCGGCGCAGCGTCCGATGGCGAGATCATGATCGGGTTCGGTCCGGCGGGCGGCGATCTGTCCCTGTCCCCGAGCGGCGATCTGGTGGAGGCCGCAGCCCGCCTGTTTGCCGTGCTGCATGAGGCCGACGCCTTGGCGAGACAACGCAGGGCATCGGCCATCCGGGTTGCAGAGATCCCCGAGAGCGGGTTGGGCCGGGCCATCAATGATCGGCTGAGGCGCGCCGCGACGCGCTAGGCGTGACCGGCCTCGGATGACAACATCAGCGGGTTGATCCCAAGGCTTTCCAGCCCCGCATCCCATTTGCGGTCCATTGCCATGTCGAAGACCAATTCGGGCGTGGCATCGGCGGTGAGCCAATCGTTGCGCTGGATTTCGTCATCCAACTGGCCCGCGCCCCAGCCCGCATATCCCAGCGCCAGAAGCGCCCGGCGCGGGCCACGCGCGGCGGCGATATCTTCCAGGATGTCCAGCGTGCCGGTCATGGAGAACCGATGATCGACGCGAATCCCTTCTTCCCCCCGGGCCCGGTAATCGGACGTGTGCAGCACGAATCCGCGCCGCAGCTCCACCGGCCCGCCGTAACAGATCGGCAGTTCCGGCGCGGTGCCGCGCTTGGCGATCTCAAGCTGCTCCATCATCTCGGCGAATGTGATCTCATCCATCGGCTTGTTGATGATCAGACCCATCGAATTCGACGGCGAATGCACGCACAGGAACACAACTGCTCCGGCAAAACGCGGGTCTTCCAACCCCGGCATCGCGATCAGGAGCTTGCCGGTCAGGTCAACGGACAGGTCGGGCATGGTCATGGTGCCAGCATGGGCGTGTTGCAGGTTTCAATCAATCGCCATCTGGTGAACGGACGTCTCGGAATCGTGACTTTCATTTTCGTTCGCAACTTCTTAGGTCGGATTTGATGACCTTTCTTGCCCGCACCTTCAGCGCTCTGGCCCTTGGCCTGCTGACCGCTTTGCCCGCATCGGCCCAGTATTTCTCGGCCGATGAAGTGGTCGAGGTGAGCCTCTTGCCGGGCTATCGCCTGGATGGCGATCGGCATATGGCCGCCATCCGCATCCGGCTGGCGCCCGGCTGGAAGACCTATTGGCGGGCGCCGGGCGAAGGCGGGGTGCCAACGGTTCTGCGCCTGACGGAGGCGCATGGTGTGGACGGCATGGCAATCCATTGGCCACGCCCCAGCGTCTTCTTCACCAATGGATTGCGGTCCATCGGATATGAAGGCGACGTGATCTTGCCGCTGGAATTCGCATTGTCGACGTCGGGTGAGGCGGCCGTGTCTGGCCATCTGAACCTGGGCGTCTGCCTCGATGTGTGCATGCCGATCTCTGTCGATCTGGCCGGGATCCTGCCGGATCAGTCGGCGCGCGACGGGGCGATTGCAGCGGCACTGTCGGACCGCCCGCTAAGCGCGGCGGAGGCGGGCGCCGGTGCCATCACCTGCGCGGTGGAGCCGATCAGCGACGGGCTGCGCGTGACTGTGCGCGCAGAAGTGCCCGATGCCGGTAATGACGAGACATTGGTGGTCGAACATCGCGACCCCATGATCTGGGTGTCCGAAGCGATGACCGAACGACAGGGCAACTGGATTACGGCGGTGGCCGATGTGGTGCCAGCGGATCACGGGCCGTTTGCGATGAACCGGTCCGATCTGCGGATCACATTGATCGGCAGCCGGATGGCGGTTGAATTGGCGGATTGCACGGGCTGATCCGCCTCCAGCGCCACATATCGCAGGCAACAATTCTTGAACGATGATCGGGCGGGGTGTACCCGCCCCTAGCTCGTCCTGCGCGCGGCGGGACGGTTGTTCAGCACGCTGAACAGGGCGGCGCCGATCCATCCCAGCAGGCAGATCGCCGCCGTGCCCAAGGCGAAGGCGCCAAAGGCCACGGGCGCGGTTTCGCCAAGCGCACTGAAAGGTGCCAGCATTTCCCCTCCCACCATCTGCGCGCCCAACGTCGCCGCAAACAGCGACACCGTGGCCAGGCTCGCAGCACCAATCCCGATGGCAAAGCCCGGTCGCGGGCCAGAGGGGCGCAGCGCGCGGCGGAAACCCCGCATCTGCTGACCGAAATCCTGCCCGATAGCCAGAAGCGCGGGCACAACCAGAAGCACGATCACCATCCCGAAGCCCAAGCCGTAAACCAGCGTGATCACCGTGGGCTTGAGGAACTGCGCGTCCTGGCTGCCTTCGTAGAGGAGCGGCATAAGGCCGAGAACTGTGGTGAGGGTGGTGAGCAGGACGGGCCTCAGACGATCGCAGGCGGCATCCACAATCGCCGGGAAAAGCCCCCGGTTTTCGGCGTATTCATCAACCGTTGTCACCAGCACGATGGAATCGTTGATGATGATGCCGGTCATCCCGATCAGGCCCACAACCGTGAACATCGAAAGCGGCACGTCCCACGCGACATGGCCGAAGATGGTGCCGACAAGGCCGAAGGGAATGATCGCCATCACAACCATGGGCCGCATCCAACTGGCGAAGATCCAAGCCAGCACAAGATAGATGCCCACAAGGCACAGGACGAACCCGGTGAACGCATCGGTCAGGAATGCCTGTTCCTGCTCCGCCAGGCCCGACAGGCGGGTGGCGACACCATAGGTCTCTTCGATCTGCGGGATAATGATCTCACGCAATTCGGTCATGACGGCTTCGGCGCGGGCGGGGTCATCCTCACCCAGATCACCGGTGACGGAGATCAGGCGGATGCCGTTTTCCCGCTGAATGGTGGAGAAGCCCTGCCGCGACGTGACCGTCACGATATCGGCCAGCGGCACGTATTGGCCGCTATCGGCGCGCAGCAGCGTGCGATCGAGGAAATCGGCGGTCAGCTCATCACTGGGCAATTCGACGCGGATTGATGCCGTACGCGGACCATCCGGGAAGGTTGCCGCCTCGATCCCGCCAAGGCGGTTTCTGAGCGTGCTGCCCAGCTCGGCAATCTCGAAGCCCAACGCCTCCCCCTGGGGGGTCAGTTCCAGGCTCAGCTCTTCGCGGTCATAAGCCATGCTGTCTTGCAGGCCCGTCACCTCCGGGTAGATCGAAAGCGCCGATTGAAGCGCCTCGGAGGCGGCCTTCAGCGTCTCCGTCTCCGCACCGAAGATCTGCACATCGATGGAATCGCCGCCGGGGCCGCCGCGCCAACCGCGGAAGCTGAGCGTTTCAGTGAGCGGCAACTGGCGCACTTCGTCCTGCAAGGCAGAGGCGAAGGCAAAGCTGGAATACGGGCGAAGATCGGCACTGATCAGCTCGATATCGAGCGAACCCAGAAGGTCGGTGTCCTTGTTGTCCGTACCGGCAAGGCCACGCCCGGTATTGCCGCCAACCTGCGCCAGAACATAGGCCAGCGGGTTCACGCCATGCTCCGCCTCGAACTGCGCGCCGACGGCTTCGGCCGCGCGTTGCAATTCCGCCATTTGCCGGAGCGACTCTTCACGGCTCGCCCCGTCAACCATCGCGAAATTGCCGGTGACCGATCCGGTTTCCGGCGCATTGAAGAAGCGAAAGACGACGTCGCCGCGGATGAACTGCGCGGTCTGGGTCGACAGGATCACGATCACGGCCGCGATGACCGGGTAGCGCGCCCACACGACAAACCGCATGAGGGGTCGGAAAAGGCGTGCTTTCACCCAGTCGAACCCTCGGTTCACCACCCGGGACGGCAGATCATACCAATGCGTCTTCGCGGAATGCGCCAAGGCGTGGGCCATATGGTTCGGCAAGATCAGAAAACATTCCACAAGGCTTGCCACCAGAACGACGATCACGGTGAAGGGGATATCGGCAATCAGATCGCCAAACCGGCCCCCGATAGCGACCAGCCCCGCGAAGGCAAGCACGGTTGTTATCGTGGCGCTGAAGACCGGGGCCGCCATGCGCCGCGCCGCGTTTTCGGCGGCCTCCACCGGCGGCTCGCCAAGGTTTCTCGCCCGGTAATCGGCGTGCTCGCCAACCACGATGGCGTCATCCACCACAATCCCCAACGTGATGATCAGGGCAAAAAGCGAGATCATGTTGATCGTCAGACCGGCCAGGAACATCAGTGCGATTGCCGCCGTCATCGCGACGGGGATGCCCATCGCCACCCAGAACGCGGTGCGGGCATTCAGGAACAGGAACAGCAGCGCCACAACGAGGCCAAGGCCCAGAAGCGCGTTATCAAGCAAGATGTTCAGGCGGCCGGAAATGGCCTCGGCCCGCGTATTGATAAGCTCGATGGACGTGCCTGCCGGCAGCGTGGCTTCCAGAGCGGCGGCGGCATCTTCGACCTGCTCCTGAATGGCGATGGCGTCGCCGTCTTCACTCCGGTCCACACGGATGGCGATGGCTGGGTTATCTCCCACGAAGTAAGCGCGATCACGGTCGATGCCGTTCACTTCGATCACCGCAACGTCGCCGATGGTCAAGGCGGATCCGTCTTCGTTGATACGCAATGTCAGGGCCGCGATGTCCTCGGCCGTCCGCGCCTCGGATCCGGTCCGGACGCGCGCATTGGCGGCATCGACGTCCCCCGCCGGGGCGGTGGCAGCGGCGGCGTTGATGACGGCCGCAATCTCGGACATCGAAATGTCGTAGCGGATCAGATTGGCCGACGGGACTTCGACCAGCGTTTCCGGGGCAGCGACGCCGCGAATGGTTGTGTTGGTCACCCCGACATCGAAAAGGCGGGCGACCAACTCGTCGGCGAAACGCCCCAGTTGTGCCGGCGCGACGGGGCCGGTGATCACCACGTCGGTCACGCTGTCGAACCAGTTGCCGCGCCGGACGGAGCCTTCCTCAGCCTCTTCCGGAAGGTCCGTCACCGCGTCAAGCGCCTGCTGCACTTCGTCGGCGGCGCGCGACATATCCCAGCCGGGCTCGAATTCGAGCGAGATATTCGCGCGGCCTTCGCGACTTGTGGCTTCGGACGCCACAACACCGGGCACCAGCAGGAGTGCGGGCTCAAGAACCGCGACAATGGCCGTGTCGACATCCTCGGCCCCGGCCCCTTCCCATGTCATCACAACATCGATGTCGTCGGAGACCACGTCAGGAAAGAACTGAGCCCGCATCTGCGGGAACGCAGCAAGGCCCGCGACGACCATCATCACCAGCAACAGGTTCGCCGCCGTCCGGTGGCGTGTGAAGTAACTCAGGATGCCGCCCGCTTTGGGAGAGAGCGTCCGCATCTCAGCTGCCCATCCGCGCTTCGAGGCGGGCCACCATGCGCGCAGGCACCTCGTCTTCGTTCAACTGCCGCAAAAGGCGCTCGCGGACATCGGCGGGGATGAAGTTGTTGCCCTCCACGAAGGCGATCAGGCGGGCGCGGCGGTCCGGCTCCAACGCGATGGTGTCCGGCTCCTCGGGTGCATCGGCGGCTTCGGGGCGGATCGGATTGATGCGAATGCCCTCACCCAGCACCGGGGTCCGGGCCAGCACAACCTCCCGATCCCGCAGGCCTTCGCCTCGGATCAGCACATCGTCACCCTGGCGGCGCGCCAGCTCGACATCTGCGGCTTCAAGCACATTGTCGTCCCCCAGCAGGAGGATCTGCCCGTCGGATCCAAGAGCGGCCGCCGGCAGGCGGGCGACAAAAGGCAGCAGAGGTTCTTCAACCTCAACCCGCACGAAATCCCCCACCCGCAGGCCACGTGGCGTGGCGATGCGGGCGAAAAGCAGCCGGCCGGATTGTCCGTCCTCCACCGCGCCGGATTCGCGGGTAAGCGTGGCCTGGGATTGCACGTCGAGGCCAAAAACATCCAAGATCACGTTGACGGGCCGCTGCGGCAGCGCACCGTCATCATCCAGCAGGCGGACATATTGAGCCGTTGAGATGCGAAACGCGACCTCAAGATCATCGGCATCAATAAGCGACGCAAGGCGTTCGTTGCGATTCACAAGGCGACCGGCGGCCACGTCAACCTCGGTCAGCACGCCATCGAACTCGGCGCGCAATTCCGTTTGCGCCAGCCGCCGTTCGGCTTCGGCCAAGGCGATCCTGCGCCGGTCAAGCGCCGTCCCTGCATTGTCCACCCGCGCTTCCGCCAGCGCCAATGCACGGCGTTGCGCCAGGATTTGCTGATTGGCCGTGGCTTCGGCCAGTTCAGCGGTCTCCACGGCGGCGGTTGATCCAACGCCACGTTCCGCGAGATCTTCGGCCCGCTCCAATGCCCGGCTGCGCAACTCCGCCTGCATCCGCGCGGCGGCGACCTCTTCTCCAGCGAGTTCCAGAGCGCGGGTGGCCTCGGTCAATTCGTTTTCTGCATCCCGTAGGTCAGCCGCGGCCGTATCGCGCGCCGATTGTGCCTCCGCCGGATCAATGCGCAGGAGAGGCTGGCCCGCGCTCACCGCGCCGCCGTCCTCGAATACATCGGCCAGTTCGATCACGGTTCCTTCGGCAGGCGCGCGCAATTCCAGGGTTCGGCGCGAGCGGATTTCACCGAATGCGGTCAGAACGGGCCGCTCTTCCCCAAAGATCAGCGGCGCAACCTCGGCGGCAAAGACACGTTCGCGGCCGGTCGGCGGGCGGCCCTCGTCGGCCCAGCGCGCCTGTAGCGCGCCATAGGTGGTGTATCCGGCCATGGCCAGCAACCCGACGGTCAAAGCCGTCAGGAACAATCCGATCAATGCACGACCTAAGAACCGCATCGAATATCCGTGGGTTGTGAAGCGTTACGCATATGTAGCGGGCCGCCTTGAAACGTCCAAGTCAGAGGTATCACGGCTGCGTGGGTTATTTCCGTCGCTTGTGCTCGTCGAGGCGGGGCATGATCTCGATGAAATTGCACGGCATGTGCCGGTAATCGAGTTGCAGGGCAAGGATTTCGTCCCAAGCGTCCTTGCACGCGCCGCTGCTGCCGGGCAGCGCGAACAGGTATGTGCCGTTCGACACGCCCCCGGTCGCGCGGGATTGCACGGCGGAGGTGCCGATCTTGGCCATGGAAACGTGGGTAAAGACCGTTCCGAACGCCTCGATCTCTTTCTCGTAGACGTCTCGGTGGGCCTCCACCGTCACATCACGGCCCGTCAGCCCGGTGCCACCGGTGGTCAGGATCACGTCGATCTCCGGATCGGCGCACCATCGGCGGAGTTGCTCGGCGATATCCTCGCGATCATCGCGCAGGATGTGGCGGGCGGCGAGGATGTGCCCCGCATCCGTCAGGCGCTGCACAAGCACATCGCCGGATTTATCCTCGGCCAAGGTCCTTGTGTCGCTGACCGCAAGAACGGCGATGCGACAGGGGATGAAGTCACGGATGGTGTCGATCCGGCTCATGGACGGGCGGCCTCCCAGGCAATGCGTCCAGCCAGCGCCCCGAAGACCGTGGCCGAAACATAGCGGAGACCGCGTTCCGCCGTCGGGTTGCGAAGGAACCGACGCCCGATCCCGCTGGCGAACACGCCGACCAGACCGTTGATAACGAACCCGCCAACCGCAAGCACCGCACCGAAGATCAGAAATTGCGGCAGCACCGCCGCGTCGGGTGAAACGAATTGCGGCACAAACGCAAGGATGAACAAGATCACCTTTGGATTGGACAGGTTCACGATCATCCCGTCGAGAAAGGCCCGGCGCGGGCTGGCCGCGGGGAGGTCCCGTGCATCCAGCGGAGTTGTCAGGGTCTTCCATGCCAGCCACAGCAGGTAAGCTGCCCCGATCCACCGGATCGCCCCGAAGAGCCACGGGAATTGCGCAACCAGCGCCCCGAGCCCGATGCCTGCCAGCGTAACATGAACCATCCCGCCGCAAGATATGCCGGCCGACGCTGCGATGGCGGGCCGCGCCCCGCCCCGCAATCCCTGCGCAAGGCAGAACATCATGTCCGCCCCCGGTGTCAGGTTCAGCGCGACAGCCGCAGGGATGAAGGCCAGCAAGACAATCGGGTCGATCACGGCGCCGCCTCCAACCGCGCCTTGATCGACAGCAGATCAGCCCAGGCCTCGCGTTTCGCCGCCGGGTTGCGCAGCAGGTAGGCCGGGTGAAACATCGGGATGGCAGGGCGGCCCAGCACATCTTCCCAATGTCCGCGCATCCGGGTGATGCCGCGCCTGCCCAGCAATCCGGCGCAGGCATGGTTGCCCATCAGGACGATGATCTCCGGCTCCGCAAGCTCAATATGGCGGCGGACAAAGGGCGTGAGCATCGCCATCTCTTCCGGTTTCGGATCGCGGTTCTGCGGGGGGCGCCACGGCAGCATGTTGGTGATATAGAGGCCGTCCGCACCGTCCACCTGCCGATCCAGACCGATGGCCGCGAACATCTTGTCGAGAAGCTGCCCGGCCCGACCGACGAAAGGCTTGCCTTGCTGATCCTCATCCCGGCCCGGCGCCTCGCCCACCACCATAACCCGGGCCGTGGCATGGCCATCACAGAAGACGAAATTCCGCGCCCCGCGCTTCAGGTCGCAATGCTCGAACGCCTCCATCGCGGCATGCAACGTCTCGAGCGATCCGGCGCTTTCGGCCAGTTGACGGGCGATGGCAACGGCATCCACATCCGGCATGGCATGCTGGACCGGTGCGGCAGCGGTGATAGGGGTGGGCGCCGGTTTTGCGACGGGCTTGGGCGCGGGCAGATCGAACCGGTCAACGGAAACATCCAGCAAAGCCTCATCGGCCCCAAGCTCGACCTGCCAGGCCAGTGCGGCCAGCGCATCGTCATATGTCAGCTCCGCATTCATCGGGTCCAAGTTAGGCGGGATCGGCACCGACGAAAAGGGGCGGCATGTCCGGGCCCTCATCGTGATGACAACTGCCGCTCGCTGCCTGACGCGCCGCATTCAAGACGGCAGCGGACGCCCGTGGACCAACCGGCCTGAGATAACGAGCCCCGCTTCCGGGGCATATTGCCTTGAGGATCACCCATTCCATCAAGAACGCCGGGCATCACAGGTGGCGGACGCGCGACATCAAGGTGCAGATCGAGCGGCACAAGCCCTTGCCCGGCGAAACCGTTCCTGTCATCTGAAGATCATGCCTTTTACCCGTATTCTGACCGTCGCCGCCTCCTTCGCCAAAGACCCCGATACGGTCTTTGCCGAAGCCATTGATTTCGACGCGATGGTTGAGGCGACCGAAGGGCTTGCCACCTACAAGGGCCTTCCCAGCGGATCGTTTGAGCAAGGCGAAACCTACGAGACCTACGTGACGGTCTGGGGCTGGATGCACAACCCCCATTACCGCATTCACGTGGAGCGTCTGGATCCCGCCGAGCGCCTGATGCTGAGCCGCGAACAGGGCCGCGCGATCCAGCAATGGGATCACACCTTGACGGTGGAACCGGCCCCCGAAGGCTGTATCTGGACTGACCGGATCATCATCAATAGCGGGCTGCTGACCCCCTACATGGTGCGTGTGGCTCGCCACCTTTACACCTATCGCCATCGCAATCGCGATGCGCTGGAGATCACCGCGTGGATCACCAAGCCCTAAGCCTTGCCGCCTCCAACCCTCCGGACCTATATACCGGGAACCATCGAAAGGGCGCGCCAATGGCATTCGATCAACCGCATCTTCTGGGCATTGAAGAGCTGTCGCCGCCTGAGATCACGACGCTTCTGGACCGGGCAAATGTCCATGCCGAGGCCGAGCGCGGGGATCGGGTGCACGGGGAGCCACTCAAGGGCCTCACCCAGATCAACATGTTCTTCGAGAATTCGACGCGGACCCAGGCGAGTTTCGAGATCGCCGGCAAGCGGCTTGGCGCGGATGTGATGAACATGGCGATGCAGACATCTTCGGTGAAGAAGGGCGAAACGCTGATCGATACGGCGCTGACCCTCAACGCGATGCATCCCGATCTCTTGGTGGTGCGCCACCCACAATCCGGGGCGGTGAAGCTGTTGGCCGAAAAGGTGAACTGCGCCGTTCTGAACGCGGGCGACGGGCGGCACGAGCATCCCACGCAGGCGCTCCTGGATGCGCTCACGATCCGCCGCGCCAAGGGGCGCCTCCACCGCCTGAACATAGCGATCTGCGGTGACATCGCTCATTCCCGCGTCGCGCGGTCCAACATCCTTCTGCTCGGCAAGATGGAAAACCGCATCCGCCTGATCGGGCCGCCAACCTTGATGCCGTCGGGCGTGGCCGACTGGGGTGTAGAGGTCTACGACGATATGTCAAAGGGCCTCGAAGGCTGCGACGTCGTCATGATGCTGCGGCTCCAGAAAGAGCGCATGGACGGCGCGTTTATCCCGTCCGAACGGGAATACTACCATCGCTACGGGCTGGATGCGCAGAAGTTGAGCGCGGCCAAGGATGACGCGATCATTATGCACCCTGGGCCAATGAACCGCGGTGTGGAAATCGACGGTGTGCTGGCCGACGACATCAACAGAAGCGTCATACAGGAGCAGGTGGAAATGGGCGTCGCAGTGCGCATGGCCGCGATGGAATTGCTGGCGGAGAACTTGCGGGAACGGCGGGCGGCGGCATGACCCACCTCCACGTCTTCGCCGTCAACGAACCCGTCACGATCTCCCACACCAACCTGACCCGCCAGAAGGGCGAAGCGCCGGATCTGCCGCCATTGGCGGAGTGGTTGGGAGTCGAGACGTTGGACACCGACCGGATCGAGTTGTTCCCGCTCTCCGAGCTCGGGGGCATGGCGCTGTCCGACTACATCCAACTGGCATTTTCCCCTGACGAGGCGACTCCTGGGGATGTGCAGGGGCGATTGGACGCGCTCGAAGGTGCGATCTTGCTGGTGCCCGACACGGCCATGCCAGCACAGCCGAGCCCGGGCGCGCAGCTGACCTCGGTGGCCACAATTGCCCTGGCGCAGGCCGACCATGTGGCCTCCTTGCCCAAGGCCGACACCACTCCAGCCCCGCCCGCGCCGACACCACTTCCGGCGGAGCGCGAGGGCACGCCGCCCATCGCCTTCTTTGCCCTTCTGGCCGTTGTGATCTTTGCCGCATTGGCGATCTTCATCGGTTGGGCCTGATGGACCCGACGGGCACATACACCGCCTCCACGCCGACCACGCCCCTACGCGAAGATGAACACGTGATCACGGAATTCCACGCTGATCCGCCGACATACTGGCGGATGAATGCGTGGCTGGCGGCGATTGCGATGGCCGCGGGCATGGCGATCCTGTGGGCGATCGGGAACCCCCATGTCTGGACCGGTGCCGTCGGCGGGCTTTTCGCCATCGCGGTACGGGCGTTCTATCTGGCGTCGGACGAGCTGAAACAGCAGTGGGATCTGACGGATCAGCGGCTATTGGGCCCCGGCGGGCGGGCGATAGACCTCGACGAGATTGCCGAGGTTCGGACGATCTGGTCGATGGTGCAGATCATCACCAAAGGCGGCGACAAACACCTGATCAAGAACCAAGCCGCGACGGATCGCGTACGCGCCGCCATCGAGGATGCGCGGTCGTGACGGCGAGGGACGGGTGGGATGGCCTGCTGGATGAAGGTGAAACCATCCTCTGGCAGGGGCGCCCGGACGGCCGCGTGGTCTGGCGTAACATCGTGGGCTTTCAGGGGGTGTTCGGCCTGATCATCACCGGCTTTGCCATTGTCTGGATGTCGATCGCGTCATCGATCATCGGCTCGGGGCCTGGGTTCGTGTTTCCGTTCAACCTGTTCCCGGTCTTCGGGCTGCCCTTCCTGCTGATCGGGATCTACCTGCTTGTCGGGCACGTGATCATGGACGCCTATATGCGCTCCACCACCTGGTACACGCTGACAGACCGCACGGCCTTCATTGCAAGCAACGCCTTCGGGCGGCGCAAGCTGGCCGCCTATCTGATCCGCGACATGCCGTTCCTGGAACTGGAAGACACCCTGATCGGCAGCATCTGGTTTGGCGAACATCCAACCCCAGCCGGACAAGGCGCACATGTGCCCCGGCGCATCGGTTTTGTCGCCATCCCGCAAGCGCGGCAGGTTTTTGCCAAGATCCGAGAGGCACGTGGGGCCTTGAATTTTCAGGATCGGCAGGACAGGGGTGAGGCATGACAAACGCGCTGCTGCACAATGCCCGCCTGATCGACCCCGAAGCAGGTACCGAGACGTCTGGATGGATCCGGGTGGAAGGCGGGATAATTGCAGAAATCGGCGAAGGCTCGCGCGCCGGCGGACTGGATTGCAACGGCGCCTGCCTTGCTCCGGGCATCGTGGATGTCGGCGTCAAGGTGGGCGAACCGGGCGAGCGGCATAAGGAAAGCTTCCGCACCGCAGGGCTGGCGGCGGCAGCGGGCGGTGTGACCACGATAATCACCCGGCCCGACACGACCACCCCCATCGACACGCCTGAAGTTCTGGAATTCGTGACCCGCCGTGCGCGGGATCATGCGCAGGTACGGGTCGCGCCGATGGCCGCTCTGACCAAGGCGCGGGAAGGCCGCGAAATGGTCGAGATCGGGTTTCTGCGCGATGCCGGTGCGGTGGCTTTTTCGGATGGGGATGCCGTTTTGGGTGACACCAAGGTGCTGAGCCGCTGCATGACCTACGCGCGGTCCCTCGGCGCATTGATCGTGGGCCACCCGCAGGAACCGATACTGAGCGCCGGTGCAACTGTCACATCCGGCAAATTCGCCTCGCTTCGGGGGCTTCCGGCGGTCTCGCCGATGGCGGAGCGGATGGGACTGGAGCGGGATCTGGCTTTGGCAGAGATGACGGGCGTGGCCTATCACGCCGATCAGATTTCTACCGCAGCCGCTCTGCCCGCTTTGACCCGCGCGAAACTCGCCGGCCTGGACGTGACGGCGGGCGTGTCCATCCATCACCTGACGTTGAACGAACTGGACGTGGGCGATTACCGGACCTTCTTCAAGCTGAAGCCCCCGCTCAGGTCGGAAGATGATCGCATGGCCATGGTCGAGGCTGTGCGTGACGGCACGATTGATGTGATCTGTTCGATGCACACGCCGCAGGACGAGGAAAGCAAGCGCCTCCCATTCGAGGCGGCGGCGAGCGGCGCGGTGGGCTTGGAAACGTTGCTGCCGGCCGCCCTGCGCCTGTTCCATTCCGGGCAGCTGAGCCTTGCGGACCTGTTCCGCGTCATGTCCCTGAACCCCGCAAGGCGGTTTGGCCAGGCCTCGGGCCGATTGGCGCCCGGCGCCCCTGCCGACCTTGTGCTGTTCGACCCCGACGCGCCGTTTGTTCTGGACCGCGCCAAGCTGCAATCGAAATCCAAAAACACGCCCTTCGATCTGGCGCGAATGCAAGGACGGGTTCTGGGGACCTGGGTGGGCGGTGAACGCATCTACGGAGGCATTTCATGATCCCCGCCATCGAAACGGCCTGGCCGCTACTGGCGCTCACGGCAATCGCGGCCTATGCGCTTGGCTCCATTCCGTTCGGCATCGTGATGGCGCGGGCCTTTGACCTCGGCGACCTGCGGCAAGTGGGCTCGGGCAATATCGGGGCCACAAACGTGTTGCGCACCGGGAACAAACCGGCCGCGTTTCTGACGCTTGTTCTGGACGCGGGCAAAGGCGCGATTGCTGTTCTGGTTGCACGGGCTCTGCTGGCGGAGGACGCGGCGCAGGTGGCGGGCGTGGCCGCCTTCCTTGGTCATTGCTACCCGATCTACCTGCGTTTCAAGGGCGGCAAAGGCGTGGCGACGTTCCTGGGCACCTTGCTGGCGCTGGCCTGGCCCCTGGGCCTTGCAGCCTGCGCGACATGGGCGGTGACGGCAGCGCTTTTCCGTATCTCGTCGCTGGCGGCACTGGTCGCGGCAATCCTGAGCCCCGTCGCCGCGATCCTTCTGGGCCGACCGGACGCCACGCTGTTCTGCATCGCCCTCACCGTCCTGATCCTGGCACGCCACCACGAGAACATCGCGCGCCTGATGAGGGGCGAAGAGCCCAGGATCGGCAGCAAGACCTGACCATCCCCCCGGGCGTATAGCCAACATTCCACGTCCTGCGTTTTGTAGCCCTGGCCGCTCGAAACTTGGGGCAACTTCATGTCCCCCGGACAGGCAATTTGATGCGGCTACCCTTAGATCCTCGACATCACCGGTCGCACCGGACGCGCCGCAAACTGACGGAGACAAGAGCGGCGCCGAGGCCGAACACAGGTGGCGCGTTCGCCGCTTCTACGACACTATGAACTGAGATATGTTTGGTTTATCAGTGGCTTGTGGAATGCCGCCGAACCGGCGACCGATGCCATTCTCCTTTGGTGTCCCACACCGGCGGGTTTCCTTACCCGAGCCTTAAAATCGTTGATTTCCCGCATGTCTCACGCGAATGTGTCCGCGAACGGAGGCCAGATCTGCATGATTTGCGCGGATCAAATGCGTCCCCGTCACACGATAATACCGGACCCCTGAAAGGACACTTCTTATGGATTTCATGACGGCAGTTAAGCATGTCTTTGCGAATTACGCCAATTTCTCCGGCCGTGCGCGCCGCTCAGAGTATTGGTGGTTTTATCTGTTCACGATGATCTGCTACGTGGTGGCGTCGGTCGTGGATGCGGCCATAGGTATTCCGATCCTTTCCGCTGTCATCATGCTGGGCCTGATCATTCCGTCGCTCGCCGTCTCCGTTCGTCGAATGCACGACACTGGCCGGTCGGGCTGGTGGATCTTGATCTTTTTGATCCCACTCGTTGGCTTCATCCTGTTCATCTACTGGTTCGTTCAGCGCGGCACCGTGGGCCCCAACGAATACGGCGCGGATCCCTACGACGCGCCCGCCATGGCCTGATCGCCATTCACATCTGAAACCGGAACGGCCTGCCCTATGCGGCAGGCCGTTATATTTTTGCCGCAAATTCTCCCGAGTTCGTCCCGCTATCGCCGCATCCTCGGCGTAATTTCGAGCAAGTGTGCCTTTCATCACGTTCCAACCGCCAGAAAGGGATGATGGGATCATGGGGCCAATCAAGGCAGTCGCGCTCGGCTATTTCAGGATGTTCAATTTCTCCGGCCGCTCGCGTCGCGCGGAGTTCTGGTGGTTCTCTCTGTGGCAGATAGCAATCGGTGCGGGCGTCGGCGGTTGGGCGGGCGCGCAGCTTGCCCGGATGGCGGAGGCTGATCCCGCCTTTGCCCGGAGCTTGCAAGACCCGGTTGCGGCAGAAGCCTATTTCCGGACGCTGATTGCAGGATACGAACTCCCAATTCTTGTCGGGTATCTGCTTCTAATCGTTCTTCCGAACCTCTCCCTCACCGTCCGTCGCCTGCACGATACGGACCGGAGCGGCTGGCGGATCTTCATGCCGTCGCTGGTCGGGCTTGTATCCGGGTTTGGCGGCGGTATCCTGATGGGGGCCTCCGCAGCCTCGGGGAGCGCTGGCGGCGCCATGGTGTCCATGGCCGTGACAATCGTTCCGGTCCTTATTGCGTCGATCTGGTTTTTCGTCTGGCTCTGCCTACCCGGCACCCACGGTCCGAACCGGTTTGGTGGCGATCCGATCAAGAACCGTAAGGAGGTTGAGCCGTCCCACCCGGCCTTCGCGGCACCCGTCATGGGTGCACGGCGGGATCGGTCGGATGAGGCCCGCAAGGCCGCGGCACGCGACTACTACAAGCGCCACGTTCTACCTTCGATCCAACGCCCGGAAGGCGCGTAAGCCATCCGGGCCCGCACCGGGTCAGCACATCAATACGAAAACTCCGCGTAGATGCGGCTCAGATCTCCGGCCCATTCGCCCCGGTATTTCTCGAGCAACTCGTCGGCGGGCACCTGGCCCGTCTCGACACTGTCTTTCAGCGCGTTGAGGAAATGCGTCTCATCCGGCACAAGGCCCCCCGCGCCAGGCATGCCGCGCGCCTTGAGGCCCATTTCCGCGATGGCCAGAACCTCGCGGGCGAGATCGATCATCTTGTAGCTGCCCACGACGGCGTCCAGACCGCGCACCGAGGCCTGAACCCGCATGTCATCGCGGGTCTCCGCGTCGAAACCCTTGCATAGATCCCAAGCCGCATCGAGCGCGCCCTGATCATACATCAGCCCCACCCAAAGGGCGGGCAGCGCGCAGAGCCTGCGCCATGGCCCCCCGTCGGCACCACGCATTTCGATGAACTTCTTGACGCGGGCTTCCGGGAAGATCGTCGTCAGGTGATCGGCCCAATCGCTGAGCGTCGGCATCTCACCGGGAAGCGCCGGAAGCTCTCCCTTCAGAAAATCGCGGAAACTCATTCCCAACGCGTCGTGATAAACGCCGTCGCGATAGACAAAATACATCGGCACATCGAGCGCGTATTCGACCCAACGCTCGAACCCGAAGCCGTCCTCGAACACAAACGGCACCGTGCCAGTGCGATCCGGATCCAGGTCGCGCCAGACGCGGCTGCGCCAGGATTTGTGCCCGTTGGGCGTCCCATCCAGAAACGGTGAATTGGCAAAAAGCGCCGTCGCGACAGGCTGTAGCGCGATCGCCACGCGCATCTTCTGGACCATGTCGGCCTCGGATGCGAAGTCGAGGTTTACCTGAACCGTGCAGGTCCGCCGCATCATGGTCCGGCCCATCGTGCCGACCTTCTGCATATAGGCGTCCATCAGCTTGTAGCGCCCCTTGGGCATCAGCGGCATATCCTCGTGCCGCCAGATGGGGGCGGCGCCGAGGCCGATGAAATCCACGCCGATGATGTCGGCCACTTCGCGCACCTGGCGCAGGTGTTCGTTCACTTCGTCACAGGTCTGGTGGATGGTCTCCAGGGGCGCACCGCTCAGCTCCAGCTGCCCGCCGGGCTCCAACGAGACATTTGCGCCGTCCTTTTCCAGCCCGATGATATTGCCGCCTTCCATGACCGGCGACCACCCGAAACGGTCACGCAAACCCTCCAGCACAGCTTTGACGGAGCGCTCACCCTCATACGGGATGGGCTTCAACGTGTCGCGGCAGAAGCCAAACTTCTCATGCTCGGTCCCGATGCGCCAATCGGCCTTGGGTTTGCAGCCGTCGGCCAGATACTCGGCCAATTGTTCGTGTCGCTCGATCGGGCCGCCGCCGGATTGGGGGATGGACATGGGGGGCTTCCTTCGCGTGGCCGTCAGAGCGTTAGGCGTGGCCCGGACGTGTCAGGGTGTCAAGGCCGGTGCGCGGTCCCGCGCCCAGAGTCGCTGCGACCCCTTTGTGCGGCTTTGCACAGCATGGATCAGCCTGTCGATATTGAGGCCGGGCAGCGCCGCAAACGCATCAAAAAGCGCGTCGGCGCCCGCCGCATCCACCGGGATCACCAGAAGTTGAGCGTCATCTGCCAGAACCCATGTGCTTTGATCCGAGCCATCGCGCCGCACCGATAGAACGCGCAGGTCATCCAGGGCCATAGAGCCGCCGGTGACCGGACCCATGTAAAGGATGCGTCCTTCATCGACCTGGACCATACCCGGCCCCTGGCCCGCACCGGTCGCAAAACGCGCGCGGCGCAGCGCCGGGATCAAGATCACCGCCGCAACCAGTATCAACACGTAGCCAAACCCGGTCATGACCATGCCGCCCGGACGCACCGCGATCCAAAGGCCAAGGGCGGCAATGCCGGCGGCGGCAATCACTTCCCGCCAACGGGCCACGGCGGCCACGGCTTCGGGGCGGAAAAACCCGCTCATTGATGGATCCCCTCATAGGGCGCCTCACGGCTTTCGAACATCATATCATTGAAATCGTGTATCATTTGTGGCTGCCCTGGGCCCGGCTGGGTGAATGGCACAAACCACAGGGCGCCCTTCGCGGCGATCTGCAGGCCGGTTTTCCAATGCTCTGCCCATTCCCAACCGTCGCAGCGGATCGTCTGGCCCTTTCGCTCCAGCGTGTAGACATGATCCAGCACGCTCCGTGCCGAACGAAACCCATGCTCGAACCGAAGATGCAGACGCCATCCGCGCGGCACCTCTTTGCTCAACTTCACGTCATACCGCGTGCCGCTGTCATGTTGCCATCCGCGCGCCTGCATCATGGCGGGAAAGAAACCGCCCATATGGAACCCGTCCGTACCCGACGGATATGCATCCTGCGGCGCAGGCCTTAGGCGATCCGGCATGGGATCGTGCTGGCCGCCACCGTTCAGAAACACGTCCCCTTCCGGTGTGAACGCACCGCCCCCGAACCACGTGCTGTCTTGCGGATAATAGGTCAAGGCCGTCAGCCATGGAGCCCGGCTGATCGCCGTCCAGGCCTTGCCGCTACGGCGGGCGAAGATGATCATGTGTCGCCCATCTGGCGACAGATCCGAGCGATGTTCGAATATCCGCGCCTTCAACCATTGGCCAAGCTCTACTTCGCCTGTCGTGCGATCCCAAAGGCACGAGGCGACATGCATTGTCGGGCCACGTCGCAGCACAAGCGCCTTGTTGCAGCCAATTGCCGGGATCACATGCAGGCGCGGTGGCGGGCGGCTGGTCATCGCCAATCCCCGCTAGCCGACTGCCACAATGTCAGCGCGGCAACCGCCGCCGTATCGGCCCGCAAGATGCGTGGCCCAAGCGGGATCGTCGCCACGAAAGGTAGTGCACTGAGCCGCGCGCGTTCCCCATCCGAGAACCCGCCTTCCGGCCCGATCAGAATTGCCGCGGGCGATGATGGGAGGGACGCGGATGCCCGCCCCGCCGCACCTTCATCCGCGAAAATCAAGGTGCGGTCCTCTGGCCAGTCGTCCAGCACGCGAGCCAGCGGGCGCAGATCATCAACCGGCGGGACATAGGTGCCGCCGCATTGCTCGGCGGCTTCCACCGCGTGGGCCTGCAACCGGTCCTGCCGGATTCTGTCGGAATTGGTAAAGTCCGTCTGGACCGGGCAGATCCGAGCCGCGCCCATTTCCGTCGCCTTTTCCACGATGAAATCCGTCCGCGCCTTCTTGATCGGCGCAAAGAGCAGCCACAGGTCGGGTGGCATCATTTGCGGCGCGGTCTGCGCCTCACAGACCAGCGCGCCGCCCCGCTTTGCGGCCTGCGCAACCTCCGCCCGCCATTCGCCGTCACGCCCGTTGAACAGGGCAATCTCGGCCCCGGCCCGCAGACGCATCACGTTGAACAGGTAGTTCGCTTGGTCCCGCGACACGGGAACGCTTTGCCCTGCCTTCAAGGGGTGATCTACATAGAGCCGTATCTTGGGGCGCGCGGACATGGGCGAGAACGTATGAGCGGGACAGACGAAATGCCAGAGGCCTCGGAAGACGGGCAAGTTGCCGACGCCGTGCGCGGCAATTGGGTCGACCGTTTCGCCCCGTCATGGTCGCGCCCCTACCTGCGGCTGAGCCGGGCGGACCGACCCATCGGCACCTGGCTGCTGCTCCTGCCGTGTTGGTGGGGCGTCACGCTTGCGGCGGCGGCCGATCCGGCGGGCGCAAATCCGTTCGATCTGTGGATCTTCATCGGCTGCGCCATCGGCGCGTTCCTGATGCGCGGCGCGGGCTGCACCTGGAATGACATCACCGACCGGGATTTTGACGGCTCCGTCGCGCGCACCCGCTCGCGGCCAATTCCGTCCGGCCAGGTCAGCGTGAAACAGGCGATGGCCTGGGTCATCATCCAATCGCTGATCGCCTTTGGCATCCTGCTGACGTTCAACCTGCCCACCATCATCCTAGGCATCATTTCGCTCCTGCCCGTCTGCATCTATCCCTTCGCAAAGCGGATCACCTGGTGGCCGCAGGTCTTTCTCGGCCTTGCCTTCAACTGGGGCGCTCTCCTGGCGTGGACGGCCCATACCGGGAGCCTCAGCCTGGCACCGGTTCTGCTCTATCTCGGCGGAATCTGCTGGACGCTCTTTTACGACACGATCTACGCCCATCAGGACCGGGAGGACGACGCGTTGATCGGCATCAAATCCACGGCGCGCCTGTTCGGCGAAAGTTCCAAAAAGTGGCTGCGCGGCTTCATGGTGGGCGCCGTTGGTCTGATCGGCGCGGGCGTGCTGGTGGCGCTGGTGCCCGGGGGCGATATTCTTGCGCTGGTTCTGGCGTTGGGCGGGGTCTGGGCGATGGGGTGGCATCTGTCGTGGCAGCTGCTGCGCCTCGACATCGACGATCCGGCGCTTTGTATGCGCATCTTTCGTTCGAACCGGGACGCCGGATTGATCCCCGTGCTGTTTTTCGCCGCTACGCTTCTGGTCTGATTGAAAGCGGGCGCGGGACAGGATAGTGCGGTAGCATAAGGCCCCGAGCAGGGAACAACGGGTAACAAACCCCATGTCGATATCCGAACGCATCTCCGCATTGGTCGGCCCCGCCTCGTTCGCGGTGGCCGCCATCTTGGCCGTTGTGACCGCCGTTGTGGCCGCGATCACGATCGAACGCCGCTCCATCGAAGATGTCATCACGTCGCTGGAGGCGGATGGCATCACCTGGGTGGAAGTGTCCGCCAACGGTTTGCAGATTTTCCTCGACGGCACCGCCCCCGATGAAGCCTCCCGCTTCCGGGCACAAAGCGGGGCGGCCGCGATTGTGGATGCGGACCGGGTGATCAACCGCCTCGATGTCGCCGCTGCCGATACATCCGCGCCGCCGCGCTTCTCGCTCGATATGCTGCGCAATGGCGACGGGATCCAACTCATCGGTCTGATCCCCGGCCAGGACGGCGACGAAGCCTTCGCCATCGCCGAGTCCATCGCGGATATCGCGGGTGAGGCCGACGTTGTGAACATGATCGAAAGCGCGGATTTCGAAGCGCCAGCGACGTGGGAGGCCGCGCTCGCCTACGGATTGCGGGCGCTGCAAACCCTGCCACGCTCGAAGGTGACCGTCCTTGCCGACCGGGTGGAAGTGGAAGCCGTGGGCGAAACCCGCGAAGAACGCGCGGAATTCATCGCATTGCTGCAGCAAGATCAGCCAAGCGGCGTTCAGGTGGTGCTCGATATCTCGGCCCCGCGCCCCGTCATCACGCCCTTCACGCTCCGTTTCGTGATTGATGCAGAAGGGGGCGGCGGCCGGTTCGAGACCTGTACCGCTGACACGCCGCAAGCGCGCGACCGGATCGTTGCCGCAGGCCTCGCGGCCGGGGCGACCGGGGTCGTCCCCTGCACCATCGGGCTCGGCGTGCCGTCGCCGTCCTGGGGCGAGGCCGTGGAAACCACGCTTGTCGCGCTGTCGGAACTCGGCGCCGGCAGCGTCACGTTGTCCGATGCGGACGTGACGCTGATCGCCGCCGAAGGCACGCCGCAGGACCGGTTCGATACCGTCGTCGGCGAACTGGATGCGGCCCTGCCAGATGTCTTCTCTCTGCAAGCGGTTCTTCCTGAACCCGAAACGCTGGCGAATGCGGGGCCTGCCCGTTTCACCGCATCTTACAACGACGAAAACGGCGCGCGTCTGCGTGGTCGCTTGCCCCGCGGCGCCATCGGTCAATCGGTGCAGACCTTCGCAACCGCGTTGTTCGGCGCCGGCCGCACGGATGTGGCAACCCGGGAAGTCGCGGATCTGCCGTCCGGCTGGTCGGTCCGGGTCATGGCTGGCCTCACGGCACTGGCCGAATTGAACGAGGGCCAATTGATTGTGGAGCCCGACACCCTGCGCCTGACCGGACGCACCGGCAATGAAGACACGGTCTCGCAACTCACCCGCCTCCTATCGGAAGAACTCGGGCCCGGGGCGAATTTCCAACTGGATGTCCGCTATGACGAGGCTCTTGATCCCGTGGCGTCACAACCCACGCCGGAGCAATGCGAGGCGCGCATCCGCGACATCCAGGATGTCACCAAGATCACCTTCGATCCGGGATCCAC
This sequence comes from uncultured Roseicyclus sp., assembly GCA_947494975.1. GTDB lineage: Bacteria > Pseudomonadota > Alphaproteobacteria > Rhodobacterales > Rhodobacteraceae > Gymnodinialimonas. The sequence goes on along the minus strand of CANLXA010000004.1, from coordinate 638,717 downwards.
CGAAATCAACGACGCGGCGGGCGAAGTGCTTGACCGGATTGTCGAGATCCTCCCCGATTGCCTGCATGTGCGCATGGAGATAGGCGGCCATACCGATGCGCAGGGCGGCGAAGGAATGAACCTGAACCTCAGCCAGGCCCGTGCCGATGCGGTGTTGAACGGCATCCTTGCGCGCGGCGTTCTCATCTCGAACCTGACCGCGCAGGGCTATGGCGAAAGCCAACCCATCGCCAGCAACGAAACCGAAGCTGGACGCGAACAGAACCGACGCATCGAATTCCGCCTGCTTGCCACGGCGGAGGTTGCCGAACTTGCCGCGGCGGCCGACGATCAACCGCGCACCACGGCCGGTATTCTTGCCCGGGGTGATATCGCCGATTGGCCATTCGAGATCCGCCCCCTGCCCCGTCCGATTGCCCCGGACGGAAACTAACGACAGAAAGCCCCCCGCCCCATGAACCGCCTCGAATTCATCATCGCAATCGCCGTCATCCTGTTCGTGGCCTTCGCGCTCGGATGGCTCGCCCATTGGCTCGTCACTCGGTTCAATCAGGTGTCCTCCGCGGATCTGGGCGAGATGGAGAACCTGGCGCGTGCGCTTCACGATGCCGAGGAAACCCGGGATCAGGCGATTGCATATCTGCAGCAACGCGAAACGGAACTGACCAGCCAGCTCAGCCAGACCGAAGCGGAACTGCGCGCCGCGATGGACGGATTGCGGGAAGCCCGGACCGATGCCGAAGAGCTGCGGGCTTACATGGAATCCTCCGATCAGAACAGCTGATCGAGCGGCGGCGGGCATTCAAGACGGATTGGCCGGACGCCCGCCTGAACCCAAAGCGCACCGCGCAGCAGGGTGAGTTCACCAGCGCTTCAGGGCGTCTTCATCATCCGACTTGGCAGCGACCCATTCGCGCCCATCAGCGGTGATTTCCTGCTTCCAGAACGGCGCGCGCGATTTCAGGAAATCCATCAGGAATTCGGCCCCCGCAAACGCGTCGGCCCGGTGGGGGGCTGCCGTGGCGACCATCATGATCACTTCGCCGGGGGGGAGCCGCCCGAACCGATGCACGATCATCGCGTCAACCAATGAAAACCGGCCCATTGCCTCGTCGTGGATCCGGGTCAGCGCGCGTTCGGTCATGCCGGGATAATGCTCGATCACCATCGCCTCAAGATCGCCGCTCGCCACATCCCGTGTGACGCCGGAGAAGCTGACGATGGCCCCGGCCCCGGCGACGTGGCTTGCAAACCGATTCAGCTCCACGCCCATATCGAAGGCGGCTTCCTGAACACGGACGCCCTGCATGCGCCTAACCCCCGGTCATCGGCGGAAAGAACGCAACCTCGCGAGCCCCGGTGAGCGGCGCGTCGAACTCGACCAGATCCTGATCCACCGCCGCGCGGATCGACCCGAGATCGGAAAACGCGAACGCGTGCGCCTCGGATCGCTGCTTCAACTCCTCGATCAGGTCCCGAACCGTCGATGCCTCGGTCTCGATCACCTCATGACCGGTTCCGATCCGTTCGCGCAGCCAGGCAAAATAGCGCAGGTCCATCACGGGCCCTCCTCAGACAGATACGGGCGGGCCTTGCGGAAGTAATCCCACCCTGTCACGGCGGTCAGGATGGCGGCCAACCACAACAGGCCGACGCCAATCAGTTCGCTCCATTGATAGCCGAACAAGATCCAGCCAAGGTTGAAATCGTCGGGCACGTCACCCGCAAGGATGCTTTCGATCAGCGCGCCATCCATCCCGATGGTCAGGGCCCACAGATAGTGGGCGAACAGGCCCCAGCAGAAGAGCAGGCCGATCGCCACCATCTGAACCGTGGTTTTCCATTTCGCCAGCTTCGTGACCTTCAACGTCCCGGCCTGGGCGCCCAGAAACTCGCGCAGGCCCGACACGAAGATCTCGCGAAACAGGATCACCGTAATGGGGATCAGGAACGTGGCGTTGAAACTCAGGCTGCCGGACAGATAATTCACGCCGTAAAGCGCCAGCAGGACCATCAGCGCGATCACGACCATCGCCTTGTCCGCGATCGGGTCGAGCATCGCACCGAACCGTGTTTCCTGCCCCCATCTGCGCGCCAAGACACCGTCGAGATAGTCGGTCAGCGATGCCGACATGAACAGGATCACCGCCACCCAATCCGCGAAGGGGCGCGGCAGCAGGAGGAAGACGAATGCCACCATCGGCGCCGCGATGAGGCGCACGAGGGTCAGGATATTGGGCAGGGTCCAGCGCATGGGCCCTTGTTAGCCGGGATGCGGGTCCGGGGCCAGAGGGGGTGGGTGTGTGCAAGGCTGTGCAAGCGTGCACAAGGGGGTTAAGGGTCTGAAAGGGAACGAAATTGTGGATCTTGTTAAGGTTTTGTTAAGGGGTTTGGGGGGTGGTTTGATGCTCCCAAAGCAAATGATGCACCCCACGACGGCCCGAGTTTGTCTGGCGGCAGTGTGGGAAGGTGGGTTGCACCCAACCTAAACTTGCTCAGGCAACCCAAAGATGTTGTCGGTGCCTCGGTAAGATATGACGACTTTGTTTGCGAGACCGGCCGGAGCGTCGGGGCCAAATTGGTACGCGATCGCGTAGAAGCCAGCTTCGACTTCGTCCGTGTCATCAGTTACTGAGGATTCTCGAAGGAAGGTTGAGCCCAAAGGGAGCCCACCCAATCCGGTAACGCCAACATCATAGCCCCGATTGTACGAATCCATTGCGAGAATGGACATAGTCAGATGATCAGGCATTCAGTCTTCTCCAACTAAATCTGTCAACTCGTTTGAAAACGAGAAGGCACTCAGTCGATTCGCATCAGGAAACTCGGCGTTCGAGCGAATTACAGGGTCGGCGTCTAGTTGGTCTCCCAGGACATCAAGCAACCACGGCAGCACCTCCAGCACCCGCCCTGACGTTGGCGGGTCCTCGACGACCTGCCATTCCATCGACGCGATTCCGTAGCCCTCGCCGAAGATGGCCTCCATCTCGCCCACCTCGAAAATATCGGCGGTGAGTGGATCGGTGATGTCGCCAAACGTCACCAGGCGCGGATAACGGTCGTCCGGCACCACAAACGGCTCACGGGCCTCCAAAGCCATCGGCAGCCATTCGGCGCGATCCTGAAAGCTCAGCCCAGGGTAACGGTTGGGATCAAGAGAGTAGAGCGTATCGCCGGAGATCAGCAGATCGACGAAGATGAACCGCCCCTCGCCAAGATCGACAACAGCGTTTTCCCCGCGATACCCGTAGCGCGCCGTAGTTCCAGTGATGGCCTGGCCGTCCGGGCCGTAAAGCGTTGCGAACATGCGGTAGACGGTGCTGCCAGTCACGGGACCGTCCGGTGTTTGCACCGTCACTGTAAGCCGCTGGTTCCAGTCGAATTCATCGGGACCACAGCCGAAGAGGCCGCCCGAAAGGAAGGCGGTGAGAAATAAGAAGCGCATGGATCTTTCCTTGTCGGCAGTCGGCAAATTTGACGAACAAAAATACCCTTCTGTCCACTTCCTCGCAACGAATAGCGGTGGAGATGGCCGTTGGATGCGACCTGCATCGGCGCTCAGGGATGGGGCATGCACATCTTCCTTTTTCCAAGTGAGTGTGTCCCATGAAGCCACGGTGTGAGCTTCTCCCCCAGCGGGTTAACAGCGGCGGAGCCGCCCCGCTATCGACGGGCCGTCCGGCGGCCTGTCGATTTGGTGATGTTGGCACACCGATCTGAGGTCTTCCTGACTTGGCAGCGATAAAGCGCGCAGAAGCGGCGTTGGGTCGACCGTCCCCGGCCCGTCGTTAGCAGGGCTCGTGTGAGGTTGCTGGTGTCGGGACCGTTTCTTGCCCCTCACCCCCCCTCATGAAAATGATCGTAGATTTTCTGCGCGAGCCCCTCACTGACGCCCTCGACCGCCTTCAGATCCGCCAAATTCGCCCGCGTGACCGCCTTCGCTGACCCGAAGTGGGCGAGAAGCGCACGCTTCCGGGCGGCTCCCACGCCCGGCACATCGTCGAGCGGTGTGGCGGTGACGGCCTTGGAGCGTTTCTGCCGGTGCGCGCCGATGGCGAAGCGGTGCGCCTCGTCCCGCATCCGCTGCACGAAATAGAGGACCGGATCATTGCGTTTCAGGGCAAAGACCGACTTGCCGGGGCGGTAGAATTCCTCCTTGCCCTGATCGCGATCAATGCCCTTGGCGACGCCGATGAAGGGCACATCCTCAACCCCCAGATCATCCATGATCTCCTTGACCGCGGAGATTTGCCCGGCCCCGCCATCGATCAGCAGAAGGTCGGGCCAGGCCTCGGTCTCGCGATCCGGATCTTCCTTGAGAAGCCGCGAGAATCGGCGCGTGAGAACCTCTTTCATCATCCCGAAATCATCCCCGGGCGTCAGGCTGTCGCCGCGAATGTTGAACTTGCGGTATTGCGATTTCACGAAGCCGTCCGGCCCGGCCACGATCATCGCGCCCACGGCATGGGCCCCCTGGATATGCGAGTTGTCGTAGACTTCGACGCGCTTGGGCGGGCCATCGAGCCCGAAGGCCTCGGCCAGCCCGGTCAGCAACTTGCCCTGGGCCTGGTTCTCGGCCATCCGCCGCCCCAGGCTTTCGCGGGCATTGCGCCGCGCGCCGTCCACAAGCTCGGCCTTTTCTCCGCGCTGCGGGACAAGGATTTCAACCTTGGTGCCCCGCTTCTGCGCCAGGGCATCGGCCATCAGGTCCATATTCTCGACCGGATGGGAGAGGATGACCTGACGCGGCGGTTCCTTCTGATCGTAGAACTGGCCCATGAACGCCTCAAGCACCTCGGGCTCGTCAATGTCCGGACCCACACGCGGATAGAAATCGCGGTTGCCCCAATTCTGGTTGGCGCGGATGAAGAAGACCTGCACGCAGGCCTGCCCGCCTTCCATGTGCAGCGCGATCACATCGGCCTCCCGCACGCCGCGCGGGTTGATGCCCTGGGCGCTTTGCACGTTGGTCAGGGCGCGGATCCGGTCGCGCAAAGCCGCGGCCCGTTCGAACTCCATCGCCGCGCTGGCCTCGGCCATGCCATCGGCCAATTGCGCCTGAAGCTCGGTGCTGTCGCCCTTGAGGAACCGCACGGCATCGGCCACGGACGACGCATAATCCGCCTCGCCGATATAGCCCACGCAGGGCCCGGAACAGCGCTTGATCTGGTACAGCAGGCAGGGGCGCGTCCGCGTCTCGAACGTGGCATCGGTGCAATTGCGCAGGAGGAAGACCTTCTGCAACTGGTTGAGCGTCCGGTTCACGGCACCGGCGCTGGCGAAGGGGCCGAAATACTCCCCCTTCTCCTTCTTCGCGCCGCGATGCTTCTTGATCTGCGGAAAGGCATGTTCGCGGCTGACAAGGATGTTCGGAAACGATTTGTCATCGCGCAGCAACACGTTGAATTTCGGCTTCAACTGCTTGATCAGGTTCTGTTCGAGCAGCAGCGCCTCGGTTTCCGTCCGCGTGGTCAGAAACATCATCGAGGCGGTTTCGCGGATCATGCGGGCGATGCGCGGGGAATGACCCGACGGCTTGGCGTAGCTCGACACCCGGCGCTTGAGGGCCCGCGCCTTGCCGACATAGAGCACGCGCGACTGCGCATCGAGCATGCGGTACACGCCCGGCGAGTTATCCAGCGTCTTGAGATATGCCTGGATCACCTCATGGCCCGTTTCGGGGGCATTTTCGGTCTCATTTTCCATCACGACTCGCGCATCTGTGATTCTATGTCCGGCTGCAACGCGGAGAGGGGCGGATCAAGGGGTCAGCTTTCCACCGTTTCTGTGGATAACCTTGCGGAGAACTCTTTGGCATACCGAATTTTCCTTTGTTTTCGGCAGGGTTCTGCGATTTGCCTATTTTTTAGGCGCATACCTAAGCCATTGTTTTCGCTTATATAAAACATACACTTTCAGGTGCAAACTGTTGCTGTCATACAATCTTTACAAAGGTGAACGGTTTCACCCGCCGGTGGAGAATCACGTTCCCTTGCGTCATTCGACCCCCAGAACGTCCGGCGTTTCCCACCCCAGATGTTGGCCCCCGTCAACGCAGATAAGCTGCCCCGTGACGGCCCGCGCATCCAACAGATAGCGCAAGGCGCCGCAGATCCCCTCGGCATCCGCGCCGCGCTCCAGAATCGTGGCGGCGCGCTGCCTGGCGAAGTGCTCTGCGCTCTGGCGGCCGCCCTGCATCGTCGGCCCGGGACCGATGGCATTGACCCGCACGCGGGAGCCCAGCGCCTGCGCGGCGGTGCGGGTGAAGGCCCACAGGCCCATCTTGGCAATTGTGTAGGTCATGAATTCGGGCGTCAGTTTCCGCACGCGCTGATCGATCATGTTGACGACAAGGCCGCGCGCGACCTTTTCACCGGTCTCGTCCCGATCCGGATCCGGGATCTGATCGGCCAGCGCCTGGGTGAGGACAAAGGGCGCGCGCAGGTTCGAGCCGATATGGCGATCCCAGCTTTGCCGCGTCGCGCTTTCAAGATTGTCGTATTCGAAGATCGACGCGTTGTTGACGAGCACCGTGATCGGCCCCAGCGCGTTGGCCGCCCGTGGCAGCAGGCCCGCCACGGCGTCTTCGTCAAGAAGGTCGGCCTGCAATGCGACGGCCTGCCGCCCAAGGCGGCGGACCTCCTCCGCGGCCTCCTCGGCGGCATCGGCACTGCCGTTGTAGTGGATCGCGACATCGTGGCCCTGGGCGGCCAGTTCCAGCGCCATGGCGCGGCCCAACCGCCGGGCGGCCCCTGTTACCAATGCTGTCATTGCCCGGTGTCTCCCTTACATCAGAAGGAGGACGATATAGCCCACATAGAGCGCCGAAAAGGCCAGACCGACGACGCGGCCCATGGGCCAGCGCAAGAAGACGAAGGGGGCGATGATGATCGAGGCCGCCAACATCACCCACAGATCAAATCGCAGCAGCTCGGGATCGACCGGGATCGGGCCGACCAGCACGGCGATGCCGATGATCGCCAGAAGGTTGAACACGTTGGACCCGATGACATTGCCGATGGCCACATCGGCCTGACGGCGAAACGCGGCCATGACGGTGGTGGCCAGTTCCGGCAACGAGGTGCCGACGGCCACGAGGGTCAGGCCGATCACGGTGTCGCTGACGCCGTATTCCGTCGCAATCGCGGTGGCGCTGTCGATCAGGAGGCTTGCGCCAAGGGGGAGCCCGATCAGCCCGAGCACAAGGTAGATGCCGATGTTCCACCACGGCATGTCGGGATCGGCCTCTTCGAGGTCATCGACGTCATCCGCGCCGTTCTGGGCCTTGCGGTGGGCGCGGGCCTTGCGCACCGCGTCCCCCAGGACGAGGGCCAGACCCAGCAGCAGGACAAGCCCGTGCCACCAGGTCAGCGGGCCGATGAAACACAGGATGATGAACAAAAAGCTCGCCGCGATCATGAACATGTATTCGCGCCGGGTATCGCTGGTGGCCGCGAGGCCGGCCATCAGGGCGGGCACACCCAGCACAAGCAGGATGTTGGCGGTGTTGGACCCGACCACGTTGCCCAGCGCCAGGCCGGGCACGCCTTCCAGCACCGATTGGATGGAGATGAGCAATTCCGGCGCCGAGGTGCCGAACGCCACGACGGTGAGCGACACGATCAGCGCGGGGATGCCGAGGCGCAGGGCAAGGTTGACCGCGCCTTTGACCAGAACGTCCCCGGCCAGCAACAAGATGACGAGGCCGAGGATTGCAAAGCCGAACTCGTCAGCCATTCCCGCCCTCGCGGCACACGCGGCATTCGCCGCCGCGCAGGTTCATGCGCCCACAGGTGGGGCAGGTGCGCGGCTTGGGCAGCGGGCCGCTCTGCCCCTGCTTGCCGATACGGGGCCTGCTGCCGGGCCAGCGCAGCCGCCCGAACATGGCCAGCACGACCATCCCGATCAGGAAAAGAGAGACGATCTTGATCATCAATTCAGGCCAAAGCGGGCATAGAGCATCCGCTCTTCCAGGCCGTGATCCAGATCGGCCATCACCTGGGCGCCCAGCCGCGGCAGAAGCCCTTTCTTGGGCCCGTAGGCGCTGAACTTCACCTTGTCGCCAAAGACCTCTTTCATCTTGGGCACCAGATGCCCCAGCCCATCGGCAAGGCCGAGATCGACGCTGGCAACACCGGTCCAGAAAGCGCCGGTGAACAGATCCTTGTCTTCGGCCAGGCGATCCCCGCGGCGGGTTTTCACATGCTCGATGAAGGCACCGTGGATATCGCGCTGGATGTCCATCAGGCGCTCCACATCCTCGGCCCGTTCGGGACGGAACGGATCGAGGATCGATTTGTCCTCCCCGGCAGTGTAGACACGGCGCTCCACCCCGATTTTCTGCAACGCTTCGACAAAGCCGAACGTGGCCGAAATCACCCCGATGGAGCCGACGATGGAACTGTGATCCACCCAGATCTCATCGGCGGCACAGGCCAGCCAGTATCCGCCCGATGCGGCGACATCTTCGACGAAGGCATAGACGGGGATGTCCTTTTCCTCCGCCAGACGGCGAATACGGGACGCCACAAGCGCGGATTGTACCGGGCTGCCGCCGGGCGAATTGATCGCCAACGCAACGGCCACGGGCTTGCCCTTGGCAAACGCCTTTTCGATCACCGGCGCATAAGTGGCATCATTGATCCCCTGCCCCCGGCCGCCCGCGGCGATGGCGCCTTGCAGCCGGATCACGGAAACCTTGGGATCTTTATCAAGAAAGGGAATGAAACGCTTCATGTCACGCGATGTAGGCCGCTGAGCACGTGGCAACAAGGCGACGGCCGCGCTTTTCGCCGGGGCTGTTGCGGATGTTACCCGCCCTCCTGCAACGACTTGCGCAGCTCTGTCTTCAACACCTTGCCATAATTGTTCTTGGGCAGGGATGGCAGGCTGACATAGGCCTTGGGTCTTTTGAAGGCCGCGATATGGGCACGGCAATGCGCCCCGAGGGCGGCCTCGTCGATTACACAGCCCGGCGCGGGCACGACAAACGCGACCACGTCCTCTCCCCATTCCGGCGAAAACCGCCCGACCACGGAGACTTCGTGCACGCTGGGATGGGTCAGCAGGACCTCCTCAACCTCGCGTGGGTAGATGTTCGTTCCGCCGGAGATGATGACGTCTTTGGAGCGGTCCTGAAGCGTGAGGTAGCCGTCTTCATCGAGCCTGCCGATATCGCCCGTCATCAACCAGCCTTCCCTTATGGTCGACGCGGTCGCCTTGGGGTTCTTCCAATAGCCGGGCATCACCGGCGCACCGCGCACCATGATCTCGCCGGTGTCCCCGGGCGGCGCATCGACGGCAACCTCCACGAGGCTTTGCGCCCGCCCGACGCTGGCCAGCCTGTCCTGCCATCGAGGATGCGTTCTGTCGGCGACATCTGCCCGGCTGAGCGCGGTGATCGCCATGGGGCACTCGCCCTGGCCGTAGATCTGGACGAAGCGCGGGCCCATCGCGGCCACGGCCTCTTCGATATCGGCGCGGTACATCGGCCCACCCCCATAGACGATTGTCCTGATCCCGTCGCCGCGCCTGCCCTGGGCTTTGGCCTCATCCACCAGCCGACGAACCATCGTGGGCGCCATGAACATGGATGTCGGGCCGAGGGTTTCCGACAGATCCAGCACCTCGCGGGCATCGAACCCGCCCGATGGCGGGACGATGTGGCGCGCCGCCATCCGCACATGGATCGGCGCGTAGATGCCTGCCCCGTGGCTCATCGGGGCCGCGTAAAGCGCGGCGTCTTCCGGCGTTACTGGATCCACATCGATCGGGTAACACACGGAGGTTGCGGCGATCATCCCGTGGGTGATCTGCACCCCTTTGGGCTTGCCCGTGGTGCCGGAGGTGTAGAACAGCCATGCAAGGTCCGCGGCGGCCCTGGCGGCCAACGGGGCGGGCGGACCATCGACAGAGGCGACGGTGATTGCCCCCGGCACCTCCGGCGCGTCGCTGACGAAACATGAGGTCGCCCCGGCATCGGACAGGATCCACGCGGCCTCCCTGGGATGCAGCTTCGCATTCACCGGCACGGCAACCGCACCGGCCCACCAGATGCCGAACAGGGCTATCAGGTAATCGGGGCTGTTCTTTGCAAAAATGCCGACACGGTCCCCGGGCCGGAGGCCCCGCGCCTGCAGACCGCCGGCCAGACGGGCGGCACGGTCGGCGAATTGCGCATAATCCGCGACAATCTCCGCCCCCACCATCAGGGCCGGTGCATCGCCCGACACGGACGCCGTGCGCGAGAGCCACGCGGCGATGTTCACGAGGCCTGCACCGGCAGGTTCTGTTCCCCGAGCCCGTCGATGCCCAGCCGCATCGTCTGGCCCGCGCGCAGGAAGATTTGCGGCGACCGGCCCATTCCGACGCCGGGTGGTGTTCCGGTTGAGACAACGTCCCCCGGCTCCAACGTCATGAACCGGCTGATATATTCCACCAGAAAGGACGGGCCGAACACCATCGTGCCCGTGTTCCCATCCTGCATCCGCTGGCCATCGACCTCCAGCCAGATGTGGAGGTTTTCGGGGTCGGGCACCTCATCGGCGGTGACAAGCCAGGGGCCCAACGGCCCGAACGTGTCGCAGGATTTACCCTTGGTCCACTGGCCGCCCATCTCCTGCTGAAAGGCGCGTTCGCTGATATCGTTGACGATGCAATAGCCCGCAATATGGTCGGCGCCGGTGCCTTCGGGGACGTTTTTCGCGCGCTTGCCGATGGCGAAACCAAGCTCCACCTCCCAATCGGTTTTCGTGCTGCCGGGGGGCAGGATGACGGGATCGTTGGGGCCGGAAATGCAGGTGGTGGCCTTCATGAAGAGGACAGGTTCCGTCGGCACATCCCACCCGCCTTCGGCGGCGTGGTCGGCGTAGTTCAGACCGACGCAGACCAGCTTGCCGACATGGCCGACACAGGGGCCCAATCGCACATCCCCCGCCTCGGGCAGGGTTTCGGGCGCGATCTCGGGCAGGTTGGAGAGCGCAGCGCCGTCGATATCCGCGACCACACCCGACAGATCCCGCACACGGCCCGACCCATCCAGAACACCGGGCCGTTCCTGCCCGGCCTCGCCCCACCTGACCAGCTTCATACGCCTGCCCTCCCTTGCGTGTCTGCCGCGCATCATGCTGATGTATCGGGGGAAGTGAAAGGGGCCGCCATGGCAGATATCGTGATCCTGGGCGTCTATGTGACGGATGCCGCCTACCGTGTCGGGCAGATGCCCGTGGTCGGCGAAACGCGGCTTGGTACGGGGTTTCAGCTTGGCCCCGGCGGGAAGGGATCGAACCAGGCGGTGGCCGCCGCCAAGGCCGGCGGTGACGTGGCCTTCCTGAGCCGGATCGGCGCGGATACGTTCGGCGCGATGGGACGCGACATCTGGGTGAAGGCCGGGGTCCAATCCTCGCTGGTGATCGAGGATGCCGCGCATCCCACGGGATCGGCCGGGATCTTCATCGAAGAGGCTTCGGGCAGGAATTCCATCGTCGTCGTGCCCGGTGCGGCCGGCACTTTGAGCGCATCGGATGTCGAGACATGGGCCGCGGACATTGCCAAGGCCAGGGTTGCCATGACCCAGCTGGAACAGCCGATCGACGCCGCCGCCCGGTTCCTTGAGATTGCGGCGGAGGCGGGTGTCACCACGATCCTGAACCCGGCCCCCGCGGCCGAGCTGCCCGATGGCCTGTTGGCGCTTTGCGACTATGTGACGCCAAACGAGACCGAAGCGCAGGAACTGACGGGGTTGCCCGTGACCGGCCCGGAAGATGCGGTGCCTGCCGCCCGGGCCCTGATGGATCTTGGCGTGCGCAAGGGGGCGTTGATCACCCTGGGTGAAAACGGGTCACTCTATTGGGACGGGTCCGAGGCGATCCATGTGCCGCCCCTCTCGGCGGGCCCCGTCGTCGATACCACGGGCGCGGGGGACGCGTTCAACGGCGGGTTCGCCACGGCGCTGGCCGAAGGCCGGGACATCGGGGAGGCCCTGCGCTTCGCAACCGCCACGGCGGCCTTGTCCGTCACCAAACACGGCACGGCGCCCGCGATGCCGAAACGGCCCGAGATCGACGCGCTGCTCTAGCCCGGCGCCGCGTCCGCCCGCTCCAGCGACGTCTCGAAGGCCGCGATATGCGCCTCGATCTGATCCTGGAATCCGGCGGGCACCCTATCCCGCATCATGTCGCGGAGCGCTGGCCATTGCGGAGCCGGGTAGAGGAAGCGCTGGCGGTGGTAGTGCAGGATCGTGGCATCGGGCGTCTTCGAATAATCGCCGCGATGGGACAGGGAGTAATTGTGCATCTCGTCCAGCACCCGCACCTGATAGTTGAACCGCGCCACGGTCAGCGGCAGCGTGATCTGATCGAGCCAGGGGCGTTTGCTGGCGATCGCGCAGCCGAAATCGAACGCAAGCGCGGTGTCGATCCAATGCTCCGCAAATCGCTTGCCGTCATCGGCATGGGGCGCTTCGGCGAAGGCGACGAAGCCCGCGTTGAAATACGGCACGAAATCGTGGCGGCGCCCGCGCAGGAGCCGCACGCGCTCGCTTGGTACGGGCAGCCCGAAATGCGCGTAAGCCCGCGTCCAACGGTCGTTCTTGTCGCCCCAGGTCGGGCGGCCTTCCGGGGCGGCTGCAATCGTGGTGTCGGGCAGGTCCATGAACTCCGCCAGGCTGGCGGTGCAGGCGATATCGGTATCGAGAAAGATCGAATGCGTGGTGCCCCTGTCATCCCGCGCGGCGACCATCTTGTTGCCGTGGGGATAATCGCCCTTCCACTTGGGGGGATCGGGCAAGGTGCGGAGCTCCACACCGCAGGCCTCGTAGATGGCATGGGTCATCGCCCCGATCCGCGGCCGGTGCGCCTCACCGACATAAGCGATCAGCCTGATCCGCTTGTCGCCCTCATGCGCCCGCGCGAGGGACATGGACAACAGCCACGATTGCTCCTCAAGCCGCGGGCCGTCGGCAACGAAAAAGAGGGCAAGGGATCGGGGATCGGACACGGGTTTGATCCGTTGTGGCTGCTCTGGCGTCACTCTGCCCGGAAAGGGATAGCGCGGCTAGACCTCAAGATCCGCCACGAAAATCCCGTCATGCCCGTCGCGGCACGCCATTACCAGCATGCCGCCCGCCCGCTGATGGTCGGGATGTGCCGCGTAGGCGTCCAACGCCTTGCGGTTCGCGAAGGTGCAGGCGAACCCGTAAGTATAGCGTTCGGATTTCGCCTCGAAATCGCGGTTCGGCCCGTGCCGGAAGATCAGGAAACCGGGGATCGCGTTGGTCAGATCCGTCAGAATATTCATCGCTGCCTTGATCTGGGCAAGCGCAGGATCATTGGCGGGATCGAGAAGGACGACATGCAGGATCACTTGATATCTCCGATTTTTGCCAGCCAAGGGGTATCGCTAGGGGCGCGCCCGGCTTCACAGGATGAGGATTGCGCGAAAGTCATTCACGTTCGTCAATGTAGGGCCGGGAACAACCTGATCGCCGATTTGGCCAAAAAAGCTGTGTGCGTCGTTCCGGTCGAGCGCGGCTTGCGGATCAACGCCGCGGGCCCGCGCCCTGGATAGCGTGTCGGGCCCGATCACCGCGCCCGCCACTTCGGCCGCGCCGTCAACGCCATCGGTATCGCAGGCAATGGCGTGGATGTTCGGCGCACCATTCAGGGCAAGGGCAAGCGCGAGGGCATATTCCGCATTGGGCCCGCCCACACCGTCGCCCCGCCGCGTCACGGTGAGCTCACCGCCCGAGAGGATCAGGGTGCCGGGGGCGGACGCCTTGGCAATCCGGGCGTGGTCTGCGGCGACGTCGCGCGCCTCGCCCTCGATGGAATCTCCCAAGAGCTCTACCGCATATCCGGCGGACCGCCCCAGTTCGGCGGCCGCCGACAGGGATTGTGACGGCGCGGCGTAGATGACGTTCGTCACACGGCCAAGGCGCGGGTCAGACGGCGCAACGGGATCGCCGCCGCGGTGCAGATAGGCCGCGATGGACGGCGCGGGGGTGACGTTCCACGTCTTCAGCGCTTGCAACGCGCGGGCTGCGTCGCCCGCATGGCCCACTGTCGGGCCACTGGCGATGTCGCCCGGATCATCGCCCGGCACATCGGAAATCATCAGCGACAGCATCCGCGCCGGGTAAGCCGCCGCCGCCAGCTTGCCGCCCTTCACCGCGGAGATCTGTTTGCGAATGCCGTTGATCTCTCCGATCGGCGCGCCGGAAGCCAGAAGGTCCTGCGTGAGTTTTTGCTTCTCCGCCAAGGTGATGTCGCCCGCGGGGGCCGTCAGGAGCGCGGAGCCGCCGCCGGAGATCAGCGCGAGGACAAACTCCCCCTCCCCCACGGTATCCAGCAAGGCGAGCATGCGCTTGGTCGCGACCTCCCCCGCCGCATCGGGCACGGGGTGGGCGGCTTCGACGATCTCGATGCCTTGGCAGGGGCGGGCATAGCCGTAGCGGGTGATGACGAGGCCGTCGCAGGGGCCCCATTGGGCCTCCACCGCCTCGGCCATGCGCGCGCTGGCCTTGCCCGCGCCGATCACCAGGACGCCGCCGTCGGGTTTGGGTGGCAGGGCGGCGGCGAGGCTTTGCATCGGATCCGCCACCTCCACCGCGCGGGCGAAGAGGGATCGGAGGACGGCGTCAGGGCTCATGAAACGCGTCCTGTGCTGGAGGCCCGCGCCACCAATTCGACCGGCGCGCGATGTTCGGGGGGCGGCGGTTCGGCGTCTTGCATCCACGCCAGAAGGCGATCCGCCGTGGCGCGCGCAAACCCGTCGATATCGCAGGCGACGGAGGAGAGTTGCGGCCAGACGAGCGCGCAATCCTCGATGTCATCGAAGCCGACGATGCGGACATCCGTGCCCACCGCCACGCCCGCGCGGGCAAAGCCTGCATGCAGGCCAAGCGCGACCAGATCATTGAAACAGACAACAGACTCCACATCGAGTTCGATCAGGTCCTGCGCGGCCTCGACCCCGAACGCCCGTGTGCTGCGCCCGTGCAACGTGACAGGATCGGCGCCCGCGCGCTTCATCTCGGCCAGATAGCCCGACTTGCGTTCTTCGGTGATCTCGCGGCCCTCGATGCCGCCGACAAAGGCGATCCGCTCGCCGCCCTGGGTCATCAGGTGGCGCGTGGCAAGGGCCGAGCCTGCGGCGTAATCGAAGCTGGCGAAAGGGAAGAGGCCGGTGCGCGGATCGGTCTTGCGCAGGACCTGGATGGCAGGCAGGCCCGCGCGTTCGATCTGGTCAAACGCGGCGCCGCCATCGCCATAGGCGGGCGACACGACAAGCGCGGAGACGCCGTGTTCGATCATGGAGCCGACGAGTTTGGCCTGAAGATCGGCGTCTTCGTCGCTATTGGCGATGACGGTGGCGTAGCCCTTCGCGGCCAGCGTCATTTGCAGAACGGTGGCGAATTCCGTGAAGAACGGGTTGCGAAGGTCGTTGATGACAAGGCCGACAAGGCCTGCCGATTGGGAGCGCATCTGGGCCGCGGCGCGGTTGTAGACATACCCGATCTCGGCCATGGCCGCGCGCACGGCGTCCCGCGTCTCATCCTTCACCTGCCTGGAGTTTTGCAGCACCAGCGACACGGTCGATTTCGACACGCCTGCCTTGGCGGCGACATCGAGGATGGTGGGGCGGCGGTTCATGTTTCGGTGTTACCCGTCGATCCCGTGGAGCGCCAGCAATTGGCCCATGCGGTGCGTGGCGAGGTCAGGGTCGGTCAGGAGCCGGGCTTGATCGGCGAGGCGGAACACTTGCGCGTAGTGGGTGATCTCGCGGGAGGATTGGAAGCCTGCTGGCATGATGAAGTGGCTCTGGTGGCCGTTCAGCCATGACAGGAACGCGATGCCTGCCTTGTAGAATTGGGTCGGTGCCTTGAAGATTTCGCGGCTGAGCGGAACGGTCGGGGCGAGGAGCGCATGATACGTTTCACGGTCATCTTGCGCGAGGGCGTCGAGGGCTTGGGCCGCGGCGGGGGCGATGGCGGCGAAGATGCCCAGAAGCGCGTGGGAATAGTGGGGGCCGTCGCCTTCGATCAGCGTGGCATAGTTGAAATCGTCACCTGTGTAGAGGCGGACGGATTCGGGTAGTTTGGCGCGGAAGGTTTCCTCGTGGCCTTGGTCGAGGAGGGAAATCTTGATGCCGTCGATCCTGGCCGCGTTACGGGTGATGAGGTCGAGCACGATTGCGTTGGCCTCATCGATTGAGGCGCCACCCCAATAGCCCTTGAGCGCGGGGTCGAACATGTCGCCGAGCCAGTGCAGGATCACCGGCTGCGCGGCCTGGGTGATGAGCTCGTCGTAGACGCGGGCATAGGTCTCGGGCCCGGCGCCGATGGCCGGAAGGGCGCGGGTGGCCATGAGGATGATTTGGCCACCGGCGGCCTCAACAGCCTCCATCTGTTCGGAATAGGCGGATTTGATGCGGACGGGGTCGGTCAGGTCCTTGAGCGGGACGTGGTCGGTGCCCGCCCCGCAGGCGACGCGGGGTTTCATGGGATGGGCCTTGGCGGCGGCCATCGTGCGGTCGATCAACTCGCGCGCGGTGTCCCAATCCACGCCCATGCCCCGTTGGGCGGTGTCCATGGCTTCGGCGAGGCCAAGGCCCTGATCCCACAGATTTTCACGGAACCGCAGAGTTGCGTCCCAATCCACTGCCGGGCGGCCCTGCCAGGGGTCGCGCTCGGCCAGCGGGTCGCTGACAACATGGGCGGCGGCGAAGGCGGTGCGGGTGAGCGGCACCTTCGGCGCGCGGGGGATCAGCGGGTCGCCCACAAGCGCGTAGTCTTCCAGCGTTCCGGCATAGGTGGGCAATCGCATGGTCTATATCCCGTGATCTTCGCGGATCATGTCAGCGGCTTTTTCACCGATCATGATCGTGGGCGCGTTGGTGTTGGAGGAAACGACATTGGGCATGATCGAGGCGTCGGCCACGCGGAGGTTTTCGATGCCGTTAAAGCGCAGACGCGGGGTCACGACCGCGCTGTCGCCTGGCCCCATGGCGCAGGTGCCCGCACAATGGTGGGAGGTTTTGGAATGCTGGCAGATGAAGTTGAAGTAATCGTCGTCGGTCTGCACGTCCGGGCCGGGGAGGCGTTCGGCCCTGATAAAGGACTTGAGCGGGTCCTGGGACAGGATTTGTTGTGTCAGCTTGAGGCCACGGATCGACATGGCGCGGTCCTGCGGATCGGCGCAGTAATTGGGGTCGATGAGGGGCGATTTGGTCGGGTCGGCCGATTGCAGGCGCACGCTGCCGCGTGACCGGGGGCGGAGGTAGCAGGAATTCAGCGTGACGCCGCCTTCGGGCATCGCGGCCACCCCGGCCTCGATCCCGGTGCCGAGACCGAGGTGAAATTGCAGATCGGGGGAGCGGGCATTTTCGTCGGCATACCAGAAGCCGCCAGTCTCGAAGAGGCTGGACGCGACGGGGCCTGTCTTGGTGAAGAGGTATTGCAAGCCCGCCAGCACGCTCAGATGCGGCTTGGCGAACCGGTCATAGGTGTGGGGGCCGGAGACTTCGGCGATGCAGTAGAGATCCAGATGATCTTGCAGGTTGCTGCCGATCTGCGGCTGGTCGAGCACCACGTCGATGCCAAGTTCTTGTAGATGATCGGCCGGGCCTAGCCCCGAGAGTTGCAGCAGACGCGGCGAGCCGATGGCGCCGGAAGTGAGGATAACCTCGGTCCCCGCATGGATCAGGGAGCGGTCGAGCATCTCCACCCCCTTGGCCACGCCGTTTTCCACCAGGATCCGCCGGACATTGGCGCGGAGTTTCACGGTCAGGTTCGGGCGGCTTTTGTTGGGATGCAGGAAGGCCATCGCGGCGGAGGACCGACGGGCGTTCTTCTGCGTCAACTGGTAGTAGGCTGCGCCTTCCTGAACCTCGCCCGTGACATCTTCGTTGAACGGAATACCAAGGACCTTGGCCGCCTCGAAATAGGCCTCGCAGATCGGCAAGGGTGCGGCGGGCTTCGAGACGCCGAGGGGGCCGTCCTGCCCGTGGAAGCGCCCTGAATAGGTGTCGTTATCCTCGGACTTTCGGAAGTAGGGCAGGACGTCTTCATAGCTCCAACCCTCACAGCCCATCTGCCGCCATTCGTCGTAATCAAGGGGATGGCCGCGCGTATAGATCTGCGCATTGATGGCCGAACCACCGCCGATGACCTTCGCCTGGGTATAGGTGAAGACCTTGTTCTGCATATGTTTTTGCGGAACCGTCGACCATCCCCAGGACGCAATGCCCTTGGTCATCTTGGCGAAGCCCGCGGGCAGGTGGAAGAACGGGTGCCGGTCGGAGCCGCCGGCCTCCAGCAGACATACGGACACGCCCGGATTCTCGGACAGGCGCGCGGCGATGACGGAGCCTGCGGATCCGCCGCCGATGACGATGAAATCATAGGATTCGCTCATGATGCCCCCCCTCAAAACCGGTGGATCGACAAGCCGCCATCGACGGGGATCACGGCCCCCGTCGAATAGGCGAAATCGCCGCGGGCAATGGGGACCATGACGGTGCCGATATCTTTCGGCTGCCCCCACCGGGCCTGCGGGATCAATTCCGGAATGCGCGGGGTGTAGCGGTCGGCCACGGGGGCGGTCATCGGCGTTTCAATGATACCGGGGCGGATATCGTAAACACCGATCCCCTCGGGCGCGAGGCGCATGGCGAAGGCCTGCGCAAGGGACGCCGTGGCAGCCTTGGAGGCGCAGTATTCCGCGCGATCCTGGTTGGTCATGGACGCACTGACCGACGTGATGAACGTGATGGAGCGAAACGGTTCGGCGGGTTGGTTGAGCATCCGGCGCGCAACTTCTTGTGCAAGAAAGAACGCGCCACGGGTGTTGACGGCCATGCAGCGATCGAAACTGTCCGGGTTCATGTCGAGCAGATCGCCCCGCTGCATCGCGCTGACACCGGCGTTGGAGACGAACGTTGTTACCGGGCCAACGGCGTCAAGCAAGGCGGGGATCGCGTCGATGTTCGTGACGTCGTGCTGGCGATAGGTTGCGGGGAAAGGGAGATCGGCCTCGGGCTGTTCGGAGGCCACGGCAATCTCCCACCCTGCCGCGTGGAGCGCCTGCGCGATGCCAAGGCCGATGCCTTGCTGGCCGCCTGTGATGAGCGCTTTCATTGCACGAATTCCTTTTGCCCTGTCGCATCGCTGCTTGAAGAGTCCTTGAGGTGGTCCGCCTGCCGCAGTGCCAGCGCGGCGATGGTCAGCGACGGATTCACCGCCGCCGATGTGGGCAGGAGCGAGGCGTCGCAGATATAGAGATTGTCGAGGTCGTGGGCCTTGCCAAGCGGGTCACAGACGGAGGTTGCCGGATCGGCCCCCAACCGCGCCGTGCCGCATTGGTGCGATGGCGTGCGGCGGTCGAAGGCGCGCGACAAGACGATGGGGAAGCCTGCGCGTTTGAGGGTGGCTTTCAGCTTGGCGACAAGGGCCAGATGCGCGTCCCAGTTGGAGCGTTTCCAATCGAGCACGATGTCATCGCCCCGGACTGTCACCCGGCTTTCGGGATCGGGCAGATCCTCGGACATGGCGTAGAAATCGATGGCGTGGTTGGCGATCAGGGCCGCGAGGGGCCTTGGCAGGCCTGTCTGCGCGGCGAGGATGGGGGTGGAGACGCGGCCGAGAAGTTGGACGTTGCCAAGGGGCGGCTCCTCCCCCGTGCCCAGATACCAGTCGTTGATCTGGAGAGTTTTCTGATAGACCGACCGGTTGCGCCGATGGCTGAGCGCCAGGACGGCGCTGGCATTGTGGTTCATGAAGTTGCGGCCCACCTGATCGGAGCGGTTGGCGAGACCGTTGGGATGGTCTTCATCGGCGGAGCGCAGGAGCAGGGCGGCGCTGTGGACGGCCCCGGCGGCGAGTACGATGCGCGGGGCGGTCAGGCGACCGGCGGAGGTAAGGAGGCCGGTGATGCGGGTGCCGTCGGCCTCGATCTTCCGGACCTCGACGCCGGTGCGGAGCGTGATGTTGGGATCGGCCAGTGCCGTCACGAGGGCCGCGCTTTCGGCGTCCAGCTTGCCGCCAGTCGTGTCGGGGAAGGCATCCCACGGGGTCTGCGCGCGGCTGAGCCAGCGATCCAGATCGACGGCGAGCGGGAGGGGCGATGGCGTCAGACCGGCGCGGGTCAGACGGGTGGCGAGGCGGACGATATCGGGTTCGTGGGGGATGGGGGGGTGGGGATATGCGCTGTCATGGGGCGGCTCGGACGGATCGGCGCGCGCGTCACCGCGCACCTGATAGAGCGCCTCGGCCCGGGCGTAGAACGGGGAGAGCGTGGCATGGTCGATGGGCCAGCCGGGCGTTGTCCCGCCCATATGGCGGATCGGGGCAAAATCAGCCTCGCGGTAGCGCATCATCACCGCGCCGTAGAACTTGGAATTGCCGCCGACACAGGTGTAATTGCCGGGGTTGAAGCGGGTGCCATCGGGGGTGAGCCAGGTCTCGTCCGGGCGGAAATGGCCGTCGCGGAAGATCGCCTCGGGGTCGCGCGCCTCCGGGCTGTCATGCAGAAGCTGGCCGCGCTCAACGATCAGCACACGCAGGCCCGATCCCGCCAGCCCTGCGGCCAGCGTCGCGCCCCCCATGCCGGAGCCGACGATGATGATATCGGCGTCGTTCATAACCCTCTCTTCGTATGTCTGGAACGTTCCAATTCCAAGTGAAAAATGTGCCCGGACGCAGGCACGTCCGGGCCGATGGTCAGGCGATACGGTCTTCCGTCTTGGGATCGAACAGAACCGCCTTGTCCATGTTCACCGCAAATTCAAAGGGTTGGTTCGGGTGGACATCGGCATCGGCGCGCATCCGGGCGATGCAATCCTTGCCCGACAGCGTGGTGCTGACGAAGGTGTCGGCGCCGGCGGGCTCCGTCACGCTGACGGTGTTGGTCAGCATCTGGATGTTGCGCGCGTTGCGGTCCGCCCCTTCGGGGTCGGTGATCGCCTCGGGCCGGATGCCGAGCATCACCTCCTTGTTGAGATAGGCGCGGTAGGCGTCGGGCGCGTTTTCGATGCGCAGGTGTTGGTCCTGCCCCTCGGCCCCGGTGATTTGGGCATGGATCGCGCCGTTCATCTCCACCAGTTTGGAGGAGAGCACGTTCATCGCGGGGCTGCCCATGAAGGTCGCCACAAAGAGGTTTGCGGGGTTGTCGTAGATCTCCTTCGGCGTGCCGAGCTGCTGGACGTAGCCGTCATACATGACCGCGATGCGGGTGGAGAGCGTCATCGCCTCGATCTGGTCGTGGGTCACGTAGACGATGGTGGTGCCGAGCTTCTGGTGCAGCTTCTTGATCTCGGTCCGCATGTCGACGCGCAGCTTCGCGTCGAGGTTCGAGAGCGGCTCATCGAAGAGGAACACATCGGGGTCGCGGACGAGCGCGCGGCCCATGGCGACGCGCTGACGCTGACCGCCCGAGAGCTGGCCCGGCTTGCGATCCAGCAGGTTTTCGATCTGGAGGAGTTGGGCGACATCGGCCATGGCCTTGTCCCGCTCCGCCTTGGGCGTGCCCTGCATTTCCAGGCCGAAGGTGATGTTCTTGCCCACGGTCATGTTGGGGTAGAGGGCGTAGGATTGGAACACCATGGCGATGTTGCGCTTGGCAGGGGCGATGTTGTTCACGACCCGGTCCTTGATCGCGATCTCACCCGAGGAAATCCCCTCAAGCCCCGCGATCATGTTCAGGAGTGTGGACTTGCCGCAGCCGGACGGGCCGACCAGGACGAGGAACTCGCCTTCCTGCACCTGGATGTCGACCTTATGCAGGACCTCCACCGCGCCGTAGGATTTTGTGACGTTGTTGATGTCGAGAAATCCCATGGGACTTATCCTTTTACGCTGCCAGCCATCAGACCGCGCACGAAATAGCGGCCCGCGACGATGTAGACGAGAAGTGTGGGACCGGCGGCCATGATGGCGCCAGCGAAATGGACGTTGTATTCCCGCACGCCGGTGGAGGAGTTGACGAGGTTGTTGAGCGCCACCGTCATCGGGGCCGCGCCACCGGAGGCAAAGGACGCGCCGAACAGGAAGTCGTTCCAGATATTGGTGAACTGCCAGATGCAGCACACCGCGATGATCGGCCCGGATGAGGGCAGCATGATGCGCCAGAAGATCTGGAAGAACCCGGCCCCGTCGATTTGGGCCGCGCGCACAAGCTCCGTCGGGAAGGCGGCATAGTAGTTGCGGAAATAGAGGGTCGAGAAACCGATGCCGTAGACGACGTGGACGAGGATCAACCCGTAGGTCGTACCCGCGATATCCAGAATTCCGAGGATCCGGGCCATCGGGATCAGGACGATCTGGAACGGGATGAAGCACGAAAACAGCAGCAGGCCGAAGATCCAGGTCGCGCCGCGGAAGTGCCACTTGGTCAGGACATATCCGTTCAATGCCCCCAGCACGGTGGAGATCGCGACCGCAGGCACCGCCATGGCGATGGAGTTGATGAAATAGGGGCGCAGGCCCGTGGGCTCCACCCCGATCTGGGCCGTGGACCAGGCGCTGAGCCATGGTTCGATCGTCCATTCGCGGGGCAGCGCGATCATGTTGCCTTCGGTGATCTCGGACAGGGGCTTGAGCGAATTCACCAGCATGATCCCGAAGGGCAGCAGGTAGAACAGCGCGAAGAGCAGCAGCACGAGGTAGATGAACATCCGCGTGACGTTGGAGGAGCGCATGGCGGACTCGTTGGAGGCGATGGCCATCACTTCTTCTCCCGCAATTCGGCATAGAGGTAGGGCACCATGATCGCGGCGATGGTCATCAACATGATGACGGCAGACGCCGCGCCGATGCCCATCTGGTCGCGCGTGAAGGTGTAGGAATACATGAAGGTCGCGGGCATCGCCGTGGCGTTGCCGGGCCCGCCACCGGTCAGCGCGATCACAAGGTCATAGGACTTGATCGCGAGGTGGCTGAGGATCACGAAGGCGCTCAGGAAGGCCGGGCGAAGCTGCGGCAGGATGATCCGGCGATACATCTGGAAGTTCGACGCGCCATCCATCTGGGCGGCTTTCAGGATCTCGTTGTCGATCCCGCGGAGACCGGCCAGAAACATCGCCATCACGAAGCCCGACGATTGCCAGACGGCGGCGATGACGATGGTGTAGACCGCCATGTCGCGGTCCTTGATCCAGTCGAATTGGAAATTCTCGAACCCCCAGAGATGCATGGAATGCTCGATCCCGATGCCGGGGTCGAGGAACCATTTCCACGCCGTGCCCGTCACGATGAAGCTGAGCGCCATGGGATAGAGGAAGATCGGGCGCAGGATACCTTCGCCCCGGATTTTCTGGTCGAGAAAGATCGCCAGCATCAGCCCGATGATCGTGGAGATCACGATGTAGAGCGAGGCGAAGACGAAGAGGTTGGAGACCGCGATATCCCATTCGCGGATGCGGAACAGGCGATCGTAATTCTGCCAGCCCACCAGATCGAAGCTCGGCAACATCCGGCTTCCGGTGAAGCTGAGATAGACGGTGAAGGCGATGAAACCGTAAACGAAGATGACCATGATCGCGAAAGACGGCGCGAGGACGATCTTCGGCAGCCAGGTTTGAAGACGCGTTCGGAAATCCGCGCCCCCGGCAAGCATGGGGTCAGGTGCGGCCATCGGGCCTCTCCTTCACTCGGGGTTGGTCAGGTGCGGGCAGGGCCGCGCGGGGGTGGACCGGCCCCCAAAAGAGAGGGCCGATCCGGGAGGACGTTACTGTGCCAGTTCGACGGCGGTGACCATTTCGGCCGCCGCGGTCTCGGCGTCGTACTCACCGTTGAAATGCGCGGTGATCACGTCATACATCGCATTCTGGACGGAGGGCGGGTTGGCGTGGCCGTGGGCCATGGAGCCGAAGAGTGTGCCGCCTTCGCCAGCCGCCGCGAGGTCTGCCATGGCCGCCTGGCCGCAGGCATCGAACGAGGACGGGTCGATGTCGGTCCGCGCGGGCGCGGAGCCTTTGACGAGGTTGAACGCGATCTGGAATTCCGGGCTCATCACGGCGGACGCCATGGCAACCTGCGATTCCTGGTCGGTTTCGTCTTCGACGTTGAACATCGCGAACTGGTCGGAGTTGAAGGTTACCGTGCCTTCGGATCCGGGAACGCGGAAGCACTGGAATTCTTCGCCCGCGGTCAGACCCGCATTGACGAATTCACCCTTCGCCCAATCGCCCATGATCTGGAACAGAGCTTCGCCGTTGATGACCATCGCCGTGGCGAGGTTCCAGTCGCGACCGGAGAAGTTGTCATCCACAAAGCCGCGCAGGGTGTCCATGCGGTTGAACGCTTCGACCATCTCGGCACCGCCAAGCGCCTCGGGATCCAGATCGACGAAGGCCGCCTGGTAGAATTCCGGGCCACCGGCGCCCATTGCGATCGAATCGAAGATCGTGGCGTCCTGCCAGGCCTGGCCGCCATGGGCGAGCGCGGTGTAACCGGCATCCTGGGCGGTCTGCATGGCGGCGACGAATTCTTCCCAGCTGGTGGGCTGTTCGATGCCAAGCTCTTCCATCAGGGCGGTGTTGGCCCAGACCCAGTTGGTCGAGTGCACGTTGACCGGTGCCGCAACCCAGTTGCCTTCATAGGTGGAGAACCGCTGAAGCGCCTCGGGGACGACCTCGTTCCAGTTCTGCTCTTCGGCGAGGGCGTTCAGATCGGCCAATGCGCCTTCCTCGGCCCAGTTCTGGATCGCGAAGCCCAGCATCTGCACGGCGGTCGGCGGATCACCGGCGGTGACGCGGGCGCGCAGAACGGTCATGGCGTCGGAGCCGCCACCACCGGCCACGGGCATATCGGTCCAGCCGACGCCGCCGCCGGCGAGATCTTCACGCAGGACGTTCAGAGCGGCCGCTTCGCCGCCCGAGGTCCACCAGTGCAGAACCTCGACTTCCTGCGCGGCAACTGCCGTCGTGGACAGGGCGACAACCGCCGCGCCGGTGTAGAGTTTTTTCATCATGGTCATTCGTTTTCCTCCCAATTGACCGATCCCCTTGCCGGGGCTGACAGAATTAAAACGTTATAAATCCGGTTGAAGTCAACCAGAAATTGTTCATTGTGATCGCACGCATCTCTGCAGAACAGCATGTTTCATTGTGATTTTTCCGCAGTGCAGAAAGATTGGCCGCGAAAACAGCACTATTGAAACGTTTGAAATCTCGCGCAATATTAGGCGCGGCACAACCTAAGGGCGACAATGCGCCATGACCCGCGAGATCCTTGATACCAGCCCCGCGCCAAACGGCGACAAACCGACGCTTCGCTCGTTGGCGGAAGCGACGGGATTCTCGATCGCGACGATCAGCCGGGCCTTGGCCGACGATCCGCGAATCGCCACGAAAACCCGCGCCAAGGTGGCGGCGGCCGCAGCGGCCGCGGGCTATGTTCCCGACCGCGCGGCGCGGCGCTTGCGGACCGGACGCACGCAGGTTGTGACGCTTCTTCTGAACACAGAACACGAGTTTCTGGGCTTCACCCATGAATTCCTCAGCGGCATTACCGAGGCGCTGCGCGGCACCGGGTATTCCGTCAATGTCGTCCCTGACCATGTCGGCGAAGACCGGTTGCAACCGGTGCGCAACATCCTGCGGAATCATCTGGCCGACGGCATCCTGTTCACCCGAACCGAGGCCTTTGATCCCCGCGTCAGGCTGCTGATGGAGAACGATTTTCCCTTCGTCAGCCACGGGCGCACGGAATTCACCACGCCGCATCCTTACGTCGATTTCGACAACGAGGCTTTTGCGCGGATCGCCGTTGCCCGGTTGGTCGAACGGGGACGCAACCGCCTGTCGCTGATCCTTCCCGAGGATCGGTTCACCTTCACCCAACATCTGCGCTACGGCTTCCTCAGCGCGGCGCGGGAGGCGGGCGTTGATCATGAGATCGTGGCCGGCGTGACGCTCGACAGTTCCGCCGCCGAGATCGCCACCGCCATGCGCGACGGCCGGTCGTCGGATACGCCACCCGATGGGTACGTTTGCGTCGGCGAGGTTACAGCGTTGGTGACGTTGTCGGCGCTGGCCGATTCGGGCGCGGTGCTGGGACGGGACGCCGATATCTTCGCCAAGCGCGCCTCGCCGATTTTCGACAATATCCGCCCGCGAATCGAGACGGTCTATGAAGACCTCCGGGAGACCGGCCACAAGATGGCCGAGATGCTCCTGCGCCGGATGGCGGGGGACAAGCCGGAGGGGCTGACCCATATCCTGATGCCGGATTTCGATCGGTTGCATCATTCCTGAGCCACCCAGGGCCGCCGCGTGTCACCGATGCGCATCTGCACGGTTTTGACCTCAAGGAATTCCTCAAGGCCGTAGCGCCCAAGCTCCCGCCCCTGTCCACTTTCCTTGACGCCGCCGAACGGCATTTCGGGGAAGCCGTCCATCCAGGTATTGGTCCAGATCGTGCCGGCCTGCGCGCGGCGCGCGAAGGTCAGGCAAGTGGACATGTCGCGGGACCAGACCCCTGCGGAAAGGCCATAGGCCGCATCGTTCGTGAGGCGCAGCGCCTCCTCCATGGTGCGGAAGGTCAGCACCGACAGGACCGGGCCGAAGACTTCTTCGCGCGCAATCGGCATGTCGGGGCGCAGGTTGGTGACCACCGTGGGCTGGTAGAATTGCGGGCCGACACCATCGACGTCCAACGCCGCGCCACCGATCGCAACCGTTGCGCCATCTGCCACGGCATCCTGCACGTAGCCGTCGATCTTGGCCATGTGCTCGGGCGAGATGATCGCGCCGACTTGCGTTTCGGGATCCAGCGGATCGCCGAAGGGAACCTTGCGCGACAGGGCCACGACCTTCTTGGTCAGCGCCTCGGCCACGTCCTCATGCACGATGATACGGGAGCCCGAATTGCAGCATTCGCCCGCGTTGAAATAGACGCCGAAGGTGATGGCATCGGCGGCCTGATCCAGATCGGCATCGGGGAAGATAACTTGGGGGTTCTTGCCGCCAAGCTCAAGCGATACCTTCTTGAGCGTGCCGCTGGCCGCTTCCGAAATCCGTTTGCCGACGCCGGTGGAGCCGGTGAACGACACCATATCCACCCGGGGATCGGTGGAGAGGATTTCGCCGACAGGATCGCCGAAGCCCAGGACAATATTGGCAACGCCCGCGGGCAGGCCCGCTTCGATCAGCAACTCGCCCAGGATGCAGGTTGTCGACGGCGTCAGTTCCGACGGCTTGATCACCGCCGTGCAGCCAGCAGCCAGCGCGAAGGGCAGCTTCTGGCTGACGATCAGGAACGGGAAGTTCCAAGGGCAGATGATGGAGACGACGCCGATGGGCTCCTTCAGAACGACACCCAACATGTCTGCACCGAGGCTGTTGTGGCTGTCGCCATGGATCATCCGCGCGAGGCTGGCGGCATAGCGCCAGAGGTCGGCGGCGCCTGAGATCTCCGCCTTCGCCTGGCTGATCGGTTTGCCCGATTCGAGTGTTTCCAGAAGGGCGATCCGGTCGAGATGTTTTTCGATCAGGTCCGCAACCTTCAGCAGGATCGCCGCGCGTGATGCACCGCTGGAAAACGCCCAATCGCCAGCGTCGAAACTCGCGCGGGCGGCGGCGATGGCGGCTTCCGCTTCGGGCTTACCGCCCTTCGCCGCTGTGCTGACCCGCGTGCCGTGGGCCGGGGAATGGCGGTCGGAGGTGGCGCCATCGGCGCTGTCCATCCACACGCCGTCGATCAGGTGCCGGGCCGTGAACGCGGTGGGGAGCGCGATTCCGGAGGAGGGGATGATGGTCAACTCGGTCATGGATCAATCCCCGGAAAAGTCAGGTTGGCGTTTCTCTTTGAAGGCGGCGACACCCTCGGCCCGGTCGCCCGTGGCTCCGATCATGCCGCCACCAAGCGCCTCGATCATCGCGGCGCGGTCTTCGCCGACGGCGGCGTGGATCTGGTATTTCGCCACTTCATGGGCGCGGGGGGAGGCGGCCATGGCCTGTTCCGCTATCGCCTGAGCCGTGGCGAGCGGGGTGTCGGAGACGTCAGAAACGAAGCCCAAGGCCAGCGCGCGGTCAGCGTTGAGGCGACGACCGAACAGAGCCATTTCCTTGACGACCGGCTCAGACAGAAGGCGCAGGAGCCGCGTGTTGCCGCCCCAGCCCGGCACGATGCCCACCTGCGCTTCGGGCAGCGCCAGCGTGGCGTTGGGCGCCATGACCCGGATGTCGGCGCAGGCGGCGAGTTCAAGGCCGCCGCCGAACGCGTGGGCGTGGATCACGGCAATGGTGGGCTTGGACAGCCGGACGAACCGGTCATAGATCCTGTGCCCTTCGCGGACCCAATTGCGGGCGAAATCGGTGGGCGTCAGGTCGCCCCAGCCGGTGATGTCGGCGCCGGCACAAAAAGCGCGGTTGCCTTCACCCGTCAGGATCACGGCTCGCGCATGGGGGGAGCGTTCGAGGGTCGCGCAGGCCTCCTCCAACTGCTGCAACATCTCGACGGTGAGGGCGTTCAGCTTCGCGGGATTGTCGAGCGTGATGCGGGCGATGGGCCCATCGATATTCAGATGAACCGCGCTCATAACTGCAATCCCATCGGCGCATCCTGCAGCAGGGAGAGGGGCATCGTGGTTGCGTCGTTGGCCACGCTGACTCGCCCGTCGCTGGCCGCAACGATGTCCCGTTCCGGGTCGATGCCTGGCATGATCTCGTGCGCGACAAGGCCGTTTTCGCCCAGCCGCATCACGCAGCGTTCCGTGATGTAGAGGACGTCCGCATTGCGGGCCTTCGCGCGGCGGCCTGCGAAGGTGACATGCTCCACCGCGTCGACCATCTTGGTGAATTTGCCGGGTTGGGTGACGTGCAGGCCTTGGTTCGTCAGATCCAGCTGCGCGCCGGCCTCGAAGTACCCACTGAAGACGATCTTTGTCGCGTGCGCCGTGATGTCGACAAAGCCGCCGCAGCCCGCCGTCAGGTAGGGTTTCTTACCGAGCTTGGAGACGTTCACGTTGCCGTCCACGTCGACCTCCATGAAGGACAGGAACGACACGTCGAACCCACCGCCCTGGAAATAGGCGAATTGATTGGGGGATGGCACGAAGGCGTCAGCGTTCGACGCACAGCCGAAAGCGAAACCGGTGAGTGGCATGCCCCCCACCGCGCCCTGCTCGATGGCCCAGGTGACGGCGTCATGGGCACCCTCTTCCAGCAGGATGCGCGGCACCATGGCGGAGATGCCGAAACCCAGATTGGCGGTCTGGCCGCGCTTGAGCTCCATCGCGGCGCGCCGGGCAATGATCTTCTCGACGCCGTGGTCTGCCAGGGTAAAGCTGTTCCAGGGGCGCATGACTTCGCCGCTGATCGCGGGGTCATAGGGTGTTTCGGTGGTTTGTTTCTGATCCGGCGCGACGACGATGAGGTCCACAAGATGGCCCGGCACATGCACATCATGGGGGCGGAGGCTTCCGGCAGCGGTCACCCGTTTGACCTGAGCGATGACGAGGCCGCCGTGATTGCGGGTGGCGATGGCCTGGTCGAGCCCGCCCAGATACGCGCCTTCATGTTCGTAGGTCAGACTACCGTTTTCATCCGCTGTCGTGGCGCGGATGATGGCGACGTCCGGCACGATGTTCGGGAAGTGGAGCCATGTGTCGCCTGCGAATTCGGTGCGGTGAACGATGGGGGCCTTGGCCGCGCTATCGTTCATCGCGCAGCCTTCCCGGATCGGGTCCACAAAGGTCTCCAGCCCCACTTGCGTCAACACGCCCGGGCGGCGGGCGGCCACGTCGCGGTGCATGTCGAAGAGGACACCTGACGGCACGTTATACGCCGCCACACGATCCTCCACGACCATTTGCCAGATCGCGGGCATGGGCAAGGAAGACGGGCCGGACGGGTAGGAGCCGCCGATGATCCGCGCCAGCAAACCGTCCTTGGCAATGTGGTCCACGCCCTTCACGCCATACATGTCGCCCGCCGCGATGGGATGGATCGTGGTGAGGTTTCGCGGTGCGCCCTCCGCGTCGAACCGCTCGCCAAGCGCCTGCAAGACGGCATCCGGGCAGCCAAGCGCGGAGGAACTGGAGACGGTCACAACCGCATTGTCCCTGATGCGGGAGACGGCGTCGGACGCGGTGACGATCTTGGACATGTCAGATCCTGCCATAATCGACGGTGATCCGCTGGCCCGTTTCCGCAGCCTTGTTGACAGCGGCGGCCACGGCCAGCGACTTCACGCCGTCCACGCCATCGGCGGCAGGGCGGCCCTCGCCCGCGCAGGCCTTGGTGAACAGACCCACTGCGCGGTCATAGAGGCCGTGGGTCGAATAGCTGAGCGCCTCCTCCCCCGCGTCGGTGCGAAGCATCACCGTGCCGGTAGGCGCCTGGGTCATCACACCGCGCGCGAAGATGGAGCCCTTGGTGCCGTGGATCTCGATCCCCGTTCCGGCAAAGGCGTGGGTGAAGCTCTCATGGGTCTGGACCATGGCACCCGAGGGCATCGACCAGAGCGACATCGCGCTGTCCTCCACGCCCTGCCCCATACCGCTGGCGGCTTTCATGGCGACGACGTCAATCGGATCCTCGCCCAGATGAAAGCGCACAGTATCGGCGTCGTGCACGGTGATGTCGGGGATCACGCCCCCGCCAGCGCCTGGGTTGTCGATGCGCCAGCCTTGCAGGTGCGGCGGCAGGTGGACGGCATGGAAGACACGGACCGACAGGATGTCCCCCAGACGGCCTGCTGCAATCGCCTCGCGGATGGCGAGGTGGCTGCCCGCATTGCGGAGGTGGTGGTTGGTGGCGAAGGTCACGCCCTCGGCCGCGGCGGCCTGCACCATGGACACCGCGTCGGCCACGTTCATCGCCAATGGTTTCTCACACAGCACATGTTTGCCCGCCGCGATGGCGGCCATGGCCTGCGGCAGATGCTTTTCGTTGGTGGTGGAAATGTAGACGGCATCCACGCCGTCCATCGCCGCGTCGAGATCGGTGACACCGGCGTCGATGCCGTGGTCGGCGGCGTAGCTCGCGGCACGGTCGGGGCTTGAGGACAGGACGCTTGCGATATGCCCACCCGAGGCACGGATCGCCCCGATCATATGCTCGGACGCGATGGTGCTGGCCCCGATCAATCCCCAACGCATGTGCCGTCTCCGCTGAATTGGAACGTTCCTATTTGGAACGTTTTGGAACGTTCCATAGGTGGAGTCAAGCGGGAGATGGAAAGTTAGTGCGCGGCGCAGCTCAGCCCGCTGTCGAGGTCGAACAGATGTGCTGCGGTGGCGTTGATGGCGACCTGCTGCACCGTGTCGGGCTGGATATCGACCTGCCCCGACAATTGCATGGCAAAGTCCTCGGCCCCGTCGACGGCACCGTAAACGAAGGTCTCTGTCCCAAGCTGCTCCACCGCACGCACCTTCAGCGGCACACCTGCGCCGTCCGCCGGGCTGGTATGGCTGGGGCGGACGCCCAATTCCACGGCCTGGTTCGGGCGCGTGGTGAAACGGCTTGCCTCCAGCTGAACCTCCGCCCCGCCGTCTGACACGAACTTGCCGGCCTCCCCCATCGTGCCCTTGATGAAATTCATCTTGGGCGATCCGATGAATCCGGCAACGAACCGGTTGGCGGGCGCGTTGAACAGCTCGAGCGGTGGGCCGAATTGCTCCAGCTTGCCCGCGCGCAGCACAGCAATCTTGTCGGCCATGGTCATGGCTTCGACCTGATCATGGGTCACGTAGACCATGGTGTTGCCGAGGCGTTTGTGGAGGGCGGAAATCTCGCCGCGTGTGGCGACGCGCAATTCGGCATCGAGGTTCGACAGCGGCTCATCGAACAGGAACACGCGCGGTTCGCGAACCACGGCGCGGCCAATCGCGACGCGCTGGCGCTGACCGCCCGAGAGTTGGCCGGGGCGCCGATCGAGGTAGTCGTCGATCTGCAGCATACGCGCTGCCTCGATCACGCGATCATCGATCTCGGACCTCGGCATCCCGATATTCTCCAACCCGAAGCTGAGGTTGTTGCGCACCGACATGTGGGGGTAGAGCGCGTAGCTCTGGAACACCATCGCAAGCCCGCGCTCCGACGCCGTGACGTCGTTCAGAACCTCATCATCAATCGCGATCTCACCGGAGGTGATCTTTTCCAACCCCGCAATCATCCGCAGCAACGTGGACTTGCCACAGCCCGATGGCCCAACGAACACGCAGAACTCGCCCGACTGCACGGTGATATCGACACCGTGGATCACCTCCACCGGGCCATAGGCTTTCTTGACGTTGCGCAGTTCTAGGAGGGCCATTTTTATCTCACTTCATGCCAGTGTTGGCGATGCCAGTAGTGATGTATTTTTGCAGGAAGACGAAGACGAGCGTCGTGGGGATCAGGGATACGACCGTCATGGCGAGGCGGTAATGCTCCTGGCTGATATGCTCGCCCCGGAATTCGAGCAGGCAGAGTTGGATCGTGTAAGCCTCGGTATTCGTGGCGATGGCGACCATGGGAATGATCAGGTCATTCCAGCGCCAGATGACGGAGAGGATGCCGAGCGCGGCGATGGCGGGCAGGGCGAGGGGCAGGACGATGCGCCAGTAGACCTTCCACTCGGAGGCGGAATCCATGCGCGCGGCTTCCAGCAATTCGTCGGGAATGGTCAGCATGTATTGGCGCAGCAGGAAGACGCCGGCAGGTGTGGCCGCGCCCGGGATGATAACGCCCCAGATGGAGCCCGAAAGGCCCGTGGCGTTGATCGCCTTGAACACCCCCACCAGCGTGATCGTGGCAGGCACCATGAGGGTGGCGAGGATCATCACGAGGAAGAAGGTCTGCCCCCGAAACGTGTATTTCGAGAGCGCGAAGGCGGCCATGGAGTTGATAAGCAGCGTCATCAGCGTGGCGATGACGGTCACAAGGACGGAGTTGGTGATGCAGGTCGCGAAATCGACGTTCACTCCATAGGCGGTGCCGGTGAGCGGCTCGATGTAATTGCCCCAATCCGGTGCGATGTTGCGTTCGGTCACCACCATTTCGCGCGGCAGCCGCACAACCCCTTCGATGGAGCCATCGACGGACCGGCCCGGCAGGAATTCGGAGGTCGCGTTGGGGTTCGGGACGGCCCATTCCATGACCTCCCCGGTATCGGGGTGAGGCGCGGTAACCAGAGCCTGCGTGACGATGCGGTTCGGCTGGTAGGGTTCCACGCCCAGATATTCGAGGATCAGGCGTTCCTGTTCAGGCGTCAGGGTCTCCACGACGGCGTCCAGATCAAACGCCTCCCGCGCGGACGGAGTCAACGCGCCGTAGCGGTTGAGCCAGACCGGCAGGCCCTCTGCCGCGATGACGGCCCGGGCGGCGTTAGAGACCTGCCCGAGATGCGACCGCAGCGCGTAGAGCGTGTTTCCCTCGTAATCCGCAAGGAACGCCCCGACATCGCGGTCGGCCTGCTCCTGCGCTGACAGGTCGGACCAGTTGAGCACCCAGTCCGGCAGGTCGGCGACCACGAAGATCTCCCGCCCATCGGGCCCGTTGACGGTAGCGCGCGCCACGCGTTCGAAATCGCCGGGCAGGAGCGACAGATCCTGCGATTCAATCTGGAACTGGGTTTTGACAGAGTTGAGGCCGAGCCACAGGACCGGCACGAGGATGATCAGGAACCCGAGCGACAGATAGGCGTAGGAGAGCCAATCGGTGAGTGTCAACCGACCCCGTCCTTGCGTGCGGGTGAAGAAATCCCAAACGCCACTCATCGCGCGTTCCGTCCGCTCAGGAAGATCTGGACGATGGAGAGCAGCGCCAACACGCCCGCGATGATCAGCGACGCGGTTGCCGCTATCCCGAGGCCGTTGGGTGTGGGATTGCCGCGCAAACCGGCGGTCTCGAAGATGTAGGCGACGATGGAGATCCAGCCGACCTGCATCGCGTAAAGCTCCTCGAAGGCCTGGAACGCCTTGATCAGCGACAGGATCGTGACCACCAGAAGCGTGGGCATCAGCAACGGCAGGGTGATTTTGGTGAGCACCCGCCAGGGCGACGCGCCGTCCATTTCCGCCGCCTCATACAGGTCGCCGGGGATCGCTTGCAGGCCCGCCAGAAGGATCAGCATATAGAAGCCGAGATGCGCCCAGGTGTAGACGAAGATGGACCAGAACATCGTCCAGTTCGGATCGACGAGCCATTGGATCGGCTCATCGATCCAACCCCATTGCATCAGGGTCAGGGACATCAGGCCCTGCCGTTTCAGGATCAGGGTCCAGAGGAAGCCGACAACCACGGGCGACAGCATGACGGGGTAGAAGAAGATCGACCGCCAGAGGCCACGGGCCACGATATCGCGGTTCAGAACCAGGGCCGTGATCAGCGAAAACAGGACCATGATCGGGACCTGGAAGATGACGAAGACGGACGTGTCCATTACGGCGCGGTAGAATTGATCGTCTTCGAGGTTCGGCGCGCCGGTATCAATCTGCGTTTCCGCCAGCAGCCGCTGCCAGTTCTCCGTTCCCGCGAAGGGGCGGTCGGAGAAGTTGATGCTTTGGCCTTCGGTGACGCTGAAGCCGACGTTGATGAACAGGGGCGCGAAGGTGAAAATGCCGAACACAAGAAGGTTGGGCAGAAGGAAGAGGTAAGGCAACGGCCCGTGGCCCCGCATCTTCTGCGCCAGTTCCAGCGGCCAGCCGAGCACGGCCATGGCGCGGGAGCCGAAGGTGCCGGTGGGGCGGGCAACGACCGCCCCAACGATCAGATAGACAAGGAACCCTAGCGGCCAGGCCGAGCCTGCGAAGGCGTTTTCAATCGCCGTCCACATGCGCCCGGCCCCGCCGCCCGGTCCTTATTCCGCGATCTGTGCGGCAACATCCGCATCGATGGCCGCCAGCGCGTCATCGAGGCTCATTTCACCGGTGATGACCTGGGTGATGTAGTCCGGCACCACGCCATAGATCACGAAGTTCTGGGCGTAGCCCTGGAACGTGAAGGCCTGTGGCGTGGACTCTGCCGCATTGCCGATGGAGGCGGCGAAGGTTGACAGCGCTTGCGCCACGGCGGGCGAGGCGTCGCCGTAATCCACGCCGGAGGCCTGTAGCCCCGCATGGGCCGTGATCGACCGGGTCTCAGCCGCATAACGCGCTGCATTTTCCTCTTCCGCAAGGAAGGCGATCCAGGCCGCGGCCGCTTCCGGCACGTCGGTGGAGGCGAACGCCACGATGCCAGCGCCGCCCGGCATGGCACCGCAGCCGCCCGGGCCGCAGGGCGCGGGAACCGCACGCCATTCGAAATCGGTGATGTTCTCGGCATAGTTGCCGATCATCCAGGAGCCGGACATATGCATGGCCACCGAACCCGACAGGAACAGCGGAGCCGCGTTGCGATAGGCCGTGCCGGTGCCGGCGGGCCAGCCATCGGCGGGCATCAGGCCGCTTTCGTGCCAGCCCACGAAGGTCTCGGCATAATTGCGGAAGCCTTCGTCGACGAGGATCGGCTCACCCGCATCATCGAAGAACGCGGCGCCGTAGGAGAAGGCGGGGCCGGCCCACCGATGCGCGGTGCGGTCCATTGCAAACGCCGCGTCGAGGCCCAGCGTTTCCTGCACCTCACCCAGCGCGGTGGCCCAGTCGTCCCATGTGGCGCCGTCGCCGGGGATGTCCACGCCTGCATCATCGAACATGGTGACGTTGATGTAGGGCCCGGTCACGGTCAGCTCGGTCGGCCAGCCGTAGATGCCCATATCCTCACCGCCCGGCGCGCGATACCAGCCAAGGACCGCGCCATAGGCGCTCTCCATATAGTCCGCATCCACGTAGGGCGTCAGGTCGAGGTAATACTGGTTCAGACCGCCGAGGTTCGTCACGCGAGCCACATCGGGGGCCGCATCGGTCTGAAGCTGGTTTTCGAGCTGATCGCGGACGATTTCGTAGCCCACGACCTCCATGGCGATCGTGTGGCCGGATGCGGCCGCAAAATCCTCGGCCAATGCGCCCAGAACATCGCATTCATTGCCATTCTGGTAGCACAGGAAACTCACTTCATCCGCCGAGGCCGCGCCAGCGGCCATCAGAGCGGTCGCGGCACAGGTCAGCCGCAGGGTTTGCAGGTTTGTCATCAGATCCTCCCATGGATTTTTTTTGAAACGATAAAAACAAGTGCCAGCCCCGTCCACAGGTTATCGTACACGGCCTCGCGGGGAGGCCTGACTGATCAACGGGAATCGCAGAGGAGGCACCGGGATCGCCGCATTCGGCCTGCATGGGATACGGCTCCACCCCTATAGCAATTCGGAAACGGCCCACTGCGCTTCGGGAATACTCCGGGGCCTCCAGGGCTGGTGTCAGCCCCTCGCTCATGCAGCAGGCAGGTGCGCGCCGAGGGCCCGGACCTAGATCAATCGCAACCGGCCCGCGCGGTTGAACCAGGCGCGGGACAAAAGCCGTTCGGCATCGAAACCGGTGTGTTCAGCACGTCGAAAAGCCCGCAATCCGACTGTTAATCCACCGCAATCATCCGCTGAAGGCGCCGCAAAGCCAGCTTTTTCACGAATCGAGCGGACTCTAGGCCGGAAGATCCGCAAGCTTGAGAAGGCTTCGCCGCAGGCTCTCAACCTCGGATCGATCAAGCCCGCCGATCAGGTCCCGCTCGAACCGTTCCGCTGTCGTGCTCAGGTCGCGGAAGACCCGCGCGCCCTGTTGCGTGAGGCCGAGTGTCTCAACACGTCGGTCATGGGGCATTTCCAGGCGGTTGAGATACCGCTTCTTCTCCAGCGCCGCGACGGCACGGCTTACCTTCGTTTTGTGGATCGAGGCCTTTTGACAGATCTCCCTGGCCGATAGATCACCGTAGCAGCCAAGGTGGAACAGCACGCGCCATTCGGTCCGAAGCATCCCGTACCGCTCCCGATAATAGGTCTGAAAATCCTGGCTGGCCGCCTCGGCCGCCTGATTGAGCAGATAGGGCAGGAAGTGGGGCAGGTGAAAGGAAGTGTCGCGCGTCATGGGCGCAGGCCTATCAACGGTTGGTTACAAAAACAACCAATTCGTGTCAGCCCGCCCGCTCGCCCGAAAACGGCGCGATGGCGAGCCGCGCAGCGGTCAGGTCACGTCGCAGCGCGCGCGCGATCTCCACGGCCTCCGGCGTGTCTCCATGCAGGCAGATCGTATCGATGCGCGACGGGATGTGGCGGCCACTTTCGGAAATGATCGCGCCCGCCTTCAGCATCTCCAGAATGCGCGGCGCGGCCCGATCGGCATCATGGATGACCGCGCCGGGCAAGGACCGATCAACCAGTGTACAATCATCGTTGTAGGCCCGATCCGCGAAGATCTCGCAGGCCAGACGCGCGTTCAGCTCCTGCGCCGCGTCCTGCTGTGCGGTTCCGGTCAGAACCATGATGATGATGTCGGGATCGACGGACAGGGCAGCTTGGTAGCAGGCCGTGGCCAGCGCCTTGTCCTCCGCCGCCATATTGGCCAGCGCCCCGTGCAACTTCAGGTGCCGGACAGTGCCGCCCGCCGCGCGGGCCATGCCCTGCGCCGCACCCAGCTGATACCGCACGAGGTTACCGGCGCTTTCGGCGGACAGAGACATGCGTCGACGCCCAAAGCCCTGCAGATCGGGGAAGCCCGGATGCGCGCCGATGCCGACCTTGGCCTCGACCGCCTGCGCCATCACATTCGCCATCACGTCCGGGTCGCCCGCATGGAACCCGCACGCGATATTGGCGGAGCTGATGACCTGAAGCAGCGCCTCGTCGGCACCCATTGGCCATGGGCCGAACCCTTCGCCCATATCCGCGTTCAGATCGACACTCTTCTGCATGTTCAGGGCTCCTCCTGTGGGTCGCCGGAAACGACGCCGCTGATCAATTGATAGGCGAGAAGATCGCGCATGTCGTGGGGGTTGCGGACAAGGCGGGTGCGGCGGGACGCGAGCGTTCTGCGCGCCTCGGCCGCGCGGCGTTCGATGGTGACTCCTTCCTCCAGGCCCGCCATCTGAAATCGCAAGACAGTGCCGGGTGCGGCCTGCACGACGCGGGGCAGGTCACTGGGCAGGACGGATCCGATCCGGGGGTATCCGCCCGTCGTCTGGCATTCGGCCAACAACACGAAGGGGGTGCCGTCGCCGGTAATCTGGATATCTCCGGGCACGACGATTTCCGACAGAACCGACAGGCCCGCCTCGCTTTCGAAGCCACCAGATTCCGGGATCAGGCGCACGCCCATCCGGTTGCCGCGGGTATCCCGGGTAAAGGGGATTGACTGAAACCGCTCCTGATCGGCCTGTGCGAACAGATTGGTCTGCGGCCCGGGAACGAAGCGCACCGTGCCGCCGCTGAACCTGTCATCGCGCGGCAGGGCCAAGCCCGCCGCGGCCTTCGAAGCATCGTCGCCAAGCGGAAGATCCTGCCCCGGCTGCAAGACGTCCCCCAAAGACGCCACAAGATGGGCGGCGCGCGCGCCCAGTTGCGGATCGGTGGCGACACCTCCGCCGACGCTGAGGTAGCCGTAGACGCCCTGTACCGCCGGGCCGACGATCAGTTGAGCCCCTGCGGGCAGCAGATGGGATGCATTCCAGGCAATCGCCGCGCCATCGACCGACGCCCGCATCTCGGCCCCGGTCAGGGCGATCCGGGTGTCCTGCGTCACCTCGAACCGGCCACCCATCCCCGCCATCTCAAGCGCGGCGAGGCTAGGTGCCTGCCCCAGAAGGGCCGCGCCTTCGGCAAGGGCCAAACGGTCGGCCGCACCGCCGCGCGACAGGCCAAGCGCCACGTATCCCGGGCGGCCGAGATCCTGCACCGTCACACCGGGGCCGGCCTGATGGATGAGAAGACGCGGACTCACGCCAGCACCTCAAAGGTTGCGCCACCATTGGGGGCGGAGGTCCGCATCGCTTCGTAGGTGGCCCGGTCCACCGGCTCGAACAGCACTTCGTCGCCGGGGTTCAGAACGAAGGGACGCTCCGCTTCGGGCTGGAACGGGCGAAACGCCGTTTGCCCGATATGCCGCCAGCCGGTTGTCGAGGTCACAGGGAACAAAACCAATTGCCGGATCGCCACGGCCAGCGCGCCGACCGGCACGGATTTGGTCAGCTCCGTCTGGCGCGGGATGTTCCAGGCATCCGGCAACTCCCCCAGATAGGGCATCCCGGGAGCGAACCCGATGGTCTGGACCCGCACCTGCGTCGCGGCGATCTGGGCAATCGCGGCCTCGGGCGACAGCCCCGCCAATTCCGCCGCCACATCCAATTGCGGACAAAGATCGCCGCCGAACACGGTTGGAATGCGCCACAATCGTCGGCCCTCGGGCAGGTCGGCGGCGAACCAATCCTGGCTCTCCAGCAAGGCCTGAAGCTGACCGCGGATCATGGCGTGATCGACCGACAGCGCGTCGAACCGGAGATAGGTTGAGATGAGCGAGGTCGTGCTTTCCTCAACCCCATCCCACCCGGCCCGCTCAATCGCGCTGTGCAAGGCGAGCGCCGCCCGGTTGGCCGGTTCACTCAGCTCCGCACCGAAGGTGACAAGGTATCCGTCCACGCCAAGGGACCGGAGCAGAGGAAATCGATCATCCGACATGCATCGCGGCCTTATCCCATTCCGTTTGGGCCATTATTCTGATGGCCCGTGGTCCGACTATGCGCTGAATGGCGGGCAGATCACATACGAAACCGGCGGACCTGCCGATAACCTGGCCCCGGATCGCCACGGAACGACCGGACATCAGGTGTCGCAAAGGGGATTGCGATGGCGTGCCGTCCATCGTCTTGTTCGCGTGTCAGTAGCAACGCGGGGCAGCCCTCAATGGATATTCTTCTCAATCCCCATCGGGGCAATAGCTTGCTCCCCGACGCGCCCCGCACACGCGCGACGTCCGACGCCGTAACAGCGCTTCTTGCGGATTGCCCCAAGCATGATGTCACCCCGCTGATCGATGCCGTGGAACTGGCCCGGGAATGCAACGTCAGCTCGATCCACATTAAGGATGAGCGCGCCCGTATGGGGTTGGGCAGCTTCAAGGCCCTGGGCGCAGCCTTTGCGGTGGCCAAAGATGCAGCAGCAGCAGCCAATGACGCGGCCGCGATAACATCGGCGCTGAATGGCAGAACCTATGTTGCGGCCAGTGCCGGCAACCACGGCCTGTCTGTTGCGGCGGGTGCGCGTGTTTTCGGCGCGCGCGCCGTGATCTATCTGTCGGATACGGTGCCGGAGGCCTTCGCCGCCAAGCTACGCGCCAAGGGCGCCGACGTCGTGCGCGCCGGTGCCACCTATGAAGAGAGCATGGAGGCCGCCGAGGCCGCGGCGCGCGAGCATGGGTGGACCCTTTTGTCCGACAGCACGTGGGAGGGCTACATCGACCCGGCCATGAACGTGATGGAGGGCTACCTTCAGATGGCCCACGAGGCTGTGAAGCAGGTCCCCGTGCCCCCGACACATATCCTGTTGCAAGCCGGCGTCGGCGGTATGGCTGCGGCCTTGGCGGCCCATGCAAGGCATGCCTGGGGTGATGACCCCATCATCATCGTGGTCGAGCCGGAGGTGGCACCCGCCCTCATCGAAAGCATCCGTGCCGGTGCCTTGCAGACGACGGGGGGGCCGGTATCAAACATGGGACGGCTCGATTGCAAAACTCCCTCCATGGTGGCGTTGGCGTCCTTGTCGCGGGATGCGGATATCTTCGCCACGATCACCGAAGCGGAGGCCGAGGAGGGCACGGCGAGGCTTGCCGCCCTGGGGATCGCATCAACGCCGTCCGGCACTGCAGGTCTGTGCGCCGCGATGGCGGGCGGATTGGACTTGCCGCCCGAGGCCCGCATCTTGGCCGTGCTGAGCGAAGGGCCCGAAGATGGGTGAGGGATCCCTGATCTTTCCGGCGACTGAATACGAACGCCGGATCGAAGCGTTACAAACCCGTATGGAGGCCGCAGGGCTATCGGCCCTTCTGCTCACTACCGCTGCGGACATCTTCTACACCACCGGCTTCCTCACGCGGTTCTGGGAGAGCCCCGCGCGCCCATGGTTCGTGATTGTACCGTCCCACGGAAAACCCATCGCCGTTATCCCCTCCATCGGGCGTGACCTGATGGCCCGGACATGGGTGGCGGATATCCGGACATGGGATGCCCCCGATCCCGTGGATGATGGCGTGAGCCTGCTGGCCAATACACTGCGCGAGGTTGCGGGCGACATCGGCCTGATCGGGACACCGATGGGGCTTGAAACGCACCTACGAATGCCGCTTGCCGATTATCATGCGTTGATCGGACATCTTGGACCCGCGCGCCTGGCCGACGGCACGGATGTGGTGCAGCGCGTGCGAGAGGTGAAATCCGAGCGCGAAATCGACAAGATCCGTGCGGCCTGCCGGATCGGTGACGCCGCCTTCACCCATGTGCCCGAGATCGTTCAGAAGGCGCCGCGCCTCGATCACGTCTTGCGGCGGTTTCAGATGGCGCTTCTGAACGAAGGCGCGGATTGGGTCAGCTACATTGCAGGCGGCGCGGGGCCGGGCGGATATGGCGACGTGATCTCTCCGGCGGATGACGCAATCCTCCAAACCGGCGATATCCTCATGCTCGATACGGGCGCGGTGAAAGACGGGTATTTCTGCGACTTTGATCGCAACTTCTCGATCGGACCGCCCGCCGATAATGTCCGGCGCACTCACGCCGCGCTTCACCAGGCGGTGGATGCGGCGCTCGACTCGCTCCGCCCCGGCATGCTGGCCAGCGATGCGCACCGGATCATGAGCACGTCCCTCTCGGAGAGTGGCGTTCAGCCGTGCACCGGGCGGTTCGGCCACGGCCTTGGCGTGACGCTGACCGAATGGCCGTCCTTCACGCCGAAGGATCGAACCGAGTTGCGCGACGGTATGGTTCTGACATTGGAGCCATCGGCCGAAATCGCACCGGGGCGCATCCTTGTGCATGAAGAAAACATCGTGTTGCGCCCGGAAGGGCCGGAGCTTCTTTCAACCCGCGCGCCCGCCGATATGCCGGAGATCACACTGTGACACATGCCTCCTACAACCTGATCGGATCCATAGGGACGACGGCGACCCTGGGCCTGATCGTACTGCAAACCGATGAGACCATCGAGCAGGACTTTCGCCGCCTGCTGTCTGATCCGGGCATTGCCCTTTACATCACGCGTATCCCCTCAGGCGCGGAATTGACGCCCGAGATGATCGCGCAGATGGGCGTGGACCTGCCCGCCGCGGCGCGCCTGCTGCCACGCGCGGCGCAATTCGATGCCGTGGGTTACGGATGCACGTCGGGTACCACGCTGATCGGGCCTGACCAGGTGGAGAGGCTGGTGAAAGGCGCATGCGCAACGCGGTATGTCTGCAACCCCCTTGATGCCGCGCGAATGGCCTGCACCCAATTGGGCATCAAGCGCCTTGGGATCGTATCGCCCTACACGTCCGACATTGCCAACGCGTTGGCCGAGGCCTTTGTGACGGCGGGGACGCCGGTGGCCCGAACTGTCAGCTTTGGAGAGGAGGTGGAGGCCAATGTCGCGCGCATCGATCCGGTCTCCATCGCCGATGCGGCGCGCAATCTGGCCGGGGCGGCGGATATCGACGGGATCTTCCTCTCCTGCACAAATTTGCGGACGCTTGATGTGATCGCGGATCTGGAGGCGGAGTTGGATATTCCCGTCTTCGGAAGCAACCTTGCGCTGGCATGGCACATGGGCCGGATGGCGGGGATCGGCGATGTGATCCGAGGCCCCTATCGGCTTCTGGGCCGCTAGCGTCAAAGCAAAACGCACCGACCCATTGGGCCAGTGCGTTCTCAAGTCACATCCGATCAGGCGGGATCAGCTGCGGCCTTTCCAGGGCACCAGGATCCGCTCGGCCCACCGCATCAGGATGTCGATGCCGAAGCCGATGATCCCGATCAGGATAATGCCGAGGATCACGATATCAGTGTTCTGGAACCGCGATGCGACCATGATCATCATGCCCGCGCCCTGTTCGGCCGCGACCAGTTCCGCGGCAACCACCGTGCCCCAACACACGCCCATCGCCACGCGGGCACCGGTGAAGATTTCCGGCAGGGAGTTGGGCATGATGACGTGGCGCATGATCTGCCACTTGCTGGCACCAAGCGAATAGGCCGCATGCACCTTGGAGATGTTCACCCCCGACACACCCGCCCTTGCGGCGATGGCCATGATCCATAGAGCCGCGAGGAACAGCAGTACAATTTTGCCAGTCTCGCCAATGCCCGCCCAGATAATGACCAGCGGGATCAGCGCCAAGGGTGGGACCGGGCGCATGAACTCAACGATCGGGTCGAACCAGCCCCGGAACCAGTTGCTCAGCCCCATCGCGTAGCCCAGCGGGATACCGACCAGCGCCCCCAGAACGAAGCCGACGACAACCCGGAATAGCGAATAGCCCAGATGTTCGGCCAGCGAGAAGTTGCGGAACCCGTTCCACAGGATGTCCCAGAACCGCACCGCCACGGATTCGGGCGCGGGCAGCCAGATCGGCTCCATCTGCCAGCCTTGGTCGGGCAGGATGTTGAGCGAGCCGCGCGTCGACATCGAGATCGTCCCGAAGCTGAAATCAAGCCGATCGCCCGGACTGATCGGTTGCCCGTTCACGGCGACGATGGTGGTGCCGTCATCGCGGGTCAGCTCATCATTGTCCTGCAGGCGCGCCAGCTCCGAGCCGTAGGCCTCGATGATCAGGCTGTCGTTGAGCGCAAAGCCCTCGCCCGGCTCCACCGCCGGCGGCTCAGGGTCGGGCAAATCATTGCCCTCCGCATCCTGTTCGGTCTCGAACAGCAGGAAAGTCACGGTGGCGGTATCGGTCTCACCCTCCGCGTTCTGCACCGTGTGCTCGAA
Organism: uncultured Roseicyclus sp.; assembly: GCA_947494975.1. Taxonomy (GTDB): domain Bacteria; phylum Pseudomonadota; class Alphaproteobacteria; order Rhodobacterales; family Rhodobacteraceae; genus Gymnodinialimonas. The sequence goes on along the minus strand of CANLXA010000004.1, from coordinate 594,922 downwards.
CGTATGCAGACCCAAGGGCGGGCCGGGCATGTGCAGGAAGGACGGGATCAGGGCCGATCCGGTGAAAGTGGCCCACAAAAAGAACAGCGTCAGGATCGAGATCACCGATGCGCGCCGGTCCGGCGTGACAGCGCTTTCGTCCCCGAACGTGACCGTTTTCAGCGACGAGAACCCGGTGCGCGCAATACCGCCAGCGACGGCGCGCACCGCGAAGAAGGCGACAACGAAGATGCCGACATAGATCAGAAGGGGGATCATTGTGCGGCCTCCGTTCTGCCCATAATCTCTTCTTCCATATCCCAGATCATGCCGAGGATTTCCTCGCGCACTTCCGCGAATTTGGGGTTCTTCTTCACTTCGCGCAGATCGGCATCGACGCCTTCATCCGCAAAGGGAAGGTTGTATTCCTTGTGGATACGACCGGGGCGCGGGGCCATCACGATGAGCCGTTCACCCAGAAGCAGGGCTTCTTCGACGGAGTGGGTGATCAGGATGATCGTCTTGCCGGTCTCTTTCCAGAGTTTCAGCACAAGGCTTTGCATCTTCTCACGCGTCAGCGCATCAAGCGCGCCGAGGGGTTCGTCCATCAAGATCACGTCCGGATCATTGGCGAGGCAGCGGGCCAGAGCCACGCGCTGCTGCATGCCGCCCGACAGCTCGTAGATCGCCTTTTCCTTGAAATCCTGCAGACCCACAACATCCAGCAGGTGATCCACGTTCTGGGTGTATTGCGCTGCACGCTGGCCCTTCATCCTCGGCCCGAAACTGACATTCTCGCGGACGCTCATCCATTCGAACAAGGCGCCTTTCTGGAACACCATGCCGCGTTCGGCATCTGGCCCGTGCACCTCGTGCCCATTCAACTCGATCACGCCCTCCGTTGGGGCAAGAAAACCCGCCACGATATTGAGAAGCGTTGTCTTGCCGCATCCGGACGGCCCCAGGACGCTCAGGATTTCGCCCTGTTTGATGTCGAGCGACACATTTTCCAGCGCTTGCACGGCCCCGCCACCCGGCAGGTCGAAGCGCATGGAGACATTTCTGATAGCCAAGCCGGTCATGCGTGGCACTCCTGTCTCGTAAAGACGAAAAGAGGGAAAAGAAGAAGGGGCCCGGAACACCGGGCCCCTTCGGGAACCTGATCAGTTGGCCGCGGCGCTCAGAGGTCCGGGGTTCACCGCGTCCTCGTAGCTCGACAGCGCGCTGTCGATCGAGCCTGCTTCCACGAACACGTTCGCCACGCCCAGCATGAACTCGGACATGCCGCCGCCCATCCACGTCTCACCCAGCACGGTGTCCGCATCGGGGAAGCCCATGGTGGAGATCGCGGCGCGGGCCCCTTCAAGGTCCATACCGGCACGTTCGGCGATCACGGCCAGCATTTCGTCGCCACCCTCACCGGAATTCCAGCGCTCGTTTGCGGCCTGGCCGACGGCCACGAACTGCGCCACGAGATCGGGGTTTTCCGCGACGAACTCGGCGGGGGCCGAGATCACGTCGAACACCAGGATGCCCAGCTCCGTCTTTTCCTCACCGGTCAGCAGCACGTTGCCGTATTCCAGCATACGGGTCAGACCACCGCCATAGCCGCATGCGAAATCAACCGCACCCTGCGACAGGGCAGCAGCGCCTTCGGGCGGGGCCATGTCGACGATGTCGAGGCTGGCAAGATCAACGCCGAAATGCTCCATCTGGCGCAGAAAACCGTAATGGGCGGCAGTGCCCAGCGGCACGGCAACGCGGCGGCCGGACAGTTCGGAGGCGTTGTCGGCGTCGATTTCCAGATCCGAGCGTACGACGCAGTTGTCGTTATCGGCATAGGTCACGGCCACGTCGACAACCTGTAGGTCCTGGCCGGCGGATGCGGCGACCACGAAGGGCGGAAGACCTTGCGACACGGCGATCTGAACATCACCGGACGCCATGGCCGCCGACATTGCAGTCCCGGTTTCAAACGAAACCCAGTTCAAATCGATCCCCATGGCTTCTTCGAATTCGCCATTGGCCCAGGCTTCGTACAAGGGCAGCGGCCATTCGAGGAAATAGGCCACGGTGATCTCTTCGATATGGCCATCGGCCAATGCAGCCTGGCCGCTGGCGAGGATAGCGGTTCCGGCCAGCAACGTGGCGATTGTCTTCTTCATATTACTCTCCTGTTGAGAAGGTCTGATTTGTTTTGGCAGGGTGTCGACAGTCCTTTTTCGACTGCAGTTGCTTTTTTTGATTCGCGCCTTAGACTCCCGCATTGCGGAACTCGCGTTCCGTATAGCAAGGCTATCTAAAGCGGACTATGCGTCAACCTTTTTCTTATGGTGGGACGCGGAGTGAAGCGCGCGCAGGAGCGTGTCGATCCGCCCAAAGTGGCTGAACCCGGGAGACAACACATTGGCCCGCACGACGGAAAGCTCCATCGTCACGAAATGCGCGATGATCATGGATGTGATCAGCATGTCGCGAAAACCACTTCCGTTTTCAGAAATCGTGGCGCGCACTGGCTTCGTCAAAAGCTCGTGTCACCGCATCCTGGCGGTGCTCAAAAGCGAAGACATGATCAGCTATGATGAACATAGCCGCACTTACTTTACCGGGCCCCGTCTGAAGCTCTGGGCACGGGCCAGTTGGCATCGCACGGATATCCACGACATTGCCGTGCCGGCCATGGACGCCCTGAGCGAGATCACCGGGATGAATGCGGCGCTCTCGATCCACGATGATGAGTTCATTTTGTATCTGCGGACCTCCGATCGCCTGTCGCTTCGTCTCGCGGCCCGCGCCGGTGATCGGGCGCCGCTCCACAACACCGCGGCGGGCAAGGTGTTTCTGGCCTACATGACCGACAAACGCCGGGCTGAAATGCTGGCGACGATGAAGCTTGCGAAATTCACTGAATTCACGAAAACCGAAGCGGCGGACCTCGAAGCCGAAATGCCCGACATCCGTGCGCGCGGTTATGCCTTGGCCATCTGTGAGGAATACTTCCACGTGATCGGCATGGCCGCCCCGATCCGGGACGCGCAGGGCGATGTGTCGGCCTGCCTGTCCGTCTGGACGATCACGGATAATGCCACGCCTGAGCAAGTGGAGCGTTATGCGCCGCATCTGATCCGTGCCGCATCGGATATCTCATCACTGAATGGCTGGGACGCAACGCTGCAGTAAGGGGTTGACCGATACCGGCGGACTCTCACAAAATAAGAGGCGCGTTCCGCATTGCGAGACCTACATGAATGTTCCCACAGCCTCCGCGACGATAAGGCCCGCCTCGCTCTGGATGCACACCGCGCCGGATGAAGCTGCCAATCCGCCGCTGGCGGGCGATCTGGATGTCGATGTCGCGGTGATCGGCGCGGGATATACGGGCCTTAGGGCGGCCCTTGCCCTGGCCGAGGCCGGGACGCGCGTGGCGGTGGTGGATGCGGGCGATGTCGGGGCGGGCGCGTCGGGGCGGACCGGTGGGCAGGTCAACCCAATGATGCCGTTCAATTCGCCCGACAGGATCAGGCAAATCGTGGGCGGGAAAACGTTTGATCGGCTGGCGGAGGCATCGCTGAATTCGGCGGACGAGATCTTTGACCTGATCAAGACCTACCAGATCGAATGCCAGGCCCGTCAAAAGGGATGGCTGCGGGTCCACCACAACGGCGCGGCGCATCGGAAATCCGAAGCCGATATTCGAAACTGGAACGCGATCGGCGCCGAGATGTCGATTGTCGGGGCCGGCGATGTTGTCTCGCTATCGGGCAGCCGCGCCTATCGATCCGGCATGGTGAACCCGCGCGGCGGCGCTGTGCAGCCCCTGATGTTTGCCCGCGGGCTGGCAAATGCCGCCAAAAGCCGGGGCGTGCAGATCTTCGGCCAAAGCGCCGTGCAATCGTTGAAAAAGGCAGACAGAGGTTGGACCATCAGCACCGTGGGCGGGCGGATCACATCCGATTGGGTCGTGGTCGCGACCAACGGATATTCGGACGACCTCGTGCCCGAACTTGCCCGGTCCGTGATTCCCATAACGCCGATCCAGATCGCAACCGACCCATTGCACGACGAGATCATTGGTGAGGTCCTGCCCAATGGCCACACGATTTCCGACAGTCGGCGGGTCATCATGTATGCGCGCCGGGAGCCCGACAACCGAATGGTCTATGGAGGCCACGGCCAGCCCGACAGGAATGGTAATCTGGCCGGGTTCGAGTGGTTGAAACAGGATGCCGAACGCGTTTTTCCACAGTTGAAAGGCGTGAATTGGTCGTTTCACTGGGGCGGGCGGATCGCCATCACCGACGATCATCTGCCGCACCTGCACGAGCCGCAGAAGGGCCTGATCGTCGGGCTTGGCTATAACGGGCGCGGCGTGGCCATGTCGAACGTCATGGGCCGGGTCATGGCGGAGCGCATTTTGGGGGCGGACCCAAGCGCATTGCCGTTCCCCGTGACGGATGTGGCGGCCATCCCGCTGCGCAATCTGAAGGTTATGGGGATGCCGTTTGTCATCCGCTGGATGAAGTTCCTGGATTACCTTGAAACCCGCTGATCGCGGTGCCGCGGTGAGCTGGGATATCCAACGATAGATGCGACGGGCGCGCCCTCGGCGACCAAACCGCTGACGCAAGTTCAAGCCGGGTGTCTATGCCGCATTCCGCGCGGCCCCGACCGCGGCCCATCCTGACGGCATCAGATGAATGACCTAGGGAGCCTGATATGGCTTTGATCCTCACCCTTAACGCCGGCAGCTCATCGATCAAATTCGGGCTCTACGGTGCGGCGTCCGAACCGGATTTGCTGGTGGAGGGGCAGGTCGAAAACCTCGGCCCCGCTGCGCGACTGATGCTGGGGGACGATCCGGCGGTCGAGATCGGGGCCGCCGACCACACTGCCGCGCTTACCGCGATCCTGCGGGCCGTTGATGCCATCGCCGAGGGGCAACGGATCGTCGGCATCGGCCACCGGATCATTCACGGCGGCACCGAGTTCGACGCGCCTGCCCGGCTGACGCCCGATGTCCTGCAACGTTTGGCGGCCTTGGCACCGCTTGCGCCGCTTCACCAGCCCCATAACCTGTCGATGGTGGACACCGCCCTTGCCGCATTCCCGGATGCGTTGCAAATCGGCTGCTTCGATACCGCGTTTCACCGTGGACACCCCTGGGTGAACGATACCTTCGCCCTGCCCCGCCGGTTCTACGACGAGGGCGTGCGGCGCTACGGGTTTCACGGGCTGTCCTACGACTACATCGCAGGCGTGTTGGCACGGGATTGGCCCGCGCTCCATGCCGGACGCGTTGTGGTGGCGCATCTGGGCAATGGCGCATCGATGTGCGCGATGCGAGGCGGGAAAAGCATCGGGTCGACCATGGGCCTGTCGGCGCTGGACGGTCTCCCGATGGGTACGCGCTGCGGGCAGCTTGACCCCGGCGCCGTGCTCTACCTGATGGATCGCGGGCTGTCAGCCGACCAGATCAAGACGATGCTTTATGAGGAAAGCGGCCTGAAGGGCCTGTCCGGCATCAGCCACGACATGCGCACCTTGCTTGGAAGCGACGCCCCGGAAGCGGCGGAAGCCATCGATTACTACGTGTTCCGCATCCGGCGAGAACTGGGGGCGATGTCCGCAGTTCTGGGCGGGCTTGATGGCTTGGTCTTCTGTGGCGGCATCGGCGAGAACGCGGCCGAAATCCGGGCGCGCGCAACCGTGGGGATGGATTATCTTGGCCTGAGGATCGCGCGCGAGGCGAATGACGCGAACGCAATCTCGATCGGCGACGGCGCCACGCCGATCCTTGTGATCCCAACCGATGAGGAACGCATCATGGCGCGGGCCGTTGCCGTCGAATTGGTCTAGCTCGAAACCCACAGGCAAACGGGCCGAAACGCGACCGCTCATTTCCGGAGCAGCCGCGCAACGATGGGTTGATACGCCGCCCCCAACGCGCCGGCCATTGGGCCCAGCCGCCCCTCGACCAAAACCGGCCGTTCAATGCCGCGGCAATCGGCTTGGGCGACGACCCTATTCATACGTGCGATCAGGTCGCGTTTGACGGCCTGTGGCGCGCCGCAATCCACCACCACATGGGGCACATCGAACGCGGCGGCGGCGGCGATGGCAGCGTACCCCAGATGTTCACTCGTATCCGCGATCCAATCTTCCAGCAGGTCATCGAACCCCGCCCAATCCGGCTGTTTCAGGAGGTCCTGCGCCGTGCCTGGCCATCGGGCATCCAGTTTCGTCTCAAGCTGAACGACCGAGGCATGGGAGATCAGTTGCCGCCATTGTCCATCCGAACCCCGAACGGGAAACGACCCGAACGCGCCTGCATTTCCGCGCGCGCCCAAGTGAAGGTGGTTATTGGTCACAACCCCACCCCCGATGAAGGAGCCAACGTAGAAATACACGAAGTCGGAAAAACCCGTAGCACTGCCAAATGCATGCTCACCCATACAGGCCAGCGACCCGTCATTGCCCGTGACAACCGGCAACGCCGTGAAGGCCCCGAACGCTTCGGCAAACTCGAAATCCCGCCACGCCATCATCTCGGCCTTTGGAATGGCCGTGTCATCGAGCCATTTCCACAACTCGAAAGGCGCGGCGACGCCAAATCCGGCAATGCGGGCCTGCTGATCGGTAGGAAGCTTCGACATCAACTCCGTCATACCCGTCCGGGCGATGTCGGTGATCCGCTGCGGGGTCGGGTATGCGAAACTGGAGGCGATATGCCCGCGCACGCCGCCCACGAAATCCAGCAGAACCATATCGGCCGATCTTCGGCCGATCCGTAATCCGAGCGAGAACGCACCGTCCTTGTTCAACAGGAACGGCGTCAGGGGCTTGCCGACCTTGCCACGTACCGGATCGCCCTTGAGAAGCAGGCCATCCGCCTCAAGCGATCGGGTAATGACCGAGGCCGATTGCGCCGAAAGCTGCGTCCTTCGCGCGATTTCAACCGAAGGCAGCGGGCCGATACTTTGGATAATCGACAGGATCATCCGCTCATTGGCCGAACGGTCAAACAGCGCGATGCGATTGCCACGCCGAATGCGTTTCATCTGCCGGGGTGTAAGCATATTTGCCCTGCCGTGATTCCGCTCCGCAGTCTGCCATGGGATATTTATAAATCAAGTTGATTTATTTATTGACCTAGGGGAATGCTTCATGTTTGGTGATCCTGTCTCGCTTGGGAGAGCGAGTCGAAACACGATGCGGGAAACGCACATAGCGGCCCGCCCTTGGGAGGATTTCTGAATGAAAAAACTGCTCACCTGCACGGCGCTCGGCCTGATGGCAACCACCGGCGCGGCGATGGCCGACGGACACGGCGTTTCGGCCTGCCTGATCACCAAAACCGACACGAACCCGTTTTTCGTGATGATGCGCGAGGGCGCGACAGCAGCAGCGGAAGAGCTTGGGATCACGCTGAATTCCTATGCCGGCCAGATCGACGGCGACCATGAAACCCAAGTCGCAGCCATCGAAACCTGCATCGCCGACGGGGCGGCGGGCATTCTGATCACGGCCTCCGACACATCGTCCATCGTCTCGGCGGTACAGCAGGCCCGCGATGCCGGCCTTCTGGTGATTGCGCTCGACACGCCGCTTGAGCCGATCGACGCGGCCGATGCGACCTTTGCGACCGACAATTTCGAAGCCGGGCGCCTGATCGGGGCGTGGGCCGCGGCCACCATGGGTGACGCTGCCGCCGATGCCCGCATTGCCATGCTCGACCTAGCCGTCAGCCAGCCCTCCGTTGGCGTGCTGCGCGACCAGGGCTTCATGGAAGGATTTGGCATCGACATCGCCGATCCGTCCCGCTGGGGCGATGAAGACGATCCCCGCATCGTGGGCCATTCCGTGACGGCCGGGAACGAAGAAGGCGGCCGCCGCGCCATGGAAGAGCTTCTGGCCATCGATCCGACGATCAACGTCGTCTATACCATCAATGAGCCCGCCGCTGCGGGTGCTTATGAGGCGCTGCGCTCCATCGGTCGTGAGAACGACGTGCTGATCGTCTCGGTCGATGGCGGTTGCCCCGGCGTGCAGAACATCGCGGACGGCGTGATCGGTGCCACGGCGCAGCAATATCCGCTTCTGATGGCATCGCTCGGGATCGAGGCGATTGCGCAATTCGCCGCGGACGGCACCGTTCCGCAGCCCTCCGAAGGTCTCGATTTCTTCAACACCGGCGTGGCGCTTGTCACGGACCAACCGGCGGACGGAATCGAGTCGATCTCGGTGGCTGAAGGGCTCGACCTCTGCTGGGGCTAACACCCGCGACATGACATTTGATCGGGGCGAAGGCAGACATCCGCCCCGATCATGCTACGCTTTCCTTCAATCGCACGGCTAAGGGAGGATCTGCCATGAGCAGCCAGGACAATTACGAGTCCGCGGTCGATGGTGCCAGCACACGTGTCGCCGAGTTTGACAGCCAGCGGCGTGGCGCGGTCCACTCGGTTCAACATGCGCTTCACGTCACGCCCGCTTTGGTGCCTCTGATCGTTCTGATCTCCGCCACGATCGTGTTTGCCCTGCTGCTGGGCGATCGCTTTCTCAGCCCCTTCGCGCTGACGCTGATCCTGCAACAGGTGCAGATCGTGGGCATCGTCGCGGTGGCGCAATCGCTGGTCATCCTGACGGCCGGGATCGATCTGAGCGTGGGTGCGATCATGGTCCTGTCGAGCGTCGTGATGGGGCAATTCACCTTCCGCTACGGCCTGCCCCCGGAGCTGTCGATCATCCTCGGGCTGGCCTGTGGCACGCTGATGGGCTTCATCAACGGCTTCCTGGTCGCTGTCCTCAAGCTGCCGCCTTTCATCGTGACGCTGGGAATGTGGCAGATCGTTCTTGCAACGAATTTCCTTTATTCGGCCAACGAGACCATACGATCCCAGGACATCGAGGCAGAGGCGCCGATCCTGCAGTTTTTCGGCAGCACCTTCCGCATCGGCGCTGACGAGGCGGGGCGCGGGGGCGCGGTCTTCACCTATGGCGTTATCTTCATGCTGATCCTGTTTGTGATCATGGCCTATGTCCTGAAACACACCGCGTGGGGGCGCCATGTTTATGCGGTGGGAGACGATCCCGAAGCCGCGGCCCTGTCCGGCGTGAATGTCCGGGGCACGATCATTTCGGTCTACATGCTGGCAGGCATCATCTGTGCCTTTGCGGGATGGGCGCTGATCGGACGGATCGGTTCCGTATCGCCGACATCCGGGCAGTTCGCCAATATCGAGAGCATCACCGCCGTCGTGATCGGGGGCATCTCACTCTTCGGGGGGCGCGGATCGATCCTCGGCACGTTGTTCGGCGCCTTGATCGTGGGGGTATTCACGCTTGGTCTGCGTCTGGCCGGGGCAGATGCGCAATGGACCTATCTGCTGATCGGCGTGCTCATCATTGCGGCTGTGGCCGTTGACCAATGGATCAGAAAGGTATCGGCATGAGCTTGCAAGAACCTATCCTGAAAGGGCGCAACCTTGTGAAGCGGTATGGCCGTGTCACCGCATTGGATCATTGCGATTTCGATCTCTATCCCGGTGAGATCCTCGCCGTGATCGGCGATAATGGCGCCGGGAAATCAACGCTGATCAAGGCTGTCTCCGGGGCTGTCGTGCCCGATAGCGGCGAGGTCTGGATGGAAGGAAAGCGCGTCAATTTCCGCTCACCGACCGAGGCGCGGGAAGCGGGCGTAGAGACCGTTTACCAAACGCTTGCCATGTCCCCGGCACTGTCTATTGCGGACAACATGTTCATGGGGCGGGAGCTCCGCAGACCCGGTATCATGGGGTCGGTCTTTCGCAAGCTCGACCGGCCCGCCATGGAAAAATTCGCCCGCGACAAGCTCAGCGAATTGGGCCTGATGACGATCCAGAACATCAATCAGGCGGTCGAGACTCTCTCCGGCGGCCAGCGTCAAGGCGTGGCGGTGGCCCGTGCGGCGGCGTTTGGGTCCAAGGTGATCATTCTGGATGAACCGACCGCAGCCCTGGGCGTCAAGGAGAGCCGAAAAGTCCTTGAATTGATCCAGGATGTGAAGTCGCGGGGCATTCCGATCATCCTGATCAGCCACAACATGCCCCACGTGTTCGAGGTTGCGGATCGGATCCACGTGCATCGCCTTGGCAGGCGCCTTTGCGTCATCGATCCGAAATCGCATTCAATGTCGGATGCGGTGGCCTACATGACCGGCGCGAAGGAGCCGGACCAGCATCTGGAGGCCGAAACCGCTTAGGAGGCGATACCCTTGATCCGGGCGCGCGGCTCGCGACTCTATTGCAACCAGTCCGGAAGCTCCGCCGGGGCGAGGCCGGTTTGCGCAGCCTCCGCACAGGCGCACAAGCCGCCAAACCGCACCGCCCGCCCGCTTAGGCCCGGTGCGTAATGGGCGTATTTCCCGGAATTGGTCATGATCGTTCTGGCGTCGGACGGAAACACCGGCTCGGTGATTGAACACCAGCAAATGTCCGGGATCACCTGCACGCCCGCCTCTTCCAGTTGCGCCACAAGGCCCTCATCGTCCGCCTGGGCACGCACGTCACGGCCCAGCGTGACAATCACGGATGTCGCGGCATGTCGTGGTTTGCCTGTCATCAACCGCGCAAAAATACGCGTTTCATCGATCGAAAAGTGTGGGCTGCCCAGCGCCACAAGGTCGACGCGGTCCGGGCCGGTGTTGAACTGCCGCCAGGCGGCTGCGAGATCGGCGCGTGTGACGCGGTGCCGGTCTGCATCGGCGGCCGGTGGATCATCGCCTTCCGGCGTGATGCCGGCCACGTGCAGCATGGGCGCCGCCGACGTGGTGCCGAACGCGGCGCAAACTGCTCTCAGATCATCTTCCCCCGGCTCGGCTCCCTGTAGGCCCGTCAGTATCGGAATTCGATCCGGTGCGATCTTTCCCGCGAGCCACCCCAGCAACGGCCAAAGCGCATCGTCATATCCCGTGGGCACATCCACATCGATCACACGGCGCGCGATACGGTTTTCCGGCAGGTAAACCCCGGCCAATGGCGCGCGCCCTGTCAGGGCGATGAACAGATCCATGAAGTCGGGGTGTTTCGTTGTTCGGGCACCCAGAACAGAATTGGCGAAGATCACGGCGTTGGATTCCGACCAGCCGATATTTTCGGCCTCGCCCGGCGCATCCTCTGCGTAATACGGGGCGCATGTGAAATTCGCCCGGGCCCCCATCTTGAGATAGGCATCGGCCAGACGGCTGGCGGGCAGCCCGAAATCGGGCGGGACGCCTTGGGTGCGCCAATTCGCGTGATCGACCGAGATCGCGTTCATCGTCGTGGGGATACGAACCCGCCCACCCATTTCGGCCATCCGCTCCGCGAACCCCAAATTGGCGCGGCCTCCATATATGCAGCCATCGATATGGGCACGGGTGACATCCACGAACCGCTCTGCGCCTTGCAACACGGCCATGGTGCAAAGCATCTCCATCGCCAATTGCACCGCCGCGCCATCCCTGCCGTCCAACATCGCGCGATCCGTATCGGTCAACGCCAAATCGTCCAGCGCAAGCATGCCCAGCGGTAAGGAGATATCTCCGGCGATCAGGTGTGTGCCGCTGATCAGCGCGCAGGGTTGGGCGGCCACGGCGGCATACTCATCCGGCGGAAGCCGCAGAACCGCAACCGGGCGATCAAACATCCGCGTGGCGACCAGGGCGCCGAGCGTCACGACATCCTCATCCTCGCGAAAGATCAAGGCCGCGGGTCCGCACCCGTTCATCGCCAGTTCCAACAACCCGCCACTGCCGGAACACGACCCGCGCGTTGTTGGCATCATCACGATCTTGCCGGCCAATGACTGGCCGTGCCGCTCATGGAACGCGTCTATGATTGTGCCGGTCTTGGGATCCACTCCACCCCAGAAGCTCAGCCCCTCAGCTGACGCCAAGATGGGCCCGTCCGCCTCGGCCGGAACGATCAGTTTGGCCATGGGACATCCCTTTTGCGGTCAAGGCACGATCGGGTCGCGGGTATGGGCGGGGCAGTCAATGGCGCAGGATCTTCCCGAAAAATTCGCGCGCGCGGTCGGTCTTGGGCGCATCGAACAGCTGCTCGGGCAGGCCCTCTTCCACAACCGCACCGCTATCCATGAAAATCACCTTGTCCGCGACCTCCCGGACAAAGGCCATCTCATGGCTCACGAGGATCATCGTCATCCCCTCGGTGGCGAGCCTGCGGATGGTATCCAGAACTTCGTTCACCAGTTCGGGGTCCAACGCAGACGTCACCTCATCCAGCAGAAGGATTTCGGGGTGAAGCGCCAGCGCACGGGCAATGGCGACGCGTTGCTGCTGCCCGCCGGACAGCTGGTCGGGAAACGCGTTCAGCTTGTCGGCGAGCCCAACCATGGCAAGGAGGCGTTCGGCGTCTGCCCGTGCCTCGGCCTTGGGGCGTTTCTTGATCTTGGTCGGGGCAACCGTGACGTTGTCGATAATGCGCATGTTCTGGAACAGATTGTATTGCTGGAACACGATCGCCATCTGATCGCGCGCCCGTCGCACGGAGGCGGCATTGGAATAGCGGATCTCGTCACCATGGATCGTGACCGATCCGCCGGATACCGGCGTCAGACCGACCAGCGTGCGCAGCACCGTGGATTTGCCCGATCCCGACGGTCCGACAAGGGCGACGACCTGCCCTTTCTCCATCGAAAAGCTGACGCCTTTCAGAACCTCAAGCGCGCCGTATTTTGCGCGCAGATCGTTCACCGCGAGGTGTGGCAAGCCGTTTCTCCAGATATTGGCCCAGCATGCTGAGCGGGAAGGACATGAGGAAATAGCACATCGCGATCGTGCCAAAGACGAGGATACCGGAATAGCCCTGATTGTTCAGTTCCTTGCCCCGGAACGTCAGTTCAAACACACCGATCTGGCTGACCAGGGCGGTGTCCTTGATGAAACTGACAGCAAAGGCGATGGCAGGCGGCAGGATGACCGGCCAGGCCTGCGGCAAGGTCACGGTCACGAGGGTGCGCAGCCGCCCGAAATTCATCGCCCGCGCGGCCTCCGTCTGGGTGACAGGCACTGATTCCAGGCCACCGCGGATGATGTCGGCGGTATAGGCGATCGCGTAGATGCAGATGGATATGACCGCGATGGTAAAGAGCGACGCATCACTTGCAACCGTCTGGATGAAGAACAGGACAAGGTAGATCACCACGATGAACGGGATCCGCCGGAAGACCTCAACATAGGTGATGCACACGACCCGGAGCGGCAAGGCCCAGAGCCCCGGCATCTGCCGCAGATAAACCAGAACGAAGGCCAGGCCAAACCCGATCAGGCAGCCCGTCAGCGTCATGGCCAGCGTCAGCCCTGCCGATTGCAACAAAAGCGCCATGTTGTCCGTGGTGAAGAAGCGCGGGATCTGCTCAAGGATACGCTCCATCAGAAGATCCTCGCCCGCACGCGGAATGCCCACCGGCCCAACAGGGCAAGCCCGATGGAGGCCACGAAGGTAAGCACCACGTAGATTACTGCCACGACCGAGAAGTATTCCAGCCAGCGATAGTTGATCGACGACAGGTTGATCGCTTGCCCGGTCAAATCATCCACTCCGATCAGCGCGCCGATGGACGTGCCCATGACCAGTACCACGATGAAGAAGTTGGCGAGCGCGGGGTACACCGTCTTGGCGATATGGGGCACCACGATGTAGCGGATCTGTTGCACGAGGGAGAACCCCAGCGTTTGGCCCGCCTCAAGTTCCGTCTTGCGCACGGACAGGAACCCGGCTCGCAGGATCATCGTCAGATATGCACCGGCATTCAGGACGAGGCCGATCAGAACGCAGGTCTCGTTCGACCAGCGCACGCCAAGTTCCGGCAGACCGAAATAGAGGAAATAGATCTGGATCAGGGCCGGCGTGTTGGTGATGAAGACGACATAGCAATCGACCAGAAACCGCAGCGGCCATGGCCCATAGGTCTTGATCGAGGCCCCCAGAAGACCGATCAGCACACCGCCCGCAAATGCGAAGACGCCCAGCTGAAACGTCAGCCACGCGCCTTCCATCAGGGCACCGAAATTGTCCCAGACCACGCCGTATTGGAAATTATAGTCCATATATGGTCCGGGCACCTGAACGCCCCGCCGAACCGGCGGGCTCGGCGGGCTCGGCGGGGCGCAACAAAGGGTGGATCAGAAGTATGGTGTCGGCTCAACCTCGCGCAGCATCGGCGCGCCATAATGAGCCTGCCAGGTCTCGTTGACCATGCCCGAGGAGTGCAGGTTGTAGAGGATGACGTTCAGCACTTCGGTCAGATTGTCATTTCCCTGCGCCACGCCGATGGCGCAATAGGCCACGAAGATCGGTGTCTCGACCACGCGCCAGTTCACGTCGGGGTAGTTCTCGGTGAAGGCCATGAAGAAGTCGATATTCTCGACAATCGCATCGGCGCGGCCCTGTGCGACAAGGCGCACGGTATCTGCCAGGCTGTCGACCAGTTCCAGCTCAACTTCGGGCATGTTCTCTTCGATCCAGCCGACGGTCCAGTTGCCGCGCATATTGGCAAGCGTCACGCTGTCTAGGTTGAAGTCTTCCCAGCTGTCGCCTTCGATCTCATCGGTCGCCAGAACCGCCAGCACCTCGGTGTGGAGCGGTACGGTATAATCGATCAGCATCGCGCGTTCCGCGTTCCGCGTCAGCGCGCCCAGCGAAATGTCGATCCGGTCGGACACAAGGAACGGTACGCGCTGCGGCGTTTCCGTCGGCACCCATTCCACTTCGACGCCCAGACCTGCCGCCAGCGCATTGGCGATGTCGATGTCAAAGCCTTCCCAATCGCCAGCATCGTTCCGGGTGCTCATATTCGGGAAATTCGGGTTGATCCCCACGCGAAGAACCCCCTCGGACAGGATTTCATCGAGCGTGCGCGCCTCGGCGGCGGCAAAGGGTGTGGCCAGCAAGGCAAGCCCGCCAAGGGCGGCCAGGAAAGTGCGCTTGAACATTCATCTTCCTCCAAAGTTGGGCGGCGCGGGCATACCTCGCGCCAAGGCTGGAAAGACCGCATCCGTTCTTGTGCGCATTGCGAACTTTCGTGCGTAAGATGGACGTCGCTTTAGGATTCTGTCAATCCCCGGCTTGTCCCGCACAGTTTGCCACGTCGGCTTCGGCCTCGATTTCCACGTCGTAACCGCCGATCAATGTCACCCCGGCGATCAACGTGTTCGCTGGCCGAACCGCTCCGAAGTAGCGGGCGTGGATGGCTGAGACCACTTCCCAATCTGCCTCGTTTCGCAGGTAGATCCGGGTGCGCACCACATCCTCAAGCGTACCGCCGAGCGCATCCAGAGACGCGGAAATCTTGTCCAGGATGTAGGTGGCTTGCGCCGCGGCATCGCCCTGCCCGATTGCGTTTCCATTGGGCCCAGTGGCGGTGGTTCCGCTGACAAGAACGCGGTCCCCGCTGCGGATAGCACGGGCAAACCCGGCTTTCTCTTCCCAGATCGATCCGCTGTCGGCCCGCACCCGCCCGGGACGTACGGCACTCTCGACAATGGGAAAGACGGGCGGCAGGGCATCAAGATGGTGGCTCAGATCTCCTGACGCCGTCAGGAAGGGCGGCTTGCGATACTCGTCCCCGCAATCGCCAGGGATCTTATCCATCTCATTCAGCACGGCGGCAATTGCGGCCCGGTCATCGGCATCCAGTGCAAGGTCCAGTGCGCGCTTGTTGTCCTGCCGGTGCTGCCGTTCCCCAAGACGCGCCCCGATGATCGTGGCGGTGATGGCCGGGTGGCTCAGCGTCCATGCGGTGGCGACGTTGCTGATCGAAACGTCGTGTTTGCCCGCGACCTCACCCAGGGTTGCCAGAAGCGCCTGAAACCGCGTCCAGCCCCCGTTTGCATCAATGAACCGCTTGTACTTCATCCGGCTCCAATCGGGGATCTCGGCCGGTTCATCCCGACCCAGCCATTTGTCCGACAGAAACCCACCGCAGAGCGTTCCGAACGCCAGGATGGCAACGCCATTCGCACGGGCCACCTCGCTCATCGCGCTGGCGGCCCGTCGATCCAATAGCGAGAAACACACCTGGTTCGAGGCGATTTCGATCCCCTCGCTCAGGGCCAGATGCAGGTGGGCGGCATCGAAATTCGTTAACCCGATCTCGCGGATCAACCCCTCCTCCCGCAACCGCATCAGGTTGTGGAGCGCGGTCAGGTATTCCGGATCCTCGTAGCGCCACCAATGGAACTGCATGACATCGACACTGGGCAGGTCGAGCCGACGCAGCGCGATTTCAACGCCTGCCCGAACCATGGCCAAATCCATCGCGCCGGGCTCCGGGCACCATTTCGTGAGGATCGTTGGCGGCGCCTCCCCCGCGTCACGCAGCGCCTTGTGCGCCATTCCGGCCACGATCTCGGCGCTGCCGTAATGGTCCGCCATATCAAAGCTGTCGAACCCGTCACGGGCATACCCCACCAGCGCGGCGGCGGCGGCATCCAGATCGAATGGCTTCCCGTCCCGTTCCTGATCGGCCATCTGCCACAGGCCGGTGACAAGACGGCGCAGGGGGACGTTTCGCCCGATGGTGGCTTTCTCTGGCGTCATACTCATGGCACTCTCCAATTCGCGCACAAGTGTGCGGATAATGAACAGGGCTGCAAGCGGGATTGCGGCAGGAGGAAAAGAACGCCGTGCGGATCGGACTGATCGTGAACCCGATTGCGGGCCTTGGCGGACGTGTCGGGCTGAAAGGCACGGATGGCCCGGGCATCGTGGCCGACGCCTTGGCGCGCGGGGCCGCCCCGCAAGCCGGCACGCGGGCACGTCGGGCCCTGCAGCGCGTGGCGGACCGGCTGCCCGGAGCCAAGATCGCCCTCGCCCCCGGTGCCCTCGGGGCAGATGTAGCCGAGGGCCTCAACCTTGATATCGACATCCGCCCGATGCCGCTCACCGGATCGGCGCGGGACACGCGCGCCGCGGTTGCACAGATGGCCGATTGCGACCTGATCGTTTTTGCGGGTGGGGATGGAACGGCCCGCGACGTCTGCGCCGACATCGCGCCAAACCAGGCGATCCTCGGGATTCCCTGCGGTGTCAAAATGCACTCCGGCGTCTTTGCGATCTCCCCGGAAGCGGCAGGCGCCCTGATCGCCGACATCGTGGCTGCACCCGACCGGATCAGCTGGACCGATGACGCCGAAGTCATGGACATCGACGAGGCTGCGCTTCGTGCTGGCCACATCGCGCCGAAACTCTACGGCCACGCCCGCGTGCCAATTCTGCGCAACCGGATGCAGGCTTCCAAAGGCGGACCGCGGGTGGATTGGGGCACGGCACTGTCCGCCGCCGCTACACAGATCGTAGCGGAGATGGCGCCGGGTACGCTCTACGTGATCGGCCCCGGAACCAGCGCCGGTGCGGTGATGCGGGCCGCCGGACACGCGCCCACGATCCTAGGCACCGATGCCATGCGCGACGGCGCGGTGGTCGGGCGCGATCTGGACGCGACGGAGCTTATCGCGCTTGCGGGTCAAGGACCGGTCAGGATCATCTTGGGGGTGACGGGACAGCAGGGGTTTCTGATCGGGCGCGGGAACCAGCAGATCGGCCCCGATACGCTGCGCCGCGCGGGGAAGGACGGGCTCATCGTTCTGGCGTCGGAAGACAAACTCGCCCGCCTCGCGCAACCCATACTCTGGGTCGATAGTGGTGAGCCTGATCTGGACGCGGAATTGTCCGGCTACCTGCGCGTTCGTACCGGGCGCGGACGAGAAACCATGATGCGTCTGTCCGCAGGCTGAATCGGTGTGTGCGTTATGCGAACTTTTGTGCAAGTCTTGCGCAAATATCAGAATCAACTCTGCCGCAGCACACGACCGGCACGGATATGAGGAGGCCAGTTGATGCCCACCGATACCAGATCACACCCTTGGATGGCCCTATCCGCCCCCGGCGCGATCGATGCGATGCTGGCCGAGATCGGAGCATCCTCCGTCGCCGATGTGTTCGAGCAGATACCGGACGACCATTTTCGCAAGGCACCGCTCGATCTGCCCCCGGCGCTGACCTCCGAGATGGAGCTGCGCCGCGATCTTATCACGCGGCTGAAGCGCAACGAGGATTGCGAGGCCAATCTGAGCTTTCTGGGCGCAGGCGTCTGGCAACACCATGTGCCTGCCATCGTCGACGAGATCGTCGGGCGCACCGAATTCGCCACCAACGTCTGGGGCAGCTACCAGTCCGACCATGGCCGCAATCAGGCGTGGTTCGAGTTCTCCTCGCAACTGGGCGCACTGCTGAACCTCGATGTCGTGCAATTGCCGGTCTATTCCTGGGGCTGTGCGATTGGACACGCGATGCGGATGGCGGCGCGGATGACGGGCCGCTCCAAGGTTCTGGTGCCGCACCTGTCCGACCCGGAGCGCCTGTCGGTGATCCGCACCTATTGCCAGCCCAGCGAGATGGAGGGCAGTCTTGAGGTGGTTCCTGTCGCCGCTGATCCCACCTCGGGCCGATTGGACCTGAGCGATCTGAAGTCCAAGCTCGGCGACGATGTGGCCGCCGTCTATTTTGAGAACCCGGCCTATCTCGGCACAATTGAAACGGGTGCCGCGGAGATCGCGAAACTCGCCCGTGCGGCGGGAGCAGAGACCATCGTGGGGGTCGACCCGGCCAGCCTTGGCGTGATGGCCGCGCCCGGCGATTACGGCGCGGATATCGTGACCGGCCCGGTGCAACCCCTTGGCGTGCATATGCAGTGCGGCGGCGGTGCGGGCGGCTTCATCGCGTCGCGTGACGAAGAACGCTATGTGCGGACGTATAACGGCTTTCTGGTCTCCATCGCGGAGACGCAGACCGAGGGGGAAGTCGGCTTCGGCCTCGCCTGCCCACACCAGAATTCCTACGGGATGCGCGAAGACGGCAACGACTGGACCGGTAACTCCACCTATCTCTGGGCGATTGCCGGCGCGGTCTACATGAGCCTGCTTGGCCCCGAAGGCTTCCGCGAACTTGGCCAACTGATCGTATCGCGCGCGCGATACGCCACCAAACTGCTGAACGATGTTCCGGGCGTTCGCGTGGTTTGGCCCGATACCCAGTTCAAGGAATTCGTGGTGAATTTCGATGACACGGGCCAAAGCGTGGCTGCGGTCAACGACGCCCTGCGTGCCCATGGCATCTTTGGTGGCAAGGACATCTCGGACGAGGGCCTGAACCTCGGCCAATCCGCGCTTTACTGCGTGACCGAGATGCATTCCGCCGCCGATATCCGCCGTCTCGCCAATACGTTGAAGGAGATCCTCCAATGACCCGCCTGCCAGAGTTTCACGCCGCGAAATGGGACGAACCCGTTGTGATGGAGATGGGCCGCCCCGGTGGCCGGGGGCAGATCTTTCCCGCGCCCGAAGCGGACGTCATCGATGCGGTCGGCACCGATCTGATCCCCGCTGCCATGGCGCGCAAGGATCGTCCCGAATTGCCTGAGATCACGGAATTCGAAGCGCAGCGCCATTACCTGCATTTGAGCCAGATGACGTTGGGCATGATGGGTGTCAGCCTCTTCGGTACTTGCACCATGAAATACAATTCCAAGACGTCCGAATACGCGACCCTGCGGCCTGAGCTCGCCGAAGTGCACCCCTATCAGCACCCCGACACGCTGCAAGGGGTGTTGAGCATCATCCATGATTTCGACGGCATCCTGCGGTCGCTGTCGGGGATGGATCAGTTCATTTTCCAAGCCGGTGGCGGGGCGGATGCGGCCTACACCATGGCCATCGTGGCCCGTGCCTATTGGGCCGATCGCGGTATGCTGGGGCAACGCACCGAGATGGTCACATCCGTTCAGGCCCATCCTTGTAACCCCGCAACCGCCGCCGCCGCAGGCTTCAAGGTGGTGAACCTACCGCTTGAGGAGAACGGCTACCCGTCGCTCGAGGCCCTGAAAGCGGCGGTCAGCGACAAAACCGCCCTGATCATGATCAACAACCCCGACGACATGGGCATCTACAACCCGGAGATCAAAGAATGGGTCCGCATCGCGAAAGAGGCCGGCGCGCTTTGCTTCTACGACCATGCGAATTTCAATGGCGTCATGGGCAAACTCTCCGCAAGGGAGCTTGGGTTCGATGCCTGCATGTTCATGCTGCACAAAACCTTCGGTGCACCAAAGGCGGGCGGCGGCCCCGCCGTGGGCGCGTTCGGATGCTCAGACGAGCTGGCGCCGTATCTGCCCTGCCCGGTCGTCACGAAGGATGGCAGCCGCTATGTATTGGACGAAGACCGTCCGAAATCCGCGGGCAAGGTGCGCGAGTATTGGGGCAACGTTCCGCAGGTGGTGAAGGCCTATGCCTGGGCACGTGGCATGGGCGCGGAGGGGATCGAACTGGCCTCCGATATCTCCGTCGTCGCCAACAATTACATGGATATGCGCCTGTCGAAGATCCCCGGCCTGGAAATCTCCAACCCCGAGATCAAAACCCACCGCATGGAAATGACTCGGTGGTCTCTTGGGCCGCTGTTCGAGGAAACCGGTATCAGTACTGTCGATTTCGCCAACCGCATGGCCGATTACGGGATTGATCCATGGTGGATGAGCCATGAGCCCTGGATCGTAGCGGAGCCTTTCACACCCGAAGCCGGTGAGCTGTGGTCGAAAGAGGATATCGATCTCTGGATCGACGTGGTGGCCAAGATCGTGGAGGAGGCCCGGACAGATCCGGAGATGGTCAAATCCGCGCCTCACAATCAGCCAGTCTCCCAACTCAAGGGCGACGTGTTCGAGGACCCTGCAAAATGGGCGATGACGTGGCGCGCCTACAAGCGCAAGAAGGCCCAGGGTGACGGGGTCAATCGCGGCGTCGCTTGAAATGGGCGCGCGAGTGTCAATCCGCGAGAACGGAAATCCCCTTGAGGGACGCCGTGCTGCGCTGACCCAGCACCAGTTCGGCGGCCACCTTGGCCGTCATCGGCGCGGCGCTGAACCCCACCCAGGGGAACAGGGCCAGAAAGAAGCCGGGTTGGCCCGGCATTTCACCCAGAATCGGCCTCCAATCGGGGGTGCCGTTTACCCAGGCCGTCCAACTGCGCAGCGCGCGCACCTGGCACAGACGGGGCACCACATCCGCCGCAATCGCCATGTTGCCGGTCAGGCTCTGCGGATCGGTCGCAAGGCTGCCATCGGGTCTTTCGGCAGACGGCCACCCCCCGCCAATGATACATCCCCCGTTTGGGGCCTGTTTCAGCGACAGCTTGCCCGCCGCGGAATAGATCAGATGCTGGATCAGCGGGGCCACCGGCTCTGTCACCGTGACCTGCAGCGGGAATCCGTCAATCTCGATGTGCAGGCCAAGCATGGCGGCGACTTTACCGGCGGACGCTCCGGCAGCGTTGACTACCCGGCGCCCATGAACTGCACGACCTTTCGTCATCACGGTGTATCCACCACCTTCCGAAACGATCGCCGTCACCGGGGTTTCTCGCAATACCGTAACGCCGAGCCGTTGCAGCGCCACCTGGACCGCAGGTATCACGCGCAACGGATTGGCCTTGCCCTCCATCGCACAAAACCCGCCGCCAATGGCTTTGTCAGACAGGTAAGGTGCAATTGCCCGCAACGCGTCGCGGTCCAACATTTCCGTCTCAACGCCATACTCGGCTTCGATCCGCGCCTTAGCTTCGATCTGAGCCATCTGCGCATCGTCCTGCGCCACGACGATCCCGCCGCCCAGCCTTACATCCAGATCCACACCGGAACGCCCCGGCAGATCCTGCCACAGGGCCAGCGACTGTTTCAGGAACCCGAGGCACGGCCCATAGGCGCGCGCCCAATCCGCCCCGTATTTGACGAATTCGGGATACTGGATCTGCAAATGCAGACTGCCCGCATTGGCGCCCGACGCCTGAGCGCCCAGATCGCCCGCTTCCAGCAACACGACATCCGCCCCGGCCTCAGCCAGGTTCCACGCCGTCATCAGCCCGGTGATGCCGCCGCCGATGATCACCACATCCGCCGTTTTCATTGCCCGCCCCGCCAAAGGATCACGCCATGACCCATACGCCCTTCTCCGGCAGCTACACTGTCACGATTACACCTTTCACTGAAGGCGGCGAGGCCATCGATTACCCGGCCTGGGAGCGCTTCCTTGATTGGCAACTGGCCTCCGGCGTGCCGGGCATCATCATCCTTGGCACGACCGGCGAGTTCCTGACCATCACCGATACCGAACGCGAGGAATTCGTCGACGCCACCGTCAAACACATTGCCGGGCGGATCCCCGTCATGATCGGCACGATGAATGCCTACACCCCCAACGCCATGCGCTATTCGAAACAGGCGGAAGAGCTTGGCGCGGACGGCCTCATGATCATCCCGCCCTACTACTACACGCCGACCGAGGATGAGATCTTCAATTACTACAAGGCGATCTGTGAGGCCTGCGATCTTCCAATCATGCTCTACAACAATCCGTTCACCAGCCGCGTGGATATGAGCGCCAAGTTGGTCGGCCAATTGACCAAGAGCTTCGAGCAAATCCGCTACATCAAGGAGGCCAGTCAACGGATCGAACGCATCCATGACATCATCGTCGAAAGCGACGGGTTGATGAATGTCTGGGCCGGGCAGCGGGTGCTGGAAAGCTACAAGATGGGCGCAAAAGGCTATGTGAACCCCTATGGCAATTACATCCCCCGCGCCTCGGTCAAGTTCGTGGATTGGGCCGAGCAAGGGCGGTGGGACGATGTGCAGGCGGTGCAATCGGTGATTTCGGAGTTCGACGCGATCATCACGGCGGGCCATCCGCTCTACGGGCATCAATGCTATTCCAAGGCGCTGGCGGCGGCGGCTGGATACCCGGTGGGGGACGTGCGCGCGCCGATCACAACCTTCGCGTCGCTCGGCGCGGAAGGCCGCGACAGGGTGGCGCGGATGGTGCCGCTGATGGCCAAGCTCGATCGGATCGTGGATGAAATCGAAGGGCGTCACAGCGCCGCCGCCGAATAGGCTCATCTGATATAGGCCGCGCCGTTCAGGTCTATGGTCGCACCAGTCAGGTGGCGGGCCCGGCCACTGGCCAGAAACACAGCGGTTTCGGCGATATCGGATGGCGGCACCCATTCGCCCATGGGCAAGGTCGCTGTCACGGCGGCCTCACCGCCGGTCTTTGCGGCACTATCAACCGACATCTGCGTGCGCACCACGCCCGGCGCAATGACGTAGGCCAGAATACCTTGTGCGGCGTAGTTCCGTGCAACGGTCTTCGTGGCGGCTGAGATCGCGGCCTTTGAGGCGGCATAGGCAATCGCACCGGGATTGGCTGTACCTCGGGTCGAAACCCACGATCCGATGCCGATGATCGCGCCATGCACCTCGGCCTCCAACCAGGATCGGACGGCATGGCGCAACAAGCGTGCCGGGGCGGTGACGTTGACGGCGATTGCTTCCGTCCAGACCTTATCCCATTCTTCTACAGGGTCTTGGATGCCGCCGGTTTGCCGCATGATCCCGGCATTGTTCACCAACACATCGATCTGACCGCTAGCGAATTCTGCCGCCTCCGTCCAAAAGGCATCCACCGCGGCCATATCGCGAAAATCAGCCTGAATCAGATGCGCGTGGCCACCCGTCGCAGCCTCTGCGCCTGACCTGTCTGCGCCGTAATGGGCAATGACGTTTGCGCCAGCGGCGACCATGGCCGATGCCGTCGCCGCGCCGATCCCCTTGGAGGCGCCAGTGACAATGACGGTCTTTCCGGTCAGTTCACCCATGGCTCAGCTCCTCGTGACGAAGGGTTTGGCGGCCAGCGCCGGGTTGCAGCGCGCATAAGGCGCGGGCAGCGAGATCTCTGCGCCCAGAGCCAGAGCCGCCTTCCACGTCCACCTTGGATCCCACAACATGCCCCGCGCCAGGGCGACCAGATCGGCCTGTCCGGTGGCGATGATGGTTTCGGCCTGGACCGGATCGGTGATCTGCCCGACGGCCATGACCGGCAGGCCTGTCTCGCGCCGGATCGTCTCGGCAAAGCCCACCTGATAACCCGGCCCGGTGGTGATCACCTGTCGTTGGTCCAGCCCGCCCGATGTGACGTCGACAGCCGCACAGCCGAGATCCTTCAACGCCGCCGCAAACGTGACAGAGCTGTCCATATCCCAGCCGCCCTCGATCCAGTCGGTTGCCGACAGGCGCAGCATCACCGGACGATCCGCCGGGAACGCCTCCCGCACAGCGGCGAAAATCTCCAATGGATAACGCATGCGATTTTCAAGTGATCCGCCGTACTGGTCCGTCCGAGTGTTGGTGATGGGGGACAGGAATTGATGCAGCAGATATCCGTGGGCCGCGTGCACTTCCACCAGATCAAAGCCCGCACGGGCCGCGCGGCGGGCGCTATCCACAAAGGCGTCCTTCACCCGCGTCAGCGCCGCATCGTCCATCGCCCGCGGCTCAGGCCAACCCGGCAGGTATTTCACGGCAGACGGCGCATCGGTGATCCATGCGCCTTCGCCTTCGATCAACCCACCGCCTTCCCACGGTGCAACCGTGCTGCCCTTGCGGCCGGAATGGCTCAGCTGAATGCCAACGCGGCTGTCTCCAATTGATTTCATGAACCCAACGATCCCGGCAAACGCCGCCTCCGTAGCGTCGTCGTAGAGCCCAGTGCATCCGGGGGTGATCCGCCCCTCCGGCTCCACCCCCGTCGCCTCCACGAAGATCAGGCCGGGACCGGACATCGCGAACTGCACCAGATGTGCATGGTGCCACGGCCCCGGCACGCCATTGCGCGCCGCATATTGGCACATCGGTGACACCACGACGCGATTGGGCAGGGGCAGCCCCCCCAGATCGAATTCGGAAAACAACTGGCTGGTCATGGGCGGAAAACACCTTCCGAGAATGCGATTGATCCGCGTTGCCCTGCCGGTATAGTGCGTGCGGTATGGTAACGTTTGTTCGTTATCTGAACACGGCCCTGTAACCCTGACAAGCGGAAAGCCCCACAATGCCCCAACTTGACGTCGCTGCCAGCACCTTTCCCTTCCTCTATTCGCACAGCGGCCTTGATGCGCTGAAGCATCTGAAAACTTTGGGGTTTGACACCTATGAGATGATGATTTTCCCGCCCCATTGCTGGCCGCGGGAGCTTACGGTGAAGGACCGTCGCGAGTACAAGGCGTGGCTGAACGGAGAAGGCGGCCGGATCAGCAGCTTTTGCTATCCGCTGCTTGACAACAACCCCAACGGCGTCGATCGCCTGATGCGGGCCTACACGCTCGACCGCTACAAGGAGGCGATTGATCTGTCCGCGGAATGGGAATGCCCCTATGTCGTGGCGATCCCGGGCCCGGTGAACAGCCTGATCAACCCACCGCATGACTGGATGCTCAACTGGTTTGTGGAAGGCATGCAGGAGCTTCTGGCCTATTCCAAGGGAACCGGTGTGCAGCTCCTGCTGGAAAACGTACCGTTCACTTATCTGCCGACCGCCAAGGACATTGCCGATACGGCTGCCCTGATCGGGCCGGAAGTCGGCGTGAATTTCGATGTCTGCAACAGTGCCTTCATCAAGGAGGACCCGGCCGAGGCCATCCGCATGTTGGGCGATCTGGTCAAGAACGTGCATATCTCGGATTCTGGCTATGACGATTTCAAACACGAGCGTCTTGGCACCGGCATCGTCGATCCCGGGCCATCCGCGCAGGCGTTGCAGGATATAGGTTATGATGGTGTGACGGTGTTGGAGATCATCACCGACGCCCTGGCCCCTGGTGCGGACCCGGACGGGGACATAAAGGCGAGTCACGACATCCTCGCCGCCAATGGCTGGAAGGGACGCGGCTGACCTAGGCGAGGCCAGCCTCGACCGGCAAGATCGTTCCCGTCATCCCTGCCGATGCATCGGACGCAAGAAAATGCGCTGCGTTGGCGACGTCTTCTGGCGTGGCAAGCCGGCCCAGCGCCGATCCGTTGGCCAGTTCCTGAAGAGCGACAACCGGCTGCGGCTCACCCTGGGCGTGGCGCGTCTCAAGACGCGACAGCAGGGCGTCGGTTGCAATCGGGCCGGGGGCCAGGCCGTTGACGCGAATATGGCGCGGCCCGAGGTCCAGCGCGGCGGCGCGCACGATGCCGATCACCGCGTGTTTTGAAGCCGTGTAGAGAACCTGCTTGGGATGCGCGCGGTAGCCGTTGATGGACGCCATGGCCACGACGGACCCATGCCCAGATTGCTCCAAGGCCTCCGCGAAGGCCCCGATTGTCGCTGCGACACCCCAAGTGTTGATGCGCATCACCCGGTCCCACTCGGCCAGGTCCAACGCGTCCATGCCGCGCCATGGCGGCACCACACCGGCATTCGCCACGACGATATCCACCACCCCCAGTGTCCGAGCCAAATCCGCCAGGGCCTTGTCGGCGGTATCGTCCGCCAAATCGATTTCTGCCACCTGCCACCCCTCAGGTGCATCACTCAGCGCAGCCGGGCGATCGACTACGATGATCGTGGCGCCATCCGCGGCCAAGCGATTGGCAATGGCGCGGCCAAGGCCCCGCGCGGCCCCCGTGACAACGGCGACCCGTCCGCTCAGTGAGACATCCTTTGTCATCGTCCAGCCCTCCGCCTAGGGTTTACTTTACCGATTGCTAGGGCCGCACAGTTGTGCGTTATGTGAACACATGCAAGAAAAACCGCCCTCTCCCGTTAATCATGTGCGGATCGTCATCCTTGGTGCGGGCTCGATTGGCGTGGCCTTCGCGGCGACATTTTCCGAGGCGGGCGCGCAGGTTACGCTTGTTGATCCGGACACGGATCGGCGGGCCTCGGTGCCCGGCGCGTTGGCCCATCAACATCAGGTGATCGCGACGGCGGGCCTCTCAGGCGCAGCGCGTGGCACGGTAGATGTGGCCGCGCAGGCAACCAATGAGCTGGCGGATTCCGTGATGGTTCTGGAATGCGGGCCGGAAGATCTGGCGATCAAGGAAAACATCTTCTCGCGGCTTCTGGAGGAGGCCGGGCCTGAGACCATCCTCGCTACCGCGTCGTCGGCCATCCCGATGTCCCGGATCGTGCCGGATGTGACCCAGCAATCCCGCTGCCTCGTGGCCCATCCAGTGAACCCCCCTTCGGTCTTGCGAGTGATCGAACTGGTGCCCGCACCTGGCACAGACCCGGAATTTGCCACCAAGGCGCAAACCCTGTTCGAAGTCGCCGGGTTCGCCGCCATCGTGCTGGGGCAGGAAATCGAAGGCTTCGTTCTGAACCGGTTGCAAAGCACGGTGCTGCGCGAGGCCTATCGGCTTGTGGACGAGGGCATAACGGATGTGGCGGGTATTGATGCGGTGATGCGCATGGGCCTTGGACCCCGATGGGCGCTGTCCGGCCCGTTTGAAACCGCGGAGCTCAACACGCCCGGCGGGATTGCGGCCCATGCCGCTCGGATGGGCCCCGCCTACAAACGGATCGGCGAGGGGCGCGGCGAACATGTGAACTGGAGCGACGAATTGGTGGCGCGGGTCACCGCCGCGCGGCGGGAGATCCTGGCCGAGGCGGATATACCGAAACGTGTTGCGTGGCGGGCGGAGGCCGTTGCCCGGCTTGTGGCTGCGCGGGACGGGTTGATGACACAGGCGGATGATGACTGAGATCACCTTCACCTTCGACGGGCACAAGATCGCCGCGCGCGAAGGGCAGAGCCTTGCCGCTGCCCTGACCGAGGCAGGCCATCGCGCATTTCGGGAAACCGCCAAATCTGCCGATCGCGGCATGTTTTGCGGCATGGGTGTTTGTCAGGAATGCCTTGTCAGCGTCGATGGCATGCCAAATCTGCGGGCCTGCATGTCGCCCGTGCGCGACGGCATGGTCGTCGCCAAGCAGGCCCCATTCCCGGAATTCTCCGGGGCACATGTCGCGCCATCTGCACCGATGCATCTCTCACCCGACGTATTGGTGATCGGCGGCGGGGCGGGCGGATTATCGGCTGCCATCACTGCCGCCCGGGCAGGGGCGGATGTGGTGGTTCTGGACGAGCGCAAAGTTGCGGGCGGGCAATACTACAAGCAATCTGCCGACGGCTCCGTATTGGATGCTCAACAGCAGGAAGGGGCGGAGCTGCTCGCCACAGCGCGCGGCTCGGGGGCCGAGATCCTTTCAGGGGTGGAGCTGTGGGGCGCATTCGACCCGCTGCTTTTCCTTGCACAGCAAGGTGAAACGGCCATCGTCGCACGGCCCAAGACGGCAATTGTGGCCACCGGCGCCTATGAACGCCCCGTCATGGTCCCCGGCTGGACACTGCCCGGCGTGATGACAACCGGCGCGGCGCAGACCCTTTGGCGCAGCTACGGTACCTTGCCCGGCAAACGGGTTGTCGTCTGCGGCTCCGGGCCGCTCAACCTCCAGGTCGCGTTGGAACTGGCGCGGGGCGGGGCCGAGATCGTGCGCCTTGCGGAACGGGCTCCGCATCCGTTGCAGCGCCCCTTTGCATCATTGAAGATGGGCGTCGCCGGTCCGAGCCAGACGGCCAAAGGCGTGACGATGGAATTGGCCCTGCGCCGCCGTGGGATCGATATGCGCAATGCCTGCGAGCTCGTGGGCGTGACGCAAAGCGGATCGGAGCTTCTTGCCACGTTCCGCAGCGCAGCGGGGGTCGAGGACACCATCGGCGTGGACGCCCTGTGCATGAATTCCGGGTTCGAGCCGCAAAACGAGATCCTGCGCCTTCTTGGGGCGGAGATGGGTTATGATCCGGCGATGGGCACCCTGCGCTGCCATACCGACGACGCGATGCACACCAATGTGTCGGGGCTGTATGCTGTTGGGGATTGCAAAGGCCTCGGCGGTGCCCCCACGGCGCGCCAGGAAGGGATCATCGCCGGAGCTCATGCCGCGGCTGCAACGGGCCATGGCGACGCCTATGACCTGTTTGCGGCGCGCCGCGCCCTCGCCAGCCATCGCCGGTTTCAATCCCGCCTCTGGGAACTCTATGACATTGCCCCAGGGAACGCCGCGACGATGCCGGACGACACACTTGTCTGCCGGTGTGAGGAATTGACCATCGGCGACCTGCGCAACGGCTTGGAGGGCAAACCGGGCCATGCGGGCACGTTGAAGCGGTCCACCCGCGTCGGCATGGGACGGTGCCAGGGGCGCTATTGCGGGCCGGTGGCCGCCCGAATGGTGGCGGAGGCCACCGGCAAGCCCGTTGAGGATCTCAGCTTCTTCGCACCCCGCGTGCCGATCAAGCCGGTAGCGATCTCCTCCATCCTCGCGGCGGAAGAGGCGCTTTATGGCGAGGGCTGACGTGCTCGTGATCGGGGGCGGGGTGACCGGTACGCTCGCCGCGATCACCTTGGCGGATGCGGGCGCTTCGGTGACAATAATCGATGCGGGCGTGAATGCCGGGTCCGACGCGAATGCGGGGTCGCTGCATGTGCAGATGCAAAGCCGCTTCATGCGGCTTTACCCCGATCAGGTGCCCAATGTGGAAGCGTCGTTGCCGTTCTACCGCGCCGCGGCGGAGGAATGGGTGCGGCTGGATGCGGTACTTGGGGGCGTGGAATTGGTTCGCAACGGCGGCTTGATGCTGGCCGAAACCCCGGACCAGCTGGCGTTTCTTGAACACAAGGCGGACCGCGAGGCCGCGCAGGGCCTCTCCGTTGAAATCCTCGATCGCCGCGCGCTTGACCAGATCGCGCCCTGGCTCGGGCCCCACATCATCGGGGCCGAATTGTGCCGCGACGAGGGAAAGCTGAACCCCCTTCTCGCCAACCGCCTGTTGCGCGGCCGGGCCGATGCCGCCGGAATTACGCGGATCAACGGGAAGGTCGACGGCCTAGCCTTGACAGCGCGCGGAGTGGAAGCAACCACGGCAGAGGGACCGCTGCAGGCCGATCAGGTCATCGTTGCGGCGGCCTGGGGGGCAGGCCGTTTGGCAGACGGGTTCGGCGTGAGTATCCCCACCCGGGCCGAGCCACTGCATATGAACATCACGGAACCGGGGGCACCGTCGATCAATCACCTCGTTCAGCATGCGGAACGCTCCATCACGTTGAAGCAATTCGGATCCGGCCAGATCGTAATCGGTGGCGGCTGGCCAGCGACCTATCGTGGCCCGACCCAGCCGCCGCTGGTCCGGCCCTCGTCGCTCCTCGGAAACGTGGCGCTGGCGGCAAAGCTCGCCCCCGCGATCTCGGGCCTGAAGGTGATCCGGACCTGGGCCGGGATGAACACCACAATTGACGGCGCCTCCGTCATCGGGGCCTTGCCCGGGGCTGAACGTATCATCATGGCGATTCCGGGGGATGCGGGCTACACGCTTGGGCCAATGGTTGGGCAGATGGCCGCATCCATTGCGCTTGGCGCCCAAACCGGGTTTGACCCCGAGCGGTTCACCCCCGCCCGCTTCGCGGTTTAGCGCTTCAGCGCCTGCGTGATGTTTTCAACAGTGGTCTGGAGCTTGGGCAGGATCTCATCAACCATGCCCTCCGGCGTCATACGCAGGGTCGGGATACCCACATTGACCGCACCGATGATCGCCCCTGACGACAGCGCAACCGGCACCGCGATCGACATCAGCCCGATCTCCAATTCCTGATTGACCAGCGACCATCCCTTGGCCCGCACATCTTCCAGGATCGCCCGAAACTCATCCCGGTCGGTGACCGTACGCTCATTCATGCGCGTCAACTGGATGGAGGCGAGCATATCGGGCCATTGTGCGTCCGGCAGGGCCGCCAGAAGGACCCGGCCGGTGGCGGTGCAATGGGCGGGGAACCGGCGCCCGACGGTGATCCCAACACTGATGACACGGTGGAACTGCGTGCCGCTGACATAGACGACACTGTATTCGTCCAGCACGGCGGCCGATACGCTTTCGCGGATCTCTTCCGACAGATGCTCGATGAACGGACGCGCAATATCCCAGGTACCTTTGGAGGACAGAACCGAGAACCCAAGCTCCAGCACCTTCGGCGTCAGGTCGAACAGGCGGCCATCCGCGACGGCGTAGCCCTCGCGCACAAGCGTCAACAGGATCCGGCGCGCGCCGGCCCGGGTATTGCCGGTCTCCGCGGCCACCTCCGACAGGGTCATCTTGCGCCGGGTGCGATTAAAGGCCCGCAACACGTCCAGACCCCGCGCAAGCGAGCTGACATAATCTCGCGAATTGGCGGTGTCGCCAGCGCTCTCGTCGATATCATCCGGGGCCGCCGTCATCAGACCGGTGCGGCTACCGCCCTTTGATGGTGTTTCGCGGTTTGCGGTGCCGGGCGGCTTCGCCATGGCATCCCCCTGAATTTACCTGGTGCCCCACCCCGATGCCGGGCAGGAAACTTATTGATTTGCATCTTCCTATCACAGGAAACGCCGCCGCTACATCCGCAGATTTCGTAATAATACTTGCACAACTCAAGCGAAGGGTGAATTATCGCACAATCGTTCGCTATGTGAACAAACATAAACTGGTGGGAGATTACGGTGACCAAACGTTCGATTCTTGCGAATAGCATTTCGCGCCGCACGGCCCTGCAGGGCCTGACGGCGACCACGGCGCTGGCAGCCATGCCGATCCGCGCACGCGCGCAGTCCAATGCAACGATCCGCTGGTGGTCCCCACAGGCGTCACCCGCGCAGGTCGCGGCCTATGAATTTCAGATCGCTCAGTTCCAGGCGCTCCACCCCGATATCACCGTGGTGTTCGAGACAACGTCAGACGAAGGCTACGCGCCGCAGCTCGCCGCCGCGTTCTCGTCCGGCGAGGTGCCCGATATCGTCACGCACCTGCCCTCTTTCGCGGTTCAGTCCTACTATGCCAATGGCCTGGTCGAGCCCTTCAACGATGTGATCGAAGCCATCGGGGCCGACGATTACTTCCCCGGCGCAAATGATGTTTTCCAGGCCGCAGATGGCAATTATTGCGGCACCGGCATCGGCAACTCAGCGGCCAACATGATGTGGCTCCGCAAGGATCTGATGCAGCAGGCCGGTATCGAAAGCGCCCCCACCACGTGGGACGAGATGCGCACGGCGGTGACTGCGATGCAGACTGGTGGTCTTTATGGCGCGCCACTGCCCTACGGTGCCAATTCGATGACGTCGCTGATTTTCATCGGCTTCATCCATCAGGCCGGCGGCCAGGTGTTCAGCCCCGATCTTGAAGTTGCCATCGACAATGAAGGTACGCGCAATGCGTTGGAATTCTATCGCGAGATGCGCGAATTCTGCCCGCCGGGCGCCACCAACTATTCGTGGGGTGAAAGCCTGACGGCGTTCGTGTCCGGTGCCACGGCGACCGGCATCTATACCGGCCGCGTTCTGGCCAATGTGCGCGATCAGAACCCGTCGATTGCCGATCACATCACGTGTGTAACCTACCCGCGCATGTCCGAAGATATCGCACCGTGGACCTTCAATGACTTCCCGTCGGTTTTCATTCCGGCGCAGTCGCAGCAGAAGGATGCGGCAAAGCTGTTTGCGGCCTTCCTCTTCGATCCGGAGGGCTACATCCAGCAGCTTCATGCGGCCCCTGGCCACGTCCTGCCGGTGCTTCAGTCGATCAATAACAGCCCGCTCTATCAGGACAACGACATCATTCAAAAATACGCCCCCGAGGTGGAACTGATGGCGGCGTCCGCGGCCGGTGGCTACAACCTCGGTTACGAGAGCGCTGATCACGCCTCGAATGAAAAAGCCGGCGAGATCATCGGCTCCAACGTGATTTCTGAGCTGGTGCAGCGCGTCGTCTTGAACGGCGACAATGTCGACGAAGCGCTGGGGGCCGCATCGGCCACCATCGAGGGTATCATGCAGGGCTGACACGCCCGCTTGGATTTGTTCACAATGTGATCCCGGTCGCCCCTACATTCGGGGCGGCCGACCAATGAAAGCTTCGCATGTCTTCTTCAAACACGCTGTTGGAACGGCGCTATGCCGCGCTCGGTTTGATGCTGATTGCGCCCACCGTTCTGGTGTTCTGTGCGGTGATTATCTACCCGCTCGTCTCGGCCATCTACCTGTCGTTCTTCAACATCTTCACCCCGACACTGGAAGGCGAGTGGGTTGGGTTGAGCAATTACACGGAGCTTTTGCAGACCGGCCAGTTCTGGTCCGCCCTCGGCAATACCCTGATCTGGACGATCGGCACCCTGAGCCTTCAGATCATATTCGGCATCGCCATGGCGCTGGTGCTGCACCAAAATATTTGGTTCCGCAGCCTTGCACGCTCGCTGATCCTGTTTCCCTACTTCATCTCCACAGTGGTCGCGGTGCTGGTCTGGAAATGGCTCTTCAATGATCTCTACGGGATCATGAACCACCTTCTGATCTCCGCCGGTATCATCGACTTCCCGATGGATTTCCTTGGCACGATGCCCAATGCAATGGTCTCGGTGATCCTTGTGGGCGCATGGAAATACTTCCCCTTCGTGGTGATCGCCGTGCTGGCCCGGCTACAAAGCATTCCCGATGCGCTTTACGAGGCTGCCAAGATCGACGGCGCAGGCCCCATCGCGCGGTTCTTCGATGTAACCTTGCCGCAACTCCGCGAAGTGCTGGTCGTCATCATCCTTCTGCGCGCCATCTGGGACTTCAAGGAATTCGACCTGATCTTCCTGCTGACCGGTGGCGGCCCGATCAATGATACCCAGACCCTGCCCCTGCTGGTCTATCAGGAGGCCTTTGCCCTGAACGATATGGGCCGGGCATCGGCCTATGCCGTCGTGATGATGGCCATCATGCTGGTCTTCATGATCGTCTATATCCGCCGCACCAGAAGTGAAGGGGGCAGTTGATGGCACATCTTCGCAAGATCCTATTCAACCTGATGGCCTGGAGCATTGTTCTGGCCGTCGCCTTCCCGCTTTTCTGGATGCTGGTCACGTCGGTCAAACCGCAATTCGAACTGTTCCGCCGGCCGCCCACGATCCTGCCGGAAACCTGGACGTTCGAGCATTATTGGACGCTTCTGGCCGACACGAACTTCCTCGTCTATTTCCGCAATTCCGTGATCCTGTCATCTGCCACGACATTGCTTGTGGTGGCGGTGGCAACCCTCGGCGCCTACAGCCTCGTGCGTTTCAAATACCGGGGCCGCGAAAGCCTCGCCTTTCTGGTGCTCTTCACCTACCTGCTGCCGTCCGTGGTGCTGATCATTCCGCTCTACCTGCTGCTGGTACAACTGGGTGTGTCGAACACGATCTTCAGCCTTGTCATTGCGTACACGACCTTCGCGCTGCCCTATGCGTTGTGGCTGTTGCGGTCGTTCATGGCGGGCATTCCGGAAGACCTGGAAAGTGCTGCGCTCTGTGACGGGGCCACGCGGATGGGGGCCTTTCGCGACATCATTCTGCCGCAACTCCTGCCCGGCATCATTTCCACGGCGCTCTTCACGTTCATCCTGAGCTGGAACGAATATCTCTACGCGCTTGTGCTGGTGAATTCCGACAGTTCGCGGCCCCTGACCACGGGTGTCATGAACATGCTGATCTCCAGCTTCAATATCGAATGGTCGCTGCTGATGGCCGCCTCCGTCATGATGTCAGTGCCGCTGATCATCGTCTTCGCCTTCCTGCAAAGCTATCTGACGCGCGGCTTCGGGGCCGGCGGCGTGAAAGGGTAATCCATGGCCGAAGTGATCTTTTCCGAGGTCAAGAAATCGTTCGGTGCGTTCACCGCCGTGCACGGCCTGAATCTGCATATCACCGAGGGCGAATTCGTGTCGCTTCTGGGCCCGTCAGGCTGCGGCAAGACCACGACACTGCGGATGCTTGCGGGCCTCGAATTCCCGACATCCGGCGACATCCAGATCGGCGACCGGGTCGTCAACGATATTCCTCCCGGTCAGCGAGACATCGCGATGGTGTTCCAATCCTATGCGCTCTACCCGCACATGAGCGTGGCCGACAACATCGCCTACCCGCTCAAGAAACGTGGTGTCGGCAAGGCGGATCGCAGCATCGCCGTCGCAAAAACGGCTGAGCTTCTGCAACTGACCGAGCTACTCAAGCGCAAGCCCCGGCAGCTGTCCGGCGGGCAACAGCAACGCGTCGCCCTCGGCCGCGCCCTGGTGCGCGACCCCAAGGTGTTCCTGCTCGATGAGCCGCTTTCGAACCTCGACGCGAAACTGCGCGGCTATATGCGGGTGGAGCTAGTGGAGCTTCACCGCCGACTTGGGCGCACCATGGTCTACGTCACCCATGACCAATTGGAGGCCATGACCATGTCCGACCGCATCGCGGTAATGGAAGGTGGCGTGCTGCAGCAATTCGCCCCGCCCGCGGAAGTCTATGCCGCGCCGGCCAACCGCTTTGTCGCGAGCTTCATTGGCACACCGGGTATGACCCTGATGGATGGCGCGTTAAGCCGGCAAGGTGGCACCTGGCGCTTTGAGGCGCCCGGCATCTCGATGGATGTCGGCGCGCTGAACGACCGGGCGGAACCGGGCGGGGCCTGTCTGGGCGTTCGGCCGGAACACGTCTTGATCGGGCAAGGGCCCGTCAACGGCACCATCCAGGTCGTCGAAAAGACGGGGCACGAAAACATCGTGATCATCGGGCTGGAGGGTGGCCAACGCCTGACTGGCCGTGTGCCCGCGCCGCAAAGCTGGTCCATTGGGGAAAACGTGCAGCTATCGCTGGACGCCGAACAGGCCCACATCTTCGGCCCCGGCCCCCATGGCCCAAGGCTGAACCTGCCCAGCAACGTCGCCACCCCAGATCTCAAATCCGCCGCCAACTAGGGCACCCCTCACAGGAGGCCGAGTATGAACAGAGACAGCATCAATTGGACCGGGCCGATGCCGGCCGTCACAACGGCGTTCCGGCCGGATTTCTCGCTGGATGAAGATGGGTTCAACGCCAATATGGTCCGGTTGCTCGATGCTGGCGCAACTGGCATCGTCGCGGCAGGATGCACCGGCGAATTCTGGACACTTTCCTTTGCGGAGCGCGCCCGGCTGGCCGAACTGACGGCCGTCGCGTGCAAGGGCCGCGGCCCTGCCATCATCGGAACCGGGGCAATCACCGAGGGCGAAGTGATCGAACAGATTGACGCGGCGCGTGTGGCGGGGGCCGATGCCGTGCTGGTCCTGCCGCCCTACTTCGCGCATCTGACCGAGGCCGAGATCATCGCGCATTTCGAGGCCGTGGATACCAAATCCAGCCTGCCGATCGTGCTTTACAACATTCCCGGCAATGCCGGAAACGCCATTACACCCGAGATCGCCGACCGTTTGGCCGATCTCGATCACGTGGTCGCCATCAAGGAAAGCAGCGGCACCTGGAGCAACTTTCACCGCACGCTGAACATGGTCAGGGATCGTATCCGCGTCTTTTGCGGGCCATCCTCCGCTTTTGGAGTGCCGGCGTCTTTGGCCGGTGCCGATGGGCATATCGATTGCTTCCCGAATGTCTGGACCGATTGCATGTCTCTCTGGCACGCAACCGCCGAAGGCCGCATGGATGAGGCATGGGCCCTACAGGCCACAGGTGTGGCGATGACCGATCTGTTCACCGTCGAGGGCCGTACCCTTTATCCTTCAACCAAAGCGGTGATGAATGAGTTCGGATTCCCCGGTGGTGGCGCACTTCGCCCGCCCCTACGACCGCTTGATGGCGCATCCCTCGCCGATCTGATGGCCGGAATGGACCGGTTGGTTGCCGACAAAAAGCGCGTCGCCTGAGCCGCGCACCGCATCGAAGGAGTTGAACGAATGGATCTTGGATTGATCGGGCGCAAAGCCATTGTTGCCGCCGCCAGCCGCGGCCTTGGCCTTGCCACCGCCCGCTCCCTCGCCCGCGAAGGCGTATCGGTGATCATGAATGCTCGCAGCGAAGGCCCTCTCGAGGAAGCCGCGCAAGCGATCCGCAATGAGTTCGGGGTGGAGGCCATCGCCGTCCCCGCAGATTTCAACAGCAAGGAAGGCCGCGAAGCGCTGCTGGAGGCCGCAGATGGGGCCTGCGACATCCTCGTGAACAATCCCGGTGTTCGGCAGGTGCCTACGCCCTACGATCAGATCACGGCGGAGGACTGGCGCTACTGGATGGAGGTGCATTTCATGTCCTCGGTCGAGATGATCCAGGCCGTCGCGCCCGCCATGAAAGCGCAGAATTTTGGGCGGATCGTGAACATGTCCGTCAGTTTCATCAAGTTCCCGCAGGTGGGCTTCGCCCACAGCCATGCGGCGCGACTGGCCCTGTCCGGTGCCACAGCGGCAATGACGCGTGAGCTGATTGGCCACAACGTGACCATCAACACGGTCTGCCCCGGTCTCTTCGATACCGACGCGCTGCACACGAACCTGCATGGCCACGCCAAGCGTGGAAACACGACCTATGAGGCGATCGTGCAGAACCGGATCGAAACCTGCCCCGCGGGCCGGTTTGCCGACCCGTCCGAATGCGGTGACCTGATCGCCTATCTCTGCTCCAGCCAGGCGGGCTTCATGTCCGGCCAGAACATCGTCAACGATGGCGGCGTCTATCAGGGGCTGTTCTGATGACAAAGGTGGTCATGGTCTCTGGCGGCGGACGTGGCCTTGGGGCCGCGATCACAACGGCCCTGATCCACGACGGTTGGACCGTATCCCTCGGACTGCGGGACCTGAGCCAGGCGGAGCCGTTCGGCGATGCGGTATCCGCGCATCCCTTCGATGCCACCGATCCCGCCTCCGCCCCCGCCTGGGTCGACGCGACGATTGCGCAACACGGCCATCTGAACGCATTGGTGAACAACGCGGGCATCATGAAGATGGTCGATTTCGAGAGCGGCTCGGAAGATGACCTCGACGATATGTGGTCGATCAACGTCAAAGCCCCGTTTCGCCTGATCCGCGCCGCTCTACCCCATCTGCGCGCCTGTGGCGAAGGCCGCGTCGTTAACATCGCATCGACTGACGGCAAACGATTCAGGCAGGGCACGTCGCTCGGCTATTCCATGAGCAAACATGCGGTTTTGGCTATCACTCAAGCCGTGCGTGCCGCGGGGTATGACGACGGCGTCCGCGCGACAGCGCTTTGCCCCGGTGCCATCGACACCGATCTGATCGCGGGCGTCCCCGGCGCTACGCCGAAGGCCGACCGCCTGCAGCCCGACACCGTCGCAGGCCTCGTCACCATGCTGCTGGCCCTGCCCAATCAGGCCAGCGTACCCGAGCTGATCGCCAACACCCGATATGAGAGCCTGATATGACACTCGACCCCCGCCTGAACGATGAAATTGCCGCCTGGGATCGGGATCATCTGTTGCACCCGACGACCCACACGTCGAACCACGCGCGCGGCACTGCGCCGGGGCGGATCATCACCGGCGGCAAGGGCGTCTACGTCACTGACCGGGATGGGAACAAGCTGCTCGATGCCTTCGCCGCGCTTTACTGCGTAAACGCGGGTTACGGGCGGACCGAGATTGCCGACGCGATATCCGAACAGGCGCACAAACTGGCCTATTTCCACGCCTTCGCCGGCCATGGCAATGAGCCCGCGATCACGCTGGCAAAGATGGTCATGGATCGCGCGCCGGATCACATGGCGCGGGTCTATTTCGGGCTCTCCGGCTCCGACGCGAACGAGACGAACGTGAAGCTCGCCTTGCACTACAACATCCTGCGCGGCAAGCCCGCGAAGAGGAAAATCATCAGTCGCTGGCGCGCCTATCACGGCTCGGGCCTCGTGTCCGGCTCGCTCACCGGGCTCGCCGCCTATCACGCACGCTTTCACCTGCCGCTTGACGGCTTCCTGCATACCCATTGCCCCCACTACCTGCGCCGGCCGGATCCGGACATGACGCAAGCGCAATTCCTGGACTTTCTGATAGAAGAACTTGAGGGGATGATTGAAGCCGAGGGCCCCAAGACGATCTGCGCCTTTATCGGCGAACCGGCGATGGGCACAGGCGGATTGATCCCACCGCCTGACGGCTACTGGGCGCGGGTGCAGGAGGTGCTGGACCGCCATGATATCCTGTTGATCGCGGACGAGGTGGTAACGGGCTTCGGCCGCACCGGCTCCATGTTCGGCTCCGACCACTACGGGCTGCGGCCGGATTTCATGACCATTGCCAAAGGCCTGACCTCGGCCTACGCGCCGCTCTCCGGCTCGATCATATCGCAACGGGTCTTTGACGTGTTGATGCAGGGTGCGGACGATTTCGGGCCACTGGCCCATGGCTGGACCTATTCAGCCCATCCGATTGGCGCCGCCGCTGGCATCGCAACCCTGAAGCTGATCGATGATCTGGGCCTTGTGGAGAACGCGCGTGATAGCGGGCCCTACTTGCTTGAGGCGCTCACGGCGGCGGTGGGCGACCATCCCAGTGTGGCGGAAATCCGAGGAGTTGGCCTCATGGTCGCAGTCGAGTTCATGGAAAACCCGGCTAACGGGGCATGGTTTCCACCGATGAGTGTCGGGCCGCAGATCTCCGACGCGATGACACGCCTGGGCGTGATCGCCCGCGCCATGCCCGAGGGGAACATCGTGGGCTTTGCGCCGCCACTCTGCATCACCCGCGAGGAAATCGACATCGTCGCCAAGGCGCTCCGCGCCGCAACGCATGAGGTGCTGCTATGAACGTCTCCCTTCGCCCCACCGATGCGGCGTTCGCGAGTCTGATCCGACAGGACAACCTGATTGATGGGGATTGGGTCGGAGCCGACAGCGGTTCCACCCTCGACGTGACCGATCCCGCCACCGGCGAGGTCATTGCCACCGTCCCGAACGCTGGCACTGAGGAAACCCGCCGCGCGATCGAGGCCGCCCACGCCGCCTTCCCGGCCTATTCCACCATGCCGCTCGGGCAACGTGTGGCGCTGATGCGTAAGCTTCACGATGCAATCCTCGACAATCTGGATCCAATGGCCGCCATGATGACGGCGGAACAGGGCAAACCTCTTGCTGAGGCCCGGGCGGAGGTTGCCTCCTCGGCCGCTTACGTCCTGTGGTTCGCCGAAGAAGCGAGACGCACCGATGGGGCCGTGATCCCCTCCCCCATCGCGGGGCGAAAGCTGATGACCACACGGCATCCTGTTGGTGTCGTGGCGGCAATAACGCCGTGGAATTTCCCGTCTTCCATGCTGGCACGCAAACTCGGGCCAGCGTTGGCTGCCGGATGTACCGTCGTTGTGAAACCGGCCAGCGCGACGCCCCTCTCCGCCCTCGTCTGGGGCCACCTGTCCGAGCAATGCGGCTTTCCGCCGGGCGTCGTGAATATCGTCACCGGCAGCGCCCGCGCCATCGGGGCAGAGATCACGTCAAACCCCAAGGTCCGCAAGATCACCTTTACCGGTTCCACTGAAATCGGAAAACAACTCCTCGCTGAAGCCTCCGGTTCTGTGAAGCGCATGTCGATGGAATTGGGAGGCAACGCGCCCTTCCTCGTCTTCGACGATGCCGATCTGGAGGCTGCCGTGGATGGTGCCATCATCGCCAAATTCCGCAACGCGGGCCAAACCTGTATCTGCACCAACCGCTTGTTCGTTCAGGCCGGGATCCATGATCGCTTCGTGGAGGCCTTTGCGGCCCGCGTCGCATCGCTGAAGGTCGCACCGGGCAATGAAGACGGCGCTGAACAGGGCCCGCTGGTGGATCCACAGGCCTTGGATAAGATCGAGGCGCTTGTTGCAGACGCACTTGCCAAAGGGGGCCAGCTTGTGACCGGCGGTGCGCCCCACGCCCGGGGCGGCTTGTTCTACCAACCGACGGTCATTGCAAACGCCACGCCTGATATGCGGGTCACGCGGGAGGAGATCTTCGGTCCCGTCGCACCGATCTACCGGTTTGAGGAGGAGGCCCATGTGATCGCCTCGGCCAACGACACCGAGTACGGCCTCGCATGTTACGCGTTCACGCGCGATCTTGCCCGCATGTTCCGCCTGCAGGATCAGTTGGAATACGGCCTGATCGGCATCAACGAAGTACTGATCGTGATGCCCGAAATCCCGTTCGGCGGGCTCAAGGAATCCGGTCTGGGCAAGGAGGGCTCCTGGCAGGGCATCAACGATTATCTCGAAACGAAGTACACCTGCATCGGCGGCCTTTGAAGCACGCTACATGCGCCCAACCGGTCGCCTCTGGCAATGCGATGCCAATACGACAAAAGCCGCCCGAATTGGGCGGCTTTTGATGACGAATATATCGCGTATGTTTGGTTGCGGGAGTAGGATTTGAACCTACGACCTTCAGGTTATGAGCCTGACGAGCTACCGGGCTGCTCCATCCCGCGCCAATTTTGCGCCTCGGATCGTATGAGTGAGGCACATCGTTTCGAGAGATACGGTTCGTATGTCTTACTAGGTTTGGCGGTGACCTACTCTCCCACGCCTTAAGACGCAGTACCATCGGCGCAACGGCACTTAACGGCCGGGTTCGGAATGGAGCCGGGTGTTTTGCTCGTGCTATGACCACCAAACCAAGAAAGACATACAAACATCAGCTGGCCCGAAGGCCTGCTATCCAATCTAACACTGTTATGGTGTTGGTGTGATGCTTTCAGGATCAAGTTCGGACAGTTTCCTGTCTATCACTGGATCAAATCAAGCCTATCGAACAATTAGTACCGGTCAACTGAACGCATTGCTGCGCTTACATCTCCGGCCTATCGACGAGGTGGTCTACCTCGGTTCTCAGGGATACCTTGTTTTGAGGGGGGCTTCCCGCTTAGATGCCTTCAGCGGTTATCCTTTCCGATCATAGCTACCCAGCACTGCCATTGGCATGACAACTGGTCCACCAGTGGATCGTTCACCCCGGTCCTCTCGTACTAGGGGCAACTCCTCTCAAGTATCCTACACCCACGGCAGATAGGGACCGAACTGTCTCACGACGTTCTAAACCCAGCTCACGTACCTCTTTAAATGGCGAACAGCCATACCCTTGGGACCTGCTCCAGCCCCAGGATGAGATGAGCCGACATCGAGGTGCCAAACGGTGCCGTCGATATGGACTCTTGGGCACCATCAGCCTGTTATCCCCGGCGTACCTTTTATCCGTTGAGCGATGGCCCTTCCACTCGGGACCACCGGATCACTATGGCCGTCTTTCGACTCTGCTCGACTTGTCAGTCTCGCAGTCAGGCTGGCTTCTGCCATTGCACTCAACGAGCGATTTCCGACCGCTCTGAGCCAACCTTCGCGCGCCTCCGTTACTCTTTAGGAGGCGACCGCCCCAGTCAAACTACCCGCCACAGAGGGTCCCGGATCCGGATCACGGACCGCGGTTAGATAACAAGAATGCGAAGGGTGGTATCTCAAGGGTGGCTCCCCAGAAACTGGCGTTCCTGGTTCAAAGCCTACCACCTATCCTGCACATCCCAGTCCTGTTACCAGTCTGAAGCTGTAGTAAAGGTGCACGGGGTCTTTCCGTCTAACCGCGGGAAGCCTGCATCTTGACAGGCAATTCAATTTCGCTGAGTCGATGTTGGAGACAGCGGGGAAGTCGTTACGCCATTCGTGCAGGTCGGAACTTACCCGACAAGGAATTTCGCTACCTTAGGACCGTTATAGTTACGGCCGCCGTTTACCTGGGCTTCAATTCGGAGCTTGCACTCCTCCTTTTAACCTTCAGGCACCGGGCAGGCGTCAGACCCTATACGTCGTCTTGCGACTTCGCAGAGCCCTGTGTTTTTAGTAAACAGTCGCCACCCCCTGGTTTGTGCCCCCAGTCAATACTTGCGTAGAAACTGGGCCTCCTTCTCGCGAACTTACGGAGGTATTTTGCCGAGTTCCTTCAACATCGTTCTCTCAAGCGCCTTGGTATTCTCTACCAGTCCACCTGTGTCGGTTTAGGGTACGATCTTACGGAAGAGCTATTTCCAGGATCCGATTAACGGCCCACCCAATCCGATAAGGGTGAACAATCTTCTCGAACCGTCACTACTTCCTGGCCCAGGAATATTAACCTGGTTCCCATCGACTACGCCTTTCGGCCTCGCCTTAGGGGTCGGCTTACCCTGCTCAGATTAGCTTTAAGCAGGAACCCTTGGACTTTCGGCGACAGGGTCTCTCACCCTGTTTGTCGCTACTCATGTCATCATTCTCACTAGTGATCTCTCCACCGGATCGCTCACGCGCCGGCTTCACAGAAAAACCCTTCTCTCCGCATCACCCCGAAGGGCAATAAAGAGAGATTGGTTTAATCACACTACGCTCCGCTACCATGCACTATGTGCATCCTCAGCTTCGGCTCATGGCTTGAGCCCCGATACATCTTCGCCGCAGGACAACTTATTTAGACCAGTGAGCTGTTACGCTATCTTTAAAGGATGGCTGCTTCTAAGCCAACCTCCTGGTTGTTTTGGTCGTCCCACCTGCTTTCCCACTTAGCCATGAATTAGGGGCCTTAGCTGGAGGTCAGGGTTGTTTCCCTCTCCACGACGGACGTTAGCATCCGCCGTGTGTCTGCCATCTAGTACTCCCGGGTATTCGGAGTTTGGTTAGGATCAGTAAGCCTGTGGGGCCCCATTACCCATCCAGTGCTCTACCCCCCGGGGTATTCGGATGACGCTCTACCTAAATAGATTTCGCGGAGAACCAGCTATCTCCGAGTTTGATTGGCCTTTCACCCCTAGGCACACCTCATCCCGACCTTTTTCAACAGGTGTGGGTTCGGACCTCCAGTAAGTGTTACCTTACCTTCATCCTGGACATGCCTAGATCACTCGGTTTCGGGTCTGATCCCACGAACTCAACGCCCTATTAAGACTCGCTTTCGCTGCGCCTACACCTAACGGCTTAAGCTTGCTCGTGAGACCAAGTCGATGACCCATTATACAAAAGGTACGCCGTCAGCTCGCAAGGAGCCTCCGACTGCTTGTAGGCGTTCGGTTTCAGGTACTTTTTCACTCCCCTCGTCGGGGTGCTTTTCACCTTTCCCTCACGGTACTGGTTCACTATCGGTCAGTAAGGAGTACTTAG
Organism: uncultured Roseicyclus sp.; assembly: GCA_947494975.1. Classification (GTDB taxonomy): domain Bacteria; phylum Pseudomonadota; class Alphaproteobacteria; order Rhodobacterales; family Rhodobacteraceae; genus Gymnodinialimonas. Next base: position 551,078 of record CANLXA010000004.1, on the reverse strand, counting down.
CCTTCGAAGGTGGTCCTCCGATCTTCAGACAGGATTTCACGTGTCCCGCCCTACTTGATACGTCCAATCATGCTTCTCATACGGGGCTGTCACCCACTATGGCGGACCTTTCCAGGTCCTTCTGATCACATTCATGGCTCGGCTGGTTCCCGTTCGCTCGCCGCTACTAGGGAAGTCGCTGTTGCTGTCCTTTCCTCCGGGTACTTAGATGTTTCAGTTCCCCGGGTTTGCTTTTTTAACCCTATATATTCAGGTCAAAAATACCTGGTTCAGCCCGATATAAGCTGCCCGAAGGCAATTATATCAAAACTGTCAGGTGGGTTGCCCCATTCGGAAATCCAGGGATCAAAGCCTATTCTCGGCTCCCCCTAGCTTATCGCAGAGTATCACGTCCTTCATCGCCTCTTACTGCCAAGGCATTCACCAAACGCCCTTCTCGCGCTTGATTTGATCCAGAGAAAGACAGGCTTGTGTGATCAACTCCTATCGCCTTGCAGCTACATGAGGAGATCGAGCCTACCGCGACCTCAGGCTGGTTCACCCTGTGGTCTTACTCTGAACCAAAAGCATCACATTTCCCGCTCCAACCTGGGTAAGGTTGGAACATTCGCTGGATCCGTGCGGATCCAACTTTGGTTAGTGTACTTGACTTGGATAGAATTATGCTTTGCTGCTCGAAGCAGCGAGATGCGGCGCACTGCCGATCCCAGCATAAAACTGATGTTTGTATCTCTCTAAACGATATCAAAACGGCCGAAGCCGTTGCGCGTCCGATTGGACGGTGAAGAACCCGAAGGTTCTTGACGGTCAAATCGGAGGAATGGTGGAGCCTAGCGGGATCGAACCGCTGACCTCCTGAATGCAAATCAGGCGCTCTCCCAGCTGAGCTAAGGCCCCAATGAATTCCCAACCAGGGAATGGTGGGTCGAGGAGGACTTGAACCTCCGACCTCACGCTTATCAGGCGTGCGCTCTAACCACCTGAGCTACCGACCCAGACACGGGCGGTAACCCGATGACTACTATGTTTCGAAGAGATATGAGGACGGTTCGGTCCGGTTGTCCCGAAGGACTATGCTTCTTGCGAAGCTGCTAAGTGTTTCATGATCAAGAGCAAGCTCAAGATACTAGAAACATCCTTAGAAAGGAGGTGATCCAGCCGCAGGTTCCCCTACGGCTACCTTGTTACGACTTCACCCCAGTCGCTGATCCTACCGTGGTCCGCTGCCTCCCGAAGGTTAGCGCACGGCCGTCAGGTAGAACCAACTCCCATGGTGTGACGGGCGGTGTGTACAAGGCCCGGGAACGTATTCACCGCGGCATGCTGTTCCGCGATTACTAGCGATTCCGACTTCATGGGGTCGAGTTGCAGACCCCAATCCGAACTGAGACATCTTTTGGAGATTAACTCACTGTAGATGCCATTGTAGCACGTGTGTAGCCCAACCCGTAAGGGCCATGAGGACTTGACGTCATCCACACCTTCCTCCCGCTTATCACGGGCAGTTTCTCTAGAGTGCCCAGCCGAACTGCTGGCAACTAAAGATGTGGGTTGCGCTCGTTGCCGGACTTAACCGAACATCTCACGACACGAGCTGACGACAGCCATGCAGCACCTGTCACTGATCCAGCCGAACTGAAGGATACCGTCTCTGGTAACCGCGATCAGGATGTCAAGGGTTGGTAAGGTTCTGCGCGTTGCTTCGAATTAAACCACATGCTCCACCGCTTGTGCGGGCCCCCGTCAATTCCTTTGAGTTTTAATCTTGCGACCGTACTCCCCAGGCGGAATGCTTAATCCGTTAGGTGTGTCACCAAAGAGCAAGCTCTCTGACGACTGGCATTCATCGTTTACGGCATGGACTACCAGGGTATCTAATCCTGTTTGCTCCCCATGCTTTCGCACCTCAGCGTCAGTATCGAGCCAGTGAGCCGCCTTCGCCACTGGTGTTCCTCCGAATATCTACGAATTTCACCTCTACACTCGGAATTCCACTCACCTCTCTCGAACTCAAGACTAGCAGTATCAAAGGCAGTTCCAGGGTTGAGCCCTGGGATTTCACCTCTGACTTACTAATCCGCCTACGCGCGCTTTACGCCCAGTAATTCCGAACAACGCTAACCCCCTCCGTATTACCGCGGCTGCTGGCACGGAGTTAGCCGGGGTTTCTTTACCAGGTACTGTCATTATCATCCCTGGCGAAAGAGCTTTACGATCCTAAGACCTTCATCACTCACGCGGCATCGCTAGATCAGGCTTTCGCCCATTGTCTAAGATTCCCCACTGCTGCCTCCCGTAGGAGTCTGGGCCGTGTCTCAGTCCCAGTGTTGCTGATCATCCTCTCAAACCAGCTATGGATCGTCGACTTGGTAGGCCATTACCCCACCAACTATCTAATCCAACGCGGGCCAATCCTTCACCGATAAATCTTTCCCCCGAGGGGCGTATACGGTATTACTCTCAGTTTCCCGAGGCTATTCCGTAGAAAAGGGTATGTTCCCACGCGTTACTAACCCGTCCGCCGCTCCCACCGAAGTGAGCGCTCGACTTGCATGTGTTAGGCGTGCCGCCAGCGTTCGTTCTGAGCCAGGATCAAACTCTCAAGTTGAAAGATCATTGCTGATCTAACCTTGACGTTCGAACCTCTGCACATCGTCCCATTGTTCAAATGGGACAGTCTCTGTTTGTTGTGCTTCGGGTTTCATAGAAACCGAAAGCCGTCCAAACAGTGAAGCTGACACTCCATCATCGGGCGAACCCTAAGAGCGCGATATACAGACGTTGATCCATCGAATGAACCAAACCGCCCGCATATCTCTTCGAAAACCATCAATGTCAAAGAGCGAGAGACAAAAATCCACCGACTGCGTTCTAACTTTTGAACGCGGCCCGCTTCAAACTGCCTCTGTTTTTTGCCTCCCGCACCGTTTGCTTTGCAGCCTCTGGCCCGTTTGGCGTCCCGTTGAAGCATCTCTGCGCCGCCGGTGAGGGGGTATCTACGGTTTGGTGCCGAGGGTCGCAAGGGGTTTTTTGCAGAAAGATGACATTTTTCACCCCATTTTGGTATTTTTCATATTTTTCAATATATTACGCTCAGCAAAAAGTTGTCCAAACGGTCCATTTTGCGATTTTTGGGGGCTAACGTAGGCTACTCAGCAGGAGGTCTTGGGGACTCACTCGGGGAAACTTGTGCTTATCCACCGATCTATCCCCAGATGTAGGCCCCTTTGCGGGGATTCCCGCATGGACTCACCCCTGATTCACGCGACTCGCGCCTTGGTCGGGCGGAATCGAGTCGCCAAAAGCGCCAAAGTGACCGCCAGATAGATCAACGGCTCCAGCTGGAAGCCCTTCACCAGCCAAACATAGTGTACGGCCCCCAGCACGGCCGCCGGATAGACCAGCTTGTGCAGCTTGCGCCACGACGCGGCGCCCATCTTGCGCACCGCCAGGTTGTTGGAGGTGACTGCCAACGGGATCAGGCACAGGAACCCAGCCATCCCGATCGTGACATAGGGCCGCTCGACAATGTCGGCCCAGATCGCTGCAAGGCGCTGCACATCCAGCACGGCCCAGACCAGGAAATGCGCCAGTACAAAGAAGAAGGCGAGCACTCCAAGCGCCCGGCGCCAGCACAGCAGGTTCAGCCCGACATGCTGGCGCAGCGGCGTGACAGCCAGACCCACAAGGAGGAGCTGAAACGCGATCTTGCCATAGCGGTGCTCCAACGCCTCGATCGGTTCCACGCCCAGCCCGCCGGTCGCTCCCAGATAGAACAGCCAGGCACCATAGGCCGCCCCGACTATATAGAGGGCCCAGCCCGGCACGCGGCGAACCGCTGTATTTATGGTCTGGGCCGCAGACATGGACTTAGTAGTTCTCCGAGAGGTCCATGCCGTCGTAGAGTGAAGCGACGTCTTCCTCATACCCGTTGAACATCAACGTTGGGACGCGGCGGGCAAACAAGCCGCCGCCGATGCGGCGTTCGCTGTCTTGGCTCCAGCGGCGATGCGGCACGTTGGGGTTCACGTTACTATAGAAGCCGTATTCCCGCGCATTCGCCATGTTCCAGCTGGTGGGCGGCTCTTCATCGGTCAGGGTGATCCGGACAATCGATTTGATCGACTTGAAGCCATACTTCCACGGCACGACCAACCGCATCGGTGCACCGTTCTGGTTCGGGATGTCGCGGCCGTAGATGCCCGTTGCCATGATCGTCAGCGGATGCATTGCCTCGTCAAGACGCAGACCCTCGCGATACGGCCAATCCAGAACCGGCACACGCACGCCCGGCATTTCGTCGGGGCGCAGGGCCGTTTCGAACGCGACATACCGCGCGCCATCCTGCACGCCGACCCGGGCCAACAGGTCGGCAAGTTCAAACCCGTTCCACGGGATCACCATCGACCACGCCTCCACGCAGCGGAAGCGATATATGCGCTCCTCCACCTCGACACCGGCCATGATGTCCTCGAAGGAATAGGTGCCGGGGTTGTCGACCATCCCATCGATCTCCACCGCCCAGGGCGAGGTCGTCAGCGTATGGGCATTGGCGGACGGGTCGGTCTTGCCGGTGCCGAATTCGTAGTAGTTGTTGTAGGTCGTGATCTCTTCCCAGGTATTGGGCTCCAGCACGTCCTGCGCTTGCGCGGTGCCGCCGATCAGGCCCGCGCCCAGAAGGGCCCCCGTCCCGGCCATGATCTGGCGGCGGTTGAGGAACAGATGTTCCGGCGTGACGTCGTCCCACGTCAGCTTGGATTGATAGCGGCGGGCCATAAGGCTGTCTCCTCGTCCTTCAGTTGGCGCCTTGATGCACCATAGATGTGCAATCTCCCAAGGGCTGACATGCAATATCACGGAACGGTTAAGAGGCGTGATGGGGTTCGCTGGCCGCTTTGGCCGCTCCATTGACGGCCTGCGGATTAGTGATCTGAACGGTCATTGCGATCACTTCATACCTGCAAAACTCCTCCAAATTTCGTTGCCGGCGTCGGACCCCGCCGGATCTCACCCCACCGGGAACAGCCGATCCATCGGCAGGCTGCTCCCATCGGGCTGCACAAGGCGCACATGGCTCCGCCGCATCCGGCGCGGCTCGCTCACGCCGACGGAATGGGCGATCACCTCGACCTCTTTCACCATGGTCTTCGCATAATTGGCCACGCGCCGGTCCTTGTCCTCCACCACCAGCCCCTCCTGAAATCTCGGGTTGTGGGTCGTGATGCCGGTCGGGCAGGTGTTCTTGTGGCACTTCAGCGCCTGAATACAGCCCAGCGCAAACATGAACCCGCGTGCGGAGGTCACGAAATCCGCGCCCGCGGCCAGGGCCCAGGCCACGTCGCCGGGGTTCACCAGCTTGCCCGAGGCCACGATCCGCACCCGCTCTTTCAGCCCGGCCTTGTTCCGCACATCCGTCAGGATGGGCAACGCCTCACGAATTGACATGCCTACCAGATCCATCAGGGGCATGGGTGCCGCGCCGGTGCCCCCCTCGCCGCCGTCCAGCGTGATGAAATCCGGCGCAGAGGCCTCACCGCGCGCATTCACGGCCGTGAAGAGGTCCACAAAAAAGGCCGGATCGCCCATCACCGTCTTGATCCCCACCGGCTTGCCCGTCACCCGCCGGATCCGTTCGATCAGGTCCAACAGCTCCGCGACATTCCCGGCCTCCCGGTGGCGGTTCGGGCTGATCCCGTCGCGGCCCTTTGGCAGGCCCCGGATCTCGGCGATCTCATCGGTGATCTTGGCGGCGGGCAGGATACCGCCCTTGCCGGGCTTGGCCCCCTGCGCCAGCTTCAGCTCGAACATCTTGACCTGAGGCTTCGCGGCCACCTCCGCCAACTTGCCCTCATCCAGCGCCCCGTCCGCATCCCGCACGCCGTATTTGGCGGTGCCGATCTGAAAGACGATGTCGCAGCCCCCCTCCAGATGATAGGGGCTCAGGCCACCCTCACCCGTATTCATCCAACAGCCTGCCATCTTGCATCCGCGCGACAGGGCCCGTACGGCGGGCTTGGAAATCGCCCCGTAGGACATGCCCGATAGGTTAAAGAAACTGCCCGCCATGTAAGGCGTGTCACAGAATGGCCCGATCACCAACGGCTCCGAACTTGCGAATTGGTCATCCAGCGGCGGAAAAGCCGAGGGCACGAACAGGGGCGTGCCGACCACGGTGATGTTCCGCGTGGATCCGAACGGCAGGGTTGAGGATTTCCCCTTCCCCGCATGTTTCACCCACTCCCTCTGCGCGCGGTTAAACGGCAACTCCTCGCGGTCCATTGCGAAGAAATACTGTCGAAAGAACTCGCCCAGAGAACTGAACAGCCCCCGGAAACGCCCCAGCACCGGGTAATTGCGCCGGATCGCATCACTGGTCTGGAATCGATCCAGAACGAACAGGATCACCGCCGCCAGCGCGGCAAGGCCGATGACCAGCCAGAAGGCAAAAGCCATCGCCTCCAGATACCACGACACCGTCTCCATCGTCGGCATGTCCATGTTCGGCCCGCTCCTCGTCCAAAATCAGCCTCGGGCACCTTGGCCTCCACGACCGCGGAACCGCAAGAAACAACGGTGCCGAAGCGTCGGATTGCGTAACAAAACATAACGTCCGGTCACATGATTTCACGGCAATGTGAGTGGAAGGCCCGAAGCCGCGCGGCTTAGGCGACTTGCCCTTCGCGTCAAGCAGCTGCGCGGAAATTCGCTTCACTTGAAAGGATAGACCACCGGAGCATTTCGGCCTTCGTCAGGCAGCAGTTTCTGACTTGGCGCGCCGCAGCCCGGCACGTCCGACCCCGAGACCGACCATGAAAGAGAGACACATCATGCGTAAGGCACTTCTTGCACTCGCCGCTTCGACCGCTCTGGCCGCTCCGGCCTTCGCCGACGGCCACGGTATGAACATCGTCGAAACCGCCACCGAGGCCGGAACGTTCACCACGCTCCTGGCCGCAGCCGAGGCCGCGGGCCTTGTTGAAACGCTGTCGGGTGAAGGCCCGTTGACCGTTTTCGCCCCCACAGATGAGGCGTTTGCTGCGCTTCCCGAAGGTACCGTCGAAGGCCTCTTGGCCGATACCGAGGCACTCACTTCCGTGCTGACCTACCACGTTGTTCCGGGCGCGGTGATGTCCACTGACCTGTCTGACGGCATGACGGCCACCACCGTGAACGGCGCTGACATCACCGTGACCATCGGCGAAGGCGTGATGGTCAACGACGCCAATGTCGTGACCGCCGATATCGAGGCCTCCAACGGTGTCATTCACGTGATTGACGCGGTCATCCTGCCGCCGATGTAAGCCAATACGATTCCCGGGGGCGGCCAGATCGGTCGCCCTTTTTTGCACTTCCAAACACCAACACGACAGAAAGGGGACCCATTCCATGGACCGTCGTCAATTCATCACCCGTTCCGCTGGCCTCGTCAGCGCCCTGCCCTTCGCGGGCCTCGCCGCCACGCAGGCCGCAGCGGTCACCGGTTCCAGCACTATCGTGGAGCTTGCCGTAGCCACGCCCGAGCTCTCCACGCTGGTCACTGCGGTTCAGGCCGCTGGTCTTGTCGATACGCTGTCCGCCCCCGGCAATTTCACCGTCTTCGCCCCCACGAACCGTGCGTTCGAGCATCTGCCCCATGGCGTGCTCGATAGCCTTCTTGCCGATATCCCCGCCCTGACCAACGTGCTGACCTATCACGTGTCGCCGGATTACTACCCGGCCTCGCAATTCGTGGGCCAGTACGGCGCCGTACATCGGACCGTTCAGGGTTCCCCTATCCGCGTCGATGGGCGGTCCGGCAGCGTGCACCTCAACGGCAATGTCCGCGTGACCACGGCCGATGTCTTCGCGTCGAACGGCGTTGTGCACATCATCGACGCCGTCCTCCTGCCGCACTGAGTCCCTTGGCGTTTCGGATTGTCGGCCAATTGCAATCTCCAGGTGACGTCCCTTCAGATAGCGGTTTGCCCCGCGTCGGTGTCCCACCGGCGCGGGGCTTTTTCACGGGTCGTTTTCTTGTAGCTTGTGGCCGTCGGCACAACCGTATCATTGGGAAAGGCACGCGACATGACCCACCGCGTCTTGATTTCCGGTTGCTCGGGCGGGGGCAAATCCACCTTGCTGGCCGAGCTTGAGCGGCGCGGCTACGCCGTCGTCGAAGAACCCGGGCGTCGGATCGTCGATGAGGAACGCAAGGGCGACGGTGCCGCCTTGCCCTGGGTCGACATGGTCCGCTTCGCGCAGCGGGCGGTCGACATGTCGCGGGATGACATACAGCAGACAGACCATCTGCCCGGCCCGGTCTTCTTCGACCGGGGCCTGATCGACGCCGCCGTCGCGCTCGCCCATGCAAGCAACATACCCCTGGCCACGACTCTCGGGTCGGATCGTCCCTACGCCGACCCCATCTTTTTTGCACCCCCATGGCCCGAGATTTTTCAGCAGGACGCCGCCCGCCGCCACGATATGGCTTCTGCAATAGCCGAATTCGAACGGTTGACCATCGCCTTCGCTGAGCTTGGCTACGCGACGTGCAACCTCCCGAAAGCCCCGGTCTCACTGCGCGCAGATTTTGTTCTCGACGCCCTTGGCGCTGCCTGACCGCACCTCACCAGCCAAGTCGGCGTCGTGCCACAGAAAAGATCTGCCGCGTTGAAGGTGCGGCCTACCGGGGGCAGCCGCGCCAGCATCCACACCCAAACCTATGGTCAGATCTATCAGGATCTATTCCAACTAGACCAATAACGATGACAGTCATTAACTGATCGGCGCGATAGGCCAGTCGGAACCGGATGAGGCGAAGGGGCGCGGACGCAACGGACACGCGCTGTTGACGACAACCGCGCGGAACACCAAGGCTGACTTGTTTCAAAAGATCGAGGTCATGATGCCCAAGACGCCCCAGAAAACCGCCATCGTCACAGGCGCCGCCCGCGGCATCGGTTTGGCCACCACCGATGCCTTTCTGGCCGATGGCTGGAATGTGGCCATGGTCGATTGGGATAAGGACGAGTTGCTATCGGTCGCAGCCGCACGGCAAGGTATTTCGGCAATCCCGCGCGATATCTCGAACCCGCAGGATACCGGCCCGATCATTTCCGAAACGCTGGCGAAATTCGGGCGCATCGACGCACTGGTGAACAATGCGGGTATCGCCGATTTCGGCCCGATCGAGGAGACGGATTTTGCCCGCTGGCGGCAGGTCATGTCCGTCAATCTCGACGGGACTTTCCTGATGTCTCAGGCCGCGACCCCCGCGTTGAAAGAAACCAAGGGCGCCATCGTCAACATCGCGTCCATCTCTGGCCTCCGCGCCTCCACGTTGCGGGTGGCTTATGGCACATCCAAGGCCGCCATAATCGCTCTGACCCAGCAGCAGGCCGTTGAGCTTGGCGAGTACGGCATCCGCGCCAATTCGATCTGCCCCGGTCCGGTCCGCACCAAACTCGCCATGGCCGTCCATACCCCGGACATCATCGCCGCGTACCATGATGCGCTCCCGCTCAATCGCTATGGCACCGAGGAGGAGCTTGCCAACGCCATCGTGTTCCTGTGTTCGGACAAGGCCAGCTACATCACCGGCCAGAACCTCGCCGTCGACGGAGGATTCGCGGCAACGGGCATCGGCCTTCCTGCCCTGAGAACATGACAATCCTCGATTGGCGGACGGTCGGACCGGTCATCGCTGTCAAATGAGGCAGCGACCTTCAAGCGCGGTGTAGCAACTGTCCAGCGATGGAAAGTAACCTATTAGGCCGCACTTTCGGGCGATTGGACGGCAGCGTATTCAGCCAGTGGCCATCTTCGGGTCACCATCAGCGCAGGAATTCCGACTAGCCGGGCTGGCAGTAAGGCGCCGGTTCTCGGGAAATAGCAAAAATCAGGCGGAGGCCATGCCTGCGATGTGGCACGGGTTGTTCTGCGCTCGATCTGCCACCCACCCGGTCACGACAAGAAGGAGCACCGACACATGTCATCCCGCCCCATATTTGTCCTTGGGCTCGGTGCTCAAAAATGCGGAACGACCTGGCTCCAGAGATATCTGAACGCGGCACCATCCTGCGATATGGGCCGTCTGAAGGAATACCACATCTGGGACGGGGTGCTGGTGCCCGAGTTTGCGTTCTATCGTGCTCGCAAGGCGGACCTTCTCCGCGTGCGGTCCGAACCCGGCCACTTTTCACGGCGAGAGCAGTGGCTTCGCCTCAAGATGCAGCGCGTGGCTGGTGCCTATGAGCGCTACTTCGCGGATCTCGCGAAGGGGCCCATAAAGCTGACCGGCGATATCAGCCCCAGCTACTCGTCGCTGCGCGCGCCGCAGCTTCGGGACATCAGGGCACGGCTGGAACGGGCCGGATTCACCGTGAAGGTGGTGTTCCTGATGCGTGATCCGGTGGAACGGTGTTGGAGCTCCGTACGTATGACCCGGCGGATCGACGGACTCGGCAACAGGGCCAGCGAAAGCGAGAGGGCGCATCTGGCGCAATCCTTCGACAGCCGGATTTTCGAGCTGCGGACGAATTACCATGAAACGATTGCTGCCATCGAAGCCGCCTTCGACGCGCCCGATATCTACTACGGGCTGTTCGAAGACATGTTTACGGAGCCGGAAATCCGCCGGGTCTCGGCTTTTTTCGGGATATCGCCCGATGTGACAATGGCGACCCGGCGGGTCAATGCTTCGCCCAAATCCGACGCGCTGGACGCCGATCTGGGCGCGGCCATCCGCCAGCACTACGCGCCTGTCTATGATTTTTGCCGAGCACGGTTTCCGCAGACAGCGCAAGTGTGGCAGGCCGCCTGACCTCTCGCATTTCTTCCGCTGGAGGCAGCCGGGTGAGAGCAGGCACACACTGCCCAGCGCTGACATTGGTGGGCTAATCTCGCCAGAGCCGTGGCCGCCACCCCCATCCGCATTACGCCGAAAAAACCAGCGGTGGGCGGTGCAAATCCGCCAACGTCCGGCTCCGGCAAGCGCCTTACTGCCGATTGTCTCACCCCAACGGCCACACCGATTGTTTGCACCTGCAGCATGCGTCAGCACTTGGTCTTGCATGGGGACGATTGCAGTCTCGCTCGCCGGATCAACGGCGCGGCGATCATTCAGTTGCGAAGGAGCCTGGCAAATGGATCCCGATGCGGACGTGGCGTGTTCCCCCAAACCGCTGGTCGTTATCCCGTGTTTGAACGAAGCGGAACATATCCGGCGTCTCACCGACCAGATGGTGCGGGCCGTCGCGCCCTTTGGTGGCCACATAGTGATCGTCGATGGCGGCAGCACCGATGGTACATGGCAGATTGCCGCCCAGCTTGCGGGAACCCACGCGTCCGTCAGTCTGCTGGAGAACAGCGCCAGATTACAAAGTGCCGGTATCAATGCCGCCGTGGCTGAATTTGGCGACGGGTTCAGCGACCTTGTACGCATTGATGCACATAGTGCCTATCCCGATGATTTCATAGCGATCCTTTTGGAAGATGCCAGCCGGTCCGGGGCGTCATCCGTGGTGGTGGGCATGATCGCGCAGGGCAATGGGCCGATCCAGAGGCTCAACGCCGCGACACAGAATTCCGCCCTTGGAAATGGCGGATCCAAACATCGGCGCCGGGGCGGCGGAGAATTTGTGGAGCATGGCCATCATGCCTTGATCCGCATGGAGGCATTCCGGGCGGTCGGCGGATATGATCCGGCGTTCTCCCATAACGAGGATGCCGAGCTAGACCATCGGCTGACCCAGGCGGGCCACAGGATCTGGCTAACGGACCGCACCTGCATCAGCTACTTTCCGCGCGGTGATTTGGCCTCGATTGCCCGGCAATACTTCAATTTCGGACGCGGCCGGGCCAAGAACTTCCTGAAACACCGCATGTGGCCGAAACTGCGCCAGGCGGTTGTGATCGCCGTCGCCCCGGTGGTTGGCCTGGCGCTTCTTGGACCGGTCCATCTTGCGTTTGCAGGACCAGCGCTGGCGTGGTTGGCCACGATCCTCGCAGGGGGCCTAAAGCTGGCGGTGGCACAAGGGTCGGCCTACTACCTGATGTCGGGCCTGATCGCTCTGATCATGCATCTGTCCTGGTCGCTCGGCTTCTGGGGCATGGTTTTGTCGCAAGCTGTCCCGTCCCGACGCGCGGTGCCGACATGACGACGCTGGACATATGCCTTTGCACCTTCCAACGGGACAGCGTCACCGACACGTTGAGGTCGCTGATGGCTACCGAAGTCCCCGATGGCGTCGAGGTACAGATCATCGTCGTGGATAACGATGACCAGCCGAGCGCGCGGCACCGCGTTGTGGCGGTGGCGAAACAGGGGCCGTTGCAGGCGACCTATATCCACCACCCCGGGCGCAACATCTCTGCCGCGCGGAACGCCTGCCTTGAGGCGTCGGAGGCCGATTTAGTGGCCTTCATAGACGACGACGAACTGGCCAGCCCGATGTGGCTATCGGCTTTGATCCATGAATACAGGGCGAGCTGCGCGCAGGTTGTGATCGGCCCGGTGGATGCGGTGTACCCGGCCGACGCGCCAGACTGGATGCGCCGGGCCCACGTGCATTCCACCCGGCCCGTTTGGGCGGGCGGCACGATCCGCACGGGGTACACCAGCAATGCACTTGTCGATCGCAGATCGCCGGAAATCCGTACAATGCGGTTCGATCTGGCATTGGGTAGGACTGGCGGCGAGGACACCGATTTCTTCAGCCGTATTGTCGGGACCGGGGGCAGGATTGCATACGCGCCCGAGGCGCTGATCCTTGAACCTGTCACACCTGAGCGCCTTGCATTCAAGTGGCTTGCGCGTCGTCGGTTCCGAATGGGACAGACCCATGCCGGCGGGCTCATGCGACAACCCGGTGCAACACGGTTGGCGTCGCTTCCGGTGGCCGGCGCCAAGGTCTGTTTTTGCCTGATTTCGGCGGCGATCACGCTGCCTGACAACCGACGGCGGAATATGTCCTTCCTGCGCGCCTGCCTGCATGCGGGCGTGATCGCGGGTCTGGTAGGGTACGCGCCGCTGACGCTTTACGGATCCGACCAGGTGCCGGGTGAGGGGCGCATATGAATAGGCGGATGACCCACGTCGAGCAGATCGTGAAACCACCGCCGATCCCTCCGACGGAGCCGAGCGATCTGTCCGAGCTTTTCCTCGCGGCACGTCGCCAAGCCTGGCCCATCGCCATCTGTGCGGTCCTGGGGCTTTGCCTCGGCATCTTTCACTACGCCACCAGCCCGCGCGAATTCGTGGCCGTGTCGACCATCCTGATCGAAGAGCGGCAGATCGATCTGGATCAAGAGATCGCCGCCGCGATGCCGACAGCGCGCAGCGACTCGAGTGTCATGAACCAGATCCAGATCCTGCAATCCCTGACACTGGCCGAAGAGGTGGCAAATGCGCTCGATCTGGCGGAAAGCGAGGCCTTTCACGCCAATCCGTCTTCGTTCATCGGCGGCCAGGTGGGCATCGCCAAGTCATGGCTTCGATCCCTGTTGCCAACCCCTGCGCCACCCGAGGCCGCGGGAGCCTCAAGTGACGCAGCGGGGCTGGATCGCGCCCTGTCGGAAGCGGCCGCTCTGCTCCGGACGCGGACACAGTTCGAACGCGTGGGGCGCAGTTTTGTGGTGGAGATCAGCTATGTCTCCCACGATCCGGTCCTGGCGACGGACATCGTGAATGCCTATGCCGAAGCCTATCTTGCCGATGGAACGCGGGCGAATGTGGAGGCATCAAGCCGCACCGCGGAATGGATGCAGACCCAGGTGGAACAATTGCGCCAGGCCGCCCGCGAGGCCGCCGAGAGCGTTGTGGCATTCCGGTCGGAGACAAGCGTCTTTGACCAGCAAGGTCAGCGCGAACGCGAAAACCGGGCGGCTGCGCTGAACGACTTGTTGTCGACCTTTGAGCAGCGGTATCAGGAAATCGCCATTGAAGGCACATTTCCAGTTTTGAACGGGCGTATCCTGTCGCGCGCCCTGCCACCCCGCAATCCGGCCTATCCCAGTGCCGTGCAGCTCTTGGGGGCAGGGTTGCTGCTGGGTCTGATGGGCGGCCTCGTCGTTGCAGTGCGTCGGGAAGGCCGCGAAACCGGATTTCGGACGGCGCAGGACGTTGTCCGCACGTTGCATCTGCCGTTTCTGGGATATGTTCCCCCGATCAGCTTGCGCAGGCTGCGACGATTGCAAAAGCGCCTGCCGCGCCACGCATCGCCATCGCCATCGCCACAATTTGCCTCCAAGCGGACGGCCCAGGCCGAGCCCGCAAACATGCCGCCAGATATTGCGCGCGGGAGCATGGTGCCGCCGGACATCGGCCGCCAAACGCCGCTGACCACGCCGCTCGATCTGGTTATCTCAACGGTCGCTGGCGGATCGCCTTCCGATCGTGCCTTTCGGAAAATCCTCACGGCGATTGAGCCCGGGGGCGTCCCCACAACCGGCCGCATCGTTGCCGTTGGCGGATTGAATGAAGCCGCGAGCGGCGGTCAACTGGCCTCGAACCTGGCGGCGGCGGCGGCACGGGCCGGCAAACGTACGCTAGTTGTCGACGGTGATTTCATGGGCGCGGGATTGTCGCAGCGTTTCGATGCCGACAACAGCCCGGGCCTGCTGGATGCGCTAAAAGGAGGCACATCGCGGCCCATTACGGGCAGAGAGACGACGGTGCATGGGATGCACTTCCTCCCGTTGGGCCGATCGTCGAATGGCATTGTCGGTGCTCCGCCACCCAACCTCGACCACCTCGACGGGGTCACTGCCGCGCTGCGACCCCATTACGACCTTGTTTTCATAGCTTTGCCACCAATGAACCTTTTGCCGGAAACCAAAAGCCTAGTGGACGTGGCCGACCACACAATCCTTGTGACCCGCTGGGGGGCGATGCCCCGTCGGCTGGTCGCGGCCTACCTTGCCGATGAGCCCGACATCCGTCACCGCGTGCTTGGCGTCGTGTTGACCGAAACGGATTTTCGGCGACTGCCGCGTTATGGCGTGCCGCTGTCCACGGCGGACCTTGTGGCAGCCTGAAGCGGACAACCGGACCCGGACATTGACGGCATGACCGGGCGGAAGGCATAAATCGGCCATTACGATTGGCTTGCCCGAAACTGATTTCCCGGAACTATTTGCCGTATGCGTTTATTGCTGTTCTTTTTTGTCAACGTCCTGGTGGCGGCCATCTGCGGCGTGTTGACGTTCCTGCAGGGCCACGATGTCGGGACGATTGTTCTGAGGGTTGTGGTTGTTCTGATCAGTCTGCAGCTTGCTTATGTCGTGTGGTTGTTCGCGATTTCCCGGCTTCCCTCCAACAAGGCCAACGAGAGAGCCACGGACCGGACCAGCAATTCCGCTGATGAGGCCGGTATCAAGCCGGCGACAGCCGCCAGGACTGGATCCAACGACCCGGGGCGCTAAAGCCGATGCGGGCCGTCTGCCGCAGGGACCTCGCGCACCGGCCAGGGTAAAGCCTCGACCATGCGCCTTTCCTGATCTGACCACCGGTCGGGCGGAGCCACCAACTCGGCCTCCGACCACCCCGGAATATAGCCGAGCGCCTCCAGACCAGCGCGATCAACGGCACGGATCCGCGCGTTCCCGGCTCCGGCCAGGGCGGCGACCGCCGTGGCCCTGGAGGCCGTCCAATCCGACAGGACGCTTGGAACCGCAATCCGCGAGAAGGCTCCGGAGGAGGCATGGTCCAGGTCATCGGGCATCAACATCAGACAGGCGGGCGGATCGGATCTGCGATGAAGTGCAAACCGCCGGGTGACGTGTTCCCAAACCGACGTGGTCAGAGGGCGGACCAGATGGGGGTTGCGCAGCAGGAGCGCACTTGCACCAGCGTAAGCTTTGTCCTTCAGCGTCGCGACGAGGTGCGCAAACTGTGCTGTCCGTACCAAGGCGATCCGCCGCCGGGCCAGAAGCGCACGCGTTGCCCTTGGCAGGCCCTCCGCGCTGTCCTCCAACTCATCGAGGGCTTTGATCATGTTGCGTGCGGCGTCTTCCGGCAACCGATGGGACAGCGAGGCTGCGTGACGCCGATAAAGGTAATAAGCATCGGGCAGAACAGCGAAGCGCGCGCCTGAAAGACGCAATCGCAACTGCAGATCGAAATCCTCCCCGACGCTCAGGTAGGGGCGATATCGAAGCGATCCCAAGGCCTGTCTGCGGATCAATGGCTTGAGGTATCCGACCGGCACCGACGGGGATGACGTTTCCGCCCTGAGAAGATCGGCGGCCTCCGGCAACCAGGGCCGGACAAGCGCGAGGCGGTGCAGCAGCGAAATGCCGTTTTCGCTTCCGAAGCAGATCAAATCGTCGGCGACCATATCAACCGAGAGCGACGTGGCCCGGGCGGTCAGCCGCTCGAGGCGTCGGGGGTGCAGCAGATCGTCCGCATCCACGATCGCGATCCAGTCCCCGCGCGCCGCATCGAGGGCCCGGTTGCGCGCCCGGGCGACGCCGCCTCGGGTGTCACTTATCAGAACGCGGACGCGCGTATCACGCGCCGCCGCCTGGTTTGCCAGCGCCAAGCTGCCATCCGTCGATGCATCGTCTACCAGGATCAATTCAAGCGTCTGCAGGCTTTGCGCCAATACGGATGCCATGGCATCTTCGAGATACCGACCCGCATTGTGAAACGCCATGATGACCGAGACGACCGGCGCGGGTCCGTTTGTGTTCTGCGCATCTGTCATCGTCGCAAAACCCTCGAAGGAACGGGCCGGCACCCTTTGAAACGCGCGGGCTGCGCCGCTTGCCGATCACAAACAGGTGACCCGGCCCACTTTGTGAGTCCACGGGTTTCTGCACCGCGGCAGATCACGCGCGACGAACCGCCGATCCAGCGCCGTTTTGCGTCCAACCGTGTTGCACTGCAGCATTTTCAGCCATGCTTTTCGGAAGCATCATGGATGGAACCATTGGCAATTCATTCCACAAGCCTTGAGCGACTGCTTTTCATCCTTTTTGCGGGGCTGGCTCCGATGCCCGCGCTTGCGGAAACCGGTGCCTCCTTTTTCGATCCATTTGACAATCTCGATCGGGATCGGTGGTTCATCTCGGACGGCTGGTCCAACGGAGATTGGATGAACTGCACCTGGTCGCGGGATGCGGTCGCGGTCACGGATGGAATGCTGCGCCTGAGTTACTTGGCGGCTTCCGATCCGGATACGGGATATCTGTGCGGCGAGGTCCAGACGCGCCAGACCTTTGGATACGGCACCTACGAAGTGCGAATGCGCACCATGGAGGGGTCGGGATTCAACGCCGCCTTTTTCACCTATATCGGGCCGGTTCATGACAAGCCGCATGACGAGATCGACGTCGAAGTACTGCTGCGCGACCCGGGCCGCGTCACGTTCAACACCTATGTCGACGGCACGCCCGAAAACGGCGGCGGATCAGGTCTGAACGGCGGCCGGAGTACGGACTTCCAGCATTATGCGTTCACGTGGGACGACGCGGGTATTCGCTGGTTCGTCAATGGCGTGGAAGTGCATCGGACGCTCGACGGCACGCCACGCCCGTCTGAGGAACAAAAGATCTACGCCAGCCTCTGGGCCAGCGATACCTTCAACGATTGGCTGGGTCCGTTCGATGCGGAGGCCGTGCCGATGCAGCTGGAGATCGACTGGATCGCCTTCACGCGGCTGGGCGAATCATGCGCATTTCCACAATCGATCCTATGCGCGGACCAATGAAGTGAGCGCTTCCGCCACCGGGTTCGGTCGCTTCCACGGCCAGAGCGTGAATGCCGATGCCTGCCTCGGCGTTTGCGTACTGTCCGCACTTGTCGCAATCCCTGTCGCCGGCACATTGGCGGCCATGGCGTTCCTTGCGGCGGGGCTGTCGCTGATCGCATTGCGTCCGTTGGCGGCCGCGTCGGACCTGATGTCGTTCAAGGCCCTGCTGATCCTGCCGGCCTTTTGCGTCGCCAGCACGCTGTGGTCCGATGAGCCGGCGGCCTCTCTGCGGTTCGGCCTTCAATTGGGGGTGACCTTCGTCATTGCCGTGATCGCCGCGCGGCGCCTTCCGGCGCATGTCTATCTTGTGGCGCTGATGATCGCCCTACTCGGCAGCGTCGGCGCCAGCATTCTCTTCGGCAGTTACCGAAGCGACACCGGCGCATTGACCGGGTTCTATGCGAGCAAGAACGCGGTCGGCTTGGCGGCCGCGTTCCTCGCGCTGGTTGCGGTCGGCGCAATCGATGTCCGGTCCCGGCGGAAGCCGCTCACATGGCTTGCAGGTCTGGGTGCTGTTATCGGCTTGGGCGGCGTCTATCTCTCGCAATCGCTGAGCGCGGTGCTTGCCTTCCTGGTTGGTATGCTTTCGCTCGCAACGATCAACCTCTTTCGCCAATCGGGTCTCATCAAATGCAGTGTCGTGGGCCTGTTCGCAAGCCTGCTGATCGCCCTTGGCGGCCTGCTCGTTCTAACGAATTTCGAGGCCTTCAGAGATGCGGTCCTTGGCGCAACGGGGAAGGACCTCACGCTAACCGGCCGAACCGAGCTTTGGGCAACCGCTCTTGATCTGATTGAGGAGCGGCCGATCCTGGGGGCCGGATATCAGGCATTCTGGGTGCCGCAAAACGCGCTTGCCCAATCGATCTGGTACAGGTTCGGGATCGAGAGCCAATCCGGGTTCAGCTTCCACAACACCTATCTGTCGAACGCCGTTGAAATCGGCCTTCTCGGCGTCGCGATCCAGATCGCCCTCATTGCCGCTGCTCTGGGCCTGTCCCTGCGGGCAGCGATCATCGGACGTGATCGGGCGTCGGCCATCCTTGCGGCTCTCGTGATCATGATCATTTCACTCAGCGGGATCGACACGCACGTGTTCTTCCAACTTAGCCTGCCAAGCGTCATCTTGATATCGGCCATCGTCTACGGCCGACCGGGGCGCAACGCCCGGATGGAGTAACGATCAGGACCGCGCGCTGTTTTTGCCTTCGTCGGGTAGCGGGAACAGGTAGCGCGGGGACGGTTGAGTGGTGTGTGGCTGGCGCAGAGCTGCCATCTTGTCGGACAAGATGCCTTTCAGGATTGGCAACGCGTTGGAGGGCGGGCTCAATGCAAAAGACAGTGCCGCCGCCCTACCGGATAGGGATTTCTTGTCGAGGGCAGCGCGCAGCAGATAGCGGCCCCGCACCTGTGCCCGAAGCGCCCGCAGCGCGCGACTGGTACTACGATCCGTCGCTGCCTCAACGATATGCCGGTCGGTAGCGTCCAGCAGGGCGCGGAGGTCAGATGTTTCATGCCGACTACTCAATGACCCCGCCCGGACGCGAGCGGCATAGCCGACATTTGCCGAGATGCGAAAGCGCGCGCCCCTTGCAAGGGCCCTGACGTAGAGGTCGTAATCTTCGCCCAGGCGAAGTCCGGGATTATAGCCCAGATCATGGCGGTTCAGGAACGCCCGCCGCAGGATCGGCTTCACAAACCCAAGCTCTCCACGTTGTCGGCCCTTGCGGGACAGATTGCCCAAGACAAATTCGCTCAGATCAAGCGCACGGGATTCCTTCGCACCCCTCGAACCGGCCGGAACGGTCAGGTCTGCCCAAGCGGCGTCCTCAACGAAAACGATGTTGTCGGCGATCAGATCCCAATGCTCTTCGGCCAGAAGATGGCGAAACCGATTTTCCAGAAGCACATCGTCCGCGTCCAGCACCGCGATAAGAGGGGCGGTCGACTGCGCAATCGCCAGATTACGGGCGGCAGCGGGCCCTGCATTTTCGTCCAGCCGGATGACCCGCAGCCGTGGGTCGCCCGACGCCGCGTGGTTGGCTGCCGCCGCGGTATCGTCGGTGGAGGCGTCGTCGACCACGACAACCTCCTGAACCTCGTGCTGGCACAATGCAGATAGGACTGCATCTGCAATAGTGTCCTCCGCATTCATCGCGGCAATGACGACGCAGACGCGATCTCTGGATTTCAGATCATATGCCGGTTTCGAGGCGGTTTGGGGTTGATTCAGTAGCATATGTAATTCCCCTGCGCCGAACGCTTCTCTATTCGCCTATTGGTTTGGCATAATTTCCGCTGTCTCGCACATCTGAATCGGGCACTGGCGAGACCCTGCCGAAATCCGCCGGAAACAGTCACTGAAAGAATGAAAGTGCTGAGATAATTGGCTTATCCTGTATGCTGAGCGCATGAATCTTTACGAGTCGCAATTCCTCGATATCCATGACCAACCGGCGCCGCAGGGCAAGGTGCGCACATTGTTGATCGCCTCGACCCCGCGATGCGGCAGCCACATGGTAGGTCATGCAATGATGCGCACGGGGCAGCTTGGCGTTCCCTTCGAATATTGCAACCGGGCCAACATGGCCGAATGGATGCGGCGCCTGGAACAGGACACGCCCGAGGCAACCCTGAAGGCCCTGATGGCGCGGCGCAGTACGCCCAACGGTATCTTTGGCATCAAGTGCCATTATGAGCATGGCGCGGTTCTGGGCGGTGCGGACAACCTGATCGCCGCACTGCCAAACGTCCGGGTCGTGCATCTGCGGCGTGCCGATGTCCTGCGACAGGCCATTTCCTTCGCGGTTGCCCGCCAGACGGGTGTGTGGATCGATGGCCAGGTGGCCACCTCCGATACGGCGACATACGATCGTGACCTGATCGCGGATTGCCTGGAAGAGATTGCCGTTCAAAACGCGCTATGGACGTCCCTGTTCAAAGAATGTGGTATTCAACCGCTTGAAATCACGTATGAGGAGGCCGTCCAGGACATCGGGATAGTCATCAACTCGATTGCCCGGTTCGCGGGTGTGATCGGACCCGATCAAAACCTGAGCGTAAGGACCCAAACCAAACGGCAGAGGCAACCCGGGCGCACGAATGAGTGGGTTGAGCGATTTGCGGATGAGCGGCAACACCGCCAACCGGTCCACCGGCGGATCGGCGGCCGAGTCCGGCGTGTCGTTCTGGGCGGAAGATCGCGCTGATGTATCCGGTTTTCGAACGACGGCGCAGCGGGAATTTGGGCGATTTGCAAGCGCTTCCCATGGCGCGCACCAAGCTAATCAACGTCGCGTTCGCCGGTGGCAACGGCTTCCCGCCGGAAGACAGCGGCGGTGTGCAAAGCAGTACCGATGATCTGGCGCGGCGTCTGATGGCGAATGGTCACAGGCCCAGCATACTTGCGCCGCTATATGGTCGTGGCCTGTTCGGGATTACGGCGCGGACGCGGCTCAAGTTCAGTCACACGGCCGTGGTCAGGGACATCCTTCACGGCTATCCGGTATATCGATCATGGTTTCCGGATCGAGCCGTATCTGATTTCGTCAAGGAAACGTCACCGGATGCCGCTGTTGTTCAGTGCCATGGAACGGTTCCCATTTCGCAAGAATTCCAGTCGCGGGGCGTTCCATTAATCGTCTACTTGCGAAATGTTGAATTCAAGGAGCTTGGAGGGGATCTGCGATGTTTGAGAGGTGCGGAATTCATCTCGAATTCGGAATTCACCGCAAGAACCTACAAATCGGAATTTGGAATTGAATCGACGGTTATTCCACCCACGATTGACAGATCCCTGTTTCAAACCGAAACCAGCGGACAATGCGTCACCTTCATCAATCCGGTCGCGGAGAAGGGCGTTGAGCGCGCCATTGAAATTGCGGCCAGATGTCCGGATATCCCGTTTCTGTTCGTCGAAAGCTGGCTGCTGCAGCCAGACGATCTGCGGGCGTTGAAGGCCGCCATACGCCCGTTTCCGAATATCCGTTTCGAGCATAGAGCTGACGATGTCCGATCCGTGTATGGCAGGACCCGCATCCTCCTTGCGCCGAGTGTCTGGGCCGAGGCATGGGGAAGGGTCGCATCGGAAGCGCATTGCAGCGGCATCCCGGTGATCGGCTCCACCCAAGGGGGGCTGCCGGAGGCTATCGGTCCGGGTGGCTTCACCCTGGATCCAAAAGCCCCGCCCGAGCAATGGGTTCAAACATTGCGTCGGCTGTGGGACAATCCCGAACAATACAGGCTGTATTCGGACGCCGCACGGATATTCGCAGGTCGCCCCGAGCTTGACCCGGACAAGCAATACGACGTCTTTTTCGCGATCATTCAGCGTGCGATTATCCGGTCGCGGAGCCGGGCGTGATCATCGCGGTCATCATTCCGTATTTCCAAACCGACGCTGGCATCCTGTCCCGCGCCGTCGACAGCATTGCGTCGCAGGTGTTGCCGCAGGACACCGTCGTGCAGATCATCGTGATCGACGATGCCTCACCGCACCCCGCATCCGTTGAGTTGGCACAGTTTTCCGAGACGCCAACCCTGTCCCTGGCGATCATGCAGCAGCCAAATGGCGGGCCCGGCCAGGCCCGCAATTGCGGCCTCGATCATGTAAAGGCAGCGGGGAATGTCGACTTCGTGGCATTTCTGGATTCCGATGATATCTGGGCCCCTCAGCATCTATCCGATGCGTTGGAGCTCCTGGAACGCGGGTATGATTTCTACTGTTGCGACAATACGCGGCCCGGATCGTTCGAGCGCTTTTCCGAAGACGTGCCGGTCTTGAGAAACGGCGGCGAGGCGCTTGCGGCATACGCTCAATTGCATGACCCGGCAGGTCCGAAGCTTGGCTTCGCGCCCCATGCACTCGACGACCAATTTGTGACCAGCTACCTCAGCCACACCTCCACCGTTGTCGTCCGGGCACAAACTGTGCGCGACATCCGGTTTGACCCCGACCTGCGCAGTGCCAGCGAGGATCGGATGTTCTGGATCTCGGTAGCGCTATCGGGGGCCCGTATTGCGATATCCTGGGCCTGCAATGTGACGTGCGGCAGGGGCGTGAACCTGTTTTTCTCGGCCTATGACTGGAATTCCCCTGCCACCGTGGAACGGGTTGGGTGCCAGTTGTTGTTTGCCGAAAAACTCATGCGTCAACCGGCCCTGAATCAGGTGCGCCTGGCCTTTGCGCTCGATCGCGCGCGGATATCGCGCCGCGCCTATGCTTTTTTGTTCATCCGAATGATGCTCAAACTGAAGCGGCCGCCGCTGAAGGCCTTCCGCCGCCTGCTCCGCTTCGATCCGTGGCTTCCGCTGAAGATGCCCGGCCTCTTTGTCACGGTGATGGTGGATCGCCGCCCTGACGCGCGTCAGTTCTAGCGGCCGACCCCGCTTTGCCGCGGCGCCGTGCGCTGCAAGACGAACCGGTGCAGCGCCGCCATGCATCGATCGGTTGCCCGCTCAATCGCCGCATCGCTGCTGAGCTGGGGCTCATGTGACCTCGCCAGTTTGGACAGGCGATTGGCCGCCACGTAAGACAGTGCGGCATTGGCTGGCGCCGCTGCCCGCCCACGCAAGATCCGGTTCGATTTTGCGCCTTTGCCGGGACGGCCGGTCAACAAGGTGTAAGCTTCTAGCATGGAGGACGGCGGCAGGGTCACGGGCCGCAACTCGATATCAAGCGACTGCGCCCAATCCGTCCATTTCATGCGGTGCTGAGGAAAGAACGGCACGATTCCGATCCACGGTATCCGGAAGGCATCCGCGATGATCGCGCCATGCATCGCCTCGGTGATGATCAGCGGTGCGCCCCGGATCTCTCCAAGCAAAACACCCGGATCGGCGCGCGGGTCGAGATAGGTGATGTCCGCCAGCTTGCAGGCACGCTCCCATGTGCCGCGCATCGTGCTTTCGAAATGGGGCATGAAGGCCGGTCCCTGGCCCGGCTTGGGTGGTGGTACAGGCGTTTCACGTAGAAGAACGGCGGCATCCGTGATGGCGCTTTCGGGTGAAAGGCCAAGCTGCCGCGCGGTGATCGGACCGCGTACCCAGACGAAATTCCATGAGCCATCCGACACGTCAGGCGTGCCGGAATAGCCACCCCAGCCCGAGCCAATCACATGTTTCATCGCGGATTTCGGCAGATGCGGCCACAGGATGGAGCCGACGCCCAAAAACAAATCGCGGTCATCGTCGTCCAGAAAGCCCGGTGGCAGCAGGTGCGACCACATCGTGGCGTTGATCTCATCCCCGAAATTCGATGGGCTGTGCCTGAAATAGGTGAGTTTCACGAAGCCACTCTCCGCTGGCGCAGCATGGCAAGGATTCCCATGATCTGGCGGTGGGACAGGAGGGCAAGAACACCCCCGTAGATTGTGGCCCCAAGACCGATTTGAAGCGCCACAAGGCCGCCACCGTGGATGTCCGGCGCGCCGTAAGGCAGCGCGAGGACAGCCACGACCATGACGACCGACCCCAAAGCGGGCCCACGCAGGCTTCGAAGGTATGTCGATAGCGGTATGTCGAGCAGGTTCTGGGCCATGCGCACCGACAAGGGCCACAGGATCAGCGTCCGCACCGCCATGGCGACCATGATGACGTTGAGCCCAAACGGGTAGAGCACGAGAATGATCGGGATACTGGAAAGCTGAACGACGGCTTGGTAGCGGAACCACCAATCGGGTCGGCCCAGGTAGCGGATCGAGGAGGCTTGAATGATCCCGAGCGCCGCCATCAGGCCGATGACCGACAGGCATTGCACGGCAAAGACGGCCTCCGTCCATTGCGGGCCGAAGGCGATGGGAACCGCCATTGGGGCAATGGCGAACAAACCGCCAAAAACGGGAAATGCCAGCCCGGCAGAGGCGAAGCTTGCGATCAGGTATGCTTCTCGCCGCTTGTCGGTATCGGCTTGCAGGCTGGCCATCAGGGCGTTGGTCACGGGGCTGAACACGCCCACCGTGGCATCGCGCAGAACGGTGAACAGACGCCGCGCGAAATAGAACAGCCCAAGCGCCGGTGCTCCGAGAACGAGCCCAAGCAGGAACTGGTCGAACCGGGCCTGGTTGAGAACCCGACCGCCCATCGTGAAAAGCCCGAAGCGTGCAAGGTCAGATATCGCCTCACGGCTGAAGGCAGCGCGTGGCCGCCACCTGGCGGCGATTGCGGTGACGGACATGGCGATGAGGGAATTGACGACTTGCGACACGACAAGGGCCCAAAGCGCGTACCCCTGTGCGATCATGATCAGGCAGACCGCCGCTCCGACGGCGTTGGCCAAGGTTGTCCGGATCGCCACGTACCGGAACTGCATGCGTCGCGCGATGAGCGCCGTGGGCACCGTCGCGGCCGCGTCGAATATCAACCTCAAAGCAAGGACCGGCAGGATGGCTCGAACCTCGACAACGTCGACCCACGCCGCGATCGGCGCTGCAAGGGCCGTGATGCCCCCAAACATCAGGCCTCCAATCCCCAGCGCCATCCAGAACACGGAGTCCAGATGCGCCGGCGCCAGGTCCTTGCGCTGTAGCAGCGCCTCTCCAAACGCCGTCGGCACGACGGTCGCCACGATGCTGATGATCGCGGCGGCAAGGGCCACCGCTCCGAAATCTGCAGGGTCGAGCGCACGCGATGTCACAAGGAAAACCACGAAGGTCAGGATCACCGACGCCGACATATTACCGAGGTTCCAGAACACACCGGTGACGGATGCGCGGGCCAATCCCCTTGTTTTCTGGCCCAAGCCGGTGTCCGGCGACCTTGGAATGGCGTGTGCCTCGGTCATTGCTGAATCTCAGTCTTTCGGCGACAGGCCGTCACAATCCCGCCCCGCCAGGCGCGTGATCCATCGCCTTGCCCGCAAGAGTCTCAGTACGAGCCATGTTTGCCGATGACCGTCGGAACCGTTTTGAGAAGAATGGAGATGTCGGCCCCAATGCTCCAATTGGTGACATAGTCACGATCAAGGCGAACCCGCTCCTCGTAGGACGTGTCGGAGCGCCCGCTGATCTGCCAAAGGCCGGTGATGCCGGGCCGGGCCGACAGGTAGATCGGCGCGACGTCGCCGTAGCGGTCCAACTCCTCGTCCACCACAGGGCGGGGGCCGACAAAGCTCATGTCGCCAAGCAAGACGTTGATCAATTGCGGCAGTTCATCGACGCTGTAATCCCGCAGCACCTGCCCCAGGGGTGTCACGCGCGGATCGTTTTTCAACTTGCGTGTCGCGCGCCATTCCTCCCGCAATTCGGGGTTTTCATCCAGATAGCGCTGCAAGGCCACGTCGGCGTCTATGCGCATGGAACGGAACTTCCAGCATTTGAACGGACGCCGCCCGAAGCCGACGCGCCGATGTCCGTAAAACGCCGGTCCGGGGCTTGTCAGCCGGATCGCGATCGCGACGAAAACGAAGAGCGGCAAGAAGATCATAAGGGCGATCAGCGCGCCGACCACATCAAGGATACGTTTCGCCGCCCCGCCCTTCGCCGTAGGCTGGGGCCAAAAGATCTCTGCACTTGCAGAACCCGGCGCGGAAAACCGCCCGCTCCGCTGGAACTCGATATCGCCGGTGTGGTTGCTCATCGCCATGGCAGCTATCTCCGATGTCGGTCAGGTGCCCTAGTAGTGACGAACCGATACCTGAAAGAGCAGGCCTTTTTTACCTTCGTGCTGCACTGCGGCGGCGACCTGCCGATCCCATCTGGCCCGATCAGCGGAAATCATCGCAATCCCGCGCTCCAAAAATTAGTTTTCTCAACATGTAGACTTCAGTCGCCTGATGTATCTAGACCTTGTGTTTTACCCGGACTCTGCCCTTGAACCACCCGATGAAGCATCCTGCTTCAAATCAGGGCGTCTTGCGTAAAAAGTGGGTGGATTCAGTACGGTACCGGTCAACAGAACTCCAGAACATCACAGATTCGGCTATTTTCTGGAGCGCCGATCCGCGCCCAAATGCACGTCACGCGGCATGCCGCTCGCGCGGTGAAAGAACCGGCGACAGGTGGTCTTGCAGCTCATCGGGGAACAGTCGAAATTCGCGGTCTTCCTTGGCCAAAATCCGTTGTGCGGCTGCAGCGATTTCATCCGGCGTCAATGATCTCAGGAGTGCGATGAGATCCTTGGCCGATGGCTCGGCAATCACGAAGCCAAGCCCCGTGGCCGCAACCCGGCGGCCCGTCTCGGTTCCCGAAACCGCAATAGATGGGCAGCCGTAGAAACTGGCCTCGTAGATCCGGTTCGGCAACAACCAGTCGCTATTTGCACCGCGTTGCCAAAGATCCTGCGCCCAGACCAGATCGCATGCCCCGTAGATCCGCCGCAGCCCGTCGGGATATGCATAAGGCCCTTTGTATTCGACGTTCCGCAACTGCCCCACGATCGCGTCGAAATCCGGCACCGCGTTTCGGTGGACGTTCCCGTGAAAGACGATGCGGATCTGCGGGCCAAGCGCTTCCGCCGCTGCGGCAAGCAACGACAGACTATCGGCGCATCTGAGCGATCCGACCCAGCCCAGAACAAGCGGTGCATCGGGATCGCGCATCACGGGAGGCGCTGGCCGTGGCACAGGCCTGTCACCAAGCCATAGCTTGTTCTCGATCAGGGCCGTTTTGCCGACATAGTGCTGAACAGGCGTGAAATAGGCCCGAAGGAATCCCGGCGACGACACGACCAGTAGCGCCGTTCGCGCCAGCAACCGCCGCTCCATCCATCGCATGGCGCGCCCGATGACATCATCGCGCGTGAACAGCCCATGGATATCAAGGCATTCATACACCAGCCGCACCTGGTGCCGGCCCAGCAGGAACCGGACCGCACAGGCGATAGCCAGCATATCGAAATTGCGGGCGACCCAGACATCGCTGTCGTCCAGAAAGCGGCGGGCGCGACAGGTGCGCACGACGCCAACACCAAGTTTCAGCACGCGTTGGAAGAGACGGTTGTTCTGGGTCCGGCCGATATTCACATCGCGCCAATCGGGATCGAAGGCTTCATTCATGTTGTCGCGGCGAAATGAAATCGAGGTCACCTCATGGCCCAGCGCCCTGATCCCTTGAATGCGGCGGATCTGCGCAGCCTCGGCTATGTCGTTCGCAAAGAAGATCACGCGTGTCATAGGCCACTCCTCGACGAGCCAGCGCCAAAGAGGCCCATATCGGGATCGGTTCCGCAAGCTCACTCACCGGCGCGTGCGCGGAGCCTTGCCGAGCCGCACCTTTATCATGTCCGTACCACCGGTGCCGCTCAGGCTATTGCGCAGCACCACATTCGAACACGTCGGCGCAAGAGTTTGCCCGTTGGACGGTGGGCTGCATTCTCTGTATCGCGCGCCCGCGCGCGGCCGGACGCATTACCGCGATGCGGGACCGAGGAAATGACGAGCGGCTCCGCCGGATCGGGCCGAGCGGCATATTGATCGGACCTTGAGCCCTCAACGTATGTGGAGCGCCTTGCAGATTGCGCCATCCGCGCGCCGATAGTCGGCAAAGCCCATGGCCTCATAATACGCTTGGCCCTCGACATTGGCCTCGCCGATGAATGCCTCAATCGCAGGGACACCCGAGGTGTGAGCTGCTTGCAATGTCGACGCGAAGAGTGCTTTGCCGATCCCGCGCCGCGCGGCTTTCGGACTTATGTGGGTTCCGATCATAGCCCATCCTGCCGGCGTGCCATATTCATTTCCGATCTCGGCCCACTTGAGGGATTGAAACCCCATGATATGGCCCGCGTCATCTTCCGCGACATGGCATTCGATCTTGTCGGGATGCGCGATGTAATGCGTCAGCGCGAATTCGGGGTCGGCCTGTTTGGTCCGCTTCCCCGCCTTGACGAGATCATGGAGAACCCCGGCAATACCAGCTGCGTCATCTTCGTGGGCGGGGCGAATGATCATCGGCTCACAACTGGTACGGGGTCCTTGCGACAGAATTGTGCGATGACCCTGGCGGGACACGCAAGGTCAGCTTCGTTCCGCCAAAGGAGCATCCCTTCTCCTCACCCCAAACGCCCATTCAAGCCGGACCATTTCATTCCGCATCATCCCGCCAACCGGCATCATAATGCGTCCCGTCGCAAAACGGCTTGTTCTTCGACAGGCCACACCGGCACAACACGTATTTCGCCCGGCTGGCGCCGACACCGTTGAACTCGGCCTCCAGCTCCACGTTCTTCACCCAATACGGCCCGTGCGGTTCCACCTCGATCTCGGCCTCACCGCGCGTCAGGTGTTGCGGATCCGTCCGCGCCGCGACCGACACCCTCAGCGCCCCCGACGGGCACGCTGCCATCACCTCCAGGATTTCCGCCAACGAGCCGTTTTCCGGCTGCACCCATGGCTTCTCCTTCGGTTTGAACACCGACGCGGCCCGTTTGGAGCATTCGCCCGCATGGGAGCACAGGACGGGTGTGTACGCGATGGTCACGTCCTGGCCCTCAACCTCACCCGAATAGGTCAGCTCCGCATTGCGGATCTTGGTGTGATCCGGGGCGCTGGTGAACGTGTCCCGATGGGAGCCGTCGCAAAACGGTTTGTTGGACGACAACCCACACCGGCACAGCGCCGCCACATCCTTCGTTTCGATCTCCGCGCCGGACCTGTGACGCAGGATCGGCGGATTGCTGACCATCAGCGGTCCATCGTCACGGGGGGTGATTTTCGGATTGGTCATCGGCGGGCTCCTGGCTGGCGGATGGGGGATATCCGGATCATCCTAGAGGGAATTCGCCAAAAGGAAATCCCGCCCCACCGGGAACGGCGGGACGGGAATTGATGTAGCATTGATCTACTCGCTTGGGGCATATGGCCCCGGATCAGGCCATCAGTGCACCACGGCGTCATCCGGTTTCGGACGGTTCGACGGTGCAATCCGGTCGCCCACGATCAGGCCATCGGCCCCGGCACTCACCGGGATCGTATCGCCATCCATCACGTCACCAGACAGGATCATCTCGGCCAGTTGGTCCTGCAGGCTGCGCTGGATCACCCGCTTGAGCGGACGGGCCCCGAAGACGGGATCATACCCCTCGTCCGCAAGCCAGGTTCTGGCGCTGTCTTCCAGCTCCAGATGGATCTTCCGGTCGGCCAGCCGCCGCTCCAGACGCTTCAGCTGGATCTTGACGATGCCATCCATATCCGCCCGCGTCAGGCGATCGAACACGATCATGTCGTCCAGACGGTTCAGGAATTCCGGCCGGAAATGGGCGCGTACGGCATCCATCACGTCCGACCGGGCCTGGCCCGCATCGGCGCCTTCGGGCAGATGGCTCAGGGCCTGGCTGCCAAGGTTCGACGTCAGCACGATCAAGGTCTGTTTGAAATCCACCTGACGGCCCTGACCATCGGTCAGCCGCCCATCGTCCAGGACCTGCAACAGCACGTTGAAGACCTCCGGATGGGCCTTTTCGACCTCGTCGAACAAGATCACCTGATAGGGCCTGCGCCGGACCGCTTCGGTCAGGACACCGCCCTCATCATAGCCCACATAGCCCGGAGGCGCGCCGATCAGACGGGCCACGGAATGCTTCTCCATGAACTCCGACATGTCGATGCGGACCATGGCCTGATCGTCGTCGAACAGGTATTCGGCCAGCGCCTTGGTCAACTCGGTCTTGCCCACGCCGGTGGGCCCGAGGAACAGGAACGACCCCAGCGGCCGCGCCTCATCCTGCAACCCCGCGCGCGCCCGGCGGACGGCGCGGGACACGGCGCTGACCGCCTGCTGTTGACCGATCACGCGCTTGCCGATCTCGTCCTCCATCCGCAGCAGCTTCTCGCGCTCGCCTTCGAGCATCTTGGCCACGGGCACGCCCGTCCAGCGCTCCACCACTTCCGCGATCTGCTCGGGGCGCACGGCCTCTTCAACCATGACGTCATCGTCCTGGTCCTCGGCCTCCGCCAGTTGTTTTTCAAGCTGCGGGATCACGCCGTAAGACAGCTCCCCGGCCTTGGCCAGATCGCCATTGCGCTTGGCCTGATCAAGCTCCGCGCGGGCATGGTCCAACTTCTCCTTCAGCCCACGGGCACTTTCCAGCTTATCCCGCTCGGCCTGCCATTTGGCGGTCATCTCGGCGCTTTGCTGTTGCAGATCGCCAAGCTCCTTTTCCAGCTTGTCCAGCCGGTCCTTGGAGGCGGCATCTTCTTCACGGCGCAGCGCCTCGGCCTCGATCTGCATCTGCAGGATCTGCCGATCAAGCGCATCCAGTTCCTCGGGTTTGCTGTCGACTTCCATCCGCAACCGGCTGGCGGCCTCGTCCATCAGGTCGATGGCCTTGTCGGGCAGGAACCGGTCGGTGATATAGCGATGCGACAAGGTGGACGCCGCAACAAGCGCGCTGTCGGAAATCCGCACGCCGTGGTGAAGCTCATACTTCTCCTTGATGCCCCGCAAGATGGAGATCGTGTCTTCCACCGTCGGCTCTTCCACCATGAGCGGCTGGAACCGACGCGCCAGGGCCGCGTCCTTCTCGACGTATTTGCGATATTCATCGAGCGTCGTGGCCCCCACGCAATGCAGCTCACCGCGCGCAAGCGCCGGCTTGATCAGGTTGGCCGCATCCATCGCACCATCGGTTTTGCCTGCACCCACAAGCGTGTGCATCTCATCGATGAACAAGATGATCTCACCCGCGGCATTCGAAATCTCGCCCAGAACCGCTTTCAGGCGTTCCTCGAACTCACCCCGATACTTGGCCCCGGCAATCAGCGCACCCATGTCGAGCGCCATCAGCGTCTTGTTCCGCAGGCTCTCGGGCACGTCGCCGTTCACGATCCGCAGCGCAAGGCCCTCGGCAATCGCGGTCTTACCCACGCCGGGTTCCCCGATCAGAACGGGGTTGTTCTTGGTCCGGCGGCTCAACACCTGCATAGCACGGCGAATTTCTTCGTCCCGGCCGATGATCGGGTCGATCTTGCCCTCGCGTGCGGCCTCGGTCAGATCGCGGGCATATTTGTTCAGCGCATCGTAATTGTCTTCCGCCGATGCACTGTCCGCCGTCTTGCCCTTGCGCAGATCATTGATCGCCGCGTTGAGCGCCTGGGCATTCACCGCCCCCGCATCCAGCGCGTCCTTGGCGGGGGATTTGACCATCGCCAAAGCGGTCAGCAACCGCTCCACGGCAACGAAGCTGTCACCCGCCTTTTCGGCGAGCTTCTCGGCCTCATCGAGGACCTTGGCGGTCTGCTTGTCCATATAGACCTGCGCGCCGTCACCGGTCACTTTCGGGAGCTTGGCCATCGACATATCGAGCGCCTCACGCACCCGTGCCGCCGATCCGCCTGCGCGCCCGATCAGCGTGCTGGCAAGGCCTTGGTCATCGTCCAGAAGGGCCTTCAAAAGATGCTCGGGCACCAGTTTCTGGTGGTCCTCGCGTTGCGCAATGGTCTGCGCGGCCTGAAGGAAGCCGCGTGCGCGGTCCGTGAACTTCTCCAAGTTCATGTCGTCTCTCCTCACTCAAAGCGCCCGGATGGTCCACGCCCGCTTGGCGGCACGCGGCCCTGTGGGCCTCACCGGACTAGATGGGGAGGCTAGGGGCCGTTCTCAAGATCAATCCCGAACTCGTTGGCCAAGGCTTTCGACCGCGCCCGCATCGCGGCGGAGCGGTCGGCCAGCCCCTGCCTGATCCGCTCGCTCAGGTCTTCGGATCCGTCCGCACCCCTGCAATAGGCATCAAACGCCCAGACCCGCAGAAGGATCTTCGTGTGGCCATAGAACGCGACAAGGTGCGGGCGCAGGATCCGCGCCGCGTCGGGCGCGTGTTGCGCGCATTGTAGAAGGTGCAAAGCCGCATCGGGTTCGGTGATTTGCGGAAGCCGGTCGAAAAGGGTTGCGAGGTGGTGCTGACCCAGCCGGTTCTTTTCGACGAGCGCCTTCACGACCCATGTCGCGGCCACTTCGTCCGGGCCGGGAACGGCCGCGATCAGGGCGGCTTCCGCGTCGGGGGAGAGGTCGTCGGCGAGAGCCGCCTTGAGCGGCGCGGTGTGCTTGCCGTCGAAGGCCGCAAGGGCGGCGGCGATGTCCTTGGGCTGGCGCATGGCGGAGAGTTTGCCCCGAAGTGCGACGGCAGTCCATCGCCGTCACGCTGGGGCGGCGCGTTGGCTTCGCCGCCACATCCCTCCGACAGGGCCCCATTGCCTGACAAAAACGGATCGCGGCCCCGGTGGGGCGCGACGGCGATGCACCGGCGGCCCGCGGCCTTGATTCCGGGCGATTTACCCCAATTCCCGCGCCCTGATCCGGTTGCCGCGCGGCTTGTGCTCCAGCTCCGCCAAGCCCAACAACTCCAGCACCGGGCCCACGTAATTCGCGAACCGCCCGCGATAGCCCTTGCGAAGCCCGTAATAGCCACCGACCGGGTTACCCTCATCCCGGGCCCAGGCCTCCAGCGTGCCGTCCTTCACCGGCTTGCCCTCATCCGCATTGCCCAGATCGATCCACTCGCCCCGGTCCCGCAGCATATCCGCCGCGTCATCCACCGCGCGCCACTGGTAGCTCAGCTGCGTCTTGCCCACCTGCACAACCAGAGCGGGTGGATCCCGTGTATCGTCGCGCCACGCCTGATATTCACTACTCCCCGGGGGGGTCTTCAGCCGCCACGGATCCTCCGCCGTGCCATCGCCATAGGTAATCATGCCTCTGCCTCCCTCGCCAAAGCCGCAGCGAATTTTTCCATCGATGCTGTCATATCCGGGATCTGCTTGAAGATAATGCCGGCCATCGGCCCGGTGTAATCCTCCCGCACATGAAATTCCGTCCCACCGGCCACCGGGGTCAGGCGAAACCGCCTTGTGCCCCGGAACAGGCCCAGCGGCATGCCGCTGGACCAGATCATGTCGCGGGGTGCCTCCAGCCGATCCACACGGAGCGAAAACGCGCGCGACGGATCAACCTCCGACCACAGCTTGATCTTGCGCCCCTGCACAATGTCGCCCTCGATCTTCACGATACTGAACGTGCCGTCTTCCAGCCGCCTGGCGTCCGTGAGAATCGGCCAAATCTGCTCCGGGCTCGCTGCAATCACCCGTTTTGCCTCATAAAATCGCATAGGTCCTCCGATGCATCACGCCCTCCCTATCGCCCCTTACATGACATCTTCTGTCATGTTTAAATCGGGGCCATGCGCGCCTCTCGTCTTCTCCGTATCCTGCTGATCCTGCAAAACCGGGGGCGGCGGACGGCCGGACAATTGGCGGCAGAGCTGGAATGCGCGCCCAGGACGATCCTGCGCGACGTCGATGCCATGACCGAAGCCGGCCTGCCAATCATCGTGCATCAGGGCAATCAGGGCGGGATCGAGCTGGGGTTCAATTACCGCACCCGGCTGACCGGCCTGACCGATGGCGAAGCGCGCGCGATGGCTGTTCAACTGGCCACGCCCAGCCCGGCGGTGCAGGCATTGGGGATGATCGATGAGTTTCACATCGCCCGCGCCAAGCTGGCCGAGAGCCTGCCGGACCGGTCCCGCCTTGCCCATGAGGCGATGGCCGCCACCATCACCGCCCGGTCGGCCCCGGTCGCGACAGATCCCTACGTCATCGCGCTGGCCGAGGCGATCCGCGACCGGCAGATCGTCACGCTGCGCGCCCGGTCCGCCGCGCCGCTGATCTGCCATCCCGCACGCTTGGATTTCGACGGCACCGCCTGGACCCTGTTCGATGCCCGCGCCCCCGCCGTGCCCATCCCGCAGGCGGATTGGGGGGACCTCAACATCTCGTCGCGCACCTTCCCGCTTGGGCCCTGACGGGAAGACCCGCCGGGTTTTCCCCGCGAAAGGGCCCGCCTGCCTCCCCACATCCTAAGGCATGGGACGCAGAGTATTGTCCCTGGCCACGCCTCCCTCCCCCTTCAGGGCGTGGCCCTCCCCCAAGATACGCGCACGCGTATTTCTGTGCGCGTCGGCTCGGACTGCTTTTTTGGTGTTGAGCAGTCCGGGCCACTTTTTGGGCATGCAGGTAAGGGGAACCTGATCTCGACATGTTGAGTTGTATTCCGACATAACCCCCACAGATGGTAGCCACACGGCCTAAGAAACGGAGTAAAGCCCATGTCGACCCCATGCCTCAGCCTGCATCGTGTCGCCTATGACCCCATCGCCGCCGCCTTTCGGGCCGAGGCGCAGATTGTGGATGCCCGTGGCATTCACCGCCGTCCGATCCTCTGGCGCGGCCCCACGACAGCCGAATTCAAGCGGATCGCAACCGGCCTGCGCGATGCGGCGCTCTCCGCGGGCTAAGGGCCAAGATGGACTTCCCCCACCAGCGCCCCTAATCAGGGCGCGGCTGGAAAAAGGGGAAGCGCAATGTCTGACGACCGTCTGATCGTGGCACTGGATGTGCCGAACGTGGTGCAGGGCCTGGCCCTCGCGGATCGCATCGGTGATGCCGTGTCGTTCTACAAGATCGGGCTCGGAATGCTGACCGGCGGGGGCCTCGCCCTGGCCAATGAGCTCAAGCAGGACCACGGCAAACGCATCTTTCTCGACATGAAACTGTTCGATATCAGCGCGACGGTGGAGGCCGCCGTGCGCGGCCTGGCCCAGTTCAACCTCGATTTCCTGACGGTGCACGGCGATCCCCATGTGGTCCGCGCCGCCAAGGAAGGTGCCGCAGGCAGCCAGACCAGGATCCTTGCCGTCACCGTACTCACCTCGCTCGACCGGGAGGATCTCGACGACTGCCTGATCCGCGACGGCGCGATCCCCGATCTGGTGGTGGAGCGCGCCGGGCGCGCCTTTGACGCCGGGGCCGACGGCGTCATCGCCTCGCCCCACGAAGCCGCGATGATCCGCGCCTTGCCCGAGGCCGCGGGCCGCCTCATCGTCACGCCCGGTGTCCGGCCCGCGGGCGCTGCCCCGAACGACCAAAAACGCGTCGCCACGCCGCGCCAGGCCATCAGCGACGGCGCCGACCATATTGTAGTGGGCCGCCCGATCTGGCAGCACGAGGATCCGCGGGCGGCGGCGGAGATGGTGATCTCGGAATTGCCCTGACAGGTGGGCGCACCCGACTACTGGCCTCTGGCCAGCAGTAACGCTGCCTAGGCCATGCCCTCAAAACTCATCTGATCCAGCGTGTCGGCATAGAACCCGAAACTTCCCGGCAACCAGAACCGCGCCTCGAGGCTCAATGGCTGGGTCGCCGCAAAGCCCACAAATGGAGGTTCCATGTTGATCTCCACCACGTCGTTGCGCGGGGCCGCAAAATCGAGAAACAGCCCGGCCAGCGCGCAAAGGCCTTCCGGCGTCACCGACAGGATCACCTGATCCGCACTCTCCGTCCGGCCCGTGTAGCGCTCGCCCGGCACCGACCAGCCCAAGCGAAACATGGGCCGATCCTCGGGGTCGAGGCGTTCAGGCTCTCCCATCGGTGGGGCGCAGAACGGGTGGCGCACAACCGGTGTGGGGACGTAGTCGTAGCGCTCGTATCTCAGCGGGCCGGAGGCGTGCAGCAGGCCCGAGCGGGGCAGGTCCGGGCGCGTAAGCAGAACCCATAGCTCGGCGAAACGACTGTCGGGGTGGCCGAGGGTCAGCCCCGCAAAGTCGCGGCCCGAGAACAGCAGATGAAACAGCCAGAGGCCGATCCGGCGATAGGTCTCCGCCTCGGCATACCAATCATGGCCAAGGCTCATATCCGTCACTTCGAACGGCAGGTCGGGCAGGCTGCTGTCGGAGAGAAACCGACGCCCCGGACCCCGGATCACGAGGTTGCCCAGCGCCTCGGCCTCCGCCAGCTCGCCCGGAAACAGGCCAGGCGTGAGGGCCAGATCATCTTCCTCCCCCAGCGCCGCCACCCGTTCGGACAGCGGCGCATAGGCCGACAGGTTAGTCATTGATATCGTGGTCGAAGGTTTTCACCTGGCCATGATGCACGCCGAGCCAGCGCCGCAGCGCCAGCCAGGACGCCAACGACGCGATTGCAAAGACCAGGGCCAGAACCGTCCAGGACGCCGCGACCGGTACCCCGATCAGCAGCAGGATCGCCACCAGACCGGCCCCGATCCCGAAGCCCAGAAGCACGTAGGAGGGAAGCAGAACCTCGCCCACCCCAAGCGTGACGGCGGCGATCCCCCACACCCACCATTGCGCCCAGAGCGGATCCATCAGACCCGCCCTTTCAGCATCTGGAAGGCCTTGCCGAAGGCATCGGCCGCATCGGCCGGCACGATAATGGTGGAATTGCCCTGACCCGCTGCCATGGCGGAAATGCCCTTCACCTGCTCCAGCGCGATGTTGTATTGCACCGCTTCCAGGCCACCCTTGGCAATGGCCTCGGCCACCACGCCCGTGGCATAAGCCTCGGCATCGGCGGTCACGCGGCGCGCCTCGGCTTCCTGCCGGGCGGCATAGAGCTCCGCATCCGATTGCAGCTCGACCGCGCGGCGCTGACCTTCGGCGCGCGTCACCGCGGCGCGGCGTTCGCGCTCCGCGTTGAGCTGCTGCAACATCGCATCGCGGGTCGCCTGGTCGAGGTTCACATCGAGGATTTCGGCGCGTGTCACCTCGATCCCCCAATCGTCCACCGCGCTTTCAACCTGGTTCTTGATCTGCCCGATCAGGGCGGCGCGGTTCGATTGCACCTCATCCAGGTCCATCTTGCCCATCTCGGCCCGGACGATCCCGGCCACGGTGGTGGCAATGGCGCCGTCCACGTCGCGGATCCGGTAGACAGTCTTTTCGGGCTCAAGAATACGGTAGAAGACCGAGGTGTCGATCTTGACCAGCACGTTGTCCTTGGTGATCGCGTCCTGCTCGGCGTTGGGCAACTGACGTTCCAACACGGACACCTTGTGCGCCACCCGGTCGAGGAACGGCACGATCAGGTTGATCCCCGGCCCGAGAACCGAGCGCAGGCGCCCGAACCGCTCCACCACGTGCTTTTCGGATTGCGGGACGATCCGAATGCCCAGGTAGATGCAAAGGATGATGAATAGGGCGATGGCAAGGATGACTCCGCCGCCCCCGATCAGGTCTTCAAGCATGGCTAATATACCTCTGAATTGGTCTTCTAGCTTCATATGCACACGATATGCGGCCTATGCGCCCTTGACTCCACCCCTAATCGACGGGGGAATTCCGTAGCTCCACTCCCAGTTCAGGGGTTTCATGACGTCACCGCACCTCCGCCCCGCAACCCCAAACGACCTCTCCTCGGTCGAGGCGGTGATACAGGCCGCCTACCAACCGTGGATTTCGGTGATCGGCGCCAGGCCCGGCCCGATGATGGATGATCACGCCCAGGCGATTGCGGCCGGGCAGGTCACGGTTCTGGAGGGCCAGGGCAGGATCGAGGCGATCCTTGTTCTGATCCCCCTGCCCGATGCGATGCTGCTCGACAACGTCGCCGTCGCGCCCGACGCGCAGGGCAAAGGCCATGGGGCGCAACTGATGCGGCTGGCCGAGACCCGCGCCCGGCAGTCCGGCTTCGACCGGTTGCGCCTCTATACCCACGAGAAAATGGCCGCCAACATCGCGCTCTATCAACGCGCGGGCTTCACCATCACCCACCGCGTCACCGAACGGGGCCTCAACCGCGTCTACATGGAAAAGCCCCTAGGCCAGCCGGATCCGTAGCGGCCCCTTCCCGTCCATCCGGGCGATCTCTCCCCGCACTTCCAGCTCCAGCTTCACCGTCACGACGTGCCAGCCAAGCTTGCCCAACCGCTCCAGATCCTCGGGCGATATCTCCGCGGCCACCGCATCGCGCAGATCCTTGTTCAGCATCCCTTCCGGGCCCGCCGCCCCGACAACCTTCAGGATCGCAGCCCGCAAAAGATCGAACTTCCAGACGGGAATGTTGCTCGTGCCGTCCCGGCCCTCCACCGGCGTGCGGCAGGCAACCCGCTCAATCTCATCCTTGGCCATCCATCTCCTCCTTCCAAAGCCATACCGAATCCGGCAGCAGCATTCAGCCCGACCTTTTGGTGCCCGCCGAATAGGCGTATCCTTCGCCCATGCCCGCCCTGTGCCGCGATTGTCTGGAGATGTTTGACGAAGGCCGCCGCTGCCCGGCCTGCCGGTCGCCGCGTGTCACCTCGCATCCCGAACTGTTCGATCTGTCCATCGCCCACATGGACTGCGACGCCTTCTACGCCAGCGTCGAAAAGCGCGACAATCCGGAGCTGCGGGACAAACCCGTGATCATCGGCGGCGGGCGGCGCGGCGTTGTCTCCACCGCCTGCTACATCGCGCGCATCAAGGGCGTGCGCTCGGCCATGCCGATGTTCCAGGCCCTCAAGCTCTGCCCGGAGGCCGTTGTCGTGCGGGGCCGGATGGACACCTATGTGGAGGTCTCCAAACAGATCCGCCAGATGATGGAGGAGATGACACCTTCGATCGAACCGCTATCGCTGGACGAAGCGTTCCTCGATCTCACCGGCACCGCGCGGGCCCATGGCCGCCCCCCCGCCGTCATGCTGGCCCGGCTGGTGAAACGGATGCGGGAGGAGATCGGGATCACCGGCTCCATCGGGCTCAGCCACAACAAGTTCCTCGCCAAGATTGCGTCGGATCTCGACAAACCCCGCGGGTTCTCGGTCATTGGCGCGGCGGAAACGCTGGATTTCCTCTCCGACAAGCCCGTGCGCCTGATCTGGGGCATCGGCGCCGTTGGGCAGGCGTCTCTCAACAAGGCCGGCATTCAGACCTTTTCGGATCTGCAACGGTGGGAACGGGAGGCGCTCCATGACCGCTTCGGCTCCATGGGCGAACGGCTCTGGCATCTGGCCCGCGGCGAAGATCACCGCTCCGTCAAACGCGACCGCGCCGTCAAGGGCATCTCGAACGAGACGACCTTTCACGACGACATCGACAGTGTCGATCTGCTCGACGGTCATATCTGGCGCATGTCCGAAAAGGTCGCCGGGCGCCTGAAGGCCAAGGGCATCGCCGGGCGCACGGTGACGCTGAAACTCAAACGCGCCGATTTCAAGCTGATCACCCGCCGCACGACCCTGCCTGATGCCACGCAAACCGCGGACCGGATCTACAACACCGCCCGCGCGCTCTTCGACCGGATGGACCACCCCTCGCCCTACCGGCTTCTGGGCGTCGGCGTGGCCGATCTCATCCCCGCCGATCAGGCCGACCGGGAAGGCAACCTGCTGGACCCGCAGGAGGCCGCCCGCCTCAAGGCCGAGCGCGCCACGGATGCGATCCGCGAACGGTTCGGCGCCGATGCGATCCTCAAGGGCCGCGCCCTGCGCTAACCACCGCCCCGGCCACCCCCTATCTTCCACTGGTTTCAAATACCCGGGGGGGGCAAGGGGGCAGCGCCCCCAAAAGGGGTGGGAGGGCGGGCCCTCCCACCCCTCCAATCCTACTCCGCTGCCAACGGCACACGCCCGGGCAGCGCGCCGATCACGCGGGCCAGAACCTGGCTGATGATCCGCTTGGTCTCCTCGAAGGCCGCATTGGGCCGCACGGTGCGCTCATCCATGTAAAGCCTCCGGTCGATCTCGACCTGCACCGCGTGAAACCCGATCGTCGGGCGGCCGTAGCGCTGCGTGATATATGCCCCCGCAAAGGGCGCATTGCGGCTCACGACGAGGCCGGCCTGCAGAAATCCGTCTTCCAGAACATCGACGATCTCGCTTCCGGCCGAGGCCCCGAACCGATCCCCCAGCACCACTTGCGGGCGCGGCGTACCGGGCCGCGCGACCGTATCCAGCGCCTCATGGGGCATCGAGTGAAAGTCCAGAAGCACCGCCTGGCCGAACTGCGCCTTCGCACGGCTCATCAGATTCTCCAGCTCGGCGTGGTAGGGCCGCCAGATCTGCTTGATCCGCGCATCCGCCTCGGCCCGGGGCAGCTTGCCGCGATAGATCGCGCGCCCATTGGCCACGACGCGCGGCACAACGCCGAGGCCCGAATTGATCCGTGGCGTCTGCACCACCCGGCCCACACCGTCGATCACCCCGGGGTCCAGCTCATCGGAGGACCGGTTCAGGTCCAGATAGGCGCGCGGCCATTCCGCCGTCAGAAGCGGCGCGCCCAGGGACGGCGCCGCAGCCACCAGACGGTCAATGAATGCATCCTCCGATGAGCGGATCATACGCTCATCCAGCACCGAGGCCCGCAGAAACGAGGGGGGGTAATGGCGCCCGGAATGGGGCGAGGCCACGATGACCGAGCTGGTAAGCTCGCGCGGCAGATCCAGACGAAAAGCGGGGTGCATTGGCGCTCCGACCACGAAATGATACATTACGATATAGCCGGTTTTTTGTGTCGGCCAAAAGCCCTTGCGCGTAGGGGGGACTCCTTTTATACGACCGCTCACCCACGCGGCCCCCGCGTTCTGGACCTATGGCCGTTTGGCAGGGTCCGGAATGTGGATCGGACGGGCCAAAGGGGCAATACGGGCGATTAGCTCAGCGGTAGAGCACTTCGTTGACATCGAAGGGGTCACTGGTTCGATCCCAGTATCGCCCACCAACCGATATTTTGCGTCCGCAAAATGTCGGAGCGACAGGGTCGCCGCGCAGCGGCGGTTCCGACAGCAAGCCCGGTCACGGGCCCGAAATATTCGCCGGACGCGCCCGACGCGTTCATGGATCAACCAGGCGCAAATGACGCGCCGCGATGAAGGAGAAGACCCATGAAGGTCAAGAACTCGCTCCGCTCGCTCAAGAATCGCCATCGCGATTGCCGCGTTGTGCGCCGTAAGGGCCGCGTCTATGTGATCAACAAGACGCAGCGCCGGTTCAAAGCCCGCCAGGGCTGAGATCCACCGAGCACCAGATCGAAAAAGCCGCTCCTTCGGGGGCGGCTTTTTTTTCGTTTGCGGGAGTTTTGACGCAACGTCAGACCGGAAATCCAAATATCTGCCAC
Source organism: uncultured Roseicyclus sp. (assembly GCA_947494975.1). Classification (GTDB taxonomy): domain Bacteria; phylum Pseudomonadota; class Alphaproteobacteria; order Rhodobacterales; family Rhodobacteraceae; genus Gymnodinialimonas. The sequence goes on along the minus strand of CANLXA010000004.1, from coordinate 509,538 downwards.
ATTGTCGACCTACGGAAACCCGTAGGTTCAAAACCTCTCGGCCCGATCACATCTGGTGATGTCGGGGCATTCGGAAGGGGACGCGGTCATGGATTTTGGCATTCTGATTATCCTGGGTCTGGCTTGGGCCATCGGAACGCCGATTGTCGCCCTTGTGGCCCTCACCAAGGCAAATCGGCTCGACCGCGAAGTGCAGGCGCTCAGATCCGCCTCTGGATCTATCGCGCCAGCAACCACGCAACCCTCCGCAACAAGCACCCCACTGGTTCAAAAACCTGCCTCCGAGACGCGTCCAACCTCCAAGGGGCGCGCGTGGTCCGGCAACACAACCGATCCGGGCACCCCCGCGAATACACCGCCGCAAACCGCCGCCGCCAAGGTCGCCGCGCCCGCAACCACCGGCAAATCAACGCCTCCCCCTCCGCCTGTCTCACCTACCCCGCGGCCGGATCGGATGGGCCCGCTCAAGGCGTGGCTGGCGGCCAACTGGATTGCCGTTGGCGCCGCCGTGTCCCTGGCTTTCGCCGGGATCTATCTGGTGATCTACGGGATCGAACAGGGCTTCATCACACCCGCCGTCCGGGTCATCATGGCCGCTATTCTGGGCGGCACCCTGATCGGCGCGGGCGAATGGCTGCGCCGGCGCACACCCCGCTTCCCCGACGATATCGTGCCCGCCATCCTGGCCGGGGCCGGGCTTGTCACGCTCTACGGCACCGTCGCCGCCGCCGATCTGCTCTATGGGTTCCTGTCGGAAACCGGCGCGCTGATCCTCTTGGTCTGCGTGGCCACCATCTCCTTGGCGCTCGGCGGGCGGCACGCGATGTTCCTGTCGGCCTTCGGCCTGATCGGAGCGGCGTTCGCGCCCTGGATCGTTGGCGGCACCCCGCAATCGGACCTGATGATGCCCGCCTATTACGGGGCCCTGGCGATCATCGGTGTGGCGCTGGCCTGGTTCCGCGGCTGGCATGTCCTGACGCCGCTGGCCGGGGCGCTGGCCCTTGGCCTCGGCTTCTTGCCCGCCCAGGCGGGTTCAAGCGGCAACTGGCCGGCCCTCGGCCTCTTTGTTGTCATCGGCACCTTCATGTGGCTCGGCGCGCTGATCCATCCCCTCGCGCCGGACCGCCTGGTCGCCAAGGCCGCGGACCCGGCAAGGGCTTGGGAGCGATCCGTCCCCTTGTTCACGACCCTGATCGTGCTCGCCGTCACCCATCTCGCCTTTATCGTCGTCTCTCTGGATCTAGCCGAGCTTGCCCTCACCGGCGGCCTTCTTCTGGCCGCCACGGCCTTGGCGATGATCGTACAGGAGCGCAAAAAACTGCTGGCGGAGCTGCCCGCGCTCCCCTTGATCTCCGCCCTCCTCCTCGTTCTGGGCCATGCGGCCCAGGACGGCCCCGGCTGGAGCGCGATCACGCTTCTTCTGATCGCATCGCTGATGGCCATCATCTACGCCACTCGCACCATGGCGCGCGGAGGCAATGTGGCGTGGGCGTTCTGGGCGGCGCTGATCACCGGCGGATCCTTTGGCGCGCTGGAATACGCCACGCGCCCGGCCGAAACCCTCGGGGCCTATCCCTGGTCGTTGGCGCTGATGGGTGCGGCCGCCATCGCCACGTTCGGGGCCACCTGGGCCAAGACCATCACCGGCCGGTTGGAGGCGTCCGGCCTCTACACCATCGCCGCCGGGGGCCTGATCGCACTCGCCCTGACCGTCACATTCGACGCCGCGGCGCTCACGATCGCCCTGTCGATCACCCTGGTTCTGGCGGCGATCCTCAATCTCCGCCTGCGGCTGCCCTACGTGGCCGAGGCCTCGGCGCTGGCGGTGGGCGGCCTCGCGGTGCGGCTGGTCCTCTATCCCGGCCTCGATTGGGGGTGGTCAGCCAGCTGGCTCCAGCTTGCGCTGGCCTATGGCGGCACGATTGCGGCCTTCGCCGCCATCACCCTGCTGACCCGCCGCGCGGAAAAACCCACGCTTCGCGACACGGCCATGGTGGGCCTCGGCATCCTCGTACCCGCCACCTTCTGCCTGGTCCTCTTCCGGATCGAGGCGGGCCCCGCCGCCGTCTTCCCCGGCCCCTCCCACTGGTCCATGGCGCTGGCGGGCATGGCGATCTTCGCCTCCGGCCTTGGCCTGCGCCCCCGTCAGATGGCAAGCGATTTCGGAACCAACCTGCGCCTTGGCGCCTGCCTCATCATCACGGCACCCGGTGTTCTGACCGTGCTCGCCGCCGCCACCATGTTCTCCCCGCTGGTGGCGCCGGGCGAACTGGTCCGCGGCCCGATCCTGCTCAACAGCCTTGCCGTCACCTATCTGGCGCCCGCCACGCTCTTCTTTCTGGCTATTCGGATCCTGCCCGCCGCCAAACCCCCGAACACGGACCTGTTCCGGATCGGCCTCGGCGGGCTCAGCCTTGTGCTGACGCTGGCCTGGATCTTCCTCACCGCGCGGCATGTCTGGCAAGGGCCCGCGATGGCCAGCGCGCCCATACTGCCCGGCGAACAGACAACCTATACCGTCCTGATGGTGATGCTGGGCGCCGCCACGATCTGGATCTCGACGCTGGTGCAGGCAAACCTGCGCGATCTGGTGCGCCGGGCCGGGCTGATCGTGATCGGCCTGACGATGGCCAAGGCGATGCTCATCGATGCCTCCGGGTTGGAGGGGCTGGCCCGCGTGCTCAGCTTCCTGATCCTCGGCCTGGTTCTCACGGCACTGGCCTGGGCGGATCGGCGATTGGGGGGCAGGAACACACAAACGTGACGGCGCAGGCCCTACCGGTTCTCCTCCATCGCAGCTTTGGGGCGATCCCCGCTAGGATTGGGCAACCGGCTCTGCCCGGGCGCCCATTTCAAACCGAAAGACATGCCACCATGTTCCTCCGCCGCCTTGCCCCGACCGCCCTTGCCCTGCTTGTCCTGACGGCCCTGCCGTCAATCGCGCAGGATAGCGGGGGCCAGGCCCCCTGCACGCCCGACAGCACCACGCAATCCTGCCCCGCGCCCGGCGGCGCGACGCCCGCCGATATCAACCTCGACCCGTAAGCGCCTTACCGCTCCCGCGCGATCAGGTCACCCAGCGTGTAGCTTTGCGCGATCGGGCCGGAATCGCCCGGAATGAACCCCGGATCCTGCCCCATACATCCCAGCCCGCAAACCTGACTGGCCACGCCGCGGGTCCCGTCGATAAACCACAGCCGCCCGCCGGGCGTGGCGACATAGCCGTTCACGCCCTCTTCCATGTCGCCCCGCATATCGTCGGAGGACGGAACCTCGCTATCGGCCGCGCGGTCAAAGGCGGCATGGGTGTGGAAGCTCGCCACAACCTCCACAAACCGGCTTTCATCGCCCCGGCTCAGGCAGCCCCAGGCATCGCCCCGCGTCACCTCGGTGGCGGCAAGCTGGCCGCCGGGCATCCGCCCGATATAGCCGCAATATTCAAGGTTCTCCGCGAAGCTGCGCGGCTGCAATTGCAACAGGACGGCGCGCGCCGCCGCCAATTCCGCGGCCTCCTGCGCCCGCACCGCGCCCGCCCCGAGGGGCAGGAGCATCAGGCCGATGGCGGCCAGCCCGATGGATCGCATCAGCGGTTCACTCCGTCCAGCCGGATGATACCGCCGACCGTTTCGGCCAACAGGCGCACCACGCTTTGCTGGTTCAGGTATCCCGTCACATCCAATCCCCGCGATTCCTGGTAGCGGCGGATCGCGCGGCGCGAGCGGTCATCAAACCGTCCATCCACCCGCCCCGGCTCCAGCCCAAGGGCATCAAGGCGTTGTTCGATCAGCGACCGGGTCACCGGCGGCAGGTTCAGCGCCGCTTCCCGCGCTTCGAACTGGGCAATCTGCTGCCCGGTAAAGCCACCGCCACCCCCGGTCAGTTGGTTGATCCGCCCCTGCGCCTGATCGCGGAACGCGCCGTTCGGGTAATCGTCCAGATAGGCGCCATAAGCCGGCACGGTGTCGTTCCCGCGGGCGATATCCCACGCCGCGCGATCCTCGGCCTCGGCCTGCGCGCGGGCCTGCCGTTCGGCGATATCCAGAAGCGATTCCGCGGTATTGGAATAGATCCCGTCGGGATACCGGTCGAGATAATCGCGCAAACCCTGTTCCGTCGCGCCCTGGCCCGTCACCTGCCAATAGGCGCGGTCCGCCCGGTCCCGCTCTTCCGCGGCCTGGCGGGCCTCTTCCTCCAGCTCGGCGGCACGAACGGCGGCCTGCTGGCTGATCGTGTTGATCTGCGCCGCGTCCAGAAAGCCGGTCACGGCAATGCCCTGGGCCGTCTGCCAGCCCCGGATCGCGCTGCGCGTGCCCGACCCGAAGATGCCGTCGATCCCGCGTGTATCGTAGTCAAGGATCGAGAGGCCCCGCTGGATCTGCTGGCGCTGCTGCCGCGACAGGTTCAGCGCGGTCTCAGAGGCTTCGGCCAGGGCAATGGGGTCGTTTTCGATGTTGCTGGTTCGCGCCCGCGCCTCTTCCGCAAAGGCTCCGTTCGGATAGCGGTTCAGATAGGCGCGGTAGGCCGCCGGCGTATCCAGCTCCAAAGCCGCCTCCCACAGGGCGATCTCGTCCTGGCCCGGTTGGGTGACCGGCGGTTGCGAAACGTCGGGCAGCGGCGCCGCCACGTCCCGCGCGGGAAAATAGGCCACACTCGGCGAGACAAAGCCAAAGGCGCGCAGGTCCCGCGTCTGCGACAACGCAGCGCTCAGATCGGTGCCCGGCACCAGCAACACATCGGTTGTGAACGTGGCCAGCGCGTCCGGAGATCCGGCCAGAACCGTCACACCCTGCGGCGCATCGATCCGCCCGACACCGACGCCAAGTCCGGTGCCCAATTCGATCCGTCGCCGCTCCAGCCCCAGCATCACAACCGACCGCCCCGGCGCGCTTGCCGCCACGTCCAGCATCACCGAAAGGCTCAGCCCGCCGCCGCTGACCGAGGCAAGGCTGGGTTCATCCACGCGGCTGCCCAACAGCCAGCTATCGTTATCGGACCGCGCGAAATGCCCCACGGCGGCGATCAGGACACGCTCGGTTTCGTCTGCATCCAGAAGGCGGCCCAACCCCTCGCGCAGATCCGCGCCATCGCCATCCGACACCGTGATCACGTCAAACCCCGCGGCGCTCAGGTCGTCCTCCAGCCGTTCGATCGCCCGCCCCTCGCGCAGGTTCTGGGCGTTGGAATAGCGGTCGTTGACCAGCAACAGGGCGGTGTCGGCGGCTGCCATAACGGGCAGGAGGCCGGAGAGCACTCCGGCGGCAAGGGCAATCAGGTTGAAACGCATGAAAATAGCTCCGTCTTCGAATCGGTGTCACCCCTGACTAGCACGGGGACCGCCCGTTAACGGATAACGCAGGATCATCCCGGCACGGTCATCCGATGACGGCGCGCCCATCGGCAGCAACCCGCCGCCGATCCCGCCCTCCCCCGCAGTTGCAATGGGTAATCCGCACCCGCCTTCCTAAGTAAGGGCAAGGCCAACCTCGCACGCCACCGCACCTGATAAGAAAGGACGCCCCATGTTCCCTCGGATCCACAGATCAGCCGCGCTTCTCGTGATCGGAGCGCTTGCGATCGCGCCCGTCCCAGCCGCCGCCCAGTTCGAGGATGCAGGTGTCGCCTCGTTTCTCGCGGCTGACGCCAACGGCGACGAATACCTGACCTTCGACGAATTCCGCGTCTTTATCCAGAACATGGCCGCGGCCGGCGCGCCGCTTTCGATCCGCATCCAGCGCTTCGGGGCGTACCGCATCGCGTTTCGCCAGGTCGACGCGAACGGCGACGGCATCGCCACGCCCGCCGAACTCCGCGCCGCCGATGGCGGGTATGAGCCGTCGGGCCGTTAATCGTAGCTGCGCTGATCGTCGATCACCTTGCCATCGTTCGGCAGGCTGCCGGGAGCCACAACCTCCACCCGGCCCTTCAGCTTCAGGGTCTCGGCCACGGCCTGCGACAGGGCATCCGGGTCACCGCCCTCCGCTTCGATCCGGACGACCATCACATCCATCTCCCCGTCGCGCTCGGCAATCACCCGCGCCTTCGCCACGCCGGTTTTCGCAACCAGATCGGCCACCTGTTCGGGCCGCACGAACATGCCCTTGATCTTCGTCGTCTGATCGGCGCGCCCCATCCACCCCCTGATGCGGGTATTTGTCCGCCCGCACGGGCTCTGCCCCGGCAAGATGGCGCTCAGATCCCCGGTCGCAAACCGGATCAGCGGGTAATCGGGGTTGAGCGACGTCACCACAACCTCGCCCACCTCGCCGTCTGCCACCGGATCCCCGGTGCCCGGGCGCACGATCTCCACGATGACGCCCTCGTCAAGGATCATCCCCTCGGGCGGCTGTGCCGGAAAATCGGGCCCCGGGCTCTCATAAGCGATATTGCCCAGATCCGCCGTGGCATAACATTGCAGGCACGCAATGCCCCGATCCGCATAGGCCTGCCGCAGGCTCGGGAACAGGGCCCCGCCTCCCACCGCCGCGCGCGTGAAGCCCAGCTCCACGCCCATCTCGTCCGCCTTGTCGAGGATCACCTTCAGGTAATCGGGCGTGCCGGCATAGGCGGTGCACCCGATATCCTTCGCCGCGCGCACCTGAAGCTCGGTCTGGCCCACGCCGGCGGGCAGCACCGCCGCCCCGACGGCCCGCGCGCCGCTCTCGAAGATCATCCCCGCAGGCGTCAGGTGATAGCCGAAACAATTCTGCACGATATCGCCCGCGCCGATCCCCACGGCATGCAGGAACCGCCCCATGCGCCACCAATCATGCGTCACACCGCCGGGCTCGTAGATCGGGCCGGGGCTCTGGAACACATGGGCGACATTGCCGACAAGCATCCCCCCAAAAGGCGGCTGTTCCGCCTGCCATGCCACCAGATCGGACTTCCGCAGCACCGGCAGCCCGGCCAGGTCCGCCAGATCACCAAGCGGCCCGTCCCCCGGCAAACAATTCCCGTCTGCCGCGCGCACCCGCTCCAATTGCGTGTTCAGCGCCGCCAATTGCTCGGCCGCCCGCTGATCGGCACTGCGCGTTTCCAGCGCGTCAAAATATCCCTGCTTCTGATCCAGCATCGTCGCGCTCCTCATACCTTCACCCAGCCCATGCGATGGTCCTGCCCCATCGCGGAATCCAACGCCCCGGCGGCCATTCCCAGAATTCGACAGCCACATCGCTCAGTGCAAAGGTCGGCGGCCCGTCATCGATCGGATCGTTCGCATCCACCTGCGCCTCGCAGGTCAGGCAGGTCCCACCCCGCGACGGATCATCACCTTCAAAATACGTCGCAAAAAGCTCGAAACATTGCTCCATTTGCGCCGCGGCCCGGCCGTCGTCCCGCTCGATCCGCACGCCGCAGCCGGGGCAGCGAAACGACGGCGGGCCGATGAAGGGCCCATGGTCGATGTATCTGGGACCGCAAGACGCAACGCCATTGAGGGTCTTGATCAAGGTCACGTCCGGCAGGTCATACGCCTCGGTCTCAAGTCCCACCGCCGGGCCGGGCCGGAACACCGGCACATCCTTCGTGTAGGCGGTCTCCGGATCAGCATCACCGGCGACACACCCCGCAGCACGCAGCGCCGCCTCGCAGGCCCGCAACGCGGGCGCCGTCTCATTCCGTCCGACGCCGGGATATCCGACAATGGCATAGGCCGTGCCCATCCGACCTGGCCCTCAATTCGCCAGCGCGCTGAACGGTTCGCCCACGCGCAGCACATGGGTGGTGATCGCCACCATGTCGGACTCTCCCACATTGGTCAGGCCGCCATGCACCTCCCCCTCGGGGAAGTAGAGCGGCGTGCCCACGGCAAATTCGATGATGGCGCCATTGGGGGCCTGTGCGGTGGTCGGCGTGATCACCACGGCATGTTCGTCACCGGGATGGGTGTGCAGCGGGATCGTCGCCCCCGGCGGCACCGACAGGCGGCTCACCACCACTTCCATGGTCTCCGATCCCGGAACCGGGCTGCGCCGAAGCTCCTCGCGGGAGGCCTCCTGCGCCCAGGCCGAAACACTCATCGCGCAGAGCAGCGCGCCCGCCAGCAAGATCTTCATCGCAGTCTCTCCCGTGTCAGAGTCAGCTCAGCCACCGCTTGCGGCGGCGATAGGACCGCACATCGCGAAAGCTCTTCCGTCCTTCCTCGGACATGCCGAGGTAGAATTCCTTCACATCCGGGTTCTCGCGCAGATCCGCGGCCGGGCCATCCATCACCACCCGCCCGCTTTCGAGGATGTAACCGTAATGGGCGAACCTGAGCGCCACATTGGTGTTCTGTTCGGCCAGCAGGAAGGTCACGCCCTGCTCCTCGTTCAACCGCTTCACGATCCCGAAAATCTGTTCCACCAACTGCGGCGCCAGGCCCATGCTCGGCTCATCGAGCAAGATCGTCTCGGGCTTCGACATCAGGGCGCGGCCAATCGCGCACATCTGCTGCTCGCCGCCCGACGTATAGCCCGCCTGGCTCGTGCGCCGCTCTTTCAGGCGCGGGAAATAATCATAGACCAGCTCCAGATCCGCCGCGATGGCCCCGCGCCCATCCTTGCGCGAATAGGAGCCCGTCAGCAGGTTCTCCTCCACCGTCAGATGCTCGAAACAATGGCGGCCTTCCATCACCTGGATCACACCCCGATCCACCAGGTCAGACGGCAACAGATGCTGCACCCGTTCGCCGCGATAATTGATCGACCCCTTGGTCACCTCGCCGCGCTCGGATTTCAGCAGGTTGGAAATCGCCTTGAGCGTCGTCGTCTTGCCGGCCCCGTTGCCGCCCAGAAGCGCCGTGATGCCGCCCTTCGGCACCTTCAGCGACACACCTTTGAGCACCAGGATGACGTGGTTGTAGATCACCTCGATATTGTTGACCTCCAGAAGCGTCTCCGCCCCGGCCTCAACCTTCTGATCAATCGCCTGATCCAGCATCCCATTCATCCCCGGTTAAGGTTAACGGCGCGCCCGCCCGTCGCGCGCAGCCCTGCCCATCTTTGTTCCAATAATATGCAAATTCCGGCGGCGGCATCCGCGCCGCCGCCGGAGGGGTCAGATCAGCTCTCGGCGCATTGCGGCTCGATGCCGTTCTCTTCGGCATATTGAGCCGAATCTTCCTCCACCAGAGGCTGCGTCACGCTGTCATCGGGGGCGATGAAGTCGGTCAGGGTGACCCAGGCTTCGCCGTCCCATTGCTGCATGATCGCCATGCCGGTGCCGCCATGATCTTCGCAGGTCACGGTGAATTCCGGCCCGATGCCCGGCATGCCCGCCGCTTCCATCACCTCGTTGGTGATGTCGAGCGCTTCCATCCCGTCCCGCATCATCGACGCATCGATCTCGGCCACGCCGTGGATCTCCTGGGCGGTCCGCGCAGCTTCCGCCGCAAGGAAGGCGGCATACATCCCACGGGTATAGAGCACGGATCCCAGGTTGCTGCCGTCACCGGCCGCCAGGCCCGCATCGATCACATGTTCCTGGATTTCCGCGAAGACAGGCATATCACCCAGGCGGTTCATGTTCAGCGAGCGGTAACCGGCCGCATCCGCGCCCACCGACGCCACGTCATGCTCGGCTCCGGCCCACCAATTGCCGATGAAATTCTCCATCGGGTAACGGATGTTCACGGCTTCCTGCACGGCGACCTGGTTCATCACACCCCAGCCCCACATCACCACGTAATCGGGGCGTTCCCGGCGGATTTGCAGCCATTGGTTGCCCTGCTCCTGGCCCGGATGGTCCACGGCTAGCTGGCTCAATTCAAAGCCATGCTGCGCGGCCAGCGTTTCCAACGTGCGGATCGGCTCCCGACCATAGGCGGAGTTGTGGTAGAGAAGGGCGATGGTCTGCCCTTCCAAGCTGCCGTCATTCTCTTCCAGCAACTGGTTCACGATCACCGAGGCCGCATCCCAGTAGTTCCCGGGATAGTTGAACACATGGCTGAACACGTTGCCGTTCGCGGCCGAGGTCCGGCCATAGCCCATCGTGTGAAGCGGGATGCCATCGGCCGTCGTGCGCGGGATCAGCTGATAGGTGATGCCGGTCGAGAGCGGCTGATAAACCAGCGCGCCGTCACCACGCGTGCTCTCGTAGCATTCCACGCCGCGCTCGGTGTTGTAGGCCGTCTCACATTCCGGCACGCGTGTCATCACACCGCCGATGCCGCCATCCCGCTGGTTCAGTAGCGTCATGTAATCCGCATAGCCATCCGCAAACGGGATGCCACCCGCCGCATAAGGCCCGGTCCGGTAGCTGAGCGACGGGAACACAAGGTCCGCCGCCGCAGGGCTTCCCGCAGCGATCGCCGCGCTTACCGCAATAAATGCCAGTTTCTTCATCGGGTCATTCCTCCCTTGGATTTTGTCCGATTTGGGTTGCCCGGGCCTCCCAGCGCCGGGATATGCGCAGCCGCCCTCAATGCGGGAACGGCCACAATCTCAGTTTCTCTTTCACCAGCGCCCAGAGCCGCGCGAGGCCATGGGGCTCCACGATCAGGAAGAACATGATCAGGGCGCCGACGATCACGAATTCGAAATGGGTTGCCAGCGCGCTGTCCCAGCCCATCGTTCCGGTCAGGATGTTGCGCAGAACCACTGGCAGGATCACCATGAAGGCCGCCCCTGCGAAGCTGCCGAAGATGCTGCCAAGCCCGCCGATGATGATCATGAAGAGCACCAGGAACGACTTGGTGATGCCATAGGCCTCCCCAACCTCCACCGCGCCCAGATAGACGGTGAAGAGCAGCGCCCCCGCGATCCCCACATAGAAGCTCGACGCCGCAAAGGCCGTCAGCTTGGCCTTGAGCGGGTTCACCCCGATGATCTCGGCCGCGATATCCATGTCGCGGATCGCCATCCATTGCCGCCCGACGGACCCCCGCGTCAGGTTCCGCGCCACCCAGGCCAGCACGAACACGAACAGGAAGCAAAACAGGTATTTCGCCCAGCTCTCCGCGTTCGGCCCCGTCACCGGGATGTTGATGAAGTAGAAGAAGTCCCTCTCCGGCGCACTAATCTGTCCCGAGGCGGAGTAGTTGTAGAACCACGGCACCTTGTTGAAGAGCCAGATCAGGAAGAACTGTGCCGCCAGCGTCGCCACGGCCAGATAGAACCCCTTGATCCGCAGGGACGGCAAGCCAAAGGCCACACCCACCATCGCCGTCATCGCGCCCGACAGCAGCGTGATGGAGATCATGTCGAGCCCCGGAAACGCCGTCATAAGCTTGTAGGACGTATAGGCCCCCACCGCCATGAACCCGCCGGTGCCCAACGACACCTGCCCGCAATAGCCCGTCAGGATGTTCAGCCCGATCGCCGCAATCGCGTAGATCAGGAACGGGATCAGGATCGAATTTGCCCAATAATCGTTGATGATGAAAGGGATGATCGCCACCCCCACGAACAGCACGAAATAATACCGATACCGGTCGAACAGGATCGGAAACGTCTGGTTGTCGGCGGCGTAAGTCGTCTTGAAATCGCCCGCTTCACGGTAGAACATCGATTACCCCCCTGTTCCGGTTGGTTCGGAATGATCGTCCACATCGAGCAGTGCGGCTAACACGCCACAAACTCCGCAGGCGGCAGCCGGTATTCCGAACTCGAGCAGCGGTTCGCCAATGAAGAAGAAGCGCAATGAGTACGCGCCAACAATCATCGAAGATACGAAATACAAGCCTTTGGAAAACTTGTTTTTCCCTACCCTGCGAACGCTCGAACGTCCGAGGCGAACACTTAGAAACACAACCGAGACGACCATTGTCATAAGAATGCCGACGACGATGTAGCCGAAAGCCGGCATTCCACCCTCTATGCCGTTCTGAATCTGTGCCGGTGCCAATATGAGAAGCTGCACTGCAACAAAGATCCCGAACAGCGCCGATGCACGATACAGGGTGTTCAAGGCGACATCCCTCATCCTCGTTATACCCGCTCAATGATCTTCTCCCCGAACAGGCCCTGCGGGCGGAACACCAGGAACACCAACGCCAGCACATAGGCGAACCAGTTCTCCGTCGCGCCGCCGATCATCGGGCCGATGGCGAACTCGAACAAAGCCTCACCCACCCCGATGATCAGCCCGCCGATGATCGCGCCCGGGATCGACGTGAAGCCCCCCAGCATCAGCACCGGCAGCGCCTTCAGCGCGATCAGCGACAAGGAGAACTGCACGCCAGACTTGCTGCCCCACATGATCCCGGCGACCAGCGCCACAATCCCCGCCAGCGACCAGACCAGCACCCACACGTAATTCAGTGAAATCCCGACGCTCAGCGCCGCCTGATGGTCGTCGGCCACCGCCCGCATCGCGCGGCCGTTCTTGGTGTATTGCGAATAGGCGATCAGCCCCATCACCAGGATCGCGGCGATCAGCGTCGCGGCGATATCCAGATTGTCGATGAAGAAGCCATATCCCAGCGCCTCGAACGTGGTGACATCGATCCAGTCATTGATGCCCTGCGGCAACCCCACATCGAGATTGCGGATTTCCGAGCCCCACATCAGGTCGCTCACGCCCTCCAGGAAGTAGGCCAGACCGATCGTCGCCATGAACAGGATGATCGGCTCCTGCCCCACCAGATGTTTGAACACGAACCGCTGCACCAGATAGGCAAAGGCGATCATCACGATAACGGTCAGAAGGATCGCCAGCAGCGCCGGAACCTCCCACCCGAAATAGTGGATATCGGTCCCGAAGATCTCGTTGATCACATGGGCAAACGGCACCCGCCCCTGCTGTATCCCCACCAACGTCATCGCCGCGAACAGCGCCATGACCCCCTGGGCATAGTTGAAGATCCCCGACGCCTTGAAGATCAGCACGAAGCCAAGGGCCACCAGCGCATACATCACCCCGGTCATCAGACCGTTGAGCGTGACCTCCATCGCGAAGACGAGTTGTTCAGGCATCTATAGTTCTCCCACACAGGTAACGGGCACGGATATCTGTCCATCGACGATAGACAACGAACATGATTGTGCCGGGTCGGGACCGTCTATCAGGTTCTCGAAAAATAGGATTGCCGCCGCGACATAGGCGACACCCAAAAAACCGAAGTGCCAATTTGCATTTCTTTGGGCCGCGGTCCTGTAGGTCTCAATATCCCGTTCATTTTGCTGTTCCTCTCTGGATTTCTTGGAGAGTCCCTGATTACCCCGATCCAAAGCCCTGTCCCGTTGTGCACGCTCTTTCTCGAAATCCTCTTTCCGCGCGTCCAGCGTCGCAAGACCCGCCATGCCGGACAGGAAGAAAAGCCCCGCCACGAAACTGGCCGCAAAAAAGAATAGGGTCGCGCCAGCCATCAGAATGGTCGCGCCTTCCGGACCAACGAAGAACAGCGTGTCACGCACGGTGATCGTCGCTTGCGCAAAACCCAATCCGGCCAACGCAAGGACCATGGTGTACTTCACAAAATCTTGGAGCGCCTTGAAGTCCATCAGCGTCGCCTTGGGGGAATGGGGCGACAGTTACAGGCTGCCAGCATTTCCGCACTTGCATCAGATCGAACGTTTTCTGGAAGCCGTTCCATTGACAGCAGCGCTCCCAGCAGCGCGCGATCAAGGCGACGTTGCATGCCGTCCCCTCTCGGCAGCATCCGGCCGCGCTTCGAGCGCCGGGCGATCTCGAGGAAACGGTTCAACGCGATGCGACGTTCCGTTTCGGTCAGCGCGTTCAGCCCGCCGTATTCCTCGAGAATCGAAGCCGCGCGCTCCACATCGTTCGACAGGACGAGGCGAGTTTCCGAAATCCCGGTCAACTCTGACACATATGCCGACGCAGTCCGGTCTGCCATCCCTCAGCTCTCCAAAACCGTTTCGATAACCGTCAGGCTCCGCGGCTCGCTCGTGCGGTCGATCTCCACCTCGATCCGCGGTTCCCGCCACGTGGTCGATTGCAAGGTCTGCGGTGCCACGCCGTCCGCCGGATCGGCGCGGGGCACGGGGATGTAGGTGCCGTCTGCCAGCACCTGCCGCACCCAATCGTCCACCTCCGTCCCGAACGCCCCGTGGATCGCGCAAAACTGGACAACCGCATCGGGGGTCGAGACAACCATCTGCCAGTCCCGAAAATCCGCCATCCACATCTCGCGGTGAGCGTCCGAGGCCATCAGGGTGAGGCCTTGGGTCTCACTCTCGCGCACCTCCGCCATTGGCGTCAGGCACCGCGCCTGAAACTGGGCGAAGGTGTCCCCGATCTGGGCCGAGGCAGGCGCGGCCAGACCGGCGCACAGATATACCGTAGATATACCGGGGATATACCGCAGATATCTGCCCGACTCAGTCATGGGCGACCCCCAGATAGGCGTCGATGACTTCCTGGTTCGAGCGCACATCATCGGGCGTCCCGTCACCGATCTTCTTGCCGTAATCCATCACGACCACGCGGTCGCTCAGATCCATCACAACGCCCATGTCATGCTCGATCAGAACGATGGTGGTGCCGAACTCGTCATTCACGTCGAGGATGAAGCGCGACATGTCTTCCTTCTCCTCCACATTCATCCCCGCCATCGGCTCATCCAGCAGCAGGATCTGCGGCTCGGCGGCCAGCGCACGGGCCAGCTCAACCCGCTTTTTCAGGCCATAGGGCAGGCGCCCCACCGGCGTCTTGCGGATCGCCTGAATCTCAAGAAAATCAATAACTTCCTCGGCTTTCTGGCGGTTGATCGTTTCCTCGTCCTGGGCCTTGCCCCACCAAAACGCCTGGCTCAGAAAGCCCGCTTTCATGTGGTTCAGGCGCCCCGTCATGACGTTGTCGAGCACGCTCATCCCCTCAAACAGGGCGATGTTCTGAAAGGTCCGGGCAATGCCCTGGCGGGCGACCTGAAACGGCTTCATCGGCGGCCGTCTGGAGCCGCGATAGAACACTTCGCCGTCTTGCGGATGATAGAAGCCGCTGATCACGTTGAGCATCGAGGATTTGCCGGCCCCATTCGGCCCGATGATCGCCCGGATCTCCCCCTCGCGCACATCGAACGAGATGTTCTTGATCGCCTCCACCCCGCCAAACCGCAGCGTGATATTGCGCATCTCCATCACCACCGGCCCGATCTGCCGACCGTCTGCTGTGACGTATCCTTCTGCTGCATTATCAAGCATTTAGTCTGCCTTCTCTCGCACGGCCTGCGCCGATCTGAATATCAATGCGCCGATCAATCCGTAGATCAGAAGCGCCACCAGCGCCCAGACGAAGTTGCTCTCCACCACCTCCGCCATCCCGATGAAAAGCGCGGCCACACCGCAGATCCCCACGGCCCCGCCCTGAATGATCGATGCGCCCTTTTGGACATACCGTCCGGCGACCCAGGACGCCGCAAATCCCAGCAAAAACAATCCAACCGCAGTCAAGGTCATGGGCAACGCCCCCGCGGGATGGCGGGTGGGGCGCCGTGCCTGCACGCGCGTCTACCCATCATTCCGCCGCCATCCGGGCCGTATCCACCGCCACCGTCACCGCATCGCGGATCTCGATCGTGGCGGAAATCTTGCCTTTCCGCCCATCCTCGTAGGTGACTTCCGTTTCGGTGTATTGGGAGGTCTTGTCGGAATAGAGCGCGTCGAGAAGATCCGCGAATTTCTCCTCGATAATGCGCCGTCGCACCTTTCGCGTCCGGGTCAACTCGCCGTCATCGGCGTCCAATTCCTTGTGCAGCACGAGGAACCGGGCGATCTGGCAATGGGCCAGCATCGGATCTTCGGCGACCGACCGGTTGACCGCTTCCACATGGCTTTGGATCGATGCGAGAACCTGCGGATGCCCGGCAAGCTCCTGATAGGACGCATAGGCGATGTTGTTGCGCTCCGCCCAGTTCCCCACCGCGCTCAGGTCGATATTGATGAACGCCGTGCAATAGTCCCGCTCGTTCCCGAAAACGACCGCTTCCAGAATATCGGGATAGAACTTGAGCTTGTTTTCCACGTATTTCGGCGCGAAGAGCCCACCTGCAGCGGTCTTGCCCACATCCTTCGCCCGGTCCAGAATCCGCAGATGGCCGGTATCCTCTTCGATGAACCCGGCATCGCCCGTCGCGACCCAGCCCTCGGCATCCTTCGTGCTCGCCGTCGATTCCGGGTTCTTGAAGTATTCCACAAACGTACCGGGAGAGCGGTAGAAGACTTCGCCGTTCTCACCGATCTTCAACTCCACGCCGGGTGAGGGCACGCCGACCGTATCGGGGCGCACTTCGCTGTCGGGTTGCTGGGTGATGAAGACGGAAGCCTCCGTCTGGCCGTAGAGTTGCTTGAGATTGATCCCAAGCGCGCGGTAAAAATCGAAGATTTCCGGCCCAATCGCCTCGCCCGCCGTGTAACCCACGCGTATCCGGCTCATACCCAAGGTATTTTTCAGCGGCCCGATCACCAAGGCATTGTCCATCGCATAGGCCAGCCGCTCGCCGGTGGTCACCGGTTTTCCATCCAGCATCTTCGGCCCGATCACTTTGGCCCGCGCCATGGCGCGGTCGAAGAGGCCTTTCTTGAACTTCCCCGCATCCTCCATCCGGATCATGACCGAGGTCAGCAACGTCTCGAACACACGGGGTGGCGCGAAGAAATAGGTGGGCCCGATCTCCCGCAGATCGGTCATCATCGTGTCTGCACTTTCCGGGCAATTCACGCAAAAGCCGGTCCAGTAGGCCTGCCCGATGGAGAAGATGAAATCCCCGACCCACGCCATCGGCAGATAGGCCAGAACCTCGTCTTCCTTGCGCAGATCATCGAATTCCGACGAAGAGCGTGAGGCCTCGATGATGTTGCGGTTCGACAGGACCACACCCTTGGGCTTGCCGGTGGTGCCGGACGTGTAAAGCATCACGCAGGTGCTGTCGTAGTCCAACTCCGCCTCGCGGGCCCGAAGCTCGCGTTCCAACCGTTCATGGGCGGCGCGCCCTTCGGCCTGTACATCGGTCAGCGCATGCAGTTTGGAATGGTCATATTTCCGCATCCCGCGGGCTTCGGCATAGATGATATGCTCGATGCCATGCAGGGTTTCCTGCGCCTCGATAACCTTGTCGACCTGCTCCTGATCTCCGGCCACCACGAACCGCGCGCCGCAATGTTCCAGCACGTAGGTCATCTCTTCGGTCACGGCATCCTGGTAGAGTGGCACGGGCACACCACCGGCCATCTGCACGGCCACCATCGACCAATAGAGCGCCGGGCGATTGCGCCCGATCACGGCAACATAATCGCCCCGGTCCAACCCGAGGGCCAACAGCCCCAGGGCAAGCGCTTCGATCTCATCGACGGTCTCGGCCCAGGTCCAGCTTTGCCAGATCCCGAATTCCTTTTCGCGATACGCATCACGGGACCCGAATTGGGTAACGTTGCGACGCAACAAGGCAGGCACGGATTGCGGCGCGCCCGAAGGCGGTGACAGTTCAGCCAAGATATCCTCCCATTCACCGGCTCTCCCGCCGGTGTGCACAATCGCGCCCTCTGGAATGGCGGGGCGCTGATCGCACCCCTTAACGTGCCACAGAAGGCTTGGCGGTCAAGCCTTACCTAACTTTTTCGCAATCCTTACGAATTGTAACAGGGCCCGGTGAAGCCTTGGCGCGCGCCCGGCGGCAAGCTAGCCATGGGGGACCAGGAGGGGGACGGCCATGCCAGACGAGCGTCCAGCCAACAGCCAATCGCGTGCGGATCAGCGCATGAATGCAGCCTTCACCAGGGCCGGTCTCAACCTGATCCAGCAGGCGCTGTCGATCTATGACGCGGACTTGCGGCTGGCGGTGTGCAACCGCCCGTTCCAGACCATGTTCGGTCTGCCGGAATGGCTGGTCACCCCCGGCGCCCCGTTTGACGAGACGATCCGGTTTCTTGTCGAGGCGGGAGAATATGGCGCCGTCGACGATCCGGAGGAATTTGTGACAACGCGGGTGGAACAGGCCCGCGCCTTCGTCCCCCATTACATGGAACGGACCCGCGCCAATGGTCATACGATCAGCGTCGAGGGTTCCCCCCTGCCCGATGGCGGCTGGGTGACGGTCTACACGGATATCACCCCCGCCAAGCGGCAAGAGGCGCTCCTGCGCGCGCGATCGGAGGAACTGTCCGATCAGGTTCTTTCCCATTCCGAGGAACTGGCCCGCACCAATCGCCAGCTTGAGGCCACCATCGCGCAGCTGCAGGAGGCCAAGGCCGCCCTGACGGAAATGGAGGCCCGCACCCGTCTCGTGACCGAGATGACGCCCGCCCATATCGCCCATGTCGATGCGGAGGGGATCTATACCTTCACCAACCGCCGCCTGTCCTCACTTCTGCCCGGTCGGCAAAGCGATATCGTCGGGCTGTCGTTTGAGGAGGCGCTGGGGCCGGACACGGCCACGATCCTGCGCGACACGCTTGATCGGGCAGCGGCAGGTGAACCAGCCTTGATGGAGTTCACGGATCCCACGTCGGGCCGCCGCATCCGGTCGGCCTTCACGCCTGACGAACGGGGGGATGGCGGGGTTTATCTGCTGTCCACCGACGTGACCGAGGAAACCCAGGCCCGCGCCGCGTTGGAGCAGACCCACAAACGCGAGCTGGCAGCGCAGCTGACCTCCGGCCTGGCCCATGATTTCGCCAATCTGTTGACCATCATCCTTGGCCTTCAGACCCGGCTGGAAAAGATGCCCCTGCCAATCGGCGCCCACGAATTGACCTCCGCCACACGGCACGCCGTGCGGCGCGGCGGGCTTCTGCTCGACAAGATCGCGGACATGACGGGCGCCCGGAACGTGCAGACGGCCCCGGTCGTCATGGCCGATTTCCTGAACGCGTTCACGCCGCTCGCCCGCGCCACGTTGCCGGAAGGCATCACGCTGAACATCGACGCGGATCTGCGCCACCCGGCCCTGATGCTGGATGCCGGATCCTTGCAAGACGGGCTGTTGAACCTTGTCCTGAACGCCCGCGACGCGATGGACCGGGCTGGCCAGATCACGCTGAGCCTGCGGGACGTCAAGGAAACATGGCTGGAGATCCGCGTCGACGATACCGGCGCTGGCTTTTCGCAAGAGGCGCTGGACAACGCGCTCAATCCCTTCTTCACGACCAAGGGGCAAGATGGGTCGGGCCTTGGGCTCACCATGGTCTACGATCAGGTTAAGCTGGCCGGCGGCACGATCCGGATCGGCAACACGGATGACGGCGCGCGCGTCATCCTGCGCCTGCCGCTCCGCCCGGCGGAGGCGCTGGCACGACCGCGTATGATCCTGCTGGTGGATGATATGGACGATATTCGCGCCCAGGTCCGCGAGGGTCTGATCGCGCAGGGCCATCAGGTGCTGGAAGCCGCCTCCGCCGAGGAAGCCGAAGATCTGGCCGATCTGCCGGGTTTGGATTGGGTGATCTCGGATATCCGTCTTGGCGGCAAGGACGGCGTGGCGCTTCTGAGTGGGATTGCAGACCGGCATCCGGCGCTGCGCCTTGCCTTGATGACATCGCTGCCCCCCGCCGATCCGCTGCGCCAAGACGGCGCCGCGCGCTGGCCTGTGCTCACCAAACCGGTTGACGCCAGCGCGCTCCAAGCTCTTCTGACGCGGGAGGTCGCCGCATGACTGCGCCACTGGTCACAATCCTCGACGACGAACCACAGATCCGCGCGATGCTGTCGGAGGCCCTGAACGATGCGGGGTTTCGCACCCTCACCTTCGCCCGCGCCACGGAGTTCGAGGCCGCGCTCCGCCGAACGACGCCGGATGTGTGCCTCGTGGATCTCGGTCTGCCGGATCGGGACGGGCTGGCGCTGGTCCACCGTCTGGCGCTGGAGTCCGGCTCTTCGATCATCATCATCTCGGGCCGGGCGCAGGTGCAGGACCGGGTGACGGGGCTGGAACTGGGGGCCGATGATTACATCATAAAACCCTTCGATCCGGTCGAGGTTGTGGCCCGGGTCCGCGCCCGCCTCCGTAGCCCCAAAGCCCCCGAACGCGCTCAGAACAAGGCGCAGTTCAACGGCTGGACGGCCTTCTTCGATCGCTACGTTCTGAGCGCGGAGGACGGATCGGAAACGCCGTTTTCCCACGCGGAGGGCGAGGTTCTGCGCCTGTTTCTGGAGGCCCCGAAACGCCTGATCTCCCGCCAGCAGATGCAGGAAAGCCTGGGCGGGGCCGCGGGGGAGAGCTTTGACCGGGCCATGGATGTCCGGATCTCGCGTTTGCGGACAAAGCTGCGGGAAGACCCGAAAAACCCGCGCCTGATCAAGACGATCTACGGCGCGGGTTACATCTTTCTGGGGGATGTGCGCTGGTCTTAATCCGCGATGGCGCGGGCTTCCATCAGCACGTCTTCGAGTTCCGAACGGAGCGCGGACAGCCCCTCGCGGTGGCGCTCCTCGGAGACCTCCGCCATCGCTTCGCCGAAGGATTCCGTCACATATTCCTCGCCCTCGATGGCGCGTTCCAGCGCATCATCGTCGATTTCGTCGAACATGGCGCGCAGGGAGACGACGGCCTTGTTGACCGAGCTCATGATGGACCCGTCGGTATCGGGTGAGCCGCCCATCGCGGAGATCATGGCACTGAGCTGGCTGGCATGGGAGTGGTGCGTTTCACGCAGTTTGCGCAACACCGGCGCGACATCGGGTTCTGCCTCCGGCAGCATCTTGTCATATCCTGCAAGCGCATCGAGCGTGCGCGTCAGGACCTTTTGTACGGCGTCGATATCAGAGCTCGGGGCCGGGTTATCGACCGGCGGGGTCGGCGGGTAGGGAGCGGATTGGGTGGACATGGGAACCTCCGTCAGGTGTGGGTCAGTTTGTCTTCCGCCTAGGAAACCCGCGATGGACGGTATCGGTTCCACGTCGCGCAATTGGCTGGTAGCATTCCGCCCATGCAAGAAACGGTGCCGCGATCCAGTATGCGCCCTCACTCGCACAGCAAGGGGAGCGTGCATCAATGACGCATCTGTGGGTCCGCGCCGAAGAACGCGCCAATGAACGCCGGGTGGGTGTGACGCCCGCTGGCGTGAAGGAGCTACTTGCGGCCGGGCTGCAGGTGACGGTCGAAGACAGCGCAACGCGGATCATCCCGACGGCCGACTATCAAAGCGCCGGGGCGCAGATCGCACAGGCCGGTCAGTGGCGCGCTGCACCGGCCGACGCAATCATATTCGGGCTGAAGGAATTGCCCGGAGATACCGGGCCACTGGTCCACCGCCACATCCTGTTTGGTCATGCATTCAAAGGCCAACCCTCGGGCGTTGATCTGCTCGACCGGTTCAAGGCGGGCGGCGGGACGCTGTTCGATCTGGAATACCTGGTGGATGACACTGGTCGCCGCGTCGCGGCCTTCGGGTTCTGGGCCGGCTATGTCGGCGCCGCGCTGAGCGTGGCAGCCTGGGCGGCGCAACAGGCCGGGGAGGCGATGCCGCCCGTCACCGACTGGCCGCGGAAAGAGGCGCTGATCCTCGACCTGACGGAACGGCTCGCCAAGGTGGGGCATGCCCGCCCCACGGCGCTCATCGTCGGGGCGTTGGGGCGCACCGGATCGGGCGCAAAGGCACTGTGCGACGTGATGGGTGTCGCGCCCACCGGCTGGGACATGGCGGAGACCGCCCATGGCGGCCCGTTCCCGGAGATCCTGATCCATGACATCTTCCTGAATTGCATCCTCGCCATGCCCGGCGTACCGGTCTTCCTGCCACGATCCGCATTGGTCGCAGAACGCCGCCTGACGGTCATCGGGGATATCGCCTGCGATCCGGATTCGGATTTCTCGCCGGTGAAGGTCTATGACCGCGTGACGACGTGGGACGAGCCGGTCCTGCGCGTGTCGGACACGCCGCCTCTGGACGTCATGGCCATCGACAATCTGCCATCGCTTTTGCCGCTGGAAAGCTCGGAGGATTTCGCCGGTCAGCTTCTGCCTCATCTGCTGGCCCTGCCGCAAATCAACCATGGCGTCTGGGCGCGGGCGGCCGAAACCTACCGCGCCGCAATCTGATGGATCACAGAAGGTCTTCCTCGTCGGCCATCACATCCAGATCCATGGCCTCGGCCCCGGCTTCCAGATGGTCGGCAAAATGCGGGCTGCCGAAAAGGTAATCCGCCGTCGGCACCGTCGCCTCCTGTTGCGCGGTCTCCTTGGCCTCGGCGAAATCCTCGGCCTCGAAACTGCCACGTCCGATCCAGAAGAGCGCGACCAGCTCAGCCTGCTCTTCCTCCCCCATGCGTTCGATGAAGGCGCGAAGCTCCCCCTCGGCGCGTTCCAACTCACGGCCCATCAGGATGACTTGGGCGATGATGCGTGTAGAGATCTCCATATCCGATCCTCCCTGTTCACGAGCGTATCATCACCACATCCACAAGCCGACCACTTTGACAGGGATCAAGCTAGCGCCGGAAGAATATCCATTCGTAAACCGGGGTCGGCAGGAACCGTGAAAAACGGAACAGAAGGCTGAAGCCGAACGGGAACGCCTTGTGGAACCCGTCGGTGTTCATGTGTTCGAACACCTCCTTGGCGGCGACATCAGGGGTCATCATGAAGGGCTTGGGATGCGGATTGTCGTCCTGCATCCGTGTGGAAATGTAGCCGGGATTGACCAGTTGCACCAGGACGTTCGTGTCCTTCAGATCGCCATGCATCGACTCGGCCAGCGCCATCAAACCGGCCTTGGACGCGGAATATCCGATGGATCCCGGCAATCCGCGATAGGCCGACAGGCTGCCGACCATCACGATGTGCCCGGTGTTTCGCGCAACCATCGGGCCAATCACCTGCCCGATCACGCGCGCCGCCCCGGTCAGGTTGACGTCGAACATTTGCTCGACCTTGTCGGCATCCCATTCCGTCGCTTTGATCAGCGTCGCCAAACCGGCGAGGAACACGACACCGTCGACGTCACCGACCTCGGCGGCCGCCGCCTCGACCGATGCGCGATCGGCGATGTCCATGGTCACTGCCCTGGCGGTTCCCGGCAGTTCATCGACCAGGTCCTGCAGACGATCGGCGGAACGGGCAGACAGCACCAGCTCCACGCCCGACCGGCTCATGCAATGGGCGAGGCTGCGCCCCAAGCCTTCGGACGCACCCACCAGCCAATATCGTTTCCCGCTCCAATCCCGCATCAGATCTCCTTTCGTTCATCGCCCCGTCAGGGCGTCAGCGCTTCATCGCTCGGCAAAGGCGTGACGGCCAACAAGGCCATCGCCCCGAGCTTCAACACGCAGGGCACGCCCGCATATAGGTATGTGAGCATCGCAATTGCACCGTCGGGTGACGTGCCGCCCGCGCGGAACCCCACCGCTTCCAGTGGGGGAAGTAGCGTGATTGCCGCCAGTGCCAACGTTGCCTTGGAGACAAACGCCCAGAGCCCGAAGCCTTCCCCCGCCTCCGGGGCGACCTGTTCCATCCGTGCGGCGAAGGCGGCGGGCAGCAGGGCAAAGTCCGCACCGAGGGCAAAGCCCGTGATGATGCAGACGATGGCGAAGAGAAGCGTGTCTCCCGGCCCCAGCGCGACCGCGCCCAGAAAGCCCACAATGGCCAGCGTCATCGCCACGAAGAGCATGCGTCGGCTGCCATTTGCTCTTGCCAGCCGGCTCCAGACCGGGGCGGAGATTGCCGCCATCACGAAGAACAGGATCAGGAATGGCCCGGCCCAATCCGCCGCCTCCAGCACGCTTTCGACGTAAAACAGGAACAGGGTGGACGACACCGCCACAGGTGCCGCATTCAACAGCGCAATCAGCAGCAAGCGCCGCGCCAGCGCGTCGCGCAACACAAAACCGAAACCGCCACCCTGGGGCGCAATGCCCGCGCCCCATTCCGCGCGCATCAGCCAGACGGCCACCGCCACCAGAACCGCAAAGGACAATGCAAAGCCCGCAAACCCAAGCACAAGCGGCGCGATGGAGGCGACGCAGACCCCCAGAAGCGCGCCCGTCTCCCGCCAGGCCGCCAGTTTCAAGTGACCACCGCCTCCGATCCGTCCGGCGGCGGTGACACCCTCGGAATACATCGCGATCGTCAGGAAGGAGAACGCCGAGAAGAGGCCAATCATCGTCAGGGTGAACCACACAAGCGGCGGCAGCGGCGGGGCGATGGCGAAGAGGCCGAGCATCGACGCCGCGATAAGAAGACCGCCGCCGATGACTGCCGCCTTGCGATTGGACCGCCACCGGCCCACCAGCCATCCCAGCACCGGATCCTGCACCACGTCGAACAAACGAAGGCCAAATAGCACCGCCGCCAAGGCCGTCAGGCTGACACCATAGGTATCAACGTAGAATTTCGGCGCGTGGATATAGATCGGCAGCCCCGCGCTGGCGAGCATGGCGGCAAAGACGGCGTATCCGGGCAGCGACGGCTTGGCGCGGCTCACCGCGAGACATCTTCCGCCGGGGGGTCTGGTCGGACGCGATAGCGCGCGCCTTTCCACCAAAGCTTCACCGCCTGCCAGTGGATCAGGCCCAGGACTCGCCGCGATCCGAAGGGGCGGCGGAGCGCCGCGCGCAACATCGAACCTGTGGTCAGCTCCGCCCGCGGGCCAGTGAGCGTGGCGTAGAGGCCCTCATTGCCGGTCGTGAATTGGATCCAGATGCCGACGCGATCCGGGCGGATGTCGAAACGGAAGGCGTAGCCGCCTTCGATCGGCTGGAACGGCGAGACGTGGAAGATCTTCTGCGCCGTCAGCGTATCTTCCCGGCTGATGGGCCTGTGATCGTGATGGGCGCAGAGGTAGGAATGCCGGTCGCCGAACGTGTTGGATACTTCAGCAATCACCGCCAGCAAACGGCCTTGCCGATCCTGTGCCAACCAAAAGGACACGGGATTGAACACGTGCCCCAACACGCGCGGTTGGGCCAACAGCATCAGCTTGCCATCGGCCACATCCGTCAATCCGTGGGCGGCCAGAACCTCCCGCGCCCAGGGCGCGCCATTGCCTGCCTTCGGCTTACCGCCGTGGTCCCGATCCCAGAGCGAAAAGAACCCGGCCCGGTTGCGCCCGAACAATGCCGGGCCCCGCGCGTCACCTTCGGCATCCAGCATCACGTAGTCGATCCCGTAGCGGAACGCGTTCTCAACCGCACCTTTGCGGCCATGGAACGTCTCGCCCGCGATATGATCGATGGATGCGCTCATGCGGCCAGTATACCCGGATCGCGCGCTTTGATCGCCGTCACCACATCCATGGCGCTGGCGTAACCATCCTCGTGAAACCCGTTCTTCATCCAGGCCCCACAGAACCACGTGGAATTGTCACCATTCAGGTTGCGGATCGTGGATTGCGCGGCCAGCGCCGCCAGATCGTAGACCGGATGACGGAATTGCGCCTCATCGTAGATTAGCGCCTCATCAATCGGCGCGCGGCTGTTGAGGGTCACGAAGAGCGGGTCGCTTTCCGGAATCGGCTGCAGGCAGTTCATCCAGTAGGTCAGGTCAATCGGCCCGCCCTCATGGCCCGGACGTTCGGTGTAGTTCCAGCTCGACCACGTGGCGCGGCGCCTCGGCATGGCGCGGGCATCGGCGTGCAGGATTGCGGTGTTGGGCTGGTACCGCACAGCGGACAGGGCCGCATGTTCGGCAGGGGTGGGATCGGCGAGCATGGACAGGCTGTCATCGGAATGGGTCGCGAAGACAACTTCGTCAAAGGCCTCCCAATGGCCGTCTTGCTGCACCTCTACTCCGATTGGCGTCCGGCGCACCTTCTGCACGCCACGCCCCAGTCGGATCTCGACACCGCGCGCCCGCATCGCGCTTTCCAGCCGGGTGACATACTCGATGGAGCCGCCCTGAACCGTATACCATTGATGCTGACCCGAGGATTGCAGCAAGTGGTGGTTCTGGAAGAACCGCACCAGCGCCTGGGCCGGGAAATCCATGATCTCCTCTTTCGGAGTCGACCAGATCGCGCCGGAGATCGGCGTCAGATAATAGTCTCGGAACCAGCGGCCCATCTGCATCTGATCCATCAGCTCGCCGAGCGTGATCGTGCTGTCAGTGGCAAAGTCCATGGCTTTATCATTGAAGCGCAATAGATCGCGGATCATCCGCTGGTAGCCCGGACGCACCAAATTTTGCGGCTGCGCGAAAAGCGCGCGCAGGTTGCGTAGACCGTATTCAATCCGCCCACCACCGATGGAGGCCGCGAACGACATGTCCGAGAGCGCGACGGGCACGTCGAGTTCTTCAAAAAGGCGCACCAGATTGGGGTAGTTGACCCGGTTGAACACGATGAAGCCGGTATCGACGGGCTGATCGCCATTCTTGCCCGCCATGATCGTGCGCGCATGGCCGCCGAGGCGCGGTTCTGCCTCGATCAGGGTGACGTTGTGGTCGATTGCCAGATGATAAGCCCCCGCCATGCCGGAAATTCCGGCGCCGATCACGGCAATCTTCTTCGCCGCGGCCGGCGGTGTCTCAAATGGCATGTGGTCCCCTATCCCCTGAGATATCTGATCGAACGGGGTACGGGGCGCAACCCCAAGCAGATCAAAGATAATGTCGGGCAGGCATTGGCTTCACATGAAAGTTTTTCAGACGATAGATTAATGTGATCCGTTCTGGGCTTGGCTCCGTAAGACCTGTATGCTTGTCGCGAACGACCACGCAGACCCAACCCATGGGGCGCACCTTGGTGGCCAGATGATGGCGGCCATCGGGCATCCCTAACCGCGTGGGAAGACCGTGACGGCACATGAACGAACAGATGCGCGATGGGTCACCAGGATGGCGGCCGTTGCGCGGGACCAGGATCGGAAGGCCTTTGCCGAGTTGTTTCGGCATTTCGCCCCAAGGGTGAAGGCGTTCCTGATCAAATCCGGGGCCGATGAAAGCCTCGCTGAAGAATGTATGCAGGACGTCATGGCCACGCTTTGGCATAAATCGCATTTGTATGATCCGTCGCGGGCCTCTGTGGCCACGTGGATCTTCACGATCGCGCGGAACCGCAGGATTGATCTGTTGCGGCGCTATGCCAGACCGGAACCGGAAGAGCTGCCCTGGGGGCCCGAAGCGGCACCCGATCAGGCGGATGTCATCGCCCTGCAACAGGATTCGACCCGCCTTGCCGACGCCATCGGCAAGCTTCCAGAGAAGCAGCGTATGCTCATCCATCGCGCCTATTTCGGTGATCTCACCCATTCCGAGATCGCAGCCGAGACCGGTCTGCCCCTTGGCACGATCAAGTCCCGAATTAGGTTGGCGCTGGATCGGCTACGACATTCGATGAGCTGAACACAGACCATACGACCAAATAGAAGACGACCAGATGACCGATATTCAACACAACCTGCCCGATGATATCCTCATGGGCTACGCGACCGGCGTATTGCCCCGGGCCTTTGACCTCGTGGTCGCATCGCACGTGTCGCTGAGCGATGAGTCCCGCGCCCGGCTGGAAAGCCTCGAAGCGATTGGCGGGGCCGTGCTGGAAGATGTCGGCACTGCTGATATCGCCCATGACAGCCTGAAACAGACACTTGCGAAAATCGGCGGCATGGCCCCGATCAGACGTCCGGTGCCGACATCCGGCGTGTTCCCGACACCGCTGCAGGATGCCGTTGGCGGCGACGAGGCCGCCGTGCGCTGGCGCTCGGTCGGGAGGGGCGTCAAGCAATGTGTGCTGCATTCCGATGAGGATGGCACGGCGCGCCTGCTGCTGATCCCCGCCGGTCGTGCCATGCCTGCCCACAGTCACCTTGGCACGGAAATGACGCTGGTTCTCAAAGGTGCTTTCCGCGATGCAGACGGCGTGT
The DNA here is from genome assembly GCA_947494975.1 of uncultured Roseicyclus sp. GTDB lineage: Bacteria > Pseudomonadota > Alphaproteobacteria > Rhodobacterales > Rhodobacteraceae > Gymnodinialimonas. The sequence goes on along the minus strand of CANLXA010000004.1, from coordinate 481,869 downwards.
TCACGCGAGGCGATATCGAGGTGGCCGATGCCGAGATCAATCACCAACCGATTGCCGAGCCGGGCGAGGACTGCATCTGCCTTGTCGCCACCGATGCGAAGCTGAAATTCCAAGGCCTGTTGCCCCGATTGGCGCAACCTTTCGTCGGCATCTGAAGCCGCCCAATTACAGAGGCGCAAACGCCCTGCCTTAACAGGTCCGGTTTTTTGGGTATCGATGCGCCGCACCCTTGCAACACTCGGCAAAGTGCGCGACCGAGACGGAAATTGACCAACTGATCGGCCGTCATGTCCTTTACACTCCTCGATCCCCCGCTACCGAGTTTCGCCCAATTTCGCCACCTGCGAAACTATGGGGGCAAGCTGACGATGCTACGCCGGATGGAGATCGATCTGATCTCGCAGCTTGAGTTGAGCGGCGAGGTTCTGGATTTCGGCGGTGGAGAAACCACAAATTACCGGCGCCACCTGCCGAGCGGCCTGACACTTCGGTCGGTGAACATTTCTGATGAATTCAATCCAACGGATCTTGTCGCCATCGGTGATCCGATCCCGTTTGAAGATGCCCAATTCGACGCTGTGATCACATTCAACACGCTAGAGCACATTTACGACGATCAGGGCTCGCTGGCCGATATCACCCGGGTTCTGAAACCCGGCTGCGCACTCCATATCATCGTGCCGTGGATGTACCCCGTTCATGGTCACCCGGATGATTTCAACCGCCATACGCCAAGCTGGTGGGCGGCGACACTAGCCGGACTTGGGTGTGAAGAGGTCAGCTTATTGCCCCTCGTCTTCGGGCGACGAACGTCCGCTCTTCAGATCAAGGGTCGAGGCGACAAGCTGGTAAGGGGCATTGTCGAAAGCTGGGCCGCCGCATTCGATATTCTGGAAGCCAGGGCGCGGTTTGGCAATGCGCGTATCTATTCGGGGCGACGCGGACAAACGGTGTGGTCCTCTGCGCCGGGATGGTACATCAAGGCCACCAAGGCGACGACGGCCACAGATGCATGAACCGGTTTGGTCCGACCCGCGGCGAGCTGAAATTGCGCCTTGTCATCAGCCTTGGCGGCCTTGCCCTTCTGACCGGCGCTTACGCCACCAATGGCATCGGTGGAATTGCGTCCCTTGAAATCGCGCTCTTCGGTGGCGCATTCTTTGCCAGCTCGGCCCTCCATTCCGCCTGGCGCCTCTGGAAAGGACCACAGCCATGACGACCGGCCAAACCATCCGCCTTGTCCTGCAAGCCCTGGTTTTCATCGCCTGGGCCTTCATGATGTACCGGATGCTGTTCACGATCCACGCTCGTGACGCAGACCAGACCGGCGGGCCGTTCCCGTCCACCGGCGGGTTCATGGCGCAGCTGAAATTCTGGCTGAGCAGCGAAGAGGATCGCAATGATCGCAAGACGCTGTTTTTCCTGACCTTCGTGTTGGTCACCATGATCGCGATCGACGTTCTTGCCGCCCGCGGCGGCTGATGGCTGAGTTCATCTACGCGCCGCCGGATGTTCCGCTGGACATCATCCATGACGATCACGAGCTGATTCTTGTCAACAAACCGGCGGGCCTCCTTTCGGTGCCTGGCAAGGGCGAGCATCTCGCCGATTGCCTGATGGCTCGGCTGCAAGCGGCCTATCCCGAGGCACTTCTGGTTCACCGGTTGGATATGGACACGTCGGGCGTGATGGTCTTTGCCCGCACCCCATCGGCGCAGCGCCATCTGGGGCTGCAATTCGAGAGACGGCACATGAAAAAATCCTACGTCGCCCGCGTCTGGGGCACGGTGGCGGAGAAGGAGGGCCATATCGACCTGCCGCTTATCGTCGATTGGCCAAACCGCCCACTGCAACACGTGAACTTCGAGGCCGGCAAACCCGCCCAGACCGATTGGCGGCGGATGAAGATCGAAGATGGCACCACGCGGATGCGGCTGTTCCCCAAGACCGGCCGGTCGCACCAATTGCGCGTCCATATGCGCGAGATCGGGCATCCGATCCTCGGCGATCCGTTCTACGCCACCGGCCCCGCGCGGGATTTCCCCCGCCTGATGCTCCACGCGGAAAGCCTGAAGCTGCGCCATCCCGATGGCGGCAAGGGGATGCTGTTCCGCGCGCCGGTGCCGTTCTAAGTCGCGGCGGCATAGGCCGCGAGCCAGAGCGCATCCAGATCCCGCAAGGCCGCCGCATCGAAGCTTTGCTGAACCTCCCAATAGCGGCCGGATGGGACCATGTAGCCAAGCTCCGCCTCGCGCGCCAACGCGGCCGTCAGGCTTGCCTTGTCCGGCACCAGCGCCTTCTCAATCCGCGGAAACACCAACCGACTGGGATCGCCCGAGAGGTTCACGCAAACGCACTCCGCCTCAGCGGCCAGAAGCGCCAGACGCGCCGATTTCGCCTCCAATGACTGTAACGTCACATCTTCGCGAAGCGGATCCGCCGCGCCCGTTCCATAGAAGTGCGTATTTCCGTTGGCGGGATAGACCATGTCGCATCCAATGAAGGCCATCACATCAGGCTTCAGGGCCCCAAGCGCCCAGTACCCGGCGGTAAACGCCATCGTGCCACCGGCATAGACAAACCCGCCGTAGCGATTCTGCACCGGCACATAATCCGCCGCGCTGACGCGACGTTGTTGTCCGAGGCATTCCGGCTGTTGCTCGGGCGGAAAATCTTCGGGGAAAATGGAGATGTCCCAATCCGGTCGCACCCGCCAGGCGTTGTTGATGGCCACGATATGTGTGTAGGCGCCGCGATCCCAATCCCGCGCCAGGACTGCATTCGGCCCGCTGCCGATGATCAGCACGGAGGTCTTGGAGTGGGCCATGGCCATTGCGTCCGGTCGTTTGGCGCCTGTCTGGCGCGGTCTTTCCGGCGAGATAGCGGCGCAACGCCGGACGCCCAGTCAAAAAAACGGCGGGTCCGTTTCCGGAACCCGCCGTTCAAGCGCCTCATCTGTGTGCCGTCGCCTAGCCCCAGCCGCTGACGGCCTTCGTCTCAAGGAATTCATGCAGGCCGAACCGCCCGCCTTCACGGCCGTTGCCGGATTGCTTGTAACCGCCGAAGGGGGAGCCTTGGCCAAACCCCTGCCCGTTGCCTTCGACCATGCCTGAGCGCAGCCGCCGCGCGACCCGGCGCAGCTTGTCGACATCCCCCGTCTGGACGTAGTTCGTCAGGCCGTAATCGGTGTCATTGGCGATGGCGACGGCGTGATCCTCATCATCGAATGGCAGGATCGACAGGACGGGCCCGAAGATCTCTTCCCGATAGATCGTCATATCCGGTGTCACATCGGCGAAGACAGTCGGGCGGATGTAGTAGCCGCGATTGAGGGTCTCGGGGCGCCCCGTGCCACCGGCAAGCAGGCGCGCGCCTTCGTTGATCCCCACCTGGATCAGGTTCTGGATCTTGTCGAATTGCAGCTCGCTGACCGCGGGGCCGATATGCCGTCCCTGTTCGCTGGCGGGGCCAACAGTGACCTTCGCGGCGGTCTCGGCGGCCTGCTCGACAGCCTCGTCATAGCGCGTGCGCTCCACCAGCATCCGCGTCGGCGCATTGCAACTCTGCCCGGTGTTGCGGAAGCAGCGGATGACCCCTTGCTTCACCGCCTTCTCGTCGGCGTCGGCAAAGATGATGTTCGCGCCTTTGCCCCCCAGTTCCAGAGAGACGCGCTTGATCGTATCCGCTCCGGCGATGGAGATCAGCCGCCCGGCTCGGGTGGAGCCGGTGAAGCTGACCATGTCCACATCGGCATGGGCCGACAATTGCGATCCAACGCCGGGCCCATCGCCATTGAGCATGTTGTAAACGCCCACGGGCACGCCCGCTTCATCCATGAACTCGCTGAACAAAAGGCCCGAAAGCGGCGCGATCTCGGACGGTTTCAGCACCATCGTACACCCGGCCAGCAGTGCGGGCACAACCTTCAGGACGATCTGGTTCATCGGCCAGTTCCACGGCGTGATCAGCGCGCACACGCCAATGGGCTCATAAACCGTGCGCTCATTCGGGGCCCAGTCGCCCAGGGGATGATCCCAGACGAAATCCTTGGCGGCGCGAATGAACCCCTCCAGGTGCCACGAGCCCGCCCCAACCTGCTGCGCCCGCGCCAGATCCTGCGGGGCGCCCATTTCAAGGCTGATCGCCTGCGCCATCTCTTCGGCGCGCGCGTTGTAGATCTCCAGCAGCTTCTCTGCCAAGGCGATCCGCTCCGCCGGATCACTCCAGCCCCAGGTCTCGAAGGCGCGTTTCGCGGCGGCGACGGCGGCATCGGTATCTGCCTGATCGCCGAGCGAGATGGTTTCGCAGATTTCCTCGGTCGACGGATCGATCACGGCGAGGTCGCGCGCCTTGGCCGGAGCCACCCATTTTCCATCGATATAGAAGTTCTTCGCGTTTTGCATGACAGCCTCCCGGTGCACGTTTCGCGCGGGACCGTGACAGGGGCCGCGCCGCTTCGCAAGGCCCCGCGTTCGCGGCAGCGATCCGCACCGAAACGGACGTTCGCGTGACCCATGGGCCGCCGGACGCGGCGCCTTATCGCAAGCGATGGCACTTTGCGCAGGGCCATCGCATGCCTATGTTGCCTTCGAATGGACTGACCATCGAAAGGACAATTCCCATGGCCCTCCGCATCAATGACACGATCCCGAACCTGACGGTCGAAACCGATCAGGGCACGATGACGCTGCACGATTTTATCGGCGACAGCTGGATGATCCTGTTCTCGCACCCCAAGGACTTCACCCCCGTCTGCACCACGGAGTTTGGCGCCGTGGCGCAGCTGGCCGATGAATGGGCCGCGCGCAACACCAAGGTTCTGGGTGTCTCCGTGGACGGCGTGGAAGATCATGTGAAGTGGAAGGCCGATATCGAGGCCGTGGGCGGTGCCAAGGCGGGCTTCCCCATCGTTGCCGATACCGGGCTTGAGATTTCCAAGGCGTTCGACATGCTTCCGGCCGAGGCCTATCTGCCTGACGGTCGCACCCCTGCCGACACCGCCACGGTGCGCTCGGTTTTCATCATCGGGCCCGATAAGCAGCTGAAGCTGACCATGACGTATCCGATGAATGTGGGCCGCAACTTTGCCGAAGTCCTGCGCGCGCTCGACGGGTTGCAGACAGCTGCGAAAGAGAATGTCGCGACCCCGGCCAATTGGGTTCCGGGTGAGGATGTCGTGGTACCAGTGGCCGTGTCGGACGAGGACGCCATCGCCAAATATGGCTCCATCGACACGAAGCTGCCCTACCTGCGGATGGCCAAGCTGCCGGGCTGAGCGACGCCTCACTCTCGCCAATTTCCTTGGGCACATTCCGGCCAGCCGATTGGAGGGGCCGCCATGCCCAAGGATGTCATCTGCGACCGCCACGGCGCACAGGGGCCCGCCTTCGTGTGCGCCCATATCTTCACGTCGCTCACAACGCGCCGCGCAGTCGGCCTGACGTGGTTCGAGGAAGACGATGGCGACATCCAGGCCTTCTGCGACGCCTGCTGGCAGGCCGATATCGAGGAATTTCAAAAACGGACGTCCGGTGGCCCGCGCCTGATTTGCCTGCGATGCCTGGACGAGGTCGCAAAGTTGAATGGCACCTGGCTGGATTTCGAGCAAAAATGAACCCCCACGCCGGTGGCGCAGGGGTATGGAAATACGTGCGGGTCGGCAGCTTCAGCTGTGCAGGATGGCGCGACTGCCGGGGTTCACTTGCTCGGCCAGTTGAATCACGTGGTCGTTGACCAGACGCACACAACCCGACGATGCCGAGGTGCCGATCGACCATGGCTGCGGCGTGCCGTGGATTCGCAGATACGTATCGCGACCACCGGCATACAGGTAGAGCGCGCGCGCGCCGAGCGGATTGTCCGGCCCACCGGGAACGCCGCCCGCATACTGGGCGTAGATATGAGGTTCCCGGGCGATCATGTTGGCGGTCGGTGTCCAGGACGGCCATTCGACCACACGCTGAATACGGAAATTGCCGGGCTGATAGAGACCCGCGCGACCCACGGCCACGCCATAGCGCATCGCGGTTCCGTCCGAGCCGATGTGGTAAAGATAGCGCGCGGTTGGATCGACATGAATATTACCTGGGGTGAGGCCGGGATTGTGGGCCACCCGCTGTGGCATGAAGCGGGAATGCAGCCCCCACGGGTTGTTCCCGCCGGGACTGGCCTGTTCAATGGCCTCGTCGAATTCGATACCCACGGCATCCTGAGCCAGCGCGGATGTCGCCAGCGGGGCCGAGAACATCGTGGCAGTCGTGATTATGAAATGGCGGCGGCTGAGCATATCTGTCGTCCTTCGGATCGTCTTCGGTCAATTCGGTGTCCGCGCGATCTGCGCGCTGATTCACCGAATAGAATCGGCTGATGTCATTGTTTGCGTTGGGGTGCCTGTGGACAAGTCCCCAAAGCCCCGATTCCAATCACATTTAGGTAAGGAAACCCGTAAACCGGGCAGAGGTTCCGCCTTTTTGGTACGTTTTGGTGGCAATCCCGACCACGCCTGGTGTTGCGGCATCGATGCTGGTATCCGTTTTGACCGGAAAACACCAATCTCCAATTGCTCTTCTCACCGGTTATCTGGACCAAATCCGGGATGTTGAGCAGCCTAAGATACGGCGTCGCCGTCACGGTGGGTTTGACCATTTTCGGACCTTTCCCGGCACCCCACTTGCGCCTCTCGGCCCTCCCGGCCAATTCTGCCGGAATGCACATCCGCCTGATCTCCCGCCAACCGCCGACCAGCGCCCTCTCCACCCTACGGGGGAACGCATGATCCCGCTAACCAATCTGGCCCCTGACCCCCAGGCGTTTGTCGCCCTGCGCTCGGCCTGCGGCTGGGGCACGATCTCCGTTGAGACCGCCCGCCGCGCCCTCGCCACATCGACGGCCATCGTCACCGGCCACCACGGCGAGACCCTTGTGGCGGTGGGCCGCGTCGTCGGGGACGGCGCGCTCTATTTCTACCTGCAAGACATCATCGTCGCGCCCGAGTTTCGCCGCCAAGGCATCGGGCGCGCGATTGTCGATCGACTGCTGTCCGAGATTGGCCCCTTGGCCGCGCCGGGGGCCACAATCGGGCTGATGGCTGCCAAGGGCGCTGAAGAACTCTACATATCAGCAGGGTTCACGCCACGCCCCACCAACCAACTCGGGCCCGGCATGACACGATTTGTCGAATGATTGACGTGTAACGCCTGCGCCCCGCCCTCCGCTCCAATCTGAAGGTGCCCCATGCCCACGGAATTCGATCCCGAGATTGTCCTCTCCCGTCCCCTCATGGCCAACCTTGCAACAATCAGCGCGCAGGGGGAGCCCCGCAACGCGCCGGTCTGGTTTGCGTGGGAGGCCAACGTGCTCTGGATGCTATCAGATGCCGGGTCCAGTACTGCGAAGCGGATCACCCGGACCCCTCATGTCGCCGTCGAAATCGTGGACTACGACAATGCATCGGGTATCCTGCGCCATGTCGGCCTGCGCGGCGCGGCCAGCGTCGAGCCAATGGATACCGCGCTCTTCCGCCGTCTCCTGGGCCGCTATCTGGGGCCTGAGGACCAGCAAAACAGCTGGTTCGTCGAAACCGTCGCGCGCATCGACGATCCGGACGGGCGACTGATCCGCCTTGCACCCGCGTCGATTTTCACCAACGATGTCAGCTTCTTCCGAACTGGCCCTGCGCTGGCCAAGCCCGAAAGGCCGATCCCATGATTTCTGCCCAGTTCCTTCTGACGGCCTTGGTCGTGGTGATCGCGCCCGGCACCGGTGTCCTCTACACGCTCGCTCTCGGCCTGGGGCGCGGGCGCAGGGCAGCGTTATGGGCGGCACTTGGCTGTACCTTCGGGATCGTGCCGCACCTTCTGGCGGCGACATTGGGCCTGGCCGCGGTGCTTCACACATCCGCGCTGCTGTTCAATATCGTGAAGTTTCTTGGCGTGGCCTACCTGCTTTACCTCGCATATTCCGCGCTGAAATCCGGCGGCGCCCTGAATCTGGAGCCAAGTACCCAGCAGGAGCCCGGCATCGCCATCGCGCGGCGCGGCGCGCTCATCAACATTCTCAACCCCAAACTCTCGATCTTCTTTCTATCGCTACTGACGCCGTTCTTGAGCGGCAACCCGGCCACGGTCACACAGGAAACACTCATCCTCGGCGGGATCTTCATGGCCATGACATTTGCAGTCTTCGTCCTCTACGGCCTCTTCGCCGCCCAGGCGCGGGATTGGATCCTCGGCTCGGCGCGCATCATGGCCTGGATGAACCGCTCCTTCGCGGCCATCTTCGCCCTGCTGGCCGGACGCCTCGCCCTCGAACGCGCCTGACCGGCAGCTCTGTTACCGGTCATTCAATTCAGCCTCAACCCGGCCCGTCCACGCATTACACACCACCCGAATGTCGGCCCAACAGGCAGACCGGATCACTGAAGCGCGCCCATGTCAGGGCCCTTGCCGATCCGCACCGACCGCGCCACATAGGCGCCCATGACACGCATCCCCACATCCGCCCTGATCCTTGGCCTTGCGGGCCTGATCCCCTTCCTGTGGGGCGCATCCAGTTCGGTCAGCCTATTGCTGGAATACATGCCTGTTCCGGCACTCGATCCGGTTTTTGTCGGTTCGTCTCTGCTGATCACCTACGGCACGATCATCCTCAGTTTCATGGCCGGTGTGATCTGGGGGTTCGCCGCCAAGGCGGGTGATCCGTGGATGCCGATTGGCCTTGCGCTCTCCGTCACACCCGCATTGTGGATCTTCTTCTTCACCGCACACTCAGACAGGATCCAAATCCTTGCGCTGATCGGCGGATTCGTCAGCCTTCTCCTGATCGATTACACCTGTGCGCGCCACGGCATCGCGCCGGGCTGGTGGATGCCCCTGCGTCTGCTCCTGACAGGCGTGGTTGTGTTTTGCCTCGCCATAGGGTTCCTCTTTTTGCCATGACAGATCGTGAGACCATCGCTGTTTATCAATCCAAGGCCGAAGGCTACGCCGATCTCGGCATCTCGCCGACCCAGGCGCGGGCGATAGAAACCTTCCTCTCCGCCCTGCCCGACCACGCCGATATCCTTGATGTGGGGTCCGGCCCCGGCCTCCATGCGGCCGCGATGATCGCCGAAGGGCACAATGTCGACGCCATCGATGCGACGCAGGCCTTTGTGGACGCGGCCCGCGCCAGGGGCGTGCCCGCCCGGCTCGCCACGTTCGACGATATCGTGGGTGAGGCGCTCTATGACGGCATCTGGGCCAGTTTCAGTCTGCTCCACGCCCCTCGCGCGGATATCCCGCGCCACCTTGCAGCCCTCGCCCACGCGCTGAAACCGGGCGGTGCCTTCTTTCTCGGCATGAAAACCGGCAGCGGGGAGGGACGTGACGATCTGGGGCGGCGCTACAGCTACTTCACCGATGCGGAATTCGAAGCGATGCTGACCGATCTGGGCCTGCGCATCACCCACCGCGAAACCGGCAAGGAGGCGGGCTTTTCCGGCTCCGTCGATCCGTTCATCCTGCTCCATGCGGTGAAGCCGACACATGCCTGATCTGTTCGCCTATACCGATGGCGCCTGCTCCGGCAATCCCGGCCCCGGCGGCTGGGGCGCGCTGATGCTGGCCAAGGACGGCGATACGATCCTGAAGGAGCGGGAATTGAAGGGCGGCGAGGCCGACACCACCAACAATCGGATGGAGCTTCTGGCCGCGATCTCGGCGCTGGAGGCGCTGGAGCGGCCGTCGAAACTGACGATCATCACCGACAGTGCCTATGTGAAGAATGGCATCACCGGGTGGCTCCATGGATGGAAGCGAAACGGCTGGAAAACCTCGACCAAGAAGCCTGTCAAGAATGTCGACCTCTGGCAACGCCTGGATGAGGCGCAAGCCCGCCACGATGTAACGTGGGAATGGGTCAAGGGCCATGCGGGCCATCCCGAAAATGAACGCGCCGATGAGTTGGCCCGCACAGGGATGGCGCCGTTCAAATGAGCATTGCGCTTGCTCTCGATTACGGCTCGGTCCTGATCTTCGCGCTGACCGGGGCGCTCGCAGCCTCACCCGCGCAGCTCGATATCGTGGGCTTCATCTTCTTCGCGAGCCTGACAGCGGTAGGCGGCGGCACTTTGCGCGATCTGCTGCTGGACCGGGACCCGGTCTTCTGGATGGCCGACCCAACGCCGCTTGGTATCGCGGCGGCCGCGGCGGTGCTTGTCTTCTTCACGGCGCATCTGCTGGAAAGCCGTCTGAAGTGGTTGATCTGGCTTGATGCGGCGGCGCTAGCCATCGCCGTGGCCGCAGGCGTCGCCGTGGCCCGCAGCATGGGCGCCAGCATGCCGGTGGTTGTCGTGATGGGAATCGCCACGGGCACCTTCGGCGGGCTGATGCGCGACGTTGTGGCCAACGAGGTTCCGCTGGTTCTCAAACAGGGCGAGCTTTACGTGACAACGGCCTTCGCGGGCGCGGGCGCCGCCCTGATCGCGGCGGCTGTCCTACCCCACCCGCTGGCCCCACCTTTGGCCTGCATCGCCACAACCTTCGCCCTGCGCGCCGGATCGCTTCTGTTCGGATGGAGCCTCCCGGTCTACAAATCCCGCCCGCCGCGGAATTGATACCGCACGGCCGAGGCTGCCGCCCGCAGGGAACGGCAGCGGGCGCTGCGGCGGCAGGACAGTTGGATTTGCAGCTGTGCGGACACGGCGGACGTTTGGTTGGTGTCTGCTTGCGGACAGCCCGTTCGCTATCGATGATTGCGCATCGTTAATGCCTTGATTGCAACCAAGAGCATCACAGCACCGCCGCATACAAAGGCCGTACCAATCGATGTCACCGAGGCGATTGCTGCGCCAATGAAAGGCGCAAACAGAAGCGCGATGGTGTTGGCCGCTTCACTCAACGCGGTGACACGCCCTATGCGGTTTGGCGGCACAGAGTTTTGCACAATCGTCCGAAAGGGGACAACCTTCATCGCAGAGGTTACGCCGAGCAACCCAAACAGGGATATGAAAACGATCAGGCCAATCGTCTCATCACGCATTTCCGTCAGCCCCAGAAACGCAACCGCGGAGCCGCCGATGAACGAGCCGACCGCGATCCAAAGGAAGGGGCGCCGCAAGTCGGGAAGATAGCTCAACACGACAGCGCTTAGAACACCCCCCGCCCCGACCGCCGCCAATGCCAGACCGAGGTGGGTTTGCGTGAACCCAAGATCACGCGTCAGCGGAGCAATCAGTGTGTCATAGAAGAACATTGCAAAAAAGCTGGCTGCAACCATCAGGATTGCGGGGCGCAGCACTGGATGGATGCTCACATCGCGGAGCCCGGTTTTGACCTCCTGAAACATTCCCGGGGGATGTTCCTCCACATCCGAGGCGCCTCGCGGCAGATTGCGAAGCCTGAGCAGCATCAGGGCCGCGAGGACAGAAACAGCGGCGTTTAGCAAGAACACGCTCTGCGGTGCGATCCAGATCAACAGCCCTCCGCCCGCCGCCGGGGCGACAATCTTCGAGGCCTGATTGATCGCGTGGCTCAGCCCATTGGCGCTTGTCCTCTCAGCCTTGCGTGTCAAAGCTTGGATCGCTGATTGCTTGGCCGGCGTGAAGAAGGTGTCGACTGAGCTTCTGGCCGCGATCAGACCCATCAGAATGACCCAGTCCGGAGCCAAGAAGAAGGACGCCGTGAACAGACCTCGACCGATATTGCTCCAGATCAGAACCGCGCGGATGTTTATGCGATCCACCAACACACCCGCGAAGGGCCCAAGAAGAAGATAGGGAAGCCCCATGCTGACCGCGAGTACCGCAAAGACAATCGGTTCTGCGTTCCAGCTAAAGGCCAACAAGGCACCAATTGCCACAAAGTCGAGCCAATCGGCAAAATCCGCTGGCACCTGAGCAGATAAGAGCTTTCTCAACTCCGGATTTGAAAGCGCAAGGGGGCGTCTCATCGTGTCATCCATTGGCAGTCGATATGTTCACGCGCAATTCTACAAGCCACGAAACAGTTTGAATTGAGCGTTCACATTCGCCATTCGCGGCGCTTCGGCGAAGGTCTCATTTGGACTCATAGCCAAACATCGCCCTGCCGCACCCCCGTCGCGGGCCTCTAGTCGAAGGTCCCGGTTACCCGACCCAGCAACATGAAGGCACGCGCGGTGCGCGTGTCTGCCAGCCCGGCGATTTCCGCGTCGCTGGCGTTCTTTTCAAACTCCATGAAGGTCCGGTCGAAATGGCGCAAGAAGTGGTGGACCGCGTCGCGGAATACCGGGTCTTTCCGCATCCGCCCCGCGGCCAGCACCAGCGACGAGCGGTCGTGAATACCCCCCAGCGCCGCAATGGGCCGCCCCCGGTCACCTTTGGCAAAGCGCCGCCAGACATCGGGGCGCGCCCGGTCCGGGCGCAGATCGTCCATGTAGATCCCGTCTTGTGACAGCAGGGTCAGCACATCCTGACTGGCGCGGATCAGGCGTTCCGTCGCGCGGTCTTCCAGCGCCCGGCGCAGGGTGCGGAACCCTTCCTTGTCATGCTCGTTTTCCGGAAAATTCAGGGCCTTGATGAAATCACTGATGGAAATCGGTTCGCGCTCAATCTCCTGGGCGAGGGCCAGGGCGGGCTGCGGTGTGGCCGCGTCCGTGGTGGCGGGCGGAACAACGGCGCGCATTTCGCCGGGATCGACGGCTCGCAGGGAGGTGAAGGTGGCCAGCTTCGTATCAGCGGCCTGTTGGGCGGCCACCAGATCATCCAGCTTCTGGGCCAGTTCCGGCTTCATCTCCATCGACTGGCGCTGCTGCTGTTCGACATAGGCCGCGCGCATCGCATCGATGGAGGCTTGAAGCCGCGCGGCCTCGTGGCGCAATGCGCGGGCGGTACGCGCGGCCATGGCGGCCACCCAGATCAGGGCCAGCGGCAACACCACGGCGAGGATCGACAGCAGCATGCTGAGCCCACTGCGCGCAGATTCTCCCTCGCCACCGCCAAAGCCCAGAAACACCACCGCCCCGATCCAGAGGATCGACACGATCAGCGCCACAACCTCGATCGCCGTGATCCGCGGTCCGGTATCCCCCCGGGCATAAAGCCCGAGGTCCAATGCAGTTGGCGTAGTGTGGGCCACAGCAGGCTGCGGCGGGTCAGAGGGCGCCATCGGCTGCCTCATATTTATCCGGCAACGTCGCGCGCCGACGCCCCATCAGACGTAGGACACCTTGACGATCTCGTAATCCTTGGACCCGCCCGGCGTGCGTACCTCGACGCTATCGCCCTCTTCCTTGCCGATCAAGGCACGGGCCAGCGGGGATTTGATATTCAGAAGGCCCTTTTCGATATCGGCCTCGGCTTCCCCGACGATCATGTAGGTCTTCTCTTCCTCGGTGTTCTCGTCGACCAGATCCACCGTCGCGCCGAACTTGATCGGGCCCGAGAGGGTCTTGGGATCGATTACCTGGGCCAGGCTGATCATGCTTTCGAGTTCCTTGACCCGCCCCTCGATGAAGGACTGCTTTTCCTTGGCTGAATGGTACTCGGCATTTTCCGACAGATCGCCATGCTCGCGCGCCTCGGCAATCGCCTTGATGATCGCGGGCCGCTCAACGCTCTTGAGCTGCTTGAGTTCGTCGTTCAGGGCGTGGAGGCCCTTGGGGGTCATCGGGATCTTTTCCATCGGTCGACACCTTGCGACAGCGAGAACAAATAAAAGCCCGGCCGTGGCAGGTGCCAGCCGGGAAGATACGAAGTTAGGCGCGAATGCGGGCAGGATCAACTGGCATTGCGCAGGGTTTTCTGCCCATCGGCGACGCTCAGTGCGATCCCGTCACGCCGACCTCCACACTGCCCGTGATCGAAAGGCCGGGCGCCGCCGCGCGATCCGGGCGCTCAGGCTCTCCGTCGGCGCCGCAGGCCGCGAGGGCAAGCGCCATGATCAGCGTGAGAGCGATGCGAGACTTTGCCATGGGGCACCTCCTGTCACCGGCAGTCTGGCCCGGCTTGCCAAAGGCCACAACCCCGCTTGGCACCGGCCACACCCACCGTCGACCCCGGACGGGGCTCTACCCAAGCAGCTTTTGCCACCGCGCCACCTGCTCGCGAACACGCACCGGCGCCGTGCCGCCATAGGATGTGCGCGACGCAACGGAATTATGGACACCCAGCACACCGAAGACATCGTCCGTGATCGCGCCATGGACCGATTGCATATCGTCCAGTGACAGGTCCGGCAGGTCGCAGCCCTTGTCCTCGGCCAGTTTCACGAGGCTGCCGGTCACGTGGTGGGCATCGCGGAACGGCATGTCGAGCGAGTGCACCAGCCAATCGGCGAGGTCCGTCGCAGTCGAAAATCCGCTGGCCGCCGCGGCCTCCAACTCCGGCACACGCGCCTGCATGTCGCCCACCATGCCTTCCATCGCCGCTAAAGCCAGCATCAGATTGTCAGCGGCGTCGAAGACCTGTTCCTTGTCCTCCTGCATGTCCTTGGAATAGGCGAGCGGCAGGCCCTTCATTACCGTCATGAGCGCGACATTCGCCCCGAAAATCCGCCCGATCTTGGCGCGGATCAGCTCCGCCGCGTCGGGGTTCTTCTTCTGCGGCATGATCGAAGACCCGGTAGAGAACCGGTCCGACAGAGACACGAAACGGAATTGGGCCGACGACCAGATCACCAACTCCTCCGCAAAGCGCGACAGGTGCATGGCGCAGATCGACGCGGCAGAGAGGAACTCCAGCGCGAAATCCCGGTCCGAGACCGCATCGAGCGAATTGGCGGCGGGACGGTCAAAGCCAAGGGCTTTCGCCGTCATCTCCCGGTCAATCGGGAAAGACGTGCCGGCCAAGGCAGCCGCCCCGAGGGGGCATTCATTCATGCGATGATAGGCATCGGCAAAGCGCCCCCGATCCCGCGCGAACATCTCCACATAGGCCAGCATATGATGGCCCCACGTGACGGGCTGCGCCGTTTGCAGGTGGGTGAAGCCGGGCATCACCCAATCGGCGCCAGCATCGGCTTGGGCGACAAGCGCTCGCATCAGCGCCTCCAGACCGGTAATCGCCGCCTTCATCTGGTCACGGACCCACAGCTTGAAGTCCGTCGCCACCTGATCGTTTCTCGACCGCGCCGTGTGCAGACGGCCCGCCGCAGGGCCGACCAGCTCGGTCAATCGGGCCTCCACGTTCATGTGAATGTCTTCCAGCGCGGTCGAAAAGGCGAAGTCCCCGCCCTCGATCTCTGACAAGACCGTGAGCAGCCCTTCCCGGATCGCCTCCACATCGCTATCCCTGAGGATGCCTGTCGCGGCCAGCATGGCCGCATGGGCACGGGAGCCTTCGATATCCTGGCGCACCATGCGCTGGTCAAACGAGATCGAGGCGTTGATCGCCTCCATGATCGCATCGGGACCGGCGGCAAACCGTCCGCCCCACATCGTGTTGGCAGACGTCGCTGTGCTGTCGGAGGAGCCCGTATCGCTCATATCTTTCGCCTTTCGGAAGGGAACCCGATGGTCCGCAAAATCTTAGCTACCGCCGCTTACCTCGCCCTAAGCCTCGGTGCAAATGGCGCTGTGGCGCAGGACGTGTCGGATCTGCTGACGGGCGATATGCGCGGGCTGGTTGTCCATGACACCCCGACCGAGGCCTCCGCCGCCGCATTTCTGATGGAGGACGAGACGGAAGGCGCCCTGTCCGACTATGCCGGCCAGCACGTGTTGCTGAATTTCTGGGCCACATGGTGCGCCCCCTGCCGCGAGGAAATGCCATCGCTTCAGACGCTGCAGAATCAACTGGGCGGGGAGGCCTTTCAGGTTGTGACACTGGCCACCGGGCGCAATCCGCCCCAGGCGATCCGGCGGTTCTTCGAGGAGGAAGGTATCACGTCCCTGCCACAGCACCGGGACATCAACCAGCAGATCGCGCGCGAAATGGGTATCTTCGGCCTGCCAATCACGGTGATCCTGGATCCCGACGGCAACGAGATCGCCCGGCTGCGCGGCGATGCGGATTGGTCGAGCCCCGAGGCCGTCGCCGTGATCGAAGCGCTCATCGGCGCTGAGGTCGGCGGCTGAAAACCCACCCGATCTTTGTTCCCTGAATATGCCGGGGGAGTCCGAAGGATGGGGGCAGCGCCCCCAAAAGGGGTGGGAGGGCGGGCCCTCCCGACTTCAACACCTTTGGCTATCGCGCCAGGCTCTTCACCTCCGCGTGGCGAAAACAGCCGACCAGATGGTCGTTGATCACACCGGTCGCCTGGAGCCATGCATAGACAATCGTGGGCCCGCAGAATCGGAACCCCGCCTTCTTCAGATCCTTCGACATCCGGGTGGATAGCTCCGTCGCCGCGGGCACATCGGCCAGCATCTCCCACCGGTTTTGCACCGGTGCACCGTCGACGTAATCCCAGACAAATGCGTCAAATCCGCCGCGTTCCTCCATCTTGATCCAGGCCTGCGCATTCCCGATCGTGGCCTCGATCTTGCCCCGGTGCCGCACGATGCCGGGATCGGCCAATAATCGCGCTACCTCCGCCTCCCCCCAACCGGCGATCACGTCCGGTTCGAATCCCTCGAACGCGGCGCGAAAGGCGTCGCGCTTTCGCAGGATGGTGATCCAGGCCAACCCGGCCTGAAACCCATCGAGCACCAACTTTTCCCACAGAGCGCGGCTATCATATTCCGGCACGCCCCATTCGATGTCATGATAGGCGACGTAGACCGGATTGCTCCCGCACCAGCCGCAGCGACCACCCGGATCTTCGATCATCACAATACTCCCGCGCATTCGTCACAAATGCCAGCTTTCATCCTTCCTTAAATCCTGCCCGCGCATCAATGCCAGATGATCGTGAGTGTGGAGTCGGACGATGCGCGACAAGGGGCCGGAGCTGATGGAGCCAGGGTTGGAAAGCCCGCTGGACGCTGCCGTCGCGCAACGCGATCGCGGCACCTTGTCCATGGTCCAACAGGCCCTTGGCCGCGGCGACGCACGACTGGCGTTCCAGCCGATCATCCGGGCCGACGGCAAGGGAATCGCGTTCTACGAAGGCCTCATCCGTATTCTCGATGAAACCGGCCGCGTTATCCCGGCCCGCGATTTCATGGGGGCCGTGGAAGACAGCGACATCGGCCGTCAGATCGATTGCGCGGCTCTGCAGATCGGCCTGCAGATGTTGAAACAATATCCGTGGTTGCGTCTGTCGGTGAACATGTCGGCCCGCTCTGTCGGTTATCCGCGCTGGATGCAGATCCTGCGAACCTGCCTGCGCGATGATCCGATGGTTGTGGAGCGGCTGATCCTCGAGATTACCGAAAGCTCCGTCATGATGATGCCGGAGATCGTGGCCATTTTCATGGAGGATCTGCAGGACAAGGGCATCACCTTCGCGCTGGACGATTTCGGCGCAGGCTACACCGCCTTCCGGCACTTCAAGACCTTCTATTTTGACATCCTGAAGATCGACGGGCAATTCTCCCGCAATGTGTCGGAGGATGCCGACAATCAGGTGCTGACGGAGGCGCTGATCTCGCTAGCACGTCATTTCGACATGCTGGTCGTGGCCGAATCCGTGGAAACGGCGGCAGAGGCGCAGTGGCTGAGCCGGGCCGGTGTCGATTGCCTGCAGGGCTATTACTATGGCGCGCCTAAGATGAAACTGCCTCAACACGATACCCGCGTGATGGAACGGTCTGCCTGAACGACTGGCCGCGGGGCCTTTCCAAAACCTGTTTCCTGCGAATCTGTTACCTTGCCTCAGACGCATATCCGCCTGTCCGTGGTAGCCTGAGACACCGTGCCCGTTGCCTTTACCCCGCGTCGCGCACTATCACCCGGCCCAACACATCCACGACACAGAGACGGGATCGGGCCGAATCTCAGGTCCGTCCACACAGGAAAGGACACTTCTCAATGACCAACGTCGTCATCGCTTCCGCTGCCCGCACACCGGTCGGCAGCTTCCTCGGCTCCTTTGCCAACACCGCCGCCCATGACCTTGGCAAAACCGTGATCGAAGCCGTCGTGGAACGCGCCGGTGTCGACAAATCCGAAGTGTCCGAAACGATTCTCGGCCAGGTTCTGACGGCCGCCCAAGGCCAGAACCCTGCCCGCCAGGCCCACATCAATGCAGGTCTGCCGCAGGAGAGCGCAGCCTGGGGCATCAACCAGGTCTGCGGCTCCGGCCTTCGGGCCGTGGCACTTGGTGCGCAGCATATCATGCTCGGCGATGCCTCCATCGTTGTGGCCGGTGGCCAGGAAAACATGTCCATGTCCCCCCATGCGGCCACGCTGCGTCAAGGCCAGAAGATGGGCGACATGAAGTATATCGACACGATGATCCGCGACGGGTTGTGGGATGCGTTCAACGGCTATCACATGGGCCAGACGGCCGAGAACGTGGCCGAGAAGTGGCAAATCTCGCGCGAACAGCAGGACGAATTCGCCGTCGCCTCTCAAAACAAGGCCGAAGCCGCTCAGAAGGCTGGCAAATTCGCTGACGAAATCACCGCGGTCATCGTGCCGAACCGCAAGGGCGACATCACGGTCGATCAGGATGAGTATATCCGCCACGGCGCCACGATGGAGGCCATGCAGAAACTTCGCCCCGCTTTCACCAAGGATGGCTCCGTCACCGCTGCCAACGCATCCGGCCTCAATGACGGCGCCGCCGCGACTCTTCTGATGTCCGCCGATGATGCGGAGAAGCGCGGCATCCAGCCGCTCGCGCGCATCGCCTCCTACGCGACCGCTGGTCTCGACCCGTCGATCATGGGCGTGGGCCCGATCTACGCTTCGCGCAAGGCGCTGGAAAAGGCTGGCTGGAAGGTCGAAGATCTCGACCTCGTGGAAGCCAACGAAGCCTTCGCCGCCCAGGCCTGCGCCGTGAACAAGGACATGGGCTGGGATCCGGCCATCGTGAACGTGAACGGCGGCGCCATCGCCATCGGTCACCCGATCGGCGCCTCGGGCTGCCGCGTGCTGAACACCCTGCTCTTCGAGATGCAGCGCCGGGATGCCAAGAAAGGCCTCGCCACGCTCTGCATCGGTGGCGGCATGGGCGTTGCGCTTTGCGTCGAGCGCGACTGATCTGACCGCGGACGCGGCGCGGCGGGAAACCAAACGCGCCGCGCCTGCGTTCGTTTGTCATGTCGACGCCTCCCCTTCCCGATTTCCGCCAGCTCGTGTTTTCCGGCGGTGGCATTCGCTGCTTCTGGCACGGTGGCTGGATGAAGATAGTAGGCGCGTCCCTGCCGCTGACCCCCGACCGGGTGACGGGGGTGTCCGGCGGGGCGATGTCGGCATCGGCCTGGATTGCCGGGCGCGAGGCGGACCTCCTGGACACCATGGCGCACGCCTTTTCGCACAACAACTACAACGTCAGCTTGCACGATCTGGACCGCGATGACGGCCTGACCCCGCATCAACGCATCTATTCCGAGGTTGTGGATCAGGTCCTCGATGCGACGGCCGAGGCCCGGATCGCGGATGGCCCGGCCTTCCAGATCCTGCTGGCACATCCCACCTCCCGCCTGCCCGACACGCTGAAAGCCCTGGTCGCGGGCGCGGCCTATCAGATCGAGAAGATGGTCAAATCCCGCCCCGATGGCGAATGGGCCGAAAAGGTCGGCCTCACGGGTCAATTGGTCGATGCCCGGACGGCCGCACGTGACGGGCGCCTCGCCAAACTGGTGAAAGCCGCCGCCACCATCCCCCCGATCTTCCGTATCCCCGAATGGGACGGTCAACCGGTAATGGATGGCGGCCTGATCAACCAGATCCCTCACCCGGATCCCGACAAGGGTGCGACGCTTGTGCTGATGACCCGCGACTACCGCGACCGGCCCGAAGACACCGCCCGCATCTGGCACGATGGCCCCTCCGAAGCCGTGGCCGGCAACAAGATCGATTTCACCAATCCCGACGCGCTTCACGCCGCCTGGGATCTTGGTGAACGCGACGGCCAAGCCTGGCTCGACCGTCACACCCAATCCGACATATAATACCACAACTTCACCAAGGAGAGAGACATATGGGACGTGTAGCATTGGTCACCGGCGGCAGCCGTGGCATCGGCGAAGCCATTTCCAAAGCCCTGAAGGCCGACGGTTACGAGGTCGCCGCGACCTATGCCGGCAATGACGAGGCCGCGGCCAAGTTCACCGATGAAACCGGCATCAAGACTTACAAATGGAATGTCGGCGATTATCAAAGCTCCGCCGATGGCATCGCCAAGGTCGAAGCCGATCTCGGGCCCATCGAAGTTGTGGTCGCCAATGCCGGCATCACCCGCGACGCCATGTTCCACCGCATGACGCCCGAACAGTGGAACGAAGTCATTGCCACGAACCTCACCGGCGTCTTCAACACCGTTCATCCCGTCTGGCCCGGGATGCGCGAGCGCAAATTTGGCCGCGTCATCGTGATCTCGTCGATCAACGGCCAGAAGGGTCAGGCCGGTCAGGTCAACTATGCTGCCACCAAGGCGGGCGATCTGGGGATCGTCAAATCGCTGGCCCAGGAAGGCGCGCGCGCGGGCATCACCGCCAACGCCATCTGCCCCGGCTATATCGGCACCGAGATGGTCCGCGCGATCCCGGAGGATGTGCTGAATTCCAAGATCATCCCGCAGATCCCCGCAGGCCGCCTTGGGGAGCCGGAAGAAATCGCCCGCTGCGTCTGTTTCCTGGCCTCCGACGATTCGGGGTTCATCAACGGCTCCACGATCTCGGCCAACGGCGCGCAATTCTTCGTCTGACAGCATTTTCGTTTCAACGCCCCGGGGCCTCCGCCATGCGGGGGCCCCTTTTTGATGTGCTGCGCTGTTCTCGCTGGCACGACACCAAAGATCGCTTCTGAACGACGCATGCAAAAGCGCGCACGGCCAGGTGGGCTATCCGCCCTCACCAAGCTGCCCTAAAGAAGCGGGCATGACTCGCCAGACCGCCACCGCCATCGGCTTCATCGCCGTCCTTCTCTGGGCATTGCTTGCGCTGTTTACCATCGGTGCGGCACCGGTGCCGCCGTTTCAGCTCAACGCCATGACGTTCACCATCGGTGGCGTGCTTGGCCTGGTCTGGGTCACGGCGACGGGCGGTTGGCCACAGTTGCGGGCGGTGCCAATCGGCGTCTATGTTTTCGGAACGCTTGGGTTGTTCGGCTACCACGCGCTCTACTTCTCCGCCCTGCGCCTCGCCCCACCGGCGGAGGCGAGCCTGATTGCCTATCTCTGGCCGCTCTTCATCGTGCTGTTTTCCGGCCTTCTGCCCGGCGAACGCCTCGGGCCGCTCCACGTCATCGGTGCGTTGATCGCGTTTCTGGGTGCGGCCCTGATCGTGGCGCCGGGGGCCGATGGATTCAGCGGGGGCGTGGGCCTGGCGCTGGCGTTTCTCTGCGCGCTGACATGGTCGGGCTATTCGGTGCTGTCACGGCGTATGGGCAAGATGCCGACGCAGACCGTCGCCATCTTCTGCGTTGCGACCGCCGTTTTGTCGGTTCCGTCCCACCTGGCGTTCGAGGACACGATCTGGCCCGATACCGCATCCCAATGGATGTCGGTTCTGGCCTTGGGCCTTGGGCCGGTAGGATTGGCGTTTTTCGTGTGGGATCTGGGGGTGAAGCGCGGCGACATTCAGCTTCTGGGCACGGCAAGCTATGCTGCGCCGCTTTTGTCGACGCTCGTGCTTGTTCTGGTGGGCATCGCCGAACCGACCATGTCCCTGCTTCTGGCCGCCGCCCTGATTGCGGGCGGGGCGGGCCTTGCGGCGCTGGGATCGTCCCGCGCCTAGTGAAGTGCGTTCAGATAGCCCATCAAGCGGGCGCGATCCATCGCATCATTGGAGCGCGCTACCAAGATGGAGCGGGGCAAACGACGCGGTGCAAAGAAAAAGAACATTTTAACTGACCTTTGATGGAACCAGCCCTGATGGGGCGTAACAGCCACTTATGATGCCGCCCCGCCAAAGCCAATTGCTGAATTGGAATATCCGTTACCCGCGGGGCGCAACGCCCGGCGGAGTGCGGTGAAACAGGCGGGCAAAGAGGCGTGCGACCTGCCTGCTGCGCTCGGCGCGGGCCGCAAGCATGATCTGGCGGAGTTTGGGATCGGCATGTTCGTCCATCATAGCGCATCTCGATTGTTTCTTTGAATACGCCTAGTAGATAAGGGGCTTGGGCGGATGGGAGTATTGCTATCTGCGCAACTCCGCATCCCGCCTGAGCGTCTCGCTATCAGGAGCGGCCCGTCAGAAACCCCCAGAACTCACCCAAGGCTTTGCCGCGCTCGGCACGGGCCTTCAGAACGGCGTTGCGGGTGGCGGGATTGATCGTGTTGTAGAAAAACATTGGAGTGACCTTTCCTTGGTACGTCGTGTTGCATCCGATATGGACCTTTCCCCATTTTCTCACAAACGAGACTTTCCATGCCTTCAGTTAAGCGATACTTAAGTGGGCATGTCTGATCGTCTTCCTCCCCTCACCGCCCTGCGTGCGTTTGATGCCGCCGCCCGGCACATGTCCTTCTCCAAGGCCGCCGCAGAATTGAACGTGACGCCCGCCGCGCTGTCGTTCCAGATCAAGTCGCTTGAGGAGCATCTGGAGGCGCCACTGTTCCGCCGCCTAAACCGCGCGGTGGAGTTGACCGATGCGGGCCGCGCGCTGGCGCCTGGCGCCTCCGATGGCTTCACGGCGCTTGGCGCCGCATGGCGGGCGGCACGACGCAGCGTGGATCAGACCAGCCTCACAGTCACGGCGGGGCCTGCCTTTACTGCCAAATGGCTGGCACCGCGCATGTTTCATTTCGCCCAGGCCCATCCGGAGATCGAGCTACGGTTCTCGGCCACGTTGAAAATCATGGATTTCGCCCGCGACGATATCGACGTCGCCATCCGTTTCGGCTTTCCGAAGCAGGAGGAGGGGCTGTTTTCCAAGCCCATCATCAGCGAATGGATGACACCGATGATGACGCCCGCGCTGGCGGAGCAATTCCCGAACCCGGCCGACCTGGCCCGTGCGCCGTTGCTGCATCAAGACGATACACGCAATTTCGAGCCCGCCTTCGACTGGCCCGCATGGTTCCGCGCGGCGGGTCTGCCGCCGCGATTCGCCTCCGGCGCGCGATTCAGTCAGGCGGATCACGCCCTGGATGCGGCTGTTGCGGAGGGGGGTGTTGTGCTGGGGCGTATGTCGCTGGCGGAGCGGGATCTGCGCGAAGGACGCCTGGTTGCGCCTTACACGATCGCGTTGAGCACGCAGGCGCAATACAGCTTCGTCTGCCCTGAAGGCACACAAAACCGCCCGCAGGTGCGCGCGTATCTGGAGTGGCTTGAGGCCGAGATCTCCAGCCTCAAGGCCTACCGGGACGGTATGACATTCGTGGATGCCGCTGAGGTTCAGGTCTGATCCAGCCCCTCGCGCGGCAGGATCGGTTTAGTTCGCGAGCCGGGAAATCTCTTCCTTGAGGCGGAGCTTTTCTTTCTTCAGCTCACGGATGGCAAGCTCATCTACACCGGGGCTGCGTTGTTCTTCCTCGACCTTGGCCGAAAGGTGGGCGTGCTTCTTCTTGAGTTCCTGAAGATGGGCGCCAAGCGACATATGTGTCTCCTCTCGTTGTGTGGATGTTACAATTCGAGTGCACCATAAGTTTCGGCTTATGTCACGCAGAACAGAGTTAACGCCTAAAATGCAGCGTATTTGGGCTGTTATCCGAAAGGCAGCGGCGCGCCATCGCGCAAGATGGCGCGGGTTGTTGCAGAATAGTCATCGCCATCACCCGCATGGGTTGCGCCTTCATGTATAAGAATGGGCGCAAGGAGGGAAAACGCACCGCGCGCGCCCTTGCGTGCCCGAAGAACGATACGCCCGGCGGCTCTCCCCTCTCGCGCAGCCAGTGGCAGGACGGCGATTGATCCGAACCCGTCCAACCCGGCCAGAATATCGGGCAGCCGTTCCGCGAGATGGATCATCGTCATCCAGCCTTGGGGCTTCAGCCGAGCGCGGGCTGTCGACAGCCAATCGGCCAGTGGCGTGTCCTCCCGCAAGGCGGCTTCGCGCCCGGCATCCCCCGCCCCGGTACCAGCGCCCGGCACGAAATAGGGTGGGTTGCAGATGACATGATCAAAGCTCTGTGCCCGCAAATCGTCGGGAAGCGCGGACAGATCCGCATTCACCACATCCACGCCGTTGCGCCGCGCCAAATCGGCATAATCGGCTTGCCGCTCGACGCCGGTCACCTGAACACCGGGGACCCGGGCGGCAAGGCACAGGGCCGCAACACCAACGCCGCAGCCAAGCTCCAACACCGTTTCACCAGGGCGTGCGGGGCAGGCCGCCGCCAGGAACACGGGATCCGTCGCGGCGCGATACCCGCGCACGGGTTGCCAGACCTGAACCCGCCCCCCCAGGAACCCGTCCCGTGTCAGGCCCGCCTCGCTCACTCGGAAACCGGAAGGTCGTTGTCCCGCAATACCGCCCGCGCATCGTCGGCCACATCGCGGTGCACCAGCATCCGGCGCGGCAATATGCCGATGCTTCCCTCAAGGGCGCTCATATGGACGTCCATTACGAACACCTCTATATCCTCGCCGGACAGAAGGGCGGACGCGAAGGCAATTATTGTCGGATCATTGCTGCGGAGAACTTCAAGCATACCGAACAGGTATGGTGCCCGCACGCCGAAGTCGAGACAGGGGATAATCTGCATGAGCCTGGATACACCCATCGCCAAGCCCCACGACCGCCTGCGCGACGCGTTGGACGAGGATCTGACGGCCGTCAATGTCCTGATCCGCGACCGCATGGCGTCCGAGCATGCGCCCCGTATCCCCGAGGTGACCGCCCATCTGGTCGAGGCAGGCGGCAAGCGGATTCGCCCGATGCTGACGCTCGCGGCGGCCCGGCTCTGTGGCTACGACGGCGACGCCCATGTGAAGCTGGCGGCGACGGTGGAGTTCATTCACACCGCGACGCTGTTGCATGACGATGTGGTCGATGAATCGTCCAAACGGCGTGGGCGCCCCACGGCGAACCTTCTGTGGGACAACAAGTCTTCGATTCTGGTGGGCGATTACCTCTTTGCGCGCGCGTTCCAGTTGATGGTTGAAACCGAAAGCCTGCAGGTGCTCGACATTTTGTCCAATGCCGCCGCCACGATTGCGGAGGGCGAAGTGCTGCAACTGAGCGCCGCAATGAATATCGAGACCACGGAAGCCACCTATCTGCAGGTGATCCGGGGCAAGACCGCCGCGTTGTTCGAGGCGGCCTGCGAGGTTGGCGGCGTGATCGCGGATCGCGACGATAGCATCGTGAAGGCGCTGGCATCGTACGGCGATGGGTTGGGCATCGCGTTCCAGATGGCTGATGACCTGCTCGATTGGGGCGGCACGTCGGGGGCCATCGGCAAGAACATCGGTGACGATTTCCGGGAGCGGAAGCTGACCCTGCCCGTCATCCGGGCGATTGCCGCAGCCGATGCGAACGAACGCGCCTTCTGGGCGCGCACCATTGGCAAGGGCGATCAGCGCGATGGCGATCTGGATACGGCCCTTGGCCTTTTGGGGAGACATGGCACCCTGGAGCAGACCCGCGTGGTGGCCAATGGCTATGCCGATCAGGCCAAAGCCGCCCTTGGCGCGCTGCCTGATCACCCGCTGCGCGATATGATGCATGACCTCGCGGATTATGTAGTTGAACGGTTGAACTAAATCTGTTCGAACATTAAACCAGCACCCGTACGGCTTTGATCCACCATCCGCGCGGCATCGCCGCGGCGGCGGCATTTGCAGCCGCTTCGTCCGCGTAGATACCGAAACACGTCGCCCCGGAGCCACTCATGCGGGCCAGCAGGCAATTCTCTGTCCGCGCCAGGGCCTCCAGCACCCTCCCGATCACAGGCTGAGCCTCCATCGCGGGCGCTTCCAGATCGTTTCTTGTCACCGCAAGCCATGCGGAAAAGCCATCCAACCCATCCCAGACAGGCTCAGGCAACGGCGCGTTATCCACTCCGTCGAGCGCCCCGAAGACAGCGCCGGTTGGCACCTCGACACCGGGGTTCACCAACACAATCCACAGCCCGGGCAAAGGCGGCACATCGTCCAGCAGATCGCCAATTCCACGCATCCGGGAGGGTGTGCTGCGAAGGCAGGCAGGCACATCCGCGCCAAGTGTGCACGTGCCGTCTGGCACAGCGATCCCCCACATCTCGGACAATCCGCGCAGAGCAGCCGCCGCATCTGCCGAGCCGCCACCGATCCCGCCGGCATGGGGCAAGTGTTTTTCAAGGGTGATCGCGGCCCCGCGCCCCGGCGCCAGAAATTCCGCTGCGCGCCAGACAAGGTTGCGCGTATCGTCTGGCACGCCTGCCGCTTTTGGTCCTGTGACGGTCAGGGTCAGAGTATCGGAGGGTTCTATCTCAAGCCAATCGCCCACATCCGCAAACACGATCAGCGAATCCAGCAGGTGATAGCCATCGGCCCGCTTGCCCGTCACGTGAAGTGCCAGATTGACCTTCGCGGGCGCGAAAAGCCTCACTCTTCTTCAAGGGCGCCTACGCCGCCTTCCTGCTCCAGCACCTCGTAAAGCCCGACATCGAGCTTCAGGCGAATGCGCTCGGCCTCTTCCGGCTCCGGATCGAAGGACAGGGCGCGGTGCCATTGGAACTCCGCCTCGCGGTAACGGCCCACCATCCAGTAGACGTCGCCGAGGTGATCGTTGACGATGCTGTCATTGGGCTCCAACTCCACCGCGCGCTCCATCGGGGCGACGGCTTCCTCGAAGCGACCCAACCGGTAGAGAACCCAGCCAAGGCTGTCGGTAATGTAGCCACTCTCTGGGCGCGCGGCGACGGCGCGCTGGATCATGTCGAGCGCCTCGTCGAAATTCCGGCGCTGCTCCACCAGGGAATAGCCAAGGTAATTCAATACGTTGGGCTGCTCGGGATTCAACTCCAGGGCGCGGCGAAAATCGGCTTCCGCTGGCGGCCAATCATCCAGCTGATGGTAACAGATCGCGCGGGCATAGTGGATGAACCAGTAGCGCGAGAGATCCGCATCAACCAGATCAAGCACGGCCGAATAAGCCACGATGGCCTCTTCGAACATCTCGTTCTGCCGCAAGATATCGCCATAGGCCGCCTGCAACGAAGCCAGTTCCGGTCGGGCGGCCACAAGATCCGACAGGATGGTGATCGCCTCTTCGTTCTGACCCATCTCCGCCAACGCTTCGGCGCGCCCCATCTGCGCCTCGATGTAATTCGCATCACCTTGGGGCACCGCGCCGAACGTGGCGGCGGCCAACTCGATCTGGCCATCTTCCGCCATCAATTCCCCAGCCAGCAGGATCGCGTCGGTGTGCTCGGCATCCACACCCCGGGCGGCCTGCGCCATCAAGAGCGGAAGCGACCGGTTCCTGTCGCCAGACAGCAACTGCGCCGTGGTGAAGAACACTTCGGCCACGCCGTCCTGCACATCGGTCACAAAGTCATAAGGCTCCTCCGCACCTGCACCGATCTGCGCCTGCAGGGCCAGCAACCCCGGATCCGGTACCGCTTGAGTATACCCGTCAAGCAGGTCCAGGGCCTCGGCCCGCTGGCCAAGCTGCACCATGATCTCGGCCCGCGCGCGGACCACCCGCTCGGTATTGGTGATGCTCACGCCGGCCCCGCCGGACAGGATCTCGTGGGCCGCCTCGAAATCGCCGACGGCGGCGCGCGCCAGGGCCAGATGCAGCGCGGCCAGTTCTTCCAGCCCGCGCTCGCGCCCCAAGGCCTCGAATTGCGCGACCGCGCCCGACATGTCGCCCTGCCCGAAGCTGAGCCAGGCCAGAGCCAGACCGTCGGCCAGGGGACCCGGTCCTTGCCCCGCCTCGATCAGCGCCTGCGCCTCGGCCAGTTCCCCGGTATTCACCTGCCGCACGAAGCGCACCAGATGGGCCAGTTCTTGTCCGTCCGCATCGGGCGGCAGGGCGTCGGCCACCTCGGCGGCCCGCTCCCAATTTCCCAATGATGCGTTGGCAAAGATCGCGTTGCTGATCAGGAACGGATTGCCCGGATCAAGCGCCAGGGCGCGGTCGAAGTAGGTGGCCGCGGCGGCGTGGTCGCCTGTGATCGCCGCCGAGCGTGCGGCCAGGTAAGACCCCGCCAACCCATCGGCGGACGCCAGTGCAGGCGCGGCCAATCCGGCCACGATCGCAAGGGCAAACAAAGGTCTGTTCAGGGGCATTCAGCTCTCCTCCAAGCGGTCTTGTCGGAGAGTCTAGGGCGCGGCTCGGGGAAGGGCAATCACTCGCCCCTCAGGTTGTCGCGGGGCGCTCACATGTTGGGGTAATTCGGCCCATCACCGCCTTGCGGCACCGTCCAGTGGATGTTCTGGGACGGATCCTTGATATCGCAGGTCTTGCAATGCACGCAGTTCTGGAAGTTGATGATGAAGCGCGGATCCTTGCCGTCTTCCTCCACCACCTCATAGACGCCCGCCGGGCAATAGCGCTGCGCCGGTTCTGCATATTCCGGCAGGTTCACCGCAATCGGAATGCTCGGGTCCTTCAGCTTCAGGTGCGCAGGCTGACTTTCCTCGTGGTTGGTGAAGGAATAACTCACGTTCGTCAGCCGATCGAAGCTCAGCTTGCCATCGGGCTTGGGATAGTCGATCGGGTTCCACCGCGCGGCCTTCTGCGTCGCATCCGCGTCGGACTTCCCGTGACTCTTGGTGCCGAAGATCGAAAAACCGAGCGTGTTCGTCCACATGTCGAACCCGCCCAGCCCCAGCGCGCCCAGCACACCATTGTTGGATTGGAAGGGCTTCACGTTGCGCACCTTGTAAAGGTCCCGGCCCACCGGCCCCTCGCGCAGCGCGGTGTTGTATTCGGTCAACTCATCGCTGGCGCGTCCGGCACCAATCGCGGCAAAGGCAGCCTCGGCGGCGGCAATCCCGGACAGCATCGCGTTATGGTTGCCCTTGATCCGAGGCACGTTCACGAGGCCGACAGAACAACCCAGAAGCGCACCACCCGGGAAACAGGCCTTGGGCATCGACTGCCAGCCACCCTGTGCGATCGCCCGCGCGCCATACGCCACGCGTTTGCCGCCCTCCAGAAGCTTTGCGATCATCGGATGATGCTTAAAGCGCTGGAATTCCATGTAGGGATAGAGATGCGGGTTCTGGTAATTCAGCGCGGTCACAAGGCCGATGAACACCTGGTTGTTTTCGGCGTGATAGACAAACGACCCGCCCGCCGCGTTCTTGCCCAAAGGCCAGCCAAGCGAGTGGAACACAGCGCCTTCCTTGTGCTTGTCGGGGTCGATCTCCCAAATTTCCTTCATTCCGAGCCCATACTTCTGCGGCTCGCTGTCGGCATCCAACTGAAATTTCTCGATCACCTCTTTCGAGAGGCTCCCGCGCACGCCCTCGCTCAGGAACACGTACTTTCCAAGCAGTTCCATCCCCGGCTCGGTGTTCTCGCCGATGGAGCCGTCTTCTTCGAGGCCGAAAACCCCGGCAACGACGCCACGTACCTCGCCATTCTCACCGTAGACCAACTCGGAACATGCCATGCCCGGGAAGATTTCAACACCAAGCTCTTCGGCCTGCTCCGCCATCCAGCGGCAGACATTGCCCATCGACACGATGTAGTTGCCGTGATTATTCATCAGGGGCGGCATCGGGAAATTGGGGATACGAATGCCCCCGGCCTCGCCGAGCATGTAAAAGGCATCGCTTTTCACTGGCACGTTCAGCGGCGCGCCCTTTTCCTTCCAATCCGGGATCAGCGCATCAAGCCCCGCCGGGTCCAGCACCGCGCCCGACAGGATATGCGCGCCCACTTCCGAGCCCTTTTCCAGAACCACGACGTTCAGATCCGCATCCAACTGCTTCAGGCGGATCGCGGAGCTCAGGCCCGCCGGCCCCGCACCGACGATCACCACGTCGTATTCCATGCTCTCGCGTTCGATCTCGGACATCTTTGTCGTCCCCTCAGGCTGTCGTCAGGCTGGGAATCCTAGCCCGGAAATGGCGTTCCGGGAGGCCTAGCGCGGAGGTGACGCAGGCGTCAATTGTGACGCAGCATCATTAATGCCGCAGGCCCTGCATGGACGGCCCCGTCTTCCGGCACTACGTCACGCCCAAACGAAGCCGGAGGTTTGCCACATGCGCTACATCTACCTCGCCCTGTTTTTCGCCGGGATCTATTATCCCTGGCGCCATTTCTACGCCTGGTTCGACCAGAACGGCTGGGATCTCGGCCCGATGATCGACGCCTGGTACGTGAACGAGGCAACAACGGGCCTCACTTGGGACCTGACGATCTCGGCCATCTCGCTGTGCGTCTGGGTTGTGGTGGAGTTCGTGACCCGCCGGGAGTGGTGGTGGCTGCTGGTCATCCCCGCAACCTTCGGAATCGGCGTTTCCGCGGGCCTGCCGCTGGCGCTGTTGTTCCTGACCCTCCAACGTGCGCGGACGGCCTAGCGGATGCGCGGCCAGGTGTCCGACAGCTTGTAGCCTTCGGGCCATGGATCATCGGGATCAACCATGTGTTGATGTGTGCCAGTGATCCAGGCGCGCCCGCTGATTTCCGGCCGGATCGCAGGCACATCCCCTACGGCAGCTTCCCCAAGGATCCGACAGCGGAACTCCGAGCCAATGATCGACCGCGCGATCAGCGTCTCATCTATGCCCATCTGCCCCCGCGCATGAAGCACCGCCAGCCGGGCGCTTTGCGCTGTGCCGGTGGGCGAGCGGTCGATTTTGCCGGGTTGGATCGCAACCGCCGTGGTGGAGGTCAGCTCGGTGTCGCGCCGCTCAACCGGCGTGTTGAACATGCAAAACGAATAATGGCTCCAATCTGGCCGTTCAGGATGCGCAAACGTCAATTGGGCATTGGCCGCATTGGTGATGCGAATGCCAAGCTCGACAAGTTCGCGGGCCTTGTCGCGATCCAACGTCACGCCCACTGCGCCGGCATCGACCAGAACAACCGAGTCGCCCCCGTAGGCCGTATCAACCGTGATCGTCCCCAGGCCCGGGACGTCCAGTGGCACATCCAGCCCAGTCACGAAGCTCGGCACATTTTCGAACGCGATCCGCTCTACCTTGCCGTTTGCGCAGGTCGCTCGGATTGCGACAAGCCCGGCGGGCACTTCAAGCGTCAGTCGCGTTTCCGGTTCCGTTATCGGCAAGATGCCGGTCTCCAACAACACGGTCGCCACGCAGATCGTGTTCGACCCCGACATCGGCGGCGTGTCCTCCGGCTCCATGATCAAGAAGGCCGCATCGGCGCGCGGATCCTTGGGCGGGACCAGAAGGTTCACATGGCGAAACACGCCCCCGCGCGGCTCATTCAGGACAATCGCACGCAGCGTGCCATCTTCGGCCAACCAGCGCCGTTGCTCCCACAATGTGTTGCCCGGCGGCGGCGCGATGCCTCCGGTGATGACGTCGCCAACCTCGCCCTCGGCATGGGCGGAGACGGTGTGGATCACGTGACGCGTGCGCATGTCAGATCGTCAGAACCGTTTGCCCGGTCGTCCTGCGCGCCTCCAACGCGCGGTGCGCTTCGGCGACATCCTCCAACGGAAACCTCTGGCCGATACGGATCCTCACATCGCCGGAGGTGACTTTCTCAAACAACTCCGCCGCCATCTGCTGGCAGGCCTCGTGCTCCGCGATATGGGCGAACAGCGTCGGCCGTGTGATCTTCAGCGATCCCTTCTGCCCAAGGATCGCCAGGGCAAAGGGCGGGACCGGGCCGGAGGCATTCCCGAAGGAAATCATGAACCCCAAGGGCCGCAGGCAATCCAGCGAGCCATCGAACGTGTCGGCGCCGACCGCATCCATCACCACATCGACGCCTCTGCCATCGGTCAGCTCCCGCACGCGGGCCACCCAATCCTCCGTCCGGTAATTGATGCACTCCGCTGCGCCATGGTCGCGGGCCAGCGCACATTTCTCCTCCGTCCCGGCCGTGCCGATCAGACGGATACCCTCACTCGCGGCCCATTGGCACGCGATCAGGCCGACGCCCCCCGCCGCCGCGTGAAACAGGACCGTGTCGCCCTTTGCGATCGGTGTTGTGCGGCGGAACAGGTAATGAGTTGTCAGCCCCTTGAGCATCATCGCCGCACCGTCCTCGAACGAAATCTCATCCGGAAGCGGGCAGACCTGCGCCGCGGGCATCACACGCGCCTCGCAATAGGCGCCCGGCGGCGTACACGCATAGGCGGCCCGGTCACCGGCCTCAAGGTGCGTCACACCCGGCCCCACGGCCTCGACCACACCCGCCGCCTCCATGCCCAGAGCATGGGGCAGTTCCATCGGGTAGAGCCCCGTGCGCTGATACACATCGATGAAGTTCAGCCCACAGGCATGGTGACGGATGCGGATCTCGCCCGGCCCCGGCTCCCCCACATCCCGATCCACAATCCGGAATTGCTCGGCACCGCCATGGGCCCCGATAATTGCCGTCTTCGCCATCTGCATCCCTCCGAATTGCTTTGAACCCAATTGGATAGATGCTACGTCGCCGCTGACAAGGCGGATAAGGCGCGCGCGATGGATCATTTCCTGTATCAAAATGGCATTCTGCACGCCGAGGATGTGCCGCTGCCCGAGATTGCGGCCAGTGTCGGCACGCCGTTCTACGTCTATTCCACCGCAACGCTGACGCGTCACTTCGATCTGTTTGCCGAGGCGTTGGACGGCCTGCCGCACCTGATCTGCTTTGCGATGAAAAGCAATTCCAATCAAGCTGTTATCAAGCATATGGCGTCGCTCGGCGCGGGGATGGACGTGGTGTCGGGCGGCGAATACCTGCGCGCCAAGGCGGCTGGCGTGCCCGGCGACAGGATCGTGTTTTCCGGCGTCGGCAAGACCGAGGCGGAGATGCGGCTCGCGCTCGACGGTGGCATCCGGCAATTCAACGTCGAATCCGAACCCGAGATGGCGCGTCTGTCCCGTGTTGCCAGCGAGATGGGCAAGAGCGCCCCCATCACCATCCGCGTGAACCCGGATGTCGATGCCAAAACCCACGCCAAGATCTCCACCGGGCGGTCAGAGGACAAGTTTGGCATTCCCATCGCTCGCGCACGCGAGGTTTATGCGCTGGCCGCCGCACTGTCCGGTTTGCAGGTGATCGGCATCGACGTTCATATCGGCAGCCAGCTGACCGACCTTGAACCCTTTGAAATCGCCTACAATAAAGTTGCCGAACTGACCCATCAGCTCCGCGCGGACGGCCACACGATCAGCCGCCTCGATCTTGGTGGCGGGCTCGGCATTCCATACCAACGCTCCAACACCGCGCCGCCCCTGCCCATCGAATATGGCGAGGTCATCAAGCGCACCGTCGGCGATCTGGGCTGCGAAATCGAGATTGAGCCGGGCCGTCTGATCTCGGGCAATGCGGGCCTGCTGGT
The DNA here is from genome assembly GCA_947494975.1 of uncultured Roseicyclus sp. Taxonomy (GTDB): domain Bacteria; phylum Pseudomonadota; class Alphaproteobacteria; order Rhodobacterales; family Rhodobacteraceae; genus Gymnodinialimonas. The sequence continues at coordinate 448,510 of CANLXA010000004.1, read as the reverse complement.
TGGCTCCACGATCTATGTGAAACACGGCGAGGGGCGGGATTTCCTGATCCTCGACGCCGCGATGAATGACCTGATCCGCCCCGCCATGTATGGCGCCTGGCACGATATCGTTCCGGTGGTCGAGCCCGCCCCTGGCGCGGAACAGACGCCCTATGACATCGTCGGGCCGGTCTGCGAATCCGGCGATACCTTCGCCAAACAGCGTAGTCTGCCTGCCTTGGCCGAGGGCGATCTGGTCGCCTTCCGCTCCGCCGGGGCCTATGGCGCGGTGATGAGCAGCGAATACAACAGCCGCCCCCTGATCCCCGAAGTTCTGGTCAAAGGCGATCAATTCGCCGTCATCCGGGCCCGTCCGACATTTGACGACATGATAAACCGCGATACACTCCCCGAGTGGGTATAGCAGCCCGCCGGGCAGCATGTGCCCCGTGAAAGGGATGATGACCGAGCAGATCCCCCCAAAGGAGGGCGCGCTGAAGCGCCTGATCTGGCCCTTGCGGCTGACGCGCCTTGGCATGATGGCCGAGCGCGCCGCGCAGGCCTTCTGGCCGGCATGGACTTTTGCGATCCTGCTGCTTGCCGCCCTCGCCTTCGGGGCGGGCACACTGCTCCCCGGTATCTATGCATGGGGCGCGTTGGGCCTTGCAGGATTGGTTATTCTGGCCTTCCTGATCCTCGGCCTCATTCGATTCCGCATGCCCACCCATGCCGAGGCCTTGGAGCGTCTGGATGCCACGATGCCGGGCCGCCCGATCACCACGCTTCTCGATACGCCCGCCGTCGGTGGCCACGATCCGGCAAGCCGATCCGTCTGGGCCACCCACGTGTCGCGCATGGCCGCCCGCGCCGCCGGGGCCCGGGCGCCGGAACCGGATCTGCGGCTCTCGTCGCGCGACCCTTACGCGCTGCGCTATATCGGCGCGACGGCGATTGCCATGGCGCTTCTCTTCGGCGCGTTTGGCCGTGTGGCCGATGTCGGCAACGTTCCGCTTGGGGCCGGGCCCGCCACGGCGTCGGCCGGGCCTTCATGGGAAGGCTGGGTGGAACCGCCGCTTTATACCGGCCTGCCGTCGCTTTACCTCAATGACATCACGGCTGAGGGGTTCGACGCGCCGCTCGGCTCCGATGTCACGCTGCGCGCCTATGGGGCTCCGGGTGAGATCACGCTGCGGACCGATATCGGCCCCCTCCCCGACCCGGACCCGAACGCCTATGCCCAGACCGTCACGATGGAGCGCGCTGGCACGCTGGCCGTGGACGGGCCCGGCGGCCGGGAATGGCAGGTTTCCGTCCGGCCCGATAATCCACCCAATGTCGCGCTTGACGGAGAGGTTGAAGGCGAGCCGCCCGGCGCGATGCAGTTCGGCTTCACGGCCAGCGACGATTACGGCGTCCGCTCCGGCACCGCCACGATCCGCCTGAACGCCGGTGCCGCGGATCGCCGCTATGGCCTTGCCATAGATCCCGAACCGCGGGAACCCGTGGTGCTCGACCTGCCGATGCCGTTCCGTGGCGACCGGGCCGAGTTCAGCGAAGTGGTGCTGGAGGATCTGAGCGAGCATCCCTTCGCCAACCTGCCGGTTTCCATGACCCTCACCGTCACCGACGATGCGGGCCAGATCGCCACAATGTCCTACGATGTGCAGCGCCTTCCCGGGCGCCGGTTCTTCGATCCGATGGCCAACGGCATCATCGAATTGCGCCGCGATATCCTGTGGAACCGCGACAATGCCGAACGTGCCGCGCAGCTCCTGCGCGCCATGACGCACCGGCCCGAAGAGGGCTTGGATCAGGGCGTATATCTACAACTCCGCTCCGCCATCCAACGGCTGGAAAGTGCGATTGACCTGATTTCCATCGAAACCCAGGAAGACGTGGCGGCGATCCTGTGGGAGGCCGCGCTCGAGCTGGAAATCGGCGATCTCGACAGCGCCCTTGAGCGTCTGCAACGGGCGCAGGAACGCTTGGCCGAGGCTATGCGCCAGGGCGCCAGCGATGAGGAAATCGCCCAGTTGATGCAGGAAATGCGCGAGGCGATGAACGATTACATGCAGGAGCTGGCCGACAATACCGAGTTCGGCGACCAGACGGACCAGCCCGATCAGGGCGAGGGCGAGAACATGGAAATGTCCATGTCCGACCTCGAAGAGATGCTGCAACGTATCGAAGAGCTGATGCAGGAAGGCCGTATGGCCGAAGCCATGGAAATGCTGGAAGCGCTTCAGCAAATGCTGGAAAACATGGAGATCACCCAGGGCGGTGAGGGCGGTGAGGGCCCGCAAACGCCCGGACAGCAGGCCATGGAGGGTTTGCAGGATACGTTGCGCGGCCAGCAGAACCTGAGCGATGACAGCTTTCAGGAGCTGCAGGATCAGTTCAACCCCAACCGCCCCGGCCAACCCGGTGAGCAGCAGGGCCAGGCCCCGCAGGGCAACCAGCCCGGTCAGGAGGGGGAAAACCCCGGCCAGGGGCAGGGCGGCGACAACGAAGAAAGCGCGGGCTCCCTCGCTGACCGCCAGGAGGCGCTCCGCCGCCAGCTTGAGGAACAGGCCCGCCGCCTGCCCGGCACCGGTACCGAGGCCGGGGATGAGGCGCTGGACCAGCTCGATGGTGCGGGCCGGGCGATGGAAGACGCGGCAGAGGCCCTGGAACGGGGCGACATCGCAGAAGCGCTCGACCTGCAATCGGAGGCCATGGAGGCGATCCGCGAAGGCATGACGCAACTGGGCGAGGCATTGGCACAAGAGCAGGGCGCGGAGCCCGGACAGGGCCAGGCCGAGGGCAACATGGCCGAAAGCCGCCCGCTTCAGGATCCGCTGGGGCGGCAGGCGGGCAACAATGGCGCCTTCGGATCGGACGAGATGCTCAATGGCACGATCGATGATAGCGAACGTGCGCAGGAACTCCTGAATCTACTGCGGGACCGCGCCGCGGAACAGCAGCGCCCTGAATTGGAACGGGAGTATCTGCGGCGTTTGCTGGATCAGTTCTGATCCACCGCGGCGGCGCTATTCGGCGGTTTCCCCGGCAAGGGATCGCGCCATATCATCCAGCCAGAACCGCGCGTTGTTGATCGCCTCGATATAGCGTTCCAGATACGGCGCTACTTGCGGCACGGCCTCCGCGATATCAGCAGCATAGACATAGGCCAGCGTCGCAATCGCGACGAGCAGAAGCACGATGACGAAGCCACGCCGGGATTGGGACCTGCGCCGTGCGCCGGATCCCACCGTATCGGCATCGGTCGCGTCTTCCTCGCCTTCCCGTCGGTCGCCCGTGGCGCGCAGGGACGAATTGATCTCTTCGATATCGGGCAGCAATTCGCGGCGGGATGCGGCAGCGGCCGTCGCAACGGCGGCCTCGATCTGGCCCGTATCAAACGCATCTTCCGCCGCCTCGAGGTCGGCGAGCCGTCGGCTCCGCGCCGTCCGGGATGCGCTCTCAAGGGGCATCTCGCCTTGCGTTTCCACCCGTTCGGGCTCGGCCTCCGCGCGGCGCAATCGTGCTTCGCGCTCGGCTTCTTCCCGCAGGATCCCGGCCACTGCGGAATCCACCTCGCGACGCTGCGGACTTGGCGGAGCCTCCACTTCGGCCTCCGCCTTCGCGTCGGCATCTGTGTCGCTATCGGACGCCTCGGGCGCACTCTCCTCGTCCGTTTCGGTCAGCTCCGGCCCAGCCTCCGGTTGTGGGTCCGGGTCCGCTTCCGTTTCCTCGACAACATCGGTGTCCGGTTCAACCTCCGGTTCCGGCTCGATCTCGATATCGGGCTCTGCCTCGGCCTCCCGCTCAGGGTCCGGCCGCGCCTGGGGTTCGGCAGCCTCTACAACGTCCGGCTCCGGTGCAGGATCGGGACGCTCGGGTTCAGGTTCCGGCGCGGGCGGCGTGGGTGGGGTCGGCGCACGATCTGCGCTCGCCTCCTTGGCGGCCTCGGGCTCGTCCATCCGCGGCCCCGGCTGGAACCACGTTGTCGAACAGTTGGAGCATTGCACATCCCGACCGGTCGCCGGGATCATGCTTTCATCCACCTCGTATCGAGCGCTGCAATTCGGGCAGGTAAGCCGCATGTGTCCCCGGTGCTCTTGTTCACCGCGCTGATGCGGCGTTTGACCGTCCGACTGCAGAACAATCGCGGCCCGTCATCCCTATTGTATCGGCAAATATTAACAATCTCACAAGACCATTCCAATCCCTCTGTCTTTTCAGATGATTACCCGTTGCTCACTTGCGCCAATCTTCGACAGGTCGGGCGCGGCGCAATTGCAACTGCACGCCAAGGGTGCAACACAGTCACGACAAAAGGCCCAGGGACGCGACGCGCAGATGATCGAGATGCAGGACGCCGCTTACGGCTACGGAGCCGAGCCGCTTTTGTCCGGCCTGTCGCTGCACCTGCCGCCGGGATCCTTCCACTTCCTCACCGGTCCGTCGGGGGCCGGGAAAACCACGTTTCTCAAACTCTGCTACGCCGAGCTTCTGCCAACTGGCGGGTCGGTGAGCCTGTTCGGGCATACCGCCACGGGCCTCTCGCGCGACGGGATCGCGGACCTGCGGCAGCGCATCGGCGTCGTGCATCAGGATTGCCGGTTTCTGGATCATCTGCCGTTGCACGAAAACATCGCGCTCCCCCTGACCGTATCCGCCAAGGGCGGGCTGGTGCAGGACGCCAACCTGGCCGAGCTTGTGGGCTGGGTTGGCCTGTCGGCCCGCGCCAATGCCTTGCCGCCTGAGCTGTCGGGCGGGGAACGGCAACGCGCCGCGCTCGCCCGCGCCATCATCATGGACCCCGACCTTATCCTGGCCGATGAGCCCACGGGCAACGTCGATTGGGAGATGTCGCTGAGGCTTCTGAACCTGCTGGTTGAACTGAACAAACTCGGCAAGACCGTGGTCATCGCAACCCATGATCTCGCCCTGATCCGGGCTGCCAAGCAAAAGGTGCAGGCGCGCGTTCTGCGAATTCAAGGCGGCCAGATCATGGCGGCCGGGGCCGATCTATGAGCATTCGGGGCAACCTTCTGGCGCTGGTGCGCGGCGATGGGCAGGCCGACCGCGTGGTGCCCCGCAGTGGCCAATCCGCCCGGCTGACCCTTGCCACCTCGGCGGCGATGGCCTTTCTGGCGGTCTTTGCCATGGCGCTGTCGACAGCCTCCGGGCGGCTTGCCGACCGCTGGTCCGACGCGTTGGCGCAATCCTCGACGATCCGCATTTCGGCCCCCGCCGCCGAGGTGGAGGCGCAGACCTGGGCGGTGCTGACGCTGCTCGAACAAACGCCTGGCGTCCAAAGCGCCCGCGCACTCAGCGATGAGGATCAACAGGCGCTGCTGGCGCCATGGTTCGGCCCGGATCTGCCGCTGGATGACCTGCCGATCCCCCGGCTCGTCGAAATCGTCGAAACACCGGAAGGCTACGATAGCGACGGCCTGCGCCAACGGCTCGCCGCCGAAGCGCCCGGCGCTGTTCTGGACGATCACGACCGCTGGCGGCGCCCCTTGGCCGAGGCCGCCGGTCGGCTGCGCCTGTTGGGCGGCCTGGCCCTTGTTCTGATCCTGGGCGCAACCGCCGCGATGGTCACGCTCGCCGCGCAATCGGCGCTGTCGGCCAATGAACAGGTGGTGCGGGTCATGCGCCTTGTGGGCGCGCGCGACAGCTACATCGCCAGCGCCTTCGTGCGCCGCTTCACGATCCGCACTCTGACCGGGGCGGGCGTCGGCACATTGCTCGGCCTGCTGGCCGTGGCCATGCTTCCCTCCGCCCGCGACACGGCGGCGCTTCTGACCGGGCTCAGCTTCTCGGGCGCGTCGTGGTTCTGGCCCCTGATCATCCCGCCACTTGCGGCCGCGACCGCATTCGTGGCCACGCGGGTGGCCGCCTTCCGTACCCTGAAAGGCCTGAAATGATGCAATGGATCCGCTCGCTTCTGTTCATCATCCAGATGTATGTCGCCATGCTCGTCGTCGCGGTTGTCTACTTTCCCTTCGCCGTGGTCAGCGCCGCAGGGGCCCATGCGGCCTGCCATGCCTATTGCCGGTGGGTGTTCTGGACGATGCGCTGGATGGTCGGCCTGCGGGTCGAGGTGCGTGGAACGCCCCCCACGGATGATGTGATGGTCCCCGCCAAACACCAGAGTTTCCTCGATATCCTCGCCATCTACAACGCCATGCCGCGCGGCAAGTTCATCATGAAGCGTCAGTTGATGTATGCGCCGCTGATCGGGCAATACGGCCTGCGGATCGGCTGTGTGCCGGTGAATCGTGGCAAACGTGGCGCGGCGATCAAGAAGATGCTTGAGGATGTACGCAGCGGGAAACAGCAAGGCGGGCAACTCATCATCTACCCTCAGGGCACCCGCGTGGCCCCCGGCGTGGACCGGCCCTACAAGGCCGGCACAGGCGCGCTCTACGAACAGCTTGGTCAGCCCTGCGTGCCCGTCGCAACCAATGTCGGCGTTTTCTGGCCCAAACGGGGGATCACACGGATGCCGGGCGTGGCCGTGATCGAGTTTCTGCCGCGCATTGAGCCGGGCCTGAGCAAGGAGGCGTTCATGGCGCGGCTTGAGGCGGATATCGAAACCGCCAGCAACGCGCTTCTGGATGAGGTTGGATTTCAGCGAGGTACGCCATGAAAACGGTCGATGACGTCGCCGCGCTGGAGGCGCTCTACGGTGCGCCGGTTCCGGCCGCGCTCACCAAGGTTACGCAGAAGATCACGCCACTCTATCGTAAATGGATCGAAACATCGCGATTCCTGATCCTTTCGACGGTCGGACCGGAGGGAACCGATGCCAGCCCGCGGGGGGATGACGGGCCGGTGGTGCGCATCATCGATGACCGGACAATCTGGCTACCGGATTGGCGTGGCAACAATCGGATCGACAACCTGCGCAACATCGTACGCGACGGGCGCGTGTCGCTGATGTTCATGGTGCCCGGGGCGCTGAACGTGGTGCGCGTGAATGGGCGCGCCGTGCTGAGCGATGATCCGACCTTGACCGATACGTTTGAGCAACGCGGGCGGCACCCCAAGACGATCATCGTTATCCGCCCCGACGAAGTCTATTTTCAATGTGCCAAGGCCTTGATGCGGTCCGATCTTTGGAACCGCAATGATGCCGAGGGTCTGCCGACGGCCGGCCAGTTCGTGAAAGAACGCGATGCGGCCTTCGACACCGAGAGCTACGATTCCGGCTATCCGGACTACGCGAAGGGGCGCCTGTGGTAAGGGCGCTTGGCTGGATCGTCGTCCTTGCGGGCCTCCTAGGCACCGTCGCCATCGGCTTCCTGTTGTTCGCGGCGATCAGCGATTGGTTGGGTCGATGCCCCGGCGCCGCGCAATGCTCCGACGCCGTCAGCGTCATCGTATTGGGCGGCTGCGGGATGATCGCCTCGCTGATCATGATTGCGGCGGGTCTGGTGATGGTGCGCCGCTAGGCCGGACCGAAGCCGATTTGAGAGACCGACAGGTCCGCCGTGTGATCACGCCCATAGGCGACAAGCCCGACGGACCGGATCTCCGCGGCCACAATCTGCGGCGGCAAGCTATCGCGGGACGGGGCGAAGCCGGTCAGGGGCAAGGTCACATCCGACCAATCGGCCGACGTCTCGAACCCCGCGCGATAGGATTGCCAGGGCCGCTGACTGTGCACCGAACGCAGATGCACGAAATAGCGCTCCCCGTTCCCGCGCACCCTCAGTTGAATGGCGCCGCTCCCCGAAGGGGCACCGTCGGGTAGATCGGTGCGAACCTGAATGAAACCACCATTATTGGCGGTGGAGACTGTACCGGTGAGGCGCAGGATCCCGTCTTCAACCGCACCGCGCCCTTCCGACACACCGCCCATGACGGTGTCCGCGGCGAAGCGCCAATCGAAATCCATGACGGGCTGCATCGGTCCCCTTTCAGCGGCGGCGTGTGAGGGAGCAGCGATTGCAGCGGAACCGAGGATCAGCACCGCGCGGCGTCGCGTGATCAAGCGGCAAGGCCCTTGGTCCCCATATCGAGGAATTTCCGGCGGCGGCTGGCGATCAGATCCGCGCGCTCGGCCTCGCCGAAACCCGCAAGCATGGATGAGATGGCGCGGCCAACTTCGGCAATGGTGGCCGGTTTGTCCCGCTGTGCGCCGCCGAGGGGCTCGCGGATGACAACGTCGCAGACACCAAGCTTGTGCAGATCCTGCGCGGTGAGCCGCAATGCTTCAGCCGCTTCGCGCATCTTCTCGGCATCCTTCCACAGGATCGACGCGCAGCCCTCAGGGCTGATGACCGAGTAGATCGAATGCTCCAGCATGGCGAGCCGGTCCGCCGTGGCAAAGGCGACCGCGCCGCCCGATCCACCCTCGCCAATGATAACCGACAGGATCGGCACGCCGATTTGCAGGCATTTCTCGGTGGACCGCGCGATGGCCTCGGATTGCCCGCGTTCTTCTGCGCCCTTGCCGGGATAGGCACCGGGTGTGTCGACCAAGGTGATCACGGGCAGATTGAACCGATCCGCCAGATCCATCAGGCGCACGGCCTTGCGATAGCCTTCGGGCCGCGCCATGCCGAAATTCCGCTCGATCCGTGTTTTGGTATCGTGGCCCTTTTCGTGGCCGATCACGACGACGGGTTTATCCTCGAACCGCGCCAACCCACCCATGACCGCATGGTCATCGGCGAAGTTCCGGTCCCCCGCGAGCGGGGTGTATTCGGTAAAAAGCGCCTCGATATATTCCTGGCAATGGGGTCGGTTCGGGTGCCGGGCGACCTGACATTTCCGCCAGGGCGTGAGGTCTGTGTAGAGGTCGCGCAGCATGTCGGCGGCCTTCTTGTCGAGCGCGGCGGCCTGATCTTCGACATCCATGCCTTCTTCGCGACGGGCCATCGCGCGCAATTCTTCTGCCTTGCCTTCGATCTCCGCCAATGGCTTTTCAAAATCGAGATAGTTCATCGCGCGTCCCTCCGCCGCCAAAAGGCCCTGCGGAGGTATATGACGGTGCGAATGGGCGGATGCAACTCGGCAAGCGACGCCGCCTAGTTGGTCCGGCTTCGGTTGATCAGGAAATCAGCCTTCAGAAACAGGGCGTCATGCTCTGCCGGGTCGAACAGGCGGGCGCGACGAGCGGCACTCCGCAGTTTGGAACGGTGCGGAGCGGCGTCTTCGGATGCTTTCACCTTCAGCCAGGACGGTTGCGCGGCCAGGGAAGCGCTTTCGACGGCGCTCAGGAACACGGCAGGGTCCGGCGTGGGCAGAACTTCAAAAGCAAGCTGCGCGGATCCCTGGCGACCCTCAGAGCGATTGGCCAGGCCCCGGGAATTGCGCCGCAGATCGGCCGCAAGCTGATCGGAGTTCAACAACTCCTCCTTGGTGAGCGGGATCAGGATGCGCCCATCGGAGGATTGCCCCACAAGATCGGCATGGGTGACGAAATCCGCGATGTGGTGGCGATCAACGGCCACGTTTTGCGTGATCGCCCCGGATCGCATCAACAGACCACGCAAGGGGTGGTGCTCGGCCGAAACAATCATGAGGCCCGCAAACGTTCCGAGAGACCGCGCCTCAAGGGCATTCGACACGTCACGTGTGAAGGCCGGCGCGGTCAGCAGGCCCGATACCGGGTGCCGCGTGGCCGCCGCCAGAAGCTGGTTTTCGCCAAGGATACGCCGGTTTTCGCGCTCCAGAAACGCGCCGACAAGTGTGATTGAGATCAGGTTCAGCAGGAATATCGGGCCCGCGGCGATGCCAAAGAACCATGCCGCCATTTCCTGGGGCAGGACAAACGCCGCCGATAGATGCAACGACATCGCGCAAGCCAGACCAAGCAGCTGTCCGATGCCACGCCGTTTCAGATGGGCGGTTTTCTGCGCCCAGATCATCCCGGCCAGACCAGCGATGACCATGGCTATCAGCCCCGCCTGGACACCGACGCCGCCGATGCCGATCCGGGCGGATGCGGCGATGATCAAACATGGGATCAAGCCGCGCCAACCCAGGAATGCACCGGCCAGCGCAATCGGCACGTTGCGCATGTCGATGATGAGGCCGTCGAACGGCTCAAGCGGCCGAAACATCTCGACCATGGCGATCAGGCCGAAGAGAACGCCCAGAAGCACCGGTGCAAGGGCCGCGCCCACCAGCCGTCGGCGCACGACGCCATAGCTTTCCGCCAGCATTGCCATGATGGCCAAGCTGGCCGCGAAATCGATGAGGATGGTGAAGTACATTGGGCCCCCGTGCCTGTATACAGCTGCGATACTGGTACAGGACCGAGGATTTCCAATGCCTTAACGGGAGGGTTTACCCGGCGATCATCTCTGATTGTTTTACGATAACTTCAGCCTGTTTTATTGACGCAATATCAACCAAACGCCCTTTGTAGACGGTTGCACCCGCGCCTTCGGCCTTGGCCTTTTCCATCGCGGCGAGGATCTCACGCGCCTCGGCAACAGCCTGCTCCGACGGCGTGAACACCTCGTTGGCCAGCGCGATCTGTTTGGGGTGGATCGCCCATTTTCCAACCATGCCGAGCGTCGCGGAGCGGCGTGCCTGGGCGCGATAGCCGTCATCGTCGGAGAAATCTCCAAAGGGGCCGTCCACCGGCAAGACGCCGTGGGTCCGGCACGCCGCCACAATCGCCGTTTGCGCCCAATGCCACGGGTCCGACCAGTGTTTCTGGCCCTGATGCAGCATGTAGTAATTCTCCTGCGTCCCGCCGATGCCCGTGGTCTGCATGCCCATGGAGGCCGCGAAATCGGCCGCCCCGAGGCTCATCGCCTGCATCCGGGGGGACGCGGCGGCGATCTCCTCGACATGGGCAATACCGGCGGCGGATTCGATGATCACCTCGAACCCGATGGGCTTGGTGCGCCCTGTCGCGAGCTCGATGGCCGAGACCAGCGCATCGACCGCGTAGATGTCGGACGCGCAGCCGACCTTGGGGATCATGATGATGTCGAGCCGCGGCGTATCGGCCTCCAGCAGATCCACCACGTCACGATACCAGTAAGGCGTATCAAGGCCGTTGATCCGCACACTCAGGGTCTTGCTGCCCCAATCAACGGTCTGAATCGCGTCGATAATATTGACGCGGGCCTGGGCCTTGTCATCGGGCGCCACGGAATCCTCAAGATCGAGGTTGATCACGTCGGCATCGGACGCCGCCATCTTCGCAAACAGCTTCGTGTTCGATCCCGGCCCGAACAATTGGCAGCGATTGGGCCGGGCGACGGGGGCGGGTTGGGTGCGGAAGCTCATGGGGCCCTCACGAAAGGAAGTTGCGTCAACGTTTGCGCGAGGGGTAATTTATTGCGCTTCCGCACACAAGTGCCGCAGCGCAGAAATCAGCGGTCGCGGCGGTTCCGCTTGCGCCGGTTATTCGCATACTCCGTTGGGATCAGGATCAGCGCCGCAGCCGAGCCGACGATGGCGTCGATGCCCGGCGAGCCAAGGGTGAACCCGAACAGCGAGCGCACGAAAAACAGCACCAGCACCGCGCCCCAGGCGATGAATACCGAGGGCAGGATGCCGTTATGGGTCCAGCCCCATTTCTCGAACACAAACGCCACCACGCCGGCGATCATCAGCGAGCCGAAAAACGAGAACAGGATCATGAGCGGTCTCCAACATCTGGGCCTTGGCCCGATTTATCCCAGACAGGTTCCCGGCGCGATGCGCGCGCCCAATAGCCAGTCTTTTGTATCCATTGCGCCCTTACCTTCCGGCTGAACGCGCAAGATGTCCACGGCGCCGTCCCCGCAGGCAATCGTCAGCCCATCAAGCACGGTGCCCGGCGCGCCGCTTCCCTCGACCACCCGGCTCTGCAGCAATTTCAGCCGCTTGCCGTTCGCCATGGTCCAGGCCCCGGGAAAGGGTGACAGCCCCCGGATCATGCGGTCGATATGGGGCGCGGGCGCCGTCCAATCCACCTTTGCTTCTGATTTGTCGATCTTTTCCGCATAGGTAACGCCATCCTCCGGCTGCGGCACCGGCGTGAGGCTATCGAGTTGCGCCAGTGCCTCAACAATCGCCTCCGCCCCCAGCACCGACAGGGCGTCATGCAGCGTGGCGGCAGTATCATCCGGCGCAATCGCAAGCGTCCGGCGCAACAGAACCGGCCCCGTATCCAGCCCCGCCTCCATCTGCATGACACACACGCCGGTTTCCGCATCGCCCGCCATGATCGCACGCTGGATCGGCGCCGCCCCGCGCCACCGGGGCAGAAGCGAGGCATGGATGTTCAGGCAGCCGCGCTCGGGCGCATCCAGAACCGCCTGCGGCAGGATCAGGCCATACGCCACCACAACCGCTACATCCGCCTTGAGCGCCGCGAATTCCGCCTGCTCCTCCGGCCCTTTCAGGCGGATCGGGTGGCGCACCGGCAGGCCAAGTTCTTCCGCCCGGGCATCGACCGCTGTCGGATGCTCCTTCTTGCCCCGCCCCGCCGGACGCGGCGGCTGCGTGTAAACCGCCAGAACCTCGTGCCCCGCCGCCACCAGCGCATCGAGGACAGGCACGGAGAACTCGGGCGTTCCCATGAAGATCACACGCATCACTGGGCCTTTCTTGCTTTCTTCAGCAGCATGTCACGCTTGGTCTTCGACAGATTGTCAAAATACATCCGCCCCGCCAGATGGTCGATCTGATGCTGTACCGACGTGGCCCAAAGCCCCACAAAATCCTGCCGCACCCTCAGGCCCATATGGTCGGTGAAGGCAATTGTCACACGGGCGGGCCGGGTGATGTTGGCACTGACACCGGGCAGGTTCGGGCTGCCCTCGGGATGGGTGTTCAGATCATCGGAGGCGGTCACGATGTCGGGATCCGCCATCCGGATCGCATGGCCGCGATCGTCGCTGGCATCCACCACGGCCAAGCGCAGCATCACACCGATCTGCGGCGCGGCCAAGCCGACGCCCGGCATCGCCTCCATCGTGTCGATCATGTCGTCCCAGATCGCGCGATGGTCGTCGGTCACGGTGCCGACATCGGCCGCCACGCAGCGCAGCCGTTTGTCGGGCCAGGGGATGAAGGGCCTAACCGCCATAAGCCGCCTCCAACCGGGCGCGGCGATCTTGAGGTTGGTGATCGAAGATCACGCGCCCCTCAAGGTGATCCATCTCGTGCTGGATACACCGCGCTTCGTTTCCGCCAAAATGGCGCGTGACGTCCCGCCCGTCCGGCGTTCGGTAATGCACCAGAACTTGGTCGGGTCGCTCCACCTGCATCGGCAGCCCGGGGATCGACAGGCATTGCTCATCACCCACCACCCGGCCCGCATCAGGGGCGACGGCCACACCCGGGTTGATGAAGGCCATCGGCGTGCGGCCCGCCTCCTTCCACGTCACATCCACCACGAAAATCCGTTGCATCACACCGATCTGCGGGGCGGCGAGGCCCCGGCCCATGGCCGCATACATCGTGTCGAACAGATCTTCGATAAGCTGCGCCAGCCCCGGATCGTCATCCGCAACCGGGGCGCAGACCTGCGACAGGCGCGGATCCGGCCACAGCAGGATGTCGCGAACGCTCACACGCTTTCCCGCGCGCGGTCCCGCTTCAGCTTCACCATCTTGCGCGTGATCAATTGCCGCTTCAGCCCGCTCAGGTAATCGATGAAGAGCTTGCCCTCGAGGTGGTCGATCTCGTGCTGCACGCATGTCGCCCAGAGCCCGTCAAACGTCTCTTCCCGCTCAGCTCCGTTCACATCCATCCACCGCACGGTCACGGCCTCGGGCCGGGTCACGTCAGCATAGATATCGGGGATCGACAGACACCCCTCCTCATAGGTGTTCACCTCGTCGGACGCCGCGATGATCTCGGGGTTGAACATCGCAAGCGGGCGCGGCGCAGCGCCCTCCTCCTTCACGCAATCCAGCACGATCAACCGGGCACTCACCCCCACCTGCGGTGCGGCCAGCCCGATCCCGGGCGCGTCATACATCGACGACAGCATATCGTCGGCCAGCACCCGTAATTCATCGGTGATGTCCGCCACGGGGGCGGCTACCTTCTTCAGACGCGGGTCGGGATGGATCAGGATCGGGCGTATCATGGGCGTTCATGTAAGCGAAACATCCCGCCGCGAAAAGGGGGGCGCCGCCCCAAACCCGCCCGGTCCACTGGTGCCGAATACCCTCGCCGGAGGCGTCCCCCCTTCGGACATCCGCACCCCGCGCCCGTCCGGACGCACCCGCCGACGCGGGCACCTGGCCAACGGCCAGCGGCCGCGTCGGCCCGGCCGGGCCTGTTTCAGGCCTGGGGCTCTTGCGGCCAGTCTGCCAAGCGCTAGGGTCCGCCCCAACCAACCGTCCCGGAGGCATCCATGTCATTTGATGAGATCATCGACCGTCGCGGCACCCATTGCGTGAAATGGGACATGATGGAGCCGCTTTACGGCGTCTCGCCGCAGGACGGGATCTCAATGTGGGTCGCGGATATGGATTTCCGCCCACCCCAGTGTGTGCAGGATGCCGTGCAGGCCATGGTCGATCACGGCTTCTATGGCTATTTCGGCGATGACAGCAAATACCGCGCCGCAATCTGCTGGTGGATGGAAAACCGCCATGGATGGCGTGTCGATCCGGCCCACATCTTCTCCACCCATGGCCTTGTGAACGGCACCGCCATATGCCTTGACGCCTTTACACGGGAAGGCGATGGCGTGGTGCTCTTCACCCCCGTCTATCATGCCTTCGCCAAGGTCATCACCGCCGCCAAGCGTGACCTGTGCGAGCTGGAAATGCCGCAGGAGGACGGCAAATACGTCCTCGATTTCGACGCGTTCGATGCCCAGATGAAGGGGCATGAGACGATGCTGGTCCTCTGTTCCCCCCACAATCCCGGGGGCCGTGTCTGGACGCAGGCTGAGCTGGAAGGCGTCGCGGCGTTCTGCAAACGCCACGACCTGATCCTTGTCTCCGACGAGATCCATCACGATCTGCTGATGCCGGGCCAAACCCATATCCCGATGGCCAAAATCGACGGGATCGAGGACCGGCTGGTGATGATGACGGCGGCCACCAAAACGTTCAGTATCGCGGGCTCCCATATCGGGAATGTCATCATCGCCGATGACACGCTGCGCGCCCGGTTCGCGGCCCGCATGGCGGCGCTTGGGATGTCGCCCAATTCCTTCGGTCTCTTCATGGTCACGGCCGCCTATTCGCCGGAAGGGGCGGCCTGGGTCGATGAGTTGCGCGGCTACCTCGCTGAAAATGCGCGCGTGTTCGACGCGGGCATCAATGCGATCCCGGGCCTCAGATCCATGGCGCTCGAATCCACCTACCTGGCCTGGGTCGACTTCGCGGGCACCGGCATGACGCGCGACGAATTCACCGACCGCGTCACCAACATCGCCAAGATCGCCCCCAATTACGGCCCCACCTTCGGCACCGGCGGCGACAGCTTCCTGCGCTTCAACATCGCCGCCCCACGCGCCGTGATCGAAGAGGCCGTGACCCGGATGCAGACCGCGTTTGGCGACCTGCAATAACACCCTATCGGCGGGACCACAGCAGGTAGGTGGCGAGGCTGCCGACCACGATAGTTCCGCCGATCAGCATCAGGGCGGTCGGCGCCTCCCCGATCGCCAGCCAGACCCAGAGCGGGCCAAGGACCGTCTCCAGAAGCAGGAGCAGGCTGACATTGGCCGCCGCGGTATGGCGCGATGCGAGCGAAAGGCAGAAGAAGCTCACCGGCAAAACGATCCCGCCGGTCACAAGGATCGGCCACAGGATCGCATCCCCGACCATCTGCTGCGGGCCGGTCAGGACGAGCCCCGTGACGCCCGCCATCAGCGCGCCAAGCCCCACCGACGGCAGGATCGGCACGGCGCGGTGTTTTCGGATCAGGACAAACGACAGCGCCAGACAGATCGCCACACCCAATCCGTAGAGCGCCCCGCGCAGGGCCGCGGCATCCCATGGCGCGTCTGCCTCTGACTTGCCGAAGATCGCCAGTCCGATCCCTGCCAGCACGAAAACAATCGTGATCCAGGTGGCGCGGCCCGTCGCCTCCCCCATCAACAGCCACGACAGGAGCGCCGCGAAGACGGGGACAGCTGCCACACCCAGCAGCACAATCGTCACCGGGGAGCCGACGATCCCGAAGGTGAAAAACACGCCATTCACCGCCTGGCAGGCGGCAATGGCCATCCCGCCGCCGGTGAACAGCAGCGCCAGATCAGCGTGCCAATGGCCAGCCCGCGTCAACGCCCATGCGGCAATCAGAACGACGCCCATGATCGTCGACCGCCAGCCGAGCATCTGAATGCCCTCCATCCCCGACAGGCGCATCAGCATCGCATCGGGTGTCAGCGCCAGCGCGCCGAGGGTGGCAAGGGTCAGGCCGAACGCGGCGGGGCGTTGCATGGATCAGTCGAGGCCCGCGATCAGGGCATCCTCATGGCCAAAGCCGAGGATCCACCCTTCCTCCGCATCCCCTTCCCGCAACATCGCGTTCAGATGTGTTGCGTCGAGGCGCGAGAACGCCCGCGCCACCAACCGCACCTGAGCGGCGTCGAGGATCTCGTTCGGCCGCACCCGCGCCTTGATCGGCGCGTCGATCAGGCCGGGATAGATCTCCGCCAGCACAATCGGCGTATCGGGCGGCTGGAAGGGGCTCACCGACAGGTCCGCGCCGTAGCGCTGCCGCAGGGCATGCAAATGCGGGAGACCGAGCAGGACCTGTGAGCCCACCGATCCGGTGGTGAACAGCTTCCAACACGGCTGCGCGCGGCGAAGTTGTTGTTCTATGCGCCGCTTCTCCGGCAGGCCATGGCCGTGGCGGAGCGTCCCCCTGGCGGGCAGCGCCTCCGTCGCGCGGGCCGCCGGGCAGCCCCAGAAGGGGCCGATGCCAGGGAACAACCCGTTCAGGGCCTCTGCCACGTTCCACCGATTGTTGCGATTACGGTTATCATCCTCGATCACCCGCGCCAGATGCGCCCAGAGGTCCAGCGGGTTGTCGGACCCGGCCACGGCGCGGGCAAAGCCGCGCGGATATCCAAACGGGAAATCGAACCCGACCAACGCGCGGCGCCCGGCGCGGCGTTCGCCATCCAGAAGGCCGGTCAGCAACCGCATCGCCGCGTGGCGCGTGCGCTGGTAGCTCACCGCCAGATAGCCGTCCCGCGCCATGCCGATGAAAATCGCGTCCTTTGTCCGTTTGGCGGGCGACGGCGCGGAGCGCGCCGACCAATCGACCATCACGATGGTGTCGAACCCGGTCATTCCAGCCATGCCTCGGCCCGGGCCAGATCCTCGGGCGTGTTGATATTGAAGAACAGCGGCGGCGTCTGATCGGGAAAGTCGACAGGCGTGATGCCAATCGTTTCCGCCCAATCCGTGACCTTGCGCACGCCGTCACCCAGCGCGTTGGCCAGCATGTCGGCCAGGGCGACATCCCAGATGGCCGTGGTGCCATGCAGCCCATCCGCCGTGCGGGCCATCACAATCGGCCCGTCCGCGGACAACAGGCGCTTGACCAGATCATCGGGCAGGAACGGCGTATCCACGGCAACGGTCAGCACACGGCTGGCCCGGAGGCTGGCGGCCCATTCCATCGCGGCGACAATCCCCGCAAGCGGCCCCATACCGGCGCGCAGATCGACAACGCTGGGAAGATAGCCGAAATTGCCCATGCCGTTGGCCGCCAGGGCGCTCACCTGCGGCGAGGTCCTCTCGGCGACGTAGGACCAGAGCGGGCGGCCCGCCAACGGCACATGGGCCTTGGCCCCACCGATGCGCCGCCCCGCCCCGCCGGCAAGGATCACGCCTGGCACGTTCGTGTCGCCTGATTGCATCCGCCGCCTCTCCCGTCTACCGATGGCTTGTCCCACGGCAATAGCGAAACCCCATGAACACCGCCACCTCCCCCAGATCCGCCTTTTGGCGCGGCGCCCGTGATTGCGGCCCGTTCGTTCTGGTCGTCGCCCCCTTCGGCGCATTGTTCGGTGTGGTCGGGACAGAGGCGGGCCTCAATATCGCGCAGGTGATGGGATTTTCCGTCGTCGTCATCGCGGGGGCCGCACAATTCACCGCGCTGCAATTGATGCTGGATCAGGCCCCGACACTAGTTGTACTGCTATCGGCCATCGCGGTGAACCTGCGCATGGCGATGTATTCAGCCTCACTGGCGGCCTATCTCGGCGACGCGCCCCTGTGGAAACGCGCCCTTCTGGCCTACATGAATGTCGACCAGACCTACGCCATTTCGGTTCTGGAATATGAGCGCCGCCCGGAGATGACGATCGCGGAGCGGGTCGGGTATTTCTTCGGGTCTTGCGTGCCGGTCCTGCCGGTCTGGTATGTCGCTACGCTTGCGGGTGCGCTCTTGGGGCAGAGCATTCCGAGCAATTGGGGGCTGGAATTCGCCGTGCCCATCGCGTTTCTCGCCCTCGTGGCTCCGGCCCTGCGCACGATGGCGCACATCGCGGCGGCGGGCGCGTCAATCCTGCTCGCCATCGCGTTTGTCGGTCTGCCCTACAACCTTGGCCTGTTGCCCGCAGGCATCGGCGCGATGATCGTCGGCGCGGAAGTGGAACGCCGGATGGGCCTGCAATGACCGGGTGGAGCAACCTTGAGATCTGGGGGATCATCATCGCCCTGGGTGTGGCAACCTACGCGATCCGGTTCTCGTTCCTTGGCCTGATCGGGGACCGGCAATTGCCCGACTGGCTGTTGCGGCATCTGCGATACACGCCGGTGGCGATCCTGCCCGCGCTGGTCACCCCCGCAATCCTCTGGCCCGACGCCACCGGGGGGCAAATCAGCGCGGCGCATATACTGGCGGCCTGCGCGACGATAGCCGCGGGGTATTGGCGCAAGAATGCGGTGGTTGGGGCCGTCGCGGGGATGGCCACGTTCCTGATCCTGCGCGGGCTGGTCTAGAGTGGCAGGGCCGTTGTCTTGAACACGGTCTTCAGGGCGAAGCTGGATTGCATCTGTGCGACGCCCGGCAAGCGGGACAGGTGCTCGCGGTGGATGCGGGCGAAATCCTCGGAATCGCGCGCGACGATCTTCAACAGGTAATCGGCGCTACCGGCCATCAAATGGCATTCCAGAACATCCGGCACCCGCGCGACGGACTTTTCGAAGGCATCAAGGATATCCTCCGACTGGCTTTGCAGCTTGATCTCGACAAAGACGGTCGTCACACGCCCCACGGCCCGGGGACTGACCAGGGCAACATAATCCCGGATCACACCCGAAGCCTCCAGCCGTTGCACCCGCCGGTGGCAGGCCGAGGGGGACAGGTTCACGTGGTCGGACAGTTCCGCATGGGTCATCCGTCCGCGCCGCTGCAATTGGCGCAGAATCGAGACATCCATGTCGTCAAGCTCAACTTGGTGCATGATTTCTCGTGCCATGTGATCCTCTCACGCACGTTTCATGCGCATTTTTGATCCAACCCGGGTGAAATATCAAAGTAATTCCACCTTTGCAGGCGTATTCCCCACAACAGGGAGACATTCTGCATCAGGGAGGACCATCATGCACATCGGATGCCCAACAGAGATCAAGCCGCAGGAATTCCGCGTTGGCCTGACCCCCGCCGCCGCGCGGGAGGCGATTGTTCACGGCCACCGGGTGACCATGCAGGCCGGTGCAGGCAATGGCGCAGGCTTCACCGACGACGATTATCGCGCCGCGGGGGCCGAGATTGCCGACAATGCCGAGGCGATTTTCGCCGAAGCCGAGATGGTGGTGAAGGTGAAGGAGCCGCAGGCGGTGGAACGCGCGCAACTGCGCGAGGGACAGATCCTGTTCACCTACCTGCACCTCGCCCCTGACCCCGACCAGACCCACGACTTGCTCAAAAGCGGCGTCACCGCGATTGCCTATGAGACCGTCACGGACCGAAATGGCGGCCTGCCGCTGCTGGCCCCGATGTCCGAAGTGGCCGGGCGTCTGGCGCCGCAGGTCGGGTCCTGGGCGCTGCAAAAGGCCAATGGCGGGCGCGGCGTTCTGATGGGCGGTGTGCCCGGCGTCGGCCCGGCGGAGGTTGTGGTGATCGGCGGCGGTGTGGTCGGCACCCAGGCCGCGCGAGTTGCCGCGGGCATGGGTGCGGATGTCACGATCCTTGATCGCTCTCTGCCCCGGCTGCGCTACCTCGACGACGCCTATCGCGGCGCGTTCAAGACGCGGTACGCCAGCGCCGATGCCACCGCGCAGCTTATTACCTCCGCCGATATGGTGATCGGCGCGGTCCTGATCCCCGGGGCAGCCGCCCCGAAACTGGTGACCAAGGCGCAGCTGTCCACGATGAAATCCGGCGCCGTCATCGTCGATGTCGCCATCGACCAAGGCGGCTGTTTCGAGACGTCCAAGGCCACCACCCACCAAGACCCGATCTACGAGGTCGATGGCGTGGTGCATTACTGCGTCGCCAACATGCCCGGTGCCGTGGCGCGGACCTCCACGCTGGCGCTCGGCAATGCCACGATGCCCTTCATGCTGGCGCTCGCCGACAAGGGGTGGAAACAGGCCTGCGCCGATGATCCGCATCTGCTGGAGGGGCTGAACACCCATGCCGGCCAGTTGACCAACTACGCGGTCGGCAAGGCGCTGGGGATCAATGTGCTGTCCGCGGCCCTCGCGGTGAAAGGCTGAAGGCGGAGCGCGTCAGGGGCCGATCAGAAGCTCGCCCTCGATCTCCATGGCGAAGCCCATGGGCAATGCCGCCACGCCGATTGCGGATCGGGCGTGGCGGCCCACATCCGGCCCGAAGACCTCGAGGATCAGGTCGCTGAACCCGTTCACAACCAGATGCTGCTCCGTGTAATCAGGCGTGGACGTGACCATGCCGAAGACACGCACCCACCCGATGATCCGGTTCAGATCCCCGATCTCCGCCTTCAGATTGGCCAGCACAGACAGCGCCACACCCCGGGCCGCGTCGTAGCCATCCTGGGTTGAAATCCCCTCCCCAAGCGTTCCGAAGGGCCCGTCGATAGCACCGTCGAGGCCGTGCCGTGGGTGGCCCGAAAACATGGCCCGATCCCCCCGGACATTCACGAAGGAAAACGGCAGATGCAGCCCGCTGGGAATGGTCAATGACGGCGGCAGTGTCAGGCCAAGGGCGTTGATCCGGGCTTCTGGTGTGGGCATGCATGGTCCTCCGGCTGGTTCGGTATCCTCTCTCACTTCCGTAATCCTACAATAGAAACGGCCCGCTTCCTGCATGGAAACGGGCCGCGCCAAAAGGTCCTTGTCGGATCAGGCCTGCGCTTTCATCGCGTCCCGGATCTCGATCAGGATGTCCAGCTCGCTCGGGCCGGACTCGACCTCGGGCTCCACTTCATCGGGCTTCTCCGCCGCCGCTTTCACGCGGTTGACCATCTTGACCAGCATGAAGACCACCCAGGCCACAATCAGGAAGTTGATCACCGCCATGAGGAAGTTGCCGATGGCAAAGACGGAAATGCCGGCCTCCGCACAGGCGTCGACCGAGGCGCATTCGCCCTCACCCAGCACGTAGAACCAGCCCGAGAAATCGATCCCGCCGGTGAAGAGGGCGATGATCGGATTGATCAGATCGCCCACGAGAGACGTGACAATTGCCGTGAATGCCGCGCCGATGATGATACCCACGGCCATGTCCATGACATTGCCCTTGGCGATGAAGTCCTTGAATTCGTTTATCATGTGGTTTGTCCACCTTGTCCTGTTCGTTTTTCAGGGCGGCCTTGTCTTGGTGCGCACGTGCACAACCGCCCCTATCGCCAGTGTAGGAAGCCAGCCCTAGTTAACTATGGCAAGGGGACATATTTGCTTGGTGAAGAAATACTGAATTGAGGGACAGATATGACCGCCATCACCGACCACCCGATCAACAATCGCTGGCCTGCCGAAGACCCATCCGTGATCCAGCTTTACGCCTTCCCGACGCCCAATGGCGTGAAGGCCTCCATCGCGCTGGAAGAGCTTGGCCTCCCCTACGAGGCGCACCGGGTGACACTGTCGGATGCGGACGTCAAAAGCGCCGAATTCCTGAGCCTGAACCCCAACAACAAGATCCCCGCCATCATCGACCCCGACGGTCCGGGCGGCGCCCCGATCGAGCTCTGGGAATCCGGCGCGATCCTTATCTACCTGGCCGAGAAGACCGGCAAGCTGATCGGAAAGACGGAGGCCGACAAGTACCAGGTCATCAAGTGGGTGATGTTCCAGATGGGCGGTATCGGCCCGATGTTCGGCCAGCTTGGCTTCTTTGCCAAATTCGCCGGGGCGGACATCGAAGATCCCCGCCCGAAACAACGCTATGTGGATGAGGCCAAGCGCCTGCTTGCGGTTCTTGAGAAAGAACTCGACGGCAAGGACTGGATCGTCGGAGACTACTCCATCGCCGATATCGCGATCGGCCCCTGGCTGACCGCGCTCGATTTCTACGGCACCAAGGATGTCGTGGGCTGGAACGATCTGACGAACGTGCCCGCCTATCTCGACCGCTTCCTGGCCCGGCCCGCGGTGCAGAAGGGCCGCGTTACGCCCCCGCGCGAGGGCTGAGGCCCTCAACCCCGGATCAGATCGGCCGCCTTTTCGGCCATCGCGATGGTGGGAGCATTCGTGTTCCCACCAATTATCATCGGCATGATCGAGGCATCCACAACGCGCAATCCGTCGATCCCCCGCAGCCGCGTCTGGGGGTCGACCACGGCCCTGTCATCCACGCCCATCTTGCAGGTTCCCACCGGGTGATAGATCGTGTCGGCCCGTGCGCGGATATCTGCCTCCAGCGCCCGGTCGCTGCCGTCATGGGGGTAGAGACGCGTGCCGCGCCACGGTCCAAGCGGCTCCGAATCAAGGATTTGGTCCATGATCCGGGCGCCGCGCATGAGGGTCTGAAGGTCACGCGGATCGCTCAGATAGGCGGGGTCGATCCGGGGTGGTGCTGTGGGATCGGCGCTTTGCAGGCCCACATGACCCACGGAATGAGGCCTGAGCACGCAGATATGGCTGGAATAGCCATCGTAGAAATGCATCTTGCGCATGTGGTCATCGACGATCCCGATCACGAAATGGATCTGCAGATCCGGGCGGCTTCGGGTGGGATTGCTGCGCAGGAATGCCCCCGCCTCCGCCATGGGCGACGCGAAAAGCCCCTCCCCTGTCTTGCGCCAGGCCAGACCGGCCCTGGCCAATCGCATCAGGCCTTTTGGCCCAAGCCCCACCACGTCATTGCGTCTGGACCGGTATGAGATCACGTAGTCCAGATGGTCCTGCAGGTTCCGGCCCACGCCGGGCAGCACATGGGTGGGGGCGATTCCGTGGGCGGCGAGTTCGTCCTCGGGCCCGATCCCCGACAGCAACAGAAGCTGCGGCGAGCCGAAGGCCCCGGCGCTCAGGATCACCTCGCGCCGGGCGCGGATCGTGGAGGGAACCGAGCCTTCGCGGATACGCACGCCCGTTGCGCGTTTGTCCTCGATCACCACCTGCTCCACCACGGTGCGGGTCAGCACGCGCAGGTTGGGCCGCGCCATCATCGGGTGCAGGTAGGCCGCAGCCGTCGAACATCGCTCACCGGCCTGCGGGCCGTCATGGAACTGCGTCACGTGATAGAACCCAGCGCCGTCCTGCACCTCGCCGTTGAAATCGGCGTTACGCGGGATCTGCGCGGCATCGCAGGCCTCAAGAAACGCATGCGAGATTTTTCGGGGCCCGGTCTGATTGCGCACCTGTAGCGGGCCATCCGCCGCATGATAGGGGCCATCCCCACCCTGAAACCCTTCGGATTTCCGGAAATAGGGGCGCAGGCTCTCCCAATCCCAGCCCTCGCATCCCAGATCGGCCCATGCGTCGTAGTCCGAAGGGTGCCCGCGGACATACAGCATCGCGTTGATCGCTGAGGAGCCGCCAAGCGCCTTGCCCCGCGGCTGAAACCCGCGCCGCCCATTCAAGCCAGGCTGGGGCTCGGTGTGAAACGCCCAATTGTTGATCCGGGGCCTGCCCGAGACCATCGCCGCAACCAAGGCAGGCGCACGGACAAGGATACCCCGCCCGGCGCCACCCGCTTCAATCAGACAGACCTGAATATCCGGATCCTCGGACAGCCGCGCGGCCAGAACACAGCCGGCCGATCCGCCGCCCACGATGATGTAGTCGAATTCCATGCCGTGGATCGTAAGGCCTCGCGCGCGGCCCGGAAACGGAACGTCGCGTCAGGTGGGCAGTTTCCCGCTCAAAACGTAGCGCAGGATATGCACCACCTGCTCCGGCTCCTCGGCCACGGCCAAGGCGGCGGCATGAACCTCCTTCAGCGGATGCTGATGTTCCGGCATCGACAAGACGATCAACGGCTTACCCAACGCACTGGCGTAACCCGCGTCAAAGGCGGCGTTCCACTGCTTGTACTTCTCGCCAAAGCGCACAACGACCACATCGGCCGTCTCGATCCCATGCCGGGTCCGGATCGCGTTGACCATCGCACCCTTGTGGTCGTGCCAATACTTCTTGGGCTCTTCCCCCAGGATCGCCACGCCGCAATCGTCGCTGGCATCGTGATCCGTCACCGGCTCGGAAAACGTAACCTCAAGGTCGCTGGACCCGTCCACGATCCGCTCCCGCCAATCGGTATGAATTTCGCCCGACAGATAAACCTTAAGCGCCATCCCATGCCCCTTCCACTGGTTCAAAATACCCAAAACGGCAGCCCTCAACCGCAAACCGGAACCTAGCCCGTTCAAGCACACCGCCCACCACCGACTCCCGCAAAGTCTTCGTAGAAGACTTTGCGTCGGGCGACCGCGTCAGCGGGCGCAATGCTTTGGTCAGCCGCGCAGGCTACCACCGGTCGCCTTGCCAACCTTCTCCACGATCTTGCCCGCCACCGCCTCGATCTCGTCCTCGGTCAGGGTCTTGTCCCTGGGCTGCAGCCGCACGGTGATCGCAAGCGATTTCTGCCCCTCGCCCAAGGACCCGCCGATGAACTCATCGAACACGCGCACCTCTTCGATCAGGGCCTTGTCGGCGCCCGCGGCCGCATTCACCAGATCCAGCGCGGAAACCTCCGCATCCACGACAAAGGCAAAGTCCCGCTCCACCGCCTGAAGATCGGGCATCGTCACAGCGCCCCGACTGGCGGAGCTGTTGCGCGGCATCGGCACTTCCTCGGGGAAGATCGTGAAGGCCATGGCCGGGCCTTTCACATCGAGTGCCGTCAGTACCTTGGGGTGCACTTCGCCGAAGATCCCCAGCACTTTCTTGGGGCCCAGGCAGATCATGCCGTGGCGGCCCGGATGCCACCACTCCCGCGCCCCGCGCAGGATCTGCGCCTTGGCCGGCGCCCCGATGGCGGCCAGAACGGCCTCCGCATCGGCCTTCGCGTCAAACACGTCCACCGCCCGCCGGGCGCCGTGGGGGTCACGCGGGCCGGTATGGCCAACCAAAAGGCCTGAGACGAGCAGATGCTGCTCCCCCGGTTCTCCGCCATGGAAGGCCGCGCCCACTTCGAAGAGCGCCATATCCATCATGCCGCGCGCCTGATTGCGCGCCGCCGCCTGCAACAGGCCGGGCAGAAGCGCGGGCCGCATATGGGACATTTCAGAGCTGATCGGGTTCTCCAGCATCACGTCATCGGACCCGCCGCCGAACAGCTGCGCCGCCGCCCTGTCGATAAAGGAATAGGTCACGCATTCGTTGTAGCCCAGCGCCGCCGCCGTCCGGCGGGCGGAGCGCTCGCGCAGCTGCATGGGAGTCAGAACGGGCGCCGCCACACCGTCGCGCAGGCGCGGCATCGGCTTCGGCTCCAGCTTCGTGAGTGACGCCACCCGCGCGACTTCTTCGACAAGATCAGCCTCGCCCTGCACATCGCGCCGCCAGGACGGCACCCAGACCTCCAGCGCGTCACCCGACCCGCTGGCCGAAAAGCCAAGCGCCGTCAGGATGCGCACTTGTTCGTCACGGGCAATCTCCATGCCCACAAGGCTGCCGACCCGCGCCGGATCCAGCGGATAGCTCCGCGCGGTCTGCAGAGGCGCACCGGCCTCGACCACCTCAGACGGCTCCCCACCGCAGAGGTCCAGCACCATCTGCGTCGCCGCATGGAGGCCCGGCAACGTATAGTCGGGGTCCACTCCGCGTTCGAACCGGTAACGGGCATCGGAATGGATCTTCAGATCCCGACCCGTATAGGCGATCTGGATCGGATCCCACCACGCGCTTTCAAGGAACACGTTCACCGTCTCCTCGGTGCAGCCGGAGGCCGCGCCGCCCATGACACCGGCAATGCTTTCCACGCCAGTGTCATCGGAAATCGCCATGTGACCGGCGCCAAGCGTGTAGGTCTTCTCGTCCAGTGCCAGGATCTCTTCGCCGCCTGCCGCGCGGTGCACCCGCAGATTGCCCGCCACCTTGTCCGCGTCGAACACATGCAGGGGCCGGTTCTGATCGAAGGTGAAGAAGTTGGTGATATCCACCAGCGCGGAAATCGGGCGCAACCCTATGGCGCGCAGGCGATCCTGCAGCCATGCGGGGCTGGGGCCGTTTTTGACGCCGCGGATCAGCCGCCCGGTGAAATGCGGTGCGGTGTCGAGCGTATCGGCGTCAATCGTCACGTTGATCGGGGATTTGAACGTCCCGTCGATCACCTGCGGCTCATGGGGTTTGAGTGTACCGATGCCCCGCGCCGCCAGATCGCGGGCGATGCCGCGCACGCCAAGCGCATCCTGCCGGTTCGGCGTGATCGCGATCTCGATGACCGGGTCGACCTTGGCCGAATCATGCTCGGCCAGCCAATCCACGAAGCGGTCACCCACCTCGCCAGAGGGCAATTCGATGATCCCGTCATGCTCCTCGGACAGCTCCAGCTCGCGCTCGGAGGCCATCATCCCGTAACTCTCGATGCCGCGGATCTTGCCGACGCCGATGGTCGTGTCGATGCCAGGCACATAGGTGCCGGGTTTGGCCAGAACCACGGTGATGCCCTCGCGCGCATTGGGCGCGCCGCAGATGATCTGCTGAACCCCCTCGTCGGTCTCCACCTGACAGACCCGCAGACGATCGGCGTCGGGGTGCTGCTCGGCGGATTTGACCTTGGCGAGGGTAAAATCCTTCAACCGCGCGGCCCGGTCTTCGACCTCCTCCACCTCAAGGCCGAGATCGGTGAGGGTGTCCAGGATGTCGTCGAGGCTCGCCTCGGTGTCGAGGTGATCTTTCAGCCAGGAGAGGGTGAATTTCATAGTTCTATACCCGTATGCTCAGTAAGCTTTTTCTTAACGAAGCCGGTAGCCAGAGCTTTCAGAATTTCGAGAGTTGCAGATCCTCCCGTCTCGGCGACCGCCTGCTTGGTGCGTTGCCAAACTCCTTCGCTGCGGATCGCATCGAGGTAGTCGTGCCCTTGCATAGTCATTCGGTAGCCCGACGGTGGGACAAGCGTCATAAATCCGGCATCGCACAAAAGCTCGATATGATAATTCTTCTTCTGCTCAGCAGCGCTCTGCGAGAGTGCTCGACTTACCAAAACCAATGGTTTGTCGTCGCCTTCGAAGCTGAGCAACAATTCCCGCAGATAATCATCGTCACGCTTCATGCCTCAGACCCCCGCATGCACGCTCGGCATTTGCAGCGAGGCAAACCCGTAGTGGCGCAGCCACCGTAAATCGCTGGCGAAGAAATCCCGCAGGTCGGGGATGCCGTATTTCAGCATCGCGATCCGGTCGATGCCCATGCCGAAGGCGAAGCCCTGATACTCATTCGGGTCGATCTTGCCCGCTTCCAGCACCTTCGGATGCACCATGCCGGAGCCAAGGATCTCCAGCCAATCGTCGCCCTCGCCGACCTTCACCGTGCCGCCTTCAAAACTGCACTGAATGTCGACCTCGGCGCCCGGTTCCACGAAGGGGAAGTGGGACGCGCGGAAGCGGGTTTTGACCTGCACGCCGAAGAAGGCGGAATAGAATTCCTCCAGCACCCATTTCAGGTTCGCCATGGAGATGTCGCGGTCGAGCGCAAGGCCTTCGACCTGGTGGAACATCGGCGTGTGGGTCTGGTCGTAATCGGCGCGGTAGACACGGCCCGGCGCGATGATGCGGCAGGGTGCACCGTGCTGCTCCATATGCCGGATCTGCACTGGCGACGTGTGGGTGCGCAGCACGTGGGGCGGGCGGTTATCACCCTCGCGCCTATGGGTATAGAACGTGTCCATCTCGGCTCGGGCGGGGTGGTGACCGGGGATGTTCAGCGCGTCGAAATTGTAGAAATCCGTCTCGATCTGCGGGCCCTCGGCGACGGAGAAGCCCATATCGGCGAAGATCGCGGTGACCTCTTCGGTCACCTGGCTGACGGGATGGATCGTACCCTGACGGCGATGGCGCGCGGGCAGGGTCACGTCGAGCCATTCGGCCTTCAGCCGTTCATCAAGCGCGGCATCGGCCAGACCGGCCTTCTTCGCTGTGATGGCGGCGTTTACCTCATCCTTCAGGGCGTTGAGCGCAGGCCCCGCAGCCTGGCGTTCCTCGGGCGTCATCTTGCCCAATTCGCGCATCTTCAGGCTGATCTCCCCCTTCTTGCCAAGGGCAGATACGCGAATGTCTTCCAATGCGGCTTCATCGGAGGCGCTGCCGATCCGTTCCAGCCACGCGCCGCGCAAATTTTCCAAACCGTCCATGGCCTCAGCCCCTCAAAAATCAACCTCGTAGCAGCTACCACAGGATGCCCTGAATGCAAGCGGGCGGCAGGTGGCAGGACTGCAAACAAGAATGCGCGCCCCGGCGAAGGGACGCGCATCTCAAACTCATCGGCAATGTGCCTGAATTACAGCGCGGCCTTCGCCTGATCGACGATGGCCCCAAACGCGTCGGGCTCATGCACGGCCAGATCGGCGAGCACCTTGCGGTCCACCTCGATCCCGGCTTTCGCCAGGCCGTTGATGAAGCGGCTGTAGGTCAGCGCTTCGTCATGGGCACGCACAGCGGCGTTGATCCGCTGAATCCACAGCGCACGGAACTGACGCTTGCGCGCCTTCCGGTCACGGGTGGCGTATTGATTGGCCTTGTCGACGGCCTGCGTGGCCGTGCGGAAATTCCGCGAGCGCGCGCCGTAAAAGCCTTTGGCCGCGTCAAGAACCTTCTTGTGGCGGCGATGGGTGACGGTTCCACCTTTGGTACGGGACATATCCGGGCCTCCTTAGCGGTCGTATGGCATGAAGGATTTGACGATCTTCGCGTCGGGGGCCGACAATTCCGTCATCCCGCGCGCGTTGCGGAGGAACTTGTTGCTCCGCTTGATCATCCCATGCCGCTTGCCGGCCTGGCCCGCGAGCACCTTGCCGGTGCCCGTCACTTTGAAGCGCTTCTTGGCGCTCGACTTCGTCTTCATCTTCGGCATTTCCAACTCCTCAAGTCTTACGAGTGGTTCAGGCGCGCAGCGGCATGCCGTTTTAGGCCGGACGCACCGTTCGAGACGTGCCGCATAGTTGGTTTTCCACGGCCTTGCAAGAGGGCGCGAGTGGGCCGCATGGCCTTGATGCGGACGCCCGGGCCGATTACCTCCGCCGCTGAACCGGCAACATGGCGTTGCACGGCCTCCGGGGCGAACGCGATGACCGACAAGATGCAGGTGCCCCCGGCTAGTTTGCCCGAAATCATCGACCGTGTGCTGGCAGCCGCGCAGGCCGAGACGACGGATATCCGCACGATCCTGCAATCCTTCGGCCGCGCCAGCTTTACACCCGCGCTGCTGCTGCCCGCCATGGCCGTCGCCACGCCGCTGAGTGGCATCCCGCTCTTCTCATCGCTGATGGGTATCCTGATCGCTCTGGTCGCCGCGCAGATGCTGGCGCGGCGGAGGCATCTTTGGCTGCCAAACTGGATCCTATCCCGCCAGATCAAGGGCCATGTGCTGGGGCAGGCTTTTGCCCGGATACGGCCCGTCGCGGTCTGGATCGACCGGCGCACGGCGCAGCGGTTCCGCATCTTCTTTCATCGTCCCCTCATCTTCGTGCCGCAGCTGATCTGCCTGATCTCCGGGCTGATCATGCCGTTTCTGGAATTCGTGCCGTTTTCATCATCGGTGGTCGGCGTTGGGGTCGCGGTCCTGACGCTTGGCATGCTGGCACGTGACGGCGTCGTCATCCTGATCGGGTTGTTGCCCTACGGGGTGCTTGCCTGGCTGGTGGCGGGCGTGTTCTGACCGTCGCCGCGCGTCAGTTCAGCAACCGTGCGGCGACCGAGATGAAGGCATTCGGCACGTCGAGCAGCTCCAGCCCCCCCGCCGCAAGATGGACGTAAACGAACAGCCCCACCGCAATGGCAAGAGACGCCACCGACAGCCCGGGCCAGCGCCGGATCGTCCAGGCGCCGATGATCGACGACACCGAGAAGATGCCCACGATCGTCGCGATCACCAGAAGGATATCGGCGCTGATCTGCACGCGCCGCGGGCTACAGTTCGGAGGCGAAGATCAGCCGCTCATCACACGGCGCGATTCGCAGAATATTGGTCGAGCCCGACTGGCCGAACGGCACGCCCGCCGTCACAACGATCAGATCGGTCGTGTCGGCCAGGCCCTCTTCGGTGGCGGCGCGAACCGCGCTGACCACGGCTTCCTTGAAGCGCCCCACGCTGCCGACCTTCACGCAATGGCAGCCCCAGGTCAGGCACAGGCGCCGCGCGGTGGCCTGGCGGGACGTGAGCGCGAGGATAGGCACGTTGGGCCGCTCCCGCGCGGTCAGCGCCGCCGTGGACCCGGATTCCGAGAAGCAGCAGATCAGCCGGATATTCGTGGTTTCCGCAATCTCGCGGGCGGCGGACACGATGGCGTCGGCAACGGTGTCCTTGTCGCCGCCGCGACTGGCCTCGATGATGTTGCGATAGGTGGGGTCGCGCTCCACCTCCAGTGCCACGTTGTTCATCGTCGTGACCGCTTCGATCGGGTAATCGCCCGCTGCGGATTCCGCGCTGAGCATGACGGCATCGGCGCCCTCGTAGATAGCGGCGGCAACGTCCGAGACCTCGGCCCGCGTCGGCATCGGCGACTCGATCATGCTTTCCAGCATCTGGGTGGCCACGATCACCGGCTTGGCCGCATTGCGGCACTTGCGCACCAGGCGTTTCTGGATCGGGGGCACGTTCTGGACGGGCAGTTCCACGCCCAGATCGCCACGCGCCACCATGATGCCGTCCGACGCCTCCAGGATCGCATCGAAGTTTTTCACCGCGGCGGGCTTTTCAATCTTCGACAGGATCGCGGCGCGGCCCTTGGAAAGGTCGCGGGCCTCCTGCACATCTTCGGGGCGCTGCACGAAGCTGAGCGCCAGCCAGTCGACGCCCAATTCGCACACGAATTCCAGATCCTTACGGTCTTTATCCGACAGGGCCGCCAGCGGCAGCACCACGTCGGGCACATTCACACCCTTGCGGTTTGAGATACGTCCGCCGGCCAGTACCTCACAATTCGCGAAATCCGGCCCGCATTCGAGGACCTTCACCCGGATCTTCCCGTCATTCACCAACAGCGTCGAGCCGACTTCCAGCGCATCGAAGATCTCTTTGTGCGGCAACTGAACCCGGCTCGCATCGCCCGGTGCATCATCGAGATCAAAGCGGAACGCCGCGCCGTTTTCGAGGTCATGGCCATCATCATTGGCAAACACGCCGCAGCGCAGTTTCGGGCCCTGAAGATCGGCGAGGATCGCGATGGGGCGGCCCAGATCCATTTCGATCTGGCGGATGATCGCGTGGCGGGCGGCAATCTCGGAATGATCGCCATGGGACATGTTCAGGCGGAACACATCGGCACCGGCCTGATGCAGCGCGCGGATCATGTCGTAATCGTTCGAGGCCGGTCCGAGTGTGGCGACGATCTTGACGTTGCGGTCGCGTTTCATGGCGTGGTCTATCCTTCTTGTCCCTTGTCTCGCCCGGTTATCCGGCGATGTTTGCGCTACCAGTTTCGAGCGTTGGCTTTGTATTGGCGCAAAAACACGGGCCAAACAACAGGGGGTTGCACTGGCATTCGGACGCGGAGCGATTTACCCGTAACCAAACAGGTGAAGGTGACAGGGGCATGGCAGGCACGGGATCGGATGCGGTCGAGGTGATCGGCGCGGATCGGGGCGCGCGGTGGGTGATCACCTGCGATCACGCCTCCAAC
The DNA here is from genome assembly GCA_947494975.1 of uncultured Roseicyclus sp. GTDB lineage: Bacteria > Pseudomonadota > Alphaproteobacteria > Rhodobacterales > Rhodobacteraceae > Gymnodinialimonas. The sequence continues at coordinate 416,449 of CANLXA010000004.1, read as the reverse complement.
CGCGTGCCGGACGATGTGGCCGGCGGCGATCTGGGCGTGTCGGAGGCCGACATGACCCGCCACATTGCCTTTGACGTGGGCGCGGACGGCGTGGCGCGGGCCCTGGGGGAGGCGCTGGACGCGCCGGTGGTGCTCTCGAAATTCTCGCGGTTGGTGATCGACCCGAACCGGGATGAAGACGATCCGACGCTTCTGATGCAGATCTATGACGGCTCGATCATTCCGGCCAATCGCGGGGTGGACGCGGCCGAGATCGAGCGGCGGCTGAAGCGGTATCACAGGCCCTATCACCGCGCGGTCGCCGACGTGATCGCGGCGCGGGACAACCCGATTGTCATCGCCATCCACAGCTTCACGCCCGCCTTTCAGGGCCGCCCGCCGCGCCCTTGGGATGTGGCGGTGCTGTATTCCGGGGACACCCGGTTGGCCTACCCGCTGCTCGCGCGCCTGAATGACGAGCCGGATCTGTGTGTCGGCGACAACGAACCCTATTCCGGCCACCTGCCGGGCGATGCGATGGACCGCCACGGGGTGCAGCCCGGGCGGCTGCATGCGTTGATCGAAATCCGCAACGACCTGATCGAAACGCCCGAGGCGCAGGCCGGATGGGGGCGCCGATTGGCGCAGCTGCTTGACGCGACGCGGGTCAGTGCCGAGCTGTAGGAGATATCAGGAGGGAGTTTTCGATGAGCGAACCGACCCGGACCGAGCTTGAGGCCGCCGCCTTCCGGCGCCTGCTGGCCCATCTGGACGACCGCAAGGACGTGCAGAATATCGACATGATGAACCTGACCGGGTTCTGCCGGAATTGCCTGAGCCGGTGGTATCAGGAAGAGGCCGCGGCGCGCGGGGTCGAGATCGACAAGGAGGCCGCGCGGGAGGTGGTTTACGGGATGCCGTACTCGGAGTGGAAGGCCAAATATCAGACGGAGGCGAGCGCCGACCAGAAGGCGGCCTTCGAGGTCAACAAGCCGGATCACTGATCCGACCTGTGCCGGGGGCTATCAAGGTTGATAAGGCGGGTTAAGCCCTTGTTTTATCGCCGATAACGCAAAACTGTTAACGTTTTGGTGACCACGTTTTCGCTGTTTCGGGGGGCGACTCCCCCTGAGATATCTGAAGCTCAAGGACGGCAGAGCCGTCGGGTCAGGCAGCCGCCGCCGCGACCTCGGTCCTCAGGAAAGCCGGTTTCTCGGGCGTGCTCAGCTCCGGTACGTGGACGTAGCCGCCGCTTTCGAAATCGAGGATCTGATCCGGCGCGGTCAGGCGGCGTTCCATGACGAACCGGGCCATCGCGCCACGCGCCTTTTTGGCGAAGAAGCTGACGATCCTGGGGCCGCCGGGCTTATCCTCGAAAAACTGCGGCGTGACGATCTGAAGTTCGAGGGCGTCGGTGTCGACGGCGCTGAAGTATTCGATGGAGGCGCAGTTGATCAGGGTCTGTGCCCCAACCGCCGCCGCCTGCGCGTTCAACGCGTCCGAAATCCGCGTGCCCCAATACCTGTAGAGATTGGCACCCTTCCGCGTTTTCAGGCGGCTGCCCATTTCAAGCCGGTAGGGGCGGATCGCATCGAGCGGGCGCAGCAGGCCATAGAGCCCCGACAGGATGCGCAGATGGTCCTGCGCATAGGCCAGCGCATCGGCCTCCAGCGTTGCGGCCTCAAGGCCCATATAGGTGTCGCCCGCGAAGGCCAGGGCGGCGGGGCGGACATCGTCAGGTGTGACCTCAAAATCCTTGAAGCGCGCGGCGTTCAGCTTGGCCAGATCGGGGCTGATATCCATGAGCTTGCCCAGATCCCGCTGGCTGAGCCTCCCGGCCGCGCGGGCAAGCTTCACGGCATCATCCTGAAAATCCGGCGTGGTGGTGGCGGTATCGCGGGCGGACCAGTCGAGGCGCTTGGCGGGGGAAATCACGGTCAGCATATGGCGGCTCCTCTGGCAGTCCGGGGCAAGATGTAATCGGGCGGGCGGGCTTATCCAGCCTCGCGCAGGATTTCGAGGAAGGCCTCGCCGAACCGGTCCACCTTCTGGTCGCCCATCCCGGCAATCCGCGCCATATCCCCCAGCGAGCCGGGCTTGCGCTCCGCGATCTTGCGCAGGGTCGAATGGGTGACGCTCAGGTATTTTCCGGTGCCGTCATCGCCGCGCATCAGATCCTGCTGCGCCTCCATCAGGCGATCGAAAATCTCCGCCTCCCCGCGCCCGGCAATGGCGCGGCGCATCGGGTGGACGGCCTCCGCCGCCTCGCCGGTGATCACGGTCAGGAAGGCATCGCCGTAACGGTCGAGCTTGGTCGCGCCGACGCCCGAAATGCGCGCCATATCGTCCAAGGTCATGGGCCGGGTTTCGGCCATTTCGATCAGGGTCTTGTCGGTGAAGATCACGTAAGCGGGCACGCGGGCCTCTTCGGCCAAAGCCCGGCGCTTGGCCTTGAGGGCCGAGAGAAGCGGCGCGTCCTCCTCGCTCACCAGCGCCTTCACGGCGGGGCGGCGGGGCGCTTTGGTGATGGTGTCCTTGCGCAGCGTGATCCCGGCCTCGCCCCGCAGGATCGGTCGGGCCGCCGGGGTCATCCGGAAGGCGCCGTGGCGTTCGGGATCGGGGCGGATCAGATCGCGGCCCATCATCTGGCGGAACACGGCCTGCCAGCCGCGTTTGTCGAATTCCGTCCCGATCCCGTAGGTCGGCAGGCGATCATGGCCGCGCTGGCGGATCTTGTCGTTTTGCGCGCCGATCAACACGTCGATCAGATGGCCCGCGCCGAACGACTCACCGGTTCGCAGGATCACGCTGAGCGCCTTTTGCACGGCGACGGAGGCATCGAACAATTCGGGCGGCTTTTCACATAGATCGCAATTGCCGCAATCGCTGGCATCATCGCCGAAATAGCCTAGCAGAACCTCGCGGCGGCAGCCCTGCGCCTCGGCCAGACCCAAGAGCGCGTTCAGGCGGGCATGGTCGGCGGATTTCCGTTCCGGCGGGGCAAGGCCTTCATCGATCTGCTGACGGCGGAAGCGGATATCGTCGGGGCCATAGAGCGTGAGCGTGTCGGCGGGTGCGCCATCGCGGCCCGCGCGACCGATTTCCTGATAATAGCCTTCGATGCTCTTGGGCAGATCGGCATGGGCGACCCAGCGGATATCGGGCTTGTCGACGCCCATCCCGAAGGCGACGGTGGCGCAGACGATCAATCCATCCTCGGTGTTGAACCGATGCTCGACAATGCGGCGGTCATCGACGTCCATCCCGGCGTGATAGTGGCAGGCATTATGGCCGTCCTGCCGCAAGGCCTGGGCGAGCGTTTCCGTCTTGGCGCGGGTGCCTGTGTAGACGATGCCCGATTGGCCCTTGCGCGCGGCGGCGAAGCTGAGGATCTGCTGGCGCGGCTGGTTCTTGACCTCGAAGGCCAGCGTCAGGTTGGGGCGATCGAAGCCATGCAGGAACGTCTCGGGTGGTTCATCATCGAACAGGCGGTGGCAGATCTCGGCCCGGGTTTCGGCATCCGCGGTGGCTGTGAAAGCGGCCAGTGGTACGTTGAGCGTGCGGCGCAGCGCACCCAGACGCAGGTAATCGGGGCGGAAATCGTGGCCCCATTGGCTGACGCAATGGGCCTCGTCCACAGCGATCATCGACACGCCCGCGCGGCTCAGCATGCGTTCGGTGCCCGACGAGGCCAGGCGTTCGGGCGCGATGTAAAGGAGCTTCAGCGTGCCCGCCTCAAGCCCCGCCCAGACCGCATCGGTTTCCTCCGGCGTGTTGCCTGACGTCAGCGCGCCCGCCTCCACCCCCGCTTCGCGCAGCCCCCGCACCTGATCGCGCATCAGGGCGATGAGCGGGGAGATCACCACCGTCACGCCATCCCGCAACAGGGCCGGAAGCTGGAAGCAAAGGGACTTGCCGCCGCCGGTCGGCATGATCGCCAGCACGTTCTTGCCCGAGGCCACGGCCTCCACAATCTCCGCCTGACCGGGGCGGAAGGCGTCAAATCCGAAGGTGGATTTCAGCAACGCAGATGTGTCGGGGTGTTCGACCAACATCGTGTTCGGGGGCAGCCTGTCAGGTTTGTTTAGAATTGCTCGTTATCTTGAGACCGTCCCATATTGAGATTCGGTAAACAAGACCCACAGGATGTGGTTTCTGTGGATTAATCCGGCAGGCGCAGCAGGCCGGGCAGATCGGCCATATCTGTGAATATCCTCGCCTCCACATCCGCAAGCGTCGCGCCGTGACCTTCGGGCGCGTAGCCAAAGCATGGCATTCCGGCGCGCTGCGCGGCCAAGGCGCCCGAGAGGCTGTCTTCGATCACCACGGCGCGGGCGGGATCGACGCCGAAATGCCGGGCCGCGATCAGGAACAGCTCCGGGTCGGGTTTGGACACGCCGAGCGCATGGGCGGAGAAGCGTTTGCCCGCGAACCGGTCCATCAGGCCGGTTGCGCCAAAGGTGATATCCATCTTCTCGTCCGAGCCGTTGGAGGCGACGCAATAGGGCAGGCCCGCGCTGTCGAGGCGATCCAGCACGGCAATCACGCCGGGGATCGGCTCCACCCCCTGCCGGAGGGCGGCATACATGTCCCCGTACATGTCCTCGATCCACCCGTCGGGGAGGATCGCCCCCAGATCGCGGGCCTTGCGGGCCACGGTGTCCATCGAACCGCCGATGAAGTGGTTCATGGCGGCGTCGACGCTGAGCGACAGGCCGTGGCGGGACAGGTTGGCCACCAGGGCCCGGTTGGAGATCGGCTCGGAATCCACCAGCACGCCGTCGCAATCGAAGATGACAAGATCGGGGATCATGGGTGTCTCAGCAATGTGATGGTGGTTTGGCCGTAGCTGCGGTGATCCAGCGTCTCGAACGGCACGGGGATGATCGGGGGGCTGGTCTCCTCCCAGACCACGGTGGCTCCGGGGGCGAGCCAGCCGTTTTGCAGCAGCGCGTCGAGGGCCGTCTCGCCGAGGCCCTTGCCATAGGGCGGGTCGAGAAACACCAGATCGACGGGGGATTTCGCCGGGCCGATCTGCGCCGCGTCCTTGCGGAACACCTTGGTGAGGCCTTGCGCGGAACAGGCCGCGATATTCTCGCGCAGGAGCGCCCGGGCGGCGTTGCCATTATCGACGAAGGTGGCGTGGATCGCGCCACGGCTGAGCGCCTCCAACCCCAACGCGCCGGTGCCCGCGAAGAGGTCGAGCACACGGGTGCCGGTGACCAGATCGCCGTTGCGACCATTGGTCAGCAGATTGAACAGGCTTTCGCGCACGCGGTCGGTTGTGGGACGCAGATGGGCGGCGGCATCGCCCTCCCCCAGATCGGCCAGCTTCTTGCCGCGCAGACGGCCACCGACGATCCTCATGCTTTCAGGAGCGCCTTCAGATCGCTTTCGGGGTCGGCCACCACGTCGGGCGGCGGCGACTTGCCCGCCTCGATCATCCGCTTGCCGATCATGTAGCCGCGCGGGTCGTTCATCGCATCGACCGCCAGAAGCGTATCGGCCGCGTAATACCAATGCGACCGCGCCGCGCCGCCATCGCGGACGGCGACCTTGTCATAACCGGTGTTCAAACCCGCAATCTGCAACTTGAGGTCATATTGATCGGACCAGAACCAGGGCCTCGGCACGTAATCCTGCCCGGCGCCAAGGATGTTCTTCGCCACTGCCTCGGCCTGATCAATGGCGTTCTGAACGCTTTCCAGCCGGATCCGCTCCCCCCGGAACGGCAGCGAGGCACAATCGCCGGCGGCCCAGATATGCGGATCGCTGGTGCGGCCCAGAAGATCGGTGGCGATGCCATTGTCGAGGGTGACACCCGCCATCCGCGCCAGCGCGTCATTGGGGGTGATCCCGATGCCGACGATCACGATGTCATAGGGGTGCTCTTCCCCGTTCGCCAGGATCGCGCCCACCACGCGCCCATCGACACCGTTCAGGCAGGTGAGTCCTACGCCTTCCAGGATCTTGACCCCATGGGACTGGTGCAGCGCGCGCATGTAATCCGCCGTCTCGGGCGCGGCGACACGGCCCAGGATGCGCGGGGCGGCCTCAATCAGCGTCACATCCATCCCGCGTTTGCGGGCAACGGCCGCCGCCTCCAGGCCGATATAACCACCGCCCACGATCAGCGCGCGGCGATCCTCGATCATGCCCGGCTCCATCGCGTCGACATCGGCCAGCGTCCGCACCACGTGAACGCCGCGCAGATCGCCGCCGATCGTATCGGGCAGGCGTCGCGGCGTGGAGCCGGTGGCCAGCACCAGCGCGTCATAGGGCAGGACATCATCACCCAGCGTCACCGTTCTGGCGGCGGCATCGACATCCGTCACCGGCTGGCCCAGACGCAGATCCACATCATGTTCGGCATACCAGGCCTCGGGCCGCAGAAAGAGGCGCTCCAGCGCCATATCCCCCAGCAGATAGGCCTTGGACAAAGGCGGGCGCTGATATGGCGGCACGGGTTCTTCCCCGATCAGGGTGATCGCGCCCCCGAATCCTTCGGCCCGCACCTTGGCCACACAAGACGCGCCGGCCTGCCCGGCGCCGACAACAACGATCCGATCCATGATGTTCTTCCTGCTTGGCCTTATCGCGGCGGACCCTATATGCGAGGTCAATGACAGGACAAGCGCAGGAGCGAGATTGATGACACTTTCCACAGGCGACACATTGCCCAATGCAACGCTGCTTCGGATCGGCGCGGACGGCCCCGAGCAAGTCGAGATGGCGAGCCTGACCAAGGGCCGCAAGGTTGTGATCTTCGGGCTGCCGGGCGCCTATACCGGCACCTGCACCTCCGCCCATATGCCCAGTTTCATCCGCACCAAGGACGAGTTCGACGCCAAAGGCGTGGACGAGGTGATCTGCGTGTCGGTGAACGATCCGTTCGTGATGGACGCCTGGGGCGACGCAACGGGCGGCAAGAATGCGGGCATCACGCTTCTGGGTGACGCATCGGCGGAATTCACCAAGGCCATCGGTATGAACTGGACGGCGGAACCCGTGGGCTTCTACGACCGCTCGCGCCGCTACGCGATGTATGCGGAAGACGGTGTTGTGAAGGTCCTCAATGTCGAGGAAGGCCCCGGCGTGTGTGAAGTCTCCGCGGGTGAGACGCTGGTGGCAGCGATCTGAACCGAACGCGTGAATTTATCGGCGCGTGGCCCGGGATCGGGCGGCGCGCCTTTTTTGTCAGCCCGCCAGGCGGTCCATCTTCGAGGCCATGGCCACATCAAGCTGCGACAGCCCGCCCACATCGTGGGTGCTGAGCGTGACCTCCACCGTCTTGTAGACATTCGACCATTCCGGATGATGGTTCATGTGCTCGGCCACCAGCGCCACGCGGGTCATCCAGCCGAAGGCTTCGTTGAAATCCGAGAAGGCGAAGGTTTTGGAGATGGCATCGCGCCCATCGGCGATGCTCCAGCCGTGATCGGCCAAGGCGGCCAGGGCCTTGTCACGGTCATCACCCTCCAGTTTCACGGGCTTTGTCATTCCTGTTCCTCCACATGGGCCCGCTTGAAGGGGCCGTATTTCGTCAGCACTTCGATCTCTTCATCCACCGCGGCGCGTTCGGCCTGAAGATACCGGCCAATCGCCTCGGCAAAGCCTGCATCCCGCACCCAGTGGAGCGAATGGGTTGTCACCGGCATGTAGCCGCGGGCGAGCTTGTGGCCGCCCTGCGCACCGGCTTCCACCCGCGCCATGCCATTGGCAATCGCGAAGTCGATGGCCTGATAGTAACACAGCTCGAAATGCAGGCAGGGGTGATCTTCCACGCAGCCCCAGTAGCGCCCGTAGAGCGTCTCGGCGCCGATGAAGTTTAGGGCCCCGGCGACAGGATGCCCGTCGCGGATCGCGAGGCAGAGCAGCATGTCATCGGCCAGCATGTCCTGCGCGATGTCGAAGAAGGCGCGCGTCAGGTACGGCGTGCCCCATTTTCGCGCACCGGTATCCTGATAGAAGTGCCAGAAGGCGTCCCAGTGTTCCGGTTGGATCGCGTCGCCGCTGAGGCTGACGATATTGCCACCGAAGGCCTGCGCCCGCGCGCGTTCCTTGCGGATATTCTTGCGCTTGCGGCTGGAGAGCGTGGCGAGGAACGCGTCGAAATCGGCGTAATCGTCGTTCTGCCAATGGAATTGCTGGGACCAGCGCCGCATCAGGCCGATCTTCTCCCCGGCAATCGCCTCATCCTCGGTGCAGAAGGTGACGTGGAGGGAGGATAATTCGTTGTCGACCGCCAGTTGAACGGAACCTTGCAGAAGCGCCGCGATGCCCGTCGAGTCCCATCCGGGGCGGGTCAGGAACCGGCGGCCCGTGGCGGGGGTGAAGGGCACGGCGAGCTGCAATTTCGGGTAATACTCGCCGCCTGCGTTTTCGTAGGCATGGGCCCAATTGTGATCGAAGATGTACTCGCCCTGGCTGTGGCCCTTGGCGTAAAGCGGCGCGCAGGCGACGGCCTGATCCTCGTGGCGCGCCACCAGATAGCGCGGTTGCCAGCCGGTGCCGGGGCCCACGGAGCCGGACGCCTCCAGGGCGTGCAAAAACCGGTGCGTGGTGAACGGATCGCGCGGGCGGCCGGTTTCGCCTTCGGGGCAGGCACAGGAATCCCACTCCGCCGCCTCGATCTGCGACAGGCTGGTCAGAACATCGATGCTGATCTGGGCTTCGCCGTCCATCGGGATCTCCGCAGGGGGTGTGAGCCATAGATGGGGCGCATCACGCGGCGGTCAATCGGCGGGCGTATAGCCCTCGAAGGTGATGTTGTCGGCGACGCGGCGGGCGACCGCCTCATCCTCGGCGCTTTTGACGGTCCAGCACAGGATCGGCACGCCCCTGGCCTTCAGATCCGTCACCCGAGGGGCGGTCAGATCGTGCCAATCGTGGCTGATGAAACTGGCGCCCACGGCGTCGAACGCCCCGATCTCGCGCAGGAAATGGAGGCTGTCCGACGACAGGTCGGGCCATTCCTTTTCGTTGTAGCCATCGGTCGTGATGCCGCGTGGCACACGGGGCGCGCGCTTTTGCAGATTGGCGACCATGTGGGGGTTGAAGGACATCACGGCGACGGGGCCGTCATAGCCCTTGAGCGCCGCCGCAACGGCGCGTTCCAGATCATCGGGGGCCGAGCCGGTGCCGCCCGATTGGTCCTTCAACTCGATCAGCAGCGGGACCGCGCCCGCCACGATCTCCAGCACCTCGGGCAGGGTCGGCACGGTCTCATCCGATCCGGTCAGCTGCACCTTCGCCAGATCGCGCGACGCCCAGCCCCGGATCGGGCCGCTTTGGGCCGTGAGCCGGTCCAGCCGATCATCGTGAAACACCATCGCCGCGCCGTCCGAGGCCAACTGCACATCGATCTCGATCCCGTAGCCCGCCGCCACGGCGGCGCGCACCGCGCCCGCGCTGTTCTCGATCACACCCCTGGCGCGATCATGAAGGCCGCGATGGGCCAGCGGACGGCCAAGGAATTGCGGTGGCAGGGGCGGGGTCATGGGGCGATCTGGAAGATGCCTTCGATCTCGACGGCGACGTTGAACGGCAACGCGCCCGCACTGACCGCCGAACGGGAATGCCGCCCGCGCTCTCCCAGCGCCTCGACCAGAAAGTCGGAGCACCCGTTGATGACTTTGGGTTGTTCGGTGAAATCCGGCGTGGAATTCACGAAGCCGGTCAGCTTCACCACACGCACCAGCTTGTCGAGATCACCACCGCAGGCGGCCTTGACCTGCGCCAGCAGGTTGATGGCGCAGACCTTCGCGGCGGCGGCCCCATCCTCCACCGACATGTCGGCGCCGACCTTGCCGGTGATCATCTGGCCGTTTTCCATGGAGATCTGCCCAGAAACGAACAGCGTCTCGCCCACCTGTACGAACGGCACGTAATTGGCCGCGGGCGCCGTCGCCTCCCCGAGGGTCACACCCAGTTCCGCCAGCCGCGCTTCGATCTGTCCGCCCATAGCCGAGCCTCCCATGATTTGTATTTCGCAGCGGAGCCTAGTGGCGGTCCGCGCAAAGGGAAAGCCCCGCTCAGGACTCGCGGAAGGCGCGGTTGAAATAGGCCGCGAACGGCTCAAGCAGGTAGGTCAGCGGCGTGCGGTCCTCGGTGCGAATGAACGCATCGACCGGCATTCCGGGCACCAGAACGCGGGTGCCCAGAAGCGCGGCCTGATCCTCGGCCATCACAATCTCGGCGCGGTAGAAGCTGGCGCCGTTGACCTCGTCGGTGAAGGCGTCGGCCGACACCTGGCTGACCTCGCCCACCACCTCGGGCATCTCCCGCTGATCGAAGGCGGGGAACAGGAGCGACGTGACCTGCCCCACAAACACCTGATCGATATCGATCGCCGGAACCCGCACCGAGATCACCAGCGGGCGGCCATCGGGCACGATATAGGCGAACGGATCGGCGGGGCGCAGCACCGAGCGCGGCCCGAAAATCGTCAGCCCGTGGATCCGGCCCGCCACGGGCGCGCGCAACTCCAGCCGGCTGATCCGGAGCGACAGGTTCGCCGCGCGCTCCGACAGCTCCTGTTCCGACACCCGGATCTCGCGCAATTCGGCGATGGCCTGCTCGCGGCGTTGGGTGGTTAGTTGCAGGATAGCCAATTCGCTTTCGATGATCCGCTCCGCGGCCTCGGCCCGGCCCGCCGCAACCTCGCCCGCAGCGCCGCGCAGCTGCACAAGCTCCTGCTGCAATCGCACCACCGGTTCCCGCGTGCCGGAGCCCCTGTCGAGCAGGTCCTGTCGGCGCGCCAGCTCTTCCTCGACCAGCGCGATCTGTTCGCTCAGCGCGTCTTCCTGCGCCTGAAGCGCGGTCACCTGCGCCTCGACCTGCGTGATCCGGCCCCCCAATTGCTCGGCTTCACGCGCCAGCGTATCGGCGCGCGCCGCGAACAGGTTGTTCTGCCCGCGCAGAAGATCCTCCACCTCGGGGTCGGTCTCGCTCAGCGCAAGCAGGGTTTCGGGAAACACGATTTCATCGGCACCGTCGCGCTCGGCCTCAAGGCGGGCGCGACGGGCACGGATTTCGCCAAGCCGGGCCTGCGTGACCGTCAATTCCGTGGCTAGCTCGGCGGGATCGAGCCGGACCAGAACCTCGGCTTCGTCGACACTATCCCCTTCATCCACCAGCAACTCCGCCACCACGCCCCCTTCGGGGTGCTGAATGGCCTGACGATTGCGATCCACCTCGATCTGCCCGGAGGCGACGACGGCACCCGACAGGGTTGTCATCACGGACCAGCTGCCGAACCCGACGACCAGAACGACAAGCGCCAGCACACCGACCGTGAGCGGCCCCCCGACGGACCAAGAAGGGCGCGCGCCGCTCATGTCAGGCCACCGGCCGCGCGGGCCTGAGCAACCCGCTGCACATCGGCGCTGTTGGTGAGGACCTTGGCGAGGATCTCATCCCGCGGACCGAAGGCCTGCACCATGCCATCCTTCAACACCAGAAGCTTGTCGCATTGCTGGATCGCGTTTGGACGATGCGCCATGATCAACACCCCAAGGCCCCGCTTCTTCATGCCCTCGACGGCGCGGTTCAACGCCTCCGACCCTTCGTGGTCGAGCGCCGAGTTCGGCTCATCCAGCACCAGCAGGACCGGATCGCCATAGAGCGCGCGGGCCAGACCGACCCGCTGGATCTGCCCGCCCGACAGACGCGGGCCAAGGCCGGACACCTGCGTATCGTAGCCGTCAGGCAGGGCCCGGATCATCGTATCAGCCGCCGCCGCGGTGGCGGCCGCTGTCACGGCGGACCCGTCGGGCGCGGGATCGAGGCGGGCGATGTTTTCCGCCACCGTGCCATCGAACAGGGTCACGGATTGCGGCAGGTATCCGATCAGCTTGCCCAACGTGTCGGGATCGTATTGATCGAGCGTGGCGCGATCCAGGCGGATCGATCCGCCCCCCGGCGGCCAGACGCCGGTGACGGCGCGGGCCAATGTGGATTTGCCTGACCCCGAGGGCCCGATTACGCCGATGGCTTCGCCGGGCTCCAGCCGGAACGACACACCGCGCAGGGACGGCTTGCTTTCGCCCGGGGGCGCCACCGTCAGGCCGGCAACCTCGAGCGCAGCCGCCGGGCGCGGCAGGCTCAGGCGCTCGGGTTCCTCCACCTCATCCTTCAACAGCGTGCGCAGCCGGCCCCAGCCGCGCAACGCCTCTGAAATCATCGACCATTGGCCGATCGCCAGATCGATCGGCGCCAAAGCGCGGCCCATGAGGATCGAGCCCGCGATCATCGCACCAGCGCGCAAGTCGCCCTGCAACACCAGATAGGCCGCAAGGCCAAGGATCGCCGATTGCAAGAACATGCGCAGTGATTTCGACAGGGTCGAATAGCCGCCCACCCGGTCGGCCGCGCGCATCGACAGATCAAGTGCCTGTTCGCGCTGGCGGTGCCACCGGTTGAAGGCGGCGCCCTGCATCCCCAGCGATCGGATGATTTCCGCCTCCGACTGCATCTCACCGGCCATCCGGTCGGCCATTCGGCTGGTTTCCGCCGCTTCGGTGAGGGGCAAGGCGGTCCGAGCGCGGTTCAGAAACGTCACGATGATGAGCAGGATGGCGCCACCGACGGCCATCCAGCCAAGCCAGGCATGGAAGGTGAAGATCGCCAGAATGAACAGCGGCGTGAAGGGCAGATCGAAGATCGCCATGAAGACGGGGGAGGATGTGAGCCGCTGAACCGAGGCCAGATCACCCAGCGCCGTCTGCGCCTGACCGGTGCGTTGCGCGCGCGCCATGGCGGCCCGGAACACGCGGGCATCGAACGCCTCTTGCAAGCGGGCGCCGTATCGCGCCGCCAGCCGGGCGCGTGCAAAATCAAGGATTCCCATCATCGCGAACAGGAACACCACAAGGATCGACAGGGCCAGCAACGTCTCTTCACTGCCCGAGCCCAGGACGCGCTCATACACTTGCAGCATGTAGAGCGGCCCGGTCATCATCAGGACGTTGACGAACATCGAGAACAGCAGAACGGACCAGAGGATCCACGCATTGCGCCGCCGGAACTCGGCCAGCTCATCCAGGTGGGGTCGGCGTTGTCGGCTCATCTTCGCCAAATGCCCTCCGGCGCGCGGTTGTGAACGGTGCACGTCTTGACACTCTCAAGCTGCGCAGACGAAGTAGCAAGGGGGTGCCGCCCTGCATAGTTGCACGATACTCTTTCGAAAGAGTTCCGCGGCCAACATGTTGCAAATCGGCCAGACGCGAGGGGATTGAATTGCACGCTCACACGACGCTGCCAGTCGGACGGACGATACGACACCTCGGTACAATTGGCGTGGTTCTGACGCTTGTGGCCTGTGGCCCGGCCACGCTGCCGCCGGGCGACCAGATCGCCGATGAGCACGAGACGCGCAACCGCGCCGCCCACGAATTCAACCTCGCGCTGGATCGCGCCGTGCTTGGCCCGTCCTCGGATGCCTATGGCAACAGTATTCCCGAACCCGTGCGCCAGGGTGTCTCCAATTTCGCGTCGAACCTGAGCCAGCCGAGCCATGTGCTCAACAACCTGCTGCAATTGCGGCTGGGCGATGCGGCGCAGAACACGCTGCGGTTCGCCATCAACACCACCATCGGGCTTGGCGGCCTGCTGGACCCGGCCAGCGCCATGGGGATCCCCGAAGAGCCGACCGATTTCGGCGAGACGATGCATATCTACGGCTTCGGCGAGGGCGACTATGTGGTTCATCCCGTGCTTGGCCCTTCCACCACGCGCGATACGGTCGGGATGGTGGTGGATTTCGCCCTAAATCCGATCCGTCACCTCGTCGATACGCCGGAAAGCACGTATCTGATGGCAACAAGCGTCGCATCGGGGCTCGATTCACGGTATCAATTCGATACAACCATCGATTCCATCCTGTACGAAAGCGCTGACAGCTACGCGCAGCTCCGCTCGCTCTACCTGCAGCAGCGCCGTTTTGAACTGGGGGGTGCGGACCTGGCATATGAAGATCCCTATGCCAACGAAGATCCGGCGGCGGCCGCCGCCGCCGTTGCCGCAGACCCGAATTATGACCCTTACTCGGACCCGTATTTTGATCCCTATGTGCAATAACCTCCTCAGCTTCCGCCGCCGCGCCGTTCTGTCATCCCTGCTCGCGGGCGCCACGCTCCCGTTCCTGCCGCGCCCGGCCCAGGCCCTGACCGCGGGGCAGGCCCGCGCCCTCGTCGAGGCCGCCGTGGCGGATGTGAACCGGGTGATCGGGGCCGGCGGATCGGAGGCGGTTGTCCTGCCGGAAATGGAGCGCATTTTCCGCACCTATGCCGATGTGCCGACCATCGCGCGCTCGGTCCTCGGGCCGCCCGCACGCTCCGCGTCGCGCGCCCAGATGCGCGCCTTCACCGAGGCGTTTCAGGATTACTTCTCGGCCAAATACGGCCGTCGGTTCCGTGAATTCATCGGCGGCTCCATCGCCGTGAACGATGCGCGCCCGGTGCGGTCGTTCTTCGAGGTCATCACCACCGTCAACATGCGCAACGAGGCGCCGTTCGAGCTGCGCTGGCTGGTCTCGGACGGGTCGGGGCGACCGCTCTTCTTCAACCTGATCATCGCGGGTGTGAACCTGATGATCTCGGAACGCACGGAAATCGGCGCGATGCTGGAAGCGCGCGGTGGCAATATCGACGCACTTACGCAGCACCTGCGTACGCTCGGCTAAGGCACCGCAACCGGCCCCAGCCCCGGCCCGGCCCCGGCCAGGCACGCCCCTAGTTCAGCTGATATTCCAACGGGTAATACCCGTCCTGAAACTCGCCGAACAGGTCCGGCAGATCAGGGTGGCTCACCGGCTCGCCGGTATAGTCGGGAACAAGGTTCTGCTCCGATACATAGGCCACGTAATAGGTCTGATCGTTCTCCGCCAACAGGTGGTAGAACGGCTGCTCCTTGCGAGGGCGCGCCTCTTCGGGGATCGCGTCATACCATTCGTCGGTGTTCGAGAACTCCGGATCGATATCAAAGACAACCCCCCGAAACGGGTGTTTGCGGTGCCGCACAACCTGTCCGATATTGTATTTGGCGTGAGTCTCAAGCATGGCTAGCCCCTGGGTTCCCAGATATTTGTTACCGAAGGCAGCCCCGGTTTGTCCATGCTGGCGGGCCGATTTCAAGGGAAACAGTCTGTGAACCTGACCCTGACAGTGCTCGAGATCACCGCGCCGGTGTTTTTCCTGGGCGCGGCCGGGTTTGCCTGGGTGCGGTTCGGGCACGACTACCCGACGGAATTCGTCACCCGGCTGGCCATGACCTATGCCGTGCCCTGCCTGATCTTCGCGACGCTGGTGCAGGCCGAGATCGCGCCCGCGGCCCTGGCGAGCCTGAGCCTTGCCGCCGCCATCGCCTATGGCCTCGTCGCACTTATCACCTGGGGCATCGTTCGGAGCTTGGGGTTGAACCTGCGCGGCTATCTTGCCCCGTTGACCTTCGGCAATACCGGCAATCTGGGCCTGCCGCTGGCGCTCTTCGCCTTCGGCGAGACCGGCCTTGGACTTGCCATCGTCGTCTTCGCGGTGATGGCGATCATCATGTTCACGCTGGGTCTGTGGATGGTCGCGGGTGTGCAGAACCCCGCCCGGGTCCTGAAAGAACCGATGGTCTGGGCCTCCGTTCTTGGCGTCGCCTGCCTCGCCCTTGGCTGGACGCCGCCGGAGGTGGCGATGACCGGCATCGGCCTGATGGGGCAGCTTGGCATTCCCTTGATGTTGCTGACGCTTGGTGCCGCAGTCGCCCGTCTGAAGCCCGAACGCGCCCTGCCCGCCCTGGGGTTATCGGTGATAAAGCTGACCATCGGCCTGAGCGTCGGCCTCGCCGTGGGACTGGCGCTCGGCCTCGACCAGCTGGCGCTCAGCGTGCTGATCCTGCAACTCGTCACGCCGGTTGGCGTCACCTCCTACCTGCTGGCCGAGCGCTACCAGGCCGAGGCCGAGGCGGTTGCGGGCCTTGTCGTCGTCTCCACGCTTCTGGCCATCGCGGCGCTGCCGATCACACTGTCGTTCCTTCTGCCCGGGTGAGGCAATCCACCAGTTTTCATGCGCAGCATTTTAGCCTATACTCCGCCCCAAGCCGTGAAAACGCGGCACCCAGAGGCAGAGCAGGCCAATGTATAGACGCACCCTTTTGACAGGCCTTCTGGCCTCTCTCGCGGCATGTGGATCGCGGGAATTCGACAGCCCCCGAAATCTGGATGATGCATGCGCATTGGGCCGGGAACGGCCCAATTACATGCGTGCCATGCGCCGGACAGAACGGCGCTGGAACGTGCCCGTGCACGTGCAGATGGCCACCATCCATCAGGAAAGCCGGTTCGACGGCGATATCCGCCCCCCCTTCCAGTTCGCGCTTGGCGTGATCCCGATGGGGCGGCAGAGCTCGGCGATCGGTTATTCCCAGGCGCTCGACGGCACCTGGGCGGAGTATCAGCAGGATACCGGAAATCGCCGCGCCCGGCGCACCGATATCGACGACGCAACCGATTTCATGGGCTGGTACATGAACCTGACGCTGGAACGGAACGGCATCCCGCTGCATGACACGCGCAACCAGTACCTCGCCTACCACGAGGGCCATACCGGCTATGCAAGGGGCAGCCACAATTCCAAGCCGTGGCTGCTGGAGGTCGCGACGCGCGTGGAACAGCGCGCCGAGATCTACCGGATGCAATTGGCCAGCTGCTAGGCGTCAGCCGCCATTGCGCGCATTGGTTTCCTGCGGGATCGAGAAGTAGCGCGCCGGGATGCGCCCGCCGACCTCCAGCGCACCGAGGATCACGGTGGTCTGCGACCCGCCTTCATCGGTGATGATCCATTGCCGCAATTCGATCGGGTTGGGCGTGAAGACCAGCGTGATCGACCCGATATTGGGCCGCTCCGGATCCCGCGCCACGACGCGGGTGGAGGTGCCGTCGAACGAATGCTCGCTCACCATGCCCGATTGGCCCAGATTCACGTTTTGCTGCAAGATGATGCGCAGCGGCGTTTCGCGCAGCGGATATTGCTCCGGCGGGCCCGAGGCACGACCATCGAAAATCGCCACCTGTCCGCCGCCGGCCATCACCAGCAGATCGTCATCGTCATATTCGAACCGCACCCGTCCGGGGCGGTGGATGAACACGGTGCCGGTCGATACGGTGCCATCGGAATTGATCTGCGTGAACGGGCTTTCGGCGGTGTCGAGGCTGTTGAGATAGCGGGACAGATCCGCAAGCGGGATCGCATTGGCGAAGGCCGCGGAGGGGGCGAGAATAGCGGCGGCGCTGGTCCCCAAAAGGGCACGGCGGGTGATCGGCATGGGATTTTCTCTCCGATTCGAAATGCTTACCGAAGATATAGGCATAGCCGCGCCGCTATACGATAACAGGCCCGGAAAACCCGCAATCAAAGGCTGGTGATCGCCGAACCCGCGCCGATCCGGGGCGGGCAAACGGGCCGGATGAGCGAGCCATGGACGATGGCAGGTTTGCGGGACTTTGCTGTCGTTCGGGATGACCAGCTATCTACGACTTTGGTCAAGTGAAACCATCTCGGGAGTGCCGCGCCCGTCGTTCCACCAACGGTTCGGATTATCGTTCTTTGGCGTGTAGTTTGCGCGGCTGGCCCATTCCTCGCGGATGTGAATGATTGGTTCCTCATACTGATGGGCGTGGAGAACGGCCTCCATGATCTTTTGGAGTAGCTGCACATCGCGCTCGAAAGACACCTTCAGCTCGACCGAGGGATAAACCTCGGTGCCATCGGCCTCGAAATCCTCGTTGTGAATCCGCGTAACAGTCTGTTCTCCAGGTCTTCCTGTCTCAGCTCCCTGAGCAGTTACCGTTGCATTTCGCTCGTAAGCGCCAACAGCAAGCGGATGAACCTTGAAGATGGTGTCCAACAGTCTTTCGGCATCATCCGGTCGTGTATTTATCTCCATTCGAAAGACAGGGATCAGTTTACCTGATTGGGATTTGTAGTTCTCGATGCCGCTCATCATTGCTCTCCCACACAAGCCTTCTTCGAAGATAGCACACGCCTCCACCAAGATATGTCAGTAGTGTCACCTGCCGCCGTTTTTGCGTCTGCCACGACTTGGAGAAACCAAAGGTCGCTGTGCGGGCCAAAGCTGACATTGCGAGAGTTCTATTCTAACGTTTCGAAGCGGAGGAACAGCGATGTCAGAGCGATTGTTTGGTGGATGCAAATGTGGGTTGGTGCGCTATGAAGGCACCCGTTTGGATGCCCCCGCGTTTCGCTGCCATTGTCGTGATTGCCAACAGCTCACCGGCTCGGGTCATTCAGAGATGATGCCTCTCGCACTCGAGGGTTTCTCAATATCCAACACGTGCAAAATATACGAAATGTCGGGCGGATCGGGTCAGTCAACCTTCAGTGGTTTCTGTCCGGCTTGCGGGTCTCAGATTACGCGGAACAGCCTACGGATGCGTGATCGGATATACGTACACGCGTCTTCACTGGACGATCCCGGCAAGTATAAACCGGAAAAATCAATTCACCCGAATTCTGCACAAGTGTGGGATGAAACAGCGATTATCAAAGGGTGATTAGGGCTCGCACCCGGCCATGGACAGCGACCGTCCTGCGCCGCGATCGCGGACGGCACTCGCCCATCCTCCCCGGCAACCGACGCTTAAGCCGGATGCGGGTGAAACCGTGCCTTTATGGTTAGCAGAAGGTTAATAAGAATCTGAAAATCATTCTAAGTCAGAGTATTAACCCACCTTATCAACCTTGATAACCCGCATCCCTAGTCCTGCTCCGGCACCAGGATCTCGCGCTTGCCCACATGGTTGGCGCTCGACACGAGGCTGTTATCCTCCATCTGTTCCACCAGGCGCGCGGCCTTGTTGTAGCCGATGCCCAGCTTGCGCTGGATGTAGGAGGTCGAGCATTTCCGGTCCTTGAGCACCACCGCCACCGCCTGATCGTAGAGCGCGTCTTCGCCGCCCGTATTGCCGCCGGTGGCGAGGCCCAGAACCGCGTCGATATCGCTTTCCTTGTCCTCATCAGGCCCTTCCAGAACGCTGGAGGCATAATCCGGCGGGCCGAAGCTCTTGAGGTGGCGGACGATTTCCTCGACTTCCTCGTCGGAACAGAACGGCCCGTGCACACGGGTGATCTTGGCCCCGCCCGCCATGTAGAGCATGTCGCCCATGCCCAGAAGCTGTTCGGCGCCCATTTCCCCCAGGATCGTGCGGCTATCCACCTTGGACGTGACGTGGAAGGAAATCCGCGTCGGGAAGTTCGCCTTGATCGTACCGGTGATCACATCGACTGAGGGGCGTTGCGTGGCCATGATGATATGGATGCCCGAGGCCCGCGCCATCTGGGCCAGGCGCTGGATGCAGGCCTCGATCTCCTTGCCTGCGACCATCATCAGGTCGGCCATCTCATCGACGATGACGACGATATAGGGCATCTTCTCGGGCAGGTATTCTTCGGTCTCGAAAACCGGTTCACCCGTCTCGTCGTCAAAACCCGTCTGGAAGGTGCGAGAGAACATCTCACCCTTGTCCAGTGCGTCCTTCACGCGGGAATTGTAGCCATCGATATTCCGCACGCCCATTTTGGACATCTTGCGGTACCGCTCCTCCATCTCGCCCACGGTCCATTTCAACGCCACGACGGCCTTTTTGGGGTCCGTCACAACGGGGGACAGGAGGTGCGGGATGCCGTCATAGACGCTGAGTTCCAGCATCTTCGGGTCGATCATGATCATCCGGCAATCTTCCGGCTTTAGCTTGTACAGCAGGCTGAGGATCATCGTGTTGATCGCGACGGACTTACCCGAACCGGTCGTGCCCGCGATCAGCAGGTGGGGCATCTTGGCGAGGTTCGCGATAACGGGTTCACCGCCGATATCCTTGCCCAAAGCCAGCGGAAGCTTGTGCGCGCCGTCCCCGAAATCCCGATGGCTCAGCATTTCACGCAGGACCACCATTTCACGGTTCTGGTTGGGCAATTCGATGCCGATCACGGTACGGCCCGGAACGGTGGACACGCGGGCGCTGAGTGCGGACATCGAGCGCGCGATATCGTCGGCCAGGCCGATCACGCGCGACGCCTTGAGGCCCGGCGCCGGTTCCAGTTCATACATGGTGACGACGGGGCCCGGGCGCACGCTCACGATCTCGCCCTTCACGCCGTAATCATCCAGCACGTTTTCCAGCATCCGCGCGTTTTCTTCGAGCGCTTCGTCGGACAGGTGATGACGCTCGATCGTCGTCGGATTGGTCAGCAGCGTCAGCGGCGGGAATTCATAGGGCTCCGGCTCGCTCAGCGGCAGGGATGGCTGTTGATCCGCCTTGGCTTGCCGCGACTGCGCCGGGGCCTTGCGGGTGGGCTGCTGCACCACGCGCCGCTGCAAGGCGGGCTGTGCCTGCGGGAGCGGGGCAGGAGCGGGCTCCGGGGCGTCATCGTAGAGATCCACCGGCTCAACACTCGCCATGGGCGCCTCCGCGGGGACATCACCAGCGGTCAGGGGCGGCTCGATCCGGTTCAGCTGCGGCACGCGTGACGGTGTTCCGGGCGTGACGCGGGCGCGGGCGGCCACATCGGTGATCGTATTGGGTTGGCGTACACGGGCGCGGATCGCTTCGGAAATGCGGGACCGAACGCGATCATCACCCGGCGGCTGACCGTAATCCAGACCCTCGACAAGCACCGGATCAGCCTCGGGCAGCGGACCTTCCAATGGCGGCTCGGGATCGCGCAAAAGGCGCGGCATCCGGCCGAAAAGGCCGGTGGGCTGCGCCGTATCCGCGTCCAGATCCCCGGCATCCATCGCCGGTTCAACGGAAACACCCGCACGGCGCACCCGAGGATCGGCCACGGCAACACGCTGCGTGCCTTCGGCCCGGGCGGCGGCGCGGCGGGCCTGCACGGCCTGCGCCGTGGCCCCGGCCCGGCGGCCAAGTGATTGCAAAATGCGCGCAACAGCAGACCCCGTCGCCATCAGGCCGATCAGGAGGAACCGAAGCGTCAGGCCGATATCGCGCCGGGTCATCCCGAGCACGAAGACCAGCATCGCAACCGTGGCAAGGAATGCGGCGAAGGCCGCGATCCGGATGCCGAATTGCGGCGCAAGCGGCAGGGCGTTCAGCACCGCGCCAAGGATCGTATCACCGAACAACCCGCCCGCCCCGAAGGAATGGGGCCAATCGGCCGGCGGCACATGGCTTGCCGCATAAATCGCCGCCAGCGCAATCGCGATCGGCAGAAACAGGACGCGACCCAAGGCCCGCTCGTGGCCGCGATGAATCAAGAACCGCACGCCCCAGACCATGGCAGCGACCGGCAGAACCCATGCCGCGAACCCCATGATCATGATCAGGACAGCGGCAATCGACGCACCGCCCCGCCCCAGCAGGTTTTCGGGCGTCGCATCGGTGGCGGCCATCCAGTTCGGATCCTCCGGCACGTAGCTCCACAATAGTGCGGCCAGGGCCACGGCGAGGCCCATCAACGCCATGCCGAACATCTCCTGCCCGCGGCGCATCAGCACCTCGTGCATATGTCCATCCAGAAGCGGCTCACGCTGTCGGGTCTGATAGGCCATTTGGTCTTACCTCACTCGTATAGCGCCTTGTGGAGCGTCATCAGCCCCCGGCGCATTTCTTCTTGTTCTGCCACCATCGCCACGCGGATCCGGTCCTGGCCGGGCGTCACGCCATCCACTTCGCGCGCAAGGTAGTGGCCGGGCAGAACCCGCACCCCCGTCTCGCGCCAAAGCTTCAGCGTTGCGGCCTCGGCATCATCGACAGGAAGCCACAGGAAAAAGCCCGCCTCAGGGCCTTGGTATCCGGGGACATCGGCGAAGATCTCGTCCGCGATGGTGTATTTCTGTTGGTACAGTGCACGGTTGTCCTCGACATGCGCCTCGTCCGCCCAGACCGTTTCCGCAACCGCCTGCAGCGGCATCGGCAGGGGCGCTCCGGAATAGGCACGCAGCTGTTTCATGCGGGCAATGCTTTCCGGGCCGCCCGCGCAGAAGCCGGAACGCAGGCCGGGCAGGTTGGAGCGTTTGGAGAGCGAGTGAAAGATCATCACCCGCTCCGGGTCCGCGCCCATGCGCTGCGCGACGCCAAGCGCGCTCACTGGGGCCGCGTTGCGGTAGATCTCCGAATAGCACTCATCCGCGAAGATCTTGAAATCGTGCTGTTCGGCCAGCGTGATCAGGGCCTCCCAATAGGCCT
Source organism: uncultured Roseicyclus sp. (assembly GCA_947494975.1). Taxonomy (GTDB): domain Bacteria; phylum Pseudomonadota; class Alphaproteobacteria; order Rhodobacterales; family Rhodobacteraceae; genus Gymnodinialimonas. Next base: position 394,260 of record CANLXA010000004.1, on the reverse strand, counting down.
CGGACGCCACGGCGCCTTGCGGGTTCGCGGGCGAGCAGATGTAGGCGATGCCGGTCCGGTCGAGGATCGCGGGATCGACGGCATGGAAATCAGGCAGATCGCCTGTCTCGGAGGTTGCAGGCAGGTAGACCGGCTCCGCCCCGACTGACAGCGCGGCCACGGCATAGACCTGGTAGAACGGGTTGGGCGTCAGCACGACGGGCTGCTTGCCATTCTTGCGCTCCGGGCAGAGCGCCATGCAGGCATTGTAGAGTCCTTCGCGGGTGCCGTTGAGCGCAAGGATCTGCGTATCGGCCGCCACATCGATGCCGAACCGACGCCCCAGCCAATCGGCCTGCGCCACGCGCAGGGCCATCGTTCCATCATTCTCGGGATACCGACCAAAGCCTTGCAGATGCGTGGTAATCACGTCGCCGATCCAGGGCGGGAAGGCATGGCGCGGCTCACCAATGGTCATCAGCACGGGCTCGCCACCCGGCTCATGCACATCAAGCAATGTCCGCAAACGCGGAAATGCATAATCTGGGAGGTTCGAAAACCGCTCCGGAAAGGCCATGGGACCTGCTTTGCTGCCTCAAGATCAGGGTCGTTTTGCCCTGTTTGACCGAAGGATAGCGAAGCGGGGCGTCCGGGTCCAGAAAAACGGGCGCAGAATCAGGCGGGTGTGGCCTTCAGGACATGTCGCTCCTGTCCTGTCACGACAACGCCGCCTCGGCCCCCGCGGCCAGACGCAGCAATCGATCATCCTGCCCCGGGGCACCCATGAACATGATCCCCGTCGACGGAACGCCCGTGGGCAGCGATATCGCGCAGGCCCCCATAAGATTTCCGACCCGCGTATTGCGCAGGGTCAGCAGGTTTTCCGTCACAAAGTAGTCGTCATCGCTGTCGAGACGTTCGACATTGGGCGGGGTGTTGGCGGCGCTCGGAATGATCACGGCATCATAGGCGGCGGCCTGGTTCCAGAATGCCGCCCGAAGCACGCGGAGCCGTTGCCAGAGCGCGACGAAATCGGCGGCTTTCACATCGGCGCCTTGCCGGAACCGGTCGCGGATGCGGTGGAACATCTTGTCCGGATCGGCGTCGATCACCTTGCCCCATATGCCGTAAGCCTCTGCGGTATAAAGGGAAAGGGTGGTCTGCATGGCCTCATCGACAGCGGCGCTTTCAGCGGTATCGATCTGCGCGCCCGCGGCGCTGAGCCGCTCCACCGCCGATTGGAACGCCGCCCCCGGCGCATCGCGGACATCGCTGGCATAGGGATTCAGAACCATAAGACGGGTGCCGCTGAGCGAGGCTTCGCGCAGGTCCGGCGCGGCGCGATGGCCCATCACAGCGAACAGCTCGGCGCAATCCTCGACACTGCGGCACAGTGGCCCGACCGTATCGAACCGCTCCACCAGCGGGACGACGCCCGCAAGCGACAGCGCGCCGTGGGTGGGCTTGAAGCCCACAAGATCGTTCCACGCGGACGGCAAGCGCACCGATCCACCGGTGTCCGATCCGATGCCCGCCGCCGCCAACCCGTAGGCGACGGAGGTGGCAGCACCAGACGAGGAGCCGCCGGGCGCAAGTTCGGGATCGTTGAAATTGGGCGGCGTCGCGGTCGAGGGATTCACCCCAAGCCCGGAAAACGCAAGCTCCGTCATGTGGGTTTTGCCCAGGCACACAAGGCCCACACGAGTCGCGTTGGAAAGCACTTCGGCATCCTGCGCCGGGACGCGGCCCTCCAGAAGCTTCGATCCGGCTTCCGTTTTGACACCGGCCGTATCGAACAGATCCTTCCAGCTGATCGGCACGCCGTCCAGAAGCCCGCGACGGATGCCGTGGCGGGCGCGATCATGGGCGGCGATCGCCTCATTCAGCGCCCGTTCGCGGGTGAACCGGGCGTAGATCCGGGTGGCGTAGGGATGATCGCTGGCAGCCTCCAGATAGGCTTCTGTCAGGTCGACGGGATCGACATCCCCGGCGCCAATGCCGCGCCCGATGTCACACGCGCTTTTCCAGAGCCAATCCATGCATTCATCCCCCAAGGTCCGCCGGGAAACGCTAACGACGCCGCGCCGCATGGACAATCCCCACACGCGCCCGATACTCAGGGGCATGAGTAAAATGGATGCGGAAATTCTGATTGTTGGCGGGGGGTTAAACGGACCCTGCCTAGCACTTGCCTGCGCGCAGGCGGGCCTGTCGAGCGTGGTTCTGGACGCCCTGCCCGCCGTGACCCGCGCCGATGCGGGCTTTGACGGGCGGGCCTATGCGCTGGCGCTGGCGTCGGTACGGATGCTGGACGCGCTGGGGATCTGGGGGGAGGTCGCGGATCACGCGCAGCCGATCCTCGAGATCAAGGCCTCTGACGGGCGCGCTGGTGAGGGTGCCGCGCCCTTTTTCCTGCATTTCGACCATGCCGAGATCGAGGAAGGCCCGATGGGCCATATGCTGGAGGACCGTTATCTGCGCCGCGCACTGCTGGATGCGATGGAGCACGAACCGCTGATCACACATCGGGCCGGTGCGCGGGTTTTGTCGCAAGATACCAACGGGTTGGCATCGGTAACGCTTGACGGTGGGGACGTGTTGCGCGGGCGGCTTCTGATCGGAGCGGATGGTCGGCGATCCGGCGTGGCGGACCGGGCCGGGATCAAACGGACTGGGTGGGGATACGGGCAGACGGCGCTGGTCTGCGCGGTGGATCACGAGCGGCCCCATAACGGCGTGGCGCAGCAGTTTTTCATGCCGGGCGGCCCGTTGGCGATCCTGCCGCTTCCGGGCAACCGATCCTCCATCGTGTGGTCCGAGACGGAGCCGCGCGCGGGCGAGTTGGCGGCGGCGGATGACGCCACGTTTCTGGATGCGCTGCGCCCGGCCTTTGGGGATTTCCTGGGCGATATTTCCCTGTCTGGTCAACGATATAGCTACCCCCTCTCCCTCAGCCTCGCCAGCGCGTTCGTGGCCGAGAAGCTGGCACTGGTGGGTGATGCGGCCCATGGAATTCACCCGATTGCGGGGCAGGGTCTGAACCTTGGACTGCGGGATGTCGGCGCGCTGGCGGAAGTGCTGGCGGACGCGAAACGCCGGGGCGAGGATATCGCCGCATCGAATGTGCTGGCGCGCTATCAGCAATGGCGTCGGTTCGATACGGCGAGCCTTGCGATTGCCACGGATGCGTTCAACAAGCTGTTCTCGAACGATAATTCTGCCCTCCGCACGGTCCGGGATGTCGGGATGGGCGTCATCGGCGCGCTGCCCGGCCTGCGGCGGACCTTCATTCGCGAGGCTGCAGGTTTGACGGGCGACTTACCGCGCCTGATGCAGGGCCGCGCGCTCTGATCCAGCCCCGTTCGAAGCGCCCGAAACGCCCTCGCCAACTGGATCGGGGTATATCAATACTCTATCAATCCGAAGGCCGACTACCGGTTTGCCCCACCTTGGCCGCCTGTGCGCCGGGCCTGTAACATGATGCTACTCCAATATGCCGAGGTGCCCTGATGACCGGCCCAAAACTGACCGCGCTGATCCTGTTCGGGATCCTGTCGTTCCTCTTCGCCTTCCTGTTCGTGATCGGCCTGACCTCCGCCATGACGGCCACGCTCACCGGTTTGGTTTCGGCGGCGGCGACGTGCGCGTTGATCTGGTTCGCGGAGACCGGAAAACGCGCCTTCGCACGCGGATTTCTCGCGCTTGGGGCCGTCTTCGTTTTCGTACCCATGGCGGGCCTGGGCGCTTGGGGTGAGCAGATTGCGGACACCGCCCTTGTCGCGCTGGAAAGTGCCGAGGGCCTGAGCGACGACGCGGCCAGCAGCCTTGCCATCACCTCGATCCTGGCCTCGGCCGGGCTGGTCTTTGGCATGGTGTTCGGGGCCATTCTGATCCTGATCGGCGCTTTGATGCATCGCGCGCCCTGCACCCGTGATACCGGGGCAAGTTGATCAAATGACGCGGTCCCGAGCCCTGACGCTTGCCTTCACCTGCATCATTATCGTGGCGATCTGCTGGGTCACGATCAGCGCGGTCACAACACCCTTTCGTGCGATGGCCGCGGGCCTTGTGCTGGCCGCGATGGCCGGTGCCTTGATCTGGGTCGCCGGCACCGACCGTCGAGCAACGGCGCGGGGCATCATCGCCATCGGGGCTGCGGCCCTCACGGCGCCGCTGGCCGGGATGCAGGCCTTCTTCAACGATTTCCTCTACAGCATCGCCGACGAGACGGAGTTCGCCCGTCGCCTCGACACGTTCGAGACCGATCAAGCCATGGGATGGAGCATGGTCGGGGTCGGAGTGGTGTGTGGGCTCATCCTGATGATCGTCGGCGGGCTGATGCATCGCCGCACATCGCGCGACCTCTAGTCGAGCTTGCGGGCTTCTTCTTCCAGCATGATCGGAATGCCGCCCCGGATCGGGTAGGCCAGATGTGCGGCCTTGGAGATCAGCTCCTGGGCCTTGGCATCATAGCTGAGCGGGGCTTGCGTCATCGGGCAAACGAGGGCTTCGAGCATACGCCGATCAATCGCAGGCGGGGGCGCCTCCTCCGGTTCGCTCATTGCATCCGCTCTTCATCGGACGTGGCGCGCATCGCGAATTCCAGCAACGTGACAAGGGTTTCGCGACGGGTGGTCAGCGATGGTGCCTCCAGCAGGGCCTGCTTTTCCTCAGGGTCGAAGGGGCAGAGCATGGACAGCGAATTGATCAGCAATTCGTTGTCCGCCTCCTTCAGGCTGTCCCAGTCGGTCGACAGGTCCATCGTCTCGAAATATCGGCCGAGGACGTCGAGGAAGGCGTCGCGCTCAAAGGTCTTGTCTTCCTCGGTCGCGCCAAGATCGGCGCTGAACCCATCCCACGTCACATCGCAGCGGCGGTACGGTGTGAACCCCGTCACCTCCTGCTGCACACGAAAGCGGGACATGCCCGCCAGCGTGATCATGTAGCGGCCATCTTCGGTCTCGGAAAACTGCGTCAGGCGGCCCGCGCAGCCGATCGTGTGCAGGCGCTTTTCCTGGGTGCCGGGCACCTCGTAGGGCTGCACCATGCCGATCAGGCGATGGGCCGTCTTGAGCGTATCGTCGATCATCTGCAGATAGCGCGGCTCGAAGATATGAAGCGGCAGCCGCGCCCGTGGCAACAAAAGCGCCCCCGGCAGAGGGAAGACCGGGATCGTATCCGGGAGGTCGGCAGGCAATCTCATTCCGAATGACCTAGGATGATCCTTGTCTTAGGCAAATATCATCGAGCTGAGGCGGCGACGACCGTTCAGAGCAATCGGATCTTGCGGCTTGAGCGCATCGAAGATGGTGAAAAGCTGTGTCTTGGCGGCGCTGTCGTTCCACTCCCGGTCGCGTTGGAACAAGTCGAGCAATTGGTCGACGGCGGCTTCGATATCGCCATCGGCATGGAGCGCCTGGGCGTAATCGAACCGGGCCTGCAGATCATCGGGGTTGGCTTCCATCGCGGCCTTCAATTCGGCCAGCGGGCCCGCATCGGCGGCCTGACGGGCCAGCGCGATCTGGGCGCGGGCGGCTTCCAGCTCGGGCGCGTTGAAGACCGCGTCAGGTGCGGTGCTGAGCAAGGCCTCGGCCTGATCAATCTGACCCAGCGCAAGATGCGCCCGGGCAAGGCCGCCCATGGCGGCGGCGTTTTCCGGCTCCTCGCCGAGGATGGCGGCGAAAGTCTGGGCGGCATCGGCCACCTCGCCCTGCGCCAGCATTTCCTCGGCCGCCTCGATGGCTTCGCCCAGGCCGCCATCATCGCCCGACAGATCCGCCAGTTTGGAGACAAAATCCTTGATCTGGCTTTCGGGCACGGCGCCCTGGAAGCCGTCGACGGGCTGGCCATTGTGGAAGGCATAGACGGTCGGGATCGACTGCACCCGGAGTTGCGCGGCAATCTGCTGGTTCTCGTCCACGTTGACCTTCACCATTTTCACGCGGCCCTTGGCGGCGGTCACGGCGGCTTCAAGCTGCGGCCCGAGCGTTTTGCAGGGCCCGCACCATGGCGCCCAGAAATCGACAATCACGGGCGTCTGGCTGCTGGCGTCGACCACATCGGCCATGAAAGTGGCGTCGGTGGTGTCCTTGATCACGTCCGCGGGGGCATCGGCGGGGGAGGTTCCGAATTCGAGCATCATGAGCTCCGTCTATTGGCGTTGTTGGCCCCTATATGCGGGCGGGGGCCGGGCGCGCCAAGGGGTCAGAGGTCGAATGTTGCGAAGACCGGCGCATGATCGGAGGGTTTTTCCCATCCCCGCACATGGCGGGCGACGCGCGAGGAGTGCCCGGCATTGGCGATGTCGGGTGTCGCCCAGACGTGATCGAGCCGCCGTCCCTTGTCCGCCGCATCCCAATCCGGTGAGCGATAGGACCACCAGCTGAACAGCGGGCCATCGGGGATGTCCTTGCGGGTGATGTCGACCCACTTGCCCGCATCCTGAGTTTCGGCGAGGTGTTCAACCTCGATCGGCGTGTGGGAGACGACCTTCAGCAGTTGCTTGTGAGACCACACATCGTCTTCGCGCGGCGCGATGTTCAGATCGCCGACAAGGATGCTCTTTTGCGGCTTCTCCTCGCGGGCCCAGTCGCGCATGTCAGTCAGGTAATCGAGCTTCTGGCCGAACTTTATGTTCTGCTCCCGATCCGGGACGTCGCCACCGGCAGGCACATAGAAGTTGTGGATCGTGACCCCGTTTTCGAGCGTTCCGGCGATGTGGCGGGCGTGATCGAGGCCCGCGAATTCATGAGACCCCGCCTCTTCCATCGGGATCTTGGAAAAGATCGCGACGCCGTTGTACCCCTTCTGCCCCCGCGCCACCATGTGGGTGTAGCCCAGGGCGTGGAAGACCTCCACCGGGATCTTGTCGACCGGGCTTTTGCATTCCTGAAGGCACAGAACGTCCGGCGCCTCCTCGGTCATCAACTGTGCCACGATGCCCTGCCGCAGGCGGACCGAATTGATGTTCCAGGTGGCGAGGGTGAAAGGCATGGGCTGAGGCTCCGATCTGGGTGAGCGGCGGAGGATAGGGGATAGGGCGGGCGTGTCCAGAGGCCGTGCGTTACGGCGCGGGCAAGCGCCAGAAGATAGCGCGGTCTTATTTGAGAGGCGGAAGTTGCGCCGGGCGGCCCATGCCGCCTTTGGTCCAAGGCTAGGCCAGGTTCTCGATCTTGCGTTGGTGCGGAAAATCACCGGTGTCAATGTAACTCTGTTCCTCCGGGGAGGAGGGGCGGCCAAGAACTTCGTTGCGATGCGGGTGCCGCCCGAAGCGATCGATATTGGCCCGCACCCGCTTGTTCTGCTCCATCGCCATGGGCCCCATGGCGGCAATCTCGGGCGGCAGCGTTTCGACATCCGCCGCAGTCAGTTCACAGCACAGATCCATACGCGCCAGATGGTCGGGACCTTCGCAATGCGAGATCGAGATCATGTAGAACTGGCGCTCCCACATGTTGTCCAGCGCCGCGTAGTGGCCGTTGTCGATCCCCTCCAGGCACAGGCGGCAGGCCTTGATGTCCTGCGCGAAGGCCGCGGGCGTGTCGCGCCAGAGCGACCGGGGGAATTGATCCAGCGCGATGATCAGCGCCAGCCGCCCGCGCGGGGTCTCGGCCCAATGGTCAAGCAGGCCGCGGGCCGCCGCGTCGGTCAGCTCCGCGAAGCGCGCGCAGATCGTGGTATCCATGCCGCCGCGCATCCGCTCATCCCAGAACGCAATATGGCTCTCGGGTGTGGTCCAATGGCCATTATCCGGGAACCAGAAATCCAGGACATCCTCGGGATCGAAGTCAGCTTTCATGGCCTTGCCTAGCACGGGACGGATGGCGCGTCATGGCATACCGGCCAGCACGTCGATCAAGGCCGCATCAAAGCCTTCCGGGTCCTCGATCATGGGGATATGGCCGATATCCGGCAAGACGATCAGGGTGCTGTCGGGGATCAGGGCATGCAAGTTTTCGCCCTGGGGCAACGGCGTGGTGGTATCCTCCGCGCCCCAGATGATCGCCGTGGGGACGCCGATATCGGCATAGGCCGCCGAAGACACGGACGGGAGACCAGCGGGTGGCAAGAGGCCCGCGGGCAACCACAGGGCCAGCGCCTCCGTCGCGCCGTCGAGGTGGCTGGGGCGGGCCAGAACCTCAAGCACGTCATCGGTGGCGGCCTCCTTGCGGTGCAGGAAATTCTGCAGAAGCGGGCGGGAGACCAGCGGGTTGGTCACGGTCGAGGCCATGAACAGCTCGCGCACCCAGAGCGGACGAAGGGGGAGCGGCAGGGCGGCATCCTCGGCAGGATCGAGCGGTAAGGCGCCATTGACGATGGTGAGCGACGCGAACGCATCGGGGCTCTGCATCACGGCCTCCACCGCCGCGCCCGCGCCGAAGGAATGAGCCACGATGTGGGGCTGTGCGCCGGAGGCTTCGACAAAGGCCAGGATGCGGGCCGCCGTTGTGGCGCGGCTGTAATCGCCGGCCGGATCCCGATCCGAAAAGCCCATGGGCGGCAGATCGATCGCCACGGCGCGGTACCCCTCTGCCGCCAGAGCGTCGAGCGTGTGACGCCAGCTGCCGGACCAGCCCACGGAGCCGTGGATCAGCAAGACCGGAGGGCCCTCCGCCGGGCCGCGTTCGATGGCGAAGATGCCGCCCAGAGCCGTCGGCACGAGTCGCCCGTCATCCGGGGCCAGATCGGCCGGTGCCTCTGTCTCCCGCAGATGGGCCGCAATGCGGAACCCGGTGAGGGCAATGATGGTGATCAGCAGGAGGGCGAGGATCAGGCGGGCAAGGAAACGCATGGGGGCCATTGTGCTTGTCTGCCGGGCAGAGGCAAGGTGGTCCGCAAAGGAGAGCGCCATGGCCGCATTGATCCGCGAAAACCGAAACTTCCGCTTGTTGATGTCAGGGGCGGGTATGGCGAACCTGTCGGACGGGATCGGGGCGCTGGCCTTTCCGTGGATGGCAACACTGATCACCACCGATCCCCGCGCGCTGGCGATCGTGGCCTTCGCCACGCGGCTGCCGTGGTTCCTGTGGGCCCTGCCCGTGGGCGTCTGGACCGACCGGGCGGACCGGCAAAAGATGATGGTGCGCGCCGATCTGGCCCGCATGGCGCTGGCGCTGGCCGTTGTCGCTCTGATCGTCGCGGGGCCGCGCGAGGCCAGCGGCGCGGAGGTCGCGTGGATGATCGGTGGCCTTGCCGCGCTTGCGTTCCTGATGGGCACGGCGGAGGTATTCCGGGACAATGCGGCGCAAACGGCGCTCCCCTCCGTGGTGGCCAAGGACCGACTTGAGGAAGCCAACGGACAGATCTGGTCGGTTGAGCAGGTGATGGGCCAATTCGTGGGGCCGCCCCTGGCCGGTCTGTTGATCGCCATGGCCGTGCCGGCGCCGTTTATCTTCGAGGCGATGGGGTTTGCACTGGCCGCCTTTGCCGTCTGGGCGATTGCCTTTCCGCCCCGGGGCGCACAGGCGGCGCGCGAGAGCTTCTGGCGCGAAATGCGGGCGGGGTGGGATTGGCTCAGGCAACACAAAGTGATCCTGCAACTGGCGCTGATCCTGGGCGGATTGAACGCGGCCCACATGGCCGGCTTCACCGTTCTGGTTCTCTATAGCCAGGAGGTTCTGGGCCTTGGCGCCGTGGGCCATGGCATGTTGCTGACGGCGGGTGCAGCGGGCGGTGTTGCGGGTGGGTTGCTCTGCCCGGCCTTGGCGAAACGGCTGGGATCGGAACGCAGCCTGTGGGTGGCGCTGGCGCTGATGCCGCTGCCTTTTGTGGGGCTCTATGCCACAAGTTCCGTCTGGATCGCCGTTGGTCTTCTGTTCCTGGAAACCTTCGTCGCGGTCCTGTGGAACGTGGTCACGGTGTCGTTCCGGCAGCGGATGATCCCCGATGCGCTTCTGGGGCGGGTCAATTCGATCTATCGATTCTTCGGCTGGGGCATGATGCCGGTGGGCGCCCTGGCGGGCGGCTGGATCATGGCGCTCGCCGAGCCGGGGATGGGCCGCGAAGACGCGCTTCGGCTGGTGTTTCTGGTGGGGGCCGGTGTGTTCGCGGCGCTCTTCCTTTACGGCGTGGCGCGGTTGAGGCTGCCCAAATCGGCCTAGCGCATCGTCTGATCGGTCAAGGCGAAACCCTCGTCATCCCGCATCCAGGTCTCAACAAGGCAGCCACGCGCGCCACAGAATCCCGCCCCGACACTGGCGGCAGATCCCGCGCCCCCGCAACGGATATTCCTGTAGTCGACTTCCGCCCCGGCCTCCGAAAAACTCACGGCCCCTTCGCCCAAGGCCCCGCCGGTGGAGCCAATATTGCTGCACGATTGGCGGACACGCTCCAGCACCTCTGTCAGGAAACGGTCCTCCGTGGTTCCAGCGCCGCTTGGCCACTGATCCCGGCAATCCGCAAACGCGGCGTCCAGCGCCCGCATGGAGCCGCGAAGATGGAACCGGGCCGGTGGGAAGCTGCCGAATACGTCCACATTCGCGCCCAAGCTCAACGCGTCGATCAGGCCGGGGACGGGTTCGAAGAACAGCAGGTTATCGAACCCACCCCCGTCGACAAAGAATTGCTGATCATCATCCACCAGCAAGCTAACATCGTCACGGGGCTCCGCAGGGCCTGTCAGACGCAGGTAGAAGACCGGCCCTGTCTCGGCGCAGGCCACGCCCAATTCGATGGCGGTATCAGGGTCCGTCTGACGCCCCGTCAGGGTGGACCAGCGATCCGTGCCGGCTGTCAACTCCCAGGAAGGGCCACCGGGGCCGGGGGCGGCGGTGGGGCCAAGGGTGACATCCGGCGGGATCGGCGTCTCGGCAAAGGCCGGGCCGGTCGGCGCAGCTTGCTCGGGCTGAGCCGCAGGTGCGGGTTCGGGTTCGGCGTTCGTTAGGGCTGACGGTTCCGGCTGAGCCTCGCCGTCATTCGCCAGTGTCTCGGGGGCCTCCGACACCGCGCTTGCGCCACAGACCTCGACCACCGGGCGCAGGCCGTCGACCTGATCGGTGGTCAAGTCGAGAATTTCGGTCCGCGCGCCATCCGCGGCGGCAACCCGCACCAGGGCCGCTTGCCCCGCACTCAGAAGTGCCGTCATCGCTTCGGGGCCATCGATCCAGGGCGCATAGCCTGCGCCCTCCGCCGAGACATAACCCACATCGGTGGCGGCGAGCGGCATCGCCACCTCCATCCCGTCGACCGCGAGCAGCAGGGTATCACCCCATTCAAAACCAGAGGCCTGCATGACCTCGGTGTCGATCCCGTAGCCGATCCCGTCATATCGCGGATCGCAGTAGAGGGTGAGGCCGAACGTATCCCCGCGCATGAAGTCGGCGCGGTCGTAAAAGGCGGGCCGGTCGGAGGGGACAAAAACCCAGGCAGCCGGGGACGGCGCAGGTGCCGGAGCCGCTGCCGGTTCCCGATCTGCCAGCGGAGAAAGATCCCCGCAATTCTCGCGCAGGGCCCGCAGGCCGTCGGCCTCTTGCGTTGTCATGGACCAGACGGGAACTGCGTTGTCTTGCACCCCATCAGTGGCATGAAGGGCCCCGATCCGGGCCTCCCCCGCCAGCGCACGCAAGAGGGCAATCTGGCCGGGCCAGTACGGGTTGGGATAGCCGCCCTGCACACTCGGAACGCCGATGCCGACGAATTGGCCATCGACCACCTGCGGCTCACCGCCCGCCGGGAGCACCAGATCACCCACCTGCACGAAAAACGCGCCCTCGTCGGGGTCGACATTCGGGGGAAGCGCGAAGTTCAGGCCCAGGCCAAGCCCTTCGAGATCCGCGCCAGTACCGCAGCTCATCATCACGGTGCCGGACACACCATCATGGCGCGCAACCGAGACGAAGCCTGGTGAAAACCCGGGTGCGAAGGAAGACCACCGCCCGGCGGGCGGCAGGCCACCATTCATCCAAAACGAATCAACGACCTCATGACTTTCGGCCAAGGCCGGTGCGGCAAGGAGGCAAATCAGGGCGGGGCCAAGGCAGCGACGGAGCAAGCAGAGCATACCGATAGCCTAGCCGCGCCGCGCGGCAAAAAAAACCCGGACGCGATGGTCCGGGCCAGACAACAGGGAGGTTGTGCCATTGGGTATAAACCGCCAATGCGTGGCACGATTTGATGTGGGTCAATCCCGGCGTCTCCCGCATAAAAAAGACCCGGACGCGAACGCCCGGGCCAAGTCCAACAGGGAGAGTGATACCATTCCCGAGGGAGGTCGGGATCCCGGTACCGGGGAATCTTGTCCGTCACGCAACCAGACGATAGCCGCCGGATTCGGTCACAAGAAGGCGGGCATTTGACGGATCTGGTTCGATTTTCTGGCGCAGGCGGTAAATATGAGTCTCCAGCGTGTGGGTGGTGACACCGGCATTGTAGCCCCAGACCTCGTGCAGCAGCACATCGCGGGCCACGACACCATCCTGCGCGCGGTAGAGGAATTTGAGGATGTTGGTTTCTTTCTCGGTCAGGCGGATCTTCCGCTCATCTTCGGTGATCAGCATCTTCATGGCGGGCTTGAACGTGTACGGCCCAAGCTGGAACACGGCATCCTCGGATTGCTCGTGCTGACGCAGTTGCGCGCGGATGCGGGCCAGAAGGACCGGGAAGCGGAACGGTTTCGTTACGTAGTCGTTGGCCCCGGCGTCGAGGCCCAGGATCGTGTCCGCGTCGCTGTCATGGCCGGTCAGCATCAGAACCGGGCATTTCACGCCCTGTTTGCGCATCAGGCGGCACAATTCGCGGCCATCCGTGTCAGGTAAACCCACGTCGAGGATCACGAGATCGTAGATGCCCTCCTTGGCGCGTTCCATCGCCTGCGATCCATTGGCGGCTTCGAACACATCAAAGTCCTCGGTCATCACAAGCTGTTCGCTCAGCGCTTCACGCAGGTCATCGTCATCGTCGACCAGAAGGATTTTCTTGAGGTTTGCCATGTGCGTGGCCTCCCGTCTTTCGTGTTCCGTTGCGATGACATGACCGCGTGGGGTGCGGTTTGTCTACGGATGTAACCATGCCTCACGGGCGTGTGTGAGTGTGTGAGGGAATGTTTCAATTTCCGTCAGGGAGGGGTTAAGGGTTTGGACCATGAGCCTTTTGCCGACAATTTCCGATTTGGTGGCCCGCGCGCGCAGCGATCTGCGCGTCGGCTTGCCCGTGGCCCTGCAGGCGGGCGATCACGCACTGGTGGTCATGGCCTGCGAGACGGCGTCGGACACTCGGTTGGGAGGGCTGCGCGCCCTGGGCCCGGTTGTGGCGGCGATCACCGGATGGCGCGCGGAGACGCTCAAGGTGCGGATCTATGACGGCGATATCGCCCGGATCCGGATGCCGGCAGATGCGGGGGCGCGGTGGTTGTGTGAGCTGGCCGACCCGGCCTGCGATCTGGGCGCGCCGTTGCGCGGGCCATTCCGCGAGGAACGCGAGGGGGATGCCAGCCTGCACCGTCTGGCGCTTGTCCTCGCGAAATCGGCGCAGCTTCTGCCAGCTGTTGCGGCGGTTTCGGTGTCGCAAGTGCCGGAGGGCCTGACGGTCCTGCCTGCGGACGCCGCCGCCGAGGACCTCGCCGGGCATGCACCGATGGCGGCCGTCGCGACCGCCCGGCTGCCGATGGAACTGGCCGAGGCCGGGCGGCTGCACATCTTCCGCCCTGACAATGCGGAAATCGAACACTACGCGATCGAGGTCGGGCGGCCGGACCGCGCGCAACCGGTGCTGGCGCGACTTCATTCTGCCTGTTTCACCGGCGATGTGCTTGGATCGATGAAATGCGATTGCGGGCCGCAATTGCGCACGGCCTTGGCCGAGATGGGCAAAGCGGGTGAAGGCGTGTTGCTCTACCTCAACCAGGAGGGGCGCGGCATTGGGCTGGCCAACAAGATGCGAGCCTATGCACTTCAGGATCAGGGATTCGATACGGTCGAGGCCAACCATCGGCTGGGGTTCGAGGACGATGAACGGGACTTTCGGATCGGGGCCGATTTGCTGAAACGGATGGGGTTTGGTGCCGTGCGGTTGATGACGAACAATCCACGCAAGGTGGAAATGATGCGTGAAGAGGGGATAGAGGTGGCCGAACGGGTGCCGCTGGTAACGCCGACCAACCGCTTCAACGCCCATTACCTTAATGTGAAACGCGACAAGTCGGGGCATTTGTTATGAGCGAGACGCTGACCGGCGGCTGCTACTGCGGCGCGCTGCGATACGAGGTGACCGCCAAGCCGTTTTTCAAGGCACAATGCCATTGCCGGGCCTGCAGCCATGTTTCAGGGGGTGGCCCGAATTACTTCATGACGATCCCATCTGCCGGGTTTTCCTATGTGGCAGGGGTGCCCAAGAGCTTCGTGCGCAACGACCTCGACGCGCCGGTGACCCGCGAGTTTTGTGGGGAATGTGGCACCCATATCGTGACGCGTCGGCCAGGATTGGACGCAGCAATCCTAAAGATCGGTACCTTGGATGACCCGTCGGCTTACGGAGGGCCTCGCGCGGCGATCTATACTGCCGAAATGCAACCATATCAGCAGATCCCTGACGACATTCCCGCCTTTGACGGCCTGCCCGACCCATGACGGCATCACCCGAGGATATCATCCTGACGCCTTCGGGCCTGCGATTCTGGGGGGCACGTTTGCCCTTCGTCGTCGGGCGTGGCGGCGTGGTGCGGGACAAGCGGGAGGGGGACGGCGGCACGCCGGTGGGGGTGCACGGGATTGTCGGATGCCTTTACCGGGCCGACCGGCTGGCGCGCCCCTGTGACTGGGCGATTCCCATAGGGCCGGCTGATTTGTGGTCGGACGATGCGGCAGATGAGGACTACAACCTCATGGTCCGCGCGCCGTATCGCGGGTCAGCGGAGCGATTGGCGCGCGGCGATCGGCTGTATGACATCGTTCTGGTGACGAACTGGAATTGGCCTTATGCGGAGCGCGGCCGCGGATCGGCGATCTTCATCCATCGATGGCGCGGGCCGGGTCGACCGACCGAAGGGTGTGTCGGCGTCAGGCCGGATCATTTGCGCTGGATCGTGCCGCGGATCTCTTATGCCACCCGGTTGATCGTACCTGACGCTTTGGCGCGCTGACCACGCAGGGGGCTAGCCCCCCTGACCCCCCAGAGTTTTTTGCCAAGATGAAGGGGCGAGCGGCCCTTAACCTTAGCGACATATTGGGTTGAAGCCGAGGCTGCGATGAGGGCGCGCTAGTCGTAGGCGCGTTCGCCGAAGATGGCGGAGCCCACGCGGATATGGGTGGCACCCTGCCCAATCGCGGTTTCGAAATCCGCGGACATGCCCATGGAGAGGCCCGTGAGGCCGTTTCGGGCGGCGATCTTGGCCAGAAGCGCGAAATGGAGCGCGGGTTCTTCCTCAACCGGCGGGATGCACATCAGACCTTTGAGCGGCAGGTCCATGGACCGGGCATCGGCAATGAAGGCGTCGGCATCGGCGGGGAGGCATCCGGCCTTCTGCGGCTCTTCCCCGGTATTGACCTGGATGAACAGCTCGGGGCTTGTGCCGCGCTCCTGCGCGAGGTCGGCGAAGCGTTTCGCGAGTTTGGGGCGGTCGAGCGTGTGGATGGCGCTGAACATTTCCACGGCCTGACGGGCCTTGTTGGTTTGCAGCGGACCGATCAGATGGAGGTCGATGCCGTCGAAGCGGGACTGGAACTCGGGCCAGCGCCCCTGCGCCTCCTGCACCCGATTCTCCCCGAAGATGCGGTGGCCGTCCTGCAGCACGGCCTCAACCCTTGCGGCAGGCTGCACCTTGGAAACGGCGATCAGGGTGATATCCGCCGGATCGCGGCCCTTGGCCTGCGCGGTGGCGGTGATACGGGCGGTGATCTCGGACAGGGACATGAAGCTGTTAGGCCAAAAGAAAAGAGCGGGCGCAAGGCCCGCTCTTTCCGTATCCGATAATCCGCCAGGATTAGAAGGACATTGCCAGGCCAAGCGACCAGGTGCTCGAGGTGCCGAGTGCCGGAGCGGCAGGAGAGGCGCCTTCAACTGCGGACGAACCGACGGACGATGCGTTCAGAGCATCGATCGAGGACGAACCGTAGCCGAGGTGGGCCGAGAGACCGCCACCGAGGTCATAGGACGCCGCCAGGCCATAACCGGAGGAGTCCGTTGCGAAAGCAGTCGGATCCCAGTCGAACTGGCCGTAGTTGGCGTGCACGGTGATGTCATCGAACGTGTAGGACGCGCCGATTGCCATGTGCGTACCGGAGAAGGACGCCGTACCGGGTGCCACAACCGCCAGACCGGAAACGTCGATCATCGAGTAGTTGACGCCTGCAGACAGACCGTTGTCGAGCGCAACCGTCGCGGAGATACCCGTGATGGAGATGCTCTGACCACCTGCGAGGACCGGATCGAAATCTTCGACCGTCTGGTAGCCACCGCCGATGGTGTAGGAACCGCCGCCGAACGTACCGGCATAGCTTGCACCGATGCCGAAGACAGCGTCACCGGTGAGGCCGTCGCCGCCAACAAGCTCACCAGCGTTGGTGGGGATGTTGAACGCTGCGGCGCGAGCGCCAGCAGTGGCAGAAACCGGAGCGGTCGTGGCGCCGTGGTTTGCGTCGTCGTCCATCTCGATCGAGCCGGTGATCGTGAAGCCGGAGACGGAATAGCTGTAGGACAGAACCTGGCCATCGTAGAAGCCGTCCAGACCGTTGTTGCCAGTGTAACCAGCGTGCGTGGTCTCAGCATCATCGATCGAACCCGGCGAACCGATGTTCACTTCCTGCATGCCAGCATCAAAGCCGCCATCGGTGTCACCCATGGTGAGGGTGCCGAAGTCGCCGGAGATGAAGATTGCAACGCCGCCATCATCACCAGTGGTGGCAACGGAAGGTGCTGCGCCCGCGACTTCGTCGATGTCGATGGCTGCACCAAAGGTGATGCCGCCGTCGGTTTCACCGGAGAGGGTGAAGGTGACGTCGATATCCTGGTGGAATTGCGTGATGGTGGAGCCGGACCCGCCGACAACACCCATTTCAGCAGAGCCGCTCAGAGCGACGTCGGCCGATGCTACGCCTGCGGTCGCGACAAGCGCGGTCGTGGCGAAGAGAACCTTTTTCATGGTTTATTCCCTCGTGTTCACTTAGAAGGTGCACCCCAAAACCAAACATCGGAATTGGGTATGACCTTCTCTCGCCCGTCACCACTTTGATTGCAAGGAAGCCGCCGGGGGGAAGGTTCGGTTGCCGCGTGGCTGGTGCAGACATGCCACAGTTTCACCGGGCGACCTGCCGCGAATACCCCGGGAATCCTTCGGAACAAGGGAAATCGCATCCTTTTGGTGGTTGTGGGGGCAGCGGCCGACCTGATGCCGCCGCAGCACGGGTATCGAATCGTCTGGCACAGAATCGGCCGCCGTCGGGCATCAATCGACACGTCCAGCACCCGTTCCGATGCGAGCGGCTTCACCATTGGCCCCAATGCCGCACGTGAAACCTGATGGTGCCAACAGGCGTCCACCCGGACATGTGCCCTGTCTGGCGGCACGATGAACGCTCGTGTCGGGGGGGGTTGGCTTGATCCGTCGGGGCAGGTCGATTGCCGAGGCCGTTGCACGGAAAGCTGGAGAACCTTGTCCGGCGCGGTTTGGCCCCAAGAGCGATCCGCATAGGCAACCGCGGAACGTCGACCGACATTCCTTGGAAGATCGTGCGCTAGGGGCCTGCCCATCGTTGCTGCGCCGGCGCGCGCCGGCGCCTGTATGATGTCGGTGGGTCCGATGCGCGCAATCCAGTGGAGTCGGGCACATGCGGCAGGAGCACCATGACAACGATATCTGGCTTTCGCCCGCCCGCTACAGCGCCCCTTGCCGGTGCGGGGGCGCTTCTGTAAACGTGGCCGGGCAATTTGAGCAGGGTAACTAACATGTTGAGACGCGCCACAACCCTCGTGTGTATGGTTCTGCTGAGCGGAGCCCTTGTGGCATGCAACGGCACCAGAAACTTTGCCAACGACACCGAGGCACAGAACCAGCGCCTGATCGAACAAGGCGTGGTGCAAGATCCCGACCGCGAGTCGATCTGGGACCTGTTCGGCAATAACGACGACCCCTCCGTTACGGTTGAGGTGAACCGGTATCTGTGGCGCGCCTCGCTGGAGATCCTCGATTTCATGCCCCTGGAGGCCGCCGATCCGTTTACCGGCATCATGGCATTCGGCTATGCGACGCCGCCGGGTGGCAGCCGCGCCTATCGCGCCACCGTCTACGTGACCGACCCGGCGCTGGAGGCACGCAGCCTGCGGGTTGCCCTGCAAGGCCGCAACGGCACAGCCGTCAGCCGCGAGACGGCGCGCCAGGTTGAAGATGCCATCCTGACGCGTGCGCGCCAGCTCCGGGTTGCCGATGGTCGCCTCTAGACCCGCGCGCTAGAGCTTTCTAAACACATCGCCGGGCCCTTCGCCCGGCGTTTTCATGTCATCTCCTCAAGGAACGAACAGATGTCCCGCTACGACCCATCCACGATTGAGCCGAAATGGCAGAAAGCCTGGGATGAGGCCGGGACGTTTCTTGCCACGATGGAGGGCGACAGGCCCAAATATTACGTGCTGGAGATGTTCCCCTACCCGTCGGGCCGCATCCATATCGGGCATGTGCGCAATTACACGATGGGTGACGTGATCGCGCGCTACAAGCTGGCGACAGGCCACAATGTGCTGCACCCGATGGGGTTCGACGCGTTTGGTCTGGCGGCGGAAAACGCCGCGATGGATCGGGGTATTCACCCCAAGGACTGGACCTACAAGAACATGGACGACATGCGCGACCAGATGCGTCCGCTGGGGTTCTCAATCGACTGGTCCCGCGATCTGGCAACGTGTGACCCGGAATATTATGGCCAGCAGCAAGCCCTGTTCATCGACATGATGGAGGCCGGTCTGATCGACCGCAAGAATGCCGTCGTGAACTGGGATCCGGTGGACATGACGGTTCTGGCGAACGAGCAGGTGGAGGATGGAAAGGGCTGGCGCTCGGGCGCGGAGGTGGAGCGCAAGGAACTGACGCAGTGGTTCTTCAAGATCTCCGACTATTCCGATGAGTTGCTGGAAGCGCTGGACGACCTCGATGATTGGCCCGCCAAAGTGAAGCTGATGCAGGCCAATTGGATCGGCAAATCGCGCGGACTGCAATTTGCGTTCGGTCTGGTAGAGCCCGTGGGCGGCCATGATCGGGTGGAGGTCTACACGACGCGCCCCGATACGCTGTTGGGGGCGAGCTTCGTCGGTATCTCGCCCGATCATCCACTGGCCAAGGAGCTGGAGGCGAAGGATGAAACCGTTGCCGCGTTCTGCGCCGAGTGCCGCAAGGGCGGCACAACGGCAGAGGCCGTGGAGAAGGCTGAAAAGTTGGGCTTCGACACCGGTCTCAAGGTGCGCCATCCGTTCGACACCGCGGCGCAGCTGCCCGTCTACATCGCAAATTTCATCTTGATGGAGTACGGCACCGGCGCGATCTTCGGTTGCCCCGCCCATGATGCGCGCGACCTGGAATTTGCGCGCAAATACGACCTGCCGGTGATTTCGACCTACGTGCCGGAAACGGGCGAGGAGGGTTTCACGCGTCCCGAGGATGGGGGCGAGGCCTTTGTCCCGCCCAAGACGGACCCCGTGCGCTACGTTGCGGGCTTTGCGGGCGACGAGGTTCAGACCGGATCGGACGCCATCGATGCGGCCATCGCGTTTTGCGAAGCACAGGGTGTGGGCCAGGGCGTCACGAAGTTCCGCCTGCGCGATTGGGGGCTGTCGCGGCAGCGCTATTGGGGATGCCCGATCCCGGTGGTCCATTGCGACGCCTGTGGCGTGGTGCCGGAGAAGAAGGAGAATCTGCCGGTCGAGCTGCCCTACGATGTCACGTTCGACATCCCCGGCAACCCGCTGGACCGGCACCCGACCTGGCGCGATGTGCCCTGCCCCGCCTGTGGCGCGCCGGCCAAGCGCGAGACGGACACGATGGACACCTTCGTGGATTCCAGCTGGTACTACGCGCGCTTCACCGCCCCCCATGCGGATACGCCGACGTCCAAGGCCGAAGCCGAATACTGGATGAACGTCGACCAATATATCGGCGGGATCGAGCATGCGATCCTGCACCTGCTCTATTCCCGGTTCTTCGCCCGCGCGATGCATATCACCGGGCACTTGCCGCGAAAGGCCATTGAGCCGTTCGACGCCCTGTTCACGCAGGGCATGGTGACCCATGCCATCTACAAAACCACCGATGACAAGGGCCGCCCGGTCTATCACTACCCCGAGACGGTGGAGCTGCGCGACGGCAGTGGCTTCCTGGCGGACGGCACGCAGGTAGAAGTCATCCCTTCTGCCAAGATGTCGAAATCCAAAAACAACGTCGTCGACCCGATTGCCATCATCGGGCGATACGGCGCCGATACCGCCCGTTGGTTCGTCCTGTCCGATTCGCCGCCCGAGCGCGACGTGGAGTGGACGGCCTCGGGCGCCGAGGCCGCGTTTAAGCACCTGGGTCGCGTCTGGTCGCTGTGCGATCGGATCGGGGAGATGGACCGCAGCGCCGCCGGGGAGGGCGACGAAGATTTGCTGCGCGCGATGCACAAGACGATCTTCGATGTCACCAACGGGGTCGAGAGCTTTGGCTTCAACGCCGCCATCGCAAAGCTTTATGCCTTCACCAACACGTTGCAGAAATCCGATGCCTCCTATGCAACGCAGCGTGAGGCCGTCATGGTGCTGGCGCAGTTGATGGCCCCGATGACGCCGCATCTGGCCGAAGATATGTGGGCCCATCAGGGCGGAGAGGGCCTGATCGCAAACGCACCCTGGCCGGTGGCGGATGAGGCGATGCTGGTGGAGGAGACCGTCACCATGCCGATCCAGATCAATGGCAAGCGCAAGTCCGAAATCGTCGTCGCCAAGGACGCGAGCAAGGAAGAGGTTGAAAAGATCGCGCTTGCAGACGACGCTGTGGTGAAGGCGCTTGCCGGAAATGCGCCGAAAAAAGTCATCGTTGTGCCCGGCCGGATCGTGAATGTCGTCGTTTAATCGCAGAACCCTGATCGTCGCCCTCGCCTCCCTGCCGCTGGGGGCGTGCAACTTCACGCCGGTTTATGGCCCGGGCGGGTCGGGGCGTGTGATCCGCAACCAGATCCGGGTCGCGGCCCCCGATACGCGCCTGGAATTCGAACTGGTCGCCCGCCTGGAAGACCGGCTAGGCATCGGCTCAGCCTATGATCTGTCCTACGCACTCGACACATCGCAGCGGAACATCGCAATTGACGAGGCAGAGAATATCGATCGGATCAACGTGGTCGGGAGCCTTGCCTTCACCGTGACCGAGGCCGCGACGGGCCGGGTGGTGGAGACTGGCGACGTCTCCAGCTTCACCGCCTATGCCACCACCGCGTCGCCGGTTGCCACGGCATCGGCCCGTCGCGATGCCGAGGACCGTTTGGCCGTCGTGCTGGCCGATCAATTGGTCAGCCGATTGATCGCCGGTGCCCCCGGCTGGTCATGAAGCTTTCGACCCGCGACGCCAACGCCTATTTCAAACGCCCCGATACGAGTGCCGCCGGCTGCCTGATCTTCGGCGATGACGCGATGCGGGTCGCGTTGAAGCGGCAGGACCTGATGGCCGCGCTCTTGGGCGAGAACGCCGAAGAAGAAATGCGCCTGACGCGGATGGCCGGGGCGGAGCTCAGATCCGATCCCGCGATCCTTCTGGATGCGGTGAAGGCGGTGGGGTTCTTTCCGGGGCCACGCGCCGTGCTGGTGGATGGCGCCACCGATGGGCTGTCCAAGGTCTTTGCCGCCGCCTTTGCCGATTGGGTTGCAGGCGACGCGCAGATCGTCGCCACGGCCGGGCGGCTGACTGCCAAATCTGCCCTGCGCAAGGTGTTCGAGGGATCGAAGCAGGCCTATGCGGCGGCGATCTACGACGATCCGCCCGGCCGGGCCGAGATCGAAGACTGGCTCAAAGAGGCGGGCATAACGGCAACGGACCCCAACGCCATGGGCGACCTCGAAGCATTGGCGCGATCTTTGGGGCCAGCCGATCTTCGTCAGACGATCGAGAAACTCGGGCTTTATAAACGCGGCGACGCCACGCCCGTCAGCCCCGCGGATATCGAAGCCACGGCACCCCTGACCCGCGACGCGGAGCTCGACGATATCCTTCACGCCACCGCCGAAGCCGAGACCGGCGCCATCGGCCCGATCCTGATACGCCTGTCCCAACAGGGCGTCGCCCCGGTGACGCTTTGCATCTCGGCGCTCCGCCATTTTCGCGCGCTGCACATGGCGGCGAGCCACCCGAACGGGGCAGCCGCCGGCCTCCAGGCGATGCGCCCGCCCGTCTTCGGGCCCCGCCGGGACCGAATGGCGCGGCAGGCCGGGCGCTGGGGCCGCGACGCACTGGAAACCGCGCTTTCCATGCTTGTGGACACCGATCTGACGCTGCGGTCGGGCGGGGCGGCGCCGCAGATGGCTGTGATGGAACGCACATTGATCCGGTTGGCGATGCTGCCGGGCAGAGGGGGAAGACGATGAGCAAATACGTGGTCTTCGGGGGCCTGCGCAGCCGCGCGATGCGGGTGATCTGGATGCTGGAAGAGTTGGAGCAGGACTTCGAGCTTGTCGCCGCGAGCCCGCGCTCCGACGAGGTGCGCGCGCTGAACCCGACGGGCAAGGTCCCTGTTCTGGTGGTGGATGGCGATCCTATCCCGGATTCGGTCGCGATCATGACCTATCTGGCCGACACGCATGGCGCGTTGACGACCACGCCCGGCACATTGGCCCGCGCGCATCAGGATGCCTTCGTACAGGCCGTGAATGATGAGATCGACGCGATCCTTTGGGCAGCCGCGCGCCATTCCTTCATCCTGCCCGAAGAGCACCGGGTGCCGGCCGTGAAGGACAGCCTGCGCTGGGAATTTGCCCGGAACCAGGACGCCATCGCCGCGCGCATGGCGCCCGGCGGCCCGTTTGTGGCGGGTGAGGCGATGTCGCTCGCCGATATCCTTTTGTCCCATTGCGTGGGATGGGCAAAGAACGCGAAGTTCGAGGTCACGAATGAACGCCTCCTGACCCATGACGCGATGATGAAGGCACGGCCAGCCTTCAAGGCCGCCGTGGCGCGTGGGGCCTGACGCGGCAAACCCGGCCACCTGCGAATGGTCAGTAATACCGCGCAGCGTGTTCGCCTGCCCATTTGCCCGTCGCAAGGCACGCGGTGATCAGGTAACCGCCGGTGGGCGCCTCCCAATCCAGCATTTCACCGGCGACGAAGATGCCGGGCCGCGCCTTGAGCATCAGGCCGGGGCCCAGGGCCGCGCGGCGGACGCCGCCTGCGGTAGAGATCGCTTCGTCCATCGGACGCGGGCCTTCATGGGCAACGGGCAGGTGCTTGATCCGGGCGGCCAAGGCGGCCGGATCATCGGGCAGGGGCCGCGCGAATTCCTGCAAAAGGGCGCGCTTGGCCGGGTCGAGGCCCAGATTGGTAAGCGCCTTGGTCAGCGTCTGTTTCGTTGGCCGCCCTTTCAATCGCTTCGTCAGGGCGGTCTCGTCGCGATCCGGCATCAGATCGATGGCCAAATCCGCGCCATCCCGAACCGCGCCCGAGACCGCGTAGATCCCGCCGCCTTCCAATCCGCGTGACGAGATCACCGCCTCCCCCCGGGTCGGTCGCCCATCTGCGAGAAGTGCGATATTCTTCAGCGGTTGGCCGAAATACGGGTCCATATGGGCCGACCAGGGCACGACAAACCCCACATTGGCGGGCTTGAACGGCGCGATGCCCACGCCCTGTTCGGCCAGCCATGGCGCCCATGCCCCGTCCGATCCCAGCCGGGACCAACTCGCGCCGCCGAGCGCCAGAACCGTGACCCCAGGGGCGAGCAGCCGAGGCCCCTCCGGCGTCTCGAACCGCAATGCGTCGCCTTCGAACCCCGTCCAGCGCCAACGCAAACGCATCTTCGCGTCAATCCGGTTCAGCCATGCGCGCAGAAGCGGTGAGGCCTTCATAGCCCGTGGAAACACGCGCCCCGTCGAACCCGTGAAGATCGGTTGCCCCAGATCTTCGGCGAAGGCCATGACCTCGACCGGATCCATGTATGCGATCATAGGCGCAAGCCAATCCGCGTCGCGTCCATAAGCGGCCAGAAATGCGCCACTCGGTTCGTCTTTGGTCAGGTTCAGGCCGGATTTTCCCGCCATCAGGAATTTCCGCCCGGCCGACGGCTTGCCCTCCACAATCGTCACGCGCCGCCCGGCTTGTGCAAGGGTTTCCGCGGCCATCAACCCCGCGGGGCCCGACCCGATCACCAGCGCATCGATGGCCTCTGCCTTGCCGGGCGCGCCCGGCACGCCATTCTCTTCAGCCATGAACGACACCCCCATCTGCCCGCTCTGCCAGCGCCCGATCCCGCCGGACGCCAAACAAAGCCTGCACCATCTGATACCCAAGTTGCGCGGAGGGAAAGGTGGGCCGACCGTGTTGCTGCATCAGATTTGCCACAACGAGATCCATGCGACGCTGTCCGAGGCCGAGCTTGCGCGGGCCTACAACAATGTCGACGCACTGCGGAGCCATGCCCGGATTGCGCGCTTCGTGGATTGGGTCCGCAAACGGCCGGATGAGTTTCATTCGAAAACGCCTGGCGGACGGCGCGGATGGAAACGGCGACAACGCGTCTGATGCCGTGCGACATGCAACATCCGGACAGCGCAGCGACCCGGCACCGATGCCCGCAGGGCGAGGTGCCGGCTCCGCCGACGCGTTTGGCGTAGCCAAAGAAGGAGGCGGACACTGACGTTGCGGCACCATTATTGGCCTAGGCCTGACGGATCATGGTCTTGATCTGCTGAAGGTTTGCCGGGTCGCCATCCCGCGCGGTCTGGGTCAGGGCGTCAGCCTCGCGCATCAGATCCTCTGGCGCGCAGAGCCTGTCGATCAGGCCGAAGCGCAACGCCTCCTCCGCGGAAATCCGTGCGCCCGCCAAAAGGATCAGCTTGGCGCGTGCGGGCCCGATCAGCGCGCGCAATCGCCCGGGATCGGAAGGTTGCGGCAGGAACCCCAGCTTCGCGACCGGGTAGAAGAAGCTCGCATGGGGCACCGAGATCCGCAGATCGCACGCCAGAGCCATGCCAAAGGCGCCGCCCGCCAAGGTTCCGTTCAGCGCCGCGATTGTCGGGCACGGCAAGTCCGCCAAGGCGCTCGACGCGTCTTCCCAAACCGGCGATGTGGCGAGCCCCGCCCGCGCCTCCTCCAGATCGGCACCCGCTGAAAACACCTTGTCGCCCGCCCCGGTCAGGATCACGGCACGGGCATCCCGCGCGCCCCTGAAGAGCCGCACCAGATCCCGCAGCATCGCCTCGGTCAGCGAATTGGCCTTGTCGGGGCGGTTCAGCGTTATGGTCAGGACGCCGCCATCTTCGGACGTCTCGATCACGCGAGGCCCACCTTGGCCCGCACGCCTTCATCGCGGAGCGAGATGTCGCCGCCCAGATACTCATCGGCGTCGGGTGTGCACATCCAGGCCAGCGCCTTGGCGGGCCATTCCGGTGGAATGTGGTCGGACCAGTCGAGTTGCGCCACGGGGTTCACGCCCGAGGCCTTGATCTCAACCTGCATTTGCGTGGCCACGGTTCCGGGGCTCAAACCCAGCGCCCGGATCCCGCGATCTCCCATCTCCTTGTGCAGGCACCGGGTCAGCATCAGCGCCGCCGCCTTGGACGCGCAATAATGCGACCATCCCTCAAGCGCGCTTGTGGCCGCACCCGATGAGATGCCGATGATTGTTCCGCCCCGGCCCTCCATCAGCGGCAGCGCCGCGCGAATGCCGTTGAACGTGCCCTTGAGATTGATATCGATGGCCTGGGACCAGCCGTCGGGATCAGCATCTTGCAGGCGGGCGACGGGCTCAATCACGCCGGCATTGTTGATCAACACGTCGAGGCTCCCGAAGGTGTCGGCGGCAGCATTGAGCGCGGCCTCCACCTCCCAAAATCGCATCACGTCGCATGGCACGGCCAGGGCAGCATCGCCGATCTCTCCGGCCAAGGCGGCAATCGCGTCCCGGCTGCGCGCCAGCAGCACGACCTTGGCGCCGAGGTCGGCAAATTCACGCGCGGTGGCCGCTCCGATGCCGCGGCTGGCCCCGGTAATCGCAACAACTTTTCCGTTCAGCATATGGGTCATGATCCGGTCCTTTCCCCAAGGGTGATCTGCCCCCAGAGGTAGCGCCGCCGACGGGCGGAGGCCAGCCACATTCCGGCTATCGGCACTTGACGCCCCGGCGGTGCCCCTAGACGATTGCACGATAAATCACCGTTTGATGGAGCCTACCTCCGATGCAGCGCATTTCTTTTGGTCTTTCCACTCTTGCCCTTCTGGTCGCCGGCGCCCTGCCCGCCGCCTCAGATACCCTGGCCGCCGAGATCTGGGAGGAATGGCAGGCCCAGGCCACCCTGTCCGGCCAGACCGTGACCGCCACGGCCACCCCGACGGATACCGGCCTTGTCCTGACCAACTTCACGACCACCTTCGAGGAAGAGGACGTGATGGTTCAGGGCATCATGGACCGGATCGAGATGGTCGAGAATGCCGATGGAACGCTGAGCGTTGCGTTCTCCGATCTCTATTCCATGGTGATCAGCTTCGAGGTCGGCGTCAACGACCCTCGTGCCAATATCGAACTGCTGATGGAGCACGAGAATCTCGATGTGACCGTGTCCGGCGATGCCGGCGCGCGCAGTTATGTGTATACTGCCGACCGGATCTTGGTCACCGACGGCCGGATCTGGGGCGGGGACGGCCCGCCGCCGACCATTGATCTCGAGATGGAGATGACCGGCCTCGCCTCGACCTACGACATCACCGGCACCGGGGCGGAGGGCGACGTGATGCGGTTTTCCTCCACCGGTAGCGCGGAGCAGTTTTCCATGGTCCTCGACGTCCTCCCGCCCCCCGGTGAGGAGGGCCGCCTGAAGGCGGGTATGACCGCAACCGGGATCGAGGGCACGTCCGCCGGAACGATCCTGTCGCTGGCGACCCTGAATCAGTTTGAAGGGCAGGTTCCGCCGGGCCTGGAGCTCTCCGGAACCACAAGCTATGGCGGCGTCGCCTTCGAGATGGCGTTCGAAGATCCAAGCGAGAACTTCGCGGTCGCCTATTCCAACGATGGCGGGCGCATCGGCTTCGACTTTTCCGAGACCTCGCTCAGCTACGACATCGCGGCCACGGGGATGCGCACGCGTATTTCGGCCGCGGATCTGCCAGTGCCGATCGATGTGTCCGTCGGCTCGAGCGAATTGCAATTCAGCGTACCGCTTGCCGCCGATGACGCGCCACAGGATGTCACGGCGCGTATCGCCTATCAGGACATGACGATGTCTGATGCGATCTGGGGCATGTTCGACCCCGGCGGGGCGATCCCGCGGGATCCGGCCTCGGTCATACTGGATGCGACCGGGCAGGTGCTGGTGCTGGTCGATCTCCTGGGTCTCGATCCCGAAACCATGGCAGCCCCTCCGGGCGAATTGCGGGCGCTGACGGTCAACGAAATGCGCGTGGCCGTGGGCGGGGCCGAGTTGACGGGAACCGCCGACATGACCTTTGCCCCGAACCAGCCCATGCCGATGCCCGTAGGCTCCGCCGATCTGCAATTGTCCGGCGGCAATGCGCTGCTGGATGCGCTGATCGCGGGTGGCCTTGTGCCGGCTGAACAGGGCGCCTTTGTCCGGGGCGCGGCCAATGCCTTCGCGCGGCCCGGCGCGACACCGGACACGCTCGAAAGTACCATTGAATTTGGCGCGGACGGGTCCATCACGGCCAATGGCCTGCCACTTCAATAGCGGCCAGACCACGCGATTGCAGCGGCCCGCGTGATCCCCACGCGGGCCGTTTTGCTTGCACCCTCCCGCGCAGCGCCCTACCTCCAACCGAACCCACGCGCCCAAGGATCCGAACATGACCGACACTGCCCTCGCCCCTTTTGCCCAGGCCCTTCTTGAGGCCGCGACGCGCGCCGGGGCCGACGCCGCGGATGCGCTCGTGGTTGATGGCACGTCGATGTCCATCGGTGTGTTGAACGGCACGCTGGAACAGGCCGAACGCTCGGAGGGGATCGAACTGGGCCTGCGGGTTTTGGTTGGGCAGCGGCAGGCCTGTGTCTCTGCCTCCGACACCGAGGCGGCAACGCTCACCGAAATGGCCGAACGGGCCGTCGCCATGGCGCGCCTGGCCCCCGAAGATCCCTATGCCGGGCTGGCCGATCCCGACCAACTGAGCGACGTGCGTGATGGTGCAGCACTCGACATGGAAGATCCGGGCCAGGATCCGGACCCGGCGCGCATGGAAGATATGGCGCTGGAGGCCGAAGCCGCGGCCCTGAAGATCGACGGCATCAGCCAGGTCTCAACCGCAGGCGCGGGCTTTTCGCGCCGCCGCATATATCTGGCGGCCACGAACGGCTTTGCAGGCGGTTATGGACGGTCGGATTTCGGTGTCCACTGCGTTGCGATCACCGGCGAGGGCACCGGGATGGAGCGGGACTACTATGGCGATGCGCGCAATCACCTGTCCGACCTGATGGCGCCGGAGGAGGTCGGCCGTCTTGCGGCCGAACGCACCGTTGCCCGGGCTGGCGCGCGCAAGCCCCCCACCGGCACCTATCCGGTTGTCTATGACGAGCGGATTTCATCGGCGCTGATCGGGCACCTTCTGTCGGCCACCAATGGAACCTCCATCGCGCGCGGCGCGTCCTGGGCGCGGGAGCTTTTGGGGGAGCAGGTGTTGCCCAAGGGTCTGAGCCTGATCGAGGAACCGCATCGCCCGCGCACCTCGGCGAGCCGCCCGTTCGATGGCGAAGGCCTGCCCACGGCGGATCGGGAAATCGTGAAAGACGGGATCCTGACGGGATGGACGCTGGATCTCGCCACCGGGCGCAAACTGTCGATGCCCTCCACTGCATCGGCGACCCGCGGCACTGGCGCGCCCCCCTCGCCCACCGTCGGCAATGCAAGGCTGGCGGCGGGAGATGTGGATCGCGATGGGTTGCTGGCGCAGATGGGCACCGGCCTCCTGATCACGTCGATGATCGGATCTTCGATTAACGCCACCACGGGCGATTACTCACGCGGGGCGGCGGGCTTCTGGGTGGAGAACGGCGAGATTGCCTATCCGGTCAATGAATGCACCGTCGCGGGCAACCTGCGCGACATGCTGCGCGGCCTCGTCCCCGCCAATGACGCGCGCGGCCATCTGAGCCGCGTGGTCCCCTCGCTTTTGGTCGAGGGGCTGACGATTGCCGGGGCCTGAGGAGGACCGCGCGCTTCTGATCGAGGCCGCCCTGCGCGCCGGAGACATCGCGCGGAGCCATTTCGGACAGAACCCGGACGTTTTCGACAAGGGCGACGAGGGGCCGGTGACGGAGGCCGACCTGGCCATTGACGCCATGCTGCATGAGGTCCTTCTGGGTGCACGGCCCGATTACGGCTGGCTCAGCGAAGAAACCGAAGACAGCGCCGCGCGCCTGGCGCAAGAGCATGTGTTCATATGCGATCCGATTGACGGGACCCGCGCGTTTATCGAAGGCGGGCGCAGCTTTTCCCATTCGCTGGCCGTCGCGCGCAACGGCGTGGTGACGGCAGCGGCCGTGTTTCTGCCGATGCGGAACAAGCTCTACGCCGCCGCCGCCAGGGCAGGTGCCACCATGAACGACACCCCCCTGCGCGTTACCCCGCCCGTGGACCTCAAGGATGCGACGATCCTCACAACCAGGGGCAATCTGCAACCGCACCATTGGCCGCGCGGCGTGCCTCGGTTCGGCAGGTCATATCGCCCGTCCCTGGCCTACCGGATGTCGCTTGTGGGGGAGGGACGGTTCGATGCGATGATCACGCTGAGGCCGACATGGGAATGGGACATCGCCGCGGGCACGCTCCTCATCGAAGAGGCTGGCGGCGTTGTGTCTGACGGTCAGGGCAAAAGCCTCCGCTTCAACAACCCGACCCCGCAGGTGAACGGTGTGATCGCCGGGGCCTCGGCCGTGCATGGGGATCTGGTGGGATTGCGCGCGTCTGCGTAGCCGCGGATGGGCGCACAAGACCGCTCAAGCTCCCTGCGGCGTCAGCGCCGCGAAACCTCGAACACGACAACACTCAAGGGCCCCGTGGCGAGGATCCGGCTGGAGGAGAAATCATCCGCCAGTATGGCATCCTCGGAATGCGCATTCGCTGAATTTGAGAGGGTCGCAAGCACAATCACGAACAAAAGCGTGGCCAGGAAGAGAAGGGAGATGCGAATGGTCATGGCAGCTATCGGTTCTTTGAAAAATCGTGGGCCTTATGCGGTGTCCGTCCATCGTGCTTGCCCGATCAACCTACGCGAGTACCGCAACCCGCGCGAGTAAGGCTCTCCTTACCTTTGGGCCCAAACAGACACCCCCGCAGCGGAGAAAATCGCAGCGGGGGCTGGGGAAGCAGGGAAATCAGAAAAATCTGGCGAGGCGGCCCCTACGGAGAGTGTGGGGGAGGGAGAGAGCGAGGCCGCCTCGCGCGCCGGCCGGGATTACCGACCGGAACCGAGATCAGTCCCGGAGATGCGGCCAGAACCGAGATCCGTTCCTGAAAGGCGGCTGGGACCTTCGACACCAAAGGACCAAGCCGATGCAGGTGCGGTATCGACAGCGAGCGTGGCGGCAAGGACGAGGGCTGCGATGAATGCAGAAAATGTCTTGGTCATTGGAGTGTCCTTTGTTTGCGTTGACATGAATATGCGCCGTACCGCACCTGTCCGCTATGCAGGGAAACCCCACCCTGACATTCGCGTCAGGTCGCCGAAACGCGGCGTCGCCGCTTGACGCCCCCGCCCCACCCCTTAAGGGTTCCCGCGCAATCCGTGACCAGATCCATTGCCCGGAGATCCCCATGCCGCAACGCCTGCACCTTGTCTTTGGTGGTGAGTTGAAAGACCCGCAGAAGACCGAGTTCGAGAACCCCGAAGACATCCATGTCGTCGGCATGTTCCCCGATTACCAATCGGCCTATGACGCGTGGAAATCCGAGGCGCAGCGCACGGTGGACAATGCCCATATGCGCTATTTCATCGCCCATATTCATCGCCTGCGCGATGAGGGCACCGAGGCTTCGCCCACCGAAGAGCTTGGAAGCTAAGACAGATCATGGCGCAATCATCGGTCCTTCTTCGCCTCTATCTTGCCTGGTCGGCCCGGGGCGCGCGCGCCTTTGCCGAACGCAAGCTGCGCGAGCGCCTGGCCGCCGGGAAGGAAGACGCCGCGCGGCTGGACGAGCGCCGCGGCGTCGCCGTGCGGCCGCGCCCGGACGGGCCGCTGATCTGGTTTCATGCGGCTTCGGTCGGCGAATCCCTGGCGGTTCTGGAATTGATCCGGCGCCTCCTCGAGGAGCGTGAGGACCTGACGATCCTGATCACAACCGGCACCGTCACCTCCGCCGCCTTGATGGCGGACCGTCTTCCGGACGGGGCGCTGCACCAGTTCGCGCCGCTTGATGCCAAGCCCTTCGTCACCGCCTTTCTGGACCATTGGAAGCCGGACGTGGCGATCTGGACGGAAAGTGAGCTGTGGCCGACACTGGTTGTGGAGGTGGATGATCGCGGCATTCCGATGCTGATGCTTAATGCGCGCATGTCCAAGGCGAGCCATGACAAATGGCGCTTTGCCCGCGGCATGGCCAGCGACCTTCTGCGCCGATTTGACGCCGCCCTTGTGCAAGATGACCTCACGATGGGGTACTTGCGCCGCCTTGGGATGCCCGGCGAACGCATGAAGGTTCTGGGGACGCTCAAGGAAGGGGCCGCCGCCCTGCCGTGTGATGAGGATGAGCGCAGCACGCTCGCCGCCGATCTGGCAGGGCGGCCGGTCTGGCTTGCCGCCTCCACCCATGACGGGGAAGAGCGGATGATCCTGCAGGCGCACCGCTTGGCGACGCGGTCCTCGCCACGCCTGTTACTGGTGATTGTCCCGCGCCATCCGGAGCGCGGCGACGAGATCGCCGCGATGTTGCAACAAGAGGGCTGGCGCTTCACCCGACGGGCGGCGGGCGAAGGCCCCAGCGAAGAGGCAAGCGTCTACCTCGCCGACACGATGGGCGAGCTGGGGCTGTGGTATCGCCTGGCCCCGATCAGTTTCGTGGGCGGGTCCCTTGTGGCCATTGGCGGCCACAACCCGTTTGAGCCCGCCGCCCTTGGCTCCGCCATCCTGCATGGCCCCTATGTCTCCAACTTCGTGGACATCTACCAGCGCCTTGCCGAAGCCGATGCCGCGCGGCTGGTTCCCTCGCCGGAAAAGCTGGCCGGGGATGTGGCGCGGTTGCTGAGCCCGGCGGATGCCGCCGCGATGGCCGCCGCTGCCTGGGGCGTGATCTCGGACGGCGCGGATGTGACCGACCGGGCGCTGGCCATGATCCTCGATACGCTGGAAAAGACGGAGCAACCCTGATGCGCGCGCCGGGGTTCTGGCACGAGCCGCCGGGGATCAGGGCGGGCCTGTTGCGCCCGCTTGGCGCACTCTACGCGGCGGGCACAGCACGGCGGCTGGCGCGCGGATCGCATGCACGGGTCGGCGTGCCGATCATCTGCGTGGGCAACCTCAACGCAGGCGGCACCGGGAAAACGCCCACCGCCATCGCTCTGGCCCAACGCCTATCGGCCCGTGGCGTTGTCGCCCATGCAGTGACACGGGGATATGGCGGATCGCTGGCAGGGCCGGTGCGGGTGGAGGAGCGCATCCACGGGGCCGATCAGGTGGGCGATGAAGCGCTCCTGTTGGCGGCATTCCTGCCGACCTGGGTCGCCAAGGATCGGGCCGCAGGCGCCCGCGCCGCAGTGGCTGAGGGAGCGGAGGTTCTGATCCTCGATGACGGGTTCCAAAACCCGGGCCTCGCCTACGACCTGTCGATTGTCGTGGTCGATGCTTGGCGCGGCTTCGGAAATGGCGGTGTGATCCCCGCAGGGCCCTTGCGGGAGCCTGTCGATACAGGCCTTGCCCGCGCCGATCTCGTTCTCAGTATCGGTCCGGAGACGGCGCAGTCACGGTTCGAAGCCGCCTGGGGCAATCGCATCACCCGTCCGCATGTGAAAGGCGCGTTGCAGCCGTTGCCAACGGGCCTCCCCCTGACCGATATGCCTGTTCTGGCTTTTGCGGGGATCGGACATCCCGAGAAGTTTTTCCAGACCCTGCGCCATATGGGGGCCGACGTGATTGCCGCCCATGGGCTGGCCGATCACCAACCGCTCAGCGAAGCGCTGATGACCCGTCTCCTGCGCGAAGCGAAAGCGCATGGTGCACAGGCGATCACGACAGAAAAGGACGCGGTGCGGCTAACGCCCGAATACCGCGCGCAGGTGATGACCTTGCCGGTGCGCCTGGAGCTGGAGGATTGGAGCGTCCTCGATGACGCGCTGGACCGAGCCCTATCACGCTAGCGCTGTGCCGCCGCCATTGGCCTCCTTCAAGACACCGGTACGGACTGGTGCGCCCGGCACCAGAACCACTCGGTACCGCTCCAGATCATCCCGCGCGGCCAGTTCCTGATCGCTCAACTGCGGCGCACCGGCCTCCAGTTCACCGGTGGTGTGCTGATCGATACCGGGGTTGAGCACGCAGACATACGCCGCATACGGACCGGGCGCCACCTGGGCAGATATTGCCGGGTCTTCATCCATCAGGCCCATCACATGGACGGCGCCGCTCCGGGTCTGGAAATCACAACACACGATGCGATGCCAATCATCGCCGACCGGGGCCGAGTCCCCCAGCGCAAGTTCGATCCAGTGGTCGTTCAGATCCGCATCCGTACCGATCATTCGCCACTCGGGCGCGCCAGCGAAGCCCTGCATCAGCAGGGCATCGGTCCAGTTTTCATCATCGGCCAGAGGGCGCTCCGGATCCTCACACAACACGAATTGGTAGTGGCTGGCAAAGACCCGTCCACTGCACAGAACGCGTTCACGCGCATCCATAGCAGATTACCCGGATCAGCCCGCAGCTTCGAGTGCGGTGTCCAGAAGACCCTGCAACTCCGCGTAGCTCATGTTGCCGTGCAATTCATCATTCAGCACGAAGGCGGGCGTGCCGGGAATGTCGTGCACGGCGATGTTTGCCTCGTAGGTGGCGATCATGGCTTCGGCCATTGCGGCATCCGTCATGCAGGCATCAAGCTCTTCGTTGCTCAGGCCCGCTGTGCGACCGATCCGGCGCAGGCTTTCAGCGACCTCGGCCGGAGAGCCTTGGGTCCATTCCGCCTGTTGCTGGTAAAGCAGATCGACGATGCCGAAATACCGCAGCGGGCCGCCGCAGCGCGCGACCATCCCGGCCCAGAGGCCGTAACGGTCGAAATAGACCTCGCGGTAAATGAAGTTGATCAGGCCGGTCTCAAGGTAATTCGCATTGAGCTGCGGATAGACGTTGAGGTGGAAGTTCCGGCAATGGGGGCAGGTGAAGCTGGCATACTCGATCAGCGTCACGGCGCTGTCGGGGTTGCCTTTGGTCATCTCGATGATTTCGGGCAGATCGGCGGGATCGGTCGTCTCCTGAGCATTGGCCTGGCCAAATGGCGTCAGCGGGGCTTGCGATTGCGGCCCGACCGGTGCCGTGCGCCCCTGCCAGAGCAGATATGCCCCTGCACCCAGAACGCCCGTGGCGCCCCCCAACAACATGGCCCTGCGTTGCATCACTCAGATCTCCTTACCGGTTCGGTTGGTAACTATGTTCCCCGCCAGCCGGTGCAAGGCATCGCGCAAGACGGGGCTTTCAATTTGGTCGAGGTGTTTGGTCGCAGCCTTCAGCCGCGCCGGGTCCGGCGCGGGCTTGGGCGCCGGGGCTTGCGGCGTGAAGGCGACCTGCCCGTCGGCAAAGCCGGTCGGCGCGGTTTGCGTCACCTGCACATCCTTGATCGCGGAATAGCCGTAGCAGGCGTTCACGCGGGTGATGATCACCTCTTTCTGCATCTCCAGCATCGGCGCCTTGGCCCCGGTGGTCAGCAGGATCAACGTGCCGCCAAAGCCGCGCCCGTATTTCACCTTCACCGGCAGGGCCATATCGGCCACGTCCGGGCCCACGATCTCGGCCCAATGGGTCAGCAGCTTGGTTTCCGCAAATCCGCGCTTCTCGGCCGGGCTGCGTAATTCCTTGCCCACCAGCGTCACTGCACGCTCAAAGCCCCGTTTGCGGCGGGTCGGCGGGGCGGCGGATTTGGTCGGGCGCGGGGCCATGGGTTGATCCTTTCGTCCAGCGCACTCTATGCGTTCAGGGAATGCTAACCAATAACAAGCAGGCCGGAGGCGATAACGGGTGCGTGAAGAGGCGATCGGGGCGGCCATTCTGGCGTGGTATGACGCAAATGCCCGGCAACTGCCATGGCGCGTGCCGCCCGGAAGTGGGCGGCGTGCGGATCCTTATCGGGTCTGGCTGAGCGAAATCATGCTGCAGCAAACGACCGTGGCGGCCGTGAAGGCGTATTTCGAGCGCTTTACCGCGCTTTGGCCGACGGTCGCGGATCTGGCGGCAGCGGATGATGCCGATGTGATGGGGGAATGGGCGGGCCTCGGATACTACGCGCGGGCCCGCAACCTGCTGAAATGCGCGCGGGTCGTGGTGGCCGAGCATGGCGGCGCGTTTCCCAGGACGGAGGCCGAATTGCTGACGCTGCCCGGGATCGGACCCTACACGGCGGCGGCAATCGCTTCCATCGCCTTCGACCAACCGGCGCCGGTGATGGATGGCAATATCGAGCGGGTGATGGCGCGGCTTTTTGCGGTGGAAGAGCCGCTGCCCGGCTGCAAGCCGATCCTCAAAGGCCACGCCACACGGCTGACGCCTGAGACGCGGCCCGGCGATCATGCCCAGGCGCTGATGGATCTGGGCGCCACGATCTGCACACCGAAATCCCCGGCCTGCGGGATTTGCCCGCTCATCGCCGCCTGCGCCGCACGCAAGGCCGGGATCGCGGCGGATCTCCCGAAGAAAGCGCCGAAAAAGACCAAGCCGGTGCGCTTGGGCTACATCTATCTGGCGCGGCGCAACGATGGGGCGATGCTGTTGGAGACGAGGCCCGACAAGGGCCTCTTGGGCGGCATGTTGGGATTTCCCACCTCGGACTGGTCCGACGTGCCGAGCGAGGCACCGCCCTTCGAGGCCGAATGGCACGACCCGGAACTGGAGGTCCGTCATACCTTCACCCATTTCCACCTGCGCCTTGCGATTCGGCTGGCCGACACGCAGCCGGACCTTGTGCCAGAGCGCGGAGAATTCGTGCCCAAGCCGCACTTCAATCCATCGTCCCTGCCCACCCTGATGCGCAAGGCGTTCGATCTGGCCGAGGGGGCGTGGCGTCATGATTGACGGGCGCGCGGGCTTGGCCGACTTTATGAGGGGAAAGAGAGGGAACGGCCCGTGATCCCGTCAGACACAGTTGCGAAACTCCACCGCGCGCTGCCCTTCTGGCTGTCGCTGATGTTGATCCCGTTGATCCTCTTCGTGGCATCGCAGGGCAGTTGGTGGCTGATCCTGATGCCGCTGAGCACGTGGTGGCTGTTCTCGGTCCTCGATCATTTCGCCGGGCTTGAGCTTGAAAACGCGGATCCGGGGACATCGGAGGATCAGCTGTTCTGGTACCGCGCCATCACGCTTCTGTGGCCGCCCCTGCAATTTGCCACGATTTTCGGCCTGATCTGGTACGCGACCCGCGCCGATCATCTGGGCGCGGTGGAGCTTTGGGCGCTGTCCTTCGGGATCGGGGTTCTGAGCGGCACGATAGGGATCAATTACTCCCACGAATTGATGCACCAGAAATCGAAGCTGGAACGGTGGCTGGGGGACCTGCTTCTGGCGAGTGTTCTCTATTCCCATTTCCGGTCGGAGCACCTTCTGGTCCATCACCGCTACGTCGGCACGCGCCGCGATCCGGTGACGGCGCGGTACAACGAGGGGTTCCACCAGTTCTTCCCAAGGGTTCTGAGGCAATCGTTTATGTCTGCATGGGCCGCCGAAAAGGCGATGCTGGCACGCAAGGGCCTGCCGGTTCGGGACGGGTCGAACCCGTTCTGGCGCTATCTGGCGTTACAGGCGGGCTTCGTGGCGCTGGCCTTTGTGATCGGGGGCTGGATAGGGCTGGCGATGTTCCTCAACCAGGCTGTCGTTGCAATCTGGCAGTTGGAGCTGACCAATTACATCGAACATTACGGCCTCACCCGCAAACATCTGGGCGGGGGCAAGTATGAGCATGTGCAGCCGCGCCATTCCTGGAATGCGGCCCATAAGGCCTCGAACTGGTTGCTGATCAATCTGCAGCGCCATTCCGATCACCACTACAAGCCCGACCGACGCTTTCCGCTGTTACAGAACTACACCGAAGCCGATGCGCCGCAGCTGCCCTATGGTTACCCGGTGATGACGGCTGTGGCGATGATGCCGCCGCTGTGGGTGCGCATCATGAACCGGCGCGTGAAGCGGTGGCGGGCGATGTATTATCCCGAGATCACGGACTGGCACCCTTACAACAAGGGCCTGCATCCGCTGCCGCGTTAGGCGTCTGTATGGGTTTCGCCGCGCCGTTGGCGCGCCGATCAAGCGGGGGGCCGGCCCCCCGCACCCCCCGGGGTATTTTGGACCAATGGAAGGGGTGTCAACGCTGCAGGGCGGGGGTCTTGCCGATCATTTCGGTGCCTTCGGCAGCGGTGACCAGGAAGTCGGCGACATCGGCGCGGGAGATCAGGCCGTTGCGCCATTCGGACCTTTCGGTGAGCACCTTGTATTGGCCGCTTTTGCAATTGTGCGACAGGATGCCGGGGCGGGCGATGGTCCAATCCAGATCGCTGTCGCGGATCAGCTGTTCCTGAACATCCTTGTCCTCATAGGCGCGGCCCAGAAACGCCTTTTGCGTCAGCCGTTCGGGCGTCGAGAGCTTGTCGGCCGAATCGCCCGCGCCGAAGCCGGTGACGGTCAGCAGGCGTTTGATGCCAGCCTTCTCCATCTGTTCGATCAGGACGCGGGTGGCATCGGAAAAGAGCGTTGTGGATTTCAGAACCCGCAGATCGCGCGGGACGCCCAGGGTGAGGATCACCGCATCGCACCCATCGATGGCGTTGAACACGTCCACCTCATTCGTGGCATCGCCGTCCATGGCCTCGAACCCGTTGGCGGCAATCTCCATCTTGCTGGCGGAGCGGGCCATGGCGCGCACCTGATGGCCGCGCTCCAAAGCTTCATCCACGACCTTCCGGCCAATTCCGCGACTGGCTCCAATCACTGCGAGTTTCATGGCATGCACCTCCTGCGTCTAGACATAGGAAGGATTGGATCCGTTCCAACGGGGAAAACGCCGCCGCCTTGCCCCCACGAAAAAGCCCGCCGGGATGAGCCGG
Organism: uncultured Roseicyclus sp.; assembly: GCA_947494975.1. Taxonomy (GTDB): domain Bacteria; phylum Pseudomonadota; class Alphaproteobacteria; order Rhodobacterales; family Rhodobacteraceae; genus Gymnodinialimonas. The sequence continues at coordinate 355,904 of CANLXA010000004.1, read as the reverse complement.
CGGGGGAAGGTGGCCCGCGCCACACCTGAAAACGCGCGCGGGCGGCAAGGTTCGGATCCGGAGCGCCAGCGCTCCGGAATTCCGTTACTGAGCCATTTCGGCCCGGATCTGCTGGCGCAGTACGTCGATGGAGACGGTTTGGCCATCGCGCTTGAAGTGCCAATAGGTCCAGCCGTTGCAGGACGGCGCGCCTTCCAGCTCAGCGCCCACCTTGTGGATGGAGCCCTTCACATCATCGGCAATCAGCGTGCCATCGGCGCGGACCTTGGCCTGTTGGCCGCGAGGGTTGGTCAGCATCTCGCCAGGGCGCAACATACCGCGTTCGACAAGCTGGCCGAAGGGCACACGCGGCTCGGCACGTTTCGAGGTTGTGACCTCCAGCGCGGATTTGTCGAACTTGCGGACCTTGGTGAGGCGCTTTTCAGCGACCTTGCGATAGGCCTCCTCGCGCTCGATGCCGATGAAATCGCGCCCGAGCATCTTGGCCACGGCGCCGGTTGTACCGGTGCCGAAGAATGGATCGAGCACCACGTCACCGGGATTGGTCGCGCCCACCAACACGCGATGCAACAGCGCCTCGGGCTTTTGCGTCGGGTGCGCCTTGTCGCCGTTCTCGTCCTTCAACCGCTCACCGCCATTGCAGATCGGCAGAACCCAGTCGGACCGCATCTGGATGCCGTCATTGAGTTCCTTCAGGGCCTCGTAATTGAAGGTGTATTTTGCGCCCTCATCCTTGGAGGCCCAGATCATCGTCTCATGGGCGTTGGTGAAGCGTTTACCGCGGAAATTCGGCATCGGGTTGGACTTGCGCCAGACCACATCGTTGAGGATCCAGTAGCCTTGGGTCTGCAACTCCGCGCCCACGCGAAAGATGTTGTGGTAGGAACCGATGACCCAGATCGCACCGCCCGGTTTCAACAGGCGCTTGGCGGCCGCCAGCCAGGCACGGGTAAAGGCATCATAGGCCTTGAAGCTGTCGAACTGGTCCCACGCATCGTCGACGGCGTCGACCTTGGTGTTGTTGGGGCGATGCAAATCGCCCTTCAGTTGCAGATTGTAGGGCGGGTCGGCGAAGATCAGGTCAATCGACGCCTCCGGCAGGTTATTCATCACGTCGATGCAATCGCCGGGAAGGATGGTGTTCAAGGGCAACGGGACCGCGGCCCGCGCAGTTTGGGTTTTTATTGTCATGTTCTGCCTCTGACGGACGCCTCTTATGGGCGTTCAATGTCCATTGAAGGCAGAATCACCCATCCGGGCGGATCGGTCAATTTTGTTTCGAATCAGCGGATTACGATTTTATCCACACAATATCTTGTGGATAGGGGCAAAGCTGCGCCGATGATGTTGGGTGACCCCTAGATCGTGTAGCCCGGCCGCGTGTTTGGTGGTGCCGTAGCCCATATTCGTCTCCCAACCGTAACCGGGATGCATCACGGCAAGGTCTTTCATCAGGGCATCCCGCCGTACTTTCGCCACAATTGACGCCGCCGCGATGGAAACGGAGCGGCCATCGCCCTTCACCACGCCGGTGGCCGGGCACGTAAGGCCGGGTGGAATGGCGTTGCCGTCGATCAAGGCGTGGGTCGGGGCATGGGCAAGACCGGCCAGCGCCCGGGTCATGGCCAGAAATGTCGCCTGCCGGATGTTCATGGCGTCGATCTCCTCGACAGAAGCCCATCCCAGCGACACGTCCGCGACCTCCAGGATCCGGTCCGCGAGCGCATCGCGCCGCGCCGCCGTCAGCTTCTTGGAATCGTTCAGGCCGCTTGGCACGCGCGCGGGGTCCAGTACCACGGCGCAGGCTGTGACAGGACCGGCCCAGGGACCACGGCCCACCTCGTCCACCCCGGCAACCCGGCCATCAAGCGCGGCTTCCATCCGATAATCCGGTTCCATACCCTTGCAATGGGGCAAAGAAAAAGGCGGCGCAATCCGAAGATCGCGCCGCCCCCTCTGACTGCTCGGAGGTTATGCTTGATTGGCACGGCCTTAACCGTGGGTCCAGCCGTTGTTGCGCAGGCAATGGGCTCCGTAGATCCGGCGCTGGCCGCGCTCGGTCCAGACATGGCGCAGGCAGTTGGCGGGCAACAGGTTCGGATAGGCGACATGGTTCTGCATGCAGCGGGCGCGGTAACCCCGGTAACGCCCGTTATTGTCGTAGCCTTCGATGAAACACCGGGCCGGGGCCACGCGATAATTGGGCTGCGGCACCGGTTGCACGCGCGGGACGTGGCCGTGGCGGGTGACGGAATTGTTCCGGTTCGCCTGGCTCAAGCCGTAGAGCAGCAGCAGCCCGCCGAAGATTGCAGCAGCCTCGGCGCCATTGTTGCGGTGTCCATTTGCGGCGGCAGGTGTCGCGGTGGCGGCCATGCCCGTGACGGCGAGGGTGATGGCCAGCGCACTGGCCGTAAGTGTCTTGGAGAGGGTGCGAAGCATCATCTTGTTCCCTTAATTGCTTGCTGGTCAGTCTTGGATCTAAGGTTGGGGCGCACTCATTCGGCGCTTTGTGGGATCACCCTCCCCCCGGTTCGCTCAGCCATGCAATGACGCCGCGCCGCTATCGGATACCGGGGGCGATGCTATCGGATAACAGCCCAGAAGCCGGGGCTTGGGCGACTCAATTGCGTGACGCTGAAGAATTACGGAACCGCAAAGAGGGCAGGCCGCCATCGAGGGGTATTCAGATGGGCTTTGAAAGGTCGGGGCAGGCCCTGGCGCGGGCCGGAACACCACCCAAAGGCGGATAAAGATATTCGTCATGAAAATCGCAGGTTTCAAAGCGGTTATGGGCGCAAAACGGCCCGGATCGGAGAAACGTCTTATGCGCGGCGGTAATTGCCGTTGGTGACATCGGACCACCTTGTGTTCTGTCAGGCAAAAACAGGCCTTCGCTATCCGATAACAGGCCTGTGAAAGCCCCCCCGTAATTGAATGACAGAGCGGAAATCAGCCAATGTCCCTCGTGAAGCTGCCCCCTTCTGGCAATGAAACGAGCAAATTGATGAAACGATTCTTGAAACCTCTCCTTGTCGCCCTCGCGCTCAGCGTGCTGGCCGGCCCCCTCCATGCCGCATGTTATGCGGAGTACCGCGCAAGGATGGATAACCCCCTGCGTCTGCATTACGGTGTGATCGAAGTGCCTCAAAACGCATGTTCGGTCGGTGCCGCGTCTTCCTTCGTTGCCGGTCGTCTTGCGGCACAAGGCTGGACGTTGGTGCAGGTGAGCTCGGTCTTTGACGAATCCGGTCTCGCTTCAAGGAGAGCAGATGCCGGACAATACTTCCTCCGTTTCTGACACACGGATCGCGTCAACACGCGTTATTCAACTTGGTATTCTTGCGGTGGTCACGGTTCTGGTGGCCACCGCCGTTCTGCTTTTCGTGAACCTTCCCGATGCGGACGCCTTCAACGAGGCTGTGGTGCAGGTGTTCGAGGTCAACGATGTCCGCAATCCCGATGCCATCCGGATGTTGGAGGTCTTGGCACAATCCGGCACAACCTTCGCCAAGGTGCTGGCCAGCTACCGCGCGGTGATTTTCGTTCTGATGATCTTTGCGACCGCCCTTCTGGTGGCTTGCCTGGTGTTCCTTGTAACGATCGTCACCCTGAATCGCCGCATCGGAGAGATCGAGCGACAGGGCATTCAGGTGTCGTCGCTGATCCTGTCGCGCGAGGAACGTGTCGTGCTGATCAACAACCTGGAATTCAAGCTCACCGATGCCGCCATGGAAACGCTCAGCGTACTGGCCGAGGCCCGGCTGGACGACGACATCCTGACCGGTGCGCAGATAGAGGCGATGGTCTCCGGCAAGCTGGAATCCGATGTGGACGAAGCTGCCGGTGCCACCCGCATCAAGCGCCTGCGCGATACGCTCGGCAACCAACTGGTGTCGGAACTTCTGGTCAAAAACATCGCACGGCGCGGCTACATGCTCGCCATCGATAAAGACGTCATCAAGATGGTCTGAACGGTTGACGGCCGCGCCCTACCCCGGTCTGCATCCGGAGCTTTGGGAGATCGTGCGCGGCCTCGATACGGCTTTCCCCGAACCGCAAGAAAGCCTGCCGGTCGGCGTCTTCCGCGACCGGTTGGAAGAGTTGGCCGCAAAGACCCCGATGATCCCCCCGAATGGGCTTGAAACGCTGGATTGGGTGATGGAGGTCGCAAAACGCCCGGTGCGGCTGCGGGCTTATCTACCGGAAGGCGCAGGGCCCGACGCGATGCTCTATATGCATGGTGGCGGCTGGATGCTTGGCTCCATCGAAGGCCACGACCAGGTCTGCGCCGACCTCGCGGCCGAAACGGGCCTGCGGGTGGTCAGCATCGATTATGCTCTCTCCCCCGAACACCGTTATCCTGTCGCGCTGGAGGAATGCCTTGCCGCTTTGGCAGCCCTCCGCGGCGGCCGCACACCCCTTGGGCCGGTGCGTGATATCTGGGCGGGCGGGGACAGCGCCGGGGGGAACCTTGCACTGGCCACGGCACTCCGTGCGCGGGACGACCGGTTGGCACCAGTCGCGGGTCTCTTTCTCGTGTATCCCTGCACGGATCCGGATTGCAGCTTTCCGTCTTATACCGACCATGCCGACGCGCCATTCCTGAGCGCGGCCCTCATGCGGCGCTTCTGGGCCGAATACCTTGGTGATCAGGCGCCTGACGCCTATGCGGCACCCGCCCGCGCGAACCTCAACGGTCTCCCTCCGGCACTCATCCTCACGGCCGCGCTCGATCCTTTGGTGGATGAGGGGGAAGCCCTGGCCAATGCTCTCAACGCAGCTGGCCGGGATGTGTGGCATCACCGGGCCGAGGGGTTGATCCATGGTCTCCTGCGCTTTCGAGCCAAAGCGCCGATCGCGCAACGGGCTTTCGCCCACGCCACGGACGCGCTGAAATCCCGCCTTCGCCAATAGAAAACGGGCCGGTGTGCGCCACCGACCCGTCTGTCATTTCCTCTTTCGTATCGCGCCGCTCAGCAATATGGCGCGCCGCGGCCCCAGCCTGCTGCATCGGTGATGTTGCCGCTGTCGGCATCGGTGGCACCGGTCGCAACGCCACCACCGCCGCGGCCACAGCCGCCTGCATCGGTCCAGGCGCCGTTATCGGCATCGGTGCTCTGCGCGCTGGCTGCGCGCGGGGCAAGCGTTGCCGTGGCACCGGCCACGCCGCCTGCGGCCATCAGGCCCATGAAACCACGGCGACCCGTGGGGTGATCGGTAATGATGTCGGAATCGGTCAGTGTCTTTTTCTTCTTATCGCTGGACATGAGACGAAGCTCCTCTGCTGTAATGCCTGGCTTACGATTGCGCGGACCCTGAACGATCCGATGCAACCGGTCAATGCGTGGAATCCCTCACTGGTTGAGAGAGATTGAACAATACGCACCGCCGTGATCTGTGTATAACGGACCGGATTTCAAGCGGATAGAGCCCCGATGACCCAGGATTTCAGCTTTGACTGGGCGATTGCGCCCGAGACGCCCGAAACCTTCCTTGCCGAGTATTTCGAGAAGAAACCGATGCTCATCAAGCGCGGCCAGCCCGGCTATTTCGCCGATCTGCTGAGCTATGGGGACATCGACCGCGTCGTCTCGACCATGGGCCTGGCCCATCCCGAGATCAACGTGACCAAATCCGATGGACACATCACGCCGGCCGACTTTGCCTATGAAACCGGTCAGGTCGATCCCGTACGGGTCAACCAGCTTCACGCCGATGGCGCCACGGTGATCCTGTCGGGCCTGCATGAGCGCCTGCCGCAACTGGCGCGCTATTGCCGCGCGATGGAGGCTGCCATGTCGGCCCGCGTGCAGACCAATATCTACATGACGCCGCCGGGCAATCAGGGCTTCAATCCCCATTACGACAGTCACGATGTGCTCGTCCTGCAGGTCTCCGGCACCAAGGAATGGCGTGTCTACGCCACGCCGATTGAACTCCCGCTCAGCGACCAGGGGTTTGAGCGCGGCATGGATGTGGGCGAAGAAACCATGCGATTCATGCTGGAGCCCGGCGATACGCTCTACCTGCCCCGTGGTGTGGCCCATGATGCCGTCGCCACCGACGAGACATCACTCCATATCACCACCGGGCTGATGTTCCGCACTTGGGCGGATGTGCTGGCCGAAGCCGTCATCGCCAAGGCCCATCGGGAACCGGCCATGCGCCGCGCGTTACCGCCCGGTTTTGCCAATCACGGCGCAGATCTGGATGGCTATGATGATACCTTCATGGAACTTGTCGGCCTTCTGGGCGGCGCGCCGATCAGCAAACTTCTGACCGGCTTCCGCGAAGACTTTCTCACCGCCCGCGCTCCGCGAGTGGAGGGTCAGATGGCCCAGATCGCCGCACTCGACACGCTCGATATGGACAGCCGCGTTGGGGGCCGCCCGCATCTGATCTATGCGATTTACGAGATCGAGGAAGACGAACAGGTGCGCCTTGTCTGCCAGGGGGCCGAGATTGTCCTGCCGCTCCACGCGAAAGAGGCGATGGAATATTGTCTCACAACACCCGATTTCCGCCTCGGCGATATGGGTGGAGATCTGGACGATGCGGGCAAGAAGGTTCTGGCGCGCCGGATGGTGCGCGAGGGCCTGATGCAGGTGCTCTAGCGCCCAATTCCTCCGCTCACACCACCCGGTTCAGCAATTACCGCCGTGATAGCATTGCGAGACTTGCTGCAATTGCGCCTGCGTCAGGTTCGGAAACACGTTGCCGGGGCAGGCGTTGATCTCGAGCACATAGCTGCCATCGGCGTCTTGGCGGAAGAAAAACAGGGCATTGGCCTGATCGGTGTAAGCTCCGCACCACGCCGCGATACAGGTGACATCCGCCAGGATCTGCTGGTTGAAGGGGCTGGTGAATCCGCTGCTGGTAAAGACCATGCCGTCAAACCGCGCGGGCTGGGTATAGCCGACCATCTGGTTGATATCGCCGCCTTGGGCCACCGCGCCTTGCGACGGGTTGCTTGGCCCGGTCGCGTACAAGGACCCGACGGCGACCACGTAATTTTCGGGGCTGTCAGCCGCAAAGCCATAGGTCTGCTCCACACTTGGGGCAAGGCAACTGAGCGCGGAGGCGGGGCCTGCGGCGATAAGGGCGAGGGCAAAGGCGGTGTGGCGGATCATGGGCAGTCTCCGAAAAGGGACAGGTTCCATGACCTTATCAGAAACGTATCGGCTTGTCGGGTAGGGAAGGCCTCTATTGGTCGCGACGGGCCTACAGCCCGAATTCCGCAAGGACCGCGGCGTAGATATCACGTTTGAACGGCACGATCGCATCCAGAAGCTCCGCCGCCTCCATCCACCGCCAATCGCTGAATTCCTCATCCTTATGGGTCAGGTTGATGACGTCGTCCGGCACGTCGAGGCGGAACTGCACCCACATCTGCGCCTGCCCGCGAAACCGGCCTTTCCAGCGGTGCGGGATCACGTCAAGCGGCAGATCGTAGTGCAGCCAATCGGCGGTCTGGCGAACAAAAGACACATCGGTGCGCTCCACCCCCGTCTCCTCCTCCAACTCGCGATAGGCGGCATCGAGCGGGTCTTCACCTTCGTCCACACCGCCCTGGGGCATCTGCCAGGCGGGCGTGTCCATATCCGCCCGTTGGCCCGCAAAGATACGCCCTTGCGCATTGGTCAGAACGACCCCCACGCAAGGGCGATAGGGAAGCTTTGCAGCCTCCTCAGGCGTCAACTCAGCCAAGCCTCAGTTCGGCCCGAGGGCGTTCAGGCCGGTCAGGATATCGATGGCATAGGCCAGCTGATAATCCTCGTTGCGCAAAGCTGCCGTGGCTTCCACCGCGGCCCGCTCTTCTTCCAGCAGGCGCAACTCATCCTCGGTGAGAGACGAGTTTTCAATCGCTCCGCGCAAGCTGGCCTCGGTCCGCGCCGGAAGGCCATCTTCATCCTCTTCCTCGATGATGGGATCGCGCTGTTCCACGATGATATCAGGCGCAACACCCAAGGCCTGGATCGACCGACCCGACGGCGTGTAATAGAGCGACGTCGTCAGGCGCATTGCCCCGGACCCGGCGAGCGGCATCACCGATTGAACAGACCCCTTGCCGAAGGAATTGGTGCCCACGATCACCGCGCGGCGATGATCCTGCAACGCACCGGCCACGATCTCGGAGGCCGAGGCCGACCCGCCATTGATCAGCACGACCATCGGACGACCCTCGATCATGTCACCCGGTGTGGCGTTGTAGCGCTCGCCATCTTGCGGCTCGCGGCCCCGGGTCGAAACGATCTCGCCCTGCTCCAAGAAGGCGTCTGAGACGCGGATCGCCTGCGTCAGCAGGCCACCGGGATTGTTGCGCAGGTCCAGAACGACACCGTTGAGGTTCTCCAGCCCGCCCAGTTCCTCGATCAGCCCCTCCAACCCGTCGCGCAGGTTCGGGAAGGTCTGGTCGCTGAAGGTCGAGACCCGCAGGATCGCCGTATTGCCCTCCAGCCGCGCGCGCACCGCCGTCAGCTGGATGCGGTCCCGGGTGATGACCAGATCGAAGGGCTCGTCGGCACCCTCGCGCACGATGGTGATCTGGATATCGCTGCCTACGGGGCCACGCATCAGATCCACCGCCTCGCTCAACGTCAGCCCCAGAAGCGCTTCGCCGTCAACATGGGTGATGAAGTCTCCGGCCTCCACGCCCGCGTCCATGGCCGGTGTGTCATCCATCGGCGTGATCACGCGCACGAAGCCGTCTTCCTGCGTCACTTCGATGCCCAGGCCGCCGAATTCTCCGCGGGTCTGCACCTGCATATCTTCGAAGTCATTGGCCGAGATGTAGCTTGAATGCGGATCGAGCGAGATCAGCATCCCGTTGATCGCCGCTTCGATCAGCTCGGCCTCGTCCACTTCTTCCACGTAATTCTGGCGGATTCGCTCAAAGATGTCTCCGAACAGATCGAGCTGTTCATAGACTGACGCATTGCGCACCTGTTCCTGCGCCAGCAACGGCCCGGCCACCTGGGTGCTCAACACCGCTCCGCCGATAATGCCGCCCACGGCCGCATACATCAGTTTTTTCATCGATCGTCGTCCTCTCTATCTGCCATCGCGGGGCCTAATCCGCGGCGAACCAGTCCAGCGGGTTCACCGGGCTCCCGCCCTGTCTCAACTCTATATAAAGCGTTTCCGTCAGCCCGGCGCCACTGCCTTGCGCATCGGAAACGATCAAATCCGCGCCAAAGGTGTCGGTTTCCCCCGGCATCAGGCCCAGTGGCGCGTCCGCCGGAACCAGTTCACCAGCGGTGACAAACAGATCACCTGCCCCCGCCAGAATAAGTAGATAATCCGCATCGGGCTCCAGGATAATGACATTTCCGTAATCCAGAAGCGGCCCGGCATAGCGGATGGATGCCGGCCAGGGTGCGGTCAGCAGGGCGCGGGACGACACGGCGTAGAGTATACCGGGCCGGGCGATGCCTGCTGCATCGGCCTCATCAAAGCGGCGCAGGAGCGTTCCACGGGCCGGAACCGCCAGCGTCCCGCGCGCCGCCTCGAAGTCCGGCAGGGCCGCGCTGGTCTCGGCGGGTGTGTCTCCCAAAACCTCGATAAAGCTGCCCAGATTGTCGACGCTTTGCACGATCTGCTGCATCGCGGCAGCATCATGCGAGAACCGCTCCGGCAGGTCCACCCGGTCGGCGATCGCCTGGCTCAACTCGGTGCGCGCCCGTTGCACGCCCTGCAATCCGGCCTCCAATTGCCCCACCGCGCTGTCTTGCAAGGCGCGTAGAACGGCAAGCTCTTCAAGCTGTGTGCGCAGGCCCGTGGCCTGCCGGGCCACGGCGGGCGTGACATCGGCAACGATCATACCCAGCCGCGCCGTGCCCACCGGCCCCTCGGGATGGAGCAATGTTACCGGCGCGGGCGCCTCTTCGATGCGCTGCAAAACCCCTAGCAGTTGCGCCAATCTCTCCCGCTCCGCCTCGAACACCAGCAGGATCGTGCGTTCGCGCAGCGCCGCGTCGCGAATCCCGGCGCGCAGGGCGTCGAGGCCGCTTTCATAGGCCTGCACCGTCGCGGTCAGCGCCTCAACCTGATCCCGCGCGCCCTCGGCCTCGGTCAGGGCGGCGGCGGCATCCTCCAGCATCCGGATCGCGTCGCGCGCCGTCTGACCCGGATCGGTCTGCGCCGAAAGCGGGGCCGCAAAGGCAAACAGAAGGGCAAGCGCGCGGATCATGTCAGAAGGCTCTGTCCGGTCATCTCTTCGGGCTGGTCCAGCGCCATCAGCTGCAACAGGCTGGGTGCCAGATCCGCCAGCCGCCCGTTGCGCAGCCCCATGCCCTCCGCACCACCGACCAGGATAACCGGCACCAGGTTCGTCGTATGGGCCGTGTGGGGGCCGCCGGTCTCCGGGTCCACCATGGTTTCGCAATTGCCGTGATCCGCGCAGATGATCATCGCGCCACTCACGTCATGCAACGCGTCGATGGCTTGGCCAAGGCCCTGATCCACCGCCTCGCAAGCTGCCATGGCAGCGGCCAGATCCCCGGTATGGCCCACCATGTCGGGGTTGGCGTAGTTCACCACGATCAGGTCATAGCCGTCCCGGATCGCCCTCACGAGATGCTCCGTCACTTCACCGGCGCTCATCTCGGGCTGGAGATCGTAGGTGGCGACGTCCGGGGATTTCGGCATGTAGCGATCCTCCCCCTCCTCCGGCACCTCGACCCCGCCGTTCAGGAAGAACGTGACGTGGGGGTATTTCTCGGTCTCGGCCAGCCGAAACTGCCGCAGCCCGGCCTTGGCGACCCATTCACCCAGCGTGTTCACGATCTCCTGCTTGGGAAAGACGGTAGTCATGTAGGCGTCGTGGGCCTTGGAATAATCCACCATCCCCAACTTGGCGGCAAAATCGGGCCGCCCGTCGATGTCGAACTTGTCGAAATCCGGATCGCCCATCGCCGCAAGGATCTCGCGCGCGCGGTCGGCGCGGTAATTGAGCATGTAGAGGCCGTCGCCATCGGCCATCCCGGTATAGTCATCAATCACGCACGGTGGGATGAATTCGTCGGTCTTGCCGTTCTCGTAGGCCGCCTCGATCGCGGCATCCGCATCCGTTGCCGCCTCCCCCTGTCCGCGCACCATGGCGTCATAGGCAAGCTCCACCCGATCCCAGCGATTGTCGCGATCCATCGCGAAATAGCGGCCCAGCACCGTCGCCACCCGTACGCCATCGGGCAGCCGCTCCAGCAGGCCCGTCACGAAATCCGCCGCGGATTTCGGCGCCACGTCGCGCCCGTCGGTGATCGCATGGATCGCCACCGGCACGCCCGCCTCGGCGATCACCTTCACCGCCGCCTCCAGATGCGTCAGCTGCGAATGCACGCCGCCATCGCTGACCAGGCCCATCAGATGGGCGGTGCCGCCGCTCTCCTTCAGCGTCTGGATAAAATCGAGCAGCGCCGGGCGTTGGGCAAAGGAGCCCTCGGCAATCGCATCGTTGATCTCCACCAGACCCATCTTCACGACCCGGCCCGCGCCGATATTGGTGTGTCCGACCTCGGAGTTGCCCATCTGCCCCTCGGGCAGGCCCACATCGCGGCCATGGGTCAGAAGGGTGGCGTTGGGGCAGGTCTGCATCAGCCGATCCATTACCGGCGTGTCCGCCTGCAAGGGCGCATTATCCGCCTCGGTTGTGCCAATGCCCCAGCCGTCAAGGATGCACAGGACAACAGGTTTGGGTGGATTGCTCATGCTCAAAAACCGCTTGTCTTTTCGGTGGTTCGCGATGGGTATCAGGCTTTGTAGGGAGTGACAAAGATTTGGCCGGGTTTTCGCCACGGAATCGCCCCGTGGGGCCCGCACCCCACCCCGGCGGGGCCGCTACCGGTCCGACGTTAGATGCTGATTAACGCCTATTGGGTAAAAGCGGGTCCGGCCACGGATGCCGCCGCCGCATAGGGCCGGTTGTGGCGGTGCGTGCGCCGCTTGGGGCTGGGGCCGGGATAGCAGGGATCAAGAGATGACAGGACTTGAGGATTTCGGCGCGTATCGCCCTGTCTTGGGCGACAGAGCCTGTCCGCGTTCCGCCTTGAACCTATGGCGCATGCAGCCGCCCCTACCACATCACCGAACCCCGATCCGCCTGATCGCAACCAGTTGAGGCCCGGTAGATATGTGTACAACTTGTGCTGCCTTCGCGCCCTATCTCGACGATTGCACCTATCGCGCCCTTGGGCTCGTGCCCCCCGATACCGACACAACCGCGTCACCGCCCCCGCGTGTGACGTCCAACGCAAGCATTTCCGAAACCGCGGATGCGGCAAGCGACACGTCGACCACCTATGCAATCGAGGTTGCCGATACGTTCATCGGCGATCTGTCGCCCACCGGAGACAGGGATCTTGTCGCCATCGAGCTGACGGCGGGCAGCACCTACGTGTTCACCATCGCGGGCAACGGGTCTGCGGCGCTCAGCGATTCGATCATCCGGATCCGCGATGCCGATGGCACGATCATTGCGCTCAACGACGATGCAAGCGCGGGGTTTCACGCCTCGCTTGGCTTCACCGCCGACGCGACGGGCACCTATTACATCGATATCGGCAGCTACAATAACGGCGGCTCGGGCGGCTATCGCCTCACCACGATGCTCGATAGCGGCTCCATGCCCTTCGGCACCCATGATGAGCTGGCCGATTTTCTCACGGACGGCTTCTGGGTCAGCCGCGGCGGCGCGCGCCATTCCTTTGATACGTCGGTCAGCAACGTGATCACGGTCGATATCTCGCGACTCACCGCGGAAGGCCAGAAACTGGCCATGTGGTCGTTCCAGGCCTTCGAGCAGATCATCGATGTCAAATTCGATCTGGTGATCGTGCCCGGCACGTTCGATCCCGATGCGCCCGGCTTCAACGCCTACAATTTCGCGGACATGACCTTCTATGACGATGACAGCGGCGCCTTTGCCAGCTACGTCGCGAACGGCTCGGGCGATACGCAGCGCAGCTGGATCAACGTCAGCACGGCCTGGCTGGCCAATAATGGCACCGGGATCAACGACTACGCGTTTCAGACCTATCTGCACGAAATCGGGCACGCCTTGGGCCTTGGGCATCAGGGCGCCTATAACGGCAACGCGACCTTCGGTGTGGACAACACGTTTGCCAACGACAGCTGGCTGATGTCGATGATGTCCTACTTCAACCAGGATGAAAGCCTCTATACCGGCGCGGGCTTTGCCAACACGATCTCCCCGATGGTGATCGACGTGATTGCGCTTCAGGCGCTTTATGGCGCGGCGGATACCGGCAACAGCCCAACAGCGGGCGATACGATCTACGGTGTGGGCCACACCTTCGCCAACGCCTTCGCCGGGACGGAGATCAACGATTACGGCAGCTACCTTGCCGCCGCCTTCGATTATCTCACCACCGGGCTCGACCCGAATAATTACTTCGACACCACGCCGATGTCCTTCACGATCACCGATGTCGGGGGACGCGACAAAATCGACTTTTCCACCGATACGAACGATCAGATCGTGTCGCTCAAGGATGAAACCCTGTCGACCGTGTTCAACGCCTACGGATCGGGCCGCAACGACAATATGTGGATTGCCCGCGGCTCGATGATCGAGGAGTTCGTGGCCGGGTCCGGCGACGACTCCGTCATCGGCAATGCAGTGGCCAACACGCTCACCGGAAATGGCGGGCAGGACACGCTCGACGGGCAAGCGGGTGATGACACCCTGCTCGGGGGGGGCGGAAACGACAGTATCGCCGGGGGGGCGGATAACGATTCGATCGAGGGCGGCATGGGCGCCGACAGCCTGCGCGGCGATGATGGGCAAGACACGTTGCGGGGCGGGGCCGGAGCCGACACGCTGATCGGCGGCGCGCAGGACGATGTCCTTTATGGCGATGACAGCACCGATATCCTGATCGGTGGCGCGGGGGCCGACACGATGGATGGCGGGGCGGAATCCGATATCTTCTATGTCACCACCGGTGATGTCGTGACCGATACCGGCCCAAGCGGATACGACCGCGCACAAGTGACGGAACTCACCGGCCAAAATCTCGACATGGCCGGCTGGGGCGGGGTGGAGCGCGTCAACGGTCACCTGGGTGACGATACGATTGATGCAAGCACCCAAAGCGCCAGCCTCGTGCTGTTCGGCAGTGATGGTGCAGACAGACTCACCGGAGGTGCCGGGGATGACACTCTTCTCGGTGGCGCCGGGGCCGACGCCCTGACCGGCGGCGACGGCCAGAACGTGATGCTTGGCGGCACCGGTAATGACACCTTCACCGGCGGGGCCGATAACGATCTCTTCTACATCTCCGACAATGGCGACAGCATCGTGGATGGCGGCGGCGGCTATGACCGCGCGCTGGTGAATGCGGGCTCCGGCCTGTCGCTGGCCGTTGGCGGCTGGCTGTCGGTGGAGCGTATCGTCGGGTTTACCGGAAACGACACGATCGATGCCTCCGGCGCAACCGACGCAAAGGTGCTGCTCGGGGCCGGTGGGGCCGACAATCTGACGGGCGGCGCACAGGCCGACATCCTCCTCGGCGGCGACGGCAACGACGTGCTCAGCGGCGGCGATGGGGATGACACGATGCAGGGTGGCATGGGCAACGATACCTTCGATGGTGGCGGCGGAAACGATCAGTTCTTCATCGGCGAGACGGGGGATTTCGTGGCCGATGGCGGATCCGGCTTCGACACCGCGATCGTCAACAACGCCTCGGGTATCTCGATCAATATCGGGGCTTGGGTGTCTGTTGAACGGATCGAGGGCTTCACCGGGAATGACACCATCGATGCGACCGGCAGCACCGAGAACCTCACGATCGCGTCCGGCGACGGGCTCGACCAGGTGACAGGTGGCGCCGGTAACGACACCGTTTATGCCGGAAGCGGCGCGGATTTCGTTCGGGGCGGCGCAGGCGATGACGCTTTGATCGGCGGTGGGGGCAACGACACGCTTTCCGGTGAGGCCGACAACGATTTCTTGCTTGGCGGCGCCGGCAGTGACCATTTCATCTTCGATGACGCTTTCGGCATCGATGTCATCGCCGATTTTCAATCCGGCGACATTCTGGACTTCTCCGCGCACAGCGCCGTGGACGACCTCGCCGACCTGTCCATCAGCGGCGATGGCACCCATACATACATTTCGCTGGTCATCAGCAGCGCCGACCTTCTGACCCTCGCGAATTTTAACGGAACTTTAGGAGGAGACGACTTTAACTTCGCCATCGTTTGAGTCGATTCCAAAGCTCCGTTGACCGGGGGCTTGCGTCGATTTCGGACGACGTGAAGCGAACGGAAGGCACAACATCGATGGGCATGATTTCCCGGTATTTCGGCGGCCTGTTCCGGCCCGCCGGGCAGGGCACGGGTCTGGGCGACCCATCAGCACTGCGCGCGGCATTCGACCCGGCCTTCTATGCTGCACAGGTCGGCCCGGAACTCGGCAAGGCAGATCCGCTGAACCATTTCCTCACCATGGGCTGGCGTGACGGGTTCGATCCCAGCGCCGCTTTTTCCGTCGACGGGTATCTGGCCCTCAATCCCGATGTGAAGGCTGCGGGCATCAACCCGCTCCTCCACTACCTCGATTTTGGCCGTTCGGAACACCGCGCCACGGCACCGTCGGCCAAGGCTGGCTTGGTCGCCGCTTCCATGGCAGCCGGGCACGGGGATGGCGATACGATGCAGGCCGATGCGGCGGACATCGCGGGCCAGATGGATCTTGGGTTTTACTCTGTTGTCAGCGGGCTGCGCTTCGCGACCGCGGAGGAGGCGGCGCTGCATTACCTTCGGACCGGTTGCCACCTTGGCCTCGATCCCAATCCGGATTTCTCCACCCAGGCCTATCTGCGGCACTATCCCGATATCTCGGAGGCCAAGGTGGCGCCCTTGCTGCATTACGTTCGCGCCGGTCGCGCGGAGGGGCGCGTCGCACGGGACGATGTCGATGACGTCGCGCGGATTCTCGCCGCGACGCCCGATCTCGCAGCCATGGAGCAGGATTGGATGGCGGGCCATGACGATGCCCCGGTCCTGCCGGACGACGTCGCCGCCGCACAGCTTCGCACCGCATTTGACGTCTCGTCGCATCGCATGATCATCGCCTTCACCCACGATGATTTCCGCACCAATCGCGGCGGCGTTCAACTATGCGTCGGACAGGAAGCCGCCCTCGCCGCCACACGCGGGATCGATTATCTGGCCCTCTATCCCGCCGTGCCACGGCCCCGCCTCGCCCCCGATCCGGACACGACCAATCTTTACGCTGTCATCAACGGCACCCCCATCGGGCCAATGGCGATGACGGGCCTTTTGGGCGCTATCACCACCCTCCCGCGATCCCATCAGATCGATATCGTGATCCACGCCCTTCTGGGCCATGCGCCGGAGCACATCGTGCAACTGGCCAAGGCCACCAAGTCGGCCAAGATCTTCGCGTGGCTTCACGATGCCACCTTCCTCTGCCCCAACTTTGCGCTGCAACGAAATCTCGTCGCCCATTGCGGCGCGCCCAAATCTAACTCTTCCGCATGCCGTTTATGCTTGTTCGGAGCCGAGCGGATCGATCACCTGAACCGCCTGGGCCAATTGGCCGATGAGGTCGCGATCCATGCCATTGCCCCGTCCAAGGCGGCTGCGCAGATGGTTCGAAGCCGAAGCGCCTTTTCCTTTGCGTCCGTCAAAACCATACCCCATTTCACGCTCTCCGAAGGGCCCATAGGGCGTCAGTCTGTTCCGGCCAATGCACCGACCACCGTTGCCTTTGTCGGCGCGCCCGTCCGCCATAAGGGCTATCGGGAATTCCAGCGGATCCTGCGCCGCAACCTCGGCCGAAAAGACCTGCGGTTTTTGTATTTTGGAGCGGAAACCCATGTCGACGCCGGTCTTGAGGTGATCCCGGTCAACGTCACGCCCAAGTACCCGGATGCGATGATCGACGCCCTGAGGGTGGAAGGTGTGGATTTCGTGATCCACTGGGCCAATCTGGAAGAGACCTTCTCGTTCTCGACCTACGAGGCGCTGATGGCCGGGGCCGACGTGATCACCCACCCCCGCACCGGAAATGTGGCAGCTCTGGTCAAGCAAACCGGGCGCGGCCATGTCTTGCCCGATCTGGCAGCGCTGGATGCATTCTTTGACCCCAGGACGCTCGCACAAGCCACCGCGCGCCGCCGATCCCGACGCCCATCTCTCAGCGCCAAGCCCAGCGATCTCAGCTTCGCGGTGATCAAGGATCGACCGAGGCCCAAGCGCACGCGATCCGCAACCCCCAAGAAGCGTGCGATAGGGGGCGGCAAATGACGATCTACGCCTATTCCTCTTTCACCTATTCCTACCTCGATCGCGCCCGCGTTCTGGCCCGCACCTTGCGGGATCATCACCCCGACTGGCGGCTCTGCGCGATCATCACCGATCTGCCGCCGGACGGCGCGAAAGCGGATGATCTTCTGGCGGATTTTGACATGGTCATAACTACCGAAGATCTGATGCGAGACGCTTTGCCGGGCACCACCAAGGGCTGGATCTTCGGGCACAACATCGTGGAGGCCTGTACCGCCGTCAAAGGTCGCATGATGGAGCACCTTCTGGATCAGCCCGACGCCGAGAAGGTTCTGTTCTTCGATCCCGACATCGCCATTTTCGCCCCGCTGAACCCATTGCTGGACGCGCTGGATACTGCGCAGATCATCCTGACGCCGCATCAGGTCGCGCCCGATGACCGCGGCAATGTCATGGCGATCGTCGACAACGAAATCTGCTCGCTGCACCACGGGGTATTCAACCTTGGCTTCGTTGGCGTGTCCAACGGCACGGAGGCCCGGCGCTTTGCACAATGGTGGGGCGACCGGTTGATGGATCATTGCGTGGATGATCTGCCCCGCGGCCTCTTCACCGACCAGAAATGGTGCAATCTTGTGCCGTGCTTTTTCGACGACGTGCGCATCATCCGCGATCCCGGCTACAACGTCGCCAGCTGGAACCTCAGCCAGCGCAAGGTCACCTTCGATCCCGAGGGTGAGCCGAGGGTGAACGATCATCCCCTGCGCTTCTTCCATTTCACCAAGCTCGGGCCCGTCGGTGACCAGATGACCCGGCGTTACGCCCACGACAATCCCGAAGTGCTTGAGATTTGGGCATGGTATCGTCGCGCCGTCGCTGCCGCCCGTGATGCCAGCGTGCCGGAGGGCTACTGGCATTACGGCGAATTCGACAACGGCCGGCCGATCCCCCATCACGCAAGGCGCCTGTACCGAGACCGGGCCGATCTTCAGACCGCGTTCCGCGATCCGTTCTGCGTTGAAGACGGATTTCTCGATTGGCTGGTCGACAACGGTATCCTCGATCCGCTGATCGACGCGCCGCCTGCGGCCAATACCGCGGAGACACGGCCATGACCGAAACCTTTGCCGTGGTTTTTCAGATGGGCAAGGTGGCCAGCACCGCGATCACATCGGCGCTTGATACGCTCCCGGGCGTGACCGCCGTGCAATCACATTTCCTGGGGGCCGACGCGCTGAGCCGTGTGGTCCACATGGCCGTCGAACCCATGAACAACGACTACTTCTTCGAGCATCAACTGGGTCAGTTGACCCAGAACCTCAAATATACCCGTCAGATCAACCGGATACGCGCGGGTGCGGATCCCTACAGGCTGGTGGTGCTGTCCCTGTCGCGGGACCCCTATTCCTGGTTTCGCTCCAGCCTCGTGCAGGACATCGACGGCATGGCCGACCTGTTGGAAAGCCTCGCCCCCGAGGATGCCGGTTTTCGCCGCGCCGCTCGGATCGGGGCCGGCCTGACGCGCTTTCTGGGCATGGCCGCCGACCAGATCTCGAAATTCGAAACGGTGGACGCGTTTCGCAAGGCGCTTCACGCACGGCAGCCCGACGCCTGGGAGGACCTCGCGGATTGGCCCTTTTTGCAGCGCCAGTTGATGATGAACGCCATGCTCACCACGGATTGGTTCGGCCCCCACCTGTCCAGCGGCCTGGGGCTTCGGCTGGGGGATCTGAGCCGTGACGGGCAGATCTGGCGTTATGAGGATGAACACGCCCAAATCGGTATCTTGCGGTATGAAGATCTTGGCACGGCCTTCCCGGATTTTTGCGCCTGGGCCTTCGGCACCAGCCCTCGGCTGCGAGTTGAGAATGCCAGCGATACCAAACCCCTCGCCGGTGTGATCAACGCGGCGTTCGAGTCGGAGGAAGGCCTCCGCCTGAGGGCGGCGCTGATGCGATCGGATTACGCGTCCCATTTTGGATATAGTTGAGGGGTCTGCAGGCGACCCCACGGGGTCGCTTGGCGGCATCATAATACGGCGCGACAGGCGCCTGCCAGGATCGTCACGCCCATTCGCCGAACGCCCGGGGCTATTGCAGCAGGTTATCCTGATGCACCTCAATCGCCTCATCGAGGTCCGAAAAATACCTTAGCCGTCCGCCTTCGAGCACCAGCGCCGCGTCGCAATATTCGCGCAGTTCCGTCAGGTTGTGGCTGACCATGATCGCGCCGGATCGGGCCATTCTCTCGCGGAAGACCGCCTGGCTTTTCTCGCGAAACGCCGCATCCCCGGCGCTTGTCACCTCATCGACCAGATAGGTGTCGAACGCGATGCCCATCGACATTCCGAAAGTCAGGCGGGATCGCATCCCCCCGGAATAGGTGCGCACGGGCATGTAGAAATGCTCCCCCAGTTCCGAGAAATCCTGCACGAAATCGGACAGCTCATCGGTATCGACCGAATAGATGCGCGCGATGAAGCGGGTGTTCTGGGCGCCAGTCAGTTCGGGATGGAACGACCCCGCAAAGCCCACTGGCCAACTGATCGTGCCTTTGGTTTCTACGTGGCCTTCATCGGCGCGCAAGTTGCCTGCAATGATCTGCATCAGGGTGGATTTTCCCGCTCCGTTGCGCCCCAACAGCGCCAGTGAGCGCCCCGACGGGATCGTCAGGTTCAGCCTCTCGATCACCGGGCGGTACTGCCCGTTGACCAGGAACCCCTTTGTCAGATTGTGGAACCGGATCATCGGCCGCCCCGCTCACTGACGATCACGGATCGAATAATAGACGAGCGCCAGGATCGACCAGCCAATCAGCAGGAACAAAACCGCCTGCCCCATGATCACGTCGACCCTCGGAAACTCGGCGGTTTCCGGAAAGGTCGGGGCAATGAAAACGGCAAGGTAACGGCTTTGCCGCGCGGCGTTTGTGCGGGCCAGATCAAGCGCGGCGACGGCGAGGCCATAGGCCTGTTCCGCCAGTTCCCGTTCGACCAGAAGCCCCTCGTATTCCGTCATCAGCGACGGGTAATCCTCCTCCCCGCCGCCATAATCGAACGTGTTGAAATTCTCCCGTTCTTCCGCGATGCGGGCCCGGATCACGTCGATGCGCTGGCCCGTCTGGCGCACCCGCGGATCATCGGCATTGGTGGTGTTCTCCAGCAGCAGATCATATTCGATCAACACTTCGGCCAGTTGCTGTTGCAGATTGTTCAGCACCCCCAGCCGCCCCTGAAGGTCACTTTCCGGATCGACGATCTGCGTGCGGGTGCGAAACGCCGTCAAGGCCTCCCGCGCCTCCCGCAGCCTGTCGGACGCGAGGTCCAGATCGGCCTGCGAATAGCGCATCGTGTCTTCGCGCACCGCCGCATTCAGCGCGTTTACCAGCACCTGCCCCTCTTCGAGGATCGCCTCAGCCAGCGCTTGCGCCATCTCAGGGGAAAAGGCGAGGACACGCAGCTCGATCAAACCGTTGGATTGGTTGTAGCTGGTGCGGACAACCCGCTGCCAATGGTCCACGAAATCCTCGATTGAGGTGTCGCGCGGCAGGGCGAAGATCGGGTCGGTTTCGTGGGGCGCGGAATAATGCGCGGTCAGGTCCATGCGCGCCTGCAGCCGCTGCACAAGCGCCTGACTTTCGATGAATTCGTATAGAATATCGCCATCCACCGTCGCGGGCCCGGCGGCCAACTGTGTGATCCCGCCCAGCAGTTCCGACGGCCCGGTGGGCTCGTTCTGCCGCACCGTGAATCCGGCGGTCGAGGCAAATTGCGGGGCTGCGTATTCGGTGAGGTAGACGAAGATCGCCACAAGCGGTGCGACCACCAGAACCAGGAACGATAGCATCAGGCCCCAATGGCGTCGACGGATCCGGGCAGGGCCCGCCTTGGCCTGCACCTCAATCACCCTGGAGGATGCAATCTGACCCGGCAATCGGGTCGGTTCATGGGGTTTTAACGCTTCTAACACAAAGATCCCTACAGGTTGAAACGGTCTTGACCCTCATACAGAGCGACTTTGTTTAAGACTTGATGAATGGAGGATACGCTGCGCCCCCTTCCCCTCGCCTACTCGCCCCCACGGCCGCAATGCCCCGCACAGGGCATCGGCACATTCGGGCGCAGCATTCGCAGCATCACGGCCTTGATGCTGCGCGAGATGTCGGCGCGCTATGGTCGCTCCCCCGGAGGGTATATCTGGGCGGTGCTTGAGCCGATAGGCGCCATCGTGGTCATCGCCGTGGCGCTCTCCTTCATCATCAGGGTGCCGTCGCTCGGCAATTCCTTCCTGCTGTTCTACGCGTCCGGCTACATTCCGTTCCTGATCTACAACCTGCTTCAGGCCAACATCACCCAGGCCCTGATCTATTCCCGCCCCCTCTTGATGTATCCCGTGGTCTCCTGGATCGATGCGATCCTCGCGCGCTTTTTGCTCAATCTGCTCACTTCCATCGCGGTGGCATGCATCGTGCTTTTCGGGATTCTGCGGTTCACCGAAACCAATGCGATCCTCGAACTTGGGCCGCTTCTGATCTCCGTCGGGCTGATGGCGCTTCTGGGTCTGGGCCACGGCACGCTGAACTGCCTTCTCTTCGGCCTCTTCCCGGCATGGGCGCAGCTGTGGTCCATCGTCAGCCGCCCGTTGATGGTCGTCGCGGGTGTCTTCTTCGTGATGGAGGATTTGCCCGGCCACGTGCAGGACATCATGTGGTGGACGCCGTGGATCCACGCCACCAGCCTGTTCCGCCAAGGCATCTACGCAACCTACGAGCCGGGTTTCGTGTCGATCATCCTGGTGCTGGCCTGGGCGCTTGTACCGCTGGCTTTCGGCCTCCTGCTCCTCCGGCGCTTCCGGCAGGATATCCTGATGCGCTAGGCCCGGTGATATGGGCTTCCGGCCAGTATCGAGGCTGCGCGGTAGAGCTGCTCGGACAGCATCACGCGGGCCAGAATGTGGGGCCACACCATCTGACCCAGCGAAATCGCCAGCGCCGCCTCGGCCCGCAGCGCGGGATCGATCCCATCGGCCCCGCCGATCACCAGCGCCAGATCGCCTTGCCCCGCATCGCGCTGCACGCCCAATGCATCGGCGAATTGCGGCGATGTCATCTTGCGGCCCCGTTCATCCAGCACCCAGAAGATCGCGCCGGGTAAGGCCTTGCGGATCAGCGCAGCCTCCGCCGCCATGCCTCCGCCCTTGCGATCCTCAACCTCCAGAACCTGCCCAAGCGAAAGCCCCAGGCCCCGGCCCGTCTTGTCGAATCGTCCCAGATAATCATCGATCAGCGTCTTTTCCGGCCCGCCCCTCAGGCGGCCGACAACGCAAAGATGGACCCTCATGCGGCCGGCGTCAGGACGACGCCGCGTCCGCCGGGGGCTGCCACATCTTTTCCAGCTGGTAGAACTCCCGCACCTCGGGCCGGAAGATATGCACGATGATATCGCCCGTATCGATCAACACCCAATCGCCGGCATCCTTGCCTTCGATCTTCGAGATCAGGCCAAGATCCGCCTTCAACTTTTCAACCAGCTTTTCCGACATCGCCGATACCTGGCGCGTGGACCGGCCAGAGGCCACGACCATGTAGTCGCCAATCGAGGACTTTCCGCGCAGATCGATCTGCACGATGTCTTCGGCTTTGTCGCTGTCGAGGGATTGGATGACGCGCTCAAGCAGCTCTTCGCTGGTATAAGCGGCCTTGGCAGGTGCGGCGGTGGTCTTGGCCACCGCTTGGTTAAGTCCGGTCAGGACTGTGTCCTCCTTCATGATGCGCCTGCAGGGCCCCGGCGCCGGGCTCTTTCACAAGATAACATCGCAATTGCGCCATCTCAACTCCGTCAAGTGCATCTCTGCCATGTGTTGCAGGAACACTTTGTTAACCATGTAAGGGAATTACGGCCTTTCTCCCCGCAGTTTCACCTTCGCGTGACAGCAAAGGTGGCCGCCTCGCACGACGCGTGTTGGCCATTTGTAACTGCACGCATCGTGTTTCGGCACGCCGCTAGTTGCACGCCGACAAACCGGCGATATCCGCCTGATCGTAAAGCTGCGCCACCGGTACGTTGCTCAGCAGCGGCAGAAAATCGCCGTCAGGCTCAATCCGGAGCCGTACTGTCACCCGCGCTGCCTCCGTCGGGCCGCCGCCAAGGGCACAGGGTTCGAACCCAACCGTCAGGCTGCCGTTTGTCCCATCGGGGTCCGCGCTTTCCCAGGTCAGGATTTGCGCCTGATCGGCCCGCAGGCGCGCATGATCGGCTTCCGCGACCTGCCACACATCGCCCGGCAACAGGTGCAAGGGATAGAACCCCGAAATCGTCTCTCCCGCGCCGGACGTGGCGGACAGAACGAGCCCCGCACTTTCCGACACGATGCCGACGCCATCGGGCAAAACCACCTGAACCGCGATGTCTGCTGGATCGGCCTCCAACGGGTTGAGGCGCGCCAGTTGCACCGCGGTGATCGGGTTCACCATTCCGCATCCGGACACCATCAATCCCGCCGCGAGAACCAGAAAAATTACAAATCGCATCGTTTTTCCTTTCGAATCATTTTTTATTGTTTTACAGAAAACTTATATTGCTGAACAGGAGGCTCTCATGAATATGGCTCTCACCCGTATCCGGCGCATCGCGCGGCCGATGTCGCTTCTGGTCACCCTGGCCCTCGTCGTCCTGCCCCTTGTGCTGTTCGTGGCGCTCCTCTCCGGCGGCTTCGGCGAGGCGGACTTGCGGGAGCAGTTCACGTCCATCACCCTGCCAGACACGATCAGCCCGGTGGCGTGGGCCGTCACATACGGGGTCGGCGCAATTTCGGTGGTGCTGGTATTGCTGGCGCTCTGGCACATGCGCATCCTCTTTTCGCTCTATGCGATGGGCGACGTCCTGGGCCTCCCCGCCGCCCGCGCCATCCGCCGGATCGGGCTCAGCCTGCTGGCCTTGGCGGTGGTGGGGGTCGTGGGCAACACGCTCATCATCCTCGCGCTGACCTCCGGGAACCCCGCCGGTGAACGGGCGCTGGCCATCGGGTTCAGCAACGATGATATCTTCCTCTTCTTCGCCTCGGGCCTGCTGATCGTGATTGGATGGGCGATGGCCGAAGCCGCCCGGATCGCGGACGAAAACCGCGGGTTCATCTGATGCCGATGGAGATTGTCGTCCGCCTCGACGTGATGCTGGCCCTGCGTAAAACAAAAAGCCGGGAGCTTGCCGCGAGGGTTGGGATCACGGAGGCAAATCTGAGCCTGCTGAAAAGCGGAAAGGTGAAGGGCATCCGGTTCGAAACCCTGTCGCGGATCTGTGAGGCACTGGACTGTCAGCCGGGAGATATTCTTGAGGCCGTGGAAAGCAGGGGTGCCGAGAATTGATACGGAATTGAAATGCCTCGAGCGGTTGATCCAACGCGTTTCACGTCCATCCAGAGTGCCGTTTGGGGGTGCGGGGGCGGGCCATGGTACATCTCGAATGATGTCATATATCTTGGGGATAACCCGCCGACATACGCGATATACGCCCCATGTCCGTTGACTCCGCGCCAGCGTGCCGGAACACTGCCCGTTCAACGGAATCGCTTTTCAGCGGGGCAAATCACGTGCGTTTCACGCTGCTCAAACTCAACGGCTTCAAGTCTTTCGTCGATCCCACGGATCTTGTGATCGCCGATGGATTGACTGGTGTCGTTGGGCCCAACGGCTGCGGAAAATCCAATCTTCTCGAAGCGTTGCGCTGGGTGATGGGTGAAAACCGCCCCACCGCGATGCGCGGTTCGGGGATGGAGGATGTGATCTTCGGCGGCGCAGCCACGCGGCCCGCCCGCAACTTCGCCGAGGTGTCGCTCCAGATCGACAACGAAGAGCGTCTCGCGCCTGCGGGCTTCAACGATGAAGACAAGATCGACATCGTTCGCCGCATCACCCGTGATGCCGGAAGTGCTTATAAACTCAACGGAAACGACGTCCGCGCCCGCGATGTGTCGATGCTGTTCGCCGACGCCTCCACCGGCGCCCACAGCCCCGCTCTGGTTCGCCAGGGCCAGATCGCGGAGCTGATCAACGCCCGTCCCAAGGCGCGACGGCGTGTGCTGGAAGAGGCCGCAGGCATCTCCGGCCTCTATCAGCGGCGCCATGAAGCCGAACTGAAACTGAAGGCCGCCGAGGCCAATCTGGCGCGCACCGATGACGTGTTGGAGCAGCTGGCCTCCCAGCTCAACACCTTGGCCCGCCAAGCAAAACAGGCCGCGCGCTACCGCGAGATCGGCACCGATCTGCGTTTGGCAGAAGGTCTGCTGCTGTTCCTGCGCTGGCGCGATGCGGATGCCGCCCGTCTCCGGGCGGAAGAGGCTTTGCGCGCCGGACTGGCCAGCGCAGCCCAAGCGGAAGCGGCGGCGCGGCAAGCCGTGAAGGCCCGCGAGACCGCGGAAGATGCCCTTCCCCCGCTGCGCGAAGAAGACACCGTGGCTGCCGCGATTCTTCAACGTTTGACTGTGGAGCGCGACAGCCTTCAGGCCGAAGCAGACCGCGCCGCGGCGACTGTCGAAACCCTGACAAACCGCATTGCCCAGATCGACCGCGACAGAGAGCGGGAGGAGGCGTTGAACGCCGATGCCGGTGAAACCGTCGAACGGCTCCGGGCCGAGCGGACGGAGCTTCAAGCCGCGCAGGATGGTCAGGATGAACGGCTGGATGACGCCCGAAATGCGGTGACGGACGCGCGGAGCGTTCTGGCGGGGCAAGAGGCGGAGCTCTCGGATCTGACGGAGCAATCCGCCGCCCTGGCCGCGCGCCATCAGGCCATCGAGCGGCGCATGGGAGAGGCGGAAAAGGCCGTTGCCCGCAACAGCGCGGATGCCCAGGCGGCAGAAGCGGCAGCATCCGATGCTGCGGATCGTCTCACCAACCTCAAACGCGAGGCAGAGGAGGCGAATGACGCCCTGACCCGCGCCACCGATCTTGCCGCGCGAGCCGAAGATACGCTTCTGGAAACCGAAGCCGCCCGCGCCGAAGCGCAATCGGTTGAGGCCGAGGCCCGATCGGCGCGGTCCGAAGCCGAAGGGCGGGCGGGTACGCTGGATGCCGAAGTCACGGCACTCGCCCGCGTGCTGGAGCGCGATCGCGGCGACGGAGATCAAATCCTTGACGAGATTAAGGTTTCTCCTGGCTATGAAGCCGCAATTGGTGCCGCCCTGTCGGATGATCTCAAGGCAGCCCGTGCCGAAAAACCCGGTGCCACGGGTTGGACGGATCTGCCCGGATACGACGGCGACATCGCTCTGCCCAAAGGCGCGCAACCCGCGACGGACGTCGCTCAGGCCCCCGCTGTTCTGGCCCGGCGCCTGTCCCAGATCGGAATCATCGACGCCGCCGATGGCCCCGCGTTGCAGCCGAGCCTCCAGCCCGGTCAGCGCCTTGTCAGCCGCGAGGGGGATCTTTGGCGTTGGGACGGGTTCGCCGTGGCGGCGACCGATGCCGTCTCCACCGCCGCGCGGCGGCTCGAACAGGCCAACCGCCTGACCGAACTGGAAGCCGAGCGTGTCCGCGCCCGTGCCGTTGCAGATGAAGCGAAGGCCGCCCACGAAACGGTGGCCGAGCGCCTGACCCAGTTGACCGAGGCGGACAAATCCGCCCGTACCGCTCGCCGGGACGCGGAAACCCGGCTGAGCCAGGCGAGCCGGGCAGCGGCGCGAGCCGAGGCGGATCAGAGCGTTCTGGACGGCAAGCTGGAAACCCTGCGTCTGACCGCGTCCCGCCACGCGGAAGAGGCGGAAAGCGCCCGGGCGGAGCTTGTCCGCGCGCAGGATTCGCTGGCGGAACTTGACGACCTGGACGCCGTGCGGGGCCGTCTGGAGGATGTGAAGACCACTGTCGAGGCGGCGCGGATGACGATGCTGGCCAAGCGGGCCGCGTTTGATGAGGTGAAGCGCGACGGCGAAGATCGTGTGTCGCGGATTGCAAAGATCGGGCAAGAAGTGGCCAGCTGGCAAAGTCGCCTGACGAATGCCGCGTCTCGTCTTGCCGAACTGGAGAAGCGCAAGGGGGAGGCGGAGATCGCCTTGGCTGATGCGCTCCAGAAGCCGGACGAAATCGCGCGCCGCCGGGAGGCGCTGGCGACGCAGATCACAGACGCGGAAACACGCAAGGCGGCGGCGGCGGATGCGCTGTCGGTGGGGGAAATGAACCTGCGCGCCGCCAGCGGGGCGGAGCGGGATACCGAACGCGCGGCATCGGAGGCGCGCGAAGGGCGGGCGGCGGCGGAAGCGCGGCGGGATGCGGCGATGGAAGCGGCGCAGACGGCTGCGGATCGGATCTCTGAAGAACAGGAGATGACACCGGAGGCGCTTCTGGACAGCCTTGGCGATTTGCCGGATCCGATGCCGTCGGCGGATCGGATCGAAGCCGATGTGATGCGCCTGCGCCGTCAGCGGGATGCGCTGGGGGCGGTGAACCTGCGGGCGGAGGAGGACGCGCGGGAGGTGCAGGAGGAGCATGACACCCTGGCGACGGAAAAGAACGACCTTGAGGCCGCCATCGCGAAACTGCGGACGGGGATCGCGAGCCTGAACAAGGAAGGGCGGGAGCGGCTCCTGAAGGCGTTTGACGAGGTGAACGTGAACTTCGCGCGGCTCTTCACGCACTTGTTCGGGGGCGGGGAAGCGCGGCTGGTGCTGGTGGAATCGGACGATCCGCTGGAAGCGGGGCTGGAGATCCTGTGTCAGCCGCCGGGCAAGAAACTCTCGACGCTGTCGCTGCTGAGCGGGGGGGAGCAGACGTTGACGGCGCTGGCGCTGATCTTCGGGGTGTTCTTGGCGAACCCGGCGCCGATCTGTGTGCTGGACGAGGTCGACGCGCCGCTGGACGATGCCAACGTGAACCGGTTCTGCGACATGCTCGACGAGATGACCCGCCAGACGGATACACGGTTCCTGACGATCACCCACCACGCGGTCACGATGGCCCGGATGGACCGGCTGTTCGGCGTGACGATGGGCGAGCAGGGGGTGAGCCAGCTGGTCTCGGTGGACCTGAAAAAGGCCGAGGCCCTGGTGGCCTGAGGGGTTTGTGCAAGCTTGCACGAAGGGGTTAAGTGCTTGGGATTGTTGGGTTTTGAGTTTGGCGTTAAGGTTTTGTTAGGAATTGAAAAGGGCCCGTTTGTTCTTTGTTGGCTTCGTGGTGAGCTCAGGATTTCTTAGAATTTCATTAACTACGCTGTCGCCATATTTTTCCCGCAGACTCACTTCAAAACTTGGTTCAACGTCTCTGGCGAAGGCAAGCAGCCCACGCATATAGTTGACTTCGTAAATGTCGAGTTTCCCGTTTGACCACCTGTGGATTAGTGCCTTGATTTCCCTCTTTCGATCCCTTCCTATTGAGAGCTTGTGTTCCGGCGTTATAACTACACCGGTTATTCGCCTGCGGAGCTTCTTCGAGAGATAGGCGGTCTTCTTCCGATTTAGTCGAAGGGTAAGGTGAGGTACGTTCCTTTTGGCTTCCGCAATTCTTGTTTCAAGATTTTTTAGCTTCTCAGGTGCATTTGAAGAGATGAAAATATCATCCGCATATCGAGTATAAATTAGACCCCCACTTTTACAGTGTTCGAACATCTTTTGATCAAATGGAAACATCATCGCGTTAGTGATCGATGGCGAACTCGGAGCGCCAATGGTAAGTCGATCGTATCGGCAGACAATTCTCCCAATGAACTCAACGTCATGATCACTAAGCTGTAGGCCAACCTTGCCTGCTTCATCGCGAATAAAGGACTGCACATTTTCCCTTCGGAAAGAAGGAAAGAAATTCGCGAAGTCGTATCTATTTGTATACAAAGACTTCCGATGTCGCTCGGCGTTGTCTCGAATACCTGCACCTTTTCGGTAGGCAGTCGATGCGTCATGCACCGGAAACCTCTGGATAATTACTTTGTCGATCCACCGTTGAATGGCTTTCAATTCACGGCTAGGGTGCGCGATCGTACGAAAGCCCCCACCTCTCTTCGGGATTTCATATATCTTGTAACTTCTGCTCGCGTACTCTGCCAGTCGAAGAAGATCATCTTCACCGAGTTGGGTCGAACGAGCTATTCTCTGGACTAACATTGAGGAAGACTTTCGAGTACAGGGCCAAAGCCATTTTCTGCTGCGTAAAGCAGTGCCGAAGTTTCAACTGAAATCTCGGTCAGTTCAGTTTTAGCGCCGTCCACCAGAGATAGCGCAAAAGGCTTTCCATTGGGTGTTGCCATATGGCCAAACTCGCCAATTTCTACCAATCGGTTTGAACCAATTAGTATTGAAACAATCTTCTTGACGCGACTCGGAGCAAGATGGCTGCTAAACATACTACGAAGGATGGATTCGATGTCTTCGCCTGTCGCAACTACGAGTAGCTCTACCATTTTCTGAATTAGAGCAAAAAGCTCAAAGGAGCTCAAGTCGTTGAAGTTCTTGGGGGAGAATTTTCGCTTCCGTTTAGACAACTTAGCGTGGTCTGTAATCCGGGTTGAAATTAGTGAGAAATCTGGTTTTTTGTAGTTGAGCTGTATTGGCATACCAAAAACGGATCTTTCGGCCACTTTCCTCGCTGGGCCAAGCGAGATGAAGCTACCGGACTTTTGGTGATTTAAATCAAGCGCTAAAACTGTCTTTTCAGATAGTGAATCTTGGCCAGAGAAATACCCAAGCTCAGCAAAGGAACCAGGAGCCTCCGGGAAAAGGACAATGGCAATGGACAAATCGGCGACCATCTCCTCGAAATCAGCTATATCAAATGGTTCTGTATCTCCAAAAGAGAAGTAGTTTTCCATTGCAAATTCGGGTTTGAAGAATTCGTACTCGGGAAGTATTTTTTCGAACTCTGCTTCAAAGAGTGTCCTCATATGGTCTGGATCGTTCCCGCCGCACACGAAAACAATGTTTGATTGGTTGAGGATATTGAAACCATTTTTGAGAAGTCGAACCATCCTACCGCGTAACGCTTTGTTGGCGCTTTCGCGAATAGGATGGTCCATTCACTTCTCTTACTTAAGCGTCCGACTTCGAAATGTTTGTCGGCTCCGAGGAGGAACGACCGGTGACGACAAACCTTTCGAAGTCGGCGCCCGATATCGTTCAATTGTTATCAGCCTGGCAAATCACCCGGCGTAGAGCGTTTGGTAAAACACCCAGCTAAGAGTGCTTTAAGCATAGCTACGCCTCGTGTGGATTCAAGAACAAAGTAGTTTTGTTGGGCTCGTTCGTTTTTCAAACAGGATCACCCCCGTCCAGTTCGTAGAGGCAGTGTTGGAGAGCGCTATTGCCTCCGCCCAAACATATCCTCCACGTAATCCATGATGTCCTCCATCAGCGGCCCGTTGGCCGTCCTCCCTGTGAACCTCAAATTCCAGCCGTCTTTCGTGCGCTCTCGGCGGACGGTCAGGTCGTTCTGCACGCGGGCGTAGTGGCGGGGGCGGCCGGGTTTGTAGTGGAGTTTCGGGGCTTTGGCCTCGGCCTCGGCGTCTTCGATGATGGCTTGCAGCAGGCTCCATTGGGTGGCGGGGGATGTGTCGGACGACTCGCGCAGGGCGACCAGCATGGCGTCGCCAAGGCCTGCGCGGAGGGTGGTGGCGAGGCGGGTGAGTTTTTGTTGGGATAGGCCGCGCGGGTCGGTCAGGGCGTGGTCGCCGAAATGCTGGACAACCTCAGCCACGGCGCGGAGGCGGTTTTGGCGGAAGCGGTCGTAGGTGGGGAAGAGGCGGGGGATGGCCTGGTCGATATTGTCGAAGAGGCCGGCGTCGATGGCGGTGAGCAGGATGCTGGCGCGCTCCCACGGGGTGATGTCGGCGCGGATCTCGTTTTCCTCGATCATGGACGCCATCGCCTCGGCGCCGTCGGACGGGGTGCGGAGGAAGGCGGGGATATTGGCGTGGCCGAGATTGCGCGTGGCGGTGAGGCGGCGGAAGCCGGAGATGAGGCCGTAGCGGGGGCCGGTGGCGGGCGGGGGATCGAAGGCGAAGAGTTCGATGGGCTGGCGCAGGCCATGGGCGGCAATGGAGAGGGTGAGATCGTGAAGCGCGGTCTCGTCGAGCGTGAGGCGGTCGCGGGGGAGCGCGGCGGCGTCGATATCGGTGAGGTCGATGTGGTGGATCTGGGGCGTCATGGGCGTATCCCGTGGCCGGAAGGGGCGCATAGGATAGGCCGGGGGTTTGGGTGTTGCGCGGCTGGAGGAGCGACCGCGCGGTGGGAGGTCAGAGCGCGTTGAGGAGCGCGCGGGTGGGCCAGGCATCGGCGGGCATGCCAAGGCGGCGCTGTTCCTCGCGCACGGCGGCGCGGGTGCCGGCGCCGAGGATGCCATCGATCCGGCCGACATCGTGGCCGCGCGCGGCCAGCGCCGTTTGCAGGGCGCGCATGCCGTTGCCGTCGAGGCCCGGTTCGGGGTTGCGGGCGTCGAAGACCGGCGCGCCTTCGAGGCGGGTGGCGAAATAGGCGGCGGTCAGCACATAGGTGAAGGATTGGTTCCACTCGAAGAGGACGTTGAAGTTCGGGTAGGCGAGGAAGGCGGGGCCGTTGCGGCCCTGGGGCAGGATGACGGAGGCCTCGGCGTTTTGCATCGGCAGGGTGCCGGAGCGGCCGGCGACGCCATCGGCCTGCCAGGCGGAGACGGGGCGGGAGGTGTGGATGCCGGTCTGGTACCAGTCGAGATTGTCGGGGACGGTGATTTCGACCAGCCAGGGTTCATTGGGGCGCCAGCCGAGGGACGACAGGATATTGGCGCCGGACATCAGGGCATCGGGGGCGGAGGTTTGCAAGTAGACGTGGCCGTCGCCGTCGCCGTCGATGCCGTGGTTGACGATGTCTTCGGGGAGCATCTGGACCATGCCGATTTCCCCGGCCCAGGCGCCTTGGGTGTTCACGGGGTCGAAATCGCCGTTTTCGTAGAGTTCCAGCGCGCCGAACACCTCGGGGCGGAAGAGTTCGGGGCGGCGGCAATCGTGGGCGAGGGTCACCAGGCTGTCGAGCGTGTTGTAATCGCCCTGGAAGGCGCCGTAATCGGTCTCGAAGGCCCAGAAGGCGAGCAGGATACCGCGGGAGACGCCGAAGCGGCGCTCGATCTCGTTGAAGGTGGCGGCCTGGCGTTCGGCGTTGCGGCGGCCGGCATCCATGCGGTTCTGGCTGATCAGGCGGCGGGCGAAATCGGTGAAGGGGACGGTGAAGATGCCCTGCCGCCGGTCGGCATCGAGCGCGCGCTGGTAGTAGTTCGCATGGCGGAAGAAGCCGTCGATCACCTCCGCCGAATGGCCACGCTGCGCGGCCTCGGCCCGCAGGCCCTGCACGAATTGCCCGAAATCGCCGCCGCATTGCTGGGCGGTCGCGGTGGTGCCGATTGTGAGGGCGAGAGCGAGCGAGACGAGGAAACGGCGCATGTGAAAAGACCCTGTTGGTAAGTGGTTGCCGGGAAGATACAGGGCGGGAGGGGTGGCGCAAGGGCTTGGGTGGGACGTGGCCGATTTGCGGCGGTCCGTGCATCGGACCAAACCAAGGGAATGTCGGTGTTTCACGGTCTTTTGGGTCGGGCAATCGGACGAAAACGACATCGGGTCGCATGCGGGAAAGACGTGTCGCGAAAACAGCGTTGATTGGTGGCGAAACACGTGAGCGATCCCGATGCACGAGCGCCGAATACCCGAATGGCTGCGCCACGCGCCCGCGCCGAGTGTGCGCGGTTTCGCCGTTCTGGCGGGCGCGGAAGCGATTGCCCGGGGCATCCTGATCTCGGTCTTTCCGATCGTCATGTACAACGCGCTTGGCGATGCCCGGATCGTGTCGGAAGTCTATTTCGCCATCGGCACACTCTCGCTGCTGATCGGCCTGCTCATTCCCTTTCTGATCCGGTTCATCCCCCGGCGATGGGTCTATGTCACGGGCGCCTTGATGTTTGTCAGCGGGGCCTTGCTGACCATCTTGCAGACCCCCGGAACCGCGATTGCAGGCCTTGCCCTGACCACCTTCGCGGTTGTCACGACCTTCGTGTGTTTCAACGCCTATGTGTTGGAACATGTCGCCAAGATCGAGCTGGGGCAGTTCGAGACATCGCGCCTGTTCTATTCGGCCCTGGGGTGGACGGTGGGCCCGGCGCTTGGCACCTTCCTGCACAATATCTGGTGGCCCGCACCCTTCCTGATCGCGGCCCTCGCCTCGGGGACCATGTTGCTGATCTTTCTGGTGATGCGCCTTGGAAACGGCAAGCTGATCACCAGGAGCAACCGGGCCTCGCCCAATCCGTTTGCCTATTTCGGACGTTTCTTCGCGCAACCGCGGCTGGTGACGGGATGGATCTTTGCCGTGGTCCGGTCCTGCGGCTGGTGGGTCTACGTGGTCTACCTGCCGATCTACGCCGTGCAGAACGGCCTGGGCAGCCAGTTGGGGGGCGTCGCGCTGTCGATCTCCAACGCGGCCCTGTTCTTCACGCCGCTGATGCTGCGCTACATGCAGCGCAAATCGGTGCGCACGGCGATCCGGACGGGTTTTCTGATGTCGGGCCTGTTGTTCCTTCTGGCAGGAGCGCAATTCGGCCTGCCTGCGGTGATCGTGGGGCTTCTCATGCTGGGGTCGATATTCCTGATCCTGCTGGACGTGTCCGCCGGTCTGCCCTTTCTTCTGGCGGTCAAGCCGTCGGAGCGCACGGAAATGTCGGCGATCTATTCGAGTTACCGCGATGTGTCGGGGATCGTCACGCCCGGGATCGCCTGGATGGTCCTGCTGGTGGCCCCGCTGTCGGGGATCTTTGCCGCCGGGGGCGCGGGGTTGCTGTTGACCTGGGCGCTGGCCCGCAAGCTGCATCCGAGGCTTGGGCAGGCCCGGATTTTTCCCGAGCGTGCTGCCACCGGACGCGTCTATGACACCCATGCAGCCGTTGGTGTTCCTGACTGACCGAACGGTGATCGGGCGGGGTTCGGGGGCCGCGACCCTAGAGCAGGGCGATGACGGCAACGATGCCGAGCGTGCCCGCCCAGACGCGCCAGAGAATACCCGTGGCGGCGATGATGTCTGCGGGCATCGCGTGACGCGTGCCGCCTGCATTCAACGGGAGATCGGCGGTCATCCGGCCGCCATAGCTGCGCGGGCCCGATAGAGACAGGCCGAGGGCGGCGGCCATGGCGGCTTCGGGCCAGCCGGCGTTGACGGAGCGGTGTTTGGGGCCGTCCCGGGCGGCGGTTTCGATTGCACGGGGGGTCGTCGTGAGGGCGATCAGGAGCGCCGTGAGGCGGGCGGGGATGTAGTTGAGCACATCGTCCAGGCGGGCGGCGGCCCAGCCGAATTGCGCGTGGCGCTCGGTCCGGTGGCCGATCATCGAATCCGCCGTGTTGGTGATCTTGTAGAGGAAGATGCCTGGCAGGCCCGCGACAAGGAACCAGAAGGCGGGGGCGATGACGCCATCCGAGAGGTTCTCTGCGGCGGATTCGATGGCGGCGCGAGCGATTGCGGGTTCATCGAGGTGCTCGGGATCGCGGCCGACGATCATGGAGACGGCGCGGCGGCCGTCGGGGAGGGAGAGGCGCAGCGCGTCGGCGACGGCGGTCACGTGTTGGACGAGGCTGCGTTGGGCCAGAAGGATGGCGGTGAGAAGGAGGGACCAGAGCCAGCCGAGGGGGAGGCTTTGGATCAGGAGGCCGAGGGCAATGGCGAGGGCGGAGAGGGCGGCGGTGACGGCGATGCCTTTGAGCTTCCGGGCGTCACCTTGGTTGAACCGGGTGTCGCAGAAGCCCACGAGGCGGCCCATCAGGACGGCAGGATGTGGCGCGCGGGACCAGAGCCATTTCGGTTCGCCCAAGGCGGCGTCGAGGACCATGGCGGCGGCGAGAATGGCGGCAGTCACAGGGCGGCTTCGAGTTGGGCCCAATGGGCCTCGGACCCCGGCAGGCCGAACCGCACCCATGTGTCGGAATAGGGGAAGATGCGGGTGAGGATATGGGCCTGCGCCAGCCGTTCGTGCAGAGCTGCGGCATCGGAAACGGAATAGGTTCGGAACAGATCGGTACCGCCAACAATCGCGGCACCGTGGGCCAAGAGCAAAACATCAAGGCGGGCGGCATCAGCAGCGAGGCGCGCGCGGGTGGTTTGAGCCCAGCCGATGTCATTCAGGGCGCGAGTGCCGATCTCAAGGGCGGGGCCAGCCACGGGCCAAGGGCCGAGACGGTCGGACAAGGTGCGGATCATGCCCGTAGGGGCAATGGCGAAACCAAGCCGCAGGCCAGCCAGGCCCCAGAATTTGCCGAAGCTCTTGAGGACCACGGTACGCGACCGACCGGTGAATGCGACATGGGATGCCTCGGGCACCACATCGCAGAAGCTTTCGTCGATCACCGTCAGGCCACGGGTCCCCATCGCGCTGGCGGGCCAGCGCCGCCCATCGGGATTGTTGGGATGCACGTAAACATGCGTCGGTACGGCGGGATCATCCCAGACGTGCCAGCCCCGCGCAGAGAACGCGGCGGCGTGTTCGTTATATGTGGGGGTGGGGATGTAGACCTCATCCCCGGCGGCGAGATCGGGCATGGCGGCGATAAGGGCAGAGGCCCCGGGAGCCGCGATGATTTCTGCGCCATCGGGGACGTTCCAGAACGCGCGGGCGGCGTCTGTCAGGGCGCGCGTCGCACCTTCGTCGGGGAGACGATTCCAAGCGTCGGCGGAGATGTCCCCAATTGGATAGGGCACCGGGTTGATACCCGTGGAAAGGTCCAGCCAATCGCCGCGCGCCCCGCCAAAGCGGGTGATGGCGGCATCGAGGCCGCCACCATGATCGCGTTTTTCAACCGGGGCAGTCATGGCCCCGGTTGAAGCCTGATTTCAGGCGGCCTGCAAGGCCTCGCGTCTGTGCGGTTCATTCCAGTCGATCACCGGATTGATCGGGATGATGCGGTGCGGGTTAATGCTCTCGTGGCTGTAATGGTAATGGCGCACGATATGATCGAAGTTGATCTGATCGGCGATGCCGGGGTGCTGGTACAGCTCGCGCGTATAGGCCCAGAGGTTGGGGTAATCCACGATCCGCGCGCGGTTGCACTTGAAGTGCAGGTGGTAGACCGGATCGAAGCGGATGAGCGTGGTGAACAGGCGCCAGTCGGCTTCGGTGATCCGGTCGCCAGTGAGGTAGCGGGACTGCGCCAGGATGCCTTCGAGCCAATCGAGCGCGTCGAAGAGCGCGTGGACGGCCTTGTCATACGCCTTCTGCGAGGTGGCGAACCCGGATTTGTAGACGCCGTTGTTGACCTCGTCATAGACACGATCGTTGATCTCGTTGATCCGGTCATGCAGGTCGGCGGGGTAGTAATCATCCGTGTTGCCGGTGATGTCGTTGAAGGCGCTGTTGAACATGCGGATGATCTCGGCGGATTCGTTCGACACGATGGTCTCGCGCTCCTTGTCCCACAGGATCGGGACGGTGACGCGGGTGGTCACGTCGGGCTGCGCCTTGATGTAGAGGTCGCGCGCAAAGGGCAGGTTGTGGAGCCTGTCGCCGGTGGCGCCGGGGAAA
Organism: uncultured Roseicyclus sp.; assembly: GCA_947494975.1. Lineage (GTDB taxonomy): Bacteria > Pseudomonadota > Alphaproteobacteria > Rhodobacterales > Rhodobacteraceae > Gymnodinialimonas. The sequence continues at coordinate 319,136 of CANLXA010000004.1, read as the reverse complement.
TCCGTATCGAACGTCCAGCCGTCGCCCAGCATGTCGGGATGCACGACGGAGACGTCGATATGATCCTCAAGCCCCTTGAGCGCGCGGAAGATCAGGGTGCGGTTGGCCCAGGGGCAGGCATGGCTGACATAGAGGTGGTAGCGCCCGCTTTCGGCCTTGAAGCCGCCCTCACCGCTGGGCCCCGCAGACCCATCGGCGGTGATCCAGTTGCGAAACTGCGATTCCTGCCGCTTGAACGCACCGTCAGATGATTTGGTGTCGTACCATTTGTCGTGCCATTCGCCGTCAATCAACAGGCCCATGAGATCTCTCCGTAACTGCGTTGCGGCGATAGATAGGGCCCGGATCCGGGATGGGAAACGCCGACCGGCGCAGGGGCGGCCCCGCATCAGCGCACATGGCCCGTGTCAGGCGGGCTTCAGCGCACGTTTGCGGGCCCGGAAGCTTTCGGCCTTGGCCCGGTTGCCGCAGCGCGCCATGTCGCACCAGCGCCGCCCGCGCCCCCGGCCCCTGTCGATGAACAGCCGCGTGCAGCGGCGGCATTCCGACAGGCGCGTGAAATCCTCCGACGTGGTCAGGTCGAAAAGCTGGAGCGCCAGGTGATCCTGCAACCCGCCCAGCGGGCCGGTGGACAGGCGCAGGCCGGTGGTCGCGAAATCAAAGCTGCTATCGGCCAGGGCCGATTTCAGCGCCGTTTCCAGATCGAGGCTTTCTTCCCGCGGCGGGGCGCGGCGCGCGGCCCGGGCCGACAGGACGGCATAGGCGGCCTCACGAAACGCCAGAACGCTCCGCAGCTGGGCCTCGCCCGGGGGGCTCTTGGGCACGTCCATGCCGGCCTCTGCCAGAAGCGCCACAAGCTCGGCGCCGGAGGAAAACAGGTTCTGATTGCGCGATTTCCCGTCATCATCGACGGTATTCACGAAGGCCAGAAACGGGTGATCGGCGGGGGGTTTTTGTTGCCTGTGGTCTTTGGCGACCATCTGAATACCTTGCCTCTTATGGATCGGAATGCCGCGTTTTTGCAGTTCTTTCGGGAACCGATAATCTCCTGATTTCAGGTGCGGATGTCCAGATTGGTCGCGCCCAGGCCGCCGGATCGGCGAACTTCCGTCATTGACCTGACATTAATACGTGTCAGTTAACCATTCGGACGACCCCAACCGCGTCGGAGGACCCGATGTCCGAATACCTGCCCAAAGAGATTCGCGATCAACTCGCGGCTGCGCAAACCACGCGCAAACGCAAGCGCGCCACCCGCTCCGTGCATATCGGGGACGAGGCGTTTGCGATCCTCGACATGTCCGATGACGGGTTCTCGGTGGAGGCCGCGACGACACCCGGATTGCGCGGCCTGATCGATATCTACGAAGGGCCGCGGCACCTCTACCAGGCGCTGATCATCGCCTCGGAGCAGGACGGCGACGCGATGCGGTACGAGTTCAAACGCAACACCGCCGCCTCCACCCGACCGGCGCTTGATTTCGAGGTGGAGGCCGACCGGCCCATCGGCCTCTTGTCCAAGGTCTGACCCGCAGACGCACGGAACCCGCGCCGATCCGCGATCTGGCGCGATGATCTTTCAAACCTGGCCTTATCAATGCAGTATATTCCGCAGTAATTGCGCCCAAGCGCGGATACTCTGCCGCGACGTCTGACATCTGTGAGGGGCCTGCGATGATCGAAACACCGTATCTTCTGTTCCTGGGCGATGCGCCCGACCAACTTGGCGCGAAGGTGGCCCAGGGGATCCGCGACTGGCGGCCCGAAAATGTCATCGGTCAGTTCCGCATGGAGGGCTGCAACGCCGATGTGAAAGTCGCCGACATGGATCTGGCGGCGGCCAAGGCCTCGGGCGCCAAGACGCTGGTGATCGGTGTGGCGAACCGGGGCGGCGTGATCTCGAGCGCCTGGAAACGCGTGCTGATCGAGGCGCTGGCCCAGGGCTTCGACATCGCCTCGGGCCTGCACAACCTGCTGAGCGATGAGCCCGACCTGGTGGCCGTCGCCCATGAATATGGCCGCCGGCTGCACGATGTGCGCATCCCCTCGGTGCAATATCCCATCGCCAACGGTGAAAAGCGGTCGGGCAAACGATGCCTGGCCGTGGGCACCGATTGCTCGGCCGGGAAAATGTACACGGCGCTGGCGATGGACAAGGAGATGAAGGCGCGCGGCCTGAAATCCTCGTTCCGCGCCACCGGGCAGACCGGTATCCTGATCACCGGCGATGGCGTGCCTCTGGACGCGGTGATCGCCGATTTCATGGCCGGGGCCGTCGAGTATCTGACGCCGGACAATGATGACGATCACTGGGACATGATCGAGGGGCAGGGCAGCCTGTTCCACGTCTCCTATTCCGGTGTGACGCTGGCGCTGGTCCATGGCGGCCAGCCCGACGCGCTGATCCTGTCCCATGAGCCGACGCGCACGCATATGCGGGGCCTGCCCGGCTATGCCCTGCCGACGCTGGAGGCGCTGCGCGACATGGCGCTTCCCCTGGCCCGGATCGCCAACCCGAAGGCCGAGGTTGTGGGCATCTCCGTGAACACGGCGGCTTTGGGCGAGGACGAGGCCCTGCAATGCCTGGCCGATATCGAGAAGCGCATGGGCTTGCCCACGGCGGATCCGTTCCGGCAGGGCGCGGGCCGTCTGTGTGACGCGCTGGAGGCGCTATGATCCGGATCACGCGCGACAGCTTTCGCCTGGCCGAGGTGTTCACGATCTCCCGCGGGTCGCGGACGGAGGCACAGGTGCTGACCGTGCATATGGAGCGAGACGGTGTCACCGGCCGCGGCGAATGTGTGCCCTATGGGCGTTATGGCGAGACGCTCGACAGCGTCACGGCGCAACTGGAGGCGTCCCAGGGCGAGGTCTCGGCCCTGCCCGCCGGGGCCGCGCGAAACGCGCTGGATTGCGCGATCTGGGATATGGAGGCCAAGGCCCTGGGCAAACGCGCCTGGGATCTGGCCAACCTCCCTGCGCCCGGGCCGGTCACCAGCGCCTTCACCCTGTCGCTCGACACACCGGACAACATGCGCGCCGCCGCCGCCCGCAACAGCTACCGCCCGCTCCTGAAGATCAAACTGGGCACGCCCGATGACATGGCCCGCCTTGAGGCGGTGCGCGCCGGCGCGCCGGAAGCCGCGATCGTCGTGGATGCGAATGAGGGCTGGAGTGCCGAGATCTATTCCGACCTCGCCCCGCATCTGGTGCGGCTCGGCGTGCAGATGGTCGAACAGCCCCTGCCCGCGGGGCAGGACGACATGCTGGCCGAAATCGCGCGGCCCCTGCCTGTCTGCGCCGATGAAAGCTGCCATGATCGCGCGTCGCTGCCCGATCTGAAGGGCAAGTATGACATGGTGAACATTAAGCTCGACAAGACCGGCGGCCTGACCGAGGCGCTGGCGCTGCGCGATGCGGCGCGCGCCGAGGGCTACACGGTGATGGTCGGCTGCATGGTCGGCTCGTCGCTGGCCATGGCGCCTGCGATGCTCGTCGCCCAGGGCGCGGAGATCGTGGACCTCGACGGCCCGCTCCTGCTGGCCGAAGATCGCGTGCCGCCCCTGCGCTTTGACGGCTCGACACTCCACCCGCCGGAGCCCGCCCTTTGGGGTTAGCCGCCCTCCTGCCTCTCTTTGTTCCGGAAATATGCCGGGGAGCGCGAGGGGCTGGCCCCTCGCATGTAACCGCAGCGCGAGGGGCTGGCCCCTCGCTCCCGCCCCTGCGCCTGGTCGCTTCACGCGGATGTGTTGTGCACCGGATTTCAAACTGGATCAGGGTCAGCCCACGCCATTCGGAGCCCCTGCCATGCGCCTGATCCTCACCCTTCTCGTCGGCCTTCTGGCCGCCCCCGCGCTGGCCTGCGGGCCCGATAGCGATTGCACGGTTCTGGATGGCACCCGCACCTATCGCTATTACATGCCCGATACCGACGCGTCCGTGGGCGCGATCTTCCATGCCCATGGATACCGGGGCAGCGCCGATGGCGCGATGAACAATCAGGCGTTCTTCGCCATGGCCGACCGTCTGAACATGGCGTTCATCGCGATGAATGCCGATGCCGAGGACTGGAACCTGGCCCACCGCCCGCGCGAGCCCGAGCAGGACGAGGCGCGGGAATATGCCTATGTCGCAGCCGTGATCGAGGACGTGGCTACGCGCATCGATCTGGACCGCGACCGCCTGATTGCCACCGGGTTCAGCGCGGGCGGCATGATGACCTGGACGCTGGCCTGCGGCATGTCCGACGCTTTCGCGGGCTTCGTGCCCTATTCCGGCACGTTCTGGGCGCCGGTGCCCGAGACCTGCCCGACGCCGCCCGCCTTGCTGATCCACATCCACGGGCTGCAGGACGAGGTGGTGCCGCTGGAAGGCCGCGCCATCGGGCGGACCCGCCAGGGCAATGTGATGCAGGCCTTTCAGATGTATGCGGCCCATGGTGGCCTGCCCGCCCCGGAGCCGATCGATTTCCCCCATGGCGAGGCCTGCATGGTCAGCATGGGGGAGACGGAGGGTGCGCTGGCTTTGTGCCTGTTCGACGGCGGGCATTCCTACTCCACCACCCGCGTCGAATGGGCAATTGAACAGATCCTTTCGGCGCTCTAGACCGGGCCGCAACACCCGGTAAGGAGGCCGATCAATGACCCGCACAGTCTACGTCAACGGAGAATACCTGCCCGAGGATCAGGCCACGATCTCGATCTTCGACCGCGGCTTCCTGTTCGCCGATGGCGTCTACGAGGTGACAAGCGTTCTCGACGGCAAGCTGATCGACTTCGCGGGCCATGCCAGGCGCCTGCAACGCTCGCTCGACGAGCTGGAGATGGCCAATCCGGTGACCGAGGAGGACTTGCTGGAGATCCACCGGGAGCTGGTGCGGGCCAACGGCTTGACCGAGGGGCTGATCTACCTGCAGGTCACGCGCGGGGCGGCCGACCGGGATTTCGCCTATCCGTCCGAAGACACGCAGCCGACGATTGTCCTGTTCACCCAGGCCAAGGCGGGGCTGGCGGACAATCCGATGGCGAAGACGGGGATGAAGGTGATCTCCATCGCGGACGAACGCTGGGGCCGCCGCGATATCAAGACGGTGCAGCTGTTGTATCCGTCGATGGGCAAGATGGCCGCAAAGGCCGCCGGGGCCCATGATGCGTGGATGGTGGAGGACGGTGTCGTGACCGAGGGCACCTCGAACAACGCCTATATCGTGAAGGGCAACACGATCATCACGCGGCATCTGGGCCACGAGATCCTGCATGGCATCACGCGGGCCGCGGTGCTGCGGATGGCGCGGGAGGCCCAGATGAAGGTGGAAGAGCGCCCCTTCACCATGGAGGAGGCGAAGGCGGCGGATGAGGCCTTTGTCACGTCGGCCTCCACCTTCGTGATGCCGGTCGTGGAAATCGACGGCACGCCGGTGGGCGGCGGGACGCCCGGCAAGGTTGCCGCGCGCCTGCGTGAGATCTACCTTGACGAGATGCGCAAGGTGGCGGTCTAGGCCGCCCGGACGGTCAGTTGCCCCATGATGGTCGTGGGCGGCAGCCCGCCAAGACCTTGCAGAACGGCGACGATGGACTCGTTGCCATCGGGCATGTTGAGGACCAGGTGAAGGTCGGTTCCATCCGAGGATATCACAACTGATATCGTTGACGCGCCCATCGCGATGACGTCGGCTGGAAGGTCCGCAAAGATGTCCACGACCTCTTCTGCAGGATCGAAATCGGTGATTGTGACAGGGTCCAGGGCGCCGTTGGTGTAGAGCTCGAAATCGTCGTCCCCCGGCCCGCCGGTCAGCACATCGCCATCGTCGCCGCGAATGAAGTCGTTTCCGAAGCCGCCGCTCACGGTACTGCTCTGCCCGGGCTCGGAATAAAGCGGCTCGGCCACCGCATCGAGGAAGTCGGCGCCGGTGCCGCCGTTCAGCGTGCCCGACCCGTTGAAATCGATGATCGTGTCATTGCCCGCGCCGCCATCCAGACGGTCATTGCCCAGCCCACCATCGATGAAATCGTTGCCCGCGCCGCCGAACACCACATCGTCCCCCGCCTCGGCCAGAAGCTGATCATCATCATCGAGCCCGCGCAGCGTGTCGTCGCCCGCGCCGCCCAGAACCGTATCCTCGCCATCCCCACCGGACAGGAAATCGCGGCCAGCCTCGCCCAGGATGCTGTCATCGCCATCTTCGCCGTAGATGTCATCGTCGCCGTCGGAGCCGACAATCGTGTCGTCTCCCTCGCCCGCCCGGACGACGCTGGCCTCCACCGCTTCGAGCAGATCGCCGGTTTCGGTGCCCTCGACGTCGACGCGATTGCTGTCGCGCGCGCCGGTCTCCGCCTCGGCCGCGTCGTCATCGCCGCCGAAAAAGGCGAACCCCGCGCCCAACACCAGGAGCAATATGGCAAGTTCCATAAAACAACGCTCGCACTAATAACGAAATATGCCCCACTATGCGGAGACGCCGCCGGGCTTGTAAATGTGGCGAAATTGCGAACCCGTCCCATTTCGCGGGACAGAGCGTTTCCGTATTGGCAACGGGAGATGCGCTAAGGATCCAGCAGATCCGGGTGATAAGCGACCAGTTCCACCGTATTTCCCTCCGGGTCCTCGGTGAACACCCCGCGCCATCCGACCCAGCCGAAATGCTCCACGCGATAGGGCCGGTCCTGCGCGTCGTACCAGGCCATCACGGCGTCCTGTTCGGCATAAGGCAGGGACAGGGCGATGTGGTGGAGCGAGGACCGCGCGCCGGTTTCCGGGGCCTGGGTGCTGGTGGGGTGCAGGCCGGGCCGACCCGACAGCGCCTTGTCGAACAGGGCGAGGATCTGCGTATGCCCGCCATAGCCTTCGGCGATGCGGAAGAAGACGATCCGATCATTGGCGTTGCCCTGCATCCGCTCAAGGCCGAGCGTGTGTTCGTAAAACGCCGCCATCGCGGCGACATCATCGCAGCGGATGGCGATCTCGCCCAGGCCACGGATGCGGAAGGGTGGGGACGGGGCATCTGTCATCTTGGCCTCGGGGTCAAACGGGTTGGTGGAGGGATTGGCTCACGGCAGCTTCGTGGGTGGCGCGGATCATGGCGACGGGGTTTGACGCCACCCGGCGCGCGCACCCGCCCGGACGGGCATCGCCCTGTCATGGCGGAGCCATGGCCGCGCCCAGCCTCAGGAATTGCGGAGCCGCTCCAGGATCGAGAGCGACGCGTAGCCATCGGGCGTGACGCCGATGGCGGTCTGATAGCTGCGCACGGCGGCGATCGTGATCGGGCCGACCAGCCCGTCGATCCGGCCGGAATAATGCCCCGCCGATTGCAGATGGCGCTGCATCTCCTGCCGTTCATCAAAGCTGAGGGCGCGGTCGCCGCGCGGCCAGCCGGCCTCGAAGGCCGGACCGCCGGTGATCCGGTCGCTCAGATGCCCGACGGCGATCACATAGGCATCCGCGGGATTATAGCGCTCGATCACGCGGAAATTGTTGAACACCACCAGCGCGACGCCGCGATGACCGGCGGGCAGCAGGATGGAGGCGGGGCCATGGTCGGGGATCGGGTCGCCGTTGATCAGCCGCACCCCCTGCCCGTTCCAGAACGCCGCGCCGATCCGTTCCTGTTCGCCTGCCAGCGCATAGTCGAACCCGTCGGGCAGGGTCACTTCCAGCCCCCAGGGCTGGCCATAGGTCCAGCCATGTTCGGCCAGGTAATGGGCGGTGGAGGCCAGCGCGTCGATGGGATTGTCGCTCCAGATATCGCGGCGCCCGTCGCCGGTGAAATCCTGCGCGAATTCCAGATAGGAGGTGGGCATGAACTGGGTATGGCCCATCGCCCCGGCCCAGGATCCGGTCATGTTGCGGGGCCGCGTATCGCCCGCCTGCAGGATCTGCAACGCCGCGATCAGTTGCGCTTCGAAGAAGTCCTGCCGCCGCCCGTCATAGGCCAGCGACGCCATCGCCTCGATGATATCGGTGGAGCCGCGCATCGCGCCATAGGCGCTTTCGAGACCCCAGATGGCGGCCACGACTTCGGCCTCCACCCGATATTGCTCCTCGATACGGGCCAGGGTCGTCCGGTATTCGGCCAGTTGCGTGCGCCCGTTTTCGACCCGCGTGGCCGACACGGCGGTATCCAGATAATCCCACAGCGCGCGGGAAAACTCGGCCTGGTTGCGGTCGCGCTCCAACACGCGGGTGTTGAGCTGCACACCCTCGAAGGCTTGGTCGAACGTGGCGCGCGTGATGCCCGCCGCAAGCGCGCGGGTCTGAAACGCCGCGATCCAGGCGCGGAATTCGGGATCGGAGGTTTCGGTGGCGCGCCCGGCGGCGTCGGCGGCGTCCCTGAGCGCCTCCGCCCGCGCCGCAAACTCGGCGGGAACCGCGCCGCGCATCGTGGGGCGGCGCGACACGTCGACGGCAAGGGCGCTGGGCCCCTCCTCCGCATCCGTTCCCGATGTCACGAGACCGGTCACCGAAGCGCCATCGGCCGAGGTCTCTTCGGCCTCCTCGATGGCCGTCACGGCGATCACTTCGATCTCGACGCCCCGTCTTGGGGTGATCTCGACCGCGGAAGGCGTCGCCGATGCGATCTGTTCCGGGCGCGGTGACGGGATCGGCGAATTGGCCGGTGGCGCGGCCAGGGCCGGGGCGGCCCCGATCAACAGGGCCAGGACGGATACGCGGACAAAGCCAGACATGTGCAACGGCTCACTTATGCTCGACGGCGCTACGATACAGCAAAATCGGTTAAGACTAACAGGTTTTGCGCAACCGATGCGCGGGGTTCTGCCGGTTAGCGTGCCGTGAAACCGGCAAAGATCGGAGGATCGTCACCGGCGCGCGGCCTTCTTGCGCAGCTTGGTGTTCCGCGCCTTGGTGCCGCCGACCTTGCGCCGCGCGGGTGGTTTTCGCCGCCCCTTGCGCCGGGATTGCGGCCGCGCCTGCCCCTCATGTTCCAGAAGCTCCAGCGTCAATCCACCGGTCACCGGCACCGCTTCGGCCAACTTCACGCGCACCCGGTCGCCGACGCCGATGATGATGCCGGTATCGGCCCCCATCAGGGTCTGGCTTTCGGCGTCATAGTGGAAATATTCCTGCCCCAGGGCGCGCATCGGCAGCAGCCCGTCGGCGCCCGTTTCATCGAGCTTCACGAAGACGCCGAACCGGGCGATGCCGGAGATACGGCCGCCAAATTCCGCGCCGACACGGTCCGAGAGGTAGGCGGCGAGGTAGCGGTCCGACGTGTCGCGCTCCGCCACCATCGAGCGGCGTTCGGTGTCGGAGATCAGCTTTGCGGTCTCTTCCAGCCGGTCGATCTCATCGGGCGCCAACCCGTCCTTACCCCAACCATGGGCGCTGATCAGCGCGCGGTGCACGATCAGGTCGGCGTAGCGCCGGATCGGCGAGGTGAAATGCGCGTAGGATTTCAGCGCGAGCCCGAAATGCCCGAAATTCTCGGGGTTGTAGTAGGCCTGCTGCATCGAGCGCAGGGTGGAGAGGGAGATCAACTCGGACTGCCCGCTATCGACCGCGCCTTTCAGGAGCGCGTTGAGGTGCCGGGTTTGCAGGACCTGCCCCTTGGCGAGCACAAGGCCGGACGCCTCCGCCACCTCGCGCAGGGCATCGAGTTTTTCCGGGGAGGGTTCCTCATGGATCCGGAACAGAAGCGGCGTGCGTTTGGCGATCAGGGTTTCCGCCGCCGCCACGTTGGCCAGCACCATGAATTCCTCGATCAGCCGATGGGCATCGAGCCGGTCCTTGAAGGCCACCGATGTCACGGTGCCGTCCTCGGCCAACTCGATCCGCCGCTCCGGCAGATCCAGCTCCAGCGGTTGGCGTTTGCCGCGTGCGGTCAGGAGCGCCTCATAGGCCGCGTAGAGCGGCCGGATCACCGGCTCCAAGAGCGGGCTGGTCTTGTCGTTGGGCGTGCCGTCCCGGGCGGCCTGGACCTCTTCGTAATGCAGTGAGGCGGCCGATTGCATCAGGCCGCGATGGAAGCTGTGCGCGATCTTCCGCCCCTCGGCGTCGATGACCATGCGCACGGCAATCACGGCGCGGGGCACGCCTTCGTGCAGCGAGCAAAGGTCGCCTGACAAGCGATCCGGCAGCATCGGCACGACGCGATCCGGGAAATAGGTGGAATTGCCCCGCTTGCGCGCCTCACGGTCCAGCGCCGATCCCGGCGTGACGTAATGGGCGACGTCGGCGATGGCGACCCAGATGACATGGCCACCCTTGTTCTTGGGGTCGTCATCGGCATGGGCATAACAGGCATCGTCATGGTCGCGCGCGTCAGCCGGGTCGATGGTGACAAGCGGCATGTCGCGAAAATCCTGGCGGCCCTTCAGGCCCGCGGGCTTGGCCGCATCGGCCTGCGCCATCACCGCATCGGGGAAGGCATCGGGGATGCCGTGTTCGTGGATTGCAATCAGCGACACCGCGCGCGGCGCGCCGGGATCACCCAGACGGCTGGTGATGCGCGCGCGGGGCGCGCCCATGCGGGATTTGGGACCGGCAAGCTCCCCCTCCACCAGCTCGCCATCCTTGGCGCCGTGGGTATCGCCGCCACGGACCTGCCATTCCTTATCTGCACCTTTGGAGATCGGGATGATCCGCCCGCCTTCGGCCGCACTTCGGAAAATCCCGAGGATTTTCCGGGGATTGGTGCCGATCTTGCGGATCAGTTTGGCGGTGTATTGGTGATCCTCGCCCCGCGCCTCGAAGAGCTTGGCGAGGATGCGATCCCCCTCTCCCAGCGCCGGATCCGCATTGCGCGGCGTGTAGAGCACCCGGGGCTCTGGCCCGTCGCCATGCCATTCCAGAGGGCGCGCGAAAAGATCGCCATTGTCGTCGGGCGCCTGCACCGAGAGGATGGTGACGGGCGGCAGCTTTTCCGGGTCGCGATAGGTGCGGCGCTTCTTTTCCAGATGGCCGTCGGCCTCCAACTCCTTGAGCAGCTTCTTGAGGTCGATCCGCGCGGATCCCTTGATGCCGAACGCCTTGGCGATGTCGCGCTTGGATTGCGCGCCGGGATTGTCGGCGATCCATGCCAGCAGCTGATCTTTGGAGGGGAGTTTGCTCATGACGCTGCCCTAACATGGGGCCGCCCGGGCGTCATCGCGGAAATGGCGACAGTCCCGTCTAAAGCAAACGTGATTGGTGCGGATCACGGATTCCCGGAATGCTTTGCAGCATCCCGACCGCCCCTCGTGACATATCCCGAAGGTTGCCCATGCTGATCAAATCCAAACTCCCGTTTCGGTTTCTGTTTGCCGTCCCGCTGCTTGTGCTCGGGCTGCTCCCCGGCGCGGGCGCCATCGCGCAGCAGGAGGTGGACCTGCCCGATTACGTGATCGAGGAATTCGGCACCCCGCCCGCCATCCCCGAAGGGCCCTTGCCCGACGAACTGGCCGAGGCGGTGCGCGTGACCTTCGTGCAGGTGTTCGATCAGGGGGCCTGGACGGCGGAACAGGATGCCGCGCTGGAGACCATTGCGGCCTCCGGCGATCCGCGCCTGGCCTGGCTGATCAGCGACATGATGCGCTTCAGCTTCCGGATGTCGTTTGATCAGGCGATGGCTGAGGCTGGCGCCACCCTGCTGCAAATCGAGCCGGGCGCGGGCAATCCGCAGGAGGAGATCACCAACCATCTGATGGCGTGGGAGATCCCGGATTTTCCGGGTTATCTTGAGGCCAAGCGCAGGATCTATACCGCGTTTGTCCCGGGATGGGAGCGCATCTTCGTGGAGGGTGATATCGACTGGCGCATGGTATCCTGGGGCGGGGTCCTGATTGATGATCGGCCCTATGACACCACCGACACGCCGTGCAATTGCATCCCCGCGGCCGACAATCCCGAGGTCGAGACGGCGGAGGAAGCCACCTGGCTCGACGATGATGACATCGTTTTCGGGATCGAGGTGAATGGCGAATATCGCGCCTATCCGCGCCAGATCATGGAAGTGCGCGAAATGGTCAACGACACGTTGGGCGGGCGGCATCTGGGCATTCCCTATTGCACCTTGTGCGGCGCGGCACAGGCCTATTTCACCGACAATATGCCCGACGGCGTGGAGCGCCCGATCCTGCGCACATCTGGCCTGCTGATCCGGTCGAACAAGGTGATGTATGACATCAATACCTATTCCGTGTTCGATACGTTCCTGGGCCGCGCCGTGACGGGGCCGCTGGCCGAGATCGGTTTGCAACTGGACCAGGCCAGCGTTGTGACGACCGATTGGGCCTCCTGGCGCGAGGCGCATCCCGAGACGACCGTTCTGGTGGAGGCGCTGGCGCTGGGGCGCGATTTCGACTTCCGCAACGGGCGTGATGCGGATGGCCCGATCTTTCCCATCGGTGATGTCGATCCGCGCCTTCCGGTGCAGGAGGATATCATCGGGGTCGTGACCGCATCGGGCACGCCCGTCGCCTTTCAGCGCAGCACCGCGATGGCCGCTTTGCTCTCGGGCGCGGAGATCGCGGTGGAGGATGTGCGGCTGGAACTGGATGCCGGCGGCATTCGCGCGGTCGGACCGGAGGGCGAGGATCTGGGCAGCCATCAGGCGTTCTGGTTCGCGTGGTCACAATTCCACCCCGACACCGAATTGTGGGAACCGGGCGGCTAGGGTGCGAAATAGTCGGTGAGCACGCGGGTATAGACGCGCTTGAGGTCGTGGATATCGCTGATCCGGACCCGTTCATCGACCTGATGCATCCGGTGCCCGACAAGGCCGAACTCCACGACAGGGCAATGGTTTTTCACGAACCGGGCATCTGAGGTGCCGCCGGTGGTCGACATTTCGGGCGTGCGGCCCGTTTCGGCCTGCACGGCGCTTGCAACCAGCGAAGACAGATCGCCGGGCGGGGTCAGGAAGGACTCACCGCTGAGCTTCGTCGTCATCTCGATGCGGGTGCCGGTTTCTGATGCGACCTTGTCGGCCTCCTCCCGCAACCATGCGGTGAGGCTGTCACCGGTGTGGAGATCGTTGAAGCGCAGGTTCACGGTCATCTTCGTGCGGGCGGGGATGACGTTGCCCGCCGGATTGCCGGTATCGATGGTGGTGATGGCGCAGGTGGAGGGGTCGAAGTGGTCATTGCCCTCGTCCAGCACATGGGTTGAGAGCCGGTGGCCCAGAAGCGCCACAGCGGGCATCGGGTTGATGACCTTGTGCAGATAGGCGGAATGGCCCTGTTTGCCGATCACCTCGAAAAACGCGGTGAGCGCGCCGCGCCGACCGATCTTGATCATGTCGCCGATCTGCTCGGGGCAGGTCGGCTCGCCCACGATGCAGACATCCATACGCTCGCCACTCTCCGCCATCCAATCGAGCAGCGCGGTGGTGCCATCGGTGCTCTCGCCCTCCTCATCACCGGTGATGGCCAGGATCACGGCGCCGTCGGGGGGCGTGTCCCGCACGAAATCAATCGCCGCCGCCGCGAAGGCCGCGACACCGGATTTCATGTCGGTCGCGCCCCGACCATAGAGCCAGTCGCCCTCCACCTCAGCGCCGAAGGGCGGATGGGTCCATGCGGCTTCATCGCCCACCGGCACCACATCGGTATGGCCGTTGAACCCGAACGCCTTGCCGTTGCCGCGCGTGCCCCAGCGGGCATAGAGGTTCGCGATCCCGTTGCGGTCCACCCGGGTGCAGTCGAACCCCGCCGCAGACAACACATCTTGCAGCAAAACCAGGGCGCCGCCTTCCAGCGGGGTCACCGAATTGCAGCGAACAAGATCGGCGGTCAACGCGACGGGATCAACGGGATGTGCGGGCATGGAAACCTCAAGTTCGAGTGAAAGCAGCACGTTAGCGGCGTGGCCGATGGATCACAATGTGGCAAGAACACGACATGGACCTGCTGAAAATGGGATGGACTGGCCCGGACATATGTTAACGACGGGATCAATAATAACGCCGAGGCAGGCAGCGGACGCAAAAATGCGCCGCATCGAGCAGAGTAACGAGAACAGTCCCGCGAAGACCCGCAGGCGCGCAAGCGTGATGCGTGGCCGTGCGAGACGGTCATTGTCGCCGCCATGCTGACCCTCGGCCCGTAAGGGTGATGCGACGCTATGCCGGCGACGGGTGACGAACTACCAATCAATGAAGGTGCCTCCGCGCTGCTGATGGCCAACACCATCTTCGGCCCCGGGGTGACGGTGACCGATGCCAGCTATTCGGGGTGGAGCCAATCCTCGGGCATCTACACCAATGGCGACGCCGTTGCGGGCGCCCTGACGCCATCGGATACCGGCGTGATCCTGTCGACGGGCCGTGCCAGCCATATCACACGGTCGAACGGCGACCCGAACCGCGCAACCAACACATCGACCAACACATCCGGTCAGAACAACAACGCCGATTTCAACGCGGCGGCGGGCGCCAACACCTATGATGCCAGCTATCTCGACATCGATTTCATCCCGACGACCGACTTCATCACGATGCAGTTCACCTTCGCATCGGAGGAATACCCGGAATATTCCGGCTCCATCTACAACGACATCTTCGGCGTCTGGGTCAATGGCCAGTTGGTGACATCGCCGGTGGTGAACGTCACGCAGATCAACTCGGTCAACCAGGACGAAAACGAGACGCTGTTCAACAACAACACGAACGACGATTACAACACCGAGATGGACGGCTTCACCGTGACGCTCACCCTGGTGATGCCGGTGAATGCGGGGGTGGAGAACAACATCCAGATCGGCATCGCCGATGTCGGCGACAGCTCCTACGATTCCGCCGTTCTGATCGCGGCGGATTCCATCCAGGGCGAGTTCATCGCCCAGGATGACGTGCACACCTATTACGAGGGCTTCGTCACCGCGATTGACGTGCTGGCCAATGATCCGACCTCGGGCGGGGTGGCGTTCATCACCCATGTCAACGGGATCGAGGTGAATCCCAACGACACGGTGACGCTGAGTTCGGGGCACGAGATCACCCTGTTGCCGAACGGCGAGCTTCAGGTGGTCGCGCCCGCCAGCCAGACCAACCTGACCGAACCGGAAACCATCAACTTCACCTATACGGCCGATGATGGAACCGGGATCACCGACACGGCCTTTGTCACGATCACCGCGATCCCGTGTTTCGTGCGCGGCACGATGATCCTGACCGACCGGGGCGAAAGGCCGGTGGAGGAGTTGCGGGCGGGTGACCTGATCGAGACCCGCGACAACGGCTTGCAGCCGATCCGCTGGATCGGGTCGCGCACGGTGCCGGCCGATGGGCGGTTTGCACCGGTTGCGATCGAAGCGGGCACGTTCGGGATGCATCGCCGGCTTGTCGTCTCGCCGCAGCATCGCGTGTTGCTGACCCATTGGATGGCGGAACTGATGTTCGGTGAAGAGGAGGTTCTGGTGGCGGCCAAGGACCTGGTCAACGATTGCTCGGTGCGGGTGCTGAGCGGCGGCGAGGTCGATTATTTCCACGTCCTGTTCGATCAGCACCAGCTCATCTTTTCCGAAGGTCTCGCAACCGAGAGCTTCCTGCCCGGCCCCACGGTTCTCAACGATCTGGACGAGGCGGTTCGCGACGAGGTGCTGACCCTGTTTCCGGAGATCGACCCCGATACGAAACAAGGCTATGGGCCCGCCGCCCGTATGCCGCTGCGCGCCTATGAGGCCCGCGCGATGCTGCATTGACGGGGCACGGACGATGACATGGCAAGCGATCTGGAGTGACGGGCGCACGCATCGGGCGCCACCGATGGCCTGCAATGCGCCGCTTCGGGCGCTGACCCTGAAGCTCGAAGTGATGGGGCCGCAACGCCCGGTCCCCAAGCGCGGGCGCGGCCTGCCGTTGCGGGAGATCCCGCTGCGCCTCTGGCAGGGCGGCTCCGATGGCGGCGAGGGGATCGGCCTTTACCTGATGCCGGGCGGCGCCCTGCGGCTGGTGCACGGCGAGATCGACCTTGTCACCGGGCCACAGATGATGCGCCCCGGCGAGACGGTCGGCATCCGTTATGTCTGCTGCTCGGAAGGGCGCGCGGAGGTGTTCGAGGTTACCAATTACGATCAGGATCGGACGGAGATCCTGCATTCCGGCCTCGCCCGGATCGCGACGCTGGCCGAGGCCTTGCCACGGGTCAGCGGGTTCCTGTCCATCGCCCATGTGGCGGCCGTTGCGTCCTCCGCCGTGCCCGCGGCCGATCTGCCCGGTGTTGAAAGTGGCGCATTGGTCGACACGCCCGAGGGGCCCCGCCCCGTCGATGTCCTGCGGCCCGGTGACCTGATCCTGGATGCCGAGGGTGACGCCCATCCGCTGCGCTGGATCGAGGCGCGGCCCCGGCTGAGCCTGGGGCGCATGGCCCCGATCCGGCTGCGCGCGCCCTATTTCGGGCTGGCCCGCAACCTTGTGGTCACCCCGCAGACGCGGCTTTTGCAGACCGGCCCGGTGGTCGATTACCTGTGCGGCACGGAGGCGGTTCTGGCCAATGCGGTCGATCTGATGACGGGGCGCGCGGTGCAGCGCGACCGCACCGAACCGATGCGCGTGTTCTACCACATGATGCTGGACGACCCGACTTGTATCCGGGTGGAACGCTGCCCCATCGAAACCGCGCATCTGGGCGATGTGCTGGCCCAGGGCGGGCCGCGGATCAGCCGGACGGCCGCACCAGTGGCGCGGGACCTGTCGCCGTCCCTGCCGCTTCTGGACCGGGCCACGGCCCGGGCGCTGGTTACGGCTGCGTCGCGGGCGGCGTAGCGGCGTTTGCCGCGCCATCATCGAAGAACGGCGTCATCTGCACCACGATCACGGCGTTTTCGGCCCGCGCACGGTCCATCAGGCCGCGCTCTTCGTCGCTGATCTCATCCCCCTGCGCCACGCGCTCCTCCAACGTGCCATATCCGGTGACGTCGAGCGGCGCGAGATCGGCCTGTTTGAGGACGGCCACGGTTTCGCGGACGGCCTCGGCCTCATCCACGCCGGCGGCGAAGCAGAGCAGACCCGCGCCGGTGGCGCCATCGGGCAATCCGTCATCGGCCTTGCGGCCCACCTGGACCAGCAGCGTGTAGACGGCGGATGCGCGTTTTTCTTTTGATCGGGTCATGGGGCGCGGATGGCGCAGGAGGCCCTGCCGTGTCAAGGCCACGGTGTCGGGCCGGTCAAGCCTACTTGCCGCGGATCATCCGCCAGCCCGCGATCAGGATGCAGGCCCCGAGCAACCCGACCGCGCCCTGCGCGATCCAGGTGGGTGAGGCGCTGATGCCGATGAGGCGCAGCAGGAAGTTGGCGACCACCGCGCCGAGTATCCCGAGGCCGATATTCACGAAAAGCCCCGTATTCGCACCCATGATGCGGGAGCCGATCCACCCCGCAAGGCCACCGACGATGATGGCGGCCAACAACCCAAGACCTTGCATATTCACTCTCCTGTCATTGTCCGAAGGATCGGACGAGTCCCGCACCTTCCGCAAGGGGAACAACGCGACGTGGACGTCAGCGGCGAAAATCTTTGGGTGGCGAGCCGTCGCGATCAACGGCCCGAGGCAAGTCAGTCGCGCAACAACTCGTTGATCGACGTCTTGGAACGGGTCCGCTCATCCACCCGCTTCACGATCACCGCGCAGTAGAGGTTCACGCCGTTCTTCGACGGCATCGACCCGGCCACAACGACAGAGCCCGACGGCACCTCGCCATAGATGACCTCACCCGTCTCACGATCCACGATCTTGGTGGATTGGCCGATGAACACGCCCATGCCCAGCACCGAGCCTTCGCGGACGATGCAGCCCTCGACCACTTCGGAGCGTGCGCCGATGAAGCAATTGTCCTCGATGATGGTTGGCCCCGCCTGCATCGGTTCCAGCACGCCGCCGATGCCGACGCCGCCCGACAGGTGCACGTTCTTGCCGATCTGCGCGCAGGAGCCGACGGTGGCCCAGGTGTCGACCATCGTGCCGCTGTCCACGTAAGCGCCAAGGTTCACGAAGGACGGCATCAGGACGACGCCGGGCGCGATATAGGCCGACTTGCGCACCACGCAGTTGGGCACGGCACGGAAGCCCGCGGCGCCCCACTCATTCTCCCCCCAAGTGGCCCATTTGCTGTCAACCTTGTCCCACCAGCTGCCGCCCTGGGCCGAGCCGCCCTGCATCTCCATATCCTTGAGCCGGAAGCCGAGCAGCACCGCCTTCTTCGCCCATTGGTTCACATGCCAATCGCCGCTGTCCTGACGTTCCGCCACGCGCAATGTGCCGCCATCCAGCGCGTTCAGCGTGTCTTCGATGGCGTCCCGGGTCTCCCCTTTGGTGGCCGGTGTAATCGTGTCGCGGGCCTCCCACGCGGCTTCGATGGCGGACTCGAGTGCGGCGTTGGACATCTGTATTCCCCTGTCTGGCGCGTGTTTGCCCGCCTATAGGCCCTGACGCGGGGTGAGGCAACAATCTGCCGCGCATACAGCAAATACAGTATGCGCCCGCGCCGGGCTTGGGGGACCCTGCCAGGGCGCGACCCCTTCCTTTTTCATCGCGCGTTTTCATTACTCGAAGAGGATTTTCCCGATGGCTATTCCCCCAAAACCCCGTTTCCGTGGTCGTGTGACCTATCTTCCCGGCCCCGGCGGTGCCAATCAGCCCGTCGCCGGTGCAAAGATACGCATCTGGGACGACGACGTGTCGGGCGACGATACGCTTGTCTCGACAACCGCAAATTCCGCCGGGCGCTTCAACCGCCGCGCGGCGAAGGACTGGCAGGATACCAAGACCGTGCGTCTGCCGTTCGGCGGCCGCGTGACCACACCCGACCCGACCGACCTGCCCATATTCATGATGAGCATCGAGGACCCGGCCACCGGCCAGACCATGACCGGCCCGTTTCCCTATGTCAGCGACTCGGTCGAGGTGCCGCTGGTGGTGCCGTGGCAAGGCGCCGGCCCGGCCCTTCCGGAGATCATGAATATCAACGGCACGTCGATCCGCCTGAATGACAGCCCCGATGAGATCTGGACCAAGATCAAGGATCTGGCCGAGGCGGGAACCGCCATCACCATCCGGTTTTCCGATGCCTTTCCGGCGGGCGCGAAGATGCCGTTCAAGAACGGCGCGCTGGATTATGCTGCGATGCGCGAGATCGCTTGCAGCATGATCGGCATCGATCCGAACAGCGAGACCCTCCAGGTGAACCCGGCCGTCGAGGTGCTGATCGCGAATGTCGCCATCATATTCATCCTGTTCGTGGCCGCGCCCATGGCGTTTGCCGCCAGCGTTTTCCTGATGACGTTGGGCGTGGCGATCCTGCTGGCCGTGGCGCTGGGCTACAGGGTCGAGGTCGAACAGGAGAGCGGCGGGATGACCGGCCCGATGGAGGTTCTGGTGCCGATGGTCGACCTGAAGATCAAGCTGGTGCCACCGGCCTGAGCGCAGGCTCGGTCGCCTTGGGCGCGGCGGCGCGCCCAAGGCATTCCAGAACGATATCCGTGTGGGTGAGGATCGTGAGATAACCGCCATCGGGGATCTCGGTCAGCGTCAGTTTCTTAGGGAACGCCGCCGCAAAGGCGCGCGCGGTCTCGATATTCGAGATGCCGTCGTGGTGGCCCTGGATCAACTCGATGGGCACCGGGCAGGCGTGCACCCAATCGGACCAATCCCGCATCGCGTGGTCGAAGGCCACAACCGCATAATCGAACCCCTGGGCCAGGCAGGTCCGCACGGCGTGGTCGAATTCGGCCACGTTTTCCGCCGTCGTGGCGGTGGTCACATCGGGCTCATGCCCGCGCAACTGCATCGCAAAGAGCCGCCGCGTGCCCATCGCCTTCCAGGCGCGGATCGCGGCACGGATCACCAGCCGGTACATGCCCGGTGACTTGTGGATCGCCCGCATCAGGGCCGCCACCCAGGGCGAGCGGACCTTGGTCGCATCGAAGAACGGCGCGGGCACCAGGGTGGATTGGATGACGATCCGGCTCAGGTGATCGGGGATCAGCCCGCCCACGGCATAGGCGAAGGTCGAGGACGTGTTATGCGCCCAGAGAACCGCACGGTCGCTGCCCAACTGGTTTTGCAGCGTCCGGATATCGGCGGCGAGGCAGGCATTGTAATCCTGCCCGGCGGCTGGCGGATCCGTGCGGCCGCATCCCGGGCGGCACAGGCTGGCGACGCAGAGGCCCGCGGCGTGAAACCGCGCCTCCACGGCGGCGGGGAACAGGCACTGTGTCGTGTCGGGGATGTAGACGATCAACCGGCCCGACAGATCACCGGCCAACGTGACGTCGATCCCGCGGCCGCCTGCGCCAAGGAGGTCGAACCGTTTGCGATAGGGATGGCTGGCGACCTGGGCCACCGGCTCGACATCCTGAAAGAATTGCGAAATCGCGAGCGTGTTGCGCATCAGCTCGGCCTGTGACGAGGCCCCGGCCTTGTTCATGATCGTCTGGAACTGGGTGCGGACCGTGGCCGGGGACCTTTCACGCATGGCCGCGATCTCCCGCAGGTCATACCCTTCCAGAAAGGCGGCCAGAACTTCCGCCTCCGCCTCCGTCAACTGGTAGGCCCGCATCATCAGGGCCGCCACATCGGCGCGCCAGACCGGATCGATGATGAACACCAAGGCGCTGCGCACGCCCTCATCGCCATCCGTCGACGGGATCACCGCAAGCGTGGCGGAGCGGTCGGTGTCCAGATGCACCGCCTTGTGAAGCGCAACCTCGCCGCCCGTATTGTTGCGCGGATCGAGCGCGCGCCGGATCACCTCTCCCAGCGGCTCGGCGCGGTCCAGCGCGTATCCGATCGTATCGACATGATCGCCGGGATCGAAATCGAGCCGCCCCATCGCCATCTCGTTCATCGCCGTGACGATCCCGTCGGCGCGCACGGCGAAACTGGAATGCGGCATGGCGTTGAGCAATTGGCGCAGGCGGGGGCCGATCACGTCGCTGTCCTCGGCCGAGTTGATCGCCATCAAGGCAGTGTCGACGGCCCGGTCCAGCTCGGGCGTCACGGCGGCAAGGGACTCCGTCTCGAAGACGTGATTCCAGGTGGTCACGAGCTCATCAAACTTGAAAGGATCGGTGGCCGCAGCCTCGACCACGGCGTTCAGTTTGTCGGACATGTATCGCCGCCCGATGGGCTTTGTTGAGGTGTGAGCCACCTTAGCACTCCGCGTTCACGACCGTCCTACCGCATATGCAGTATGACGCGAACCGGCCGTTTCGGCACCCCCGGGGACGGGTCAGCGACAGGAAGCCGTTCGGCGGGCATACCCCAGACGCCCGTCTTCGCCCGATCGGCAGGCGCGGGCCTCGCCCGCGCGCGCCGCCTTGACGGTTCAGCCCTGCATATTGCGGGCCCATCCCGTTGCCGTTGTGGGCCTTTTCGCGTGGTCAGGGCGGCGGGGGCGGGCTAGGGTCCCATGAACCAACGCCCGGAGCGCGCCCCTATGAAAGACGACCGCAAGCCATTTCGAAACGCCCATCAGGACATCGAATATGCGCAGCACCTTCCCAACACCCCGCAGGCCCAATCGCCCGCCTATCGCCTTGCCTTTGCCGATCCCGATTTCCTGTGCCGGGACGAATTGCGCCCGGTGCGGCTGCAACTGGAATTGCTGAAGCCGCAATTGGGGCTGGATGAGCGCGGCATCACGTCGACCATCGTGCTCTTCGGCGGCGCGCGCATTCCGCGCCCCGAAGATCGCGACGACGCGCGGAGCGACACCCTGCGGGACATGTCGAAATATTATGAGGAGGCCCGCGAATTCGCGCGCGTGATCACCGAGCGCAGCGTGGAGACGAATTGCACAGAGAACGTGGTGGTCACCGGCGGCGGGCCGGGTGTGATGGAGGCCGGAAACCGGGGCGCGATGGATGCGGGCGGATGCTCCATCGGGCTCAACATCGTGTTGCCCCATGAGCAGGAACCGAACCATTACGTCACGCCGGAGCTGTGCTTCAACTTCCACTATTTCGGCATCCGCAAGATGCACTTCCTGCTGCGTGCCAAAGCGATTGCCGTCTTCCCCGGCGGGTTCGGCACCATGGATGAGTTGTTCGAGGCGCTCACGCTGATCCAGACGGGGCGCATGGAACAGGTGCCGGTGCTCCTGTTCGGGGAAGCGTTTTGGCGCGAGGTGGTGAACTGGGATGCGCTGGTCCGCGCCGGGACCATATCCGCCGACGACCTCAACCTTTTTCGCTTCGTGGAAACGGCGCAGGACGCGCTGGATGTCATCGACGGCTGGACGCTGTCAGGCAAACGGGGCGAAATTCCGGGGCGCTAGCGGGACCGATCAGAAAGTAATGGCGAAATTCACCCCAAAGGTCAGCAGATCATGATCCAGTGCGGTTGCCGTGGGGAAATCGCTGAAATGGTGCTGGAGAAGCTCGGCCCCAACCGTGACCCGGTCACTCACCCGGTAGTCGACGCCCAGCCCGTAGAACATGCCCGGCCCGTCATTGATGCCGGCGCCTGTGTCCATGGTGATATGGGCATAGCCCGCAGTGCCATAGACCAGCACATCGCCGAAATCGTAACCGAGTTCACCGCCAACGCGCAGCAGCTCGACCTCCTGGGTGGGTGACAGAAGAAGGATGCTGGGAGAAATGCGATCCACGTCGTAGGTGCCGACCATGTAGTCGATCTCGCCGCCCACAACGATATCACCGAAATCGTAACGATAGCCCGCGAAAACACCCGTGAGATGGCCGGTAAAAGAGGTGAGGAAGCCGATGGACGAGGCGCTGTTTTCGGCACTGGCGATATAGTCGAACTGCCCGCCGGCGTAGAACCCGGTCCAGTCCTGCTCGGCCGCAACGGGCACGATCACAGGCGGCGGGGCGGGGTTGGGCACGTCGCCACCGGCAAAGGCAGGGGCAGTGGCAGTGGCAAGGGCGGCTATGGCGGTCAGGACAGGGCGGATCATGGGGGTCTCACCGATATGATTTGGTGAGACCCACTATACACGGATCATCGTCTCGGCGTCCTGGTGGAAACCCCTACTCGGCCTGCCGGACCACGGGCCACCTTCAAAACGGGACGGCGGCACCGCTACCCGGCATCATCAATAGTGGAAGTTGATCTGCACACTGAGGTTTGTCTGCTCGACATTCGCGTCGCTGCCTTCGTTGAAGTTGCTGAAACTCTGTCTGACCGCCTCCAATCCGATGGAGGTGGATTGACCCAGTTGATAGGCCACGCCCAGGCCTGCAAACGTGCCGAATGACGATGTATCGCCGAAGCCTATTGTGTCCTGAAACGTCATCCGGGCAATGCCCAGGGTGCCATAGGGCATGAAACGGCCGAGGTCATACCCGGCCTGACCACCCAGGCGCGTGGTTGTCACGCGGACATCCACATCGGCGGCGCCGGACTGAACAATCGCCTGTTCGCCCACCAGGAACTCGATCTCGGCTCCGTAGACGAAGGCATCGTTCTGGCGCCAGAAGCCGACCTGGGCGCCACCGATCGTACCCTCCAACTCGGCCTCTACGCCGGGAAAGGCATCGCGGGTGAAGGAACTGTCCACGGGAAAGCCGAACTGAAACCCAAGGTAGCCTCCGGCCCAATCGGACCCACCACCGGTGACGCTACTTTGTGCATGGACAGGGGACGTGAATGCCATTGCAATCAATGGCAGGATAAAGCGGTTCATTTTTGAACTCCGTTATGTGCTCGACAAGCCTCAATGTCGTGCCCGCATGATACCGCCGCCCGTGGGGATTTGCGCCCCCGATCTATGCGCAACCGGCCATCTGTTGCGGGGACGTCACAGCCCCCATGTCGTGGACTAATTCAACCCGCCGGAAATCAGCGGCAGACATTGCTGCGGCACCTCGCCCAAGGCGACACGCATGCCGCGTGGCGGGCGATCCACCGGCGGATCGGTATTGGGCGGGCCGGGCGGCGGCGGGTTCAGGATGCGCGCCGCGCGGTCATACGCTTCCTGGCAGCCATCCCCCTGCGGCGGCGCCTGGTTCACGCAATCCCGGTCCCCCGCCGGGCAGCGCAGGCGAACGTGGAAATGGTAGTGGTGACCGTTGGCGGGGCGGATATGGCTCAGCCACGACCGATCCCCCGTCACGTTTTGGCACAGCCAGACCTTCACCCCCGTCGTCACGAAGATCCGCTCGACCCGCGGATCGGTCGCGGCGAGCCTCAGAACCTCGGCATGGTCGGCTGTCCAGTTGCCATTCACCGACGCGCCGCGTTGGGCGCGCACGGAGATCGACGACAAGTCCTCGCGCTCCTGCCGGGTCAGGTCGAGGCGCTCGGGCGGATACATCCAGATATCGGCGTCGAGCCCGACCTGATGGCTGGCATGGCCCGTCAACATCGGCCCGCCGCGCGGCTGACTGAGATCGCCGATATAGAGCCCGGCCCAGGATGTGTTGCGCGCCACGTTCGCCGACAGCCCCTGCAGATAATCGATCAATTCCGGGTGGCCCCAATTGCGGTTGCGGCTCAGGCGCATGGCCTGCCAGTGGGGGCCGGTTTCGGCCAGCTCGACACCGCCCGCCAAACACCCGTTGGAATAGAACCCGATCGCTTCGGCCGCGCCGCCGCTTGCCGATGTCTGGGCGCCGAAATATTGCCGCGCCTCGCTGGAGGATTGCGTCGCGTCCAGGCGGACGGTCGAGCCGCCGCCCGAGCCACAGGCGGCCAGGAACAGCATCGCGAACGGAAACAGACGTTTCATTGCAAATCTCCTACGGGTCGGTCGTCCCCTCGGGATCGACCCAGAATAAGATGATTAACCCAAGACCGAACAGAAAAATCAACGGCAACATGCCCAGGCGCGCATCCCCCAGCGTGGACGTCGTCAGGAAAATCAGGGCCGGGCCGAGGAACGAGGTGGCCTTGCCGGACAGGGCATAGAGGCCAAACGCCTCGGTCGGCTTGTCGGGCAAGGCGTGGCGCACCATCAAGGTGCGAGACGAGGCCTGCAGGATGCCGCCCGCACCGCCGATCACGGCACCGCAGATGAAGAACGAAATGTCGGGCAGGCCGGAGCCTTCGGCGAGGCTGATGCCCCAGATGCTCTCCCGCGTCATGCCGACGATGAACAGGCACACTGACATCAGAACAAGGATCATCACGATGATCAGGGGTTTGGGCCCGGTGCGATCATCCACACGCCCCCCGACCCACGTCGAGATTGCAGATGTGATCGCGGCAATGATGCCGAAAATGCCGACTTGCGTGATCGACCAGTTCAACACCAGCGTCGCATAGGTGCCGCCGAACGTGTAAAGGGCGACCAGCGCATCGCGGTAGAACATCGACCCGCCCAGATAGGCCAGAAGGCTCGTGCGCCCCGGAAGGCTTCGGATCGTCGCCCAAAGATCGCTCATCGCGCGCCGCGCGCCGCCGGGTTTCGCCTCTCGCGGGGCCTCGCGCACCCACATCGCGAAGGGGATCATGAAGATCACGTACCAAAGCGCCATGAACGGCCCGACAAACCGGGTGCCCTCCCGCGTCTCAGGGTCGAGGCCAAAGGGCGGCGCAAAGCCGATCAGCGTGCGCCCGCCTTCCTGTTCCACGAATAAAAGCAGCATGATGAAAAGGGCCGTCACGCCACCGGCATAGCCCCAGGCATAGCCGGACCCGGAGATACGCCCGATCTCATCCTTGGTCCCAAGCTCGGGCAGAAGCGAATTGGTGAAGATGGTGGTGAACTCCGCCCCGATCAGGCCGATCCCGAAGACGATCAAGGCCCAGGTCAGGAATGCGCCGTCGGGCATCAGGAACCACAGGCCCGCGGACCCCAGGATGTAAAACAGGGAAAACGCGACAACCCACGGCATGCGTTTGCCCGCATTGTCGGCCAGGGCACCCAGAATGGGGGCGCAGATCGCGATCACGATCCCGGTGAGCGTCTGCCCAAGGGACCACAGGCTCTGCGCCTGGGCATCGGCGGCCTGCTCATCGAGGCCGGTGCCCAAGTAGTACTCGGCCGCAACCGCTGCGAAGTAGGGGCCGAACACGAATGTCAGGCCAAGGGTGAAATACGGCTGGCTGGCCCAGTCAAACGCCCACCATCCCCAGATGCAGCGCTTCCCCTCGGGCGAGGCGGAATCGTAGGGCGGCAACGGGCGGCGGGCAGCGATGGTTTTCATGGGGCGGAGCCTGCACCCGTCGGGCCCGCGTGTCTACTTGGAAGCCCGGCCTCAGACTTCAGGGGGCCAGGGCCGTGTCGCATCCGCCGCAGCCCAGGCCTGCGCCCAATCGGGCAAAGCGGGGGTTGCATCAGCGACATTCATGGCGTTCGCCACATCCTCCACAGGAGCCAGACGCCCGCCTTTCGTCACTCCGGTGCGCAACAGCGCGTGGTTGCAGCACGTCTCGCCGCGCCACATCGCCTGTTCCAGATAGAAGAACCGATCATCCCAGCCCAGAAACCGCGTCCGCAGCTCAAACCGTTGAAACGGCGTGATCCGGGACCGGTAACGCACCGTGGACCCGGCCACGACAAGGCCCCAGCGCTCCCGCTTCAACGTGTCCATCAGACCAACGCGGACGGACAGGGCAAACCGGCCCAGATCATAAAGCGTCAGGATCCGGCCATTGTTCATCTCAAGGAACATGTCGATATCGACGGGCCAGCATGTCATCGGCAGGACATGGGTGTCGAACAGGCCAAGCGGCGGCTTGCGGCGTTCGTTCAGAAGCAGAGTGGCGAAGCGGGCAAAAGGATACATGCGCCGCAGTTTCTATGGCGGCCACGCCTGTGCAACCGCGCCGTCACGTCATTTTCTCGCCAATCTTTCGAAATGCCCGCCCATAACTGCAAATCGACAAATCGCCGGGCCAGTTTCAGCCATCGCTTGCAGCCCGGCCCGTACCTGCCTATCTGCACCACACACTCAGCCAAGCGGAACCACGCCCATGACGTCCCTATTCCAGATCCTGATGCTCCTGATCGATGTCGCGTTCTTCATCGTTGTCGTCCACATCATCATGAGCTGGCTGATCAATTTCGGGGTTCTGAACATGAACCAGCAGATCGTGGCGCAGATCTGGGACGGGCTGAACCGCCTGCTTCAGCCGATCTATGACCCGATCCGGCGCATCCTGCCCAATATGGGCGGGCTGGACCTGGCGCCGCTGATCGTGATCCTGGGCCTCTATATCGTAGAGATCGTCCTGCGCAACAACGTGGCGCTGTTCCTCTGATCCGGTAGATCAATTCTATATCAATTCAGGTGATCGGCAGCGAAAGCCGCCTCCTGCCCCCAGATATCCAGAACCCTTTGATCGCGCCCGCAAGCCGTCCGATAGAGGTCGTAGGCGACCGACTTCCGGCGCGGGCCGAAGCGAGTGAGAATCAACTCGTTCGAACGGTAATAATCCTGATGATAGGCCTCTGCCGGATAGAACGGGGCCGCGTCCCGGATCGGGGTGACGATGGATTGGCCCAACGCCCCCTCCGCCTCGAGAATCGCGCCCTCGGCAATGTCGCGCTCGCGGGCGTCCGCCACGAAAATCGCCGTCGTGTAGCTTTCGCCACGGTCACAGAATTGCCCGCCGGCATCCAGCGGGTCGATGGAGCGCAGGAACAGCCGCAGGAGCCCGGCGTAGGGCAGCACGTCGGCATCATAAGTAATCTCGACCACCTCAAGATGGCCGGTGCCGCCGCGCACGACATCGCGGTAGCTGGGGTTGGCGACGTCGCCGCCCGCGAAGCCAGACACCACCTCGACCACGCCCTCGACCCGTTCGAAATCGCTTTCGACGCACCAGAAACAGCCGCCCGCCACAACGGCGGTGCGGATGTCTTCGGCGTGCGCGCGGCCAGTGTGCAGGGTCAGGCCCGCAAGGATCGCCAGCGACAGGGCAAACACCTTGATCGTATCGCGAATGGGATGTCTGGGCATGGGACCCTCCGATGTGATGCAGGAAGGCTCACCCATGCAGGGCTTGCATTGCAAGCGTCGGCGATGTGTTCTCACGCGGAAATGAAGGGACGTGCTGATGCGAATTGGGATGTGGTCGGGGCCGCGCAACCTGTCGACGGCGATGATGTATGCGTTTGGCACCCGGGCGGATTGCACGGCGTGGGATGAACCGTTCTACGCCGCTTACCTGACTGAGACCGGGATCGACCATCCGATGCGGCAGGCAATTCTGGCCAGCCAGGCAAAGGTACCCGACGCCGTGGTGGAGCGGATCCTGGCCACGCCGCCGACACCGCATCTCTATCTGAAGATGATGACACATCATATGACCATCGACCTGCCGCTCGACTGGGCAGTGGGCTTCGCAAACATCCACCTGATCCGCCATCCCGCCCGCGTCATCGCAAGCTATACGGCAAAACGGGAAACGCCGGACCTGACGCTTGATGATATCGGCTTTGGGCAGGCGGCGCGGATCTACGAGGCGCTGCCCGGGCCGGTGATCGACAGCGCCGATATCCGTGCCGACCCGGCCGCCATGCTGCGCCTTTTGTGCGACGCCATCGGCCTGCCCTTCGAGCCTGCCATGCTGCACTGGTCTGCGGGACCGAAACCGTTTGACGGTGTGTGGGGCCCGCATTGGTACGATGCCGTGCACCGCTCCACCGGGTTTGCCGGGGCGGAGGGCCCTTTGCCCGATGTTGAGGACGCCCATCGCGACCTGCTTGATGCGGCCCTGCCGGTTTACGAGGCGATGCACGCGGCGCGCCTGCGCCCATAATCGCGCTGTCATGGAAACGTCTCTTGCAGGCCCCTTGCGGCTTTGCCAAATTGGGACATGGAAGCGAACACCCCCCAAATCCCCACATGGCAGGACGTTGCAAGCGATCTGGTTGCCGTGGCCGCGGGCCGCGCGCCCGCTGATCTGGTGCTGCGCGGGGGCCGGATCGTGCTGGTTCAGACCCGCGAAGTGATGGACGGCTGGCAGGTCGCCGTGAAGCATGGCCGCTTCGCCTATGTCGGGCCGGATGCCAACCATTGCATCGGTTCGGAGACGCAGATCGAGGAACTGGGCGGTCATTACCTGATCCCCGGCTTGTGCGACGGGCACATGCATATTGAATCGGGGATGCTCACCCCGGCGGAATTCGCCCGCGCCGTGATCCCCCATGGCACCACCTCCATGTTCACCGACCCCCATGAGATCGCCAACGTGTTCGGCCTGCGCGGCGTGCGGCTGATGCATGACGAGGCGCTGTTGCAGCCGGTGAATATCTGGACGCAGATGCCCTCCTGCGCGCCCTCCGCACCCGGGCTGGAGACGACGGGGTATGAGATCGGGCCGGACGACGTGGCCGAAGCGATGGCTTGGCCGGGCATCATCGGGTTGGGGGAGATGATGAATTTCCCCGGCGTGGTGAACGGATCGCAACAGATGCTGGCCGAGATCGCCGCGACGCAGGCGGCGGGTAAAACCGTGGGCGGCCATTACGCATCGCCGGACCTTGGCCCGGCGTTTCACGCCTATGCCGCCGGGGGGCCGGCGGACGACCATGAAGGCACCTCCGAGACCGATGCGATGGCCCGGATGCGGCAAGGCATGCGGGCGATGATCCGCCTCGGCTCCGCCTGGTACGACATCGAGAGCCAGATCACTGCCATCACCGAGCGCGGTCTGGACCCGCGCAACATGATCATCTGCACCGACGATTGCTTCGCCAAGACGCTGGTGGAGGACGGCCACATGAACCGCGCCGTGCGTCATGCGATCGAATGCGGGTGTGACCCGCTGATCGCCCTGCAAATGGCGACAATCAACACCGCCACGCATTTCGGGCTGGAGCGCGAGATCGGCCAGATCGCGCCCGGCAGGCGCGCGGACATGATCGTGACGCGGGACCTGCGAGAGCTGCCGATCGAGGTAGTGTTTGCCCGCGGAGAGCGGGTTGCGCAATTCGGCACATGCCTTGCGGATTGCCCGCATCTGGACTGGCCGGAGGATACCCGATCCTCGGTCAATCTGGGCCGCGACCTGACTGCGGCGGATTTCGAGATCCGCGCCGATGGGGATGAGGTGACCGCCAATGTGATCGGTGTGGTCGAAAATCAGGCCCCTACGAAGGCGCTGACCGCGACACTGCCCGTGCGGAACGGGATCGTTGAACCCGACGGGATCGCGCAGATCGCCCTTGTGGAGCGGCATCGCGGCACCGGCGGCGTGACCAATGCCTTCGTCAGCGGGTTTGGCTACGGCCCCGGCATGGCCATGGCCTCAACCGTGGCCCATGACAGCCACCACATGATTGTTGTGGGCACCGACCGCGCCATGATGGCCAAGGCCGCGATGCGGCTGGGGGAGGTTGGCGGCGGTGTCACGATCTGGAAGGACGGCGCGGAACTGGCCCTGGTGAACCTGCCCATTGCGGGCCTGATGTCGGACCGCCCGGCGCAGGAGGTGGCCGCCGATGTCACAGATCTTGTCGCCGCGATGACAGCCTGTGGCTGCAGCCTGAACAATGCCTATATGCAACATTCGCTGCTGGCCCTTGTGGTGATCCCGGATCTTCGGATCTCGGATCTCGGGCTGGTGGATGTCCGCACGTTTCAGCTGACCGATGTGATCATCCCATGATGACACTCGCAAGATTTCCATATGCGCGCAGAACGCGCAATTCGATTGAGGCCTTATGAACACGCAACCGACCAACCATATCCATTCGCCCGATCAGGGCACGCACATTCCCTTCACCGATGCCACGGAGGCCGTGGCGCATTTGCAGCACCTCTATACGGAGGCCAGCGAATTCCTCTGCGCGCGCTTCTCGGACACGCTCGCATCCGGAGCGCCCGATGCGACCCGGTTCCGCGCCTTCTACCCCGAGATCCGGTTGACGACCTCCACCTTCGCCGCCGTCGATAGCCGGTTGAGCTTCGGCCACGTATCCGAGCCCGGCATGTATGCCACGACGATCACCCGGCCGGACCTGTTCGAGAATTACCTGATCCAGCAGATCGGCCTGTTGTTGAAGAACCACGGTGTGGGCGTGGCCATCGGGCCGTCGATGACGCCGATGCCGGTGCATTTCGCGGTGGCCAACGACACGGCCATATCGGTTCCGCAAGAGGGCGCCGGTGAGTTTACCCTGCGCGACGTCTTCGATGTGCCGGATCTGGCGACGACCAACGACGATATCGTCAACGGGGTAGGTTTCACCTATGAGGACGGCGCCCTGCCCCTCGCCCCGTTTACCGCCCAGCGGATCGACTATTCGCTGGCCCGGCTCAGCCATTACACCGCGACTGATCCCGCGCATTTCCAGAACCATGTTCTGTTCACCAATTACCAGTTCTACGTGGATGAATTCGAGGCCTATGCCCGGGTGCAATTGGCTGATGCCAACAGCGGTTACACGAGCTTCGTTGCGACCGGGAATGTCGAGATCACCGACTCCGAGACCGCCATTGCACCGCCCGCAAAAATGCCGCAGATGCCGACGTATCACCTGAAACGTGCGGACGGCAGCGGAATTACGCTTGTGAATATCGGCGTCGGGCCATCCAACGCCAAGACGGCGACCGACCATATCGCCGTTCTGCGCCCCCATGCCTGGATCATGGTCGGCCATTGCGCCGGTCTGCGGAATTCGCAGCGCCTGGGGGATTTCGTCCTCGCCCATGCCTATCTGCGCGAAGACAAGGTGCTGGATGACGATCTTCCAGTCTGGGTACCGGTCCCCGCGCTGGCGGAAATTCAGGTGGCGCTGGAGACAGCGGTGGCGAACGTGACGGAATTGGAAGGCTTCGAGCTCAAGCGCATCATGCGCACCGGCACGGTGGCCAGTTTTGACAACAGGAACTGGGAGTTACGCGATCAATCCGGCCCGGTTCAACGGTTGAGCCAATCCCGCGCCGTGGCGCTGGACATGGAAAGCGCCACGATCGCGGCCAACGGATTCCGGTTCCGGGTGCCCTATGGCACACTCCTGTGCGTGTCCGACAAACCGCTCCACGGGGAATTGAAGCTGCCCGGCATGGCATCGGACTTCTACAAATCGCAGGTGTCGCGCCATTTGTTGATCGGTATTCGGGCCATGGAAAACCTGCAAAAGATGCCGTTGGAGCGCCTTCACAGCCGGAAATTGCGCTCATTCGAGGAAACAGCCTTCCTTTAGAGTGGCGATTTTCGCTCAAGACCCATGTTTTTCAGCGAAAACCGCACACGAAGCGTTGTGTGGCCCCACCATATTCGGTTAGCTTCCCCGCAACCGGCCCAAGGGCTCGGGGGATAGACAGCAGGAGAATAAGCACATGGCAACCAAACCCATGACCAAGACCCAACTCGTCGCGGCACTGGCCGAAGAGATGGGCGCAGACAAAAAAGCCGCGAGCGCAGCGCTGGACGCCGTGACCTCGGTTGTCACCAAAGAAGTCGCCAATGGCGGCGCAGTAACCCTTCCCGGTATCGGCAAAGTGTATTGCCGCGAGCGCCCCGAGCGCATGGTCCGCAACCCCGCCACGGGCGAGCAGATCAAGAAGGAAGCCGACAAGCAGGTGAAAGTCACCGTTGCGAAGGCTCTGAAAGACAGCGTCAACGGCTAACGCCTTTGGGCAGATTGCCCATCGCCAATGAACATGAAAGGGTCGCGCCCACGGGGTCGCGGCCCTTTTGCTTTGAGAAGGGCGCTTCGCTTTGACCGACACCCGAATGGATTTCCGCGCGCTGGCGATGGGCCTGACATTCGCGTTGATCTGGTCATCGGCCTTCACCTCTGCCCGGATCATCGTCGAGGCCGCGCCGCCGCTCTTTTCGCTATCGGCCCGCTTCGCGATCTCGGGGCTGATCGGCATCGGGATCGCGTTGGCTCTGGGCCAGTCCTTTCACCTGTCGCGCGCGCAATGGCGCGCCGTCGTGGTGTTCGGGATCTGCCAGAACGCGATCTATCTGGGCCTGAATTTCGTCGCCATGCAGTGGATCGAGGCGTCGTTTGCCGCCGTGATCGCCTCAACCATGCCGCTTCTCGTGGCGCTGGCGAATTGGACGATCTTTCGCGAGAAGCTGCCGATGATGGGGGTTCTTGGCCTGATCGCGGGTTTTGCCGGTGTCGCGATCATCATGGCGCAGCGATTTGGCGGCGGGGCGGATCCGCTGGGGATCGTTCTGTGCCTGATCGGGGCCGTCGCCCTGGCCGCCGCCACGCTGACCGTCAAAAGCGCATCGTCGGATGGCGGCAACCTTCTGATGATCGTGGGCCTGCAGATGCTTGTGGGCTCGGTCGCCCTCCTGCCTCCGGCCCTGCTGCTGGAGACATTCACGGTCGACTGGACCACGCCATTCCTCATCGCCTTTGTCTACACCACGCTGATGCCCGGCCTGGCCGCGACACTGATCTGGTTCCTGCTTGTGGGCCGCATCGGGCCCACACGCGCGGCCACATATCACTTCCTGAACCCCGTCTTCGGGGTGGCGATTGCCTTTGTTCTGCTCTCGGAACATCTGAGCTGGATTGATGCCCTTGGCGTTGCGGTGATCGCCGGAGGTATCCTTGCGGTGCAGCGCGCGCGGATCACAGCCTGATCGTTCACGCATCTTTCATGTGACTTGGGCCGCCGTCTGGGGCATGCCCGCGCAATGGAATTTCTGCTCGCCTATGCTGCGGGGCTGCTGACCCTGATCAACCCCTGCGTCTTGCCGATTCTGCCGATCGTTCTGGCCGGTTCGCTGCAATCGAGCCGTTATGGCCCGCTGGCGCTGGCCGGTGGGATGGGGCTTGCCTTCATCACCCTCGGCTTTGGCGTCATCGCCGCGGGCCATCTTGTGGGTCTGCGCGAGGAGACCGTGGCCCAGGCCGGTGCGATCATGATGATGGCCTTCGGGGCGGTCCTGATGATCCCGCAACTCTCCGCGCGATTTGCAACCGCCACGGGCGGGATTGCGGCGCGGGCCGATGACGGAATGCGCGATATGCAGACCGATGGCTGGCAGGGGCAGTTCCTGGGTGGCCTGCTGCTGGGCGCGGTCTGGAGCCCGTGCGTGGGGCCGGTGCTTGGCTCGGCCATTTCACTGGCCTCGCAGGGGGAGGAATTGCTGCGTGCCTTCTTCATCATGGTGGCCTTCGCGTTCGGCATCGGCTCCGTGATTGTCGCGCTGGGATACGGCGCCCGCGCGGCCCTGCAAAAGCGCATGGGCGCGTTGCGCAAATTCGCCGCGTCCTCCCGCCCGATCCTCGGCGCGGTGTTCTTTCTGGTTGGTCTGGCGATCTACATGCGCTGGCACCTGATCGCCGAAATCTGGATCCTGGATCGCATGCCGATCTGGCTTCAGGACCTGTCCGTTGCTCTTTGATCCCGTCAAAAGGAGGTTTCCCATGAACCGTCGCACCCTGATCCTTGCCGCCGCCGCCATGGCGATGTCACCCGTTCTGGCGCAGGCGCAGACCATCGATTACACTCCTGGTGCCGCCGAGTCGCAGATTGCCGCGGGCGAGACGGTGTTCATCGACTTCGCGGCGGATTGGTGCTCCACCTGCCGCAGCCAGGAGCGAACGATCAACGCCCTGCGCTCGGCCAACCCGGCCTATGATGCGGCGATGACGTTCTACAGGGTTGATTGGGATGTCTATGGGCGCGGAGAGCTGGCCAGCAACCTCAATATCCCGCGCCGCTCCACGCTTGTCTTGTTCCGCGATGGACAGGAAGTGGGCCGCATCGTGGCAGGAACGCGCGAGGCGGAGATCCGGGCGCTTCTGGATGCGGGCCTTTAACGGGCCACCTGGTCGCGGTCGACGTCCCGACCTGCGATCCCGATCGCGGAGACGTTGTCGAGGGCCCAGGACGCTTCGGGGCCGACACTGGCCTCTGTCCAGAACCGCAGCATGAAGCTGTCGCCGGGATCGGCCACGTGGAGGAGCACGCTGTAGCTTGTGAATCCATCCGCTGATCCGGGCGACGTGCCATCGGCAGTGTTGGGCGTGACTTCTACGGGTTGCGCGACCGCAAGATGGCCACCGACGCGTGATGCTGTCAGGCCCGGCACATCGCCCGCCGGATCGGGCCGCGTGAGAGCCAGAACACTCACCTGGTCAAGGGCGATATGGATATCTCCGGCCCAGTCGCCGATCAGATGAAGATCGAACGACAAGTGCACATTGTCGGTTCCGTCCGGGACCGAGAAAGACCTGTTGACGGGCGCCGCACCGTTCGGGCCAAGGACGGGGCCGAGGCCGGGCAGATCCGTTGTCGTCTCGCTCAGGTTCCATCCGGCGGCGCCGAAGCTGAAATCCTGAAAGGCCAACAATTCGTCGCCGTCCGCCAGAATGCGGAAGCCGCCGACATCGCGCGTCGGGTCCGTTTCGAGGTTCGTCCGGATCATCGAGCCGACGAACAGTAGCAGGGCAATCCCGCCGACGCTGGCCAGCATCCAATCGATCGTGACCATCCCGCGCTGCGGCGCGGCCGTATGTGAATACTGCCCCATCAGACATCCAGATCCGAAACCCCAATACCACCATATTTAGGTGAAATGGGGCAAGAAAATGGCACATCTTGTATTGATTTGCCGCTTTGCGCGTGGATTGGACCAAGTTCGGAAAAACTACTCATGCCGAGAGTTAGACCGCTAAAGGTTTAAAAAATTCTTACCCGATCTGGCCGCCATTGCCGTCACCGACCTGACCGCGATGAAGCAGGACATGATCCAGCAAGACACAAGCCATCATCGCCTCGCCCACAGGGACGGCCCGGATACCGACGCAGGGATCATGGCGGCCCTTGGTGACGATCTCGGCCGCCTCGCCCGACTTGGTGATCGTCGCGCGCGGGGTCAGGATGGACGAGGTCGGCTTGACCGCAAACCGGACGATCACGTCCTGACCTGTCGAAATGCCGCCCAGGATCCCACCGGCGTGGTTGGACGAATATTCCGGGCCATTTGCACCCATATGGATCTCGTCGGCATTCGCCGATCCGGTCAGCGCGGCGGCGGCCATGCCGTCGCCGATCTCAACCCCTTTGACGGCATTGATGCTCATCATCGCGGCGGCCAGATCGGTATCCAGCTTGCCATAGATAGGCGCGCCGAGACCGGCGGGCATCCCGCTGGCGCGCAGTTCGATCACCGCGCCGACACTGTCACCGGATTTGCGCAAGCCATCAAGATACGCGGCCCAGTCCTCTGCCGCCTGCGCATCGGGCACCCAGAACGGGTTCTGCTCCACCTGCGCCAGATCGAACCGGTTCCGGTCGATCCCGTGGGGACCCATCTGCACCATATAGCCGGTGATCCGCAGATCCGGCAGCATCTGCGCCAGGGCCGCCCGCGCCACGCCACCGGCCGCGACCCGCGCCGCCGTTTCCCGCGCGCTGGAGCGCCCGCCGCCGCGATAATCGCGGATGCCGTATTTCTGCCAATAGGTGATGTCGGCATGGCCGGGCCGGAACTTCTCGGCAATGTCACCGTAATCCTTGGAGCGTTGATCGGTGTTGCGGATCATCAGCTGGATCGGTGTGCCGGTCGATTGCCCCTCGAACACGCCCGACAGGATTTCAACCTCATCGGCTTCCCGCCGTTGGGTGGTGTACTTGTTCTGGCCGGGCTTGCGGCGGTCCATCCAGCGCTGGATCTCGGCCGTATCGACAGGGATACCGGGCGGGCAGCCATCGACCGTCGCGCCCAGCGCGGGCCCGTGGCTTTCGCCCCAGGTGGTAACACGGAACAGGTGGCCAAAAGAATTCATGCTCATGAGCCCACGGGTTAGCCGGGTGCGGCACAAATGCCAAGCCGCTTGCCGCCACCCCCGGTTTGACTTACGTGTTGCCCTACCTCGGGGGGCCCGGGCGTCTGACGACACCCATGGCTGAGATTGCGCAAGCTGACCCGTTGAACCTGAACCGGTTAGAACCGGCGGAGGGAAGGTTTCTCGGGATACCCGGACTTCACTTCGCCCACAGTTTTTGGAGGAGTGAGATATGAGATCCACCATCATCGCTGCGGGAATGATTGCCATGGTCGGGGCTGCGCATGCGCAGGATACGCCCGTTCTGACGGTCTATACCTATGACAGCTTCGTAGCCGATTGGGGCCCCGGCCCCGCAATCGAAGAGGCCTTCGAAGCGACCTGCGGTTGCGACCTGCAATTTGTGGGTGCAGGCGACGGCGCTGCCGTCCTGTCGCGCCTCCGGCTCGAAGGGGAACGCTCGGAGGCGGACATCGTACTGGGCCTCGATACCAACCTGACGGCTGCGGCGGTTGAGGCCGGCCTGATGGCCGAGCACAACATCATGGCCAACGACCTGACGCTCCCCGTGGTCTGGACCGATCCCAACTTCCTGCCATTCGACTGGGGCTATTTCGCCTTCGTCCACCGGGCCGACATGGAAAACGTGCCGTCGACCTTTGGCGAACTGGCGGCCTCGGACATCCGCATCGTGATCCAGGATCCGCGCTCGTCCACCCCCGGCCTGGGCCTCGTGATGTGGGTGCAGCATGTCTATGGCGATGGCGCGGCGGAGATCTGGGAAGGTTTGGCCGACAACGTCGTGACCGTCACGCCCGGCTGGTCCGAGGCCTATGGCCTGTTCCTGGAAGACGAGGCCGACATGGTGCTCAGTTACACGACCTCACCGGCCTATCACCTGATCGCCGAGGAGGATGCCGGCTTTGCCGCCGCCGAATTTGACGAAGGGCACTACCTTCAGATCGAAGTTGCCGGGCTTCTGAACACGGCGGATGACGTCGATCTGGCGGGCCGGTTCCTGACCTTCATGCTGACGCCCGTCTTCCAGGAGGTGATCCCGACCACCAACTGGATGTATCCCGCCGCGCTTGCGCCCGAGGCCCTGCCGGACGGGTTCAACACCCTGACCGTGCCGGATGTTGCACTGATCTATTCGGCGGAAGAGGCTGCCGCGATCCGCGATGAGGCATTGGCAACATGGCAAGCCGCGCTCAGCCGATAAGCGGGGTTCAGGCGATCGGCGGGGTTTTCATCCTGCTGGTCGTTCTGATGATTCTTGGCCCGCTGATCGCCGTGGTGCTGCGGGCCGAGGGCTTTGCCGGGTTGCGGCCCTCGGACTGGGCTGCGATCCGGTTCACCCTGGTGCAGGCGGCCCTTTCGGCAGGCGTGTCCTGCCTTGCCGCAATTCCCGTGGCGCGGGCCCTCGCGCGGCGCCGGTTTCGTGGCCGCGGGGCCTACGTGGCCCTGATGGGTGCCCCGTTCATCCTGCCGGTGATCGTCGCGGTTCTTGGCCTTCTGGCTGTCTTTGGCCGCGCCGGGTGGCTGAATGCCGCCCTGATCGGGATCGGCGCGGGGACAATTGAGATCTACGGCCTCTTCGGCGTGGTGCTGGCCCATGTCTTCCTCAACCTGCCGCTCGCCACCCGACTGCTTCTGCAGGCGTGGCTTGCCATTCCCGCCGAACGGGTCCGGCTGGCCCAT
Source organism: uncultured Roseicyclus sp. (assembly GCA_947494975.1). Lineage (GTDB taxonomy): Bacteria > Pseudomonadota > Alphaproteobacteria > Rhodobacterales > Rhodobacteraceae > Gymnodinialimonas. Next base: position 280,879 of record CANLXA010000004.1, on the reverse strand, counting down.
GCGCTGAATTTCGACGGACGTGCCACGCGGCGGCATTTCGAATGGCCGCTTCTCCGCGCGACCCTGCCCGGCGCTGCGCTGGTGATTTTCCTGATCTGCACGACCAGTTTTGCGGTTGCCCTGATCCTGGGTGGCGGCCCGTCCGCCACCACCGTGGAGCTTGCGATCTACCAGGCGTTCCGCTTCGATTTCGACTTGGGTCGGGCCGCTTTGCTGGGGGTAATACAGGTGGCGATTTGCGTCGCCGCAGGCCTGCTGGCCTGGCGTCTGGCCGGAACGTCGGGCTTCGGCGGCGGGCTGGATCGGCCAGCGATGGCTTGGCCGGGCGATACCCGAACCGCGGGTCTCTGGGATATCGCCGCGCTGGTTGTGGCGGGCCTTTTCATCGTCGTGCCGCTTGTGGCTGTCACCGCAGACGGCATCGGGGCCATTGTGGGCCTGCCCGCCTCCACGTGGCAGGCGGCGTTACGATCGATCTTCGTGGCATTGGGATCCACGGTACTCTCGGTGACACTCGCTTTGCCGATCGCGCTGTTGATCGCGGGGCGCGCGGCCCGCGCGGGGTTGGAGGGCGTGGGCCTCCTATCCATCGCGGTCTCGCCGCTGGTGATCGGCACGGGCCTGTTTCTGATCGTCTTTCCGGTGGCCGACCCAATTGCCCTGAGCCTGCCGATCACCGGCGTCGTCAACGCATTGGTGGCCCTGCCCTTCCTGCTGCGCGCCCTGATCCCGGCCGCGACGGAGGCCGAGGCAACGCAGGGCCGATTGGCTGACGCGCTGGGACTGCACGGCACGGCCCGCCTGCGCCATGCGATCCTGCCGCGCCTACGCCGTCCGTTGGGGTTCGGTGCAGGCCTGGCAGCGGCATTTTCCATGGGCGATCTGGGGGTTATCGCGCTCTTCTCCGCCCCGGGGCAGGAAACGTTGCCGTTGGAGATGTACCGCCTGTTCGGATCCTACCGCACCAATGATGCGCAGGGAGCGGCCGTTCTCCTGATGGCGCTGTCGCTGGGTTTGTTCTGGCTGTTTGACCGGGGAGGGCGTGTGAATGCTTCGCTTTGAAAAGGTGCGCGTTCAGCAAGGCACGTTCTGCCTGCAAGCTGATCTGACGATCCCGGCGGGTGCCCGCGTGGCCGTGATGGGCGCATCCGGCAGCGGAAAATCGACGCTTCTGTCGCTGATTGCGGGGTTCATCTGGCCCGATGCCGGACGCGTTTGGATCAGGGATCAAGACGTCTCCCGCGCGTCGGTCGCCAGCCGGCCTCTCTCGATCCTGTTTCAGGACGGCAACCTGTTTCCGCACCTGACCGTCTTCGACAATGTGGCGCTTGGGATCGACCCCAACCTGAACCTGCGGGGCGACGATCGGACGCGAGTCGCCGCATCGCTGGATCGCGTCGGCCTGCCGGATATGGCCAAGCGGAAACCGGCGGAGTTATCTGGTGGGCAGCAGAGCCGCGTGGCGCTGGCGCGGATGCTGCTGCGCGACCGGCCCCTGACGCTGCTGGATGAGCCGTTCGCCGCGCTCGACCCCGGCCTGCGCCGCGAGATGCTGACGCTGGTGCGCACTCTGTGCGACGAGACGGGGCAGACACTCCTGATGGCCACGCATGATCTGCGCGACGCGGAACAGATGTGCGACCGGGTCGTGTTGCTGGAGGATGGGGCGGTGGCCCTTGATATGCCGCTGCGGGAGGCTGTTGCCACCGAGGCACCGATTCTGGCGCCGTGGATGTAGGACTTCATCCCACTGAGAAACGCAAAACGCGCCCCGGAGGGCGCGTTCGCTGGTTCAGACGGTGACGGCGATTATTCAGCCGGGCGGCGGTTCTTGGCCGCGGCCTTGACCGGTGCCCAAAGGCGCTTGTTGCTGAGGTAAAGCAGCACCGAGAAGATGCCGAGCACGATGACCGCGACGATGCCCATTTGCTTGCGCGCCATCATATGCGGCTCGGCCGTCCACATCAGGAACGCGGACACGTCCAAAGCCATCTGTTCGACGGTGGCGGGCGTGCCATCGGCATATTCCACGGCATCCTCCCAAAGCGGAGGTGCCATGGAGATCAAGCCGCCCTCGAAGGTCTCGTTCTCATAGAGGATCGTCCCGAACTGTTCCACGTCCTCGCCGGTGTAGTGGGTCAGAAGCGACGCGATATATTCCGGCCCGCCGATCCCGTAGAGGAACTGGTTGATGCCAAGCCCGACCGGGCCGTGGAAGCCCGCGCGCGCCTTCGCCATCAGGCTGAGATCCGGTGCGCCGACCCCGGTATTGGCCGGGAAATTGTCGTTCGGCGTCGCCATCCGGAAATCCTGAAGATCGTCATCGAATATCTCGATGAAGTTCTCGTCGATATAGGCGCGCACTTCATCTTCCGTCCAGCCGATGCCGCCTTCATCCGCCAACGTGCGGAGGGGGACATATTGCAGGCCATGACAGCCCGCACAGACTTCGGTGAAGACCTGGAGGCCACGCTGAAGCTGATCCTGATCGAAGGTGCCGAACGGCCCTTCGAACGAGAAGGCGTAGTTTTCAACGTAGCCGGAACCGCCTGCGGCCATGGCGCCCCCGGTGGAGAGGGCCAGCGCCGCGGTGGTGCTGATTGCAAGTTTCCTGAGCATTGTCAGTATCCTCTCTCTCACTCTGCCGGGGACGGCGCAGCCGCCGTGCCGGAACCGGGCGTGCCGTCATCGCCGCTATAGTGTTCGTTGAAATCGTCCTCGATCGTGTCGGGCTGCGGCAGCGGTTTCTCGATGACGCCCAGAAGAGGCAGGATCACCAGGAAATACGCGAACCAATAGGCCGAGGCGATCAGCGCGATGTAGGGATAGATACCCTCCGCCGGGCGCGCACCAACCCATGTCAGGACGACGAAGTTGAACGCAAAGACCCAGAACCACCACTTGAACATCGGACGATACCGACCGGACCGCACGCTGGACGTATCCAGCCACGGAGCCAGTGCCATCACCAGCATGGCGCCAAACATCGCGATCACACCGAAGAACTTCGCGTCGACGATGCCGCCTGTGAGGAAATCCGCCGCGATCACAACCCAGACCTCTTGGTCGAAGGCGCGCAGGATCGCGTAGAACGGCAAGAAGTACCATTCGGGCACGATGTGTGCAGGCGTGGCCAGCGGATTCGCCTCGATATAGTTATCGGGGTGGCCCAGGTAGTTCGGCATGAAGCCCACGATGGCGAAGAAGATCACCAGGATCACGGCCAGCGCGAACAGGTCCTTGATCACGAAATAGGGCCAGAACGGCAGCGTGTCAGCCTCCGCTTCTTTCTTCGAGGTGCGGCGCACCTCGACACCCGTGGGGTTGTTGTTACCCGTGGTGTGGAAGGCCCAGATGTGCACGATCACGAGGCCCAGGATTAGGAAGGGCAGCAGGTAGTGCAGCGACAGGAACCGGTTCAGCGTGGCGTTGTCCACCGCCGGTCCGCCCAAAAGCCAGGTCTGGATGCCTTCGCCGATGAAGGGGATCGCGCCGAAGAGGCCGGTAATCACCGTGGCACCCCAGAAGGACATCTGACCCCAGGGCAGAACGTAGCCCATGAACGCCGTGGCCATCATCAGCACATAGATCAGCATCCCGATGATCCACGTGACCTCGCGGGGTGCCTTATAGGAGCCGTAGTAAAGGCCGCGGAAGATGTGCAGATAAACGGCGATGAAGAACAGCGAGGCGCCGTTCTGGTGGATATAGCGGATCGCCCAGCCGCCGTTCACGTTGCGCATGATGTGCTCGACCGAGGCAAAGGCCATGTCGACATGCGGCGTGTAGTGCATCACCAGAAGAACGCCGGTGATGATCTGCATCACCAGGCAAAAGACCAACACAATCCCGAAGATCCACATCCAGTTGAGGTTCTTGGGTGTGGGGATCATCAGCGTGTCGTACATCAAACCCACGATCGGCAAGCGGCGGTGTAGCCACTTCTCGCCGCGTGAGTTCGGTTCGTAATGGTCGTGGGGAATACCACCCATGAGTCGTTCCTCCCTTAACCGAGCAAGATTGTTGTGTCGTCGATGAACTCTGCCGCCGGGATCGGCAGGTTCTCGGGCGCGGGGCCGCGACGGATGCGGCCAGCGGTATCATAGTGTGAGCCGTGGCAGGGGCAGAACCAGCCGCCGAAATCACCGGCACCATCCCCGAGCGGTACGCAGCCCAGGTGCGTACAGACGCCCTGCATCACGAGCCAGCCACCGGCAGCAGCCGCACCGTCACCTTCGCCGCCGCCAAATGGCGGCAGGAAGCGGTTCTCCACCGTTGCCTCCACGTCGCCCGAGATGTTCTCGTTGCGTGCGATCTGATCCGGAAGCTCGCCCAGTTCAACGGCCTGCGCCGCCTCGATCTCGTCCGGCGTCGCACGTCGGATAAAGATCGGCTTGCCCAGGAACAGAACCGTAAGCTGCGTGCCTTCGGACACGCCGGATACGTCAACGCGCATCTGGCTTGCCGCCCGGGTATCGGCCGACGGATTCATCGAATTCACAAGCGGCCAGGCGGCGGCGCCGGCGGCGACCGCGCCGAAACCGGCGGTGGCGTAGTACAGGAAGTCGCGGCGTTCGCCCGACGGGTCCTCTGCGTGTGACACGGGGTTCATCCCTTCTTGCTCTCGGGCGCGGACGTCTCCGCGCGCTGAAGAAAACGAAATGCGGACCACGGAATCCCCCCGTGCGCCCGGCTTGGACTGCTGTTACTGACTGAGGTTATAGGCGTCCAGCGGACAAACGCGCGCATCTATGCCGAAATGTCGCAGATATCCCAGATTCTTACGCCAAGGACGCGAAGGTTAACGTCGCCGCCACCGCTTTGATTGAATCGCAGCCTCAATCCTCGAACAATCCCGTCGGGAAGCCATCGATGGTTTCGGTGTTCTTGCGGCGCCAAAAGGCATCGACGCCGTCCGGGCCCAAATCCTCGAAATACGGCACGAGTTCGGTATCGACCCGGTCGCCCTGAAAAGCCATCACAGGCACGCCTGTCCCGCACGACGTCTGGACCCGATCAATGGTCAGGTCAAAGATCTGCCGGGTCCCCGCCATCTCGAGGAAGTCCGCGGCCGCCGCGGTCCATCCGGGATCACGCGGATGCAACGTGGTCGCACTGCCATAAACCCGCAAGATCAAGGCATCGCCCTCGAACGCGCAGAACATCAGGGTCATTCGCGGGGATTTGCGCAGATGCCCGGCGGTCTCGTTGCCGCTGCCCGAAAGGTTCAGCCACCGGATATGAGTATCGCTGATGATCCGCAGGCTGTCGGCCCCCTTGGGCGACAGGTTCACCTGACCATCCGGCGCGGCGGTGGCCACGAAAAACAGCTTCTGGCGTTCGATGAACGCACGCAACGTCCGGTTCAGGCGAGGGCCAAAGGGCATGGGAGACTCCTTCCGATTTCGGAAGAACGTAACACGAACAAATTGATCGAACTAGAGCGTTGCGCGCATCACCCGGTGCAGAATGCCGGAACCGTCATCGAAGTCCGGTCCTTCCGCCACGAATCCCAGACGCTCGTAAAACGCGACGGCGTAAACCTGGGCTTCCAGCTCGGCCTGGGTGAAGCCCTGCAGCTTCGCGTCATCCATTACGGCGCGCATGATCCGCGCCCCCAGACCGCTGCCGCGATGGGGTTTCAGCACCGCCACCCGCCCGATCTTGGCGCTGTTTCCGCGCGCGATCAGGCGGGCGGTGCCTGCCGGGCCCGCATCGTCCTCGGCCAGGTAATGCACGCATGTCGCATCATGCGTATCCCATTCTTCGGCCTCGGGGATCTGCTGTTCATCGATGAAAACTGCGCGGCGGATATCGAAACAGGCCTGCCGCGCGGCATCGTCCGCAACACGTCGGATGATCACGCGGGCGCTGTCTCCACCATGGAGGGGCGGGCGCTGAAGATCTTGTACCACGCAGCCAGCGCGTCCCGGCCCGAGCGCCAATCGCGATCCCCGTGGCGCAAATCCAGATATCCCAATGCACAGGCAACCGAGATCTGGCCCATGTCGAGCGGGCCGTAAAGGTGGCTCATCCATTGCCGCTCGATCGCATCCAGCGATCGGGTGACCTTCACCCATTGCGCGTCAAACCAGTCCGGCCACCATAGCTCTTCCGGGCGCAGGCGCTTCTCGTAAACGATGCCCACCGCGGCTTCCATGATGCCGTCACCGGTGGCCTCCAGCGTCAGCGTTTCCCACAGGCGTGCAGCGGGATAGAACCCGGCCTCGGCGCGCTCATCAAGGAACCGGCAGACCACGTTACTGTCATAGATCGTCGGCCCGCTCTCCCGTACCAGCGCCGGGATCTTGCCCAGTGGATTGGCCGCGTTGATCTGATCGTCACCGCCCATTGGCGTGGCCGTGACCACGACATAGGGCACGTCCTTGATGCCCGCCTCCGCGATCAGAACCCGTGCCTTGCGGACAAACGGCGACGCGTCCGAACCCAGTAATTGTATCATGTCACTCGCCTTACCTTCAGGCGCGCCAGCGCCGTGCCATCAATCTGAAACTTCGGGCCAAACCGGCCGATCCGCCAATTCCGTGTGGCCCGCACCGATGCCGAGATCTGGCCGCGCGCCTTGCGCAGGCGCAGTCCTCTCGGGGCGGCGTCCATCTGCTGTTCCACGGCGCCGGAAAACCGGCCATGGGGCGCAAAGCGGGCCATGGCGAAACCGGCGGCCGCCGTCGCGCCGTATCGCAGCGCCAGCCACGCAAGTGGGGTCATCTGTAGGGCCATCCGGGTCGTCCTCCATCGAAGAGCGTCCCTTCAGATGTAGGTAAGCAGAGCGCCCTTGTCTATCGACGGCACGCCACCGGTCATCAATGCGCCCAGGGTATCGACCTCATGGCCAATGGGGCTTTGCTTGATCGCCTCCGCCGCACCGGCGCGCGCCGCATCAGTTTTGTTCTGGTTCAGCTTCCAGGTGCCGTCGACCTCCTGCACCTCGAACCGGAACGGAAGGATCTGACGCATCATCCGCTCCAGCGCGTCGTCCGACATCTTGTTTGTGGTCCAGACCGGTTTGGGCGCCAGCCGCCCTTCGAAATGGTTGGACAGACGATCCAGATGCTCGCGCATCAACCCGCCATCCATCGGATGCAGGACGCCACGCAAATGCACAGCCACATAGTTCCACGTCGGAACCTGGTCGGGCGTGTCGTACCAATCCGGAGAGACGTAGCCATCGGGCCCGCTTACGGCGATCACGCACGGCGTGGCCTTCGTCACCATTCGCGCGATGGGGTTGGACCGGACCAGATGTAATTCGGCGGTCTTCCCCGCATCGTCCAGAAAGAACGGGACATGGCTGATCAGCGGGGCCTGGTCCGCGTTCAGGCACAACATGCCAAAGCCCCGTTTGCGACACAGCGCGAGGTTGGTGAATTCCGGTTCGTTGCGAAAGGCGGGATTGGGGTGCATCGTTACTCTCCGCGTCTGATCGTCCGCCGGAGCTTCAAGCGTGCAATGGCCGCCCATCCTGTCCAACGATACGTGCGCTAACAATCTGGCCTTCCGGCTGATCGCTTGCAAATGCAACCTCGGTGGATTGTTCCGCCCGCCCCATGCGCGGGTTTTCCATAAGGATGTTGTGCATTTGCCCTATCCGTTTGGACAGGTGATCGCGACGGCGCGGGAAAGAACACCAAGCCCCACGTCTTCGTATTGTTGATGCGCAACCGACATCAAGGGCGCCATTGACCTCCAAAATAGGGCGTAAGCAACCCGAGCTTTACGACAAGCGTTCGACCGACAAGATCAATGGTACCCGCCCGTAGCGCACCAGATGGAACCGATACGCCGCACTGTCATGCAATGCATCGAATTGCTCTGGCGTTTCCAATTGAAAGCGCGTTCGTGCGACCGAAACCATAAACGCCGTCCCGAGCTTGGTTTCCGGGGTTCGAACCGTTTTCTTGCGCAACCGGACGGGGCCTTCCAGAACGCTCACACGCCCGGCCTTCAGATCTTTGGTGCCCGCATGTTGAAGCAGGGCGACCACGCCGAGAACACCCCACATGAACCCTGCAAATCCCAACAAAAACGGCCGCGCCTGCTCACTCCCGCTCCCGTCAAGCATCACTGCGAAAATCGTGAACCCTGTGGCCATCATCGCGAAAACCACCAGTGCGACCCGACCGGCTTTCCCCTGCAAGCGCCGCCGGGCCGCAACCTGTTTCAACTGCCTGGGCGAAAGCTCCCCCCGCCTGTTGAGGGACAGGTCATCTTCCGTGAAGCCAAATCCCTGCCGCAGGCGGGCACTCTCATCCATGGCTTTGCATTTGCCGGGGGCTTTTGGCGACCACCCCAAGAAGGCGTCGCGTATCGTGGCCGGTGATGTCCGCCGTCACGACTGCCCCCACATCCTGATCCTCGTCGAAGGTCACTTCGGCGAAGTGTTTCGTCCGCCCCATGCGCGGATTTTCCAACAGGACCTCGTGCACGCGCCCCCGCTGTTTCGAAAGATGACGGATCACAGCCGCGTCCCCCGCTTCGCGTAAATGCTTCGCGCGGGCTTTGATTGTGGGCCCATCCACCTGGGGCATCCGGGCCGCAGGCGTGCCCCGGCGCGGGCTGTAGGGGAAGACATGCAGCCACGTCAGATCGCAGTCGTCGACGAGCCTCAGCGAGTTCTCGAAATGCGGGTCTGTTTCCGTCGGAAAGCCCGCAATGATATCGGCTCCGAAGGTGATGTCGGGTCGCAGCCGCCGGGCCTCTTCACAAAACGCAATCGCATCGTCCCGCAAATGACGGCGCTTCATCCGCTTCAGGATCAGGTCATCGCCATGCTGCAGGCTCAGGTGCAGATGCGGCATCAGGCGTGGCTCGGTCGCGATGGCCTGCATCAGGTTGGGGTCCACCTCGATGGAATCGATGGACGATATCCGCAGGCGCGGCAGGTCCGGCACCAGTTTCAGGATCCGCATCACCAGATCACCGAGTTTCGGTTCATTGGGCAGGTCCGCGCCCCAAGACGTCATGTCGACGCCTGTCAGGACAACTTCGTTGTAGCCGCGATCCACCAGGCGCTTGATCTGGTCCACCACAACGCCCGCGGGAACGGAGCGCGAATTCCCGCGCCCAAACGGGATGATGCAGAACGTGCAGCGATGATCACACCCGTTCTGGACCTGCACATAGGCCCGGGACCGTGTGCCAAACCCATCGATCAGATGCTCCGCCGTCTCACGGACCGACATGATGTCGTTGACCCGCACCTTTTCTGTTTCGCCAATGAAATCCGCCGGAAGGCTCTGCCAGGTTGCGGGGTTCATCTTCTCGGTATTGCCGAGAACCAGATCGACCTCGTCCATCGCCCGAAACGTTTCAGGCTCGGTCTGCGCGGCGCAGCCGGTCACGATCAGCTTTGCATTGGGGTTGTCGCGGCGGAGTTTGCGGATCTCCTGCCGCGCCTTGCGCACAGCCTCACCCGTTACTGCGCAGGTATTTACAATCACGGCGCCCTGTACACCCGCGGCTGCGCTCATCTCGCGCATCGCTTCGGTCTCGTAGGCGTTGAGCCTGCAACCCAGCGTGTGGAAGACGGGGGCCTTGGCGTTCATCACACAAGCCCATCGAGGAAGGCGGGCGTCAATTCGCCCGAGAACACATGTGCCGTTGGGCCCGTCATCCAGACACCGTCGTCGCGCCATTCCACGGCAATCTCGCCACCATCAAGCGTCAGGTGCACCTTGCGCCCGGTCAGGCCGCGCCGCGCCGCCGCCACGGCCACCGCGCAGGACGACGAGCCGGAGGCCAGCGTCACACCAACACCGCGTTCCCACACCCGCATGCGCAGGCGGTTTTCGTCGATCACATGGGCAAACTGCACATTCGTCCGTTCGGGGAAGAGCGGGTGACGCTCATATTTCGCACCGAGCGTTTCAAGATCGACGGCATCCGCATCCTCCACGAAAAACGTGCAGTGCGGATTGCCCATCCCCGTGGCCACCGGCGCACCGTCAATGGGCAGGCTCAGCGTATCGCACGCGCCCTTCAGGGGAATGCCCTGCCACGACATCACCGGCTGCCCCATATTCACCGAGGTTAGCCCGTTGCCCGCATCAACCGCCTCCAGCAGACCGCGTTCCGTGCGCAGGGTGATCCGGTGCTTGCCGGTCAGTTCCATCTCGCGCCGGGCGATGCACCGCGTGGCGTTTCCACAGGCCCCGGACGTAGAGCCATCGGCGTTCCAGAATGTCAGCGTCAGATCACTGTCCTCGCCGGTTTCCACCACGGCCAGCTGATCGAATCCCACGCCCCTGTGTCGGTCGCCCAATGCGCGTGCGAGCGCAGGCGTGACTGTCCGCGCGCCCCCACGGGCGTCGATCACGACAAAGTCGTTGCCAAGGCCATGCATCTTCAGGAAAGGCAGGCCAGGATATGTGTCCTGATCGGGCATTGGGCGCATATACGAGAACACGGACGCGGTTCAAAGACCCCTTGGCGACGGGCCGGGGATTTTCGCTTGACGGACCTGAGGCGCGGCCATAGGTAACGGCCCCTGAGTGGGCCCGTAGCTCAGTTGGTAGAGCAGTTGACTTTTAATCAATTGGTCACAGGTTCGAATCCTGTCGGGCTCACCATTTTTCAATCCTAGATGTGGCTGGGTCATCTGCGGTTTGATCGTATCCGAGCGTCGATTCGATACGCACGACTTGCGGCCTTTACAATTTGCTCACTCCATCGAAAACAGCGCCGCGATTTCCGCTTCGCGCCGCGCCAGTGTTCCGTTCCGCAATGTCGCCAGCACGAGATTGCGACGGAGCGACGATGGCGCCGCGAGCTTTTCGATGTCGGTGGTGAGGTACCTGTCCACGTCCGGCACCGGAAGAAGCGTGAAGCCGAGGCCCGCCGCGACGCATTCCATGATCGCTTCGAGGTTATCCAGGACGATCGTGTTGGCGTCACGCGGGCGGGCCTGATCGGCCATCGCATGCGCGATCAGTTTGCCGATCCCTGTATCCGGCATGAAGTGGAAGAAGGTCTGTTTCCTCAGAAGCCCTGCCAGCCCGTCCTCAAGAAGCCCCTTATGAGCGGCAAAAACAAACGGCTCCCGACGTAGAAGGCGGGTGGAGAGTTGCCCCGGCAGCCCGTCGGCATCTGTCACCACCGCCATGTCGATTTGACCGTTCAGAACCTTGTCCTGAAGCCCGGCGGACAGTCCGGTTTCAACCTCGAACGTCGCCCGTGGCGCCAGTGTCTGCGCGGCCTTCAGGACGTGCGGGAGGACGCGGACGGCCGCGGTTGTCACGAAGCCAAGTTTGAACCGGCCCACCAATTCATCACCAGGGCGACACATGTCCAGCAAGCTGTCCTCGCGCCGCAATAAGGGGATTGCCTCATCGACCACCGAATGCCCAATAGGCGTCAGGCGGGGGGGCCGGACGGTGCGGTCAAACAGGGCCACGCCCAGCTCGGCCTCAAGGGCCTTCATCTGCATTGAAAGCGCCGAAAGCGTCATGCCCAATTGGTCCGCTGCTTGGACGAAGGAGCCGACTTTCGAGATCTTCACAAGCGTCTTGAGGGAGCGTGTCTGCATATCTTCAAATACTTTGAACCTGTGATCAAATCTTATTCGATGGAAATGGATTACAGGACCTGTAGGGTGATGGTCATCACTCTTTTGTGAACGCCGCATCCGAAAGCACATCGATCATGACGCATCCCCTTGTCGCCGCCGCCAAAGACCTGGCCCCTGCCTTTGCCAGCCGGGCCGCCCATTGGGACAGGTCGCGCAGCTATTGCTGGAGCAATGTGCAGGATCTCGCGGATGCCGGCATCATGGGCATGTCGATCCCTACCGAACTGGGCGGTCGGGGTGCGAATTTTCTGGATGTTGTCATGGTGGTAGAGGAGATCGCCAAGGCCTGCACCCTGACGGCCCGGGTCGTCGTGGAGGCGAATATGGGCGGTATCAGCGCCGTGATGGCCTATGGGACTGACGAGCAGAAGGCGTTTTGCGCGCCCCATGTTCTGGCCGGCGACAAACCTGCGATTTGCATCACGGAACCCGACGCCGGGAGCGCGGCGACGGAGATGCGCACGACGGCCCGGAAACGCGGAAATACCTACGTGCTGAACGGGTGCAAGCACTGGATCACCGGGGGCGGCGTGTCGAAACTTCATCTTATCTTTGCGCGTGTGCTGGATGAGACAGGCCATGAACAGGGCATCGGCGGGTTCATCGTCTTTGCCGATCCAATGAATGGAAACCTTCCGGACGGCTTTGAAGTCGTTGGGCGGGAACACACGCTGGGGCTCTGCGGCATGCCCGAGGCGGAACTGCGGTTCAATGATTTGGTGGTCGATGAAAAGTGGCTGTTGACCCCTCCATCCGGCCTGAAACGCGGCTTCGCGGATCTGATGAACGCCTATAATTCCCAGCGCGTGGGGGCGGGGACGATTGCCCTGGGCGTCGCGGCAGGCGCCCATGAGCGGGCGACATCCTACCTGCTGGAGCGACAGCAATTCGGGCGCCCCCTGGCGGAGTTCCAGGGCCTTCAGTGGATGCTGGCCGACATGGATACTCAGATCCATGCCGCACGTCTTCTTCTGCACGAGGCGGCGCGGTCGCGCGGCCCGAACGGCAGCCGGTTTCCCGATATGACCATGGCGGCGCGCGCCAAGCTTTTTGCATCCGAAATGGGCATCAAGGTGGTGAACGACGCGCTCCAGATGTTCGGTGCACGGGGGTACAGCGACCGCGAGCCGCTGGAGCGCATGTATCGTGACGTGCGGATGTTCACCATCGGCGGTGGAACCGCTCAGATTTTGCGGACCCAAATCGCCGGATCTGTTTTGGGCATCAAAACCCCGCAAACGCGAGACGCATATGCCTGGCCTATATCCGACGAACAGCAAATTGCAGCGGAATAGCGTCCGGCATACTGCCCGCGGCTGACAGAACTCGCAATCAAACCGCGGCCCTAAGCCGCGCCTTGGGCGTCCATGTCTGTCTCCGATATCGCCCTATCCTTAAGGTCGACACGGAAATGGGCGACAAGATCGGACATGCGATCCGTCTCGGCCGTCAACGCCTGCACCGCCGCATTGCTCTCCTTCACCATGGCCGCATTCTTTTGCGTTACACGATCAAGGCTGCTGACGGCATCGTTCACTTCGCCAAGACCGTTGGCCTGACCGACGGTCTCCTGGGCGATTTTCGACACATGGGTCGAGATCGACCCGACCTTGGTTGAAATCGCCGACAAAGCGGCCCCAGCGCGACCAACGAGATCGACCCCGGTCTGCACCTGCCGCGTCGATTGATCGATCAGGGATTTGATCTCCATCGCGGCGTCCGATGCCCGCTGGGCAAGGGCGCGCACCTCCGAGGCGACGACGGCGAACCCCCGGCCCGCATCGCCCGCGCGGGCCGCCTCAACGCCAGCGTTCAGCGCCAAGAGATTGGTCTGAAAGGCTATTTCATCTATCAGGCCCACGATCCGGGCCACCTGCAGCGACGATTTCTCGATATCCGTCATCGCCTCCATGGCCGATTGCACCACCTCACCACTCTGTTCGGCTGATGTGCAGGCTTCTAGCACAACGGATTCCACGTCCTGCGCCCCCTTCGCAGCGCTTTGGACCGATCCCGTCAATTCTGCGACCGCCGCGGCGGTTTCTTCGAGAGTCGAGGCCTGACGTTCGGTGCGGTGCGACAGGTCATCGGAGCTTTTCAGGATCGCAGCCGCACCATCGCTGACCGAGGCGACACTGTGCGACACCTCGTCCACCATGGTCGCAAGATGTTGAACGGCGAGATTGTAATCGGTGCGTAGGCGATTGTAGCTCTCGGTGAGATCCTCATCGATCCGATGCGTCAAGTCTCCTTGGGCCAGGGCCGCCAGGGCACCCGCCAGCCGCTCCACCACCGACGCCTGAATGGCGCGTGCTTCCTCGCGCTTCTCGTCATTGCGCTGCGCTTCGGACAGACGCACCCGAAGGGTTTCGAGCGCGCGCGCGATGGAGCCGACCTCGTCTTCGCGGTCCTGCATTGGAACAGCGCGATCATAATCGCCACCCGCCACTTGGATCATGGTCTGTTCCGCCGCGTGGATCGGCTGCCCGACAGTCGCTTGCAGGCGGCGAACGGAAATCAAGGTTAGCCCCCCGAACAACAGGGTCAATGCGACGACACCGATGATCCACTGAACCACCAGCTTGTCCAGAACCACGCCGGGTGACCAGCGCACGGCCAACACGCCGATGGGTGCGGCCGTACCGTTGAACATCACCGGTTCAGCGATCAGGAACCCGTCGGAGCTGTGCCTCTGGCCGTCCGCAAGGGCGGCGTCGCGCAAGGCGTGGATGTCTGCGAGGTCCTCGTCGGCCGCGCCATTCGTGCCCGCTATGAGATGTCCCGATGCATCCCATACCCGTGCCGACTGCAGATAACGCCCAGCCAATTCGGCGTATGTATCCAACTCGGCCTGAACCGCCGTGCGGTTAGCGAAGCGAAGGTAAACCGCGAGATGTTGGGCCGAGTTGCTGGTGGCGATATCCGCCATGCTTCGCACACCCTCGCGCGCGACATGGCTGGTTTGCCACACCGACAAGCCGATGGCGACCACGGCCACGATAAGCGTTGAGACCGCCGACATCGCCGCCGCACGCGCGAAGATTGACCGGTTCGGCCTTGCCAGCCAATCAGCCATTTTGGCCATGGGACACGTCCTTTGTTTGGGCCGGTCCCGGGCGCGCCCGATTGGCGGGCTCTTCCACGGAACATGTCGGTGCCCCCGCCTGATCCTTACCCTGGATGTTCACGGACCCATCCCCCAAACGCCAAACCATCCTCTGCTTCAAACCAGAAAACGCCATCGGCGCCAGCCACGCGTAGTGATTCTTCCATATGACCAAGCCCCAAAAAATCGCCGCCAAAAGACCAGAGAAGCCCTATCAACTGGTAAACGCTCCAGTTCCGGCGCAACGGCGCCCATGGATCTTCGCGTCGGTCACGGCTCGCGCGGCGTCGTTTCCCGCTTTGGGCGTCCAGACCAATCGCCTATGGTCCGCTGCGAACCAACGCGGGGCGGGCCATGTTTCTCAGCATCTTCGATATCTTCAAAATCGGTGTTGGCCCGTCCTCGTCTCACACAATGGGTCCAATGAGCGCCGCCGCGCGGTTTCTGGAGGACCTGCGAACCGGGCGAGAGAAGGAACCGGGTGCCGGAGATCTGGCGGCGCTGGGCTGTTCCCTGCATGGCTCGCTGGCCTTTACCGGCAAGGGGCATGCGACGGATCGCGCCGTTATCCTGGGGTTTGCGGGGTTCGAGCCCGCCACGCTTGATCCCGACCGCGCCGAAGAGCTTGAGGCCGAGATCCGCGCCAAAGGCGTGGTCGCCCCGCCGGGGCTGCCTCCCCTGCAGTTCGCCCCGGATCAGGACTTGATCTTCGATTACGACACGGTGCTGCCCGGCCATGCAAACGGCCTGGTGCTGCGCGCGTTCGACACGGCGCGACACCTCTACCTGGAGGAGACGTATTACTCCATTGGTGGCGGCTTCGTCCTGACCGCGCGGGAGTTGGAGGCGCAAAACCAGGGCGGGGCCGATGCCTTCCACAAGGAGAAGGAGGCCGAAGGATTCCCCCACCCCTTTGGATCCGCCCAGGAAATGCTGTCGATGGGACGCGCCACCGGCAAATCCATTGCACAGATGAAATGGGAAAACGAGGCCGCCCTTGCCCCCCGCGCGGAGGTGCAGAGCCGCGTCGATGCGATCTGGGCCGCGATGGACGATTGCATCGACCGGGGCCTGCGCATGGATGGCGAACTTCCTGGCGGCCTGCGCGTGAAACGCCGCGCCAAGCACATCCTTGATCAGCTGAAGGCCGAGGCCGGAACCAACCAGGCGCAGCCCCATGTCGCCAACGACTGGCTCTCGGTCTACGCGATGGCCGTGAACGAGGAAAACGCTGCGGGTGGGCGTGTCGTGACCTCACCCACCAATGGCGCGGCGGGTGTGGTGCCCGCCGTGCTGCGCTACTACCGCGACCATTGCATTGGGGCCACGGAAGACGGCCGCCGCACCTTCCTGATGACCGCCGCCGCAATTGGCGGGCTGATCAAGCACAATGCGTCGATCTCGGGGGCTGAAGTGGGCTGTCAGGGGGAGGTTGGCAGCGCCTCGGCCATGGCCGCCGCCGGCCTCTGCGCCGCCTTGGGCGGGACAAATGAGCAGGTGGAAAACGCCGCTGAAATCGCGCTGGAACATCACCTTGGCATGACGTGTGATCCGGTGGGCGGGCTGGTGCAGGTGCCCTGCATCGAACGCAACGGGTTGGGCGCGATCAAGGCCGTCTCCGCCGCATCGCTGGCCCTGCGCGGAGACGGCACACACTTCATGCCGCTAGACAATTGCATCGAGGCGATGCGCCAGACGGGTATCGACATGAGCACGAAATACAAGGAGACGAGCCAGGGCGGGCTGGCGGTAAACCTGCCGGAATGCTGAAGACGATGCGTCGGCCTATTCCGGCGTCGTCACCACAATCGCCCACCGATCCGTCGCAACGACGGTGTGTTCATACCGCACAACCGGCGCATCGGGCTGACTGAACAACGTCCTGCCATCGTGGCCTTCGGTCGAAAAGAGACCGCCATGTCGCGCATGGTATTGGCGAAGATCCGTGCGATGGCCGTCAAGTTCGTCTTCATGGGAGATCGTAGTACCCTATCCCTCCGGTGGACGCGCGTCGGGTGACTCAAAAATCAAGCCTTCGCGCGCACCGTGTCGCCGGGCAGGAACTCTGGTTCCAACCGCACGACTTCGGTTGTCAACTCATTGGCCACCATCAACTCCGCTGCCTTGCGACCGATCTGGTCTCGCCGGCTGTCCATCGTCGCGATCCGCATCGGCAGCCCATCGAGCACTTCAAAGGAATTGAATCCCGCCAGGCCGATCTCACCAGGGATATCGAGGCCTTTTTCCAGGCAATAGAGAAGCCCGCCTGCAGCGTTCATATCTGTATTATAATATAGAAAATCTAAATCGGAGGTCCGCTCCATCAGCGCTTGGGTCATGCCACGCCCGGTGCCGAACCCGGACGCACCATCATAAAAGATCTCGTCGGCCAGCTCCAATCCGGCCTCTGACAGACCTGCCTTGAACCCGCGATATCGCTTCTGCGCCCGGGCATCCGCGATGGAGGAGGAGCCCAGATAACCGATGCGGCTATAGCCACGCGCCACGATCTCGGAGGCCATCGCGCGGCCCGCGGCCTGGTGGCTGATCCCCACGGCGGCGGCAACCGGATCACCGTCCACATCCATGACCTCGACCACCGGCACGCCTGCATTCCGCATCATCGCGCGGGCGGCCTCCGAATGCTCCAGCCCCGCAACGATCAGGCCGGATGGACGCCACGACAGCATCTCGTAGATCACCTTCTCCTCGCGGTCGCGATCGTATTTCGACGTCCCGATCACCGGCTGGAGGGGCGTATCGTCCAGAACCGCGCCGATGCCATGCAGCACATCGGGGAACACCATGTTGCTGAGCGAGGGGATCACCACGCCCACAAGGTTTACCCGGTTCGAGGCAAGGGCCCCGGCGATCTTGTTTGGCACATATCCAAGCGCGCGCGCGGCCTCGAACACCCGCTCCCGCGTGCGGTCCGAAACATCGCCGCGATTGCGAAGAACACGGCTGACGGTCATTTCGCTGACGCCGGCGGCATCGGCCACGTCCCGCAGAGTCATCTGGGGTTTGCCGTCAAATGGATTGCGTCCGCGCAAGGCTGCGTCCTTCGGTCGTGTGCGCCTGCCTCTTGATACGCTTGCCGCGCATCCCTCCGCAAGCGCTTGCGGGATCGGAACAAATCACGGACAACAAGACAGCGCGGCCCCGTAGCTCAACTGGATAGAGCAGCCCCCTCCTAAGGGGCAGGTTGCAGGTTCGAATCCTGCCGGGGTCGCCAGAGATCTTTTGGGACCTCGGTTCCAAATCATCCTCTTGCAGGGCGACCGGGGGTGGCGGCGATGTGAGGCCATTTCATTGACACGCATCCCCGCGCCCAAGATAGTGACGAACTCCGTTGGAGATATGCGTCATGGCAAAGGATACCGGCCGTTCCGGCATTGTGGTGCCCCATCTTGGCGGCGCGCCGCGACCGGGCCTGTGTACCGATTGCGGCATCAGTCGGATGGGGGATGGCAAGGCCTGCGGGCGTGCCTGTCAGTTCATCCAGCCCGACTATCCCGAAGCGGAGCGGAAAATCCATGGCCGGGTGGCAGATCCGGAGCTGGGGGATGAGGCATTTTTCGGCGTCACCCAATCGATGCTGCGCGCGCGGTTGAGCCCTGCGGCTGAAGGCGCGCAATGGACTGGTCTAACCACGGAACTGGCCGCTGAACTGCTCCGCACCGGTGCGGTTACCGCTGTTCTGGCTGTTGCGCCCGACCCGGAAGATCGCTGGAAGCCCTTGCCAGTGATCGTGACCGATCCTGAGGATATGGCGCAGTGCCGTGGGATGCGCATGGGATACGCTCCGACGCTCGCCGCTCTGACGCCGGCAATGGTGCAGGGGCATACAAGGATCGCGGTTGTTGGCATCCCCTGTCAGGTTTATGCGCTTAGACAGATCGAAGCGGATCTGGGGCTGGAGCGGCTCTACGTCATTGGAACGCCCTGTTCCGACAACACAAGCACCGAGAATTTTCACAGCTTTCTCAACCTTTTGGATGACCGGCCCGAGGCGATCAGCTACCTCGAATTCCGTGCCGATTATCGGGTGGAGCTGCGCTTTGACGATGGCCGACCGGACCGCGTGATCCCCTTCCTGAGCCTACCGATTTCCAAGCTGCCGCCGGATTTCTTTCCGATGACCTGCAAGACCTGCGTGGATTACACCAACCGGCTGGCCGATATCACTGTGGGCTATATGGGCGGCGACGGCGATCAATGGGTGATTGCCCGCAATGATCGCGGGGCGGAGATATTGGGTCTCCTTGAGGATCGGTTGATCCTCAAGCCGCTGACCGACAAGGGAAAACGCGACGGAGCAGTGAAGGGGTTCTTGGCCAATACCGAGCGAGCGGCCGGAGGGATGCCTCTCCGCTCGATGCCCGATTGGTTGCGGCCCGTCGTGTCGTTTCTGCAGCCGCGGATCGGGCCACGGGGCCTGGAATTTGCGAGGGCGCGGGTGGAGATGAAGGCCATCGAGACGATCCTGCACCTCCGGCGCGCCTACCCCGCGCGGGTCAAGAATATGGTGCCGGAACATGTCTGGCGCGTGGCGGAAAGGTATGGATTGGCGCCAGATGCCGACGAAGCACGGCGGGAGGAATAGACGGCGTTAGCCATACCCGCCTCGGCGACGGGTATATCAATGCTCTATCAATGGGACGTCCGCGAGGATCACACGCTGAGCTAGAGCCCGTATTTCGTGCGCTTCTCACCCACGCCGCGCATGATGCGAACGAGCTCCAAGCTGATCCCGGCCTCGCTGAGCGCGTGGCCCGCGCCGCGCACCATGTGGAGGCGGCCAGCGGCCCACCCCTTGGCCAGGCGATGCGCCGAAATGGGTGGACAGATCATATCGTAGCGTCCCTGCACGATAGTACCGGGGACATGGCCAATGCGATGCAGATCACGGAGGATTTGGCCGTCTTCCTCAAGAAAGCCCTTGTTGACGAAATAGTGGTTCTCCAGCCGGGCGAAGGCACGGGCATAGTCCGCCGGGCTCTCTCCGCCATGGCCGTCGCTGTCCATCGACGCCAACGCATTTTCCCACGAGGCCCAGGCCCGGGCGAAGCGGGTTTCGACCATGAGATCGCCCGAAAACAGGCGCCGGTTATAGGCGGCGATCACGTCGCCCTGCTCCTCCTCGGGCACAAGACTCAGGAAACGGTTCCATTGATCGGGCCAGAACTGCCCGGCCCCGCCGCCGTAGAACCAATCCAACTCGCGCTGCATCGACAGGAACACACCGCGCAGCGCCAGATAGGCTACCGCATCGGGGTGCGTTTCCGCGTAGATCAAGCCAAGCGTTGCGCCCCAGGATCCGCCAAAGACGGCCCAGCGGTCGACGCCAAGCGTGTGCCTGATCCGCTCGATGTCCGCGACCAGATGCCAGGTCGTGTTGGCGCGTGTCGAGGCATGGGGCCGCGACCGGCCACAGCCACGTTGGTCGAACAGGATGATCCGCCAGATCGACGGATCGAAATACCGCCGCATCGCGGGGCTGCACCCACCACCCGGCCCGCCGTGGAGCACCACAACCGGCGCACCACGGGGGTTGCCGCATTGCTCCACATAGACATGGTGTCCGTCACCCACATCGAGCATGCGCTGATCAAACGGGTCGATCGGCGGGAACAAATGCGAGCTTGCGCGCTTTTGACCGGAGAACTTATCCATGCCCGTCCTATATAGACCGATGAGCCGGGATCGGCACGTTGAGATTGGCAAGAGATTGAGGGGATGTCCATGAGCGCGGCAGCTGCAAGCACCGTTGACGCCGGAGAAGTTGCGAAGTTCGAGGCGATGGCCGCGGAATGGTGGGACGTGAACGGCAAGTTCAAGCCGCTCCATATGCTCAACCCGACGCGGCTGGATTACATCACCAACCAGATCGCGGCGGAGTTCGGTCGCGATCTGAAGGGTGAGGTGCCCTTTGCCGGGTTGCGGATCCTCGATATCGGATGCGGTGGTGGGTTGTTGGCCGAACCGATGGCACGGTTGGGGGCCGACGTGGTTGGGGCCGATGCGGCGGAGCGGAACATTCCGGTGGCGCAGCTCCATGCCGAGCAATCGGGCCTCGAGATAGACTATCGCCACACCACGGCGGAGGCGATGGCCGCCGATGGCGAACAATTCGACGTTGTCCTGAACATGGAGGTGGTGGAACACGTGGCCGATCCGCTGGCCTACCTGACGGCGTGCCAACAGCTTCTGAAGCCCCGTGGGCTGATGGTTTGCTCAACCCTGAACCGCAATCCCAAGAGCTACCTGATGGCGATCATCGGGGCGGAGCATGTGATGCGGTGGCTGCCGAAAGGCACCCATGAATGGTCGAAATTCATCACGCCGGACGAGTTGTTCGAGTTTATCCGAAAGGCGGGCCTCGACCCCGTGGATCGCAAGGGGTTCGTCTTCAATCCGGTCCTGTGGACTTGGGGACTGAGCGACCGGGATCTGAGCGTGAATTACGTCACCGCATCGGTGAAGCGGGCCTAATCCTCCTGCTCCAGACGTTTGCGCATCGTGCGCAGCACGGGGAGGATCGAACGCACCTGTTCCGCGCCGACCTCTGCCACGGTATACGACAGGATCGGCGCGATGGCCGACACCGCCGCATCACGGGCCCGGCGGCCTGCCGGGCTGATCGAAATCATCTTGCGGCGGGCATCGTCCCAATCAGGGCGCACATGGATATGGCCGGCCCATTCCAATCGGTTCAACGTGTTGGTCATGGCCCCCCGCGTCAGGTGGAAAACGCGCGCAAGCTGGGCAGGCGATTTTTCTTCGTTGCCAGCCGCCAGGTGGTTCAACACGCTGAAATGGCTCAGTTCCATGCCCTTCGGCAATGCCTTGGACAAGCGGGCGCGGGTCAGCTGATCAACCATGAAGACTTCGCTGAACAGCGCAATGGAGAGGGGATCGTTGGAGTCGGCCATGGCCGGATCAAACGGTGCAGCGCGGCCTGACGCAAGGGTCAACCGCGCCGCAGGGTCACTCCGCCGCGAGCAGCGGGTCGAGCTTGCCGGTCCGCTCCAGGGCGGCCATGTCGTCGTAGCCGCCGATGTGGCGATCGGCGATGAAAATCTGTGGCACGGTGTGGCGGCCACCGGCGCGGCCCATCATCTCTTGCCGCTTCGCGGGATCGGCGGCGACGTCGATTTCGGAATAGCTGACGCCCTTATCGACAAGCATCCGCTTGGCTGCGTGGCAATAGCCGCAAAGCGGCGAGGTATAGATTTCAATCTGGGGCATGTCCCGCGGGCCTCGTGTCCTTGTGCGTTCGCGTCAATTTAGGTGTCATCCCCCACGCGCGCCAGAGCCAGAACAGACACGTTTTCGGCACCGGCCTTGTGGCAGGCCGCGGTGGCTGCAGAAAACGTTGCGCCGGACGTCATGACGTCGTCGATCAGCAAGATGTGGCGCCCGTTGATCGCCGCGCCGTGGCGATGATGCGGGATAATCGCCTCGTCCACATTGCGGTAACGCGCGTCCCTGTCGCGGCCTTCCTGGGTCGGGGTCTGCCGCAGGCGCAGCAGCGCCATTGTCTCGACCTCGCATCCCGACTGGCGGGACAGGGACTGCGCCAGCAGGGCCGATTGATTGAACTGCCGCCGCGCCAGACGCGTCCAGTGCAGAGGTATGGGCACGATGAGCGGATCGTCCTCCAACAGATCCGCCGCCGCACGGGCCAGCCACAGGCCCGCGGCCCGGGCAATGTCCGCCCTGTCGCCATGTTTCAGGGCCAGCACCATCTTGCGGCCGATACCGTCATAGCCGAATACCGCGCGGCCCCGGGACCACGGTCGGGGCACACGGTTGCATTCGCGGCAAATCAATACCTCGCCAAGGGCCGGCGTCTGACCAGGCAGGCCGGTGCCGCACACATCGCAGGCGGATCCCAAGATGAAGGGCGTGTCGGCCCAGCATTCGCCGCAGATCGCAAAGGCATCTTCCACCCTGGCACTGCAATTCAGGCATTCGGGCGGAAACACCGCATGCAACATCGATTGCAATCTCAAGCGCCACTCCTATTTTTCAGCGGGCCAGCTTCAGCCCCGGATGCGCCATGCCCGCCCAGACACAGCCCCGTTTGACGGATGCCGCATCGCTGGCGGCCCGCCGCGCACGGGCCCGGATGGATAAGGCAGGGTTTCTCCACGAGGACGCCCTCTTCGAGCTTCAGGAAAGACTGCAGGACGTTAACAGAACGTTTACGGCACCGGCCATTGTAACGGCTTTTCCAGAAATTTGGGTCAAATTGACACCTGGCGCGCGAATCGTGCCACCGCAGGAGGTGCTGGACCTTGAGGCAAGCGCCCATGACCTGGTCGTTCACGCGATGGCGCTGCATTGGGCCGATGATCCAGTGGGGCAGATCGTGCAATGCCGCCGGGCGTTGCGCCCCGATGGCCTGTTCCTGGCCGTCAGCTTCGGCGGGGATACGCTGATGGAGCTGCGCGGCGCGCTGGCGGAGGCGGAGGCTGAGGTGCTTGGCGGGATCAGCCCACGGGTCGCGCCGATGGCCGAGATCCGCGATATGGGCGCGCTGTTGCAACGCGCCGGTCTGGCCTTGCCGGTGGCCGATGCCCTGCGTCGGCGGGTTACCTACCGCGATGCCCTGGCGCTCATGCGGGATTTGCGGGCGATGGGCGAAACCAATGTTCTGGCCGACCGCCATCGCGCGATCCCGCCCCGCACCCTGTTCGCGCGTGCGGCCGAGATCTACGCCAATCGGCATCCGGCGGAAGAAAATCGCATCCAGGCGACGTTCGAGTTCGTATTCCTTGCAGGATGGGCGCCTCACGACAGTCAGCAGCAACCGCTGCGGCCCGGCACCGCGACCTCTCGTTTGGCCGATGCGCTGAACGTTCCCGAATTCCCCGCGCCTTCGGACGCGACGTTTGACGAAGCTTCCAATCCGGTCCATGACCGGCCCGACGACGAAAGCCCAGACAGCAAATGAACATGATGCAAGCCGCACCCGCGCCAGCGCTCTCCCACGCCCCCGCCGATCATCCGCCCGTAAAAATGGGGAGGGTGGGCGTGCTTCTGGCCAATCTCGGCACGCCGGACAATTACGATTACTGGTCAATGCGCCGGTATCTGAACGAGTTCCTGAGCGACAAGCGCGTGATCGACTACAGCCCGTGGATCTGGCAACCGTTGCTGCAGTTGATCATCCTGTCGAAACGGCCGTTCAGCTCGGGCGCGGCGTATAAATCGATCTGGAACCACGAGGCGGGGGAAAGCCCGCTGATGACGATCACCAAGGATCAGACCGCCAAGATGAAGGCGCTGATGGCCGAGCGTTACGGCGACGATGTGATCGTGGATTTCTGTATGCGCTACGGCAATCCATCGACCAAATCCAAGGTGGATGAGTTGGTGGCGCAGGGATGCACCAAGATCCTGTTTTTCCCGCTTTACCCGCAATATGCGGGCGCAACCTCGGCCACGGCCTGCGATCAGTTCTTCCGCAGCCTCGAAAACATCAAGTGGCAGCCGCAGGCCCGCACGGTGGAGCCATACTTCGCCCATCCGCTTTACATCGAAGCGCTCGCGCAATCGATCGAGCGCGCCTATGGGCAATTAGAGCAACGGCCGGACGTTCTCGTGGCGAGCTACCACGGCGTGCCGAAACGCTACCTGATGGAAGGCGATCCCTACCATTGCCAATGCCAGAAGACGTCACGCCTGCTGAAGGAGCGGTTGGGTTGGGGTGACACGGATATCGTCACAACGTTCCAAAGCCGATTCGGCCCCGAGGAATGGTTGCAGCCCTACACGGTTGAAGAAGTCGCCAAGCTGGCAGAGCAGGGCAAGAAACGAATCGCCGTCTGCGCGCCCGCCTTTTCGGCCGATTGCATCGAGACCCTCGAAGAGATCAACGAAGAGATCCGCGAAAGCTTCGAGGAGGCCGGCGGCGAGAGCTTCACCTACATCCCGTGCCTGAACGACGACGACGCCCATATGCGCGCCTTGGCGACGGTTGTGGAAGAAAACCTGAAAGGGTGGCTCGACTAGGCGACCTCGAGAGCCAAGACTGGCCGACCGGTGAAGAGCTTTTCTCCCACGCGGACGGTCACAAGACCATTGGTCAACTTTTGCACGAAGATCCCCTGAACCGACACGCAAGTCCCGATAAGAACGGTAGTGAGCACAGTTTCATCCCCCCAGACGCCTCTGCTTTGGGCGATGCTACTCAGTTTTGTTAACAAATCACGCGAAAAATGAAGATTGATGTCGTTTTTCAGAATAATTGATTCAGGAACTCTGAAACTGTGGCCTCAAAGCCAGTCTCGAAGGATGGGGATCAGCGGGATATCGGCGGGTGGCATGGGATAATCCCGCAATTCATTGGCGCGGACCCATGTCAGGTCCTGGCCCTCCCTGGATTGCGGCATGCCCTGCCATTTCCGGCACGCAAAGAGCGGCATGAGAAGGTGAAAATCTTTGTATGAATGGCTGGCGAAGGTCAGCGGCGCGAGGCAGCTTTCCCAAGTATCGATCCCAAGCTCTTCGTGCAATTCGCGGATCAGGGCGATTTCAGGCGTCTCTCCATCTTCCACCTTACCGCCGGGAAACTCCCAAAGGCCCGCCATGGATTTTCCCGCGGGCCGTTGCGCCAGAAGAATACGCCCATCGGCGTCAATCAGGGCGACCGCAGACACCAGGACAGTTTTCACGAGCGGTAATCCGCGTTGATGTCGATATAGGCGTGGGTCAGATCGCAGGTCCATACGGTCGCAGCGCCGCGCCCAAGGCCCATATCTACGTCGATCAGCAGCTCCCGCGCCTTCATGTAGGCGGCTGCGTCATCTTCTTGATATCCCTCCGCGATCCAGCCATTTTCAGCCACCAGAATATCACCGAAGCGGATCGTCAGACGGTCGCGATCCGCCGTGGCGCCGGACTTGCCCACTGCCATGACGATACGGCCCCAATTGGGATCTTCCCCGGCAATTGCAGTCTTCACCAGCGGCGAATTGGCGATGGCGCGGGCGACCTTATCGGCGTCGCGCGCCGATTTGGCCCCGGTCACGCGGACTTCGACAAATTTGGTGGCGCCTTCGCCGTCGCGGACGATCTGGTGCGCGAGGTCGAGCATCACCATATCCAGCGCGGCGGCAAAGGCTTTGCCCTCGGCCGAGCGGCCAGACGCCAGCGGCACGTTGCCCGCCGCCCCTGTCGCCGCCATCAGAACCGTGTCGGAAGTGGAGGTGTCGCTGTCCACCGTAACGGCATTGAAGCTGCCCTTGGTGGCCGCGCTCAGCATGGCCTGCAGCCCGTCTTGGGTGATGGCGGCGTCGGTGAAGATGTAGCCCAGCATCGTCGCCATATCGGGCGCGATCATGCCGGAGCCCTTGGCAAACCCCATGATCGTCACGGGGATGCCGCCAATCTCGCAGGTCGCGACGGATCCCTTGGCAAAGGTATCCGTGGTCATGATCGCGCGGGCGGCCGTTTCTGCGGCCGCCGCATCAAGCGCCTTGGCCAGCGCCGGCAAGGCATCCGTGATCTTGTGGGCGGGCAGGGGTTCCCCAATCACCCCGGTGGCGGAGGTGAAGATGTTGTCTTCGGGCAGTTTGAGCGCCTTGGCCGCAGCCTTGGTGATCGCCTCCACATCCGACACGCCGCGTTGGCCCGTGAACGTGTTGGCATTGCCGGAATTGACCACGATGGCGAAGCCGTCAGCGGCCTCTTCGCCCAGCCGTGCAAGCTTGGCCTGGCAATCCAGTACATTGGCCGACCGGGTGGCGGAGGTGGTGAAGACACCGGCGATGGTCGATCCGGCGGCCACATGGGCCAGCATCACGTCGGCCCGGTTCTTGTAGCGCACGCCCACGGCATCAGCCGCGAAGCGCACGCCGTCGATCAACGGTAGGTCGGGAAAGCCGTTGGGGGCGAGGGGCGAGACCTTGTATTTCGATCCGCCTGTCGCCACCGCGAGTTTGGACTTCACCTCGGCCGGTTTCTGCTTGTCGGATTTCGGGTTGGCGGACTTGGCCGCCTTCCCCTTTTTTGCCTTTGCGTCGGCGGACTTACCCGCCTTCTTTTTCTTCTTGTCCTTCGCCAACGGCCCCTCCCGACGCAGCTGCGCTG
Source organism: uncultured Roseicyclus sp. (assembly GCA_947494975.1). GTDB lineage: Bacteria > Pseudomonadota > Alphaproteobacteria > Rhodobacterales > Rhodobacteraceae > Gymnodinialimonas. Next base: position 254,084 of record CANLXA010000004.1, on the reverse strand, counting down.
CTTATTCCGCGATCAGGTCGAGATTGCGGATCAGCTCGGCGGGAATGTCAAGCTCGGGCCTGTCGATGTCGGCCTCTGCGGTCAGGGCCTCAAGCCGGGCATCGACACGCGCGCGGCGCAGGCCTTCCTCGAGCTCGGCGCCCACTTCCTCAAGGGTCGGAGCGGCCTGATCGCGGGTTTCGTTGAGCAAGACGATGTGCCAGCCGAACTGCGTCTGCACCGGCGCGGACACTTCACCAGGCTCCAATGCAAAAACGGCTTCTTCGAATTCCGGCACCATCATCCCGGCGGTGAACCAGCCCAATGCGCCGCCATTGGGGCCCGATGGCCCGATCGAATGCTCGGCGGCCAGTTCGGCGAAGTCGGCGCCTTCGGTAAGCTGATCGATCATCGCCTGCGCTTCTTCTTCAGTTTCGAGAAGGATATGCGCGGCGTTGAATTCCACGACAGGTTCAGCCGAGCCGTACACGGCCTCATATTCGGCCTGAAGCTCTTCCTGGGACAGTTCGGCCATGGCGACATCGTCCATATACATCGCAGCCAGGAAAGCGCGGCGCTCGTTTTCGAGGCCAAGCTGCATCTGGCGCGTCACTTCTTCGGCCTCGGCGGCATCGGCCAGAACCTGCTGCTGAACCAGCTGCTCCAGCATGCCATCGAACAGCACCTCATCGGGCAATTGCTGATACTCGGCGGGCAACATCTGGCGCATGGCAATCAGGTGGCCCAGCGTGATCTCTTCGCCGTTGACCGTGGCCAATACCGTATCCGCCGAGACGTGGCCATCGGCGAAGGCCGGAACAGCGAGGGTTGCGGCCATGGCGACCGAAGCAAGAAGCATCTTCATTGGGGAAATTCCTTTGTAGGTCGGCAGGCCCCCCGGTGGCAGGGTTGCCTTACGTTGACTATCCTTGGGCCGCCCCTTATCTCGCTTACGGGTTTCACTCCCGGGGCCTTGGCCGTTCGCGCAATAGTTAGACCGCCGCGAAGGGCCGAACAACCCGGCAACCCCACACGAATTGTTCAAGACGCTGCCGGTCCGCGGAAATGGGCCGATGACGCAAGATTTGGCCCAACAAGCGGGCCGTGACACAAGGTTGAGACGATATGCTCGGACTGGGAACGATTGCGAAAAAGGTCTTCGGATCGCCGAACGACCGCAAGGTAAAGTCGGTCCGCCCGATCATCGACCAGATCAACGCGCTGGAGTCTGAGTTCGAAGCCCTCGACGATGCCGGCCTGATCGCCAAGACCGCGGAATTCCGCAACCGCGCCCAGAATGGCGAAAGCCTCGACGATCTGCTGCCCGAGGCCTTTGCCAATTGTAGGGAAGCCGCCAAGCGCGCTCTGGGTCTGCGCGCCTTCGACGTGCAGCTGATGGGCGGGCTCTTCATGCATCAGGGCAATATCGCCGAGATGAAGACCGGGGAGGGCAAGACACTTGTCGCCACGTTCCCCGCTTATCTGAACGCCCTGACCGGCAAGGGCGTGCATGTGGTGACCGTGAACGATTACCTCGTTCGGCGTGATGCCGACTGGATGGGCAACGTCTTCACCGCGCTGGGCATGACGACCGGCGCCGTCTATCCCCGCCAGCCCGACAACGAGAAGCGGCAGGCCTACCAGGCCGACGTGACCTACGCGACCAACAACGAGCTGGGTTTCGACTATCTGCGCGACAATATGCGCGGGTCGATCAAGGAGATGGCGCAACGGGGCCACAACTTCGCGATTGTGGACGAGGTCGACTCGATCCTGATCGACGAAGCGCGGACGCCGCTGATTATCTCGGGCCCTACGCAGGACCGGTCGGATCTCTATATCTCCATCGACAAGATCATCCCGCGCGTCGAAGACCAGCATTACACGCTGGACGAAAAGACCCGTCAGGCAACCTTCACCGATGAAGGCAATGATTTCCTGGAAGATGTCCTGCACGAAGAGGGTATCCTGCCCGACGGCCAGTCGCTCTACGATCCCGAAAGCACCACGATCGTGCACCACGTGACGAACGCGCTCCGCGCCCACAAGGTGTTCCACAAGGACAAGGAATACATCGTTCGCGACGGCGAAGTGGTTCTGGTCGACGAATTCACCGGCCGCATGATGGCGGGCCGCCGCCTGTCCGAGGGCCTGCACCAGGCCATCGAGGCCAAGGAAGGCTGCAAGATTCAACCTGAAAACGTGACGCTCGCCTCGGTGACGTTCCAGAACTACTTCCGCCTTTACAACAAGCTGGGCGGCATGACCGGTACCGCGGCCACCGAGGCCGAGGAATTTGGCTCAATCTACGGTTTGGGCGTGGTGGAGATCCCCACCAACCGCCCCATCGCGCGCATCGATGAAGACGACGCCGTGTTCCGCACCGGCGTGGAGAAATACAACGCCATCGTCGAGGCGATTGCCGAGGCCCACGAAAAGGGTCAGCCGGTTCTGGTGGGCACAACCTCCATCGAGAAATCCGAGATGCTGGGCCAGATGCTGACCAAGGCCAAGCTGCCGCACAACATCCTGAACGCCCGCCAGCACGAGCAGGAGGCGCAGATCGTCGCCGATGCCGGCAAGCTGGGCGCAATCACCATTGCCACCAACATGGCAGGCCGCGGGACCGACATCAAACTGGGCGGCAATGTGGAATTCAAGATCATGGAGGCCATCGCCGCCGATCCCGACGGCGACCCGGAAGCGATCCGCACGCAGATTGAAGAACAGCACAAAGCCGATGAGCAGGCGGTGAAGGATGCGGGCGGCCTTTACGTGCTGGCCACCGAACGCCACGAATCGCGGCGGATCGATAACCAGCTTCGTGGCCGCTCCGGCCGTCAGGGCGACCCCGGCAAATCCTCGTTCTTCCTGTCGCTGGAAGACGATTTGATGCGGATCTTCGGCTCCGAACGGCTGGACAAGATGCTCAACACGCTGGGCATGAAGGAGGGCGAGGCGATTGTGCACCCCTGGGTGAACAAATCGCTGGAACGCGCGCAAGCGAAGGTGGAAGGCCGCAACTTCGACATCCGCAAGCAGCTTCTGAAATTCGACGACGTGATGAACGATCAGCGAAAGGTCGTCTTCGGCCAGCGCCGGGATATCATGGGAGCAGAGGATATCGCCGAAGTCGCCAAGGACATGCGCCACCAGGTGATCGAGGACATGGTGGATGCCTACATGCCGCCGAAATCCTACGCCGACCAATGGGATGTTGAGGGGCTGAAGGAAGCCGCGAAAACCGCCCTTGGCGTGGACCTGCCGATCGAGACGTGGGCCGACGAGGATGGTGTGGATCAGGAAGTGGCCACCGAGCGCCTGGAGAAGGCGGCAGATGAATACATGGCCTCAAAAGCGGCGCAATTCGGGCCCGAGCAGATGCGCAACATCGAAAAGCAGCTGCTTCTGCAAACCATCGACCAGAAGTGGCAGGAACATCTGCTGACGCTTGAGCATCTGCGCTCGGTCGTGGGCTTCCGGGGTTACGCCCAGCGGGATCCCTTGAACGAATACAAGACCGAAAGCTTCCAGCTGTTTGAAAGCATGCTCGACGGTCTGCGCGCCGACGTGACCGAAAAGCTGGCGCGCATTCAACCTCTGACCCCGGAGCAGCAGGAAGCCCTGATGCGCCAGTTGCAACAACAGCAAGAGGCCGCCAAGACGCAAGTGGACGGTGCCACCGCAGGCGCCACGCCGGCCACCGCAGACGCTGCGGCTGCCGGCGATCCCGCGCCCGGCTTTGTGGAGGACGATGCCAGCACCTGGGGCAACCCCGGGCGCAACGACATCTGCCCCTGCGGATCCGGCAAGAAGTTCAAGCATTGCCATGGTCGATTGAGCTGATCCGCTGATCCGAGATTGGGAACAGTAAGGCGAAAGCGCCGTCTTTTTCCTCCAATTCGGGCACAATCACGCCCAATTCCTTCGCGATACTATCGTTTGAAACGGTAGGCGGAGTGTGCCCCATGACCTTGAACACCATCGTGATCCGCGTGTCTGCGGCGATCATATTATTGACGGGTTGCCTTCTTTACATCGCTCAATCCGGTATCTTGCAAAGGCTTGGCGGCGCAAATGCCGCAACCGATACCGCCCTGGAAGAAACACATTCATCTTCGTCGCGCGCGTCCTTGAACGGCCTCATGATCCCCGAAATTGCCCAGACCGCTGATGTGCGCCTGCCTTCGGCGGCCGTCCCGGTATCGCCTGAGGCGATGGTGGTTCCGGCCAGCTTCACCCGTGAGATCATCGAGGTGGCGGATATCCCGATGACCGAAACCACGCCGCTGAGCGATCTGGGCCTGCCCTGCACCATCTCCGTCTCCGCGGCGGCGATGCCTGCGGCTGTGGTGGCTTTGGATGTGATGGCCCCGTGCCGCGGCAATACAGAGGTTTCGATCCGTCATTCCGGCCTGAGCCTGACTGCGGAAACCGATGCGCTGGGCCTTCTGACGCTTGATATTCCGGCCTTCGAAACGCCCGCCTTCTTCGAGGTTGGCTTCGCTGACGGAACCGAGGAGACAGCGCTAGTCGACCTGCCGGATCTGGGCGGCTTCGACCGGATCGGATTGGCCTGGATCGGTAACATGGACCTTGAACTGCACGCGATGGAATTCGGTGCGCGCTTCGGCGAAGAAGGGCATGTGTGGCAGGCTGCCCCGTCCCACGCCGATGCCGCGATTGCAGGTACGGGTGGGTTCCTGACCATCCTGAACGCGGGCGACAGCTTCGCACAGATCTATACCCTGCCCCGCGCCACTTTGCGGGAGGGCGAAAGTGTGCGTCTGTCAATTGATGCCCCGGTAACACCTGCAAACTGCACCCAAACCGTGCTTGCCCGCACCCTGCGCGCGGAAGGGGCCGGTCCGGTTGATGTGACGGAATTGAGCTTCAGGGTACCGCCCTGCGACGCGGTAGGCGACGTTCTGGTCTTGCAAAACCTTCTGGACGACCTGAGACTCGCCTCCAATTGAGGCTCAGCAATCGGAACTTGCATGCGCAAGGGGATCGGGGCGGCCATCGGGGCCGCCCTTTTCATATGTCACATCGGCAGCGCAGCCGCGCAGGATGTCGAATTGCGCTCCCTCGACGGAACGGTCGAGTTGGAGGGCAACCTGCTGTCCTATGACGGGGCGTTTTATCGGTTGGACACCGTCTACGGTGCCCTGACGGTATCCGCCGACGGCGTCTCCTGCGCCGGACCGGGTTGCCCGGATTTGGCGACCTTTGTGGCAGAAGCCCGCGTGGCGGGCGCGGCAACGGTGGCCGAGGGGCTTCTTCCCGCGCTGCTTGCGGCCTTTGCCGAGACGCAAGGCATGTCGGTGGGTGTGGAAAGAGGGGATGACGGGCTGATCTACCTCTTGCGACGCGGGGACGGATCGCCCGCCGCGCGCTTCGTTGTGACGCCGGGCACCACCGATAACGGGTTTCTGGCGCTGCTGAATGGCGAGGCCGATATCGCGCTGGCCCTGCGCGAGCCATCGGTGGCCGAGATTCGCGCCGCCGAGACCGTTAGCCCGGATGATCCGCCGCTGGACGACCGCGTGCGCATTTTGGCGCTGGACGCGCTGGTGCCCGTCGTCTCGCCGCAAAACCCGATTGATGCGCTGTCACTGCCGGATGTGGCCCGGCTGTTTTCAGGGGAGGTGCAGAACTGGCAGGATCTGGGCGGGCCGGACGCACCCGTTGCGCTGCATCTGCTCTCGCCCGGATTGGGTCTGGCGCAGGCCTTTGCAGCGCGTGTCCTGCTGCCGTCCGATGCCGGGCTGGCGGACCGGATCACGCGCCACACCAGCGCAGAGGATTTGGCGGCCGCCGTGGCTGCGGATGCCTATGCCGTGGGGATCACCGCGCGGTCAGGCGAGGGAATGGCGCGCGCGCTGCCGTTGATCGGCGCCTGCGGCTTTGCACAAACGGCATCCGTCGATGCCGTGAAGGCCGAGGATTACCCGCTGACCGCGCCGGTCTACATGTATCTGGCTCCGCGGCGTCTACCGCTTCTGGTGCGGCAATTCCTGGCTTTCACCCAAACTGACGATGCCGAACGCCGGGTGCGTGAGGCGGGGTTCGTGGACCAGACATTGACCCGGACGCCGCTCGCCCTGCAGGGCGAACGCCTGACCAATGCCATCCGCGCCGCCGGGGAAGATGTGGATCTGGCAGACCTTCAGGAGGTGATCGACACGCTGGGCGGGGCGGAGCGGTTGTCGACCACCTTGCGGTTCAATCCCGGCGGGACGGAGTTGGACGTGCAATCGCGCACCTCCATCACGCGACTTGCCACCGCGGTTGAACGTGGCGCATTCGACGGACGGCGTTTGATTTTCGTTGGATTTTCCGATGGCAACGGCCCGGCCACCATCAATGCCCGCCTGTCGCTGCGGCGGGCAGATGTAGTGCGCGACGCGCTGCTTGCGGCAACGGATACCACGGCACCGGACCGGGTGGAGATGGTCGTGGAAGGCATGGGCGAGGCGATGCCGATGGCCTGCGACGACAGCGATTGGGGCCGAGCCGTGAACCGGCGCGTTGAGGTGTGGCTGGACTGACCGGTGTCGCCGCGCTTCGCGCGCCGATCCGCCGGGGCGCTGCCCCGGACCCCGGAGTTTTTCTGCCAAGATGAAAGAGCGGCGGGCGGCGTTGATCCCCGAGGCGCATGCTGTTGCAGCGACCGCCTCAGCCCCAGGTCGGGTGGAACTTTCCGGCGGGCGATGGTGTGAAGATCTCGTATCCACTGGATGTAACGCCGATCGAATGCTCAAATTGGGCGCTCAGGCTCTTGTCCCGCGTCACCGCGGTCCAGTCATCGGCGAGCACCTTGGTTTCCGGGCGGCCCAGATTGACCATTGGCTCAATGGTAAAGAACATGCCTTCTTCCAGAACCGGGCCGGTGCCTTTGCGCCCGTAATGCAGCACGTTGGGCGGGGCATGAAAAACCTGCCCCAGCCCGTGGCCACAGAAATCGCGCACGATGCTCATCCGATGCGCTTCGGCATAGGCCTGAATCGCATGGCCGATATCCCCGAACGTGTTGCCGGGTTTCACGGCCTCGATGCCCTTAAAGAGCGCATCATGGGTAACCTGCACCAGACGCTCGGCCTTGCGGGAAATGCTGCCCGCCACATACATCCGCGAATTGTCGCCAAACCAGCCATCGACGATCACGGTAACGTCGATGTTCAGGATATCGCCATCCTTGAGCCGTTTGTCACTCGGGATGCCGTGGCAGACCACGTGGTTCACGCTGATACAACTGGCATGCTTGTAGCCGCGATACCCTTTGGTGGCCGAGGTGGCGCCGGCCTCCAGCACCCAGGCCTCGATCTGATCGTCAAGCGCACCGGTGGTGACGCCGGGCACCACCATCGGCGCGACTCGGTCGAGAATGTCGGCCGCCAGCGCGCCCGCGCGGCGCATTCCGGCAAAATCATCGGGGTTGTGGATGCGGATGCCGTCCTTTGTCAGGTGGCCTTTGAAATCGTCCAAAGCTTTGGTCTCCGGGTGGGAAGCCATAGATATTTACGCCCTTGCGTGCGGAATTTCCAGTGACGGTCTGATGACGTTACGATGCGGGTGCCTGTGGATCGGGATCAACCGGCAGCGGCCCGGTCAGCGTGATGCCCGCCGGGCTGATCCGCGTGCCGTGGCAGAGTACCTCCACCCCAGCCTCCCGTGCCGCATCGAAGGCGCGGGCATAGGCCGGATCGAGATCGGGGGCGAGGCGAAACCGGGCGCAATCCGTGCGCTGAACCACGTAGAACATAACCGCCCGGCCGCCGTTTTGTGCGATCCGCGTCAGCTCCCGCAGGTGCTTGGCGCCGCGGTCCGTCACACAATCGGGGAATTCGGCCCAGTCATCGTCACGGCGCAGGTGACAATTCTTGACCTCCACAAAGGCATCAGCCCGGTCGGGGTCCGAAAGCAGGAAATCGATGCGGCTGTTCTCATCGCCGTAGCGCTGCTCCGGGCGGATCGTGCCATAGCCGCTAAGCGCCTCGATCCTGCCCTCGGCCAATGCCTCTTTGACCAAAGCGTTGGGCAGGCCCGCATCGATGCCCGCGAAATGGCCATCCTCCAACTCCACTAAACGCCAGCCATAGTTCAGCTTCTTCTTCGGATCATCGTTCGGCAGCAGCCAGATCCGCGCGCCATCGTCCTTGAGGCCCAGCATCGCGCCGGGATTGGGGCAATGGGCGGTGACCTCGGTCCCGTCCTCCAGCACACAATCGGCAAGGAAGCGCTTGTAGCGGCGGATCAGGCGGGCGGGGACAAGCGGGGTTGGAAAGCGCATGGGGTGGGACCTATACCGTAGCGAAGCGCCATCCAAGGAGTTCCCGCGATGCAAACGCCCAGTGCCGCCATGATTGTGATTGGGGATGAAATCCTGTCGGGGCGCACCCGCGATTCGAACATGAACTACCTTGCGAAGGCGCTGACGGAGCATGGCATCGCACTCGCCGAAGCCCGCATGATCAGCGATGATCACGCGCTGATCGCCCGGCATGTGCGGGAACTGTCGGAGGCCTATGACCATGTCTTTACCTCGGGCGGGATCGGCCCGACCCATGATGACATCACCGCCGAGGCCGTGGCCGATGCGATGGGCGCAGCTTGCAGCATCCGCGACGATGCGCGTGCGATCCTTCAGACCCATTACGACCGTTCGGGCCAAGAGCTGAACGAGGCGCGCTTGCGGATGGCGCGCATCCCCGATGGCGCGACTCTGATCGATAATCCAATCAGCGCCGCGCCGGGATTCACTCTCGGCAATGTGCATGTGATGGCCGGTGTTCCACGCATTTTCGAAGCGATGCTGGCCAGCGTCTTGCCGACGCTGACAGGGGCAGAGCCGATGCTGTCGCAAAGCCTGCGGGTGGAGCGGGGCGAGGGTGATATTGCAGGCCCCTTGGGTGAATTGGCAGCGGCCCATCCAGAGGTATCCATTGGCTCCTACCCGTTTCATCAAAACGGTGTGCATGGGTCCAATATCGTTGCCCGATCTCAGGACGGGACGGCAGTGGACCAGGTGATGGTTGCGCTGTCAAAGCTTTTTCCAGAGGCGACATGACAGGCGCGGACGTGTTTCCAGCGATCGCGGCGACCTGGCCGCCGATCGGCGTGCAAACCATCGGGCCATTCCTGATACCCACGCCGGATGAGGGCGGCAATCGGGTGAGGGCGGCCCGCCTTGCCGACCCGCACGTGGACTCTGCTCTGGAGCATGAGATCGCCGCGGCGGAGCGGGTGATGGAAGATCAGGGCCGCGCGCCGCTCTTCCAGGTGCTCGACACGCAATCCGGCCTGAAATCGGCGTTCGACCAACGGGGATATATCGCGCGGGACCACACGGATATGCTGCTGATCCCGGCAGAAGAAATCGCGGCTCCCCCGCCGCCTGTCACGGCCTTCGACATCTGGCCGCCGCTGGCCGTTCAGGCGGAAATCTGGGATGCGGGCGGTATCGATCGGGCCCGGCGCAACGTGATGAACCGGGTTTCGGTACCCAAAACATCGCTCTTCGGGCGGATCGCGGACCAGCCCGCCGGGTCCGCATTTATCGCCCTGCACAAAGACATGGCAATGCTCCACGCGCTTGAGGTCGCCCCGACCGTCCGGCGCAAAGGGCTGGCCGTTCACATGATGCGCGCCGCGGCGCAATGGGCCGTCGAAAACGGGGCCACGTGGCTTTGTGTCCTCGTGACGCAGCAAAACGAAGGCGCCCAGCGGCTTTATGCTTCCTTGGGGATGAAACCTGTGGGATCGTACGTGTATCGAGAGAAAGAAGGCGGAATGGCCCAGTGAGTATCAGAGGGACGCAGCAGATTTGCGGCGCAGTATTGCTGTGTGCACTGCCCCTTTGCCTGCCAGCGAGCGCAAGCGCGCTGGATCTGGAGTTTCCGGGCAGCGCCGAATTGACTGTGTCGCAATCCGCCGGTCTTTCCCAACATCCCATGGCAACCGGCCCATGGAGCGCCGGGGGCATGGCTGTCGTCGCGGCGGAAGGGATGGTGCAGGAATTCATCTGGGAGGTCACGGGGCCCGATATCAGCACGATGATGTTGCTGTCCGTGTTACGGGATCAATTGCAGGCGCAGGGCTTTGACATCAGCTTTTCCTGCGCGGCGGATGCGTGCGGCGGATTTGACTTTCGCCACGCGTTGCCCGTGGGAAATGCCCCGGACATGCATGTGGATCTCGGGGATTTCCACTATCTGAGCGCTGTTGCGAGTCGTGAAGACGGAGATGCATATGCGGCCCTGATGGTGAGCCAGGGCGGGTCCACCGGGTTTGTGCATCTGGCGCTGGTCCAACCGGTCGGGTCGGCGACCCCGCCCGTGGTTCAATCCAGCCGCTCCCCCGATCTGGACGACGAACCCGCCGTATTGGTGCCTGATCCGGTATCCGGTGACCTGATTGCGCAATTGATGGCGACAGGGTCGGCCACGCTGGATGATTTGCAATTTGAAACCGGGGCGTCACGGTTGAGCGGCGAGCGATACGCGTCGCTTGTCGCGCTGTCGGAGTTCCTTGCCGAAAACCCTGCACGCCGCGTCGTTTTGGTGGGGCACACGGACGCGATGGGGTCGCTTGACGGAAATATTGCCCTTTCGGAGGCACGCGCCGCGGCTGTTCGCAGCTTTCTGACCCAGGAAATGGGCGTCAGTGCGGGACAGATTGAGGCGGAAGGCATCGGGTTTCTGTCGCCCCGGGCCTCCAATGCAACCGCGGATGGGCGGGAGGCCAATCGGCGAGTTGAGGTGGTGCTGGCCGATCCCGGCTGAAGGCACATTCAATGCCCAACACGTCCTAGTTTTGTGTCCATCCCGCCTGTTGGAGACCTATTGATGTCTTGCACCTTGGTGCTGACAAAAAATCCCGGGCGGAGCATCTGCGCTCCAGCCCGGGATGAGTTGGGCGTGTGACAGGGCCCAAGGCCAGTGTCACAGGCACGGCAAGTCAGATCAGGGAATCACCAGTCGGTCGGGCCCTTATCGCGGAAATTTTCAACAAGGAAATCAATGAAGGACCGGACCTTCGGCTGGATGTAGCGGCCCGGCGGGTAAACGGCATAAACACCCTGCACATCGACCGGAAGGTCGGGCATGGCATCTTCAAGCAGCCCTTCGCGCAGCGGATCGGCGTAGAGGAAGCTGGGCAGATAAGCGATGCCGAGGCCCCCGATGGCCGCGTTCAGCAGGCTTTGCCCATCATTCACGGTCAGCCATCCGGCGGTGCGCACCTGGCGCAACTCCCCAGAAGGCGCGGTCAGCTTCCAGACATTGCCGGAGGAGGAATTCGAGTAATGCAGCAATTTGTGTTCGTTGAGGTCGTCGATCCGCTCCGGGCGGCCATATTCTTCAAAATAGGATGGGGCGGCGATCATCCGGCGCTGTGTTTCACAGATCTTGCGCGCCATGAGTGAGCTGTCTTCCAGTTCCCCCACGCGGATCGCCATATCGAAGCCTTCGGAAATCAACTCAACATATCGGTTATTGAGCACCATATTGACTGTGATATCCGGGAAATTATGCAGAAATTCGCCCAGGATCGGCGATACGTGGTTCACCCCGAAATCCGTCGCGATCGATACCCGCAACGTACCTGACGGGGCAGATTGCATGGCCGTGACAAGCGCGTCGGCCTCCCCGGCATCGTTCAGGACGCGCCGGGCGCGATCGTAGTAGGCAAGGCCGATCTCCGTGGGGCTGACGCGCCGGGTCGTGCGATTGAGGAGGCGAGCGCCAAGACGTGCCTCGAGCGAAGAGACATGTTTGGAAACGGCGGATTTGGAAATCCCCATTTTCTTGGCTGCATCGGTGAAACCCCCTTGATCCACAACAGTGGCGAAAGCTTCCATTTCCGTGAGACGATCCATACTGACCTACTTTCAACTAACTGAGCGAGTTTTCGCCGACAATTGGGGCGCAATTGGGATCGCGCGCTGACCAAACCACGATCTTTCCGGGGATCGTTCATGGCACCGCAACAGACGTTAATCCTTGGTTTACGATTGCGGCGGTGGGCCGGGGGGCATTAGCGTCCGATATCTGACGTAAGGGGGCATCATGAACCACGCCAATGCACGCAAGGAAATGGCGGCGGCCTTTCGGCTGACGGCCCGGGAAGACATGCATGAAGGGGTGGCAAACCACTTCTCGCTCGCCGTGAACGACGACGGTACGGAGTTCCTCATCAATCCCAAGACACATTTCAGCCTTATGCGCGCATCTGATCTATGGGTGATTAACGCCAACGATCCCGCATCCGCCGTTGGTGAGAATGCACCCGACCCGACCGCGTGGGGCCTGCATGCCGCGCTGCACCGCCACGTCCCCCATGCGCGCTGCGCGATGCATGTGCATTCCACCTATGCCACGGTTCTGGCATCGCTGGCCGACTCCCGCCTGCCCGCCATCGATCAGAACTCGGCGATCTTCCACAACCGGCAGGTGGTCGATGAGAATTATGGCGGCCTTGCCCTGGAAGCGGAAGGCGAACGCTGCGCTCGCCTGTTCCAGGATCCCAGCATCCGCACCATGATCATGGGTAACCATGGTGTGTTGTGCATCGGTGAAACCGTCGCGGAGACGTTCACGCGAATGTATTATTTCGAGCGTGCCGCCCGGACCTACATCCTTGCGCTTCAAACCGGGCGCCCCTTGCGGATTCTGCCCGACGACGTGGCAGAGTTGACCGCCCGGCAATTGGAGGGGGATGCCGCGGCCGAGGCCGATATTCTGAATGGAATGCGCGCCGTGCTGGACGCGGAAGGCGCCGACTACGCACAGTAGTGTAACGGGAACCCGGACGGTACTTGCGGGGTTGCTCTTCTATGACACCCGACAACCTGACCTATTATCCAGATGACCGGCCTGGCATTTCGCGCCGCAGGGCCGGGCGCGGGTTCAGCTACGTTGCGCCCGATGGCACACGCATCGACGACAGAACCGAACGCGCGCGGATCGAGGCGCTGGCGGTGCCGCCCGCCTATACGAATGTGTGGATCACGCCGCGCCACTCGGGGCATCTTCAGGCGACGGGGCGTGACGGGGCATCGCGCAAGCAATACCGCTACCACCCCGATTGGAGCGCGTTTCGCGCCCAGAAGAAATATGATGACTTGCCCCGGTTTGGTCTGGCCCTGCCGCGCATCCGCGCCGCAATCAAGGATGGGTTGGAGGCGGAGCCGGGCGATCGCATCTTTGCACTCTCTGCCGTGCTTGGCCTGATTGATCGCCTGTCGCTGCGCCCGGGCCACCCGGATTACACCGAAGCCATTGGCAGCTATGGCGCAACCACCTTGCGATCAAAACACCTGACCGCGTCCGACGACGGTACGATTCTGCAATTCCGTGCCAAGGGCGGGATCACGGTAACGGAGGAATTGTCCGACAGGCGGCTGGCCCGCGCGCTGCATCGGTTGGACGATCTGCCCGGCGCACCGTTGGCCACGTGGGTGGAGGATGGAGAGGTGCGGCAAGTAACGCCGGACATGCTTGGCGCACATCTGGCGACGATCACGGGGGAAGAGGGGCTGACACCCAAGACCTTCCGCACCTGGAACGGCACCGTCGCCGCGATGGAGGTGGCACTTCGCGACCCGGAGCCGACCATAACGGCAATGGCCGATGCGGCAGCGGAGCGGCTGAACAACACGCCCACCATCGCGCGCAACAGCTACATCCATCCCGACGTCATCGCACTGAGCGAGCGTGACCATGACGCGCGGCTGAGATTGGCGGAGGCCAGCACACCCACGCGCCTGCGCAAGGCCGAACGCGCGGTGATGGCCTTGATCGGGTGACGCGTCAGCCCCGCGCGTGAAGGATACGGCCGATCAGGTTCAGAAGCACCTGCGCCGCCAGAATCGCTGTCGTCCCATCGCGGTCGTAATCCGGCGCCACTTCCACCAGATCGACGCCAACGATCCGGTTTCGCTTGGCCAAGATCGCGAGGAGCTCCAGCACCTCATAATAGAGAAACCCGCCATGGGACGGCGTGCCAGTGCCCGGCGCGATGGACGGATCGAACGCATCGATGTCGATGGTGATGTAAAGGTTCACGTCTTCCGGCACCCGGGCCGCTGCGGCCTCAGCCCCCATCGCCCGGATCTGGCGGACGGATTGGATGTCCGATCCGAAGCGGCGCGCATCCTCATAACCTTCCTTGGCGGTAGAGCTGACATTGCGAATGCCGAACTGGCTCAGGCCAGTCACATGATCCTGCTCCGCCGCGCGGCGCATGGGGTTACCGTGGCCATACCGAACCCCGTGACGTTCATCGACGAAATCCAGATGCGCATCGATCTGCACGATATGGATCGGACCCTGTTCCGCGAATGCCCGGATGCAGGGGATGTTGATCGAGTGATCACCGCCCAGAACCACCGGTATCGCGCCCGCCGCCAACGCAACCCGGACGCCAACCTCGATATTGGCGTGCGAGGTCTCGGTATCCGTGTGGATGATATCGGCATCCCCCATATCCACGATCCGGGTGCCGGGCCCGAGATAGGTGACATCATCTTCGTGGTCATAAGCGCCGGCATGACCGAATGCGAACAGCGTCGAGGCCTCACGGATCGCGCGCGGACCGAACCGCGCCCCTGGCCGCCATTGCGTGCCGAAATCGAACGGCGCGCCGAGCACGGCGACATCCGCGTCGATTGCGCCCCAGTCGGGTATGTAATCGTATTTGCCGAAGGTCGAGATGCCGACAAAGGGCAGGTTCAGGCGGCCACTGTCATATCCATGGGTCATCGTCATAGGGTGCGGCGGATGGGTCGCGTCTTCAAGCGGATGTTGTGTGCGGGGCTGGCGCCCGAACCCCCGGCGGCGATAAGTCTGAGAAAACAATTCACCACAACGGCGAGAGCAGTTTGGCCAAGCGCAAGACAACAACCCGGAAGAAGGCAAAGGTGTCTCGCCCCCGCCGATGGGCGCATGCCTTTCGGAGGTGGCTGTTTCGTGGCGCGGTTGGCGCGGCGGCTTTGCTGCTGGTCTGGATCGTAGCTTATGCCTTCGTGCCGGTGCCCACGACACCCTACATACTGCAGGAGCGGGCGCGGCTTGGCGGGATCGAGCGCGACTGGGTCCCGATGGAAGACATCTCACTCAATCTGGCGCGCGCCGTTGTGGCGGCGGAGGACGCCAATTTCTGCCTGCATTGGGGGTTCGATATGGCCGCAATCCGCGACGCCATCGCCGCTGGCGCGGCGCGGGGCGGATCCACGATCAGCCAACAGACGGTGAAGAACGCCTTTTTGTGGCATGGGCGGTCCTGGCTTCGCAAAGCACTGGAGGCGGCGATCACACCGGTCGTCGAACTGATCTGGAGCAAGCGGCGCGTGTTGGAGGTTTACCTGAACGTCGCCGAGTTTGCGCCCGGTGTTTTCGGGGCGGAAGCCGCCGCACGGCATCATTTCGGGATCTCTGCCGCCGATCTGACGCAGCGGCAGGCCGCGCTGCTGGCGGCTGTTTTGCCCAATCCCGCCGACCGCAACGCCAGCGCCCCTTCCGATTTCGTGAGCCGTCGTGCCCGCTCCATCGCGGACGGGGCGGCAACCATCCGCGCCGATGGACGCGACGCGTGCTTTGCGAATTGATTTTTCCGTGCGCGCCTTGCAAAGACATGGGGCAGTGACACGAGCAGCCCCATGAATCGCCTTTACCATTTTGCGCTCTCCCCGTTCTGCCGGAAGGTCCGTCTGGTCCTTGCGGAGAAGAAGATCGAGGTGGAGTTGGTGGACGAGAAATACTGGGAGCCGTCCACGGAGTTCCTGCGCCGCAATCCGGCGGGAAAGGTGCCGGTCCTGAAGATCGACGGTATGACGCTGAGCGATTCCAACGCGATCTGCGAATATATCGAGGAAACCGTGCCGGAGCCCGCCCTGATGCCCCGCGACGCCGCCCAACGCGCCGAGGTGCGACGGCTTGTGGCGTGGTTCGATGACAAATTCTATCACGACGTCACAAGCAACCTGGTGCACGAGCGGGTCCACAAGAAGCTGATGCGGGGCGGGTATCCGGACGGGCGCGCGGTAAAAACCGGTGCCCAGAACATCAAGTTTCACATCCGTTACATGGATTGGCTGCTGGATCACCGCCGCTGGCTGGCGGGCGATCGGATGACGATGGCGGATTTTGCGGCCGCCGCACAGCTGTCGTGCCTTGATTACATATCGGATGTGGATTGGTCGCTCAGCGCGCCGGTCAAGGATTGGTACGCGACAATGAAATCTCGCCCGGCCTTCCGGTCGGTGCTGGCGGATCAGATCTTCGGATTTCCGCAACCGCCCCACTACGCGAATCTCGACTTTTGAGCGATCTAAAGGACGCGCTGTGGCAGGAGGCCCAAGCGGCGGGGTTTGCGAAAATGGGCGTATGCCGGCCCGATGCCGTGCCCGACCTGGCCAAGCGGCTGGACGCGTTCGTGGAGGCGGGCTTTCACGGCCAGATGGGTTGGATGGCCGAGCGTATGCATTGGCGCGGCAATCCTGCGGCCCTTTGGCCCGAGGCGCGGTCCATTATCATGCTGGCAGAACCTTATACACCGGATTGCGACCCGCTCGAGGCTCTGACGCGGCGCGACCGTGCTACGATCAGCGTCTATGCCCAAGGGCGGGATTACCACGACCTGGTGAAAAAACGCCTCAAACGGGTGGGCCGGTGGCTGCTGGACCAAGCGCCAGGGGAGGCGATCAAGGTGTTCGTAGATACCGCACCGGTGATGGAAAAGCCGCTGGCACAGGCGGCGGGTCTTGGGTGGCAGGGCAAGCATACCAATCTCCTGGCGCGTGATCTGGGCAATTGGGCGTTCCTTGGCGCAATCTTCACCACCTTGGAGCTACCCGTGGATGAGGCCGCTGAAGAGCATTGCGGCAGCTGCACTGCCTGCCTTGATATCTGCCCCACCGATGCCTTCCCCGCGCCCTTCCAACTCGATGCGCGTCTTTGCATTTCCTACCTGACAATCGAGCATAAGGGGCTGGTTGCGCCGGATCTGCGCGCCAAGATGGGCAACCGGATCTATGGCTGTGACGATTGCCTGGCGATCTGCCCGTGGAACAAGTTCGCGCAAACCGCCCGCGACATACGGTACGAGCCGCGCGCAGGCCTGCAATCCCCGCCGCTGGAGGATCTGGTCGTGCTGGATGATGCCGGGTTTCGCGCCATGTTCTCCGGTTCTCCGATCAAACGGATCGGACGGGATCGATTCGTGCGCAACGTGCTCTATGCCATCGGCAATTCCGGTGAGGCCCGGCTGGCAGGCGCCGCAGCGGCCTTGGCAGAGGACGCAGATCCAGCGGTGGCCGATGCGGCGCGGTGGGCCGTGGAGAGATTGGCATGAACCTTCTGATTTTCGGCATGGGTTATACCTCCTCCGCGCTGGTGGAGGCGATGCAACCGATGCCGCCGGGCGCCATCACCGCAACAACGCGAAGTGCGGACAAGGCCGAGCGGCTGCGCGACGCCGGAATTGTGGCGCGGCTTTTCCCCGGAAGCGACCTGAGCGACGCAATCGCCGCCGCGAGCCACGTCCTGATTTCCGCGGGCCCTGACGAGGGCCGCGATCCGGTTCTGGCCCATCTCCGCGATACCTTCGCCGAAGCGGATCATCTGGAGTGGGTCGGCTACCTGTCGACCACCGGTGTGTACGGCGACCACGGTGGTGGTTGGGTGACAGAGGATACGCCGCTGACACCATCGACCGACCGGGGCCGCGCGCGGGTGGCCGCGGAAGGGGAATGGATGGATCTGCACGGCAAAAACGGCCTGCCCATCCATATCTTCCGGCTCGCCGGGATCTACGGACCGGGGCGCGGGCCGTTCGCCAAGGTGCGCAACGGCACGGCGCGGCGGATCATCAAACAAGGGCAGGTGTTCAGCCGCACCCATGTGGATGACATCGCGCAGGTGCTTATTGCATCGATGCAGCGGCCGAATCCCGGCGCCGCCTACAACGTGTGCGATGATGATCCCGCCCCACCGCAGGACGTGATCGCCCATGCCGCGGACTTGCTTGGCCTGCCGATCCCGCCCGCCATCCCGTTTGACGAGGCTGACATGTCGCCGATGGGGCGCAGCTTCTATGCCGAGTCGAAGCGCGTCTCAAATGCACGTATCAAGAAGGAGTTGCGCGTCCAACTGCTCCACCCGGACTATCGCAGTGGCCTGGCTCAGCTTCTTTCCGCTGAACAGGGCGGCTAAATCCCTCGCCTCATCGGGGCAAACCGGTATATCCTTGCAGAAAAATATCGAGCGGACAGATCATGCGCCTTCTTCTCATCGCCCTCCTGGCTATCGCAACCCTCACCGGATGCTCGCGGTTCATCGAGTATGACGGGCCTGAAGTAACGCGGATCGATGTCTTCAAGGGAGAGCGGCTCATGCTGCTCTATCACAACGACGAAGTGCTTGAGACCTACGAGATCGAGTTGGGATTCGCGCCGGAAGGCCACAAGCAGCGTGAAGGTGATGGGCGGACGCCGGAAGGCGAATATTTCATCGACCGCCGCAATCCCAACAGCGAGTGGTATCTGTCGATCGGCATCAGCTATCCCAATGAAGAAGACCGCGCCCGCGCGGAGGAGGCCGGCGTCAGCCCGGGCGGCGACATCTTCATCCATGGCACTCCCCGCCCGTTCCGGCGCACCGATGATTGGACGGTCGGATGCATCGCCGTGACGAATGCTGAAATGCGCCAGATCTACGCGATGGTCGAGAATGGAACCATGATCGTGATCTATCCATAGGTCTTGGCGAGAATCAGTCGCGAAGCCGTTGATTTTCAGACGGATCACCCGAATCGGATGGTGGCGTTCGGAAGGCGAACGGCACTGATTTCCGCCACAATCCCGTACCCCAAACGCCAACCTGCCCAGAAGTGTTGCTTATTTGACGACACGGCCGATTTCCTGCTGCAGGTGCAAATTCACTCCCATTGCAATCCGAGGGCGTTGGCGGTTAAAGATTGTCACGAGGTACAGTCTTGGGTGCCCTAACCTGTGCATTGTGCGCAAAAGGGGCGTATCTTGGAGGATATTATGAAGAAACTTGCTCTCGCTGCTGCTCTGTCTGTTGTCGCCACTGGCGCATTTGCAGGCGGCTACGTTGAACCTGCTCACATCGAGCCGGTTGTCATCGTTGAAGATACCGGCTCCTCGGCTGGCGGCATTCTGGTGCCCGCCATCGCCGTTCTGCTGCTGGTTCTGGCACTGCACCACAACTGATCTTCGGATCGCGTGGAACGATTTGAATTGGCGCTGCCTTCGGGTGGCGCCTTTTCTTTTGCCATAAAGGCAATGGAGGCACGCCAGAACGCGTGGCGCCCAAATAGGTTCCGCCCCTGAAAAAAGAAAACGCGACGCCGGCTACAGCCCGGCCTCTGCCTCGATCTGCTTGCGCGACTTCCGCGCGCGTTCTGTGGCTGATTTCAGCTGACCACAAGCGGCCATTATATCCTCACCCCGCGGCGTGCGGATCGGCGAGGCATAACCCGCCTTGTACACGATATCGGCAAACCGTTCGATCCGCTCCCAATCCGACCGCTCATAGGGCGCGCCGGGCCATTCGTTGAAGGGAATCAGGTTGATCTTTGCCGGGATGCCCTTGATCAACTGCACCAACCGCCGGGCGTCTTCGTCGCTGTCATTCACATCCTTCAGCATCACGTATTCGAACGTGATCCGCTCGCTGTTCGACGCCTTCGGATAGGCACGTAGCGCGTTCAGCAAATCCGCGATCGGCCAGCGCTTGTTGATCGGCACCAGCTTGTCGCGCACCTCATCGGTCGTCGCGTGAAAGCTGACGGCCAACTGGCAGCCGATCTCTTCCGCCGTGCGCGCGATCTCCGGCACAACGCCGGACGTGCTCAGCGTGATCCGGCGGCGGCTGAGCGAGATGCCCTCCGGATCCATCGCGATCCTCATCGCGTCGCGCACATTCTCGAAATTGTAGAGTGGCTCACCCATGCCCATCAGCACGATGTTCGATACCAGACGGGGCTTCGCGTCGCTTCCTTCGCCAACCGCCGTCCATTCGTCCAGATCGTCGCGGGCCAACATGACCTGCCCGATGATCTCACCGGCGGTCAGGTTGCGCACCAGCTTCTGCGTGCCGGTGTGGCAGAAGGAACAGGTCAGCGTGCAACCGACCTGGCTTGAGATACACAGCGTGCCACGATCAACCTCGGGGATGTACACAACCTCAACCTCGTGCCCGCCAGCGATCCGAACCAGATACTTGCGGGTGCCGTCGGCGCTGACCTGTTTGGTCACGACTTTGGGCACGTCGGCCACAAACGTCTCGGCCAGCACCGCGCGGTAATCCTTGCTGAGGTTCGTCATTGCCGCGAAATCACGGACGCCCTTCTGATACAGCCATTGCCAGATCTGCCCGGTCCGCATCTTGGCCTGCTTCTCCGGCGTGCCAGCCTCGATCAACGCGGCGCGCAGGCCGTCGCGGGTCAGCCCGATCAGGTTCACCGGCCCGTCGGGCAGCTTGCGGGGAATGGTATGGACGTCCTGCGTAACAGGGGCGTTGGCGATCATGGCTCAGTTCCTTGGGAGACCCGCGTCACATATAGGAGCAGACGCGGTCACGCAAACCCGAGGTGGGCCACCTGTCCGGACTAACCCTCACGTAAGGTTGTTAGCTGCCGCACCGCACCTCGGCATCCTCAACCGCCGCCGTGAAGCCCAACAGGCTGAACGTGTCCTGCGTTTGCGTGCCGCGGCTTGATTCCGCGGTCAGAACCGCTTCCGCGCCACCCCTCATCGCGGTGATGATGCGATTGTCGTCCTGAACCGATAAGGCCCAGGCCATCTCCCCTTCGGTGAACAGATCGAAGGTGGACGATCCGATTGCCACCTGAACCGTGGAGCCGTCTGCAAACGGATAGCCCCCCGTGAAGCTGACTTCACCCAACCGATCCTGACTGGGCCAGAACGTGACAAACATCATGATCTCACCTCGGTTCACGTCTTGCGTGACGTCCTGCCCGTCCCGTGTCGCCTGCCACGAGGCGGGTGTCGAGACGACCCAGCATTGTGTCGGATCGTCTTCGACGAACACCGACCAATCGGTTTCAGAATTCACAAGGTTCGTGGATTCTTCCGCACCTTGAGCAAAGGCACCTGCGCCGGAAAGCAGCAGGGATGCCGTCAGCAGAGCTGCATAATAACGTGTCATGGACCCTCATCGACCGGGGGTAAAAGCAAGAAACGGAAGCATCAGCTCCCGCAGCGCGTCTCGGCATCCTCAACAGCCGCTGTAAAGCCCAGCAGGCTGAACGTGTCTTGCGTCTGTGTGCCACGGCTCGACCGCGCGGTCAGAACAGCTTCGGCGCCGCGCTTCATCGCGGTAATGATCCGGTCATCATCCTGCGCGGACGCGGCCCAGGCCATTTCACCCTCCGTGAACAATTCGAACGACGTGCCGCTGATTTCCATGGTCACGGTTGATCCATCCGCAAACGGATAACCGCCGGTGAAGCTCACCTCACCCAGCCGGTCCTGGCCTGGCCAGAACGATACGAACATCAGGATTTCGCCGCGCCGTACCGATACTTCGCGCCCATCGCGGGTATTCACCGTCTCCGACGGCGTCGACACGACCCAGCATTGCGTGGGGTCATCCTCCACGAATACCGACCAATCGGTCTCGGCATTCACGCGGTTCGTTGATTCTTCTCCGTCCTGGGCAAACGCAACGGTCCCGGAAATGGCCAAGGCGCCCGCCAGAATACCAGCAAGATATGTCTTCATGAGTTTCAGAGCCTCCAGCCCCTTCTCTGCCTCTGGTCGGCACCCGTTTTATGGGTCATGTAAATGAAGGGCGTCCGACCGTTATTGGGCGGCAACCTAGCTTAAACACTTCGTTGAAAAAAGCCCCGATGGCGGAAATTCGCCGGGATGTGAAGGGATTGGGACGGAATTATCATGGCAGGGAAAGCAGCTGAGCGGTTGGTCGAGGTTCACCGCGGCCCGATTCTGGAATGCGAACATCGCGGACATGTGGTGATCTGGCGCCATGGGGATGGGATGATCGCATCCTGGGGCGATGCGGAGGGGCGGATTCTCCCCCGGTCGTCGTCCAAGATGATCCAGGCGCTTCCGCTTGTGGACAGCGGTGCCGCGGACGCATTCGGGTTGAGTGACGAACACCTTGCCCTGGCCTGCGCCTCACATCAGGGTGCTGCGATCCATACAGACCGGGTTACACGCTGGCTGTCTGACCTTGATCTGGGCGAAGACGCCCTACGCTGTGGCGTGCAATGGCCCAATGACCTACCCGCCCGAGACGACTTGATTTGCCATCACACCGGCCCGGATCAAAGGCACAACAATTGCTCAGGCAAACATACGGGCTTCCTGACTTTGACCAAACATCTCGGCGCCGGACCAGAATACCTTGATATGTCCCATCCGCTTCAACAGGCCATCATGGAGGCGTGGGACGACGTCACCGATGATGCGAATCCCGACTACGCCATCGACGGATGCTCGGCGCCGAATTTCGCAACCCGCCTGTCGGGTCTGGCCCGCGCCATGGCCGCCTTTGCCGCCGCACGGCCGGATGGCGGCATCCGGCAGGCCGCGATGGTGCGCCTGCGGGAGGCGATGATGCGCCACCCCGAGCTGGTGGCTGGCGAGGGCCGCGCCTGCACGCGGCTAATGCGCGCCATGAAGGGGCGGGCGGCGATCAAGACGGGGGCGGAGGGTGTCTTCATCGCCATCGTACCCGAACACAAGATCGGCGTGGCACTGAAGATCGCCGATGGCGCCACACGCGGATCCGAAGCAGCCATCACCCGGATCCTTTCCGCTTTGGGTGTGCTGGATCCGGAGCATCCGGAAGCCCGCGCCATCAGCCATGGGCCAATCACCAATTGGCGCGGCATAGAAACCGGACATTACCGGATCGCCCATACGCTTGCCAACTGGACGCCTTAGGCAGACTTGAGCCGATCCCCCAGAGCCTCCGTGATCATGCCGTGGATAACCGCCTTTTTCAGGGGTTTGGTCACGTAGTCATCCAGCCCCGCTTCCAGGATACGCTCCTTGTCGCCCTCAAGCGCATGGGCCGTCATCGCGATGATGCGTGCGCGGGGAAGGCCCGATGCGGTTTCGTGTGCCCGGATTTCGCCGGACGCCTGCAGCCCGTCCATCTCGGGCATGGAAATGTCCGTCATCACCAGATCTGGCCGTTCCCGTTTGTAAGCCGCCACCAGTTCCACACCGTTATTGGCGATCTCGATATCCAGATCGAGGCCCTTGAGCATGGTTTTGAAGACCAGTTGGTTGGTCTTGTTGTCTTCCGCCGCCAGCAGGCGCGGGCGCTGCTTCGGCGAGTCGGCGGACGCAACTTTGGGAGTGGCAGCCGAGTGATCCGGTTTCGGGGCCTGTGCCCCCGGTGTCTCGGCAATCTCCTCCGGTGTCACCTCGGGTTCGGCCACCTTGGACGGTTCAGGAGCCGTCTCGGGCTGTTGGTTCGGCGCAGGCGCCGGCTCGGGTTGCGCCGTTACCAGTTGCGCCCGAAATGCGGCCAAGCCCTGATCCACGACGCAGGCCTCGAAGCCGTCCAATCGCGCGTTGCCGTTCAGATAGGCAAGGCGCGGCCCGGAGAATTTCGCCTCGTCCAGAGCCTTGACAACGGCCTCGGGTGCTACGCCGTCGTCACACAGGATCACGGCCTGCGTCCCCTCCAGATCCCGTACGGTGGGCGGGCGACGCACCAAAGATGTTTCGGCGTGCAACCGGCTCAACGCATCCATCACCTGTTCTTCGCGATCACTGCTATGGCCAACCAGGAGCACGCGGGATTGCCCGGCAGGAAGGCCCGCCACAGGATCAAGGCTCGCCTCGGGATCGGATTTCAGGCGGATCACGAAGCCGAAGGCCGATCCGCGCCCCGGCTTGGAATCAAGCCACATTTCGCCGCCCATCAGCGTCACGAGCTTGCGCGATATTGCAAGGCCAAGCCCGGTGCCGTCATGGCGACGGTTGGCCTCGTCTTCCACCTGGTTGAACTCGCCAAAAACGTGGGCCTGCTGCTCATCACTGATGCCGACACCGGTATCTTCGACGACGATGTTGATATTGAGGTCATCCAGATCGTCACCAGGCGGCCCGGCAAGAACACGCACGGTGACATGCCCGTTCTCCGTGAACTTCACGGCATTCCCAATCAGATTCGTCAAAACCTGCCGCACGCGGCCGCGATCGCCGATCACACGTTCGGGCAGGAAGATATCGTAATCCAACCTCAACTCCAGATCCTTGTGCTCGATCCCCGGTTGCAACAAGCGGAAGATCTCTCGCACGGTCGCGTTCAAATCAAAGCTGTCTTCATGAAGCTCCAGCTTGCCCGCCTCGATCTTGGAGAAATCAAGGATGTCGTTGATGATAACGAGCAATGCCTCGCCGGAGTTGCGGATGGTATCGGCGTAGAGTTGTTGATCCTCGTCCAGCTCGGTTTCGCGCAGCAATTCCGCCATCGACACGACGCCGTTCATCGGTGTCCGGATCTCGTGGCTCATATTGGCGAGGAACTTGGATTTCGCGCGGCTGGCGGCCATGGCGGCGTCGCGCGCGGCGCGCATCTTGCGCTCGCGCCGGATATCGGGCGTGATATCGAGCGCCATAGACACGAAATCGCCCTGCGGCGTCTGCTTGTCGTTCAGACGCACATAGCCGCCATCCCACAACTTGATTTCGACGCGTGGGATCGGCGTCATCTCCCAGCGTGCAATCATCCGGTCGACCCATTCATCGGGGTCTTCGCCCTGCAAATCGACCACACCTTCGTCGACCGCAACGCGGAGAATCGCCTCGTAACTGGCACCTTCCGAAACATCGGTTATTCCATCGAACACCTCGAAAAAGGCGGGATTCGCGGCGACCAAACGCCAATCGCGGTCAAAGATCGCGAAGCCATCCTCGGTGGCCGTGAGCGCATCCCATAACCGACGCTGTGCGGTCACGGCCCGTTCGGTGGCCACCTGCAATTGCGCCTGAGTTTGTGATGTCTGGCCTTTCAGGAGTTCGTTTTCTTCACGTTGTTCAATGACTTGGCTTGAAAGCTCATTGGCATGCTCGGCGAGCTTACGATTGGCGGAATACAGCTCTTCCGATCGCAAGGCGAGCAGTTGCTCGGCCTGCAACCGGGCGCGGCGTTCTTGCGCCAGACGGTGATCGATACTTGTCGCAGCCATGTGCGCCTGACCCTCGGACGGGGTTTCAAAAGGACCGGACTGTTCTGCGCGATCGCGCTGAATATTGCGTTAACCCGTACCTTGACAGGAGGAATCCTAGACAGCCCACTCCGCGCCGTGGCACCCTGCCCGGGCATTTTACTTCAAGTCATTTCATTGGGGGTGCCATGCAGCGCATCATTGCCTTGATCCTGGGCGTCACCGTAATTACGAGTGCGGGCCCCGCCCCCGCGCAAGAGATCGTGCCCGACCGCTTTGGTTCCATCATCCGGAACACAGATCTGCCCGGCAATGATCTGCGTCCGATCTTCGACACGACGCTGAACGATTGTGATGCTGCGTGCCGGGCCGACCCCGATTGCGCCGCGTTCACCTTCAACAGCCGCAACGGCACGTGTTTCCCGAAAACCGCCGCGGGCGAGGGAGAGGCCTATGACGGCGCGCTGTCGGGTGTGTACCAACCCACCGATCCCGACATTCTGGCCCATGCCGCAACCCGTCGCGCCGAGCTAGGATTCCTGCGCCAATCGGATATCGACGCGGCGTTCACGCAGGCCACAGGCCTGAATTTGGCCCATTACGGTGGGCTTTTCGATGCCGCGGATTGGCGAAGTTCGGCACAGGCCGCCTTCACCGATGGGAACGCGATCAGCGCCATGCGCCTGATGGGCGCCGCGGTGACGCGTGGCGATCTGGCAACGGACTGGATCGACTACGCCCGCTACATGCTCGCCATTGATACCGACAACAGCGGAGAGCAGCGGCAATTCGAGATCCGCGCCCTGCAAGCCGCCACCAACGCTGCCCTACGCGCCGAGCCGGGCGCAGAGCTGGCCCGCGCGCTAGACGTTCTGGCCGAAGCGCTGGAACGCCGGGGGCGGGGGCGCGATACGATCCCGGCCCTGCGCCTTGCGCTGGCGAACGAGGATACGGACCCCCGCCAGGATGCGCTGGACCGTGTACTGGGCCTCTACGGCTTTCGGGTCACCGATACCCGCGTCGATGTCGAGGCGGACTTTCCCCGCATCTGCGCCACGTTCTCCGAGCCCTTGGCCGCCGGTGGTGTGACCTACGATGACTTCGTGCAATCCACGACATCCGGTCTGGCTGTCGAGGCCGACGGGCGGCAATTGTGCCTGTCGGGCGTGCGTCACGGGCAGCGCTATGAATTCACCTTGCGTGCCGGTTTGCCCGCCGCCTCGGGGGAGGTGCTCCATGCGCCAACAACGCTCCGCCAATACGTGCGAGACCGGGCACCATCCGTCCGATTTGCGGGCCGCGCTTACATCCTGCCGGCCAGCGCGGGCGGTACCATCCCGCTTGTGGCCGTGAACACGGATCTCGTCGACCTGCGGCTGTTTCATGTCTCCGACAGGAACATCCTGCGCACCTTGCAGGAGCAATATTTCGGCCGTCCGCTGGCAGAATGGCAAGTTGAGCGCTTCGCTGATGAGATCGGTGAAGCTGTCTGGCAGGGCGAAGCCGACGTCGCCATGGAACAGAATCGCGGTGTCACGACGCGCCTGCCCATTGGAGAGGTTCTGGAAGGCCGCGCACCCGGCCTTTATGCGCTGGAGGCCCGCGTGGGCGGCTCCGGCGACAGTGATGGCGGGGCGACGCAATGGTTCCTCGTCAGTGATCTTGGCGTGACCGCGATGAGCGGGTCAGACGGCGTGCACGTGCTTGTCCGCTCCCTGGCAACTACCGATGCCTATGACGGCGTTGCCGTCGATCTAATCTCGGAATCGAACCGTGTTCTGGCCAGCCTGGAGACGGATACGGACGGTTATGTCCATTTTCCATCCGGTCTGGCCGCGGGCGAAGACGGCGCATCCCCCGCGCTTCTGACGCTGCGCCGGGGCGACGATGATCTGGCGTTCCTCTCGCTTAGGGATGCCGAGTTCGACCTGTCGGATCGGGGCGTCGATGGCCGTGAACCTGCGGGCCCCATCGATATCTTCCTGACAACTGATCGCGGGGCCTATCGCGCGGGCGAAACGATCCATGCCACCGCGCTGGCCCGCGATCCGCAGGCCGCCGCGCTGTCGGACCTCCCGCTTACCGCGATCCTAACCCGCGCCGATGGCGTGGAATACACCCGCCAACTCCTGCAAGACGAGGGCGCGGGCGGGTATGTCTTTTCCTTCGACCTCGGTGCGGATGTGCCCCGCGGCACGTGGCGGCTGGCAATCCACGCCGACCCCGATGCACGCCCCTTGCGCGAAACCCGCCTGCTGGTGGAAGACTTCCTGCCCGAACGGCTCGACCTTGCGATTGATCTGCCTTCCGACCTCTTCGCTTCCGGCGCCACACCGATCGCAGATTTCCGTGCGCGTTACCTGTTCGGGGCACCTGCCGCCGATCTGCCAATCACCGGACGCATGGCCCTTCGACCCATCGACGCCCACCCGAACCATCCCGGATACCGGTTCGGGCGCTACGATGCCGGGCCGGAAGCCAACTTCGCCAGTTTCGGACCGATTGAAACGAATGGGCAGGGACGCGCGGCCATGGGGCTGGAATTCCCTGAATTCGAGGGCGTGCCCCATATCGGCCGGCTGACCATCACCGCCCAGATCACCGAAGGGTCGGGCCGCCCGGTGGAGCGGAGCGAAACCGTAACCGTCATTCCCGCCGAACCACTCATCGGCGTCCGGCCACTCTTCGACAGCGTGCTGCCCGAAGGCACTGAGGCGAGCTTCGATCTGATCGTCGCCGGTGCCAGCGAACTGCCGGTTCGTTGGACCCTCAACCGCGTGGAACGGCGCTACCAATGGTATCGTCAGGGCGGCAATTGGACATGGGAACCGGTCACAACGCGTCAACGTGTTGCCAATGGCGAGGCCACGCTTGGGGCCGAGCCGTACCGCCTGGATCTGCCCGTCGACTGGGGCAGCTATGAGCTACGCGTGGAAAGCGATCAGGGCGGCTTCACGATCAGCTCCTTTGGCTTTGACGCGGGTTGGTACGGCGCCGATGACGGAAGCGATACCCCCGATGCGCTGAATGTCTCTTTGGATGCCGAGCGCTACGCACCGGGCGATACGGCCACCTTGCGGATCGTGCCACGCGAGGGCGGCCTTGCCGTCGTGCAGGTCGTGTCCGATCGCCTGATCGATATGCAGATTGTCGAGGTGGGAGATGATCCGCTCGAAATCGTCTTGCCTGTTACCGATGAATGGGGGGCTGGGGCCTATGTCACGGCGAGCCTGATCCGCCCGCTAGACACGGTATCTGGCCCCGTTCCGGCCCGGGCGCTTGGCCTGGCCCATGCCTCTGTCGAGCCGGGCGATCGCGCGCTTGCGGCGCGCCTTGAGGTGCCCGACACGATGCGGCCGCGCGGCCCCTTGGATGTGGCCCTGCGCGTCGATGGCGGGATGCCCGGCGATACGGTCCACGCTACCATCGCCGCCGTGGATCTGGGCATCCTCAACCTCACCTCCTTCACCTCCCCTGACCCGCAGGGGCACTATTTTGGCCAACGCCGCCTTGGTGTGGCCTTCCGGGACATCTATGGCCGTCTGATCGACAGCCGCGATGGCGCCGAGGGCCGCATCCGCCAAGGCGGCGACGCTGGCGCCAGTCTGCGCGCCAGTGCCGATGCCCCGGTCGAGGAGCTGGTCGCCCTCTTTTCCGGCCCGCTCACAGTCGGGGACGACGGCTATGCCCGGGCCAGTTTCGATATTCCTGCCTTCAACGGCACGATCCGCGTGATGGCCACCGCATGGAGCGACACCGGCGTGGGCCAGGCCGAGGCGGATGTGATCGTGCGTGACCCGGTTGTCGTGACGGCCAGCGCGCCACGGTTTCTTGCGCCCGGCGACACCGCGCGCATCCTGCTGGAGATCACCCATACCGAAGGGCCCACAGGTGAGATGCCGCTTGTCCTGACCACCTCACCCGAATTGCAGATGGAGGCCGAACCGCCGCTCATCGATTTGGCCGAGGGGGAAACCCTTCGCGTCGGGATACCCATTCGCGCCCGGGAAGAAACAGGTGTGGGAGAGATCGCCATCGCCCTGACGATGCCCGATGGCACAATCCTGACCCGCGATCTGCCCGTTCCTGTGCAGGCCAACGATCCGACCGTGGCCGAAACAACCCGCGTCGTGCTCGCACCCGGTGAAGTCTTCACTATCGATAGTGCCGCCTATGCCGGGTTCCACCCCTCATCGGTGCGCGCGATCCTGTCGGCCGGGCCGCTCGCCCGGTTCGACGTGGCGGGTCTTCTGCAACGGCTGGACCGCTACCCCTATGGCTGCACCGAGCAGATCACCAGCCGCGCCCTGCCGCTTCTCTACATGTCCTCCATCGCCGACGTGCTGGATCTTGGCACCGCCGACGATCTGAACATCCGAATCGCCGATGCGATCAGTTCTGTCCTGACGAACCAATCGGCCAACGGGGGCTTTGGTCTCTGGCGCGCGTCATCGGGCGACCTCTGGCTGGACGCCTACGTGACCGACTTCCTGTCCCGCGCCCGGTCGGAAGGGCACACAGTACCTGATATTCCGTTCCAAAGCGCGCTCGACAATCTTGCCAATTCCGTCGCCTCGCATCCGGACTTCGAGGAGGGAGGCGAAGGGCTGGCCTATGCGTTGATGGTGCTGGCGCGCGAGGGGCAGGCCTCCATGGGGGATCTGCGGTACTACGCCGATGTGAAGGCCGCGGATTTCGCCACGCCGCTGGCGCTGGGGCAATTGGGGGCGGCGCTGGCCATGTACGGCGATCAGCCGCGCGCCGATGCCATGTTCACCGCCGGGTTCGGGCGGTTGACCCTCCCCGGTCTTAACGAAGACACACGCAGCTGGCGCATCGATTACGGGAGTCGTCGCAGGGACGCGGCCGGCCTTGTGGCCCTTGCCGCCGCAGCGGGATCCGAGACGATCAATGTCCCCGCCTATGCGCCGGATATCGTGACCCCGGTGGAAGAGGCCTCCACCCAAGAGGCCGTCTGGACGCTCCTGGCTGCCCAGGCGTTGATCGACAATCCGACGGCCCAGGGCCTCACGCTCGACGGTGACCCGATCACGGGGCCGTTCGTGCAGGTTCTGGACGGCGAACCGGGCCTGACCCGCGTGGTCGAAAATACCGGCACGCGGGACGAGATCGTGACACTGACCCGGTTCGGCAGACCTGATGGCGCCACCCAGGCCTTCGGCAACGGCTACAGGATCGAACGCGCCTATCTGACGCTCGACGGCGATCCGGTCGACCCGGCAGAGGTGACCCAGGGCACGCGCCTTGTCGCGTTCATCACGATCTTCAACACAGGCGCACCGGACGGGCGCTTGATGATCAATGATCCACTGCCCGCGGGCTTCGAGATCGACAATCCTAACCTCCTGCAATCGGGCGATGTCCGCGCGCTTCAGGGGGTAGAGTTCCCCTACACACCGCAAATGTCGGAATTCCGGGCGGAGCGCTTCCTGTCCGCCGTCGATATGCGCGGTGGCGGTGATCGCATCCGGCTGGCCTACATCATCCGGGCTGTCACACCAGGTAACTTCCACCACCCGGCCGCATCCGTCGAAGACATGTACCGCCCCACCTATCGGGCGCAGACGGCCTCGGGCCGGGTGACGGTGGTGGAATGATCCGACAGATCGCCGCCACCCTCGCGCTTCTTTGCGTCCTGCTGATGGCGGGTGCGGCGCTTTGGGTGGACCGGTGGATTGACGAAACGGTGATCCCGCCCCTGACGCTGGAAACAGGTGTTGAAGTGCTGGACCGCGACGGAGATTTGTTGCGGGCCTACACCGTCGAGAATGGCCGTTGGCGCCTGCCGGTCAGCTATGATGCCGTCGATCCCGGCTTTGTCGAGATGTTGGTGGCTTATGAGGATCGTCGGTTCTGGCGCCATCCCGGCATTGATCTGCGCAGTTTTGCCCGCGCGGCATGGCAACGGGTGACGACGGGCCGGGTGATCTCGGGTGGATCGACCCTGACGATGCAGGTCGCACGCTTGTTGGAGGAGTCCGGCACCGGCGCATGGGCGGGCAAGATCCGGCAAATCCGGCTGGCGCTGGCGTTGGAGCGGCGGCTGAGCAAGGAAGAGATCCTCACCCTCTATTTCCACCTGGCGCCCTATGGCGGCAATATCGAGGGTATCCGCGCCGCTACGCTCACGTGGTTCGGGACAGAACCAGGCCGCCTGACGGCCGCACAATCCGCCCTGTTGGTGGCCTTGCCGCAGGCGCCCACATCTCGCCGCCCGGACCGGTTCCCCGAAGCTGCCGAGATTGCCCGCAACCGTGTCCTGACCCGGGCCGTGACCTATACCGGCCTGACCGAGGCCCAAATCGCATGGGCCAGGAACGAACCGATCCCCACGACCCGCCGCGACTTTCCTGCCCTTGCGGCGCATCTGGCGGACCGCGCCATCCTCGACCGCCCGACCCAAGGCACGCATCACCTGACGCTGGAGGCCGATCTGCAACGCCAGATGGAGCGGCTGGTCGCCCGCGCCGTCAGCGATCTGGGTCCGCAGATCAGCACTGCGATCATGGTCGTGGACCATGAAACCGGCGAAATCCTCGCCTCGGTCGGCTCACCCGATTACACCGACCGGGCGCGCGAGGGGTTCGTGGATATGACACAGGCGGTTCGGTCCCCGGGATCGGCCCTGAAGCCACTCATCTACGGCCTCGCCTTCGATGCCGGCATCCTGCATCCCGAAACGCTGGTCAGCGACCGTCCGATCTCCATCGCAGGATATGCGCCACAGAATTTCGATGACGTGTTCCGGGGCGAGGTGACGGCCTCGGACGCGTTGCAGCTGTCGCTCAACATTCCCGCCGTGATGCTACTGAACGAACTTGGACCACACCAGATGCTGACCGCAATGGGTCGCGCCGATATGGAGGTCGCCCTGCCCGAGGGGGAGGAGCCGGGCCTCGCCATTGCTCTCGGAGGCCTTGGGACCCGGATGGAGGACCTGATGCGCCTTTATGCCGGAATCGCGCGCGGGGGTGTTGCCGCGCCGATGCATTGGCGGAGTGGGGAAGCCCCCCGCGAAGGCCAGCGCATTCTGTCCGAGACCGCGGCATGGTATCTTGGCGATGTCCTGGCGGATGTGATCCCGCCCGCCAATGCCCGGCGCATCGGGCTCAGCTTCAAGACGGGCACCAGTTACGGACACCGCGATGCCTGGGCGTTTGGATTCGACGGCCAGCATGTGGTCGGGGTCTGGATGGGCCGGGCCGATGGAGCCGCGGTGCCCGGCGCATTCGGGGCGGAGCTTTCCGCGCCTCTTCTGTTCGAAGCCTTTTCCCGTATCGATGAACGGATCACCCCCCGTGGCGCCCCGCCGCCCGGCGCGCTGACCCTCTCAAATTCACAGTTGCCCGAGACGCTTCGCCGTTTTGGACCGGCCGCGAATGTGGCGGATGCGGGCGGACCCGCGATCATTTTTCCGCCCGAAGGGGCCGTGCTGGCCTATCAGCCCGGCCTGCCCGTCATGGCGCGCGTGGCCGAAGGGCAACCGCCCTTCACCTGGCTCTGGAACGGCGCGCCGGTAGCCGTCGGCTGGCAAGACCGCGAATTCGCGCTGAACGTCGGGAGGGGCTTTGGCGAGCTCACGGTGATCGATGCGGCAGGCCGCGCCGAAAGCCGGTCGGTGGAGGTGGCGGAGTAAGCCACCGCTCCGCGTCGAACCGGTGCATCAACCACCAGCGTACTGGATCAGAGCCGTTCAATCGCCAGCGCGATCCCCTGCCCGCCCCCGATACACATGGTGATCAGGGCCTTGCTGCCGCCAATCCGCTCCAGCTCATACATGGCCTTCACGGTTATGATTGCGCCGGTCGCGCCCACCGGGTGACCCAATGCGATGGCCCCGCCATTGGGATTTACCTTCTCCGGATCCAACCCTAGCCCCTTGTTCACTGCGAGGGCCTGTGCGGCGAAGGCCTCGTTGGATTCGATCACGTCGAAATCCCCGATAGTCAGGTCCGTTTTTGCCAGCAGGTTCTCTACCGCGGGCACCGGGCCGATCCCCATCACCTCGGGCCGCACACCGGCATGGGCATAGCCCAGAACCCGTGCGCAAGGCGTCAGACCTGCGGCCTCAGCCGCTTCGGCCCGCGCCAGCACCAGCGCAGCCGCGCCGTCATTGATGCCCGACGCGTTGCCCGCGGTTACGCGCCCGTCCTTTTTGAAGACCGCCCGGAGCCCGCCAAGTTTCTCCAGCGATGTCGCCTTGGGATGCTCATCCACCTCGAACGGCACCATATCGCGCTTCACCTTTACCTCGACCGGCACGATCTGCTCGGCAAAGCGGCCCTCTGCGATGGCGCGTGCCGCACGCTCCTGCGAGGTCATGGCGAAACCATCCATCTGCTCCCGCGTCACGTCATGCTCATCGGCCACGTTTTCGGCGGTCACCCCCATATGCCCCGTGCCGAACGGACAGTTGAGCGCGCCCAGCATCATGTCGAGCGTCCGGATATCCCCCATTTTCTGGCCCCACCGCTCCGACGGATTGATATAGGGAGACCGGCTCATGCTTTCGGCGCCGCCGGCCAAGCCATATTCCGCATCGCCCATCGCCAGGGACTGGATCACCGACACGATGGCCTGCGCGCCCGACCCGCACAGCCGGTTCACGTTCATCGCGGGGGTGGTATCGGGTATACCTGCCTGGATCGCCGCGACCCGGCTGAGATACATATCGCGCGGCTCGGTGTTGATCACATGGCCAAAGGCGACGTGGCCGATCTGTACGCCCTCAACCCCGGCCCGGTCCAAGGCGGCCTTTGCCGCCACGGTGCCGGTGTCGATCGGAGCGGTGCCCGCGAGGCTACCGCCAAAGGTGCCGATGGCAGTGCGTGCGCCGGATAGAATTACGATCTCGTCCATGGGGTGCTCCCTCCCTTAATCATTCGCCCGCCGAAAGCGTGATGTGGACGATCTCCGGCGGGGCACTCACGCGAACCGGCAAGCCGGTATAACCCAGACCCGCCGACACGATCAGGTGCCGTTCCCCTACAGAATGCAGACCATGGGCGAGCCGTCCACCATAACGTGACGGAGTGGCGGGCCGCCAACCGAACAAGCTGATCTGCCCGGCATGGGTATGACCGCTGACTTGCAGCGCGACGGGCAGGTCGCGATCAAGAAAAATGTCGGGCTCATGGGCCATCAGAATGGTGCTGGCGCTCTCAGGGACCGCGGAAAAGGCCGCCTCGACATCGTGGCGCGGATCAGGCCACCTTGGTCCGCCCGTGCCTTGCTGGGAATCGAGCCCAACCAGCCACATAGAGCCGTCCAGTTGCACCGAGCGATTTGACAAAACCGGGATACCGACCGCCTCAAATGCAGGCTCGACACCGTTTAAGCTATGGCCGTTTTCCCGCGCGACCGGGCAATCGCGCCAATCGTGATTGCCCAAGCTGGCATAAACACCCAGCGGGGCGTGGAGCCGGGACAAAACCGCGGCAATCGGTTCAATCGCAACGAAGCGCGACGGGATAACATTTCGTGCCAGAAAGTCGCCCGCCAAAAGGATCAGGTCGGGCGCTTCGGCCAGAACCTGATCCACCACATTGTCCAAGGCCGACAGCGGGCTCCACGGATCGCAAACATGCAGATCGGACAGGACGGCAATGGTCATCGGGCGCGCATGCCACAGCGCGCTCCGAACATCGTATCGACGCGGGATCGGGGCACCGCCCAGACCGCGCATCCAATCAGGCCGCGTCGAATTGCAGCGGTTTGACCTGCTGGAACAGTCCCGTTGCCATCAGATCCTCCAGCGCCTTTGTCGGCGGCGGCGCATCAAGATACAGAAGCGCAATCGCCTCCCCCTTTGGCCCAGACCGGCCCAGCGTGAAGTTCGCGATGTTGACGTCATTGGCCCCCATCGTCTGGCCCAAGGCACCGATGATCCCCGGAACGTCTTCGTTGGTGGTGTACAGCATGTGCGCACCGATCTCGGCATCGATGTTGATGCCCTTGATCTGGATGAAGCGCGGCTTTCCGTCGCTGAAAACAGTCCCCGCAATCGACCGCTCGCGCGTATCTGTCTTCACCACCAGCCGGATGTACCCGTCGAACACGCCCGTCTTGTCCTGCGTGGTCTGGCTCAGTTCGATCCCGCGCTCCTTGGCGATGACGGGCGCGGAGACCATGTTCACATCGGGGTTCGTCGCCTTCATGACACCGGCAATCGCCGCACAATCCAGCGCCTTGAGGTTCATGCCGGTGACAACGCCGTTATAGACCACGTCGATGCTCTGGATCGGCTCCTCGGTGAGCTGGCCCACAAAGGCGCCCAAATGTTCGGCCAGCTTCACCCAAGGCCCCATGATCGCGGCCTCTTTCGCCGTCACCGACGGCATGTTCAGCGCGTTGGACACCGCGCCGGTCAGCAGGTAATCGGACATCTGCTCGGCCACCTGCAGCGCCACGTTTTCCTGTGCTTCGGTCGTGGCAGCACCAAGATGCGGCGTGACGACGACATTGGGCAGGTGGAACAGGGGGTTCTCGTTCGCGGGCTCCTTCGCAAACACGTCAAAGGCCGCGCCAGCGACGTGACCCGATTTCAGAAGCTCCGCCAAGGCAGGCTCATCCACCAACCCCCCTCGCGCGCAGTTGATGATACGCACGCCCTTCTTCGTCTTGGCGAGGTTTTCCGCGCTCAGGATATTCGCCGTCTTCTCGGTGAAGGGCACATGCATGGTTATGAAATCGGCGCGCGCCAGCAACTCGTCCAGGTCCACCTTGGTGCAGCCGATCTCCTTCGCCCGCTCCTCGCTGAGGAACGGGTCGTAGGCCAGAACCTTCATTTTCAGGCCAAGCGCGCGGGAAATCACGATGGACCCGATGTTACCGGCGCCGATCACGCCCAGGGTCTTGCCCGTCAGTTCAACGCCCATGAAGCGAGACTTTTCCCATTTACCGTCATGGGTGGACGCGCTGGCCTCGGGGATCTGGCGGGCGACAGCGAACATCATCGCAATCGCATGTTCGGCCGTTGTGATGGAGTTTCCGAAGGGCGTGTTCATCACGATGATGCCCTTCTTGGACGCGGCCGGGATATCCACATTGTCGACGCCGATACCGGCACGGCCCACCACCTTCAGGTTGGTGGCCGCCGCGATGATCTTTTCGGTGACTTTCGTCGCGGACCGGATGGCAAGGCCATCATACTGGTCGATCACGGACAGGAGCTTCTCCTTGTCTTTGCCGACGGCCGGGTCGAACGTGACGTCGATGCCGCGGTCGCGAAAGATCTGGACAGCGGTTTCCGAAAGCTTGTCGGATACGAGTACTTTGGGGGCCATCTGCGGCGCTCCTCATTTTCGGAGATCTGCTCATTGGGCAGACCGGGGATTTGCATATTTTTGGAACAAAGAATGGGGATCAGGCCGCTTCGGACTGCGCCTCGATCTCCACGTGAAACGCCCAGTCGAGCCAAGGCAACATCGCTGCGATATCGGATGTCTCGATGGTGGCGCCGCACCAAATGCGAAGACCCGGAGGCGCATCGCGATAGGCGCCGATGTCCCACGCAGCATGTTCGGCTTCCATGCGTTTGGCGACGGCTTTGGCGAAGATGGCTCCATCCTTGATGCGGGGATCGGTGAATTTGAGACAGACGGAGGTGTTCGAGCGCGTGGCCGGATCTTCGGCCAGGTTCTCGATCCAATCGCGCTGTTCGCAGAAATCCCAAACCGCCTGCGCATTGGCATCGGCGCGCGCCATCAGGCCCTCCAACCCGCCAACGCTCTCGGCCCATTTGAGCGCAAAGGCGTAATCCTCAACGCAGAGCATCGACGGCGTGTTGATCGTTGCACCGGTAAAAATGCCGTCGATCAGTTTGCCTCCCTTTGTCAGGCGAAAGATCTTGGGCAGCGGCCAGGCGGGCGTGTAGTTCTCCAACCGTTCGACGGCGCGGGGGCTGAGCACCAACATGCCATGGGCCGCTTCACCGCCCATCACCTTCTGCCAGCTGAACGTCACGACATCGAGCTTGTCCCATGGCAGATGCTGCGCGAAGGCCGCGCTGGTGGCATCGCAGATCGTCAGGCCGGCGCGGTCCGCCGGGATCACATCCCCATTCGGCACGCGAACTCCGGACGTGGTGCCGTTCCAGGTGAACACGACGTCATTGTCCCAATCGACAGCAGCCAGATCGGGGAGTTCACCATACTCGGCGGTTGTAACCGTCGCGTCGAGCTTCAGCTGCTTGACCACATCGGTCACCCAGCCCGCACCAAAGCTTTCCCAGGCCAGCATGGTGCAGGGGCGTGGCCCAAGCATCGACCACATTGCCATTTCAACCGCGCCGGTATCGGACGCGGGCACAATGCCGACCTTGTAGCCGTCGGGCACGCCAAGGATTTCAGCGGTCTTGTCGATGACGTCTTTCAACAGCCCCTTGCCCGCAGACGCGCGGTGCGACCGACCAAGGGGCGCCTGTTTCAGCGCATCGGGTGTCCATGTGGGGGGTTTGGCGCAGGGGCCAGACGAGAAACGCGGATTTGCCGGAGTAACGACAGGCTTCGTGACCGACCGCGCGGTCGGAGTATCAATAACCATCACTGGATATCCTCACAGATATGCGCCCCTCGTTGGGGAGGGGTGTCCCACGGAGGGGGATATTCCGGGGACGTGACGCGGACAAGCCAGAATATGGCCGCAAAGCCGCAGATCGGCGGAAAACGGGCCGCGAGTGTTCCCGATAGGAAACTTGACGCTTTCACCCCGAAACCATCCGCCAACGCGGCGCGATGATCCGCCTGTCTAGTGAAGTTGACAATTATCTTGCGCGAGTCCGCACAGTGGCGCTAACCTTCTAGTTGTATTCCAGTCCGAATACACGAGAGCGCGAGGATGACGTGAAAGATCAGGCCCAATCCCTATCGTTTGACCTCGCGGATTTTCTGCCATTTCAGATGTCGGTGATCTCGTCCCGCCTGTTCGGTCGCGTCATGGAAGACGCCGGGTTCCAGGTGCCCGAATGGCGCATCATGATGGCGCTTCCGTCAAACCAACCCTGCTCCTCCCACGATTTGTGTATCCTCACGGCGATGGATGCCGCCCGGGTCAGCCGCGCGCAACGTCGGTTGGAGGATCTCGACATGATTTCGGTCATCCGGGACAAGTCCGACCGCCGCCGTCTGGTGGTGAAACTGTCGGACAAGGGACATGTCGAGGTGATGCGCCTGAAATCCGCGGCCCATGCGGCGGAAAGCAAAATGCTTGATGCGCTTGGCCCCGAAGACCGCGCGCAGCTGAAAACGGCCATCAGCGGGCTGTTCGAAAAACTCTGATCCACTAATCCAGCAGTAAACTTGTCAGAGGGCCGTCCGGCTGCTCCAGCCATGCGATGATGCTGAAATGGTTCTCGCCGGGACGCTCGACGGACGCCGTATCGGCGCCAAGGCCGTGCCAGATATTCGCCAGCAGCGCGTTTTGCCGCCGGAATTCGGGCCGCTCCTCTGCGCCCACCACACACGTCACGCGCGCACCGACCCGGGGCTTCAAAAGGGCCGGGCTCTCCGCCACCGCTTCCGCCTCGGTCAGCTTCAATGTCTCATTCATGTCGGTCCGTAGGAGTGGCCGTAGGTCATGCACCCCTGAGACGGACAGGACATGGGCGATCCGATCCGCGATCGCATCAGGCAGCACATCTTCGCAGATCATCCGGCTGACCAAGTGCCCCCCGGCGGAATGGCCGACCAGCCGGATAGGGCCATCAACAATGTCAGCCGCGGCATATACTGCACGTCTAACCTCTTCAGTGATCTCGGCAATCCGTGCGTCCGGAGCCAATGTATAATTCACCATCGCCACGGCCTGCCCGCGCGCCAGGGGCCCGGCGGCCAGATGCGCAAAATCCGCAGCGGAAAATGCCATCCAATATCCACCATGCACGATGAGTGTCAGGCCCTGCACGGCGTGTTCGGGCCTGTAGAGGTCAAGAAATTGACGCGGGCGGCCACCCACCTGAACCTGCTTCGGCGACACCCGTGACCGCAAGATCTCCGCCCGCGCGGCCCAGCCCGCCACAATCTCATCGGCACCATCTATATAGGCGCCGTTGGCATAGGCATCGTCCCAATCCGTGATCGGCATCGGCAATCCTCCCCACCCGCACCCTGCGGCATTTCGGTAACGGCCCGCAATCCGTCGCACCCGCCCCTTGTGCGACTCAGGGCCCCGGGCGTA
The DNA here is from genome assembly GCA_947494975.1 of uncultured Roseicyclus sp. GTDB lineage: Bacteria > Pseudomonadota > Alphaproteobacteria > Rhodobacterales > Rhodobacteraceae > Gymnodinialimonas. The sequence goes on along the minus strand of CANLXA010000004.1, from coordinate 214,712 downwards.
TTCGGAACCTGCTTCGGTCCGGGCGGTTTCGCTGTCCGGGTAAAAGGGAACGCGGTTCAACTCCGCGACTGCCCCCGCAACTGTAAGCGGCGAGTGCGGCTGGATCATGCCACTGGGGGGTGCCCCGGGAAGGCCCGGCCAAACAAAGACCCGCAAGTCAGGAGACCTGCCGAGGTGATCACCCTGTTTCTCGCGCGGAGGGCGTGGGGGCAACGGACCTGTCCGTAGCGGTGGCACAAAGCACCGTCTGCGGGAGGACACCCTTCCAACGACATCACGGAATCCGGCCGGACCAACCGGCCTGACGGAAGGGGGATCAACCATGACCCATATTCTTGCGGCCAAGCCCGCCATCCGCGCCCTATCGGGCGCGACAGCCATAACAGCGCTTCTGACCGCGCCCGCCATGGCACAAAACGTGTTCGAGCTGGATGAGATCATCTTCAGCGGCAACCTCACGCAGGTTGAAGCCGACCGGTCCGGCGCATCCGCCACCGTGATCACCGAAGCAGAACTTGAAGCAACGGAAGACATCCGCGTGGTCGATCTTCTGCGCCGTGTGCCGGGCGTGAGTATCCGCACAAACGGTCCGCTGGGGACACAAGCCGCTCTGACCGTGCGCGGTATCAGCCAGCAGAACATCGCGGTCCGGATTGACGGCATCGATGTTTCTGACCCGTCCGGCACACAGGTCGCTTATGATTTTGGTGGTCTGACCACGAGCGATATCTCCCGGATCGAAATCATTCGCGGCTCCCAATCCGCCCTATATGGATCCGAGGCGATTGGCGGCGTGATCGATATCACCACGCGCCGCGCCACAGCCGATGGCATGACCCATTCGGTCACCGCAGAATATGGCACCTACAACACCGTCAGCGGCTCTTACAGCTTCTCGAACCGGGGCGCGGGCCATGAGACGAACGTGACGCTCAGCCACGTATCCAGTGATGGCTTCTCCGCTGCCGATGAAGACAATGGCAATACCGAAGCCGATGGTTTCACCTCCAACCGGATCAGTTTTTCGGGACGCTACGACATCGGCGATGCCCTGGTGCTTGAGGCCAGCGCATTCCTTGATCAAGCCGAGTTTGATTATGACGAAACCCAAAGCTGCCCGGCCGCAAGCGCGACCGTCTGCGATGGCTCCCCCGATGACGTGACTGAACGCGACCAGACCGGAGCACGCCTTGCACTGACATACGATACAGGTACGTGGGATCATATGGGCGAAATCTCGTATTTCCTGTCCGACCGCCGACTTAGCGGCTCCAACGCGTTCGGAGGCTTCGACTTCAGGTATGAGGGCGAGCGCCATCAATTCGGCTACCGCGCCATCGGCGATCTGGGCGGCAACGGCACGCTGGTTCTGGGCCTCGAACAAGTCATCGAAAGCTACTCCGACAGGATCGAAACGGATTTCCCCCCGGTCACAACGCAAAGCTTCGAGACCACGATCACATCGGCATTCGCTGAGTACAGCTTTGCGCCATCAGACATGCTCGATATCGCGGCCACCATTCGCTACGACGATCACTCCCAGTTCGGCGATTTCGTCACAGGTCGATTGTCAGCCGCCTACCGCCCGCAAGATGATCTGATCATCCGTGCCAACCTCGCCAATGGCTACCGCGCCCCGTCGAATTACGAGCTTTATGACGGCTTTGCAGGCGATGCGACCCTGCAACCGGAAACCTCCGTCAGCTTCGATCTGGGGATCGAGCAGCGTTTCGCGGATCGTGGTTTCGTCAGCGCCACCGTGTTCTGGATCGAAGCGGAAGACATCATCGATTACTCGTTTACCTCCTTCAACTACGTGCAGCGGGAAGGCACGGCCACCAGGCAGGGGGTTGAACTGGCCGGTGGTTGGGGCTTTGACAGCGGATTGAGCGTCGAGGGGTCCTACACCTTCACAGATAGCCGGGCGAATGTGACGATCGACAGCTCCGGCTGGGCGGTCGCCGTGCCGCAGCACGCGATCTCTGCGACGGTCGGGGGTGATATTCGGCCCGATTTATCGCTTTTCGTAACTGGAACCCATCAGGCCGGCCGGCCCGGCCTCGATGACTTCACCACATTCGATGCGACGCTCGCTTTCGGTTTGACCGACGATATCGACCTCTACGTGCGCGCGGACAACCTGTTGGACGAAGCCTATCAGACTGTCCCCGGCTACGGGACGTCCGATCGCGCTTTCTATGTCGGGCTTCGTGCGTCCTTCTAGGTTCATATCTCTCACCCTCGCCGCCTGGATCTCCCTCGCGGCGGGGGTCAGTGCGGACGCGCCCCGGCGGGTCGTCTCGATAAATCTCTGCACAGATCAATTCGCCATGCATCTTGCGGCGCCCGGGCAGCTGATTTCCGTCTCCTCCATTGCCTCCGACCCGCTTGTTTCGCCGATGGCGGAAGACGCGGCGAACTACGCGGCCAATTACGGCTCCGCAGAAGAGGTCTTTTTACTGAATCCTGACCTTGTCGTTGCTGGAATCTGGTCCGATCCCGCGGTGATTTCCCTGCTTCGTCGTCTGGGCGTGCGGGTTGAACTATTCGAGTTGGAAGACGAGCTGTCCGATATCGCACCGCAATTGGCCCGGATGGGCGCGCTTCTGGGGCAGGAGGGCCGGGCTCGGAACCTGATCGCCCATTTCGAAGCGGATCTGGCTGCCCTGACACAGCCATGGGATGGCCCCCGCGCGGCATTCTACTACCCAAACGGTTACACGCTCGGCACCGGCTCCCTCGCCCATGACGTGGTGACCCGGGCGGGCTTCAGGCATATCGCGGAAGAGCTTCAACGCTCCGCCTCCGGGCAGCTGGCGCTTGAACTTCTGATCACCGCCGCGCCCGAACTGGTGATCGGCACGCGCACCTATCCCGGAGCATCGCGGTCGGAGGATATCCTGCGCCATCCGGCTCTGCGCGCCTTGATTGCCGCGGGAAACGGATATGAGAGCGGGCCGGAATGGGTCTGTGGAACCCCCGCCATTCTTACGGCGCTTCGGGATCTTACGGCGCTCCGGGCGGAGATGGTGCGATGAACCGTGCGATCATCCCCACCCTGCTGGCCCTTGTGGCCGTCCTTTTCGTCATCTCGCTGTTGACCGGCCCGGCAGGGTTCGGGCCGGGCGAAAGCGTCAGCGCGTTGATCTCGGGTCAGGGCGACGCCATAACCCTGGTAATGCGTGAAATCCGTCTGCCTCGGGCAATCCTGGCCGTGTTGGTAGGCACATCTCTCGGCATCGCCGGAGCGGCCCTGCAGGGATATCTCAGGAACCCCCTCGCCGAGCCGGGCCTGATCGGCGTTTCGGGCTCTGCCGCGCTTGGCGCAGTCATCGCCTTGCAGACCGGGATCGCGGCCAGTTTCGCGCTGGCGTTACCGCTGGCCGCCCTGGCCGGGGCGTTGGCCGCAACCCTCCTCATCTTGCTGCTGGCCGGGCCCCGCGGCGGCTCCATGACGCTCATCCTCGCCGGGATCGCAATCTCGGCCCTTGCCTCAGCCATGTTGTCCCTCGTGCTTAACCTGTCCCCCAATCCCTTCGCCGTCTCCGAAACGGTGTTCTGGATGCTGGGTAGCCTCGCCGACCGCTCATTTACCCATGTCTGGATTGCATTGCCGTTCATGGCGGTCGGTTGGGGCCTGCTTCTTTCGCTTGGTCGATCACTGGACGCGCTGACTTTAGGCGAAGATGCGGCCGCGAGCCTCGGTATACGTCTCGAACGCGCACGTTTGAGCCTTGTACTGGGTGTGGCCGCCGCCGTTGGAGCGGCCACGGCTGTCGCAGGCGCCGTCGGGTTTGTAGGCCTTGTCGTGCCCCATATTCTGCGGCCGTTCGTCGGCGCCCGGCCCAGCCAGCTCCTGCCAGCATCCGCGCTTGGCGGCGCGGCCCTTGTGCTTGCTGCCGATATCGCGACCCGCCTGATCCTGCCGGAGCGTGACCTGAAGCTTGGGGTGTTGATGGCCATCGTCGGCGCGCCGCTCTTCCTTCATCTGATCTACAAGACGCGGGCGCAAAGCTTATGACGAACCTCCGTCTCCAAGCTCTGACAGTTCGGCGCGGCGAATGCCCGGTCGTCGATGCCGCGACACTGACGGTTGAAACCGGAGAAGTTGTCGGCCTCATCGGCCCCAACGGGGCAGGAAAGACGACGCTGATGCGCGGCGCGCTCGGGCTCCTGCCCCACAGCGGCCAATCCTCCCTCACAGACATGCCCGTCCGGGATCGTGCCAGATACGTCGCGTGGTTGCCCCAAGCCCGCGAAATCGCGTGGCCCGTCTCCGTCGAAACGCTCGTCACCCTCGGCCGCGTCCCGCACCTTGCCGCAGGTGCGCGCGTCACGGAGGCCGATAGGGAGGCCGTGAGCGCGGCGCTTTACACCATGGACCTCACCGCTTTTCGCGACCGGGCGGCAACGGATCTATCCGGCGGTGAACAGGCCCGCGTTCTGATCGCCCGCGCCCTGGCCCAGGCCACGCCACTGATCCTGGCAGACGAACCCGTCGCCGGCCTCGATCCCGGCCATCAGATCGCGACGATGCGGGCCTTCCGCAGGCTTGCCCAAACTGGCACGTCCACCCTCGTCTCTCTCCACGATCTGGGCCTCGCGGCGCGCCATTGCGACCGCCTGATCCTGATGGACCGGGGCCGCATCATCGCCGATGGCGCGCCCGACTCCGTCCTGACGACCGACAATCTTCACGGCACGTTCGGCATCTCCGCACACCTCTCCAACGGACCGGACGGTCTCATCTTCCAGCCGCTTGAGGTGGTCCGATGATCGAGGTTACGGTGAACCATCCATGGCTGATCGCCACGCTGCCACAGCCCATGCGCTGCCTGTCCTGGGCCCCTTATCGCGGGGGCTTCCAAGTCACGGATCGGGTGGTCTGGCGCGAGGTCCGCAACGCCGACCTGTCCGAGAATTTCGACGCGATTGCGTGGTTCACGACCGAGATGCAGGTGCGGGGTGATGCAGACTCCATCGGTATGCTGACATCTCGAAATATTGCCCAAAACTGTCTCAAGACCGCTCGTTCGGGCCTGATCCAAGCTGCATGCCTTGCGACAGTCGGCCTCTCGAATGCCGAACGGGTGGGGCAGCGTCGGGCCGCCGCGGCCCCTGTCGGTACGATCAATTGTCTCGTCACCACCGACGCACCGCTGTCCGATACCGCACTCATCGAGGCGGTCTCCGTTGCAACGCAGGCGCGCACGGCCGCCGTGATGGATCATGGTCCGGATCTGGCCCAAGGGCGCGCCACCGGCACGGGAACCGATTGTATTGTCGTCGCGGCGCCCTCGGGCGATCTGTCATATGCCGGGCTGCATACCGATGTAGGTGAGACCATCGGCCGTGCCGTTTACGATAGCATCGCGGATGGCACGCGCGATTGGATGATAACCGGGGGGGGACGCCAAGATGCCTGAGATCCTGCAAAACGGCGGCGCTGTTCTGTGGCTGATCGCGGGGTTGTCCGTAATCACGCTGGCCCTGATCCTGTGGAAACTCTCGCGGCTCACGGCCTTGGGTGCCTTCCGAGCGAATGTTCACGTGACCGATGCGATTGCCGCCTGGCAGTCCGGCGATCCAAGCGCCGCGGCACCGCTTGGTACCGGCCTGCGCGCCCGTCTTGCGCGCGCCGCGATGCAGGCGCGCCTCGATACCGGCTTGTCCGATACCGCTGCCCGCGAAGAAACCCAACTCACGGCGCGTCAGCTTCTGGCCGAGGCCCGCACAGGTCTGCGCGCCCTCGATCTGATCGTGACAATCGCCCCGCTTCTGGGCCTGCTCGGCACCGTTCTTGGCATGATCGCTGCGTTTCAGGCGCTGCAGGAGGCCGGAGTGCAGGCCGATCCTGCCACTCTCGCGGGCGGCATTTGGGAGGCCCTGCTCACCACCGCCGCCGGAATGGGCGTGGCAATCCCGGCCTCGCTTGCGCTGACTTGGTTCGACAGTGTCGCCGATAGGCTGCAAGCACAGATGGAGGGTGACGCCACCCGGATCTTCGCCAAAGGCCCGCTCCGTCCATGAGCTTTCGTTTCGCCCCATCCACGCCGCGACGGCGGCCCAGCCTGACGCCGATGATCGACGTCGTCTTCCTACTGCTGGTCTTCTTTATGCTGGCCGCCCGGTTCGGTCAGGATGCCGAGATCACACTCACCACGGCAACCGGCGGCCACGCCGATTGGATCGGCCCGCCCCGTCTGGTTGATATCGGGGCGGACACACTGCGTCTGAACGGCGTGTCTACCGGTGTCGATGCCATAGCACCGTCTCTGATCCGCCTTGTAGAAATTGAATCAGACCCGATTCTGCTTCGTCCTGCCAATGGGGTGAACACCCAACGCCTGATCGACATCATGGCTGTTCTACAGGCCGAAGGGCTCAGCAATCTTGTTCTGGTGCAACCATGATCCTTGGTCCGCCGACATCCCCCCGCCGCACCACACAGGACCGCGCCATCGTCCCGATGATCAACGTCGTCTTCTTGCTCCTGATCTTCTTCCTGATGAGCGCCACATTGGCGCCTCCCGAACCCCTCGACGTCACCCCCCCAACCGCTGACGGGGCGGAGACGGACCCTCAGCCCGGCACGCTCCATGTCGATGCCTCCGGTCAACTGGCCTATTCCGACGTGCGGGGTCAGGACGTGTGGGGGTCGCTCGCACGTCACGATGGCCCTCTGCCCCTGCGTGTCGACGCGAACTACCCCGCTACTGATCTTGCCAGTCTTCTCACGGATCTGGCGGAACTCGGCATTATCGAAACCCGCTTGCTGACGGTGCGGCCATGAAGGGAGCTTGGGGCTTCGTCTTGTTCCTGAGCCTGTCCCTGGCGGTCCATGCAGCCATTCTCGTGACCTTGCCCGATGGCGGCAACGCTGGTCAGGGCGCAGGTGGAGAGGACACTCTGACACTGACGGCAAGCGCCGCTGCGTTCTCCACCCTGATCGATATGTGGGACCAGGCGCCGGACACCGCGCCGCAACCGGTTCTGTCCGTGCCGGATGTTTCTGCCGTCGACACGCCGAATATCGCATCCGAAGCCCCGATACAAAGACTGACCTTTCCTGAAATCACTGCTGCGGACCCGGAAAGGCGCCCCAGCCCTCAAACAAGCTCCGCACCGGTGCCAAATCTGTCTGCCGTGCCACCGATTGTCGCTCCCACGCTTGTTCTTCCAACGCTGCCCGACGAGGCCAACGCTCCGAACACATCGTCGGATACCCGCCCCACGATGAGCGCCCCAGAACTTGCCGTACCCGAGGCCATCAGCCAACCGTCATCACCGGACGACCGTTCCCATTTCGAGGGTTCCACTACCCTCGCGACGGACCGTTCCCCCCGCCCGGGCCCGCGACCCGACGATCTGGCCCCGCAACCGCAGGCGCCTGTCGCCACGGCTCAACCCGCCGCGCCGCAACAGCCCGCAACCCCGGCCCCCGATCGGACTGCAGCGGGCACCGGCAGCGGCGAGACCCAGGGCGCGACTCCGACGCCGGCTCCCCAACCCGGCCTCTCACCGGGGCAGATCCAAAGCCTCGTGGCCCAATGGGGGGGCCAGATTCAGGCCCGCATCGCGCGCAGCCGCCCCAGCGTGGATGGCACCGGCCGCGCCATTGTTCGCCTCTCCGTTGCGCCCAATGGTCGGCTCGTGGCTCTCGGGATCGCCCGATCCTCCGGCAATTCCGCCGTCGATCAGGCCGCACTCAGCGCGGTGCAACGGGCAGGGCGGTTTCCGCGGGCACCCCGCCAGCTGACCGACGCCAGCTACAGCTTTTCGGTTCCACTGACGTTCCAGTAGATGCGCCGAAATCGTCGCAGGGGTTTCTTGCCCGGCCCTACCTGCTACATCCGGCCCATGACAGCCTCCCTTCTCGATCTGCGCGATATCCGCAAAACATATCCTTCCGACGGCAAGACACTGACCATCCTCGATGGCGTGTCGCTGAAACTGGAGGCAGAAGAGACCGTGGCGCTGACCGGTGAAAGCGGATCGGGCAAGTCCACGCTTCTGCATCTGACAGGCGGCCTTGACCAGCCCGATGCCGGGCAGGTGCGCCTGAATGGGCAGGATATCGGTATGCTGGACGATGCCGGGCGTGCGCTGATGCGGCGCGACCGGATCGGCTTGATCTTCCAGCAATTCAACCTGGTGCCGTCCCTGACCATCGCCGCCAACATCGCGCTTCAGGCGCGCCTTGCAGGTCGCCACGATGCCACGTTCTGCGCAGAGCTTGCCGCTCGCCTGGGCCTATCCGAGATGTTATCGCGCTATCCAGAGCAACTCTCGGGCGGTCAGCAACAGCGGGTTGCCATCGCGCGTGCCCTGGCGCATCGGCCCGCACTTATTCTGGCCGATGAACCCACCGGCAACCTCGATGAAGAGACCGGGGACGCCGTCCTGACGCTGCTTCTGGAGCTTGTCGCCGAAACTGGTGCGGGTCTTCTGATGGTTACCCATTCCCGTCGTCTTGCCGGTCGCCTGTCACGTCACGCGAACCTGTCTCGCGGTCGGCTGGAGGGTAACTAATCATGCTCTATCCGGCATTTCAGAGCCTATCATCCCATTGGCGCCGCCACCCCGGGCAACTTGTCATGCTGGCCCTCGGTCTTGCCCTGGCTACCGCGCTCTGGTCAGGTGTGCAGGCCATCAACGCGGAGGCCCGCACCGCTTATGACCGCGCCGCGGCCACCCTTGGGCAAGATCAACTCTCTCGCCTTGAGCGATCCGATGGGCGGCCTGTGCCAGCCGCTGAATTCCTCGCTCTGCGCGCGGCAGGTTACCTGGTTTCCCCCGTCATTTCAGGAGAGCTGCGAGACGGCGACGCCCGACTGCGCCTGCTCGGCATCGATCCCCTCACCGCGCCAAGCGAAACGCAAAGCCCGACACTCACCGGTGATACCGATATCGCGGATTTCTTCACCGCGCCCGGCCTGCTGCTTGCGTCCCAAGCCACCGCTGACGGTGATCTGCCTGCGGGCCTGCCGCCCCTGCGCATCGCGGAAAACGTCCCACTCGCCGCCGCGATTACCGATATCTCCACCGCCGCCCGCCTGCTGGATCAGCAGGACCCATCCTATCTCCTGATTGCGCCGGATCAGCCTTTTGGCCTGCCTCCGATCACAGACGCCACCAGCCTGACGCTGCGATCCCCCGAAGTCGGGTCCGATATCGCGCGCCTGACCGATAGCTTTCATCTTAATCTCACGGCGTTCGGCCTTCTCTCCTTTGGTGTCGGCCTTTTCATCGTACACGCCGCCATTGGCCTTGCCTTCGAACAACGCCGTGCCACGATCCGGACCCTCCGGGCCCTTGGAACACCGTTGCGGACGATCCTTCTGGCGCTGGGTCTCGAACTTGCCGCCATTGCCGCGCTCGCCGGATTAGTCGGTATCCTTCTCGGCTACGTCATTGCGGCAAGCCTCATGCCCGGTGTCGCCGGCACCCTGCGCGGCCTCTACGGCGCGGAGATCGAAGGCGTTTTGCGCTTCAACCCCGATTGGGCCATCGCCGCCATCGCCATAACACTTCTTGGCACCGCTGTTGCAGCCGCGCAGGCCATGGTGCGAACGGCACGAATGCCCCTTCTGGCCCCCGCCATGCCGCGCGCCTGGGCGCAGGCATCCGGCCGCGCACTCCGGCTGCAAACCCTGGCCGCCATCGCGCTGTTCGCCCTCGCGACCGCGCTGGCCGTCTTCGGCACGGGTCTGTACGCAGCCTTCGCCTGCCTCGGCGCATTGCTGATCGGTGCGGCGCTGGCCCTACCCGCGGTGATGACGTCTCTTCTCTCCCTGGTCAGGCCAAAAGGGGCCTTCGCCGATTGGGTCGTCGCCGACACCCGCCAGCAGATCCCGGGCCTTTCACTCGCGTTGATGGCGTTGCTTCTGGCGCTTGCGGCGAATATCGGCGTCTCGACGATGGTCGGCTCGTTCCGCACCACGTTTCTGAGCTGGCTGGACCAACGCCTGGCATCAGAGCTCTATGTTACCGCCGCCACACCTGATGAGGCCGCAGCGCTGATGCAGGCGCTGGCTCCGGACGTTGACGCCATTCTGCCGATCGTCTCGGCCCCGACTCGTCTCTTCGACCGGCCCGCCGATGTGTTTGGCGTGGTCGATCACCCAACCTACCGGCAGGCGTGGCCGTTCCTCGCCGCCACGCAGGACGCGTGGGATCGGGTGGCGGACGGCACCGGCATCCTGGTGAATGAACAATTATTCCGCCGTGAAACGCTCTCTCTTGGTGATGTGGTTCCTCTGGCGGACGGCCTTCCCATCGTTGGTATCTACACCGATTACGGCAACCCAAATGGTCAAGCTATTGTGTCCCTGACCCGCTTTGCAGAGACGTTCCCCGAAGATCGCCCGCGCCGCTTCGCCATCCGCATCGCACCGGAGGATGCCCCGGCGCTGGCCACCCGCCTGCGCACCGAATTCGGCTTGCCCGCCGACGCCGTGACCAACCAGGCGCAGGTCAAGGCGTTTTCCGTCGACGTATTCGAGCAGACCTTCCGCGTGACCGGTGCCCTCAACGTCTTGACCCTTGGCGTGGCGGGCATCGCGCTCCTGACCAGCTTGCTCACACTGGCCAATCTGCGTCTGCCTCAACTGGCGCCGATCTGGGCCATCGGCGCCTCCCGCGCGACCCTCGCTAAGGTTGAAATGGCGCGCTCCCTCGCATTGGCCGCGATCACTTTTGTCTTCGCGCTCCCCGTGGGTCTGGCGCTGGCATGGATCCTTCTGGCGTTCGTGAATGTGGAGGCGTTCGGCTGGCGCCTGCCAATGCAGGTGTTTCCGGCGGATTGGCTCCTCCTGCTGGCACTGGCGCTCCTGGCGGCAGGCCTCGCCGCCCTTGGCCCCACCCTTCGCCTTGCGCGGATGCCGCCCGCGCGGCTGACCCAGGTTTTCGCACAGGAACGCTGATGCTTCGCTATCTCGTCATTCCTCTACTTCTTGCCGGTCCGGCCCATCCACAGGGTTTCGCTGGCCTGGGCACCGACGCCCCCGGCTTTGCGGTGCCAGCACCGGACCCAACCTTCACATTCCCCGACGATCACGGCCCGCACTCCGACTACCGGATCGAGTGGTGGTATCTGACCGCGACACTGCAAGGCGCGGATGGCACCCGCTACGGCATCCAATGGACGTTGTTCCGCAGCGCCCTTGCCCCCGTTGAGGCCGATGGATGGGACGCGCCGCAGCTTTTCATGGGCCATGCGGGGCTCACCACACCAGCTGCCCATTACAGCGCCGAACGCCTCGCGCGCGGTGGCATCGGGCAGGCTGGTGTGATTGCGGACCCATTTCGCGCTTTCATCGATGATTGGCACATGACGTCTACGGCCAATGGGGGGGATGCGCTTGATGCCCTGACCCTCACGGCGCGTGGGGCGGATTTTGCTTATGATTTGGCGCTGGTGGCCACGGGACCGATCGTTTTTCACGGTGATGGGGGCTACTCGGTCAAAAGCGCCGAGGGTCAGGCGAGCTACTATTACTCCCAACCGTTCTACGAGGTCGCGGGAGTTCTGGAGCTGCCGGACGGATCCGTGCCCGTTACCGGCACCGCGTGGTTGGATCGCGAATGGTCATCGCAACCCCTCAGCGACGACCAGGCGGGTTGGGACTGGTTCTCGCTCCAACTGCCCGATGGCGCGCGGATGATGGCCTTTGGCCTGCGCGACCGGCAGGGCGGCAGCTTCACCTCCGCCACGTGGATCGACGCGGATGGAACAACACAGAGCTATGGCGACGGCCATGTGATCCTTACGCCCCAGGCCACGACCGAAGTTGCGGGCCGCAGCATTCCAACCGAATGGCGCCTGACGTTCCCGGAGAGGGAGGTCGATATCGTCACGACGCCGCTGAATGCCCAATCCTGGATGGAGGCCAGCTTCGGCTATTGGGAGGGTCCGATTGCCTTCACCGGAAGCCATCAGGGGATCGGATATCTGGAGATGACGGGCTATGAATGAACAGAGCCTGATCAGCCTGTTCGAGACGGTTTGGCAGCACCTGATGCTTGGAACAAAGGACCGGACTCACCCCGCCCGTCATCCCACTCTCGCCAGTTTCGGGCCGTATGGGCCAGAGCTTCGAACCCTCGTTCTACGTGTCGCATCTCGCGACGAGGCCTGTCTTGAATTTCACACCGATGCCGCCTCCCCCAAGGCGGCACAGATCAACGCGAACCCCAATGTTGCAATCCATGTCTGGATCCCCGAGGCACGCCTTCAGATCCGCGCGAAGGCCAACGCCGTCCTCCACATCGGTGATGCCAACCTCTTCACCTCTCTGCCGCCCGAGGCGCAGGCCAACTACGCGGGTCTCGTCCCTGGCACGCCACTGCCGTCAAACCCGCCGGAGGCTGCGCCGCGCTTCGGCCGCCTTCTGTGTCACCTCACGGAGATTGACGTGCTGCACCTGGGGGAAACGCATATCCGCGCCCGTTACAGATCTGATGCCAACTGGGCCGGGGCTTGGATCGCGCCCTAGCAAGAACGGCGCATCAGCCCCCGGCCACATACATCGGAAAGCTGACGCCCAGCGCCCAGCCCAGCAAAATGCCCAGCCCGACGCCAACCGCGAGGGTGGATCCCGTCTGCCGCCCCACCCAGCGGCCGATCATCCCGAAGCTCGCATAGAACAGCACGATCACAGGGAAGATCAGGACGAGGAAGAACAGCCGCTCGAAGTCAAGCGCAACGGCGACGCCAAGGGATGCAAGGAACCCGCCGCGCACAACGATCCTTTGCCAGAGCGCGGCGCCTGTCGCCCGTGTCAGCACCGCATCGGCCCACATCGCCAGTGTGGCGCCCGGCACGATTGCCAGCATGATCGGAATGCGGCCCGCATGGGGGACGAACGACGCCACATAGCGATCCATCAACATCCCGAACACGGCGATGCCAAAGACCGCTAACACCAGGCCCCAAAATGCTCCGCGCAGGTCAGGCCGCCACCCCGACACGGCCGCGCCAAGCAAGACGATGAGGCCGTAAAGCGCCAGATGAACGGCCAGATAGTCGGCTACCAGCACCGGCAATACGCCGACCTCGATGGTTACAGCGATAGGCGGCACAACCACGATGGGAGTGAGCGACAGGATCCAGAACGCACGCCGCGGCAGGCCCTCCGGCTCTGGCCCGTCCGGCAAGACGGCGGCGAGGGGCCGCGCCAACATGACTGCACCGGCCAGCGTCAAGATGATGCCCCAACCCAGCCGGACGATCCCGCCATGACTTTCCCGGTCAAACGTCGCGTCAAGCCAGGTCACCATATTCTCCAAGCCCGTGGGCGCCCATAAAATGCTGGCATGCTCCGCCCAGGGCACGGCCACCGCATATCGTGCGAACCCTTCGCCGGGCTCGCCCACGATCTCACCTTCCACGCCACCAATCTCCGCCATCACGCGCTGCGCCTCGGCCCGCAAGGCCCCCTCGAACTGACCATTCAGGATCAGGAGGTTCCGGGGCTCCGACGCCGTGACAGCCCGGGAAAACAGGGAAATCCCCACAATCGCTTCAACCCGTTCATCCACAAGGCCCCGCCGCACGATCAGATCGGACGCCATGGAGTGCCCCACCAGCGCCACACGCTGATCCGCGCCGGGCAACGACACCGCAAACGCAACAACACGCGCCATCTCTTCCAGAAGGATGCGTGTTGTGCCGTCCAGCTCGGTCACATCACCCGACATCGGCACCGGATTGCGGCCATGCCCCTCCAAATCATAGGTCACGGTGATGTATCCCGCCCGCGCCGCCGACAGCGCCCAGGCCGACATCATCTGGCGGGATCCCGCGAAGCCATGGGCAATCACCACGACAGGCCCCTCCGCATCGGGGGCACGCGTAACGGTTACGGGCGTCCGGCCCACCACCTCATGGCTGATCTCAACACCTGCCCGCGCACGCTCCAACAGGGCGATACCCAGACCAAGCGCCAAAACCGCCGCCGCCGCAAAGGCCCATATCCCGATCCGTCCTGCCATGAGGCGCGACATAGCGCACCACATGCCGGTCGCCAATGCACTGGCCCTGCCCCGCCCCACGACCTATGGTTTTGTCGGCAAGATCCCGAAAGCGCGAAACATGTTCACCGTAACCCTTCTGACCAACTCGGCCATGTATCTGGATCCGAGCCTCGTCAAGAATCTCCGCAACGCAATGGGGGGCGGTGATGCCCTTTGGCTCGATCCGAACCATTGCGCGGAGTTCGATGCGCCCAAGATTCCACGAAATATCGGAACCGTTTGGGAAAGCCTCAGCGCCGAGGGCGTGGACCTCGTGGTGCAAAAGGCAGGGAACCGGCGCAAGAAGATGCTGCTGGCCGATATGGACAGCACGATGATCCAGCAGGAATGCATCGACGAATTGGCGGCCGAGGCCGGGTTCGGCGAACAGGTCGCCGCCATTACCGCGCGCGCCATGAATGGCGAGTTGGAGTTCGAAGCCGCGCTCAGGAAACGCGTCGGCCTGTTGCAAGGCTTGCCCGAGGCGACGATTGCCAAGGTTCTGGACAAACGCATCACGCTGATGCCCGGCGGCCCAACCCTGCTGGCCACGATGAAGGCGAACGGGGCCTATTGCACGCTGGTCTCCGGCGGGTTCACCGCGTTCGCGGCCGCCATCGCCGACAAGCTCGGTTTTGACGAACACCATGCCAACACGCTTCTCGCGGAGCACGGGACTCTGACGGGGCAGGTCGCCACGCCGATCCTGGGGCGCGACGCGAAGGTCGAGGCGCTGACCCGAATCGCCGCGCAACGCGGCCTGAAACCCGCCGATGTGCTGGCCGTAGGGGACGGCGCCAATGATCTCGGCATGCTGCAAATGGCGGGAACGGGCGTGGCCCTTCACGCCAAACCAACGGTGCAGGAACAAGCGAAGATCCGCATCAACCATGGCGACCTGACGGCGCTCCTGTTCATTCAGGGCTACACGAAGGCGGATTTCGTGACGCCCTAGAGCCAGCGGCGTCAAAGACGATGAGACAGGCTCTAACTCGCTTCATAGAGCCTGATCACTCGCTTTAGGCTGCGCACTCAAAACGGTGCTTGTTCATCGGTTCGCCAACGTTGTGGCGCTATCCAGCGGAGTTACTCCGCCGGAACCGCCGTCTCCTCGATCCCCAATCCAACAGGGATCTTGTTCAGCATCTCTTTCGGGCAGACCTGCAGGAAATGCGCCCTCTCGGTCTCCCAATGCTGCAAGATGTCTCGCGCCTTCATGCTGCCGGTCTCCTCGGCGTGGCGCTCGACCAGGCCGCGCAACTGCGCCTCCCAATGGTCGACCGTCACGGGGCAGGTCACCAGCGTCTCAAGGTTCATGTTCACCAGCGCGTCGCCGGCAGGATCATAGAGATACGCCATCCCTCCGGTCATACCGGCCCCGAAGTTCGCGCCGATGGAGCCCAGGATCACAGCCACGCCGCCGGTCATGTATTCACACCCGTTGGAGCCGCAGCCCTCGATCACCACCTTCGCGCCGGAATTGCGCACCGCGAACCGTTCCCCGGCGCGACCAGCAGCAAAGAGATGCCCATCGGTCGCACCATAAAGCACGGTGTTGCCGATGATCACGTTGTCGGTCGCCACGAGCGGCGAGGCCATCGGTGGGCGCACCACCACGGTGCCCCCCGACAGACCCTTGCCCACGTAATCGTTGGCATCACCCGAAACTTCCAGCTTCAGGCCCGGCGCGGAAAACGCGCCCAATGATTGCCCGGCCGAGCCCTTCAGCTTCACCGTCAGGTGATCCGGCTGCAGGTCGTTCCGCATCCCGAAGCGCTGAACGATATGGCTGCTGGTGCGCGTGCCGATCGTGCGCAACGTGTTCTGCACCGCATAAGACAGCTGCATCTTTTCGCCGTCTTTCAGGAACCGGTCGGCATCCGCCACGATCTGCGCATCCAGCGTGTCGGGCACGGCATTCCGCTCCCTCTCGCGATTGTAAACGATGCGGTCCGCGCCATCGACGGTGATCAGAAGCGGATTCAGGTCCAGATCGTCCAGATGCGCGGCCCCGCGGCTGACCTGGCTCAACAGATCCGCGCGCCCGATCACATCATCAAGCGACCGCGCGCCGATGGAGGCCAGAATCTCCCGCACTTCTTCGGCATAGAAGGTGATCAGGTTCACAACCTTGTCGGCATTGCCGGTGAACTTGTCACGCAGGGCTTCGTCCTGCGTACACACGCCTACGGGGCACGTGTTGGACTGGCACTGGCGTACCATGATGCAGCCCATGGCGATCAGCGCCGCGGTGCCGATGCCGTATTCCTCGGCCCCCATCATCGCTGCCATCACGATGTCCCGCCCCGTGCGCAGGCCCCCATCGGTCCTCAGCGTCACGCGGGACCGAAGGTTGTTCATCGCCAGAACCTGATGCGCCTCGGTGAGACCCATTTCCCACGGCAGACCGGCATATTTGATACTGGTCGCGGGGCTGGCGCCCGTCCCGCCATTATGGCCGGAAATCAGGATCACATCGGCTTTCGCCTTGGCCACACCAGCCGCAATCGTGCCGACACCGCTTGAGGCCACCAGCTTGACCGTCACCTTTGCACGCGGGTTGATCTGCTTGAGATCATAGATCAGCTGCGCCAAATCCTCGATCGAATAGATGTCGTGATGCGGCGGCGGGGAGATCAGCATCACCCCCGGCGTCGAATGCCGCAGCCGCGCGATCAGCTCTGTCACTTTCATGCCGGGCAGCTGGCCACCTTCACCGGGCTTGGCGCCCTGGGCGACCTTGATCTCCAGCTCTTCGCACTGGTTCAGATACTCCGCCGTCACGCCAAAGCGCCCGCTTGCCACCTGCTTGATCTTCGCAGATGGGTTGTCGCCGTTGGATTCCGGCACAAAATGCGCCGGATCTTCGCCGCCTTCGCCTGAGTCAGACTTCGCACCGATCCGGTTCATCGCCACGTTCAGCGTCTTGTGCGCCTCGGGCGACAGTGCGCCCAGCGACATGCCTGGCGTCACGAACCGTTTGCGGATCGAGGTGATGCTCTCCACCTCCTCAATCGGCACAGGCGCACCCATCGGCTTGATATCCAGAAGGTCCCGCAGATGGATTGGCGGGTTCGCCCGCATCTTGGCAGAGTACTGTTTCCACAGCGAAAAGGACGCCCGATCACAGGCCGCTTGCATCATATGCATGGTCGTCGCGGCCCAGGCATGGGTCTCGCCCGACCGGCGCGCTTTGTAGAAGCCGCCTATGGGAAGTACGTCGCGCCCGCCCCGCCAGCCACGGCGATGCACCTCTTCCACTGCTTTTTGCAGGCCGCTAACGCCGATGCCGCTGATCCGGCTCAACATGCCTGGGAAGTATTCCGCCACCATGGCCCGGCTGAGCCCCACCGCCTCGAAATTCAGGCCGCCGCGATAGCTGGAAATCACGCTGATCCCCATCTTGGCCATGATCTTCAGAAGACCCTGATCGATCGCATCGCGATATCGCGCCATTGCTTCGGTGAGAGAGCCGTCAATCAACCCTCGATCAATCCGATCCGCAATGCTGTCCTGCGCCAGATAGGCGTTCACCGTGGTCGCGCCACAGCCGATCAGCACGGCGAAGTAATGCGGATCGATACATTCCGCGGCCCGCACGTTGAGTGAACAGAATGTCCGGAGGCCCTTGCGGGTCAGCCATGAATGCACCGCCGACGTGGCCAGGATCATCGGCATCGGCACGCGGCCTTCGCCCTGCCCCTGATCGGTCAGCACGATATGCCCGGCGCCGGAGCGCACGGCATCTTCCGCCTCGGCCCGGATCCGCTCCAGCCCCTTGCGCAGCGCACCGGCCTCCGCCCCCGCATCGAACGTACAATCGATCTCGATCACGCTGTCCTGGAAGTAACTCACCATCTTGGCGAACTGCGCATTGCCCACAAACGGGCTGTCGAGCACCAGAATCTCGGTCTGGCTGCCATCCTCATCCAGCACGTTCTTGAGGTTGCCGAACCGGGTCTTCAGGCTCATCACGCGGTATTCGCGCAGGCTGTCGATGGGCGGATTCGTCACCTGGCTGAAATTCTGCCGGAAATAGTGACTGAGCGGCCGATATTGACTGCTCAGCACGGCAGAGGGCGTGTCGTCGCCCATGCTCGCCAGCGCCTCTTTCCCATCTTCCGCCATCGGCGCGAGGATCTGTTCCAGCTCCTCGATCGAATAACCCGCCGCGATCTGCCGTTTGCGCAGATCCGCGCCGGAAAAATACGCGACCTCGCTGATCCCCGCCGTCTCCTCTTCGAGGTTGGTGATCTTGCCCACCCAATCGCCAAAATCCCGACTGGCCGACAGCGCGTCCTTGATCTCGGTGTCATGGAACAGGGTCTGTTCCTGCATATCGACGGCAATCATTTGCCCCGGGCCCAGCGCGCCCTTCTCCACAACCGATGCCTCATCCACCGGCACCATCCCGGTCTCGGACCCGGCGATCAGCAGGCCGTCACCCGTCACCACGTAGCGCATCGGGCGCAGCCCGTTCCGGTCGAGACCAGCACAGACCCACCGGCCATCGGTCATCGCCAACGCCGCCGGGCCGTCCCACGGCTCCATCACCGAATTGCAGTAGGAATACATGTCCTGCCAGGCCTGCGGGAGTTCCGTCGCGGTCTGGCTCCAGGCTTCGGGCACCAGCATCGTCTTGGCCATCGGCGCATTGCGCCCGGCCCGCACCAGAACTTCGAACACCGAATCCAAAGCCGCGGAATCCGATGAACCCCCGGCGACAATCGGTTTGATATCTTCGGCCATATCCCCAAAGAACGACGACGCCATGCGGATCTCGTGGCTCTTCATCCAGTTCAGGTTGCCCTTCAGCGTGTTGATCTCGCCGTTATGGGCCAGCATCCGGAACGGCTGCGCCAGCCACCATTGCGGGAACGTGTTGGTGGAATAGCGCTGGTGATAGATCGCAAACGCGCTTTCGAAGCGTTCATCGAGCAGGTCGGGGTAGAATTCGGCCACCTGCTCGGCCAGCATCATGCCCTTATAGATGATCGAGCGGCACGACAGCGAGCAAAGGTAAAGCTGCCCCACGCCCGCGGCCGCCGCGGCTTTCTCGATCCGCCGACGAATAACGTAAAGCTCGCGCTCGAACGTCTCCTCGTCCACACCCTTCGCGTTGGAGATCAGGATCTGCTCGATCTCGGGCCGCGTCGCGTTGGCCTTCTCGCCGAGAACGGAGATATCGACCGGCACATGGCGCCAGCCATAGCTGTAGTAGCCCATCCGCAGCACTTCGGATTCCACGATGGTCCGGCAGGTCTCCTGCGCGCCGAAATCGTTGCGCGGCAAGAAAACCTGGCCCACGGCCAACAGCTCGTCCCGGACCGTGTGGCCGGTCCGCTCGATCTGCTCGCCGAAGAACTTGTAGGGGATCTGGACATGGATGCCCGCGCCGTCCCCGGTCTTACCGTCGGCATCCACAGCGCCCCGGTGCCAAATCGCCTTGAGCGCGTTGATCCCGTTTTCCACAACCTGCCGCGATTGCGTGCCATCGATCGACACAACCAGCCCCACGCCGCAGGACGAATGCTCATCCGCCTCGCGGAACATGCCGTTCTCTTCCATCCATTTGCGCTTTGCTTCTTCGGCGGCGGCCCAGGCGGTGTCGAAGTGGGTCATTGGATATCTCCCTCGATATGGGGGTTCTTTGCTTCGTATTCGGCGCGTGTCCCACGCCTGTGGTCGCCCGCCAGCGGCAGGTAGGTCGGCGCCTTGTCGTGGTAGATTTCCGAGATCAGCGGGAAGTCGGCGGCTCCCGCGAACAGCCCCGGCATCAATTCGTACCCAGCATTTGGATCGCCCGTATCGCGCAGCCACAACGCGCTGCCGCACGTGCTGCAAAATGCCCGTTCCGCGAAATGCGAGGACGCGTAGCGTTGAGCGGGGCCGTGTGTTGTAACGGCATCGGGCGCGGCCTCGAAGGCGGCGAACAAAACGCCGTTGCTTCGCTGGCACATGGTGCAGTGGCATGCGCCTACAGCGGCCACGTAATCGCCGTCCACCTCAATGGTGACGGCACCGCACAGGCAGTGCCCGTACAGTTGCCCGGTCCGCCGGTAGGGATCGCGCAGATCGCCGCTCATTGGCCCACCCGCCATATCGGCGTCGCTGGCAGCGCGCTCATGATGTCGCCGCAATCATATTGTGGCTGCAGTGCAAGGAATCCGTCCTCACCGGGTTCAGCAAATTCAACGGGGCTGTAATTGCCTTCGATCGAATCCCCCGCAGGCAGCGTCACCGTCTCCAACCCGCCGAAAAACAGGCCCCATTCCCGGCTGATGAACTGATTGCCCTCGGTGGATCTCGGCCCACCACCGGTTTCCCATTGATAGGCGAACTCGGTCATCTCAAGCTCATGGCCATCGATCGTGAAATACTGCCCGGTCAGGCTGTCATATCCCGT
Organism: uncultured Roseicyclus sp.; assembly: GCA_947494975.1. GTDB lineage: Bacteria > Pseudomonadota > Alphaproteobacteria > Rhodobacterales > Rhodobacteraceae > Gymnodinialimonas. The sequence continues at coordinate 194,290 of CANLXA010000004.1, read as the reverse complement.
GTAGTCCCGCTGAAACGTCCCGACGCTCGATTCTTCGCGAACCGAGAACACCATCGTGTCGCGTCCGGTTTCGAGAAGTTCGCTCATGCTGGCCGGGTCATCCTCCGGTTCGATCAGGATATCGCGCGAGCCGTCACGCAGGTCGAAGGACCGGAGCCAGCGGAATTCGTCGTCGGTATAATTCAGGTAGAAGGCCCCGTCCTGATCCAGCGTCACGCGCCAATGGCTGCCCGCCGGATCCGCATCGCACCGCCAATGATGTGCCACAAGGCAGGATCGGGATTGCACCGTCAGGAAGGCCGTGCAGCCATCGGGCACCTGAAACTGCCTGGCGGTAGGCGATTGCGCCTGAACCGCGCCGGGGGCCACACTGGCGACGGCAACGCCCAGAATTGCAGTTAGGGTCTTTGTTCGAAAGAACGGCATCAGGTCAGTCTTCCTGTGTTTTCCCAAATCGCCCATCTGGGCGCAATTGATCTACCATTGATATATTTTGGCCCTGCAAAGCTTGCCCGGCCCGGGTTGTTCGAGGTTATTCGGCAGCAACACGTCCCTGCATCGCAACCCGCTCAAGAATAGCCTCTGCCGCCTCACGCCCATCGCGGATTGCCCATACCACCAGAGACGCACCGCGCACGATGTCACCCACGGCAAAAACGTTTTCCAACGCGGTTTCATGGGTCCGGTGGTTGGTCTTGATCGTGCCCCATCGGGTCACTTCCAGTTCCGGCGTCTGCCACAGCGCGGGAAGATCCTCTGGCTCGAATCCCAGCGCCTTGATCACCAGATCAGCGCCTTCGATATAGTCCGCCCCGTCAATGACTTCCGGGCTCTGCCGTCCCGTCACATCGGGCGCGCCAAGGCGCATTTTCTGGACCATCACACCGTCCACACTGTCACCCGTGAAACCCTTGGGTGCCGACAGCCAGACGAACTCGACGCCCTCTTCCTCGGCGTTCTGAACTTCCCGCTGGGAACCCGGCATATTCGCCCGGTCGCGCCGGTAGAGGCATTTTACGCTTGTGGCACCCTGACGCGTGGCGGTACGCACGCAATCCATCGCCGTGTCGCCGCCGCCGATCACCACCACCCGCTTGCCCTCGGCATTCAGCTCACCGCTGTCAAACTCCGGCACCTTGTCGCCAAAGGATTTGCGGTTCGAGGCGGTCAGGTAATCAATCGCGCGCACGATCCCGTCCGCACCCGCACCCGGCCCGGGCAATTCCCGGGATTTGTAGACGCCGGTGGCGATGATGACGTAATCATGCTCCTCGCGGATTTCCTCCAGCGTAATGTCCTGGCCCACGTCGCAGTTCAGCTCGAACGTGACGCCGCCATCGGCCAGCTGTTTGTTGCGCCGCATGACGACGTCTTTCTCCAGCTTGAAGCCGGGAATGCCATAGACCATCAGTCCACCAGACCGGTCATAGCGGTCATAAACCGTCACCTGCAGGCCAGCGCGGCGCAGCATGTCCGCCGCTGCCAAGCCACCGGGGCCCGCCCCGACGATCCCAACGGATTCCGCGCGGTCAACCGAGGGCGCGATGGGCATCACCCAGCCCTGATCGAATGCCGTATCGGTGATGTATTTCTCAACCGAGCCGATGGTGACCGTTCCATGGCCCGATTGCTCGATGACGCAATTGCCCTCGCACAACCGATCCTGCGGGCAGATGCGGCCGCAGATTTCCGGGAAGGTATTGGTGGCCTGGCTCAACTCATAAGCTTCGCGCAGGCGCCCTTCCGCCGTCAGCTTCAGCCAATCGGGGATGTTGTTGTGGAGCGGGCAATGGCTCTGGCAATAGGGTACGCCGCACTGGCTGCACCGCCCCGCCTGCTCGGCCGCCTTTTCGCGGGCATACTCGCCGTAGATCTCGGCGAAATCCTCTTTCCGCTGGTCCGCGAGCCGCTTTTCGGGCATCTCCTTGCCCACGGTCACAAACTTCAACATGGGTTGCTTAGCCACACCATATCTCCCATCCTTGAAGCGCCCGTATAACGGCGTCGTGAGCGGATAAAAAGACAGCAATGCTGACATACTTGTCGGTGTTGTGATGACAACGCCACAAAAAAGCAGTTTCCGAGCGAAAAATAAGACAGTATGATTTACCTATATTCAAAAAATGTGTTTTTTGTCATCGTATTAGGTAACTTGCGGAATACGCTGCAATGAACCTTCTCCACCTCTTCCTCCTCGCGCTGATCCAGGGCATCACCGAATTCTTGCCGATTTCATCATCGGGGCACCTGATTCTCCTCCCGAATCTCACCGGCGCTGAGGATCAGGGGCAGGTCATCGACGTCGCCGTCCACGTGGGCACTCTCGGCGCCGTCATCCTCTACTTCTGGTCAGACGTGAAAACGGCTCTGATCGGCACGCCGCGGATGTTGACGGGTCGACTGGATACTGTAGGCGCGAAGCTGGCCTTCCTGCTCCTGATCTCGACGATCCCGGTCATCCTGTTCGGCCTCTTTCTCGAAATCACCGGCCTCTACGATCACCTGCGGTCAATCACCGTCATCGGATGGACCATGTTGATCTTCGGCCTCATCCTCTACTGGGCCGACCAATCCGGCGCGGAGGACAAACGCAGCGATGATTGGACGACGCGCGACGCGATCATCATGGGCCTCTGGCAGGCCATCGCCTTGATCCCGGGCACGTCGCGGTCCGGCATCACGATCACAGCAGGGCGCTTTCTAGGCTATGATCGCGAAAGCGCCGCGCGGCTGAGCATGTTGATGTCGATCCCGACCATTATTGCGTCGGGCGTCTTTGCGGGTGCCGAAGTGATCGCGGAGGCCGACGCAGAAGCAGCGCGCGACGGCGCAATTGCGGCTGGCCTGAGTTTCCTTGCCGCACTGGCGGCCCTGGCGCTGATGTTCAAACTGCTGAAAAGCGTGAGCTTCACGCCCTACGTCATCTACCGCGTGGCGCTTGGCCTCGTCCTGCTCTGGATCGCCTACACCTAGCTTTGGCGCAGGTTCCGGGCGCTTTCCTTGATCTGGGAATACTGGCCCGACGGACGGAACGGCCATAGATACTCCTCAAGCACCACATCCATCGACGTCGGCTCGATCCCAAGATCGCTCAATGTCTTCGCGTCCTCTGCGACCACATTGTCGGACCGAAGGCTGCGCACCTGATCGCGGGTCAGGATGCCGTTGTGGAAAAGGCCGCCTGTGATGGTCTGCAATCCGTCCAGAACAAACGCCATGATCCGCGCCACAAAGAACGGCATGTTGAACACAAGGCGGCGCCTGCGGATCACCTTCAGCATCCGCTGCATCAGGCCTCGGAATGTCTCGACGTCCGGCCCGCCAAGCACATACACGCCATGGGCGCGGCCCAGAACGCCTTTGACGGCGGCCTGCGCCACATCATCCACGTATACCGGCTGAAACCGGGTTTCGGCGCCCGCCACGGGCAGGATCGGCCCCAGCCGCGTCATGGCGGCAAAGCGGTTGAAGAAGTTGTCTTCGGGCCCGAAAACGACGGAGGGGCGCAGGATCATCGCATCGGGCATGGCCTCCAGCACCGCAACCTCGCCTTCGGCTTTGCTCTGGGCGTAGAGGCTGTCGCCGTCCGGGTCCGCGCCGATTGCGGAGAGGTGAACCATGGTCTCGGCCCCTTCTTCCGCAGCGATCCGCGCAATCCGGGCCGCACCTTCATTCTGGACCGCCTGAAAACTGTTCTTGCCACCGGCATCGAATGTGCCCACGCAATTCACCACCCCATCGGCCCCATGGATCGCCGCACGCACGCTCGTGTCATCGCGGATGTTGGCCAGAACCGGCTCAACCTGGCCGACAACGCCGTAGGGCCTCACGAACAGGGCTTCGTTCGGGTGACGCACGGCCACACGCACGCGCCAACCTTCCTTGGCCATGCGACGGGCAATGTAGCGGCCCACAAAACCGGATCCGCCGAATATGGTGACGAGTTTGGCCATCGAACGGCTCCCTTGGTCGCATTCTGGACGTGGTGATACGTGGCGCTAGGTTTTGCGGCAAGGCGCAAAAGGTCTCAACTTTTCGCCCCAAAGGGGGAACCGGTCTTATTACGCTGGCGTTCCGATATGAAGCCAATTATCGAGAAGACTATGCGTGCCGGTCGACTGACACCTTTTGTATTCGTATTTTTTGCCTTTGCCACCACATCTGGTGCGCAGGACATCCAGCTTTCGGCGCCCGGCGCCGATGATGATCTGACCGATCGCCTCCGCGCCGCGTCGCTACTGCTGCAGGATACCGAGGAAGATCGCACCGCCCAGGATCTGATCGCGGCAGCCCGCGCGGATTACGGCCGGTTGGTTGCAGCGCTTTACGATGCCGGCCATTTCTCACCCGTCGTGCGGATCAGTGTCGATGGCCGCGAGGCCGCCCGTATCCCGCCCTTCGGCGCGCCACGCAGCGTGTCCCGGATCAACATCTCGGTTGATCCCGGCCCCGTTTTCCAGCTTGGCACCGCTGACATCGCCCCATTGGCAACCGACACCGAATTGCCCGACGAGTTTCGCCCCGGTGGCGCGGCCACCACACCGCTTCTGCGGGATACCGCGCGAGCAGGGATCGAGGGATGGCGGGACGCAGGCTACGCCACGGCCGAGGTTGCCGATCAACAGATCACCGCGCGCAATGGCGAAGCGGTTCTGGACGTCCGCGTCCGGATCGAGCCGGGCCAGGTCGTCCGCTTCGGGCAACTGCGTCCGCAAGGACAGGACCGGATGCGCCCCGACCGCATCCTTGCCATCGCAGGCCTGCCGGAAGGCGCGGTGTTTTCGCCCGACACGCTGGACCGGGTGGAGGGCCGCCTGCAGGATACCGGCGTCTTTTCGGCCATCGCGCTGGAGGAAGGCGAGGTCGGGCCCGACGGGCAGATGGATATCACTGCAACGCTTGTTGAAAGTGAGCCGCGCCGGGTCGGGTTTGGGGCAGAAATCTCCACCGATGACGGCGCCGCGCTCAGCGCCTATTGGCTGCACCGCAACCTGTTCGGCGGGGCCGAACGCCTGCGGATCGAGGGTGAGATCAGCGGGATCGGATCCGAAGGGCTCTCCACCGAGGAGGTCGAGGGCATCGATGCCTCCCTCGGTCTGCGCTATTCCCGGCCCGCAACATTCACCCCCGACACGACGTTCTATACCGAGCTTGGGGCCGAATACCTCGATGAACCCGCCTTCTCCCTGTCCACGATTGGTGCAGAAGTTGGGGTGGAGCACCGGTTCACACGGCTTCTGACAGGCTCGCTCGGCCTTGGGGTCACGTATTTTGATATCGAGGATCAATTCGGTGACCGGCAGTTGACCCTTGTATCCGTTCCCGTTGCGCTGACATGGGATCGCCGCGATGATCCGCTCGATGCCCGGCAGCTGTTCTTTCTTGAAACAAGCGCCACCCCTTTCCTGACGGATCAAGGCAGCGGCGGCGCGCGCGCCTATGTGGATGGCCGCGTGTATTTCGGCTTTGGCGAAGATCGCGCCGCCCGGATTGCGGCGCGCGTCCAGGCCGGAAGCGTCTTTGGCGGCGACATCACCGAGATCCCGCCGAACTTCCTCTTCTTCTCGGGCGGTGCAGGCACCGTGCGGGGGCAGGAATTCCAATCCTTGGGCGCCACCCAGATGGGCCTGGCCGCCGGGGGCCGGAGCTTCCTCGGGCTATCCACCGAATATCGGCAAGACATCGGCGATACGGCGTTCGGCCTCGTGGCTTTTGCCGATGCCGGGTATGTGGGTGCGGATGCGTTGGGCGGCTCGGGCGATTGGCATGCGGGGGCCGGGCTTGGCGTGCGCTATGACACTCCGTTTGGCCCGATCCGCGTGGATCTCGCGACGCCGGTGCGCGGTGCGGGTGTGGGCGAAGATCTGTTCATCTATATCGGTATCGGGCACTCGTTCTGATGCGCTGGCTCCTGATCCTGTGCCTCAGTCTGCTGCCCGCCATCGCCTGGGCGCAGGAGGATGACCGGTCGCGGCTGACGCGGCTGCTCGAAGAGCAATTGTCCGATGACGGCTCAAGGCAGGTCTCGATTACCGGGTTTCGCGGTGCCTTGTCATCTCAGGCGCAACTGGATCGGCTGACCATCGCGGATGCCGATGGCGTCTGGCTGATCTTGGAAAACGCATCGCTGGACTGGACGCGGTCCGCCCTGCTCCGGGGCGCGCTGCAAGTCGAGTCTCTGACGGCAGAACGGCTGGAAATCCTCCGCCCGCCCTTGCCCACCGAAGGCGCGGACCTTCCCCCGGCCGAGGCGCAGCCATTTTCCTTGCCTGACCTGCCGGTCAGTATCGAAATCGGCGAGGTTTCCATCGCCGAAGTGGTCTTGGACGAAAGCCTGATCGGGCTACCGGCCCGGCTGAGCATTTCGGGATCGGCTCGGCTGTCGGGCGGCACCGGTTCGGCTGATATTTCGTTACAGCGGCTCGACGGGCCGACGGGCACCTTTGCGCTTCAGGCACAATACGACAACGCGACCCGCAATCTGGGGCTGAACCTGCTGTTGGAGGAAGCCGAAAACGGCCTTGTCGCCGAATTGATCGGCCTGCCCGACCGCCCTGACTTGCGCCTCTCCGTCGAAGGCGACGGCCCACTTGACGACTTCACCGCCGATATCGCCCTTGCGACTGGTGGCGAGGATCGGATCACCGGCAGCGTGGTGTCGTCCCGGGGGGCTGGCGGCGAGCAACTGGTTGTGGCGGATATCGGCGGCGACATCTCTCCTCTCCTGATCCCCGAATACCGGGAATTTTTCGGCACCGATGTGCAATTGCAGGCGCAAGTGCGCCAAACGCCGGACGGGGCGACCGAATTGGAGGCGCTGCGCCTCAGCTCCGCCGCGTTGCAGCTGCAGGGCGACCTTGCGATTGACGCCCAGGGCCTGCCGGAACGGGTGGCCCTGACCGGGCAGATCACGCCGCCGGAGGGTGGCGATGTCCGCCTGCCCGCCGGGGGGGTCGAGGCCCTGATCTCCGCCGCGTCGCTGGATCTGACCTATGATCGGGCCGAGGGGGATGCCTATACGCTGACCGCTGATCTGGATCAGCTGCGGGTCGATGACCTGACTATAGATGGCGCCGCCCTGACGCTGGAGGGTGCGCTTGCGCTGACGGCGAGTGGGATCGAGGCCGCAACGGCGAATTTCAACGCCGCGCTCAACGGCGTGGCGCATTCCGATCCTGCGCTTGGGCGGGCTATTGGCGAAACGCTTGGCATCGATGCGCAGATATCCTGGGTGTCGGGCGCGCCTGTCATCTTGTCCGATCTGAACGTCGTCGCCAGTGATATGGCCCTGCGCGGCGGCGCATCGGCGCAGACCGGCGAGGGGCGGTTGGATATCGGCCTCGACATCATGGCTGAGGTCGCCGACCTATCGCGTTTCGCAGCTTTGGCGGGTCAGCCCCTTGAAGGATCGGTTGAACTTGGTGTTGCGGGCCAGATCGAGGCGCTCTCACGTGCCTTTGATCTGGGCCTCTCCGGCACGGCGCAGGACCTGCGTGTCGCCGACGCCGTCCCTGAACAGGTCTTTGCAGGCGCGACAGAGCTGTCGGCCCGCACGGTCCGGGACACCGACGGCCTGCGCGTGGAGGATTTGCGGCTCGAAAACGCAGAATTGAGCCTGACAGGCACCGCGTCCCTGTCGTCCGACGATACCAATGTCACAACCCGGTTCCAATTGCAGGATGTGGGGCTTTTCACCGATATCCTGTCAGGACCAGTGACCATCGAGGCTGATCTGGCCCGCATCGGCACCGCACCGTTCGACGTGACGGCCAACCTGACTGGTCCCAATGAGATCGACGTGAGTGTAGACGGCCAATTCGATGCGGAAACCACGGATTTTGCCGTCGATCTGGTGGCTTCAGCCCGGGATCTGGATCTGGGCAACGCGGTGCCGCAGCAACTTCTTGCCGGGCTGACAAACCTGTCTGCAACCGCCGCCCGAACGGACGGCACCCTCACCTTGTCGGATCTGTCCCTGAACAACCGCGAATTGACCCTGACGGGCGATGCCAGCGTGGGGCCGGAGACAAGCCGCGCCGATATCAGCGCCCGGCTGGCGAATGTGGGCCTCTTTACCGACGCCCTGTCGGGCCCTGTCACAACCGATGCGTCGATCACCCGAACCGGTACCGACCCGTGGCAGATCAACGCCGATCTTGGCGGCCCGGGCGGGATGCGCGCCACCGTGAATGGCCGTGTCGGTCTGCCCGACAATGCGGTGGATATCACCGCAAGCGGGCAGGCTCCGCTGGCGCTTGCCAACCGCTTCATCCGCCCTCGCTCCATTCGCGGAACGTTGGGCTTTGATCTTGCGATGCGCGGTCAGCCCGGCCTCGGGTCACTTTCGGGAACGCTGCGAAGCGGCGATGCCCGGGTGGCGCTTCCCAGATACGCGCTTGCCATCGAAAACCTGGGCCTGAACGGCCAATTGTCCGGCGGGCGTCTGAACGTGACGGCGAATGGCACGCTGTCCACCGGGGGGGACGTCACCGCCCAGGGCGCGATCAATCTGGGCAGCCCCGGGATCGATGGCCAGATCAGCTTGGGCCTGCGCAACGCCCGTCTTGTCGATCCAACATTGTACGAGGCCCGGATCACCAGTGCCGATTTGTCGATATCCGGCCCCCTGGCGCGCGGCCCGCAAATCTCGGGTGAGGTCAATCTTGGGGGAACCGAGATCCGGGTACCCGAGGCAAGCCTTGGCGGCAGCGCGGCCATCCCGGACATCCGCCATCTGGGCGAATCCCCCGATGAGCGCCTGACGCGCCAGTTTGCGGGCCTTCTGGGCCGCTCGAACGGGGGCGCAGGCGGCAGCGCCACGACCGGTCTCGACATCACGATCAATGCGCCGGGGCGGATCTTTCTGCGCGGACGCGGGATCGATGCCGAATTCGGCGGATCGATCCGCCTGTTCGGCACAACGGCAAACATGATCCCGACCGGTCAGTTCAGCCTGATCCGGGGGCGTCTTTCGATCCTGGGCACCCGGCTGGACTTCACCGAAGGATCGGCGACGCTGCAAGGCAGCTTCGATCCGTTCCTGCGCCTCGCCGCCACCAGCCGGGCCAGCGGATATCAGATCACCATCGGCGTGGTCGGATCGGCGTCGAGCCCGGATATCACTTTCTCGTCTGATCCGTCCCTGCCCGAGGATGAGGTTCTGGCGCAGCTCCTCTTCGGGCGGTCCGTCTCGGGCCTGTCGCCGCTGCAGCTCCTGCAATTGGCCGATGCCGCCACATCGCTTGCGGGCGGCAGCACCAATTCCGGCTTCATCGCCGGTCTCCGCGACGGTCTGGGCCTTGATGATCTTGACCTGAGCACCGATTCCGAGGGCAACGCCGCCGTCACCGCCGGGCGCTACCTGTCGGAGAACATCTACACCGATGTCACGATCAATGCCGAGGGCGACGCCGACCTGTCCCTGAACATCGATCTGACGCCGAATATCACCGCGCGCGGCTCGGTCGGATCCGATGGCGGGTCCAGCATCGGCATCTTCTTCGAGCAGGACTATTGACGGCCCTGCAAACCGGATATATCAGCCGCTCTCACGACACCTGCCCAGGTGGCGGAATTGGTAGACGCGCCAGCTTCAGGTGCTGGTGTCTGTATGGACGTGGAGGTTCGAGTCCTCTCCTGGGCACCACTTCTTTTTGTCCTGCCGCCCTTTGGGCACTTTGAGGACGAAAAGGCGCATCACTCCGCCGTTTCGATAGACCATTTCCCGACGGAGGGATCACGCCGATGACCATCCATTTCCACCAAAACGACCTGCCCGATGATCTCGCGCTGGGCCCTGCCGTCGCGATTGATTGCGAAACCATGGGCCTCAACCCGCATCGGGACCGGCTGTGTGTTGTGCAGCTCTCCGATGGCGACGGAAACGCCCATCTTATCCAGATCGCCAAGGGCCAGACGGAGGCTCCGAACCTCGCGCGCCTTCTACAGGATCCCGATACGCTGAAACTGTTCCATTTCGGGCGCTTCGATATTGCGGTCATGTACCACGCCTTCGGGGCGCTGACCGCGCCGGTCTATTGCACCAAGATCGCCTCGAAGCTGGTTCGAACCTACACGGATCGCCACGGGTTGAAGAACCTGCTGCAGGAATTGCTGGAGATCGACATTTCCAAGCAGCAGCAAAGCTCGGATTGGGGCGCGGACGCCCTGACCGAGGCACAGAAAACCTATGCCGCGTCCGATGTGCTCTACCTGCACCAAGTGAAAGAGAAGCTTGATGTCATGTTGGCGCGCGAGGGGCGCACCGACATCGCGCAGGCGTGTTTTGAGTTTCTGCCCACCCGTGCGACACTCGATCTGGCCGGATGGCCGGAGATCGACATCTTCTCCCATTAGGGGATCAAGGGGACGCCGCCATGGCGCGCGACAACATCTACTCAAAGGCCGTGGTCTGGGTGAAGGTTACCCTTCCCCTGATCGCGCTTGGCCTGTTGTCGAGCCTGTTCTTGCTGGCCGGTAACCCCGACCCCGATGCCGCCCTGCCTTATGCCGAGGTGGATATCGACCAGATCACCCGCGAACAGCGCGTGACAGAGCCGCGTTTTGCGGGCGTTCTGGCGGAGGGCCAGGAACTGATCCTTGTGGCCGATGCGGTCACCGCCGATGCGGGGCAGACCGAACAGATCCGGGCACAGGCCATCGAAGGCCGCATGGATCTGAGCGCCGAAGCGTTTCTGACCGTTGAGGCCGCGCTGGGCAATTTCGACATGGCCCGCCAGCGCGCCACGTTGAGCGACGGTGTGATGGTGCAATCATCTCAGGGCTATCAGCTGGACAGTGCGGAGCTGGTCATGGCGCTCGACCGTGTGGAGCTTCGCGCGCCCGGCGCCGTGCACATCACCGGGCCGGGTCTGGATCTGACGGCGGATTCGATGGAAATGGTCGGGCCGGAGGGGGAGACAATCCTCCGTTTCAACGGGACAGTGCGGATGCTATATGAGCCGCAGAGTTAAAGGATTTCCATGTATCGTTTCTGCGCCCTCCTGGCCCTGATCCTTCTGGTCGCCGCCCCTGCCTCCGCGCAGGTCGAGATCGGCTTTGGCGGTGTGTCCTACGACAACCGGCAGCCCGTCGAAGTCACCTCCGACAGCCTGACGCTGGATCAATCCACCGGCGAGGCCGTATTCACCGGCAATGTCATCGTCATCCAGGGTGATCTGCGTATGGCCGCAGGCAATGTGCGCGTCCTCTACGCGACCGAGGGGGCCAATCAGGATATCCGCGAAGTGATCGCCACCGGTGGTGTTCTGGTCACCCGCGGCAGTGATGCCGCCGAAGGGTCTCAGGCCCGGTTCGACGTGGCCTCCGCCCTCCTGACGCTGACAGGAAACGTTCTGGTCACACAGGGCCCCACCGCCATTGCGGGTGACCGGATGAGCGTCGATATGCGGACCGGAAACGGGTCCGTCGATGGCCGTGTGCGCACGGTTCTGGGGGGTGGCGACTGAATGGCGCTGGATGTCACAGAAGGGTCCGCCGGGTTACGGGTGGATCGGTTGCGCAAAAGCTACCGTCGCCGCCCGGTGATCCGTGACGTCTCGCTTGAACTCAACCGAGGGGAAGTTGTGGCGCTGCTGGGCCCCAACGGGTCGGGCAAAACCACATCGTTCTATTGCATCGCAGGCCTGATCACGCCCGATGGCGGGCGGGTGAGCATCGATGGGCAGGACGTCACCCTGTTCCCGATGTATCGACGCGCGCGGGCGGGCGTTGGTTATCTTCCCCAGGAAATGTCCATCTTTCGCGGCCTGAGCGTTGAAGACAACATCATGGCGATCCTTGAAGTGGTGGAGCCCAAGCGCAAGACGCGGCGCGACCGGCTGGAGGAATTGCTGTCCGAATTCTCCATCGAACACCTGCGCCGCGCGCCGGCCTTGTCGCTGTCGGGCGGGGAACGGCGCCGCGTGGAAATCGCACGCTGCCTGGCGTCGAACCCACGATACGTCCTGCTGGATGAGCCCTTTGCGGGCGTTGATCCCATTGCCGTCGGCGATATACGCGCCCTGGTCGCCGAGCTGAAGACGCGCGGCATCGGCGTATTGATCACGGACCACAACGTGCAGGAGACGCTGGCCATCGTGGACCGCGCCTACATCTTGCATGACGGTGCCATCATCATGTCCGGTACGGCGGATGAGGTGGTGCGGGATGAAAACGTGCGCCGGGTCTATCTGGGGCAATCGTTCCGGATCAGTTAACGCTCTTTACGTTGACACGGAGTGCCGACTCGTCGCCAAATACACCAGATGGTTGCGTATGCTTCATCCCTGATGGCCTCGCCCGGCAAGCGGTCCGCCCGCCTGACCCGGCGCCTGATCGTCTACATCCAACAACAACACGTCCCTCGTTACGGCCAACGCGCCGTGCACCCATAATCCCGGAGGTTTCATGCGGTATCAGATCAGCGGAAAACAGATTGAAATCGGGCAATCCCTACAAACCCACGTGCAGGATAATCTTGGGAGTATCGCCGAAAAATACGCGGAACGGCCGACCGATGCGACAATCGTCTTCTCCAGATCCGGTTCCGAATTCGTTTGTGAAACCACCGTTCATCTGTCCACCGGGCTGACCGCCTCGGCCAAGGGCCATGCCCACGAGATCTATGCCGCGTTCGAGACAACCGCCGAGAAGCTGGAAAAGCAGTTGCGCCGCTACAAGCGCCGCCTGAAGGATCATCACCGCGACCGCGCGCAGCCCATTGATGTCTATGGCGGCTCCTCCTATATCCTGGCCTCGTCTGATGCGACAGAAGACGACGCCGAGCCCGAAAGTCTCCAGCCCATTATCGTGGCCGAGATGGAAACACGCATTCCATCCCTGTCCGTCGGGGAAGCGGTGATGCAGATGGAGATTGCCGGAGCGCCGCTTCTGGTGTTTCGCCACGAGGGGCACGACCGGGTGAACGTCGTCTACCGCCGCGATGACGGCAATGTAGGCTGGATCGATCCGGCAAAAAGTGAATGACCTGACCTGAACGGACTCGTGCCGCATCGGGTGCTTATCCGGCGCGGCACGCGCGAATAGGGGACTTGTTTGATGCACTTCTCAACTTTGCTTGCACCGCAGGCCGTGAAAGTCGTGAGCGACGTCAGCAGCAAGAAGCGGTTGATGCAGGCGATTGCCGATCTGGCCGAGACCCAGGTTGATATCCCCGCCGCCCGAATTTTCGAAGCGCTGCAGGAACGTGAAAGCCTTGGGCCCACCGGCGTGGGCAACGGCATTGCCCTGCCCCATGCGCGCCTGGAAAACATGGATGGCGTGAAAGGCGTGTTCACGCGGCTGGACCGCCCGATCGCGTTCGATGCGGCCGACCGGCAACCGGTGGATCTGATCTTCACGCTGCTCGCTCCGGTGGATTCCGGGGTCGACCATCTCAAGGCGCTGGCGCTTGTCTCGCGCACCTTTCGGGATCCGTCGCTTTGCGCGAAACTGCGCGCCAACAACGATCCGGTCACGCTTTACACGCTGCTGACCGAAAGCCAGGCAACCCAGGCGGCCTAACGCCGGTTCCACCTCGGAAATCCGAACCCGACATAGTCCCGCCGATAGGTATCGATCAGCTGCTGCTCGATCTTTCCATCGTAAATCGCCTTGAGCCGATACGGCCCCGGCAGGCTTTCCTCCGCCACGTCCGGAACCGCGTCCACACCGATCTCCCGGGCCAGCGCGGGCAATGCATCCCCCAACCGCTCTTCATGGATCACGGCTTGCGGCAGGACCACCGGCGCGATGCCTTGCAGGATCGCCGTCTGCGTGGCCCAGGCCTGGTCCACCCGCACACTGGTCTGCCCGTCCAAATTGCCTTTCAGGAAACCGATAAAGCCCAGAAACGCGGCCTTCTGATCCTCTTCCGACCACGTCTCGCCGGGGGCCTTCTCCGGGATCGGCACCTTGTAGCGCTGGCGCAGGATCTTGCGCGGGTCGGCATAGGCGGGCCTGTCATCGGGCAGGATGAACCGGTTGAACGCAGTATAGGCACGCGCCACCGGATGCCGCAGAATCGCAAAGCTGCGAAATCCCGGATGGTCCTTCATCCATTGGCGCAGATGCTTCTGGTTCATCTTGCGCAGCAGCGCCGCGGGGCCGACATCGTCAAGCGCGCCCATCCACTCCAGAACCGCATTTTCCGGCGCGCCCTTGATCGGGCAAAACAGCAGACCCAGCGTCGGATGGGCCACGAAATTCCGAACCTGGGCGGACCGTTCCGGCTCCAGCTCAGGGGATTTCTCCAATCCAAACCGGTCCAGATCGCTGATCTCTGCAACCATCTCGTCGTAATTTTCAACCTTGTCCCGCAGCGCGCTGGGGTTTTGCTTTTTCAGCTTCTTCGACGCTTTCTCCACCCGATGATCGGAGCCAAGGAAGGCCGCAAGCCCGTTCAGGACATCCGCATCGTTGATATCTTCATACCGGATCACAAACGGTGTTTGCCCGGTGGTTTGCAGCCCCCGCCGCAAACGGCCCTGAAACGCAAGAAGCCGGTCCAGCAAATCGGAAAACTCGGGCGGATCGAACCGAATCTGCGCCGTTTTGGCATGCTTCATATCCGTCAGGCGCCATTGGCCCGTGGCGCTTGCAATCTTGCGGCTCACATAGCTGTCGAGGGGATTGCGCGTTAGAATCACCTTGGCGATCCGTGGATCGGGCAAGATCCGCTCCACCACGCGGTCATCATGGTCGTGAAACAAGCGGAACCCGGGCAGGCCGTCGGTCTCCTTCAGGATCGTATCCAACAGGCCCAGCGGATCCCGCTCGCGCAGGTCCATGTCGTAGCCCAACATCTCGAACGTGTTGTGGTGGCCCAGAAAGGTGGGATTATAGACTTCACCCAGGCAATTGATGTCGGGAAAGTCGTTCAAGGACTCTTCCAGATAATTCGATCCGGTCCGCATTTCAGCAAACAGAACGAACGCGTCGAAACGGCGAGCCATGGGTTACTTCACCAGATAGGGGCGGCTGTTGGCGCCGGAGGGCAAGGGCGCCACGCCCTCTTGCGGAAAGTCTCCCACCGCGAACGGGTTCATGCCCTGGTTTTTCAGGTTCTGCAGAAACATCGGCAACCCTTCGAGATTTGCCATGCGGGGCGCCTCGGTCAGCCGGTTGGATTGCGCGCCATCCATCGCATCCAGGATACGTTGCAGATTTTCCATCGGCTCCTCGATGAATTCCGCCAGGGACCAGATGCGGATCTCGGCGCGGCTGCGCACATGGCGCAACGTGTTCACGAATTCCACCTCGCGCCGCTGCAAACGCGCGGCCTCGGTGCGGATATCCTTGAAATTCCGGTTCGCCGTGAACAGCCGGACCGCCCACGCCCCGGTGATCACCGAGATCTGCGCATTCGAATCCGACGCGATAAACCGGCTGGGGCGTTGATTGTCCTGCGGGCCGAACATGAAAACCTGCCGCTCGCCACGCGTGTTCCAGATCAGGTTGGTCAGGAACCGTTCGGGGTTGTGATCCCGCAGGCCCGGCGCGGCGGAGAGGCACCCGGCGAACGTGTCGGCATCGCCGGCAAACCGCACACGCTTGGGATCGAACAGGTTACCGTGCACCGGCGCGCCCAGCCGCCGCGACAGCCAGGGTTCGAAATCGCGGAACAGGTCGTTAAAACCCTGAAACACCGAATAGGGGGCGGCCGTCTTGCCATTTTCCCAATCGTTGTTGGGAAACCGGCTCTGCATGTAAAGCCCCGGCCGCCCGCGTGTCCGACGCTCCAAGGCTTTCGCAAAGACGCGGTCGATCTTGCCGGGGGTCGGCTCCGCGCGGCGGGCGCTGTTGTTCTCTTCGTTCAGGAAGGTGCGATACAGGCGATCCGCCCGCGGCCAGATCTTGCGCGCCACGAAGCAATCGGATCGCCGCAGAAGATGCAGGTGATCATCGTAGAACACATGCGGTTTGCCCTGGAAATCGAACTTGGACAGGGTAAGCGACCGGCTCTCGATATTGCGCGAATAGTTCCGCACCAAGGTCTGATAATAGCTTTCGTCCGGGATCCAGACGAGCTGGAAATACCGGTCGAACTCCCGCCGACGCCGATCATGCAAAATGGCGCTCAGGGTCTGGCGCGACAGGCACCACCACTGGCTCCCAAGATGCGGCTGCAAGCCTTCGGGCGTCTTGCGTTTGAGCCCGAACCGCCGCTGAAACTCCACGTAGCGGTCAAACAGGAACCGGTGCCGCTTCCACGAAAACGGGAAGCGGAGGTGGAAGCGTTCGGTGTTCAACCCGTCAATTGTCCAGTCGACATCGCGGATCGTGACGCTTTCGATGAAGTCGGTCATCGGGCGCGCCGCCAGATAGGCGCGCAATTCATCGACCGGGCGCAGCGGCAGGCAGGAGCCCGAGGCTAGATAGACGTGCCGGACACCCGGAAATTCCTGCAACATCACCTCGCTGGCCGTCTGGCTGGCCTCCACAAGGCTCCACGTGCCCCATTCGCATTTGCGTCGCTTGCAGAATTTCACGTTTTCAAGGTCCGCCAGCTCGCGCTTCAGCCAGTCGGACCGGGCGCGCTCCACCCGCTTGTCGAGATGGATCACAACCGGGCAGTCACGATCCGCCCAATGGCGCGCCACCTCGGCCGCACGATCCAGCGCCGTGTGGCACATCATGATGAAGCCAAGCGTGCTCATGCCCAATTGCCCTTGGACATCAGGCCAAGGATCTCAAGCTGGCGCCAATTGATGTATTTTTCGGACCATTTCGTCCAGAAATCCGGATTTTCGCGCAGTACATCGGCATAGGCCCGGTACTCGGCGGAGGCCGCGTAATGCTGGCGCCGCTCCAACTCCTCCGCGGCCTTGGTCGTGAACGTATCGAGGAATTTCGCGTGCAGCAGCACCCCCGATGCCTTCTCGCCCCCCCATTCGTCGTAGATGAGGTTCAGGCCGCGGGGCAGAAGCATATGGGTGGAGGATGCATAGGCGTAGTGCTTCTGCCACCGGACCAGCGGGATCTTGTTGAGCGCGGGCGCGCGCGCCGGATTGTCGGGGAAAAACGCACGGGCGCGAGGGCCGCCCTGAATCCAGAGGTTCCCGTATTCCCAATTGCGGTTGATCGCATAATTCCCGGCATCGAACCAACAGGCGATCTCGAACGGGTTCTGGCCATCGCGATACGGCTGCTCGGTGATGGACCCCTTGGGATACATATCCAGCAACATCGCCCCAAAGGATTTGATCGAAGACGCGTCAAGCCAATCGGTCAGCGCCGGGATCGGGCGTGTATCGGAGAACGGGTAGACCAGAAATTCATCGGGATCGACGGTGAGGCACCAATGCTTATGCCCGTAGAGCCGCAACAGGCGGTTTATCCAATCCATCCCGAACCGCGCCCGCTTGTAGCTGGTATCAGTCCACCAGACTGAACAATCGGGCTGCTCGGTCAGGTATTCGCGGCTACCATCCCCACTGTCATTGTCCACGAACAGGAAATGATCAACACCCCGGTCGCGGTAGTAATCGAGAAAGTATTTCAGCCGGATCTTCTCGTTCCGAAGCGTACAGAAGGCCAGGATATCACCGTCCCGGATCGCGTCGGTCCGGTTGGCGATTTCCTCCACCGCGCGGGATTTTCGCCACCCCCGCACCAGGAATCGCTTGCGTTCAAGGCGCAGACCATAGCGCTTGATCGCTTTCATCCCTCAACCTTTCTGCCCGGGCCGTCGGGTGACATCCAATAGAGCCTCTGCCACCACATCGAAGTGTTCCTGCCATGACGGCACCTGCGGGGCGTCATCCGGCGTCGGAAGATTACCTGCAAGTTGTTGTTTAATCGTTTCCATCCAAGCATAAGCGTCGGTTGGGTCCACGTAAACGGCATGTGGCCCAAGACCGCGCCGAAGAACCGGTAAATCGGAACATATCGGTCTCGCGCCATAGCTCACCGCTTCAAAGGGCGGCAGCCCAAAGCCCTCGGCAAGGGACGGGTATAGCAACGCAGAGGCCTCGGCGAGGTAAGCGGACGCCGCACCATCCGGCAGCGGTCCGTGATAGGTTATCGCCGTGCCGTATTGCGGATGGGCCCGGATGCGATGAAGGATCGGCCCGCCATGCCATCCGGGCGCGCCGATGATGTGAAGGTGGGGCATGTCGTCATCGGGCAAGCTATCGGCCATCAGCTTCCACGCCCGCAGGACCACCTCGTGGTTCTTGCGCGGCTCGATGGTGCCGATCATCACAAACATCTTCGAGTCCTTGTCGCGCGGGGGCCGGTCCGGCAGGTCGATACCCAGTGGCGCGGTCATGATCGGCGGGGCCGTCGCTTCCCAATGCGCGGTCAACGTCTCGGCAGTGGCGCTGGAGTTGGCGATGACCAGCGCCGCAGTCTGCCGAACCGTCTCTAACTTGGTGGAAAAAGTGGTCGGCTGTTCCTTTGGAACCAACTCCGGATGGGTGATCGGGATCAGATCGTGGATCAGGACAGCGACCGGTATGTCGCCGAAGGCGGCCAGGGTTTGCGGCGTCAGGCTTGAGTGGCCGGTGTTGAGGTAGATCCGGGGCGGGCCCTCCCGCTTGATCAGATCCGGGAGTTTGCCATGCCGGCACCGCGCAAGCGCGAGCGGCCGCAATGCGCCCTCGGCCCGATGCCGCCACACCTCGCCCCGGAAGGTCACAACCGAAAACATGTCGGCCCGTTCGGGCAGAGCCTTCCCACGCACCATATCAGACAGGCGTTCCGCGCCGGTTGGCCCCAACAGCAGATAACCCCGCGTCGTTCTGCACAGGAACAGGGCAGCCGGTATGCGGGACCTGAGATGATCGAGATAGGCCAGTTCGACTCGATCAATGCCGGACAAAGCCCCGCGGCCCACACGGGTCAGAAGGCGCGTCACATCCAGCCAGACAGGCCCGCCCAGTTGGGCGAGACCGTGCCCTTCTGTCGTCACTGCGCCGCGCTGCGCACCGACATCATGTCGGCCAGGTAATCGCGGAACTCATCCCGCAGATCTTCGCGGCCCAGGCCAAACGCCACCGTGGCCTGCAAGAAACCCGCCTTGGAGCCGCAATCAAAGCGCTGGCCCTTGAAGCGATAGCCATACACGTTGTCGGGCCCCGCAATCTCCTGCGCAATCGCATCGGTCAGCTGGATTTCGCCACCGGCCCCGGTCTTGATCCGGTTCAGGTGGCCCATCACGTCCGGTGACAGGATATACCGGCCGATCACGGCCAGGTTTGAGGGCGCATTGCCGATGGGCGGTTTTTCAACCATGCCCTTCACCGACACGACCGATCCCATATCTTCCTTGATGTCCAGAATCCCGTAAGAGGATGTCTTGTCATCGGGCACATCCATGGCCGCGACCATGTTGCCGCCGATTTCGGCATGAGCCTCGACCATCTGCTGCAGGCAGGGCGTTTCCGCGGCGATCACGTCATCGGGCAGGATTACGGCGAAAGGCTCATTGGACAGAAGCCTGCGCGCGCACCAAACGGCATGGCCGAGGCCCAGCGCGCGGTGTTGCCGGATATAGGCAATCGCGCCGCTATCCATGTTGGTGTCTTTCAGCGTCTTGAGCAGATCGGTGCGCTTCTTCTTGCGCAGCGTGTTCTCAAGCTCCGGCAAATGGTCGAAGTAATCCTCAAGCGCGGATTTCCCGCGGCTGGTCACGAAGATGAACTCCTTGATACCGGCGGCGCGCGCCTCATCGATTGCGTATTGGATCAGCGGCCGATCGACCAAGGTCATGATTTCCTTCGGGATCGACTTCGTCGCTGGAAGGAAACGGGTCCCAAGACCCGCGACCGGAAAGATCGCCTTCGTTACTTTCTTCTTCATGCCTTGCCTCGTCTGCGCAGTGCCGTTCTGGCGCGATCCGCGTTCTTTGTTATGGCCTAAACCCTAACGAAATATCTCGCACCGGGAAACGAACTTTCACTCTCCCCATAGCCTATAAACCGCGCGTGGCGGAAATGCGACTTAGCTCCGCGGATAATCTTGCGTGATAGGTGGTGAATCGCAGGCGTGGGCCGTCCCGATCCGATGGGCCATAGAGGCCGCCGGTCTGTTCCCACCACCCCCCATCGGTGAATCGCACCACGTGTTTGCGCGGTGTCGGCCCGAAACAGAACAGGCTGACCGGCTGGCCCGATTTGACCAGATCGGCGGCTTCGGCACGGAGCCGGGCAAGCTGATGAGGCCAGCCCGAAAGAACGCGCGGTTTGGGGGGGTCCTGGTCACACAGGGGCTCAAAATTCCCTTGTACGGGCTCGATTCCGGGCTCGATGCTGTCGCGCTCTTCCCCGGCCTTAATACCCTCCCGCAACGTCTCCATCAGCGTGCGCATCTTGTAGGCATCGATCTTGCGGGCCTTCGCCAGCCGCAGCAAACGGGAGCTTTGGACGGCCTCCAATTCGAGCAGGGCGGCGGCGCGCGCCGGACGCTCAGCATGCTTGCGCAAGAAGAGTGTTGAGGACGCGCCGATATCCGCCAAACTTAAGGGAACGCGCGCGGCATTCCGCCTAACACTGGCCGCGAAACCGTGGTGAACCACCGCGTCCGGCACCCATCGTGTCCGCAATCCGGCCCGCCCGACCCGCAGCGCCATGTCGGTATCGTCCAGATAGAAGGCAAAGCCCTCGTCAAAGCCACCCAGATCTTCGAGCGTCACCCGGCGAAAGGCCATATTCGTGCCTTGCAATTTGCGCACGAAACCCTCGGCAAATGGCCTGTCGGGACTGACCGGCCTGTCCTGCGCCAACCCGTTCACCACCAGCGGCCCCCATTGCACAGAGATCCCGTTCCGTCCCAAAACTGGGCCCGTGGCGGCGGCAAGATCAGCATCCTCAAACGCCGACAGGATTGCGCGACCCCAGGTGGGCTCCGGCGCGGCATCGTCATCCACAAAGGCAATCACGTCGCCGGACGCCGCCTGGACCCCGATATTGCGCGCGCGCGCGATATTGGGCACCGCCTGACGATACGCCTTCAACCGCGCCGCGAAGGGCAGCGTATTGGCGGCATCAAGGCCCGGTCCATCGGCAACAACAACCACCTCCACCCCGGCCTCCGCAAGCTGCGAGAGGCCCAGAAGGCAGCGGCGCAAGGCGTCCGGGCGACCGGTACTGACAACGACAACGCTCAGCCGAAGGCCACTCAAACCGTTCCCATCTCACGCATCATCGCCTCGATGCGGGGAATATCTTCCGGGTTGTTCAGCTCCCAGAACTTGGACCCGCGGGCATCCACTTCAACGCACAAAACCGGATGCCCGGCCTCGAGAAATCGCAGCTGTTCCAGGCCCTCAAGTGTCTCTAACGGGCCGATAGACCAATGCGGATAGGCACGAAGCGCCCAGGGCCGATAGGCATATACGCCGACATGGTGAAATACCGGCGTCCCATCGTCGGGGGCGTAGCTTTGCGCCGTGAACGGCACGACTTCCTTGGAAAAGTAGAGCGCACGCATCTTGCTGTCGGCCACCGCCGTGGTGCCGCCGACCCGCCCCGCCGCGCGATCCGCCTTCAACGCGGCCAGCGTCTCGCCATCACAGCGCAGGATCGGCGTGGCCAGCGCGGCCTGGGTATCGGCTCGAAGCCCTGCGATCAGATCCTCCAGGAACCATGGCGGCGTCAGCGGGGCGTCGCCTTGCAGGTTCACGATCATCTCGACATCGCCCAGAATTTCCAGCGCCTCGGCGCAGCGTTCCGTGCCGTTGCGGGCATCGGATGACGTCATGAGGACATCGGCCCCGAACGCCCTGGCTGCATCTGCGATCCGGTCGTCATCCGTTGCCACATAGATCGCGTCGAGGCCCGCAACGCCCTGGGCCGCCCGCCAGGATCGTTCGATCAGGCTTTGCTCCACCCCATCGGCCCCCCGCAACATGGCCAGCGGTTTGCCCGGAAACCGGGACGACGCATAACGCGCCGGGATAACGCAAACGACGCTCATGGGTGCTTGAGGTCCACACCCGGCGCGTAGGCGATGAAGAACCCGTTGGCGAACCCGTCCTTGCCATAGGTGAAGGGCCCATGATCCTCAAAGCGCACCATCGCACCACCGGCCCCACGCAAGACGGCATCGCCGGCGGCCGTGTCCCATTCCATCGTACGGCCAAGGCGGGGATAGATATCTGCCTCCCCGGTCGCGACGAGGCAGAATTTGAGGGACGATCCAGCGCTTTTCATATCCGCATGGGCGTATCTGTTGATGTAATCGTCCGTCGCCTGATCCCGGTGGGATTTCGACGCCACAACGCGCAAAGCCGCGTTATCCGGCACGGAGACGGCCAGTTTTTCGACCCTGCCCGGCACGTCAGGCTCGAACGGCCCCCGTTCCTCCACGCTCACCCCATCGGCATCGGTATAGAACAATCGCCCCTTGGCCGGCGCATAGACAATCCCGCGGACCGGCACGCCATCTTCGACCAGAGCGATATTGACGGTGAAATCGCCGCGCCGCTTGATGAACTCCTTGGTGCCGTCGAGCGGATCCACGATCAAGAAGCGCCCCGCGCTGATGCCGTGGCTATCGGCCTGCTCTTCCGTGACCAGCGCCACATCGGGGAACGCCGCCCGCAGCCGGGCCGAGATCATCGCATCGGCCCGTTCATCGGCCTCCGTCACCGGGCTGTCGTCGGACTTTGTCTTCACGTCGAAATCGTCGGCGTCGTAGACCTCCATGATGGCCTGCCCGGCCTCAAGCGCGGCCTCGCGCATCACGGCCACAAGTTTTTGATGATCCATCGCTGCATCCGACGTTGAATTGATAATTAACACCTACCGGGTTATCGTCTGCCGACGTGGGAACGGCAAGCGCGGCCTTTGGGCTGAGTGCAAAACAAGGGCCGACCACGCCGGCGGGACAAGCCGCCAACAGGCAAGGGCGCACACATGTTCGAACATTCCGGCTCCAGATCGCGCTCAAATCTCGCGCTGGTGTTCAGCTTCTTCGAGGTTACCTTTCACGCCACCGCGCGGAAGGTGCGCAAGAACCACGGCAATGCGGTGCTATCGATCCTGCTCTCGATTGCGCAAAGCCTCATTTTCATCGCCGCCTTCTACTTCATGTTCAGTGTGCTCGGCACACGGGGCGCCGCGATCCGCGGCAACTTCATGATGTACCTCATGTCGGGCATCTTCCTGTACCTGACACATATCCAAACCGTACGCGGCCTGATGATGGCCGAGGGCCCGACCAGCCCGATGATGCAGCACGGGCCGATGAACACGCTGGTTTCGATCGTCTCTACGGCGATGTCGGTGCTCTATATCCAGACCATTTCGATGCTGTGCATCGTCCTTCTGATCCACGTGATGATCGAACCGGTGGAGATCCACAATTGGGAAGGCGCGTTTCGGATGTTCCTTCTGGCCTGGGGATCGGGTGTGGTGTTTGGGATCATCTTCATGGCCGTGCGCCCTTGGGCGCCGGACGTCGTGCAGATCGTTTCAATGATCTATATCCGCGCCAACATGATCTTCTCGGGCAAGATGTTCGTGGCCAACATGATGCCATCCATCATGTTGCCGATGTTCGAATGGAATCCGCTCTTCCACATCATCGATCAGACGCGGGGGCATATCTTCGTCAACTACTTCCCCCATGTCACCAGCGGCTCCTATCCGCTCTACTTCACGTTGGCGGCGCTCCTGATCGGGATGATGCTGGAGCATAATACCCGCAAACACGCGTCGGCCAGTTGGGATGCCAAGCGTTAATCGACAACGCGCAGCGTCAGGTTGATCCGCCCTCCATTGGGCAGCAGGCTTGAGGATCCGGCACGGATCTTGTCGATTCCGTGGAAATTCATCCGCGCCGCGCCGCCCATCACGGCGACGTCGCCGGATTTCAGCCAGAGCGACTCCGTCTTTCCGCCGCGTTCCGGGCCGCCCACGCGAAACCGCGCGTCATCGCCTAGCGAGATCGAGACCACGGGCATCTCGAAATCGGCCTCGTCCCGGTCCTGATGCATCCCCATCTTGGCATTGGCGTCGTAGAAATTGATCAGGCACGATTGCGGGTCGCGCGGCACATTGGCGACCGACCGCCAGACGTCCAGCGCCAGGGGCGGCATCGGCGGCCATGCCATCCCGTCGGGATGCTCCCGATCGTAACGATAGCCGGACCGGTCGCTGATCCAGCCGAACGTGCCAGCAGATGTCATCCGCACCGACAATTTCCGGCCGGTGCGTGTCTCGGGCCGGTAGAGCGGCGCGGCGCGCACGACGCGGCGAACCTGTTCGACCAATTCGGCCTGATCCGATGCATCCAGGTGTTCCTGATGCACAACAATCCCACCGACTTCGACGCTCAATGCAGGTTCCTCGCGATTCCGATGGGTTCGGGCGCTTGCAGGCCCAAAACACGCTTCTTATATACCGTCCGAACTCACATGGGCACCTCAGGTGCTCGTTTCAGTCAATGTATCGGCGGCGCGGGGGCCGCAACCCGGACCCGCTCCCGCCTGTTCGCTTGTAAGAAAGGGACACACAGATGGCTAAAGTCATTGGTATCGACCTCGGCACCACGAACTCGTGCGTTGCCATTATGGATGGCTCGCAACCGCGGGTGATCGAAAACTCGGAAGGGGCACGCACCACGCCCTCCATCGTCGCGTTCACCGACGATGAACGTCTCGCGGGCCAGTCGGCCAAGCGCCAGGCGGTCACGAACCCGGAAAACACGATCTTCGGCGTCAAGCGCCTGATCGGCCGCCGGATCGATGATGAACATCTCGACAAGGACAAGAAGAACCTGCCGTTCAACGTGATCGATGGCGGCAACGGCGACGCTTGGGTCGAAGCCAAGGGCGAAAAGTACAGCCCCTCGCAGATCAGCGCGTTCATCCTTCAAAAGATGAAGGAAACCGCCGAAAGCTATCTCGGTGAAGAAGTGACCCAGGCCGTCATCACCGTTCCCGCCTATTTCAACGACGCCCAGCGTCAGGCCACCAAGGACGCCGGCAAGATCGCTGGCCTCGAAGTGCTGCGCATCATCAACGAACCGACGGCGGCCGCGCTGGCTTACGGCCTCGACAAGAAAGAAACCCGCACGATTGCCGTCTATGACCTTGGCGGCGGTACGTTCGATGTGACGATCCTGGAAATCGACGACGGCCTCTTCGAGGTGAAATCCACCAATGGCGATACGTTCCTGGGTGGTGAGGATTTCGACATGCGAATCGTGAACTACCTCGCCGAGGAGTTCAAAAAAGAGCATGGCGTTGACCTGACCAAGGACAAGATGGCGCTCCAGCGCCTGAAGGAAGCGGCGGAAAAGGCAAAGATCGAGTTGTCGTCCTCCACCCAGACCGAGATAAACCAGCCGTTCATCTCCATGGGATCCAATGGCCAGCCGCTGCACATGGTCATGAAGCTGACCCGTGCCAAGCTGGAATCGCTGGTCTCCGACCTGATCAAAGCCTCCATGAAGCCCTGTGCCGCTGCGTTGAAAGATGCGGGACTCGCCAAAGGTGACATCGATGAGGTTGTCCTCGTCGGCGGTATGACCCGGATGCCCAAGGTGATCGAGGAAGTGACGAACTTCTTCGGCAAAGAGCCGCATAAGGGTGTGAACCCGGACGAAGTTGTTGCCATGGGCGCCGCCATTCAGGCCGGTGTTCTGCAAGGTGACGTGAAGGATGTCGTCCTGCTCGACGTCACGCCGCTCTCGCTTGGCATCGAAACGCTGGGGGGTGTGTTCACCCGCCTGATCGACCGCAACACGACGATCCCGACGAAGAAGTCGCAGATCTTCTCCACCGCGGAAGACAACCAGAACGCCGTGACGATCCGCGTGTTCCAGGGTGAGCGTGAGATGGCCGCCGACAACAAGATGCTCGGCCAGTTCAACCTCGAGAACATCCCGCCCGCCCCGCGCGGCGTGCCGCAGATCGAGGTGACGTTCGACATCGACGCCAACGGCATCGTGTCAGTCGGCGCCAAGGACAAGGGCACCGGCAAGGAGCAACAGATCACGATCCAGGCGTCGGGCGGTCTCAGCGACGAGGACATCGAAAAGATGGTTCGCGAAGCCGAGGAGAACGCGGAAGCCGACAAGGACCGCAAGGAGCTTGTCGAAACCCGCAACCAGGCCGAATCGCTCATCCACGGCACCGAAAAATCCCTGGAAGAGCATGGCGACAAGGTCGACGCCTCGACCGTGGAAGCGATCGAGCTGGCTGTGAACGCGCTGAAGGAAACGCTCGAAACCGACGATACGGCCAAGATCAAGGGTGGCATCCAGAACGTGACCGAAGCGGCCATGCGTCTGGGCGAGGCCATCTACAAGGCCGAGCAGGAGAAAGCCGAGGGCGCCTCCGACGATGCCGAGGACAGCGACGAGCAGCGCGGTGTCGACGAAGACATCGTGGATGCTGATTTCGAAGACCTCGACGACGATGAGCGCAAGCGCGGCTGATCGCGTGATGTGAACCCCATGCACCGGCTGAGGGGCGACCCCGGCCGGTTCATGCGTTTTGGGAAGGGACACCCATGGCAAAGCGCGACTATTACGAGGTGCTCGGGGTCTCCAAGGGTGCGTCCGCGGACGAGCTGAAGAAGGCCTATCGCAAGAAAGCGAAAGAGCTTCACCCTGACCGCAACGCAGATAATCCCGACGCTGAAGCCCAGTTCAAGGAAGCCAACGAGGCCTATGACGTCTTGCGGGATGCCGACAAGAAGGCGGCCTATGACCGGTTTGGCCATGCGGCATTCGATGGTGGCATGGCGGGCGGGCCCCGTGCCGGCGGTTTTGGAGGCGGACAAGGCCAGGGCGATTTCGCCTCGGCATTTTCCGACGTGTTCGAAGATCTCTTCGGGGATTTCATGGGCGGCCAGCGCGGCGGCCAGCGCGGTGGGGCCGGCAGTCGCGCCACCCGCGGCTCCGACCTGCGCTACAATCTCAAGATTTCGCTGGAAGATGCCTTTAATGGGCTGACCAAACAGATCACGGTGCCGTCCTCGGTTGCGTGTTCCTCCTGCGATGGCACCGGGTCCGAGGCGGGCGCGGAGCCCACGACCTGCCCGACCTGTTCCGGCATGGGCAAGGTCCGCGCGCAGCAGGGCTTCTTCACTGTCGAGCGGACCTGCCCGACCTGTTCGGGCATCGGCCAGATCGTCAAAAACCCCTGCCGCACCTGTGGCGGGTCCGGGCGCCAGGAAAAGGAACGCGCGCTTTCGGTCAATATTCCCGCCGGCGTCGAAACCGGCACGCGCATCCGGCTGTCGGGTGAGGGCGAAGCGGGCCTGCGCGGCGGGCCCGCCGGCGATCTCTATATCTTCGTGGAAGTGGCCGATCACCCGCTGTTCCAGCGCGACGGGATGGACCTGTTCTGCAGGGTGCCGGTTTCGATGGTCGCAGCCGCCCTGGGCGGTGAGATCGAAGTGCCCACCATCGATGGCGGCCGGTCCCGTGTGCGGGTGCCTGAAGGCTCTCAATCCGGTCGACAGATGCGCCTGCGGTCCAAAGGCATGCCCGCGTTACGCGGGCCCGGCCAGGGCGACATGTATATCGAGTTGATGGTTGAGACACCGGTGAACCTGACCGGCGATCAGCAGGACTTGCTGCGTCAATTTGAAGAGAGCTGCAAGAAGACGAACAATCCGAACGCGACCGGTTTCTTCGACAAGGTCAAAACCTTCTGGGATTCGATCAAGGACTGACCCTCCCAACAATTACATTCAAAGCCCCGGTTCCGCGCCGGGGCTTTTTCATGTTCGTGCGTTGCGCGGTGTACAGGTGTGCACCGTGTGTGATCCCGGATCAGCCTCGCCCAATCTCACATGCAGCCATCACGGCCATGTTGAGAATGTCGTTCGCCGTGCTGACGGTTGAGGCGATCTGAACCGGATGATCCAGCCCCGTCAGGATCGGGCCGATCACCGTCGCCCCCGCCATTTCCTGCATCAGCTTGACCGAGATGCTGGCCGAATGCCGCGCCGGCACGACCAAAACGTTGGCTGGCCCGGACAGGCGAGTAAACGGGTATTGCTCCATCACTGCAGGGTTCAGCGCGACATCCACCGTCATCTCGCCATCATATTCAAAATCCACGCCTTTTTCGTCCAGCACGCGCGGCGCCATCAGCATCTTTTCGGCGCGTTCACTGATCGGATAGCCGAAGGTCGAGAAGCTCACAAATGCGACTCGTGGCTCCAGGCCCAGGCCTCGCGCCACCTGTGCGCCACGCTCCGCGATCAGGGCGAGATCTCTGTCATCGGGCCATTCGTTCACCAGCGTATCGCCGATCAGGATAATCCGCCCTTTGTGGAGCAAGGCCGTGACACCAACGGCCCCGTCCTCGGCCCTCGCGTCAAAAACTTTCCCCACCATTTCAAGCACCTGCGCCGATTTCCGGGTGGCACCGGTCAACAATCCGTCACCATGGCCATGGGCCAGCATGAGGGATGCGAACACATGCCTGTCCCGCGCGGCGAGGCGGTGAATATCCTGCCGATCGAACCCTTTGCGCTGGAGCCGGGCGTAGAGGAATTCCTTGTAGGTATCTAAATGCCGCGTGTTGGCGGCGTTCACGATTTCCAATTCCCGTGCCGCGTCCCCCAGGCCAACGCTGTCGAGCTTGTCTTTCACCTCCGGCTCCCGCCCGACCACCAGCGCGCGCCCCAGACCCTGCCGCTGATATGCCACCGCCGCGCGCAACACGCGTGGATCGTCCCCCTCGGCAAAGATCATGCGCGCCTGCGCATTCCGGGCCCGGGCATACACGCCCTGAAGGATCGAGGAAGTTGGATCCATCCGCGCCTGCAACTCCTTGGCATATCCGTCCAGATCTATGATCGGTCGCCGCGCGGCACCGGTATCCATACCGGCCTGCGCGACCGCTGGCGGAATGGTATAGATCAACCGCGGGTCAAACGGCGTCGGGATGATGTAATCGCGCCCGAAGCTCAATTTCCGCCCATAGGCCATGGCCACTTCATCGGGCACGTCTTCGCGGGCAAGCTCGGCCAGGGCGCGCGCGCAAGCGATCTTCATCTCGTCATTGATCGCCCTCGCATGGACGTCCAGCGCGCCCCGAAAGAGGTAGGGAAAACCCAGTACATTATTGACCTGGTTGGGATAATCCGACCGGCCTGTCGCGACGATGGCATCGGCCCGGATCGCGTGGGCGTCTTCCGGCGTGATCTCCGGATCCGGGTTCGCCATCGCGAAAATTACGGGATTATCGGCCATGCTCCGCACCATGTCGGAGGTGACCGCCCCTTTGACGGACACGCCCAGAAACACGTCCGCCCCCTCCATCGCCTCTTCTAAGGACCGCAAATCGGTCGAAATCGCATGGGCGGATTTCCATTGGTTCATGCCATCGGTGCGACCCTGATAAATGACGCCCTTGGTGTCGCAGACGATGCAGTTTTCGTGGCGTGCACCCATGCTCTTTAGCAATTCGATGCAGGCAATCCCGGCCGCGCCCGCGCCATTCAGGACAATCCGGCAATCCTCGATCTTCTTTCCGCTCAGATGCAGCGCATTGATCAGCCCCGCGGCACAGATCACGGCCGTCCCGTGCTGATCATCATGGAAGACGGGAATATCCATAACTTCCTTCAGCTGCTGCTCGATCATGAAGCATTCCGGCGCCTTGATATCCTCAAGGTTGATACCGCCAAAGGACGGCCCCATCAGCCTCACGGCATTTACGAATTCGGTGACGTCCTCGGTGTCCAACTCGATATCGATGGAGTTCACGTCGGCGAACCGCTTAAACAGCACGGCCTTGCCTTCCATCACCGGTTTGGAGGCCAGCGCGCCCAGATTTCCTAGCCCCAGAACGGCAGTTCCGTTCGAAATCACGGCCACCATGTTGCCCTTGGTGGTGTAGTCATAGGCGGTTTCCGGATTCTCTGCGATCACCTCACATGGCACGGCGACCCCGGGTGAATAGGCCAGCGACAGGTCGCGTTGCGTCGCCATGGGGGTGGACGCGTTGATGTCGATCTTCCCCGGGCGCGGTTCCAGATGATAGGCCAAAGCCTCCTCGCGGGTGATCTTCTGTTTTCCGGCCATTTGCTGTCCCTCCGCCCTCGGTCCGACCGAGTTAAACGAGGCAATGCGCCGGGGGCAACCGATTGCGCTTCAATCCCGGAGCGGGCTTTCGTAGATTCGCGGTCGGGGGGTTGCATATGAACGCGCAAGTCACGCCCATGATGGCGCAATATCTGGAAATCAAGGCGCAGCATCCCGATGCGCTTCTGTTCTATCGTATGGGCGATTTCTACGAGATGTTCTTTGACGATGCCGTCGCCGCTGCGGAGGCGCTCGATATTGCTCTGACGAAACGCGGCAAGCATGACGGGGACGACATCGCCATGTGCGGCGTTCCCGCTCATTCGGCGGAAAGCTACCTGCTCACTCTGATCCGAAAGGGCTTTCGCGTCGCGATCTGCGAACAGATGGAGGATCCGGCCGCGGCCAAGAAACGGGGGGGCTCCAAGGCCGTCGTCCGGCGCGAAGTCGTCCGTTTGGTGACACCCGGCACCCTGACGGAAGATACGTTGCTGGATGCGCGGCGGCACAATTACCTGGCCGCCTATGCCGATGTTCGGGGGGATTGCGCCATGGCCTGGTGCGATATCTCCACGGGTGATTTTCGGGTAATGCCCTGCCCCACCGTCCGGCTTGGCCCAGAATTGGCGCGTTTAATGCCAACGGAGGTGTTGGTCTCGGATGGTTTGGACACGGCGCGGCAAGACGCAATCGAGGAACTTGGTGCCGCCGTCACAACATTGTCCCCGGGATCCTTCGACAGCGCGTCGGCCGAGAAACGTCTGACGCAACTCTTTGGCGTGGCCACGCTGGAGGGGTTTGGATCCTTCGCGCGCGCCGAGGTATCCGCCATGGGCGCGTTGATCGACTATCTGGAGCTGACCCAGAAGGGCGCGTTGCCGCTGCTTCGCCCGCCCCGGCAACAATCGGCAGATCGGCTGCTGCAGATCGATACCGCCACGCGGCGCAATCTTGAACTGACCCATGCCTTGTCTGGCGGTCGGGCCAATTCGCTTCTGTCCGTGCTTGATCGAACCCTGACCGCTGGCGGCGCGCGCCTGTTGGAACGCCGATTGACCGGCCCGTCCACGGATCTTGACGTTATCCGCAGCCGACACGATGCGGTAGATTTTTTTGTCTCTGACGCGCTGGTTAGAGACGCACTGGAAGCGGATTTACGCCGAATACCCGATCTTGATCGCGCCCTGTCGCGCCTTGCATTGGACCGGGGCGGCCCCCGTGACTTGGCAGCCATACGCGACGGGTTGATAGGCGCGTTCCAATTGTCCGGAAGGCTCGCGACAATCGACCTTCCGGCGCTGCTGCGTGACGCCGCGGACGCGTTGGAGGGGCATGACGACCTGTCCGCATTGCTGGATACGGCGCTGGTTGCCGAACCGCCGGTTCAGTTGCGCGACGGGGGCCTGATTGCATCGGGATACCACGCCGAACTCGACGAGGCCCGCACGCTGCGCGATGAGGGGCGCGGTGTGATCGCGACGATGCAGGCCGACTTCACCGAGATCACCGGCGTGCAATCGCTCAAGATCAAGCACAACAACGTGCTGGGCTACTTCATCGAAACAACCGCCACCCACGCCGAAAAGATGTTGAACCCGCCCCTGTCCGAGCGGTTCATTCATCGTCAGACCACGGCAAACGCCGTACGGTTCACGACGGTGGAATTGTCGGAGCTGGAAACCAAGATCCTGAATGCCGGGAACAGGGCGTTGGAGATTGAGCGCCAACTGTTCCAGTCCTTGCGGGAGGCCGTATTGGAGGCGCAGGACAGGATTGGCCATACGGCGCGCGGCCTAGCCGAGCTTGATTTGGCCGCCGCGTTGGCGCGGCGCGCGCGGGAGGGGGATTGGGCCCGCCCGGACATGTCCGATGATCGCGCGTTCGAGATTGAAGGCGGGCGCCATCCGGTTGTCGAAGCCGCGCTGGCCCGCGACGGGGCGCCGTTCGTGGCGAACGATTGTAAGCTGTCGGCAAGCAATGGCGCCGCCATCACGCTTCTGACCGGGCCAAACATGGCCGGTAAGTCGACCTATCTTCGGCAGAACGCTTTGATCGCCATCTTGGCCCAGTGTGGTAGCTTCGTTCCCGCGACACAGGCGCGTATCGGCGTGGTCAGCCAGGTGTTCAGCCGCGTGGGGGCGTCGGACGATCTGGCGCGGGGCCGGTCAACCTTCATGGTCGAGATGGTGGAAACCGCGACAATCCTGAACCAGGCCGATGATCGGGCGCTGGTGATCCTTGATGAAATCGGGCGCGGAACCGCAACCTATGACGGTCTTTCCATTGCCTGGGCGACGCTGGAGCATCTGCACGAAGCCAATCTCTGCCGTGCACTGTTTGCCACCCATTATCACGAGATGACGTCGCTGGCCGCGAAGCTCGACGGGCTCAGCAACGCGACGATGGCCGTTAAGGAATGGGAGGGTGAGGTGATCTTCCTCCACGAGGTACGCGAAGGGGCCGCCGACCGATCATATGGCGTGCAGGTGGCGAAACTTGCCGGGCTTCCCGATACAGTGATCGCGCGGGCGCAGGTTGTTCTCGATGCCCTGGAAAAGGGTGAGCGGGAAGGTGGAGAGCGCAAAGCCGTGATCGACGATCTGCCGTTGTTCAGCGTGTCGCACACGTCCGCACCGACGCCATCCAAGCCGTCGGAGGTGGAAGAGCGCCTGCGCGCCGTGCATCCCGACGAGATGACGGCGCGCGAGGCGTTGAATCTGCTCTACGAGCTGAAGGCGAAGCTTAGCTAGCAGGCGTGGATGAGACGCCAACCTGCGCCGGGCGCAAAAGGCGATCGTGGAGCAGGAAACCTTCGGCCATCACCTGGATGACGTCGCCCGCCTTGGTGCCCGGAACCGGTGCCTCGAACATCGCCTGATGCAGCTGGGGGTCGAACCTCTCCCCCACTTCAGGGGCTACGGGCGTGACGCCGTGTTTCCCGAACACGCTGAGCAGCTCTTTCAGCGTCAGTTGAACACCTTCCACAAGGCCGGCGGCCGAATCCTCGGTCGCGTCCTCCGCAGCATCCAGGGCGCGCCGTAAATTGTCGTAAACGGGCAGAAGATCGCGCGACAACTTGGAGCCGCCATATTGCTCGGCCTCGCGGCGGTCCCGGTCGGCGCGCTTGCGCATATTCTCGGCCTCGGCCAAGGCGCGCAGCATCCTGTCGCGTATTTCATCCCGCTCTGCTTCCAGCGCGGCGATGACGGCGTCAGCACCAGCCGTCTCTTCCATATTCGCCTGCTCTTCTGCGTGTTCGTCTTCGTAGAACTGCTCTTCGTTCGGTTCGCCCATGTTACCCTCTTACGCGCGATCGGAGATGAGTTTGCCAACCAGCTGCGCTGTATAATCCACGATCGGGACAATGCGTCCATAATTCAGGCGCGTGGGTCCGATCACCCCCACAGCACCGACAATCTTTCGATCAGCGTTCATATAGGGAGAGACCACCACAGAGGAACCCGAAAGTGAGAACAACTTGTTCTCTGAGCCAATGAAAATGCGCACACCATCGCCGCCTTCGGTCAATTCCAGGAATTCTGCGATGTCGCGCTTGCGTTCAAGGTCGTCAAAGAGCTGCCGGATACGTTCAAGATCGTCGGCTTCCTGCGTATCGGACAACAGATTGGAGCGGCCCCGGACGATCAGGCGTCCGTTTTGTTCATCCCCCTCGTCCCACACGGCCATGCCCGAATCGATCAGTCCCGACGCGAGCTCATCAATCTCACGCCGACGGGTTTCCATTTCCGCCACCATCTGCTGGCGGATCGATGTGACGGTCTGCCCCTCAATGCGGGCGTTCAGGAAATTCGCGGCTTCGCGCATCGCACTTGGGGTGGTGCCGGGGGATGGCGTGAACAGACGGTTTTCCACGTGCCCGTCTGAAAACACGAGAACGACGAGGGCCTGCGTCTGCGACAGCGAGACAAACTCGATATGCTGGATCGGCGCCTCATGCTTTGGCGTCAGGACAAGGCTGGCGCCATGGGTCGCCGTCGACAGGGCCGAACCAACGCGATCCAGCAATGTTGAGACGTCCGGTGCATTCGCGCCCAACGTGTCATCCAACGCCTGTTTGTCATTCTCCGACAGATCGCCGACCTCTAGGAATCCGTCCACGAACATCCGCAATCCAAGCTGCGTCGGGATACGGCCGGCGGAGATATGCGGGCTGTCGAGCAGGCCAAGATACTCCAGATCCTGCATCACGTTCCGCACCGTGGCGGCCGAGACCTGTTCCGTCATCGTGCGCGTCAGGGTTCGGGAACCGACGGGCGCACCGGTATCCAGATAGCCTTCCACGACACGGCGAAATACTTCGCGTGAACGGTCGTTCAGTTTATCCAGGATCTTGCCTTGCTCGGTCATGCGCGTTTGATGCCTGTTTCACCCATTCGGGGTTGCGGGCCGTGGTCTGGGCGGATTATCCCCGACAGTGCCGCACAACAAAATATCAGGAGATATTTATGCGCCCTTCCGGCCGAAACCTAGACGAAATGCGCCCGATTTCCATCGAAACCGGTGTGACGCGCCATGCGGAGGGGTCTTGTCTGATCCGATGCGGGGATACGCATGTGCTTTGCACCGCAACGCTGGAAGAGCGCGTGCCGCCATTTCTGAAGAATTCGGGCCTCGGCTGGGTGACGGCAGAATATGGCATGTTGCCCCGCGCCACTCATACCCGGATGCGTCGCGAATCCGCAGCGGGCAAGCAATCGGGTCGGACGCAGGAAATCCAACGCCTGATCGGGCGGTCCCTGCGCGCGGGTATCGATCGCTCTGCGCTGGGGGAACGACAGATCACCGTTGATTGTGACGTGATCCAAGCCGACGGTGGAACGCGGTGTGCGTCAATCACGGGCGGGTGGGTTGCCCTGCGGCTGGCCGTCAATAAGTTGCTGAAAGCGGGTGATCTTGTAACGGATCCGATCACCGACCACATCGCCGCCGTTTCTTGCGGGATTTACGCCGGGCAGCCGGTGCTTGATCTGGATTATCTGGAGGATTCCGAGGCCGGTACTGATGGCAATTTCGTTATGACCGGTGCGGGGCAAGTCGTCGAGCTTCAGGCCAGCGCCGAGGGGGCGACGTT
Source organism: uncultured Roseicyclus sp. (assembly GCA_947494975.1). GTDB lineage: Bacteria > Pseudomonadota > Alphaproteobacteria > Rhodobacterales > Rhodobacteraceae > Gymnodinialimonas. The sequence goes on along the minus strand of CANLXA010000004.1, from coordinate 159,201 downwards.
TTCGCGAACTGAATTCGATGCGCTTTACGGACTTGCGGAAAAGGGTATGGCGGAACTTGTGGCAGCGCAGGCGGCGGCCACCTCCTGATGCGGCACTTCACCGGGGATCACTTGCTAGTTGCAACACATAATCAGGGCAAGCTGGACGAAATGCGTCATTTGCTCGAGCCTTTGGGTATAGCGATCAGCGGTGCCAAGGATCACAACCTGCCCGAGCCGGAAGAAACCGGCACGACGTTCGTTGAAAACGCCCGAATCAAGGCCCACGCTGCCGCGTTAGCAACCGGCCTGCCCGCGCTGAGCGATGATAGCGGGATCGAGATCGACGCCTTGGATGGCGCGCCCGGTGTCTATACCGCCGATTGGGCCGAGACCCCGACGGGTCGGGATTTCGAGCTGGCCATGCGACGCACCCATGACGAACTGGAAGCCCGTGGTGCCCCGCATCCGCGCATCGCACGATTTTGCTGCACCCTCGTCCTGGCCTGGCCCGACGGGCATGATGAAGTCTTTCCCGGCGTTATGAATGGCCAGGTTGTTTGGCCGATGCGAGGTGATCAGGGCCATGGATATGACCCGATCTTTCAGCCCGACGGGTATGACATTACCTTCGGCGAAATGGACCGGTGGGAGAAGAACAAGATCAGCCACCGCGCCGCCGCCGTCGCGCAGCTTGTCCAGATTTTCGGCGATGGATGATTGGATGGCGGGGGGCTTTGGCCTCTACATTCATTGGCCGTTCTGCGAAGCCAAATGCCCCTACTGCGATTTCAACAGCCACGTGGCGGCATCGATCGATCAGGACGCGTGGTTGAGCGCCTATCTGCAAGAACTTGATCGCGCAGCCGCGGAAACGCCCGGGCGCACGTTGAACAGCGTCTTCTTTGGCGGAGGCACGCCATCCTTGATGGCGCCGGAGACCGTGAAAGCGGTCCTGAGGTCCGTTCGATCCCATTGGCCCGTGGCCAACGATCTGGAAGTGACACTTGAGGCAAACCCGTCATCGGTGGAAACGGCGCGGTTTCAGGGATTTCGAGAGGCTGGCGTAAACCGGGTGTCGATCGGGGTGCAGGCGCTGAACGACGACGACTTGCGCCGCCTGGGGCGTCTGCATTCGGCATCGGAGGCGTTTCGCGCGGTCGAGGTGGCGCAGTCCTGCTTTGAACGAGTCAGTTTCGATCTGATCTACGCGCGCCAAGATCAGACTTTGGCGGATTGGTCGTCGGAATTGACCAGAGCGCTCTCTCTGGGTGTCGACCATCTGTCGCTCTACCAGTTAACGATCGAGCCGGGCACACCCTTTGCCGCGCGCCGCGCCAAAGGCGGTTTGCGTGGATTGCCCGATGACGATTTGGGGGCAGATATGTATGCCCTCACGCAGCATTTGTGCGCGGCGGCGGGCCTGCCGGCCTATGAGATTTCCAACCATGCGAAAGACATGGCAGCATCGCGGCACAACCTGATTTACTGGCGAGGCGGCGATTATGTGGGCATCGGCCCGGGAGCGCACGGACGGCTTACATTCGACGGGCGGCGCCATGCCACGGAAACGCATTTGCAGCCCAACACTTGGCTGAAAGCCGTGGCAGAGACCGCTAGCGGTGAGTCCGCCCGGTTTGAACTCGGTAATCTGGAGCGAGCGGAAGAATACCTGATGATGTCGCTGCGCCTGTCCGAGGGCACAGATCTGGCGCGCTTTCACGCGTTAGCCGGACAAAGGCTATCAACACAGCGGATCACGGATTTAATGGAATTGGGCCTGGTCGAATGCTCAGGGCGGCGACTTAGCGCCACTCCAACCGGGCGTCCGGTTCTGAACGGGATCTTGCGGGATCTGCTGGCGTGAAGATCAGGGCGTGTTGAGAATGCGCATCAGGTCATCTAGTTGTCCTAAGTCTTTGTATTTTATTGTTAATTTTCCACCACCAGATGCCTGATCATGGTCAATGATGACGGCCATTCCCAGGATTGCGGACAGGTCGCTTTCCAATACCCGCGTATCCGCGTCTTTCTCTGGTTTTCGATGCGTGCGGCCTTTGGACGTCGCACCCTGTTTGGATTTTGCGGCCTTCTCGATCTCCCGCACCGAAAGACCCTGCGACACGGCACGTCGAGCCAGGGCGATGGGATCATCCGCGGTAATCAGAGCCCGGGCATGACCCGATGACAAATGGCCGTCCGCAACCAGGGTCTGAATTTCGTCAGGCAATTGCAGCAAACGCATGGTGTTCGCCAAATGGCTGCGGCTTTTACCCATGGCTTGGGATAGCTGCTGCTGCGTATGGCCGAACCGCTCCATCAATTGTCTGTAGCCTCGCGCCTCTTCTATCGCGTTCAGGTCGGCGCGTTGGATGTTCTCGATAATGGCAACTTCAAGGACTTCGGTATCGTCCAGATCGCGGACAATGGCGGGGATTTCGTGCAGCTGCGCCATTTGCGCCGCACGCCACCGACGCTCACCCGCAACGATCTGATAGCGAGACGAATCCGCCGGATCGACCCTCAGGATCAGCGGTTGGATAATGCCTTTCTCGCGGATTGATGCCGCAAGATCATCCAACGCCTCAGGCGCAAAGCTACGGCGAGGCTGATCAGGGTTCGCGGACACCTGATCGATGGGGATGAACCGCTCCGCACGAGATTGATTATCGGTAGACGTGGCTGAAGCCTCGCCAGATTTACCTGGCTCGATATCCGCCATCAGAGCGGACAGGCCGCGCCCAAGACCACGTTTCTCAGGGTTCCGCGCCATTACACACCCTCCAGTTTAGGCGAATGACGCTCAAGGAGCTCCTCCGCGAGATCTACATATGCCTGGCTGCCTTTCGACGCCGGATCATATGCGATGACGGGTAGCGCGAACGATGGAGCTTCGCTCAAACGCACATTTCTTGGCACCTTGGTTTGAAAGACGAGATCGCCGAGGGTAGCCCGCGTATCTTCTTCAACCTGGCGGCTCAGATTGTTCCGGGCGTCATGCATCGTCAGAACGACACCCTCGATCCGCAGGCTTGGATTGGCTGTTTCGCGGACTTCACGAATGGTCAGCATCAACTGAGACAAACCCTCCAGCGCAAAAAACTCAGCTTGAAGCGGGACAAGAACGGTATGTGCCGCCACGAGTGCGTTGACAGTGAGCAAACTTAGCGAAGGTGGGCAATCTATGAGGACATAGTCGTAATTCGATTGCTCAACTTGAAGCGCCTCCTTCAGGAGGAAAACGCGATTATCGCGCTGACTGAGCTCCACATCCGTCGAGCTTAAATCGGTCGTTGCTGGTGCAATCGACAGGTTCTTCACATTCGTCGGCACCGCAACGTCAGCCAGAGCCGCTGCGTCCAGAAGGAGATCGTAAGTCGTTTTTTCGCGGGCCGCGGGCTCAATACCGAGGCCCGTTGACGCGTTTCCCTGCGGATCCAGATCGACGATCAGAACCGAGAATGACATTGATGCCAGTGTGGCGCCCAAGTTGATCGCCGTGGTCGTCTTGCCGACGCCGCCTTTTTGGTTGGTGATCGCAATGATGCGCATGTCAGGTGGGCTCACTCGGATTAGGATCTTTCATCCGCAGAATTGCGGCTGCCGGATCCGTCAGACTCGCTAGTATTTCAGTCGAGCTTTGCCATTCCGGCGCAAGGGTTTCAAGCTCTGCCTGATAAGAGGCGCCCTTTGGAAATAGGAGGGTGCCATCACTGGCAAGATGTGGTCGGGCCATCTCAACCAACCGATCCAACGACGTCAGAGCGCGCGCGGAGATGACGTCGGCTTCTTGCGGTGGGAGATCCTCGATCCGGCGCGTCAAGATGCCGACACGCAGGCCCATTTTTCGGGCTGCTTCCCGCATGAAACTGCACTTCCTGATATCGCTTTCGACAAGGGTCATCTGCAGATTTGGGCTTTTTTCCTTGGCAATAGCGGCGATTACCAGGCCTGGAAACCCGCCGCCCGAGCCCAAATCCAGCCAACGATCTACTTTCTTACGGGACAGATCCCAAAGCTGCGCGCTATCAACAAAATGGCGCTCCCAGCCCGTCGCCATTGTGGATGGCGCGACCAGATTGATGGTTTTTTGCCACTTCAGGAGAAGGTCATGGAAGATCTCCAGCCGCTCCATTGTTTCACGTGAAACACGTTCCTCAAGCCACGCATGCCCATCCTCGACGATCACGCCGAGTTCCGCTCATTAATACGCAACTTGGTCAGGATGAGAGCGAGACCCGCCGGTGTCATTCCATCAATACGGCTGGCTTGCCCAATCGATCCAGGACGGATCCGCATTAGTTTTGCTCTCAGCTCATTGGACAGGCCTACAACGGCATCGTATGGGAAGTCAGTGGGGATCTGCTTAGCTTCATCCCTTTGCAGGGCCACGGCGTCCCGGTTTTGGCGCTGAATATAGGTGGCGTAGGTTGCTTCAATCTCAACCTGTTTCTTGATCACCGAGTCAAAGTCCGCGATGTCAGGACAAAGCGGCAAAAGATCCGCGACGGAGATATCCGGAAACGCCAACAGCTCCATTCCAGTTCGCTTCTTACCATCCTGATTCACCGGGAGGCCCGCCTTGACCGCGTCACGCGGAGATAACACGACACCTTCAATAGCGGTGCGCGCCTTACTCAGCCGTTCCATTTTCTGCTCAAATGCCTCCGCTCGCCCACCGGATATGATTCCGAGAGAAATACCCTTCGGTGTCAGCCTTTGATCAGCGTTGTCCGCCCGCAGCGACAGCCGATACTCCGCCCTGGAGGTAAACATACGATAGGGCTCGGTGACTCCGCGCGTCACAAGATCATCAATCAAGACGCCGATGTAGCTTTCCCGCCGTGAGAAGCGGACCGGATCCTTGTTCAATGCGAGCTGAGCGGCATTCAGGCCGGCAACCAGGCCTTGTGCTGCCGCCTCTTCATATCCGGTCGTGCCGTTGATCTGCCCGGCCAAGAACAATCCAGCTTTGTTCTGGAGCTCCAGTGTATCCTTCAGCGATGTCGGATCAATGTAGTCATATTCTATGGCGTAGCCGGGCTGCAGGATCTTGGCCGCTTCCAAGCCTGCAATGCTGTGCACGTAAAGGGTCTGGATATCCTCGGGTAACGATGTCGAAATTCCGTTTGGATAAATGACGTCAGACGTCAGACTCTCTGGCTCGAGGAAGATCTGATGCGAGGACTTATCCGCAAACCGCACGATCTTGTCCTCGATAGATGGGCAATATCGTGGGCCTACACCCTCAATATGACCGCCATACATCGCAGAGCGATGCAGGTTTTTCGAGATAATCTCGTGCGTGGCCGCATTCGTATGGGTGATCCCACAGGAAATTTGCTTCGCTTGAACATGCGTCGTCAGGAACGAAAAAAAAGTGGGATCGTCATCGGCAGGCTGTCGTTCAAGACCGTCCCAGTTGATCGATGCGGCGGACAATCTGGGCGGCGTACCGGTTTTCAGCCGGCCAAGGGGTAAATCCATAGCCATCATTCGATCAGCCAAAAGCTGCGATGGCTGCGCTCCAATTCGACCGCCGGCGATCCTACGGTCCCCGATATGGATGACTCCGCGAAGAAAGGTGCCGGTCGTCAGCACGACTGTATGGCTACGAATTTCACTGTCATCTGACAACCGAACACCCGCGACGTGTCCACTGCTGTCCAGCAGATCGGCGACTTCACCTTCGACAATTGTGAGATTGGGAACGGTCGCCACGCGGTCTTGGATCGCTTTCCGGTAAAGCGCCCGATCAGATTGCGTGCGTGGGCCTTGGACGGCGGCGCCCTTTTTCCGGTTAAGCAGACGATACTGTATTCCGGACGCATCCGCTGCCTGGGCCATGACGCCGCCAAGCGCATCAATTTCACGGACAAGGTGACCCTTTCCAAGGCCACCAATCGCCGGATTGCATGACATGACGCCCAGATCCGACTTTCTCAGCGTGACGAGTGCCGTCCGGGCGCCAGCACGGCATGCTGCATCAGCCGCCTCCACGCCCGCATGGCCACCACCAACAACCACGACATCAAAGTCTGAATGTTTCACGTGAAACACTCCTATTTGCCGATACAAAACCGAGAAAAGATCTCTCCGAGAACGTCCTCTACATCCACACGTCCGATCATCGAGTCAAGCGACCCCGTCGCTAATCGGGCATGCTCCGCGACGATCTCTAGCTCTGCTTCACGATTGAGCAAATCTCTTGCGAGGATCAGATCAGCCCGCGCCCGAACCAGACCCTCTCGCTGGCGATCCGATACAACCGTCCTGATCGAACTCATCCGATCAGCTAGCGTATCAGCTACAAATGCAAGAAGATCGTCGATACCCTGCCCCGTCGCCCCCGAAACCCCATCACCTCCAAAAAGGTCGGCCTTAGCACGGAATGCAACGTCAATCCGGTCGATCAGCGCGCTTGGCGGGATCCAATCAGGCGTTTCCAAAAGTATCCGCAGGTCAGCACCCAACGCCCGCTCAATAGCTCGCTCTACTCCAACCCGCTCGATACGATCATCTGTCGTCCTCAGACCCGCCGTATCCAGGAACGTGACTGGAAGACCCTCGACATCAAGCCGCGCCTCGATCACATCACGCGTTGTTCCCGCCACTTCAGAGGTGATCGCGATGTCGCGACCAGCTAAGGCGTTGATTAACGTAGATTTTCCGGCGTTTGGCGCGCCGAGTATCGCCACTTCAAACCCGTTTCGAACCCGTTCAGCAACATGCGAGCCCTGGATCTCTTCACCCAATTCAAAATCCACACGATGAAACAGTGCCTTCACCTCCGGCACCACATCAACGGGAACATCTTCATCCACGAAATCGATCGACGCTTCTAGCAGCGCGGCTGCACGCAACAAATCCGCGCGCCAGCGTTCGGTTTTCTCTGAAACCGCGCCGGAAAATACCGCGAAAGCCTGTTGCCGCTGCGCTTCGGTTTCCGCTTCGATCAGGTCACCAAGACCTTCTACTTGCGCCAGGTCCAGCCTGTCATTGAGCAGTGCACGCTGCGTGAACTCTCCGGCTTCCGCCATCCGGGCCAAGCCTGCGGCACGAATGGCAGCCTCAACCGCCTTTGTGATCGCGACGCTTCCATGGAGCTGCAGCTCAACCACGTCTTCACCGGTGAAGCTGGCCGGACCTTCGAAAAACAACACAAGCGCCTGATCCAGGATCATTCCCGATTGGTCACGCAGCAACCGCAATGCTGACTTCCCGGCGTCGGGCAAATTACCAGCAAGGGCACGCCCGACACTCACCGCATCAGGTCCGGAGATCCGGATGATTGCAACGCCCGCTTTCCCCCGGGCAGTGGCCTGGGCGAAAATCGTATGCATCACAAGGCCCGGTTCAGGTGTTCATCGAATCGAAGAATTCCGCATTCGTCTTCGTCTGCTTCAGCTTGGAGATCAGGAACTCGATCGCATCCGTCGTCCCCATCGGGTTCAGAATTCGCCGCAATACGAACGTCTTCTGCAAATCGCCCTTGTCGACCAGCAGGTCTTCCTTCCGCGTGCCGGACTTCAAAATATCCATGGCCGGATAGACACGCTTGTCCGCAATCTTCCGATCCAGAACAATTTCGCTGTTACCCGTGCCTTTGAATTCTTCGAAGATCACCTCGTCCATGCGGCTGCCGGTATCGATCAGTGCCGTCGCAATGATGGTCAGGGATCCGCCCTCTTCGATGTTCCGGGCTGCGCCGAAGAACCGCTTTGGCCGTTGCAGGGCGTTTGCGTCCACACCACCGGTCAGAACTTTACCCGACGATGGCACCACCGTGTTGAATGCCCGACCAAGACGCGTGATGGAATCGAGCAAGATCACGACGTCCCGCTTGTGCTCCACCAAGCGTTTCGCTTTCTCGATCACCATTTCCGACACCGCAACGTGCCGCGTCGCGGGCTCATCGAAGGTCGAAGAGATCACTTCCCCCTTCACCGACCGCTGCATGTCCGTGACCTCTTCCGGCCGTTCATCGATCAACAGAACGATCAGATAACATTCCGGGTGATTGGTCTCGATTGAATGCGCAATATTTTGCAAAAGAACCGTCTTACCGGTCCGCGGCGGCGCCACGATCAAGCTCCGCTGTCCTTTCCCGATAGGCGAAACCAGGTCGATGATCCGGGCTGAGCGATCCTTGATGGTGGGATCCTCGATCTCCATGTTCAGGCGTTCATCGGGGTAGAGCGGTGTGAGGTTGTCAAAAGCCACCTTATGGCGTGCACTCTGAGGATCCTCGAAGTTGATCTGCGCCACCTTCACAAGGCAGAAATAGCGCTCGTTTTCACGCGGGGCGTTAATCACCCCCTCAACCGTATCTCCGGTCCGCAGCGAGTGCTGGCGGATCATGTCGGGTGAGACATAGATATCATCAGGACCCGGAAGGTAATTCGCCTCCGGGCTTCGCAAAAAACCAAACCCGTCCTGGAGAACCTCCAGCACACCATCACCGGATATCTCCCAACCCTCATCCGCCCGCTCGCGCAGGATCTCGAACATCATGTCGCCTTTGCGCATGGTTGAGGCGTTCTCGATCTCAAGCTCTTCCGCCATCGCAAGAAGATCTTTGGGAGATTTCGCTTTCAGGTCTGCTAGACCCAGCGTTTCAATTGTCATGGGGATGTCCAAGGCAAACACCGACGACGCACCGCGACGTTCGGCCAGTTCTATGAAGATGAAGGTGCAGATCCGGACGGATCGCAAGGATGGAGTTAAGGACTCTGGCGTGGCGAGTCAACTCAGGGCGGATCAGCCAACTAATAATAAGAAAAAGAGAAAGATTCTTGTAGTTGTTTGTAGGGCAGTGGATTTCCCGGAGAAGTCAGTTCTGCGGCCTTAATCCACAGTTTTACTTGGCAATATGGTGACTCTCCAGATTGACTCTGAATATCCGGGACAGATATGAAATGATTATATATCAATATCTTAATACACGTCCGCTCCAGAAAAAACTGTGGATTCTTGTTGAACAAGTCGGCACGGGACGGTGATCCCATCTCGCTCCACACAAAATCTGCGCCCGGGGAAAACCGCTTGGTGTTTTGTCCGATAACGCGCCATCATGCGGGCCAACCTCAGACTTCGCCCACTTGCCAAAGTCTGTCCTTCGATTCCCACTCAGCTTTCCCACAGATTCGTCCCGCAGGTTTTTGACATGACAGCGCTTTATCTTGCCTCATCATCTGAAATCCGCAAACAAATGCTAGAAAATGTTGGGCTGTCCTTCGACTTGCTGCCCGTCAGGATCGACGAAGATGCGATCCGCGCTGCGTTGGTAACAGACGGTGTCCGGCCGCGCGACATGGCCGATACCCTCGCGGAGTTCAAAGCCCGGAAGGCATCTGAACGGGCAGATGGAGGCCTTGTTCTGGGCAGCGATCAGATCCTGTCGCTGGATCATGACGTCTTCTCAAAACCGACTGATCGCGCGGACGCAGCAGAGCATCTGCGTAAGCTTTCCGGCGCGACGCACGAGTTGTTCTCGGCCGCTGTCATTTATGAAGACGCGAAACCGGTCTGGCGATTTGTCGGATCGGCAAAGATGACGATGCACAGGCTTACTGAAGCGGAGATTGAGGATTATCTCGACCTGGCCTGGCCCAATGTGGCCGGATGCGTGGGCGCCTACCAGGCTGAAACCCTCGGCGCCCGGCTCTTTTCACGCATAGACGGCGATTGGTTCTCTGTGCTTGGATTACCGCTCCTGGAACTCTTGTCCTATCTTCGATTGCGGGGGGTCATGACGTCATGACAAAAGATACGATCCCGCTTGCCGGTGTCATTGGCGATCCCGTTGCGCATTCCCTTTCGCCGCGGTTGCACGGTCATTGGTTGTCCCGCTACGGCCTGCCGGGGCACTACGTTCCGCTCCATGTCAATCATTTGGATCTGCCGGAAGTACTCGGTGTTTTGCCACGGATGGGCTTCGTGGGTGTCAACATCACTCTGCCCCATAAGGAGCAGGCCTTGAGGCTCGCGGATATCGTAACGGATCGCGCCGCTCTGATCGGGGCGGCCAACACTCTGACCTTCACGGTCAATGGACAGATTCAGGCGGACAACACAGACGGCATGGGATTCCTGTCGAATATCCGACAGACCCTTCCGGGATGGTCCGCAAGCGCAGGGCCATCCCTTGTTCTGGGATCGGGCGGGGCAGCAAAGGCAATTGTATCTGCGCTGATTTCCGATGGTGCCCCGACGGTTTATGTCGCGAACCGGACGAGGGCCCGGGCTGATGCGCTGCGGGAGCAATTCGGGGCACGTGTCTCCCCGCGGGATTGGACGCAAATCCCGGAGCTTATCGCCGACAGCGCCTTGCTGGTAAACACGACATCGCTGGGAATGGCGGGTCAGGCCCCGTTGAACATCGACCTGTCGCGGCTGAACCCCCCCACGATTGTTGCCGACATTGTGTATTCCCCGTTGCAGACGGAGCTGTTGCGGGATGCTGCCCTTCGCGGTTGCGAAACGGTCGACGGGCTCGGCATGCTGCTCCATCAGGCTGTCCCCGGGTTCGAGCGCTGGTTCAGTTACACACCGCTCGTGGATGACGATCTGCGCGCGGCCGTTCTGGGCTCATGACTTTTATCCTTGGCCTGACGGGCTCCATCGGGATGGGCAAAAGTACGACGGCCCAAATGTTCCGCGATCTGGGTGTTCCGGTATGGGATGCGGATGCAAGCGTTCACAAGCTCTATGGCCCGTCCGGCGAAGCCGTCGCCCCGCTATCGAACATCGTGCCCGAGGCAACGGAATCCGGCGCCGTTGACCGATCTGTTCTGCGTCGATTGATAGCAGGGAAACCGTCTCTGTTGGGCAAGATAGAGACAATCGTACATCCATTGGTGGCCGCTGATCGGGCTGCGTTTCGCGTGGAGCATGACACGGCACCATTGATCGTTTTCGATATCCCGCTTCTGTTCGAAACGGGTGGGGATGCGGCGTGTGACGCGACCCTGGTTGTGAGCACCGATCCCGAGGAGCAACGTCGGCGTGTGTTGGAACGAGGGACTGACCCCAAGGCGTTCCAGGATCTTCTCGCCCGCCAGATGCCCGATGCTGAAAAACGAGCCCGCGCGACCTATGTCATCCTAACAGATACGCTAGACGGCACCCGTAAGGCTGTGGCAGATTTGGTATCTCGGCTAACCAAGGGCACCGAATAATGCGTGAAATCGTTCTTGATACCGAAACCACGGGCCTCAACCCCCACGACACGCCGCGTCACCGCATTGTGGAAATCGGCGCGGTCGAGCTGTGGAACCAGGTGCCTACCGGCAAGACCTACCATCAATATATCAACCCCGAACGGGACATGCCCAACGAAGCCTTCGAAGTGCACGGAATTGGCAATGAGTTCCTCGCGGACAAACCGGTCTTTGCGCAGATTGCCCAGGCATTTCTCGACTTCGTGGGTGACGCCAAGATGGTGATCCACAATGCCGAGTTCGATATGCGGTTTTTGAACGCGGAGCTTGAATGGGCGTCGCACCGGACCCTGCCGAACGACCAGGCGCTTGATACCCTGAAGATCGCGCGCCGGCGTTTCCCCGGGTCGCCCGCATCGCTTGATGCTTTGTGCCGCCGGTTCGGGATCGACAATTCCGCCCGTGAAAAACACGGAGCGCTTCTCGATTCCGAGATCTTGGCAGAAGTGTATCTGGAGCTTACTGGTGGCAAGCAGCCGGATTTCGCCCTGGCCCAGGTTCAGACCCACCAGAGTCAAGGGACGCAGGATGCGAGTTGGCGCCCCTCTCCGCGCCCCGCCCCGCTAAGCCCTCGATTGACGGACAAGGAAAAGGCCGCTCACGCAGCCTTTGTCGAGAAGTTGGGGGATGACGCGATCTGGTCGCGTTTCGGCTGATCAGGCCGTGCCGGCTGGGGCTTGTTGCGCCTGGCGCGCGGCCAGTTGCTGACGGTACAACGCCACGAAATCGATCTGATCGAGGTTCAGCGGTGGGTAGCCGCCATCCCGGGTCACGTCCGAGATAATGCGGCGCACAAACGGGAACAGCATCCGGGGGCATTCAATCATCAGAAACGGATGAAGCTGCTGCTCGGCGATGTTCTCGATGTGAAAAACGCCGCCATATTCAAGCTCGATCAGGAAGATCGACTTTGGCTCGTCTTCCTTGGTCTTGCTGTCGACCTTGAGCTTCATGATGATGTCGTACTGGTTTTCCGTCGATCGCTTGCGCGCATCAAGGGCCACCTGCACCTGAATGTCAGGCTGCCCCTGGGCCACAACGGCATTCTGGACGGCGGCGTTTTCAAATGACAGGTCCCGGATGAACTGGCCAAGGATCTGCATTTTCGGAAGTTGGGCAGCCGCTTCTGCGGCGCCTTCGGTTGCGTCGCCGTTTGCCGTGGCGTCGGACATGGGTCGTCTCCTTAATTCGAGGTCGGCGTTGCCATAGCAGGCACGCGGCCCGGCCTCAATGCCGGGTCCACCCCGATGGGCCCGATGGCCGGTTGGTCTCGTCCTCGGTATAGGTGCCTTCGATGATCGAATCGTCTTGCGGTTGCCATCCGGCATCGCGCCGCACGGTCCGAACCGTCACGCGCTTCCTGATTTCAGACAGGACGAGGCGTCGAACCCCCGGGATCAGCAGTGCAAAGCCGACAGCGTCGGTGAAAAAGCCCGGCGTCAACAGAAGCGCGCCGGAAAACAGGATCATCGCACCATGGGCAAGCGGTTCCGTCGGATCGCGCAAATCATCAAAGCTGGTGCGCAGCTGCGCCAGGGCCTGCGCGCCTTGGCTGCGGACCAGGGCCGTTCCCGCAATTGCGGTGACCAGAACGATGGCCAGCGTGGGCCACAAGCCAAGCCAGCCGCCCACCTGAATGAACAGACCGATCTCGATCAGCGGCACGGCGATGAACAGAATCAACAACCACATGGCCCGCAATCCTCCTTTTGCCGCGACGAATGCGTCGCATTGGCCGGATTCGGGCCATACACCCTTTGGTGTGATGGACTTGATCCAACCCCTGCCCTACATATGTGCCAACCAAGCCAAAATGAACCCACTCGCCCTGCCGAGGTGCCATGAACTCCTCTCTTCTCTCCTTGCTGGTCCTCGCCGGGATCGCGATTTTCCTGATTCTGCGCTTGCGTTCGGTGCTTGGCACCCGCGAAGGCTTTGAAAAGCCGCCTGCGCGCCAAGGTCCGGCGGGCGCCGATCCGCGCCGTGATTTCGAGGTGATCGAAGGTGGCCCTGATAACGACATCATCGATCATGTCGACGATGGATCGGACAGCGCCAAGGCCCTCGCCGCCATGAAGATGGCCGAGCCCGGTTTCCGCGTCGGCGAATTTCTTCAAGGGTCCCGCCAGGCCTATGAAATGATCCTCATGTCGTTCGAACGGGGCGACGTCGACGGATTGCGCCCATTTCTCGCCGATGACGTGATGGAAACCTTCGAGAGCGTCATTCAGGAACGCAACGCCCAGGGCCTTACCATCGACGCCGAATTCGTTGGCGTTCGCGATATCGCCCTGCAAGAAGCAACATTTGATCGTGACAGCTCCGAGGCCGAGATCACCGTGCGGTTTGTGGGTGAGCTGACAAGCGTTGTGAAGAACGCCGATGGCGAGGTGATCGAAGGCGATGCCAGCGCGATCAAGCGTCAGCGCGACGTCTGGACATTTGCCCGCACCATGGGGTCGGAAGATCCCAACTGGGCGCTGGTGGCAACCGACGGATGATCCATGGCGCTGCGTGCGTTCGCCTTCGCTCTGGCCCTCGCTGCGATGCCTGTCTCTGCGGACGAACCCGTGCAGCTTCTTGAGTTCGACGATCTCGACGGTTGGGCCGAGGATGATCACGCCGCGGCCCTCGCCGTGTTTCGCAACACCTGCATGGATCTGGATGGCGCCGATTGGGAGGCGCTTTGTGCCGTTGCGGAAACTGCGCCGGATGCCCGGACCTTCTTTGAACTGTTCTTTCGCCCTGTCCTGATCGGCGGTGAAAGCCCCGCGCTCTTCACCGGGTATTACGAGCCGGAACTGGATGGATCATTGCGGCGGACGCCACGTTATCGGTTTCCGGTCTATCGATTGCCGCCCGAGGTGACGGGCCGTTGGCTCTCGCGCCAGCAAATCGAGGAAAGCGGGGTTCTGGAAGGCCGTGGGCTGGAAATCGCCTGGGTCGATGACCCGGTGGAGCTTTTCTTTCTGCAAATTCAGGGCTCAGGTCGCATACGCCTTTCGGATGGTGAATTTCTTCGGGTGGGCTATGGCGGGCGGAATGGCCACGAATACCGATCCGTCGGGCAGGAACTTGTGCGGCGCGGAGTTTATCAGCCCCACCAGGTGTCGGCGCAGGTGATCCAATCCTGGGTCCGCCGAAACCCCACGGCCGGTCGGGATCTGCTCCACCACAATCCCAGCTACGTGTTCTTTCGGGAAGTCGAGATCACCGATCCCGACCTTGGGCCGCTTGGCGCGATGAACCGGAACATCACCCCCCATCGCACCATCGCCGTTGACCCGGATTTCACGCCGCTTGGCGCGCCGGTCTGGATCGAGAAGGATGGGGACGGCCCGATCCGCAGGTTGATGATCGCGCAGGATACGGGTGGCGCGATTCAGGGTGCGCAACGGGCGGACATTTTCTTCGGGTTCGGGGATGAGGCCGGTGAAGCGGCCGGCGTGATCCGCGATCCGGGCCGGATGATGGTGCTGTTGCCCATCGAACGTGCGCATCAGCTGATCCCGGACGCGTGAAGGATGGCGAAGCGGGGAAAGCGCGGCCTCACCGATGAGGACAAGGCCCTCTGGAATCGTGTGGCCGCGACGGCCAATCCGATGGACCGACGCAGTGCGCCGACCATTCTGGAGCCCTCAAAGCCATCCCTCACGAAATCCCAGCACCCGACACCCGAGAAAGCACCGGCCCCTGTTCCCGCGTTTCGCATCGGCGAGAAGGCCACGAAAACGGCAAGTGCCTGGCCGCCATCTTCTCAAGAAACACCTCAGCCACCGATCCGCATGGATCATGGCACCCACAAGCGGATGGCGCGAGGCAAGCTGAAACCGGAAGGCCGGCTCGATCTTCATGGAATGACGCTGTCCGAAGCCCACCCAGCGTTGATCAAGTTCATCTTTCAGGCCTATGAAACCCAGAAACGGCTTGTATTGGTCATCACCGGCAAGGGCAAAGATCGGGATGCGGGCGGGCCCATCCCCATTCGTCGCGGCATTTTGCGCCATCAAGTCCCCGCATGGCTGACCACGCCACCTCTGAGCGCCATGATCCTTGATATCCGCGAAGCTCATCAGCGCCATGGCGGCGGCGGCGCGTTCTACGTCTATCTCAAGCGGCGGCGTTAGCGCAGGTTCAGCGGGCTGAGCATCACCTGGGTCGCGTTCTGAATCGTCAGAATCGTTCCCGGGAGCAAACCTGCCTGCTGCGTTCTGTCGGCCTCAAACGCGGCGTTGACCTGCACCAGATCCTGCAGGATCTGAACAACGGCTGGCGATGTGGCGCCCGCGAAGTGGTTCAGCGGATCCCGCACTCCACCCTCGAAAGCCGATACATCAATCAACGTCACTTCGAATTCCGACACCTGATCGGGTGTGGCAAGGTTCCCGACGCGCTCCCGCAGCCCGGTGATCCGGGCCGAGATCCTGAGCGCGCGATCGCGTTGGGAGGTGAAGATGACAAAGGGTTGCGGGAGGTCACCGATCCGTTGGGCCTGGCTGCGGAACACATCGACGTCGATATCGGGTGAAAACAGGATGATGCCGTTGATCCGGTCGAGGATATTCGTTCGCTGCCCAATACGAAGTTGACGCAGCGCCTCCATCACAACGCCGGACCCCAGGGAATGCGCCATCAGCACGATATCAAGACCGGCCTCCGCGATGATCGAAAGCAAGTCCTCCAACCCGTCCCGCGCGAACAGGGCCGAATCCCGATCATAGGCGTAGCCCAACGGATGCCCGGCGCTTGGCCATGAATAATGCACCGCGATGCCGGGGATCTGGAAATCGTGCCGGATCTGGGCGGTCCGGTAGAGGCCGGTACCGAGCGTGCTGTTGAAGCCGTGGATGAACACCATCACTTCGCGGGCCCCGGCGCGGTTTGCCTCTGTTTGCAGGGCGGCGCGGAAGGCTTCGGCGCTGCCAAGATGGTCTCCGGCGATGGCGACGAAATCGGTGGTTGGATCCGGCCCGCCCCGCCGCGTTCGGCCGGGTTGAACCGCGCCATCTTCCCGGTTGGATGGGATCGATATCTCGAACCGGGTGAAGGACAGATGCTCCTGCCGCGTGTCCTGAAATCGACCGTCCGCGAAGACCCGGTTGCTCGCCACCAGAACTGTTTCTGTGCGGCCCATGCCTGCCGCATCCGGACGGATCAGAATGTCAGGCACCTGCCCGCACGCCGCCAGCGGCAGAGTTGCGACCCCCGAAAGAAGGGCGCGGCGCGTGATATGGTGCGACACGGACATGCCCCGCTTTAGCAGCAATGCGTTACAGAACGTAGCGGCTGAGATCCGTACTGCGCGTCAATTCGCCGAGGTTCTCCTCAACGAAGGCCGCGTTCACCGTCACCGCGTCACCAGGTCGATCCGGCGCGGTAAAGCTCAACTCCTCGAACACCCGTTCCAGCACGGTATAGAGCCGCCGCGCGCCGATATTCTCCACGCTTTCGTTCACCTGTGCCGCGATATGGGCGAGCGCGGCAATGCCATCTTCGGTGAAATCCACACTCACCTCTTCCGTCGCCATCAGTGCGGTATATTGGCGGGTGAGCGCGTTGTCGGTTTCCGTCAGGATGCGCACGAAATCCTCCTCCGTCAGCGCCCGCAGGTTCACCCGGATCGGCAGGCGCCCCTGAAGCTCGGGCAGAAGGTCCGAGGGTTTCGCGATGTGAAACGCACCCGATGCGATAAACAGGATATGGTCGGTTTTCACCGGCCCATGTTTGGTGGACACGGTCGTGCCTTCGATCAGCGGAAGCAGATCACGTTGCACCCCCTCGCGCGACACGTCGGCGCCACGCGCATCGGAGCGGGCGCAGACCTTGTCGATCTCGTCAATGAACACGATTCCATTTTGCTCCACCGCGCGCAGGGCTTCTTTCGTGACCAGTTCCGGGTCAAGAAGCTTGTCCGCTTCTTCATCGATCAGGATCTCGTAGCTGGACGCAACACTCAGCCGTCGCTTCACTTTTCGGCCGCCCATGCCTTTGAACAGATCGCCCAGGTTCATCATCCCGCCGCCCATTCCGCCAAGGCCGCCGGGTTGGCCGGGAATTTCAAAGCCACCAAGCGGGTTGGAATTGTCGGTCACCTCAAGCTCGATGATTGTATCGTCAAGCTCTCCCGAGCGCAGTTTCTTGCGGAACATCTCGCGGGTCTGGTCCCGCGCCCCGTCACCTGCGAGCGCTTCGATCACACGCTCTTCGGCGGCATTATGGGCCTTGGCCTTCACCTCTTCGCGCATGTTTTCGCGGATCATCACCTGGGCGGCATCCACCAGATCGCGGACGATCTGCTCCACGTCACGGCCGACATAGCCGACTTCGGTGAACTTGGTGGCCTCCACCTTGATGAACGGCGCCTTTGCCAGCTTGGCCAGACGGCGGCTGATTTCGGTTTTGCCGACGCCGGTGGGCCCGATCATCAGGATATTCTTGGGATAAACCTCATCGCGCAGATCATCGCCCAATTGCTTGCGCCGCCACCGGTTGCGCAGGGCCACGGCCACGGCGCGTTTGGCGTCTTTCTGTCCGATGATGAAGCGATCCAGCTCGCTCACGATCTCACGGGGGGTCAGGTCACTCATTGCGACACCTCTGATTGCGCCGGGATTACATTCCAGGGCGGTAATTTGGATTTTCCGGGAAAGGCGGGAAGGACACGCATGATTGCGCCGCGCATCGCCTCCCATTGCGCGCCAAGCAGGACAAGGCCCGCCCCAAGCAGCAAGATGACGAAGAATGCGCCCTCACCCTCCACAACGGAGATGGAGAGCGCGACAACATAGCCGACGCCCGAGACGAGGAAGGATCGACGGTCGATGATCACCGCGAAAAGCGCCATGATCGCGATGAAAACGACCAGAGCCACTTTCGCGCCCGCATCGGGGGTTTGGAACAGCGTCAGCGCAACCGTGTTCACGATGGCCGGCGCCGCGATGACGTGCAGCCAGAAGCCCGACGCCGCCCGGCGCGTCACCCGGTGGGGATCGGACATGTCGAAGGCCATGGCGATGGCAAGGCCGATCAAGCCAAGAATGATGGTCAGGATGGCAAACGGGCCGTCCGCCGACAAAAGGAAGATGTCCTGCGTATTATCGGGGAAGGTTCCGCCAATCGTGACGATGCCGAACGCGGTCATAACAACCGATACCGCGATCAGGGCGACCGTGAAGGGCACCCGGAAGAAAAAGTAATGCAGGCAAAGCAGCACCCCGCCCATCGCCGACGCGACGGTCCATGCGGTTTGAAACGGAAAATCCATCATCGCGGAGAAGGACAGCCCGAATTGGAGCGCCGATGCCGCATACATGACGACCAATGCAATCGACGGAGCCACCATCCGGCGGGTCAACGTGAAGTAGCGGGAGAGCCCGACCAGCGCCATCATGGCGACAACGGACAGAACCATGCCAAGAATGAAGCCCTGTGTGGCGCCGAAAATCGTGAGGCCGGTAAGGCCGAGCCAACCGGCAAACAGGATCGACAGCCCGACGACGATGAAGATCTCGTTGAACCCTTTGAAGAGCTCGAAAGGTTCGTCCAGTCCGGTCCGCCGGGCCCGCACACCTTCACGTTCTTCGGCCAGGTTGATCAGGGACGCCGCCTGGGCTTCCGTCATCAACCCCGCGCCGACGGCGGCACGCAGATCATCGCGGGTCACATCGCTCATCCGCTGATGCTTTCCACCGTCAGATTGCCATTGGTGTAGACGCAGATATCCGCCGCGATCTGCATGGCGTCCCGCGCGATGGCTTCGGCATCCCTGTCGCTATCGAACATTCCGCGGGCGGCGGCGAGCGCATAGTTTCCGCCCGATCCAATGGCAGCGATGCCGTGTTCCGGCTCCAGAACGTCGCCCGCACCGGTGATGATGTAAAGCTCGGACCCATCGGTCACGATCAGCATCGCCTCCAGCTTCTGCAGGTACTTGTCGGTGCGCCAATCCTTTGCAAGCTCGACAGAGGCGCGCTGAAGTTGCCCCGGCGTGGCTTCCAGTTTTGATTCCAGCCGTTCCAGCAGGGTAAAGGCATCCGCCGTGGATCCGGCAAAGCCGCAGACCACGTCATATCCGCCGGGGTTCAGGCGCCGCACCTTCCGGGCCGAGCCTTTGATCACGGTCTGCCCGAGGCTCACCTGTCCGTCGCCGGCAACAACCACCTTGCCGCCCTTGCGAACGCCAATGATCGTGGTGCCGTGCCAACCGGGAAATTCGTCTTGCGCCATCGGGGCCTCCATTCATTGAAGCCCTATATGGACAGCCTCACGCCGCGCCACAAGTTAGGCGCCGGGCCAACGTCTCCGCCGGGGGACGCGAACGGCCAGCATCGGCATGAGCCAAGGCCCGCGAAACCGGTTGAGATCCAGCGCTTCGTGGACACCCACTGTCTCCTCACCATTGATCTTCGTCTTGATGGCAGAGCGGTTGTAAAACGGCGCATCCAGCATTGCCTTGACCTGATGGGGCCGGAAATCGGCGTCTGCGCGCGTGTCCCGCCGAACCATCCAGAACGGGCGACTTAGTCTCTGTTTCGGGGGCAGATTTATCGAATAGGGCGTTCCATCGGCCGCGAACCCCATGCCTGTCGCCATGGTGGATCCATCCCGGCGCTCAAGATCGTAAAAGCAGGCCGACCCCTCGGCCAGCGGAAACCGTCCCCACGTCCAATAGTTGAAATCCGCCTCCAAGGCGCGGGTTCCGAAATTCGCATCGAAATAGCCGTGGCCGGTCCATGTCCAGCCGGGCCGGTTCAGATCGACGTCGATGCGCGCGGTCGGGGCGAAAGGGCGCCAGACATGGGCGCCATCGTCGGTCAGCGGCAGTTCCTGATCGGTCAGGGCCGAGGGGTGGATCGTCACCGTCCCGGTGACCTTTTGGGCATGCGGTGTTGATATCTCGTCGATCTGCACCTCCAGCCGGTCGCCCTTCCAGACCATCGCGCTGGGCCCGATCTGTAACCGGTCCCGGGACAGGCCCAAGGCTGCCTCCCCCCGATCCGTCATCGTCCACCGCCCGCCGCGCCCATACGTCACTACGTTCAGGCAGCAATGATTTGCGGGGTTTTTGCGCCCCGACCATCGGTACCATGGGCTGAAAACCGACCCTATGAAGCCGATGATGGAGATGGCGCGGTCGCCATCGTCGCTGATCCCGTCGACATACCACCAGGCGTAACCGTCCGGCGGAACATCGATGTCGAAGCAAGGTCGCGCATGATCGCCGCGGCCGCGTGCTTGCCGGAGAGGCAGGCCATCGGGGCGCCCGCCCCCGGATGGGCTCCGCCGCCCGTCAGATAGAGGCCCGGGATCGCCGTTCGCGCCGTCGGTCTCTGGAACGTCGCCGCCATTCCGTGCGGGCTCCTCCCGTAAAGGGAACCGTCCGATGCGGGAAAGGCCCGGTCGAAGTCCAGTGGTGTGGTCAATGCGCTGATCGGAGGTGTCGGAGAGAAGGTCAAACCCATCATCTGAAGCGTCTCGAACGTGCGTGTTCGACATGTTTCTCTCTCCTCATCGGTCGTCTGATGGCCGGGCGGGCCATTCATGATGATCTCGAACCGCTCGGGACCATTGGGCCGACCGGCGCCACGGTCCTGCGCGCAGACATACAGGGTTGCGTCGCGTGGCATACGACCCTTGGCCAAGTCGCCGAATTCCACCTCGGGGTCGCAGCAGAAAAAGACATTGTGATGAGCGAGATCCACGCCGCCCGGCTCCGCCGCAAACCCCCAAACAAAGGCCGACAGGCTGCGAGGTTCGGTGCCCGATTTGGGGATGGAGGCTGCAACGTCATCTCCCAGGCGCCCGGTTCGGAGCGCCTTGGGATCTCCGTTGAACACGACAATATCGGCCGCATATTGTCTCCCATCCGCCAGTTCGATCCCACTGACCTGGTCGCCCTGGCACGTAATCCGGTTGACCCGTTGACCAAACGCGAACGCGACACCCTTCGCGACGGCCAGGTCGTGCATCGCAGCGGCAAGGGCATGCATGCCGCCCTCCACCGACCAGACGCCCTGCGCCTCGGAATGCCAGATCAGCCCCAACACGGCGGGGCTGGCGTAAGGAGAGCCACCGACATAGGTCGCGTAGCGCCCGAAGAGCTGCTGCAATCGCGCGTCTTTGAAACGCAGCTTCAGATTTTGCGACAGCGTCAGGCCCGGCGCCATGGCAGGGATCAGCCCCGGATTGCGCAAAACGTGGGCGGTCAGCCCGCCTAATTCCGGCTTTTCGGATTGCATGATCGGCTCGTCGAAGGCCTCGAACAAACGCTTTGCGGAATCAGAAAACTTTAGAAAGTCCCGCCGCGCGCGGCTGCCTGCAAAGGATTGGATCGCGTCGGCGCTGGCAGCCACATCGTCGTGGAGATCGAGGCTCGATCCATCCCGCCACCAATGGCGCGCCAGGATCGGATCGCGCTGCAGCGTGACGTGATCCGTCAGGCACTCGCCGAGATCGGCGAACAGGTCCTCAAAAACGGGCCGCATCGTCAATACGGTCGGTCCGATATCAACCGGTCCGGCGACCGAAGGCGCCGTACGCATCTTGCCACCCGGCCCATCTGCCATCTCGATCACGCTGACAGCGCAGCCCTGTGCCGCCAGCCGCAACGCAGCCGAAAGCCCGCCGATACCGGCACCAACAACAATGACACGGGCCTGCTTTTGGGTCAGCGGACGATCTCCAATGTGTCAGCTTATGTTGACAGCATTCCGATATATGTCCAGTCTGATTTACATACTGCACGTCCAGCTGCTGGACCGAATCTTTGGCGGAGGTGCCGCACATGCCCCTGAAGTCTCGTATCGAACGGGCGATGATCGCCGCGATTGCGGAGGGGCAGGGTGCCGATGCGCCGCCCAAGTTGGCGAGTGCGCTTGACTATGCTGTCAATCCCGGCGGCGCGCGGATCAGGCCGACGATCTGCCTGTCGGTTGCACTGGCCTGTGGCGATGATCAACCCGACATCGCCGATGCGGCCGCAACCTCGATCGAGTTGATTCATTGCGCCAGTCTCGTCCATGACGACATGCCGTGTTTTGACAATGCGGATACCCGCAGGGGCAAGCCGTCCGTCCACAAGGCATATGGCGAAGCGCTTGCGCTTCTGACCGGCGACTCGCTGATCATCGCGTCATTTGAAACGCTGGCCCGCGTGGCCGATCGCGACCCGAAGCGGGCGATTGAGCTTATCCGTGTGCTTGGCCAGTCGACCGGCATGCCCGGTGGCATTTGCGCGGGGCAGGGTTGGGAGAGCGAAGAAAAGATCGATCTGTCGGCTTACCACCGTGCCAAGACCGGCGCGTTGTTCACGGCGGCGACACGCATGGGTGCCGCTGCCGCGGGCCACGATCCCGCACCCTGGACGGAGCTTGGCGCGCGCATCGGTGAGGCTTTCCAGGTCGCCGATGATCTGCGCGACGCGCTTTATGATGAAAGCGTGCTGGGCAAACCCGCTCACCAGGACGAAATCAATGGTCGGCCCAATGCTGTGTCCGAACTCGGTGTACGCGGGGCGATCAAACGGCTGGAAGATATCCTGTCCGGCGCGATTTCCTCCATTCCATCCTGCCCCGGTGAAGCGATGCTGGCCGAGATGGTGCGGAAGACAGCCGAACGGCTGATGCCTGTTCTCCCAACCATCCAGGCGGCCGAATAGGCATGGCGCTGGCGGATCGGCAGGCCCCCGACCGCGTTCCGCTGCGCGACCGGCTCTACGCCTGGCGCACCGCGCTGGTTCGGTCGCGCGCCTTCCAGAAACGCGCGGCGCGCCTGCCTCTCGCAGCCCAGATTGCCCGCAAAGACGGCGAAGCATTGTTCGATCTGGTCGCCGGGTTTGTGCACAGCCAGATCCTGATGGCGTTTGTCGCGCTGGATCTGCCCGACCATCTGGCGCACCGGCCCCGTGACCTTGGCGAGCTTGCCCGTCTGACTGGAATTCCCGAGGCGCGGATGCGGGTGCTAGCCCAGGGCGCCAGTGCGCTGGGCCTGATGGTGCGGCGACGCGATGGGCGTTACGCCTTGGGGCGCTTGGGTGCGGCCTTGCCGGGCATTCCGGGGGTCATGCAAATGATCCGCCACCACGATGTGCTCTACCGCGATCTTTCGGATCCCGTCGCGTTTTTCCGGGACGGGTCAAACACCGAGCTTGCCGGGTTCTGGCCCTATGTCTTCGGTGCACAAGGGGGCGTCGATCCGGATGTGGCCGCGGCCTATTCCGACCTCATGGCGGATAGTCAAACGCTTGTGGCCGAGGAGGCGCTGGCTCATCTGGATCTGAGCGATGCCAAAACGTTGCTTGATATCGGCGGTGGGACAGGCGTGTTTCTTGCGGCGACCGGCGCGGCTTATCGCAACCTCTATCTGCACCTGTTCGACCTGCCGGAAGTTGTCGTGCTCGCCGCCGCGCGGTTCGATCGCGAAGGCCTGACCGCCCGAAGCCAGATCACCGGTGGATCATTTCGAACCGATCCCCTGCCGCGCGGGGCCGATGTGATCAGCCTGGTGCGGGTCCTCTACGACCATTCGGATGAAACGATACGCATGCTTCTGGCCAAGGTGCACGCGGCCCTGCCGGATGGCGGGCGGGTAATCGTAGCGGAGCCGATGTCTGGTGGCACGACGCCCACCCGGCCCGGAGACGCCTATTTCGGGATCTATTGCATGGCGATGCAAACTGGACGGGCGCGCAGCGCAGATGAGATTCGCGCCCATCTGGATGCCGTTGGGTTCACCCAGACGAAGAGCGTGAAAACAAGCCGCCCGTTCGTCACCGGGCTGGTCCTTGGAAACAAGGCGTAATCGCCTGACAGACGTTTCATTCACAATGTCTATTATAATTGACATGTGAAAGTGTCAGGTTAGACTGACACTCAAGATGCTGCCGCGCAGCCGGGGATTCTCGATAATCCAGCTCCGCCGCGGCAGTGTTCGCCGAGAGGGAGTTGGCCAGTTTGCATAGCACGGCTGTCATATTGGAAGCGCCCCGGACGTTGTCTCTCGGACGCGTCGCGCTCAGCGATCCAGGTGACACGGATCTGGTGATCGACATTCATTATTCCGGGATTTCC
Organism: uncultured Roseicyclus sp.; assembly: GCA_947494975.1. Taxonomy (GTDB): domain Bacteria; phylum Pseudomonadota; class Alphaproteobacteria; order Rhodobacterales; family Rhodobacteraceae; genus Gymnodinialimonas. Next base: position 134,933 of record CANLXA010000004.1, on the reverse strand, counting down.
ACCGGTACGGAGAAGCTCTTCTGGTCCGGTGACATGCCGCCCTTTCCGGGGATGGGATATCCGCTGGTGCCGGGATATGAGGCCGCGGGCGAGGTGGTCGATGCCCCCGTTGGCACCGGTTTCAAGCCGGGTGACCGCGTGTTCGTGCCGGGCGCGAATTGTTATGGCGATGTGAAGGGTCTCTTTGGAGGTGCATCCAACCGCCTTGTGACATCCGCTGACCGGGTGGTGAAAATCGACGCTGCCCTGAAGGCTGAAGGCGCTCTTCTGGCGCTTGCGGCAACGGCGCGTCATGCCATGGCCGGGCTCGACAAATGTCTGCCGGATCTGATCGTCGGCCATGGTGTCTTTGGCCGTCTTCTGGCGCGGCTTACCCTGGCGGCGGGCGGCAAAGCCCCCACCGTCTGGGAGATCGATGCTGATCGCGCCAAAGGCGCCGAGGGATACGAGGTTGTTCACCCCGATGCGGATGAGCGTCGCGACTATGGCTGTATCTATGATGCAAGTGGCCAGTCCGACCTTCTCAATACCCTGATCGGGCGTCTGGCCAAGGGTGGTGAGATTGTCCTGGCGGGGTTCTATCCGGAGCCGCTGTCCTTCGCCTTCCCGCCCGCCTTCATGCGCGAGGCGCGCCTGCGCATTGCCGCCGAATGGACCCGGGATGACCTTGTGGCGACCCGCGACCTGATCGACCACGGCGCCCTGAGCCTTGATGGCCTGATTACCCATACCCGCCCGGCGGACCAAGCGGCCGAGGCATATCGGACCGCGTTCGAAGATGCCGCGTGCCTGAAGATGATCCTGAACTGGGAGACCGCTGCATGAGCCTCGACACGCCCCCGAACCTGCGGGATTACGACGCCGCGCTGCGCGACGAAGCCGCCGAACCCACCTTGGAAGTGCCTCAGGGCGAGCCGACCAAGAAGACCCAGATCATCGCGATTTACGGCAAGGGCGGCATCGGCAAATCTTTCACGCTGGCCAATCTCAGCCACATGATGGCGGAACAGGGCAAGCGCGTACTTTTGATCGGATGTGACCCCAAGTCGGACACAACTTCGCTATTATTCGGGGGCAAGGCTTGCCCTACCATTATCGAGACCTCGACCCAGAAGAAGCTCGCTGGAGAAGAGGTAAAAATCGGTGATGTCTGCTTCAAGCGCGGTGGCGTTTTCGCCATGGAGCTTGGTGGCCCTGAAGTGGGTCGCGGTTGTGGAGGTCGGGGCATTATTCACGGCTTCGAGTTACTAGAGAAACTCGGCTTCCACGATTGGGACTTCGACTACGTCCTGCTTGATTTTCTGGGGGATGTTGTGTGTGGCGGCTTCGGCCTGCCGATCGCCCGTGACATGGCGCAGAAGGTGATCCTGGTCGCCTCCAATGATCTTCAGTCGCTCTACGTCGCCAACAACGTCTGCTCCGCCGTCGAGTATTTCCGCAAGATGGGCGGCAATGTCGGCGTCGCCGGGCTTGTCATCAACAAGGACGATGGCTCGGGCGAGGCACAGGCCTTTGCGAAATCCGTCGATATCCCTGTCCTCGCGTCGATCCCGCAAGACGACGATCTGCGCAAGAAATCCGCGAATTACCAGATTGTCGGCACCGGCGAGAGCCAGTGGGGCGGCTTGTTTGCGGCCCTGGGCGACAACGTCGCCGTCGCCCCGCCCATGCGGCCTGCCGCACTGACACAAGATGAATTGCTCGCGCTGTTTGACGGGTCCGATACCGGCGCTGGTGTGGTTCTGGAACCTGCCACAGATACCGACATGCGCGGAAGCAACGCAGTCGTGAAGGAATCGTTGGAGGTGATCTATGACGATTCGTGACGAACTCCAGAAGATGCGGACGTTCAACGACAGGGTGCTCGCCGAAAACAAGCAGATGTTGGAAACGGCCATGGAATCGCGCCGAAAGACCGCTGAGGCCAAGGAGGATTGCGCCAATAGCATCGCATTCCTCGATGCGGTTGAGAAGCGCATGGCAAAAGCGGTAGCCAAGTCGTGAGCGCCGAGATGACATACGACGCCACCGCTGAGGTGGAGGTGATCGAAGGTGAGGCCATCGAAACAGGAGCGCCCTCCGGTGGTGACGGTATGGGCTGTCACGCCGGTGCGGGCGAGATGGAGGCCGCCGCGCGCAGCGCCGGCAAATCCGAGATTTTGGATCAATTCGCCAAGGACTACCCGCAGGGCCCGCACGACAAGCCGCAATCGATGTGCCCTGCCTTCGGCTCGCTCCGCGTGGGCCTCAGGATGCGCCGCGTTGGTACGATCCTGAGCGGATCGGCCTGCTGCGTCTACGGCCTGACCTTCGTATCCCATTTCTACGGCGCCCGCCGGTCGGTGGGCTACGTCCCGTTCAATTCTGAATCGCTTGTCACCGGCAAGTTGTTTGAAGACATCAGAGACGCCGTGCACGAGATGGCCGACCCCGAGCGTTACGACGCCATTGTGGTCACCAACCTCTGCGTGCCCACGGCGTCCGGAGTTCCGTTGCGGCTTCTGCCCGACGAAATCAATGGGGTCCGGATCGTCGGTATCGACGTTCCGGGCTTCGGAGTACCGACCCATGCGGAGGCGAAAGACGTCCTCGCCGGGGCGATGCTCAATTATGCCCGACAGGAAGTGGAGGCCGGTCCAGTTATGGCTCCTGTCTCGGGCGTTTCAGACCGTCCAACAGTTACGCTGTTGGGCGAAATGTTCCCTGCGGATCCCTTGGGAATCGCAGGGATGCTCGCGCCACTCGGTCTGGCGGCAGGTCCGGTCGTTCCCTGCCGTGAGTGGCGTGAGCTCTATTCCGCGTTGGACAGTGAGGTGGTGGCCGCGATCCACCCCTTTTACACCAGCGCTGTGCGTGAATTCCAAGCTGCGGGTCGTACCGTGGTTGGGTCCGCGCCCGTGGGCCACGATGGCACCGCCGCATGGCTCGCCGCGATTGGCGAGGCTTACAACGTTCCGTCCGAAAAGGTGGCCGAGGCGCAAAACGCCTTCCTGCCGGCGATCAAGGGCGCGCTTGCGTCGGTTCCGATCAAGGGCACGATCACGCTGTCGGGCTATGAAGGATCCGAGCTTCTCGTCGCGCGCCTGCTGATCGAATCCGGCGCGGACGTTCCTTACGTGGGCACAGCCTGCGCCAAGACGCCTTGGTCCGCCCCCGATCTGGAATGGCTCGAATCCCGGGGCGTGAAAGTGAAATTCCGCGCCTCGCTGGAAGACGACTGCGCCGCGATGGAGGCGATCCAGCCCGACCTCGCCATCGGCACCACCCCCGTTGTGCAAAAGGGCAAGGAGCTTGGCATCCCGTCGCTCTACTTCACCAACCTCATCTCCGCGCGTCCCCTCATGGGCCCCGCCGGGGCCGGGTCTCTCGGCCAAGTCGTCAACGCCGCCATGGCCAACAAGGACCGCATGGCGCATATGCGCGAATTCTTCGAAGGCGTCGGCCATGAAGATACGGCAGGCGTCTGGGAAGGCGCGCCGAACCTGCGCCCCGATTTCCGCGCCCAGAACCTGAAAAAGCTGGAACGCGCCGAAAAGGCCCGCATGGCCGCGAATGGTGGTGTGAAATGCTGATCCAGGATCATGACAGGGCAGGCGGCTATTGGGGAAGCGTTTACGCCTTCACCGCGGTCAAAGGCCTGCAATGCATCATCGACGGTCCGGTCGGATGCGAAAACCTGCCCGTCACCTCCGTCCTGCATTACACCGACGGCCTGCCGCCGCATGAGCTACCCATCGTTGTCACCGGCCTCGGCGAGGAAGAGCTTGGCCGTGATGGCACCGAAGGCGCGATGAAACGCGCCTGGGGCACGCTTGACCCTGCGCTTCCAGCCGTGGTCGTCACCGGGTCGATTGCCGAGATGATCGGCGGCGGCGTCACGCCCATGGGCACCAACATCCAGCGCTTCCTGCCGCGCACCATCGACGAAGACCAATGGGAAAGCGCCGACCGCGCGATGACCTGGATCTTCACCGAATTCGGCATGACCAAGGGTCGTATGCCGCCCGAGAAGAAGCGTGAAGAGGGCAGCGCCCCCCGCGTCAACATCCTCGGGCCGATGTATGGCACCTTCAACATGCCCTCCGACCTCGCCGAAATCCGCCGCCTCGTCGAAGGCATCGGATGTGAGGTGAACATGGTTATGCCGCTGGGCGCCCATGTGGCGGAGATGCGCGATCTGGTGAATGCCGACGTCAACATCTGCATGTATCGCGAGTTCGGCCGTGGCCTGTGCGAAGTCCTCGCCAAGCCTTACCTGCAAGCGCCGATTGGCGTGGAATCGACCACGAAATTCCTGCGGAAGCTGGGTGAGTTGACGGGCCTCGACCCCGAACCGTTCATCGAGCAGGAAAAGCACTCCACCATCAAGCCGGTGTGGGACCTCTGGCGGTCTGTCACGCAGGATTTCTTCGCAACCGCCTCCTTCGGCATCGTCGCGAATGAGACCTACGCGCGCGGCATCCGCAAGTTCCTGGAAGATGACCTCGGCTTCCCCTGCGCCTTCGCCGTCGCCCGCGTGGCGGGCAAAAAGACGGACAATGAACAGGTCCGCGCCATGATCAGCGAAAAACGCCCGCTGATCCTGATGGGGTCGATCAACGAAAAGATGTATCTGGCCGAAATGGCGGCCGGTCACGGCCCCAAGCCCGCCTTCATCCCGGCGAGCTTCCCGGGCGCCGCGATCCGCCGCGCCACCGGCACGCCATTCATGGGCTACGCCGGGGCCACCTATATGCTGCAAGAGGTCTGTAATGGCCTTTTCGATGCGCTGTTCCATATTCTGCCGCTGGGCAGCGAGATGGACAGCGCCGCCGCCACACCCGCCACCCTGCGCCGCGATTTCCCGTGGGAGCCGGACGCCCAGGCGCTTCTGGATCGGATCGTGGCCGAACACCCCATTCTCACCCGCATCTCTGCCGCCAAGACCCTTCGCGACGCCGCCGAAAAGGCCGCGCTCGAAGGCGGGGCGGAGCGGGTGATGAAAGACACCGTCAAGCGCCTGGCGCCTGCCGGTTTTGATTTCGAGGAGGAGGAGAAATCAAATGAGTGACATGACCTCGAACAGCCCCGTTCCGGCACGCACCAAGCCGCCGAAAACGGAGTTCATGATCTACTTCGGGATCATCTTCCTGGCGACATTGCCGCTGGCCACGCTGACATGGGCCCTGGCGGCAATCAAGTCGGGGAGCCTGACCGATAAGGGCCCGATCAAACGGGCCTGGAGCCAAGCCGGAATGATCACACCGATGATCTTCGCGGCCTGACGAATTCGGGCCTAACCCGCGTATTCGAGCCTGTCTAGACCCAGGCGAGCGGATCGGCCCAAACGATATTCTCGGCGTGACGACCGGAGCCGGGGCCAAGTTCATCTGAGGCATGCGCAAGCGCGCCGAAGGGTGGAATGCCGACAGGGCAATGAGGCCTTGTCGGGGCCCGGCCGCAGGGTTTGCGGCATCAGTCTGACGTTCCGGAGGAAAATATGGCTGATAATTCCGATCTGTCTTTCACAGGTCTCACCGACGAACAGGCGCAAGAGCTGCACGCGGTGTATATGAGCGGGCTCTGGCTTTTCTCGGCCGTTGCCCTTGTTGCTCATATCGCCACGTACATCTGGGCGCCCTGGTTCTGAGGAAGGGGTAGAGAATGGCTAAGTTCTACAAAGTCTGGCTCATTTTCGACCCGCGTCGCGTGTTCGTGGCGCAGGGCGTATTCCTCTTCCTGCTGGCAGCGATGATCCACCTGGTGGTTCTGTCGTCCGGCATGAACTGGTTCGAGTCTGCCGCGATGAACATGGGGTTCGGCGGCGAGTAAGCCCCCGACATCCATAGCTTCACGGCATTGATAACAGCTGCGGGCGGGGTCTCACCGTCTCGCCCGCGGCAAACCGAAAACGACATGACTGACGGCTGACCAAAGGGACATGCCGCCAAACGCGGAGAGAGCGCATGGCTTTGCTGAGCTTCGAGAAGAAATATCGCGTCCGGGGTGGGACGCTGGTTGGCGGTGATCTGTTCGACTTCTGGGTGGGTCCATTCTACGTGGGCTTCTTCGGCGTCACGACCGCATTTTTTGCATTGTTGGGGACGATCCTGATTTTCTGGGGCGCGGCCATGCAAGGCAACTTCAACCCCTGGACGATCAACATCGCCCCGCCGGATCTGAGCTACGGGCTTGGGTTCGCGCCGCTGATGGAGGGGGGCCTTTGGCAGATCATCACGTTCTGCGCGATCGGCGCCTTCGTCAGTTGGGCCCTGCGCGAGGTTGAGATCAGCCGCAAGCTGGGCATCGGCTATCACGTCCCCTTCGCCTTCAGCTTCGCGATCTTCGCCTATGTCACGCTGGTGGTGTTCCGCCCGCTTCTGATGGGCGCGTGGGGCCATGGTTTCCCGTACGGGATTTTCAGCCACCTCGATTGGGTGTCGAATGTGGGGTATTCCTACCTGCACTTCCACTACAACCCGGCGCACATGATCGCGGTGACGCTGTTCTTCACCACAACCTTCGCGCTGGCGTTGCATGGTGGCCTGATCCTGTCGGCGGCGAACCCCGAAAAGGGCACGCTGATGAAGACACCGGATCATGAGGACAGCTTCTTCCGCGATTTCATCGGCTATTCGGTCGGCACGCTTGGCATCCACCGCGTGGGTCTGTTCCTGGCGCTGGCCGCCGGGTTCTGGAGTGCCGTTTGCATCGTGATCTCCGGCCCGGTCTGGACGGCCGGTTGGCCGGAATGGTGGAACTGGTGGCTCGACCTGCCGATCTGGCCGGACCAGGGCGTGGTCTATGACACCACGGGCGCCGCCACGATCGGCGCGAACGCCCCCGTGCTTGTGGGAGGGGAGTGAGACATGGCTTATCTCGAATATCAGAACTTCTTCACCCAGGTGCAGGTTCAGGGCGAGCCGGAAGTCGGCATGGACGATCAGGGCACGCTGGCCCGTGAACGGACAAGCGGAGCCCGGTTTTCGACCCTGCTTGGCTGGTTAGGCAATGCACAGCTTGGCCCGATCTACCTGGGTTGGGCCGGATTGGTCAGCCTGGCCACCGGCCTTGCCTGGTTCAACATCGTCGGCTTCAACATGCTGTCGCAGGTCGACTGGTCGATCCCGCAATTCATCCGGCAGCTGTTCTGGCTGGCGCTGGAGCCGCCGGGCCCGGAATGGGGCCTTCGGATGCCGCCGCTCAACGATGGCGGCTGGTACATCATCTCCAGCTTCTTCCTGCTGATCTCGGTGATGAGCTGGTGGCTCAGAACCTACCTGCTGGCGGTCGAACACCAGATGGGCAAACACATCGCCTGGGCGTTCCTCGCGGCGATCTGGCTGTTCCTTGTGCTCGGCCTGTTCCGTCCGATCCTGATGGGCTCGTGGAGCGAAGCCGTTCCCTACGGCATCTTCCCGCACCTCGATTGGACCACGGCCTTCTCGATCCGCTACGGGAACCTCTACTACAACCCGTTCCACTGCCTCTCGATTGTGTTCCTCTACGGCTCCGTCCTGCTCTTCGCGATGCATGGCGCGACCATCCTGGCCGTCTCCCGCTATGGCGGCGACCGGGAGCTGGAGCAGATCGTGGACCGCGGCACGGCCTCGGAACGCGCGGGCCTGTTCTGGCGCTGGACCATGGGCTTCAACGCCACGATGGAGGGCATCCACAGATGGGCCTGGTGGTTCGCGGTGCTGACGCCGATCACCGGCGGGATCGGCATCCTTCTGACCGGCACCGTCGTCGATAACTGGTTCATCTGGGCCCAGGAACACAACTTCGCCCCCGATTATCTGGGCGCCTATGGCTACGAGGCCTACGGCTCCTACGAGGACTTCGGCGGCGTCACGCGGGGGGAGGAGTGATCCATGTTTCCCAAGTGGTTTGACAAGTGGAACCAAGACAATCCCACCAACATCTTTGGCCCGGCGATTGCCGTCGGTGCCCTGGGCGGGGCGGTCTTTGTCGCGGCGATGATCGTGGGCTTCGGACAGCCCTATGCCACGGCCTCGATGCAAACGGGCCCGCGCGGCACCGGCATGCATGTGCAGGAGTTCATCGGCGATCTGGCGAATGGCGATCCCACGGTCGCGGATTTCTACACCGATGAGCCGTTTGTTCCCGAAGACGGGGAGGAATTGGCCGGTGACATCTACGAGAACGTGCAGGTTCTCGGCGATCTGACCGACGCCAATTTCAACCGCCTGATGGGCGCGATCACCCAATGGGTCGCGCCGGAGGAGGGCTGTACCTACTGCCATGCCGGGGCCAATGACGGCGAATATGCGGACGACGACCTTTATACAAAGGTTGTGGCGCGCAACATGCTGCTGATGACGCGCAACATCAACGTCAACTGGGACGCGCATGTGAACGCCAATTACGAGGTCGGCGTCACCTGCTACACCTGCCACCGTGGCCAGCCGGTTCCCAACAACATCTGGTATCGGATCAGCCCGGTGAACGAGAATGCGGAAGGGTGGAGCGCCAACCAGAACCGCGCGACGATGACGTCCAACTTCACGTCCCTGCCGTCGGATTACCTGGAGCATTATCTGCTTGAGGCCGAAGACGGCGGCTACAACCAGATCGCCGTCCATGACCTCGACAGCCGGGTGCAACAACAGCCCGGCGATCCGCTGATCCAGCAGACCGAGCGGACTTATGGCTTCATGAACTACATCGCGAATTCGCTGGGGGTGAATTGTGTCTTTTGCCACAATTCCCGCGCGTTCTACGATGGCGGCCAGAATACGCCGCAATGGGGCACGGCTTCGCTTGGCATCCTGATGGTGCAGGAGATGATCGCCGAACACCTGCTTCCGCTGGAAGAGGTCTATCCAGAAGAGCGGCTTGGACCGGTTTATGGCGATGCCCCTCTGGCGGCCTGCCGCACCTGTCACCAGGGCTATCAGCAACCGCTGAACGGGCTGAACGTGATCGCGAATTGGCCCGAGCTGAACGTGATCGATGGCCCGCCGGATTACTCAGCCTGGGAAACCGCAGCGGCAGAGCCGGAGGCGGAGGCCGAAGAACCCGAGGCCGCGGAAGAGGCCACGGAGTAACACGAGCCATCCCCGGGCGGTGCCAGCCATCGCCCGGGGATGACGCCACGACCCGGTGGACGTCAGACCCCCACCGGCGATCAGACACACGCCCCGTTCCCGTCTCGAACGTGCGTGTTCGAGACAAAGGAATGACCCCATGGATCGCCCCCATACGCCCGTTCTTGATAATGTCACCTATCCATCGGACCTGCGCCGTCTGTCCAACGCGGACCTGGCGCAATGTGCCAATGAGCTGCGCGCGGAGGTCATTTCCGCCGTCTCGGAGACCGGCGGCCACCTTGGATCGTCGCTTGGCGTTGTTGAGTTGTCCGTCGCCATCCACGCTGTTTTCAACACGCCTTATGACAAGCTCGTCTGGGACGTGGGCCACCAGTGCTACCCGCACAAGATCCTGACCGGGCGGCGGGCCCGTATCCGCACGCTCCGCCAGAAAGGCGGCCTCTCCGGTTTCACCAAACGATCCGAGTCAGAATACGACCCCTTCGGTGCGGCCCATTCCTCCACCTCTATCTCCGCTGCCCTCGGGTTCGCCGCCGCGAGCGATCTGGGGGAAGCGACGGGTGACGCGATTGCCGTTATCGGCGATGGGTCCATCTCCGCCGGCATGGCCTACGAGGCGTTGAACAATGCAGGCGATCTCGGCAAACGCCTGTTCGTCATCCTGAATGACAATGACATGTCCATCGCGCCCCCGGTCGGCGCCATGTCCCGCTACCTGACCGACCTGCACAGCCCGCTGGCGGCTCTCAAGGATATCGCGGACGGCGTGGCGGCGAACTTGCCGGAACCCATCCGCAAAGGGGCAGAGCGCGCGCGGGAACTGGTGACCGGTCACCAGCCCTCCGCGACCCTCTTCGAGCATTTGGGGTTCACCTATGTCGGCCCCATCGATGGCCACAACATGGAGGAGCTTCTGACGACCCTGCGCGCGGCAAAGGCCCGTGCGGATGGCCCCATCCTGATCCATGCCGTCACCGTGAAGGGGAAGGGGTATAGCCCGGCCGAGCTGTCCGACGATTGTTATCACGGCGTTGCCAAGTTCGACGTCGCCACAGGGCAACAGAAGAAGTCAGCCCCCAACGCGCCAAGCTATACAAGCGTCTTTGGACAGACCCTGTTGCGCATGGCAGAGACGGATTCTCGTATTGTCGGCGTCACCGCGGCAATGCCCGGCGGCACCGGCATTGCGACGATGCAGAAGGTGATGCCGAAGCGTGTGTTCGATGTCGGCATAGCCGAACAACATGCAGTGACGTTCAGCGCAGGCATGGCCGCCGGCGGCCTCAAACCGTTCTGCGCGATCTATTCGAGTTTCCTTCAACGGGGCTACGATCAGGTGGTCCATGACGTTGCCCTGCAAAAGCTGCCCGTGCGGTTCATGATCGACAGGGCTGGCCTTGTCGGCGCCGACGGCCCGACCCATGCGGGTGCCTTCGATATCGGATATCTGGCCGCGCTGCCGAACATGACCGTCATGGCCTGCGCGGACGAGGCGGAGCTGGTGCATATGATGGCGACGGCCGCTGCGTATGAGGGCGGCCCGATTGCCCTGCGCTACCCGCGCGGTGAAGGCACCGGCGTTGAGCTGCCGGGGCGGGGCGAGGTGCTGGAAATTGGCAAAGGCCGGATCATCTGCGAAGGTCGCGACGTTGCGATCCTGTCCCTCGGGGCCCATCTGGAGGAAGCGAAAGACGCCGCGGCGGCGCTGGAGGCCCGCGGTCTGACCGTGACCATCGCCGATGCCCGCTTTGCCAAACCGCTCGACACGGCGCTGGTGGATCAGCTGATGGCCGACCATTCGGCGCTGATCACCGTTGAACAGGGGGCGATGTTGGGCTTCGGTGCCATCGTACTTCACCATCTCGCCGCGACCGGGCAGCTTGATGGGCGTTGTGCCGTTCGTACCATGCATCTGCCCGACCGTTTCATCGATCAGGCGAGCCCCGCGGAGATGTATGAGGATGCAGGCCTCTCCGCATCCGACATCGCGAATACGGCGCTGGCCGCCCTTGGCATTGCTGTGGGTAAGTTCGAAGGCAGATCAAGCGCGTAGCAGACACCCGCCGAGGTAGATCAATTTCCTCCCGGGCCTTGGTCGCCGAGTGGGCTGCTTTTTCAGGAATCCTTGAAAATCAAATCGGAATACTCGCGCAGGTAGATCTGGAGCCAGGGCGTGAACCCGTCCGGCGCCTGCATCACTTCCTCGGCCAACCGATCCAGCGGGTGCCAGATCGTGTCCATGACCTCGTCGGGGTTTATCACCGGCTCCGTTCCTGCGGGCATTTCACCCACAAAGATATCCACAACCTCATGCTCGATCAGGCCACCGCCGACATCGGCGCGATATTCGACGGTATCGCGGTAGATCAGCGGAACATTTGTGATCCCAAGCTCTTCATCCAGCCTACGGATGGCACAATCCAAACCGCTTTCATCCCAGTGGGGGTGGGTACAGCAGGTATTCGCCCAAAGGCCCGGTGTATGATACTTCCCCAGCGCCCGCCGTTGCAGCAGCACGTCACCGTCCCGAAGAATGAAGACGGAAATCGCCTTGTGCCGAAGGCCTCGCTGATGCGCCTCCAGTTTCTCCACAGGCTGTAACGTGCCGTCGATCCAGGTGGGAATGTGTATTGTCATGCGCGTGTTGCTGAGACGAGGCCGGTCAGATGGGCGAGGTTCTTGATACCGATCTTGATATGCGCCAGCGGGCGGGCCTTGACCAGTTTCTTGTTCATATAGGCCTCGAATGTCAGGCGCTGCACGTCGATATCATGGCACAGCGTCACGAACCGTTCGCGACGCTCGTCGGATTTGTAATAGGCGTTCTGCATCGCGCCGAGAACTTTGAAGACCTGCTTGTGCTCCCGCATGAACAGCTTGCGCGCGAGTTGCAGATCCTTCACGCGGCCCGACTGCAGGGTGGCGGCGGCAGCGGTGGCCGCGACACGGCCCCCGACCATCGCGTAATAGATGCCTTCGCCGGAGGACGGCGCCACAACGCCCGCCGCGTCACCCGCCAGCACCACGTCGCTGCCATTGTCCCAGCGATCCAGCGGTTTCAACGGGATCGGCGCGCCTTCCTTGCGGATGGTTTTGCAATCTTCGAGGCCGGACGCCACGCGCAACGCTGCCGTCGCTTCCTTGAGGTCCACGCCTTTGACCATGGAGCCCATGCCGACGCTGGCCGATTGGCCATGGGGGAAAACCCAGCCGTAGAAATCCGGGCTGATCGCGCCGTCATAGATCACGTCGCAGCGCTTGGGGTCATATTCGCCACGGGCGCCTGGGCTTTCGATGATTTCGTGGTAAGCGATCACGTAGGGGATCTTGTCACCTCCCGCCACTTCCGTCCGCGCCACGTTGGATCGCGCGCCGTCCGCCCCAATCACGATCCTGCCCGTCAGGGCCATTTCGTCACCACTCGCCTTGTCGCGGTAATGCACATGGGTGCCATCCGCATCGCGGGTGATCTTGGTATAGGTGCCGGTGAAGCGCTTCGCCCCCGCCTCCTGCGCGCGGACCCGCAGGAATTCGTCGAAATGCTCCCGATCCACCATGCCGACAAAGCCGTTCTCAATCGGGATGTCGACCCGCCGTTTGGTCGGGGAGATCATGCGTGCCGTGGTGATCTTGGCGACGAGCTGATCGTCGGGGATCAGGAAATCGGCGATCAGGCGCGGCGGGATCGCACCGCCGCAGGGCTTGATCCGCCCGTCGCGATCGATGAACGCCACCGAATGGCCGGACCGAGCCAGATCTTCCGCGGCGGTGGCGCCAGACGGGCCGCCCCCCACAACGATGGCGTCATAGATCATGCTCATTCTCCCGGTTGCAGGGTGGGCGAAGGTGTTCGCGATTTCAGAAGTCGTCCGGCGACCAGCGCCGCGGCGAGGAACAGGATGGCCTCAAGCCCGAAGACGGTGCCGTAGGCGGCCTCTATCGGCAGGGCAAGGCGGGCGACATCAAGGATGCCTGTGGCGATCAGCCCGGCAAGGCCCGCGGCAATCGCCTGCGCCGCGCCAAAGACACCCATCCTTGTGCCTGCTGCACCTTCCTGGGCGGCGGCAAGGCGCATCATCGATCCGATGGCGCCCACAACGAACAGGCCATTGCCAAGGCCGAGGATCACGGTGAACGGGATCAGCGGAAGGCCAGAGCCAAGGCCGATCAGCCCGACGGCGGAGATCACGCACCCGATCACGGCCCATCCGCGCAAGCCCCCGATCCGGAAGGTGGAGAGCGCGCCAGCGGCCAGCATGCCCAGAAGCGCCGCGCCGTCTTTGGCACCGCTCAGCTTGGTGGAATCCTCCGGCGGCAAGCCGTGCACGTGGCCCGCAAACGGCTCCAAGACCAGCTCCGACAGGTAGAAGGCCAGGATCGACAGGAACACGAAACCGGTAAAGGCGCGGGCCGCCGGATCCTCCCATGTGGCGCGCAGGGCGCGGCTCAGATGCGGTTCCGCCGGGGCAGGGACCGCGCCAAGGCGGGCTTCCGTTCCCACGGTGGCGATCCAGGCCAGCAACAGGCAGATCAGCGCCACGACCGGCACAACAGCCATCAGCCGATCAGGTGAATAAGGCTCCAACGCGATGCCTGTGCCGATGGAGGCGGCGATGGCCCCGAAAATCAGCGTGAGCCAGGCGAAGGTTGCTGCCGCCGGTTTCCGATCATCGGGTGCGGCTGTGGCCAGAAGCGCCAGAAACGATGTGCCCGCAGCGCCGATGCCAAGCCCGATCAGCGCATAGGCGACGATCCAGATCGCCAGCGCCGCTGCGCTGCCTTCCACGTACGCGATCCCGTAAGCGGTCATCACCAGGCCAAGGCCCACACAGGCGACCCCGCCGAGGATGAACGGCGTCCGCCCGCCCTTGGCGTCGGACCGGTGCCCCCAATAGGGCCGCGTCAACTGAACGCCGTAATGCAGCGCAACCAGCAGGCCAGGCAGCAAGGCAGGCCAGGCCAGTTCCACGGTCATCAAACGGTTGAAGAGGTTCACGGGCAGGGCGGCGAGGCCCCCGATGGCCATGTTACACAGGCACAAACGTGCGATGCCGCCCCAGCCCAACGTCATGCCAGCCCCCGGATCGCGAAGGCCGTAACCATCATGCCAAGCACATAAAGCGACACGCCGGTGCCGTTATACCACGGCGCTTTGCCCTTGGGGTCCCGCAGAAGCACGCGCATCGCGTAGAGTTGCAGGATCAGGCTGACGACAATGGCAAGGCCGAACCACGGGCGATCCCAGTAGAACAGCAGGCCGATCACGGCGAGTTGCGGGATTGCCATAACATAGCACGCCAGCCGCGCGGCGCAGTCCGGCCCAAGCGTTACCGGCAGGGAGTTCACGCCCGTCTGGCGGTCCCCCTCCAGCGCCTTGAAATCGTTGAGCGTCATGATGCCGTGCGCACCGATCCCGTAGAGAAGCGCGACGAGGATCACGGGCCAGGACGGGACTCCGGCGGCCAGAACGGCCGCGCCGGTGAACCACGGCAGGCTTTCGTAGCTGAGGCCAACCAAGCCCGGACCCCACCAGCCCGACCGTTTCAGGCGGATCGGTTCCGCCGAATAGGCCCAGGCGGCCGCAATGGCGACAAGGGTCGCGCCAAAACCCCACGGGCCAAGCGCAAGGCCGAGGAACGCGGCGAAAACGGACATGATGAGCGCGATCCACAGGCCCCAGCGGCCCGGAATACGGCCCGACGGGATCGGCCGGTTCGGTTCGTTGATGGCATCGACGTGGCGGTCGCACCAATCATTGGCGGCCTGGCTCATCCCGCAGACCACCGGACCGGCCAACACAACCCCAAGGCCCAGAACCAGCCAATGGCCCGACGGTGCCACGCCCGCAGACACGGCGCCGCACAGATAGGCCCACATCGGCGGGAACCATGTGATGGGTTTCAGAAGCGTCAGAACGGCCCGCGGCTCCGGCAAGGTGCGGGGCGCATCCGTCGGGGTGAGTTCGGTCGTCACACTCATAGTGTCAGCTTAGGCTGACACTTCACGAGTCGGCAAGTGTAAAGACAGGTTGACGCTCTACTTGGAGTTGCCGGAATCGTTCTTGCTCAGAAGCCCGTATTTCCGCAATTTCACGTAGAGCGATTGGCGTGACAGGCCAAGCATCTCGGCCGCCGCAACACGGTTGTTATCCGTCAATTCCACGGCGGTTTCGATGCACATCTTCTCCACCACATCCGTCGTGGCCGACACGATATCCTTCAGCGGGGCGGAGCCCACGAGATCCATCACATTGCGCATCGCGTCGTCGGACATCGGCGCAGGTCCGGGCACCACGGCCGCCGGTTCCCGCACCACCTCCATCCGGCTGGTATCCCGGATCACGAAGGCAAAACCGGGGCGCCCGCCGCTGTTGAGCAGCGTCGCCGACAATTCCACCGCCAATTGCGATCCGAAGGCGCCTTCCAGCCGCGTGGAGTAAAGCCGCATCTTCTTGCTGCGGGCGGCGTTGTCGATCAGCACCTTCAGGTCCACCGATCCGCGCGCCAGGAAATCGCCAAGCGATTTGCCCTTCACATCCGATAGCTGCCCGGCATCACACAGGCCCAGGAACGCATCATTGGCCGACCGGATCGTGCCGTGACTATCCGTGAAAACGATGGCATCGGCACCGTCGCGGTAGAGCGTCGACAGAACTTGCGACAATTCCGCCGCAACGGATTCCGCAGAGCCCGCCGCCTCGATCCGGCACAGCAATGTCTTGTCGCCCGCGGCGCGGAACACCATCGGGTGCAGGAATACGTCCGCTGCGGTGCGCTTTGTCTGAACCGGGACCGTCTGGCCGGTTTCATCGCTTGCCGCCAGCACCAGCTTTTCGATGAACTCTCCGCGCCGGCGGCCGTCGAATTCCTGGGTGAAGGCCGATCCCGTCAGCGTTTCGCTGTCCGCCCCCAGGATATGCGCCGCTTCGCCGTTCAGGTCCACGATGCGGCCCGATGCCACGTCCACGAGGGCCAGCGCATCGCGGCTGGCTTCCAGGATCACACGATACCGCGTCTCGTAATCGCGATGGGTCTCGTAATCCTTTTCCAAAGCCAGTTGCGCCTTCACCAACCGGTGCTGCAACTCGGCAATCGGGCGCAGATCGCGCCCCAGCATGAGGATGATATCCTCACGCCGCGTCTTGTGGAGCGTGTAGCGGATCGGGAATTCCCAATTCGCATTGTCGAAGTGGTTCACCTCGATCGCATCGACCTTGGCCTTCTGCCCGGCCCGATACGCATCGAGCTGCGCATTCAGCTTGGACAGGCTGTCTTCGGCCATGAACTCGCGAATGTCGCGGTCTTTCCAATGGTCCAACCGCCCCAGAGTGGGGTTCAGCGGGTTGGTGATCACGGAGTGAACCTTACCTTCGACATCAAGAACAATCGCAAGATCCGCCGCAGTGGTGACGATCTCGTTAAACTGCTCGGGCCCGATCGGGGCGGTCGAGGGTTGGTCAAAGTAATCTGATCCGCGCGTGTTCATAAGAACCTCATCTCGGTCACAGATCGTTCCTTTATCATATGGCGTGGCTGGTCACCGATAGGTGCGGAGGGTCTGCCTCCACGATATCCAGACCACACATCTCAAGTGCGTCTTTAACTGTAAGGGCCACATGGTCCACGCCCGTGTCCCGCTTCAAATCATGGTCCGAAGACACCAACGACCCCCCCAGAACAAGAGGGGTGACGCGTGTCACCGATTTGCGAACGATTTCCACCAAATCAATTGTCGATGCAAGGGCTCGGCGCCCGGAAATCGTGATCCCGACCATGCAGTAATTCCGCGTTTTCAACGCCGCCACGATGTCTGTCGGGCGCTGATCGACAGCGATATCAACATCATAGCCAAATCGCCTGAATTGATCCGCTGCCACGAACACACCCATCGTGTGCTCTTCGGGGCGCGGAATGACCATCAGGACGCGGGGCGTCTGGCTGACGTCTTGCCCGGTTGACACATCGTCGAGGCTGCGCCGTGTCCAGGCCATCTCCCGTCTGGACAGGTCACGGACTGTCTCTTGAAGACGAGCCGTCCCGATGGTGACCTCGGCAAAGCTCAGCGTGTCATCGGCCCACCGCTGGCCCAGATGCCGCGCGACCTCGGGCAGCAAATCGTCGATCAATTCATTAGGTGTCACGCCGTCGGAGCGCAGACGTTGAATCGCGCGGAGCCGCGGCTTTTCCTGGCCGGACAGGAACGCGCCGCTCAGCATCTGGATGCGTTTCTGCAGATGGTGGGAATGGATCACGTCTTCGTTGGCAAGGGTCCGCAACGCTTCATGCGCCAAATAGCGCAGCTTCTCCCGCGGATCGTGCGCGGGGACGTTCAAGTCGTTGTTGCGTCTTTCGGCCATCGTGACGCCAAATCCTTGGACACGTGGCACGGGCAACCGTGCGATGAGCGCTTATGGCGATGTATACCGTCGCAAGCAAGAGTGTCGCCGAGTCGGGCTCCATATGTCAAAGAAAACTGACACATATCCGCCTCCGCTTTGTTTCATTTGCAAATTAATTGCACATAAAGCTTGGAATGCCAAGAAAATATGGCTCCGCGAGTGATCAACTTCTCGTTGTAAGCCGGTCGGCCACACCTCCAAAATGTGTAAGTTTAGATTGACACTTTGTGGTTTACAGCCCAGATTTCAAGGCAGGGTCTGGAGGAATCATTTTCGAATGCCGAGCGACACGTTAACGGGGCTGCCGACCACGCAGCTTTACACCCCCGAAGAACGCGCCCGCCGCGATGCAACGATCTGGACCATGGTTCAGGGGGTGCTCGCCCCGATTCAGTTCCTCGTCTTCCTAATCTCGCTGGCGCTTGTCGTTCGCTACCTTCTGGCGGGCTCCGGCTATGACGCCGCGACGCTGTCCATCATCATCAAAACCGGCCTCCTCCTAACCATCATGGTGACCGGTGCGATTTGGGAAAAAGTCGTTTTCGGTCAATGGCTTTTCGCCCCTGCCTTCTTCTGGGAAGACGTTTTTTCCTTCGCCGTCATCGCCCTGCATCTGACCTATGTCTGGGCGCTGATCAGCGGTTGGCCCGCCACCACCCAGATGTGGATCGCGCTGGCCGCCTACGCGGCTTACGTCGTGAATGCGGGCCAGTTTCTGTGGAAGCTGCGCATGGCACGCCTTGATGCGGAGGCGCGCCCATGAACACGCCGACGCCCGTTCCCTCCGGCACCTGCCGCGACGCCCCGATCCTCAAGGAACGCGGCCAACGAGAGGTGTTTTGCGGCCTCACCGGCATCATCTGGTTGCACAGAAAGATGCAGGACGCGTTCTTCCTTGTGGTCGGATCCCGCACCTGCGCGCACCTTCTGCAATCGGCCGCCGGCGTGATGATTTTCGCCGAACCGCGCTTCGGCACCGCGATCCTCGAGGAAACCGACCTCGCCGGCATGGCCGACGCCCATGAGGAGCTGGACCGCGAAGTCGCCCGCCTCCTGTCCCGCCGCCCCGACATCAAGCAGCTCTTCCTCGTCGGCTCCTGCCCGTCCGAAGTCATCAAGCTCGACCTCGCCCGCGCCGCCGAGCGTCTCACCCAGATCCACGCCCCCCATGTCCGTGTGCTGAACTATTCCGGCTCCGGGATCGAGACGACCTTCACCCAGGGCGAGGATGCCTGCCTCGCCTCCATGGTCCCCGTCCTGCCCACCACCGACCAGCGGGAGCTGATGCTGGTTGGCGCGCTGCCCGATGTGGTCGAGGATCAGGCGGTCAGCCTGCTGACCCAAATGGGTATCGGCCCTATTCGCGTTCTCCCCGCGCCGCGCAGCGCCGAGGCCCCCGGCATCGGCCCCAACACCGTCTTTGCCTGCCTGCAGCCCTTCCTCGGTGATACCGCCGCCGCCCTGACTCGGCGCGGTGCCCGAATGATCCAGGCGCCGTTCCCCTTCGGCGAAGAGGGCACAACCCTCTGGCTCCGCGCCATCGCCGAAGAGTTCGGCGTGGATGAAGACACGTTTGATCGCGTTACCGCCGCACCGCGCGCCCGCGCCCGAAAAGCCGTCGCCAATGCCTCGGAAGCTTTGCGCGGAAAATCGATCTTCTTCATGCCCGACAGTCAGTTGGAAATCCCCCTGGCCCGCTTCCTGACCCGCGAATGCGGGATGGAGGCGATCGAGATCGGGCAGCCCTATATCCACAAGGGCCTCGTCGGCCCCGATCTGGACCTGATCCCGGCGGGGCCCACGATCTCCGAAGGCCAGGATGTCGACAGACAGCTCGACCGGGTCCGCGCCGCGCGCCCGGATCTCACGATCTGCGGCCTCGGCCTCGCCAACCCGCTGGAGGCCGAAGGCCTGACCACCAAATGGGCCATCGAACTGGTCTTCACGCCCGTCCATTTCTACGAGCAGGCGGGTGACCTTGCGGGCCTGTTCTCGCGCCCGATCCGACGCCGTAGCCTCCTCAATCTGGAGGCCGCCGAATGACCCTTCCTGGTTTCCACTGGTTCGAAATACCCCGGGGTCCGGGGCAGCGCCCCGGGTGCCGGCCATGAAGCTCACCGTCTGGACATATGAGGGCCCGCCCCATGTCGGCGCCATGCGCGTGGCCACCGCCATGCGCGGCCTGCACTACGTCCTGCACGCGCCCCAGGGCGACACCTATGCCGACCTGCTCTTCACCATGATCGAACGGCGCGACCACCGCCCCCCCGTCACCTACACCACGTTCGAGGGCCGCGACCTTGGCGAAGATACGGCCGGCATCTTCAAGCAAACCTGTCAGGACGCCTATGACCGGTTCAAGCCCCAGGCCATCATCGTCGGCGCCTCCTGCACGGCAGAGCTGATCCAGGATGATCCCGGAGGGCTGGCCGAGACGATGAACATCCCCGTCCCCGTCATCCCCCTTGAACTGCCCTCCTACCAGCGCAAGGAAAACTTTGGCTCGGACGAGACGTTTTACCAGATCGTCCGCGCCCTGGCCCGCCCGATGGACCGCACGCCCGCCGCCACCGTCAACATCCTCGGCCCCCTCGCCCTGGGCTTCCGTCACCGCGATGATATCGAGGAAGTGAAGGGCCTGCTCTACGAAATGGGGATCGGCATCAATGTCGTGGCCCCGTTCGACGCCACGCCCGAGGATATCACAAGGCTCGGCGCCGCCCATGCCAATGTGGTGATGTATCCCGAACACGCAGAAACCGCCGCGCGTCACCTCGAAAAGACCCTCGGCCAACCCTATACCAAGACCATTCCCATCGGCGTCGGCGCCACCCATGATTTCGTCGCGGAAGTGGCTCAAATCTGCGGTGTAGAGCCGAAAAAAGACCTCTCCCGCCTGCGCCAGCCCTGGTGGTCGCGCTCCGTCGACAGCACCTACCTCACCGGCAAGCGCGTGTTCCTCTTCGGCGATGCCACCCATGTGATCGCGGCCGCCCGCATCGCCCGCGACGAGATGGGGTTCGAGGTGGTGGGCCTCGGCTGCTACAACCGCGAATTCGCCCGCCCGCTCCGCGCGCTGGCCAAGCAGTTCGGCCTCACCCCCCTGATCACCGATGATTATCTGGAGGTGGAGCAGGCGATTGCCGACGCCGCGCCCGAGATGATCCTCGGCACCCAGATGGAACGCCATATCGGCAAGCGCCTTGGCATCCCCTGCGCCGTGATCTCCGCGCCGGTCCATGTCCAGGATTTCCCGGCCCGGTATTCGCCCCAGATGGGGTGGGAAGGCGCGAACGTGATCTTCGACACCTGGATCCATCCGCTGGTGATGGGGCTGGAAGAGCATCTTCTGGCGATGTTCCGGGAAGATTTCGAATTCCATGACGAGGCCGGGCCAAGCCACCACGGCGGGCATGCGCCGAAGCCATCGGATGCTGGGGGGCCAGCCCCCCAGACCCCCCGGCATATTTCGGGAACAAAGATGGACGAGCCCCGGTCCGATGAAGGGCCCGCACCAACCGGCGCAGATGTCATGGTGTGGCTGGCAGATGCGGAGAAGGAGTTGAAGAAGATCCCCTTCTTCGTGCGCGGCAAGGCGCGGCGGAACACCGAGAAATTCGCGGCCGATCAGGGCCTGCAGGAAATCTCCCTCGATACCCTTTACGAAGCGAAGGCTCATTTTGCGCGGTGATAGTGATCATATCCCCGGTTACCGGGTCGTGATTGTCACGCTGGACAGCCATGTGGCGGGCCCTGCCGCGCGCGTGTCGGATCGATTGGCCGAAGAATTCCCGGGCCTGAATGTGTCGGTCCACGCAGCCGCCGAATGGGCCGAGAACCGGGAAGCGCTGGATGAAGCCCGGCTGGCTGTGAAGCACGGCGACATCATCGTCACCAACCTGCTGTTCATCGAAGAGCATATCCGCGCAATTCTGCCGGATCTGGAGGCGCGCCGGGATGCCTGTGATGCGATGATCAATATCGTATCGTCCAGGGAGGTGGTGCAGCTGACCCGTATGGGTGAGCTGGATATGATGAAGCCCGCCTCTGGGCCCATGAAGCTGATGAAAAAGCTGCGCGGGTCCAAGGAGCCGTCGGCCAGTTCCGGCGAAAAGCAGATGAAGCTGCTGCGCCGCCTGCCCAAGATCCTCAAGTTCATTCCCGGCAAGGCGCAGGATCTGCGGGCCTGGTTCCTGACGATGCAATATTGGTTGGGCGGGTCTGACGACAACGTGGAGCAGATGATCCGCTTTCTGGTCGGCCGCTACGCCAGCGACGCGGCGTTCCGGGGGGCGGAGGCGGTTGCGCCGATCGATTATCCCGAAGTGGGCCTTTATCACCCCGATCTGCCCGGCCATCACATCACCACCGATGTGGCCGACCTTCCGCAGCCCAAAAATCCGATCGCGACCGTGGGCCTGCTGATGATGCGGTCCTACATCCTGGCGTCGGACGCGGCCCATTACGATGGTGTGATCCGGGCCATGCAGGCCAAGGGGCTGGCCGTGATCCCCGCCTTTGCGGGTGGGCTTGACGGGCGCCCGGCCCTGCAGGCGTATTTCACCGAGGATCGCATCGACGCGATGGTCTCGCTTACCGGGTTCAGCCTTATCGGAGGCCCGGCCTATAACGACAGCGACGCGGCGGTCGAGGTTCTCAAGGACCTCGACGTGCCTTACATCGCCGCGCATCCGATCGAGTTTCAGACGCTGGGCCAATGGGCCTCGTCCGCGGGCGGGCTCGGCCCGGTGGAAACCACGATGCTGGTGGCCTTGCCGGAGATTGACGGGGCCACCAACCCCACCGTGTTCGGGGGGCGGCACGGGCCCGATGGCTGCGACGGGTGCCACCTGAAATGCCCGCGCAGCTCCGATGTGAAGGCGATGGCGCCGTGCCTTGAACGGATCAACAGCCTTGTCGAAAAGACCAAACGCCTCGCGACTCTGCGTCGGAAGGCCAATGCGGACAAGAACGTGTCCGTTGTTCTGTTCGGGTTCCCGCCCAATGCGGGCGCCGTGGGCACGGCCGCCTATCTCAGCGTGTTCGAGAGCCTTCACAACACGCTCCACGCGATGAAGGCGGACGGATACGATATCGAGCCGCCCGCGACGGTCGATGATCTGCGGCTTGCGATCCTGCAGGGCAACGCCAAGCAATATGGGCAGGATGCCAACGTGGCGGCCCATGTCGATGCCGATACCATCGTGCGCAGCACTCCGCAGCTTGCCGAGATCGAGGCGGCATGGGGCCCGGCGCCCGGCAAGATCCAGTCGGACGGGCGCGGTGTCTTCATCCTGGGCGCACAATTCGGCAAGGTCTTCGTCGGCGTCCAGCCAGCCTTCGGCTACGAGGGTGACCCGATGCGGCTGCTGTTCGAGAAGGGGTTCGCCCCCACGCACGCCTTCACCCAATTCTACCTGTGGCTGCGCAACACGTTCCAGGCGGATGTCATCATGCATTTCGGGATGCATGGCGCGCTGGAATTCATGCCGGGCAAGCAGGCGGGCCTCGGCGCGCAGGATTGGCCCGACCGCCTGATCGGCGATGTGCCGAACGTCTACCTCTACGCCTCCAACAATCCGTCCGAGGCCACGCTGGCCAAGCGCCGGTCCGGTGCCGTCACGATCACGCACCTGACGCCGCCGCTGGCCGCATCGGGCCTCTACAAGGGATTGGCGGACCTGAAGGACAGCCTGACCCGGTGGCGCGGCCTCTCGCCCGACGCGTCGGAGCGTACCGAGCTCGCCGCACTGATCGAGACCCAGGCCGAAGCCGTCGACCTGGCCGAACGCGACCCCGACAAGCTGTGGCTGACGCTGCTGGAAACCGAAGATGCGTTGATCCCCGACGGCCTGCATATCGTGGGGCGCGGCATGTCGCAAAACGAGATCGTCGATCAGCTGAAGGTCATGGCCGATCAAGACCCTGACGTGCTGAACAGGGTCGAACATCTGCTTCAGAACGATACCGAACTCCCCGCCCTGATGCGGGCCTTGTCAGCGCATTATATCGAGCCGGTTCCCGGTGGTGATCTGATCCGCAATGCCGATGTTCTGCCGACAGGGCGCAACATCCATGCGTTTGATCCGTTCCGGATGCCCACGGCGTTCGCGTTGCAGGACGGCGCCAAGCAGGCCGAGAAACTGATCGAGGCGGCGGGCCAGTTGCCTCGCTCGGTGGCGTTGGTCCTGTGGGGATCGGACAATATCAAATCCGATGGTGGCCCGATTGCGCAGGCGCTTGCCCTGATGGGTGCGACGCCGCGGTTTGACGGGTATGGCCGCCTCTGCGGCGCCGATCTGATCCCGTTGGAGGATCTCAGCCGCCCGCGCATCGATGTCGTGATGACCCTGTCGGGCATTTTCCGCGACCTGCTGCCGTTGCAGACCAAGATGCTTGCGGAAGCCGCGTACAAGGCCGCGGTCGCGGATGAGCCGCTGGACCGGAATTTCGTCCGCGCCCATGCGCTCGACTATGCCGCCAGGATGAACGTGCCGATGGAAGAGGCCGCCCTGCGTGTCTTTTCCAACGCGGAAGGCGCCTATGGCTCCAACGTCAACATGCTGATCGACAGCAGTGCCTGGGGTGAGGAAGAGGAGCTTGCCGACGCCTACGAGGCCCGCAAATGCTTCGCCTATGGCATGGATGGCAAGGCCACCAGGAATGCCGGCATGCTTCAGAGTGCGCTGAAGGATGTGGATCTGGCGTATCAGAACCTTGAAAGCGTCGAGTTGGGTGTGACCACCGTCGATCACTATTTCGATACGCTTGGCGGGATCTCGCGTGCTGTGAAGCGCGCTAAAGGCACCGAAGCCCCCGTTTTCATCGGTGATCAGACGCGCGGCGACGGTAAGGTGCGGACCTTGCAGGAGCAGGTGGCCCTTGAGACGCGCTCCCGCTCGCTCAATCCGAAATGGTTCGAAGGCCTCCTGAAGCACGGCCATGAAGGCGTGCGCCAGATCGAGGCCCAGGTGACCAACACCCTTGGCTGGTCCGCCACCACGGGGCAGGTTGACCCCTGGGTCTATCAGCGCCTGTCCGAGACCTTTGTCCTGGATGAGGAGATGCGCCGCCGTCTGGCGGAGTTGAACCCCCAGGCCAGCGCCCGCATGGCGAACCGCCTGCTGGAAGCACACGAACGGAATTACTGGCAACCCGATGAGGCCACTTTGGCCGCGCTTCAGGCTGGCGCGGACGAACTCGAGGATACCCTCGAAGGCCTCAACGTGGCTGCGGAATAGGAGACGACCAGATGCTGGACGACAAGAATCCCCCCGCCGCCCGCGCCGCGATGCGCGAAGCCGCCGGGCTTGAGGCACGCGGCATCAAATCGCCCCCGATCCTGAAGGGCCAGGATGGCGAAGGCTCGTTGCAGGTCCATCAGACCGATGACATGAAAATCGAAGGCGCCAAGGTGTTCGCGGTTTACGGCAAGGGCGGGATCGGCAAATCGACGACATCATCGAACCTGTCCGCCGCGTTTTCCAAGCTCGGCAAGAAGGTGCTGCAGATCGGCTGCGACCCGAAGCATGACAGCACCTTCACGCTGACGGGCCATCTGCAGCCGACCGTCATCGACATCCTCAAGGACGTCGATTTCCACGCCGAGGAACTGCGCCCCGAGGATTTTGTGACCGAGGGCTATAACGGCGTGATGTGCATCGAAGCCGGTGGCCCGCCCGCTGGCACCGGCTGTGGCGGCTATGTTGTGGGCCAGACGGTGAAGCTGCTCAAGCAGCACCATTTGCTGGAAGACACCGATGTGGTGTTGTTCGATGTGTTGGGCGATGTGGTCTGCGGCGGGTTTGCCGCGCCGCTGCAGCACGCCGACCGCGCGCTGATCGTGACGGCCAATGATTTCGACAGCATCTACGCGATGAACCGCATCATCGCCGCCGTGCAGGCCAAATCCAAGAATTACAACGTGCGCCTTGCGGGCTGCGTCGCCAATCGCTCGAAAGACACCGATGAGGTGGATCGCTACTGCGACGTGGTGGGTTTCAAACGCATCGGTCATATGCCCGACGTCGATGCCATCCGCCGCTCCCGCCTCAAGAAAAAGACGCTCTTCGAGATGCCAGATGACGAAGACATCGTGCAGTGCCGCGCGGAATACATCCGCCTGGCCGAACTTCTCTATGCGGGCACCGATCCGCTTGCGCCCGCGCCGCTGGAAGACCGCGATATCTTTGAACTTCTGGGGTTCGACTGAATGGTGGGCACGCCCACATATGATGCCACCCGCAACCGGGTTGAGGCCTATTTCGACCGCACCGCGACCAAAACGTGGGAGCGGTTGACCTCTGACGCGCCGGTCTCGGGCATCCGCCAGACGGTTCGCGCGGGCCGCGACCGGATGCGCGCGGCCATGCTGTCCGCCTTGCCCGATGATCTGACAGGTCGCCGTGTGCTCGATGCGGGCTGCGGCACCGGTGCGATTACCGAGGAACTGGCGCGGCGCGGGGCGGAGGTCGCCGCCATCGACATCTCACCACAACTCATCGACATCGCCGCCAAGCGTCTGCCCGAGGATCTGGCGCATCGCGTGACCTTCGGATCCGGCGACATGCTCGCGCCCGATCTGGGCGCGTTCGACCACGTCATGGCGATGGATTCGATGATCTACTACACCGCGCCCGACCTTGGACGTGCGCTTGCGGGCCTCTCGGAACGCTGTCCCCATATCGTCTTCACCGTCGCCCCGCGCACGCCCTTCCTGATGGCGTTTTTTGGCGTTGGAAAGCTGTTCCCGCGCAGCGACCGCTCGCCCGTGATGATCCCCCACTCCGAAAAAGCGATACAGCGAGAATTGTTGAAAAACAATTGCTTACCCCCCTTGTGCAAGCTTGCACAAATCTCCTCCGGCTTCTACATCTCCGCCTGCATGGAGCTGCGCGCATGAGTATGCTCAAACGCATATCCATTCGCTATCTGCCCTTCGCGGATGCCGCCAGCGATGACCTGCCGCTCGGCCAGCTTCTGCGCCTCAGCCTGTTCCAGGTCTCCGTCGGCATGGCCGCGGTCCTCCTGCTCGGCACGCTCAACCGCGTGATGATCGTGGAGCTTCAGGTTCCCGCCTTCCTCGTCGCGATGATGGTGGCGCTGCCCGTCCTGATCGCGCCATTCCGGGCGCTTCTTGGCTTCAAATCCGATACCTACAAATCCGCCATCGGCTGGAAGCGCATTCCCTACCTCTGGTTCGGCACGCTCTGGCAATTCGGCGGCCTCGCCATCATGCCCGCTTCGCTCTTGGTCCTCGGCGGGGACGTGACGCAGGTGCGGTACGATATCCCCTATGCCGGTGAGGCCCTGGCCGGGCTCGCCTTCCTGATGACCGGCATCGGCATGCATATGACGCAGACCGCCGGTCTGGCGCTCGCCGCAGACCGCGCCACCGATGAAACCCGCCCCCGCGTTGTGGCACTTCTTTATGTGATGTTCCTTGTCGGCATGGGCGTCTCCGCCGTGATCATCGGCTGGCTCCTGCGCGAATTCACCCCACTGGAATTGATCCAGGTGATCCAGGGCGCCGCCGTCCTGACCGTGATCTTGAACGTCACCGCGCTATGGAAGCAGGAGCGGGTCAGGCCGATGTCCAAGGCCGAGCGGGAGGCCGATAGCCCCACGTTCAGCGATGCGTGGTCCGACTACACCAATGGCGGGACGGCCGGGCGGCTTCTGGTTGTCGTCTTCCTCGGCACCATGGCGTTCAACATGCAGGACGTTTTGCTGGAGCCCTATGGCGGCGAAATCCTTGGCCTGTCCGTCTCGGCGACGACGCTGCTGACGGCCACCTGGGCCGCCGGTGCGCTGGCGGGGTTTGCCTTCGCTGCCCGCTGGCTGAGCCAGGGGATCAACCCGTTCCGCATGGCCGCGCGCGGCCTCCTGGCGGGGCTCATCGCGTTTTCCGCCGTGATTTTCGCCAACCCATGGAGCTCATCCGAGCTGTTCTTTGCGGGCGCCTGCCTGATCGGATTTGGCGGTGGCCTCTTCTCCGTCGCGACCCTGACCGCCGCGATGACCATGCAGACCAGCCATCGCGCGGGCCGTGGCCTTGCCCTTGGGGCCTGGGGCGCCGCGCAGGCTACCGCGGCCGGTGTCTCCATCGCGATCGGCGGCGCGATCCGCGATGGCGTCAACTCCCTTGCCATGTCCGGACAACTTGGCGAGGCGCTCGGGAATGCAGCGACGGGGTATTCCGTCGTCTACCACCTCGAAATCCTTCTGCTTTTCGCGACGCTTGTGGCCCTTGGGCCGCTGGTGCGCACACGAACGACCACCACCGCGAATGGGGGGGCCAAAATCGGCCTCGCCGATCTCCCCACTTGAAAGGACCCACGCAATGGAAAACGCATTCTTTGGGAATTTCGATCTTGCCAGCCTCTCGATCTGGCTGTTCTGGATCTTCTTCGCGCTGCTGATCTACTACCTGCAGACGGAGAATATGCGCGAAGGTTATCCACTGGAAAACGAGGATGGCTCGCCCGCGCCCAATCAGGGCCCGTTCCCGGTTCCGGATAAGAAGACCTTCCGCCTGCCCCATGGGCGCGGTGATGTTGTGGTGCCGTCGCCCGAGAATGAGAATGAACACCGCCGCACCGATCTGGGCGAGGTGATGGAAGCGACGGCGGTGCCCAACGGCTATCCGTATGAGCCCGTCGGCGACGCCATGCTGGCCGGGGTTGGATCAGGATCCTGGACGCCGCGCCGGGATGAGCCGGAACTGGATGGTCACGGCCATGCCAAGATCGTGCCGATGGCGCAGACCGAAAGCTACCATGTCTCCGCCGGGCGGGATCCGCGCGGCCTGACGGTGGTTGCCGGAGACGGCGAAGAGGTGGGCACCATCTCCGACATGTGGATCGATGCGCCGGAACAGCTGGTGCGTTACCTGGAGATCGAGCTGGACGAGGCCCATGGCGGCGGCAAGCGGCTGGTGCCCATCCACTTCTGCCAGATCTGGCGCCGGGTGAAGATCAACTCGATCTACGGCAAGCATTTCGCGGGTGTCCCGCTCACGAAATCCTCCACCCAGATCACCAAGCTCGAGGAAGAGAAGATCTCTGCCTATTACGGTGCGGGCATCCTCTATGCCGATGAAAAACGGGCCGAACCGCTGCTCTGACCAGGCAGTGAACCGAAACCGAGGAGAAACGACCGATGTCGCATGACCACGACGACTTTCAGACCGAGCCGGTCCGTGGATTGCCCCAGAACCTGCCGGATGGGGAACATATCCTCTGGCAGGGACAGCCCAATTGGTGGGCCCTGGCCAAGGAATCGCTCAGCCTGTGGTGGGTCGCAGGCTATTTCGTGATCCTGTTCGCCTGGCGCACCGTGGGCGGAGCGGCGACCGAAAGCTGGATCACCAGCGCGACGGCGGCGTCGTTCTTCCTCGTTTTGGGTGCCATCGTGTGCCTTCTGCTTCTGGCGGTGGCCGTCATTCAGGCCAAGGCCACCGTCTACACAATCACCAACAAACGCGTGGCCATGCGCATCGGCGCGGCCCTCACGATGACGTTGAACCTGCCCTTTGTGCAGATCCGCAACGCCACGCTGGCCGTGCGCAAGAATGGCAGCGGCAACATCGCTTTGGAAATGAATCCCGAAGGCGGAATGACCTTCAGCTACATCCTCACATGGCCCCATGTCCGGCCGTGGAAGATGACCCCCGTGCAGCCCTCCCTGCGCTGCATCAACGACGTGAAGGCGGTGGCAGATATCCTGTCGGAGGCGGCCGAGACAGCCGTTTCCCAACCCGTCATCACGCGCACCCCCGGGCCCGCAATGGCCCCTCACCCCGCGGAATAAGGAGGAGAACGACCAATGACCCTCAGCCCCGCACCAGAGAAGACCTTTCACCGAAGTCCGGCGGAGCAAAAACTCGTCGTCCGCGACAAGGAGATGATCCCGACGGTCTTGATCCGGGCCATGTTCATCTTGTGCATGTGCGTGCTGGTGATCGTCACCTATGCGCGCCTCACGGATCGGCCCCTGTCGGCCATGCCGCCAACGATAGAAGAGGCGCCCGTTGTGATGGAGCGCGTCATCCGCATCTATGGGCAAATGGACGGCTCCGCCCGTGTGCTGGATCTGGACGGAAACGTGATCGTGAATTTCGCGCAGGATGAGGGCGGCTTTGTCGCCGGCATCTACCGCGTTCTGGAACGCGAACGCGGGGCCGTTGGCGCCGCCGCATCCGATCCAATCCGCCTTGTCCGTTTCGCCGATGGCCGCCTTGGCCTGCGCGATGACCTTACCGACTTCCGGGCCGAGCTTGTGGGCTTCGGTGCCGATAACGAGGCGACGTTTGCGCGCCTTCTGGAGGAATGAGCCATGGGCCTTCTGACACGTGATTTTGAAATGGCGCCCTGCGAGGTTGAAGTCAGCCACTGCTTCGACAGCCTGCATGCGCATGTGAAGTTCCTGAACGGAGCCACCATCAACCCCGGCGATGAGGTGCAGGTACAAGGCGAGCCCGTGATGGCGCCCTACGGTGAGGTTGTGCGGGTCGAGCGGATGGCCCGCATCACCCGCGCCTCCAAGCTGGAGCAACTCTGGACCCGGATGACCGGTGATTTCGAGTTCATGGAGCTTTGCGAATTCTCATTCTCCGAGGAGGTCACCCCTCAAGCAGCGCCCCGCGCGATAGGCGAAGGAGCAACGGCATGAAAGATGCATCCAACCTGACTCACTCCGCCGACGCCACCACCGTGGAAGAGGCGCTGGCCGCCGATAACCACCAGGGCGTTGTCGACAGTGAAGGCGCCACTGCGCTGGCGATGCAGAACACGCTTCTGACCCCGCGCTTCTACACCACCGATTTCGATGAGATGGACGCCATCAACGTGGAGCCCGTCCGCGAGGATTGGGACAAGCTGATCGAACGGATGAAGTCCGACCCCAACAAGGGCCATTTCAAGAAGAACGAAGATTGGGACAGCGTCGATTGGGAGAATATGGAGCCCAAGCTGAAGGCTGAGTTCATCGATTTTCTGGTCAGCTCCTGCACCGCCGAATTTTCGGGATGTGTCCTCTACAAGGAAATGAAGCGTCGCGGGAACAACGACGATATCGTCACCCTGTTTCAACTGATGGCCCGGGATGAGGCGCGCCATGCGGGTTTCATCAACGACGCCCTGCGCGAAGCGGGGATTGCCGTGAATCTCGGCTTCCTGACCCAGAAGAAGAAATACACCTACTTCCGGCCCAAGTTCATCTACTACGCGACCTATCTGTCCGAGAAGATCGGCTACGCCCGCTACATCACGATCTACCGCCACTTAGAGGCGAACCCGGAGCATCGGTTCCACCCGATCTTCAAGTGGTTCCGCGAATGGTGCAATGATGAGTTCAGCCATGGCGAAGCCTTCGCGCTTCTCATGAAAACTGATCCGAAGCTGACAGAAAGCTGGCAAAACAAGCTCTGGATCAAGTTCTTCTTAACTGCCGTCTATTCCACGATGTATGTCCGTGATCACCAACGGCCCGCCTTCCATGAGGCCCTTGGAGTCGATCCCGATTGGTATGCGCACGAGGTCTTCACCAAGACCTCCGAGATCACCAAGCAGATCTTCCCGATCACGTTGGATATCGAAAACCCGCGCTGGCAGAGGGGCCTTGAGGCCATGCAACGGGCCAATGCGGATCTGGCGGACGCCAAGAAGAACGGCAAATTCTTCAAACGGATCGGCGCCTCGGTTCGGGCGGGGACGGCCTTTATCGGCCTCTACACGATCCCGGCCGTCAAACATCAGGTGCCCGTCACCACACGGTTGGAGCCCGCCTACTGATGCTCGGCTCTCCCTGGATCGCGGCCCTTGCGGCCCTGTTTGTCTGGTGGGCCTCCACCGGGGCGATCCTGCTGGCTGTGCGTCGCGCTGATCATGGCGGGCCGCATGCCCGGCTTTGGGCCTGCCTGATGACTCTGCCGATCCTCGTTCTGGGGGCGGCGGGGTTCATCGACACGCTCGGTGACACGTCCATTGCGGGTATCTATGTGGCGTTTCTGGCCGCACTGGCCCTGTGGGGTTGGATCGAGCTCACCTTCCTGACGGGAACCATCACCGGCCCGGTCACGTCGCATATGAGCCCCGATGTCCCGGAATGGGAGCGGTTCATTCGCGCCTGGGGCACGATTGCCTATCACGAAATGCTGCTTGGTGCGGTCATGGTGGCCATGATCCTGCTGTCCTGGGGCGCTGAAAACATGTTCGGCACTTGGACCTTCGCAATCCTTTTCGCCGCGCGGATCAGCGCCAAGCTGAACCTCTATCTCGGGGTGCGGAAGATCAATCTGGAGTTCATTCCCGAACCCCTCAACCATCTTCCCAGCCACTTTCGCATCGCGCGGATGAACTGGCTTTTCCCGATCTCGATCACCGGTCTGTCCTTTGCCGCCGCTTGCTGGTTGCAATTGCTCTGGACCGCTGACAGCCAGGCCGACGCGGTCGGCTTTGCCCTGTTGAGCGCGCTGACGGCGCTCGCCCTGTTGGAGCACTGGTTCATGGTGCTCCCCCTGCCTGATGAAAAACTGTGGCGTTGGATGCTGCCCGAACGGCCCACGCCTACCCAAGCGACACGACTAAGCGAGGAAGCCCAATGAACTTTGACCAGCTGTTCCAAACCCAGCTCGACCAACTCAAGGACGAGGGCAATTATCGCATCTTCGCCGAATTGCAGCGGAAATCGGGGGAGTTTCCCCGCGTGCGCAACCACTCCGATGGTCAGGATGAGGTCACCGTCTGGTGCTCCAACGATTACCTTGGAATGGGCCAGAACCCCAAGGTGATGGAGGCCATGATCGCCACCGTCAAGGAATGCGGCACCGGCGCCGGGGGCACACGCAACATTTCGGGCAATGCGCATCATCACAAGCTGTTGGAGGCCGAACTCGCCGACCTTCACGGCAAGGAAGATGCGCTTTTGTTCACCTCGGGCTACGTATCGAACTGGGCGTCCCTGTCGACGCTCGGTTCCCGCCTGCCCAATGCGGTGATCCTGTCGGATTCGCTGAACCACGCCTCGATGATCGAAGGCATCCGCCACGCCAAGTGCGACAAGGTGATCTGGGAGCACAACAACCCCGAAGATCTGGATCGCAAGCTGGCCGCCTTACCCGCCAACGCCACCAAGATTGTTGCCTTCGAGAGCGTCTATTCCATGGACGGGGACATCGCGCCCATCGCCGAAATCCTTGATGTCTGCGAAAAGCACGGCGCGATGAGCTACATCGACGAAGTCCACGCCGTTGGCATGTATGGCCCTCGCGGCGGCGGCGTGGCCGAGCGGGAAGGGCTGATGGATCGCATCACCCTGATCGAAGGCACGTTGGGCAAGGCCTATGGCTGCGTCGGCGGTTACATCACCGGCTCCCACGCTTTGATCGATTTCATCCGGTCCTTTGCCAGCGGGTTCATCTTCACCACCGCTCTGCCGCCCGCTGTCGCGGCCGCGGCCACCGAGTCGATCAAGCACCTCAAGGAAAGCGGTTGGGAACGTGCGATGCAGAAGCGCCAGGTGGCCCGCCTGCGCGCGCGGCTGGACGCCGAGGGCATCCCTCATGAACACAACCCCTCCCACATCATTCCCGTGATGGTGAAGGATCCGGTGAAATGCCGGATGCTCAGCGATATCCTGATGGAACAGTTCGGCATTTACGTGCAGCCGATCAACTACCCCACGGTGCCCAAAGGCACCGAACGGCTGCGCTTTACGCCAGGTCCGCTGCATTCCGACGAAGATATCGAATACCTCGTGATGGCCCTGAAAACCCTTTGGAAGCAGTGCGCGATTGCGCATGCTGTCGCCTAAGCCCCGAAAGGGTCACAAAAAGGTGTGGACGAACCCCGTTCAACATTAGGTATACAGGTCTGAGCACATCCTAAGGGAGACTACTTATGAAGCGACTATCCGTTCTCGCTGCGGCGGCAACGCTCCTTGCAACTCCGGTTCTGGCCGACGGTCACGTCACCGGTGATGCGGAAGCTGGCGAACGTGCGTTCCGCCAGTGCATTTCCTGCCACGTTGTGGTGGACGCTGAAGGCGAAACGCTGGCGGGCCGGAATGCCCGCACGGGCCCCAACCTTTGGGGCATCGATGGCCGCACCATCGGCTCGGTCGAGGATTTCCGCTACAGCGACGGCCTGACCGCGCTGATGGAAGCCGAAATGGTGTGGGACGAAGCCTCCTTCGCGGCCTATGTTCAGGACCCGACCGGCTGGATCCGCGAAGCGGCATCCGATGACAGCCTGCGTGGCGCCATGAGCTTCCGCGTGCGCTCGGAAGAGGATGCGCTGAACCTCTACGCCTACCTCGCGTCCCTTGGCGGGCCCGAGGCCGAGTAAGGGTCTGATATCTGACGGCAAGGAAATGGGCGGCTCTGCGGGGCCGCCCTTTTCAATGGGTCGGGACCGTTTCCGTGAAGGCCGAGATTTCCGCGGCAACGCGATCCGGCGCCTCCTCATGGGCCAAATGCCCGACCCCGTTCAGCACAACCAGATGCGCATTGGGCATCGCGGCGGATGCGCGTTTGGCGACGCTGACATCCACGGCCTTGTCGTTCGCCCCATGGATAAAGAGCGTCGGCGTTTCTATGCTTGGAAGGGCGCGGTTCAACTCCGCGAGCGACCATTGCGCCATCATCGCCAAAGTCCCGTCCACATGGGAGCGTTTCGCAAAAAGATCGGCGTAATGGCGTAGGTCGTCGTCCGACAACTCGGTCCCGGTCGACCGGATCAACGAACGGACTTGCGAGATGGAGCCGGAGCCCGATGACAGGAACAGGCCCGTCAACGGGTTCAGCGCCAGCGCTTTGGCCAGAATCGGGAACAACCACCCAGCCGCCCCGCGAAAATCCTCCAACGCGCCGTTGATCAGGATCAGGCGCTTCGGATTGACCAGCCCACGGCGGGTCATCTCAAGCGCGATGGCGGCTCCGGCGGAATGGGCGATGATGATGTCGGGCTGAGCGTTCTGGTTGGTCAGAAGGGCCGAAATGTCCACGGCAACATCTGGCAACCGTGCCCGACCCTTTGGGCTGCGTGTGAATGCATGGCCCGGTAGATCAGGCACGAACATGCGATATAGAGACTGTTTTCTTGACGTCAGCGGTGCCCAGGAATGGGTCGACGCGCCTGCACCATGCAGCAAGAGCGCGTTGGGCCCTTCGCCAACCTCCTGCACATGCCAGCGATGCGGGGCAAGTGGAACAATCCGGCTGGCGCTTCGATTGGGCCACGTCTCCGGGGGCAGCCCGCTCATGGCGTCAGCGCCGCGTCCACGGCGCGTGAAAGGCTGCGGCTATCGGCGCGCGGCAGGGGCAGGTACGGCACACCCATATCTCGGGCCAGGGCATCAAGGCCCCGTGTTGGCCGCATGCCCGTATCGATCACCAGGCCCGGCAATCCATTGGCGCGTATGATCCGGGCCATGCTGGTGGCATCCTCACCGGCCTGCGCGCGGTTGGCGGTGCCCGTCAGGTCCACATTGGCTCGCCCATCGGTCAGAAGCGCGACGGATGGCGTCATGCCTTTGCTCCGCGCCAACGCCGCAAGCTCCATCGCCGCTTTCAGGCCAGAGGCCAGCGGCGTGCCGCCGCCGCCCGGCAAGCTCGCCAGGCGGCGCTTGGTTTGGACGAGGGATCGTGTGGGTGGAAGGAGGACGTCCGACCCGTCGCCCCGGAACGCCACAAGCGCCACGTGATCGCGGCGGGCATAAGCTTCGGACAAAAGCAGCTCCACGGCGCCTTTTGCTTCGGCCAGCCGCGCCATTGCGGCGGAGCCTGAGGCATCGACCACAAAGATGATCGCCCGATCCGACGTTTCCTGAAACCGGCGCAGGCGGATGTCGGACATGCGCACATGCACCCGGTCGTGGATGCCGGTCGTGTTGCGCCGGATTGTCTGCCACGGCGCGGCGGTGCGCAGCGTCGCAACCAGATCAACGCGGGCATGACCGCCCATCCGTCCGGCCCGCGGTGGCAAGGGCCTCCCGCGACGATTACCGGCTTTCTTCGCGCCTGACCCGGCCGCGCTGGCGGAGCGTTGCGCCTTTCCAGCCGTCAACCGAGCCAAAAGATCTGGTGGAAGCATAGCTCGTGCGGCCTCAAGCAGGATCTCGATCGGTGGCAGGTCAAGCTGCTCTTCGGGATCGCTATCCTGCGCGTCGTCCGGCACGTCTTCGGGTGGCGGAGGCGTGTCGTCGTCCTTGTTTTCCTGCGCGTCGGGCATTTGCGTTGCGCGCGGCGCGAGGACCAATTCGATGGCGGTCAGCAGATCAGCCTCTTCCACCTCATCCGCACCCGACAGCGCCGCGGAGGCCCGAGCGACGGCCAGGGCCTGCAACGGGGCGCGGAGCGACCGGATGCCGAGGCGCGCCGCAACCTCCGCCAGTTCGGCGATGACGCTTTCAGAGATTTGGATGGTCGGAAGCACCGCGCGCGCTTTGTTCAGGGCCTCCAAGTCAATCGCCAGTTCCGGCGCGTCGCTAAAGGGGTGGTCGCTGAGATCTACATGGATGGCAAGGCGGTCCGTCAGGGCGTCGGGCGCGTGTTCGCCGGGTTCCGATCCTTCGTCGAATGCGATCAGCGCAAGATTCCGCTGGCGATCCAATGCATTGGCGAGACGCCCGGCAAGGCCCGGCTCCACCCGCTCGGCCATCGGCAAGAGCAGCACATCGGCTTGCGTCAGGATGCCTGCAGTCTTGGTCAAGACACCGGTATCGAGCGTCGATGCGAGATCAATCCCGCCGAACAAGGCGTCATCCGGCATGGACGGTGCAATTCGTCGCAATTTCAGACCCTGAAATGCGGTTTTGAGACCGTCTTCGAGTTGATCCCGAACCGGCCCAACCCGGGCGCGGATCCACATGCCGCCCATCGCGCCCGGATCCAGCGCAAGACACGCCACCGCAAGGTTGACCCCTTGCCAGCGCGTCTCAGCCCCGCTCACCCCAGAACCTCTTCCACCACGCGTGTGACACGTGTCGTGGACCCGGCCTCATCCAACGGATCGCGTCGGAGACGATGACGCAATGCCGTGGGCGCAACCAGCCGCAGGTGATCACGGGTGACGGATGTATCATCCTCAAACGCCGCCAGGGCCCGTGCCGCGCGCAGCAATGTCAGCTCGCCGCGCAACCCATCCGAGCCAAGCGCCAGGCATAGCTCCGCACAATCGCGCAGAGCGCTGTCATCCGCCTCAACCTCATCCAACCGCGCCCGCGCCGTCACAATCTTCGCGCGCAAATCTGCATCCGCGCCGCGCCATTCGGCGCAGAAGGCCGCCGGATCGCGATCATAGGCATCGCGGCGGCGGATCACGTCGATCCGCACATCGATGTCGCGCGGGCTTTCAACCTCCACCGACAGGCCAAAGCGGTCCAGAAGCTGCGGCCGCAATTCGCCCTCTTCCGGGTTGCCGGAGCCGACCAGCACGAACCGCGCCGCGTGGCGGATCGAAAGCCCCTCCCGCTCCACCACGTTCTGGCCCGATTGCGCCACGTCGAGCAGCAGATCAACCAGGTGATCCTCCAGCAGGTTCACCTCATCGATATACAGATAGCCCCGGTTTGCGCGCGCCAGAAGGCCGGGCTCAAACGCCTTTTCACCCTTTGTCAGAGCCTTTTCGATGTCCAGGGCGCCCACCACGCGATCCTCGGTCGCGCCAAGAGGCAGGTCGATCACCGGAGTGGGCTTCTGGACATTTGCATCATCGGCCAAAACAACCCAATCGGGCACGTCGGTGATGTGCTCCGAATTCACCGGGCATCCCGCAATCGCCTCGATCGGCGGCAGCAACGCGGCCAATCCACGTACGGCGGTGGACTTACCCGTGCCCCGATCACCAAACACCAAAACGCCACCGATTCCGCTATCCACGGCGGTCAGGATCATGGCGCGCTTCATTTCATCCTGGCCCACGATGGCCGAAAAAGGGAAAGGGCCTGCGATGCTCATATCCTTCATTCGGCTGCAATCCTCATGTCACTCGTCTGGGGGCGGGGGGCAAAATGTGGCCGCACTCCCCCCCATTGGCCGTCCACCGCATCCAGGGTGAACCGCGCATAAAGCTCTTCCCTGAACCAGCCTTCGGTGCGGACCGCCCGGATCGCGCGCGCATGGGGGCCATCATGGCGCGCGAAGGCGGCCATGCTGTCGGCGTCAGGCCAGATCGAGAATGTAACCTGATGCAGCATCGGCACTTCGCCGATACCGATCTTGAACAGCACGTTGGGGTCCTTGCCGATCACCGAAGAAATCGCCGGTACCCGGCCCCAGAACCGCGCCGCGATCTTTGGCTTGATGGTCGCGCGCGTGAGCGCCGCTATGGGGCCCTCACCGGGTGCGGAAGGTTCAAACGGCTGCTCCCCGGCCCAAGTGCCCCGGGCGCTGTTGGGTGTCAGGAACAGCGTCATCGCCTCATCCGCGTGATCGCGATAGCGACGGAAGACCTGCGCGCCATGAAAGGCACGGCGCGCCGTGTTGTGATCGGGCCATGTGGCAAGAATCGCGTAGACGGATGTATTCGGGACGGGTGTGAAGCCTTCGCCGGTCCCGGAACCGCACAGCTTCCACATTCCGATGTCACGTACCGCCGCGAGGCCAGCGCGGGCAAAGCCCATCTGCGCAAAGGCCCAGAGCCGCGAAGGAAGGGAGCCGAAATGATACAGGCTCAAGGTCGTCGATTGCATGGCCGGTCTTTCCATGTGTCAATTAAGTCTGACACATTGATCCGACGTAGGGAAGCCAAATCAGCTTTGCAATTTTGCGCGTTAGACATATTGTCAACTTAAGTAGACAGATCGAATGGCCATGCCTGACCCCAATAATTCTTCATCTCCGTCGCGCGCAATCGTCATTGGCGCAGGGCTTGGCGGCCTGTCTGCGGCCATGCGGCTTGGGGCCAAGGGATATCAGGTTACGGTGCTGGATCGGTTGGATCGGCCCGGCGGTCGCGGCTCGTCAATCACCCAAAACGGCCACCGATTCGATCTGGGCCCGACGATTGTAACCGTTCCACAGGTCTTCCGGCAGCTTTGGGCTGAATGCGGGCGGGATTTTGCGGCCGACGTCGATCTGCGCCCCGTCGATCCGTATTACGAGATTCGCTGGCGCGATGGCTCAACCTTTGCCGTCCGTCAGGATGACGCCGCGATGGAGGCGGAAGTCAGCCGCCTGTCGCCAGGCGACCTGTCCGGATATCGGAAATTCCTGAAGGACAGCGAGACGCGCTATCAGTTCGGGTTTGAAGGCCTTGGCCGTCGTCCGATGAACAAGCTGATGGATCTGATGAAGGAGCTTCCGGGCTTCGTGAAGCTGCGGGCGGATCGTTCCGTCTATGCCCATGCCGCGTCCCGCGTGAAAGACGACCGCCTGCGCATGGCGTTGAGCTTTCACCCCCTTTTCATCGGCGGGGATCCGACCCGTGTGACCAGCATGTACATCCTTGTCAGCCACCTCGAGAAGGAATTCGGGGTGCATTATGCGATGGGTGGTGTGCAGGCGATGGCCGATGCCATGGTCCGTGTGATCGAAGATCAGGGCGGCACGGTGCGGATGGAGGAGGACGTAGACCAGATCACGCTGGATCAGGGCCGCGCCAGCGGTGTCGTCACCAGATCCGGCGAAACACTGGCGGCTGATATTGTCGTCTCCAATGCCGATCCCGGCACGACCTATGAAAAGCTGCTGGCCCATCATCCCAAACGCCGCTGGACGCCGAAGCGGCTGAACCGGTCCCGTTGGTCGATGGGTCTGTTCGTCTGGTATTTTGGCACCAAAGGCACCCGCGATAAATGGTCCGACGTGGGCCACCACACGATCCTGAACGGGCCGCGTTATCGTGGGCTATTGGATGATGTCTTTATCCATCGCCATCTGGCTGATGACATGTCCGTCTATCTCCATCGCCCGTCCGTCACCGACCCCAGTGCTGCCCCGGCTGGTGACGATACGTTCTATGCCCTGTCGCCGGTTCCCAATCTGCATGGCAAAGACTCCGTCGATTGGACCGCGATGGAAGAAACCTATCGCGCGCGTCTTGCCAAGGTCCTTGATGATCACCTTCTGCCGGGCTTCGAGCAGCATCTGAGCGCCTCGCACATCTTCACACCGGACACGTTCGCATCCCGCTACCTGTCGCCCCACGGCGCCGGGTTTTCGCTTGAGCCGCGGATTTTCCAATCCGCGTGGTTCCGGCCTCACAACATCTCCGAAGAAGTGCCCGGCCTCTACCTGGTTGGTGCCGGCACACATCCCGGCGCGGGCATCCCGTCTGTCGTGACATCATCGGAGGTACTCAACAAACTCGTGCCGCCCGCGCCGCGCCCCGTGTCACTCCCAGAGCCAAGGCTCGCTGCCGAATGATGGACGTCACATGATCCGACCCGACGATTTGGAGCATTGCCGCAACGCGATCCGCGAAGGGTCTTATTCGTTCCACGCCGCGTCCCGGCTTTTGCCCGTATCGGTCCGTGATCCGGCGCTCGCCCTCTATGCGTTTTGCCGCCTGGCGGATGATGAGGTTGATTTCGGCGCGGACAAGCCCGCCGCCGTCCTGTCTCTCTCGGACCGTCTCGATGCCGCCTATCAGGGCCGCCCGCGAAACGCTCCGGCCGACCGCGCCTTCACCGCCCTGATCGAAGATTTCGACATGCCCCGCGCCTTGCCGGAGGCCTTGCTGGAGGGCCTCGCCTGGGATGGGATGGAACGGCGTTACGCGAGTCTGTCGGACCTGCGCAGCTATTCCGCCCGGGTTGCTTCGGCTGTTGGGGCAATGATGTGCGTGTTGATGCGGGTGCGCGATGAACAGGCCTTGGCCCGCGCCTGCGATCTGGGCGTGGCCATGCAGCTCACGAACATCGCCCGCGATATCGGCGAAGACGCCCGTGCGGGGCGGCTGTACCTGCCCACCGATTGGCTGGCGGAAGAGGGGCTGACGCCGGATGGCATCCTCGGCCAACCAAAACCATCCAAGGCGCTCAAGCGGATGACCCGCCGTCTCCTGGCGGAGGCCAACCGGCTTTACCTGCGGTCCGAGCCGGGGATCGCGCGCCTGCCCCTGTCGGCGCGGCCCGGTATCTTCGCCGCTCGCCATTGTTACGATGCGATCGGGCGTAGGCTGGCCCGGCTCGATCATGACAGCATTTCCACCCGCGCCACCACGACGAGCGGACACAAAATGCGCCTTCTTGGCCTGTCGATGATCCGCGCTGCCTGGGTCAGCGTGACGCCTGAAAGCCCGGTGATCTACGCACGGCCCTTGCCGGAAACCGCGTTTCTGGTGGAGGCCGCGGCCCACCCTGCGCCGCAGACCAAGGAATGGAGCGAACCGCTCCTGTCGGTGCTCAGCCAATTGCGCGCGCAGGATACGGCGACACCGGCCGAATAATCAGCCCCGGCCGGTCGCCCGCGCGCGCCACAGGGTGAACATCCCCGCCGCCACGACGATCCCTGCGCCGATCACAACGTTTGTGGCCAGTTCCTCCCCGAAGACGGTCAGCCCGAGGGCTGATGCGAAGACCAGTTGCAGATAGGCAAACGGCTGCACGGCGGAGGCTTCGGCCACCTCGTATGTCTTGATCAACAGGAAATGCCCGCTCGCACCGGATACACACAGGGTCGCCATCCAGATCCAATCACCGGGCGTCATCGCCTCCCAGAACCACACGCCGATGCAGGTGGTGACAACGGCCCCGATTGTACCCGTCCAGAAGAAGCTGGTGGCGGCCTTGTCTTTCCGCGCGGCAAAGCGCGTCAGCAGATTGTAGATCGCGAACATGATGGCGGCGCAAAGCGGCACCAGCGCCTCGATTGAAAAGACCGTGACGCCCGGTTGCAGGATGACGAGGATGCCGACAAACCCGATGCCAATCGCGGCCCATCTGCGCCAGCCGACCTGTTCGCCGAGGATCGGGCCAGACAGCGCCGCAACGATCAGCGGATAGCACGCAAAGATTGCGTGGGCCTCCACCAGGCCAAGCAGGACAAACGCGCCGATCATCACACAGATTTCGGTCGCCAGAAGCGCCCCGCGGAAGATCTGCAGCGCAGGCTGTTCCGTCTTTGCCGCCGCGCGGATCCCGCCGGCTTGGCGGGAGGCAATCGTGATGACGAAGGCCGCGAAGAACCAGTAGCGGATCATCACCACCATCAAGACGTTGTATTCCCCCGCCAGATGCCGGCTGATCCCGTCCTGCATCGCGAACACGAAGGTTGTGGCGATCATCAGGACGATGCCGAGGCGCGGGCTTTC
The DNA here is from genome assembly GCA_947494975.1 of uncultured Roseicyclus sp. Classification (GTDB taxonomy): domain Bacteria; phylum Pseudomonadota; class Alphaproteobacteria; order Rhodobacterales; family Rhodobacteraceae; genus Gymnodinialimonas. The sequence continues at coordinate 93,228 of CANLXA010000004.1, read as the reverse complement.
ATCACTCATCGAAGGCGGCCCCGGGTCATGTGGCGCTTCCGTCCATGGCCCTCGATCCGCTCGACCTCGAAGCCGGAGGCGGCCAAGGCTCGGCGCACGTCCCCTACGGCGGTATAGGTCGCAAATGTCCCGCCCGACGCTGTCTTGGCCGCCACGGCCTGCATCAGGTCAACGCCCCACATTTCCGGGTTCTTCGCGGGCGCGAACCCGTCCAGGAACCAGGCGTCGGCATGGCCATCCCACACGGGCACGGTCCGCCGGGCATCCCCTTCGATCACGTGTAAGACGTAGTCCGAACCCTCCGGACGCGTCAGCGCGTCAATCGGCAGATCCGGGTATCGATCCAGCACCGCGATCTGATCCCGCAGCGCCATCGGATAACCTTCGAAACTGGTGAAATGCAGCTTCCCGCCGCAATTCGACCGGCGAAAGGCGCGCAGGGCGGCGAGGAAATTCAGGCCGGTCCCAAAGCCAAGCTCGGCGATGTGAAACCCACCCCTGAACCGTGCAGGCAGGTCGTTTCCGGCCAGAAACACGTGTTCTGTCTCGGTCAGACCGTCGGCCAGCGAATAGAACGGATCGTCAAACCGCACAGAGACCGGCACGCCGTCCCGCCACTCGATCTTGTGCTGGTTCTCACCCATGGCGCGCCCTATGACCAATGGCGCGGACGATCCGCCAATGATCGGGGATTTGCAATGGTCGACATCACCCTGCGGGGGGCCGGGATCACGGGGCTGATGTGTGCCTGGTTTTTGCAATCGCGAGGCGCACGGGTGCGTGTTGTGGACCCGCACGGGGTTGGGGCCGGCGCGTCCGGTGGTATCGTCGGCGCACTGGCCCCGCATGTGCCCGAAAACTGGAATCCAAAAAAGGCGATGCAGTTTCGCGCCCTTGATGAAGCTGCGGCGCTGTGGGCCGAGATCGCGAAGGTGGGCGAGACAAATCCTGGATATGCGCGCAGCGGCCGGGTTCAGCCGCTGGCGGATGCAGCGGCGGTGGCCTTGGCGAAGTCTCGCGCCAAGGGGGCGGTGGACCTCTGGGATGGCCGCTATGGCTGGGCGGTGAAACCCGCGTCCGATTTCGGAATTTCGTCTCTAACCGGCCTCGTAGTCTATGACTCGCTGACCGCGCGCATCCATCCCCGGCGGGCCTGTGCGGCGCTGGCCGCCGCGCTGGCGGCTCGGGGGGTTGAGATCGTCGGAGAGGCCCAGGTCGAAGGCATCGAGATCTGGGCAACCGGGGCTATGGATTTGCAGGAAATCTCCCAGACCTTGGGTAAAACCATCGGCACGGCGATCAAGGGGCAGGCGGCCCTTCTGCGGGCCGATCTTTGCGATGCGCCGCAGATCTTTGCCGACGGCCTCCATATCGTGCCCCACGGCGACGGAACCGTCGCTATCGGCTCCACGACGGAACGCGACTTCGCGGATCCTGTCAGCACCGACGCGCAGTTGGAACCGTTGATTGAACAGGCGCGCACGGTCTGCCCCGCGCTGGCAGACGCCCCGGTGATCGAGCGATGGGCCGGTTTACGCCCGCGTGCGCGCAGTCGCGCCCCGATGGTCGGCCCGCACCCGACGCGGCCCGGCGCGTTCATCGCCAATGGTGGCTTCAAGATCGGCCTTGCCATGGCCCCGATCGTGGCGCGCATGTTGGCCGACCTGATCGTTGATGGAACAGACACTGTTCCGGAGGAATTCCGGCCTGAAGCGAGCCTCTAAAGGCACGCGACCTTGCGCAATTCGTCCATCAGCTCGCCGAGCATCTTGCGGTTCAACTCATTGGTCAGCCGGTCGCCATCAAACTGGTTGGCGGCGTCCCCCACCAGAACCTCGGGGCCATAGAGAAGCCTCGGGCGGAACGTCATCAGGCAATGGCGCAGGGTCATCTGCGTCCGCTCTCCGCCCGCGCGCCCGCCCGTGGCCGACATGATCGCGACCGGTTTTCCTTTCCACGGCCCGCCTTTCGTGCGGCTGACCCAATCCAATGCGTTCTTGAGCACACCCGGAAGCGCCTTGTTGTATTCCGGGCAAGCGATGATCACGGCATCGGCGCTGGCAATCTGATCGGATAGGTGCTGAACGGCGTCGGGCACCCCGCCTTCAGCTTCAAGATCTTCGTCGAATAACGGGAAGCGGATGTCCCCGTCGATAAACGTCGCCGGATCGAAGAGGGCGGCCGCCTCGTGCATCAGCTTTCGGTTAAACGAGGCCGCCCGCAGCGATCCGCATATCCCCAGAAGTGTACCGCTGGACATCCAAGCCCCTCCGTCTCAAGACTTCGTTGCAGCGGAGCTAGTGCGTGGGGCGGGCATGACAAAACAGCATGGCGGAAAAATTCTGGCCGACCGGTTGGCGATGCACGGGGTCGGACGGGTGTTTTCCGTGCCGGGCGAAAGTTTCCTGGCCGCGTTGGACGGGCTTTACGATCACGATATTCCCAACATCGTCTGCCGTCAGGAAGGCGGCGCGGCGATGATGGCCGAGGCCCATGGCAAGATGACGGGGAAACCGGGCGTCCTGTTTGTCACGCGCGGGCCCGGGGCCACGAATGCCAGCGCAGGCCTGCACATCGCCATGCATGACGCCACACCGCTGGTCTGTTTCGTTGGGCAGGTGCCGCTGAAACATCGGGACCGTGGCGTGTTTCAGGAAGTTGACTACAGGGCTTTTTTCGGGCCGCTGGTGAAATGGGTGGCTGAGGTGGAGCGCACCGACCGGCTGGCCGAATACATCGACCGTGCTTTTGCCATCGCGCAGACCGGTCGGCCCGGGCCGGTGGTCCTGGCCCTGCCGGAAGACGTTCTGTCAGCCGCGACGGAGGCGCCCCAGACACGGATTGGCGCCTGGGCCGCCACGAGCGTGAACCCCGAGGATCTGCAGCCGATTGCCCATGCCCTGCAAGGGGCCCAACGGCCCCTGATCCTGTGCGGCGGTTCGCATTGGAGTGATACGGATCGCGAAAACACGCAGGCGTTGGCCGAACGGGTGGGCGCGCCCATTGCTGCTACGTTCCGACGACAGCATTACATCGACAATGACCACCCGAACTACGCCGGTGATCTCGGCGTCGGCGCGAACCCCGCCCTTGGCAGGCGTCTGTCTAACGCGGATTGCATCCTTCTCCTGGGGGCAGAGCTGAACGATATCACGACGGCTGATTTTACCCTGATCGATCCGGCCAATCCGCCGACGATCCTTCAGGTTCACCCCGAACCCGAGAGCGCCAGCAAGGTCTATCCTGCGAGTGTTGCCGTCACCGGCACCCCCGCATCAATGCTGCATCAGTTGTTGAACCTGATGCCGTCTCGCGCGGACAACACCGATCGCGGCGCGGCGGACGCGAGGGCGGATTACGAGGCATGGCAACACCCGCAACCGACCCCCGGTGACGTCCAGATGGAGCATGTGATCGGCTGGCTGCGCGACAACGCATCGCCCGACACGATCATCACCAACGGCGCGGGCAATTACGCCGCATTCCTGCATCGCTATTACAGGTTCCGGCAATTCGGCACGCAAATTGCTCCGACATCCGGGTCCATGGGCTATGGCCTGCCCGCCGCAATCTCGGCCAAGCTGCAGAACCCGGATCAGCCGGTGATCTGCCTTGCCGGGGATGGGTGTTTGCAGATGTCCATTCAGGAGCTGTCGACGGCCCGCCAACATGGCGCAGATATCATCGTGATCGTTGCCAATAATGGCCGCTATGGCACGATCCGGATGCATCAGGAAAAGCACTATCCCGGCCGCGTCTCGGGCACGGATCTGTTCAACCCCGACTATGCTGCGCTGGCGCGCGCCTATGGCGGGACTGGCCATACGATCACCGAGAATGCGCAATTTGCGGAAGCCTACGAACAGGCCCTAAGCGGCGGGTTGCACATCATCGAGCTCAGGCTTGATCCCGCGATGTTGTCGACCACGACAAGCCTCTAATCCGGCGCCACAGGGGGCGTCTCGTTCAGCATCCGCACCTCCCGCTGGGGGAACGGGATGGAGATATTGTGCTCGTTGAACGTATCCCACAGCGCCAGATAGACATTGCCGCGAATGTTGGTGAGCCCGCCGGTCGGGTCCTTGATCCAGAAGCGCAGGATATAATCTACGCTCGAATCTCCGAACCCGACAACGTGGCAGACCGGCGGCCTGTGGCTCAGAACCCGGTCCACGCCCTGCGCGGCTTCGATCGCCAGCTTGCGGACGACATGGGGATCATCGCCATAGGCGGTGCCGAAATAGATATCGAGTCGGACAAATTCGTTGGAATGGGACCAGTTCACCACCTGGCTGGTGATCAGGTCCTCGTTGGGGATCAGGTATTCCTTCCCGTCCCGCGTCACAACGCTGACATACCGCGCGCCGAGCGAGTTGATCCAGCCAAACGTCTCCCCCAGCGAAATCACATCACCGGGCTTGATCGACTTGTCCAGCAGGATGATAACGCCGGAGACGAGGTTCGAGACGACCTTTTGCAGGCCGAAACCAAGGCCCACACCGATGGCGCCAGACAGAACGGCAAGCCCCGTCAGATCAACACCCGTCAGGCGCAGACCCATGTAGATCGCCACGCCGTAAAACGCGACTTGCAGGAACTTCACCGCCAGCACCCGCATGGACGGCGACATTTCCTCGTTCTTCTGGATGCGGTTGGTGGCAGTGCCAGTCAGGAACCGTGCGATGATGATCAGGGTGGCGACCACAAGGATCGCCTGCACCAGCGTCAGCAGGGACAGCCGTGTATCACCCAGGTTGAATCCGACAGAATCCAGAAGCGCGGCCGCTTCATCCTGAAGGTTCAGGATCGCAAGCGTCACGAAAATCCACGCGCCGTAGCGAACGATGCCGCGCAGTAGCGCCGACCGGATCAGCCGTGTGGCAAAGGCCACCACAAGCCAAGCCGTCGCAAGTTCTGCGACAATGGTCAGCAGATAGGTGCGCGACGGCCATGTCACCTCGCGCATAACCAAGACGACCGTCCAGATCAGCAGGACGAAAATGATCATCCTCAGGCGCTTGTGGACGACAACAAGGATCCGCATCCGCCAGGTCGGCCACCCTTCGCGGGAGGCCATCCAGGCCCGTACCCGCGGGCCGAACACGCGTTGCAGGATGTAGGCCGCCAGCATCACGGCCAGCGCGATGCCAACCTGATACGCGTTCCATGGCCGCAGCAAAGAGGTCAGAAACGTTTCGGCCTGCCCGATCAGGCCCGTGATTTCACCCAAAGCGGCATCCAGCGCCTCGCCATCCGTGGGCGGGGGCGGTTCCATTACTGTCTCTTCAGGCTCCATCCGGGTACTGCTCCGCCGATGCCATCAGCATATCGGTTCGGGCAAGGCGGACAAGGGGCGCGTGGCTCTGACGTATCAGTCTATCCAGCGCACAAGAGTTGCATCACCGCGCGCCAGGTCGATCACGTAATACCGCGCGGGACCGGAATGAGGTCCTCCCCACCGTCGATTGTACGGTCCGAGCGCAACGAGAAGCTGATCGCCATCCACGCCAAGCGGGGCGACGCTGGGTCCGGGCCCGTTGCCGGCATCGAACAGATCGCGGGCACCGGGCATGTCATCGGGCGAGATTTGTATGGATTGATCCGGTCCGTCCCCAAGCGCGATGATCTCGATCGTGGGACTACCCAGGAAATGCGCACCGGTTGCAACGAGGCGGTTGCCGACCGGGTCATGGATCAGGCCGTTCGCATCGAAATTGTCCATGCTTTGAAGGACGGACCATTCCAGCGTCGTCAGATCGAACCGGTAAAGGAACCCTTCGCCGCCCAGGGTAACACCATAGTAAATGTCCGCCTCCGGATCATGGGCCGCCCCGGTGGCATGGCTGATCCGGGGGACGTCCAGTCCGGGATCGAAAACCTTCACCTCACCGCTGGCGGCTGTGATCTCAAACCCGTTTTGGGTGAACCGGTACGGCGGGTCCTCGTGTGGGGTGTCCAATATGCTCGCCAGACGTTCCGTGAGTACGCCGCGATCGACGAATTGATCCAGAAAATCGGGAGCGAATTGCGGCAACGGCTCGGTGTCTGGTGTTATGTCGAAGGCCTCGTCAGGCCGATACGCCCCTTGGAAACTGTCCGGAGCGTCAACGTCAAACACCGTCGGGATCCAGTTCAGGAGCCCCTGAAACGGTGACCCTTCGGCTTGATACACGGAGGTGGGGCCCTGCTGCAGAAGCTCGTGTTGCATATCGGCGCCGTTGAAAACGACCTCGGATTCCGCGCTGTGATGGCCGGACAGGACAATCCGGTTGATCGCCGTCTCCGCGCTGGCCTCCACGATCCACCTCGTGGCGTCATAGCTGATCAAAAGGAGCGTCACCTGCGCGCCGGGCCGATCCACGTTGACCAAAACGCGCGGGCCGTGGATTTCGTCCCCGGTGCGCTCCGATCCCTCGTACACCCCGACGATATGCAACTCGGCCTCGGCCGAAGCTGCACCGGCCAGAAGAACAAGGGTCATGATGGCGGCAAAAGCCTTTTGGATGATCATCTGATGCTCCCGCGTTGTCTGCACCAATTCCTTACCTGGCCGATATGGCGTTAAAATGGCGTTTGCCCGTGGCGCTCCCACCTTGGCAACGGGCTTACGCCCGTGTAATTCCTGCGCGATGACCAGCTTCTTCGATATCGGCGACCGCGCCCGCCTGCCGTGGCGCTTCCACGGGGCGCGGACCTCCCGCCTTGGCGGGCTATAGGCCGCCCCGCCCGATCTCGACCAGCCAGACACATTTGCCCGACAGGAACACACCATGACCGGCAAGACGCTTTATGACAAAATCTGGGATGCCCACCTGGCCCATGAGGCCGAGGATGGCACCTGCCTTCTTTATATCGACCGCCATCTCGTCCACGAAGTGACCTCACCGCAGGCCTTCGAGGGCCTGCGCATGGCCGGTCGCAGTGTCCGCGCACCTGACAAGACCATCGCCGTGCCGGACCACAACGTGCCCACGACCGAGGGCCGCGAGAACCCTGAAAACATGACGGAGGACAGCGCCATCCAGGTCGCGGCCCTCGACAAGAACGCCAAGGATTTCGGGATTCACTATTATCCCGTGACCGATGTCCGCCAGGGCATCGTGCACATTGTCGGCCCGGAACAGGGCTGGACCTTGCCCGGCATGACCGTGGTGTGCGGCGACAGCCACACCGCCACCCACGGCGCATTCGGCGCGCTGGCCCATGGCATCGGCACGTCCGAGGTGGAACATGTTCTGGCCACCCAGACCCTGATTCAGAAGAAGTCCAAGAACATGAAGGTCGAGATCACGGGCAAACTCGCGCCCGGCGTCACGGCCAAAGACATCACCCTGTCTGTCATCGGCAAGACCGGCACCGCCGGCGGCACCGGTTACGTGATCGAATATATGGGCGAAGCGATCCGCGACCTCTCCATGGAAGGTCGCATGACCGTCTGCAACATGGCCATCGAAGGCGGCGCGCGCGCGGGCATCATCGCACCGGACGAGAAGACGTTCGACTATTGCATGGGCCGCCCGCACGCGCCCAAAGGGGCGCAGTGGGAAGCGGCGCTTGCCTGGTGGAAAACGCTCTACTCGGACGACGATGCCCATTGGGACGAAGTCGTCACGATCCGTGGCGAAGACATCGCGCCGGTTGTCACCTGGGGCACCTCGCCCGAAGACGTCCTGCCGATCACGGCTTCCGTTCCTGCTGCAGATGATTTCACCGGCGGCAAGGTCGGCGCAGCGCAGCGCTCGCTCGACTATATGGGCCTGACGCCTGGTACCGCCTTACAGGATGTGGAGATCGATACGGTCTTCATCGGCTCCTGCACCAATGGTCGGATCGAAGACCTCCGCGCCGCCGCTGAGATCCTGAAAGGCAAGAAGATCGCCGTGAAACGCGCGATGGTCGTGCCCGGCTCGGGCCTCGTCCGCGCGCAAGCAGAAGAGGAAGGGCTGGCCGACATCTTCAAGGAGGCCGGCTTCGAATGGCGTCTTGCGGGCTGCTCCATGTGCCTTGCGATGAATCCCGACCAGCTTTCGCCAGGCGAGCGTTGCGCGGCCACGTCCAACCGCAACTTCGAAGGCCGTCAGGGTCGGGGTGGGCGCACCCACCTGATGTCGCCCGCCATGGCCGCCGCGGCAGCGGTAACCGGCAAGCTGACCGATGTGCGGGATCTGATGTAGTAGCGCAGCACCGTCAGGTGGCTTCGGGCTCCGGCACGAACCGCCGGGCGGTGCGCTCGCGCCCCAGTCCGTAGCACAGGATAATCACCGGCAAGAGGCCCACGGCGGCGATAACGAGCGATGGCACTGCCGCCTCCCCCAGCCGCTCATCGGCGGCCAGTCGGTGTGCTTGCACGGCCAGCGTGTCGAAGTTGAACGGGCGCATGATGAGCGTGGCCGGGAGCTCTTTCATCACATCCACGAACACGATCAGCAGGCCCGTCAGGATCGAGGGGCGCAGGATCGGCAGATGAACGCCGCGCAGCATGGATCGGGGAGTGCGCCCAAGGGTCCGCGCCACGGCGTCGACATTAGGGTTTATGGTACTCAAACCCGCATCATAGGCACTGAGCGCGGCGGCCATGAAACGCACGCCATAGGCGGCCACAAGCAGCCAGATGGAGCCCGTGATCAGCAGGCCGGTATTGATGCCGAACCGCGCCTCCATCACCGCGTCGATGGCGTTGTCGAGGGCAGCGAAGGGGACGATCAGCCCCACGGCGATCACGCCGCCCGGCACGGCATAACCAAGGCCCGCCACGCGCACGGCGGATTTGGCAGCGCGCGTGGGATGGAGCCGGGCGTTGAAGCCAAGCACAACGGCGGCGGCGACCGTCACGCCAGCCGCGATGGAGGCCAGGATCAGCGAGTTTCGCAGGAACCGCAGATATCGGTCGGTCAGAAGGTTATCAAACGAGTCCCAGCCAAGGCTGAGCAGCAGGCCTACGGGCAACAGGAAACCGAGCAGGACGGGCAATCCGCAAAACGCCACCGCACCGGCGGCGCGCCAACCGGTCAGGTCCACACTTTGCATCACCTCGAACCGCCGCCCCGCGCCGTGGTGCCGCTGTTCCCGGCGTTGCCGGCGTTCCAGCGCCGCGATGACCAGCGCCACGATCAGCAGGCACAGGGCCAGCTGCGCGGCCCCACCCCGATCAAAGAAAGAATACCAGGCCTGATAAATGCCGGTGGCGAAGGTCTGCACACCAAAATAGGAGACGGTGCCAAAATCGGCGAGCGTTTCCATCAGCGCAAGCAACACACCGCCCGCGATGGCAGGCCGCGCGATGGGCAGGCTGACCCGGCCAAAGGCGCTCCACGGGCCGTGGCCCAAGGTCCGCGCGGCGATATAGGCCGTCGCGCTTTGTTGCAGAAACGCGGCACGGGTCAGCAGATAGACGTAAGGATACAGCACCAGCGTCAGCATCGCCGCCGCCCCGCCGATGGAGCGGATTTCGGGGAACCAATAATCCCGCGGGCCCCAGCCCGTCAGATCTCGTAATGTCGTCTGAACCCAGCCGGGGTGATCGAGAAAGTCGGTATAGGCGTAGGCCAGAACATAGGCCGGAAAGGCCAGGGGCAGGGCCAGTGCTACCTCAAGCATCCGTCGCCCGGGGAACCGGGTGGCCGTTACCAGCCATGCCGCGCCGGTGCCAATCACGCCGGTGCCAAAGCCGACCAGTACGATCAGGATGGCGGTGGTGCCGGCATATCGCGGCAGGACCGAGTTCAGCAGGCGGTCAAACGTCTCCCACCCGCCGGTTGCGGCGGCAATGGCGACGGCCAGCATCGGCACAAGGCACATGGCCGCCGCGATCCAGGCCAAGCTGCCGAGTTTGAACGGGGAAGGGATGCGAAAGGACTGCGCCATATCCTTGGCGTTTTTGTCAGGATTGCACAGGAATGCAAGCGCGGTTCATTGGCCCCGACGGAAGATGACGGGGAACCAGTCGTCGCGAAGGCGGTCGCCCGGCACCATGCCGTGCCCCGGAAAGGGCGGCGATGTGGGGCCCGGGCGCTCCGTGTACCGGGCGTCGTCGCCCACGAACCGCAGCGAAAAGGCCCTGCGGCGCGCGGCGGCCTCGTTCCCCCGGGCGCCGTGCAGGATCCAGTAATTGAACGCCACGGCATCCCCCGGTTCCAGCGCCCATTCAGCGATCTCCATCCCTTCGGCGTCCGGGTCGGGCACAGGCATGTAAATCTCATCATCGGGGTAGAAATTGTCTTCGTTCAACCACCGCGTCGGGAGGACCGGCTTGTCCCACAGATGAGAGCCTATGACGCAGCGTAGAGACGCTTCCTTGACCGGATCGACAGGCGCCCAGAAGCTTACGTTCTGCTGCCCCGACACGAAGTAATAGGGGCCATCCTGATGCCACGGGGTGGGCTTGGAGGTGCCGGGTTCCTTCACCAGGACGTGGTCATGAAAGATCTGCGCCGTGCTGGATCGCATCAGGTCGGCCGCAACCTCGGCGGCGGGCGAATTGCGGATCACATCTTCGAATTCCGGGATCCGCGTCCAGTTGACGTAGTCATCGAAAAAGCGGCCCGCTTCCCCCGGTTTCAGGTTCTCGGCCGCATGCGGGCCGGGCTCGGCCATGTTGCGATCGATCCCCGCGCGGATCGTGTCGACATGGTCCGAGAACAGCCCGCGGATCACGGCCACACCGTCTCTCTGGAAAGTTTCGATCTGATTCTCTGATACAAGAGGGTTCATAAGATCAGCCTTTTCTATCGTTTGAAAGCCCATGCCCGGTCGTGGGTCAGGGCCGTCGCGGCCCACGAACCGGATATCACCATCGGCAGGCCGGCGGGCCAAGGCAAGATCGTCCATCGGATTTGGAAAACTGGTCGGGCTGAGAGGATTCGAACCTCCGACCCCCTGCTCCCGAAGCAGGTGCGCTACCAGGCTGCGCTACAGCCCGACCGTGTCGCGCGGGATAGCCGGGGGAACGGCCCTTGGCAAGGGGGATCAGCCCTTGGCCCCCGGTTCGCGCGGCCCGCGGCTCTCATCGGTGAGAAACGGCGCGATCCGCAATCCGCTGGGCGTGCCCACGCGGGACCGGGTGCGCAGCACCGGCGTGGTGGCCGACCCGCCGCCGCGATCTTCGCGCAGAACGATGTAGATGCCCGACGCGATGATGATGCCCGAGCCGATGGCCGTGGGCAGCGTCAGCCCCTCGTCAAACAGCAACACGCCATACAGCGTGGCCCACAGGATCTGCGAATATTGCATCGGCGCAACGATGATGGCCGGCGCCGTGCGGTAGGCGAAGATCAGGCACGACGTTCCAGCCAGCGCCATCGCCGCAATGATGGCCAGCGCACCCAGATCCTGACCCGGCATCGGTTGATAGACGAAGGGCAGGGCCGCGCCCATCACAAGGCAATTGGCCATCATCGGATATAAGATGAGCACGACAGGCCGTTCTTCCCGCCCGATCTTGCGCACCACAACGGAGGCGAAGGCGCCAAAACACGCAGCGGCCAGCGCGGCGGCATGGCCAAGCGTCAAATCCGTCTCGCCCGGTTGCAGAACGACGATCACGCCGCCAAGCCCGACCAGCACGGCAAGGCCGCGCCGCCAGCCGACCTTTTCCCCCAACATCGGGATCGCCAGAACCGTGATCAGCAACGGTGCGGCGAACAGAATCGCGTAGGTCTGCGCCAGCGGAAGAACCGTGAAGGCATAGAACGCACAGAAGCCGGTGATCACGGCCGCGAAGGTTCGCGTCGCGATCCACCATGGGTATTTCGGGCGCAGGTTTGCCTCGGTCGCGTCGCGCAACAGCAGGAAGGTGACAATGGGAAACCCGAACAGAACCGAAAAGAACACGATCTGAAACGGCGCGTAGCTGCCGCCCAGATATTTGACGATCACGTCGTGGGTGGCGAAGACGGCAAAGGCCAAAAGCGCCAGAAGGGCGCCGCGCAGATGGGGAGTTCGGTCCATGGATCTGCCTTTTCCACCTAGAGACAGGGTTCCGTCTGCCAATCCCTGTTGTCACCCCGGTAACAGCGCTGTTCGACGCTGACGTCAAGGATCAACCAACCGCCCTCGGATGCATATTCGATCGCATAGATCGTCCGCTGGCCTTCGACGGAATCGTCGAGGAACCCGGTATCCTCGATCCGAACCTCCAGCACCCGGTCTTCGTTCGGGGCCACGGTAATGACCGTGTTGGGATTCCCTTCGCTGAAATATTCGTAATTCTCAAGAACGGGCGCGACGAGGGCGAGCGGACTGTCGACGCTATCACCGGGCGCGAACCCATTGGCAAAAGCGGGGCCGCAGATGAGCGCGGCACAAAGGGACAGGCGGGGTATCATGGCAATCTCCTTGGATCGAATGGCAGAAAGAGTAGCTATTGCGCAAAGCTTCGCAAGGCGTGGGCCGGAATGCTGTAATGCACCTTTTCGACCCGCGTCGCCCCGATCGCGTCGTAGAATTTGAGCGCGTCGGGCTGAAAGCTGCCCCATTCCACGCGCACGGCCCCAATATCGATGGCCGTCTCCGCGAGGTCCCGCATCAGGGCCTTGCCCGCGCCCAGGCCACGCGCCTCGGCGATCACGTAGAGCTCCTTGAGGTAGATCGCGATGCCGTCCATCGCGGGGTAGACGCGGGCCCAGGTGGTGAAGCCAAGCGGGCGATCCCCCTGCCAGGCAAGGCTGGCCGACAGGCCCCGCGGCGCGGTGAGGTCGGCCAGTATCTCGGCCTCGATATCCGGTTTGGACGGCCCGGTGCCGTAATGGGTCAGACAATCGCGGTAGAGGATCAGGAACGCCGCCCCGTCCGCCTCCGCAAATGGCCGAACCGTGACGTCGGTCATCCCGCCAGCTTGGCGATGATCGCGTCACCCATCTCGGAGGTTGAGATCGGCGTGCCGCCATCGGGCCCCATCAGGTCCGCCGTGCGGGCGCCATCGGCGAGCACCGCTTCCACGGCCCGCTCCAGCCGCGTGGCTTCATCCCCCAGATCAAAGCTGTAACGCAAAGCCATGGCAAAGCTCAGGATACAGGCAATCGGGTTCGCCTTGCCTTGCCCCGTGATGTCGGGGGCGGAGCCGTGGACCGGCTCATACAGCGCCTTGGGGCGGCCATTTTCCATCGGGGCACCGAGGCTGGCAGACGGCAACATGCCGAGTGATCCGGTCAACATCGCGGCACAGTCGCTCAGGATGTCGCCGAACAGGTTGTCGGTCAGGATCACGTCAAACTGTTTCGGTGCGCGGACTAGCTGCATCGCCCCGTTATCGGCGTACATGTGGGACAGTTGCACATCGCCGTATTCCGCCGCGTGGACCTCATTGACAACGTCCCGCCAGAGGATGCCGCTTTCCATCACATTGGCCTTCTCCATGGAGCAGACCTTGTTGTTGCGACGGCGGGCCAGTTCGAAGGCAGACCGCGCGGCGCGCGCGATCTCGGATTCGGTGTAGCGCTGGGTGTTGATCCCGACCCGCTCGTTGCCTTCGCGGTGGATGCCGCGCGGCTCGCCGAAATACACGCCAGAGGTCAATTCCCGCAGGATCATGATGTCGAGACCAGAGACGATCTCGCGCTTTAGAGACGAAAAATCGGCCAAAGCGTCAAAGCATTGGGCGGGGCGGAGGTTGGCGTAGAGGTCCATCTCCTTGCGCAGGCGCAGCAGGCCGCGCTCGGGCTTTACCGAGAAATCCAGATCGTCATAGGCCGGACCGCCCACCGCGCCCAGAAGGACAGCATCGACGCTTTGCGCCTGTTCCATCGTGTCATCGGTGAGCGGGGTGCCGTGGGCATCGTAGGACGCGCCGCCCACCAGCCCATCGGACACCGTGAACCCGATGCCACGGGCCGCGCCGAACCAATCGATGACCTTGCGCACTTCGGCCATCACTTCGGGGCCGATGCCGTCGCCGGGCAGGATAAGCAGGGTGCGGTCGGTCATGGTTCTGATCCTTATGGCTGAGTTGCGCTTCGGGTAACTCGCACGTGCCGGAGGGTCAAGAAAGCACCGACCGTAGTGCGGGACTTGTCCAAGGGTGGGCGAAGCCCGCCCGTTGCCTCGGCGGGGTCTTCTTCAGAGAAAAACATCCCGAGAGGGAGGCCGCCGCACGGCCCATCGATAGCGGGGTGGCTCCGCCGCCGTTAACCCGCTTGGAAACTCATTCGGCTCGAGTTGTGTTGCTGGACAGACTATGGCGGCATTCAATTGCTAGTGAAGTCTGAGATTTCGTTGAAGAACTTCCGGTATCGCGATTCCGATAACGTTGCTTGGCGGGTATTTGGAAGCGTGGGTGACCATCGCACTTGTAATCCCATCCAACGCAATACGCAGTGTGCTGACGTCAGCGGTTTCTGAACCAGTTGTTTGTAGGATTTTAGGGCTGTGCGAAATACTTCGCTGGAATACGCGGGCAGGTATTTTCTGTATCGTCAGAAACCTTTCTCTTTCCCGCCCGTGATCTGGTTCAAGAAACGCGGATTCTCCTGCGGGCAAGCCCCATTGCGTCGTCGCTCCCAACAAGAACCCGTCAATGGAAACACAAAACCTCATTGGCAGGTCGAGGAATTGATTGGGTTGGATAACCTGAACCCAATCGATCTCATTCGATTCAAAGAAATACCGTCCATCCATGCGAGGCTCTTCAAGAGAGAAGGTCTGTGACGGTTGGTATGCAACATAATCATCCATTTTGCGGGTATGGTCCATTTCGCCAGCGCAGTAGAGTTCAATTTGATCGTGTACCGTTCCCCCCTCACCCACACACCTCGCCAACCCCCTCCGCCAGCATCTCCCACACAGCCGCCACCCGCGGCTGGTGCCGCAGCCGCTGATGCGCCGTCAACCATACCGGCAGGCTCGGTAATTCCAATTCTGGAAGCACCCGCACAATCCCCTCCGTCCGCTCGGCCACCACCCGCTGCCCCACGCCAACGCCACATCCCGCCAGCACGAAGTTCCAATAGGCCACCTGATCGTCTGTCGTCGTCGTGAACCAGTTGCGCGTCACCGGCATTCCCATCTCGCGGATCGCACGGATAATCCGGTCGTCGCGGTCATAGCCGACCATGCCGTGATCGCGCAGGTCGTCCAAGCTCTCCGGCACCCCATGCGCCTCGGCATAGGCGCGGCTCGCATATAGCCCCAGTGGCAGAACCCCCAGATGCCGGGTGATCATGTCGAGTTGCGTCGGGCGATACATGCGGAGCGCGATATCGGCCTCGTGGAACAGGAGGTTTTCGGTGGTGTCGCTGGCCACGACGTCCAGCGCGATCTTGGGATGGGCGGCGCGGATCTGTGCCAGGATCGGCGGCAGGATATGGGTGGTGACGAAAACCGACGCCGTGAGCCGCACGCGCCCGCTCGCGTCAGGCGCTTCCCCGGCGGCCAGAAGCGCAACCCGCCGCGCGGCCTCCTGCATCTGCGTGGCGGCGGGAAGGATCATCCGGCAGAACTCCGTCGGCTCCAACCCGCGTGCATGGCGGCGGAAGAGTGGCTGGCCAAGGGCACCTTCGGCTGCGCGCACCTGGCGACCGAGGGTCGGCTGGCTTTGCCCAAGTACTGCCGCCGCCGCCGAAAGGGAGCCGTGATCGGCCACGGCCCCCACGGCGCGGAGCAATGTCCAATCGAGATCATGTAGGCTATCCATTCAGATATGAATATCATATTTGCGCTTTGCGACAATGGAATTCGTCCTATGAATATTCCAGGTCTTGCACGAGTAGTTCAATCAATGGAGTAGCCCATGCCCCGCACCGCCCTGATCCTTGGAGAGTCCGGCCGTTTCGGCAAACATGCCGCGCAGGCGCTCGCCCGCCACAATTGGCAGGTTCGTACCTTCAACCGCGCCACCGATACACTCAGCGCTGCCGCGCGCGATGTGGACCTGATCGTGAACGCCTGGAATCCACCCTATTCGAAATGGGCCGATCAGGTTCCGGGCCTGACCCGCGCGGTGATCGACGCGGCGCAGGCTTCCGGCGCGGCGGTGATGATCCCCGGCAATGTCTACGTTTTCGGGCAGGATATGCCGCCCGTTCTGACGCCTGACACGCCGCACAGATCGATGCATCCGCTGGGGCGGATCCGACGTGAGTTCGAGGCCGCGTATCGGGAGGCCGGGGTCAAAACGATTATCCTGCGGGCCGGGGATTTCTTGGATACGGAGGCGTCGGGCAATTGGTTCGATCAGGTGATTGCCGCCAAGATCCGGAAAGGGCGGATCAGTTATCCCGGCCCGCTCGACCGCGCCCATGCCTGGGCCTATCTGCCCGATCTGGCCGAAGCCGCGGCGCAATTGGCCAACCGGCTCGACGCCTTGCCCCCGTTCACTGAAGTGACGTTTGAGGGGTTCACGCTGAGCGGTGCAGAGATGGCCGATGCGTTGACCGGCGCCCTCGGGCGCCAGGTGGTGGCGAGGCGAATGAACTGGCTGCCGATCCAGATCGCGCGCCCGTTCTGGGCGGAGGCGAAGCATCTGCTGGAAATGCGCTATCTGTGGCAGCGCCCGCACCGGTTGGACGGCGCGGCATTGGCCCGGATCGTCCCCGATCTGGCGGCAACGCCGATGGAAGACGCGTTGCGCAAAGCGGCGGCGGCGTTGCTTTAGAACGCGATATCGACCCAGACCAAACGGTGATCCGACGCTTCAATCACGGCCTCGGCCAAGGGGCCATCTTCGGGCCACAGCACACCGGCCTCCGCAACGCTCAGACCCGCGGCGGGCAGGATATAATCGACCCTGAGATCGCCGGGGACGGGGTCATCCCAATCGGCGGTCACATGGCCGAAAGGGCTGAGCGGTTCCGGGTCCTGCAGGGCGGGGTGGCGGATCAGGGCCGATAGTGTGTCGCGGAGGCCTTCGCCCCGGGCCGGGTCAACGTTGAGCGTGCCCATTATTGCGAAATCGCGCGCCTGGAAGGTCGCGCCCTCCGGGGACCAGCCCTCAAGATAAAGCTGCCAGAAGCGCACCTCGTCGGCATTGCGCAGGCCGTTGCGATCCTCCGGACCATCGAAGACGGGTGGGGAGGCCTGAGAGGTCAGGATGTGGAACGGACCAGAGGGCAGTTGCACCGCAACGTCCCATGCCGCGACGGAGTGCAGCCGCAGCACGGGCAGGGCGGCCTCGGGCGTGACCCCGAGGGCCCGGCTGTCGGGCAGATCGCGCCACAGGATCCCCGAGAAGTCGCGAACCTCGCCCAATGGAAATCGCGACAGAACCGCAAGGCCGCCATCGCCATTGAAGCGCCCATAGCCGTGGGCATCCCGCGGGCCATCGGTGCGGCCGTCCCCGTCGAGATCATGGCCGGTTGGCCACCCGGTATTGGGCCGCAAGCTGAGCCTGTGGGGATAGTTCACACCAGCCTCTGCCAAAGCATCTGCCAACGCTGTCAGTGCCGCGCCGGTTGCGTCATAATCCAGATCCTGCAGTACCAGAATGTCGGCTTCGGCGGCGACGATCACGGCAAGCGTGGCGGGGATCGGATCATCGCCCTGAATGATGTCTTGCAGGATCAGGCCCGGGCCACGCCCCGACAGATCGGTGTGATATGTCGCAAGGCGGATCGTTTCCGCGAGCGCCGGTGGGGACAATATCGCGCCAAGCAGCGCGCCGGCGATCAACCGGCGGAAGAGGGCAGCGCCGCGTGGGGCCGATCGACGTCGAGGCCGGCCACAAGGCGGGCGCGACGTGCCCGGATCATGCTCGCAATCCGAAGCATCGCCTGGCCGCGCATGATCAGGCTGAGAGGAAGGAACATCCATATCGTGATCGCCCATACCATCGTGTGCTGTGATGCAAGCACCGGCAGATCCAGCTGATTGGCGCCCATCACGGCAACAACAGGGATAACGAACGGGCTGAAAATGCCAAAGATAATGTTGACGCGGCCATCCTGGGTCAGCCGCTTGACGACGTCACCGCCGGTGGTCGGGTCGAATGTGGGCAGGTTGATCCAGACGTTGAACGGGCTTTCGCGGCCCGGCCAGCGCCCGGTGCGCATGATGAAGGTGAAAAACGTCAGCGCGCAGGTTGTCACGAGCACCGATAGCCCGGCCATGGCCTTGACCTGTTGGGCGAAGAGCGGGTCGATATCCTCGGGCAGGTGATCCAGCACAAGGCGCAGGGGGCTGAACGGAAAATCAAGCATCCAGCCCACGAAATTGCCGATTGTGGCGATCACGATGGCCAGTGTCGTATCGGCCCCGTCCATGCCAACCAGAACGCTGAGCGAGTAGAGGGTCAGGAACAGGGCAACCACGCGGACCCGGTTGAACGGCGGTGCGTCGCGGAACTCGATCAGGGCGGGGAAGCGCGCAGCATATTCGACAATAACGAACGCGCCCAAGATAAGGGCAAGAAGCGAGACCATCTGCGCCCCCTGATCCGTTGTGCCGGGGATCAGCAACGACGGCGTCGAAAGAACGATCATGATAATGATCGCGCGCATGATAGCGCTAATCAGCCTAATGAGCACGGGCTCTACCTCAACGTGGCGTCAGTTCGTGCCGACACCTTTATTCTGCCTTTTGGCCTGCTTTGCGGTGCGAACCGTCCAATTTCATGTGAATTGGTGAGGTTGCCCCTATTTCAGGCACGATTTTGACACATTTGTGCCCAAATTGCCGGAATCTGGCAACCGCCAAGGCGTCAAGGCCCCGAAGGTGCGCGGGTTAAGGGACTGAACTGTCACAGAATTGCATCACCGCGTTTTGCGGTGACACCGGATCAGACCCAGGGCCGCGCCTGCTGTGCCTGCGCTTCGAACGTGTCGATGGCAGCCGCTTTTTCAAGCGTCAGGCCGATATCATCCAGGCCGTTCATCAGGCAATGCTTGCGGAAGGCATCGACCTCGAAGCTGATGGAGCCGCCATCGGGGCCGGTGATCGTCTGACTGTCGAGATCGACCGTCACAACAGCATTCGCGCCCCGCTCCGCATCGTCCATCAGCTTGTCGACCTCGTCTTGGGGCAGAACGATGGGCAGGATGCCGTTCTTGAAGCAGTTGTTGTAGAAAATGTCTGCAAACGAAGGCGCGATCACGCAGCGGATGCCGAAATCGAGCAGCGCCCAGGGCGCGTGTTCGCGCGATGAGCCGCAGCCGAAATTGTCACCGGCCACAAGGATCTGCGCGTTGCGGTAGGCGGGTTTGTTGAGTACGAAATCGGGGATCTCGTTGCCATCGTCGTCAAACCGCATCTCGTCGAACAGGTTCACGCCAAGGCCTGAGCGTTTGATCGTTTTCAGGAACTGCTTGGGGATGATCATGTCGGTGTCGACATTGATCAGGGGCATGGGGGCGGCGATGCCGGTCAGCGTGGTGAACTTGTCCATGGGCCTCACTCCTTCGGTCGTGGGAGGGATTAGCCCGTCACGCCGCCGCCCACAAGATCACTCGGGGATCGCAAAGGTCATGTTGGCCCAATGGGTGACCCAGATCGCGTCACCGTCTTCCGCAGGCTCGACGGCCTCAAGGAACACCGAATCCGCCATATAGGTGATGCCCGGCTCGACCGGCAGCATCACGACACCGTCCGCATTGGTGCGATGAAGTGTGATCGTGACCTCGCCTTCGGCATCCTCTGCAAATAGTTCCACCTGATAATCCGGCTGAACCTCGCCGTCATACCAAAGCTGCAGCGGCATTCCGGCGGACATGTCGTCGGTATAGGGGTTTGCCAGCGCCACAAGTTCGGTCAGCAGACCCACACGGCCATCCTCGCCCGCACCATCCCCCACCGCGACCAGCGATTTGGCGTATCGGATGTAATCCTCGGTCACGTCCTCCTGGCTCAGATTGCGCTCCGCATGCATCGCGGTCACGTCACCCAGATCCTTGTGGTTGGCGAAATTCAGGAACCGCTCCCATTCGGACCAGGTGATCTGATTGGCGGTGGTCTGGTGGACGATGACGGCAAGGCCATCCTCCAGCCCGTCCATGTTGAGGGCGGGGATATCACCGAACCGTCCTTCCGCCTGACGCACCTGACCGTTGGAAATCACGGTGAAATTCTCGAAATTCCGGGGCAGGTAACTCATTGATGCACCAGAAAATTCCTGCCCCACCCGCAGGTCCGCCAGAAGGGTCTCGCCGACATCCACCGTAAAATCATCGGGATCGATCCAGAATTCGTGGGCCATGCCCTTGTCAGCAAATGCCAGAGCCGCAATTGTTGCGACAAGATACACGGGTTTCATTTTTGAGGGTCCTCCGATGGGTGGGTTAAGGATGCTGCGGCGCGTTCTGCTGTCAATGGCACTTGTCTTCACGGTTTTGCCAGCATGGGGGCATGAAATCAGGCCCACCATCGCCGATATCGACGTGGGCGAGACCGAGATGACGATGAGCCTGCGCACCGCGCTGGAGGCACTGATCGCGGGCATCGACCTGAGTGCGGTGGACGACACCAACGACGCACCGGAAGCGGCGGAGTACGACCGTCTGCGCGCCCTGTCGCCGGAGGCGTTGGAAGCCGCCCTGCGGGAGGCCTGGCCCGACATTCAGGACGGGTTCATCATCGAAGTCGGCGGCGAACGGTTGATGCCCGAGATTGTCGCCGTCGAGATCCCCGAGATCGGCGATATCGAGTTGCCACGCGATTCCACACTGACGATCGGGGCGCTCTTGCCGGAGGGCGATACGGGCGTGCAGGTGGGCCTGACCGAGAGCTTCGGGACGTTTGTACCCCGCCAGATCGGGGGTGGGGACGACGCCTACGAGGGCTTCCTTGATGGTGGGGAACTGACGCCTGAACTGCCCCGGGCAGAGGTGCTGACCGAAGGCGCGGGGGCCGTGTTCCTGCGCTATATCGGGGCAGGGTTCGAGCACATCATCCCGCTCGGCCTCGACCACATCCTTTTCGTGCTTGGCCTGTTCTTCTTTGCGACGCAGATCCGGCCGCTTCTGTGGCAGGTCACGGCGTTCACTGTTGCGCATACGATCACGCTGGCCCTGGCGGCCACAAACGTTGTCAGCATTCCGGCCAGCGTGGTGGAGCCGTTGATCGCCGCCTCCATCGTCTATGTCGGGGTGGAAAACACGTTGGGCTGGGGCAATATGCGAGGCCGCACGGCGCTCGTCTTTGCCTTTGGTCTGCTTCACGGCCTCGGCTTCGCCTCGGTCCTTGGGGACTACGGCATCGCATCGGACCGGTTCGCCGTGGCGCTGATCGGGTTCAATATCGGCGTGGAATTCGGGCAGTTGGCCGTGATCGCCATCGCCTTTGCGCTGGTCGGCTGGTTCTTGACCAAGGACTGGTATCGGATGGCCATTGCGATTCCGGCGTCGCTGATCATTGCAGCCATCGGCGCCTATTGGGTGGTGGAACGGACCCTTCTATGAGGTTCCTGCAGGAGAATGCCCGGTGGTTGGCCACCGGGCTTCTCCTCGCGCTGGGATCGTCGTTCGGGCAGACCTATTTCATCGCACTCTTTGCTGGTGAAATCCGCGCCACCTACGGGTTGAGCGACGGGCAATGGGGCGGGATCTACACAATCGCCACCATCACGTCCGCCTGCCTGCTGATTGCGTTTGGCGGGCGGGCCGACACCGTTCCCCTGTCCCGCCTCGCGGTGATCGTGGCGGGCGTCTTCGCACTGGCCGCGATCCTCATGGCCCTCGGCAATGCGATCTGGACCTTGTTGCTGGCCGTCTTCCTGCTGCGGTTTTGCGGCCAGGGCATGATGACCCACATGAAAGCCACCGCCATGGCGCGGTGGTTCGTGGCGACACGGGGCCGGGCCATGGCGATCACCAACCTGGGCTACCCGGTGGGCGAGGCGGTGCTGCCGGTCGTGACGATTCTGATCATCGCGGGCATTGGCTGGCGGGCAACGTGGGGTATGGCGGCGGCGATCATCCTGTTGGTTCTGATCCCCGCGCTGATGTGGTTACTGGCCCAGGATCGCGCGCCGAAGGGATCGAATGGCGGGCGGGGCGCGCCGGGCCTCTACGGCAAGCACTGGACGCGGGCGGAGGTTCTGGGCCACCCACTTTTCTACGCGTTCATTCCCCTCCTGCTGACCCCGGGCTTCATCGGCACGGTCGTGTTCTTCCACGCCGTGCATGTGGCCGAGGTGAAGGGCTGGACACTCTCCGCCATGGCACCCAGCTACGCGGCTTATGCGGTGGCGAGCGTCAGCTTCGGCCTGATCGCGGGATGGGCGGCGGATCGCTTTGGCCCGGCCCGGCTGATGCCGGTTGCACTGGTGCCGATGGCCATGGGCATGTTCCTGATCGGCCCTGCGGAAACGCCCCTTGGATGGGCAGTCGCGCTGGCGCTTGTGGGGGTCACCCAAGGCGTCGCGGCGGCGCTCGCCGGAACCCTGTTGCCGACGCTCTTTGGCACCGATCACCTTGGCTCCGTCCGGTCCATCGCGACCGCCATCATGGTGTTCGCCACGGCGATCGGGCCGGGGATCACCGGATGGTTCATCGATCGGGGTGTGAGCTATCCCGAGCAGGGGATCGCACAGGGCGCATGGTGCCTGGTCCTGAGTGCCGCGCTGATCCCTGTGATGCTCTGGACCGTTCGTCTGCAAACGGAAAAGGCGCCCGTGTGACGGGGCGCCTTTCGGTATCATTCGGGGGTGGGCTTACTCCCAGCCGACTTCGTTGAAGATCTGCTGTGCCAGCGGCACGTTGCCTGCAACGGCGGCAAGGTCGACATCATCGGCCTCCCACTCCCCCAGCGCCATGACCGACTCGGCCAGCGGGACATCGGCCACGACCGGGTATTCGTCGTTGCCCGCGCTGAAGTATTGCTGCGCCTGATCCGAGGCGAGGTACTCCATGAACGCGACTGCCGCATCGAGGTTCGGAGCATTCGTGGCCACACCGCCGCCCGACAGGTTCACATGGGCACCGTTGCCGTCCTGATCGGGGAACACCCAACCGATCTGAGCGCGGTCGGCTTCGTTCAGACCGTCCACATCGCGGCGGATCGCACGGGCGAAATAATAGGTGTTCGAAATCGAGATATCGCATTCGCCTGATACGAGGCCGCGCAGCTGATCGGTATCGCCACCCTGCGGGTCCCTGGCAAAGTTGTTGACGATGCCCTGCGCCCATTCGCGCGCCGCCTCTTCACCGCGGTTTTCGATGATCGCGCTCAGCAAGGTCTGGGAATAGACATTGGTCGAGGAGCGGTGGCAGACCATGCCTTCATAGGCCGGATCGGCGAGATCCATGTAAGTCTGCGGCGGGTTTTCCACATCGGCAGTGTCGTAGAAGATGATCCGCGCGCGCTGGCTGAAGCCGAACCACATGTTGTCGTCGTCGCGCAAATTGGCGGGGATGCGTTCGGCCAGAACGTCGCTTTGAACCGGCTGAAGCAGACCCATATCCGCGGCCCGTTGCAGGCGGGATGTATCGACCGTGAGGAACACATCGGCGGGCGAATTCGCGCCCTCGGCCTCCATACGCGCGATCAGCTCATCGGCATTACCTTCGATCCGGTTGATCGTGATGCCGGTCAGGTCGGTGAAATCCGAATAGAGCCGCTCATCCGTTTCATAATGGCGTGAGGAATACAGGTTCAGCTCCTGCGCCTGTGCGGCCATCGCGGCGGACAACGCGATTGTGGTGCCCATGAGAAGGGTAATTGTGCGGGTCATAAGTCGCTCCGTTTGTTCCTGACAAAAACCGTCGGATGCTTTCTGCAGAGACTCATATCGGTGGTCAAGCCATTTCCGACAAAAACAATCGGATAAGCTGAGGCTGGACGTTTCCGGACGACCCGGACAAGGTGCGCGAAACCAGAAGGGAAAGCCGATGCGCGCCGGTCTGGCCTTCCTTGTGGTGGCCTATTGTCTCAGCCAGTTCTTCCGCGCTTTTCTTGCGGTTTTGTCGCCAGTTCTGCGGGACGAGCTGGGGGCGACAACCGGGGATCTGGCCACGGCCTCGGGCCTGTGGTTCGCGGCTTTTGCGGTGATGCAGCTTCCGGTGGGATGGGCGCTCGATACGGTGGGGCCGCGCCGGACGGCGGCGGTGCTGTTCATCCTGGGGGCCGTTGGGGGCACAATGGTTTTCGCGACGGCCCAGGGCCCGGGCGCCGTGATATTGGCCATGGGGATGATCGGCTTCGGCTGTGCCCCGATCCTGATGGCGACCTATTTCATCTTTGCTCGACAGTTCTCGCCCCTGATGTTCGGGACGTTGGCGGGCGTGACGGTAGGGGTCAGCTCGCTGGGGAATCTTTTGTCGGCCGCGCCACTGGCCTGGGCGGTTGATGCGTTCGGCTGGCGGGAGACCCTCTGGGCAACCGCTGCCTTTACCGGGATTGTGGCGCTTGGCATTGCCGCGCTGGTGCGTGACCCGACGAAACCCGACGGAGAAGCCAACGGATCCTTTGCCGAGCTTCTGCGGATCCGCGCGCTTTGGCCGATCCTGATCGGCATGTTCATCTGCTACGCGCCGATGGCCGGCATACGGGGCCTGTGGATCACGCCCTATGTGACGGACTTTTTCGATGCCAGCCTGTCACAGGTGGGGACCGCCACGCTGATCATGGGGCTGGCGATGGTGACCGGCAGTTTCCTCTACGGCTCCGCCGACCGGATCGTGGGCACGCGAAAACGCGCGGCCATCGGCGGCAACCTGATCGTGGCCGCGATGTGCCTGTGGCTCTTTGCGGCGCCGCCATCCGGCCTGTCGCTGGCCATCACGATGTTCGCGATCATCGGCCTCTTCGGTGCGTCCTATCCCTTGTTCATGGCCCATGGGCGCACGTTCCTGCCGCCGCATCTGACCGGGCGGGGCGTATCGCTTCTGAACCTGTTCGGGATGGGTGGGGCGGGCGTGATGCAATTCGCCAGCGGCCCGGCCTATGCGCATCTGAGCGTCAATCTGGGGGCCGAGGCCGCCTATGGCGCGCTGTTTGCGATCTTTGCGGCGGCGATCCTCCTGGGGCTCGCCGCCTACATGTTCTCCGGGGAGAGGCCGGCTTAGGCCGCCTTGCGACGCCGGGGCCTGCGCGGCTTGCGCGCCTGACCTGCGCCGCCACCGCCGCCTGCACTTTGTGGCTTGCGGTTGGAGCCCTGGGGCCTGCGCCGTCCACCGCGCTGAGGCTTTTCAGCCTTCACCGCTTCGGGACGTGTGCCGGAGGCCACGGGGATCGACATCTTCATGACCTTCTCGATCTGGACCAGCAGGTCAACTTCCTCGGCTGAGCAGAAAGCAATCGCCTCCCCCTCACGGCCCGCGCGGGCGGTCCGGCCAATGCGGTGCACGTAGTTGTCGGGCGTGTCCGGCAGTTCATAGTTGATCACGTAAGCGACGCCGGGAATGTCGATGCCGCGGGCGGCCACATCGGTTGCCACGAGGATTTTTACCGTGCCGTCGCGGAACGCCTTGATGGCGCGATCCCGCTGACCTTGGGACTTGTTGCCGTGGATCGAGGCGGCGTTGAAGCCGTCGGCCACAAGGCCTTTCATCAGCTTTTCGCAGCCATGTTTGGTGCGGCCAAAGACCAGCACCAGCGCCTCGGGATCACGCGACAGGATTTCGCGCAACTTGGACGGCTTTGCGGGTTTGGGCATGAAATGCACCGATTGGGTGACCTTGTCAGCGGCCTTGCCCGGGGGCGAAACCTGCACCCGCTTGGGGTTGCTCAGGTAGGCGCGCGACAGTTCTTCCATCTGCTTCGGCATCGTGGCCGAGAACAGCATGGTCTGGCGCGGCGTGCCAAGCGCCGGGGCGATCTTGCGCAGGGCGTGGATGAAGCCGAGGTCCAGCATCTGGTCCGCTTCGTCCAGCACAAGGTGTTTCACGGTGCTCAGGTCGATCGCGCGGCGATCCATCAGGTCCATCAACCGGCCCGGCGTGGCGACAAGAATGTCGGTGCCGCGCGACAGGACGGAGATCTGACGGCCGATGGATTGGCCGCCCACAACGGTGGCGACCTTGATTGGCGTATTGTTGGTGAAAACGCGCAGCTGTTCGGCGATCTGGTTCACCAGCTCGCGGGTCGGCGCCAGGATCAGGGCGCGCGCGGTCTTGGGGTCGGGCTTGCCGTGCAGCGCCAGCAGGTGCTCCAACAGCGGAAGCCCGAAGGCCAGCGTCTTGCCGGTGCCGGTCTGGGCGAGGCCCATGATGTCATGGCCATCAAGCGCCAGGGGAATGGCCTGGTTCTGGATCGGGGTCGGCTCGGAAAAACCGGCCGTCTGGAGGGTCTTGGAGAGGATCGGCTTCAGGCCGAGCATGTCGAAATCGAACAAACGATATCCTTTCGGGCGCAGCCGGATTGGCGCGCCGGGGGGAGCCACATGACTATGCGGCTTGGCTAGGGTGCGACCGGGCAGCTCATCTGCCGATCGTCAGAACCCTGCGTGATGGGGATCTTGGGGAATTCTGGGGATGCTATGGGCCTGACGGATCAGGCGGCTGCTCACGCGGCAGTGCAGCATCATGTGTGGCAAATGGAGCAACCGAGGCGTTCTGTCAAGGTTGCTGTCCCATTTAGCGATCAGCACCGTGATAAGGAACCGGAATGGCACCGTTCAGAATTCTTCACGTCTGCCGCCCCTTTCCATGGGCCAGCGCATCCATTATGTGCCGCGACATCCAACCAAAGGATGAATGAGATGGGCTACAAAGTCGTCGTAGCAGGCGCCACGGGCAACGTGGGCCGCGAAATGCTGAATATCCTGGCCGAGCGCCAGTTCCCCGTGGATGAGATCGTGGCGCTTGCCTCGCGCAAATCCCTCGGCTCTGAATGCAGCTTTGGCGACAAGACTTTGAAGACAAAAGACCTCGATACGTTCGACTTCACCGGATGGGATATCGCGCTCTTTGCCATCGGGTCGGATGCGACGAAGAAATACGCACCTTTGGCCGCGAAGGCCGGGTGCATCGTGATCGATAACTCGTCGCTCTACCGCTACGACCCCGACGTGCCGCTGGTTGTGCCCGAGGTGAACCCCGAGGCGGTTGAAGGGTATGCGAAGAAGAACATCATCGCGAACCCGAATTGTTCAACCGCGCAGATGGTTGTGGCGCTCAAGCCGCTCCACGACCGGGCCAAGATCAAGCGGGTTGTCGTTTCGACCTATCAATCCGTTTCCGGCGCGGGGAAGGAAGGCATGGATGAGCTGTGGAGCCAGACCAAGGGCATGTATGTCCCCGGTCAGGAAGTCGCGCCCTCCAAGTTCACCAAGCAGATCGCCTTCAACGTGATCCCGCATATCGATGTGTTCATGGATAGCGGTGACACAAAGGAAGAATGGAAGATGGTGGCCGAGACGAAGAAGATCGTCGATCCGGCGATCAAGGTCACGGCAACCTGCGTGCGGGTGCCGGTATTCGTGGGCCATTCGGAATCGATCAATATCGAATTCGAGGAGTTCCTGGATGAGGACGAGGCCCGCGATATCCTGCGGGAAGCGCCGGGGATCATGGTGGTCGATAAGCGGGAAGACGGTGGTTACGTCACGCCGGTTGAAGCCGCTGGCGATTTCGCAACCTTCATCAGCCGGATTCGTCAGGACGTGACGATCGAGAACGGCCTGAACATCTGGTGCGTGTCCGACAACCTTCGCAAAGGCGCGGCACTCAACGCCGTGCAGATTGCCGAGACGTTGGGCAACCGGGTGCTGAAAAAAGGCTGAGGCCTGCACGGGGGTGGAGGCGGAATGCCGTCTCTGCCTCGGCCTTGCGGCCTCCGTCAGCCGGCGGTGGCGCGCCGGGGCCCGTCTACGTGGTGGCCGTTGCGTGTTTTGGTAGATTTTTTGGCAGGGAGCCAAGGATCCGCATCCGGCCCGCGTCATACCCTCATCATCGGCATCTTGTGGCCGGTTGGGATTCCCGCCCTTGGCAGGGATCGCCAGTCGGTTGAAGGTGCCACAAACGCATTTTGAGGACCCCGATTGCCATGAAACGATTTTTGCTGACCACGGCGCTGTGCGCCGCCGCCCCTTTTGCAGCCCATGCCGACGATATCCTGATCAGGGCCGATCTGGCCGAGGCCACCGTCTTTGCCGCGGGCGCCGACGTGGCGCGTCTGGCCGAGGCCACGATCCCCGCCGGGCGTCACCGGCTTCTGATTGCCATGCCCGACGTGAACACGGCCGAATTACCCCAGATCGCGGGACCGGAGGGCGTGCGCTTTGGCCCGCCGCAGCCGCTTTACAACCATCCGATTGAGGAAGGTGCGCTGGACGACGCCGAACAGGTCGCCGGGCGGGCGGCGGTCGAGGCGGCGGAAGAGGCCGTGGAGGCGGCGCAGGATGCGATCACGGAGGCTGACGCGCGCATTCGGGCCATCGAGACGCAGCAGGGTTACATCGCGGCGATCCTGCGCGGCGGCGAGAATGGTGTGGCCATGCCCGAGGATCCGGCCCAAGTGCCGCAATTCCTCGCCACGTTGGGCGCCGAGACGGAGCGCCTGTCCGGCGAGATGCTGGAGGCTCGCGTCGCCCGCCGTGATCTGTCGGAGACGCTGGTCGACGCACAGACCGCGTTGAGCGACGCCACCCGCGCCTTCCACGAATTGATGCCGTTCGGGACGCAGATCAACGTCATGGCTGTGGATGTGGCCGCCGTGGAAGATGTGGATGCCGCGCTGGAGCTGTCTTATTTCACGCGCACGGCGTCGTGGCAGCCAAGCTATGAGCTGGACCTCGATACGGAAACCGGCACGCTTGAGATCGACCGCTATGTCACGCTGCGCACGTCCGGCGTGGCGCGGTGGCAGGATGTGGCGGTGACGTTCTCCACCTCCGATCCGCAACGTTCACGGGTGCCCAGTGAGTTGAGTTCCATCCCCGCACGGTTGATCGATCGAGAGACTGAACAACGCTCCGGAGGAATCGTCGCTTTGGAAACCGCAGCCGATGTCGCACCGGCGCCTGCCCCGCTTGCCATCGCACAGAGCGGGTACGCAAACGTCGCGGCGGCTGTGATTGAGCCCGTGATAACGGCGGAATTCAGCGGCCTCTCCGTCTCCTACCCGTATCCCGAGCCCGTCAGCGTCGCACCAAGTGGTGAGGTTCTGCTGGCCTTCGATACGCTGGAGCTTGAGACGGAAACCGAAAACCGCGCCATCCCGCGTTGGGACGAGACTGCCTTCCTGATCGCCATGACCGACAATGACAGTGGCGAGCCGATCCTGCCGGGTGATGCGCGCTTCTACCGAGACGGCGCGTTGATGGGGGACGGGTACCTGCCGCTGATCCCGATGGGGGCGGAGGCGGAAATGGCGTTCGGCGCACTGGATCATCTGCAGCTCACGTGGATCGACCGGTCGCTTGCGGAGGGTGATCGCGGCCTGTTCGTGTCGTCCAACACCCAATCGCGTGAGATTGCCTTTGGCGTCGAAAACACCGGGCCGGACGCGGAAACGGTTCGGATCATGTATGCCACGCCGTTTGCGGAGCAGGAGGATCTGGAACTGGATCTGACGCTCAACCCGCGCCCCAGTGAAGAAGACATCGACGACATGCGCGGTGTCCATGCCTGGGACATCGAGGTTGCGCCGGGTGAGGAAGAGATCATCGAGATGGGCGTTGATTTCGAGTTCCCCGACGGCCAGATCCTCGACTGGCGTCCGTGAAATCCTTGGTTGGGGGGCGCGACCGCCCCCCGCCATTCTACCCTTCGACGGTAGCCTGCAGCCGTTCCAGCCCGCGCTCGTAATCCGCGCCGACCCAGCTGTCCATCATCAGACCAAACCAACGGCCCACAGGCCCCGCGCCCATATCCGCGTCAAGTCCCCAGACAACCCGCGTAGCGTCGCCCTGAGGCTCCAGCCTCCACCAGGCCTCCGCCAACCCCATATCGCCGAAATCCAGCGTCGTCCGCACGCTTTCATTTTCGGCCACCTCCACGATTTCCTGGCGTCCGTTGCCCACATTGGGATGGTCGGAGGACCACACCATCACGTTGCCGACGCCCGTATCGGGCCCGGAATATTCCACCTGCATGTCGGGATCGATATCGCCCCAGGGCGACCATTCCGCGAAGGCCTGAAGCGAGCTGACATGGGGAAATACGGCCTCGGGCGGGGCGTCGATAACGATATCGCGTTCGACCACCTGGTGGCGCGGCAAGAGAAAGCCGACCACGGCAAGCACGATGACCAGACCGACAAGAGTGATGAGAATATTGCGAAGTACGCGCATGGCAGACCCTCCGGGCTTCCTGGTTCCTGTAGAAGGATTATTACCACAGGGGGTGCGTTATTGTCGCCAATTTGCGTGAGGGGGTCAGAACCGCTCGGCCCGCAGCACTTCGCAATCGGTGACGCAGACCACGCCGATATGGCGCTCCACGACCCCGAACGCGGCATCGAGCAGCCCATCGAGACGCTCCGGCCGGATGATGCAGACAACCGCCACCATGCCACCGGCACGGCTCACCTGCCCCTCGCGGCTCCACTGCCCCGACCGTCCGGACCCGCCAAGAACCGGCAGGATCGTGAACCCGGTGACACCCGCATCGACAAGCGCCTTGGTCAGCCGGGATTCCATGACGGATTCAATGGTAATCTCAACGCGTTTGGCTTGGTGGGTCTGCATGGGTCAGCCTCCGGTCAGGGCGGTGGCAACCGCAACATAAAGCGGGATGCCTAGGGTGAGGTTGAAGGGGAAGGTCACGCCAAGCGAGAGCGTCAGGTAGATCGACGGGTTCGCTTCGGGCAGGGCCACCCGCATCGCGGCGGGCACGGCGATGTAGGAGGCCGAGGCCGACAAGACCATGAAAAGGACAACGCCCCCGGTGCTCAGGCCCAGGAGAAGCCCGACTGCGAGGCCGAAGCAGCTGCCGACCACCGGCATGATGACCCCGAACAGGAACAGGCCGGGTTTCAAGACGCCCTTCGCCTCCCGCAACCCGCGGCCTGCGACCAGGCCCATATCCAGCAGGAACAGGCACAACACGCCTTGAAACGGGGTGACGATGAAGGGCGCGATCAGGTCCAAACCTTCCGTGCCGGTGATCCAGCCGATCAGGAAGGACCCGACCAGCAACACGATGGAGCCGTTCAGCAGGATCTCCCGCATCAGGCCGGCCTCCATATCCGATGCGCCCTTGTCGAAGCGCGCGATCAGCCACAGGGCCGACAGGATGGCGGGCGCTTCCATCACCGCCGCGACGGCCACCATGTAGCCCTCGGAATCGAGCCCGCTGGCCGTCACAACCGACGAGGCCGCCACAAAGGTCACGATGGAGATCGAGCCATAATGCCCCGCCACCGCCGCCGCATCGGTAACCGACAGGCCGGTCATCACCCGCAGAAGCGCGAAGGCGACCATTGGGATTGCGAAGGACAAGACCACACCCGCGACAAGCGACAGGATCAGCGTTGCGTCGATGCCATTGGCCGCGACCGCCGCGCCGCCTTTGAAACCGATCGCAAAGAGCAGGTAGATCGACATGCCCTTGGCGATGGCCTCCGGGATCGACAGATCGGAGCGCGCAAAGGCTGCCAGAAGGCCGAGGGCGAAAAACAGGATGATCGGCGACAGAAGGTTATCCGCGGCCAATGCCAACATACCGTCCATGGGCGTCCCTTTGAATTCGTCCGGCCGTTACCCAAGCGCTTTACGGAGCCGATGGGCGCTTCGCAAGTCAGGCCGGGGCGAAGTGGCGGACGCGCCCGTCAAACGCCTCAAGGTCCATATCGGCAATGTCGGCCCATAATCCATGCAGGCTCAGACGGTCGCTATCCACCGCCTCACGCACAAACGGATAGCCAAGGAGGTTTTCGAGGCTGACATGGATCCCCTCCTTCTCCAGCGCGGTCTGGCGGTCATCGGGGTCTTCGATATCGGCCACCGTCGCATGGCCGGGCCGCAGGACATCGAGCCAACGGCCGATGAAGCTCTCTTTCAGCTCGAATTCGGGGGCGTTGCCTTCGCACATGGCCATACACCCGGCCACACCGCCACACCGTGAATGGCCCATGACAAGGATGTGCTCGACCTTCAGATGTTTCACCGCGAACTCGACAGCCGCGGCGGTGCCGTGGTGGTTCCCGTCCGGTGTGTAAGGCGGCACCAGATTTGCGATGTTGCGGTGAACGAAAAGCTCCCCGGTGCGCTGCCCGAAGACCGAATTGATGGCCACGCGGCTGTCGCAACACGCGATCACCATGGCGCGGGGGTGCTGGCCCTCATCCGCCAGTTTCCTGAACCAATCGCGGTTCTCAGGGAAGCTGGTTTCTTTCCAGTCTTCGTACCGTTCGCGCAGGTATTTCGGCAGGGATTGGACGCGGTGCATGGCTCATCCTCGATCATCAGGTCATGCACCTTTAACGCGCATTTCCAAAAAATTGGAGGCGCATTGCATGCCGCAATCAATCGTTTCTTCAGACCGACGCCGCAAATGTGCCCCGATCCCAGCAATGGGCGTCCTGTGGTGGGGGCGGTATAGTGGAGTGAGAGCCATGTGGCGGACAAGCGGTGCGCAAGCGCGCCCGAATATATCTGAATTGCGGCTGGAAGAGCCGGCGCGTTTCAATCCCGAACGGTTGGAGGAACTGTGCCACCGGATCGGTGAAGTGCGCGCGGAGGCCGAGGTGGCCCATGCGCTTCAACGGATCTCGGACGTGCTGCCGACGCTGCCGATCGTTCTGTACGAACAGCCCGGCGCCTTCGCCGTTACCGTGGATCAGGTGGCGGGCGATGCCGAACTCATCGGGATGGCAACGCTTGCCCGCGTCGCCCGGGACGTGCTGGACTCGTTTACCACGAACAATGATGTTGCCCTCGCGGCCACGCTTGCGCGGCTGGAACGGGTGGGCGAACGCTCGATCCTGGCCGTATGGGATCTGGAGGATCTTTCCGGCTGATCCGGCCTTGCGATGGTTGCACACGGCGCTAGGGTGGCGCGCATCCGGATAAGGTGCGCCCATGTCGATGAAATTCGCCCAGGCGGGCTCCGACGCCCTGCCAATTCAGCTGATCAGCCCGGAAAGCTGCGCGGATGCGTTGGCGGCCTTGCCCGAGGCGCAGGCCAGTTGGGCCAGCTTCCACGACTTCAAGGGACAATTGGGGCGCAGTGTCATTCTGCCCGGCGAGGATGGTCCGTCCCGCGTGTTGATCGGCACCGGCGATGCCACCGACAGGGCGCGCAAGCGATTTGCCATCGGCGCAGCCATCGCGGCCCTCCCGGAGGCGACCTATACGCTCGATGCGCTCCCGAACGGGCAGGGGGACGAGATCACCCTGGGCTACCTCTTCGCGCTTTACCGCTTCGACCGTTATCGCGATCAAACCAGGCCCAAGGCCCGGCTGGTGGCGCCGGATGGCGTGGAGGCCGCCCGTCTGGAACGGATTGCGGGCGCCGAGGCGCTGACCCGTGACCTGATCAACACGCCCGCCGAAGACATGGGCCCCGATGCGCTGGAACAGGCGGTCCGCACCCTGGCCGATACGTTTGGCGCGGATGTCCAGACCATCGAGGGCGAGGCCCTTCTGGCGCAAAACTTCCCCTTGATCCACACGGTGGGCCGCGCCGCCGCCCGCGCGCCGCGATTGATCGAGATGACGTGGGGTGCGGCCGGACCCGCGCTGACGCTGGTGGGCAAAGGCGTGTGTTTTGACACTGGCGGCCTGAACCTGAAGCCGGGCGCCTCCATGGGGCTGATGAAGAAGGATATGGGTGGGGCCGCGAACGTGCTTGGCCTGGCGCGGATGATCATGGGCGAGGGCATGGAGTGCCGGCTTCGCGTTCTGATCCCCGCCGTGGAAAACAACGTATCGGCCAATTCCTTCCGGCCCGGCGATATCCTGACGGCACGTAACGGCATGAGCGTCGAGATCAACAACACCGATGCCGAAGGGCGGCTTGTGCTGGCCGATGCGCTCGCGCTTGCCTCCGAAACGCTGCCGGACCTGCTGATTTGCATGGCCACGCTGACCGGTGCGGCGCGCGTCGCGGTCGGCCCGGACATCGCACCATTCTACACCGATGACGCGGCCCTTGCCGTGACGCTCAGCCTCTCGGCCACCAAGGTTGCCGATCCCGTCTGGCGCCTGCCGTTCCACGACGCCTACGAGCCGATGATCGAACCGGGCATCGCCGATCTCGACAATTCACCGTCGGGCGGCATGGCGGGCTCCATCACCGCGGCCCTGTTCCTGCGCCGCTTTGCGCAGGTCCCGCGCTTCGCGCATTTCGATATCTATGGCTGGCAACGCTCGAATGCCCCGGGCCGCCCCAAGGGCGGGGTCGGTCAGGGCATCCGGGCGCTGTTCGATGCGCTTCCAGAGGTTCTCAAATCATGAGCGATCCCCGCACTACCCCTTCGAATGGCCGCGTCGCCCACGAATCGCTCAAGGGCATCGTGGAAGCCGAACGCTATACCGAGGGCCGGTTGATGATGGTGCAACAACCCATTGCCAACCTGGCCGACACACCACGGGGTGGCCGGGCCAGCCAGTTGGTGTTCGGCGAGCGCTTCCGGGTGCTCGACACCGACGATGGCTTTGCGTTCGGGCAGGCGGAGCGGGATGGCTATGTCGGGTATATCCTGTCGGGCGCGCTGACCGGGGCCGAGCCGCCGACCCATTGGGTCATCTCGCCGGCCACCCATCTCTACCCCCGTGCCGAGCTGAAAGCGCCCCCCGATGTCTGCCTCTATTTCGGCAGCCAGGTGAAGGTGAGCGGCGGAAAACGCAATTACAAACGCATCCATACCGGCCATTTCATGCCCGAACAGCATCTGATGCCGATCAAGGCGCGGTTCTCGGACCCGGTGGGGATCGCCGATCTGTTCCTCGGCACTCCCTATCTGTGGGGCGGCACCAGCCGGTGGGGCATTGATTGCTCCGGCCTTGTGCAGGTTTGCATGCTCGCCTGCGGCATCCCCTGCCCGCGGGACAGCGATCAGCAAGAGGCGGAGCTTGGCGAAGAGATCGGTCCGGATGAGCCGCTGAAGCGGGGCGATCTGGTGTTCTGGGATGGCCATGTCGGCCTGATGGCAAGCGACGGAATGTTGCTCCATGCCAACGCGCATCACATGTCGGTCGCGTATGAGCCCCTGAGTGATGCTGTGGCCCGGATCGAAGCAGGCGAATTCGGCCCGATCACGTCGCGCAAGCGGATCGTGATCTAGTCCACCGCCCGGATCAGCTTGCGCTCCAACACGCGCAACACGGTCCTCAGGTCATGGCCACGCTTCAGGATACGTCCATCCATGCCGATCACGGCATATTGCCCCTGCTTGTCACGCAGCTTCGGGCGCTTCTCGATCCGGTACATCGGGTTCTCGGCCGTGCGACGGAAGATCGAGAAGATGGCCACATCGCTCAGATGAGAGATCCCGTAATCCCGCCACTCGCCCGCCGCGACCATCCGGCCATAAAGGCCCAGGATCGGCGCAAGCTCCGTACGATGAAACGCGACCTGTTGCTGGGAAGAGGACGGGCCCGTGGGCTGGAAGTGCATGACCATAGTGCGATGGTGGGGGGGAAGCGCCAAGGGGTCAAGCGCAAGCGTTAGCCGGACACGAAAAGACCCCGCATGTGGGCGGGGTCTGATCCAATTGGACGATGACGATCAGGCGCGCACCAAGTCCTCATAGGCCTGCGCGATATCCCGCGTCATGGCGCCGACTTCGAAATTGTAGCTACCGATCTGGCCCACAGGTGTGACTTCGGCCGCGGTGCCGGTCAGCCAGCATTGCTCGAAGCTCTCCAGTTCCTCGGGCATGATGTGGCGCTCATGGACCTTGATCTGCTTGTCTTTCAGCATGCCCACGACCGTCTGGCGCGTGATGCCGTTGAGGAAGCAATCGGGGGTTGGTGTGTGCACCTCGCCATCCTTGACGAAGAAGATATTCGCGCCTGTCGCCTCGGCCACGTAGTTGCGGTAATCCATGAACAGCGCGTCGGAACAACCCTTGGCCTCCGCCGCGTGTTTGGACGTGGTGCAAATCATGTAGAGGCCCGCGGCCTTGGCGTGGACCGGGATCGTCTCGGGTGAGGGGCGCTTCCATTTGGAGATGTCGAGCTTCGCGCCCTTCATCTTGGCGTCGCCGTAATAGCTGCCCCATTCCCAGGCCGCGATGGCCAGACGGACGGGGTTGCGCGCAGAACTGACCCCCATGTCTTCCCCTGCACCGCGCCAGGCAACCGCGCGGATATAGGCGTCGGTCAGGCCATTGGCCTTCATCACCTCGTATTTCGCGGCCTCGATCTCATCGACCGTAAAGGGGATCTCGAAATCGATGCAGGAGGCGGAGTAATGCAGGCGCTCCGAATGGCGGCGGCTTTCGAAGATCTTGCCGTTATAGGCGCGCTCGCCTTCGAACACGCTGGACGCGTAGTGCATCGCGTGGGTCAGGAGGTGTACGTTCGCATCGCGCCAATCGATCAGCTTGCCGTCCATCCAGATCTGACCGTCGCGGTCATCGTAGGCTCCAGCCATGGTCCCTTCCTTTCCCGATTGCCCGCTTCCACTCGGGCGTGGGTTTCCTAAAGTTGCGCAAGATACGTCCGTTTCGGACATAAAATTACGCAAAACGCCAGTTTGGCTAACAATTGATTCTTGGAAAGTCAACAAGGCTGACATAAACTGACCAAAATCCCGGGAAGACGGGTCTGACGTAGGGGGACATCCATGGCTGAGCGAACGGCGAGCGCCAGTATGGGGCGGGGCGACACGCTTCTGTTCCTGACAGATGACCATTTGCGCCGCGGGATCGAGGCGATGTTTTTTGCCTATCGCGGCTTCACCGCCGATCCCGACCGGATCCTCGCCGAACAGGGATATGGCCGCGCCCATCACCGCGCCGTTCATTTCATCAATCGCTCTCCCGGCACCACGGTGAACAACCTTCTGTCGATCCTTGGGGTCACCAAACAATCCCTCAACCGGGTGCTGCGGACGCTGGTGGAGGATGGCCTTGTGGAGGCCCGCGTGGGCACAAGGGACAAGCGGGAGCGGCACCTGTTTCTGACCGGCGACGGCGAGGTTCTTGAACGCGCGCTGAGTGAGGCGCAGCGCAACCGGATGCGATCCGCCTTTCGGAATGCCGGCCCCGATGCCGTGGCCGGGTTCCGCGCGGTGCTGGAAGAGATGATGGACCCCGACATGCGGCGGCACTACCTGGACGGGGTGGATCACAACCAATGATGACATCCCGACCAGAGGGCCATTCATGATGGATATCGGCGCACATCTTTTGATCGTCGATGACGATGAACGCATCCGCACCCTCTTGCAGAAATTCCTGATGCGAAACGGGTTCATGGCCTCGGGCGCGCGGGATGCGGCCCATGCGCGGAAGCTTCTGGAGGGTCTTAGCTTCGACATGATCGTGCTGGACGTGATGATGCCCGGTGAAGACGGGTTGAGCCTGTGCCGGCATATCCGCGCGGATCGGTCCACGCCGATCCTGCTGCTAACCGCCAAGGGCGAGGCGGAGGATCGCATCGAGGGGTTGGAAGCGGGGGCGGATGATTACCTGCCCAAGCCGTTCGAGCCCAAGGAACTGCTTCTGCGGATTAACGCGATTCTGCGGCGGATGCCGGTGCCGGACGAGGAAGCGACGGTGCCGCAGGTCCTCTATCTCGGGCCGATCCGCTATGACATCGAGCGCGGGGAGATGTGGGAGGGGCAGCAGCCCGTGCGCCTGACGGCGACGGAGGCCGCCCTGATGCGGATCTTTGCGCACCAGCCCGGTGAGGCGCTGAGCCGGGCGGATCTGGTGAGCCTTCTGAACCGCGACAAGGTGGGCGGCGAACCGGTTCAGGAGCGGGCGGTCGACGTTCAGATCACCCGCCTGCGCCGCAAGCTGGAAACCAACCCCAAACAGCCGCGCTACCTGCAGACCGTGCGCGGGGCGGGATACATGCTGTCCCCGGATTGAGCGGGTTACCAAGGTTGATAGCCTGGGTTAAGCATTTGTAAAATAGCGAAAATAATATTGATATTACCTTTTGTTAAACCGCTGAGCAGGCATCCTACGGGGGAGGTCGTGCATATGGTGGGTTGCACCCTCGCTACAGGTCACGGGGAGTATTTTGGGACCATCCAACTTCTGTCAGGACGTGATGAACCGTAGCGGCTCCGCCGCTGTCAACCCGCTGGGGCACAGCCCAAATGTCTGCTGTGCGGACTTTGCTGCCGTTGGTCACGAAGAGACCAACGGCAGGTATTCAAAGCAGGCGAGCAGCCATGCCACCGTCAACGGCAACCGGAGAACCTGTCACGAAGCTGGCTCGGTCTGACAACAAGAACAAGGCAGATTGAGCAATCTCCTTTGGTTCTGCCATGCGTTTCATGGGATGCAACCCGGCGATGAAGTCGTGCGTCGCAGGATCATCACCGGCCATATCGGTTTTGGTGCCACCCGGCAAAATGGTGTTGATACGAACGCCCTTTGCCGCATGATCGGATGCCAAAGACTGCACGAGCCCAATCAAACCTGCCTTAGATGCGGCATAGGCTCCCATGCCGGGCATGCCCCCATTGCTGAACCCGACAAAAGTTCCGGTGAATACCATAGACCCACCGCCGCGTTTCTCCATCGCCGGAATCTGGGCCTTTGCTGCGAAGAATGCGCTCGTGAGGTTTGTTGCAAGAACAGACTGCCAGCTGCCTGAATCCATTTCTGGAACTGGCCCAATCTCGCCCATCATGCCCGCATTGTTAAATGCGCCATCAAGGCCGCCAAATTGCCGTTCAGCCAGATCGACAAGATTTTTGGAATATGCTTCGTCAGTCACGTCGCCCGCAAGACAAACGGCACGCCCGTTGCTCTGCGTAATCTGCCCGACGATCTTGTTCAGCAGGGGTTCACGGCGGGCACCTAACACGACATTCGCCCCTTCTGAGGCAAACAGAAGTGCGGCTGCCGCGCCTATTCCACTGCTCGCCCCAGTAATGATGATGGTTTTGTCTTTCAGTTCCATGGTCATGCCTTTCAATATTTGCATGCCAATCGACTAGGGAATGAGGCACGCGTCGAGCGACCCGATTTATGCGCGTGTTTGGCGACCAGATTCGAATGATCAAGAAACGGGTCGGCTGAGGTTCCGAAGTCGGAAGCGGCCGTTCGTGCACCTCGCAGCAATGGGCACTTTGGGCTCGAAACCCGACCTTCACCGCGATCAGGGCGAAGGACCGCCAGGTCGTCTCCGTACTATGGCCCCGCACCCCGACCCATCAGCCAAACCTGTTTGACCTCTCGCCCCGATCCGTATTCTCATCCCGCCCGGAAGAGGACCCCACCCCATGCTGATCATCAACAACCCATCGGGCCTGAGCCACGATATGCCGGAAGGGCACCCCGAACGCATCGCGCGGCTTGAGACGGTCTTCGCCGTTCTGGCCGATGTGGAGGCGGAGCGGGCGGAGGCGCCGCTGGCGGTCGAAGACGACGTGGCGCTGTGTCACCCGCAATCCTACATCAACGCCATGCGCGAGGCGCAGCCGATGACGGGTATGGTTCAGATCGACGCCGATACCAGCGCGTCCCCCGGCACATGGGAGGCCGCGATGCGCGGCGTGGGCGGCTGCCTTCTGGCGGTGGACCGGGTTCTTTCGGGGGCCCATAAGCGCGCCTTTGTCGCCACGCGCCCGCCCGGCCACCACGCCGAAAAAACGCGCGCCATGGGGTTCTGCCTGTTCGGCAATATCGCCATTGCCGCGCGCCATGCCCTTGAGCGTCACGGGCTGTCGCGCGTTGCGATTGTGGATTTCGACGTGCATCACGGCAACGGCACACAGGACCTTCTGTGGGATGAGCCGCGGGCGCTGTTCATTTCATCGCACCAGATGCCGCTTTATCCCGGATCCGGCGCGGTGCATGAGCGTGGCGGATCCGACAACATCATGAACCTGCCGCTGCCGCCGGGATCGGACGGGTTGGCGATGCGGTCCAGATATGAGGCCCATGTCTTCCCCCGCCTGCGGGAGTTTCAGCCCGAGTTGATCCTGATCTCGGCCGGGTTCGATGCCCATATCCGCGATCCGCTGGCCAATCTTCTTTGGGAAACCGAGGACTTCGCCTGGGTGAGCCGCGCATTGGTGACCGTGGCCGATGAGGTCTGCGAGGGGCGCATAGTCTCGACACTGGAAGGCGGGTATGATTTGCAGGGGCTTGGCGAAGGTGTCGTGGCCCATGTGGCCGAACTGGCGGAGGGATCATGACCGATAAACCCATCGACGAGATGAGCTTCGAGGACGCGATCCGCGAGTTGGAGCAGGTGGTCACGCAGTTGGACCGGGGCGATGTGGCCCTTGAGGACTCCATCAAGTTGTATGAGCGCGGCGCGGCCCTGAAGGCGCGGTGTGAAGCCAAGCTGAAAGAGGCCGAGGAAAAGGTGGCGCAGATCACCCTGGACGCGAATGGCCAGCCCACGGGTTCGACCCCGGTGGAGGGCCTGTAACAGGTGTTTCAGACGGCGCTGAGCGATGCACGGAGCCGCATCGAAGACTTCCTGACAGATCAGATGGCGCCGCTGGGCGATGACAAGATCGCCCGGGGGATGCGGTATGCTACGCGCGGCGGCAAACGCCTGCGAGGGTTCCTGGCCCTTGAATCCGCGGGCCTTTTCGGCGTCCCGGTGGAGCGCGCACTGCATGCGGCGGGGGCGGTGGAATGCCTGCATGCCTATTCGCTGGTCCACGATGATCTGCCCTGTATGGATGATGACGACCTGCGACGGGGGCAGCCGACGGTCCATAAGAAGTGGGATGAGGCGACGGCCGTTTTGGTGGGCGATGCGCTGCAGAGTTTCGCGTTTGAACTGTTGAGCCGCGAGGCGGCGGGCACGGCCGAGCAGCGCATCGCGCTTGTTGCGACGCTGGCGCAGGCGTCGGGCGCGCAGGGCATGGTTCTGGGGCAGGCGCAGGATATCGCCGCCGAAACCGCGGATCGCCCGTTGGACCTTGTGGAGATCACCGAATTGCAGACCAACAAGACCGGGCGCCTGATCGAATGGCCCGCGCGGGCCGGTGCGATTCTGGGTGATGCGGACCCGTTCCCGCTCCGCGCCTATGCCCAGGCGATCGGAAAGGCGTTCCAGATTGCCGACGACGTGTTGGACGTGGAAGGCGATGCCACGACCGCCGGAAAGGCGCTCCGCAAGGATGCCGATGCGGGCAAGGCGACGTTTGTGTCGCTGCTTGGGCTGGATGAGGCCAAGGCCCATGCCCAAACCCTGGTGGCGGAGGCAGGTGCGGCCCTTCAGCCCTATGGCGATAAGGCGCAGAGCCTTCGCGACCTGGCGCATTACATAATAATCCGTGACAAGTAGCGAAAGGCGAGCCGAGATGAGCGAGCGCCCGAATACGCCCCTGCTCGACAGGGTCCAATCCCCCAGTGATCTCAAGCAGTTGAGCGATCTTGAGCTGCGCCGCCTTGCCGATGAGGTGCGGGCCGAGATGATCTGGACCGTCAGCCAGACCGGTGGGCATTTCGGGGCAGGCCTGGGTGTGGTCGAGATGACGGTGGCGCTGCATTCCGTGTTCGATACGCCGCGCGACAAGCTGATCTGGGACGTGTCGCATCAATGTTACCCCCACAAGATCTTGACCGGGCGGCGGGAAAAGATGCTGACCATCCGCCAGAAGGACGGGATCAGCGGCTTCACCAAACGCACGGAATCCGCCTATGACCCGTTTGGTGCGGCGCATTCGTCGACGTCTATTTCCGCGGCTTTGGGCTTTGCGGTGGCTCGTGATCTGGGCGGCGATTGCGACACCGGCCATGGCGATGCGATTGCAGTGATCGGCGATGGCGCGCTGTCGGGTGGCATGGCCTATGAGGCGATGAACAATGCGGGCCATATGGGCAAGCGGTTGATCGTGATCCTGAACGACAACGAGATGTCGATTGCGCCACCGACGGGGGCGATGTCGTCCTACCTGTCGCGGCTCTATGCCGGCGCCCCGTTCCAGGAATTGAAGGCGGCTGCCAAAGGCGCCGTGTCGCTTCTGCCGGAACCGTTCCAGGAGGGCGCCCGCCGCGCGAAGGAGCTGTTGAAGGCGGCGACGGTTGGCGGCACGTTATTTGAAGAGCTTGGGTTTTCCTATGTGGGCCCGATTGATGGCCACGATATGGAAAGCCTGCTGTCGGTCCTGCGTACCGTGAAGGTCCGCGCAGATGGCCCGATCCTGATCCACGCGATCACTAAGAAGGGCAAAGGTTACGCCGAGCACCGTGCGGATCGGGGCCATGCGACGGCCAAGTTCGACATCAAGACCGGGGAGCAGAAAAAGGCGCCCTCAAACGCGCCGAGCTACACCAAGGTGTTTGCGCAATCGCTGATTGCTGAAGCGACGGATGATCCGAAGGTGGTGGCCGTGACCGCCGCGATGCCAGACGGGACAGGCCTGGATCTGTTCGCCGAACGGTTTCCGAACCGGTGTTTTGACGTGGGCATCGCGGAACAGCATGGCGTGACGTTCTGTGCAGGGATGGCGGCGGGCGGGCTGAAACCGTTTGCCGCGATCTATTCGACGTTCCTGCAGCGCGGCTACGATCAGGTGGTCCACGACGTGGCGATCCAGCGGCTGCCGGTGCGCTTCGCGATCGATCGCGCGGGGCTGGTCGGGGCCGACGGCTCCACCCATGCGGGCAGCTATGACATCAGCTATCTGTCGAACCTTCCGGGCTTCGTGGTCATGGCCGCGTCCGACGAGGCGGAGCTGCGCCATATGGTGCGCACCGCGCTGGAGATCGACGACCGCCCCAGCGCCTTCCGCTTCCCGCGCGGGGAAGGGGTCGGCGTGGAGATGCCGGATCGCGGTGTGGCGCTTGAGATCGGCAAAGGCCGGATGATTTCTGAGGGCAACCGCGTTGCGATCCTCAATTTTGGCGCCCGGCTGAAAGAGGTGCAGGACGCGGCGGAGGCCCTGTCGCAGAAGGGCATCACACCCACCATCGCCGATGCGCGGTTTGCCAAGCCGCTGGACGAGGAG
The DNA here is from genome assembly GCA_947494975.1 of uncultured Roseicyclus sp. Taxonomy (GTDB): domain Bacteria; phylum Pseudomonadota; class Alphaproteobacteria; order Rhodobacterales; family Rhodobacteraceae; genus Gymnodinialimonas. The sequence goes on along the minus strand of CANLXA010000004.1, from coordinate 50,383 downwards.
ATGATCCTGCAACTGGCCCGCCATCACGAGGCGCTGATCACCGTGGAAGAGGGGGCCGTGGGCGGTTTCGGCTCCCACGTCGCCCATCTGCTGGCGGAACGGGGTATCTTCGACACCGGCATCAAGTACCGCTCCATGGTGCTGCCCGATGTGTTCATCGACCAGGCCAGCCCACGCGATATGTATGCGGTGGCCGCGATGAATGCCGAGGATATCGAGGCGAAGGTGCTGACGACACTGGGCGTGGAAGTGATGAGCAAACGGGCCTAATCGCGGCGCTGCTTATCCAGCTTCTCTTCGATCGCCAATAATCGTTCCATCACCTCGTCGCGGTATTTGTCCGTGGCGGCGTTCGATTCCTCGGAATGTGCGTCCTGCATGGAATTCACCACTAGACCCACGATCAGGTTCACCACGGCGAAGGTTGTGACCATGATGAACGGCACGAAGAAGAGCCACGCATAGGGGTAGACCTCCAGCACCGGGCGGACGATGCCCATGGACCAGCTTTCCAGCGTCATGATCTGGAACAGCGTGTAGAGCGACAGGCCGATGGTTCCGAACCAATCCGGGAACTGGTCGGAGAAGAGCTTCGTCGCCATGACCGCCCCGATGTAGAAGATGATCGACATCAGCAGGAAGACCGAGCCCATGCCGGGCAGGGCTGTCAAAAGGCCCTCCACCACACGGCGGAGCGATGGAACGCCGGAGACCACGCGGAGCACGCGGAGAATCCGCAGCGCACGGAGAACGGCGAGGCCCTGACCGGCGGGCACAAGGGCGATGCCGACAATCACGAAATCGAACAGGTTCCAACCCGACCGGAAGAACCGCGGGCCGAGGGCGAAGAGCTTGAGCGCAATCTCGGCCACGAAGATGCCGAGGCACAGCCGGTCGAGCGCGTAGATGAGATCACCATAGCGGGCCATCACCGGGTCGGAGGTTTCCAGCCCCAGGATGATCGCGTTGAAGATGATGACGCCGATGATGAAGTTCCGCACCTCTGTCCGGTCGAGGAAATCGGCCATGCGGGTGCGAAAGGTCTGGTTCGCCATCAATGCGCGCTCCTGCTGAAATCAGCCATGGATATGGTGGAGCGTGAAGGACGCCGCAAGTTCCACATGGGGTGACCAGCGGAATTGATCCACTGGTTGCAGCCAATCGAGCGTATATCCGGCATTGATCAGGATCGCGGCATCGCGGGCGAAGGTCGCCGGGTTGCACGACACGGCGGCGATGCGCGGGACACGAGCCTTGGCGATTTCGTGGGTTTGCGCCTCCGCCCCGGCGCGGGGCGGGTCGATGACCAGCGCGTCGAATTTGGCGAGGTCGTCGGGCAGCAGCGGACGGCGAAAGAGGTCGCGCGCTTCGACGGTGATGGGTTTGAGGCTCCGTGTGTGGTTCGCGGCCGTGGTCAGCGCGTCCAGCAGATCCGGGTCGGCTTCCACGGCGTGGACGGGTGTGGTCTGCGCGAGAGGTAGGGCGAAGGTGCCGAGACCGCAGAACAGATCGGCGATGTGTTTCGCGCCATCGGTGGCATCCGCGACGGCGGCTTGCAGGGCGGCTTCCCCGTCGCGGGTGGCCTGCAGAAACGCACCGGGTGGCGGCGTAATCTGCGCGGTCCCGAGCGCGATGCGCGGCGGTGTATCGACAAAGACAGGTTCGTCATCCCACGTAAGGCGACAAAAGCTGCTCTGAACTTGCGGAAGGGCGGCACGGAGCGGGCCGTCGAGCGACTTGGCGCCGGTGACATGCAGATCGATTCCGGTTTCGGTGAGTGTCAGCGCAAGGCTTATCGTGGCAGAGCGGGAGGCGCCAAGACGGGTGATCTGCTCCAGGGCAGGCAGGGTTGCTAGGAGGGCCGGCTCGATCACATGACAGTCTCTGATCGGCACAATCGTATCTGATTTTCTGGCGTGAAAGCCGATCAAGGCGCCCTTCTTGGTGCGGGTTCCAGCCAGCGTGGTGCGGCGGCGGGAGCGGGGGGCGGACGTGAGGATGGGGCGCAAGGGCGCGGCCAGATTATGGGCGCTCAGCGCGTTTGTGATCACATCCGTTTTCCACTGCGCCACAAATGCGTCGGACGCATGCATCAAACCGCATCCGCCGCAGGATTTGAAATGGCTACAGGGGGCTTTGACGCGGTTGGGTGACGGTGTGATCACAGAAGGCGCCGCGATCCTGTCCCCCACAAGCTCGCCAGAGATGACTTCTCCGGGAAGAGTCAGGGGCACGTAGATGGGGCCCGCGGCGATACCGTCGCCATGGTGGCCCAAACGGTCAATCGTGACGTCAACCAAGGCGAACCGCCGGGGAAAACGCGTAGCCCTCGGGCGACAGGATCGTCGCCTCGCGCAGCCCATGGGGTTTGTCGGAGGGCGGCTCGATCACCATGTGGCCTGCGGCCTCGGCCCGCGCGACGGCGTCATCCGGGTTCACGCCGAACAGGTAGAGCTGAATGCCGCCACCGCGCGGCGGGTTCTCCGGGATGAGCTGCGGCAGGGGATTTGAATGATAAGTGCCGTCGGAATGAAGCTGAAACAACGTGCCATCATGGGCGATGATGGCGAAATCGTCGGACAGGCGATGGGCGGCGAGGCCGAAGACATCGGCCAGAAAGGCCGCAAGGCCCCGCACGTCCCGGGTGAGAAGGTTGACACCAAGCCCGGTGAGGGAGCGGCCGAACATATAGGCGGAGATCGTTTCGTAATCCATGGGGCAGGATTGCGGGAAAGACACCGGCGCGGCAAGTCCCGCCCTAGAGCGTGGCGAGAAACCGGCGCACGTCACGCGGGGATTTCAGGTGGTGAACGGCCACATCCGCCCCGGCCTGCGCCATCCATTTGTGGTTCTGTGCCCGGCCGATGGTGCGGGTGTCCCAGATCCACTTCCAGAATTCGAAGTTGAACTGCTCGGGGCAGCCATCGGGCAAGTCCGGGCGGGTCTGGCCATAATAAATCAGCGTGCGTTTGAAGACCCTCCAGGCGCGGAGCCAGAGGGGGAAGTCGAGACAGACGAGGGTATCCGCCCGCGCCAGGCGATGAGCCTTGGTGGCTCCAAGCCCGCCCTCGAACACCCATTCATCGCGGTTCTGGATTTCCATGGCGAGGGTGATCTTTTCGGCCTTGTCGCGTTCCACCCACCCGGCTTTCCAGTGGATCAGATCGATGTGATGCACCGGCAGGCCGGTTTTCTTGCCAATCGCGCGGGCAATGGTTGATTTGCCCGAGCCGGGTTGCCCGATGACCATGACGCGTTTCATGGGCGGTCATTCGGCCGCGGCGGCATCGTCCAACCCGATGAACCCGCCGGATTGGCGGTTCCAGTAGCGGGCATAGAGGCCGTTCCGGGCAAGCAATTCGTCATGAGTGCCGTCTTCGGCGATGCGCCCCTCATGCAGCACGATAATGCGATCCATGGCGCTGAGCGTTGACAGGCGGTGGGCGATGGCGATGACGGTCTTGCCCTCCATCACGCTGCTGAGCGTGTCCTGAATCGCCGCCTCCACTTCGCTGTCGAGGGCGGATGTGGCCTCGTCCAGCACTAGCACGGGCGCGTCTTTGAGGAACGCGCGGGCCAGCGCGATGCGCTGCCGTTGACCGCCGCTGAGCTTCACGCCGCGCTCACCCAGAAAGGCGTCATATCCTTTGCGATCCCGATGATCGCGCAGGGTCAGGATGAAGTCATGGGCCTCGGCGCGTTTTGCGGCTGCGATGACCTCCTCTTCTGATGCTCCGGGGCGACCGTAAAGTATGTTGTCCCGCGCGGTTCGGTTGAACATGGCAGTGTCCTGGGTGACCATGGCGATCTGCTGGCGCAAGCTGTCCTGGGTGACGTCGCGGATGTCGGTGCCGTCGACCAGGATGCGGCCCTGTTCCGCATCATAGAGCCGCATCAGAAGGGCGACGAGCGTGGATTTGCCCGCCCCGGACGCGCCCACAACCCCGAGTTTTTCACCCGGTGCAACGTCAAGCGTGACGGCATCGATGCCACCCACGCGCTGACCATAGGCGAAGCTGACGGCGTCGAAGGTGATACGCCCGGTGAGCTGGGGCAGAGCTGTGGCGGAGGTCGCATCCGTCAGGCCATGGGGCGGCGTGAGGGTGCGCATTCCGTCCTCCAGCTCCCCGACATTGGCGTAGATCCCCATCAGCGTGAAGGACACCCAGCCGGTCATCTGCGAGATGCGCATGGAGATCGCGCCGACGGCGGCGATATCGCCGGGCGTGGCCTGCCCGCTTTGCCACAGGAACACGGCGCCGAGCACGAGGACGACGGGCAGAAGCCCCGCCGTGGCCATCAGGGCAAAGCGAAAGCCGGTGGAGAGAATCCCGAAGCTGAGCGCGGCGTCCCGGTAACTGTCCATCGCGCCGATGGCGGCGGCATCTTCGTGATGCGTATGGCCGAAAAGCTTCACAGTCTTGATGTTGGTGATCGTATCCACGACCTGCCCCGTCACGTTGGCACGGGTCGCGGCACGGTCCTTGGCACGGGCGCGAATGCGCGGCAGGTACCAGCGGATCATCATGGCATAAAGGCCGGTCCAGAGCACGAGACCAAGCGCGATGCGCCAGTCGATTGCAACCAGCAGGATGATTGTGCCCAGAAGCGTGATGATGGCGTAGGCGGCGGCGTTGATCACCTCCGTCACGATGTTCACCAGCGCGGTGGCGGCCTGCATCTGCTTTTGCGCGATGCGGCCCGCGAAATCGTTGTCGAAGAAGGTGATGTCGTGGCCAAGGGTCCAACGGTGGAGCCGCGATTGGATCAACGGCGCCAGGTTCGGCGGCAGGACAATGCCGTTGAAGGCCGCCGACGTGCCGAAAAACAGCGGGCGAAGCAGCAGGTAGAAGGCGACATAGGTCACGATCAGCAGGCCGTGTTCGGCCAGATATCCCTCCGTCCGGATATTGGTGGTGTCGATCAGCGCGCCGAGGAACCAGGCGGCGCCCACCTCCATCAACCCGGCCAGGCCGGACAGGAACGCGGCCACGATCATGACGGGCCAGGAGCCGGACAGGCACCATTTGATGAACGGCCAGAGCGTTTGCGGTGGCGGCCCGTCGGCCGGAGCGAACGGGGCGATCAGGGAGGCGAGCCAGTTCACGATGCGCATGAGTGTGGTCATTCCGCCGCCTCCGAGCCTTCGATACCGATGAACCCGCCCGATTGCCGCGCCCAGAACCCGGCATATAGCCCGCCACGGGCCAAAAGCGCGTCATGGGTGCCGTCTTCCACGATGTGCCCGCCGTCGAGCACCACAATGCGATCCATCCGTGCGATGGTAGACAGGCGGTGGGCGATGGCGATGACGGTCTTGCCCTCCATCACGCCATAAAGCGTGTCCTGAATCTGCGCCTCCACTTCGCTGTCGAGGGCTGACGTCGCTTCGTCCAGCACCAGGATTGGTGCGTTCTTCAGGATCACGCGGGCGAGGGTGACACGCTGGCGTTGCCCGCCGCTCAGCTTCACACCGCGTTCGCCGACATGGGCGTCATAGCCTTTACGCCCCTGCGGGTCCTCCAGATCGAGGATGAACTCATGCGCCTCGGCCCGTTTGGCGGCGGCGATCATCTGTTCCTCGGTGGCATCCGGAGCGCCGTAGAGGATGTTATCGCGGACGGATCGGTGCAGGAGGGAGCTGTCCTGCTGCACCATCCCGATAACGCTGCGCAGGCTGTCTTGCTGAACCTGCGCAATGTCCTGCCCGTCGATCAGAATTCGACCCTGTTCGGCGTCATAGAACCGCAACAGGAGCTTCACGAGGGTCGATTTCCCGGCGCCGGAGCGGCCCACAAGCCCGACCTTTTCGCCCGGCTGGATCGCAAGGCTGATCGCATCGAGCCCGCCCGCGCCGCGCCCGTAATGGTGGCTGAGACCCTCGAGGGAGATCCGCCCCTCGGTCAGCTTCAGCGGTGGGGCATTGGGCGCGTCGACCAGATCAACCGGCTCGGTAATCGTCTCCATTCCTTCGGCCACAACACCCAGCGAGCGGAAGAACGTGGAGACGGCCCACATGATCCAGCCGGTCATGGCGGATAGCCGCAGGGCCAGAGCCGTGGCGGCGGCGACAACGCCGACTGTGGCCGCGCCCTGCGACCACAAAAGGATGCCCCAACCGACGACACCGACGACCAGAAAGCCGTTCAGCGTGACAAGCATCACATCCATGGTGGTGAAAATCCGCATCTCCCGCGCGAAGGTCCGGCGGGTGTCTTCGATCGCCTCCTTGGCATAGGCAAGCTCGGTATCGTGGTGCGCGAAGAGCTTGACGGAATGGATGTTGGTGTAGCTGTCCACCACGCGCCCGGTCGTGTTGGAGCGCGCATCGGCCGACGCCTTGGAGGCCGGGCCGACGCGTTTCATCGTCCAGCGCAGCAGCAGGGCATAGAGCGAAAACCAGACAACAAGCGGCACGGCCAGCCGCGGGTCGGACCCCATCAGCAAAATCGCGGCGCCCACCAGATAGGCGAGCGCGAAGGTGATCGCGTCGAAGACCTGGAATATCGCGTCCCCCGCGCTGCCGGGCGTCTGCATGATGCGGTTGGCGATGCGGCCCGCGAAGTCGTTTTCGAAGAACCCGACCGATTGGCGCAGCACCTGTTTGTGTGCACGCCAGCGGACCAGCGCGCCGAATTGGGGCAGCACCCCGTTGTTGAGAAGCGCCACGTTCAGCCCTTGCAGAACAGGCCGGATCAGCAAGATGAACCCGGCGGCCAGCGCAAATTCCAGCCCGTATTCGGACAGGACTGTCGCCGGCTCACCCTCCGTCATCACATCGACGACGCGGCCCATATACCAGATCAGCCCGATCTCGATGGCCGCCACGACAACCGACATGATGGCCGTGATCGCAAAAAGTCGTTTGAACGGCTGCGAATAATCCCAAAGGAACGGCCAGAGACGGCGAGGGGGGCGATCCTGTTGGGCATGCGCCACGTAGGGATCGACCAGATTTTCAAAAAAGCGGAACATGACATTTCCCGTGTCAGACGGGAGGTATAGCGCGGGTCTTAGAGAAAGACCATGAGGGCCGAAGTGGCAAGCCCGACCGCCATGAATCGCGCGAAGATTGTCCAGGCGCGCGGGGTTGTCAGCAGGAGCGCCAGAAGGCTGCCTGCGAAGCTCCAGAACAGACAAACGCCGAGGTTCGTGGCGGAGAAGGTGAGGCCCAGACGCGCCGCTTCGCCCAGTGGCGACAATCCGCCGGGAAAGCCCGATGCAGCCGCCATGGCAACGGCCCAGACCTTGGGGTTCACCCATTGGAAGAGCGCGGCGCGGAGTACGCCCCAGGGCGCGTCCCCCGCCTCGCGCTGGCCGGTGGCCGACGATTGCCACAACGTGTAGCCCATCCACAGGATCCAGCCCGCCGCGACGATCTTGAGCGCCCATTCCAGCGCCGGGGCGGCGGCCAAGAGGGCGCCGATGCCAAGGCCGGTGAGGCCCGCGGTGATACCGACGCCCAGAACGACGCCGAGCACATGGGGAAGCGTCCGGGCAAAGCCGAACCGCGCGCCGGAGGCCGTCAGCAGGATGACATTGGGGCCGGGGCTGAAGAGACCGACAAAGACGAAGGCAAAAAGGGGGTCCATCGGCCGTGTCTATGCCAGAAGATCGGATTTGGAGAGCTGAAAGGTGGAGGCGATCCAGCGGGTTTCGAGGGCCTTCAGCTCCGCACCGAGGGCCGGTCCATGGAGATGAGGGAGGTCTGCGGCCTTGATTGGGAACGTCGCCTCTGCGCCGATTTCAGCACTGGTTAGATCCGCGGATATGGGCGGCTGGCCGGTGATGGCACCGCGCAGGGTGAGAATATCGACGGCGGCGTCCAGCCCGTGATGGTATGCCAACGCGCCGGGGGCGGCGAGCTGTGCCATCTCGGCCCGGTAGAGGGCCAGGCGGGTCGCGTCGGCTTTCGACAGGCGCAGGCGGCGGGCGGGTTCTTCGCCGCCAATCGCGGCGAGGCGTCGGATGGGGTTTGCGGGAAGATCGCCCTCAAGGCCAGTGAGCAGGGTCAGTGTTTTGGACGACGCGCCGGGCAGAAGCGCGGCGAGAATCCCGGCCTGCTCCATCGTGGCGATTACAGGCGCGGGATCCGGGGCGCTCAGCAGTTTTCTGATTTCGGCCCCAACGCGTTCCTTCGACAGCTGTGCCAGCCCGTCGATCCCTGCGGCGCAGGCGGCGAGGCCGTCGGCATCGATCCCGCCTTCGGGGTCGGCATACCAGGCGTGGAACCGGAAGAACCGCAAGATGCGCAGGTAATCTTCCGCGATCCGGGCGTCGGCATCGCCGATGAACCGGACGCGGCGGGCCTTCAGGTCGGCAATGCCGGTGCCGTTGGGGTCCAGAACCTCACCATCGCGGGTGGCGTAGAGGGCGTTGATGGTGAAATCACGCCGCGCGGCATCGTGCTCCAACTCGTCGGTGAAGGCCACGCGGGCATAGCGCCCGTCCGTCTCCAGATCGCGGCGCAGGGTCGTAATTTCGTGGGCTTTGCCCCCGGCGACCACGGTGATCGTGCCGTGGTCCATGCCCGTTGGGATGGCTTTCAGACCGGCGCCTTGTGCCAGATCGACGATGGCGTCCGGCAGGGCTTCGGTACAGATATCGATGTCGTCCACGGGACGCGCCAGCAACCCGTCGCGCACACATCCGCCCACGAACCACGCGCCATGCGGCACAAGGGAATCGAACACTGCCACCGTGCCCGGATGGGTCAGCCAATCCGCATTCAGCCGCATCATGTGGCCCTGTCTGCGAGGCATTTCAGCATCCGCGCCGTAGCGCCCCAGATGTAGTAGGGGCCGTAGGGGACAACGTAATATTCGCGCCTCATGCCGCGCCAGCGGCGGCCTTCGACGGCGTAGTTGTTGGGATCCATCAGGAAGGGCAGGGGGACGCGGAACACTTCGGCCACTTCGCCGGGTTCAGGCATTGCCGTGAAGTCCTCAGCCACATGCGCGAGGATCGGGGTCACCGAATAGCTGGTGACGGTTTCATGGGGCGCAAGTTCGCCGAGCAGGGTCACGTTGGACGGATCGAGCCCGATCTCCTCCTGTGCCTCGCGCAGCGCGGCTTGAGCGGAGGTTTCGCCCTGCTCCACCTTGCCGCCGGGAAAGGCGATCTGGCCCGGATGGTGTTTCAGCGTCGAGGCGCGTTTGGTCAGGATCACCTCGTCTTGCAGAACCGCGATCAGGACCGCCGCAGGTCGCAGTTTGCGACCCTCGGGCAGGACGATACCGGGGTTCAGGTCATAATCCGACGAAGGCCGCGCCCGGCTGGCACCCAGCGCGGCCTCCAGGGATTTCAGACCGTGCGACACGTTACCTTGGTGTCCCATCGGGCGCCTTCTCGGCTTCGAACCCCAGGGTCAGGGGATCGAATTCGTAATGGGCGCCGCAGAATTGGCAATCGGCGGTCACCCGCCCGTCATCCAACGTCATGTGCGCGATGTCCTTGGCCGAATAGATCGACAGGCTCTGCCGGACGCGATCCTCAGAACAGGTGCAGCCGAAGCCGACCGGCTGGGTATCGAACACGCGCGGCGTTTCCTCGTGAAACAACCGGATCAGTAGGTCGGTCGGCGAAATGTGGGGGCCGATCAGCTCCAGCACATCGACCGTATCCAGAAGCAGGTTGGCCCGGCTCCAGTTCTCGCCCTCTTCGCCGTCCACAAGGTCATCGGCATGGAGCAGCCCTTCCTCCCCCGTCGCGTCGCCTTTGGCCTGAAGCGAGGCTTCGGGCATCAGCTGCAGCATCACGCCCCCGGCGCGCCAGCCCGCAGATTGACCGGGCTCCCGGCTTTCGCCGTAGCCAAGCATGAAGCGCGTCGGCAATTGCTCGGACTGGGCAAAATACGCCTCCGCACAGGCGGAGAGAGATGCACCGGCCAGCGGCGTGATGCCTTGATAGGGCTGCATATCCTGGCCCTGATCGATCAGGATCGCGAAATAGCCCTTGCCAAGCTGCGCAAACGGATCGGCCCGCATATCCAGCCGCTCACCATCATAGCTTGCATAGGCCCGAATGCGCGCCGGTTCGCCTTCCTCCTCGGGGGCAAGAAAGTCCGTCGCGATCAGGCGGATGGGCCCGTCGCTCCGGACCTGAAGGGACAGCTTCCACCGCAGCTTGATCGATTGCCCGATCAAGGCCGTCAGCAGCGCCATTTCAGCAACCATCGCCTCGACCGGGGCAGGGTAATCATGTTGATCCAGAATGCGATCAAGCGTCGTATCGAGGCGCGCAACGCGGCCGCGGATATCGGAGCGATCGAGCTGGAACGGCAGAACGGTATCGTCCCACGCGATTTTCGTGGTGAGCGTCATGGGGGTACCCCCTTTAAGACTTTGGTGGATTGTCTGGTCCCATATAGGGGGGGTATCGGCAACACCAAGCCTCGTCAAACCCTGCCGCGCCGCAGTTCCGCCTTGCGTCTGCCGCATGGGGTTGAGACAGATCGGGCCAAGAAAAGACGGGCGGCAGATGCGATGAAGATCCTTTTCGTGCACCAGAATTTTCCCGGGCAATACCGGGAGCTATTCTCGTGGCTGCGCGCGCAGGGGGGGCATGAACTGGTGTTCCTGACCCAGCGCAAGGATGTGCCCGCGATTGAGGGCGCGCGGGTGATCGCGTACCAATCCCACCACAAACCCGCGAAAGACGCCTATGCCCTGACGCAATATTGGGAGGAATGCGCCGGCAACGGATTTGGCTGTGCCCAGGCGGCGGGCAAGTTGAAGATCGAGGGATTCACGCCAGACATCATCCTGGGCCATGTCGGCTGGGGCGAGCTGACATTCCTGAAACAGATCTGGGCCGATGTGCCGATCATCGGCTTTTTCGAATACTACTTCCTGTCGAAAGGCGGCTCGGTCGGGTTCGATCCGGAATTCCCGGCCAGCCCGCACGCGCCGTTCACCATGCATGCGCGCAACGCCGTGAACTTCGCCAATATCCAGACCGTGGATCGCGGGCATTCACCGACCCTGTGGCAGCGCGACACCTTCCCCGAAAGCTTTCACGACAAGATCTACGTCAAACATGATGGCATCCGCACCGACAAGCTGCGCCCGGATTCTCATGCCCAAGTGCCACTGGGCCGCCTTGGCCGGCCCGTCACCCGCGATGACGAGATTTTCACCTACATGGCCCGCAACATGGAGCCGACGCGCGGCTTTCACACCTTCATGCGGGCCTTGCCCGATATCCTGTCGGCCCGGCCCAATGCGCGCGCCCTGATCGTTGGCGGCAACGAGGTGTCTTATGGCAAGAAGTCCGGGGCCGAGGGCGGCTACCGCGCCGAGATGGAGCGCGAAATCGGCGGGCGGGTCGATTGGGCCCGCGTGCATTTCCTTGGGCGCGTTCCCTTCGCCGATTACCAGAAGATCATTCAGATCAGCCGTTGCCACATCTACCTGACAGTACCCTTCGTGCTGTCGTGGTCGCTGCTGGAAAGCATGTCGATGGGGGCGACGATCGTGGCCTCGGACGTGCCGCCGGTGCGCGAGGCCGTCGAGCACGGAAAAACCGGCCTGCTGACGGATTTCTTCGATCCCAAGGCGCTGGCCGCCAAGGTCATCGATGTGCTTGAGCGGCCCGGCACATATGCGCATCTGGGCCCGGCCGCGCGGCGCCACGTGGTGCGCCACTACGATTTCACGACGGTCTGCCTGCCCGAGCATCTGGAGCAGATCAACGCCTTGGTGCCGCCTGCAAAACGGATCGACCTGACCTAGCCGCCGGGTGCGGATCCGCCAACGTCCCTTTCGCCTTTGACCTTCGCCCCCCATTCGTGGCAATCGGAGCCGAAACCGGGCAGGGCACCACTGGAGGACCTGGAATGAGGGTTGCGCTGGTCACAGGCTCGGCGGGATTTATCGGCTACCATCTTTGCACGCGTCTGCTGGCCGAGGGCTGGCGGGTGATCGGGCTGGATGCGCTGACCGATTACTACGAGGTCTCGCTGAAGGAGCGCCGCCAGGCGATGCTGCTGCAAAGCCAGGGGTTCACAGCGGTGAACAAGCGGATCGAAACGCCCGGCGTGCTACATGATCTGATGGAGGAATACCGCCCCGAGACGGTCATCCACCTCGCCGCGCAGGCGGGCGTGCGCTACTCCATCGACAACCCTGAAAGTTATGTCGAGGCGAACCTGATCGGCACGTTCCGCCTTCTGGAGGCGATGCGGGCCTTCCCGCCCCGGCATTCGCTGCTGGCCTCCACATCGTCCGTCTACGGTGCCAATACCGAGATGCCCTATGCCGAGACGATGAAGGCCGACACCCAGATGTCGTTCTACGCGGCGACGAAGAAGGCCAACGAGGCGATGTCGCATAGCTACGCGCATCTCTACGATCTGCCGACGACGATGTTCCGCTTCTTCACGGTGTACGGACCCTGGGGCCGCCCAGACATGGCGCTGTTCAAATTCACCAAGGCGATCCTCGAAGATCGGCCCATCGATGTCTACAACCACGGCGATATGGCGCGGGACTTCACCTATGTGACCGATCTGGTGGACGGGATCGTGCGCCTGATCGAGGCGGTGCCGGGCGATGATCCGGTGGAGGGCGACAGCCTGTCGCCGGTCGCGCCGCACAGGGTGGTGAATATCGGCAACTCGAACTCGGTTCAGTTGCTGGACTATATCGACGCGATCGAGGCCGCGACGGGCCGCAAGGCGCAAAAGAACATGATGGACATGCAGGCCGGTGACGTGCCCGCCACTTGGGCGGATGCAAGCCTGCTGCAACACCTGACCCAGTACAAACCCAAAACCCAAGTCACCGAAGGGGTGGCCCGTTTCGTCGCGTGGTATCGCGACTATTATGGCGTATAGAACTCGCGCCAGGCGGGCATCGCTTACCAGATTACAGGCAGACAAGGACGTTTCCCCATGCGCATCACAATGATCGGCACCGGCTATGTTGGCCTCGTCTCGGGCGTTTGCTTTTCGGATTTCGGACATGACGTGATCTGCGTCGACAAGGACCCGCGCAAGATCGAGATGCTGCAGGCCGGCGAGGTTCCGATCTATGAGCCCGGCCTTGATGCGCTGATGGCGAAAAACGTCGATGGCGGGCGACTGTCCTTCACCACGGATCTGAAGGCCGCCGTGGATGGGGCCGAGGCCATTTTCATCGCGGTCGGCACGCCGACGCGGCGCGGCGATGGCCATGCGGACCTGACCTATGTGATGGCGGCGGCCGAGGAAGTGGCCCGGGCCCTGACCGGCTACGCGGTGATCGTGACGAAGTCGACCGTGCCGGTGGGCACCAACCGCAAGGTCAGGCATGTGATCGCCAAGGCCGCCCCCGAGGCGCAGTTTGACGTCGCTTCCAACCCCGAATTCCTGCGTGAAGGCGCGGCGATCGACGATTTCATGCGGCCCGACCGGGTGGTGGTCGGCGTTCAGACGCCGCGGGCCTCGGAGGTGATGGACGAGATCTATCGCCCCCTGTTCCTGCGCGACTTCCCGATCGTGACCACCGATCTGGAAAGCGCCGAGATGATCAAATACGCCGCCAATGCGTTTCTGGCCACCAAGATCACCTTCATCAACGAAATCGCAGCGCTTTGCGAAAAGGTTGGCGCGGATGTGAAGGAGGTGTCGAAAGGCATCGGTATGGACGGGCGGATCGGCAACAAGTTCCTGCATGCGGGGCCGGGCTATGGCGGCTCGTGCTTTCCCAAGGACACCAGCGCGCTGGCGCGGATCGGCCAGGATCACGCGGTGCCGCAGCACATCGTGGAAACGGTGATCCGGGTGAATGACGACGTGAAGCACCGGATGATCGAAAAGCTGCGCGACCTGTGCGATGGCTCGTTCAACGGCAAGATTGTGGCCGTGCTTGGCGTGACGTTCAAACCCAACACCGACGATATGCGCGACGCGCCGTCGCTCACCATTGTGCCGGCGCTGGTCGGTGGGGGTTCCAAGGTGCGCGTGGTCGACCCGCAGGGCTTCCGGGAGGGGGAAGCACTGCTGCCCGGCGTGGCATGGCTCGATGATCCCTACAAGGCGGCCCACAATGCCGATCTGGTGGTGATCCTGACGGAGTGGAACGAGTTCCGCGCGCTGGACCTCAAGAAACTGGCCCGCAAGATGGCGACCCCCCGGATGGCCGACCTGCGCAACGTCTACACACCCCGCGATGCCAAGCGCGCGGGCTTCGAGGCCTATGACAGCGTCGGGCGGTAGCGGACGCCCGGCCGGCATCTCTCGATAAGGTGAGCAGACCCCGTTCGAATCACGCATGGGGCGCCTTCGCAGGGCCGGACGGCGCGCAATAATCTTCCGTCTGTTACACAAGCCCTTGATTTATCACGGCGCGATCACGCGCTGGAGAGTGTTTATCGCGTCCGCGTGAGAATACCGATCACAGACGCTCACCAACGCGAGAGACCCCTGAAATCCTCTATTTTTGGAGCAGTGCCCGACCCTAGCGTCGTCTCAGGCAGACGACCGAGGCGTTGATCCGGGCAGTTAATCACCGGACCCGGCGAGACCGAAGTTGAATGTCTGGAACACAAAACTGAAGGGATACCAAATATGAAACGCCTCGCACTTGCTACCGCACTTGCCGCTTCCATCGCTGCTCCGGCCTTCGCCGATGGGCACACCACGTCGGTCGCGATCATGCATTTCAACATGAGCGCCGACAATGCCAGCGAAACCCGCATGGTTCCGGCCGGTGAACTGACGATGGCAGACATCACCATGGGCTCCACGCTGGCCGACGTCTTCAGCCAGTTGAACATGGACGCCGAAAACATGAGCGAGCTTCGCGGTGACGGCGGCTTTGTGACGATCATCATGTCCGACCCGGCCCACGGCGCAGACATCTTCGCGCGCCTTATGGCGGCTGACGACGACAATTAAGCCGTCCGAGACAATCAAGATGGCCCTTGCCCGGTTTCGCCGGGTGGGGGCTTTTGGGTTTGGAAGATTGGTCAGGCCAATCCGGCGCGAAGGCAATCATGCAGGTGGATGATACCGATTGGCCGTGCATCTGCATCCACGACGAACAGCGCCGTGATCTTGTTCTCGGACATCATGGCGAGGGCCTCGGCGGCCAGAAGGTCCGGGCCGATGGTACGGGGATTGCGGGTGGCCACCGCGCCTGCATCCTGATCGGTCAGCCGGGTGATGTTGCGGCGCAGGTCGCCGTCCGAAATCACGCCGACCAGCACGCCGTCGGCCACAATACCGGCAATGCCAAAGCTCTTCTCGCTCATCACGATCAGGGTCTCTGCCATCGGCGTATCCGGTGAGACGAGCGGCAGCGCCTCCGCTCCATGCATCAGCTGGGACACTTTCATCAGCTCCGCCCCGAGCTTGCCGCCCGGATGGAAGGTGCGGAAATGTTCCGGCAGGAAGCCGCGGCGTTCCATCACGGCCACGGCCAGCGCGTCGCCCAAGGCAAGGGTCAGCGTGGTCGAGGTTGTAGGCGCCATGCGAAGGGAACAGGCTTCTTCCGCCTCGGGCAAAAGGAGCCGAAAATCGGCGGCGCGCATCAGGGTGGACTCGGGCATCTTGGAGATCGCCACCATCGGGATCGAGAAGCGCGCCACATAGGCCACGATATCGCGCAGCTCGGAGGTTTCGCCGGAATTCGAGATCAGGATCGTCAGATCATCCGGTGTCACCATGCCCAGGTCGCCATGGCTGGCCTCGGCGGCATGGACGAAAGCCGAGGGTGTGCCGGTGGAGGCAAATGTCGCCGAGATTTTGCGGGCGATCAGGCCGGATTTGCCGATGCCGGACAGGATCACACGGCCTTTCGTGGCCAGAACCGCCTCCGCCGCGCGTTCGAAATCCGCGGGCAGGGCATCGGCCAGCGCGCGCACGGCATCGCCTTCCGTTCGCAAGACGCGTGCGCCGGTGTCGCGCAGGGAATGGGGATGATCGTGGGCCATGGCCGCCGTTTAGCCCAGTGCTGCGCCCTTGGCGAGAGGATTGGCTTTTCGCGCAGTGTCGCCCATGGCAGAAGGGCGCCATGAACCGACGTTTTGGCACGCCGCCCGATCCGGGCCGCCCCTATCCGCCGCGCCCGGGCGCGTACGTTATCATTGATGCGGGTGACAGCCTACTGGCGAGCTTTCAGGAGCATCCATGGCCGGAGCTGCAATTGCCCGGCGGTGGTATTGATCCCGGGGAATCGACGCTGCCGGCGCTGCACCGGGAGGTGATGGAAGAGACGGGCTATCGCATCCATTCCCTGCGGCGCATGGGGATGTGCCATCGCTACACCTACATGCCCGATTACGAGCGGTATGCGCACAAGCAATGCCACATCTACACGGCCCGGCTTGGGAGGCGGATCGGCGACCCGACGGAGCCCGGACACACGGCCGTGTTTCTGCCCTGGGACGTGGCGGTTGAGCATTTGGCCGTCGCGGGCGACCGTCATTTCGTCGCGCGGTATCTGGGCCGTGCCTAGGCCGGGTTGAATTCCAGCAGCAGGGCGGAGAGATCGTCGGGAAAATCATCGTGGCCCGCATAGGCGACCAGACCATCGCGCAACCGGCCGAGGAAGTCCGGCCCGCGCGTTGAGCCATTGGCCCGCATGAGGGCGATCAATCCATCTTCGTCCAACAGCGTACCCCCGGGATCCGGGCATTCCGTCAGGCCATCGGAATACATCAAAAGCCGGTCGCCGGGATTGAGCCGTGCTTCGAAGCCGCTGAAGGGGATATCTTCGATCAGACCCACCGGCATGCCCCCCAGACCGATCAATTCGAACGTGCCGTCGGCGCGGTGAATAATGGGGTGCGGATGACCCGCCTGAACCATGCGTAAGGCGCCTGTTTTCAGGTCGAGGAAGGCGAGGCACAGGGTGAAGTAGCGATCCGACTGCACCTCCTTCAGCATCAGCGCATTCATGCGTTCTGCGGCCAATTCTGGCGGCAGGCCGTGCAGCGCGCCGTCGGCCCCGCGGTGGAGGGAGATATTCTGATCCGGTGACGCTTCCGACAGCATCCCGGCCACCCGCGCCGCCACCATCGCCGAGGCGACCCCGTGGCCCGATACATCGAGGCTGAACAGGCCCACGACATCTTCGCTGACCGGGAAATACCCCACCATGTCGCCGCCGACATGGCCGCTGGCCTCCAGCAGTAGAGACACATCGGCCCGCCCGAACCGGCGGAATTCGTCTTGCAAGGAGGCGCGTTGCAGGCGGCGGGCCTCATCAAGATCGCGATCGATCGCGCCGTAGAGCTGCTGCAATTCATCCAGAGCGGTTTCCAGCAGGCCGTTCTTGGCGCGTAATTCACGCTGCATGGCGACGATCCGCGCCCCGGCATTCATCCGCGCCTGAAGCTCGGGCGGACGAATGGGTTTGTTGAGGAAATCGTCTGCCCCCGCCTCCAGCCCTTCGGCCAGCGCTCCGCCCTCGCTTTTGGAGGTCAGCAACAGGATATAGGCGTAGCTTTCCGTCACCTCCACCCGCAAGCGGCGGCAGAATTCCGGCCCCGTCATGCCCGGCATCATCCAGTCGCACAGGATCAGCGAAATCTCGGGATCACGTGCAATTTCAAGGGCCTCCGACGGATCGCCCGTGGCGATCGCCGTATGGCCCCACTTGCGCAAGAAGGCGCAGGCCAGATTGCGTTGTGCCGGGCTGTCATCCAGAACCAGAACCTTCAACGCCTCAGTTGCCTGTCCGTCGCTTACCGGATCGGCAGGGATTGCCGCGCTCGTTACCATGGTCGCCTCAAGTCATTTCGGCGGACATTGCGTGATTTTCTTTAACGCCCGATGAATCGAAAAATTGCGCGTATTCGATCGTTGCGCCCTAGCGGTTTTTTAACGGACCATGGCGATGGTGAGGGCCACACAAGGACCGGAGTATGTGGTATGAGCGGTGTTGATTGGGACCGCCTGAACGAGTTGCGCAGCGATATCGGAGAGGAAGATTTCGCCGATGTGGCCATTTTGTTCGTGGCGGAATTGCAAGAAAGCCTCGACGGGCTGACCCCGGAAACCGCGAAGGCCGCGGATTTTCATTTCCTGCGCGGATCGGCGGCAAACCTTGGATTCACGGCGCTGGTGGAGGCGTGTTCCGCCGCAGAAGCCGCGTGTAACGCCAGCGCGTCGCCCGATGTCGCAGCCGTCCGCACGGCCTTCGAGACCGCCATGGAAGAGGTGGAGCCGCAGGTTCCGGAATTGTCCCGCGCCGCCTGAACGCGATCTCAGATCAGGAAATCGGCCAGGATATTGTCATCCGTGATATCGCGGAACCCGAAGCCGCGCGAGGCCACGCGATCCTCCAGCTCGGCAAAACTTCCGGCGCGCTCGGTCTCGATCCCGATCAGGACCGAGCCAAAGTTGCGGGAATTCTTCTTGAGGTACTCGAACCGCGTGATGTTGTCCTCCGCCCCCAGAAGGTCGAGAAAATCACGAAGCGCGCCGGGGCGCTGCGGCAAGCGGAGGATGAAGTATTTCTTCAACCCCTGCCAATTCTGCGCGCGTTCCTTGACCTCGGGCAGACGCTCGAAATCAAAATTCCCGCCAGATGTCACGCAGACCACGGTTTTGCCGACGATCTGATCGGCGATATCCCCCAACACGTTCACCGACAACGCACCGGCGGGCTCCAACACGATGCCTTCAAGATTGAGCATCTCCTGAATCGTCACGCAGATGCGGTTTTCCGGCGCGATCCGGACGTCGCGGGGGGACACGCTGCGCAAAACATCAAAGGTGCGATCCCCGATGCGTGCGACGGCCGCGCCATCGACGAAGGTATCGGCAATCTCGATCGTCTGCGGCGCCCCGATCTTGAGCGCGGCGGTCAGGCTTGCGCCGCCCGCGGGTTCGACCAATGTCAGGTGCGTATCTGCCCCCACCGCGCGCAGGTAGGACAACATTCCCGCCGACAGGCCACCGCCGCCCACCGGCAGCACAAGGTGATCGGGCACCTCGCCCAGTTGTTCGAGCATCTCCACCGCAACGGAGGCTTGGCCCTCAATGACATCGTGATCATCGAAAGGTGACAGGAAATGCGCCCCGGCCTGTGCGCTGTAGGCCTTGGCCGCGGCCTGCGTTTCATCGAAGAAATCGCCCTCCAACACGATCTCGACGGCGTCACCGCCGAAGGTGCGGGTCTTGAGAATTTTCTGCTCCGGTGTCGTCACGGGCATGTAGATCCGCCCCTTCACACCGAAATGCGCGCAGACGAAGGCGACGCCCTGGGCGTGGTTGCCGGCGCTCGCACAGACGAAATCGATCTGCCCGGGACGAGCCGCGCGCACCTTGCGCATGGCATTGAAGGCCCCGCGCAGCTTGTAGGACCGCACTGGCGACAAATCCTCGCGTTTCAGCCAGATGTCCGCCCCGTAACGCTCGCTGAGGTGAGCATTTTTCAACAGCGGCGTGGGCGGGAACAGATCGCGCAAAGCATCGGTGGCCGCGCGGGCCTTGGGGGCGAAATCACTCATGGATCCGGCTTGGCCTGTCTGGTTGGCGCTGTCCAGCCCGTCGGCCCGTCAAATCCACCGCCTCAGTTCAGTTGCCGCCCTTGGATCAGGTTGCCATAGAGCGTGGTCATCAGCGCGAGATTCATCAGAAGCTGGATCCAGTAGATGGCGATACCGACGGCTGCGGCCAGAAGCGTGGGGCCGAAGGCGACCGTCACCGCCTGGTTGATCAGGCCGAAGACGAGGGCCAGCACGATCACGGGCAACAACAACTGCCCCGACACCTGCGCCGTCGCGCGCCAGCTTTCGCCAACGCCCAACCGCTCGCCGATGGCCGCCGCGGGCAAGATCAGCCCGATCCGCACCGCAACCCAACTGACGCCGATGGCCAGACCGACCCCGAGGATCACGCCAAGCGCAATGCTTTGCACGACGGCGATTATCATGCCGACGGCAATCGCCATGACCAAGATCGCCCCGAACAGGATCAGCAGAACCAGAAGTGAGTTGCCAAAATAGTTGCCGATCTGCGCACCGTGCCATTTCGGCAGCACGCCATTGGGGTATTCTTCCAACAAGACGAACCGGTGCCACGACACCGCAGCCCACATCCAGCCTACGACGGCTGCAATCAACCCGATCGCAAGCCCCCATCCGTTGATCGCCGGAAAGACCAGTTCTGGTGCAGGCGCGAACGGGTCGGCGGGTTGCATCGATTGCTCCACCAACTCCGGATTGGTGAGAAAGATGATTGCCGCCGGGATGACGACCAGTGGCAACGTGATGCGCGCGGCCGCCCCGAGGTTGCCGAAAACCTGCTGCACGACATGCCGCAAAACCTGATATCCGTAGTCCATTCCCGTGTCCTTCGCTTGCTCCGCCCCTGAAAACCCGGTATCGGCGCGGCGGTCAACCATTCGTCACGGAGAGCGTCCATGTCAGCCCCCAAAAAGGTCGTGCTAGCCTATTCCGGCGGCCTAGATACCTCGATCATTCTGAAATGGCTGCAGACGGAATATGGCTGTGACGTTGTGACCTTCACCGCCGATCTGGGCCAGGGCGAAGAGCTCGAGCCCGCGCGCAAGAAGGCGGAGCTTCTGGGGATCAAACCGGAGAACATCTATATCGAGGACGTCCGCGAGGAGTTCGTGCGCGATTTCGTGTTCCCGATGTTCCGCGCCAATGCGCTTTACGAAGGGCTCTACCTGCTCGGCACCTCCATCGCGCGGCCGCTGATCTCGAAGCGTCTGGTTGAAATCGCGTCCGAAACCGGGGCCGATGCCGTCAGCCATGGCGCCACCGGCAAGGGCAACGACCAGGTCCGGTTCGAACTGTGCGCCTATTCGCTGAACCCCGAGATCCGGGTGATCGCGCCGTGGCGCGAATGGGATCTGGGCAGCCGGACGAAGCTGATCGAGTTTGCGGAACAGCATCAAATCCCGATTGCGAAGGACAAGCGCGGGGAAGCGCCGTTCAGCGTCGATGCGAACCTGTTGCACACCTCGTCGGAGGGCAAGGTTCTGGAGGATCCGGCCGAGGAAGCGCCCGACTACATCCTGCAGCGGATCACGCGGCCCGAAGATGCGCCCGACACGCCCGAGATGGTGGAGATCGGATTCGAAAAGGGGGACGCCGTTTCGATCAACGGCGAAACGATGAGCCCCGCCACCATCCTGACCCACCTCAACGAACTGGGCGGTAAACACGGCATCGGGATCCTCGACCTTGTGGAGAACCGTTTCGTTGGCATGAAATCCCGCGGCATCTACGAGACGCCAGGCGGTACGATCCTGCTGGAGGCCCATCGCGGGATCGAGCAGATCACACTGGATTCGGGCTCGGGCCATCTGAAGGATTCGATCATGCCGCGCTATGCGGAGCTGATCTATAACGGCTTCTGGTTCAGCCCCGAGCGCGAGATGCTGCAGGCGCTGATCGATAAATCGCAGGAGCATGTGACGGGGACGGTCCGATTGAAGCTCTACAAGGGCTCGGCGCGCACCGTGGCGCGCTGGTCCGACCATTCGCTCTATTCCGAGGCGCATGTGACCTTCGAAGAGGATATGGGGGCCTACGATCAGTCCGATGCGCAGGGCTTCATCCAGCTCAACGCGCTGCGTCTGAAGCTGCTGGCGGCGCGGAACCGCAAATTCAAGTGACCACCCGCCTGACGCCGGTCGGGCGCGATGACGTCATCCCGCTCCTGGAGTTGCAGGTCCGGCCCGAGCAGGCCGATTTTGTCGCCTCCAACGCCAAGAGCCTTGCGCAGCTGCCTTTTGAAACCGGTGGGTATGCATTTGTGATCTGGGACGGCGACACACGCATCGGCCTTGCGCAGGTCATTGACATGGCCGAGCACGATGATGTGGCCGAGGGCGAAGACCCCGACAGCGTATTTCTGTGGCGGTTCATGATCGATCGGACGCATCAGGGTCAGGGCCATGGCCGCGCGGCACTTGCCTGGTTGCAGGACTGGACGCGGGCGCGCGGACGCACTGCGATGATGACAAGTGCTGTTCCGGAAAACACCGTTGCGCTGCGCCTGTACGAGGCGGTGGGCTTCGTGCGCACCGGGCAGATGACCGAGGGCGATGAGGTTGAGATGCACATGCCGCTTTGACCGTCTCGGCTGTACGACTTGTCCGCGACGTCACACTTGTCGCGCAGGCCCCGACTGCGTAGCGCTGGTGGCCTAGGGCAGGGAGAGACCCATGACATTGACGGACTTGGCCGATCGCATCCGCGCCGCGCTGGTGGGCAAAAGCTTTGACGGGTCGCTGAAATTCGATTGTGGCGATGATGGCGTGATCGTCTTGGCCGATGGCGATGCCTCCACCGATGACCGCGACACGGATTGCACGATCCGGATCACCCAGGACAACCTGACCAAGCTTCTGTCCGGCAACCTGAACCCGATGACCGGCGTCATGATGGGCAAGCTGAAGGTCTCAGGTGATATGGGTGTTGCGATGGGTTTGGGGAAACTGCTTGGCTGATCGCCGCTGACCCGAAGGGGCGCCTGCGGCGCATTGTGTTTGCCTCACCGCCCCCTTTGGGGTCGGTTCAGGTGGGCGCGGGCGGGAAGGCTTGCGATCTATTTTTGGACGTTGCGTCGACGGAGATTTCGGAAGCCTCCGGCGGGCATTTTCGGGGAACAAAGATTAGGAGAGGTGGCGTGCGAGGGGGTCATCCTCCGCCCCTATCCCAAGGGGCTTCGCGGGCAGAGGATGCGCCATCTTCGTTCACGGCCATCGCCATGCCTGGCTGTACCGCGGGCTCAGCGTCGCTGCCTATGGTTAAGGTGAGGTTAAGGGCCCTCTTTGTTCTTTGAACGTGCCGGGGGGCCGGAGGACGTGGGGCTGGCCCCCCAATTCACAACGTTGCTGCCAGCCGCACACCTTGGTTGATCGCGCGTTTTGCGTCCAGTTCCGCCGCCACATCCGCGCCACCGATCACATGGGGCTTCATGCCTTTGGCAATCAGCGCGTCGGCGAGCGTCCGGTTCACCTCCTGGCCCGCACACAGAACCACGGTGTCGCATTCGATCAGCTCTGGAACGCCATCAACGGAGATATGCAGACCGTTTTCGTCGATGGCGTCATAGCTCACCCCCGCCACCATCTTCACGTTCTTCATCTTCAACGCGGCACGGTGGATCCAGCCCGTGGTCTTGCCAAGGCGTTTACCCGGCTTTTCGGCCTTGCGCTGGAGCAGCGTGATCTGCCGGGCCGGAGCCTCGGGCTGAGGGCCTTCCGGAGCCAAACCACCGCGATGCTCCGCCGGACTCGCAACGCCCCATTCCTTCCGCCACAATTCCGGGTCCTCCGTGGGGCTCTCGCCCTCATGTACGAGATATTCGGCCACGTCGAAGCCGATGCCGCCGGCACCGATGATCGCCACACGGTCCCCCACCGGTGCCTTGCGCGACAGCACGTCCACGTAGCTTAGCACATTTGGCCCTTCCTGCCCCGCAATGCCCGGATCGCGTGGGGTGACACCGGTGGCGATGATAATCTCGTCGAAGCCCTCAAGATCGGCGTCCGTCGCCTCGACACCCAGGCGCAGATCGATCCCGCGGCGCTCCGCCATCGTCTCTAACCAATCGACCAGCCCGTGGAATTCTTCCTTGCCGGGGATCTGGCGCGCCATGTTGAGCTGCCCGCCCACGCGGTCTGCCTTGTCGAACATCACGACCGAGTGCCCACGCTCCGCCGCTGTCATCCCGGCCGCCATCCCCGCCGCGCCGGCACCAACAATCGCGATGCGCTTCGGTGTCTCTGCCGGGCCATAGTCCAGCTCCACCTCATGGCACGCGCGCGGGTTCACAAGGCACGAGGTCGGCTTGCCGGAAAACGTATGGTCCAGACACGCCTGATTACACGCAATGCAGGGCGCGATCTCGTCGGTCTTACCCGCCTCCGCCTTTGCGACGAACTCGGCATCCGCCAGGAACGGCCGCGCCATTGACACCATGTCGGCGCAGCCCTCGGCCAGCACATCTTCGGCCACATCGGGCATGTTGATCCGGTTGGACGTGATCACCGGAATGCCGACCTTGCCCATCAGCTGTTTCGTGACCCAGGCGAACGCCTTGCGCGGGACTGATGTCGCAATCGTCGGAATACGCGCTTCGTGCCAGCCGATGCCGGTATTCAGGATCGTCGCACCCGCGGCCTCGATCGCCTGCGCCAGTTGCACCACTTCGTCGTGGGTCGAGCCACCGGGCACGAGGTCGATCATCGACAGCCGGTAGATGATGATGAAATCCTCACCCACGGCCTCGCGGCAGCGGCGCACAACCTCAACTGGCAGGCGCATCCGGTTCTCGTAGGACCCGCCCCAGCGATCGTCCCGCTTGTTGGTGTGGGTCACGAGGAACTGGTTCAGGAAATACCCCTCGCTCCCCATGATCTCCACACCGTCATAGCCCGCCTCCCGCGCCCGAACGGCAGCCGTCACGATATCGGCAATCTGCTTCTCGATCCCCTCCTCGTCCAATTCCGTCGGGGGAAACGGAGAAATCGGGGATTTGACCGGTGAGGCCGACACGCAATCCGGTGAATAGGCATAGCGCCCCGCATGGAGGATCTGCATCGCGATCTTGCCGCCCGCGTCATGGACCGCATCCGTGACCACCCGGTGGTTGGCGATATCCTGATCGGTGTAGAGCCCCGCCGCGCCGGGAAAGACGCCGCCTTCTTTGTTCGGCGCCATACCACCGGTCACGATCAGCGCCACGCCGCCCTTCGCCCGATCCGCATAGAACCGCGCCACGCGCGGCCAGTCCTTGGTCTCTTCCAGGCCCGTATGCATGGACCCCATCAGCACTCGGTTCTTGAGCGTCGTGAAGCCCAGGTCGAGTGGGGCCAGAAGGTTCGGATAAAGTGCATGCGCCATGGCTTGGGCCTCCCTTGCTTGACCGGCAGGTAATCTCAAGCGCGCGTCAGCGTCACGTCAAACCCGACGTCACACCTTCTTTGTTCCGGAAATATGCCGGGGGAGTCCGCCAGGACGGGGGCAGCGCCCCCATGAACGCAAGACCAATGCGCCAGCGGCGCACCGCCGGATCAGAGGCCCGGCGTGTCAGTCCTGCCCGGTTTCTGCGCAATGGCGACGGAACGCATGTTTGAGCATTTCCAACTCGTCCCGCAACAGGGCGATCTCACCGCGGATATCCTCATCGAGCGCGGATCCCGCCATCAGGGTGATCCGGTCGAGCACGTCCCCCGTGGCCGTGGATCGCAACCCGATCACCTGCACTCCCTCGCTCAACACATCCGCGGGCAGGTCCAGCGAGACACGTTGCGCGCCATCCTCGGTGGGATGCGGGCCCAGCCGCGCCACACCGACAATACGGCCGCGATGCAGCGCTTCGATCTCGGTCTGGCCGGCGCCGGTCAGCACACCTTCATAGCGGCCGGCCTGCAGATCCGTTTGCACCAAGGTTTCAGCCATGGCTTAGCGCCCCCTTTCAGATATCGGCGCGCGGTGCGCGCAGAATGACCATGTCCCACAGGGCCACACGCGTCATGTTCGGCCCCTCCACGATCAGGTCGAGCCAGGCCTTTTCAAGCCGTTTCTCGTTGATCTTCGAATAGGCCAGATCGAATTCAGCTTTGCCGGTCTCCCCCTCGAACTCCAGCTGCCGGACCATCTGTTCCACGTTCGGCCCATGCTGGATGTTGAGGCGCACGTAGATTTCAACCGGCTGTTCGCGGTCGGCGACGAGTTTGACCGAGATGAAGTGATTGCGCGTCAGATCCGCCAGCGCGGCTTGCGGCAGATCCTGTACAAATGACAGGAATGAGCCGTCGAACCGGTACACTTCCAGCACCAGCCCGAAATGTGCCCCGCCGATCCGGGCAGGTGCGCGTTCCTGGCGCAGGCTCATGTCGGATTGGGTGGCATCGTGGAAGACCGTCACCCCGCCTTGCATCTTTTCAGGGGAGCCGACGCCGACGATGCCGCGCGGGCGCATCTCGGTTTGCCAGGGCGCCGGGCGGATCGCCCAGTCGCACTGGTCGGGCCGATCGATGCCGTCATCCGGTGTGGCCCGGGCGAGCAACTCGGACCGGGCCTGGGCCGCCATATCGTCCAACCGGTCCCGCATGCCCCGGATATCACTGTTCATGCGTCGTAATTCGCCCGCCGAGAGCCCCTTGGGCATTTTCAACGCACGCTGCCAGCGCTTCAGCGTCTGGCCGAGGCCAAATCCACCGAACATCCCTGGAAAATCCTGACCCATCGCAGCCCCATCCCTTGCGACCCCACCCCGGCCTGTCCCCTCTATAACAGGGATCTCTTGGTAAGCGGTTACTGAAATATCCTCTGAAACAGTCCTGTACGGAAGGGGTGTGTCCAGGCTTCGTCCCGGGCCTGTGGCAGGTCTGCCGCGTTTGGCACGACTGCGCCGCCGGAATTTGCCCGCTGAACAATCGTCGCGAACCTGGTCAACGTATCCAGGGCGTCGGCATCGCTGACGCCCTGATCGGCCAGGGCCAGCACCGACAATGTCGCCAGCCGTGGCCCGAGATCGAGGTAGGCGCGCCAGTAATCCTGCGCAACGCCCGACAGGGTCGCCGCACTTGTGTCGCGTGCATGCAGCAGCAGCATGCCGTCCGATAGCCGGGTTTCAAGGATCTGGACCGTCCCCGCCTGGCCCGAGCGGCTGAGCAATTCACGCCCCTCCTCGGTCTCGAAGAAGGCCTCAAGGGCGGGGAGGTTGTCGGTCAGGCTGGTGCCATCCGACCGGGCCGATACGGCCGCCGTCAGAACCGCGGCAACATTGGGCTGACGCACGCGGGCATTGCCCGAGATCGCCGCGCAATTGCCCAGAAGCACGAAACCGGTATCGCCTTCATTCCGCGTCAGGGTCGGATCGACGCAAAAGCCGCGTGGCCCGCTGATCGTGATCAGATCCGTCGTCACCTGCACGGAGGCGGGCGCATCTTCGCCACCGCTCGTCAGTCCGCCGACGCAACCCGCCAGCGCCAGAAACGCCAGCGGGATCAGCGCCCTAGATATCCGCGTAGACATGCTTTTCCTTGGCCCCGCCGGGATGGGTGACAGCGCCGTAGCGGGCCTCCCCCACAAGCTGCGCGTATTTCCACAGCGCGCCGGTGGCGTACATGGTCTCGCGTGGGCCTTTCCAATTGGTACGCCGAGCGGCCAGTTCGTCATCGGTCAAGGCGACGGACAAGTCACCTGTCAGGGCGTTGATTGTGATCATGTCGCCGTTCTCCAGCAGGCCAATCGGCCCACCCACGGCGGCCTCAGGCCCCACGTGGCCCACGCAGAACCCCCGCGTCGCGCCGGAGAAACGCCCATCGGTGATCAACGCTACCTTCTTGCCCATGCCCTGGCCGGACAGAGCGGCGGTGGTGGCCAGCATCTCGCGCATCCCTGGCCCGCCCTTGGGCCCTTCATTACGGATGACGATCACTTCGCCCGGCTCGTAGGAGCGCGCTTTCACGGCCTCGAACGCATCTTCTTCGCATTCGAAGACCCGGGCCGGGCCGGTGAAGACCTGTTGTTCCTCGTCCATCCCGGCGACCTTCACGATGGCCCCTTCCTGGGCGAGATTGCCTTTCAGGCCGACAACGCCGCCCGTGGGCGTCAGCGGATTGGCGACCGTGTGGATCACACGACCATCTGCCTCACCCTCGATCCGGTCGAGCGCCTCGCCCATGCTTTCGCCATTGGCGGTCATGCAATCCTCGTGGATCAGGCCAGCCTTGCGCAGCTCTTTCATCACCACCGGCACGCCGCCGACTTCGTAGAGGTCTTTCGCCACGAATCGCCCGCCCGGCTTCATGTCGACGAAATAGGGTGTGTCCTTGAAGATCTCGCACACATCGAAGAGGTCGAACTCGATCCCGGCCTCATGGGCGATCGCGGGCAGGTGCAGGCCCGCATTGGTCGAGCCGCCGGTGCAGGCCACGACCCGGGCCGCGTTTTCCAGCGACTTGCGGGTTACGATATCCCGGGCGCGGATGTTCTTCTCCAACAGGTTCATCACGGCCTTGCCCGCGGCTTCCCCATAGGCTTTCCGCCCCTCATAGGGCGCGGGCATGCCGGACGAGTTCATCAACGCAAGGCCAATCGCCTCGGACACACAGGCCATCGTATTGGCGGTGAACTGCCCGCCACAGGCTCCGGCGGAGGGGCAGGCGACCCGCTCCAGAATGGCCAGCTCGGCATCCGACATCTGCCCGGCCTGATATTTGCCCACGGCCTCGAACATGTCCTGAACCGTGATGTCCTTGCCCTCATGCTGACCGGGCAGGATGGAGCCGCCATACATGAAGACCGAGGGCACGTTCAGGCGCACCATGGCCATCATCATGCCGGGCAAGCTCTTGTCGCACCCCGCCAGCCCCACCAGAGCGTCGTAACAATGGCCGCGCATCGTCAGCTCCACCGTGTCGGTGATCGCGTCGCGGCTGGCCAGCGACGACCGCATCCCCTCATGGCCCATCGCGATGCCATCGGTGACGGTTATTGTTGTGAACTCGCGCGGGGTGCCATTCGCGGCCTTCACACCGGTCTTGACCGATTGCGCCTGCCAGTTCAGCGCGATGTTACACGGCGCGGCCTCATTCCAGCAGGTGGCGACACCGACAAAGGGCTGATCGATCTCTTCCTGGGTCAGGTCCATGGCGTAGAAATACGACCGATGCGGCGCGCGTTCGGGGCCTTCTGTCACGTGGCGGCTGGGTAGTTTTGATTTGTCGGCCCGGTTCTTCAGCATGGCGCATCTCCCTATCTCTGTTGGCGTTTTGAATAGACGCGCCGCCAAAGGCGCACAAGCGCGATTGAAGCTCGCCCGGAGCGCCGCTAGGCTGCGCCCAACACCAAGCCATCAAGGCAGGCCCGATGCAGTATTCCGCCCACGAGACCTTCGTCGCGCCCGCGCGCGTCCGACCCGAGATATGGCGGATTCTGATCGGGCTGTTGATGATTGCATCGGTCTATGCCCTTGGAGTCGCGCTGATTTTCGGCGGAATCTTCGTGGTGTCAGGCCCGGGTGGCGCCGAAATGTGGATCAGCGAGATGATGGCGGCGACCGGGCCTACCGGCACGCTTTTGTTGCTGGCCACGTTTATCGGCATGGCCATCGGCCCGATGGTCGCCGTGGTGGCCTTCCATGACCGATCCATCGGGTCGCTGTTCGGCCCCGTCAGCCGTACCTTGCGCCATTTCGCAATCGCGATGGCGATCTGTGCAGTGATCTATGCGGCCTCCTTCCTGTTGCCCAACGATCTGCCGATTGACGAGAATCTGACGCGCACGCTGTGGCTATCGTTCCTGCCGCTCGCGCTGGTTGGGGTGTTCCTGCAAACCGGCGCGGAGGAGATCCTGTTTCGGGGATATCTGCAAAGCCAACTTGCCGCGCGCTTCCGCTCTCCGCTGATCTGGATGGTCCTGCCATCAGTGTTGTTTGCCGTGTTGCACTACGATCCCGGCTCCGCGGGCTCGAATGCGATTTACGTGGTTCTGGCCGCCGGGCTCTTCGGCCTTCTGGCGGCCGATCTGACGGCACGGACCGGATCCATCGGTGCCGCATGGGGATTTCACTTCGCCAACAACGTGGTGGCGATTCTCGTGGTGTCGCTGGAAGGCCCCCTGTCGGGCCTTGCGCGGTACACGGCGCAGATCTCGGCCGCTGACGAAGCGATCCGGCCGCTCATTTTTCTGGATATGGGCACGACGCTCGTGACCTGGATCGTGATCCGCCTTGTGGTCAGCCGCCTCTAGGCCGCGCGCCAAGCCATTTGCAATTCCGCGCGGCGCACAATATCTCCGCCCAAGGCCAATTGACCGGATGAAGCGCCCATGAACTGGATCACCAACTACGTCCGTCCCCGGATCAACTCGATCTTCTCGCGGCGCGAGACGCCCGAGAACCTGTGGTCCAAATGCGATGAATGCGGCACGATGCTGTTCCACCGGGAACTGACCGAGGCGCTGAATGTCTGCACCAATTGCGGGCATCACATGGCGATGACCCCGCGCGATCGGTTCCAGGCGCTGTTCGACAACGGAATCTTCACCCAGATCGATGTGCCCGAGCCCTTGCCGGATCCGCTGAAGTTCCGCGACCAGAAACGATATCCGGACCGGATGAGGGCGTCCCGCAGCCAGACCGGCGAGCCTGAGGCCATGCTGGTGGCCGAGGGGGAGATCGGCCGCACACCCATCGTCGCGGCGGCGCAGGACTTCTCCTTCATGGGCGGGTCAATGGGGATGTTCGTCGGCAATGCAATCATCGCGGCGGCCGAGCGCGCCGTGCAGACGCGCCGCCCGCTGATCCTCTTCTCCGCGGCCGGTGGCGCGCGCATGCAAGAGGGCATCCTGTCCCTGATGCAGATGCCGCGCACGACGGTTGCGGTTCAGATGCTCAAGGAAGCGAACCTGCCCTATATCGTCGTGCTGACGCATCCCACGACGGGCGGCGTGACGGCATCCTACGCGATGTTGGGCGATGTCCATATCGCCGAGCCCAATGCGCTTATCTGCTTCGCCGGCCCGCGGGTGATCGAGCAGACCATCCGCGAAAAGCTGCCCGAAGGGTTCCAGCGCGCGGAATACCTGTTGGATCACGGGATGCTCGACCGCGTCACGCCGCGCGGCGAGATGAAGGACGAATTGGTCACCATCACCCGCATGCTGATGGGTCAGACCCCGGCGGTGAAGGGCGATCTTCCCGCGCCCGACCCGGTTGAGGCCGCTGCGCCCGAAATCGCGCCCGAAACGGCTGCGGCGGATCCCGCCGCCGAAAAGGACTAGACACCCTGCGGGTCCGCTCCGGGCGCCCCACCATCTTTGTTCACCAAATATGCCCGCCGGAGGCTGCATGAGATCTCCTTCCGCGGGACGGCTTGCCGAGAGGGACCTGCCGATGCCCCAAGCTTCCTCCGACGTGCTGCTCGACCGGATGATGACGCTGCATCCGAAGATCATCGATCTGACGCTGGATCGGATGTGGCGCGTTCTGGGGGCGTTGAACCATCCGGAACGCAAGATCCCGCCTGTCATCCATATCGCGGGCACCAATGGCAAAGGCTCCACGCTTGCGATGATCCGCGCCGGGCTGGACGGCGCGGGCCTCACCACCCACGCCTACACCTCGCCGCACCTTACACGGTTCCATGAGCGGATCCGGGTAGCGGGTGAGTTGATCGACGAACAGGCTCTGTCCCGCACGTTAGACAGGTGTCTGAGGGCCAATGGCCCGGAGCCGATCACCTATTTCGAGATCACGACGGCCGCCGCCTTCGAGGCTTTCTCGAAGGTTCCCGCCGACTACACCTTGCTGGAAGTGGGGCTTGGTGGGCGGCTCGACGCGACCAACGTGATCGACGCCCCGGCACTCACCGTGATCACCCCCGTCGATCTCGACCATCAGCAGTTTCTGGGGGATACGCTGGAGGCGATCGCCTACGAAAAGGCGGGCATCATCAAGCCACGCGTCCCGGTTGTCGTCGGGCCCCAGAAAGATGCGGCGCTTGAGGTGATCGAGGCGCGCGCCAGCGGGCTTTCTGCCCCGATCCTTGCCCATGGGCAGCATTGGCATGTCGCAACCGAACGCGGGCGGCTGATCTTTCAGGATGAAACCGGGCTGCTGGACCTGCCGCTTCCCGTGCTGGCCGGGCCGCATCAGATCGAGAATGCGGGCACGGCAATTGCGGCGCTGCGGGCCTTGGGCAGAGGCGACCCCGATGCCGCGATGAGCAACGCGACATGGCCGGCGCGGATGCAACGGTTGCGTGAGGGCCCGCTGGCCGATGCCGCACCGGATGCGGAGCTTTGGCTCGATGGTGGGCATAACCCCCATGCCGCGCGGGCCATTTCGGCCACGCTCGATACGTTGCCGAACCGCCCGACGCACCTGATCTGCGGGTTGCTGAACACCAAGGATGTGGCGGGCTACATGGGGCCGCTGCTGGCCCATGCCGAAAGTCTCACGGCGGTGTCGATCCCCGGGCAGACCGCCACGCTGATAGCGGAGGAAACGGCCAAAGCCGCGAAATCGGCCGGTCACACGACCTATGTTGCAGACGATGTGGAGGCCGCGCTGGCCTCGATCATCGCGGGCACGCCGCATGCGCGGGTCCTGATCTGCGGATCACTGTATCTTGCCGGTGAGATTCTGAAATCCAACGGCTGAACCAGGGGCAGTTCCGTGAGGCTTTGATCTGCGCCGGTCCCGGTGCCAAGGCGGGCAATCCGGTGGTTGACCCTCCGCGCGCAACAGCCCACCTTCCGCCCATGAAAGCCCTGCTCCCCGCCGCCCTGTCCGCGCTGCTCGCCGCCGCCCCCGCCCAGGCGGTGCAGTTCCAGTTCTGCTGGGTCGGGGCCAACGGCTACACGATGGAAGGCATGATCGCGTTTCCCGATGCGTATCTGGATACCGGCCTGATCACCGAAACCGACGTCACCGATTTCCGCATCATCGGCTTCCTTGATGGCGTGGCGATCGGCTCGTGGAGCCTGGACCAATTGACCCCGCAAACGTCCTGGACGCTGCGGTTCGATACGACAGCGCTCCGCTTTCCGACGGGTGGCATCCGCTCCGCCAATTCCTATCAGGAATGGAATGCCAACGGTCAGGTCAACGATTGCGGGCGTGTCGATGGGTTTGGCTGGAACGGCGGCAACTACGCGCAGGACGTCTGTGTGAACAACACCTGGGTCGAAGACAGCTCCATCGACCCGAACACGCCGCTGTTTGCGCAGCCCATGGGTGTGGAATTGCGGTGTGATACGACTGTTCCGGTGAGTTGAATGGAACATGTCGTCGATCTGGATCACTGGCCGCGCGCCGCGCAGTTCCACTTTTTCCGCACCTACAACCGCCCGCATTTTGCGGTGACGTCGCGCATAGATGTGACCGATCTGATGCTGCGCCGTAAGTCGGCCGGTGTATCGCCCTACCGCGCGGCGTTGTATGCGATCGGCGCCGGTCTGCACGGCGTCCCGGAGCTTCTGATGCGGTTTCGCGGCGATCAGGTGATCCGCCACGATGCGGTCGAATTGTCGATGACCGTGCCCACGAAGACCGGCACGTTTGGTTATGCCTATGTGCCGTTCACGTCGGATTTCGCCGCGTTCGACAGGACCGCAAAAGCCCTGATCGAGGCCGTTGCCGAAGGCGGGGCCCTCGACGCCAATTCCGGTGAGCGCGATGATCTGGCCTACCTCTCCTGCCTGCCGTGGCTGGATTACTCCTCGATGAGCAACGCCATGCCGGGCCCGCATGATTGCATCCCGCGCATCAGCTGGGGCAAGATCGTGGAGGCAAATGGGCGCCACTCGATGGCGATGACGCTTGAGGTTCACCACGCCCTGGCCGACGGGGCCCATGTCGGTGCCTATTTCGCGGGTGTTCAGGACGCGATCACTCACCTTTAGGGCGGGATTTCCCTGTGCCGAATGGCTTTACCGGCCTGTCCCGAAACTGAACCGGCAGGGTATCGAACATGCCACCATCGGATGCACCCCAGGCCGCCATCCAGGGCAACGGTTCCGCCATTGTCCCGCCTGGCGTCCAGGTGAAATACCCCAACGCCCCGCTGCAGGGGATCGGTTCGCAGGGGAGGGGATCGCGCAGCAGCAGTCCTGCTTCACCACCGAACCACGCGCTGTCGCTGGCCGTGATGATCTTCTCCACCGTAACGCTGCCGATGATGGCCCGGCGGGGCAGATGATCGGGCCGGGGCACCGCAACACCGGCGCGCGCCCATCGCCAGACGAGGTAGTCGTATTCGTCTCGTTTCATGCCAATCGCTGCATGGATGGCAATACGACCCGGCTTCATCTGCCCCGCCCTGATCGACCCGAGGGACCGGTTCTCCACGTCCTTTCCGCCGTGAATGATCGCCCAGGCCGAAGGCTGGCGAACAGAAAGGGCAACGGGTGGAAGATCGGGCATGGACAAGAAAATCTCAAAGACGCATCGACATCACTTCCTATCAACGGTCCCTTGCAATCGGTACTTCAATTTTCCTTATCCGACGAACTGCCCCAATCGGCCCCCTGCATCTCCCGCAGGCGGCTGGAGGTGCGCTCGAATTCGAACGCGCCGGTGCCTTCGGTGTAGAGCGCTTCCGGCTCGGCGTCGGCACTGGCCACCAGCCGCACGTGACCTTCGTAGAGTGTGTCGATCAATGTCACGAAGCGCTTGGCCTCGTTGGCCTTTGCGCGGTCCATCTGTGGCACATCCTCCAGCACCAGCACCTTCACAGCCCCCACCAGTGCAAGGTAATCCGCCGGCCCCAAAGGCTGGCCGCACAGCGTATCGAAGGTGATCCGCGCCTGACCGGCCCAGAATCGCGGGATCACCACGTCGCGACCCTTTACCTCCAGCGTCAGAACCTCTTCCTTGCCACCGGTCAGGTCCCGCCAGATCATATCGATGGAGCGTTTGGCATCGGCGTCGGCCGGCGTGAACCACACCGGTTCCCCGGCCAGGCGATCCTGCCGGTAATCCGTCATCGCGTCGAGTTGGTCGACCTCCAGACGATCTTCCAGAAGGGCAATGAAGGGCAGGAACAATTGCCGGTTCAACCCGTCTTTGTAGAGGTCTTTCGGAGGCCTGTTGGAGGTAGTGACAATCACGACGCCGGCCTCGAAGAGCCGCTCGAACAACCGCCCCACGATCATCGCGTCGGCGATATCGGTGATCTGCATTTCGTCGAAACACAAAAGCTTCAGGCCCGCCGCGATCCCCTCGGCAACGGGCTTGATCGCATCGTCCACACCGGTCTTGCGGGCCTCGTGCAGCGCGGCCTGTACCTCTTGCATGAAGGCATGAAAATGCACGCGGCGCTTGCCGGAGATCGGGACATGCTGAAAGAACATGTCCATCAGCATCGATTTCCCGCGACCGACCCCGCCCCAGAGATACAGGCCCTGCTTGCCCATGGGCTCCGCCTTGCGAAACCGGGTGAGGAAGCCCTTGCGGTCGGGGGCTTCAAGCTTCTCGCGCACCGCCTCCAAACGCTCCATCACGGCCCGCTGTTCCGGGTCCGGTCGCAGAAGGCCTTCGGCCACGCGGGTATCGTAAAGGGCGGTCAGATGCTGCGACATGGCCCAATGCCTTACATCAAAGGCATTGGTTTTGCCCATGAAAATCAGCGTGTTCAAGGAATGTGAACCGTCGCTTCAAAAGCTCTGATTTGACGGCCATCAATCTTGGCCCCACTGTCGGCTGACGCGCGAAAGGAACAGGCAAGTGGATCGAAGCGACCGGTTGATAACACCCGTTCTGATCGGGGGCTGTGCGATCATTCTGATCAGCTTTGCGATCCGGTCGAGCTTCGGGTTGTTCCAGATCCCGATTGCCGAGGAATTCGGATGGCTGCGCGCCGAATTCAGCATGGCGATTGCGATCCAGAACCTCGCCTGGGGCATCGGCCAACCGATTTTCGGGGCCATCGCGGAACGGTTCGGCGACAAGCGCGCCATTATTCTGGGCGTCGCGCTCTATCTGATCGGGCTCGTCGTTTCGGCTTATGCGATCACCCCCGGGCAGCATCACCTGTTGGAGGTGCTTGTCGGCTTCGGGATTGCGGGCACCGGGTTCGGGGTGATCCTGGCGATGGTCGCGCGAGCGGCGTCCGATGAAAACCGGTCCCTGACGCTCGGGATCGTCACCGCCGCCGGCTCCGCCGGGCAGATCGTGGGCCCGCCGCTGGCGGAGGCACTGCTGAGCGCCTATCCGTGGCAGACCGTTTTCCTGATCTTTGCCGCGATGATCTTCGCGTCGCTGATCTTCCTCCCGCTACTGCGCGCGCCCGCGCGGCCTGACGCACCGGAGCTTGAGGAGACGATGGTGCAAATCGTCGGCAAGGCGGTCCGCGACCCATCCTTTGCACTGATCTTCATCGGGTTCTTTTCGTGCGGTTATCAGCTTGGCTTCATCACCGCGCATTTCCCCGCCTTCATCATCGAGTTCTGCGGCCCCATCGCGCCCGGTGGCATGTTGCATGCGATGGGTGTCACAACCACGACTGCCCTGGGCGCCATCGCGATCTCGATCATCGGGTTGGCGAATATCGGGGGGACGCTTCTGGCGGCATATCTTGGCAAGACCTACTCCAAGAAGAACCTGCTGGCTCTTATCTATACCGGCCGCACCATCGCTGCCGCGATGTTCATCCTCCTGCCGATCACACCCACTTCGGTCATCGTCTTTTCCGCAGTGATGGGCGCTTTGTGGCTGGCGACTGTCCCGCTCACCAGCGGATTGGTGGGGTACATCTACGGCCTGCGCTACATGGGCACGCTCTATGGCCTGGTGTTTTTCAGCCACCAACTGGGCAGCTTCATGGGTGTCTGGCTGGGTGGGCGGCTCTACGACGCCTACGGCGATTACACGGCCGTCTGGTGGGTCGGTGTCGGCGTGGGTGCGCTCAGCGCGATTGTGCATCTGCCGATCAAGGAGGTTCCGCTCACGCGCCGCGCGGCCGTGATCTGAATCACTGGCTCAGTTCCGACATCCCCCGCGGAGCGACACCGCCGCATCGGGCAACACACCGGTCAGCTGCCGCGCACGGCATCCAGAATGTAGCGCGCGACCATCAGATCCAGATGGGCCCCGCCGCCGTTCTTGCACAATGTGATCTCATCGTCCGAGTGCCGTTCGAACGTCTCCATATCGTAGTAATCCCCGACCACGTCCGATTCGAAGAACACGCCCTCTTCCAGCGGGATCTTCAACTCGCCGATATGGCCGAAGGTCGTGGCGCGGCTGTCGACGAACACGCGCGCGCGGCGGAGGACGTCATCATCGCCTTCGCGCATGTCGGGCCGGTAGGCGCCGATCAGGTCAAGGTGCTGGCCGGGCTGTAGCCATTTGCCCCGGATTACGGGCCGGGTGGACATGGTGCCGGTGGCGATGATGTCGGCATCCGCCACGGCCTCCTTGAGATCGAGTGCGATGCTCATGTCGGGATAATCCGCCCGGATGGACGCGACGTTGCCAAGGGTCCGGTTCCAGATCGTGAAGGATGCATCGGGAAACGCGGCGGCATAGGCCTGCCGCATGGATCGGGCAACGTTGCCCGCCCCCACCAGCAGGATGTTCTTGCTGTCGGGCCGTGCAAGCTTGCGGGCGGCCAGAAGGCTGTCACCCGCCGTTTTCCACTTGGTGAGAAGGTGGAAATCGATGATGGCCTCCAACCTGCCATCGGCATCGGAGAAAAGGCACACGCCGCCATTGACGGCGGGGATATTGCGATCGGGATTTCCGGGAAAGATCGTGGCCGTCTTCACCAATTGCCCCATGCCCGTGATCCAGGCTGCCCGGCTCAGCAAGGTATCGTCGCCGCGATAGAGGAACGTGTCACCGATCTCCGCCCGCGGCATCCGGTGCCCGGCTTCAATCGCGTCGCTCAGCGCGATCCAGTCGAGCTTGTCTTCCGCGTCCGGTCCGATAATCAGGGTCATGGGCGTGCGTCCTCTTCCGTCAAAAGGCCCTCTGTCACCAATCGGTCGGCCCAACCTTGCGGCCCGTCGAACAGGTGGGTGTGCCAGCCGCGGGCCTGCGCGGCCTCAATATTATCTGCCCTGTCATCAACGAACAGGAGGGCGTCTGGCCGTAGGCCACAATCCGCCTCGACCATTGCATAGATCTGCGGATCCGGTTTCGTGACACCCATATGCCCGGAGATGTAGGATCGGTCGAATTCGCCCAGAAACGGATATTCCGGCACGGCGATGTCGAAGGTCTGAATGCCAAAATTCGACAGCGCAAACACCGGCATCTCGCGCGCCCGCAACTGGCGCAGGAGCGAGACCGAATGCGGGATCGCGGGTGAGGCCATGTGCAGCCACTCGTCGTGCCAGCGCATGATGTCGTCGCGAAACTCAGGGTGCGCCTCTGCGGCCTCCACCACCATGTCGCGAAATGGTTCACCCCGATCCACGCGATCATTCATCGCGTGAAGATCGACGGAGGCAAACATAGCCCGGCGGCGCGTTTCTCCGATCACCCGGTCGTAATGGCGCTCGGGTTGCCACTCGATCAGCACATTGCCGATGTCGAAGATGACGGCTTCGATCCCCATGTCAGGCCGCATACAGCGCGTCGGCATGGAAGGTGATGTGATCTTCCATGAACGTCGACACGAAGAAATAGGAATGGTCATAGCCCGGTTGCAGGCGCAATTGCAGGTCTTGCCGGCGCGCGGCGGCGGCATGGGCCAGCGCTTCCGTCTTCAGGAGGTCGCCGAACTGATCCTCGGTGCCGGTGTCGATCAGGATCGGCCCATCGAAACCCGTCTGTTTCATCAGAATCGTGGAATCGTGGGGGGCCCATGCCTCTTCGTTGTCGCCCAGATACGCGCTCAGCTGTTTGCGGCCCCACTCGCTGTCGGTTGGGTTGCAGATCGGCGCGAAGGCCGAGACGCTGGCGAAGCGATCCGGGTGTCGCATCGCGATGGTCAGGGCCCCATGCCCGCCCATGGAATGGCCCATGATCGATTGGCGCTCGCGGTCCAGTGGAAATTGGCTGAACACAAGCTCCGGCAGGTCTTCGGTGATGTAATCCCACATCTTGAAATGCACGGCCCAGGGGGCTTCGGTGGCGTTCACGTAAAAGCCCGCGCCCTGGCCCAGATCATAGGCCTCGTCATCGGCCACACCTTCGCCGCGTGGCGAGGTGTCGGGGAAGATCAGGGCGATGCCTTGTTCCGCCGCCCAAGCCTGCGCACCCGCCTTGTTCATGGCGTTTTCGTGGGTGCAGGTCAGGCCGGACAAGTACCAGATCACCGGCACCGGGCCATCGGCGGCCTCGGCCGGAAGAAACAGGCCGAACGTCATCTCGCAACCGGTTGCGGTGGAGGCATGCGAATAGACGCCCTGCGTCCCGCCGAAGGCTTTGTTGTCGGAAATCGTCTGCAAGGCGCGTGCTCCCCCGGTATTTGTTTGCTTTGACTAACGCGGTGCCGGGCGCGGGTGCAATGACTAGGTGCCAGAAAGCGGGGCGAGCCATGCAATCACCGCCGAAACCGTCAGGATCGACAAAGCGGTGGAGATCAGGATTGTGGCCGATACGCGCTGCGGCGCGACGCCGTAATGCTGCGCAAGGATATAGACATTGCCAGCGACCGGCAGGGACGCCGCGGCGATCATGACGGCGGCCTCGTAATCCGGCACGTCAAAGAGGTAGAGCGCGGCAATCGCGACGGCGGCCGGGTGAAGCGCCAATTTGCAGAAGGTCAGCCACCCCGCGACGGACATGCGCTCGGCCGATTTTCCGGCCAGCGAGGCCCCGATGGCAAACAGGGCCCCCGGTGTCGCCGCGGCGCCGAGGATTGCAAGGAACTCGTTCACCGGGCCTGGCACCTCCCAGCCGGTTGCGGACCAGGCAAGGCCAAGGGTGATCGACACGATCATCGGGTTCTTCAGAAGCCCGATGCCCACCGTGCGCAACACGCCAAACGACATGCGGCCGTCGCGGC
This sequence comes from uncultured Roseicyclus sp., assembly GCA_947494975.1. Lineage (GTDB taxonomy): Bacteria > Pseudomonadota > Alphaproteobacteria > Rhodobacterales > Rhodobacteraceae > Gymnodinialimonas. The sequence continues at coordinate 10,997 of CANLXA010000004.1, read as the reverse complement.
TTCCGGTGACGAGGATCACGATGAGGCTGGAGAAAACGATCAGGTCCAGGGACAGGACCAGAAGGATCGGCCCCGCCGCCGCCTCGCCGAGCAGCACCACCAGCATCGGTACGCCGAGAAAGCCGACATTGCCGATGATGGCGCATTGCGCCTCGAACGCGGCCTCTGCGACCGGGCGCTTTCGGATCATCGCGACCAGCGTGGCCAGCAGGTAGACCGCGATGCAGCCCGTCAGATAGGCGCCCACAAATTGCCAATCGAAGATCTCGGCCAGCGACAGGTTAGCTGCAAACCTAAACAGCATCGCCGACAGCGCGAAGTAGAACACGAATTTCGTGAGGTAAGCCGCCGCCTCTGACGTGAAGAAGCCCGTGCGGCACGCCTGGAATCCCAGCGCGATCAACGCAAAAAACGGCAACGTCTTCAGGAAGATCTCTACCATACCTTCCCGCTAAGCCAGCGCTTTCCCGCTGTCCAGCCATCGGCCGCTCAACCGGCCTTTTCAAACTGAACGGTTTCGTTTATCTAACAATTATGAACTGAACGGTTCGGTTCAAACGAAAGGAGATCTTCAATGTCGACCTTGAAAGTTGCTGTCCTCTCCCTCGCAATCCCGCTGGCCGCAGCAGCCAGCCAAGCGGATGCCTACCCCGTCGTGCCGCTTCCCGTGGCCCTTGGGCCATCCCTCGCAAGCGCAGTGGCGGACAATCCCGTCGTTTCGACGCAGAACGGGGCGACGCGGACGCCGACCTGCTCCCAGTTGGAGCAACACGTTGGCCTCGCGCCATCACAATGCGGGGTTTATTCGACTGCACAGCTGACGGAAATGTATCTCGCCAGATTCGACTGAGGTCGTCGAGGTGCCGATTGGTTGGGGGTGGCCCGGGCGGGGCCGCCCCTTTGTTTTGAGCCTGACCAAACGTCCAGCTTGCCGAAACTAAACTGGTTAGTTTACAATAGGTGTCAGGATGGGAAGAGACGTCACAACATGAACGCGGAAACGCAGATCAAGAAGGGTCGTAAATACGACCAGGTGATTGCCGGTGCCCGCGCGGTTTTCATGCGTGAAGGCTTCGAGGGTGCCTCCGTTGACGAGATCGCGCGCGATGCGGGCGTCTCGAAGGCCACCCTCTACAGCTACTTTCCCGACAAGCAGCATCTGTTTCTGGAAGTATTGAAACAGGAATGCGATGCGCAGTCCGAGGTCGAGGTCCTGTTTGAGCAGACGGGCCTCTCGGTCGAGGAAAAGCTCTGCGTCATCTGCAAGAAGCTGATCACCTTTTTCGTCAGTGATTTCGGACAGGACATGTTCCGCGTCTGCGTGGCCGAGGCGAAACGGTTCCCCGAATTGGGAGAGACCTTCTATGCAAGCGGCCCGAAGCATTGGGGCGAGAAGATCGCCGGCTTCCTGTGCAGCGACAAGGCCAAGGCCGTTCTGGATATCGAAGATCCGTTCCTGGCCGCCGATCAATTGGCACAGCTTTGCCGGACCGATTTGATGCTCAAAGTCATGTTCGGGATCGAAAAGGACCCGTCGGAAGAGGAACTCGACCGCATCGTGGACGAGGCCGTGCGCACGTTCCTGGCCCGGTATCGCCGCAAGCCTGCGGCCGTCGGCTGATCAGTCCAGTCGCCGTACCAGAAGCTGGTTGCCCTGGCCGCGTTTCACCTCAAGCATTTTCAGGCTTTCGATCAGGTCGCTCAGTTTGCGTTTGCCATAGGTGCGGGTGTCGAAATCCGGGTTGGCGGCGGTCAGGTATTGGCCGAGCTGCCCCAATGAATACCAATCGTCGTCCTGCTCGATCCCTTCCATGGCCCGGAAGATCAGGTCGCGGGCCTCATTCAGCGATTTGGCCTCGCGCTTGGGTTCTGATTTGGTGGTGTCATTGCCCTTGGCCTGCTCGGGCAGGATATTTTCAATGAAGATGAATCGCTTGCAGGCCTTGCGGAAGGCTTCCGGTGTCTTCCGCTGGCCGATCCCGTAGACGTCGAGGCCCTGCTCGCGGATGCGGCTGGCCAGACGGGTGAAATCGCTGTCGCTGGAGCACAGGACGAAGCCGTCGAACCGGCCCGAATGCAACAGGTCCATCGCATCTATCACCAAGGCGATATCCGATGCGTTCTTGCCAACGGTATTGGCGGGCTGGTGGAACGGGACGATGCCGTATTCGGCCTGCACCCCCGACCAGCCCTTCATATGGGTGGAACTGAAATCCCCGTAGATCCGTCGGACAGAGGCTTCACCGAACCCGGCGATTTCCTCGAAGATCGCCTGCGCGTGCTTGTAGCTGGTATTGTCTGCGTCGATCAGGACGGCAAGAAGCGGAGTATCGTTGGCCATGGCGGGTCCCCTTTGGCTGACTTTGTGGCACAGGACGCACGGAAGGGGAAACACCCGCCGTCATTGAAGCGTAAAATTACTATGCTTGTGCGAGACACTCGGCGCTGTCGCGCGGCCCCGTCCCGAAACAGATACGGGCCGCCTGACAAGACGGCCCGCACGTCCGAAAGGGGATTGGGTTACTTCGTGCCGCCCGTTGCCGGTGCGGCCCCGCCGCCGGGCACGCCATTGCCAGCCACGATCTCATCCCAGATATCGCCCAGGCGGTCCGCAATCGTCTCGCGTGCATCGCCGTCATCATCCACGTTGTAGACAACGAGGAAAGGCGCCACGAGGCCGCTTTCATCGGCGCAGATGAACAGGCCGTCCACCACTTCGCCGCGCAGGTCGTAGCCACCGATCGTCCAGGTTGAGCGGCCTGTGAAACCCTCGGCTCCGAACCGCGCGCGATAGGTGTTGAAGGTGGTTTCAGCGTAGTTCATGCAGGTTTCCCGGTCGGCGACCGAGTTGAAGTCAGTCACGGTCCAGCCTTCGGCCTGGGCCGCGCCTGCGGCGCCAAGCGTAAGGGCCACAGCGGCCAAAATGCGTGTGCTCTTCATCGTGGGGTCCTTTCAAAAATACTCTTGGGGACAAGGAAGGGGTTAATAGACAACAACGGACCGGATCGATTCACCGCGATGCATCAGGTCAAAGCCCTCGTTGATCTGGTCGAGTTGCAACGTATGAGTGATCATCGGATCAATCTCGATCTTCCCATCCATATACCAATCGACGATCTGCGGCACGTCGGTGCGCCCCCGGGCGCCGCCAAAGGCGGTTCCGCGCCATGACCGCCCGGTCACAAGCTGGAAGGGGCGGGTGGAAATTTCGGCTCCGGCAGGCGCCACGCCGATGATGATAGATTCCCCCCAACCCTTGTGGGAGGCCTCCAGCGCCGCGCGCATGACCTGCACGTTGCCGGTCGCATCAAAGGTGTAATCGGCACCGCCGCCTGTCAGATCCACCAGATGCGCGACGAGATCGCCCTCCACTTCGGTAGGGTTCACGAAATCGGTCATGCCGAAACGTGTGGCCATCTCGACCTTGCCGGGATTGATATCGACGCCCACGATCTGGTCCGCGCCGGCAAGACGCAGGCCCTGGATGACGTTCAATCCGATGCCGCCGAGCCCGAAGACAATGGCGCGGCTGCCGATCTCGACCTTGGCGGTGTAGATCACCGCGCCGATGCCCGTCGTCACCCCGCAGCCGATATAGCAGATCTTGTCGAAGGGCGCGTCGGACCGAACCTTGGCCAACGAAACCTCGGGCAGAACCGTGTGGTTCGAGAAGGTCGAGCAGCCCATGTAATGCAGGATCGGCGTCCCATCGAGCATGGAGAAGCGGGAGGTGCCGTCGGGCATCAGGCCCTGGCCCTGCGTCGCACGGACCTTCTGGCAGAGGTTGGTTTTGGGGTTCAGGCAATATTCGCATTCGCGGCATTCCGCCGTGTAGAGAGGGATCACGTGGTCCCCGGGCCTGAGCGAGGTCACGCCGGACCCAACCTCCAGCACCACGCCCGCGCCCTCATGGCCGAGGATGGCCGGAAACAGGCCCTCGGGGTCCGCGCCCGATAATGTGAATTCGTCGGTGTGGCAGATGCCGGTGGCTTTGATCTCCACCAGAACCTCACCGGCTTTGGGGCCGTCAAGATTGACGTCCATGATTTCCAGCGGTTTGCCTGCTTCCAAGGCAACAGCGGCCCGAGTGCGCATTTTGCGTGTCCTCCCAGAGTCTTGCTTTGAGAGGAGACTGTGACAATCTGCGGTGCAACGCAACGGAGGATACCATGACTCGTTTCCCCCTGATCGCGATCTTGATGACGCTTCCCGTGATCACCATGGCGCAAACGGACGATAACGGCGCCGTGACCGACACTTGCGGAGCGGCCGGTTTTGCGGGCCTGGTGGGACAGATCGGCGAGATTGCCGAGATGCTGGTCCTGGAGGCGCCGAAGCGAGTCATCCCGCCCGGGAGCGCGATCACGCAGGACTATCGGCTGGAGCGGATCAACTTCGATCTCGACGAGGACAATCGCATCACGCGGATCTGGTGCGGATAACCTTACCCTACGGGCTCGTGAGTAGTATTTCAGCGGATCGTCATCCATCAAACATCCACATTCACTTACGGAGTTTGATCCATGACCATTCGCACCAAGGCCATTGCCGCCGCTCTTCTTCTTGCATTTGCCCCCGCCGTTGCGGGCGCACAAACCATCGGAAACTTCGGCCCCAGTAGCATGCCCAATCTGGGCACGCCGGTGACCAGCCCGATTGACGGCAACGGCTGGCAGCCTGCACCTGTTCTTCCCGTTCAGGGGCAGGATTGCGGCGCATCCCACTTCCAGTACCTGGTTGGCCTGCACCCGAGCATTTACCCGCTGCCCGGCCATGCCGAGGTCGTTCATCCCGGCACCATCCGCACCACGCAATACATCGCAACGCGCCTGAACGTTGCCATTGGGCAGAGCGGCCATGTGGAGCGGGTCTATTGCGGCTGATCCGGGCAAACCTGCACCCGCCGCCGCAATCCCTTGCTTGCGCCGAAGGGGCGCGTGTCTGACATTTGGTCGATGACACGCGCCCTGTTGCTGATGATGCTGATCCCTCTCGCGCTGCCCGCATTCGCCCATGATGTGGAATGCGATGCCAAGCAATGGCGCGCCTATCTCGGCGAAAGCGTGGAGCAGCTAGAGGATGACGGGCATCTGCCACCGGTTTTCCGCGTGATCTATCCGGACAGTCAACGGAATATCGCGCCCGATCCGGTGCGTCTGAACTTCGAGGTTGATGCCAATGACGTCGTTCGCGACGTCCATTGCGGCTGAGCCTTGCGCCCCGTCCTGATTCCCCCTATATCGCTTTCAACAGCGGCGCGGCTGGGTCACGATCCAGCGCTCCACCGGAGAGTTTCAACGGGCCGCGCGCCCGTTTTTTTGTGCCTGAAAGCTCGATACTGCAAACCATGTCTGACCTGATTGCCAAGACCACCATGGATCGCCGCATGGCGGAGATCCTGACGCCCGCGATTGAAAACCTCGGGTTCGAAGTTGTGCGCATTCGCGTGCAGGGCGGCAAGACCAAGACGTTGCAAGTTATGGCCGAACGACCCGAAGGCGGGATCGAGGTGGATGAATGCGCCCAGATCTCCAACGCGATCTCGGTCCTTCTGGATGTCGAAGACCCGCTGGAAGATCCCTATGCGCTTGAGGTGTCCAGCCCCGGCATCGACCGGCCGCTGACGCGGTTGAAGGATTTCGAGACGTTCGAGGGCTACGAGGCCAAGATCGAGACCACCGACATGATCGATGGCCGCCGCCGTTTCAAAGGCGTGCTGGCGGGTGTCGAGGGTGACGAGGTTTTGCTGAACCTGGAAGACGGCGGTGAAACCGTGACCGTCGGCCTACATTACGACTGGCTGTCCGACGCGAAACTCGTCCTGACCGACGACCTGATCAAAGAGATGCTCAAGCAACGTAAAGATGCGGGCATCATCGACGAAACCAAGTTTGACGACATCGAAGAAGTGCCCACCGAGGCAGAGGAGTAAATCCCATGGCTATTACATCCGCCAACCAGCTGGAATTGCTGCAAACCGCCGAGGCCGTGGCCCGCGAAAAGATGATCGACCCCAATCTGGTGGTCGAAGCGATGGAAGAAAGCCTCGCACGTGCGGCGAAGTCCCGCTACGGGTCCGAGCTTGATATCCGCGTCTCCATCGACCGCAAGACGGGCCGCGCCACCTTCACCCGTGTGCGCACAGTGACGGACCCGGACCTGCTGGAAAACGAGAAGGCGGAAATGTCGCTGGAGCAGGCCAAGGCGCTTGTGGCGGGTGAACGCCCGAACGTCGTTGTCGCCAACGCAACCTCACCTGTTTACGATGAGGAAGGGGAGCAGACCGGCACCGTTGCCGTGCGTCGCTTCTCCATGCGCGCGCCCACCGAAGTGGACCGCATGCTGACCGAAGGTGTCGATCAGAATATGGAGCCCGAGCTTGGCGACCTGATCTCCGACGAAGTGCCGCCGGTCGAAATGGGCCGCATCGCCGCGCAATCCGCCAAGCAGGTCATCTTGCAAAAGGTGCGCGAGGCCGAGCGCGATCGCCAATACGCCGAATTCAAGGACCGTGTGGGCGAGATCATCAACGGTGTCGTCAAGCGCGAGGAATACGGCAACGTCATCGTCGACGTGGGCGCCGGTGAGGCGCAACTGCGCCGGAACGAGAAGATCGGCCGTGAAGCCTATCGCAACGGCGACCGTATCCGCTGCTACATCAAGGACGTGCGCCGCGAGAACCGCGGCCACCAGATCTTCCTGTCGCGAACGGCACCGGAATTCATGCGGGAACTGTTCAAGATGGAAGTGCCCGAGATTTACGACGGCATCATCGAGATCAAGGCCGTGGCCCGTGACCCCGGCTCGCGCGCCAAGATCGCCGTCATTTCCTACGATAACGGCATCGATCCGGTCGGTGCCTGTGTGGGTATGCGCGGCAGCCGCGTGCAGGCGGTGGTGAACGAGCTTCAGGGTGAGAAGATCGACATCATCCCGTGGAACGAAGACGCGCCGACCTTCTTGGTGAACGCGCTTCAGCCCGCCGAAGTGTCGAAGGTGGTTCTGGATGAAGACGCCAACAAGATCGAGGTTGTCGTCCCTGATGAGCAACTCAGCCTGGCCATCGGGCGGCGCGGCCAGAACGTGCGCCTCGCCAGCCAGCTGACCGGCCTGGATATCGACATCCTGACCGAGGAAGAGGAATCCAAGCGTCGGCAGGCCGAGTTCGAAGAGCGCACGAAGCTCTTCATGGATACGCTCGACCTGGACGAGTTCTTCGCGCAGCTTCTGGTATCCGAAGGCTTCACCGCGCTGGAAGAGGTCGCCTATGTGGAGATCGACGAATTGCTGGTCATCGATGGGGTGGATGAGGACACCGCGAAAGAGCTGCAGGCCCGCGCCCGCGACTATCTGGAAGAGCAAAACAAGAAGGCGCTGGAGAAGGCCCGCGAACTGGGTGTAGAAGATAGCCTCATTGACTTCGACGGCCTCACGCCCCAAATGCTGGTGGCCCTTGGCGAAGATGGCGTGAAGACGCTGGATGATTTCGCAACCTGCGCCGATTGGGAACTGGCGGGTGGCTGGACCACCGACGGCGGTGAGCGGGTGAAAGATGACGGGCTTCTGGAACCCTTCGATGTCAGCCTTGAGGAGGCGCAGAATATGGTGATGACCGCACGTCTGCAGCTTGGTTGGGTGACCATCGAAGAGCTTGAGGCACAGGCCGCCGCAGAATCCGAAGCCGCCGTAGAGGAGGGGGCCGAGGGCTAAGGCCCTCTGGCCCGCGCCCGCGCCTTGAGCCGCGGTGGCCGACATAAGGACCGATCAGACGGTCCGGAACGCAAGTGCATCGCCACGGGTGAGGTCGCGCCAAAGCGCGGCTTGATCCGTTTTGTGGTGGCCCCCGATGGTCAGATCGCGCCGGACATTCTGGAACGACTGCCCGGGCGGGGAATCTGGGTGTCTGCCGACCGTGCCGCGTTGGAACTGGCGGTGAAGAAGAACCTGTTCTCGCGTGCTGCCAAGCAGCCCGTGCAGGTGCCCGAGGACCTGGTCGAGCGGGTTGAGGCCGCCCTGGCGCGGCGCGTGACGGACTTGATCGCGCTCAACCGGAAGGCGGGTGGAGCCGTGGCAGGCTTCGAGAAGGTGAAGGATTGGCTGGCGACGAAAAAGGTCGCCGTTCTGCTTCAGGCCTCCGATGGGTCCGAACGCGGAAAATCGAAACTCTGGACTCCGGAAGGGGCCCGATATTTTGGCATTTTGACAGCCCAGGAATTGGGTTTGGCATTCGGACGCCAAAGTGTGATACATGGCGCGCTTGCCGCTGGTGGACTCGCCCCCCGTGTTGTAGAGGGGGCCGCGAAACTCCAGGGACTGCGCATAGCAGACGGTGGCGAGACCACCGAGAAGGACAGACAGAACGCATGAGCGATCAGGACGGAAAAAAACCCCTTGGCCTCTCCGGTGGGGCCCGGTCAGGCCGCGTGAACCAGAGCTTTTCACGCGGGCGGACTAAATCTGTGGTTGTGGAAACCAAGCGCAAGCGTGTGATGGTGCCCAAGCCCGGCGCCCCTTCGGCTGCCGCACAGAACGCCGAAGGCGGCAAGCGGGACAAGTCGGTCCCCGACGCGGAGATGGAGCGCCGTCTGAAGGCGTTGCAGAACGCGAAGGCGCGCGAGGCCGAGGAAGCCGAGGAGCGTGTGAAGGCCGAGCAGGAGCGCGAAGAAGAGCGCAACCGCCGCCGCGCCGAAGCCGAGGCCAAGGAACGCGAAGAGCGCGAGCGCGAAGAAGCGCTGAAGGCTAAGGCCGAAGAAGACGAACGCCGCAAGGCCGAGGAAGAGGCGCGCCGCAATGCACCCGCCGAGCCCGCCGTTGATCCCGCCGCGGCCGCCGGTGCCGCTGCTGGTGCCGCTGCCGCAGGCGGCCCCCGGGGTGGTGGCAAAGCGGCCCCCGCCCGGCGTGAGCCCGAGCGGGACAACAAGCGCGAGAACCGCGGCCGCGGCAACGATGCCGGTGGTCGCCGGTCCGGAAAGCTGACCGTGAACCAGGCGCTGACAGGTGGCGAAGGCGGGCGGCAACGCTCCATGGCCGCCATGAAACGCAAGCAGGAACGCCAGCGTCAGAAGGCCATGGGTGGTCCCGTTGATCGCGAAAAGGTCACGCGCGACGTGCAGGTGCCAGAGACGATCATCGTATCGGAGCTGGCCAACCGGATGTCCGAGCGGGTGGCCGATGTGGTCAAGGCGCTGATGAACAACGGCATGATGGTCACGCAGAACCAGCCGATCGATGCCGATACCGCGGAACTGATCGTCGAGGAATTCGGTCACCGCGTGCAGCGTGTGTCGGATTCCGACGTCGAACAGGTCATCGATACGGTCGAAGACAAGGAAGAAGATCTTCAGCCACGTCCCCCAGTCATCACGATCATGGGCCACGTCGACCACGGCAAGACCTCGCTGCTCGACAAGATCCGGCAGGCCAACGTGGTCTCTGGCGAGGCGGGCGGGATCACGCAGCATATCGGTGCCTACCAGGTGACGACGGAATCGGGCGCGGTGCTCAGCTTCCTCGATACGCCGGGCCACGCCGCGTTCACGTCGATGCGGGCCCGCGGGGCCCAGGTGACGGATATCGTTGTGCTTGTTGTGGCCGCGGATGATGCCGTCATGCCCCAGACGATCGAGGCCATCGCGCATGCCAAGGCGGCCGAGGTTCCGATGATCGTGGCGATCAACAAGATCGACCGCCCGGCGGCGGATCCCCAAAAGGTCCGCACCGATCTGCTTCAGCACGAGGTGATCGTCGAGGCGATGTCCGGCGATGTGCAGGATGTGGAAGTGTCGGCCATGACCGGCGAAGGTCTGCCAGAACTCCTCGAAGCCATCGCGCTTCAGGCGGAGCTTCTTGAGTTGAAGGCCAACCCGAAACGCGCCGCACAGGGCGCCGTGATCGAAGCGCAGCTGGATGTGGGCCGCGGCCCCGTCGCAACCGTGCTTGTCGAGAACGGGACGCTGCGCCAAGGCGATATCTTCGTCGTTGGTGAGCAATGGGGTAAGGTCCGTGCGCTGGTCAACGACCAGGGTGATCGCGTCAAGGAAGCCGGCCCATCGGTTCCGGTCGAGGTTCTTGGCCTCAACGGCACGCCGGAGGCCGGTGACGTCCTCAATGTCGTGGAAACCGAGGCACAGGCCCGCGAGATCGCGGAATACCGTGAGCAGGCCGCCAAGGACAAACGCGCGGCGGCTGGTGCGGCAACCACACTTGATCAGTTGTTGGCGAATGCCAAGGCGGATGAAAGCGTGACCGAGCTTCAGATCGTCATGAAGGCCGATGTTCAGGGCTCTGCCGAGGCCATCGTGCAGGCGCTGGAGAAGATCGGCAACGACGAGGTGCGAGTCCGCGTGCTGCATTACGGTGTCGGCGCGATCACGGAATCGGATATCGGCCTGGCCGAAGCCTCCGGCACACCCGTTATCGGCTTCAACGTCCGCGCCAATGCGCCGGCACGTCAGGCCGCGAACCAGAAGGGTGTGGAGATCCGGTATTACTCGGTGATCTACGATCTTGTGGACGATGTGAAAGCCGCAGCGTCGGGCCTTCTGGGCGCCGAGATCCGCGAGAACTTCATCGGATATGCCACCATCAAGGAAACCTTCCGCGTCTCGGGCGTGGGCACGGTGGCCGGGTGCCTTGTGACCGAAGGGGTGGCGCGCCGCTCCGCCGGTGTGCGCCTCCTGCGCGACGATGTCGTGATTCACGAAGGCACGCTGAAAACCCTCAAGCGCTTCAAGGATGAAGTGAAAGAGGTTCAGTCGGGCCAGGAATGCGGCATGGCGTTCGAGAATTACGATGATATCCGGGCGGACGACGTCATCGAGATCTTTGAACGCGAAGAGGTTGAGCGCTCGCTCACCTGATCCCCTCTTCAGAACATGAAAAGGGCGCCCATTGCGGCGCCCTTTTTTGTTGTCGCCCTTCCCCCCCACGCGAACACCCTCCGCCTGTTGAGGCGAAGGGTGCTGTTGGGAGGGAGAGAGTGGGGCCCGGGATCGGGC
>CANLXA010000003.1 GCA_947494975.1 uncultured Roseicyclus sp. | reverse complement strand
GCCCGATCCCGGGCCCCACTCTCTCCCTCCCAACAGCACCCTTCGCCTCAACAGGCGGAGGGTGTTCGCGTGGGGGGCTAGCTGGCCATGGCAAAAGGGGCGTCCGCCACGTCCGGATGCAGTTGCCGGGGCGCGCGCCAGGCCAGAGCGGCCCGATAAATGGAGAAAATCCGGCGCGTATCCGCAACCACTCCATTGGCGTCGGCGCCCGTGGCCGGGCACCGATCCAGATGATCACAGATCGAGCGCCACCGCGCCGGGTTGTGGGTGCTGGTCAGGAAGCGGGAGGTAGATCGCACGGCCTCATCGGCGGAGCCGGACCACACCTGACGCAACGCGCGCAATCCCCGCCGCGATCCCGCCTGGACATATTCAAGCGCCGTCCCGTTCAACGGCGTTTCGGAACCGGGAAGGGCCACATCACCCCAGCCCACTTGCCCAAGGCAGGTCAGATCGGCTCGGATCCGCGCCAGCAGGTGATCGACATCCGCATCTGCCGCGGTCCGCAGCCGGGATGACGTTCGCGCAAGCGCTAGGCTATGCAACGCCCGTTCATGGGCCGTCAGGATCCCAAGATATCCGTCGCGCGTTGTTATGTCGAATTGGTTGAAAGCCTCCCTGACCGCGCCGCGGTCGATGAAGGTTTCGGCATCAATCCGATCCTTCAATGAGTAATCCGTTGTTCGTTGCATATCGCCACCCCTTGTTCCACGAACCGTGGCGAAAATGTGGCGGACAGGGATTAACAAACGCTCTCGCCGGGGCGCGAATGTCCCGAAGATTACCCGACAAATGGAGCGGAATTGCGCGGACGGAGGCGATGCCGGGGGGCGGGGCCGGCGTACGGGTTGGGGATCGTCGTGCTCATCTCCCCGTGGGTCGGCGATCCAAAAGTCCGCTGCTCGCAAGCGGTATGTCCCAACGACAGGTCGCGTCGGGGCCATGTGGCCTTCCCCGAAAACCACCTCTCGCGGCGCTTGCTTTGCTGCCGAATCCCTATACGCTTCATTATGTTAGAGGGACGTCAGCTTTGGCCTTACGCATCGCCATTTCCGATCTGCATGTCGGTGCAAGGAACAGCCTGTTCACGGGATTGGACAAGAGCGACAATCCCGATATCGCGGTTGATACCTTCACCAATATCACCTTCATGCGCGCGCTTCATGCGACCCTCACGCATATGGCGCTGCCCGAAAAACCGGAGCTGATCCTGCACGGGGATCTTCTGGATCTGTCGTTTGCGTCGCCTTATGTCACGACCTCGATCCTCAGGACCTTTCTGGGAAACATCCTTCTCCATGAAGGCACGCGGGAGACGGTCTTCGGCCAGGTCTTCTATCTGCCCGGAAACCACGACCACGAGGTCTGGACGGCGGACCGGTTCGGCCGGACCCCGACACCGGATATCGACCTGGATAACCCCAAATTCTGGGCCCACACGACCAAGGCCTTCGCGCCGCCGGACGATGTGGGCACGACAACCCTCATCAACGAAGTGATCGCCGAATTGGACGTTGATCTGCAGGTCGCCACCTACAACCCGAATTTCGGCTGGTGCAGCCCGGACGGAACCCGCGCCGTCGTGTTCCATCACGGGCATTACGTGGAAAGCCTCTATTCGTTGATGACGCGGTTTCTCGAATTGCTCAGCGGCCATCAGGACGGGGCGTGGACGGCGGAAAAACTGGAACAGGCCAATGGCAGCTGGATCGATTTCGGCTGGTCCACGCTGGGGGATCTGGGCGAGCTTGGGGACGATATGGCCAGCTTCATGAAATTGCTGGCGACCGGCGGGGCGTCACATCAATTGCAGAACCGGATTTCCGGGATTCTGGCCCAGAAAATGCAGGACATGCTGCCGCTACCGGAATCGCAGAATATCTCGCGGGGGCTCGATTACATCAGCCACGCCATCGTGGACAGCTTGCTGGGGCGGTTTTCGACGCTGGAACGGTTCGACTATACCAGGATCCTCTCGGAGAGTTCGATTGAGGGCCTGAAGCGATACCTGTCGGAAACCGTGCGCACGCAGATCGACGCCGAATTGCCTGATCCCAGGCCCGAGCATCTGACATTCGTGTTCGGCCATACCCATAAACCCTTTGAGGATCAGATGGTTGTGCCGGGATACGCGCGGCCCGTCACGGTTTACAATACCGGCGGATGGGTGCTCGATACCGCGCTTCTGAGCACCGTGGAGGGCGCGTCGGCGGTGTTTGTGGATGACGACCTGAACACCGCCGCCCTTCGGTTGTTCGAAATGCCACTCAATCGCAAGACGATCGTCGCCGATGACGGGACGGTCCTGCCCGATGAAAGTGATGTGGGGCAGGTAAGTGTGGTCTCCGCCGATCCCACATCGGATGAGGACAACCCGCTCTTCCAGTCCCTGACCAAGGCGGTGGACGCGGCGGAGGCGGAGTGGAGCAAATTCTCCTACGTCGTGGCGGCGGGCCTGCTGGACAAGCAGCAGATGTTCTTGCGCAATGCCCAGAGGGCGGAAGACGATGCACGGTCATCGGGGGGGCTGGTATGACCCTGACGATGCACAGAATATCGAAGACGCTGTCGGAAACGGATCTGAGCCCTGTCTTCGATGCGATTGTGATCGGGTCCGGCTATGGCGGTGCGATTTCCGCGGCCCGCCTGACGCTTGCGGGCCGGAATGTCCTGCTGCTGGAGCGGGGCCGGGAGGTGCTGCCCGGCGAATACCCCACCGATCTGGGATCGGTGCAAAAGGAAGTGCAGGTCTCGACGGCCGAAAACGGCCCGCTGGTGCCCGGCGCCAACGGCATCATGGAGGTCCACCTGAACGCGGATATGCACGTCATCGTCGGCTGCGGGCTGGGGGGCGGCTCCCTGATCAACGCGAATGTCGCGCTCCGATGCCAACCGAACGTCTTCGACGATCCCCGCTGGCCCGCGATCTACAAGGGTGGCACGATCCTTGACGGGTATTACGACACGGCCAGCGAGGCGCTGGGGACGACCACGCTTCCCGACGACGTGACCGTGCCCAAACTTGCCGCGCTGGAGACGTCCGCCAAACGCACCGGCCTGGGGACGTTTGAACGCGCGCCGATCAATGTGACGTTCAAGCAGGGCCCGAACCATTTCGGCAATATGCAGGTGGCCTGCACCATGTGTGGCGATTGCTGTTCGGGCTGCAATTACGGCGCCAAGAACACGACCCTGATGAACTACCTGCCCTATGCCCATGCCAATGGCGCGAAAATAGCCACCGAGGCGAAGGTCCAGACAATCAGCGGCGATGACGCGTCGGGCTATGTGGTGAGCGTGGAGGATGTCTCGCCCGGTGCCGCCTCTCCAAAACCAATCGCAATCAAGGCGAAGATGGTCGTTGTGGCCGCAGGAACACTGGGCAGTTTCGGGATCCTGCACCGGTCCGCCATGGCCGGATTGCCGCTCTCCGCCGATAACCTCGGCAAGGGATTTTCGGGCAATGGCGACATTCTGGGCTTTGGGTTCGATGCCAATGTCGATCAATACGTGCCACCCCCGCCGCCCGATGATGCGGCCGGGCCGGAACTGCCGCTGGAACCATTGGAGCCGCCCAATCCAATCAAACCGATCTACAGCATTGGGGCTGGCAGCAATCTTCCCAACAAGCCGCAATATAGGCCGGGGCCCTGTATCACCGGGGTCGTCAAGGTGGATATGGGCGAGGGGGATGACGTCAAGGACGGCCTCGTCATCGAAGATGGCTCCCCACCCGGCGCGCTGGCCACGGCCTATCCCGCGATCTTCTTTCTCAACGATGCGGTCACGGCGGATTTCACGCGGTTCCCCGACGCCGCCCGCCGCCTGAAGGACATCAGCGAATTGGGCCAGCAGCTCAAGGAAGCCGGCGATATCTCGGCGCTGTCCTACACCGGCGCTCTGGCGCAGACGCAATCCTACCTCGTAATGTCCCATGACAATGCCGATGGGCTTCTGCGGTACAATCAGACGTCCGATACCGTTGTCGTCGACTGGCCCGGTGTGGGCCGCGAGTTTCCCTATCCCCGCGACAACGACATCTTGCGCACTTACGCGGAATCGATCTGGTCGAATTACCTGCCCAACCCGACCTGGAGCGAGGCGTTTGACTGGAACCTTGTCACCGTTCACCCGGTTGGCGGCTGCCGCATGGCCGATAGCGCCGCCGACGGCGTCGTGAACCCCGATTGCCAGGTTTATACCGGGTCGGGGGAGGGCGTTTATGACGGGCTTTTGGTCTGTGATGGCTCCGTCATGCCCACGTCCCTCGGGCTCAA
The DNA here is from genome assembly GCA_947494975.1 of uncultured Roseicyclus sp. GTDB lineage: Bacteria > Pseudomonadota > Alphaproteobacteria > Rhodobacterales > Rhodobacteraceae > Gymnodinialimonas. Next base: position 947,010 of record CANLXA010000003.1, on the reverse strand, counting down.
CCCGTTGCTGACCATTTCGGCGGTCACGGAACGCGCCATGGATGTTCTCATCAAGCGCAAGGGCTGGGTCAAGGACGGCCCGGCGGTGCCCGCGAATTCCGTCCCGCTGATGCAGGAAATCACGCCGATCCCCACGGATGACGAAGCCAAGATCATTCACGACAAGCTGGTGGAGATCCGCGATGATCTGTCCTCGGGGATCAGCAAGCTGGAGACGTATTGGTGGTCGCTGACCAAGGACACGGTGATCGAGGATTTCAAATCCTACCTGATCGACAATCTCGTGACCGATCCCGCCGCCCAGGCCAAGCTCTACACGGCCACCGAAACCGCCTTCAATTCGCTGTCCGGCAGCGATGTCAGCGATGATCTGATCCCGGCGCTGAAGATCATGCTCGGGATCATCTCCGATCTGTGTGACGCATTCGATCCGGCAACGGTACCTGACGATTCTTCGATCGTGACGCGCGTGCTGGCGGCAATCGAGAAGAGTTTTGGTGATGTCAGCCCGCCGCTGTCGTTTCAGGAAACCATGTCGGGCTACGTATCGCGGCCCGAGAAGCTCCATGCAGGCGGGGTGTCCGACCCCTACGAGGTCGCCGCGGCGCGGGGCCGGGCGAATGATCAGCCGCTGGTGGGCAGCTTCGCCATCTCCGCGCCCAGTGCTCTGGATTTTGCGCTGGCCGATAGCAAACCCGTGCCCCTGACCGGGACGCTCACCGTGAACGACCCCGCCGATGGCGGCACGGAGGCGGCGCTGGACGTCGTGGATGGCACCTTCCAACTGCTGGCGGCAGATCCGGCAACGGTTGATGAGTGGCGCATGACCTACAAGGGCCAGCTGAGTGGCGGGCGGCGGCCCATGGCCTTCTCCGGCCACAAGACCCTGCGCCGCAGGCCCGGATCCACGTGGTGGCATGATCTGACGACCCTGCCCATCGATATCACCTACACCGATATCGTGGCCGGCGCTCAGAAGAACGGCGTCGCCCTGACCGGTATCATTTCACTGGGTCTCCAGGATCTGGCCAAACAGGCCAGCACGATTGATCCGAACTACCCCGATCCCGGCACGAAAGGCGCCAGCGACACTATCGAGATGATGCTCGACGCGATCACCAAGCTGCAGCTCAAGGATCTGCTGACGGGCACCGCGTTCTGGAACCGCCTGATCAAGACGCTTCTGGGCGTCAAATCCGTGCCCGACAGCACCTCCGCGCTGGTTGAGCCGATCCAGATGATCAAGGCCTATTTCGCCGCCAGCGTCGCGGCCAAGTTCGCGGGCCTGATCTTCGAGACCTATGGCGGCGTCCCGGCTTACCTCTTCAATTTCGAAAGCCGCACCGACACGTCAAACGCCATCCCGCCCGATGATGGCGCGCCCCTGCCGCGCCATCCCAAGGTGTCTTCGGTTCTTTATACGTGCGAGACCAATCCACCCAAAGTCCCCGGCCTGATCCCCGTTGGCCAGCTGATCCGCTATCAGGGCGGCGCCAAGGGCCCCGTTGTTCTGGCCCCGGGGATTTCGACGATCGCGCAATCCTTTGCCGTGCAAACGACGGCGCAATCCTTCGTGGATGCGCTTGTGGCCGACGGCTATGACGTGTGGCTGTTCGATTATCGCGGCAGCCCCCAAGGCGGGAAATACAACGATTACGCGCCCTACGACATCGACGATATCGCCGACAATGACTGGCCCTGGGCCGTGGACCTGGTGCTGCAGGAAACCAACGCGTCCGACCTGCAGATCGTGGGCCATTGCGTCGGCGCGCTGACCGCGCAGATGGCGCTCCTGAAAGGCACGATCACCAAGGCGCAGGTGCGCAACATGATCTCGTCCCAGCTCACCGTGCATCCGGTGACGAACTGGTTCAACCTGCTCAAGGCGGACGTGCATCTGGCACAGGCGATCTACAAGGGCTTGCCCAAGGCCGTGGCCGAGGCCATCGGCAAATTCATGGGCAGCAAGGACATCGAAAAGGCGCTGTCGGGCATGCCGGTGATCGACATGGTCGCGCCGGTGCCCTCGGACGACGATACGTTCGACACGATCTTCGACATGATGATGTACAGCGTGCCGTTCCCCAATGGCGAGCCGTGCAACAGCCCGACCTGCCACCGGATCTTCGGGATCTACGGGCCGAGTTACTTTCACGAGAACCTCAACCTCGAAACCCACAACGCGATCAAGGACATGTTCGGCAAGGTGTCGGTCAAATCCTTCGAACAGCTGGGGGCGATGTTTGCCGCGGGCCACGCGATCAGTGCCAGGGGCAGGGATATCTACCTGCCGCATTTCGAGAACCTGGATTTCCCGAACCACTTCATCGCCGGGGCACAGAACACCATCGTTCTGCCGGGATCCTCCCTGCGCACGGTGGAGTGGCTGCGCAACTCGATGCCGGCCTCCCGCGAGAAGTTCAGCCGCAAGGTCTACAAAGGCTATGGCCATATGGACACGTTCATCGGCAAAGGGGCGGATGTGGATGTCTATCCCGATCTGGTTGCGGTGCTGAACACCTACAATTGACCCAAACGCCGCGACGCCGTCGGCGGAGCACCGATGCAGACCTGTGTCAGTGGCCCGCAGGCGGCAAGGCTAGAATTCGATGGCCCGCTCCCCGGAGGCGACCTAGGGTTACCCCATGCCCAAATGCCGGGTTGGACGCATTTTGATGAATCGAGACGACTGCCCGTGCTTGATGAGACGATGAATGAGAAGCGGTGGGTTGCGACGCTCATGGTCGACGTCGTCGGCTCCACCGAGTTGACCAACCGGATCGGCGCCGAAGACACGTTCAGCGTGATGCAGGACATCTTGCGCGATATCGTGGACAGCGTCAGGGGGGCCGACGGCTATCCCGTCGATTTCGCCGGGGACAGCATGTTCGCCATTTTCGGCGCGCCCAAGGCCGTCGAGAACGCGGCGCTTGTGGCCTGCAAGACCGCGTTCGGCATTCTGGAGAAGGTTCGGGGCCGCAAGGCCGATTTCGAGGCACGCTACGGCGTGTCGCCGGATATCCGCATCGGCATCGGGGGCGGCGAGGTTCTGATCGGCGGGCTCGGGATCGACGAGCAGATCAGGCTGAATGCGCTCGGTTCCGCCGTGAACCTTGCCGCACGGCTTCAGAGCATCGCGGAGCCGGGGCAGGTGTTCTGCTCCGAGGAAGTGCACCACGAGATCGAGGGGTTCGCCGAGACTCGGAAGGTCGGGGCCTTCGAGCTCAAGGGCTTTCCCGATCCGGTCATTGCCTTTCGGCTGACGGATATCTTCGAGGCCAAGACGTCGCTTGAGGCGCGTATCTTCCGCGGCGGGCATGACTATGTCGGCCGCGAGGAGATGATCGCCGAGTTTCGCGCGTGGCTGGCCGATGACGCGGCGCAGGCGCAGGTTCGGCTGGTCCACGGGCCCGCCGGCATCGGCAAATCGCGCTTCATCCATCAGGCCCTGAAGCATCCCGAACACCAACAACCCAACATCTTCGTCAATTGCTCCGTCACCACCCGCGACGAGCCCTTCGCCGCCGTCGCCGATATCGTCCGGGCGCATGTGGCGCGACGCGGCCAGGATCCATTGGCGGACATGGGCGCTGCGCTGGCTGATCTGTCGCAAAACGACAGGCTGATCTCCGAGAAAACCATCGCCCTTCTGCAACGTCGCCTGCGCCACGTGGTCGAGAACGATGCCGTCGATATCCGCCGCGACCTCGGCTTTCTGTTTCACGCCATCACCACGCGGACAAATACACGGATCGTCTTCGAGGACATCCACTGGATGGATGCGCAAAGTGCCGAAATTCTTGGCGAATTCCTGGAGACACGCGCGCGCCACGACAAGATCGTCCTGATCAGCCGCTTCCGCGACGATTTCACCTGGTCCACCACGCTGGTTCCCAATGCCCTCGAATTGCGGCCGCTCAGCCCGGGCAACATTCTGTCCCTCGTTCAGCAATCTTTCCCCGATTTTGAAGACCTCGCCCCCCTCAGCGCGACGGTTTACGAAAAATCCGAAGGCAATCCCCTGTTCGCGGAAGAGATCCTGCGCCACATCAAGGCCCGGTTGACCGAACCGGGCCAGAACCCCGCGGAGATCGTGCCCGTTATTCGAACCATCGGCACCTTGCAAAACCTGATTTTCGCGCGGTTCGATCTTCTGCCCAATGACCTCAAGACCAGCCTGAAATTCGCCGCGATCATCGACCGCTACATCAATCATGATTACCTCTCGGCACAGATGGGCCGCGCGGAGGAGGCCGATCAGGTGCTGGAAACCGCGGCCAGCCAAGGCCTGATCGAACATGACGCCAAGACGCAGCGATACAGGTTCTCCCATGCCCTGATCCGCGATGCGATCATCGGCAGCCTGCCGCGTGACCACAAGAAAGACCTCCACCTGCAGGCCGCCCGGATCATCAAGGAGGTCAGCGGGAACGACACCGATGTGAACGCCGTGCTTGCCTTCCATTTCGATCAGGCCGGTGCCGTTGAGCCAGCGCTGGAACACTACTACGCCGCCGCGCAATCGGCGCTGGATGTCTATGCGCTTCCGACCTGCGACAAATTCATGGACCGCTGCGCCGAGTTGATCGAGGATCTGCCCACCGAATTGCCGCCGGACGTGCTGGCCGAAGCGCTCCTCATCTGGTGCCGATGCCTCGATATCTACGGCAACTTCGCCAAGATCATCCGCATCGTCACGACCTATCGGGCACAGCTGGATCGCAGCACGAACATCGTCGCCCGGACCATCTGCATGTCCCTCTACGGCAAGGCCCAATGCGTGGGCGGCCAGATCGAGGCCTCGCTGCAGATCATCGAAGAGGCGGAGCAGATTGCTGTCGATGCGGGCGATACCTATGCCGCCTCCCATGTCAAAACGATCAAGCTCTGGACGTTGATCGACCACCCGCGTGATTACCAGCAGGAGATCGGGGAGATCCTCGATGAGGTGGGCAAGGTCGCCCGCGCCACCGATGACGATCACCTGACCCAGACGGTTCTGCACATGACGGCCCTGCGCTACCGCGTTCTGGGCGACATGAAGAACATGGATGCCACGGTCGAGGCCCTGCTCGCATTCGGCCATGCCAGGAAGCGCAATTGGGCGCTCGCCTATGCCAAGTGGACCGAGTCGATTTCGCATCACCTCAAGGGTCAACTCGACGCCGCCCAGAGCGCCTCATACGAAAGCATCGAATACACCGTGCCGGGTACCGTCGATTGGCAGGCGGCGCATTTCTTCATCAATGCCGCCCGGAGCCTGTCGGGTGACCGAACCATTCGGCCCGAGATTTTCGAAGCTCAGCACCAGAAATGCCTTGAGTTCGGCGACAAGGTGTTCGCCACGCCGGTCGGGCAACAGGTGGCGGTTGCCATGATCCTGGACGGTCACATTCGCCGCGGATGGGCGCGGCTCCAGCAAGCGGGCGACTTCGCGCTGGACGCCGGGCACAAGGCGTCGATCTACCGCCAATTCCTTGGCGAGGCCGAGTTTCTCCTGACCCTCGCAGGCCTGCTGCCAAGCGACCAGCCGCGGCCCAGAATGCATCCGCTCGACCTGTTGAAGGCGATTTCGTTGCGGATTGGTGCGGTCAAACGGGCCGAGCAGCTCTACCAGCGGTACTTCGAGTTCCGGCAAATCCCGTCTGGTTTTTTTGACGCCGATGCCCATCTGGGCCTCGCGGTCATCGCCCAATCCCGCAAGCAGGACGCCAGGGCGGAGGAGCATTTCGCCGCCGCGGCATCGATCTACCAGGAACAGGATTTCGCCCCCGGCCTTGCCAAGGTGGACCGCCTGCGGAGCGCCTGACGTCAGGAAGGGGTGAATGCGCCCATGCGGGACTTTCGATCACCGCACCAACCACCCATGGCCGCGCCAGACCCTCACCCTGCATTGCCGCACTTCAACAGCGCCGCATAAGGCTCTGACAGGATTAGTGAATTTGGCTCCGGCGGTAGGGATCGAACCTACGACCAATTGATTAACAGTCAACTGCTCTACCGCTGAGCTACGCCGGAACTGTCGTGGCATATAGCAAGGGGGATTCTGGGCGTCCAGTGGGGGAAACCGGAAAATTTCATCGCAGCGCAAACTGTGTTGTGGCGCGGACGGGGCCATCGCATTGGATCTTGGATCGGCTGACCAGATCGATCAGGTGGGCCAGCACATTGCGTTCGGCGGCGGGCAGCAGGGCGGGGGCCACGTCCGTATAGATCCGGGCGGCAAGGAGGGCGGGTGTCGCCGGTCCGGTGGCGGACAAGGCGTTCAGGATCTGTGCCTCGCGACCCTGGCGATGCGCGATGAGGGCGCGGGCGCGGTCCTGCGGATCGGCCACCGGGTCGCCGTGGCCCGGATAGTAGATCCGGTCATCCCGCCCGGCCAGCCGCGCGACGGAGGCGAGAAAGGCCGTCATGTCCCCGTCCGGCGGTGACACCATCGAGGTGGACCAGCCCATCACCAGATCCCCCGAAAACAGCGCGCCATTCCAGGTGAAGCTCAGATGGTTGGCCATGTGCCCCGGCGTTTCCAGCACGCCGATGCGGCCCCAGGGCCCGTCAACGCTGTCCCCCTCCGCGATCCGGAGGTCCGGCGCGAAGGTATCATCGACGCCTTCGCCGCCCCCGATCAGCCCGCCTTGTGCCAGATCGTGCATGATCGCACTGCGCCCCCAATCGCTGGGGCCGGCCGCAAGGATCGGCGCGCCGGTGGCGTCGGCCAGGGGCCGGGCAAGGGGGGAGTGATCCAGATGGGAATGGGTGACGAGGATCTTCGCAACCTGCCCGCCCGGTGGAAGGGCTGCCAGGATCGCGTCCAGATGGTCCGGCACGGCGGGGCCGGGGTCGATCACCACAACCTCGTCTTCGCCCAAGAGGTAGGTCTGCGTGCCGGTGAAGGTCATCGGTGACGGGTTCGGGGCGGTGATCCGGCGCAGGCCCGGTTCCAGCGTTTCGCTTTGCAAGCTGCCCCCCCTCCCGCTTAGATGGCGCCCATGACGGTTTCCGCCTGGATCAAGAGATTTCTGCCCCGTGGCCTGTACGGGCGCGCGGCACTGATCCTGATCGTGCCCGTTGTGACGATCCAGCTTGTCGTCAGTTCGGTCTTTCTGCAACGCCATTTCGAGGATGTGACCCAGCAATTGACCAGTGCGCTGTCGCTGGACCTGAACCTGATCCTCGACACATGGGCCGCGGACGGCCCCGACGCGGCCCGGGCGCTGGCCGATGCGTTGGATATCGGGATCAACACGCGGGCGGTGGAGCCGGGATATCAGCGGTGGTTCTACGACCTGTCGGGCGTCGTCGTGATCGACGTGCTGGAGCGCGCAATCCCCGGACTTGCGGGCCTGGATCTGGCCACCGAGGGGCGCGAGATTGCCCTGTTGGTCAATCGGGACGACGGTGCCGTCACACTCAGCGCGTCCCGGCGACGGGTTTCGGCGCCCGCCCCCCACCAATTGCTGGTGATCATGGTGGCGACCGGCATTCTGATGACGCTGGTGGCCTTCGTGTTCCTGCGCAACCAATTGCGCCCGATCCGCCGCCTGGCAGGGGCCGCGGAGGCCTTCGGCAAGGGCCGCCCGGTGGAGTATCACCCCTCCGGCGCGCTCGAGGTTCGCTCGGCGGGGCGGGCCTTTCTGGATATGCGGGCCCGGATCGAGGGCCATCTGGAACAGCGCACGCTGCTCCTGTCGGGGGTCAGCCACGATCTCCGCACGCCGCTCACGCGGATGCGCCTTGCATTGGGGATGATGGAGGAGGGGCCCGATCGCGCCGATCTGTCCCGGGATGTCGATGAGATGGAGGCGCTGCTGAACACATTCCTCGATTTCGTGCGGGGCGAGGCGCTGGACGATCCGGTGCCGGGCGATCCCATCGCCCTGGCGCGCGAGGTGGTCGAGAATGCAAGGCGCAGTGGCGGCGAGGTGCGCCTGACCGTGCCGGAGGAGACGGCGGCGGTGCCGATGCGCCCAATGGCCGTCAAACGGGCGCTGATGAACCTGCTGTCCAACGCTCTGCGGTATGGGGAGACGGCCTCCGTCAGCGTGGCGCTGATCGACCGGGCCGTGCGGTTTACGGTAGAGGATGACGGGCCCGGCATCCCCGAGAACCGGCGGGCCGACGCCTTGCGGCCCTTCATCCGGCTGGATCAGGCGCGCAATCAGAACCGGGGGTCGGGCGTGGGTCTGGGCCTCGCGATCGCCAACGATATCGCCCGCCGTCACGGCGGATCGCTGGCGCTTGGGCACAGCAGCGAGATGGGCGGCCTGAGGGTCGATCTGACCCTGCCGCGATAAGCGCCCTTGTCAGTGTCGGCGCGGCAGCAGGGCCTTGCTCGCATCCCGGGCCAACTGCCCGTGGGCCTTGGCGCGTTCGCGCCGTGTGTCGCCCCCGATCCAATCCGCGCCCGCCCGGTCAATCGCGCGGGCGGAGGCATGGTCGAGGTAAAACAATAACAGTTTCAACTGGTTCATCTGGCGAACCCTCCGTCTGGGGAAGGCTCGGCCAGTTAGCACGGATGGCCGAGCCCGCATGCAGGGTCGTTCCGTAGGGTTAATATCCCGCAAATTTGCGACGTTTTCCAAACAAAACCCGTGTCAAGGCGCGGTATCCGCCGCCTCTGGCCGCCTTGCCCACTCCCTGGGCAGAAGGGGCGCGCGTTAAGCGGTTCGGGGAAAATGATGGTAGGCCCGGCAGGACTTGAACCCGCAACCAAAGCGTTATGAGCGCTCTGCTCTAACCAATTGAGCTACAGGCCCCCGATCATGAATCCGAGAGGTAGCAGAGCAAACCGGAAGGGGAAAGCGGTCAGATCACGTTGCGGCGTGCGGCCGGGTCGCTTATCAAGCGAAAAGCTTGATCCAAGGCCGGAGTTTGCCCGATGCCCCCCCTCACGCCGCTTGCGCTGCGCTACCTGGTCTGGCTGATCGGCCTTCGGATCCTCTATATTGCCGCCGTCAGTTTTCTGGGCCTTCCCAACACTTTGGCAACCACCGTTATCCTCGCATCGGTGCCTGCGATGGATATCGGCCTGCAGGCGGTGCGCAAGGCCACGCGCGCCCTTGCCGCCAGGGATTGGGCCACGATCTGGGCCCTCCTGATCTCCATCTACCTGATCATCAACGTCATCGTTCCGGCGATGCTGGTGCCTGCCTTCCGCCAGATCATGAATGATCCGGTCGGCTTGCGCAGCCTTGTTCTGGTAAACCTATCCGCGGGATTGATGCTGGCGCTGTTCCTGTGGATCGGCAGCCGGATCGGAGCCCGTCGGCAGGGCTGAGGCGGTCGCATCGGCCATGGCCCGCAAATGGTGTTTCATCCGCTTGCGTTTGGCGATGGTGCCGAAGGTTTCCAGATATTCCTCGGCCGCAGCCGCGCCGCGCAGCTCCGCCAGGCATTCCAGGGCCAATCGCCCGTGGCTGGAATGCTGCCAGAGTACGCCAAGACGGTGATAATGGGCGACGCTCTGGCGCTGGTCCGGCGCGTGGCCGAAGCTCTGGATGTTGAAATTCATGTGCTGATCCAGCGGCCTGACCGGCGCGCCGCGCAGGTAGCCCAGGATCGGCAGGGTGAATTGATCGATATTCGCGCGCAGGTAATCGCGGCTCACCTCGCGCTCGAATTGCACGGCGGCCTTCAGCCAGTCGCGCCCGACGCCGGTTGGCACGCCGTCATCGGTGCGCTCCCGAAACAGGACCACACCGGCGTTGAAATAGGGCAGGGAGATCAGCTTGCGCCCGGCGTTGAATTGCACGCGGTCGGCCGGCAGCGGCAGGTCGAACGCGGCGTAATAATGCGCCCAATCCTCGTCGGATCCGGCAGAGGCCGCGTAGTCGGACACGCAGGCCGCGATCAGCGCGTCGCCCAGTTCGGATGCGAAATCAACCGGTTCGGTCAAGATCGTGTCCGTATCCAGAAAGACCGACACGTCACAATCCCGCGGCGCTGCGGCCGCAAGGATCTTGTTGCCATGGGGGTAGGGCGCGGCCCAGGGCGCGTGGCCGCCATCGGTGCCGGGAATGCAGCGGATCTCGACGTCGGATGCGGTCAGGATATCGGCCGTAAACGGCTCCATCTGCTCGCGGAAATCCTCGCGCATATAGGCCACCGCCCGTTGGCCTTCCATCAGATGACGCTTGAGCGACGGGGCCAGCAGGCAGGCCTGCGCCTCAAGCCGCGCGCCGTCGACGATGAAGAAGATCTCGGTGGATTTCGATGCCGCCATGACATGCGCCTCGTCGTGTTTTTCTTTGTTGAGGACGGGGGCTATGGAAAGAATTTGTCTAAAATTGGGCAGATTGCGGCTTCGGGTTTGCAGGTGCGGCGCAAGTGCCATGGACGGGGCGCAACCGGGCTGATAACCGAAAGCCGTCTGGGACAAGGGGCCATTTTGATGACCGAGCAGAGCAAGGACGCGCTGACCTATGCCGATGCGGGCGTCGATATCGACGCGGGCAATGCGCTGGTGGATCGGATCAAGCCCGCCGCCGCCGCCACGACACGGCCCGGCGTGATGGCCGGACTGGGCGGGTTCGGGGCGCTTTTTGACCTCAAGGCCGCGGGCTATGACGACCCGGTCCTGGTGGCCGCCACGGACGGCGTCGGCACCAAGCTCAAGATCGCAATCGACACCGGCCATTTCGACACGATCGGCGTGGATCTGGTCGCGATGTGCGTCAACGATCTGGTGTGCCAGGGGGCGGAGCCTCTGTTTTTCCTGGATTATTTCGCCACCGGCAAGCTGGAGGTCGAGGCCGCCGCGCGCATCGTCGAAGGCATCGCCGCGGGCTGCAAGGCCTCGGGCTGCGCGCTGATCGGCGGCGAGACGGCGGAGATGCCGGGGCTGTACGCCCCCGGTGATTTTGACCTTGCGGGCTTTGCCGTCGGCGCGATGAATCGCGGCGCGACGCTGCCCGCCGATGTGGCCGAGGGCGACGTGCTTCTGGGCCTCGCATCGGACGGTGTCCATTCCAACGGATATTCGCTGGTTCGCCGCGTGGTGGCGCGCACCGGCCTGGATTGGGACGCGCCCGCGCCGTTTGCGAATACCAGCCTCGGCGCGGCGCTTCTGACGCCCACGCGGCTCTACGTGACATCCGCGTTGAACGCGATCCGCGCAGGCGGCGTCCACGGGCTGGCCCATGTCACCGGCGGTGGCTTGACGGAGAACCTGCCGCGGGTCCTGCCCGACGGGCTCGGCGCGCAGATCGACCTGACATCCTGGCCGCTGCCGCCCGTGTTCCGGTGGCTCGCTGCCGAAGGCGGCCTCGATCAGGCGGAGCTTCTGAAAACCTTCAATGCTGGGATCGGCATGGTTTTGGTCGTGGCGGCGGACCGGGCCGGGGCCGTCACCCAAACCCTTGAGGCCGCGGGCGAGCAGGTGCACCGCATCGGCCACGTGACGGACACGCCCGGCATGCATTACACGGGGCGGCTTGGGTGACGAAACGGGTCGCCATCCTGATCTCGGGCGGCGGATCGAACATGGTGGCGCTGGTGCGATCCATGGTCGGCGATCATCCGGCGCGGCCCTGCCTGGTCCTGTCCAACGTGCCGGGGGCGGGCGGGTTGGCCCGCGCGGCGGACCTAAACGTGCCCACGGCCTGCGTCGATCATCGCAGCTTCGCCGGGGATCGCCCGGCCTTCGAGGGGGCACTGCACGGCACGCTCATGGAATACCGACCCGACATCCTCTGCCTTGCCGGGTTCATGCGGATCCTCACACCCGCCTTTACCGACAAATGGACCGGGCGCATGCTCAACATCCACCCGTCGCTCCTGCCGAAATACAAGGGGCTTGAGACCCATGCCCGCGCCATAGCGGCCGGCGATGCCGAGGCCGGGTGCAGTGTGCACGAGGTAACGGCCGCCCTGGATGACGGCCCGATCCTGGGGCAGGCGCGGGTTCCGATCCATCCCGGCGACACGCCCGATACGCTCGCCGCGCGCATCTTGCCGATGGAACATCGCCTCTACCCCGCCGTTCTGCGCCGCTTTGTTGGCGGGGACCGGACGCCGGTTTACCTGCCCTGACGGCGCGCGCCCCGCCGTCTCTTTCCTTCCGCGCGATCCTCCTCTATCACCGCGCAACCCGTCATTTACATCAGACATCGGTTCCACGTGCCCAACACCCTCACCACCACTGACGCGCTGGCCGAATTCTGTGCCCGCGCCGCTCACGTTCCCTATGTCACCGTCGATACCGAATTCCTGCGCGAGCGGACGTATTTCGCCCAACTCTGCCTTGTGCAGCTGGCGCTTCCGGGAACCGATGACACCGATGCCGTCCTCGTTGACCCGCTGGCCGAGGGCCTGTCGCTGGAGCCGCTCTACGAACTGTTCCGCAACAAGAATGTGGTGAAGGTCTTCCACGCCGCCCGGCAGGATCTGGAGATTTTCCACGTCGAGGGCGATCTTGTGCCCGCGCCGCTGTTCGATACGCAGGTTGCGGCCATGGTCTGCGGCTTCGGCGATCAGGTGGGCTATGAAACATTGGTGCGCCGGATCGCAAAGGCGTCGCTCGACAAATCCTCACGCTTCACCGATTGGTCGCGCCGCCCGCTCAGCGATGCACAAAAGACCTACGCCTTGGCCGATGTCACCCATTTGCGGCAGATCTACGAATATCTGTCCGCCGAGCTGGAGCGGACCGGCCGCACCCATTGGCTGGAGGAAGAACTGGCGCAGCTGACCAATGCCGACAATTACGTGGTGGAGCCCGATTCCGCGTGGCGGCGGTTGAAACTGCGCTCCAATTCGCCGCGAATGCTGGCAATTGCGCGGGAACTGGCGGCGTTTCGGGAACGCTACGCACAGGCGCGGAACGTCCCGCGGAACCGTGTGCTGAAAGACGATGCGCTGGTCGAGATTGCCTCCACCAAGCCCAAGAATGTGGCCGATCTGGGAAAATCCCGGCTGTTGCTGCGCGATGCCCGCAAGGGCGCGATTGCCGAGGGGCTGATCGACGCGGTCGCCAAGGGATTGGCGGTGCCCAATTCCGATCTGCCCAAACCCGCCCAGGGCAAGGACCGATCCAACCTCAACCCCGCGCTCGCCGATCTGTTGCGTGTTCTGCTGAAGGCCAAGGCCGAGGCCGCGAATGTGGCCCCCAAGCTGATCGCCTCCTCGAGTGATCTGGACGATATCGCCTCCGGCCATACCGATGGCGTCTGGTCAACCGGGTGGCGGCACGAGGTCTTCGGGGCCGATGCCGTGCGGCTTCTGAACGGCGAAGTTGCGCTGTCTGCCAAGGGGCAGAAAGTCTGCATCGTCGATGTGTGATCGAAAGATCGGCGCTAGCGGCGGCTGACCGTCCGGCGGTTGTTCTGGGCGATGACCGTGATCGACCGGATGCCCTGCAATTCGCCGTTCGACAGCGTGGTGCCCGCCACAATCTCCTGCACACCCTGGGTGGATCCGTTGAGCGGCGGGGCGGCGCGGAATTCATAGACAATCGCGGTTTCGGTCCGTTCAACAAGCCGCAGGCTGGCGTCGAAATAGCCTTGCAACGGGGTCACGCCGGTCGCCCTCAGGATCGCCCCGGATGTTGTGGGCTCCACCGACAATTGCGTGATCTCGGCCACAAGGGCGCGCGGGTCCAGCGCCAGGCCCACCGACCCGGCGGCATCGGGATCAACGCGAATGCGCTCTTCGCGGTCCCCGCCGAACCAGTTGAGCGGGTTCAGACGGCTGCCACATGCGCCAAGCGTCAGGATCAGGGACACGATAAGAAGGGGGCGCAACATGGGGCGGACCTTTGACGTAATTCTGCCGTCCTTGCCTAGCGGATCGGCGCCGTATTGGGAAGGGAGGCGCACCCGCTGCCCTTTACCTTGTGGCCCGCGCGCCTTACCTCCCCTGCAGACGTCCTGAACCCGGAGTGCCCCATGGCCACCGAAGCCTTTGAAGAGATCGCCGAAACCTTTGATTTTCTTGATGATTGGGAAGAGCGGTATCGCCATGTCATTGAGCTCGGCAAGGCGATGGAGGCGATGGACGATGCGGTGAAAGTGCCGGCCACCAAGGTCGATGGATGCGCCAGCCAGGTCTGGATTCTGCCCCGGATCGAGGGGCAGACCTTTGATTTCCAGGGGGACAGCGACGCGATCATCGTGCGCGGCCTGATCGCCGTGTTGCATGCGCTCTATGCGGGCCTCAGCGTGCACGATGTTCTTGAGGTCGATGCGGCCGCGGAACTGGGCCGGCTCGGCCTTGATGAGCACCTGTCGTCCCAGCGCTCCAACGGCGTGCGGGCAATGGTGGAACGCATCCGCCTTCTGGCGGCGGACAAGGCGGCGGCCTGATCCTCAACCGGGACGAAAGCGGCCACCCCGCCTTCGGGATGGCCGCGCAGTCGTCTCAAAAAAGGGGGCTTCAGCGATTTTCGATCGGCACATAATCCCGCGCCGTCTCACCGGTATAAAGCTGGCGCGGGCGGCCGATTTTCAGCGCCGGATCGGCCAGCTGCTCTTTCCACTGGGAAATCCAGCCAACGGTACGGCTAAGCGCGAAGATCGGCGTGAACATCGAGGTCGGGAAGCCCATCGCCTCAAGAATGATGCCGGAATAGAAATCCACGTTCGGGAACAGCTTCTTGTCCGCGAAATACGGATCGTCGAGCGCCTGTTTTTCCAGTTCCTTGGCAACCTGAAGCTTGGGGTTGTTCTCGACCCCCAGAAGCTCCAGCACCTCGTCGGCGGACTTTTTCATCACCGTCGCACGCGGATCGAAGTTCTTGTAGACGCGGTGACCGAAGCCCATCAGCCGGTAATCGTCGTTCTTGTCCTTCGCCCGCGCGATGAATTCGGGGATGCGATCCACCGTGCCGATCTCTTCCAGCATCTCCAGACAGGCCTGGTTTGCGCCGCCATGGGCCGGGCCCCAGAGGCACGCAATACCGGCGGCGATGCACGCAAACGGGTTGGCGCCCGAGGATGAGGCCAGGCGGACCGTGGAGGTGGACGCATTCTGTTCGTGATCGGCGTGGAGCGTGAAGATCCGGTCCATCGCACGTTCAAGGATCGGGTCGACCACGTATTCCTCGGCTGGCACCGCAAAGCACATGCGCAGGAAGTTCGCGGCATAGCTCAGGTCATTGCGCGGATACACGAAAGGCTGGCCGATCGTGTATTTGTAGGCCCAGGCCGCAATCGTCGGCATCTTGGCAATCAGGCGGTGCGACGCGATTTCACGCTGGCGTTCGTCGGTGATGTCGGTGCTGTCGTGATAGAACGCCGACATCGCGCCCACCACGCCCACCATGACGGCCATCGGATGCGCGTCCCGCCGGAACCCCCGGAAGAAATTGGCCATCTGCTCGTGCAGCATCGTATGCCGCGTGATCGTGTACTCAAAGGTTTCCAACTCTTCCTTGCCGGGCAGGTAGCCGTAAAGCAGCAGGAAGCAGACTTCGAGGTAATGGGAATGCTCCGCCAGCTGGTCGATCGGATAGCCGCGATGCAGCAGTTCGCCCTTGCCGCCGTCGATGAAGGTGATGGAGCTTTCGCACGCCGAGGTCGAGGTGAAGCCGGGATCGTGGGTGAACACACCCGCTTGCCCGTAAAGCTTGCCGATATCGACAACGTCGGGGCCCGCGGTGGGCGAATGGATCGGCAGCTCGAAGCTTTGCCCGTCGATGGTCAAGGTGGCGGTTTTGGTGTCGGCCATGGTCGTCCCTTCATGCGTCTGGCGGGCCAGCGCGAGCGCCGGCGATGGGGCAGGGGACACGGGCCCCCCATGCTGCCCCCCGCCGCTCAGTCGCCGAGGGAGGCCGCTTCCGTCAGGCGGGCGAGTGTTTCCTCCCGGCCGATGACGAGCATCATGTCGAACACGCTCGGAGAGACGGTTCGCCCAGAGAGGGCCGCGCGCAGCGGTCCGGCCAGCTTGCCGAATTTCAACCCATGGGAGACCGCGGCGGCGTTCAAGACGCCCTCCAGCGTGTCACGGGTCCAGCTAGCATTCTGCAACTGCGCAGTCAATTCCCGCAGTATACCACGGGATACCGGATCGAGCGTGCTCACGGCCTTTTCATCGTAGTCCAGCGGGCGATTGTCCAATACAAACCGGCCCTTATCCAGAAGCTCTGGCAAGGACCTGGCCCGATCCTTGAGGCAATACATCGCACGGGTCAGGCCATCTTGCTGCACCTGCGAAAGGGAGGGCTGCCCGGTGATGTCGAGGAATTGGCCGATCTGCGCCACCAGATCCGCATCCTCGGCATTGGCGATATGCCATCCTGCGACATTGCCCAGTTTCTTCATATCGAGGCGCGCAGGCGACTTCCCGATGCCGCTCAGATCGAACCACTCCAGCGCCTGCGCGTCGGTGAACAGCTCATCGTCGCCGTGGCTCCACCCCAGCCGCGCCAGGTAGTTGCGCATGGCGGCGGCCGGGATACCCATTTCGGCATATTCCATCACACCGGTGGCGCCGTGGCGTTTGCTGAGCTTCTTGCCGTCTTCACCGTGGATCAGCGGGATATGGGCCCAGACCGGCTCCGGCCACCCCATCGCACGGTAAATCTGGATCTGGCGCGCGGCGTTGTTGAGGTGATCGTCACCCCGGATCACATGGGTCACGCCCATGTCGTGATCGTCCACCACCACCGCGTGCATATAGGTCGGCGTCCCGTCCGAGCGCAGCAGGATCATGTCGTCGAGCGTCGCGTTCTGGATCGTCACATCCCCCTGCACCTGATCGGCGATGATCGTCTGGCCATCGCGCGGGGCCTTCAGGCGGATCACGTAAGGCGCGTCGGGGTGATCGTCGCGCTCCCGCCACGGGCTGAGAAACAGGGTGGAGCGCCCCTCCGCTCTGGCCGCATCGCGGAACGCGGCGATCTCGTCCTGGGTGGAAAAACACTTGTATGCATGGCCCGTCGCCAACATCTCCTCGGCCACCTGCCGGTGCCGGTCGGCGCGGGCAAACTGGCTGACGGCCTCGCCATCGTGATCGAGCCCCAGCCAGGCCATCCCGTCGAGGATCGCCTGCGTCGCCTCCGGCGTCGACCGCGCCCGGTCCGTATCCTCGATCCGCAGCACGAACTTGCCGCCGCGTCCCCGCGCATAGAGCCAGTTGAACAACGCCGTCCGCGCCGTGCCGATATGCATGTATCCCGTCGGCGATGGCGCGATGCGGGTGACGATCTGGGCCTCTTGAGCCATCTGCGAACCTTTCCGGCGCGTAAACCGGATACGCGCGCGTTAACCTTTTGGAAACCATGCTCTGGCACTTCAGAAGCAGGCCCTCTTCGAGGGGCTAGCTAACTTGGGTGGCCTTTCTCGGCAAGGGCAGGTGCAACAGGTGCAAGGCGCAGCGATCCTCCAACGGGTGAACGCGGTCCAGCAGGGCCAGCGTGGCGCGCTCATGCCATGGGCGGCCGTGATGTTCGGATTGGGCGTCGGGCTCTACTTTGCCCTGCCGGTGGAGCCGGGCATCGCGGGGTACGGGGCGGCGGGCGCGATCTTTGCCATCGGCATCGCGCTCCTGATCTGGCGGCGCGAGGTGTTGGGGCCCCTCGGGATCGCGCTGGCCCTCATGGCGCTGGGGCTCAGCGTGGCAGGCTGGCGCGCCCATTCCGTGGCCGGGCCCGTCATCGATTTCCGCTATTATGGCCCGATCGAGGGGCGGATTGTCGGCATTGACCGCTCGGCCTCCGACGCGATCCGTCTGACGCTCGATAATGTGCGTCTCGACGATGTCCGCAACACGCCGCTCAGGGTGCGCATCGCCCTGCATGGGGAGCAGGGCTATATCGATCCCGAACCCGGCGCGGTGGTGATGACGACGGGCCACCTGTCGCGCCCCGGCGGCGCGGCGGAGCCCGGTGGCTTCGACTTTCAGCGCCACGCCTGGTTTCAATCCCTTGGCGGTGTCGGATATGTGCGGGCGCCGGTCGTGTTGCTGGCCGCACCCGAAGACGGCGCGACGCCGCTGTTTCACCTGCGGATGCGGATTTCCCAGGCCATTCAAGGCCAGATCGGCGGCCAACCGGGTGCCTTTGCGGCGGCGGTTCTCACCGGCGACCGCTCCGGGCTGGAACAGGGGCCGGTCCAGGATATGCGCGATGCCAATATCGCGCATCTGCTGGCGATCTCCGGCCTCCATGTGGGCCTGCTGACCGGGTTCATCTATGGCGCCGTGCGGTTCATCCTCGCCCTGATCCCGCCCGTGGCCCTGCGCTACCCGATCCGTAAATGGGCGGCGGTCGCGGCGCTGGCCTCCGGCGCGTTCTACCTTGCGCTTTCCGGCGGCAATGTCGCCACCGAACGGGCCTTCATCCAGGTTGCGGTGATGTTCACCGCCGTCTTGCTGGATCGGCGCGCCATCACGCTGCGCTCCGTGGCCATTGCGGCGATCATCGTTCTGGCGCGGCGGCCCGAAACCCTGATGTCGCCTGGCTTCCAGATGTCGTTTGCGGCCACAACGGCGTTGGTCGCGGTCTTCACAGGGTTGCGGGGCGTCACGTGGATGCAGGGCTGGCCAAGCTGGGGAAAGTGGCTTTTCGCGCTTGTCACGTCGTCTGTCGTGGCCGGGGTCGCCACCGCGCCCTTTGCCGCCGCCCACTTCAACCGGATCGCCGTCTACGGGCTGGCCGCGAACCTTGTGACGGTGCCGGTGATGGGGTCGGTTGTGATCCCCTGCGCCGTGCTGGCGGTGATGCTTCTGCCCTTCGGCCTCTCCTGGGTGGCGTTCGCGATCATGGAGCAGGGCCTGATCTGGATCCTGGCCGTCGCCCATTGGATCGCCGATCTGCCCGGCGCGGTGGATTGGGTTGCAAGCCCCCCCGGCGCCATCCTTGCGATGATCGCATTGGGTGCGATCGGCATGTGCCTGTGGGAGGGTCGCGGCCGCTGGCTGGCTGCCCTGCCGGTCGTTGCGGGCCTCCTGCTGTGGCAGGTATCCGAGCGTCCGTCGCTGCTGGTGGCGGAATCGGGCGGGCTTGTGGGGCAGATGACGGAACAGGGCCGCGCGCTCAGCCGGGAGCGTGGCGACGGTTTCGTGGCGGGCATCTGGCTTGAAAATGATGGCGACCCCGAGGGGCAGGAGGCCGCCGCCGCGCGCATCGCGTGGTCCGAAGACGGTGCGGGCCAGAGCATCGATCTCGGCCCGCTGAGCCTTTGGCACGGCACCGGTCGCGCCGCGGCGCGAGAGGCCGACCGCGCCTGCGCCGCCCATGACATCATCGTGCTGAACAACACCCCCGAGGATCCGGGGCCCATGTTACAGGAGGCCGCCGCCCAAACGCTCGCCCGTCTGTCCCGGTCCACACCCGGCGCCGGGGCCGCGCGCGCGGACCAATCCGGACCCTGCCTGATCTTCTCCCCCCGCATTCTGGCGCAATCCGGGGCCGTCGCCATTTCGCTCCACGAAGGTGCGCTCCATTTCGATACGGCCCGCGCACATCAGGGCCAACGCCTCTGGTCCCCGCAATAGGCAACCGCTTCAAGCCTTGACGGCTGCGCCCCGCAAGGCCCGCCCACTCGTCAAAAGCGGACACGCGCCTATCTTCGCCCCATGGCTAAGACCCGCAAGACATCCGACCTGCCACGGAAGACCTGCGCCACCTGTGGCCGCCCGTTCACATGGCGCAAGAAATGGGCCGATATGTGGGAGGAGGTCCGCTATTGCTCGGAGCGGTGCCGCCGCAACCGCTCTCGCAAGGGACATCAAACGTAAATACATTGCCTGCCGGGGCGTTTTTGCCTAACCGGATGCACGGAATACGTCGGCATACCGGCGCGAAATTCGAGTAGGGAAGAGGGGCATAGATGGCCAATCGTGTGGATCGCAACGGCCTGCAGGTCGAGGCCGTGATGGCCGATTTCATCGAAACGCGCGCCCTGCCGGGCACCGGCATCGAGGCGGAGGCGTTCTGGCAATCGTTCTCGGCCCTCCTTCACGACCTGGCCCCGAAAAACGCCGCCCTTCTGGCGGAACGCGAGGCGCTTCAGGCCAAGATCGACGCCTGGCACATCGCCCACCGGGATCAGGCCCATGACCTTGATACCTATCAGGAATTCCTGCGCGAGATCGGCTATCTCCGGCCCGAAGGCGCGCCATTCCGCATCGACACCACCAAGATCGACCCGGAAATCGCCACCGTGGCGGGCCCGCAGCTTGTCGTGCCGATCACCAATGCGCGCTTTGCGCTGAATGCCGCCAACGCGCGCTGGGGCAGCCTGTATGACGCCTATTACGGCACGGATGCGATGGGGACACCGCCGCCATCGGGCGGGTACGCACGGGGGCGCGGCGCACGCGTTGTGGCCCGCGCGCGGGTGTTTCTGGACGATGCGTTCCCGATCAAGGGCGCGTCGCACGCTGACATGCGCCGCTACCACGTCGAAAAGGGCGCGCTTCTGGTGGATGACAAACCCCTCGTCAGCCCCGAGAAATTCGCAGGCTATCGCGGCAACCCGAAGGCGCCGGATGCCGTGCTCCTGGTCAATCACGGGCTGCATGTGGAGCTGGTTTTCGACCGCGCCCACATGATCGGCGCGCGGGATCAGGCGGGGCTCGCCGATGTGCGGATGGAGGCGGCGGTCTCCGCGATCATGGATTGCGAGGACAGCGTGGCCTGCGTCGATGCCGAGGACAAGGTGCTGGCCTATTCCAACTGGCTCGGCCTGATGAAGGGCGATCTGGAAGAGACGTTCGAGAAGGGCGGCGCGCAGATGACGCGGCGCCTGGAAGACGACAAGGTGTTCATCGGCCCCGATGGCGCGGAATTCACGGTGAAGGGCCGCGCCCTGATGCTGGTGCGCAATGTCGGCCACCTGATGACCAACCCCGCGATCCTGCTCAGCGACGGGTCCGAGGCCTATGAAGGCCTGATGGATGCGATGATCACCACGCTGATCGCGATGCACGATCTGGGGCGCGAGGGCGGCAATTCCGTTGCGGGCTCCGTCTATGTGGTGAAGCCCAAGATGCACGGGCCCGACGAGGTGGCGTTTTCCGATCAGATCTTCGGTGCCGTTGAGGCCGCCCTGGGGCTGGAGCGCTATACGGTCAAACTCGGCATCATGGACGAGGAACGCCGGACATCGGTGAACCTCAAGGAATGTATCCGCGCCGCAAAGCACCGTGTGGCCTTCATCAATACCGGTTTTCTGGATCGGACCGGCGATGAGATCCACACCTCGATGGAGGCGGGGCCGTTTTCCCGCAAGGATTTCATCAAACGCAAGGGCTGGATCGGGGCCTATGAGAACCAGAATGTCGATATCGGCCTGGAATGCGGGCTGAGAGGGCGGGCGCAGATCGGCAAGGGCATGTGGGCGAAGCCCGACGCCATGGCCGAGATGCTGGAACAGAAGATCGAACACCCCCGCGCGGGCGCCAATTGCGCCTGGGTGCCGTCGCCCACCGCGGCCACGCTGCACGCGCTGCATTATCACCGGGTGGACGTGGCCGCGGTACAGGAGAAGCTGGAGGCCGGCGGCCGGCGGGCCTACGTGACCGCGCTCCTGGACATTCCGCTGGCCGCCTATCGTCGCTGGACCCGCGATCAGGTGATCCGGGAGGTGGAGAACAACGCCCAGGGCATCCTGGGCTACGTCGTGCGCTGGATCGACCACGGGGTGGGCTGCTCCAAGGTGCCGGACGTGAACGATGTGGGCCTGATGGAGGACCGCGCGACGTGCCGGATTTCGGCGCAGCACATCGCCAACTGGCTGCATCACGGCGTGGTCAATGAGGCCGATGTGGGCGAGGTGTTCCGGCGGATGGCAGAGGTGGTGGATCGGCAGAACGCCGATGACCCGACCTACGTGCCGATGGCGCCCGGCTATAACGGGATCGCCTTTGCGGCGGCGATGGACCTTGTCCTGAAGGGCCGCGACTTGCCGAGCGGCTATACCGAGCCGGTGCTCCACGCCCGCCGGTTGGAATGGAAAGCGGCCTGACGGTTTGCGGAACCCGGTGATCCCCGCCCCGCGTCCCGCGGTTGGGGGACGTGGCTGGGGGCGTTGCCCCCAGACCCCCAGAGTTTTTGGCCAAGATGAAATGGCCCCGGGTTTGAGCCGTTGGCCGATCACGGCCTTGTGCTTGAGAAAGGGCCCGAAACCGTCCAGTGTTTTGACAGACCGCGCGATGTTTCCGACACCAAGCGCGGCAATTGACCAGAACCGGGGGACGGGCAGTGGGTTTACGCAATTCCAACGAGGGCTATGGATCCCTCACGAAACTCTTCCATTGGCTGATCGTGATCCTGTTCGCCGCGCAGTATCTGGGCGGGAACATCATGGTGGCGATCGGCTTCAACTCCAGCTTCGCGGGGATCGAGACGAACACCTACTACAATTGGCACAAGTCGCTGGGGTTGGTGGCGCTGATCGTGGCCATCGCGCGGATCATCAACCGCCAGATGGGCCAATTGCCGCCCTGGGCCCCGACGCTTTCAACGCTGGAGCAGAAGCTCATCCACCGGGTGGAGCAGGTCTTTTATGCCGCGATGCTCATCATGCCGATCACGGGTTGGCTCTATGTGATGTACGGTCATTATGGTGTGAACCTGTTCGGGTTCTGGGAGATGCCGCGCCCGCTGCCCCGCAACGACACGTTGCGCGACGTGTTCAAATGGGCGCATATCGGGGCGGGTTGGGTCCTTTTGGCGGCGATGGCCTTCCATATCGGGCTCGTCCTCCGGCACCAGGTGTTCAAGAAAGACGGGTTGTTGAAGCGGATGATGTGAGGTCGGGCCAGGTGCGACGCCTCCGGTCCGCGAACTCTTCATCGACCTTTCCGATAAGGTCGTGTCGCTGACCTGCAACAACACCGGTGGCGGGCCGTGGCGCTGCAAACCCACCCGGCACCCTGACGCTGACCGGGTTGGATTTCGGTGCCGGGATCGGCGGCACTGATTTGATCG
Source organism: uncultured Roseicyclus sp. (assembly GCA_947494975.1). Taxonomy (GTDB): domain Bacteria; phylum Pseudomonadota; class Alphaproteobacteria; order Rhodobacterales; family Rhodobacteraceae; genus Gymnodinialimonas. The sequence goes on along the minus strand of CANLXA010000003.1, from coordinate 924,140 downwards.
AAACGGCAGATGCGGATCCGGGCGCGTTGATCTTGGCGGCAAGTCCGCCGGTTTCGCGAGCGATGGACGCGCATCGGGGCGGAGCGGGTCAAGGGCGCAACCGGGCCTGCGACAGGGCCGCGTGATGACCTGGCTAGGGGGGCACTTGGGACGGGTTTCTTGGTTAACGGTGTTTTGGAGAAAGTCGGTTTTTGCTTTCCTGACAACGGTTTGAGTGGTTTGTGCAACCTTGCACACGCGCCGGGAAAGATCGGGACGCTCCAAGAAAAAGCCCCGCCTGAGGGGCGGGGCCAGACCTTGGTCAGATCATGGGGCCGGCGGCGGCGGAGGGGGCGGCATGACGGTGAACAGCTGAGCCAGCTCAGTGACATCATCGGCCTTCATCCAACCGTCCTGACCGGCGGTCCAGACCATGGTGTCGCGGGAGAGCGACCCGTCGGCGACCATGCGGCCGAGATCCGCCTTGGAGAACGGGCCCTTGGTGGCGCCGTTTTCGGCCACGTGCCAGACATGCTCCACCGGGGGCGGCGGGGGCGCTGCGTGGGCGGCCTGGTGGGGCTGCTGCTGTCCCCCCATATTATTGGCAAAGCCTTGCGCCATCGCCATGCCCATCCCCATGCCAAGGCCCTCGCCCATGCCGCCGCCACCGGGATTTTCGGCGGCCGCGCGCATCGCTTCCGCGGTCTGGAACTGGGTGTATTTGTTCAGATCGCCGACGACGCCCATCGATGTGCGCTTGTCGAGCGCCTCTTCCACAGCAGGCGGCAGCGAGATGTTCTCGATGTAAAGCTCGGGCAGGGTCAGGCCGTAGGAACTGATCGTTTCGGAAATCCGCTCGGCCACCAGATCCCCCATCTGGCCGGTATTCGCGGCCATATCGAGGACCGGGATGCCGGAGCCTGCGACAGCCTGCGAAAACTGCTGAACGATGATGTTGCGGATCTGATGCGTGACCTCGTCGGTGGTGAATTCGCCATCGGTGCCCACGATCTCCGTCATGAAGAGGCCTGCATCCTTCACCTTCACCGTGTAGGTTCCGAAGGCGCGAATGCGCGTGGGGCCGAAATCGCTGTCGCGGATCATTATGGGGTTTTTCGTGCCCCATTTGAGGTCCGTGAACCGGTTGGTGTTCACGAAGTAGATCTCGGACTTGAACGGGCTTGAGAAGCCGTGATCCCAATGCTGCAGGGACGTCATGATCGGCATGTTGTTGGTCTCAAGCATGTAGAGACCCGGTGTGAAGACATCCGCCAACTGGCCTTCATGGATGAACACCGCAACCTGGCCCTCGCGGACCGTCAGCTTGGCGCCGTACTTGATCTCGTGGCCGTAGCGTTCGAACCGATAGACCATCGTGTCACGGCTGTCGTCGGTCCACTCGATGACATCGATGAACTGACCTTTGAGAAAATCCATAATGGCCATTGGGCAATATCCCCTGTTGAAACCTGCGCCGGCGCGGCCGCCGACTGTTGTGCTTTCAGCTATGATATAGGGACGACCTTCCCCAATCTACAGGGAATTGGGGGAGGGAAATCCGTCGCCTTTTTCACCCCTTTTGGGGCGATAGCGCCGCCGTTCCATACGGAGCGGCGGAAGGGCCAGTTTATACGCGCCGCCGACGACGTGCGCGTAGAGCGCGGATCAGGAGGGGCCGCCGAGAAGCTCGCTTGCGATCTGGCGCACGATGGGCCGCGCTTCTTCCGGGCCGAGGCCGGGGGTCAGGCGCGGATCGTAGAGCATGGTCAGCAGAAGCTCATCATGGCGGGTCAACAGCGCGAATTCCTCATCGTCGTTGAAGATCGACGGGCGCGCGGCGGGGCTGTCATTGGGCAGGCCGAGGCCCTGGGCCACCTCCTCGTGCACGCAGGACCGGCGCAGAAGGTCGGGATGCTCATCCCGGATCACGGCAATGGCCGCCACATAGTCGGAGCTGCCCGACGGCGAGAAGGCGTAGACCGAGCAGAAGGTCAGCCGCCCGAGGGTCTGGATCTCGCGGATCGTGGGGGCGGTGATGCCGGGGACGAGGTCCCGCAGAAGCGGTTCCACCTCGGACAGGCTGTCGGTGCTCATGTATAGGACGTGAAAATTGCCACCGGAGCTGACGGACCGGATCGGGTGGCCGGTGAGGCGCGCAAGGCGGGTGGCATAGGTTGTCAGAACCGACCGGTCTTCCGCCTGCTGCCGATCATCGACCGAGTCGCCGAAATGCGGTTGGATGCGCACCGGGCCTGACCACCGCCGCAGGCGCGATTCCGTCTGGCGGGCGACGAAGCGGTCGCCCTGCAACTGGTATTCATCGTACAGCGCGATCCGCTCGAAATTCCGCGCCAGCTGATCGGCCGAAAACGGGGTATCCGGCCCGCCCGCATCGGTCCGCAACATGCCCTGTCCCACCAGTCGCGCCTCCACGCTGCGGTAGTAGCGCGCGAAGGACTGGCTTTCCTGCGACGGCTCCGCCACCTCGACCTCCACCCGCGGCTCGGGCCGGGGGGAGGTTTCGGGGGCGGGCGTAATGCAGGCGCTCAGGGCCAGCGTGCCGATCGCCAGAACAACGGAAAGGGATATGCGGGGCACGGTCTCTCCTGTGGTCAGGAATTGGCGGCGGGTGCGGCATCCCCGTCGATCACATCGCCATCCACCGGTGCCGGGCGCCGGGCGGACGCCGCCGACAGGGTGTCGCGCAGTTCGGCCTCCATCTTCTCCATCTCACGCTCTGCCTCGGCGCGCTTGCGCTTGCCTTCATCGGCGATCTCAAGGCTTTCGTTGATTGTGGCGATCAATTCCGCATTGGCCTTCTTCACGGCTTCGATGTCGAAGACACCCCGCTCCATCTCCTGACGGACCATGCGGTTGCTTTCACGCAGGTTCTCGGCATTGCGGGTCAGAAGCTCGTTGGTGAGGTCGGTGGCTTCCTTCACCGCCTTGGCGGCCTCGGTGGAGCGCTGGATCGTAACGGCCTGGGCCAGTTGGGTTTCCCACAGCGGCACCGTGTTCACGAGGGTCGAGTTGATCTTGGTGACCAGCGATTTGTCGTTTTCCTGCACCAGGCGGATCGACGGCAGCGATTGCATCGTCACCTGGCGGGTCAGCTTGAGGTCATGCACCCGGCGTTCCAGATCGTCGCGGGCGGCGCGCATGTCGCGCAGCTCCTGTGCCTTGATCACCTGATCATCCTCGGGGGCGGCCTGCACTTCGGCCTCCTTGGCGGGGATGACATTTTCATCGAGGTCTTTCAGCTTCTCCTCACCGGCGGCGATGTAGAGCGCCAGCTCGTCATAGAAATCGAGCGTCTTCTCATAGAGCTTGTCGAGCGACTTGATGTCCTTCATCAGCGTGTGCTCATGGGCCAGCAGGTTGTCGGTGATCTTGTCGATCTGCTCCTGCACATCCTCGTATTTTGCCATGAAGTCGTGGATCGGCTTGGCCTTGCCGAACAGGCGTTCCCACCAGCTTTGCTTGCGGTTGGGGTCCAGCTCATCGACGGAGAAGCCGCGGATCGTGCCGACGATTTCGCGCAAGCTGTCGCCCGCAGGGCCAACATCCTTGTTTTTCACGCCAGCCAGCATGGCTTGGGAAATCTGCTGCAGCTCGGCCTGGGCGGCAGAGCCGAAGGACACGATGGAATTCGTGTCGGCCATGTCGATCTCGTTCATCCGGGTTCGGATTTCTTCCTGGGTGGGCGCGTCGGCCTCGGGCAGGGGGACAAGATCGGCAGAGGGTTCGGGCAGCACCACGGCGTTCAGCTCCTCAACAAGCGTTTCAACTTCCTTGGCCTGCATATGGGTCTCAGATTGCATTGCGTTTATCCCTGTCTTTCCAGATATTGTGTCTCGCGGTTCAGTCGATCCTGCAGGACCTCGATCTCCACGTCGAAATTGGTGCGATCATCGATCAGCAGCGTCTCCTTGCGGGCCGCGAAATTCTGTTCGAGATCGTCGAGGAAGGCGACGTAATCCGAGCGGATCTGATCGTCGCGTTTGTTGGCGTAAAGGTTGGCGAATTGCACCGTGGCGTCCCGCGCGCCCTGCAGGTAGACGCCCAGATAGCGGCGTGCGGCATTCAGGTCGCGCGGATCTTCCTCGACCTGCCGGAAAAGCGCGCGCACGGTGGTTTGGAACTGATCCACGCGGGCCTCCAACTGCCGGTCCCGGGCGCGCAGGATGGCGTCCCTTTGTTCGGTCAGAAGTGCCTCGGCCTCTTCGATCTTGCGGGCCACACGGTCGGAGGTGAAGGTATCCACACCCTCCATCCCCTTGTTCTTCAACGGATCGAGCCCGAAGGAGAACAGGTGCAGCCCGGCCGCAAGGAAACCGACGATGTTGGCGGCCACAAGCTCGGACACGCCGAAGCCGGAGCCCCCGAGGATCAGAAGCGCCACGCCAATACCGGTGCCGATGGAGCCGAAGATCTTGCGCGGGATGGCCGGTTTGCGCGCCACCTTGCGTTCGTTGAAGGCATCCTCCGCCCGCACGCCGTCGCGCGTGAGCCAGGCTGACAGAAGCAGCATCGCACCGCCCGCCAGATCGGTGGCCATCTGCGTGACGCCGGAACTGAACAGGACGGCCGGAAAGATCACCAGAAGCGGCAGAAGGAACAGGATATTCAGCTTGGCCCCGTGGCGCAGCGGCTTGCGGCCCTTGAAGGGCGCAATCTCCATCTTTTGATGGGTCACGGTCTCGCGGGGCGTTGTGCCGTCGCGGGTGCCGGTTGGGCTGAATTCGCCTCCGAAGCGTTTCGACATGGGCTACAGAGCCCCATATCCGCCAAAGATCGCGCCCACGATCACAAGGACCAGCACGAAGAAGGAAACGCCTTGGAGAAAGCTTGATGACATAATGGCCCCGTCCGTCCGACTTTTTAGTGTCCTGCCATGTTTGGCAGGTCTTTTCCACAGCAACGATATGCAGATTTCCCTGCAAAAACCAGAGACACAGGCGGTTTGATGCCACCCATCGGCTGGTGGGGTAGAGATCGGGACGATATGGCGCAATCACAAGGGGGAAAGCGGGTGGGCGTCTCCCCCGGTTCACACGTTTGCGCCTTGACGGGTTGAGCACACGGGCGTAGCCAAGCGCCCGTGGCGATTTGTGAACCGGATTGCGGGCCACGTTAAACATTCCGCTAAAGAGGTCGCGGCGGCTGAGGTTTCAGCGCCTGCCCCGACCGCCCATATGGCTTCGGGGCCGACCCCCGGACCGATGACAGGAAGGAATGGGGCATGAAGGATAATGCTCGGAAGTCATGGTCGAAACGCACCCGCGCGGTGCATTCCGGCACACGCCGGAGCCAGTATGGCGAATTGTCGGAGGCAATGTTTCTGACCCAGGGCTTTGTCTACGACAGCGCCGAGGCCGCGGAGGCCCGGTTTATCGAGGCTGGCCCGGACGAATTCATCTATGCCCGTTATGGCAACCCTACGGTGGCGATGTTCGAGGACCGCATCGCGGCCCTGGAAGGGGCGGAGGCGGCGTTTGCCACCGCATCGGGCATGGCGGCGGTCAATGGCGCGCTGGTGTCGATGCTGCGCGCGGGCGATCACGTGGTGTCGTCCCGGGCGCTTTTCGGCTCGTGCCTCTACATCCTTGAAGACGTGCTGACGCGCTATGGCGTGGAGGTAACATTCGTGGACGGCACCGATCTGGATGCCTGGCGCGCGGCCATGCGGCCCGACACCAAGGCGGTGTTCTTCGAGTCGCTCTCCAACCCAACACTTGAGATGATCGATATCGAGGCCGTTTCCGCCATCGCCCACGAGGTCGGCGCGACCGTGATTTGTGACAACGTGTTCTCCACCCCCGTCTTTGGTGATGCGATCGGGCAGGGGGCGGATGTGGTCGTCTATTCCGCCACCAAGCATATCGACGGGCAGGGGCGCTGCCTGGGCGGTGTCATCCTGGGTACCGAGCAGTTCATCCGCAAAACGGTGGAGCCCTATTTGAAGCATACGGGCGGGGCGATGTCGCCGTTCAACGCCTGGGTGATGCTGAAGTCGCTGGAGACCGTGGATTTGCGGTGCCGGGCGCAGGCGGCCAGCGCGCAGGCGATTGCCGAGGCGCTCGAGGGTGCCGCAGGCCTGACGCGCGTGATCTATCCCGGCCTTGCCTCTCATCCCCAGCATGATCTGGCCCGACGGCAGTTGGAAGAACCCGGCACGGTGATCGCTTTGGAGGTTGCGGGCGGGCAGGCGGCGGCGTTTCGTGTACTGAACGCGCTGGAGATCATCAAGATCTCCAACAATCTGGGCGATGCGAAATCCATCGTGACCCATCCCACCACCACAACGCATCAACGGCTGACCGATGAGCAACGGGCCGAACTGGGGATCACGCCCGGCCTGATCCGCCTGTCGGTGGGTCTGGAGGACCCGGCCGATCTGATCGCGGACCTGAAGGGGGCTTTGGCGCTGGCATGAATGGCTTGATTATCCGACCCTATCGGCCCGCAGATGCAATCGGGCTGGCAACGCTCTTTCACAGGGCGGTTCAGGAAGGCACGGCGGAGCATTACGACGCGGCGCAGCGGGAGGCCTGGTGCGACCGCCCCCCCACTTCGGCCGGTTGGCGGGCGCGGGTGGAGGAGGCCGATACACTTGTGGCGGAACGCGGCGGCGTGCATCAGGGGTTCATGACCCTCGACATGGACACCGGCTATCTTGATTTCGCCTATGTCGCGCCGGAGGCGATGGGCAAGGGTGTGGCCGATGCGCTTTATGCGGTGATCGAGGGGCGGGCCCGGGTTCGCGGGCTGCAGCGGCTGGATACCGAGGCGAGCCTTCTGGCGCAGCCGTTCTTTCGCAAGCATGGATGGCGGCTGGTCAAACGGCAGGAGGTTGAGCGCGGCGGCGTGAAAATCCCCAATGCGGTCATGGAAAAGCACCTGACACGGCGGTTCGCTGCTGCATGAGCCGATTCCTGATCCTGCAATTGCGACCGGAAGACGAGGCGGCGGATGAGGAATTCGACGCCTTCGTGGCCCGGGGTGGGCTGGCGGAGGATCAGGTGCACCGCGTGCGCTTGGATCAGGCGCCGTTGCCCGCGCTGTCGCTCGGCGATTACGCCGGCATCATCGTGGGCGGCGGGCCGGGATGCGTAAGCGATGACCCCGCGGCGAAAGACCCGCTGGAAGCCCGGATCGAGGCCGATATCATGGGCCTGATGCCTCAGGTCTTGGGCCGGGACATGCCGTTTCTGGGCTGTTGCTACGGGATGGGGATCCTCGGCGCGGCCCTGAATGCGCCGGTGGGCAAGGGCCGTTTTGGGGAGCCAATTGGCGGTGTCGATTGCAACGTGACAGAGGCGGGCGCATCCGACCCGTTGCTTCGCGATCTCCCGGGCCAGTTCCGCGCGCTGGTCGGTCACAAGGAGGCGGTGGAGGATCTCCCCGAAAGTGCGGTGCATCTCGTCTCGTCTGTGCCATGTCCGTTTCAGATGATCCGCGCGGGCCGGAACGTCTATGCGACCCAGTTCCACCCCGAAGCGCGGGGGGAGAACTTTGCCAATCGCATCGCGATCTACAAGCACCGGGGCTATTTCGCGCCGGACGATGCCGTCCCGTTGACCCGGTCCGTGCTCGCCGAAACGATCACGGTTCCGGAACGGATTTTGCAAAATTTCGTGACCCGGTTCGGCTGATTTCCCTTGAACTACAGGGGAATACGGCTCCGCCGCGCCGCGTTAGCGTGTAACAATTCAAAAACAAGGCTTTCGAATTTCGCACTACGCCCCATATTGCGTCGGCGTAGGAACAGGGAAGGAGGTGGCACATGAACGTTCATGTTAAGACCGCCAATCACGACCAAGATGCCGCTCAACTGGCTGAGGCGTTGGCACTTTTGACCAATTGGGCCGAGGGAGCCAGTCGCGACCAGATGGACGCTTTGGACCCCGATGTGGCGCGGATGTTGCGCGCGCGGACCTACCCCGAGTTCCGACGAGATTACCCAGAAGAATTCAAGGTGGATGCTGCCTACAAGGCGTCGCTCCCCGATTTGCAGAACGGCCCGGCCTCGTTGATCCAGGGCGCCAACCGGCGCATTCAGCATGTGGGCATCTCGAATTTCCGCCTGCCGATCCGCTACGCCGTGCGGGGCGGCGGCGAGGCCATGCTGGAGACGTCCGTCACCGGCACGGTCAGCCTTGAGGCCGACAAGAAGGGCATCAACATGAGCCGCATCATGCGGTCCTTCTATGCCCATGCCGATGACCTCTTCGGCTTCGATGTGATCGAAGCGGCGTTGGACGATTACAAAGCCGATCTCGAGAGTTTCGATGCCCGCATCCAGATGCGGTTGAGCTATCCGATGCAGGTGGAAAGCCTGCGTTCAGGCCTCAACGGCTGGCAATATTACGATATCGCGTTGGAACTGGTCGAGAAGGACGGCGTGCGGCAGCGGATCGTGCATCTCGACTATGTCTATTCATCAACCTGCCCCTGTTCGCTGGAACTGGCGGAGCATGCGCGCGCCACGCGCGGGCAGTTGGCCACACCCCATTCGCAGCGCTCCGTTGCGCGGCTGTCGGTGGAGTTGAAGGGCGAAGGCGTCTGGTTCGAGGATCTGATCGAGATGGCGCGCAGTGGCGTGCCGACCGAGACACAGGTGATGGTCAAACGCGAAGACGAGCAAGCCTTCGCCGAGTTGAACGCCGCCAACCCGATCTTCGTCGAGGATGCCGCGCGCCTGTTCGCCGAACAGCTACAGGCTAACAAAGGCGTCGGCGATTTCCGCGTAATGGCCAGCCATCAGGAAAGCCTGCACAGCCATGATGCCGTCAGCCTGCTGACGGAAGGGGATACCTTTGCGGAGGTCAGTCTTGACCCGATGCTGTTCCCGTCCCTCATCCATGCAGGTTGAACGTCGACAGACAGCGCATTGATGAAAAAAGGAAAACCCCCGAGAATATCTCAGGGGTTTTCCGATCTGAGGGATGGCAGGCCTTAGTAGTAAGGCTGCCCCCGGCCACGGCCGCCCGGATCGGTGATGTTCCCGCCCCAATCGCGATCCGTGATCCCGGTATAGCTGGCGCGCGGCGACCCGCGCCCGGCGCCAACCGGGTCGGTGATGTTGCCGTTGTCGACATCGGTGATGCCGGAGCCCACAGGGACGACAACGCAGCCGGTCACACCCAAGGTGCCCGCACCCAGACCGGCAAGGCCCGCGCTGCGCAGCAGCGTCCGGCGATCCACGCGTTTGGTCTTGATCTGGTCTTCCGTCAAAGGGTTGCCGGCAGCAGGCACCTTTGTCTTCTTGTCGTTGCTGTTGTCATCCATCTCGGGTGTCTCCCTTGCAAAATCAGGCTGGGGTTGAAATATCGAGTCCCCCGTAATGGGCAGGGGCGCGGGTGTTTGATCGGCTAGCTCGTATCCTTGTCCGTCGCTTTGTCGCTGCCCGCGCCCTTGGCCGTATCGGTATCCACATCGGTCGGCGCATGGACGTCCACATCGGGTCCGGCATGGGCATCGGCATCGGTTCCGAGAGCACCGCCCTGTGGCCCGGGGCGCCGCGTATAGGTTGCGATATCATCGTCGCTCAACGACGGTTTCGCCCCGCTTTTCGCCGATTTATCCGACATCGTGACCATCCCAATGGCGCGCTCCGCCCCCATGGCTGACCGTCGCACAACGGCCCTATCGGGACATGATTGGCAAAACCGTAGCCGCGAAGATGCGTCAAATCAATCATTTAGTGGGCAAGACATACGGGCGTTCTTGACACCGGGGGTGGAGCGCGCCAACGCTCCGCCCCATGTTCGATCTACGCCCTGTGGGCTATGTCCTCGGCCTGTTGGTCATGACGCTGGGGGTCACGATGCTGATCCCGCTCGGCGCCGATGTCATGGCGGGCAACGATCATTGGGGCGCGTTCGCGGAATCCGCGGCGATCACCGGCATTACCGGCCTGTTCCTGACCTTGGCCTGCGCCAACGGTCTCACGCCCACCTTGTCGATCCAGCAAACCTTTTTCCTGACAACCGGCGTCTGGCTGATCCTGCCGATTTTCGGCGCCTTGCCCTTCATGTTGGGGCAACCCGATGCGCGCCTCGTGGACGCGTTTTTCGAGGCGATGTCGGGCTTCACCACCACCGGCGCCACGGTGCTGCCCAACCTTGATAGCCTGCCCCGCGGCCTGAACCTGTGGCGCGGCCTGATGCAATGGTTCGGCGGTATCGGGATCATCGTGGTCGCGATGGTGTTCCTGCCGGAGCTGCGCGTGGGTGGTATGCAGATCTTCCGATCCGAAGGCTTTGATACATTGGGTAAAATCCTGCCGCGCGCCGGTGAGATCGCAAGCCGGATTTCCGTTATCTACCTGGTGCTGACGATCGCGTGCGGCATCACCTACAACGCCTTGGGCATGGAGCCTTTCGATGCCCTGATGCACGCGCTGACGACACTTTCGACCGGTGGGTTCTCCAGCTACAACGCCTCGTTCGGGGCGTTTCAGGGGCCATTGGAATATGTGGGCGCACTGTTCATGCTGCTCGCAAGCCTGCCCTTCGTGCGCTACATCCAGCTGGTCGCTGGCACCGCCCGCCCGATCCTGCTCGACAGCCAGATCCGGGCTTATGTCGCGACGATCCTGATCATCACTCTGGCCTTCGTGACCTACCGACTGGCCGTCAATGGCACCGGCTTCGAACAGAGCCTGCGCGAAGGGCTCTTCAACGTCATCTCGATCATTTCCGGCACCGGATACGCCAGCACCGACTACCAGACATGGGGGGCCGTGGCCGTGCCCGCCTTCTTTTTCATCGGCCTGATCGGCGGCTGCGCCGGATCGACCTCCTGCTCGATCAAGGTGTTCCGCTATCAACTCCTGTTCGCCGCGATTTCCACCCAAGTCCGCCGCCTCTACGCCCCCCACGGTATTTTCGAGCCTCGGTTCGAGGGGCGGCCCGTGGCCGAAGAGGTGATCTCCTCGGTCATGGCGTTTTTCGTGCTGTTTTTCGTGACACTGGGGATCACGGCGGTGCTGTTGGGGCTGACCGGGCTCGACGTGATCACGTCCGTCTCGGGTGCTGCGGCCGCCTTGGGCAATATCGGGCCCGGTCTGGGCGATCTGATCGGCCCCTCGGGCAACTATGCCAGCCCCCAGATCGGCGATACCGCAAAATGGATCCTGTCGGCGGCGATGCTGATCGGGCGGCTGGAGCTGATGGCGGTGCTGGTGCTGTTCACCGCCACGTTCTGGCGCGCCTAGCTTGCGATTGCGCGGCCTGCGGCGGCCCCGGACGACCACGCCCACTGGAAATTGTAGCCGCCAAGCCAGCCCGTCACATCGACGGCTTCGCCAATGATATAAAGGTTGGGCACGTGCTTGCTTTCCAGGCTGCGCGCATCGATCCCATCGGTCGCGACACCGCCAAGCGTGACTTCCGCGGTGCGATATCCCTCCGATGAGGTCGGCGTGACCGACCACGCCGTTAGACGATCTGCTAGGGCGCGGAGGGCGGCATCGGATTGATCCCCCAGGTTGCCGCTGAGCGCCCAGGCCTCGGCCAGATGCTGCACCAGCTTCTTGGGCAGCAGATCGGCCAGAACGGTTGTCAGCGCCTTGCCGCCCGATTGCCCCCGGCGTGCCCGCAAGGTCTCGTAAAGATCCATCTGCGGCAGGAGATGCAGGACAAGGCTATCCCCCTCGGTCCAGTAGGATGAGATCTGGAGGATCGACGGCCCGCTCAGGCCCCGGTGGGTGAACAGCATGCCCTCCTCGAACGCCGTTCCGTTGCACGACACGCGCGCGGGAACGGAAGTGCCGGAGAGCGACGCGAAGTGCGCCTTGGCCGCCCCGTCGAAGGTCAGCGGCACCAGCGCGGGGCGTGTCTCGGTATTGCGATGGCCGAATTGCTCGGCAATGCGATAGGCGAGGCCCGTCGCGCCCATTTTCGGAATGGATTTGCCCCCGGTCGCCAGCACCAGGTTTTGCGCCGTCACATCCTGTCGTCGCCCCTCTCGGGACAACGTGACATGGAAGCGCCCGTCGCGGTGGGCGACCTCACCGATCTCGGTCTGAAGCCACGTTTGCGCCGGGCCCATCTCGGCCACCAACATCGCGATGATGTCCTTGGCAGAGCGGTCGCAAAAGAGCTGCCCCAACGTCTTCTCGTGCCACGGGATTGCGTGGCGATCCACCAGATTGATGAAATCCCATTGGGTGTAGCGGCTCAGTGCGGATTTCGCGAAGTGAATGTTTTCACTCAGGAAATTGTCCGCGCGGGTATGCATGTTGGTGAAGTTACACCGCCCGCCACCCGAGATGCGGATCTTTTCGCCGGGGGCCTTGGCGTGATCGACGACAAGCGTGTCAGGCCCCGAAAAGGCGGCGCACATCATCCCGGCTGCCCCGGCGCCAAGGATCAGGGTGGTGACGTGATGTGTCATCGGGAGGTGGCGGTAAGCGGCATCGGATCAGGTCTGCCGGCTGGTGGCCCAGACCTGCCCAAGGGTGCCGGGTGCCATCGGATCGGGCCGGTTCTGAACATGAAGATCGCCATCGCCCCAACGGAACGGAAAACCTGACTGGTCGCTTTCGCCAGCAAGTCCGAGAATGGGATTCCAGCGGCGCCGGTGGGCCGATCGGCACCCGCGGGCAGGTCCCGCGCGCCACCCAGTTTGCAGAACCCAAGTGGGACATCCGCGTTCGGCATCATGCGCCGCGTCACGATCAGCGCGTCCCGCGCCTCGGCCATGAGTTGTGTGACAAACGTGCATGCCACGTCGCCTTCGTGCAGCTGATCTTCTGCGCTGTCGAGATTGGCGAAGGCAGCCATGCCTAGTCCGCGAAATTGCGGCTGACCTTCAGCTGATCCCAGGCCCAGACAACCTCTTGCAGGCGATCTTCATCCGACCGGTCGCCGCCATTCATGTCGGGGTGCAGCACCTTGATCAGCGCCTTGTAGGCCTTGCGGATCTCCACCTTGGTGGCGTTGTCCTTGACCTCGAGGATCTCGACGGCCCGGCGCTCGGTAGGGGGCAGCTTGCGCCCTTTCGTTCCGGCGCCGCGGCCCGGATTCTGGGTGGCGTTCTGGCCCAGGACCTGATGCGGATCCTCAATGCCAAGTCGCGACCAGGCGCGCTCCTCCGCCGAGCGTTTCAGCGGCTTGGTGGGCCGGTCCCAGACGCGGTCGCGGTCGAGCTGCGCTTCCATCTCGGCCTCGGTCGTGCCTTCGAAGAAGTTCCATTTCAGGTTGTATGCGCGCACGTGTTCGCGGCAGAACCAGTGAAAATCCTCAACGTTATCAGGGCTCTTGGGCGCGCGGTACTGGCCCTGTTCCTCACAGTCCGGGGCCTCGCATTGGCGCTGCGAGGTCTCGAACGCACCCGACATGCCCCGGCGCCCGGTGCGACGCTTCTTCTTGTCCGTCGAGACGCGGAGATCGAAATTGAATGGATCTTTCTCGGCCATGTTCGCGCACCTTCTCGACTCGGAAGAAGCAGTTTAGAGTTTTGACGGCTGAGGGGAAGGTCTTGACGGGTGGAAAAGATGACGCGGACAGAGAAAATTGAAGCGGCTTTGCAAGCGGCATTCGCGCCGAGGGTGCTGGAAGTCGTGGATGACAGCGAGGCGCATCGGGGCCATGCGGGGTATCAGGATGGCGGCGAAAGCCATTTCAACGTCGTGGTCGAAAGCGAAAAATTTCGAGGCCTTAGCCGGATCGCGAAGCATCGGGCGGTGCATGAGGCCATCGGCAAGCCGCTGATGTCAGAGATCCACGCGCTGGCCCTGACGGTTCGGGAATAGCGGCGCGGGCGGGGTATCGGCATCGGGGCCGGTCCAGAAATTTTCGGCCTCGTCCGCCTCGTCCACCTCATACTCCGGCTCATCCACCGCCCGTGGGTCCGGGCTCTCTTCGAGTTGATCCTCGACGATCTCATCGGGAATTTCCCGCTGAAAAACCAACAGGTTACGATACGTCGTTGTCCTGGAGGTCAGGCCGGTGCGCTCCTCTTGCGGAAGGGTCTCGGCGCGCAGGTAGGACCAGCCTTCGGCACCAAATTCATTCATCAGGTCTTCCAGCGCATGGGCAAAGATCGCGGGGCCCTTCAGGCCCCTGACCTTGCGGGCTTTTTCCGGGGCTGGGACGACTTTGTATTCGTAGTTTGGCATAGGGCCTCCACGCGCAGGTTTGGGGCGTTATGGCGGGCCATGGGGCGACGGGCAAGGGGGCGCCGGCTGTACAAAGATTGTACACCGCCCGTACACCGGCGGGACGCGCTTGGCAGATGCGGGGCCGCTTGCACGAGACGGGAAATCGCACTGCCCCCGAAGACGGGACGATGTGCGACGGCGACTTGATTCTGCAGGTCCCACCTGGATGATCGAAGCCGGTCAATCGCGCCCCATGCAAAGAAAAACCCCCGCCGGAGCGGGGGTCTATATAGCTGTCAGTCGAAAGATCAGGCGCGGCGGCGAAGGGCGGCGAAGCCACCCACGGCGCTGAGCAGCAGGACGATACCGGCGGGCAGCGGAACCGGGGCCAGCCGCACGTTGTCGACCAGTGCACCGCAGTTGCCGCAGCGTTCGCCGTCACCCCGGCCAGACGCGCCAAGGGCGAAGAAGCTGAAGGTCACGTCGGTATTGTCGGCGCCCACTGCGAAGTCCATCGCGACCTGAACCCATTCGTTGATCGGGAAGTCCGGGTTGGGCGCGCCCTGGATCAGGCCGCCGGCCATGACGCCGGTGCCAAGCGCGGTATAGCGAAGATCGTTGTTGTCCCCGCCCGGATTGTTGACGCGGGGGCGGTAGTAGAAGCTGAATTCATACCGGCCTGCATCCAGCGTCACGGTCTGCGAGAGCGATGCGTTGAGGCTGGTATCAAGCTCGACATAGGCAAGACCGTCCTGCGGCGTGATGCCAAGGGTGGGTTGCGTCTGAATCTCGACATTGGGATCACCTGTCCAACCGTCGATGGCCGCGGCGCCAAGATGGGCCCAACCGCTGCTGTTCAGGGTGCCGGTATAGTTTTCGAAGCTGCCATTCGTGATCAGGTTCACGGGGGAGGCGTGGGCTGCGGTAGCGCCGAGCACGGCGAACAGGGCAGCAGAAATGAGTTTACGCATAAGAGTCACTCTTGAGACAAAATCGAAGCACCTCTACCAAGGCCGATCCGTGGACGCCATGGGAAAAGTGGCCACAATCGATCAGATTTGTGACGCGTTTGGAAACAATGCGTTACCGGGCGTGACGGCGTTATTGCGATAGGCGCTGGGAGACGATCTGGTTCACGGCCTTCGGGTTCGCCTTGCCACCCGTCGCCTTCATCACCTGGCCCACGAACCAGCCCGCAAGCTTGGGGTTCTGCTTGGCCTTTTCGACCTGCTCGGGATTGTCGGCAATGATCTGGTCCACGGCGGCCTCGATGGCGCCGGTATCCGTCACCTGTTTCAGGCCCTCGGTTTCGACGATTTCGTCCGGATCGCGGCCCGATGTATAGCAGATCTCGAACACGTCCTTGGCGATCTTGCCGGAGATCGTGTCGGCTTCGATGAGCGCAATGAGGGACGAGAGCTGCGCCGGGGTGACGGGGCTGTCCTCGATCTCGCGGTCATCCTTCTTCAGGCGGCCGAAAAGCTCGTTGATGACCCAGTTGGCGGCGAGTTTGCCATTCGTCCTGGCGGCCACGGCCTCGAAATAGGCGGCGGCCTCAAGATCGGCGGTCAGCACCGAGGCATCGTAATCGGCCAGCCCGAAATCGCCCATGAAGCGCGCCTTCTTGGCGTCGGGCAATTCGGGCAGGTTGGCGGCGATATCGTCGATGTAGCTTTGTTCGATCACCAGCGGAAGCAGATCGGGATCGGGGAAGTAGCGGTAATCATGGGCCTCCTCCTTGGACCGCATGGAGCGCGTTTCCCCCTTGTCGGGATCGTAGAGGCGGGTTTCTTGATCGATGGTGCCGCCCGCCTCGATGATGGCGATCTGGCGCTTCGCCTCAACCTCGATCGCTTGCTGGATGAAGCGGGTGGAGTTCATGTTCTTGATCTCGCACCGCGTGCCGAGATGGCTGAAATCCTGTGTCGCCTGATACTTCTCGTACTGGCCCGGCGCGCAGACCGAGACGTTCACATCCGCCCGCAGGTTGCCGTTTTGCATGTTGCCGTCGCAGGTGCCGAGATAGAGCATGATCTGGCGCAGTTTCAGCAGGTAGGCGGCGGCCTCCTCCGGCCCGCGGATGTCAGGGCGCGAGACAATCTCCATCAGGGCGACGCCGGTGCGGTTGAGGTCCACGAAGCTGAGCGCCGGGTCCATGTCGTGGATCGATTTGCCTGCATCCTGTTCGAGGTGGATGCGTTCGATGCGGACCATGCGCGCCGTGCCGTCGCCGAGTTCGACCAGCACTTCGCCTTCGCCGACAATCGGGTGGTAGAGCTGTGAAATCTGGTAGCCCTGCGGCAGGTCGGGGTAGAAGTAATTCTTCCGGTCGAAGGCGGAATTCAAGTGGATTTCGGCCTTCAGGCCAAGGCCGGTGCGCACCGCCTGGGCCACGCAGGCATCGTTGATCACCGGCAACATGCCGGGCATGCCCGCATCCACGAAAGCGACGTTGGAATTGGGCTCCGCCCCGAAAGTGGTCGAGGCGCCTGAGAAGAGCTTGGCATTGGTCGCCACCTGGGCGTGCACTTCCATCCCGATCACAAGCTCCCAATCCTGCCTGGCCCCGGCAATGACTTTGGGTTTCGGGGTGTCGTAGGTCAGGTCGAGCATGGGGGCCTCCGGGTTGCGCCACAGCGGTTTAGGGCAGGGCGCGGAGGCGGGCAAGAGGGGGCTGCTGGCCGGTCGGTCAGATGAATGCGATCCAGTTGTCGTTGAAGCCGCCGGAGGCGGTTTCGACGGTGATGTCACCCAGATCGCCCTCGAATGTGATGACGTAAATGCCGATCCCGACGTTTTGCACGGTGTAGTCCACCGGATCATCCTGGAAGGTGTCGATCAGGATCACGTCGGTCCCGCTTTCGAAGCCCTTGATGTAGTCACTGCCGAAATCCCCGCCATGGGTGAAGACGAACTCGTCGACCGAGCCGAGGCGTCCGATCAGGAGGTCGTTCCCGGCACCGCCGTTCATATGGGTCGTGCCGTCCATGGCAACGTTGCCCAGGGCATCTTCGGTAAAGGTCTGTGCATCAATGGTGTCGTTGCCTTCGCCACCGAGCGCGATGGTATTGCCGCCGCCCGCAAGGATCCGGTCATCTCCATCGACGCCCGACAGGATTTCGAAATTGGCGACCTCTACGCCATCGACGATGTCGAAATCACCGCCCCAGAGTGTATCGTTGCCCACACCGCCATCAGCGATATTGGTGCCGCCTTCGAGGTAGATGAAGTCGCTGCCTGCGCCGCCTTGGACGATGTCGTCGGCATGGCCGAAGGTCCAGAAATGGTCGCGCCCCGCGCCGAGATCGGTTTCGCTGACACCAGCCTCATCTTCCGAGGAATAGAAGATGACCGTATCATCGCCATCCCCCGCAAAGACTGTATCGCGGCCGCTTTCGGAATAGATGCGATCGTCGCCAATACCGCCGGCCGCGTAGTCATTTCCGGACCCGGTCTCGATCGTGTCATTGCCGTCGCCGCCATAGGCGCGGTCTTCGCCGTCGCCGAGTTCGATATGGTCATTGCCACGGTTGCCGAAGACCGTGTCGTTGCCAGCGTCGCCGAAGATGCTGTCATGGCCGCGCCCGCCGTCGAGATAGTCCCGGCCTTCGCCGCCGACAATCGTATCACTGCCGCGCCCGCCGAAGATGGTGTCGTTGCCGTCTTCGCCAAATAGCCAGTCGCGCCCGTCATCGCCGTAGATCAGGTCGCTGTCGCGGCCGCCGAAAATGGCATCATCGCCACTGCCGCCGCGGATCGTGTCGCGTCCTTCGCCGCCGCGGATGGTGTCATGGCCACCGCCGCCGAGGATGCTGTCGAAACCGTCACCGCCCTCGATACTGTCCCATCCGGCGCCGCCGTCGATGTAATCGTTGCCAAGGCCGCCGAAGATCGTGTCGCGCCCGGACGCGCCATACACCGCATCGTTACCCAGCCCGCCATCAACAAGATCGCCGCTTTCGCCGGCATAAATCGTATCGCGACCCTCGCCGCCGAAGAGTGTGTTCGTACCGGTATCGGCCCCGCCGGGCATGCCGCCATAGATGACATCGTCATCATCGCCGCCATCGATCCGGTCGGCGCCGTAGCCGCCGATCAACGTGTCTTCGCCATCCATCCCGAAGATGAAATCATCCCCACCACCGGAATAGATGTAATCCGCGCCGCCATAAGCCCAGATCGAGTCGTCGTCGTTGCCATAGCCGCGGTAATCCGCGCCGGGAGTAAGGAAATAAACAGGCATCGGTATCTCCCACGGGAGTTAAGAAAAAGCATCAAACAATGACAGGACTTTACCGGACTGGGGGGCGGCGCGCAGGGTGGGGAAACCCGCATTCCGGGCCGTCGGGCCGCCGGGTGGGGCAGCGGTGCGCGCACCAGGCAAGCGGAGAGAGCCCCGCGGGCGGGGCTTGGTGGTCAGAGAGAGAGAGAGAGAGAGAGAGAGAGAGAGAGAGAGAGCCTTAGCGGCGGAAGATCGTGCGCAGGTCGTGGAGCGCGTCGCGTTGGCTGTCGATCAGCCCGCCGCTGGCGCCCGCCACGTCATTGATCACCTTCAAAGGCGCGTCCAGCGCGTGGGAGCCGGTGAGCTTCATCAGACGTTTGCCGAGCCGCGTGGTGGCGGGCGCGGGGCCGTTGCATTCATTGACGAGCCAATGGCCCATCACCAGAAGCTCCTCCGCCTCGACCTTTTCGATGGCGAAATGCTGTTGCAGGGCCAGAAGGTGGGCCTTGCGGATCTCTTCCGTCTGGGCAGGGCCGAGATCGAGGAAGGCGACGGTCAGCGCCCCGGCGGCCAAGGTGGCGTCGTCGATGCAATCGACCGGGTGCATGTCGTGGCGGCGGCGAAAGCCGAACCGCCGTGCCGCACCCACGACCGTGCCCGCGATATCGGCGATTTCACTGGCGGCATTGGCAGCCATGCGGGCCCGGTAAATCCAGAAGGCGATGCCGCCAATGAGGGTGATCAAGCCGATAAGAATATGCATGGCATTGGCCGTCCGTGTCGAAAACTGGTCTGTCCCGGCTTTTGCAGGCTGTTTTTGGTGAAAGTGGGGCGATTTTCGGAGCCTGGAGGATCAAGGTGATGGTGTCGTCGCCCCGAACGCGAAGCCTTGAAGGGTGTTCCGGTCGGTGCCGGTGCCGCCCCCGGCGGTGTCGTTGCCAGATGTGAACATCCAGTCGTCGTTGCTGTTGCTCAGGATGAGGACAGGCACGGGGGAAACCTGTAAGATTGGCAAGAATGGCGTCTGTGCACTGGCGGCGCGGTGGAGGTTTTGTCGGACCGGCGCAGGCCCGGATACCCTCATCCCGGGGCCCGTGATTCGCGAATCTGGTGCCTGCGGGGCCTGACGTGACGCCGCGTCACGTCCCGCTTTGGGGCGAAATCAGCGGAAAACGGCCTTTGGCAGGGGGTTAACCGGAGCCAAGGCTTGTTTTGTCCGAAAGATTTCTGAAAGAACGGCAAGTCTGCAACAGTTCAAGACTTTTCGAATGACCCTATTGCCTCTTCAGCTGGTCCGTATCGCGGCTGGCGTCACCCTCACGCTGAGCCTGTCGGCCTGCGCGGCCCTGTCGGATCTGGGCGTGTCCCGGTTCGGCGAAGATCCCGAGATCGAAACCGTCGCAATGCGCTGGGATCACCGGCCCGAAGCAGGCGAGTGGACCCGCTCCGCCTTCGCCGCGCTCGACACCCATGCTGCCGTTCTGCCCGAGATCGTGCCCGCGGATATCGAGCAATGGTGTCCGGCCTATCCCGAAGCGTCCGAGCCTGACCGTGAAGCGTTCTGGGTTGGCCTGATGTCGGCGCTGGCCCGCCACGAAAGCACCTGGAACCCGCAGGCCGTTGGCGGCGGTGGGCGCTGGTTCGGGCTGGTGCAGATCAGCCCGGCCACGGCGCGCTACTATGGCTGCCAGGCGACGTCCGGCGCGGCTTTGACCAACGGGTCGGCGAACATTGCCTGCGCGCTGCGGATCTGGGCCGAAACGGTCCCGCGTGACGGTGTCGTAGCCGCACAACGCGGTGGCGTTGCGGCCGATTGGGGGCCGTTCGTACAATCCCAGAAGCGCGAGGAGATGCGCGCCTGGATCTCGTCCCAGCCCTACTGCCAGGGCTGAGACCGCGGCTTGGGCTTGCCCGAAGCACGCGCTTCGGGGCAGGATGAAGCCTTCATGCCAACCTTGGGGGGATGGCTGCCAATGGGTGCCTTGCGCCTGATCTGCTGTGTCGGAGGCCTTGTGGCCTGCGCCACGTTTGCGCCTGCTTCGGTGCAGGCGCAGGCGGATCCCGTGGCAGAGCCGCCAGCCGAAGTTGCGGTGGAGGTGACATCGGGCGTGATCGATGATGGCGTCGCGCTGGACCGGCCCGATGTACCCGATGGCGAGATTGCCCTGAATGCGCCGTTGCTGGAGCCGGATGTCGGCGACCCGCCGGATCTGGCCGAGCCGGAGCCGGAGATTTCGGCGCTGGCCCCGGCCCGCTCCCTCCGCCCCGCGATGCGCGATACTTGGGCCGTTCCGACGGCGCAGTGGGACGATCACCCGCGCGGCCCGGCCTGGACGGCGGCGGTGCTCTCGGCGCTGCGCGGACCCGGCGCGCCGCTTCTGGATGTGGTGCCGCGCGATATCCACGCCTGGTGCCCGGGATACGAGCAGGCCTCGCCCGCGCAACGGGCGGCGTTCTGGACCGGCCTGATCTCGACGCTGGCCTGGCACGAAAGCACCCACCGCCCCAACGCGGTGGGTGGTGGCGGCCAGTGGTTCGGGCTGGTGCAGATCGCGCCGGGCACGGCGCGGTGGCGGGATTGCGATGTGCGCTCGGCGGAGGCGCTGATGAGCGGGCCTGCAAACCTGCGCTGTGGCATCCGGATCATGGCAACGACCGTGCCGCGTGATCTGGTCGTGTCCGAGGGGATGCGGGGGGTGGCCGCCGATTGGGGGCCGTTCCATTCCCGCCGCAAGCGCGAAGAGATGCGCAATTGGGTGAGCGATCAGCCCTATTGCCAGGCTCCGCCCCCGGCAATGCGCCCTGTCATGCGCCCCGATGGGCTTGGCGTTGATGAACCCGCCGTCACCCTATCGTCCCAACGCATCGCGCCGGATCTGGACACGGAGATAGGGGCGCTGCCGCGCCCCGTGCCCCGTCCGAATACTGATTGAGCTGTCATGACGTTCGCCGCGGTGGCGAGGTTCAGGAGATTTCGCGCACCGGGATGCCGCGCTGCGTGGCTTCGCGGATCAGGTCCAGCGGTGCAGGCAGGCTATCGGAGGACAGGATGATCTCGGAGCCATCCACCAGCATCAGGGTCGCGCGACGCTGATCGTTGCGGTCGATGACTTTCAGATACGAGATCTGGCCGGTCGGGATCTCGAGATCCTCGTATCCGCCCATCACGAACCAGGCGTCTGGCGTGATGCGGATCCCGTAGGTCGGCACCTTTGTCACCTGCCAGAGGCACGCGGCCAGGGCCGGGATCATGAACAACAAAAGGAAGGCGGGGACAGCCTGCCAGAGAAGGGCGGTGAGCGCGCCAAGGCCGACGAAGGCAACGACGCTGAGCGTGGAGCTTCCGGGGCGGACGGCATATGTGAATGTATCAGACATGGGGATCATATAGAGAGCCAATTGTGCCCAGATTGCGGAAGGCACGCGACGGAGCCGCGGCAAGTTTGGCATGATTTGTAGACATCGGGTTTTTGCGCCTTTTGCGCGGGTCGCCGATGGGCAAGGGCAGGGCGGGCTGATAGCCTGACGCGACATGCAGACGACAGCTTCCACCCGCCCGCGCATCCCCGCGCTCGATATTGCCCGGACCGTGGCCCTGGGTGCCATGGTGGCGTTTCATTTCGTCTTTGATCTGGAGCTTTTCGGCTATGTGCCGCCCGGCACGACCGGGGAGGGGTTCTGGCGGGCGCTGGCGGTGGCGACGGCGGGATCCTTCCTGCTGCTTGCGGGCGTGTCGCTGTGGCTGGCCCATGGCGCGGGCATCCGGTGGCGCGCCTTTGCCCGGCGCTTTGCGGTGATCGCGGCGGCGGCGCTGGCCGTGACCATCGGCACCTATGTGGCCTTTCCCGAGGCCTTCGTCTTTTTCGGCATCCTGCATTCCATTGCCCTGTGCTCGCTTCTGGGGCTGGCGGCCTTGCGGCTGCCGGTTGTGGCGATCCTTGTGCTGGCGGTGGCGGTGTTCTTCGCGCCCGATGTTGCCCGATCCCCCGCCTTTGACGCGCCGTGGTTCTGGTGGACCGGCCTACAGACCGTGCCCCTGCGGACCGTGGATTATGAGCCGGTCTTCCCGTGGTTCGCGCCGTTCCTCGTCGGGGTGGCGTTGGCCAAGCTGATGGAGGGGGCCGGGCTCTGGGCGCGGCTTGGCACAACGCATCCCGGCGCCGCGGCGCGTTGGGTCAGCTTTCCCGGTCGCCACAGCCTGATCATCTATCTGCTGCATCAGCCGATCCTGATCGGCCTGGTCTGGACCGCGACTCAGGTGCTGCGCTAGCGCCTGCGCGTGCCCTAATCCGCCCGCATCCGCGCGACCATTTCGGCCAGATCCCGGCTGACGCCCGGCGCCCCGGCCATGCGCGCCAGTTGCTCCTGTATCAGACCCTGCCGATCCGCGTCGTAACGTTGCCAGGTCTCGAACGCGCCGGACATGCGCGCGGCCGTCTGCGGGTTGGCGCCGTCAAGCTTGATCAGCCAGTCGGCCAAAAACGCGTAGCCCGCGCCCGACGGATCGTGGAAGGCGGCCGGATTGGCGATGAGCCCGCCCAGAAGCGCTCGGAAGCGGTTGGGGTTCTTCCAGTCGAACAGTGCATGGCCGCTCAGCGCCTTTGCCACATCCAAAGCGTCCGGGGCGGGCGCGCTGGCGACCGACAACATGAACCACTTGTCCATCACCAGACGGTCGCCTTGCCATTGCGCCTCGAACGCGGCGGCGGCGTCCCGGTCGCCTGCCTTGATCAGCACCGAGAGGGCGGCGATCTGATCGGTCATGTTGGTCGCAGCCTCGAAATGCGCGCGCGCCAGGTTTTGGTCGGCGCCTGCGCTGAGGAGGGCCAGCGCGGTGTTGCGCAGGCTGCGTTTGCCCGCATCCCCGGCGTCCGGGCGATAGATCGGGCCGGGATTGTGGGTGTCGTAGATCTCTTGCAGCGGTTCCGCGAGGGCCTCGCCGAAGTCGGCCATGAGGGCGTTGCGCACGGTATGGATCCGCCCCGGATCCGGCACCGCGCCCGCATCGACCACCGCCTGGGCAAGATCGTCTTCGGACGGGAAGCTGAGAACCAGGGCGCGGAACGCCGGATCGAGCGTGGTATCGCGCAGGGTCCGCCCCATTGCGGCAATCATCCGGTCGCGCAGGGTAATATGATCGGCGGTGGCCGTCGGTGTGATGATCTCCTCCACCAACACTTCGCGCAGCAAGCTCCGCCCGGCCTCCCAGCGATTGAAGGGGTCGGTATCGTGGGCCAGAAGCACCGCGCGATCTTCGGCGCTGAGCGGGGCGTCCAGCACGACGGGGGCCGAGAACCCCCGCAGCAGTGACGGCACGACGTGATCGGGGGCGGGACCACCCGCCAGATCGGCCAGATCGAAGGTCAGGTCCAGGGCCGGCCCGTCGAGATCCACGAGGGTCGAGGGCAGGATCTCCGCACCATCCGTCGCCAGAAGGCCCAGAACAACGGGGATCCGGGCGGGCTCTTTCATCGGCTGGCCCGGGGTCGGCGGCATCTCCTGGCGCAGGGTCAGGTGCAGCTTGTCGCCGTCGCGCTGCCATTCGGCGGCAACACGCGGCGTCCCGGCCTGGGAATACCAGCGCTTGAACTGGCTCAGATCCTGGCCAGCGACCTCCTCGAAACAGGCCAGCCAATCCTCGATCGTGCAGGCCTGCCCGTCATGGCGATCGAAATAGAGGTCGACGCCCGCGCGGTAGAGGTCCGCGCCGAGATAGGTGCGCAACATGCCGATCACCTCGGCACCTTTTTCGTAGACGGTGGCGGTGTAGAAATTGTTGATCTCTATATAGCTCTCGGGCCGCACGTTATGGGCCAGCGGCCCGGCATCTTCGCGGAACTGCCGGTCGCGCAGCTGCAGCACATCCTCGATCCGCTTGACCGGCGCGCTGCGCATATCGGAGCTGAACTGCTGATCGCGGAAGACGGTCAGCCCTTCCTTCAGGCAGAGCTGGAACCAGTCGCGGCAGGTGATGCGGTTGCCGGTCCAGTTGTGGAAGTATTCGTGCGCCACGATGGCCTCGATGAACGCATAATCGCGGTCGGTCGCTGTTTCCGGGCTGGCCAGCACGTATTTGGAGTTGAAGATGTTCAGCCCCTTGTTCTCCATCGCGCCCATGTTGAAATCATCCACCGCCACGATGTTGAACACGCTGAGGTCGTATTCCCGGCCATATTCGGTTTCGTCCCACCGCATCGACCGTTTCAGCGCATCCATGGCGTAGGCGCATCTATCCTCGTCTCCGGGGCGCACCCAGATGTTGAGGTCCACCGGCGCGCCACTGGCCGTGGTGAAATGATCCGAATGGGCCACCAGATCGCCGGCGACCAGGGCAAACAGGTAGGATGGTTTGGGATGCGGATCGTGCCACAGGCCCGCGCCCTCGGGATTGCCGTTCGATAACAGAACCGGCAGATCGCTTTCGATCCGCACCCGGAACGGGGCCATCACGTCCGGACGGTCGGGGTAATAGGTGATCTTGCGGAAGCCCTCGGCCTCACATTGGGTGCAATACATGCCGTTGGACATGTAGAGCCCCTCCAGCGATGTGTTGGCGGAGGGGTTGATCTCCACCTCGGTCGTGAGGGTGAACGGCCCGTCCGGCAGATCCGTCGCCGCGATGCGCAGGCCCTCGGCATAGGGCGGCGCGTTGGGGTCAAGCGGTGCATGGGCGACGGGTTGACCGTCGATGCGGATCTTGTCCGCGCCGGTCTCATCTTTGAGCAGGGTCAGACCCTCCCCCATCAGATCGAGGCTGGCGCCGGATGTCGTGGGCGTCACCTCAAGGCTAGCCAGAACTTGTGTGCGCGTCGGGTGCAAGCGGAAGGTGAGCGAGACGGCATCGATGCGGAAGGGGTAGGGGGTATAGTCTTCCAGCCTTACGGGCTGCGGCGCGGCCGGACGCGCTGGCGGGGTATCGTGCATCGGGAGCTCTCCGGGGCTGGATCTGAGCCGCAAGCTAGGGCGCCGGTGATGGTCTCGCAACCGTCCATCCCTCGCGCCGGTCTGGCCCCTCCGGGTCAGAGCCTTATTGCGCGGCCATCGTTCGTCTTTTCAGGAATATTCATACGTTTGCAGAGCCGCCCGACCAGCCAGCTCAATCCTGACGTTCAGTAGGCCCTGGTGACGGAAGGCCGCTCACGGCATGGGGGCAGAGGCGATTGCCGCCTCCGCCCCGTCTTGGTCTTCGGGATCAATAGGTGCGGATCAGCCCGACAAGCTTGCCCTGCACCTTCACCTGATCGCCGCGGAAGACCCGCGTTTCATAGGCCGGGTTGGCGGCCTCGAGCGCGATCATGCCGCCCTTGCGGCGCAGGCGCTTCAGCGTCGCCTCGTGGTCTTCCACAAGGGCCACGACGATATCGCCGTTATCGGCGGTATCGCCTTCCTCGATGACCACGACATCACCGTCATTGATGCCCGCATCGATCATCGAGTCGCCCTTGACCTCCAGCGCATAATGGCTGCGCCCGGTTCCCAGCATCTGTTGCGGCACCGCCACGTGGGCGGCCACCTGCGAGATGGCCTCGATCGGCACACCGGCGGCGATCTTGCCCATGACGGGCAAATCGACGGCCGCGGCCTGGACCGGCATCGCGCCCGGGGGCGGATCGTGGCGGTCGCCATCGATCAGACGGGGTGAAAAGCCCTCCATCGCTTCGGGCATCTTCACGATCTCGATCGCGCGCGCCCGGTGCGCCAGCCGCCGGATGAACCCGCGTTCCTCCAGCGCCGTGATCAGACGGTGGATGCCGGATTTGGAGCGCAGATCAAGCGCTTCCTTCATCTCATCGAAGGAGGGCGGCACGCCATCCTTCTGCATCCGCTTGTGAATGAACTCCAGAAGATCGCGCTGTTTCCGCGTCAGCATCTTCGTCTCCCTCCATTGTCGTCCCGCCCCTAAGGGTCGTGGACGTGACTGCTCGGATCCGACGGGACACGTTCCTGCCCGTTCCGGGTATGTTCTACCCATGTTCCGAACAATTTGTCAACGAATCACGAAAATACGTCTGAAAGGCCCACATATTCGACCACGTCACCGGCCCGGCGACCCGGCTCATCGACCGGCCGCACCAATAGGGCGGAGGCCCCCGACAGCACCGTCAGGAGCGAGCTGTCCTGACTGCCATAGGGCGTGATCGTCGGGAGATCGTCGCCGGGATGCAGCTCGGCGCGCATGTAGTGTTCGCGGGGGCCATTGGGCGGCAGATCGGTGCCCAGACGCGCGCGGAGACGGGGCCGGGCGGCCCCGGCCAGGCCCATCATCGCGTGCAGCATCGGGATCAGGAACAATTCGCCGCACACCATGGCCGAGACCGGATTGCCCGGCAGCCCCAGAAGCACCGCATCGCCGAGGCGGCCCGCCATCAGCGGTTTGCCCGGGCGCATGGCGACCTTGTAGAAGGCGCGTTCCAACCCCAGCCCGGCGGCGACCTCACCCACCAGATCATGGTCGCCCACCGACGCGCCGCCCACCGTCACGATCAGGTCGGCGCCCTTGGCCAGATCAAAGACCTGCTCCAGGCTCTCGCGCCTGTCGCGTGCGATCGGCAACAGGCGCGCCGACGCGCCCGCCGCCTCGATCCGCGCCTTCAGGCCATAGGTGTTGGAGGCGATGATCTGATCCGGCGCCGGTGTTTCGCCAGGCGTCACGAGTTCGTCGCCCGTTGCGATCAGGGCCACGTCGGGGCGTTTGGCCACGGTGAGCCGCGGCGCGTTCATCGCGGCGGCCAGCGCCACATCGGCGGGGCTCAGCCTGCGCGGGGCCTGCAGCCGATCCCCCTCCACGAAATCCGCGCCGGAGGGGCGCACATTCATGCCCGATGACAGGTTGCGCCCCAGCGTGATCCGATCCTCGTTGCGCTCGACGTCCTCCTGGATGATCACACGGTCGGTGCCATCGGGGAGTGGCGCGCCCGTGAAGATCCTGAGCGCCTCACCCGGCCCGATCGTGCCGGGCCAGTGGCGGCCTGCGGGCGCTTCGCCCACCACCTTCAGGCGACGGCCGGGGATCGCCTCCACATCGCGCACGGCATAGCCATCCATGGCCGACGCACTGAACGGCGGCTGATCGCGGAAGGCCACCACCGGCTCCACCAGAACGCGGCCCCCGGCCTCGGCCAGCGGCACGGTTTCCGTGCCCAGAGGCCGCGCAAGATCAAGGCAGGCGGCCAGCGCCTCTTCCACGGAAATCACGACATGCTTCCTTCCGGGGCCTCATCGCCCCCCCCCGGGTCGGCGCGATAATGTCCGGACGTGCCGCCGTCTTTCAGAACCACCCGCAGGCCCCCGATTTCCATGCTTTTCTCGGCCGCTTTCAGCATGTCATAGACCGTGAGCGCGGCGGTGGAGGCGGCGGTGAGCGCCTCCATCTCCACCCCGGTCTGGCCGGATGTCTTGACCGTTGCGGTGATCCGGACGCCGGGCAGGTCCCGATCGGTCATCAGATCCACGGCAACCTTCGTGATCGGCAGCGGATGGCAAAGCGGGATCAGCTCCGCGCATTTCTTGGCCCCCATGATCCCGGCCAGCCGCGCGACACCCAGAACATCGCCCTTCTGGGCGGTTCCTTGTTCCACAAGATCAAGGGTTTGCGGCAACATCTTGATGTGCGCTTCCGCGATCGCGATCCGGTCGGTCACGGGTTTGCCCGAGACATCGACCATATGGGCGTGGCCGTCCCCATCAAAATGCGTGAGATCCGCCATTATGCCGCCACCGGATCAGCCAGCAGGGCCGCCGTCGCTGCCGCCACATCGCCTTGCCGCATGAGGCTTTCGCCGATCAGGAAGCTGCGCGCGCCGTGGGCGGCCATATCGGCCAGATCGGAGGGCGTGAACAGCCCGGATTCGGAGATCACCATGCGGTCCGCGGGCACACGGGCGGCCAAGGTGCGGGTCGTGTCAAGCGACGTCTCGAACGTGTTGAGGTTGCGGTTGTTGATGCCCAGAAGCGGGGATTTCAGCGCCATGGCGCGGTCGAGTTCGGCGCCGTCATGGACCTCGATCAGGGCATCCATGCCCCAATGCCGCGCGGCGTCTTCCAGCTCGGCGGCTTGCGCATCGCTTACGGATGCCATGATGATCAGGATGCAATCCGCCCCCCAGGCGCGCGCCTCGGCCACCTGATAGGTGTCGTAGAGGAAATCCTTGCGCAGGCAGGGCAGGGCGGTGGCGGCGCGGGCGGCTTGCAGATACG
Source organism: uncultured Roseicyclus sp. (assembly GCA_947494975.1). Taxonomy (GTDB): domain Bacteria; phylum Pseudomonadota; class Alphaproteobacteria; order Rhodobacterales; family Rhodobacteraceae; genus Gymnodinialimonas. Next base: position 895,632 of record CANLXA010000003.1, on the reverse strand, counting down.
CGGGCGCGCCCTGAAAGGACGGCGTATCGGTGAGGACCGAGAGGCAGGTCGCCCCGCCCCCCTCATAGGCCTTGGCAAGCGCGGGCGGATCGAAATCGGCACGGATCAGGCCTTTGGAGGGGCTGGCCTTCTTGATCTCCGCGATCAGGCCATAGCCGGTCTCCTGCGCGGCGCGCAGCGCATCGGCAAAGCCGCGGAGGGGCGGCGCGGCACGGGCCGCATCCTCAACCTGCGCCAGGGGGCGTGCGGCCTTGGCGGCGGCCACTTCGTCCAGCTTATAGGCTTTGATCTTGTCGAGTATCGTGCTCATGTCCCTCCCTTACGCGATCGGGTCCGGCCCGCCAAGATCATCCCGCCCGGCCGGGCCCGCTGCGCGGTCTGCGCCTTCATCTTGGCAAAAAACTCCGGGGGGTGCGGGGGGCTGGCCCCCCGCTTCGGTCGACGCGCCCCGCGCGGCGATCCCGTCATACACCTGCTGAGGTCACCCGCGCCACTGCGTCCACCGCTGCCTTCGCCTTGCCGATGTCGATGGCATCCGCCGCAATCTCCACGCCGTCACGCAGGTCCGACACGCGGCCCGCCACGATCAGCGCGGCGGCGGCGTTCATCAGGACCGCGTCGCGGTAAGCGCCCTTTTCACCGGCCAGAACGGCGCGGAAAGCGTTCGCGTTCTCCTCCGGTGTGCCGCCGAGGATATCACGGAACGGATGCACTGGCAGGCCCGCATCTTCGGGGTGCACCTCGCGCCCGCGTAGCTTTCCGTCCTTCAATTCCACCACGGAGGTCGGCCCTGCGATCGAGATCTCGTCGGTGCCGTCCGCGCCATGGACAAGCCACGCGGCCTCGGATCCCAACTCCTTGAGCGTCTCGGCCATCGGGTAGATCAGGTCGATCGCGAAGGCGCCGGTCAGCTGCCGTTTCACGCCCGCGGGGTTGGTGAGCGGCCCGAGGATATTGAAGATCGTCTTGCACCCCAGTTCCTGCCGGACGGGCATGACGTGTTTGACCGCCGGGTGATGCATGGGCGCCATCATGAAGCCGATATTGGCCTCTTTCAGCGACGCCTCCACCACGTCCGGGCCGACCATGACGTTGATGCCCATCTGCGTCAGCACATCCGCCGCGCCGGATTTGGAGCTGAGGTTGCGGTTGCCATGCTTGGCCACGGGCACGCCTGCACCGGCCACGACAAAGGCGGTGGCGGTGGAAATGTTGAGCGTGCCCATGCCGTCGCCGCCGGTGCCCACGATGTCCATCGCGCCGTCGGGCGCCGTCACGGCCACGCATTTCTCGCGCATCACCTGGGCGGCGGCTGCATATTCGGCCACGGATTCGCCGCGGGCGCGCATCGCCATGATCAGCCCGCCCATCTGCGCCGGTGAGGCCGTGCCGTCGAACAGGTGGCGGAACGCCTCTTCCGCCTGCGCCCGGGAAAGCGGCCCTTCGGACGCCGCGAAAATGATGGGTTTCAGGGCGTTGACCCCTTTGGGATCGGGTGCGGACGTGCTCATAAAGCGGGTTCTTTCATGTCGGTCGTCTTCAGGAAAGTCTTCAGCATCGCGTGGCCGTGCTCCGACCGGATGCTTTCGGGATGGAATTGCACCCCTTCGATGGGCAGGTCGCGGTGGCGCAGGCCCATGATCGTGCCGTCCTCCAGTTCCGCCGTCACCTCTAGCTCCGCAGGCAGGCTTTCGCGCTCCACAACCAGCGAATGGTAGCGCGTTGCGGCGAGCGGCGAGGGGAGGCCCGCGAACACGCCTTTGCCCTCGTGGCGGATCTGGCCGAGTTTGCCGTGCACGATCTCGGAATGCTGCCCGACCGTGCCGCCAAAGGCCGCGCCAATCGTCTGATGGCCCAGACACACACCCAGAAGCGGCAGGCCCGCTCCCGCGGCCGCCCTGGTCAGCGGCAGGCAGATCCCCGCCTGCTCCGGGTAGCCGGGCCCGGGGCTGAGTACGATGCCCCTGGCCCCGCTGGCCATGGCGTCCTGCACCGAGATCTGATCGTTGCGCACGACGCGGATATCGGCCCCAAGCTCCCCCAGGTAATGGACCAGATTGTAGGTGAAACTGTCATAATTATCGATAAGCAACAGCATCCGGGGGACCTCGAGCGAAAAGGGGTGAAGGCGCCGCGCGCCCGCGCTATACATGTTTCAAAGCCGCGCCCGGGGGTCAAGCAATGGCCGCACCGTCGGCGCGATTGATCACCCGGGGATCTACCTCGGGGGCGAGCAGACAGGAGCATAGGCCATGGGTGGGCTAGGTGGCGGAATTTTCTGGGGCTGTGTGGTTGCGATCGTCGGCCTTGCGGCGGTGTCGTTAAGCACGCCGTTGCCGCCCCGGGAGGACGACACGCCGGTTGAGGTGGCGACCGATGCGGGCGATGCCGCACCGGACGCGGCGGATGCAGGCGACGGGCAGCCGAACGCCGCTGATGTGGCGGACGATGCCGATGGCACCGATACGGGGGACGGACCGGCGGACATGGCCGACGCACCCGCCGGATCGGATGCGCCGGAGCCCGAGGCGGAGCCGGTCGAAAACCGTGCCACCCCGTCCACCGAAGTGCCACTGCCGTCCGGAAGCGAATTCAACCGCCCCCCGCCGGAGCCCGAGGCCGCGATTCCCGCCGCCGATGCGCGGCCAAGCGCCTTCGTGCCCGCGGCCCCGCTGATCGCCACCGAAAGCACGGCTCCGCGGTTTGATACCGCCCCGGCGGCGCAGCCCGATGTGGGGGTAGACGCACCAGCGTCGCTGTCCACCGAGACCGGCGCAAGCGCAGCCCCTGACCGCCCGGCAACCAGCGCCCGGCCCAATGTGGGCGACGGCCCGGTGGCCCTCAGCGAGCCGGATACAACCGAGACCCCGACCATCACCACGGCGCGTTTGCCGCAAATCGTGCCTGAGCCGGAGCCGGACGTGGTGCCGGAGTCGGCGGTTGAGGCCGATCCGGAGGTGCGGGAGGAGCCGGAGACAGCCCCCGAGCCGGAGGTGGCAGCCACGGGACCTGAGGCCGAGGCTGCGCCCGCTGCGACTGACGAGACCGCCCCTGCCGTCCCCGAAACACAGGAGACGCCGGCGGGTGCCGAAACGCCGGACGAGACCGTGGCCGACACCCGCGAAACGGCGGAAGCAGCGGAGCCGGAGACGCCCGCCGCGCCCGCATTCCCGACGATCAGCGCGGCGCCTTCGTCTGAAACCGTGATGCCGTCCGTCGATACTGCAACGTTCTCCACACCGCTGTTTCCGCAAAGCTCCACCTTGCCACAGGTGGTCATCGCGCCCACGCCGACGCCGGACCCCGACCCAGTGCTGCCCGATGAGGCCGCGCCCGATGCGGCCGCCGCTGACGATGCGGACCCCGATACGTCCGGCCGCGCGATCATCGCGTTCGCATCCCCGTTCGACGCGGCCGAAGATCGGCCCCTGATGGCGATCGTCCTGATCGATGAACCCGATAGCCGGATCGACCAATCCACGCTTCTGCGGTTCAGCATCCCGGTGGCCTTCGCCATCGATCCGCTGCACCCCGATGCCGAAGCCCGTGCCGCGGCCTACCGGGAGGCCGGGTTCGAGGTTGTGATCCTGGGTTCCATGGTTCCCGAAGGTGCCACGCCCTCGGATCTGGAAGTTGCGTTGACCTCGGCGCGCGGCACGCTGCCGGAGGCCGTGGCCCTGCTCGACAGCCCCGATGGCCGCATTCAGGGCGACCGGCCGATCCTTGACGCCACCGTCGCCGCGCTGGCGGAAACCGGCCACGGGCTTCTCGCCTTTCCACGGGGCCTGAACGCCGCCGAACAAAGCGCCAGCCGCAGCGGCGTGCCCGGTGCGACGCTGTTCCGGTTGCTCGACGATCAGGATCAGCGCGCCACGATGATCACGCGCTTCCTGGCGCGGGCCGAATTCACCGCGACGCAGGAGGGGACGGTGATCGTGGCGGGCCATACGCGCCCCGATACGATCACGGCGTTGTTTTCCTGGGCTTTGGGGGACCGGTCCGAAGCGGTGGCGATTGCGCCGCTGTCGGCCACGCTGTTGCGGGCCTCGGGGGAGTGAGCGCTGGCTTATCAAGGTTGATAAGCAGGGTTATGGGACTGATATCGCTCGGGAAAGCCGGTATTGTTAACGATATTTAAGGATTGCGGCGCAGGTTTTGCAGCGGTGATCTGCGCGTGCCGCTGGCCGCGCGAGGGACGCAGCGGCGCTCCGGAAGATGCATTTTCGGGGAACAAAGATGGGCGGGTCTGGCCCGGAATGGCCGGACGGGGTGCCTAGGTGTTGCCGCGGGAGAAGAGGCTCGCGTCCTCCGCCGCTTTGCGGATCGCACGGGATTTGTTGACGGTTTCCTGAAATTCGGCCTCCGGGTCGCTGTCGTAGACAACACCACCCCCGGCCTGGATGTAGAGTTTGCCGTCCTGCACCACGGCAGTGCGCAGCGCGATGCACATATCCATGTCGCCGCCGGCGCTGAAATAGCCGACACCGCCGCCATAGACGCCACGCTTTTCGGGTTCCAACTCGTCGATGATCTCCATCGCGCGCACCTTGGGCGCGCCGGACACGGTGCCTGCGGGCAGGCCTGCCAGAAGCGCAGAGAGCGCGTCGTGATCCTCGCTCAACTCGCCGACCACGTTGGACACGATGTGCATGACGTGGCTGTAGCGCTCCACAATGAATTCTTCGGTCGGACGCACGGTGCCGATCTTCGACACCTTGCCGGTATCGTTCCGGCCCAGATCCAGCAGCATCAGATGCTCGGCCAGTTCCTTCTGATCGGCCAGCAGGTCGGCCTCCAGCGCGCGGTCCTCTTCCGGAGTCGCGCCGCGCGGCCGGGTGCCTGCGATGGGCCGGATCGTGACCTCATCATCGAAGACCCGCACCAGGATTTCGGGTGACGCACCGATCACCTGGAAGCCGCCGAAGTTGAAATAGAACATGAAGGGCGAGGGGTTGGTGCGGCGCAGCGCGCGGTAGAGCGCGAAGGGCGGTTCGGGGAAATCGAGCGTCCAGCGCTGCGACGGCACAACCTGAAAGATGTCGCCCGCGCGGATGTAGTCTTTGGCCTGCTCAACGGCGTCGAGATAGCCCTGATGGCTGAAATTCGAGACAGGCTCCCCCAGGGGCTGCGCAGCGCCCATTTCGCGGGCGGCCACGGCGGGCGAGCGCTCCAGATCGCGCAGAGCATCGCTCACCCGCTCCGCCGCCTGGGCATAGGCCGCACGGGCCGACAGACCGCTGGATTGCCAGGCCGGGGACACGATCGTGACCTCGCCCTTCACCCCGTCCAGAACCGCGATGACGGAGGGCCGGATCAGCACCGCATCGGGCAGGCCGAGCGGATCCGGGTTCACATCCGGCAGATGCTCGACCAGCCGGATCATGTCGTAGCCCAGATAGCCGAAAAGCCCCGCCGCGGCGGCGGGCAGATCATCGGGCATGTCGATGGCGCTTTCGGCGAGCAGCGCGCGCAGGGCCTCCAGCGGAGCTTCGGCGCAGGGTTCGAACGCCTCACGATCATAGCGGGCAGACCGGTTGATCCGGGCCTCTTCGCCGCGGCAATCCCAGATCAGATCGGGTTTCATGCCGATGATGGAGTAGCGCCCGCGGATCTCGCCGCCGGTCACGGATTCAAGGATGAACGCATCGCGCCCGGCATCGGTCAGCTTCAGCATCACGGATACGGGCGTATCGAGATCGGCGGCCAGCCGGGCATGGAGCAGTTGATTTTCACCCCGCTCCCACGCGGCGGCGAAGCGTTCGAAATCGCTGAGCTGCGCCATTACCGGGCCATCACGGGAATGCGGCGTGCACGGAGTTGATCACGCCGGAATTGGTGGAAATCCCGGCATCGGCCTGTGCCGCCTGCCCGTAAGCCTCGAAGATGTCCGTCGCCATGCTTTGCGTGATCGTCTGTTCCAGAATCGTCAGCAGGATCGATGTATCGGGCGCGTCGCGTGCGGCGGCGTTGATCGCATCGAGGCGCACGATATGGGCGGCCTGCGCCCCGGGGATCATCACCACGTCACCCTCGGAGGCCAGTTGAAACACCTGCGGCGCCGTGGTGGGTGGCAGATCGGGGAGCAGATCCTGACGGCGGATCAGGCGTTCTTCCGCCGTGTCGCCCAGATCTTCCAAGGTGGCACCTTGCGCCAGTTGACCCACAAGCTCCTGCGCGCGGGCGGCCACGGCATCGCGCAGGGCCGACTGCTCCCACGCTTCGGTGACTTCGTCTTCGACATCCGCAAGCGGCGGCAGGGTCGGGGGGATGATCTCATCCAGGCGCAGCGCGAACAGGCCGCCGTCGCTCAGCTCCATAAGCTCGGGGAAATCGCGTTCCTCAACGGCTTCGGCCGCATCGCGGAACGCGTCGTAGCCCGCGATCCCGTCTTCGGATGTGGCGGTATACTCGATTGTGCCCAAGTCCATCTCGGTCTGGTCCGCCAGTTCTTCCAACGTCAGCCCCTCGGCCAGCATGTCGTCCATCGCTTCGCGCATATCGTCGATGGCGCGGCGCGCGGCCTCATCGGCCAGTTCCTCGCGCAGCTCGCCGCGGGCCTCCTCGAACGACACTTCGGACGCTTCCAGCACCGCGTTGACCCGGAACAGCGCGGGGCCGAGATTGCTCTGCACCGGGCCGATGATCTCACTCTCGTCATCGGCAAAGATCGCCTCTGCCGCCTCGGCGCCCAGGTCGATGCGGGAGACTTCGCCCAGATCGACATCGTCCAGCGTCAGGTCGCGGTCTTCCACCAGAGTGTCGAAATCCGTCTCGCCCGCGGCAATCGCGTCATAGGCGGCTTGGGCGTCGTCCTCGGTGCCGAAAACAAGCCGTTCCAGAAGCCGCCGCTCGGGCTGGATGTAGAGGCTTGCGCGATCGTTGTAGAGATCGCGCAGGGCGTCCTCATCCACATCGACGCCATCCATGATTTGGGCCGGTATGATCCACGCATAGGTGATCGCGCGGGCCTCGGGGCGGGTGAAGCGCTGCGGATTTTCGTCGTAATAGGCGGCCAGGTCCTCGTCGGTGGGCTCCGGCAGCGGCTCGGTCAGTTCATTGCGCGTCACAGTCAGGCGGGTGAAATCGCGGGTCTCGCCCTGATAGGCCACGATGGCCTCGGCAAAGAGGTCGGGTGCCGACAGCCCCCCGATCACGGCGCTTTGCAGGATCGCGCGGCTGACATCCTCGCGGGTATCGGCCTCGAACTCGCGGGGGGATGCGCCCTGCTGCTGCAGGACAAATTCGTAGGTCTCGCGGTCGAACACCCCCGCGGTGCCCTGAAACGCGCTGATCTGCTGGATCTGGCGGGCAACCTCCTCGTCGCCCACGGAAATCCCCATCTGCGCCGCCTCGTTGGAGAGCGCCGCGCGGGCCACCAGCCCGGCCAGCACCTGCTGATCGATGCCGCGCGCGCGCAGGCTGGCGAAGTTCACCGGCTCCCCGGTCTGGGCGATCTGGGCCGTGATCTCGTTGTTGAGGGCGCGGAAATAATCCTCGGCCGTGATCTCCACGTCACCCACGGCGCCGACCTGGCTGGCGCCGCCGCTGAACGACCCGATGCCGAAGCCCGCCAGGGCGATGAACAACAGGCCCATCAGGATCCAGACGAAGACGTTGGAGGCTTTCTTTGCCGCTGCTCTGGCCATTGATCCGGTCGCCCCTTGCGCGTGAAATTTCTTGCAGGAACCGATACGCAATCGCCCCAGCGGGGGCAAGGGGATGCGGGTCTATCCGGGCAGGTCCGCCAGCCGTGTCACAAGATGGTCAAGGCCCGCGCGGTCGGCATTGGCAAATGCGATGCGCAAGGTGGCCTCGGCCTGGCCGGTGCCGCCCCGGGCCTTCAGGGGGCCGAACATGGTGCCGGGCAGAACCAGCAGATGCGCCTGATCCACCAGATCCCTGGCCACCTGATCCGACGGTCTGTTAAACGGGTGGCGGACATAGGCGAAATAGGCGCCACATCCCAGCACCTGCCACTCGGGCAGCCGCCCGAAGCCCTGCACGATCGCATCGCGCCGCGCGAGGATTTCCAGCCGTTCGCCGGCCAGCCACTGCCCCAGGTTCCGCATCCCCCATAGCGCGCCGATCTGGCCCACCTGCGGTGGACAGATCGCGACCGTGTCGAGGAATTTCTCAACTTCCGCCAACCGCGCCTCACTCGCCATGATCGCCCCCACCCGGTGGCCGGTCAGCCGGTAGGCCTTGGAGAAGGAATAGAGGTGGATGAAGGTCTCGTCCCAATCGGGATCGGTGAAGAGATCATGGGGTGCGGCATCCGAGGAATGAAAATCGCGGTAGGTTTCATCCACGATCAGCGCCAGGCCATGGGTACGCGCCAGATCGTAGAAGGAGCGCAGGAGGGCGGGCGGGTATTCCACGCCTGCGGGATTGTTCGGCGAGACCAGCACAATGGCGCGCGTGCGGTGGGTGATGAGGCCCGCCGCCCGCTCCGGATCGGGCATCAGGTCATCCCCGGTCGGCAGATACGCCGCGCGCACGCCTTGCATATCGAGCCACATTTGATGGTTGAAATAGAAGGGCAGGGGCAGGATCACTTCGTCGCCCGCTGCCGCCAGCGTCGACATCACGGAGGTGAAGGCCTGGTTGCAGCCAGCCGTGATCGCCACCTGCGCCGGACGCACCACGCCGCCATATTCGGCCGACCATTGCGTGGCCAATTCGCTGCGCAAATCCTCGCGGCCCAGAACCGGACCGTACAGATGCGCCGTCGGATCGCTCAGGATCGCATCGGCCATGGCCTGCATCAGCGGCTCGGGCGGCGGATCGACCGGTGCCGCCTGGCTCAGGTTCAGAAGGGGACGATCCGCACCGAACACCTTGCCGTCAATCCAGCGTCGCGCCTCCATGACCGGGGGCGGGAATGTCGCGACAAAATTCGGATTGGTCGGCTGCATGCCGGGCCCCCCTGGCATCGGGCGCGGGCGGTATCCCGCTTGCATCCCTTCATCTATTGCAAACGCCCCCGCCGGCGCGCCGATAGCCGCCACGGTTGTTGCCCGTGATGGCGTATCCCGGTCGTGGCCTCAGAACGGGATTTCATCGTCGAGATCGGAGCCACCGCCGCCGCCGCCGCCACCGCCGAAGCCGCCGCGATCATCGGCCGGGCCGCCCATCGCGCCGCGGTCGTCATAGCCACCGCCGCCACTGCCGCCACCACCGTAGCCGCCGCCCCCACCGCCGCCGCCATCGCGACCGTCCAGCATGGTCATCACGCCGTCAAAGCCCTGCAATACGATCTCGGTCGTATAGCGGTCCTGGCCGCTTTGATCTTGCCATTTGCGGGTCTGAAGCTTGCCCTCGATATACACTTTGGAGCCCTTGCGCAGATATTGCTCGGCGATCCGCACGAGGCCTTCCTGAAAGATCGCGACCGAGTGCCACTCGGTGCGCTCGCGCCGCTCGCCGGTGTTCTTGTCTTTCCACGTCTCGGACGTCGCGATGCGCAGGTTGCACACTTTGCCGCCGTTCTGGAAACTGCGCACTTCCGGGTCGCGGCCCAGATTTCCGATGATGATCACCTTGTTGACGGACCCTGCCATCGCTCTTCCCCCATCTTGTCTCAGGGCGCGGTTCCGATTCCCCGGCGCTCCGCGCGTTTGCCCGGTTAGACCATCCCAACAGGGTTAATAAAAGCCTTATCCGGCGCGCGAATGCGCGGTGCGGCGATCAAAACTGGATCAAAGCGGCCATCCGCGCTAAAACAGCGTGATTATTCACAGGCTCCGAGGATGCCGTGCGCTGTTTTCGTCTGCTGCCAGCCGCCATTTGCGGCGCGTTCCTGATGTCTCCTGCTTCGGCCCAGAGCGGCCTCGACCGGCTTGACCGAGCGATGGGTGTGCTCGATGGCCGGGCGGCCACGCAATACGAGTTTTCCTCGCGCCTGCGCCCCGAAAGCGAGGTGACGCGTGGCGTGCCGGATTACGAGGGCGGATATGATGGCCCGTTCCTTGCGGTCGCACAATCCGCCGCGCGCCGACACGGCGTGCCGGAGGATCTGTTCCTGCGCCTCGTGCAGCAGGAATCGGGGTGGAATACCGAGGCGATCAGCCATGCAGGTGCGATTGGTCTGGCGCAGCTGATGCCCGATACCGCGACGCTTCTGGGCGTTGATCCGCAAGATCCGGTGGCCAATCTCGATGGCGGTGCACGCTACCTGGCGCAGCAATATCGCCGCTTCGGCACCTGGCGTCTTGCACTGGCGGCCTATAATGCGGGCCCGGAGGCGGTGGAGCGCCATGACGGCGTGCCCCCCTTCGACGAGACCCAGCATTACGTGCGCGTGATCCTTGGCACCTCAAGCTGAGGGCCCCGATCCAGATCCACCTGACCGTCCGCGTCTCGATGCCGCCATGCGGCTGCTGGAAGGTGTGATTTTCTGCTGCCTTGCGGGGGTCATGCTGTATTGGATCGCCGACCGGCTGCGCAGTCTGGACTTCGAGCCTGTGGTTGTCACGCCCTGCACCGGTGCGGCCTGCACGCCTTATGATGGCCCTGATGCGGGCCGCCCCCATGCCGTCTATACCGATGCATTGGAGCCTGACGGCGTGACCACGTTCTCCAGCACCAATCTGTGCCTCATGGCCGCGGACCTCGTGCAAAGCCAGGGGACAGAGGCCGAGGGGGTGGATCTGATCCTGACCCATATGACCGCGCGGGGTGTCATCGCGTTTGTGCAAGGAGACGGGGCCAGCGTGGCGATGATCCCCGGCGCACGCAATGACAGTTGGGACGATGTGCTGCGCGATGCGGTCCGCCTTGCCCCGTCGCGTGGGTGCTTTCCGATGAATTACCGCCCTGTCTTCTGGCCGCTTCTGCTCAGTTGGCTCCTGCTGGCCTCCGTACGACTGTTCCGCGCCGGTGGGGCGATCCGGGGCTAGCGTCTCTCCGCCCCGAGGGCGATCAGCCGGGTCTTCAGATCGGGCGCGCGGGGATCATTGGCCTCCAACGCATGAATATAGGCGTGGGTCAGGTAGAAGGCCTCCCCCGGGCTGCCTGCATGTGCCGCGCCGATATAGGACGTGATCACATCCGCCCACTCGCCGGTTTCCTCGGCCCTGTGGATGGCGGCTTGCATGGCGGCATCATCCATCGGGACCGCTTATGCCGACACGGCCTCGATCCGCCCGGCGACCCAGGCATGGAACAGATGCGTCGGCCCATCCATCGCCGGTGAAAACCGCCCCCCGTCAAAGCCCGATGCCGCCCGCCCGCGCTGCATGCCTTCGACCACGAAGACATCCTCGACAAACACGCCTTCCCAGAGCGTCGCGTTCTTGGCGCGGAGCGCCTCGTCGGTATCGGGTGTGGGGTAGTATATATGAACGTGTTCGCGCGTCTTGTTATGGGCCACGGGTTCCAGAATGATCGCGTAGGCATGGTCCCGATGGACGCCCAGAAGCACGTTGGGATAAAGCGCGACGTATTCCGCCCCGGTGTCCCAATGGGCGCTCAGCCCCTCGAAATCGGGGAACATCGCGCCATCCTCCCCCTTGAGCTGACGATAGACATAGGTGCCTTGCCCCGAAAACCGGCCCGGGGCTTCGATATGGTAGTGATCCTCCAGCCGGGAATAGCTGTTCAGGCCCGGATGGACCCAGGGCAGGTGATAGCTTTCGCAGTAATTCTCCACTGCGAGTTTCCAGTTGGTGTCGACCTCCAGCATGAACGTGCTTTCCGGCCCCCCGTGATGGAGCGGTTTATCGAACTCGGCCCATCGCTGCAGGAGTTCCGCATGCACCTCTTCGAAGGCCGGTGCATCGCCGGACAAGTTGATGAAGACAATGTCGCGCCAGATATGGCTGCGCACTTCGGCCAGGCCGAGTGTCTTGCGGTCGATCCCGTCATGGCTGTTCTGGCCGGGCCCGCCCACATGGGGCGTGGCGACCAGCCGCCCCGATTTGGAATAGCACCAGGAATGATAGGGGCAGCGGATTGCCCCTTCGATCTTGCGCGGCTCGGAAACGAGGATCATGCCGCGATGGCGACAGATGTTGAAAAACACCCGGACCGTGCCGTCATCGTCACGCAGGAGCAGAAGCGGTTGGCCGAGAAACTCCATCGGTTTGGCATCGCCCGCCTCCGGCACATCCGAGCCGACGGCCAGCGCGGCCCAGGTTGTTTCCAGCACCGCGTGGTTCTCCGCCGCGATGGTGGCGGGGTCGGTGTAATGGGCATTGGGCAGGCCATGGGCCCGGTCGATCGGGGCCATCACATCGGCAAGGGCATGCGTGAGATCGTCGGGCATCGGGCCGGGCTCCTTCAGCAACGGGTCTGACCCCAGCGTGGGTGCCATGGACCCGCCCGGTCTTGCCGGTTCGCGACAAAACCCGGTCTGCGCAAGACATGGGTGCCGTCAGACGCCGCCCAGAAGGTCGGTCACCGGCGCGCCGGGCGGCAGATCCAGTGCCGTGCGCAACGCGGCCCGGCCGCGCGCCAGCCGCGAGGTGACGGTGCCAAGGGGCAGGCCGGTCTGCTGCGCGATATCGGCATAGCTGAGCCCGTCCACCGCGCGCAGCTTCAACAGTACCTGTTGGTCCTCCGGCAGATCGGCCAGGGCGGCCAAAGCCTCGGCGCAGCCCAGGCGCGCGGCCGCGTCGGAGCCACGGGGGGCGGCAATGTCCTCGGGCTCGGTCTCGGACGGGGTGGCGATGGAAAACCGCGCGAAGGCCCGGTGGCGCAAGGTGGCGAAGGCATAGGCGCGCAGATCCTCGATGGGTGCGGCATCGCTGGTGCCGGTCGCGGCCATCGCCATGCGCGACCACACCCGCAGCAACGTCTCTTGCACAAGATCGTCGGCATCCGCGCTGTCGCGCGTCAAGCGCCGCGCGGAGCGTCGGAGATCCGACAAGAGGGCCCCGAAGATGCGGGTCTGGGGCAGGGGCGTGGCGGGTTGGGGCGGCGTCGGGGGGAACGGGATGGGGCGGGGCATGGTCTGGCATCCTCGGGGCACGGGAAAGAAGGGGCAGGGTCCGTCAGTGCCCCTGACGCTGCGCCCGGAGAATAGGGCGGGCAAGGGCGCGGCGCGGCGGGCCGCGGCACTCAGCCCAAGGTCGCCGGTTGCGGGCAATCTATTGCCGACCTTCAGGCCCTTCGGCGGGACGTCGCACCGCGCGGATGGCCCGTTGGGCAGAGTGCCGCCGATTGTGGGAGCCGGACCACGTTGGAGGGACGAAACACCCCCCTGACCCCCTCTTCCCCTATAGGCACCGCGGCCAATCCCGGTCCGGTTGCCTGACACGCAAACCTTTATGGAGGGAATTCTCCCATGCGATCCGAATTCAACAATCTGCGCCTCGGCGCCATCACTCTTGCAGCGTCCTGTGCGCTCCTCGTGACTGGCGCAAGCCTTGCCATGGGGCAGGCCGAAAGCGTCGACACCGACGGCGACGGAATGGTCAGCTTCGCAGAGCTGCTCACCCTGATGCCAGCCCTGACAGAAGAGGAATATCAGGCGCTGGATGCTGACGCGGACGGCCTTCTCAGCGGCGAAGAGATCGACGCGGCAGAAGAAGCCGGCCTTATTCCCGCTGGCTAAGCCACCGCGTTGCTTCAAGCCGTCCCGCCCCGGGACGGCTTGAGGTGAGGCGCGGGGGTGGGGCAGACGACCCCCGCGTCTTCCACGGCATCGCCCTCTACGGGGCGGTGATGAAGGGGTCCGCGACGGGCGCATAGCCCGGCAGACGGCCCCGGTTCTGCCCCCAGATCTGATCGAGATAAGCGCCATCGGCGATGATCACGCTGTCGAGCACCGCGTCATCTGCCGTGTCGTCCGAGGCGTCGGCGAGCGGCTGGATGGCAACGAAGGAGATCACCGTCTCGCTGTGGTCGATCTCGTAGGCGAGGTAGTAGATGGCAAGGCCGATCTCGGGCAGGGCGGCGACCAGCCCCCGATTCTCAAACACGATCCCCTCGGAGCCGAACAATGCCTCTATATCCGCGCGTGTGCTGGTGCCGTAGGTGAGGCCCGGGACCGGGGAGGCGACAGATCCCTCCGGCGGATCACGCCACAATTCCAGATACAGAACGTCGCCCGTCGCCGCATCCGCCGTGGCCGACATCGCCAATCCATCGTCAAAATCCCAGACCGTGTAGGCGACCGGGGGGATGGTTTGCGTGGCGCGAGGTTCGGGAAGCCCGTCGGGGATGGGCTCACCCAGGTCCACCCCACGCAGGGATTGCGCACCGAGCGGCGCGGCGAGCGCCAGGCTCAGCATCGCCGCTTGGATCAACCGCATTTCAGGTGCCGCGAGCGATGGCCGCCACGCCGGTCCGCGCCAGGCGCACTTCGCCCAGGGGGCGCATCAATTCGCAAAACGCATCGATCTTGTCAGGCGTGCCGGTGATCTCGAACACGAAGCTTTCCAGCGTGGAATCCACGACATTGGCGCGGAAGATCTCGGCAATGCGGAGCGCTTCCACCCGATGTTCGCCCTTGGCGATCACCTTGATCAGCGACAATTCGCGGCTGATGAACGGGCCTTCGACGGTCAGATCGGCAACCTCGTGAACCGGCACCATGCGTTCAAGCTGCATCTTGATCTGGTTGATGATCTGCGGTGTGCCGGAGGTCACGATCGTGATCCGGCTGCGGTGGCCGCCATGATCAACCTCCGCGACGGTCAGGCTTTCGATATTGTATCCGCGCCCCGAGAAGAGACCAATCACACGGGCGAGGACGCCCGGCTCGTTTTCGACCAGGATCGCCAATGTATGGGTTTCGATGGCATCGGAGAGATGCGAGCGCAGATCATAGGCGGAGTGGCTGGTGGAGCCTTGTTCGATGTTGAGGGCCATGGGCGGGTCTCCTTGTCGCGGGCGGGTTTGGCCCGCGCGGTGTGGAAAGGCAAGGGGTCAGGGGATGAGCGAGGGGAAGGCTTCGTCGAGGGGCACGGGAAACGACCTCGGGTCCCCGTTGGGGATGTCCGTCGGGCCGACGAGGTCAACCGGAGCATCCAAGAAGGATCGCGTCGTCAGACTGACCGAGTGCAGCGTTGGATCGTGTGCCGGGTTCTGGCGGTCGGATATGTCGGCGTCGTAGGAGGGGAGAAAGGTCAAAATCACCAGAACGTCCGGGTCCGCACCATCGGAATAGACCAGTTGCACCACGCCGCCTTCCTCGGCGACGGAGAGCAGCGGCGGCGTGTCGGTGGGGGCTCCGTCTTCCATGAGGTGCTGGAACACATCATCGAATGTCATCTCGCCGATGCGCAGCCCGTCATTGGGTGGCGCATCCGGTGCGCCCGCGGGCGCGGAGGTGTGAAGCCATGTGATAGTGCCGGACTGGTCATAGAGGACTTCAAGATATTGCTCGAACGGCAAAGGATAGGTCGCCAGCGTCGCGCCCTCGATATGGTCAATGGCCATCGGCTCACCCATAGGCCCCAGCGCCGCGGCATCCATCCCCGGGCGCAGCCCGCGAAAATCCTGCGCGCTGGCGGGCAGGGCGGCCAGTAGAAGGACAAGAGCCAACCGGATCATGAGATCGGCACGCCGCAGGCGGGTTCCGGCGGAAGCTCGGGGAACTCGGCCTCGAAGCTCTCAAGGGTCTGGAACGGATGTTCGGGCAGGATGAAGGGCGGCTCCCCGTCGCGCAGGCCATAGCGGTCGCCCGCAAAGACACCGCCTGCGACGACGGTCCCGAACAGCTCCGCCTCCGAAAAGCAATGGAAGCCGCCGGGATCCAGCAGATCGAAGGCCCTTGGGGGGTATTCGTAGCAGACCTGCGCGCCGAAAGTGGGGCTGTCGAAGACGCCGCTGCCATCGAGCCCGCCGTCGCGGCCCGTATCCCCCGAGCCGTCGTTTTGGCGGTCCTCGACTTCGGCATCGGAGTAAACGCCCCAGGTGCCCACGATTACGCCCGGCAGATCATAGAACCACAGATAGGCGGTTCCGTCCCCGGCGGTGTATTCGATCTGGTTGCCGCTGAGGTCGTAGAAATGCACCGTCCGCCCGCAGAGCAGATCGAAGAGGGCGTCGACCGCGCCCTGCGCGTCCCCGGAGCGTGCCGTGGCGAGCAAGACGCAGGACACCACAGCTGCCGCGATTGCGGTGTTAAAGAGCGAAGAAATCTGTCAGTTCCCCTGGTGTCTGATGCGCTCAATATCGAACATGATCTCCTCGACCTCCCGCTGCCCCGGACCGTTTGCAATCGCCCAATCGACGGGCGTGCCGACAATGCGGCGCGGCCCGAAGGCGGTGCTCACCTCGACCAGCGACATGTCTCGCCGGGGGGGCAAGACACCGGGTACGCGGCCCGAGGAAAGGCCGAATGGATCCCCCGACACATACTCAACCGCATCGTCGAAGAAAAAATCAGCTGCATGGCATTGCGGACCCTCTATCCGCGATCCGGGATATACGAAGCAGACGGTGCTGCTCAGCCGCGGGTCAGCTCGCACGGCCCACGTCCCGGTCACAACGGCGCTGTTTCCGGGATACCAGAGGTAAGCTTGGCCCGACGGCGCGTAATACTGGATCTGCGTGCCATGGCGTGTGCCGAAGAACCGAAGCGTCCGCCCCGAGATTCGCGCCTGTACCGCACCCGGTTGTGAGGCCTGTACGGCTTCGGCCGAGCCCAGAGGTGCCGGTTGGCACGCTGCAAGCAACGCCATTGTCATGGCGGCAGCTATGAGGCTGAATAGCCTCACACCAGCACACCGCCACCGGCATCGATCACGCCCTGGGTCTCGGCCTCGCCCAGAAGCATCTCGTTATGGGCCTTGCCGGAGGGGATCATCGGGAAGCAGTTTTCGTGCTTTTCCACCACGCAGTCGAAGATCACGGGGCCGTCGTAATTCAGCATCTCCATGATCGCATCGTCCAGATCCTTGGGATCGGAACAGAGGATGCCCTTGGCACCGAACGCTTCGGCCAGTTTCACGAAATCGGGCAGGGCTTCGGACCAGCTCTCGGAATAGCGCTCGCCATGCAGTAATTCCTGCCATTGGCGGACCATGCCCAAACGTTCGTTGTTGAGGATGAATTGCTTGACCGGCAGGCGGTACTGCACCGCGGTGCCCATTTCCTGCATGTTCATCAGCCAGGAGGCCTCACCGGCCACGTTGATCACAAGCGCGTCTGGATGGGCGACCTGCACCCCGACCGAGGCCGGGAAGCCGTAGCCCATTGTCCCCAGGCCGCCGGACGTCATCCAGCGGTTCGGTGCGTCGAAGCCCAGGAATTGCGCGGCCCACATCTGGTGCTGGCCCACTTCGGTGCAGATGTAGCGGTCCTTGTGGTCCTTGGTCAGGGCCTCCAGCCGCTCCAGCGCGTATTGCGGTTTGATCGTGGTTTCGGAATTCGCATAGGTCAGGCAGCGGACCGCTTTCCAGACCTCCAGCTGTTGCCACCATGTCTGCACAGCGGCCTTGTTGGTCTTGCGTCCGCGGGCCTTCCAGACCTTCAGCATATCCTCCAGCACATGGGCCACGTCGCCGATGATCGGGAAATCGGCGTGGATCACCTTGTTGATCGAGGACGGATCGATATCGATATGGCCCTTCTTTGAGCCCGGCGAGAAATCGGCGATGCGGCCGGTGATCCGGTCATCGAAGCGCGCGCCGATATTGATCATCAGATCGCAGCCATGCATGGCCAGATTGGCCTCATAGGTGCCGTGCATCCCCAGCATGCCGATCCACTTGTCGCCCGAGGCCGGGTAGGCGCCCAGGCCCATCAGGGTGGAGGTGATCGGGAAGCCGCTGGCCTCCACCAATTCACGCAGGAGAGCGCTCGCCTTGTCGCCGGAATTGATCACGCCGCCGCCGGTATAGAACAGCGGGCGTTCGGCGGTTTCCATCGCCTCGACCAAGGCGGTGATGATCTCGATATCACCCTTCACCTTGGGTTGATAATGGCTGACCTTCGCCTTGGGCTTGGTGGTATATTCACCGGTGGCGAATTGCACGTCTTTGGGGATGTCGACCAGAACCGGGCCGGGACGGCCGGACGTGGCGATGTGGAAGGCCTGATGGATCGTGTCGGCCAGCGCGTCGGTTTCCTTCACCAGCCAGTTCATCTTGGTGCAGGGGCGCGTTATGCCAACGGTGTCCGCCTCCTGAAACGCGTCTGAGCCAATCATGAATGTGGGCACCTGACCGGTCAGGCAGACAATCGGGATCGAGTCCATCAGCGCATCGGTCAGGCCGGTCACGGCGTTCGTGGCCCCCGGACCGGACGTGACCAGAACAACGCCGGGCTTGCCGGTGGAGCGTGCATAGCCCTCCGCCGCGTGGACCGCGCCCTGTTCGTGGCGCACCAGAATGTGCCGGATCGCGTTTTGCTGGAAGATCTCATCGTAAATCGGAAGGACGGCACCGCCGGGATAGCCGAATACAGTGTCGACACCCTGTTCCTTCAGGGCTTCGACAATCATTTTCGCTCCGGTCATCTGCTGTGACATTGCGCTGTTCCTTCTCTTCGCGCTTCACTCATTGTCTTGCGACACAAAAAAGCCCTCGGGGGTGATCCGAGGGCGCATGGTTTCCGATATGGATGCCGTTACCGACCCATGCGCCTTTTCCCTGCGAGTACGACAATACCGGACATTGGCCCGAGCCTCCTGTAATCACGTGGGCGGGACGATATGGATGGCCCCATGGGCCGTCAACAGCGAATACCGATCCGCCACAAAGAAAATGTCGTTTGGGCGGGCTTTTGCGCAACTAATCTTTTTCGCCGCTGCATAGGACGTAGCATGAACGTCTCGGGTAGGCTGGCTGAAACGCCGCAACGCATGGCCCATCCCCTGAGTCGCGCGCTCGTCGAACAGCCCACCCAAGGTTGATTTCTGCTAGGCGGGGCCCTTTCACCCCTGTTTTTCGGGCCATCAAGGCGGCTGCGACACTATTTCCGAACGCGGAACTGGTGTTAGCGCAAACACCCCACACCTCAAGGATGTAGCAAATCGCGAATAGGCGATATTGGTAAGAAAATTTTACAAAAAACGCCCGTTCAGACAAGAAAACCTGTTTTCGTGATCACCCCGTTTCGCTAACGTGCGCTCACTTCTACCCATCCGCGGCCCGAGGGGGGCCCCGGAGGAAGATCCAAACGGGAGGGAAATATACTCATGGATCGTCGTTCTTTCTTGCGCACGTCTGCAGTTGGCGGGGCCGCAGCGGCCACAACAACGCTTGCGGCACCGGCCTATGCCCAGGGCAACCGCACGCTGACCATGGTCACGTCGGTGCCCGATGGCTTCGCCATTTTCGATGACGCCGCGCAGATGGCCGCGGATCGCATCACCGCGATGACCGATGGCCAGCTGACCATCAACAAGATGCCCGCCGGTTCGCTGGTTGGCGCCTTCGAGGTGTTCGATGCTGTGTCGTCCGGCCAGGCCGATCTCTATCACTCGGCTGACTACTACTTCCTCAACCAGCACCCGGCATTTGCCTTCTTCACCTCGGTGCCGTTTGGCATGACCGGTCAGGAAATGGCGAACTGGTACTACCATCGCGGTGGCCATGATCACCACAACGAGCTGGCATCGCTGTTCAACCTCAAGTCGTTCATGTGCGGCTCCACGGCGATGCAGCCCGGCGGCTGGTACAACACCGAGATCACCTCGGCCGACGACCTGCAGGGCCTTCGCTTCCGGATGCCGGGCCAGGGTGGCCAGGTTCTCGGTCGCCTCGGCGCTTCGGTTCAGAACATCCCCGGTGGTGAGATCTATCAGGCGCTTGCGTCTGGCCAGATCGACGGTGCGGAGTGGATCGGCCCCTATGCAGACGAGCGCATGGGCTTCCAGGAGGTCACCAACACCTACTATACGTCAGGCTTCCACGAGCCCGGCTCGGCGCTCACGCTGTCGTTCAATCTCGAAGTCTACGAGTCCCTGACCGATCAGCAGAAGATCATCGTCGACACCGCAACCCGCGCCGTCTACTCCGACAACCTGTCGCTGTCGTTGGCCGAAAACGGGGCCGCTCTGACCCGTCTGCAAGCGGCTGGTGTTCAGGTTCGCGAATTCCCCGATGATGTCTGGGATGCCTTCGGCGCCGCGGCGGCCGAGGTGCGCGAAGAGAACATGGGTGATCCGATCTACGCCTCGATCGCCGAGAGCTATTTCTCGTCGCTCGAAGAATCCGCCAACTGGTTCGAAATCGGCGATGCCGAATACATGCGCCAGCGGAACCGCGTGAACGCGGGCTGATCGACGTCTTCTAAATCAACGGTGTCGCCCCGGCCAAACTCGGTGGGGGCGACGCCGATCAGTACGGCGATGCGTTGCGCTTTCCCCCGATGGCGCAACAGGGAGCGGGGAATTCCATGGAAAACGAGATCGCGTGTTCAGGCTTCTTCCGGCCAAGTGCGGAAGGAACCATATCGTGCCTTGATAAATTTCAGGACGGCAGTTTTTTCGGCTTCGTTGTCGGCAACTTCGTCGAAGCGCCGTACAACCTGATCGCCACGATCCTGAACCCGACCCAATGGCTGTTTTGGGAAAACCGCGAAGCGCTGGTGCGCTTCATCTATTACGGTGGCTCGGTCGAGTTCTTCTTCGTGGTCTTCACCACCTTCCTTGTGATCACCGCGCTCGGCATGGCCTGGAAGCGCCAGATCCTCTGGATCTGCGTCCGCGGGCTGGAAGCGTTTGCCAACGGTGTCGGGCGGCTGGCCGCCTGGGCCGGCCTTCTGATGGTTCTGCAACAGGTGATGATCGTCTTTCTTCAGCGGATTTTTCGCGTGGCGGAAATCCAGCTTGGCCCGCTTGGCACCGCCTTCACCCAGGATCTGAGCTGGTGGGGCGAGGAGCTGAAGCTCTACAACGCGCTCGTTGTGTGCCTTTGCGCCAGCTACACCTTCGTGCAGGGCAGCCACGTGCGTGTTGACCTGGTCTATTCGGCCGTCAGCCACGGCACCAAGCGCATCATCGACATGTTCGGCAGCCTGTTCTTCATGATGCCCGCAATCGTGCTGACATACATGTATGCCTGGTTCTTCATGTGGCGCCATCTGGTTGTTCCCAACCCGTCGGCCACCGGCGAGTTGGACCGGATGCTGATGCAGGCCCGCGTCATGCGCTGGAACGTGGAAACCATCGGGTTCAGCCCCAATGGCTTCAACGCCTATTTCCTGTTCAAGGTCCTTCTGGTGGCGTTCTGCGTCATGATCTTCCTGCAGGCTATCGCGTTCTTCTGGCGCTCGTATCTGGAGTGGCTGGAGGGGGAGGGTAGTGCCGGGAAATACGTCGACCGCGATGTGCTCGGCGATGAAGCCGAAGAACTCGAACATGCCATTCACTCAGGCTCGACCTGATCCAAACCACCGCCTCACGACGACGCGTGCAGCAAGGGGAATACTATGATTTTCGGATTGGATGGGGTCGAGATCGGGTTGATCATCGTCTTCCTGACACTCTTCGCAGGGATCATGACCGGCTTTCCGGTGGCATTCGCCATCGGCGGCGCGGGCATCATCTCCTTCGCGATCATCGCCGCGCTCGATTCCGCGGGCATTCTCATACACCAGGCCATCGACACCTCGTCGCTTGAATACTCCGCCCTTGTGGCCGAGGGCGTGTCACGGGAGGCGATATCCGTTTTCCGATACCCGGAATTACCGCGCATAGAGGAACACCTGTTCCCCGGCGGCTGGGAACTGGCGATGGATCGCAACCTGTCGTTCATCGTGAACCGCATGAACGAGCGCGTGATCGCGGGCCAGAGCATCGAAACGCTGCTGGCGGTTCTGATGTTCGTGATGATGGGCATCACGCTGGAACGCTCCAAGATCGCCGAGGATCTGCTGACCACCATGGCGCGCGTCTTTGGCCCTCTGCCCGGCGGTCTGGCCGTGTCCATCGTGATTGTGGGCGCGTTTCTTGCGGCCTCCACCGGCATCGTTGGCGCGACCGTGGTGACCATGGGCCTGTTGGCCCTGCCCACGATGCTGCGCAACAATTACTCGCCAGAGCTTGCCACAGGTGTGATCGCCGCGTCCGGCACCCTCGGGCAGATCATCCCGCCGTCCATCGTGATCGTTCTGCTCGGCACGCTTGTGGGCGACCTCTACGCGACGGGCCAGGAAACCCGCGCGCAGCTGGCGGGCTGTTCCGATGCGCTGACCTTCCTGGGCGAACCTGCGGTTCTGTCCGTTGGCACGCTGTTCCAGGCGGCCTTGCTGCCCGGCCTGTTCCTGGCCTTCCTCTACGGCGCATACGCCTTCGGCTTTGCGCTTTTGCGTCCGTCGGCGGCGCCGCCGGTGACGATTGAAGGCGGCGGCGGTGAAGCCGTCACCCGCTCCGAAGCGCTGACCTGGTACCTTGTGGCGCCCGTCGCGCTGATCGGCATCGTGGTGCTTGGCGCCTTCGGGGGGCTGGTGGGCAGCCAGACGGTGTTCGTGTCGGATTATGCCGAACGCGAAGCCGGCCCGGCCTTGCGCACCAACGTGTCCGAGCAATGCCAGACCGCGATGATCGAGTTGCATGGCCAAAGCGCGTGGGATGAAGCGGTGGCGCTGCGCGCAGCGCAGGCCGAGGCCGGCACCAACGCGGGCGACGCGCAGGAACTGACCGAAGAGGAATTGGTCGACGCGCGCATCACGGCGGTCGACAACATTCCGCCCATTGGCTCGGGCGTGGCGGTGATCTTCACGTTGCTCGGGCTGATCCTGATCGTGGCGCGCGGCGTGTCGCCGTCTTCCGATCCGATGCCGCTGATCGTGGGGGGGATCGGTGTTGTCTTGGCCTTCATGGCCGACGTGGCGCTGATCTCACCGCTGACCGGGCCGGGATCGACCTTCATCATCCTTGCGATCCCGACGATCATCACCCTTTACGGCGTGCGGATCGCGATGGGGCGGCTATCGCAAAATGAGCTTCTGCGCGTGGTCTTCCCGCCGCTGGTTCTGATCGTGGCGGTTCTGGGCTCGATCCTTGGCGGCATCACCAATCCGACGCCCGCCGCGGCTTTGGGTGCGGCCGGTGCCATCATGCTGGCGGCCTATCGCAAGCTGAAGGAAGAAAACGGCTGGTCGAAGATCATCATCTGGTCGAGCTTCGCGCTTGTCATCATGATCCTTCTGGGCGTGAATTTCGATCTGCGCATCACGCGCGAAACGGTGCCGTTCGAGGATTGGGTGGCCTATATCCTTGCCCAGGTGGCCTATCACTTCGCCTTCTTTGGCCTGCTCTACGGGTGTTGGGTGTTGTTCCGATGCTCGGTCCTGTCACCGGTGGTGCGGGAGACGGCGAAGGTGACCAGCATGGTTTTCACCATCCTGATCGGCTCGCAACTCCTGAACCTCGTGCTGATCTCGTTCGGCGGGGAGCATTACATCCAGCAATTCCTGCGGGCCTTCGACAATGAGATCGTCGTGTTCCTGCTGGTGATGTTGATCCTATTCATCCTCGGCTTCGTGCTGGATTTCCTTGAGATCATCTACATCGTCATCCCGATCGTGGGGCCGGTGATCTATGGCGGCACGTTGGATCCGAAATGGGTGACGATCATGATCGCGGTGAACCTGCAGACCTCGTTCCTCACGCCACCGTTTGGCTTCGCGCTGTTCTATCTGCGCGGCGTGGCCCCGAAATCGGTTACGACGGGCCATATCTATCGCGGTGTGATCCCGTTTGTGGGCATCCAGGTGCTGGGTCTCGCGATCCTGTGGCTGTTCCCGGGGATTGTGACGATCGTCCCGGACCTGTTGCCGAACTAACGGGTCGAGACGATGGACTTCAGAAGGGGGCCTCCGCGGCCCCCTTCTTCGTCCGGGCGGCTTCCCCCCGCGCTCCGTGCGCGCGCGGATCAGCTGGCCGGTTCGATCAGATCCCATAGATTGCCCCACGGATCGCGCCACTGGGCGACAATGCCATAGGGTTCGTGCCGTGGCTCTTCGAGCAGATGCCCGCCCGCCGCGGTGATCTTCGCGGCGTCGCGGGTGAAATCGTCGGTCTGCAGGAAGAACCCCACGCGCCCGCCGGTCTGGTTGCCGATGGCGATCTTCTGCGCAGGCGTGCTGGCGCGGGCCAGTAGCACCGCCGGGCCCTCGGCATCCGGGGCCACGGTGACCCAGCGTTTGCGACCCTGATCCTCATCGGCGAGGCAGGTCCAGCCAAGGCCGTCGACGAAGAACCGCAGCGCCGCGTCATAATCCGGCACCAGCAGCGTGATAAGGGTCAGCCGCATCCGCAGATCAGAGATCACCGTCGCCGCGCAGATCGGGCAGGCTGATCTGGGCCACCTGTTGCGCGATGGGATCGGTGGAAAGCGGATGGGTCTGGGTGGAATAGTCTTCCGGATCGCCCAGTTCCTGCCATTCGCCGCCCACATAGACCTCAAGCGCCGGGAAGGTGGCCTTGTACCCCATCTTGGCCGAGCCCGGCACCCAATAGCCCAGATAGACATAAGGCAGCCCGGCCTCGCGCGCGAGATCGATATGATCGAGGATCACGTAAGTTCCCAGGGAGTTCTTGCGCAGATCGGGATGGAAGAAGGAATAGACGAGGCTGAGCCCGTCATCGAGAATATCGGTCAGGCAAACGGCGGCCAGCTCATCCTCCGCCGCCGTGTCGCGATACTCGATCACGCGGGTCTTCACCGGCGTCTCTTCGATCATCGCGGCGAATTCGAACACATCCATATCGGCCATGCCGCCATCGGCATGGCGGGCATCGAGATAGGCACGGAACAGCGCATATTGGTCCGACGTGGCCCAGGCCGACCGGGCCGTGCGACCCAGATGCGCATTGCGCCTGGCGACCCGTTTGTGGCTGCGCTTGGGCGCGAAATCCGCCACGCGAATACGCGCCGAAAGGCATGCCGAACACTCACTGCACGATGGCCGGTAGAGCACATTCTGCGAGCGGCGAAAGCCCTGCTTGGACAGCGAATTGTTCAGCTTTTCGGCCTGATCCCCCTGCAGGGCGGTAAACAACTTCCGCTCCCTGCGCCCGTCCAGATACGGGCAGGATTGGGGGGCCGTCACATAGAATTGCGGCGCAATCGGAAGCGTGTGGCGCATGAAGCGTAGGTGTCCTGAGATCTCAGGTTGCAGCCTGCAACAGCCAAGCCCCGGGGGGCAACCGCTTTTTGATGAACGGGTTACTGCCCGGTTTGCGTCACTGGGGGCAGTTTATCATGACGCTGCCCACAAGCTCATCGGGCAGGGACCGATTGAACGGGCGCCCGATCATCATGCCGATCGACACAAGCTGGATCAGGAAGAAGAAGGCGAAGGCCAGGAAGCTACCGGTGTGAAGCGCCGCCTCGGCCGGGGTGAGCGGCGCGCCACTGGGCCCGCGCAGCTCGATATTCATCACCCGCATCCCGAAGGTGGCCGAGCGGTTCTTGATCGTCGTCCAGCGGTAGAAGAAGGCAAGCGCCGCATGGACCGGTATCCACAGCATGAAGGCAATCCCTGCGGTGAAGATCGACAGCAGGACCATGGACGAGAAGACCAGCGCCGCATCGATGGCCCATGCAAAGAACCGCTTGGGCAGCACACCATCGTAATAGGCGGGATCATATTGCGGATCGGGCAGGCGCGTTGAGGTCATGGCAAGGGACATGGGGTTTGTTCCAGACGAAGAAAAGGGGAGAGTTGGCGCGGCCCCGAGGGGACAATTCGGGGCCGCGCAGAACCGACCGGGGCGAGGGGGGCTTACACCACGGCCGGAGCCAGAGCCCGATCACGGGAGCGCGCTTCGGCGCGATCTTCCATGAACTGGTCAAACTCGAATGTGTCTTTTGCGTCGCGCAGGCGGGTGAGGAAGCCCTCGAATTCCGTCTGCTCCTTCTCGAGGCGGCCCAGAAGCTCGGCGCGGTACGCGTCAAAGCTGGAATTGCCGCTGGATTTGGGGACCGTATCGGTCACGTCGGGGCGCAGGAGATCGACGGCCTCGTCCATCTTCATCCGGCCGCTGAGCGTGGGGATCCGGCTCCATTGCCAAGCGAAGAGCAGCGCCAGCAGCATGCCGATCTGCCCGAACATGGCCATGGCCACGATGGAGGAGGAGATCGCAAAGCCACTATAGGCAAGGATCGACAGGATCTGCACCGAAACGGGGATCGCCCGGGAGGGATGTGCCGGATAGTCATGGGATGTGGTGTCGCGGGGCATGGCTGCGTCCTTTCCTGTCAGAGTGTGTGTTTTGAACATAACAGAACCGGGCCCCGATGTTCCGGGGCCCGGTTCGCGGCATCACGCCGTTTGCTCGTCGTCTTTCGCGGCCTTGGCGCGATCTTCCATGAACTGGTCAAACTCGGACTTGTCCTTGGCGTCGCGAAGGCGCTGCAAGAAGCTCTCGAACGCGCCTTGCTCCTCTTCCAGGCGGCGCAGCGTGTCGGCCTTGTAGGCGTCGAACGCGGTGTTGCCCGAGGTCCGGAATTTGCGCCCGTGGGTGCGGCGGGAAGAACACGATCCGTTGAACATGCGTTTGCTCCATATCATATAGGCCAGAAGGGCGAGGCCGATCGGCCAGAAGAAGATGAACCCAAGCACCATGGCGGCGATCCATGCGCCTTTGCCACGGGCGTCGAGCCAGCCCTCGGCCTTCGAAAACCAGCCTTGCGCCTCATGGGCGATGGCGGTGGTTGAGGTGGTTGTCATCGGGTATGTCTCCTCTGTTTCCTGTTTCCGTGAATGTAAATGTTAATCACATTAACTCATATGGGAGACTGCGCGGTCTAGGCAAGAGGTTAAGTGAATCTTTTTTACATTTTGCAGTTTTTTGCTGAGCGATGTATATAAAGAATCACTTATATAAGGAGACGCTTCCGCCATGTCTGTCCTGGATCGTCGATTTGCGGCCCTGTCTGATCCGACGCGCCGCGCCATTCTCGAACGGCTGGGGCAGGGGGCCGCGACGGTGCAGGACCTCAGGGATATCGCGCCGATCAGCCAGCCGGCCCTGTCGCACCACCTCAAGGTGCTGGAGGCGGCGGATCTGATCGAAACCTCGATCGTCGCCCAGACCCGTCCGCGCCGCCTGAGACCCGACGCGCTGGACGAGATGAATGCATGGCTGGCCCGCCTGCAGACGATCATGGAGGGAAATTATCAGCGTCTCGACGCGCTGCTGGCCGACATGCCCGACACACCCGACCCCAAGGAGTAACTTGACATGCCCGATCCCGCCCAAGTCGCCCGCGATACCGACCGCTCGGTGCTGGTCACCCGGCATTTCGATGCACCGCCCGCCAAGGTCTGGCAGGCCTTCACCGATCCCGCGCTTCTGACGCGCTGGCTCCTCGGCCCCCCGGGATGGGAGATGCATGTGTGCGAGATGGATGTGCGCACCGGTGGTTCTTATCGGTGGCGTTGGCGCAATGCCGAAACAGGGGAGGAGTTCGGCTTCACGGGCCAGTATACCCTTGTGGTGGAGGGCAAGCGGACGGAAGACACCCAGACGTTCGATCAGGGCAACCACTCACAACCGATGGGCGATCCCACCACCAACATCGTCACGTTCGAGGGCACGCAAGATGGCACATGTGTGACCTCCCGGATGATCTTCGCGGCCCCGGAGCAGATGGAGGGGTTCCTGGCCCAGGGCGCGACGGACGGGATGGAGATGTCCTATGCCCGGTTGGACGCCCTGTTCGCCGACGAAGCTTAGGTCAGCCCCCAAAGAAAAACGCCCCGCTCGATAACGGGGCGTTCTCTGACACGATGGGCCGCGATCCGGGGCTGCATGTACGAGGTGCACCTTCTATATGCTGCGCACTGGATCGTTGAAGCGGACATATCTTGGAGTGTCTGGCGTCAATGTGCCACATTTCGGCAACAAATAGAAGAAAAACAAATCGTGCAGTTTCAGGTGCTTCGGTCCCGTGATTCGAACCGCGGCAACATGGCGGAAAAGTCGCGGCCCCGACCATCTTCGTGTTCCACGAATTGGCGATAGAGATCGAGCGCGGCCGCGCCCATCGGCGTGTCGGCATTCGCGGCCTCCGCCGCGGCCTGCGCCAGCCCGAGGTCCTTCACCATCAATTCCGCCGCGAACCCGGGCATGTACCCATTATCGGCGGGGCTTTTCGGGCCAATACCGGGCGCCGGGCAATAGGCGTTCATGCTCCACGAATACCCGCTGGAGGTGGAGACCACGTCGAACATGCTCTGCCGGCTCAGCCCGAGCTTGTCGGCCAGGGCAAAGGCTTCACACGTGGCGATCATGGTGACGCCCAGGATCATGTTGTTGCAGATCTTGGCGGCCTGACCGTTGCCCGCAGGCCCGCACAGAACGGCTTTCTGGCCCATGATATCGAACAGCGGGGAGACCGTCTCGAACGCGGCGGGTTCACCGCCGACCATGAAGGTGAGCGTTCCGCTCGCCGCACCGCCGACGCCTCCGGACACCGGCGCGTCGAGCCAGCCAAGCTCCGCCGCCGCGGCCTGCGCCGCCACCGCGCGCGCTGCGTCGACCTCCACGGTCGAGCAATCCACGAAAACGGCACCCTTCTGCATGGCCGGGATCAGCTCGTCGGCCACTGCGCGCAGGATCGCGCCATTGGGCAGCATCGTGATGACCACATCCGCCCCCGATGCGGCCTCCGCCGCCGACCCGGCCTGTATCACCCCGTCCGGGGCGTCCGCCACCGTGTCGAACCCGGCCACGGCGTGGCCCGCCGCCGCCAGATTGGCCGCCATCGGCGCGCCCATATTGCCCAATCCGATAAATCCGATTTTCATCGCAAACGTCCCCTAATGTCAGATCTTCAATTCCTGCGGCCCAAGCGGCTGCAACATCCGGGCCACCTCCATCGGGGTGACGTCCTCCGCCGCACCGTGCCGCCAGTTCGGCGACCGGTCCTTATCGATGATCGCGGCCCGGATCCCTTCCAGGAAATCGCCATGCTCCATCGACCGCGCCGTGAACCGGTATTCCTGGGTCAGGGCGCGCACGATGTCGTCGCTGGCCCGCGCGCGGTGCACCAGTTCGATCGCGCAGGCCATCGACAGGGGCGCGTTTCGCGCCATCATCGTCTCGGCCTCGCGGGCAAATGCGCTGTCGCTGTGGCGCAGATCAACCATCACATCCCGCAGGCTTTCACCGCTGAACAGGCGATCGATCTCGTCCTGACGGCCCGCCATCGGGCTATCCGGCGGCGGCTGCCCCGCGCGGTCCACCGCCTCCCACTCCCCGGTTTCGATCACCTCGGCCTTCAACGCATCCCATGCCGCGTCCGGCAGGTAGTAATCGGCAAATCCCGCATGGATCGCATCCCCGGGGCCCATCCGAGCAGCCGTCACGCCCAGATATTCCCCTAACCGCCCCGGCGCGCGGGCCAGCAGGAGCGACCCTCCTACATCGGGCACCAACCCGATGCCGACCTCCGGCATTGCGATCTGCGCGCTGTCGCACACGATGCGGTGTGACCCGTGGCACCCGACGCCCACGCCGCCGCCCATCGTGAAGCCCTGCAGGAATGTCACCACCGGCTTAGGGAACCGGAACATCTTGGCGTTCATCCGGTACTCATCGGCCCAGAACCGTCGGCCATAGTCGAAATCGCCCGCCGTGCCGGTGTCATACATCTCCTGTATGTCGCCGCCCGCGCTGAAGGCCCGGTCTCCCACAGCGTCGATCAGCACCAGCGCCACGGCGTCATCCGCGGCCCATTCATCCAGCGCGGCTTCGATCGACAGGCACATCTGGTACGTCACCGCGTTCAGTGCCTTGGGCCGATTCAGCGTGATCCGGCCCGCCCGGCCCTGGACACGGATGTGGATGTCGTCACTCATCTGGGCGCGCACTCTTTTTCATCTTGGCCAAAAAACTCCCGCCGGAGGCATCCGAATGTCGCGATCCGCGCGGCGATCAGCGGTTCAGGCACTTCATCCTCGCTCCGCCAGCATCTGGCGGGCCACGATCATCCGCATGATCTCGTTCGTGCCCTCCAGGATCTGATGCACGCGCAGGTCACGCACGATCTTTTCGATCCCGTAATCCGCCAGATATCCGTAGCCGCCATGAAGCTGCAGGCATTGATCCGCGATCCGGCTGCCGGCCTCGGTGCAGAATTTCTTGGCCATCGCGCAGGCCTTGGTCGCATCCGGCGCGCCGGTGTCGAGCTTCCAGGCCGCCTGGCGCAGGAAGACGCGGGCGGCCTCCAACTCGATCTCCATGTCTGCCAGCCGGAATTGCAGCGCCTGGAACTGATCGATGCTTTGTCCGAACGCCTTGCGCTCGCCCATGTAATCCAGCGTAGCCTTCAGGGCCGCCGTCGCCGCGCCAAGCGAGCAGGCCGCGATGTTCAGCCGCCCGCCGTCAAGCCCGGCCATGGCGTAGCGAAACCCCTTGCCCTCCTCGCCAAGCAGATTGCCCGCGGACACGGCGCAGGCATCCAGCTGCACCGCGCGGGTGGGCTGGGATCGCCAGCCCATCTTGTCCTCGAGCCCGCCGAAGGAGAGCCCCTCGGCGCCATCCTCGACGATCATCGCGGAGATGCCCCGTGGGCCCTCCTCCCCGGTGCGGCACATCACGATATAGGCGTCGGAATATCCGCCGCCCGAGATGAACGCCTTGGTTCCGGTCAGTGTGTAGCCGTCATTGGTCCGCTCCGCGCGGGTCTTCAGGGCCGCGGCATCCGACCCGCTGCCGGGTTCCGTGAGGCAATAGGAAAAGACCGTCTCCATGCTGAGGGCGGCGGGCAGGAACCGGGCCTTCACCTCATCCGAGCCGAACATCTCGATCATCTTGGCGCACATGTTGTGGATCGACAGGAACGCGGCGACCGAGGCGCAGGCCTCCGACAAGGCCTCGAAGACCAGCGTCGCCTCCAACCGGCTGAGGCCCGATCCGCCATTCTCTTCACTCACATATAGCCCCGCAAAGCCAAGCTCCGCCAGTTTTGGCCACAACGCCTTGGGGATGGTGCCCTCGCGCTCCCAATCGCGCGCATGGGGCGCAATCTCGGCGTCACCAAAGGCGCGCGCCATGTCGAGGATGGCCTCCGCCTCGTCGCTCAATGCGAAATTCATCCCCAATACTCCCTATGAGAAACGCCAACCAAGATTACGGGAACAGCAACGCCAAGCGGCCGAACGTGCCGCCGGCCAAGGTTGCTCCATGGCTGCAAGCCAAGCGGGGCTCGGAAGGACATCCAGCCGCGATACGCCTTGGCATGGTCTTCGTCACGAAAGTTTAAAGCAAGCAAAACGACGAACCCTCCAAAGGCAAGGAAAGCTAGGAGCAGATCAAGGCCAGCCACATATCCCTCCCGCAAGAATTGAACGCTTGTTTAATTAACGAGTCTTTCAGCAATGTTTCAAGCTGATTGCAGTGACTGATCCTAAGTTCGTTGGCTTGAGCCTCCCCTAGACTGCGTGTCTTGCCGCGAATCCGTGTCGATTTGGCTCCCAAACCGCTCCTGAGGTGAAACAGAGGCGGCGATTGTCGCTGTTTTGTTCACAAAACAGGGGTCAATACATGTCCTTTTGGACAGGTTCGTAGCAAGGGGCTTGTGGCGAAAATGTGGCAGACGCTAATATATAGAGCTTGGAAGTACTTTGTTCGGCGCTTGAGCGCTGTGGGTGGATGATAATGAGACTACTTTTTGCTGCTGCTTTGAGCGTTGGAATGATGGCATCTGGGGCCGTCAATGCTGTTACATTTGGTGTTATCGGTGTCAGTTCGTCCAACACGACCGCGACAATCGATTTTTCCTACGACGGTGTGGATACGCTCACGATCGGGATCCTTAACACCGCGTCCAACTCGACGGACCCTCGGATTACGGGCTTCGCGTTCAATGCGCCGACAATCGTGACCGGCGTTGCCGCATTTTCCGCGAGTGGCACGCAGAACGATGGCGATTGGGGGGCAGACTTCGATCCTGACGGTGTAAACACGCCGGGATCCAACGGCTCTTTTGACGTCGGTGGGATCACAGGACCTAATCTTAACGGAGGCTCCCCAAATTCGGGCATTGCCGTTAACACCACCGGCACGTTCACGTTCAAGCTTTTGGGTGATGCGGGCTTGCTGGCCTCCCTGACCGAAAGCAGCTTTCTCGACCTCGTTTCACAAGGGGGTAACAACTCCTGGCCATTCGCGGTCCGGTTTCAGCGTCTTGACGATGGCAATGTGACGAGCGACGTCGCGTTCGGCGGCCCCACCCCGGTGCCGCTGCCCGCCGCTGGCTGGATGTTGGTTTTGGGGCTTGGCGGCTTGATCGCTCTACGTAAGCGCCGCTAGGCCTTTCGGCGGCTGGCCAGGACAAGCAAAACCAGCCCAACGGCAGCGGGCAGGGTCTGCACAACCATGATCCGGGGCGAGACGGTAATCGCCCCGAAGATCCCGGCGATTGCCACGAAAATCAGGAAACACGCGCCGACATTGATCCGCCATGTCGTGTCGCGGATCAGCAGAGACCAGATCAGGCCCGCCGCAAGAAACGCGTTGTAGATCCCCTGATTGGCCGCCAGCGCAATTGTCGGCTCGAACAGATCCTCCGGGAAGGAGGAAAAGACAACCGGCCCCCGTGTGGTCCAGGCGAAGATCTCGAACCACGCGATGTAAAGGTGAAGAGCGGCGACAAGCGCGATCACGATGGCAGCGGCACGATACATCCTGGCTCTCCTGGAAAGGGGGGGGCTCATAAATCGACGTGGAATTCATCAATGAGGTGCTGCACAACCGACCGCATGGCCGCGCCGTGGTCGCCGCCCGCCTCTCGTGTGCCGTCATAGACTTTGCGTTGGCGATCCGCACTGGTCTCCGTCGCCATCTCGCGCAACCGCGCGATCTCGGCCTCACATCCCAGCGCCTCGGCGTCCTCCGCGGTCAGGGCGATCAACTCGTCGACCAGTTCAGGGATCGGCACAACCGCGCCACGCCCGAAATCGATCAACCCCTCGGTGACGCCATAGCGCTGCGCCCGCCAGCGGTTTTCATTGACCAAAAACCGATCATAGACCCGCCAGCGCTGGTTCACCTGACGCAATCGCATCAACATCCGCGTCAGGCACTGGATCAGTGCCGCAAGCGACAGGGCGTGTTCCAGGCGGGGTGAGACGTCGCAAATCCGCGTCTCCAGCGTGGGGAAGCTGTGGGAGGGGCGCAGATCCCACCAGATCTTCGATGTATCCTCGATCAGCCCCAGCCCGATCAGCACGTCGACCGAACGCCGGTATTCCGAGAACGACACCAGATCAGGCGGCAGGCCGGTACGGGGCAGATTGTCGAACACCGTCAGGCGGTAGGAGGCCAACCCGGTGTCACGCCCCTGCCAGAACGGCGACGAGGCCGACAGCGCCAGAAGGTGGGGCAGGAAATACGTCATCTGTCGCATGACGTCCACGCGGATATCGTCCGCCGGCAGGCCGACATGGACATGAGCGCCGCAGATCAGCATGCGCTGGCCGACCCCGCCAAGGTCGCGGGCCAACTGCCTGTAGCGGTCGCGGTCCGTATGCGGCTGATCCTTCCAGTCGGCGAAGGGGTGGCAAGAGACAGCGATCGGCGCAAGGCCGAACCCGTCTGCACATTCCGCCACCGTGGCGCGCAGGCGGCGCAAATCCTCCCGCGCATCCGCGATCCGGGGGCAGATGCCGGTGCCCACCTCGATCTGGCATTTCAGGAATTCCGGGCTCACCTGATCCGACAGCTTGCCTTTGCAGGCCTCCATCAGGTCCTCCGGGGCTTCAGCCAGATCGAATGTCTCCCGGTTGACCAGAAGGTATTCCTCCTCAAGGCCAAGGGTGAAGTGATCGTCGCTGAATGTGGTCGCCATGATGTCGGCCCTCCCCGTGGCCCCAGCGTGGTCCGGGGCGGGGGGATTTGGCAAGGGCCGCGACGGTCAGGGGCGAGAATACTGCGTCAGCCCCGCCGCCATTGGGCAACCGTGCGGTGGATTGCGCAGCTCTCATAGCAGGCTGAACGGCCCTCCTGCCGCGGAGCACAGATGAGCCGAAGGTAGGGTTTCCCGCAGTCGCGCCGCAACGCCGGGTGGCGTAAGGTTAATCCAACATGACCAAGGACCCATCGCCATGCTGATCCGCTCGATCCTCACCATCGCCGTCCTTGGCAGCTTTGTCTTTGGCGCCGCCGCACAGGCCACCGAACAGCGCCCCGAAAACACCCGGTTTGATGGCGGCCTGACCGCCCAGATCGATGGCGTCGCTCCGCCCGGAACCCCTTGGGCCAGCCGCTAACCTCACGACCCTCCCTCCCTGTTGGACTTGCCCCCGGACCTCCCTCCGGGGGCTCTTTTTTGCCCGGACAGCCAGCAAAACAACCTGTCCGGACACGAAATCTGTCCCGTCGGGGCGCGAATGGGCCTATATTGGAGGCGGCGGTGTAGTCAGCATGATCTGGCCGACCCCGCCCTTGCTGTTCGTGAAGAAGGCCGCATGCCATGTCCAAGAAGACCGAAAGCATCGAAATCCGTGTCTCGCCCGAGTTGAAATCCGCCCTGTCGCGGGTCAGCGATGGCAAGGGGCGCACGATGTCCGAAACGGTGCGCGACCTGATCGAAGGGGAAGTGGCGGGGCGGGTTTCACCCCCAACCCCCGGAGATACGATCATGCTCAAAGCCACTTCAGCCCGCCTTTGGCGCGGCGCCATCATTGCCCTGCCGATCATCGCGCTGGCCTTCGTCTACCTGCTCTCGGCCCAATCCACGGCAACGGCCAGCGCCGAGATTCGCATTTTCTTCGCCGAGGTCGACGCCGATGGCGACGACCAGATCACAGGCCCGGAAATCGAGGCCTTCGCCGCCGCTGACGGATGGCGCGCGGAGCCGGATTGTGCGGCAATGTCCGAACCCTGCACGCTGGCCGCCTTTGCGGCCGAGCAACTCGGCCGCGCCGATGCCGATGGCTCGGGTGCCGTGTCCTACCCGGAATTCGAGGCCATCATGTTGCGGGATCGGGCCGAGGAATTCCTCGATGCCGATTTCGATGAGAACGGCATGCTGACCGTCGATGAGATTGTGGGGGCGGAGCTTTACTGGCTGTCCCAGGATGCGGAGGCGATGGCCGACGAAGAGCTCACCCTGAGCGCCGCCTGCCTGGCCCAGTTAGAGGCTGAAGCGCTTCCCGGCATCGCGGCGACCTGCGGGTTCGAGGCCGAGGGCCGCGCCGAATTGGCGCAATACGATATCGACCGGTCCGGCAGCGTCAGCTTGCTGGAATACCTGAGCCACTAGGTCATTAAACCCAGATCGGCCCTCTGGGCCGGTCACTCCTCGGCGACGCGGCGTTTGAGATCGGCGATCCGCGTTTCGGAACAGCCGACCAGGCCCAAGGCCTCCGCCTCGTCGGCCACCACGGCCAAGGCGATATCCCCCACGCCATTCCAACTGCGGTAGGCCATGTTCGCCATTTTTTGGGAGATCGGCGTGGGCGCATAGTAGACCAGCATCGCCGGCATGACGGGTTGCCCGACTGCGCCGGCCGCGCGCGCCTGAAACGCCATCAGGCGCAGAAAATCCTGCTCCACATCCGTTACACGGGACAGGTCCAGCAGGTGTTTCTGCCCCGGCGCCGCATCGGGATGGGCCGCGTATTGGGCGAAGACTTCGCCGGTCTCGGCGATGCCCGCCACCCCGGAATAGGTGATCACGGCAAGGCCGCGTTTGGGAAAAATCTCGAATGAAAGCGGCATGAGACCTCAGCAGATGAAACGGGGGCGGACGATGGCCGCCTCGCCCCCGAATAACCTGCTCAATCCATCACCGGTATGGTGAATTCCCCGCCTTCCTTGATCCCCGAGGGCCAGCGGGAGGTGACGGTTTTCGTCTTGGTGTAGAAACGGAACGCATCCGGCCCGTGCTGGTTCAGGTCGCCGAAGGCCGATTTCTTCCAGCCACCGAACGTGTGATAGGCCAGCGGCACCGGGATTGGCACGTTGATGCCCACCATGCCCACGTTCACACGCGCCGCAAAATCGCGCGCGGCATCGCCGTCGCGGGTAAAGATCGCGGTGCCGTTACCATATTGGTTGTCCATCGCCAGCTTCAGCGCTTCCTCGTAGGAGCCCGCGCGCACGGTGCTGAGGACCGGGCCGAAGATCTCCTGCTGGTAGATATCCATATCCGGTGTGACGCGGTCGAACAGATGCGGCCCCACGAAGAAGCCATCCTCGTAACCTTGGAGCGAGAAATCGCGGCCATCCACGACCAGCTCCGCGCCCTGATCCACGCCTGTCTGCACCAGCCGCAGGATGTTCTCCTTCGCCATCGGCGTGACGACGGGGCCATAATCCACATCGTCGCCAGACGTGTAGGGGCCGACTTTCAGGGCCTCGATCTTCGGCACCAGCTTCTCGATCAACCGATCCGCCGTCTCTTCACCCACCGGAACGGCCACCGAGATCGCCATGCAGCGTTCGCCCGCCGCACCGTACCCCGCGCCCACCAGCGCATCGGCGGCCTGATCCAGATCGGCATCGGGCATGATGATCATGTGGTTCTTGGCACCACCAAAGCATTGCACGCGCTTGCCGTTGGCGCAGCCGCGGCTGTAGATGTATTCGGCGATCGGCGTGGAGCCGACGAAGCCGATGCCCGAGATCGTGTCGTTATCGAGGATCGCATCGACGCTTTCCTTGTCGCCGTTGATCACCTGTAGGACGCCATCGGGCAGGCCCGCCTCCTGCAGCAGCTCGGCCAGCATCATCGGAACGGAAGGATCGCGTTCGGACGGCTTGAGGATAAACGCGTTGCCGCAGACCAGCGCAGGGGCCATTTTCCACATCGGGATCATCGCCGGGAAGTTGAACGGCGTGATCCCTGCCGCCACACCAATCGGCTGGCGCATGGAATACATGTCGATGCCGGGGCCCGCGCTGTCGGTGAACTCGCCTTTCAGGTGATGCGGCGCGCCGATGCAGAATTCCACCACCTCGAGGCCGCGCTGCACGTCGCCCTTTGCGTCCGGGATCGTCTTGCCGTGTTCCCGGCTGAGTGCCTCAGCCAACTTGTCCATGTCGCGGTGCAGGAGGTCGACGAATTTCATCATCACGCGGGCGCGGCGCTGCGGGTTCATCGCGGCCCAGGCGGGTTGCGCCGCAGCGGCGTCGGCCACGGCCTGATCCAGTTCGGCTTTGGAGGCCAGCGCCACCTGCGCCTGCACCTCGCCTGTGGCCGGGTTCCACACGTCCGCCGTTCGGCCCGCGCCCGCGACGTGTTTGCCGTTAATCCAATGTCCGATCTGCTGCATCTTGCGCTCTCCCAAGGGCGGTGACTGTCGCGCCGGACAATAGCCTTGCAAATGTGCCGGGAAAAGAGACAGGTTCGCAGGATCATTTTGCAAAAATGCAAGGATAAGGCCGCATGAACTGGGATGATCTGCGCGTTTTCCTCGCCACGGCGCGAGCAGAAAGCCTGACGGCAGCGCGCGGGTTCCTGCGGATGGACCCAGCCACGATTGCCCGGCGCATCGCCCGGTTGGAGGAGGATGCGGGCGCGTCCCTGTTCCTGAAATCGCCCCAGGGCTACCGCCTGACCGAAGCGGGCCAGCGCCTGTTGACCCATGCCGAGGAGGCGGAGGCGGCGCTCGGTCGCGGCCTTGGCGTGCTGACCGGCGCGGGCGAAAGCCTGTCCGGCCCGATCCGCATCGGTGCGCCGGATGGCTGCGCCACCTACCTTCTGCCGCAGGTCTGTGCCCGCATCGCGGACCAGCACCCCGATCTCGACTTGCAAATCCTGGCCCTGCCGCGCATCGTCAACCTGTCGCGGCGAGAGGCAGATCTGGCGATCAGCGTCTCACGCCCCCAGACTGACCGCCTCCTGGCCGAGAAGCTCAGCGATTATCGCCTGTCGCTGGCAGCCTCCCGCGACTGGCTCGCGATCCATGGCGCCCCACGCAGCCTGCCGGACCTGAAAGGCGCGCGGATGATCGGCTACATCCCCGACATGATTTTCGATGCGGAGCTTGATTACCTGTCGGAGCTTGGCGTGACGCGGGTTCCGATGGCGTCGACGTCGATCTCCGTCCAACTCCAGATGGCGCGGGCCGGAGGCGGCCTGGCCGTGGTGCACGACTTTGCCTTGCCCGCCGCACCGGAACTGGCCCGTGTTCTGCCCGATGCCGTGGCCCTGACGCGCACCTTCTGGCTCACCCGCCATGCCGGGCAGCGCGATGCGCGGCTGGACCGGGTGACGCATCTTCTGCGCGACGGCATACGGGCCGAGATTGCGCGGCTTGAAGCGCTCAGTTGCCGATAAACCCGCGGACAACTTGACAGAACGCCCATCGCAGGGAACGCTTGGCACACACGCCAAGACAACAACCAAGGAGCGCGCCCATGCTGGTTCAACAAATCCTGAAGGATAAGACCGGTGACGGCGTGGTCTCGGTGGCGCCGGGGTCAAGCGTGGGGGACGCGGCCAAACTGCTCTCCTCCCGCCGCATCGGCGCGGTCGTGATCTCGCCCGATGGCAAGGCGATGAACGGCATCTTGTCGGAACGCGACATCGTGCGGACCATCGGCGCGAACGGCCCGGGCTGCCTGGCCGACCCGGTCGAAACCCTGATGACCTCCAGGATCATTTCGGCCACGCGCAACGAAACGGTCGATAGCGTCCTGGCCAAGATGACGGAGGGCCGGTTCCGCCATATGCCCGTGATGGACGGGGACGAGATGATCGGCCTGATTTCCATCGGCGACGTGGTCAAGGCGCAGCTGGCGGAGCTTTCCATGGAAAAGGAAGCGCTGGAAGGCATGATCAAGGGCTTCTGACCGCCCCGCAGGCCGCGCGCCACGCGATCCGGTTGCAACCGGGCCGTCTTCGTGTTTGCGTCTGCGACCAGAACACGACCCAAGATTCCGGGGGGAGGCGGCCATGCGCACCGGGCTATATCCAGGCACATTCGATCCGATCACCTTGGGTCATGTCGATATCATCAAACGGGCCTGCAAACTGGTCGACAAGCTGGTGATCGGCGTGGCGATCAATCGTGATAAGGGGCCGCTCTTCTCGCTGGAAGAACGCGTCGCGATGGTCGAGGCCGAATGCGCCAAGATGACCGACGCCTTCGGCACCGAGATCGTGGCCCATCCCTTCGAAAACCTGTTGATCAATTGCGCGCGCGACGTGGGCGCCGGATTCATCATCCGCGGCCTGCGGGCCGTGGCGGATTTCGAATATGAATACCAGATGGTGGGCATGAACCGAAAACTCGATGCGGAGATCACCACCGTCTTCCTGATGGCCGAGGCCGAGCACCAGGCAATCGCCTCCAAGCTGGTCAAGGAAATCGCCCGCCTGAACGGCGATGTCTCGCAATTCGTGACACCCCGGGTGCGTGACGCCCTATATGAAAAATATCCCCGCTGAGGCGGGCCAGATCCGATCAAAAAGGAGAGCCGAATTGGCCGATATCAAAGATCCCGAAAACACCATCCTGATGGAGCTGAAGGGTGGCACCGTCACCATCGAGCTTCTGCCCGACGTGGCGCCCGAGCATACCAAGCGGATGAAGGAGCTGGCCCGCGACGGCGCCTATGACGGCGTGATCTTCCACCGCGTGATCGAGGGTTTCATGGCCCAGACCGGTGACGTGCAGCACGGCAAGCCCGGTGGCAATGCGCGGATGGCGGGCACCGGCGGCTCCGACAAGCCAGACCTTCCGGCCGAATTCTCCAAACTGCCCCATGATCGCGGCACGTTGGGTGCGGCACGGTCCTCCAACCCCAACTCGGCCAACAGCCAGTTCTTCATAAACTTCTCCGACAACAACTTCCTGAACGGCCAATACACAGTCTATGGCCGTGTCATCGGCGGCATGGAGCATGTTGATGCAATCGCGCGGGGCGAGCCCCCTGCCGATCCCGACGCGATGATCTCGGTGAAAGTGGCCGCCGATGCGTAAGGCGCTGCTGGCCGCGTCGCTTGCGGTGGCCCCGATGGCTGCCGGGGCGACGGGCCTTGAGATCGATGTGGCGGGAGACGCCGAGGGTACGATCATCATCGACCTTTTCGAAGAGGTCGCGCCGCTCCACGTGGAGCGGATCGTGACACTGGTGGAGGAGGGCGCCTACGATGACGTCGTCTTTCATCGTGTGATCGATGGCTTCATGGCGCAGACCGGCGATGTGGAGTTTGGCCGTCTGGGCCAGGACATGCGCTATGCCGGGCGCGGCGGATCACAATATGAGGATCTTCCGGCGGAGTTTTCCGATCTGCCCTTCGAGCGTGGCATGTTGGGCATGGCCCGCGGGCAGCGCCCCGATACGGCCAACAGCCAGTTTTTCATCATGTTCGCGCCCGCGCCGCATCTGGATGGTGGCTACACGCTGTTCGGCCAGGTCGTGGAAGGCATGGAGATCGTGGATCTGATCCGCCGGGGGCGGGGCCGCAATGGCGCCGTTGTCGGGGAGCCGGACCGGATGGTCGCCCTGCGTATCCGCGAGGATGATCCGGTGCCACCGCCCCCTGAAGAGGAAGAGGCCGAGACGGAGTAACCTCGCGCGGCCGCACATCTGCGTGAGAGGGGCTGTGACGGCCCGCTATCTCCTGACATCCTGAACGGGCGCGCCGGAGCCACCGGCGCGCCCGTTTGCATCATGGAGGGGACATGTCATGCGACATCTTCTGCACGCAACACTGGCCGCGATGGTCATCGCCGCGCCGGTCGGAGCCCAGGGCATCGACCCCACGGCGGGCTGGCCGAACACCGATTTCTCGACGGCCATAATCGACCTGTCGGAGGTTCGATCCGGCGGAGTGCCCCGCGACGGCATTCCGGCGCTCGATGCGCCACGCATGATCCAGGCGGCGCGGGAGGACGGATTAGATGGCGCGGAACCGGTCCTGACCGTCGCCTTTGAGGGCACCGCGGCGCGCGCCTATCCGCTGCGCTACCTGACTTGGCATGAGATCGTGAATGACGAGGTTGGCGGCTTTCCCTTCGCGGTGACATATTGCCCGCTTTGCAACTCCGCGATGGTGTTTGACCGCCGGGTCGGGGATCAGGTGCTGAGCTTCGGTGTCTCGGGCAATCTGCGCCATTCCGACATGATCATGTTCGACCGTGAGACGGAAAGCTGGTGGCAGCAGGCGATTGGCGAGGGGATTGTCGGGGTCCATGCCGGGACGCAACTGCGCGAATTGCCCGGATGGCTTGAATCGTGGGACTCGTTCCGCGCGGCTTATCCCGACGGTGTGGTGATGGCCGAGCCAAGGGGCTACCGCCGCCCCTATGGCCGCAATCCCTATGTGGGCTATGACACGTCCGGCTGGCCGTTCCTCTATTCAGGGGAGGAACCGCCCCACGGGATCGACCCGCTGGCCCGCGTCGTGCGGTATGAAGACCACGCCTGGACCCTGGAGCGCCTGGCCCGGGAAGGCAGCGTGACCGAAGCCGGGGTGACAATCACGTGGCAGGCCGGTGTTGCCTCGGCCCTCGATGCGCCGCAGGTGGCGGCGGGCCGGGATGTGGGCCGGATCCGGGTGCGGAACGCGGCCGGACAGGACCTGCCCCATGACGTGATGTTTGCCTTTGCCTTCCATGCCTTCTGGCCCGAGGGCACCTGGATGCTGGACCGCTGAGGGATTGCGCCGCCTTCGGCACCGCCGGGGGCCTCGCGCTGCGCGCTCGGCGCGAAACAGCCGGGCTCGGGCCCCGCCGGGGCCGTCGCCCGCCCGTGCTGCCGCGGGCTCCGATAACGTGCGGCAGGGTGGTCGAGTTGGGGGGGGACGCCTTCGGCGAGGGTATTTGGACCCAGTGGAAGACAGGATCGCTTGATTATCCTGGCCACCTCCCTTAGCTGGCAGCCATGGCCCGTCCCCCCCTTTTGCAGCTCAACGATATCGCGCTCACCTTTGGCGGTGATCCGGTGTTCTCCTCGCTCGATCTCGTCGTGCAGACGGGTGATCGGCTGGCGCTCGTGGGGCGCAACGGATCTGGCAAATCGACCCTGATGAAGGTGATGGCGGGGCTGGTGGAGGCCGATGCCGGCAGCCGCGTTCTGCCCGATGGCGCCTCCGTCGGGTATCTGGAGCAAGACCCTGACTTCTCGGGGTTTTCCACGCTGGGGGATTTTGCGCTCGCCAATCTGGGCCCCGCGGAAGCGTGGCGGGTGGAGGCGGCGGCGGAGGGGCTGAAGCTGCGCCTGGATGCGTCGGTTGAGGCCGCCTCCGGCGGGGAGCGGCGGCGCGCAGCCCTGGCGCGCCTTCTGGCGGAAGCGCCGGACCTGATGCTGCTGGACGAGCCGACCAACCACCTCGATATCGAGGCGATTGAATGGCTGGAGGGCGAGCTGTCCGGCACCAAGGCCGGCTTCATCCTGATCTCCCACGACAGGGCGTTTCTCAAGGTGTTGGCGCGCGGGACGTTGTGGCTCGACCGGGGTGTCGTCCGGCGCCAGGATCGCGGCTTCGAGCGGTTCGAGGAATGGCGCGATACGATCTGGGCCGAGGAGGACCTCGCCCGCCACAAGCTCGACCGCAAGATCAAGGCCGAGGCGCGGTGGGCGGTGGAGGGCATCAGCGCGCGGCGCAAACGCAATATGGGCCGGGTCCGCGCGCTTGGCGAGTTGCGCGATGAACGGGCCGCGATGATCCGGC
This sequence comes from uncultured Roseicyclus sp., assembly GCA_947494975.1. GTDB lineage: Bacteria > Pseudomonadota > Alphaproteobacteria > Rhodobacterales > Rhodobacteraceae > Gymnodinialimonas. Next base: position 853,147 of record CANLXA010000003.1, on the reverse strand, counting down.
GGCAGAGCACGGCGGCCATGGCGCTGGAGGCGGGCACCCAATCCGGCAAGCGGGTGATCGAGGCGCGGGGAATATCAAAAAGCTACGGGGACACCGTGATCCTGCGGCCCTTCGATCTGCGTGTACTGCGCGGGGACCGGATCGCCTTTGTCGGGCCGAATGGCGCCGGCAAGACCACGCTTCTGAAGATCCTGACCGGTGAATTGGACCCGGACGTGGGCAGCGTTGTGCATGGAACCGGCATCGAGATGGCGGTGTTCGATCAGACGCGATCCGCGCTCGACCCCGACGCGACCCTTTGGGAAAGCCTGACAAATGACCCGACCATCGGCGTCTCCGGCCGCTCGGATCAGGTGCTGGTGCGCGGAGCGCCGCGCCATGTGGTGGGCTATCTCAAGGATTTCCTGTTCGACGAGGCCCAGGCCCGCGCGCCGGTGCGCTCGCTCAGCGGTGGCGAAAAGGCCCGCCTGCTGCTGGCGCGCATCATGGCCCGGGAAAGCAATCTGCTGGTCCTCGATGAACCGACAAACGACCTGGACGTGGAAACGCTCGATCTTCTGCAAGATCTGCTGGGGGAGTATCCCGGAACGGTTTTGCTGGTCTCCCACGACCGGGATTTTCTGGATCGTGTGGCGTCCGTGACCGTGGCGCTTGAGGGTCATGGACGGGCCGTTGTCTATGCGGGCGGCTGGACGGACATGGTCGCGCAGCGGGGGGCAATGCAGCGCCCGAACACTGACCAGGTGTCCTCAAAGAAGATGAAGACCGCCCCGGAACAAGCTGACAAAGAAAAGAAATCCGGCCTCTCCTTCACAGAGAAACACCGGCTGGAGGAATTGCCGAAACTCATCGAAAAACTGGAAGCGGAGATTGCGAAACTCTCCGATCTTCTGTCGGATCCGGCGATCTACACGACCCAGGCCGTGAAGGCGCAGAAGGCGACAGACGCCCTCGCCGAACGGCAAACGATGCTTGAGGCGGCGGAACTCGAATGGCTGACGCTTGAGGAAAAGGCCGGTTAACGCGCCGCACCCATCTGCGTGATCGCAACACCAAGTGTCATGACGGCAATCCCCGCCAATCGCAGGCCCGTAACGGGATTAACCTGTGCGCCGAAGAGCCCGAAATGGTCGATCGCCGCGGAACTGGCCAACTGGCCCAGAAGCACGAAAAACACCGCATTCCCCACCCCGAACGTCGGCGCGACATAGGTGATGCTGAGCACGTAAAACGCCACCAGAAGCCCGGCCAGAAACAGGTGCTTGGGCTGGCCCGGAATGGCCCGCAAGGCGTCGGTGCCGGTCAGAACCATGGTGACCGCCGCCGCCATCAGCGCCACCAGAAACAGCACCGTCGCCGCCGCTGCGGGGGAACCGATATTGGCGCCAAGCCGGGCATTGAGCGCCGCCAGAAGCGGGATGCCGATGCCGGCGGCAAACATGATCAGGGCTTGGGTGGGCATGTTGGTAAGCCTTTGGTCAGGAACAGATGCCCGCGATGGGGGCGTCTTCCCACGGCAGGTAGATGGGGGTGCTGTCGGCCCGGGCCCGCAGCGGCGTGACGGGCATCGCCTGGCCGATCAGCGCCTCTAGCCGGGCCGTGCGCGCGCCGTTCGGGTCCGTCGCCCGGCAGCAGACATATTCCTCCACAAGCGAGGCCTGCTGCTCGTAGCCATAGCTCAGAAACGGGCGCGGGTCGTCGTTGGAAAACAAATACGGATCCTCGATGCGGGCATGTTCGGCGAAAGCGCGGAACGGGTGGTAGCCGGTGATCTCGCGGTTCTGCCATTGCCAGATATGCGTCATCTCGTGGGCAAAGAACATCGCCGCGACAAGGCTCCGCGTGCCGTCGGAAAACCGGGTGTAATCGTCCAGCACCAGATCCTCGCGCAGATGCAGCGTGTTGAAAAAGGCGATGCCGGCGGTCTGGGCGCTGATGAACTCCCCCTCGGGCGGCGGGAAGATCCGTTCGCGGCAGGTTGTGGGCGGGCGCGCCGGGTACGTCTGGGTGAAGACACCGACCAGCGGATTGCGGGTGATCCGGATCGGTGTCGGGTCGAATGTGTCGCCCTGTAACTCGGCCATATAGGCGGCCTCCGCCTCGGTCAGCGGCCGACCGCAGGCGATCAGAAAAAGGCACAAAAACATCGTGATCAGCATCCGCATGGGGCGACCTTAGGGCGGTTCTCGGGGAAGGAGAAGCCCAGGGATGACCGCTTGACGCGGATCAAGGTGCGGCCTTTGGGATTACGCCAAAGTGGGGCCAGAGGAGGGATCAATATGAACCATCTCACATCCGTTTCACTCGCCTTGGCGATGGCATTACCCGCCCCTGCGCTCCATGCCCAGGACGCCACCGAAGGCGCCGCGCTCTACGGTGATTATTGCATCATGTGCCACGGGGCCGACGCGCGCGGTGACGGGCCGATGGCCGGGGCGCTCACCATCGCGCCCGCCGATCTCACGATGCTGTCGCAGGGCGGCCCATTCCCGATCTTCGATGTGGTCCGCCGCATCGACGGGCGCGATCCGCTCCTGTCCCATGGTGGCGAGATGCCGATTTTCGGCCGGTTCTTTCAGGGCGACGGGGCGGACGTTGCGCTGGCGGGGCCGGGCGGGCAACCGATCCTGGTGAGCCGCCCGATTGCCGATCTGGTTGCGTTCCTGATGGAGGTTCAGCAATGAAATATGTGTCCCTGATTGCGCTGACCCTGGCTTTCGCCCCTCCGGCCATGGCGCAGGATCTAGTTCGCGGTGCCCGGATCTATGCCGAGAATTGCGCGGTCTGCCACGGCGTCGATCACCGGGGCACCGGGCCGATGGCCGAGATCCTGGTGATCCCGCCCGCCGACCTCACCCAGATCGCCGCGCGCTATCGCGGAGTGTTTCCGCGCGTCGGCGTGGCCTGGATGATCGATGGGCGCGATCCGCTGGTGGCCCATGGGGGGGAGATGCCGGTCTTTGGCCATATCCTCGATGACATGTCCGAGGTCATGACCTCACCGGGCGGCCAGACGATCATCACCAGCCCCGAAATGGTGGATCTCGTGCTCTATCTGGAGTCGATCCAGGATTAGCGCGTCAGGGCAGGGCGAGTGTTGCGGTGGCCGTGGCGACCGGCTTGCCGCTATCCTCGGCCGTCAGGTCGGCCCGGGCGAAGGCCAGCGATTTACCGGCCCGGATGATCGTGGCGCGGCACAGGATCGCGGCGCCGGTGCCGGGGCGCAGGAACTGCGTGTCGAGCGTGACGGTGCCGGCCGGCACAAAATCCCCCACATAGCCCGCCAGGGCCAGCACCATCGTGGTATCGGCCTGCGCCGCCAGCGCCTGGCCCGACACAATGCCGCCCACCCGAGCCAGTCGCGGCGAGAGCGGCATGCGGGTGATCGTGTGCGCCTCGGTGATCTCGGTGACCGACAGGTTCAGGTCGAGCACCCAGGGCGCGAAATGATCCGTCAGCGCGGTCTGGGCCTCGGCGGGGGTCATTGGGTGGCGAGGAGGTGATACATGTCGCGGGTCAGGAGGAGCTGATCGCCGACAACCTCCCACACATGCATGTAGCGCGTCACGAAGCCGGTCTCGCCGACCTGCACCACGGTTTCGCCGGTGGCGACGGCCATGATCTCGGACGGGCGGATATCGAGGGTCACGAATTGCACGTCCCTGGCCCCGGCGGCGATGGCGTCGGCGTAGTGCTGCACGATCGCGTCGCGCCCGAGGATGGCGGGCTCGCCGGGCGGGAACAGGGCGGCCTCGGGGTGATAGATCGCGCCGATGGCCTGCAGGTCGCCTGCATTGTAGGCGGCCACGAGGTCGGCGATGCGGGCGACGATGGGGTTGGAGGTGTCGTTGGTCTGGGCCGGGACGGCGGCGGGCAGGAGCGTGAGCAGCAGGGTCAGGACAAGGGCGCGCATAGAGGGGGGCCTTCCGTTGGGGCGTCGGGGGCGAGTGTGCGCGGAGGCGGTGGGGGGAGGCAAGGGGGTGGGTTTGTGCACGCTTGCACAAGGGGGTTAAGATGTTGGTTTCGTTTGGGAAAGGGATTTTTGTTTACGGTTTGTTAAGGGGTTGGGAAGTTGGTGAACGGCGTCCCGGAAACGCTCCGGTGGAGCGTTTCAGCCGTGAACGGGCGGAGCCCAGGGTTTGTGGACAAGCAGGGTTTGACCCCGCCGGGACGGAACGGCGGGACAAGTCGCGCCCGACGGGTAACCGGGCGTTGGCCCGGGTGGCTGGCGGCGGTGTCCCGGGCTGAAGCCCAGTCTACCGGTTGTTCGGTGAACCCGGGCCCGGAACCACGCGCGCAGCGCGCCGGGCCAGCGCCGACCTCAGCGCGCTTTTGCGCGCGGAACCGGCAGCGCTTGCTTGCGAGCGCGAGAGGCGTCCGTTGTCGACCGGTGGATGGGAGATTTCGGCCCCGGAACAGCACCGAAGGTGCCCGGGGCCAGCGCCGACCTCAGCGCGCTTTGCGCGCGTGACCGGCAGCGCTTGCTTGCGAGCGCGAGAGGCGCCCGTTTTCGACCGGTGGATGGGAGATTTCGGCCCCGGAACAGCACCGAAGGTGCCCGGGGCCAGCGCCGACCCGCCCCAATGGGGCGGCGCTTTGGGGAGGTTGGGTGTGAGGCTGATGGCTGGGAAAGGCTTGGCAGGGATAAAGTGGGAGGTTTGGAGCGTGGATGCGCCGCCCCGCGGGTCACGATGTTATAGAGTGATAGTCCCAGTCTTTTGGTCGAGGGTCCCCAGTCTGATAGAATTGTCGAACCAGCCTGATGAATTCAACAAAGTCCTTATTTTCCTCAATCAATCTATTGGCTGAGTCCCAATCAACATCTGGGCGTTCATTTGCAGGAATCAGTATCTGGCTTTCAGTGACATTCTCTGGGTCAAGTTTGATCACTCCTATGCCGTGGGAGTTTGAAAGAACCTGAAGCTCTCGAAGTGCACGGCTACCCTGGATTTCTGAAGCTACAAGGTAGCCAACGTTTGCCCACGAAGAATTGCTCACCGCTTGGAAGTAGACTTCTCTTACATTGGAGGTGTTAACGATGAGCTTTACCTCAAATGACCAAAGCTTGGACCTTTTGTTTTGGTATTCTCGAGCGGTCTCAAGCGTTTCGCGTGACCAGTTCTTGCTTAGATCTTCCATCCCGACGAGATCGGGAAACAGCCACTTGTTCCCGCCTTTTCCTCGAAGGTTCCGCGATTTTCTTTCATCAACTCTTTTGCTGTGAATACCCAGCTCATTGAACAGGTATTCCGATAGAATGGGGTAAAGATCATGCTCCGAAAATCTGGAAGTCTCATCGCGTAACGCGAGCACACTAGAACTAATTACCGTGTCAATTTCTGCGACATCTGAAGCCTCTGCCTCAATCGACTTTGTTGTCCAAAAGTATTTCCTTGGCCGACCCTCAGTAGTCCGAAGGTTGGAAAATTTTGCCTCCAAGTTCGGGCGTTGCGCGCCGATTTCGGCAATAATCTGTTGGAGCATCGCATGATTAGTGTCTAATGGGGTTTTTCGTGCACGGCTTCTTTGGCGCTTGTCTTCAACCGCCTCGGGGAAATTTTCGATTATCCACTCCGCGATTTGCCTCGCCGTGAATCGCGTCTCCGGCTCTTGGCGGAGCATCTCCCGCACAAAATTTTGGATGCTAAATCTCATTTCCTGCTTCTGATTCCTTCGAAATACTTATTTGCGTAAAAATGACGTGGACCTCCCCCTCAACTCACCTGCAAATCAAACACTTCCCCATCCGTCGTCTCACACACCCCAATCGCGTTGATGTTCACGCCCGTGTAGCGGAACTCGCAGCGCATGGAGCGGCCGCCGTCTGACGTCAAAATCGCCGTGCCGAAGCCCGCTTCGGTCTAGGACAGGACCTCGGCGGTGGAGCGCAGGATGGAGCCGCGGCCATAGGATTGCAGCAATTCGAGGCCCTGATTGGCGCCCTCGCGCACGGCAACCCAGCGGCCCGTGAAGGTCTCATAGCGGGTTTCGATCCGCATATCGCCGGAATTGCGCAGGACGCCCGCCGTGATCTCCCCCGTGCCGGTGAGGCCGGTCCGGCGGCTCATGATCAGGGTTTCGGGGCCGGCGCCGCAGGCGGTGAGGGTGAGCGCGGCGCACAGCGCCAGTGCGGTCAGGCGGTTAGACATCCAACTCCTCCACGAACCGCGCGTTTTCCTGGATATACTGGAACCGCAGCTCGGGCTTCTTGCCCATCAGGCGCTCGACCAGATCGGCGGTTTCACCGGGCACGTCGTCGTTCACGCTCACCCGGATCAGCTTGCGGGTTTTGACGTCCATCGTGGTTTCCTTGAGGTCCTTGGCGTCCATCTCGCCCAGGCCCTTGAAGCGGGAGACGTCGATCTTGCCTTTGCCGCCCAGGCCTTTGGCCAGCCATTCGTCGCGCTCGGCCTCGTCGAGGCAATAGACGCGCTTGGCGCCCTGGGTGAGCCGGAAGAGCGGCGGGCAGGCCAGGTAGAGGTGGCCCTGGTCGATCATCGGGCGCATCTGGCTGAAGAAGAACGTCATCAGGAGCGCCGCGATATGGGCGCCGTCGACATCGGCGTCGGTCATGATGATGACCTTGTCATAACGCAGATCGTCGATGTTGAACTTCGTGCCCATCCCCACCCCAAGGGCCTGACACAGATCGGAAATCTCGGCATTGGAGGTGAGCTTGCCCGAGGCCGCGCCGAGCACGTTGAGGATCTTGCCCCGCAGCGGCAGGAGCGCCTGAAGCTTGCGGTCGCGGGCCATCTTGGCCGACCCGCCCGCTGAATCACCCTCGACAATGAACAATTCGGTGCCGTCGCGCGTTGCGGTCGAGCAGTCCACCAGTTTGCCGGGAAGGCGGAGTTTCTTAGTGGCGGATTTGCGTTGTGTTTCCTTCTCGGCTCTCCTGCGCAGCCGTTCTTCGGCGCGCAGCACGAGGAAATCCAGGATCGCCCCGGCTTCCCTGGTGTTCGATCCCAGCCAATTGTCGAAATGGTCGCGCACGGCCTGTTCCACCAGGCGCTGCGCATCGCTTGTGGCAAGGCGGTCCTTGGTCTGGCCGACAAATTCGGGCTCGCGGATGAAGCAGCTGACCAGCGCGCAGGCCCCCGAGGACAGATCGTCGCCGCGGATATGCACGGCCTTCTTGTTGCCCGCCAACTCGCCATAGGCGCGGATGCCCTTGAGGATCGCGGCCCAGAACCCGCCTTCATGGGTGCCGCCTTCGGGCGTGGGGACGGTGTTGCAGTAGGACTGGATGAACCCGTCGCGCGCGGGCGTCCACGACATCGCCCATTCGACGGAGCCCGGCACGTTGAAGCGGGGCTGGAACTCGACTTTGCCGGCGAAGGGTTTGTCGGTGTAGGTGGCGGCGTTGCCGAGCGTCTCCATCAGGTAATCGGAGAGGCCGCCGGGGAAGTGGAAAATGGCCTCGGTCGGGGTTTCGCCATCGTCGATCGCGGTTTTCCAGCGGATCTCGACCCCGGAGAAGAGGTAGGCCTTGGAGCGGACCATCTTCATCAGGCGGGCGGGTTTGAAGCGGTGGGAGCCGAAGATCTGCTCATCGGCGTGGAAGGTGATGGTGGTGCCGCGCCGGTTGGGCGTGGTGCCGACGGCCTGGACCGGCCCTTGCGGGATGCCGCGCGAGAATTCCTGGGCGAAGAGCTCGCGGTTGCGGGCGACTTCGACGCGGACATGGTCGGAGAGCGCGTTGACCACCGAAATGCCGACGCCGTGCAGGCCGCCGGAGGTCTGGTAGGCCTTGCCGGAGAATTTGCCGCCCGCGTGGAGCGTGCAGAGGATGACCTCAAGGGCGGATTTGTCGGGGAATTTCGGGTGCGGGTCGACGGGGATGCCGCGGCCATTGTCGGTGATGGTGACGGAGTGGTCGGCGTTCAGCGTGACCTCGATGCGGGTGGCGTGGCCCGCGACGGCCTCGTCCATCGAATTGTCGAGCACTTCGGCCACCAGGTGATGCAGCGCGCGCTCATCGGTGCCGCCGATATACATGCCGGGCCGTTTGCGCACGGGTTCAAGGCCCTCCAGCACCTCGATGGAGGAGGCGTCATAGGCGGAAGGGTCCGGGGTGCCGGAAAGGAGGTCGTCGGCCATGGCTCTGCTCTATCTTGTGTGCCGTTTGCCCAATAATGGCAGGTTTGGGGGGGAGGGGGAAGGGTGCGCGGACCGGATGAGATACCGGATGCGGACCCCGGGAGCCGAACCCGACGCGGCAATGCGGTGAGACGCCGGGGCGCATTGTCGGGAAGCGGCATATCTGTTTGCCGAATTGGTAGGTCCGCCGGGATCGATCCAGCAATTGCTTGACCAATCCGACCGGCCTGTGAGAGGTCCGGTAAAACACAAGGTTGAACGGATGGTCTCTCTAAGAAAGATGCTGGGCGTCAGCCGGCGACGGCCCTCGGGCGTTCCGGGCACGCGTCGGGATGCCCTGGAAGCGCTGGAGCGGGACGGGCGCGACCGCGATTGGCACCAATTGATGATGTATGCCCATGTCATGGAACTGACGCGCGACATTCCCGGTGACATTGCGGAGTTCGGCGTCGCGAGCGGGACGTCGTTGATGGCGTTCGTGCGGATGAACAATATCTTCAACAAGCTGCGTCCGCATCCCGTCGCGAAGAAGCATGTATTCGGTTTCGACAGTTTCGAGGGGTTGCCCGATCTGGACTCCGCAATCGACCTGGCCACGGAGGAGGCGCGGCGCAATGACGACATGCGGGCCGGCGGCTTCGACAGTTCCGGAACCTATTCCACTCTTCTGGAGTTTGTCGCCGCCCATGACAATTGCGAGTTGTTCAAGGGCTGGTTCTCCGACACGGTCCCCGAATTTCTGACAAAACGGCCGCATGCGGTTTTCAGCCTTCTGCATGTCGATTGCGATCTTTATGAGAGTACGCGCGACGCGCTGTCTCCGACCATCAAACGGCTGGCGCCCGGCGGGGTGATCCTGTTCGACGAGGTGTTTCATCGGGATTATCCGGGGGAGACGGCGGCGTTCTGGGAGATCTACAATGATGCGGCCAACCAGATTTCCCTTGAAATCAAGCGCGTCCAGTCGATGCCCTGGAAATGGTACGCGGTAAGGACGTCCTGATGTGGTTTCATGTTGAAAACGCTGTCGACGATGCGACAATCGATCCGATCCTGGAAGCATCCGGTGTTATCGCAAACGCCGTCGAAGATCGGCATTTCGTGAAAGCTGGCAAGACGTTCTTCGAGGACAATCCACGCTTTCTGAAATCGGTCCATCGCGCCGTTTCCCACGCGATCGGTTTGCCGCAATATGCAGCCCCCCTGGCGATCAACCACGCCTTCTTGCTTTATAAGTCGGGTCCCGGACCGGCAACGCGGTGCCATCAGGATCGCCCTTACTGGCTGGATGTTGAAGAGACGTGTTCGATGTTCACGGTGTGGATTGCCCTTGGCGATGTGGAAGAGGAGATGGGAGCGTTGACCCTGAACCCTGAAACCCGCGTCGATCCCAAGACGTTCTTCATGGGCTACCGGAACGGGACGATGATGGAACATCAGGACGACGCCTATGGAGGTGGTGGGTTCACCATCACCCTGCCGGAGGCAGCCGTCGCCGACATCGAGCCGCTGTTGAAGTCCGTTCCTATGAAACGGGGCGATATCGTCGTTTTTGACGCCTTCGAACCCCACGCCTCGACGGCGAACACGTCAGAGGAGACGAGATTGTCGATGAAGGTCGTCTATGGCGATCCGTCGAACATGACGTCGTTTTTGACGAAGGTGGACGGGCATCGCATCGGCGGTCTTTTTTCGCGCCTCAAATCCTCAGTCCTGGGGCACTGATCGCGGCGCCGCCAGCTGCTTGGCCGGGGCCTTGTCTTTGACGGACCTTGCCGCGCGATGTCCGGGGGGGGTGGCGCAGTCAGGCCGCGTGCGGCGCGGATCTGGCTGCGAGGCCTGCGACGAGACCCGCCGCCGAGGCCGCCAGCATCAGGATCAGCACGAGGGACGGGGAGGGTGTGACCGAGACAAACGCGCCGGTCAGGGCGGTCAGGGCGGCGCCGGTTCCGACGGTCAGCGCGCCCATGACGCCCGCGGCGGTTCCGGCCAGCTCGGGCCTCACCGACAGGGCGCCGGAATTGCTGGACGGCATGGTCAGGCCGTTGCCGAGCCCCACGAAAATGGTGGCGCCGAAAAACGTCCAGGGCGTCAGGATGCCGGACCACAGGACCACGAGGCCGAGGGTCAGGCCCAGGCAGGCGGTGCCGCGCCCGATCAGGATCATGCGGGTCAGGCCAAGGCGCGGGGCGGCGCGGGTGGTGATGAACGAGCCGGTCATGTAGCCCGCCGTGATGGAGCCGATGGCCACGCCGATCCCGGCGGCAGTGATGCCGAATTCCGCATCGGCCACCAGCGGCGCGCCGGTGATGAAGATGTAGAACGCCCCGGTCGAAAACGCGGTGCAGAGCGCGAAGGCCCAGAACCGGGGCAGGCCGAGCAAGGCGGCGTAGGGGGCGGGGGCGGATGCGCCATCGCCCCGGGCGGCGGTTTCGCCCAGATCCCGCCAGCACCACGCCAACATCACGGCACCGGCCAGCGCATAGGCGCCGAAGCTGGCGCGCCAGCCCAACCACGTGTCGATGACGCCGCCCAGAACCGGGCCCAACATCGGGGCCACCGCCATGAACATGGCAATCGTGGCGATGCGCGCGGCGGCGGCCTCGGGCGCGGTGGTGTCACGGGTGATGGCCAGCGACATCGCATAGCCCGCCGTTATCGCGCTTTGCGCCAGGCGCGCCGCCAGAAACACCCAGATCGATTGCGCGCAGGCGCAGATCACCGAGGCCACCACGAAGATCGCCAGCCCGCCCAAGACGACGGGCCGCCGCCCGATCCGGTCGGAGAGCGGGCCGACCACAAGCTGCGTCACCGCCGTCGCCGCGAGGTAGCCCGCAATCGACAGGGACACGAGGGCATAATCGGCCCCCAGATCGCGGGCGATGGCGGGCAGGGAGGGCAGGAACATGTTGAGCGTCAGGGTCGTCAGTCCGCTCAGCAGGATCAGGGTGAGGAGGCGGGGCGGCGTCATCGTTGGGCTTTCGACAAGATGGGGGCAGGCAATAAAAAACCCCCGACCGGGGGGCGGGGGGTGCATGGGCCAGCGAAACGGATGCCGCTAACGGTCCACACACCCGGTGCATACAAATACGGTGGTGAGGTGTGGCATCTCGGGTCTCCTTGGCCGCCACGCTAGGCGGTTCAAAGGCCCCGGGCAAGGGGCAAGCAAGGGACATGATCGGGCCTGTGGCGGATGTGGCCCGCCAGCCGTGGTTTGACCTGGCTCAAAGCCAGCGACGCCGACATGTGCCAGACTCCCGCATCCATAAAAATCACGAGGGATGTGTATGATGAAGGACCTGGCAACCCGGCAGGCCGACCCGGCGCAACAAGAGGGACCCGTCGCTGAACCGGACGCGACGCCCAGACCGGCGCCCACGCAAACCGAGATCCGACAGGCCTTCGAGACCGGTGAATACCCCTATGCAGATCGCTTCAGCCGCGCCGATTACGAGGCGCAGAAAGCCAAATTGCAGGCCGAGCTTCTGAAGGTGCAGAAATGGGTGGGTGAGACCGGCGAGCGCATCGTGATGCTGTTCGAGGGCCGCGACGCGGCGGGAAAGGGCGGCACGATCAAGCGGTTCAACGAGCACCTGAACCCGCGGGAGGCGCGCGTGGTCGCGCTGAACAAACCCACCGATGAGGAGCGCGGGCAATGGTATTACCAGCGTTACGTGCAGCATCTGCCGACCGCCGGTGAAATGGTGTTTTATGACCGCTCCTGGTACAATCGCGCAGGCGTGGAGCGGGTGATGGGCTTTTGCGAGCCGGGCGAATACCTGGAATTCATGCGCCAGACCCCGGAATTCGAGCGGATGCTGACGCGCTCGGGCATCCGGCTCTACAAATACTGGTTCTCGGTGACGCAAGACGAGCAGAAGCGCCGCTTTGCCAGCCGCGAGACCGACCCGCTGAAGCGCTGGAAGCTGTCGCCCATCGACAAGGCGAGCCTTGATAAATGGGATGAATACACGGAAGCCAAGGAGGCGATGTTCTTCTACACCGACACCGCCGATGCGCCGTGGACGGTGATCAAGTCGGATGACAAGAAACGCGCCCGGATCAATTGCATGCTGCATTTCCTGGCGAGCCTGGATTACCCCGATAAGGATCCGGAGGTGGCGATCGAGCCCGATCCGCTGATTGTGGGTCAGGCGGGCCACGTGATCCACCGCACCGATCACATCCTGGGGGCTGCCCTGCATCCCCGGTCGCGGCGCGGCGGTTGATCCCGGAAGGTGTTCAGCAACGGCAGAGGGCGCGGCAGGAATGCCGCGCCGGACGCGCCGATGCGAAAGGAGTGCGCGCGTTTACAGCGTGGGGGTCGCCGGGGCCAAGCCCGCGGTCATGTAGTACGGCTCAGATCCTTCGAAGCCGAAATAGTAGTCCAACACGGCGTCATCGACGACGTTACGCTGATGGGCGACGGAGGCGATGGCGATGAGATCCACCAGTTGTTCCGCCGTCAACGTGCCTTCCTCCAACAGCTCGATCCCACTGGCGAGCGCGTCGATCAGATCGTGGTTCATCAGGGGGGTGGCGGCATCATAGGCGGCTTCGGCCTCTTCTTGCGTCAGGGCGCCGGTCTGCAAGATGTCCTCGAAGTGGTCTTCGGAGAAGAGGACCCAATCGTCCGACATGGACCGGGAGCGCAGCTCGGCATCCATGATGCCGGACACGCCGTCGAATGTATTGGTCAGAGCCGCTGTCAGGGCCAGTGCCAAGCCGACGGCCGCGGCGGACAGAACCGTCCAGTCGACGGTGATCGCGCCGGTTTCATCGGCAAGGAATTGAATCGGCTTGAATTCTACAGACACGGATTTCGTCCTCGTAATACGATCCTTCTGTTTTGGCCCCGAAACCGGGCGCAAATAAGGCCTATTGACGCCGAAATGCGGACAATCACCTTCGGTTTTGGCAACAATCCGCGGCCCGGGCGGGCAATCGGCTTGCTCGTCGGAGGCAAAGCGACAATATCACCGCCATGATCCGCCCGCGTCTTTCCCTTGTTCCGGTGCTGTGCCTTGCGCTCTGGCCCACCGCGCCCGCGGCCCATCCGCATATCTTCATCGATGCGGGCCTACGCCTTGTGATCGAGGACGGGCAGGTGACGGCAGTGGAAGTGACCTGGCTGTACGATGAGCTTTACACGTTGATCTTGCTGGAAGATTACGGCCTGGACCCCGATCTGGACATGGTCCTGACCGAGGCCGAGATCGACGCGACCCTGGGCTTTGACCTGAACTGGAACAGCGGGTTCGAGGGCGGGTTGACCCTGTCGCGCGGCGAGGCGGCGCTGGAGGTGGGGGCGCCCGAGCCGGTGTCGCTGGGCCTGACAGAGGGCGGTCAGCTGACCACCACCCATCGCCGTCCGGTGACCGATCCCGGCGGGGTCGCGCCCATCGAGGCGCAGATCTATGACGCGGAGTTCTACATCGCCTTTGAGATGACGGGTGAAATGGTGAGCGACGGCGCATCGTGCGAGGCGAACCTGCTGCGGGCGGATCTCGACGCGGCCTATGCGCGGCTGGAGGCCGCCATCGAGGAGATCGGAGGCGCGGTATCGGCGGAGGACAATTTCCCCGCCGTGGGCGCCTATTTCGCGGATCGTGTGGTGTTTGAATGCGCTGGCTGATCGTTGGAATTGCCGTGGCGTGCCTGGCCGCGATCCTCGGTCTGTGGCTGGCCGGGGCCGACCGGGTGGTTGGCGCCTGGGCGCTGGAGGGCCAGCGCGAGGCGCAGGGTGCCATGGCCGGCGCCCTGCGGCGGCTCAGATCCGGGGACAGTGCCGCCGTTGTGGCCCTGATGGCGATCTCGTTCGGATATGGCTTCTTTCACGCCGCCGGGCCGGGGCATGGCAAGCTTCTGATCGGGGGCTATGGCGTGGCGCGGACCGTCGGGGCCGGGCGGCTTTCGGCGGTGGCACTGGCCGCGAGCCTTGGGCAGGCGGCGACGGCCATCGTGCTGGTGGGCGCGGGCCTGTGGCTGATCGGCTGGGGGCGGGAGCAGATGACGGATATGGCCGACCGCCTGTTCGCGCCGCTCAGCTTTGCTGCGATTGCGCTGGTGGGCCTCTGGCTGGTCTGGCGCGGGGCGCGGGGGCTTTGGCGGATCGGCCAGGTGCCGGACCACGACCATACGGGACACGACCACGCCTGTTCCACCTGCGGCCATGCCCATGCCCCCGATCCCGCTGCCTTGGCCCGGGCGCAGGGCCCGCGTGAGGTTGCCGCCCTGATCGGCGCCGTGGCGATCCGGCCCTGCACGGGCGCGCTGTTCCTGCTGATCCTGACGGCGCAGATGGGCGTGTTCTGGGCCGGGATCCTGGGCACGCTGGCCATGGCACTGGGCACCGCATCCGTCACCATCGCCGTGGCCATCGCCTCCGTCACCCTGCGCCGGGGCGTGTTGGCGGGGTGGAGCGACAGCGTTGTTCTTGCGCGCGCGCAGCCGATTCTGGAGCTGGCCGTCGGCGCGCTGATCGCGGCGCTGGCCACGCAACTGGCGCTGGCGGCGCTTTAGGCCGTCAGCGCCGCGCGGCGGGCGATCCGCACGAACCGGGTGATCAAGAGCACGCCCGCAATCCCGAGCCCGATCACCAGACCGGCCCAGATCCCTTCGCCATCCCAGCCAAGCGGAAGGCCGAGCAGATAGGCACAGGGCACCCCGATCAGCCAATAGCTGATGAAGGCGTAGATCATCGGGATGGTGGTGTCCTTCACCCCGCGCAGCAGGCCAAGCGCCATGACCTGCGCCGCATCGGCCAGCTGAAAGATCGCGGCCACCACCAGAAGGCTCGCGCCCACGCTGATGATCCGGTCGCGGAGCGGGTCCGTCGGGTCCACGAAGAGGCCCACAAGGGGCGCGGCGAGGGAGACGAAGAAGATGATCGTCGCGGTCACCATGAGGCCTGAGAGCAGCAGGGCGGCGCGTGCGGCCTGCGCCAACCCGTCGGCATCGCCCTTGCTCCAGGCCCGCCCGGCGCGGATCGTGGCCGCGGAGCTGAGCCCGATATGGACCATGAAGGTGGCCGAAGTGATCTGCAGCGCGATGCCGTGGGCCGCAAGCTCCAGCGTGCCGATCCAGCCCATCATGATCATCGTCGCCATGAACAGCCCGGATTCAGCCAGCAGCGTCAGCGCGATGGGCCAGCCAAGGCGGAACACCTCGGCCAGGGCGCCGGGATCGGGCCGCCAGAACCGCGCGAAGAGATCATAGTCGCGCAGGCCCTCGGCCCGCGCCGCATAGACCGCCAGCACCGCGAAGATCAGAAGATGGGTGCCAAGCGAGGCGATGGCCGCGCCGCTGATCCCCAACTCGGGCGCGCCGAGATTGCCGAAGATCAGCACCCAGTTGAGCGCGATATTCAGGACGAAACCGCCAAGCCATGCCCAGAGCACGATGTTCGGGCGGTCCAGCGCCGAGAGGTGGGAGCGCAGGACGGTGAGCAGGACGCCGGGCCAGATCGCCCACCCCGCGATCATCAGGTAGGTGCCCGCATCCCGGGCGATCTGGGGTGTCTGGCCCATCGCCAGCAGCAACGCCTCGGAATACCAGAATATCGGCATGGACAGCGCGGCAAACCCGGCCCCGATCCAGAGGCCCATCCGCGTGACGCGCCGCACCTGCCGCGTATCATCGAGCGCAAAGGCCGCCGCCACCATCGGCATCACGGCAAGGCCGAACCCCATGCCGAGGATCAGGATCAGGTGGAAAAACGACGCGCCAAGCGCCACGGCGGCCAGCTCCTCGACCCCGTACCAGCCCATCATCACGGTATCCGTCAGGCCGATGGCCGTCTGCGCCAATTGGCCCCCGATCAGCGGCAAGCCAAGCTTGAGCGTGGCGCGGATATGATCGGTGAAGGTCATGGATCGCGCTTACGCCCGGGGGCAGGTGGGGGCAAGGGGCGGCGTTTTGGCGTTGCAGGCCCCGCGCGCTATCGCCCGGTATGGAGCGCAGCCGCGCCGGGCCCCGGCCCGGCGCCACCGCCGTCGCGGGGCGCAAATGGGCATCCGCCCATGAGCACGCGCGGCAGGCTAGCTGGCCAGCCCGCCGAGGATCCGCGCCCAGGACCGGATGCCGTGATGGAAGCTCGACAGGTCGTATTTCTCGTTCGGCGAATGGATCGCATCATCATCCTTGCCGAAGCCTGCCAGGATCGAATCCATGCCCAGAATCTCCTTGAAGTACCCGGCCACGGGGATCGACCCGCCGGACCCGATAAACGCCGCCTCGTTGGGCCATTCATCGCTGAGCGCCTGCCGCGTGACCTGGAAGGCGGGGTGGGAGATGTCCATCTGGCTGGCGGGGGACGCGCCGTGGCCCTCGAAGCTGACGCTGCAATCGGCGGGCAATTGCGCCTCCACCCAGGCGCGGAAGCTCTTGCGCAGCACATGCGGGTCTTGCCCCGCCACCAGCCGGAAGGAGATCTTGGCATGGGCCTGGCTTGGCAGCACGGTCTTGAACCCGGCGCCGGTATAGCCGCCCCAGATCCCGTTCACTTCCGCCGTGGGCCGCGACCAGATCATCTCCAGCGGCGTGCGGTCGGCCTCGCCCGCGGGCACGCTGAGCCCGACCGGCCCGAGGAACCCCGCCACGTCAAAGCCAAGCCCGTCCCATTGGGCCCGCAACTCATCGCTCAACTCGGGGATGCCGTCGTAGAAACCGGGCACCTGGATCACGCCGCTCTCGTCATGCAGGCCCGCCAGGATGCGGCTCAGCACCCGGATCGGGTTCATCGCAACGCCGCCGAACATGCCGGAATGCAGGTCGAGCGACGGGCCGGTGATGGTGATCTCCTCGCCCAGAAGGCCGCGGAGCTGGGTGGTGATGCCCGGCACCCCCTCGGCGAAGAGGCCGGTATCGCAGATCAGGGCGACCTCGGCTTTCAGCTCGTCGGCATTGGCCTCAAGGAACGGCACCAGGGAGGGGGAGCCGGATTCCTCCTCGCCCTCGAAGAAGATCGTGACCTTGGCGGGCAGTTTCCCGGTGACGGCCTTCCACGCGCGGCAGGCCTCCACAAACGTCATCAACTGGCCCTTGTCATCGGAGGCGCCGCGGCCGCGGATCACCTTCACGCCGTTCTGGTCCTCGATCGCCGGATCGAACGGGTCACGGTGCCAGAGTTCGAGCGGATCGACCGGTTGCACGTCGTAATGGCCGTAGAACAGCACATGCGGGCCGTCATCGGAGCCGTGGGCCACCACCATCGGGTGGCCCGTCGTGTCGCGCACCGAGGCGTCGAAGCCGATGCTGGCCAGATCCGCCGCCAGCCAATCCGCGGCCTTGGCCACCTCGGCATCGAAGGCCGGGTCGGTCGAGATCGACTGGATGCGCAGAAGCTCCATCAGGCGGTCGGTCGATTGGTCAAGATCGGCATCGATGCGGGCAAGGACGGCGTCGAGGGACATGTTGGCTCCTGCGGGTTGGGGGCGTGGTGCGGATATAGTGGAGAGGTGGGCCGGGGGGTGCAAGGTGGACCATCGTCGGCCCGCCGGGGTGGCGGTGCACCGGCTCAGGTTGGGCACTTTATGGCTGCCACGTCATCGCTTGCGCCGAAGGATGCGCGCCCGGTGGCAAGATCGCCACCCCGGTGGGGCGGGGCGGCGATGGTCCGGCGGCCTTGCGGCCTTTGTTCCGGACCGGGGCGCAAGATGGGGTCTCGCGGCAAGGACGGAAAGCCATACCCCCAACTCCCGCCTTTGTGATCGGTGGTGAGTTTCTTTTCCCGACACCCTTGGTCTAGCGTCGCATCTACACGTCGCCCCATGACCGGGGTGAGAGGGACAACAAAATCAGCAGGGACACCCGTCATGACCACCCGCCTACTTCTTTCCGCCGCCGCCGCAATGGCGCTCAGCGCCGGGGCCGCCCAGGCCCAGGACTGCACCTTCGAGGCCGAGATCCCCGATTTCACTCAGGAGCAGATCGACGCGCTCTATGAATGTGTCCGCGATGATCTGCTGGCCAATTACACCGCCGGCGACAACGAGGTCGCGGCCGTCTATCGCGACTGGGGCCAGGCCCAGACCGGCCCGGCGGCCCCCGGCTTCCATGGCGGGCGGTTCCTGAACACCTTCGTCAACGAGGTCGGCTATGACGCCTATATCCAGTATGAAGAGGATGACGAGACCTTCGAAATGCCCGTGGGCACCGTGATCGCCAAGGAAAGCTATACCTTGCGCGACAACGCCCCGCGCCGCGGCCCGCTTTTCATCATGACGCGCGTGGCCACTGACGACTCCCCCGATACCGATGGCTGGGTCTATTCCGCGGTGCAGCCCAACGGCAATCCGATGGGGATTTCGCAAAGCTTCTGCCACGATTGCCATGGCGGCTTCGAATTCTCCGACAGCCTCGGCTATCCCGCGTTTGAGGTCCGTCTGGGCCAGTAACCCAGGGCGTTCCGGCCCCCGCGCGCGCAGCAGGGGGCCGATCTGCGGGCCCCGGGCGGATTGACGTCACGTCTTGACCCAGATCAAGGCCCCCATCGCGGCATTTTGTAACTTGGCCAAAACGGCGCTCGCGCCATATGTCAGGCCAATCGCGGGGGCGACCCCGCCTTAGCCAGCGTTCTTACGGGGTGGATTGCCGCCCCCGGAAGGGAGAACCGCCAGTGAATTACGAGACCGCGCTCGACGCCGCCCTGGGCAAATTGCACGAGGAAGGCCGTTACCGGACGTTCATCGATATCGAACGCCGCAAGGGGCAATTCCCCCACGCCGTCTGGAAAAAGCCCGACGGGTCGGAGCAGGAGATCACCGTCTGGTGCGGCAACGATTACCTCGGCATGGGCCAGCACCCGGTTGTGCTCAACGCCATGCACGAAGCGCTGGAGGCGACCGGCGCGGGGTCGGGCGGGACGCGGAACATCTCGGGCACGACGGTGTATCACAAGGCGCTTGAGGCGGAGTTGAGCGATCTGCACCGCAAAGAGGCGGCACTGATCTTCACCAGCGCCTATATCGCCAATGACGCCACTTTAAGTACGCTGCCCAAACTCTTCCCAGGCCTCATTATTTACTCCGATGCGTTGAACCATGCCTCGATGATCGAAGGCGTGCGGCGCAATGGCGGGGCGAAGCGGATCTTCCGCCACAACGACGTCGCCCATCTGCGCGAGTTGCTGGAGGCTGACGATGCCGAGGCGCCGAAACTGATCGCCTTCGAATCGATCTATTCGATGGATGGCGATTTCGGCCCGATCGAGGCGATCTGCGATCTGGCCGATGAATTCGGCGCGCTGACCTATCTCGACGAGGTCCATGCCGTGGGCATGTACGGCGCGCGCGGGGCCGGAGTGGCGGAGCGCGACGGGTTGATGGACCGGATCGACATCATCAACGGCACGCTTGGCAAGGCGTTCGGCGTGCATGGCGGCTACATCGCGGCATCCGATAAAATGTGTGATGCCGTAAGGTCTTACGCGCCGGGCTTCATCTTCACCACGTCGATCCCGCCGGCGGTTGCGGCAGGTGCAGCGGCCTCTGTCCGCTGGCTGAAGACTCACCCCGAACTGCGCGACCTGCAACAGGAGCGCGCCGCCGCACTCAAGCTGCGGCTCAAGGGCCTCGGCCTGCCGATCATCGATCACGGCTCCCATATCGTGCCGGTCATGGTGGGCGACCCGGTGCATACCAAGGCGATCTCCGACATGCTGCTGGAGGATTTCGGCATCTACGTGCAGCCGATCAACTACCCCACCGTGCCGCGCGGCACCGAGCGGCTGCGCTTCACGCCGTCGCCGGTGCATGACCCCAAGATGCTGGACGGGTTGGTGCAGGCGATGGACGGGCTGTGGTCGCATTGTGCGCTCAATCGGCAGGAACTGGCGGGTTAGACCCCAGCGTTGCGGGATTTGCGCCCCTGAACCGGGCGCGAACCGGGTGCGCGCCCGCGCGCAATTGGCGCGGTTTTGGGCAGGTCCCTGAAATTCCGTTAAAATCGTGGGCTGAAACACGCCGAAAGCGCGCGCGGAGGTGTTCAAAAGGGTGCAACACCCCCAAAACCCGTGATACCCACGATAAAAGTCTGCGGAGTTCCTTTGGGAATCATCCGTTATGGGGTAACATCTAGGGACAGAAGGGCGGGCCACCACTAGGCATGGTGGCCGAACCCATAGAATCGGGGCAGGCCATATGGGCCAGGATAATGCTCAGCATTGGGACAGCGAAGATCAGGATCGGGCCCGCGCCTTCGATCCGGTCGATATCCCTGTGTCCACGCCCCCGCCAGCTTTCGACGGATATGACCTTCTGGATGTGCCGCTGGGGGATCTGCTCCGCGGCGAGCGGGCGACCCTCGGAAAATCCCTGCTGGATGTCGAGCGCGAGCTTCGGATTCGCGCCACCTATATCGCCGCCATCGAAAACGGCGATGTCGGCGCGTTCCAGTCCCAGGGTTTCATCGCGGGTTACGTGCGCTCCTACGCCAAGTATCTCGGGATCGAACCGGAATGGACCTTCCGCCGCTTCTGCGACGAAACCGGCTTTCGCGGCATCCATGGCAGCGCGGGCGGGCAGGCGGCGGACGTCAAACGCTCGATTTCCGATGCGCCCCGGCGGCTTGATCCCAACGAGGTCATGTCGACCACGCGGATCTCCTACGCCCCGGTAGACAATAGCATCTTTGCCCGGGTCGAGCCCGGCGCGCTTGGCTCCATCGCGGTGCTGCTGGTGCTCGCCGTGGGCATCGGCTACGGCGCTTGGGCAATCCTCAACGATATCCAGCGGCTCAACATCGCCCCGATCGATGAGGCCCCCTCCGTGCCACTGGCGCAGCTCGACCCGCTGGCCGGCGCCACGGAAGGCGCGTTCGACGTGGCCCAGGGCTTCGACATCGCCGTGCCGGGCCCTGAAAGCGTCGACCGTCTCTACCGCCCGCAAGCGCTGGAAGCGCCGGTCCTGACACCGCGTGACGGCGCGTTGGCGACGCTTGATCCCAACGAGGTGGGCGCGCTCAACGTGCAGGCCACAACCTCACGCGCCGCCCCGCAACTGATCGCCAACGGGCAAGCCACGGCGGGCGTTCAGGTGACTCAGGCCCCCGATCAGGTCCTGATCTTTGCAACCCGCCCCACCTGGGTGCGGGTGACCTCGGCCAGCGGCGACACGATTGACGAAATGACGCTGAATGCGGGCGACAGCTATGTGGTTGCGGAAACGGGCACCCCCCCGCTTCTGCGGACCGGCAATGCGGGATCGCTATATTTCGCGGTCAATGGCGTGGCGCTTGGCCCGGCGGGTGAGGGTGCCTCCATCGTTCGGGATATCGAGCTTACGGCGGATGCGCTGACGGCCAATTTCGCCATCGCCGATACCAACGCCGATCCCGACCTGCCGGAAATCGCCTCGCTTGTGCTCGATGCCGCGGCGCTGCCCGCCGCGCCGGTTGTCGTGCCGGAGCAGCAGCAGGCGGGGGTGGTCTACAACCCCACCGGGGCGGGAACCGATGGGCCGCAACCGCTCTTCCCCGATCTGCCCGCCGATGTCGCCGCCGCCGTCATTGCAAGCAATGCGCTGCCCGTGGTGGTGCTAACGCCCGGCCCCGACGATATGCGCCCGCTTCAGCGGCCGTAGCAGCGTCACCACGTCCCGATTGCTCGGCGGTTTGGCCCGCGCCTGGCCAAAGCCGGGCCGGGCATTTTGCAGCACCCGACCGCCGCACATTGTTCCACCCGTGTGACAGGTCTATCTTACAGGCAATCGGTGCGAAGAGGTCCTTGCATGTCCCACAACCCCATCCGCCCCTGGCGCAATATCGACCGGCGCAAGAGCCGCCAGATCATGGTGGGTGACGTGCCGGTGGGCGGCGACGCGCCGATCTCTGTCCAGACGATGACCAACACGCTGACCACCGACGCCCGGGCCACCATCGCGCAGGTGGTTGCGGCGGCGGAGGCGGGGGCGGATATCGTGCGCGTCTCGGTGCCCGATGAGGCCTCGTCCCGGGCGCTCCACGAGATCGTGCGCGAAAGCCCGGTGCCGATCGTGGCGGATATCCATTTCCACTATAAGCGCGGGATCGAGGCGGCGGAGGCCGGCGCGGCCTGCCTGCGGATCAACCCCGGCAATATCGGGGATGAAGCCCGCGTGAAGGAGGTGATCCGGGCCGCGCGCGACAACAAGTGCTCCATCCGGATCGGCGTGAATGCGGGGTCGCTGGAAAAGCATCTGCTGGAGAAATATGGCGAGCCGTGCCCCGATGCGATGGTCGAAAGCGGGCTGCATCATATCAAGATCCTCGAAGACAACGATTTTCACGAATTCAAGATCTCGATGAAGGCGTCCGACATCTTCATGACGGCGGCGGCCTACCAGCAGCTGGCCGAGCAAACCGACGCGCCGTTCCATATGGGCATCACCGAGGCGGGCGGGTTCGTCGGCGGCACGGTGAAATCCGCGATTGGCCTGGGCAATCTGCTCTGGGCCGGGATCGGCGATACGATGCGTGTGAGCCTGAGCGCGGATCCGGTGGAAGAGGTGAAGATCGGCTTCGAGATCCTGAAATCGCTTGGGCTTCGGCACAGGGGCGTGAACATCATCTCCTGCCCCTCCTGCGCGCGGCAGGGCTTCGACGTGATCAAGACGGTCGAGGTGCTGGAACGGCGGCTGGAACATATCAAGACGCCGATGAGCCTGAGCATCATCGGATGCGTGGTGAACGGGCCCGGCGAGGCGTTGATGACCGATGTGGGCTTTACCGGTGGCGGGGCGGGGTCGGGCATGGTGTATCTGGCCGGCAAACAGAGCCACAAGATGAGCAATGACCAGATGGTCGAGCATATCGTCGAACAGGTCGAGAAGAAGGCGGCACAGATCGAGGCCGAGAAGGCCGCAGCAGAACAGGCCGCCGAATAGGGCCGGCCGAACAGGGAGAGACCGATGAAGACTGCCAAGGATTACATGGAGGCCGCCAATGCCTCCGTCCCGAAACTGTCCGCTGAGGACGCCATCGCCAGGCACGCGAGCGGGCAAGGCACGTTCATCGACGTGCGCGACAGTTCTGACCTCAAGCAGAGCGGCACGATCAAGGGCGCCCACCACATTCCGCGCGGCATGATCGAATTCCGCGCCGATCCCGCCGTGGAGGCGCTCTACGATCCGATCTTCCAGAAAGACGCCGAGATCTACCTGATCTGCGGCGCGGGCGGTCAGGCGGCGCTGGCGGGCAAGACCCTGCAGGATATGGGGTTTACAAATGTCACCAATATCGGCGGCTTCCCGGCCTGGAAAGAGGCCGGCGGCCCGACCGAGGCCTGACCGCACCGCGTGGCCCGAAGGCCGGGCGCTCCCGTGATCGCCGCCACCCGCTGACGCGGGATGTTGGCGATCTTTGGGCCGGGCGGGCGTGCCCGTTGGCCTGCGGCCAAGAGGGCACACCCGCGGCGGCGCGTTGACCGGATCGTTGCGACAGGGTCGGGATGTTTCAAATGGATATTTGAAAAACGAGGACATGAGGGTCAGCCCCCAGACGGAGCCGGGGGCCTTCCTCGTTTGCGGTCATCGGCTTCCCAGCCTGTACCGCAGGCCCAATATCTCTCCTCATGGTTAACAACCGGTTACGGCCCCCTTCCTTGTTTTGAAAATATCCCGGGGGGATTGGGGGGCTGGCCCCCCAAACGCGATCGGTTTGCCCATCGGGCCGCCAAATGGGGGTGCGGTTTGGTTCAGGGGGCCCGTCGCCGCATGTTTGACGCCGGGCAGTGGCCTTGAGGCATCGATGCGGCCCTGTTAGCGTCCCGCCCATCTGGAGAAGGAAGCGATCCACATGGCCCTGTTGGCTGATCTGCCGCGCAACGAGGACGGTATTGCCACTGCGATCGGCGTCTTGACCCAGCGGTTCGGGCCGCGGGTGGAAACCGGGCAGGCGCTCCGGGAACAGCACGGCCATACCACCACCTGGTTGCGCAACCAGCCGCCCGATGCGGTGATCTTTCCGCAATCCACCGAAGAGGTGCAGGAAATCGTGCGCATCTGTGCCACCCACCGCGTACCGATCATTCCGTTCGGCACCGGCACCTCGCTGGAGGGCCATGTGAATGCGCCCGCGGGGGGCATCTCGCTCGATTTCAGCCAGATGAACGCGATCCTCGACGTCCACACCGAGGATATGGACGTGGTGATCCAGCCCGGCGTGACGCGCAAGGCGCTCAACACGCATCTGCGCGATACCGGCCTGTTCTTCCCCATCGATCCCGGCGCGGATGCGTCGCTTGGCGGGATGGCCGCGACCGGCGCCAGCGGGACCTGCGCCGTGCGCTACGGGACGATGAAGGACAATATCCTGGCGCTGAAGGCAGTTCTGCCCTCGGGTGAGATCGTGAAAACCGCGGCGCGGGCGCGCAAGACCTCCGCGGGCTATGACCTGACCCGCCTGATCGTGGGCTCGGAAGGCACGCTGGGCCTGATCACCGAACTGACCCTGAAGCTGCAGGGTATCCCGGAAGCCACCTCCGCCGCGATCTGTTCCTTCCCGTCCGTTGAAGCGGCCTGCAACGCCGTCATCACCAGCTTCCAGTTCGGGCTGCCGGTGGCGCGGATCGAGTTGCTGGACGCGCTCCAGGTGAAGGCCTGCAACGCCTATTCCGGGCTCTCCCTGCCGGAAACGCCGCTGTTGCTGCTGGAATTTCATGGCTCGGAGACCGGTGTGACGGAACAGGCCGAGACCTTTGGCGAGATTGCGGCGGAGCATGGCGGCACGGGCTTCACCTTCACGACGCGGGAAGAGGAGCGCACGGCGCTCTGGCAGGCGCGGCACGATGCCTATTGGGCGGCGCTGCAACTCAGGCCCGGCGCGCAGGGCCTGTCCACCGATGTCTGTGTTCCGATCAGCCGCCTGGCCGATTGCGTGACCCGCGCGCAGGACAAGCTGGCCGAACTTGGCTTCACCGCGCCAGTCGTGGGCCATGTCGGCGACGGAAACTTCCACACGCTGCTCCTGATCGACACGGACAATCCCGATGAGATGGCCAAGGCCGAGGGGTTTGTCGGCTGGCTCAACGATCTGGCGATTTCGATGGACGGCACCTGCACCGGGGAGCACGGGATCGGGCAGGGCAAGGCCAAGTATCTGGAGCGTGAGCTTGGGCCCGGCGCCTTGGCGATGATGGCCGCCATCAAGCGGGGCGTGGACCCCCATAACATCTTCAATCCCGGCAAGATGCATCTGCCCGATGGCTGAACACCGCCCGCAGAATTTCGGCGTGCCGTCGGCCCATGTGGAGCCGCATCTGTCCGGTCGGGCGGGCTGGCTTCGCGCCGCCGTGATGGGGGCCAATGACGGGATCCTGTCGACGGCCTCCCTGATTGCGGGGGTGGCGGCGGGATCCGGGGACAAGGCCACGATCATCCTGGCCGGGTTGGCGGGGATGGTGGCGGGCGCGCTGTCGATGGCGGCGGGGGAATATGTGTCCGTCTCGTCGCAGGCCGATGCCGAGCGCGCCGATGTGGCGCGCGAAAAGGCCGAGCTTGCGGACAATCCCGAAGCCGAACTGGCGGAATTGACGGCGATCTATGAGGGCCGCGGCCTGAGCCCGGATCTGGCAGCGGAGGTGTCGCGCGAATTGACCGAGAAGGACGCGCTGTCCGCCCATCTGCGCGATGAGATCGGGTTGACGGACCTGTCTCCCCCGCGCCCGGTGCAGGCGGCTGTGGTCTCGGCGCTGACTTTTGCCTTGGGGGCGGCAGTGCCGCTTGGCGTGGCCTTTGCCGCGCCGCTCGGGGCGCTTGTGTGGTGGGTGGGGGCGGGCACGCTGGCCGCCCTTGGCTCGCTCGGCGCGCTTGGCGCCCAGGCCGGGGGCGCGCCTCGGGGCCGGGCGGCGATGCGGGTGATGATCTGGGGGGCACTGGCGATGGCCGCCACCAGCGCCATTGGCGGGCTGGTGGGCCAGTCGATCTGAGACACAGCCGTTATTGCGTCAGCCGAGCGGCGGCTGGTCGGTCCAGCCATCGGGCAGGTGCAGGCGGGGCTTTCCGCGTGTGGGCCAGGCCTGGAACACCGCGCGGCGTCCGATGGTCAGGCCCTTCGGCTGACCGAGAAGCGCCGCCGGAACCTGCGTTGCCATGGAGATCACCTGGACACGGGGCAGGCCGCTCGCCCTTGTCATGATGTCCACCGCGCGCGCCAGCGTCAGGTCCGCGCCCGCAAGGGTTCCATCCTCCAGCGTCAGGCGGCCGTCGCGCCGCTCGATCCGGCGGCCGTTCAGGTGGAACTGGTCGAGATCCGTGCCCGCCACCGCCATCGCGTCGCTGACCAGAAACGCGCCGGAATGATGCCGCCCCGCGAGGCGCAGCATATCGGGATGCACATGGATGCCATCGGCGATCAGGCCGAATGTGCCGCGCGCGAGCGCCGCGGCGGCGAGGCCCGGATGGCGGTGATCGAGGCCCGACATCGCGTTGAACAGATGGGTGGCGCAGTGCGCCCCCGCATCGAAGGCGGCCCAGGCCGTTTCACTGTCGCACTCGCTGTGGCCGAGGGCCACGATGATGCCCGCGCGGGTCAATTCGGCGATGGTCTCCACCGGCACCAGCTCGGGCGCGAGGGTGATCATCAGGCGCCCGACCTTGGCCGCGATCTCGCGGTAGAGCGCCAGGTCGGCCATCTCCAGCGGGCGGAACATGTCCGGATCGTGGGCCCCGGCCCGGGTCAGGTGCGGCCCTTCCAGATGCAGGCCCTGGATCTGCCACAGGCCGTCGCGCCGGGCCGCGGCGACCAGGTCGGCGATGCGGATGATCTGCTCTTCGGTGTCACTGATCAGGGTGGGCAGGATATGGGCGACGCCGTCGGATTGATGCGCATCCACGATCTGCCGAAGGTCCTCCACACTCTGGCACGCCCCCAGCATCAGGCCACCGCCGCCATTGACCTGCAGATCGCACATCGGCGGGGTCACCAACTGGCCCTGCAGATCCATCGTCTTGCGCGCCCGATGTTCCTCGCCCGACGGATAAAACGCCGCGATCCGCCCATCGCGCACATGGATGTCGCGGGCTTCGAGGCCCTGCGGGGTCATCACCGCGGCGTTGAGATAGAGGATTGTCATGGCAGGGCCCGCGCCATCGCCAGGGCGCCGTGCAGGGCGGAGGCGGCGGGCTCGACCCGGGTGCGCGCCAGCGCGGCGGGCAGGTGCGGTACCACGAATGGCCCCAGCCCCCCCGTCAAGGCCCAGGCCGCTCCGGGCGGATGGGCCAGTCGCTCAAGCGCGTCTTCCACCACGCCGGCACATTCCTTCAATAAATCCGTTGCCATCGGGCTTGCCGTTTCCGTCACGCGGCGGCCCAGGGCCGCGTAATCCGCCGGTCGCGCGGTTTGGGCCCACACCACCGGATGTGTTGGCAGGAAGTCCAGCAGAAACGCGACAAGCGGGTCGTCCGGCGCGCGACCATCGCAAGCGCGCAACGCCCATTGTAGGGCCCGCCGCCCGAGCCACGCCGCCGAGCCTTCATCGCCGAGGTGAAAGCCCCAGCCGCCGTGATGCACCAGATCGGTGCCCGACTTGCGGATGAAGAAGGATCCGGTGCCCAAACTTATCAGGCTGCCATCGGTGCCGCCCAAGGCGCCCTCAAGCGCCGTCACGCTGTCGTCGGTGACATAGGCGAGGTAGGGCAGGCGCATCGCGAAGTCGTCGGCCGCGCCGGGCAGACGGCACCCGGCGAGCCCCGCCACGATCCGCGCACCGGTAAGATGCTCCATGGTCAGGCCAAGCTGCGCCAGCGCATCCGTCAGGGCCAGACGCAAGGCCGCTTCGGCGGCGGCGGGATCACTGACGACATTGGCAGGCCCGCCCTCGGCGCGGGCCTCGGCACCACGATGGCACACCACGACGCGGCAGCCGGTGCCGCCACCATCCATGCCGATATCGATGCGCTCCTCCATGGCGCGCATCTTACGCCCCGGACTAGATCAAGGAAACCGCCTGGCCGGTGATCGCGGCCTCCTGCGCCGCCAGACCCATACGCACCGCCGCCGCCCCGTCCGCCAGCGTCACCTCGGGCGTGCGGCCTTTGCGCACCACCTCAAGGAACCGCACATGCTGATAATAGGTGGAGCCGTGGTGATCCCCAGCCGTCAGAAGATCCTTGTCGACGGGGCAGTCATGGACAACCTTGCCGGTTGTCGGATTGCGCGGGCTGACGATCACCTTGGGCATCGGCGCGGGGCCGATATCGAAATTCCAGAACCGGGTGGGGCCGGGGACCTTGGCCTCGATCTTGCCCGCCGGGCCCACGGCGCTGATCTCCTCCTGGTATTCGCTGCCCTCGGCAAACATGCACAGATCGAGCAGGGCGCGGGCACCGCTGGCGAAATCCACGATCACATAGCCGCAATCCCAGATATCGGGCACCTGCCCGTCATATTGCTCATCGAGGTGGTTCACCGCCTGGCCTGCGCTGGCCATCACCCGGATCGGCTCGTCACGCAGGATCAGGCGCATCAGATCGAAGAAATGGCAGCATTTCTCCACCAACGTGCCACCGCTATTCGCATTAAAGCGGTTCCAGTTGCCGACCTTTTCCAGAAACGGAAAGCGATGTTCGCGGATCGACAGCATCTTGATCCCGCCGGTGGAGGAATCCACCATTTCGCGGAATTTCGCGATGGGCGGCATATAGCGGTATTCCATCGCCACCCAGACCGGCGCGGCATAGCTTTTGGCGAAGGCCGTGACCGCGCCCAAGTCGCCGGGATCGGTGAAGAGCGGCTTTTCGCACAGGATCGGCAGAGCGCGCCGCGCCGCGATCTGGTGCAGGAGATCCACATGGGTGTGGTTGGGCGACGCGATGACAAGCGCATCCACATCCTCGCGCGCCACCAGCGCGTCGAGATCGGCGCACCGGGCCGCGCCGGGCGTTGTCGCCTGCGCACGGGCCGCCATCTCATCGTCGGGTTCCAGATACGCGGTGACGGCGGTGTTCGCCAGAAGCGCGATATTGCGCATATGCTCCTGGCCCATCATGCCGGCGCCCACGAGGCCGTATCGCGTCATCTTGCTATTCCCGCTGCTGAAAATGTCATGGCACCCTGGCGTAATACTGGGCGCGGCCTGGGTCATACCACGTCCAGGAGGCCTCGCACGGCTCGCCATATTGGTCATAGGCGCGGCGTTCAATACGGATCATGCGCGTGCCCGGGGCGATGCCGAATTCGTCGGGGGACCAATCGGGCAGGTCGCCCGCGCCGATGACGTCTTCGGCCTCGCGGATCTTCAGGCCTAGGCGGTCGGCATAGGTGCGATAGAGCGATTCCGAGATCGTGCGCGGGTTCAGGCCGTTGTCGTCATGCCAGCGCAGGTCGAGCCAGATCTCCTCAACCGCGACGGGCAGATCGGCGAGGTAACGCAGGCGCCGGATCCGGATCCCGGTATCGAAGGCCGTGCCGATATTCGGCAGGCTATCGGGCTTCTTGGTCTTCTTCAGGTCCAGCAGCCGCGCGGTGGGCAGCCCGCCGCCGACACCGGCCAGCTCCAGCCGGAAAAGTGCGTAGGTTCCGACATTCGCCTTGCCGCCGAGCACATAATTGCCTGAGCCCTGGCGCCGCTCGATCAGCCCGCGATCGGCCAGCACTTGCAGCGCCTTGCGGAGCGTCGCCACCGCCACGCCCTGATCCGCGGCCATCCGGCGTTCCGGCGGCAGCTTGTCGCCCGCCGCAAGCCGCCCGCCACCGATATCGATGGTCAGCGCCTCGGCAATGCGCAGATAGGTGGGCAGGGCCCCCTGGTCGAGGGCCTGGTCCCGGCGGTCCGGCATCGCGTCCTCCCCCGCTGTGCCAAGAATTGATATACCATTGATATACCGCTTCCCGCTTGCTACCCAAGCGGTGACGAAAGATCAAGGGAGGGGGCGATGTCTGTTGTTCCGGTCACATCGGCGGATCTCGATGGCGCAGAGGTCAGCTGGTTCGCGGCGCTCTGCTCGGATGATTATGAATATCTGGGGGTGCCGGACGGCACGTTGCGGTCCTCCTGGGCCCATTGCTCGGGCATCGTGAAGGAGGCGGAGGCGCAGGGCTTTCGCAACATCCTGTGCCCGTCGTCCTATCAGGTGGGGCAGGACACGCTGAGTTTCGTGGCCGGATGTGCGCCGATTACCAGCAAGATCAACATGTTGGCCGCCGTGCGGTGCGGTGAGATGCAGCCCATCATGCTGGCGCGCACCATCGCCACGCTCGATCACATGCTGGAAGGTCGTTTAACGGTAAACATTATCTCCAGCGACTTCCCGGGGGAGAAAGCCGAAAGCGGTTATCGCTATCAGCGGAGCCGCGAGGTTGTGGAGATCCTCAAGCAGGCCTGGACCCGGGATGAGATCAACTACAAGGGTGACGTCTACGATTTCGCAGGCTTAACCACCGATCCAGCGAAACCCTACCAGACCGGCGGGCCGCTTCTGTATTTCGGCGGCTACTCGCCCCCCGCGCTGGAATTGTGCGGCCAGCATTGTGACGTCTACCTGATGTGGCCCGAGCCGAAAGAGGCTCTGGCGCAGCGGATGAAGGACGTCCATCAAGTTGCTGAAAAATATGATAGAACGCTTGACTACGGCCTGCGCGTGCACATGATCGTACGCGATACCGAGGCGGAGGCACGGGACTATGCCGAGCATCTGACCTCCAAGCTGGATGACGAATACGGCCAGTTGATCCGCGAACGCGCGCTCGATTCCGGCTCGCTTGGCGTCAGCCATCAGGCCAAGGCGCGGGAGCTGGCGGACAAATATGGCTATGTGGAGCCGCATCTGTGGACGGGGATTGGCCGCGCGCGGTCGGGCTGCGGCGCGGCGCTGGTGGGGTCGGCTGATCAGGTCCTGAGCCAGATCGAAGAGTACAAGAAAATGGGCATCCGCGCCTTCATCTTCTCGGGCTATCCGCATATGGAGGAGTGTAAGCATTTCGGGCGGCTTGTGATGCCCGAGCTGAAAACATGTTCATTGCCAGAGGTTTACGGGCGCGTGCCCGCCTCGGCACCGCAAACGCCGCTTGGCGTGGGGGAGAGACGCTGATGGCCAACCAAGTGGATCGCATCGATGTGGGCGGGGTGGAGATGTCGCGCATCGTCTATGGCATGTGGCGTCTGGGCGATGCGGACGATACCTCGCCATCCCACGTTCAGGCCAAGATCGAAGCCTGCCTGGAGCAGGGCATCACCACGATGGATCAGGCCGATATCTACGGTGCCTACGCGGCGGAGGAGATCCTGGGCGACGCGCTCAAAGCCGCACCGGATCTGCGTGACAAGATCGAGATCGTCACGAAATGCGATATCGTGGCACCGATCGGGCGGCACTCGGATGCCAGGGTGAAGTATTACGACACCTCGGCAGAACATATCTCAACGTCGGTCGATATGTCATTGAAACTGATGAATATTGATGCCATCGATCTGCTCCTGATCCACCGCCCCGATCCGCTGATGGATCATGAGGAAACCGGCCAATGCCTCGACGGGCTGGTGACGGCGGGCAAGGTGCGCGCGGTGGGTGTCTCGAATTTCCGCCCGTGGGATTGGGACCTGCTGCAATCGGCGATGTCCACGAAGCTTGCGACCAATCAGATCGAAGCCTCCGTTCTGCATCACGTGCCGTTCACCAATGGCGACGTGGCGTTCCACCAGAAGAATGGCCAGCCGATCATGGCCTGGTCGCCCTTGGCCGGGGGGGCGCTCTTTGGCGATGACGGCGCC
The DNA here is from genome assembly GCA_947494975.1 of uncultured Roseicyclus sp. Lineage (GTDB taxonomy): Bacteria > Pseudomonadota > Alphaproteobacteria > Rhodobacterales > Rhodobacteraceae > Gymnodinialimonas. Next base: position 821,361 of record CANLXA010000003.1, on the reverse strand, counting down.
GCTATGCGCGCCGTGCTGGAGCGGATGGGCACGGAGCAGGGTGTGCGCCTCGATGCCGTGGCGGTGGCGTGGCTTTTGAAGCATCCGGCGCGCATCCTGCCGGTGATGGGGACAAACAACCTCAAGCGGATCAGGGCCTTGGGGGATGCGGCGAAGGTGGAACTGAGCCGGGTGGACTGGTTCGAGATCTACACCGCCGCGCTTGGCCACGAGGTGGCCTGAGCCCGGTCAGAGGTGGGACAGATGCGTCGCGCAGCCGGTCAGCGCGGCGTAATCGTCGCTCACCACATTCACACCGAATTGCTCCATGAAGCCGGAGAATCGGCCCTTGGAGCGGAAGGCGCGGGCAAAGCCGAACCGGTCGAGATGCGGGGCGAAGGCGCGGGTCACGCCGCCCACGAAGGAAATGCCGCCGAACGGCAGGTGAGACAGCGCCAGATTGCCGGCCACATCGCCCATCACCTGCACGAAAAGCGCGCCCGTCGCCTCGGCCGTCGCCTCCCCTGAGCCGATGCGTTCAAGGATGGCCGACGGCTCGGCCACCTCACCGTGCAGCGCGCGGTGCAGATGGCTGACGCCGCGGCCCGACAGGACCTCTTCCACCGACGGGTAGCCGCCCGAATCCTTTAATTGATCCAAAAGCGGATGAAGGGCCGCGATTGAGGTGGGCAGGCTTACATGGCCGGCCTCGGACGGCGGCACGAAGCGCCCGGCGGCGGTATCGAAGACGGGGCAGGCGTTGAAGCCGGTGCCAAGGCCGATCACCAGTTTGGCCGCGTTGGGGCTCGCCTCGGGCTGGGGCAAAACCACCTGAAGATCCTCATCGGCGATATGGCCGATCGCATGGCCCTGGGCCTGCAAATCATTCAGGACGGCCACTTTTTCCGCGCTCAGCGCCTCTGCCAGCACATCCTTGTCGATCCGCCAATCCAGATTCGTCAGCGTGCCGACGCCGTCATGGACCGGGCCCGCCATCGCCACACAGACGCCGGTGATCTGCGCCGCGCCAACACCGGTTTTCTCCAGATAGCGGTTAATCACATCGGCGATGCCGTCATGTTCGGCATTGCGGAAGCGGTTGACGGATGGGGTGCGCACCACGCCCTCCTCGGCCAGGGCCACGCGGGTATTCGTGCCGCCGATATCGGCCACCAGCGAAAGGGCTGAGGAAGTCATGTGCCGTGTCCTTCTCGCGTCCCGGCCCTAGCGCCGCCACCAATCTGCCAATGCGTGATAGGATGCTTTGGGCGTCCTTGCCAAGGTCTCGAAATCCACATGGACAAGGCCAAACCGCTTCTCATACCCCAGCGCCCATTCGTAATTGTCCATCAGTGACCAGACGAAATAGCCCGCGACAGGCGCCCCGTCGGCCACGGCGGCGCGCACCGCCATCAGGTGTTCGGCCAGGTATTGGATGCGATCCTCGTCGGGGGCTGCGCCGCTCGCCATGCCGTTTTCGGTTACGAAAAGCGGCAGATCGCCGGTATATTCACGGGCGGTGCGGGTCAGGAAATCACACAGGGCATCGGGGTAGATCTCCCACCCCATATCCGTCGTCGGCCCTTCGGTCGGCGCCTCGGCATAGGCGGGCCAGGGCGCGCCCTCCACGGCGGCGATGCGCTTGCGGGTGTAGTAATTCACGCCGACCCAATCGAGCGGCGACTGGATCACCGGGAAATCGTCCTGCCAGCCATGGGGCAGGTGCGGCTCCAACCCCTCCAGCACGTCGTCGGGATAGGCACCCTTGAAGAGGCCGCCCATGAAGAAGCGGTTGTAGATCGCGTCGTAGCGTCGGGCGGCGGCGATATCTTCGGGCGCGTCGCTGGCCGGTGTGGCCCATTCCATGTTGCACACGGCCCCGAGATTGCCGACGCCCATCGCCTTCATCACCTGCGTGGCGCGGCCGTGGGACACCAGCACATGGTGCATGGCGCGCGCGGTGGCGCGGATGTCGCGCAGGCCCGGCGCGTGGTGACCGTCGAAATGGCTGAGCCAGCCCACACACCACGGCTCGTTGATCGGCGCGGCGGACCAGATCCGGTCGCCGATCCGCCCGATGATGGTTTCGGTGTAATCGGCGAACCAATCGGGCATGTCGGCGTTGCGCCAGCCGCCCTTGTCAGCCAGGGCCTGGGGAAGCTCCCAATGGTAGAGCGTGAGGGCGGGGGAGATGCCGCGGGCCAGAAGGCCATCGACCAGCCGGTCATAGAAATCGAGCCCCTCCGCGTTCGCCGCGCCGGTCCCCTCGGGCATCACGCGGGCCCAGGAGGTGGAGAACCGGTAGACATCCGCGCCGAGGCCCTGGATCAGGTCCAGATCCTCGTCCATGCGGTGATAATGATCGCAGGCCACGGCCCCGTTTTCGAAGCGCACGACATTGCCGGGCGTGGCGGCGAAGCTGTCCCAATGGGTTTGCCCGGCGCCGCCGAACTGGTGGCCTTCGATCTGATAGGCAGAGGTCGCGACCCCGAAGCGGAAGCCGTCGGGGAAATCGGCACGGGTGAAATCCATGGAATATCCTCAGGTCGGGGCAGGGCCGGTCGAGCGGCCCAGGGTCAGGTCGGTCTCCCACAACTCCTGCACGAAAGGCTGGTCGGGATTGTCGATCAGGTCCAGCAGGATCTCGGCACAGCGCCGCCCCGCCGCCCGAATCGACGAGCGGGTGGAGGTGAAGGCCGGGCCTTCGGGCGCGTTGAGCCCGTCATTGTCCAGGTAGCTCAGCGCATCGTCGTGGCAGACGATGGAGATATCACGGCCGGTCCGCAGGCCCCGTTCGCTCACGGCCCGGCGTACGCCGATGGCCGGGATGATCGAGGAGACCAGGAAGGCGGTGGGCGGCGTATCGCTGTCGAGCAATTCGCCCGCCGTGCGGTAGCCATATTGCTCCGTCATAATGTCCGACCGCATCCAGAGCGGGTTGGGCGCAAGGCCCCGTTCGGCCAGCGCCTCCTCCATGCCCCGGCGGCGGCGCAGGGCAAAGTCCAGGCTTTCCTGCCCGTTGAGGAGCGCGATCTTGCGGTGGCCCAGATCCAGCAGGAAGTCGGTGGCGCGCCGGAACGCCCGCACATTGGCGACATCGAGCCAGCTATAGGCCTCGGGCGATGCGGTGCGGCCATGGACCAGGAAGGGCAGGCCCAGTTCCTGCAGGAGCGGAACGCGCGGATCGTCGAGCGTGGGGGCCTGCACCATGACGCCATCGACCGATGCGTTGGAGGCCATCTGGCGATAGGCGGCCTCGGTCCCGTTGGCGGGCACCATGGACAGGAGCAGGTCGTATCCCTCGCGGGCATAGACCTCGCCCGCGCCGGCGATGAAGTCGGCGAAGATCGGGTTCACCATCTCCTCCCGGCCGGTGAGCGGCATCACGTGGCCGATGGCCATGGCGCGGCCGGTGGCGAGGCGACGGGCGCGGGAATTGGGGGTATAGTTGGCGGCCGCCGCCGCGGCCACGACGCGCTGCCGGGTTTCCTCGCGCACCTCGGGGTAGCCGTTCAGCGCGCGGCTGACGGTGGTCTGGCTGAGGCCAAGCGATTGCGACAATTGCTTGAGGTTCATGGGGCCAACGAGCTTTCAAAGCGCTTCGGATATCGGCCCGAAGCTATCCAGCCCGAGGTCGGGATGTCAAAGGGCGAATTTGTTTTTCCTGACTGTTTGGTCAGAGATCACCTGTATTTTTTGAAGTGGGCAGAGTCTCATTGACAGCGACCTTTGCTTGCGCAAGGGTATCGCCAACCCAAAGCGCTTTGGAGAGACCGCGCGGCGGGACAGAACACGCGCCGGACGAGAGGTCCGGCAAACTGACTGGGAGGTCACCTATGAAAAAGATGTATCTCGCCAGTGCCGCGGCACTGGCATTCTCCGCGAGTGGTGTATTGGCCGATGGCCACCTGCCGTTCGCCGAGGGCGAAGGCGGATTCAACTGGGATAGCTACGCGGCCTATGCCGAGGCCAATGATTATTCCGGGGAGACCGTGACGATTTCCGGCCCGTGGCTGTCGCCCGAGGCCGAACGGTTCGACATTTTGCTGAACTATTTCGAAGAGGCCACCGGCGCCAACGCAACCTATACCGGGTCTGACAGCTTCGAGCAGCAGATCGTGATCGATGCCGAGGCGGGGTCTGCCCCCAACCTCGCCGTTTTCCCGCAGCCCGGCCTCGCCGCGGTTCTGGCGGGCAATGGCCTGCTTGAGCCCCTGGGCGACGAGATGGCCGCGTGGGTTGGTGAAAACTACGCCGCCGGTCAGTCCTGGGTGGATCTGGGCACCTATGCCGACGCCGATGGCGCCGATCAGTTCTATGGCTTCTTCTTCAACGTGAACGTGAAGTCGCTGGTCTGGTATGCCCCGGAAAACTTCGAGGATGCGGGCTACGAAGTGCCCGAGACCATGGAAGAGCTGATCGCGCTGAGCGAACAGATCGTGGCCGATGGCGAGACGCCGTGGTGCATCGGTCTGGGATCCGGTGCCGCGACCGGCTGGCCCGCGACCGACTGGGTCGAGGACATCATGCTGCGCACCCAATCGCCCGACGTCTATGACCAATGGGTGTCCAACGAGATCCCGTTCGACGACGAGCGCGTGCTGAACGCCATCGACACGTTCGGCATGTTCGCCCGGACCGATGGCTGGGTGCAGGGCGGCCCGGGTGCAGTGGCCACCACCGACTTCCGCGAGAGCCCCGCGGGCCTCTTCGCGTCGCCTCCGGGCTGCTACATGCACCGCCAGGCGTCGTTCATCCCGGCCTTCTTCCCCGATGGCACGGTTGTGGGTGAGGATGCGGACTTCTTCTACTTCCCGTCCTTCGAAGGCGAAGATCTGGGCAACCCGGTTCTGGGTGGCGGCACGCTGATGGCCGTGACCGACATGAGCGATGCGACGATGGGCTTCGTGGAATTCCTGCAAACTCCGTTCGCCCATGAGATCATGATGGCGCAGGGCGGGTTCCTGACCCCGCATTCCGGCGTGAATCTCGACACCTACTCCACCGATGTGGAAGCGGGCCAGGGTGAGATCTTGCTGAACTCGACCACGTTCCGGTTCGACGCCTCCGACCTGATGCCCGCCGCTGTGGGGCAGGGCGCCTTCTGGACCGGCATGGTGGATTACGCGGGCGGCGCCGATGCCGCCACCGTGGCCGCCGAGATCCAGTCGGCCTGGGATGCCGCGCAGTAAGCGGCTGGCCTGACGCCAAGACACCGACCCGGCCGCGCGTTTGATCGCGGCCGGGTCCACCAACCGAACCGCCGGAAAGCACACGCGGTCGGATCCATGATTTCAGAGGGGGGACAGGGCCATGAGTCCAGCATTGCAAGGGTTGGTGACGATCATCATCGGTGTCGGCGGATGTGTTGCCTATTTCTACTTTTCCAACCAGCTCCTCGATAAGGTTCTGTTCCCGCCGCGCGGCCCCGATGCCGGGCGCAATATCAACCGCGCCAATGCGATCCGGCCCTGGCTGTTCATGGGCCCCGCGATCCTGGCGCTTGGCCTCTATCTCGCCTATCCGGTGTTCGAGACCCTGCGCCTGTCGCTGACGGACCGCTCCGCCGGCGGGGCGTTTGTGGGCATGGACAATTACACGCAGATGGCCCAGGACGGCAAATTCTGGGAGGCGGTGCGCAACAACTTCCTGTGGCTCCTGATCGTGCCGGCCATGTCGACGGCCTTTGGCCTTCTGGCGGCACAGCTGACCGACCGGATCAGCTGGGGCAATATCGCCAAATCGCTGATCTTCATGCCGATGGCGATCTCCTTCGTGGGCGCGGCGGTGATCTTCAAGCTGATCTACGACGCGCGGCCCGAAGATGTGGCCCAGATCGGCATTCTGAACGCGGTCTACCTGCAACTGGGTGGCGACGCCCCGATCACGTGGCTCACCATTCCATTCTGGAACAACATCTTCCTGATGATCGTATTGATCTGGATCCAGACCGGCTTTGCCATGGTGATCCTGTCGGCGGCCCTGCGCGGTATCCCCGAGGAAACGGTGGAGGCCGCCATCGTGGACGGCGCAAACCCGTTCCAGATCTTCTTCAAGATCAAGATGCCGCAGATCTCGGGCACGATCGTGGTGGTCTGGACGACAATCACCATCGTTGTCCTCAAGGTCTTCGACATCGTGTTCGCGATGACAAACGGCCAATGGGAAACGCAGGTTCTCGCCAATTACATGTACGACAAAATGTTCCGCGCCAATGATTGGGGCGTCGGTTCGGCAGCGGCCATGATCATCATGCTGATGGTGACGCCGATCCTTGTCTGGAATGTCTACAACGCCCGCAAGGAGATGCGCTGATGGATAGTATCGCTGGCAAGAAAAGCGGCCTGACCTGGGCTGTTCACATCTCCGTCGCGGCGCTGGTCCTGTTGTGGATCTTCCCCACTGTCGGGCTGCTGATCTCGTCGTTCCGCACGACCGACCAGATCGTGACGTCGGGCTGGTGGGCCGCGCTGTTCCCGGCGGTTCAGAATGAAACGCTGCGCACGGCGGATCCCGACGATTTCCGTGTCGCGCGGGACGGGATGTTCGTGGTGGAGGGCAACCTCTACGTGGTCGACGGCTCGGTTGACGACGCGGCGGACGTGCCCGCCGAAATCTCGGCCTGGGGCACATCCTCCCGCGCCATCGATGATTACGTGGCCGGCGACACCGCTGATCTGGGTGATGGTGAGATGATCACCGTGCAGTCGAACGGCGACTACCTGTGGGTCGGCGATGAAGAGCAGCTCAGTGGCCGGGGGCAGCGCGTTTTCGTGACGGCCGAAAGCCCGCCGGAATTCACCCTCGACAATTACCGGGGCGTCTTGTTCGACCCGGCCAACCGCGAGGGCATGAGCCGGGCATTCATGAACACCCTGACGGTGACGATCCCGGCCACGATCATCCCGATCCTGATCGCGGCCTTCGCGGCCTATGCGCTGGCGTGGATGGATTTCCCGGGCCGCGCGCTTCTGGTGGCCGCCGTGGTGGCCCTGCTGGTGGTGCCGCTGCAACTGGCGCTGATCCCGCTTCTGTCGCTGCACAATGATATCGGGATCGGAAAGGGATATCTGGGTGTCTGGCTGGCCCATACCGGCTTTGGCCTGCCGCTCGCGATTTATCTCTTGCGCAATTACATGGTTGGCCTGCCGCGCGACATCATCGAAAGCGCCAAGGTTGACGGGGCGACGGATTTCCAGATCTTCACCAAGATCATCCTGCCGCTGTCCTTCCCGGCACTGGCCAGCTTCGCGATCTTCCAGTTCCTGTGGACATGGAATGACCTGCTGGTGGCGATGGTGTTCCTGATCGACAGTTCGGGTGAGACCACCGTGATGACCCGCCAGATCGTCGAATTGCTCGGCACACGCGGCGGTGACTGGGAAATCCTGGCAACCTCGGCCTTCGTGTCCATTGCGGTGCCGCTTGTGGTGTTCTTCACCATGCAGCGCTACCTCGTGCGCGGCCTTCTGGCTGGCTCGGTCAAGTAAGGGACGACCCGGCGATGAACCTCATGCAAGACCTGCCGCAAGGCGATATCATCGCGCCCGACAAGGATTGGTGGCGCGGGGCGGTGATCTATCAGATCTATCCCCGCAGCTTCCAGGACAGCAATGGCGACGGCATCGGCGATCTGGCGGGCATCATCCACCGGCTCGATCACATTGCCGAGCTTGGCGTTGACGCGATCTGGATCAGCCCGTTCTTCCGCTCGCCGATGCTGGATTTCGGTTATGACGTCAGTGATTATCGCGATGTCGATCCGATGTTCGGCACGCTGGGGGATTTCGACGCGCTGATCAACCGGGCCCATACGCTGGGGCTCCGGGTGCTGATCGACCTGGTTCTGAGCCACACGTCGAACCAGCATCCGTGGTTCCAGGAAAGCCAGTCCAGCGCCACCAATCCCAAGGCCGATTGGTATGTCTGGGCCGATGCCAAGCCCGATGGCTCACCGCCCAACAACTGGCTGTCGATCTTCGGGGGCTCGGCCTGGGAATGGTCGGGTGAGCGGATGCAGTATTACCTGCACAATTTCCTCAAGGAACAGCCGGATCTGAATTTCCATGAACCGGCGGTGCAGGACGAATTGCTCAGCGTGGCGCGATTCTGGCTGGATCGCGGCGTGGACGGATTCCGCCTGGATACGATCAACTTCTACGTCCACGACAAGGAGCTGCGCGACAATCCCGCGCTGGCCCCCGAGGCGCGCAACGCCACCATCGCGCCCGAGGTGAACCCCTATAACTGGCAGGATCACCTCTACGACAAGAATCAGCCCGAGAACCTCGACTTCCTCCGCCGCCTGCGCGCCGTGATGGAGGAATATCCCGCCGTCACCGCGGTGGGCGAGGTGGGGGACGGCCAATACGGAATGCAGATCCAGGCGCAATACACCTCGGGCGATGACAAGGTGCATATGTGCTATTCGTTCGAGTTCCTGTCGGGTCTCGCCCCCACGGCGGACCATTTCCATGATGTGCTGGTGGAATATGAGCGCGAAATCGGCGACGGGTGGGCCTGTTGGGCGTTTTCCAACCACGATGTTGTGCGCCATGCCAGCCGCTGGAACCTCGGCGAGGAGGCGCGGTGTTTGTATGCCGCATTGCTGCTCAGCCTGCGCGGCTCGGTCTGCCTCTACCAGGGCGAGGAGCTTGGCCTGACCGAGGCCTATGTCGCCTTCGAGGATCTTCAGGACCCCTACGGCATCCGCTTCTGGCCCAAGTTCAAGGGCCGCGATGGCTGCCGCACGCCGATGCCGTGGATCTCCGACAACCAGAATGGCGGCTTCTCGGACAGCAAGCCGTGGCTGCCCATGGCGGTGGAGCATTTGCAATGGGCGGTGGGCGAACAGCGCGGCGACGACACGTCGATCCTGCATTTCTATCAGCAGATGATCGGCTTCCGGCGCAGCTATCCGGCCCTTGCCAAGGGGGAGATCGCCGATTTTGCCGCCAATGACGGCGTGCTGAGCTTTGTCCGCACCCATGAGGGCGAGCGGATCTTCTGCGCCTTCAACATGACCAACGCCGCCCACGCCATCACGCCGCCGGAAGACGGCCAGTGGCGCCAGGACAAGGGCGCACCATTCACCAGCTTCGATCAGGACGGCACCGTGACGCTTCCGCCCTATCAGGCCTTTTTCGCGGCCGACGAAACCGCGCGCACAGAATAACGGGGAGGGAGCCGGGACCATGGCCAATCTGAAACTGACCGATGTCGAAAAGACCTATGGCGGAACTGTTCAGGTCCTGCGCGATATCAATCTCGATATCGAACAGGGCGAGCTGATCGTGTTCGTGGGCCCCTCGGGCTGCGGCAAGTCCACGCTTCTGCGGATGATCGCGGGGCTGGAAAAGATCACCGGGGGGGAATTGGTGATCGATGACATGGTGGTCAACGATGTGCCGCCCTCCGAGCGCGGCATCGCGATGGTGTTCCAGAGCTACGCGCTTTATCCGCATATGACGGTGCGCGACAACATGGCCTTCGCGCTCAAGATCGCGGGCGACAGCAAGGACGAGATCGACCGCAAGGTGAAGGCCGCCGCCGAGAAGCTGCAGCTTGAGAACTTCCTCGACCGTCTGCCCAAGGCGCTCTCCGGCGGGCAGCGGCAGCGCGTCGCCATCGGGCGCTCCATCGTGCGCGACCCGAAGGTGTATTTGTTCGACGAACCGCTCTCCAACCTTGACGCGTCCTTGCGCGTCGCCACCCGCATCCAGATTGCGCAGCTCAAGGAAGAGATGCCCGAATCGACGATGATCTACGTGACCCACGACCAGGTGGAGGCGATGACGCTGGCCTCGCGGATCGTGGTTCTGGCCGGTGGCGGCGTGGCCCAGGTGGGCAGCCCGCTGACGCTTTACGAGAAGCCGAACTCGACCTTCGTGGCCAAGTTCATCGGCTCCCCCGCGATGAACCTTCTGGGGGGCAAGATTGTCGGCACCGGGGCCGTCACGACGCTTCAGATGAATGAGGGCGGCGTGATCACCTCCACCTATCCCTCCACCGAGGCGGATATGGGTGCCGCCGTCGAGGTTGGCATCCGGCCCGAAGACATGGTGGAAACCGATGCCGCCGATTTCGCGTTCCACGGCAAGGTGGAGATCACCGAAGCGCTGGGGGAGGTCACGTTGCTCTATTTCGAGAAGAGCGCGCCGGACCATGATCCGGTGATCGGCAAGCTTGCGGGCATCCACAAGAACCTGCGCGGGACCGATGTGAAGCTGGGGGCCGCGCCCGAAAAGGTGCATGTGTTCCGCGATGGCATCAGCCTGCTTTACCGCGACGAAGACGTGTTCCTGCCAGGTGTGCAGCCGCACTGAGCACGGCAAAGCACGGGGGGGCGGAGGAGCTTCGCCCCCGTCATGTGTTGCGATACAACGATGGCCCGCCACCAAAGCGTGATTTGCCAACGTATAACCGATTGCGTAGCTTTAACCGAGGTTTGCGGGGGAGGCGTTTCGTCTCCGCCGGGTCGACCAAGGTCTTGTTTGGAGACACAGATGTTCAAGAAGATGACGGCCATCGCGATGCTGGTCGGTGCGTTCGGCGCGGTGTCGGCCAACGCAACGCCGATCACCGCGGTCGGGGCCGGGCTTGCCGCGCCGGATACGACGATCGGGTTTGAAGAGGTCGCGCTGACCACCGGCACCGATGTGACGGATCAATTTGCCCCCCTTGGCGTCACCTTCACGCCGAGCGTCACCTATTTCGAAAGCGTCTCGTCACGGCCCAATTTCGAAGGGGCCGCGGTGATCAACTTTTTCGGGACGGACGTGTCGATCCTGTTTGCCGATGACGTGGCTGCGATGTCAGCGGCCCTGACCGCGAATTTCGGAAGCATAACGCTGACCGCGTTGCTGGACGGGACCGTCGTCGAGAGCTTCAGCCATACGTTCCCGCTGAACACCACGGCAACGAACGGGGACAATTTCTTCGGCTTCCGGGACATCCGGTTTGATGAGGTCCGCCTGGCCCCGTCAGGATCCACATCGGTTGCCCTCGACAATCTGGCCTTCACGCTGGCGGTTGTGCCGCTTCCGGCTGCGCTGCCATTGCTGCTTGTGGGCCTTGGCGGGCTTGGCCTGATGGCGCGGCGCAGACGCCGGGCCTAGGCGCAGATCGGCGGCTCAATCCACACAGATCACCTGCCCGTTGCCCGCGCCCTCGACGCTTTTGACATAGGCCAGCCCGACGCGGAGGGATGAGACCGGCACATGGCCCGGGAACCACGCGCCATAGCGCTTGGCCGAGGCGTCCAGCAGGCCGGGGCTGACCACGTTGATCCGCAGGCCCCGCGGCATTTCGATGGCCGCGCCGGTCACGAAACCCCCAAGCGCGCCATTGGCCATCGCGGCCCCCACGCCCGACCGGATCGGGTCGCGATCAAGGATGCCGCTGGTCAGGGTGAAGGACCCGCCCTCGGTCACGTGATCCAGCCCCGCCAGCACCAGGCTGACCTGTCCCATGACCTTCTGGTGTAGCCCAAGGCCTAGCGTTGCTTCACTCTGCTCCAAAAGTGGCGCGAAATGCACGTCCCCGGCCGTCGAGATCACCGCATCCACCGGGCCCGCCTGCGCATACATCGCCGCCACGCTGGCCCGGTCCGTCAGGTCCACCCGGATATCTCCGCTGGTCCGGCCAACCCGGATCAGGTCGTGGCGTGGGGACAGGGCCGCGCAAACCGCCCGGCCGATATCGCCCGAAGCGCCGACAACGATGATCCTCATGGTCTCTCTCCGCTCAGAATGCTGTCGTATCGCGCGATCTTGTGGGCCAGCAGCGCCTTGCACCGGGCCAACCGCGCCGCCTGGGCCTCCAACGCGGTGCCATGGGCCAGCAGGGTCTCCTTACGCTCCGCCACGCTCTCGTCGCCCGCGCGATAGAGCGCGGCAAAGCGCTTCATCTCGCGCGTCGGCATCCCCGTATCCCGCAACGAGGCCAGAAGCGTCAGCCAGTCGAGATTTTCCGGGGTGAAGTGCCGCTGCCCATCTGCCCCGCGCGCGATGGCGGGGCAGAGGCCGGCCCTTTCATAATATCGGATCGTATCGATGCTCAGCCCGCATCGTCCCGCCACTTCGCCAATTTTCATGGGCCGAATACCTCGTGCCAGATCAAACTTGTGAGGCACGCTACCGGGCTGGAGCAGCTTCAGGTCAAGCTTTGGTTTGGGCCTGACCGGCGATCGGCACCCAGATCTCGACCACGCCGCGCCCGGTCCCGGCATCGAACCTGTGATCATACAGCTCGAATTCCGGGGCGGGGGCGGGTTCCAACCCGGCATCGGGCAGGGCCTTGTTCCAGATCGTGTAGATCGTGCGGGGCAGGTCGGCGATATGCCCGTCATGGGTGAAGACGGCATAGCGATGGGCCGGGATGTCCAGCGCCGTCATGCCATCGGGTGTGCCCTTGGACTCCATTCCGGCGAGGTAGTGGAAATCCCCGCTCGGCTCCATATCGTGGCTGACGCCGTAAGCCGGGCCATCCCCGATCTCGTAGGCGCGGGCGTTCAGGGCCTGCCAGAGGGCGGGGATCCCGCTGATATCCCCGCTGCGGCACGTGGCTCCGATCCCGACAACACGCATCGCACCCCGCTCCCGGATCTCGGGTTTGGCCACATCGATCATCATGTCCTTGTTCATTTCCAAAGGCTCCATCAATCTAAGGTTGCTCAGATCGCGCGCCCGTTTCACCGCCCGGGGCGGAACCCCGAGATAGGCGGAAAAGGCCCGCGTGAACGCCTCGTGGGACCCGTAGCCCGCCGCCAGAGCGGTGTTCAGGATGTCCGCCTCACCGCCCGCAATCACCCGCGCCGCCTCGCTCAGACGGCGGGCGCGGATATAGGCCATGATCGACATGCCCGTGCCCAACTGAAAGGTCCGGCACATGTGGTGCACATTCACCGCGCAACGCTGCGACAGAAGCTGCAGCGTCAGCGGCTCATCCATGTGGCACTCGATCTGCCAGATCAGTTTGTCGAGAAGGCTCATCAGGGTCTCCGAAAGGTCGTGGGGCCTGTCTGGCCCATCCTAGCCGGGCCGCGCTTGATCGGGCGTGACTTTTTGCGGGATGAACCCGCGCGGGAAGGGGTGATCCCGTCTGGACATGTTAGCGCTAACATGATATCATCGGCTTCAACACAAAAGCCCGTAACCGAGAGTACCCCATGCCCCTCGACGCCCGTATCGCCACCATCACCGACCGCATCATCGAGCGGTCCCGCCCGACCCGCGAGCCGTATCTGGATCGGATGCGCCAACTGGCCGAGGACGGCCCGCGGCGGGCGCATCTGACCTGTGGCAACCAGGCCCACGCCTATGCCGCGATGGCGGGGGACAAGGAGGCGCTGGTCGCGGCGCGCGCCCCGAATATCGGGATCGTCACGGCCTATAACGACATGCTGTCTGCTCACCAACCCTTTGAAACCTATCCCCAAAAGATCAAGGCGGCGGCGCGCAGGGCCGGGGCCACGGCGCAGGTGGCGGGCGGTGTGCCGGCGATGTGCGATGGCGTCACGCAGGGCCAGGTGGGCATGGAGCTGAGCCTGTTTTCCCGCGATGTGATTGCGCTCGCCACCGGCGTGGCACTCAGCCACAACACCTTCGATGCCGCCCTTTACCTCGGCGTCTGCGACAAGATCGTGCCCGGCCTCGTGATTGCGGCGGCCACCTTCGGCTACCTTCCGGGCCTTTTCGTGCCCGCCGGGCCCATGGTCTCGGGCCTGCCGAATGACGAAAAGGCCAAGGTCCGCCAGCAATTCGCGGCGGGCGAGGTGGGGCGGGACAAGCTGATGGAGGCGGAAATGGCCTCCTATCACGGGCCGGGCACCTGCACCTTTTATGGCACTGCCAATTCCAACCAGATGCTGATGGAATTCATGGGCCTGCACATGCCCGGCGCCTCGTTCGTCAATCCCGGCACCCCGCTCCGCGACGCGCTGACCGAGGCCGCGACCGAACGCGCCGCCTCGATCACGGCGCTTGGCAACGCCTACACGCCGGTCTGCGATATCCTCGATGAAAAGGCCTTTGTGAACGGCATTGTCGGCCTGATGGCCACGGGCGGGTCCACCAACCTCGTCATCCACCTGATCGCCATGGCGCGGGCGGCGGGCGTGATCGTGGAATGCAGCGATTTCAACGACCTGTCCGAGATCACGCCCCTGATGGCGCGTGTCTATCCCAACGGTCTGGCCGACGTGAATCACTTCCACGCGGCGGGTGGGCTGCAATACATGATCGGCCAGTTGCTCGATGCCGGGCTGATGCATGAAGATGTCAAAACCGTCGCCGGTGACGGGATGAGCCTCTACCGGTCCGAACCCGAACTGCGCAATGGCAGCGTCGAATACCGCGACGGCCCGACCGACAGCCTCAACGCCAGGATCCTGCGCCCCGCCTCGGATCCGTTCCAGGCCAGCGGCGGCCTGCGCGAATTGCGCGGCAATCTCGGCACCGGGGTGATGAAGGTCTCCTCCGTCGCGCCCGAGCGCCACGTGATCGAGGCACCGGCGGCGATCTTCCATAGCCAGGATGCGGTGAAACAAGCATTCAAAAACAACGAGTTGAACCGCGACGTTGTGGTGGTCGTCCGCTTCCAGGGGCCGAAATCCAACGGCATGCCCGAACTTCACGCCCTCACCCCCGTCCTCGCGGTTCTGCAGGATCGCGGCCACAAGGTCGCGCTCGTCACCGATGGCCGCATGTCCGGCGCATCGGGCAAGGTGCCTGCCGCCATCCACGTGGCCCCCGAGGCGCTGGACGGCGGGCTGATCGGCAAACTCGACGATGGCGACCTGATCCGTGTCGATGCCGTGAAGGGCCGCATTGATGTGCTGACCGAAGGCGTCGCCGACCGCCCGGCCGCCGAGCCGGACCTGTCGGCCAACAGCCATGGCGTCGGTCGCGAATTGTTCGAGATCTTCCGCCAGACCGCGGGCCGCGCCACAAGCGGTGCGGGCGTTGTGGTCTGACCCCGTCCGAAGTAATCCCACCTTAAGGTTAACACGCCGCGCCCGTTCATCTTGGCCCAAAAACTCCCGCCGGAGGCGCCCGCCTTCGCGTCCCCCGCCACCGCAGACGTCAGAAAGCCGATCCATGACCCCAGCCGCCCAATCCCTCGCCGCCCGTCGCATCGCGGCCCTGGCCCCGATCATTCCCGTCCTCGTGGTGGAGGAGGCCGCCCAGGCGCGGCCGCTCGCCCAGGCGCTGGTCGATGGTGGCCTGCCGGCCCTTGAGGTGACGTTGCGCACCCCGGTGGCTTTGGAGGTGATCGCCGAGATGGCGCGTGTCGAGGGCGGCGTTGTCGGGGCGGGGACATTGCTCACCCCCCAGGACGTCGAAAACGCCAAGGCGGCGGGCGCGCAGTTCGGGGTTTCGCCCGGTGCCACGGCCAAGCTCATCGATGCCTGCGTGGCCAATGAACTGCCGCTTCTGCCCGGCGCGGCCACGGCAACCGAAGTCATGGCGCTTTACGAGCAAGGCTTTGACATGCTGAAGTTTTTTCCCGCTGAGGCCAGCGGTGGCGCGCCCGCGCTCAAGGCCATTGGCGCGCCGATCCCGCAGGTCGCGTTCTGCCCCACGGGGGGCGTCTCACCAAAGAACGCAAAAACCTATCTTGGCCTGCCGAACGTGATCTGCGCGGGCGGCTCCTGGGTGGCGCCGAAAGCGGCCGTGACGTCGGGTAACTGGGCGGAGATTACGCGCCTCGCACGGGATGCGGCGGCGCTTTGCTGACCGCGCGCGCGTGTGTCGGCGGTTTTTGGCCTGCGCGATGCAAACACATCCTCGTGACGTGAATTCCTCATCCGGGCTCTTATGTATCGCTCAGGAACCAACACAGTTTCCAAGCGTTGGACCGATAGCAGACACGGAACAAGAGGATCCGAACCAAAATGAGACACGCACTTCTCGCAGGCACAGTCGCACTCATCGCATCGCCCATGGCCGCCATGGCCGGTGGCTACGTTGAGCCCGCAGCCCCCGCTCCGGCCGTCGTGCCGGTCGCTCCCGCACCTGTCGGCTATGACTGGAGCGGCTTTTACGGCGGTGTTCAGCTTGAGTACGGCGACGTCCAAGTTGACGACGCTGCAGGCGCCAGTGCCGGTGAAGGTACCGGCGCCCTCTACGGCGTCTTTGGTGGCTACCGTTACGATTTCGGCGATTTCGTCATCGGCGGTGAGCTGGACCTGAACCTGGCCGACATCGATATCGACGATGCAGCTGGCGCCAATATCGGCTCGCTCGACGCCGTGCACCGTCTGGGTGTCGAGGCAGGCTGGGACGCAGGCCCCGCGCTGATCTACGGTACGGTCGGTGTGGCACAGGGTTACGCAACGCTGAGCGGTGTTGAGCGCAACGATACCGGTTACTTCTACGGTGCCGGTGTGGATTATCTCCTGACCGATCAGATCGTTATCGGTGCGGAAGTGCTGCAGCACGAGTTTGACGATTTCGACGGATCGACCCTCGACGTCAGTGCCACGACCTTCGGCATCAACGCGGCTTTCCGCTTCTGATCCGCAGGCTATTGCCAAATCAGAGCGCCCGGGCTTCACCGAAGCCCGGGCGTTTTTCTTTGCGTTTCCCCAAGAGCCGCGCCCCCATCGGACCGCGCCAATGCGACCAGGCGGGCGTGGTGCGGCGTGGACACACACGGTCGCTGTAACGCCACCGATACAGGGGAAATCCTCCACTTTTGTCGCATTTTCAAATACGGTACCGGCAGAGCACGTTTCAAATTACCGGAGTTTTTGCGATGCGGATCCCCGTTATTCTTGCTGCGTCTTTGTTCGCGGCCCCTGTTTTCGCTGGCGGGGTCGTGCAGCCGACGGCGCCCGCGCCCTATCTTCCACCTGCACCTGCCGTTGATACCGACTGGACCGGGGCCTATGGCGGCCTCTCGCTCGAATACGGAACCGGTGACCTTGGCGTTAGCGATTTCAACGGTCCGCTTATCGGGGCGTTCGGCGGCTATCGATATGATCTTGGCAGCTACGTGGTCGGCGCAGAGATCGATTACGTCCTCTCGGATATCGCCATCGGCGGGGAAGTGACCATCGAATCGATCTTCCGGGCCGGTGTCGAGGCGGGGGCGGATCTGGGCCGGACGCTGGTCTATGGAACGGCTGGCTATGCGCAAGCGTCGCTCGAGCCGGAACCCGGTATTCTTATCGCGGTTGGTACCGATTTCACCCCCGAAGGCTATTTTGTGGGCATCGGCGCGGACCACATGATCTCCGATAATCTCCTCATCGGGGCAGAAGTGCTGTGGCATGACTTCGGCAATGTTTCCCCGAATGTTGATCTGAATGTCACCACGATTGCCGTCAATCTGACCTATCGCTTCTGATCTGGTGCCTTGGCGCCATCAACGGCCCGGTTCTCCGCTTGCGGGAGCCGGGCCGTCTTCGTTTGCCCTATGCCGTTGTCCGCGCGTCCACGGCACGCGCCGCGAAGGCAAACAGGCGCTCCAGCGCCTCCGCGAACATCTCATCGGGCAGGGTAAGCGCCACGCGGATATGGCCCGCAGCCGCCGCGCCAAAGCTTTCGCCCGGCATCACCGCCACGTTTTCCTCGTCCAGCAAGGCTTCGCCAAAGGCCGTGCCGCTCAGGCCGGTGGCGCGCACATCCAGCATCACGTACATCGCGCCCGCGGGCGGGGTGGCGCGCAGGTATTGTTGCTTCGCCAGGGCCTCCAAAAAGATATCGCGCCGCCGCAGAAACGGGGCGGCAATCGCGGCCTCCGCCACCGGGCCCTGCTGCAATGCAAACAGGCCCGCATCCTGAATGAACCCCGGCACACCATAGGTTGTATGGGTCGCCAGGTTGCTCAGATGGCCGATGATCGCCGCGGGCCCCGCCACCCAGCCGAGCCGCGATCCGGTCATCGCGTAGCTTTTTGACAGCGACCCGACCGTGAGCGTTCGCCCGAACATGCCGGGCAGCCCGGCAAAGGGCTGGTGCCGCCCCTCCCAGACCTGCGTGTCATACACCTCGTCGGAGATCACCCACAGATCCCGCGCCTCGGCCACCCGCGCTATGGCCTGTAAGGTTTCATCGGAATAGACCGCGCCGGTCGGGTTGTTGGGCGAGTTGATCAGCAGGCTTCGGGCGCCGTCACCGGCCGCCATCAGATCTGCTTCGCGCGGCTGAAACCCGTCCTCGGGCCGTGCCGCCACAGGGCGGGGCAGGGCACCGACGCCCCGGATCGTGCCGGGATAGGTGGCGTAGTGGGGATCGATCAAAAGCGCGACATCTCCGTCATCACAGGCCGCATGATGGGCCGCGAAGAGCGCCGCCTGACCGCCCGGGGTGATCAACACGTTCTCAATCCCATGGGCCACGCCGCTGCTGGCGCTCAGGCGCTCGGCCACCGCCCGGCGCAGGGCCGGTTTGCCGGGAATGGCCGCATATCCGGTATGCCCTCCCTTGGCGGAGGCATGCATCGCATCCAGGATCGCGGGATCGGTGCGGATATCATGCTCGCCGATGGTCAGCTCCAGCACCGGCTCCCCCGCGGCCTTCAGGGCCCGTGCGCGATAGAACAGGCCCCAGCCGTCATCACCTCCCGGTGTCAGGCCCGCAATCCGGGATGAAGGATTTGGCATCGGCGCACGCTCCGCAGCAGTGGACAAACATGCGCCGAATTGGCCACGACCCGCAGGCCGCCGCAACCCCCTTGATGGATCGGAAATCAGGCGTTCTTGTCGTCCAGAACCAGCCGGTAGCTTTTGCCGATCCGGTCGCGCAATTCCTGCGGGCGGGTGTCCCACGGGAACAGAACCCAACCGTCTTGCTTGAGATAGGGGGCCGAGGCCGCACGCCCCTGGCCGATCAGCCGATGCGCCGACACCTTGTCGCCGATGCGCAACGACAGGCCATCGCCGCCAATTGTATAGGCCGCGAACATATGGCCGTGCACCGTCCAGATCACGGTGTCGTCGCCAAAGGGCGTGGTGCGTGCGGTACCCGTAAGCCCCCTGCAATATATGTCGACGAAGGCCTCTCGCATGGGCCTGACGTTACGCGGCACACCAGATTTTTGCAGGTGCAATTAGCTGCGGCTTGTTACCGCAGGGCATCCCGTGATATGCGCTCCGCATGACCCGCACCGTAACCTGTATCGGTATTTGCATTATTCGCTGAAGTCAGCGGATCGGTCAGTCGTGGTTTTCTTCAACAATCCAAGCTGCTAGGCCGGTCCCGCGCCCGAAACCGCCTGCCCGAAAGCCGCCTGTCATGGTTGAGATCCGCCTACGAAATTCCAAGACCCGCCGCACCGACGTGCTGGACCCGATCACACCCGGCAAGGTCTCGATGTATCTGTGCGGGCCCACGGTCTATGACCGCGCCCATATCGGCAATGCCCGCTCGGCGGTGGTGTTCGATCAGCTGTTTCGCCTGCTGCGCCATGTCTACGGGGCCGAGAACGTCACCTTCGTGCGCAACTTCACCGACGTCGACGACAAGATCAACGCGCGCGCGGCCGAGACCGGGCGCGAGATCGCGGAGATCACCGCCGAGACGGCGCAATGGTATCTCGACGATATGGGCGCTTTGGGCGTGCTGGAGCCCACCCATATGCCGCGCGCCACCGGTTATATCAAGGAAATGGTTGTTTTCATCGAGGACCTGATCGCCAAGGGCCATGCCTATGCGAATGAAGGGCACGTCCTGTTCCGCGTCCGGTCCTTCGCCGACTACGGCAAGCTTTCGGGCCGCTCGGTCGACGACATGATCGCGGGCGCGCGGGTCGAGGTCGCGCCCTACAAGGAAGACCCGATGGATTTTGTCCTGTGGAAGCCGTCCTCCGACGATCTGCCCGGATGGGACTCGCCGTGGGGACGGGGCCGCCCCGGCTGGCACATCGAATGCTCGGCCATGTCATACGCCATTCTTGGAGAAGAATTCGACATCCATGCCGGTGGCTCGGACCTTCTCTTCCCGCACCATGAAAACGAGATTGCGCAGAGCTGCGCCGCAGGCCACGCCTTCGCGCGCATCTGGATGCACAACGAGATGCTGCAGGTCGAGGGCAAGAAGATGTCCAAGTCCCTGGGCAATTTCTTCACCGTCCGCGATCTGCTGGATCAGGGCATTCCGGGCGAGGTGATCCGGTTCGTGATGCTGAGCACGCATTACGGCAAGCCGATGGACTGGACGGAGCGGAAGGTTGAGGAGGCGGAGAAGACGCTGCGCAAGTGGTATGCGGCAGCCGAACCGGGCGGATCGGTGTCCGATGCGCTGGTCGAGGCATTGTCCGACGATCTCAACACACACGCCGCGCTGACCGAGATGCATAAGCTTGATGGCGCAGATCTGGGAGCGGCCCTGTCGTTTATGGGGCTATGGAATGATGCAGTTCCAGTGTGGGCCCAAGAGGCCGATAAGCCTGACGAGCACTCTGAAAAAATTATGGCGATCTTACTGGAACGAAAGGCAGCACGAGAGCGGAAGGACTTTGACAGGGCAGACTATCTGCGGGACTTGCTCGCAGCGGCTGGTGTGAAAGTTCTTGATACACATGAGGGTAATCTGGCTTGGCAACGCGGCCCAAACTTCGACCCTTCCAAACTGGAGGGCCTGTGATGCTGTGCACACAACAGAAGGCCAGCCTCCGACCGCGGGTGGGGGTGAAGCCCCCGCCCATGGGGGCGGTCGGGGGCTGGCCGGGCCGCAAGCGACCCGGCCGGGTTTGCGCACCGGATCTCAGGCGATCGGGTGGCCTAGCGCTTCTCGAAAACCTCAACAATTTGTTAAGGCCACACCTTGAACCTAATCTTTTCAACAGCTTACGCGATTGTGCAAGCTTGCACATCAAAGGCGGCCCCCACCCATGACCGAGCGTCTCCACCTCTACGACACCACCCTGCGCGACGGCCAGCAGACGCAGGGCGTCCAGTTCTCGACGCCCGAGAAGATCCGCATCGCCGAAGCCCTCGATGCCCTCGGTCTCGACTATATCGAAGGCGGCTGGCCCGGCGCGAACCCGACCGACAGCGCGTTTTTCGACGAGGCCCCACGCACCGCCGCCCGGATGACCGCCTTTGGCATGACCAAACGGGCCGGGCGCTCGGCCGAGAACGATGATGTGCTGGCGGCCGTCCTGAACGCGGGCACCGGCACGGTCTGCCTGGTCGGCAAGAGCCATGATTTCCACGTGACCGATGCGCTTGGCATCACGCTGGAGGAAAACGTCGAGAACATCCGCGCCTCCATCGCCCATCTGGTGGCGCAGGGGCGTGAGGCGCTTTTTGACGCCGAGCATTTCTTTGACGGCTACAAGGCCAACCCGGCCTATGCCCTTCAATGCGCCAAGGCGGCCTATGAGGCTGGCGCGCGCTGGGTGGTGTTATGCGACACCAACGGCGGTACGCTGCCCTCCGAAATCGCCCGGATCACAGGTGAGGTCATCGCCGCTGGCATCCCCGGCGATCACGTTGGCATCCACACCCATAACGATACCGAAACCGCCGTCGCGGGCTCTCTGGCTGCCGTCGAGGCCGGGGCGCGGCAGATCCAGGGCACGCTGAACGGCCTGGGCGAGCGCTGCGGCAACGCCAACCTCACCACGCTCATCCCGACGCTCTTGCTGAAGGAGCCCTTCAGGAGCCAATTCGACACCGGCATTGCCCCGGAAAAGCTGGAAGGCCTCACCCGGCTCTCCCGGATGCTTGACGACATTCTGAACCGCGTGCCCCAGCGCCAGGCGCCTTACGTGGGCGCCAGCGCGTTTGCCCATAAGGCGGGCCTGCACGCATCGGCCATCGCCAAGAACCCGGCCACTTACGAGCACATCGCGCCCGAAACCGTCGGCAACGCGCGGATCATCCCGATGTCCAATCAGGCGGGCCAATCCAACCTGCGCAAGCGGCTGGCCGATGCGGGGCTGGAGGTGGCGAAGGACAATCCCGCCTTGTCCGAGATCCTCAACACCATCAAGGAACGTGAGGATCAGGGCTACAGTTTCGACACGGCGCAGGCCTCGTTCGAGTTGCTGGCCCGCCGCGCGCTCGGCCTTTTGCCGAATTTCTTCGAGGTCAAACGCTACAAGGTGACGGTGGAGCGCCGGAAGAACAAATACGACCGGATGGTGAGCCTGTCGGAGGCCGTGGTTGTGGTGAAGATCGGCGATGACAAGATGCTGTCGGTCAGCGAGTCGATGGATGAGACCGGCTCGGACCGCGGCCCGGTCAACGCGCTGGCCAAGGCGCTGGCCAAGGATCTCGGCCCCTACCAGTCACTGATCGACGATATCCGGCTGGTGGATTTCAAAGTGCGCATCACCCAAGGGGGCACCGAGGCCGTGACGCGCGTCATCATCGATAGTGAAGACAGCAATGGGCGGCGCTGGTCCACCGTCGGCGTCTCGGCCAATATCGTCGATGCCAGCTTCGAGGCGCTGCTTGACGCGGTGAATTGGAAGCTCATCCGCGAAGGGGCGCAACCATGATCGGCGGTCGCAGGCCCGCGCTCCGCTGGTGCCCCCGAGCCGGGACAGGCCTCGCCCTGGTGGCCACGCTGTTGGCCGCGGGCTGCCAGAGTCGCGAGATTGTGGCAATCTGTGCGACGTTCGGGGATCCCGACGGACAGCTTACCGCCGTGGCCCACGGGCCTGAGGGGCAGCAGGTCAGCGTCCTGTCCGATGCGGCGGCGGGGGAAACCACCATCGTCACCCAGAGCTTTGAGGATGCGATCCTGCCCCGCCTTTGGTTGCTGGCCGAACCGACCATCCGCGCCTTGTCCGAAGTCGACGCCTCCCCGTGCGGGCTGTCCGACGTGTCGACCGTCACCGTGACGTTCGATGATGGCACTGTGCAGCGCCGGGAGACCAGCTGTTCCGGCAATGCGCTGGCGATCCTGACCACCGGTATCTTCGAGGCCTCCGAGATCGACCGCGCCCCGCTGACACACGACAGCGAGATCGTTGCCGAGGTGACAACCACCGCCGCCCAAGCCTGCGAGCGCGCCTATGAGCGATTTTGACGCCGAGAATTTCTTCAGGATCCACGCCGATCTGCCCCGGGAGGGGCCGGGCGAGACGGCGGATGTGGCCTGGGCGGTGGAGGTGGCGGGGATCGGCCCCGACGCCCGCGTTCTGGATGCCGCCTCCGGCCCGGGCGGCGATCTGGGCGCGCTTTTGCGGGCGGCGCCTCAGGGTCATGTGACGGCCGTGGACCTTCATGCCCCGTTTATCGAGGCCGCCAAGGCCCGGTGGGGCAAGGACAAACGTGTGACGCTTGTGGCCGGTGATTTCCTGGCGCAATCGGGGCCGTTCGATTTTATCTGGTGTGCGGGTGCCGTCTATTTTGTGGGCATCGAGGCCGCATTGACCACATGGGCGCAACAGCTGGCACCCGGCGGGGCGATTGCATTTTCCGAGCCAAGCTTCTTCACCGCGACGCCGTCCGACGGCGCGCGGGCCTTCTGGGGCGAGCATGAGCCGCTGACGGACGAGGCCGGTATTCGTGACCGGATTGCCGCCGCCGGTTTCGAGGTGCTGGAGACACGCAAGGTCTCCGATATCGGTTGGGAGAGTTATTACCGCCCCATGCAGGACCGGATCACGCGGCTGCGCAAGGGCGCGGATGCCGCGCTGATCGCCGCGCTGGATGAGGCCGAGGCCGAGATGAACCTCTGGCGCGCCCACAAGGCGGAAACCGGCTATCTTCTGTCGGTTGTTCGGCCGGTATGAGCGTTCAGGCCTGCGCCGAGCTGGTCGCGCGGGGGGATCCGCGCCGGTTTCGCGCCGCGATGGCCGCGCCGCTGGAGGCCCGCGAGGTGCTGCTGCCGCTTTATGCCTTCAACATCGAAGTGTCCCGCGCGCCATGGCTGACCGAAGAGCCGATGATTGCCGAGATGCGTCTGCAATGGTGGCGCGACGCGCTGGAGGAGGTGGGCGAGGGCCGCGGGAGACGCCATGAGGTTGTCGATGGGCTGGGGTTTCTGGACAAGGACGGGGCGAAGGCGCTGGACCTGCTTGTCGCCGCCCGCCGGTGGGACATCTACAAGGAGCCGTGTGAGGATGAAGCCGCGTTTCGCCAATATCTCAGCCGCACCTCTGGCACGTTGATCGAGGTGGCAATCGTCGCCCTTGGCGGTATCCCCGATGATGGCACACGCGCGATTGGCTACGGCGCCGGTCTGGCGCGATACCTGATGGCGGTGCCCGATCTGGAGGCGCGCGGCAGGGTGCCCCTTCTTGATGGTCGCGCGGAGGCGGTTGCGGCGCTTGCCCAAGGCGCGTTGGCCGACTGGCCACGACGGGTGAGCGTCCCGATGCCCGCCCGCGCCGCGCTGTTCGAGGCGGCGGGGGCGCGGGCGATCTTGCACCGAGCTGCGTCGGACCCGATGGCAGTCGCCACCGGCGCGCTTGACCGCGCCCCGATCCAAGAACGGCTCAGCCTGATTGGCGCGGCGATGTTCGGACGGATCTAGGGGCCGGACAGGCCTATCAGACAGGACCAGCGTCAGGCCGGGTTCGGCTCCGGCCGCAGAGCCAGCCAGATCAGCGCAGCCCCCGCCAGCACCAGGAACGGCGCCATGGCGAGGTTCACGGAGGTCCATCCCAGAACCACATCCTCACCCCCCGAATACATCAGCACGCCCGAGCTGAGCGACGCGATGGTGACGCAGCCGAAGACGACGAAATCGTTCATCCCCTGCACCGGGCCGCGCTCTTCGGGCGCATGGGATGCGGTCAGCATGGCGGTGGCGCCGATGAAGCCGAAATTCCACCCGATGCCGAGCAGGATGAGCGCACCAAAGAACTGGAACAGCTCCACCCCTGTCAGGGCGACGCCGCCGGCACAGGCCAGCAGAAAGAGGCCGATCGCCACGATCCTGGTGGCCCCGAACCGTGCAATGAGGTGGCCGGTGAAAAACGATGGCGCAAACATCGCGATGACATGGGCGGAGACGACATCGGCGGCGTTCCCGGTGGTGAAGCCACAGCCGACGACCGCCAGCGGTGTGGAGGTCATCATCAGGTTCATCAGCGCGTAAGAGACCGCACCACAGATCATCGCAACGATGATTTTCGGGTCGCGCAACAGCTCCGCCCGGGTCCGGCCCCGGGGGGCGTCCGCGCGGGCGGGTTCCGGTTTGGGCAGGTCGAGGAAGGCGAAGAGCGCGGCGCCCGCAAAGTTGATGACGATGATGGCCAGATAGGTGCCCACAAACGGCACAACCGTGGCCTCCGACGACGCCTTGACCAATTGCGGACCGACAAAGGCCGACAGCAGGCCGCCCGCCATGACATAGGAGATAGCCTTGGGCCGAAAGGTGTCGGAGGCCGTATCCGTTGCGGCGAACCGATAAAACCCCTGCGCGGACATGTAGATGCCGCTGAGATAGGAGCCGACGAGGAAGAGTGGAAAGCTGTCGATCCACAGGCCCGCGGCGGACAGAACGGCACCGGTTCCGCCGCCGATGGCACCGATGTAAAACCCGGCGGTGCGCCCATGGCGCTGCATCAGGGCCGAGAGCCAGGGTGCGGTTGTCATGGAGCCGAAAACGATGAGCGAGATCGGGATGGTTGCCAGCGCCGGGGTCGGTGCGATCATCAGGCCTGCAAGGCCGCCAATGACAAAAAGCATTGGCATCTGGGCACCAAGCACGGCCTGGGCCAGAACCAGAACAATGACATTCCGCTTGGCGCGTGCGTCGTTGATCGGGGTTTCGGAAACGGAGATGTCGCTCATGGTCCGAGCGGTATAGGGTTTGCCGGGCGTGGTCCAGATGCCGGGTGTCACGTTTGGCCCGGGCATGAGCACGGGGGAGCCGGGCGGTTGTACGTGAGGACTCGGAACACGGGTAAGGGCGGGATGGAGCGGATCGAGACAGAGGCGGATGTCGCGGCGGGATTTGGGCGCCTATGTGTGATGGAGCCGAAGTTTGCCGCCGTTTCAGGACCTTTGCCTTTGCGGCGTCGGGCGGACGGGTTTGGAGCGTTGTTGCAGGCGATTGTCGGGCAGCAGGTGTCGACCGCGTCGGCAGCGGCCATCTGGGGGCGCCTGGAGGCGGCGGGGCTGAGCGAGGCGGCGGCGGTTCTGGTCGCTTCGGACGAGGATTTGCGCGGATGCGGATTGTCGCGGCCCAAGGTGCGGTATGCCAAGGCGTTGGCAGAGGCACGATTGGATTACCTGGCCTTGCGACGGGCGGAGGTGGATGAGGTTCTCAAGACACTGACTGCCGTGCCGGGCATCGGGCGTTGGACGGCTGAGATCTATGCGAAGTTCGCGCTTGGCCATGCGGATGTGTTCGCGGCGGGCGATCTGGCTTTGCAGGAGGGGGCGAAGCTTTTGTTCGGGCTTGAGGCACGCCCTTCAGAGCCGGAGATGCGCCGGATGGCGGAGGATTGGTCGCCTTTGCGTGCCATTGCCGCCCGCGCGCTCTGGGCCTACTACCGGGAGAAGACCAAGCGAGAGGGCGCGTTGTGACGACGGAATTGGATTACGGGACAAAGTCGGCGCAGTCCGGCACGGCAAGATCGCTTGTGGTGTTCCTGCATGGCTATGGGGCGGATGGGAAGGACCTTTTGGGCCTGGCCGATCCCCTGGCGGAGCATTTGCCCGATACGGCCTTTGTCGCACCCGATGCGCCGGAGCGCTCGGCGATGAACCCGATGGGGTTTCAGTGGTTTCCGATCCCCTGGATCGATGGGTCCTCCGAGGAGGCGGCGGCCGAAGGGATGGCGCGGGCGGTCACGGACCTGAACCGGTTTCTGGACCACGTGATGGCGGAGCATGGGGTGAGCGCGGCCGAGACCGCGTTGGTGGGGTTCAGCCAGGGCACGATGATGGCGCTCCATGTTGCGCCGCGCCGGGCCGAGGCCTTTGCCGGGGTCGTCGGCTTTTCGGGCCGGTTGCTTGAGCCCGAAGCGTTGGCGGAGGACGTGGTTGTACGCCCGCCGGTTCTGCTGATCCACGGCGATGCCGATGATGTCGTGCCGCCCCAATCGCTGCCCGAGGCGGCAGAGGGGTTGCAGGCCGCAGGGTGGGAAGAGGTCTATGCCCATATCATGAAGGGCACGGCCCATGGGATTGCGCCCGATGGCCTGTCGGTGGCGCTGGCGTTTCTGAAAGAGAAACTGCCGGGCTGATGGGGGGCCAGCCGGGCGGGCCGCGCCACTCATGCATTCATCCTCCTGTTGCAATTCGGCCCTAAGGATCAGCGCAGGGCTACTGCATCTATTTTGCTTGCTGGTTCGCGGCACCTAGATATAGTGGCCGAAAGGCTGGGGCGGGTGCTCCCGCTCTGATGCCGCTGACAGGCACACAGGGTGGAGGCGGAGTCCCCAAATGCAGGCCAATGAGAATCCAGCTGGCGAGATCGAGTTCCGGACGTCGTTTGTCCGCGAACCGGGTGCGCTGCGCCACAGGCCGGCGCTTGTCCTGAACGCCGATTACCGACCGCTCAGCTACTATCCGCTGTCCCTGTGGCCCTGGCAGGAGGCGGTGAAGGCCGTCTGGCTCGACCGGGTGCAGATCGTGGCGGAATACGACGATTTCGTGCATTCGCCCTCAACGACCATCCGGATCCCGTCCGTGGTGGTGCTGCGCGATTACGTGAAGCCGCAAAAGCGTGTGGCCTTCACCCGGTTCAACCTGTTCCTGCGCGATGAGTTCAGCTGCCAATATTGCGGCGCGAAGGGCGACCTGACCTTTGACCACGTGGTGCCGCGCGCCAAGGGTGGGGTGACGAGCTGGGAAAACGTGGTGGCGGCCTGTTCGCGGTGCAATCTGCGCAAGGGCTCCAAGAGTCTGCGGCGGTCGGGCCTGTCCCTGCGTCGGGCACCACGCCAGCCCGGTGCGGAAGAATTGCGCAATCGCGGGCGGAAATTTCCACCGAACCACCTGCATGAGAGCTGGATGGATTTCCTTTACTGGGATTCCGAACTGGAAGCCTAGGCCCCGGCGAGGCGGCGATTGGGGGCCAGCCCCCAAACCCCCGGAGTTTGAGCGCCAAGATGAAACAGCAGGCGGGGTGACAGCGCGCGCCGGCGTGGATAGCGTGGCCGCGTTGAGAAGGGAGCGTCCGCCCATGTCTGACCCGTTTTTCCAGCCGCCGTCCGGTACGGACCTGCCGCGTTATGCGGGGTTGCCGAGCTTCATGCGCTTGCCGTATCTGGCCGCCGACGATCCCCGCCGGGCGGAGGTGGAGATCGGGATCTTCGGCCTGCCCTGGGATGGGGCCACGTCGAACCGGCCCGGCGCGCGGCACGGGCCACGGGCGTTGCGGGACGCCTCGACGATGATCCGCGAGATGAACCGATCCACCGGGCAGTTGCCGTTTCAGGCCGCACGGATTGCGGATTTGGGGGATGTGGCGATGTCGCCCGTGGATCAGGATGAAGCACTGGAAAGCGCGCAGGCCTTCATTGCGGGCGTGTTGGGGCAGGGCATCCGGCCCTTCATGGTCGGCGGCGATCATCTGTGTACACTGACCGTGTTGCGCGAATTGCGCGCGGCGCGGGGGGAAGCGTTCGGGCTGGTGCTGCTCGACAGCCATACCGATCTTTATCCCCCCTATTTCGGTGGCAAGACCCTGACCCATGGTAACCCGTTCCGACAGGCGATCGAGGAAGGCTGCGTCGATCCCGCCCGCTGCGTCATGGCCGGGATGCGGGGGACATCCTACAACACGTCCGATTTCGACTACGGCCACGACAAGGGCGTGCGGATCCTGCCGATTGAGGAATGCATGGAGCGCGGTTGGACATCGGTCATGCAGGTGGCGCGGGAAGTTGTGGGTGACGGGCCGACCTATGTGAGCTTTGACATCGATTTCATCGATCCGGCCTTCGCGCCGGGCACCGGAACGCCGGAGGTGGGCGGGCCGACCTCGTTCGAGGCGATCCAATGTGTGCGGGCGTTGCGGGGCCTTGATGTGATCGGCGCGGATCTGGTGGAGGTCTCGCCACCGTTTGACAATGGCGGCATCACGTCCTGGCTCGGCGCATCGGTGATGTTCGAGTTGATCTGCGCGATGCTGCCGGAGAGTTGAGGTGAGCTACCCCGCGAACCGAACGCCCGAGCATTTGCTGGACAGCGATCGGGCCGCCGGGTTCGAGGTGCGCGAGGATTTCAAGCGCTTTTCCCAGATGAACGACATCTTCACCCGCGCCTTCTGGGACGAGCGGGTGAAAACCAAGGACACCGATGCCTTTTTCGCCAGCTACCGGATGGAGGCCGCGCCGCGCCGGGGGGATGGGTTCACGCAAAAGGATTTCGCGCTGAGAAACGCGGCTTGGCTGATCTCGGACATCGTCTCCGAGAGGTCGGCGGCGGAGGGCCTGCGCGAAGGGTTCCAGGGCGCGATCCGCGACGACACGCCGATTGCCCCGGACAAGGCGGAGCTTGGCAATCCTGAAGATGAGGCGGCCGAGATCAAGGCCGTGGCCAGGCTCTTCGGGGCCGATCTTGTCGGGATCACTCATATCGATGAGCGCTGGCATTATGCGGACCGCCCCGACGTTCGGGTGATGGAACCCGTGGCCAACGAACTGCCCGAAGGCCTGAGCCATGTGATCGTGATGGGCCACGCGATGGATGCGGATCTGGTGGAGACCTATCCCAGCGCTCTGGCGGGCGCGGCCACGGGGCGGGAATATTCCCACGAGGCGGCCATCGTGATGCAGGTCGCGGCCTATATCCGCAACCTCGGCTACCAGGCCGTGGCCAGCATGAATGACACCGCCCTGGTGATCCCTTACGCCGTCAAGGCCGGTTTGGGGGAATACGGGCGGAACCAGATGGTGCTGACGCCGGACTTCGGGCCGCGGGTGCGGTTCTCCAAGATCTTCACGGACCTGCCACTGGCCGTGGATGCGCCCGTCGATCTGGGGTTGAAGGCCTATTGCGAGAGGTGTGACGTCTGCGCCCGGGCCTGCCCGGTCAAGGCGCTGCCCTTCGGGCTGCCCGATTTCGGGGAGGAGGTGACGGGCACATCGCCTTCGACCCAGCGGGGCGTCAAGAAATGGTCATCGGATGCCGAGGCGTGCTTTTCCTATTGGGCGAAGCTGAAATCCGATTGCGCGATCTGTATGCGGGTCTGCCCGTTTACGACCCCCCGCAAGGGCGCGCTGGACCGGCTCTGGGTCTGGCTGGCCCGGGGCGGATGGGGTGAAACGGGGCGGGGATGGGCACGGACACTCGCGGCGCGCCGGCTGAAACCACGGACGAAGCCGCGCGACTGGTGGGCGGCGCGCGGGCGGTGACGTGGCGTATCGCGGCAATTGTTACCGAGGTGGCGCGCCTGATTTCCGGCGGCAATCCCGGTTTCTTTTCCCGACCGCGCGGCGGTGGTTGTGGGCCCTGTCGGTTTTGTTAGACTCTGCCGGCATGTGTCGGATAAAAGGGCGCCGTTAGCGCTAACGTAACCTTGAGAAGGAGCGCCCATGGTTTCGCGAGTCATACCGGTCGATCCGTTTGATCTGGTGATATTTGGCGGGACGGGTGACCTCGCCCGCCGCAAGATCCTGCCCGCACTCTATCGCCGGTTTCGCGATGGGCAGATGCCCGAGGAGGCGCGGATCATCGGGGCGGCCCGCACCAATCAGGACGGCGCCGCGTGGCGCGCCTGGGTCCGCGAGGCGTTCGACGAATTCCTGCGGCCGGATGAGATTTCGGATGATGTGGTCGCTGCGTTTCTGGAACGCCTCGACTATCTGGCCATCGACGCAACCGGGGACGGCGGATGGTCCGACCTTAAGGACAAGATGCGCGATGACGTCACGCAGGCATTCTATTTCTCGGTTGGCCCAAGCCTCTTCGGAGCGCTGGCCGAGCGGCTCCACAATCACGGGATTGCGCGCGAGGGGGCAAGGATCGTCGTCGAGAAACCGTTCGGGCGCGATCTGGACTCGGCTTGCGCGCTGAACGCGACGCTGGCGGAACATTTCGACGAGACGCAGATTTACCGGATCGACCATTATCTGGGGAAAGAAACCGTCCAGAACCTCATGGCCGTGCGCTTCGGCAATGTGCTGTTCGAACCGCTGTGGAACGCCCAATATGTGGATAGCGTGCAGATCACCGTGGCCGAAGAGGTCTCGGTGGCCGGGCGCGGGGCCTATTACGACCGCTCCGGCGCGATGCGGGATATGGTCCAGAACCACCTGATGCAGCTTCTGTGCCTGACGGCGATGGAGCCGCCAAGCCGGTTTGATCCCGACGCCGTGCGCGATGAGAAGCTGAAGGTGATCCGCGCGCTCGATCCGGTGGAGCCGTCTGACATCGTGCGCGGCCAATATGATGACGGCATGGGCCCGTCTTACATCGATGATGTGGAGGATCCGGCCAGCCGCACCGAAAGCTTCATCGCCATGAAGCTGCACATCGCCAATTGGCGTTGGAACGGCACGCCCTTCTACCTGCGCACGGGCAAACGCCTGAAGGCCCGCAAATCCGAGATTGTGGTAACCTTCAAGGAGCCGCCCCATTCGATCTTCGATGCCGATGCGGGCAGCCGTGCCAATGTGCTGTCGATCCGCCTGCAGCCCGACGAGGGGATGGATCTGCGCGTGACAATAAAGGAACCGGGGCCAGGGGGCATGCGCCTTGTGGACGTGCCGCTCGATATGTCGTTTGCCGAGGCCCTGGGCCCGGAGGCCGAGCATGTGCCGGATGCCTACGAGCGGCTGATCATGGATGTGATCCGCGGCAACCAGACGCTGTTCATGCGCGGCGATGAGGTCGAGGCGGCCTGGGCCTGGACGGATCCGATTATCGCTGCGTGGAAAGAACGCGGCGACAAGCCGGTGACATATGAAGCTGGTAGTTCCGGCCCGGAAGAGGCCTTGATGCTGTTGCACCGCGATGGGCGGCGCTGGCGGGAGATTTCGTGATGCAGTTTGTCGAATACCCTGACCGGGAAATGATGATGCTCGACCTGGCCGATACCCTGACGGGCGAATTGGCCGATTGCCTGCGCCGCCATGACAGCGCGACGTTCTGCGTGCCGGGCGGCACCACGCCGGGCCCGATTTTCGACGTGATGAGCGAGCAGGCGCTGGATTGGAGCCGGGTTGCTGTTCTGCTGAACGATGAGCGTTGGGTGGATGAAGACAGCCCACGCTCCAACACCGCACTACTGCGCAAAAGGCTCCTGATATCAAAGGCCTCCGAGGCGATGTTGATCCCCCTGTTCAAGGCGGGCGCGGCCCCGGAAGACGCGATGGAGGAGCTGGCGGCGGGCCTTGACGGCCACCTGCCGATCTCGGTGCTCCTGCTCGGGATGGGCGCGGATATGCACACGGCCAGCCTGTTTCCCGGTGCCGACAATCTTGACGCCGCCCTGAGCGACGGTGCGCCGCGTGTCATGCCGATGCGCGCGGACGGCGCCGGCGAAACCCGGATCACCCTGACGGCGCCGGTTCTCAATGACGCGATGAGCAAACATATCGTCATCACCGGGCCGGAGAAACGCGCGGCGTTCGAGCGGGCCATGCATTTGCCGCCTGCGGAGGCCCCGGTGCGGGCCGTGGCGCAGGGCGCAACAATTCATTGGGCGGAGTAGGCAAGATGGGTGATATCTGGGGAGACCTTCGGGCCCATTCGGCGGCAAAATCCGGACGGCGGATCCTGGACCTGTTCGACGATCCGGCCCGGGCCGACACGTTTTCATGCCGCGCCGATGGCATGCTGTTCGACTACTCGAAAACCCAGATCGACAAGGGCGCGGTGTCGCTGCTGCTGGAATTGGCCCGCGCCAAGGGCGTGGAGGCCCGCCGCGACGCCATGTTCGGTGGCGAGATCATCAACGAAACCGAAGGCCGCGCCGTGCTTCACACCGCGTTGCGGGCCGCGTCCGGCCCGATCCGTGTCGCGGGTGAGGATGTCATGCCCGGGGTTCTGGAGACCCGTGCCCGGTGTTTTGACTTTGCCGAGGCGGTCCGGGATGGCCGCTTTCAGGGGCAGGGCGGGACCTACACGGATGTGGTGAATATCGGCATCGGCGGCTCCGATCTCGGCCCTGCGATGGCGACGCTTGCGCTGGCGCCATACCATGACGGGCCACGCCTGCGCTACGTGTCGAACGTGGATGGAGCGGACATCAACGACACCCTGCAAGGCCTTGATCCAAAAAGAACATTGGTGGTCGTGGCGTCGAAGACGTTCACCACGATCGAAACCATGACCAATGCGCGGACAACGCGGGACTGGATGGCACCGCATGTGACCGATCCGTCGGCACAATTCGCCGCCCTCAGTTCAGCCGCCGACAAGGCCGGTGAGTTCGGTATTCCCGCCGAGCGCGTCTTCGGGTTCGAGGATTGGGTCGGCGGGCGCTACTCCCTCTGGGGCCCGATTGGCCTTGGGATCATGATCGCCATCGGCCAAGCGCGGTTCGATGAGTTTCTGGCCGGCGCCCGCACGATGGACACCCATTTCCAGCAAGCGGATCTGGCCGATAACCTGCCGGTGCTGCTGGCCCTGGTGGGGGTCTGGCACAATCAGGTGCAGGGCCATACCACCCGCGCTGTGTTGCCTTATGATCAACGGTTGAGCCGCTTGCCCGCTTATCTTCAGCAGTTGGAGATGGAGAGCAACGGCAAGTCCGTTGCCATGGACGGATCGGACCTTGCCGTCCATTCCGGCCCGGTCGTGTGGGGCGAGCCCGGTACCAACGGCCAGCACGCCTTTTATCAGCTCATCCATCAAGGCACGCGGGTCGTGCCGTGCGAATTCCTTGTGGCCGCGAAGGGCCACGAACCAGACCTGACACACCATCACCGCCTGTTGGTCGCCAATTGCCTGGCACAATCGGAGGCCTTGATGCGCGGCCGCTCCCTGGACGAGGCGCGGGCGCTGATGGCGGCGAAAGGGCTGGACGGGGCGGAGTTGGAACGACAGGCCGCCCATCGGGTATTCCCCGGCAATCGGCCCTCCACCACGCTGCTCTATGAGCAGTTAACGCCGTTTACCCTTGGCCAGATCATCGCGCTTTATGAGCATCGCGTGTTCGTGGAAGGGGTGATCCTCGGGATCAATTCCTTCGATCAATGGGGGGTGGAACTGGGCAAGGAGCTTGCGATTGCCCTCGAACCGGTTCTGACCGGGGCAGAGGACGGCGCGGACAAAGATGGCTCCACCCGGGCCCTTGTTGCTGCTGCCCGGGCAGCGGGCGGGATCTGAGACGCGACAAGCCCCGGCCAACAAAGACCGGGGCTGTCGATGTCACATGTCAGCCATCAGTCGTCGAGGCTGCCGAAATCCGTCGGACCTTCGGGCTCGGGGGTCGGTTCGGGCTCCTGCTCCGGTTCCGATGCTGTGTCTTCGACCTGAAGGCCACAGATATAGCCACTGTAGTTCCCGAACACCGACCCCTCCGGGAACAGGCCCGATGCGGCGGCCCAGGCCATGGCGCGGCGTTCACTCAGGACGGCGTTGCGTGTCAATCCGTTCTCGCCCACGGGCACGACGAAGCGGTCGCCACCGTTCACGATGTGCATGACAGGCGCGCCGGAACCGCCGGCCTGATTGCAGCGGCTGACGCCAATGAATCCGGCAGCGGCCGGTACCGAAAGGGCGGCCGTGGCGGCGATGGACAGGGCCAGAATAGGCAGCGTTGTGCGACGGAAATGTTGCATAACAGTGTCTCCAAATAATTTGAGTGCTGAACCTCCGGCGATCTCAGGGCCCCGGCGAAAAATGCCGGAAATAGGACGTCTGAGCGGACGTTCGAAAAAATGTGTTTGGTTTAAAGTAACGAAAAGTTAACGGGCGATCCGCCCCGGCGCGATGCGGGAAAACCTCTATTGCGTTGCAAGAGATTGTTACTCTAGCACCGCCTGATCCTCGGCCAGAAACGCCGCGCGCCCGGCCTCGGGGATCGGATACCGCCCCGGCGCCTCCCGGTTAAGCAGCACCACGACGGCCCCGCCCTCGGCGCTGATCGCGGCGGCCGCATCCTCGTTCAGAACCCAGATCGCGAAGGTCATCGTGAACGAGGTCGTGCGAAACGCGCTGACCCGGCCCGTCACGATGTAATCCAACCCCAGCCCCATTTCGGCAAGGTAGGTGCAGTGCACCTGTTTCAGCACCAGTCGGGGAGAGGCGGGGCCATAATCCGTCACCCTGCGCGCCTTGAGAAACGGCAGACGAAAGCTCTCGAACCAGCGCAGATAGGCGGTGTGGTTCACATGGCCCAACGCATCCAACTCTCCAAATCGGACGCGGTCGGCCAGGCCGAAGGTCCAGGGCGCGGGAATGCCACGGGCACGCAGGGTGTCGGGGCCAAGGGGCGTGTGATAGGGCGGGTTGGACATCGCAGATCTCCGCAAATGGGGGCCGCGAACTATGTGTCGGGATCACGGGGCAGGGGCAAGATGGCGCGTATCGTTTTCGATCTGGATGGCACGCTGATCGACAGCGCGCCCGACATTCGGCTGGCCGCCAACAGTGCCCTTGAGGGCACCGGGGCGGCGCCCTTGAGCGTGTCGGAAGCGCGCGGTTTCGTGGGGTCGGGCGCGTCGGTCTTCGTGGAGCGGATGATGAAGGCGCGGGGCCTGCCCGCGCGCGTCCATGGGGAAATGCTGCAGCGTTTCGTGGCGGTCTACGAGGGCGCCGTGCACCAGACGCAGCCTTATCCGGGCGCGGTGGCGGCTCTTGAGGTGCTGGCGGCACGTGGCCACCGCCTGGGCCTTTGTACCAACAAGCCCATCGTGCCCACCCGTTCCGTGCTGATCCACCTCGATCTGGCGCGGCATTTCGAGACCGTGTTCGGCGGCGACAGCCTTCCCGTCAGAAAACCCCATCCGGCCCCGCTCCACGCGGCCCTTGCGCCGCTTGGCGACACCCCGGCGATCTTCGTGGGCGACAGCGAGGTGGATGCGGAGACCGCGGATCGGGCGGGCGTGCCGTGCCTGATCCACACGCCCGGCTATCGGCAGGCCCCGTTGGAGACGCTGCCCCATTGGGCCGGGTTCGAGGCGTGGGCCGCGGTTCCGGGCCTGATTGCGGATTATCTGGAAGAGCTTGGAGCGGGTAACGGGAATCGAACCCGTAACTGAAGCTTGGGAAGCTTTCGTGATACCTTTTCACCATACCCGCCGCTCGGGATCCGGGATACGCCGGGCGGGGCGGGGCGTCAACCGGGCAGAGGGAGGGATGCCGGCAGGTTATCAAGGTTGATAAGGTGGGTTAAGGCCTTGAAAGCGCGTTGAAATATGATTCTTGTTAACGCTTTCTCAATCTTTGAGGCGGGATTTTCGGAGAGCGGAGGCCCCCGGTTCGTGATGCCGCGAATGTCCCCCTTGCACCCTTCCTGACAAATGCTGCGCGCTGCACGACAGGCTGCGTCTCGTCATTTTGATTCCAGCACGGTTTCGCGGATGTGCCAAATCTTCACCTTCGGAATGGCCGCCGAACGATCGTGAGAAGAGCGCGGGTGGCCCGCTCCCTTCTCGATCGGGCGCCTACCGGCCAAGCACTTCGACAACCA
Organism: uncultured Roseicyclus sp.; assembly: GCA_947494975.1. Taxonomy (GTDB): domain Bacteria; phylum Pseudomonadota; class Alphaproteobacteria; order Rhodobacterales; family Rhodobacteraceae; genus Gymnodinialimonas. The sequence continues at coordinate 784,933 of CANLXA010000003.1, read as the reverse complement.
AGTTCGCGGCGGCAGCACCGGAGAATTGTTGCTGGCCGGTGATCAGATTGCCGTCGCGCACGGCGAAGGCCTTGAACATGCTGTCGGTGATGAAATTTGTGCCGTCGATCTTGCGGGCCTCCTCCTCGATCCAGAAGGGCTGAATCTTCTGCCCCACAAAATCGTCGGCGAACTTCTCTTCGGCATCGGCGAAGCCGGTCCATGTCTTGCCACTGACCAGCAGATCGCCATTCGACAGCTTCGTTTTCAGCAAGATGCAGGTGCCGTGGCAGACCACGGCGACGATCTTGTCTGCCTCATAGGCGCGCGCCACGAAGGCATGCAGGTCGGTATCGTCGATCATCGTGACCATGGGCGATTGGCCCCCGGCCAGGAAGATCGCGTCGTAATCGTCGAGGGCGACATCCGCGATGGATTTGGTGCCTTGCAGCATGGAGGCGTGGGTGGGGGATGACTTGAAGCCCAGTGACAGGATGTCATGGGCGGAATACTGGCTGTCATCTTCGGGGTCCGAGAACCCGTCAGCCATCAGATCGCCACCCTTGGGGCTGACGATGTCCACCTCATACCCGGCCTCGGTGAAGGTCCAGTAGGGATGGGTCAGTTCCGCCCACCAGAACCCGACGGGCCAGCCGGTTGTGGGCGACGTGCCGGGATTGGCGGCGATCATCAGGATGCGTTTGGTGCCGTGCGTGTCGATGGCTGCGGACATGGGAAAGATCCTTTTAGGGTTTGGTTTGAGTTGTGGGGTAAATCCAGCGGGCCAGCGCCCGGGTCAGGCGCGGCATGATCACGTAGGTCATCAGGCCGACTTGAAGCGTGACGGTCAGCAGCAGGCGCGCGGCGAGGGGCCAACTGCCGATCAAGGGGCCAAGGGCGAGGTTCAGCGCCAACACAAGGGCGAAGACGACCGCGATCAGCAGCAGCGCCATGCGGTGCGGCGAGGGCTGCGGCACCTTCGTGCCCGCGGGCGGGTCGAACCAGAATTCCAGGCCCGTCATCCGGTCCCAGATGGCATCGGCCTGCACCAGGGGCGCGGCCTCGGCCAGGAACCGCGCGCGCAGGTCCGAGGCCTCAAAGGCTTCCAGCGCGGCGAGGCTGTCGAACCGGACGACGCTGGTATAAGTCTGGTCGCCGGTTGCAGGCCGGTGGAACTCCGCCCCGACATAGCCGTCGAGCGATCTTGCGGCCTCGGTCAGGCGGGTCAGCCAATCCTCATAGGCGGCCTCGGCCCCCGGTTTGACGGCGCGCCGGATCACGACCGTGACCGGGTCTGTCGTTGCGTCAGACATCGGGCACCGCTTGTACGGTCAAGGCCCAGTGGCGCCCCTTGCCTTGCGCCAGCGCCTGATTGATCCAGACCAGCGCAAAAGGCTCCAGCAGGCGTGCCTTGGACAGATCGCCCGCATCCAGCGGATCGAAGCCCAGATCTTGCAACAATGTGCCGACCACGTCCTTGGCCGCCGGATCGTCCGCGGCCATGAACATGACCGGTGGAGAGGGCAGGGTGCGGGTCAGGCTCATCACCTCGGCCCCGACCTGGTTGAGGGTTTTGACGAGGCGCGCCTGCGGGACCGCGGCGGCCAGTTCTTCCGCGCCGGATGTGGTGTGGCCAAGCAGCAATCCAAGAAGGCCATCGATGCGGCCGAGGGGATTGGTGCAGTCGATCACGATCTTGCCGGTCAGATCGCCCAGATCCGCAAGAACGCTGTGCGCCGCGGCCCAGGGTGTGGCCAGCACGATCACATCGGCCTGGCCGACCTCCTCAGGGCTCACAACGCTCGCCCGTGTCGCGGCGGCAAGATCGCCGGCCTTGGCCGGGTCGCGGGCGCCGAGGACGATTCTATGCCCGGCCTCCGCCCATCCCTTGGCCAACGCACTGCCGACCTTGCCCGTTCCGATAATCCCGATCTCCATGTGATCCCCGCTTGATCGCTGTCGGGGGAAGTGCTAGCGGATGACAGACTTCAGCGAAAACGAATTGAATTCATGTCTGATTTCGATGAAATGAAACTCCGTCGGCTGGATCTGACCGTTCTGCTGATCTTTCTGGGGCTGATGCGGCATCGCAAGGGGATAGCCGTGGCCGATGAGATGGGGCTGACGCAATCCTCGATCAGCCATGCGCTGGGACGTTTGCGCGACGTGTTCGACGATCCGCTGTTTCTGCGCCAGCCACATGGGTTTGAGCCGACGGCGGTGGCCGTCGCGATGGAGCCGCAGATCCGCGAGGCGGTGGAGCGCATCTCCGCCGCGCTGGAGGGACCGGCCCCGTTCGATCCCGCCCGCGCGACGGGGATATTCCGGATCGGGGCCTATGACAGCGAACTGGCCACCCTGATCCCCGGCCTGTTGGGCCGGATGGATCGCGCGGCCCCGCACCTGCGCCTGTCCACACGGGCCGCAAGCCGAGCGGCCGCGCTGGACCTGATCGAGCATCGGCACCTGGATATGGCGCTGGGGTTCTTCTGGGACCTGCCGGACCAGTTCTTGAAGACGCGCCTCTACGATGAAACCTATGTGATCGTCGGGCGCGAGGATCACCCGCTGCTCCAGGACGCGCTGACGCTGGAGGCCTATGCGGCGGCCGCGCATCTGATCGTGTCGCCCAAGGGGGATCTGACCGGCGTTGTCGACGACACCCTGCGCCGTCTTGGCCATAGCCGCGACGTCCGGGCCGCCGTTCCGCTGTTTTTTCCGGCGCTGGCGTCACTCGCCCGGAGCAGCATGATCGCCACGCTGCCCAAGCGGATGGCGGAGACATTCGCACCCGGCTTCGGGTTGCGCATTCAAGCCGCCCCGCTTGAGATCAGGTCATTCGACGTGGGCGCCATCATTCACCGGCGCGACCGGAAGAACCCGATGCACACCTGGTTCATCGAGCAGATCACGGCTGATGGCTGAGGCGCTTGCGGGCCCCTGGCCGACATGGGGGGAGGCCGGCAAAGTCCTGCGAGTGCGCCCGTCCGCACCGGGCGGTCGTCCCCGAGCTCGGGCAAACCTTCGCTTCCCGGTGCCCACATGACATCCGGTACCGTCATGGCCCGAGGCTTGTGCGGCGGCAGGCGAGGCAGGCAGCGACCGCAAAAGACGTAGTCAAAGCCTGTTTCACGATAGTGACTCCTGTCCCTCAGGATAGGTGGACAGGCGCGTGTCTTGGTCACTCACGCGCGTGATCGCCGGGCTTTTGCCTGGACGTGAAGCAGCGCGGGCCACAGCCGTCGCGGGCGGTCACCCGCGGTTGCGCCGCCGCCGCCGCCCGCCATCGCCGCCCGGCGCTGCGCCGCTGGCCCCGAAGGCCACGGCGGGCAGTGTCACGACCTGCGCCAGTTCCGGGAACGGGTCCGTCGCGTGGGGGATGGCATTGGCGTTGACAAAGTGCTCCTGGAATCTCGGCTCGATCGCGGTTTCGACTTTGTGGATCTGGCCCACAACCTCTTCGATCTTGGTACGGGCGGCGCGGTTGCAAAGCGCGATGCGCGCGCCGTGGCCCGCGGCGTTGCCCGCCGATTGCACCTTGTCGAGCGGGACATCGGGGATCATGCCAAGCACCATGGCGTGTTTGGGCGAGATATGGGCGCCGAAGGCCCCGGCGAGCACGACGCGATCGACCTTGTCGACCCCGCGCTTGTCCATCAGCAGGCGCGCGCCCGCGTAGAGCGCGGATTTGGCCAGCTGGATGGCGCGGATGTCCCCCTGGGTGACGGTGATGCGGGGCCCGCCCTGCGCCGTGGCGTCGTGGATCAGGTAGGCATGGGTGCGGCCGGTGGGCTCGGACCGCGCGGTGCCGGTGGCCTCCGCGCCGCCGATGAGGCCCGAGGCGTCCAGCAGGCCCGCCATGCGCATTTCGGCCACCGCCTCGATGATGCCCGAGCCGCAGATGCCGGTTACTTGCGTGTCGGCGGGGAAGGCGGGATCGTCGGACCAGAGGTCACTGCCGATGACGCGGAAGCGCGGCTCCTTGGTGTCGGGATCGATCTCGATCCGCTCGATGGCGCCGGGCGCGGCGCGCTGGCCCGCGCTGATCTGCGCGCCTTCGAAGGCGGGGCCGGTCGGCGAGGAGCAGGCGAGCACGCCGCTGCTATCCCCGAGCAGGATCTCCGCGTTGGTGCCAACATCAACAATGAGCGCCAAGTCCTTGGATGTATTGGGTTCCTCGGCCAAGGCGACGGCGGCGGCATCGGCGCCGACATGGCCCGCGATGCACGGCAAAAGGTAGGCTTGAGCGGTCGGCGCAATCCCTTTTAGCCCGATATCGCGTGCCTCCATCGTGAGGCTGCCGGAGGTTGCCAGGGCGAAGGGGGCCTGCCCAAGCTCCACCGGATCGATGCCCAGAAGCAGGTGGTGCATAACCGGATTACAGACAATGACGGTTTCCAGAATGAGGGTCGGATCGATACCGGCCTCACCCGCGATCTCCAAGGCCAGATCGTTCAGGGCGCCCTGCACGGCCTGCGTCATCTCCGCATCGCCGCCGGGGTTCATCATCACGTAGCTGACCCGGCTCATCAGGTCTTCGCCAAAGCGGATCTGCGGGTTCATCAGGCCGGAGGAGGCCAGCACATGGCCGTCGGTCAGGTCACACAAATGCGCCGCGATGGTGGTGGAGCCCAGATCCACGGCGAGCCCGTAGAGACCGCCTTCATGCAGGCCGGGCCAGACGCCGAGGATCACTATTTCATCCGATCCGGCGGGCTGATGCAGCGCCACGGAGATTTGCCATTTGCCTTTGCGCAGGGCCGGTTGCAAGGCCTTCAGGATTGGCAGGCTGGCCGTCACGTTCCGGACCTGCCACTGGTCGCGCAGGGCGTCCTCCACCCGCTCCAGATCGCCGGAGGGCGAATGCATGTCGGGCTCTTCCACTTCGATCAGGACAAGACGTGTGGCGGGATCCATGATGATGGGCTTGGCCGACGCCGCCTTGCGCACCACCTGTCGGTGCACCTGGCTTTCAGGCGGGACATCGACGACGATGTCGCCCTGCGCTTTTGCCTGACACCCAAGGCGACGGCCTTCCTTCAGGCCGCGCACGCGGTCATAACGAGCTTCCACCTCGTTCCAGTCGCTGAGCGCGCCGTCACGCACCGTCACGCCGTGCTTCGGGAAGTCGCCGTAGGAGGGCGCAATCTGGCATTTGGAGCAGATACCGCGCCCACCGCAGACGCTATCGAGATCAACGCCAAGCTGGCGTGCGGCACTCAGGATCGGGGTGCCCACGGCGAAGCGCCCGCGCTTGCCCGAAGGGGTGAAGATAACAAGGGGATCCTGGTCGCTCATCTGCCTCGGCCCGGAATGGTGTTGTTGCTCCGGACCCTAGCAAACTGGCCCCCGCGCGAAAGGCGAAATACGCCTTCGGGGGGCCTTGCAGCGTCGGATTTCAAGATGCGCGTCATGCGGGGGGCAGGCCGAACATGCCGGTGCCGAACCACCAGATCATCAGCGGCACCGGCAGGACGGCAATCGCGGTGGCGAAGATCGTGGCGCGGGGCCGGAACAGGCGGCTGAGCCCCGCCATCAGCATTAGGCCGCCGCCGCCGCCGAAGACCACGTTTCCGGGCAGGTTCAGCAGGAGCGCGAGGGACAGGTAGCGATAGCGCAGGCATGGCAGGGAGAGCCATGGCGGCATCATCCGCTCCAACCGCGCCTCGCGCTGTGCGTCGCTGAGCCGAGTTATGCGGTGAACCAGACGCCCGGCGCGGCGCAGGCGCAGATCCAGCAGGAACCGGGCCAGCGACCGGTCGGGCAGGAAGCGACCCAGCAGATAGGCCAGAAGCAGGCCCGCCAGGGTCGCGCCGTAGACGGCGGGCGCGATGGAGGCGCCGCGGAGCAGCAGAAGGGCGAGCCCGATTTCGACGCCCGGCACGAAGGGGGTGGCGATCAAGAGGGCGTAGACGATCAGGGCCGTCAGCAGGATCACTGCCTGCATCGGGCTGGTTTCGCCGGCGGGCAATTGGTCGGCCATGTCCATGGAAATCCCGATGAGCTGGTTCACCAGCACAGCGATCACGCCGATGATGACCAGCCGCCGCAGCATCCGCAGCGCGGCCCATATCCGGGAGGTCCGGCGGGCGGACGGGGCGCGTGTGGTGTCGTCCAAGAGGCGTGGGCTCCCCAATCGAGAGTGGGGAGTGTCGCGTGGAGGCGATGGCAGGTCAATCAACCCCGCGCGCGGCGACGTCCGCCCTCGCGCCCCCGGCGCGGCGCGGCATCGGGATCCTTGTTGAAGGAAATCCAGGCGCCGCCGCCGTCGTCGTGGTTGAGCAGGAAGTTGGCGGCACGGATCGCCTCCATCTCCTTGCCGGGGCGGGGTTTGGTGGAGCCGAGGCCGAAGAGCTTCACGAAGGTCTCGTCATCCATGCCGTCGGGCAGGATGATCCCGGCGGCCTCCACTTCGGCCTTCTTCTCGGCGATCTTCTTGGGGCCGATCGGGAGCGCCACGGGGTTCATGATGGCGCTGGTCATGCCCGCGCCGAAGGCCATGGGCAGGAAGGCATTGTTGATGCCGTGGCGATTGGGCAGGCCGAAGGAGATGTTCGACGCGCCGCAGGTGGTGTTCACCCCAAGCTCCTGGCGCAGGCGACGGACCAGCGTGAAGACCTGATGGCCCGCCGTGGCCATGGCGCCGATGGGCATGACAAGCGGATCGACCACGATGTCGTGGGCGGGGATACCGAAATCGGCGGCGCGCTCGACGATCTTCTTGGCGACGGCAAAGCGCACCTCGGGGTCTTCCGAGATACCGGTATCGTCGTTGGAAATGGCCACCACGGGCACGTTGTATTTCTTGACGAGCGGCAAGACGAGCTCCAGCCGCTCCTCCTCCCCGGTGACGGAGTTCAGGAGCGGGCGGCCCTCGGCGGCGGCAAGGCCGTTTTCCAGCGCGCCGGGCACGGAACTGTCGATGCAGAGCGGGCAATCGGTGACGGCCTGCACCTTTTCCACCAGCTCTTTCATGAGCGTCGGCTCGACGAAATTGTTGTCGGCGTAACGCGGATCTTCGGCCATCTTGTTGGAGAAGACGGCGCCCGAATTGATGTCGAGCACGGTGGCGCCTGCGGCCACTTGGGCCACGGCATCGGCCTCCACCCGGCTGAAATCGCCACGCTCCAGCTCTTCGTTGAGGATCTTGCGGCCGGTGGGGTTGATCCGCTCCCCGATGACGCAGAACGGCTCATCAAAGCCGATCACGGTGGTCCTGGTTTTCGACTCGATGATGGTGCGTGTCACGGGCGGGCTCTCCTTGATGGGCCGTTTGGCGCGACCCTAGGGGCGAGGGCGCGGGCGCGACGGCACAGAGGCGACATAGTCCCGCGCGCGGGCGACGTCACGGGTCAAATGGCTCATGAAGATAATGAGGCGAGGCGGGCGAGAAGGTGGGTGCGGAGCCGGGTGGCTTTGGTATGGTCGTAGGACATATGGACGGGGTCGTAGATGCGTAGGGCGTTGTCGATGTGGGTGAGGGCGGCGGTGAGGTGCGTGCGCGGGTCGGCGGTAGTGTCGTGTACGGCGCGGGAGGCTTCGGCCAGGGCGAGATTCTGCATTATAGTCGCCCAGTCGATGGGATGGTCGGTCTCGGTCCGGACGCGCAGTGTGCTGCGGAACGTCTCAACAGCCTCGGACAGGAGGGCTGCGCCCTCGGGGCCATCGATCCGGCTGCCTTGAGTTCGCAGCGCAGCGGCGAGGTTCTGCATGGTCATTGCCCACCGCTCCGGTTCGTCAGACTCAGTGCGGACACGCAGGGCGGCGCGGTAGCAGTCCACGGCCTCCGCCAGTAACGCAGAACCACTGGGCCCACGCGTGCGAACGCCTTGAATTTGTAGTGTGATGGCTAGATTCTGCACAGTCACCGCCCAATCCATGGGGTGGCTCGCCTCGGTAAAAACGCCAAGCGCTGCGCGGTAGCAATCTACGGCATGCGAGAGAAGGACGTTGCCATCGAGGCCACCCATGCGATCACCCTGAGTTTGAAGCACGAGGGCTAGGTTCTGCACGACGATTGCCCAGTTTCCGGGGTGGGTTGCCTTGGTGAAGACGCGAAGAGCATCGCAGTAGCATTCTGCGGCCTGTTCCATCAGGGCGCTTCCCTCAGAACCGCTCGTGCGATTGCCTTGGTTTCGAAGTGCTGTGCCGAGTTCGTTTTGGGCCATCGCGCGGAGGTCGGGCGTTGGGGCGATGTCGATGCAGCTGCGCGCGAGGCCTGCGGCGGATGTGAGCGCAAAAGGGGTGCCGAGGCGGAGGCCCTCTTGGTAGCGGTCGTTTTGAAGAGCGCAGAGACGCTCGAACGTGTCTTCTGGGCTAGGGCTGTCGAGCCTGATCCGTTGAAGGTGCGCCTGCGCGTAGCCGTCGGCGTCGTTGGCCAGCGCCGCTTGGGTGATCAGCAGATCGAGGATGCGGGTGTCTTCGGCCAGCATTGCTTCGCGCCGCTCTGCGCGGCGGGCGGCCTCGGCATGGAGGTCGGCGTAGGCGGTGTCGATCTCGCCGCGATTGTTCAGGTCGTTGATCCGTTGGACGACTGCCTCGGCGGCGTCCTCGTGGTTCGACGGCAGGGCGCCGCGTTGTTGCTCTTTCGCGGCCAGTTCCAGGGCGGCCTCCAGACCCTTCAACGCGCCTTCGATATCAGTCGGATTGCCGTCGGCGTATTTGTAGGCGATGGCCACGGCGATGGCCTCGGACAGTTTCAGCTTGTCGCGCAATGCCTCGACCTCTTGCAGAAGAGCAGTGGCGGCGGCGTCTGTCTGGGTCGTGTCATCCTCCGGCGGAAGCAGGTGCCCGGTGAGCGGGTCGGTGGCGGAGGCGGGAAGGTCGAGGACGCGGGCGAAACTGCGGATGGTGCCCTCTGACAAGTTGCGCAGGCCCTTTTCGACCTGGGAGCAATAGCCCTTGCGGTCGGGGTTGCCGAGGGCCCGCTCTGCGAGCCTGGTCAGGCTCCACTCACGCGCGAGGCGTTCGGCCTTGATGGCTTTGCCGAAGGCGTCGAGCGCAGGGGAGATGGGTGTTTGGATTGTCATGTCAGTCTTCTATCCGCAGGCACGCGTGGGGGGCGTTACCTTCTGGGTGTCACCTTGTGACATGCGGCGTGTCGCGCCAAGGGCGCGCAGGTTTGCGATGGTCTGCTCAAGACCTGCGCGGGTCGATCTTGACCTTTGAGATTGACCGATGAAGACCTTGAAAGACACCCTGACCCACGCCCTTCGCACGGTGGCGGGCGCCGCCCTGTGCCACCGCGGCCTTTACGGCCAGCTGTCGGGCTGCCACGGCTATGCGGCCTATGCGACGGGCAAACCGGAGATCTACCTGCCGATGGCGGCGCTGTATGCCGTATTGGCCTTGCGCGGGCCGTGAGGTCAGGCGTTGGCGTTGACGGGCGCGGTGGAGGCGCCGCCATGCTCGATGGCCCAAGTGGCGTTGGTCTTGATGCCGCCAAGGGGGAAGAAGTGGATGCGCTCGATCAGGCTGTCGGGATGGGCGGCCTTGTAGGTGGCCAGTTCTCCCATGATCTCGGTCGGCTCAAACGGCAGCAGCAGTTTGGTGACATCCTTGGCGCGTTTTTGCAGGACTTGCAGAGAGTTTCCGACCCCGCAGGCGATGGCGAATTTGATCAACGTCTGCAGCTTGGCGGGGCCCGCGATGCCCAGATGGATCGGGAGCGTGATGCCCTCGGCCTGCAACCGCTCGGCCCAGGCGATGACGGGACCGGCCTCGAAGGCGAATTGGGTGGCGAGCGCCATCTGCGCATCGGTGCGCTCGCTGAAGGCCTGTTTCCAGCGCAGCGCCTCCATCACCGTCGCGTCACCGCCATTGGGGTCGATATCGCGGTTGCCTTCGGGGTGGCCCGCCACGTGCAGGCGCTCCATACCCGCTTTATCGAATAAACCGGTCTCCAGAAGGTCCATGGAGGAGGCAAAGGTGCCGTGGGGTTTGGCGATACCGCCCGCCAGGATCAGCGCCTGTCTGACGTCGGCCTCGCCCTGATAGCGGGCGATCCAGTCGGCCAGCGTGGTCGCATCGGCGATGGAGCGGGCCGGGAAATGCGGCATCGGTTCGAACCCTTCGGCGCGGATGCGCGCGGCGGTGGCAACCATATCCTCGATCGGCGTGCCATCGATATGGGCGATGTAGACCCGTGTGCCCGCGGCCAGGTAGTGGCGGAAATCATCCACCTTCTCGGCGGTGCGCGGCATGACTTCGATCGAATAGCCCTTGAGGAGCGCCTCCATCTCCGCCGAGGGGGCGGTGGGCGCGGGGGCGGGTTTGCGGAAGTTGAGAAGCGACATGAATGTCTCCCAGGGGCTCAAGGGTCAGGCGGCGTTTGCGGGGTCGTGCCCCTCGGCGTCGATCAGGGTTTTCAGGCGGTCCGTGTCATAGGCGGCATCGAGGGCGGCGGCCTCGCGGGTGGCGATCTCCTTCAGGTCGCCCTCGGCCTCACCCACCACAACCCGGCGCCATTCGGCCAGATAGGCATCTTCGTCCTTGGCGCCGATCTTCATGGCGGCGCGGTCGATGGCCTGCTCGAACCGCTCGGGCAGAGGCATCTTGGCCCCGGCACGGCCCTTGCCGACGATCACCTGGGCGGGGATATCGCGCCAGAAGACATGGGTGATGGCGGGCATGGGGAACCTCCGGGTGGGTGGGATGCGCGAGTCACCCCGTTGCGGCACAATAGGCGGCGCACGGCCATGCGCCGGTCCTGTTTTCGACATCACGCGCGGCCAAAACGACGCGCGCCTTTCGCAATTCCGTCATAGCCTGCCGCGGCGGTCCCCCGCCACCGGGGCCAGGGCCAGAAATTCTCAACAAGATGATGAACCGGGCGGGCGCGTGCCCGGCACGGCACGTGCGATTCCCGTTGTTGTTTCAACGGGTCGATCAGGGTACGGTTCGGGCAACCACGAATTGGAAAGGCACGCGCCCCATGTCGCACAAGCGCTCTGGCGGGGACGGCCCGTTCCCCAGACCTGTCGCGCCGGTGCCGCCCAAACGCGAGCCCGCCGCGATCCAGCCTGTCGAACGCCGCCCCGCCGCAAAGGTCAAGACCGGGCCGGACCCGGACGATCTCTATGCCGCCCTGGATCTGGGCACGAATTCGTGCCGGATGCTGATTGCGCAGCCCAAGGGCAGCCAGCTGCATGTGGTGGATTCGTTTTCCAAATCCGTCCAGCTGGGGCAGGGGTTGGAGGCGTCGGGCCGCTTGGGCCGCGCATCGATGGCGCGCGCCGTGGGGGCGCTCAAGATCTGCCAGAAGAAGCTGAGCAAGCATCGGGTGGAACGCGCCCGTCTGGTGGCGACCGAGGCCTGCCGCCGCGCCACCAACGCCCCGGAATTCATCGCCCTGGTGAAGCGGGAAACCGGGCTGGAACTGGAGATCATCAAGCCCGAGGAGGAGGCGCAGCTGGCCGTTGTGTCCTGCGCGCCGCTGGTCTCGACCCGCACCGAGCAGCTTCTGGTTGTCGATATCGGGGGCGGATCGACGGAGCTTGTCTGGATCGATCTGTGCCGGGTGCCGAAGCTGGAGCGCCCCAAGGCGATCATGCGGCTGCACCAGGGGTTCGACTACGACGAGACGGTGTTTCCCCGTGCCAAGGTGGTGGATTGGATCTCCATCCCGCTCGGTGTGGCGACGCTCAAGGACATGTATGACGATGTGGCCGATGACGGCGCGCGATTTGCGCTGATGTCGTGGTTCTTCGAGGAGCAGCTGGCGACGTTCTCGCCCTATATGGATGCGGCCGACCAGACCCGCGAGGGCTTTCAGATCATCGGGACCAGCGGGACGGTCACAACCGTGGCGGCCTCGCATCTGGGCCTCCGGCGCTATGATCGCAACAAGGTGGACGGGTTGCGGATGACGTCGGACCAGATCGACACCGTGATCAACGGGTATCTGGCGCTGGGCCCGGAAGGGCGGCGGCGCGATCCGCGCATCGGGCGGGACCGTCAGACCCTGATCATGTCGGGTGCGGCGATCCTGCAGGCGCTGTTGCGGGCCTGGCCGACAGACCGGCTTTCTGTGGCCGATCGCGGGCTGCGCGAGGGGCTGCTCTATGCGCAGATGAGCCGGGACGGTGTGCTGGAAGACGGGCCCTACTGACGCGATTGCACTGCCTTCGGCATCGCCGGGGGCAAATTTTCTGACGAAAATTTGCGGGGCGTGTTGCGAATGGCTCGTGCAGGTTGCACCTGTCGGGGAGAATTGGGCGGTTGGGGAGCCTCCGGCGGGAGGTTTTCGGCCAAGATGAAACGGGGCGTCTGGGCCCCGATTGGGCGTTGAGATGGTCAAGAATACAAGCGGACGCGGCCAGCGGGACCTGAAGGTCAAGGTGAAGACCGCGCGGGGGCGCAAGCTGAGCTCCACCCTGTGGCTGGAGCGGCAGTTGAACGACCCCTACGTGGCGCGGGCCAAGCGCGAGGGCTATCGCGGGCGGGCGGCGTTCAAGATCATCGACCTGGACGACAAGTACCGGTTTCTTGTGCCGGGGGCGCGGGTGGTCGATCTGGGCTGTGCGCCGGGCGGCTGGTGCCAGGTGGCGGTGCAGCGCGTCAATGCGCTGGGCGAGAAGGGCGGCAAGGCCGTGGGCCGCGTGATCGGGCTGGATCTGCAGGAGATGGAGCCGATTGCCGGATGCGAGTTGCATCAGCTTGATTTCATGGAAGATGGTGCGGACGACAAGGTGAAGGCCTGGCTGGGCGGCCCGGCCGACGTGGTGATGAGTGACATGGCGGCCTCGGCCTCAGGACACAAGAAGACGGATCACATGCGGATCATGGCGTTGTGCGAGGCGGCGGCGGAACTGGCCTTTGATGTGCTGGAGCCCGGCGGGACATTCGTGGCGAAGGTTCTGGCGGGCGGCGCCGAGGGCGGCTTGCAGGCGCTGTTGAAGCAGCGGTTCAAGAAGGTGGCCAATGTGAAGCCGGGCGCGTCGCGCGCGGATTCGTCGGAGAAGTTCGTGGTGGCGACGGGCTTCCGCGGCTGAGCGCCCGGCTGCGCCGCGTCTACCCACAAGATTTAGCCCTTGCCCCCTTTGGCGACCCATGGGATAGGGACGTGCCAACCGATCCCCCTCCGAAGGAGACACCCGATGGAGATTCGCGAGGCCCTCACCTTTGACGATGTTTTGCTGGTACCGGGCGCAAGTTCGGTGCTGCCCAGTGATGCCGATACGCGCACCTGGGTGACCAAGAGCATCGCCCTCAACATCCCGCTGCTCAGCTCTGCCATGGATACGGTGACCGAGGCCCGGATGGCGATCGCGATGGCGCAGGCGGGCGGCATGGGCGTGATCCACCGCAATCTCGATATCGAGGCGCAGGCGCGCGAAGTGCGGCGGGTGAAGCGGTTCGAGAGCGGGATCGTGTATAACCCGGTGACGCTGACCGCCGATCAGACCTTGGCCGATGCCAAGGCCCTTATGGAGCGCTACGGCTTTTCCGGGTTTCCGGTGGTGGATGAGAACAGGCGGGTGCTGGGGATCGTGACCAATCGCGACATGCGGTTTGCGCAAGATGATGCGACGCCGGTGCGGATGATGATGACGTCCAAGGATCTGGCGATATTGCGCGAGCCCGCGGATCGGGACGAAGCGATCAGCCTGATGAAGGCGCGGCGGATCGAGAAGCTGCTGGTGACGGATGGGAATGGCGCGCTGACCGGGTTGCTGACGTTGAAGGATACGGAACAGGCGGTGTTGAACCCGCAGGCCTGCAAGGACCCGCTGGGCCGGTTGCGCGTGGCGGCGGCGACGACGGTGGGCGATTCGGGGTTCGAGCGGTCCGAGGCGCTGGTCGATGCGGGCTGCGACCTGATCGTGATCGACACGGCCCATGGCCATTCCGAGGGCGTCGCGCGGGCGGTGGAGCGGGTCAAGAGCCTGTCGAACGAGGTGCAGGTTGTGGCGGGGAACGTTGCGACGGGGCAGGCCACCCGCGCGCTGATCGACGCGGGCGCCGATGCGGTGAAGGTCGGGATCGGGCCGGGCTCCATCTGCACCACGCGGATCGTGGCCGGTGTGGGAGTGCCGCAACTGACCGCGATCATGGATTGTGCCGGGGAGGCCGCGAAATCCGGCGTGCCGGTGATCGCCGATGGCGGCATCAAGTTCTCGGGCGATTTTGCCAAGGCGATTGCCGCGGGCGCCCATTGCGCCATGGTCGGTTCGATGATTGCTGGCACCGATGAGAGCCCGGGTGAGGTGATCCTGTTCCAGGGGCGCAGCTACAAGAGTTATCGCGGGATGGGCAGCCTCGGCGCCATGGCGCGGGGCTCGGCGGACCGGTATTTCCAGAAGGATGCGGCCAGCGACAAGCTGGTGCCCGAAGGGATCGAGGGGCAGGTGCCCTACAAGGGGTCCGCCGGTACGGTGGTGCATCAGCTGATCGGGGGCCTGCGGGCCGCCATGGGCTATACCGGATGTGCCACGGTGGACGATATGCGCCAGCGGTGCAACTTCGTGCGGATCACCGGATCGGGCCTCAAGGAAAGCCATGTGCATGATGTGCAGATCACCCGGGAAAGCCCAAATTATCGCGCTGGATAAGTAGGTTATGGCGGGTTTTTCATGTAATTTCAGCCGATGACACCGGCGGCGCGCCTGGCTGCCGTGATAGAGGTGCTTGACGCCTGGCGAGATGGTTTACCCATTGAACAAGCGCTGACGCGATGGGCGCGGGGCGCGCGTTATGCGGGGTCCAAGGACCGCGCCGGGGTGCGCGACCACGTGTTCGATGTGCTGCGCCGGAAGGGCTCGTGTGAAGCGGCGGGCGGCGCGGCGGACGGACGGGGCCTGGTGCTTGGGTTGGCGCGGCTGAGCGGCATGGATGTGGCCGACCTGTTCAGCGGCGCGGGGCACGGCCCGGCTCGGCTGACCGTCGAGGAGGCGGCGCATCCGATCCTGGAGCCCGATGCGGCGCGCGATATCCCGGATTGGGTGCGGCCGATGCTGGCCGTCCGCGCGCCGGGCGATCCAGTCCGGCTGTTCGAGGGCTTCACCCACCGGGCGCCAGTGTGGCTGCGCGTTAACCTTCGGCGCGGCACGCGGGAGGCGGCATGTGTCAGTTTGGCCAAGGACGGCATCGTGACGCGCCCGCATCCGCACGTGAAGCTCGCCCTTGAAGCCACGGAAAACGCGCGGAGAATTCGACAATCGGAGGCCTATCTGACGGGTCTTGTCGAGTTGCAGGATCTGTCGGTTCAACACGCAATCTTGCGCCTTGACTGGCCCCAGGTCGGGCGCATTCTGGATTACTGCGCGGGCGGCGGCGGCAAGAGCCTCGCCATTGCCGATCGGACCGGGGCCGAGATCACGGCGCATGATGCGTTTCCCGGGCGCATGGCCGATCTGGCACCTAGGGCCGCGCGGGCGGGGGTGCAGATTAACCAAGCGAAAACCGACATGCTGCGCGATGATTACAGCGTCGTTCTGACCGATGTGCCGTGCTCCGGAAGCGGCACGTGGCGGCGCGATCCGGAGGCGAAATGGCGGTTGACGCCCGGGGATCTGGATCGGCTGACGACAACTCAGGATCAGATCCTGGATGCCGCGGCCGCGCTGGTGGGGCCGGGCGGGCGGCTCATCTACATGACCTGCTCGCTGTTCGAGGTGGAGAACGAGGCGCGCATCGCGGCCTTTGTCGCACGCCATCCGGACTGGCAGGTGGATGCGCAACACCTCGACACGCCGCTCAGCGCCTCAGATGGCTTCTATACCTGCGAGATGTCGCGGCGCTGAAGACTGGCCACCGGATGATTAATGAGTCAGTCTTAAGGTTAATTTAACCTATTTCTCGGACGACAGGATGTAAGGACCGGGCCGCAGAATGGCGGTGCCGCCGATGGCAGGGAGGCGAAAGACGGCGTGAGTGACGAAGCGACCCATAGGGGCTTTGGCGATATGCGCGGGATCCGACCATTCGTGCAGCCCGTCGTCCTTCTGGTCCTTGGGATCGTTGCGGGCGGAGCCGCGCTTCTGGCGCCGGGGCCCGAACTGCGATTTGGCCTGACGGCGGCAACGGGCGGATGCCTTGCGGCCGCGGCGCTGGTGGCGATACGCGATATCTATCGCGTCTGGCGCACGCGCAACACGTTTCAGGCCGCGTTTTCCCTGATCGAACATGACCCCGCGCCGTGCTTCTGCACCGACGAGGATGGGGCCATTGTCCTTCAGAATGCAGCGGCGGAGCGCCGGTTCGGTCAGCGGATCGGCCTGCCGATGGCGCGCGCCGTGGCCGGGGTGTTGCCGAATGCGGCGGCCGTGGTCTTCCGCCACGAAACGGCGATGGGCCGCCGCCCCTCGGCGCATGAAATCATCGTGACACCCCGGGGCACCGTGCGCCTGGCCGCGCACCGGATGCGCGGTGGCGTGATCTGGCGGCTCGATGACATGGCCGACGGGCAGACGCGCCATGGCGAATGGATTGGCCTGCCGATGATGGTCGTCAGCCACAACGATACCGTGTTGTCGATGAACGCAGCGATGCGCGATGTTCTGGGGCGGCGCGCGACGACGTTGGAAGATGTCTTTCCGGATCAACCGCTTGTGGCCGGGCGCAGGTCAAGCCTTGTGGGGGCGAATGGCGCGATCGAGGTGATCCCGATCGTGGTGGCGGCCAAGGATGGCCGTCGTGAAGTCTATGCCGTGCCGGGCCTGGCCGAGCCGCCTGCGGCATCGGTGGCGGCCCGGGCGTTTGAATCCCTGCCGGTGGCGCTGCTGCATATCGGCGGGGACGGGCAGATCCTGGCCTCGAACCACCACGCGCAGGGCCTTCTGGGCATAGAGGAGGGCGCAACGGGGCCGTTGTCGCAATTCGTCGAAAACCTGGGCCGTCCGGTCAACGATTGGGTGGGCGATACGCTGGCCGAACGGGTGCCGAACCGCCCGGAAGTGGCGCGGGCCAAGCACCGCAAGGATGACACCTTCCTGCAGATCTCGCTTAGCCGCATCGTGGATGGCACCGGCCCATCCCTGCTGGCGGTTCTTCATGATGCGACCGAGCTGAAAACGCTTGAGCTGCAATTCGTGCAGAGCCAGAAGATGCAGGCCATCGGGGAGCTTGCGGGCGGAGTTGCGCACGATTTCAATAACCTGCTTACGGCGATTACTGGTCATTGTGACCTGCTCCTGCTGCGCCACGATCAAGGGGATCCGGACTTCTCGGATCTGGTTCAGATCAACCAGAACGCCAACCGGGCGGCGAGCCTTGTGGGGCAGCTTCTGGCGTTTTCCCGCAAGCAGACGCTGGAGCCCGAGGTGCTGGATCTTCGGGATTCCATCGGGGAATTGACGCATCTTCTCAACCGCCTGGTGGGGGAGCGGATCACCCTGACGCTGTCGAACGATCCCGACCTTCTGCCGATCCGGGCCGACCGCAGGCAGCTGGATCAGGTGATCATGAATCTTGTGGTCAACGCCCGCGACGCAATGGCCGATGGCGGCGAGGTGCGCGTCGAGACGCGGATGGTCGAGTTGTCCGAGCCGATGCACCGGGATCAGGCCGTCGTGCCGCAAGGCTCCTACGTCACGATCCGGGTGCGGGACCACGGCCACGGCATCCCGCCCGACAAGGTGAACCGGATTTTCGAGCCGTTCTTCACCACCAAGCGGACCGGCGAAGGAACGGGGCTTGGCCTGTCGATGGCCTACGGGATCGTCAAGCAGACCGGCGGCTACATCTTCGTCGACAGCGTTGTGGGCGCGGGGACGACGTTTACCATCTATATCCCCGCGCACGAGGGAGCCGTCACCGATCCGGCGGCGCAGATCGCCGATGCAGAGGTGATCGAAGAGGATGACCCGTCGGTGAATAATCGGACCCCCGGCGTGGTCTTGCTTGTCGAGGATGAAGCGCCGGTGCGGGCCTTCGCCTCCCGCGCGCTGCGATTGCGGGGCTATTCGGTGATCGAAGCGGGCAGTGCCGAAGAGGCGCTGGAGACGTTGTCGGATGCCGATCTGGCCATCGATCTGTTCGTGACGGATGTGGTCATGCCGGGCATGGACGGGCCGTCCTGGGTGCGCGAGGCGTTGAAGGAGCGACCCGACACCAAGGTTGTTTTCGTCTCGGGCTATGCGGAGAGCGCCCTTGATGACGGCTCGATCGGTGTGCCGGGATCGGTGTTCCTGCCAAAGCCGTTTTCACTCACCGATCTGACGGAAACCGTGCGCAAGCAACTCCATTGAACGCGTCACGAGCGGAGCGCCACCACGTCGGACCACAGGGCGAAGTCCTCCGGCGCCTCGGCCCGCAGGCGCGCGGCCATCGGGTCGCTCAGCCCGACATCTAGCGCCGGCGAGACGTTGCTGCGCCTCAATTCCAGCGAAATCCGAATCCGATCTTCCAGGAACCCGACCGCCTGATCAAGGCGATCGTGGCGAAACAGGTGATCGATCCCGCATTGGCCATGTTCATCGGCCACGAAGCGGGATTGCCGCCCGACACGGGCGAATTCGGGCGGGTGGTCCCTCAGCCAGGCCTCCACGAAATCATCGAAGCTGAGATCGGCGGTGGAGTTCGGTGTGCCGCGAATCTCCTCCCGGGCGCGGTAGCGATACCAGCTTGAAAGCCAGCTGACCGGCTCCCGCACCACCGCCATCAGGTCCAGCTGGCGGCTGCCGCGCTGTTCGAAGAACGCCTGCAACTCGTTGCGATAGCGCCGCAGATTACAGTGTTTTTGCGCCGGCGGGTTGAGGATTGCGGCATCGGCATAGGGTAAAAGCGCCTGTTCCAGCGCGGTCGTTCCCGTCTTGGGCACTGCCAGCACCACCAGGCGCGCCTTCCAGAAGACCAGCATCCCTATCCCTTCAATTCTTTTCCACCAGCGTAACCGATTGTTAACCGCACGGTGCAAAAGATCACAACGTAGGAAGTTTTTCCTTGAATTGTTCTCGTTTTGTTTGTTATCGGGTTTGCGAACAAGAGGTGAACAAGAGCAACCCGGATCGCGCGCCAACCGCACGAAACCGGACCCATTGCCGCCACGCCCCGCGGCATGACATAAGGATCCAAATCCATGGCAACGGCGAACCTTCTCGACATGACTGACCGTAAATCGGCCGACAAGCAAAAGGCCCTCGATAGCGCATTGGCCCAGATCGAACGTCAGTTCGGCAAGGGCTCCATCATGAAGCTGGGGGGCGAGAACGTCATTCCGGATATCGAGTCGACCTCCACCGGCTCGCTCGGGCTGGATATCGCCCTTGGCATCGGCGGTTTGCCCAAGGGCCGCGTGATCGAGATTTACGGGCCCGAAAGCTCCGGCAAGACGACGCTGACGCTCCATGCGGTGGCCGAGGAACAGAAGAAGGGCGGTGTGTGCGCCTTTGTTGACGCCGAGCACGCGCTCGATCCGCAATATGCCAAGAAGCTTGGAGTCAACCTGGATGAGCTGCTGATTTCGCAGCCCGATACCGGTGAACAGGCGCTGGAGATCGTGGATACGCTGGTGCGGTCCGGCGCGGTCAGCATGGTGATCGTCGATTCGGTTGCGGCCCTGACGCCGAAATCGGAACTGGAAGGCGATATGGGCGATTCAAGCGTGGGCGTGCATGCCCGCCTGATGAGCCAGGCGATGCGCAAGCTGACCGGGTCGATCAACCGCTCGGGCTGCATGGTGATCTTCATCAACCAGATCCGGATGAAGATCGGCGTCATGTTCGGCTCGCCCGAGACGACGACGGGCGGCAATGCGCTGAAATTCTACTCCTCCGTGCGCCTCGATATCCGCCGCATCGGTGCGATCAAGGACCGCGACGAGGTGGTTGGCAACGCCACACGGGTGAAGGTTGTGAAGAACAAGGTCGCGCCGCCGTTCAAGCAGGTGGAGTTCGACATCATGTATGGCGAGGGCATCTCCAAGATGGGGGAACTTGTCGATATGGGTGTGAAGGCCGGGATCGTGGAAAAATCCGGCTCGTGGTTCTCCTACGGGGATGAACGCATCGGGCAGGGCCGCGAGAATGCCAAGCAATTCCTGAGGGATAACCCGGAAACGGCCTATGAGATCGAAGACAAGATCCGTGCCGCCCACGGCCTGGATTTCGACATGAACAAGGACGACGCGGATATCCTCGACGAGGACTGACCCATCCCCCTCCGCGACGGCGGAGAACGATCCTGCACCCGCGGGCGCACCAGAAGGAACGCAGCGCGAGAGTGTCTTGCCCCAGAACGGGCAGAAAGGGCGGCCCCGGGGCCGCCCTTTTCTATGGCGCGCGCCTGTGGACAGCGCCCCCCGGCGAAGATAGATCGACAGACTGATACGCCACCAATGGACGCGCGCCGATGACCAGTCTGAATGACATCCGATCGACCTTCCTCGATTACTTCGCACGGCAGGGCCACGAAGTTGTGGCCTCAAGCCCGCTCGTCCCGCGCAACGACCCGACGCTGATGTTCGTCAATTCGGGCATGGTGCAGTTCAAGAATCTCTTCACCGGGGTGGAGCGGCGCGATTATGTGCGCGCGACGACCAGCCAGAAATGCGTGCGCGCCGGTGGCAAGCACAACGATCTGGACAATGTCGGCTACACGGCGCGGCACCATACATTCTTTGAAATGCTGGGGAATTTCAGCTTCGGCGACTATTTCAAGGACGACGCCATCCGCTTCGCCTGGGAGCTGATCACGAGGGATTTCGGCCTCGACAAATCGCGGCTGCTGACGACCGTTTACCACACCGACGATGAGGCCTTCGAGATCTGGAAAAAGGTCGGCATCCCGGAGGACCGGATCATCCGCATCGCGACATCCGACAATTTCTGGCAGATGGGGCCGACGGGTCCCTGTGGCCCGTGCACCGAAATCTTCTATGACCACGGCGACCATATCTGGGGTGGCCCTCCGGGCAGTCCGGAGGAGGATGGCGACCGGTTCATCGAAATCTGGAACATCGTGTTCATGCAAAACGAGCAATTCGCCGACGGCTCCATGGTGCCGCTGGATATGCAGAGCATCGACACCGGTATGGGGCTGGAGCGGATCGGGGCGTTGCTGCAGGGCTCCCACGACAATTACGACACCGATACGATGCGCGCGCTGATGGAGGCCTCGGCCAATGCGTCTTCGACCGACATCGACGGCACCCAGAACGTGCACCACCGGGTGATTGCGGATCACCTGCGCTCGACATCCTTCCTGATTGCCGATGGCGTCATGCCATCCAATGACGGGCGCGGCTACGTGCTGCGCCGGATCATGCGACGCGCCATGCGCCATGCGCATCTGTTGGGTGCCAAGGACCCGCTGATGTATCGGCTGGTCCCGTCACTTGTCAGCCAGATGGGGCAGGCCTACCCCGAGCTGGGACAGGCGCAGGCGTTGATCACCGAGACGCTGAAGCTGGAAGAAGAGCGGTTCCGTCAGACGCTGGATCGTGGCCTGAAGCTGCTTGACGAGGAATTGGGCAAGCTGCCGGACGGCTCCGACTTGCCAGGAGCGACGGCGTTCAAGCTCTACGATACCTATGGCTTCCCGCTGGACTTGACGCAGGACGCGCTGCGCGAACAGGGGCGCGGAGTCGATACCGACGCGTTCGATACCGCGATGGAAGAGCAGAAGGCCAAGGCGCGGGCGGCCTGGGCCGGGTCCGGCGACCAGGCCGATGCGACGATCTGGTTCGATTTGGCCGAGACACACGGCGCGACCGAGTTCCTGGGCTACGATACCGAGACGGCGGAAGGTGTCGTGCTTGCGATCGTGTCGGATGGCGTGGAGTTGCCTGAGCTGACCGCGGATGGAGGCACGGCGTGGGTCGTTTTCAACCAGACGCCGTTCTACGCCGAGGCCGGCGGGCAGGTGGGCGATCACGGCTTCGTCCGCAGCATCGAGGGCGGCCACGATGATCCGGACGGGCGGTTTGCGGGCCAGATCAGTGATGTGCAGAAATTCGGTGGCGCCCTTTCGGCCCACCAGATGGAGGTGGAACGCGGTGCCCTGAAGGTGGGCGACGCGGTTCGGCTGGAGGTCGATCACGGCCGCCGCACGACCATTTGCGCCAACCACTCGGCCACGCACTTGCTGCACGAGGCCTTGCGTCGCGCGCTTGGCGATCACGTCGCGCAGCGCGGATCGCTGAACGCGCCGGATCGGCTGCGCTTTGATTTCTCCCACGGCAAGGCGCTGAGCCTTGAGGAACTGGCGGGCATCGAGGCGGAGGTGAACGCGTTCATCCGGCAAAATGCGCCGGTGGAGACGCGAATCATGACGCCCGACGATGCCCGCGGGCTGGGGGCGCAGGCCCTGTTCGGCGAGAAATACGGCGATGAGGTGCGGGTCGTGTCGATGGGCACGCTCGACGGGTCCGGCAAGGGCACGGCGGGCGATACCTATTCGCTGGAATTGTGCGGCGGCACCCATGTGCGGCGCACGGGGGATATCGGCGTGTTCGTCACGCTTGGCGATTCCGCGTCGTCGGCCGGTGTGCGCCGGATCGAGGCGCTGACCGGGCCCGCCGCGTTCGAATATCTCAGCGCGCAGGATCACCGGATGGGATCGCTGGCACTGGAGTTGAACACGCAGCCCGGTGAGGTTTTGGAGCGGGTGAAGGCGCTCAAGGACGACCGCAAGAAGCTGGAAAATGAGGTTGCGCAATTGCGCCGCGAACTGGCCATGGCGGGCGGGGCGAGCGCGCCGGAGGCCGACGAGGTGAACGGCATCGCGTTTCACGCGCAATCGCTGAGCGGCGTGACCGGTAAGGATCTGGCCGGGATCGTGGATGAGCACAAGGCGCGCCTTGGCTCCGGTGCGGTCCTGTTGATCGCCGATACGGGCGGCAAGGCGGCGGTGGCCGCCGGTGTGACGGATGATCTGAAAGGCCGTATCAGCGCCGTGGATCTGGTACGCGCGGCAACCCCGGTTCTGGGTGGCAAGGGCGGCGGCGGGCGGCCCGATTTCGCGCAAGGCGGCGGGGCCGATCCCAGCCAGGCGGAGGCCGCGATTGCCGCCGCGAGAGACGTGTTGAAAGGAGCCTGAGAGATGCCCGGAGCTTATTGGATTGCCCATGTCACCGTCAGCGATGACGCGGCCTATGCAAAATACGCGGCCCTTGCGACCGAGGCGATCACCGCCCATGGCGGCCGGTTCCTGGCCCGGGGCGGCACCGCGATCCAGAAGGAGGGCCGCGCCCATCCGCGCAACGTGGTGGCGCTGTTCCCGTCGCTGGATGCGGCCAATGCCTGCTACGAGAGTGCGACCTATCAAGAGGCGCTGAGCCATGCCAAAGGCGCCTCGGAGCGGGATCTGGTTCTGGTCGAAGCGGTCGATTGACTTGACCCCGGCCCGCGCGCCCTAGCTTGCCCGGAAAGAGTTAACGCGAGCGGCAGGCATATGACGACCCCCATCCTCTACTGGATCCGGCGCGATCTTCGCCTGTCGGACAACCCGGCGCTTGTTGCGGCCTGCGCGAGCGGCGCCCCTGTCATCCCCGTTTTCATCCTGGACGAGGTGGTGGAGCGCCATGGCGCAGCGCCGAAATGGCGGCTGGGACTGGGCGTGGAGGCCTTTGGCAAGACGCTGGAGGCGGCGGGGTCCCGCCTGATCCTGCGGCGGGGAAAGGCCCTCGACGTGTTGCGGGACGTGATCGCCGAGACCGGGGCAGGGGCGGTGCATTGGAACCGCCTTTATGATCCCGACGCCCGCAAGCGCGACGAAGCGGTGAAGGCGGGGTTGAAATCCGACGGGATCGACGCGGTGAGCCACAGGGGCCATATCCTGTTCGAGCCCTGGACGGTCGAGACGAAAACCGGCGGGTTCTACAAGGTCTACACGCCGTTCTGGAAGGCGGTGCGCGGCCGTGACCCGGGGGATGCGCTGCCCACGCCGAGGCTTCCCGCGCCGGACAGCTGGCCCGCCAGCGATGCAATCGGGGATTGGGCCATGGCGGCCGCGATGGATCGGGGGGCCGCCATTGTTGCGCCGCATCTGAACGTGGGTGAAGAGGCCGCGCGCGGGCGGCTTGGTGCTTTCATGGCCAACGGGATCGATGGTTACCAGGATGCGCGCGACAACCTTGCGGTCAACGGAACCTCGCTGCTGAGCGAAAACCTCACCTATGGCGAGATCAGCGCGCGGGCCTGTTGGTGGGCGGGCAAGCGCGCGATGGAGGAGGGCAAGAGCGGCGCGGAGACCTTCCTGAAAGAGGTGGTCTGGCGCGACTTTGCCTATCACCTTGTGCACCATACACCGCGCATAACGCACGCCAATTGGCGCGAGGAGTGGGATGCCTTTCCGTGGAACGAGGATGAGCGGACGGCGGAAGTGAAGGCCTGGAAACAGGGGCGCACCGGTATGCCGGTGGTCGATGCCGCGATGCGCGAGATGTACGTGACCGGCCGGATGCACAACCGTGCCCGGATGCTGGTGGCGAGCTACCTGACCAAGCACCTGATGTGTCACTGGAAAATCGGGATGGACTGGTTCGAGGAATGCCTGGTGGACTGGGACCCGGCCAGCAACGCGATGGGCTGGCAATGGTCGGCGGGCTCCGGCCCCGACGCGACGCCCTATTTCCGCGTGTTCAACCCCGAGACGCAGGCCGAGAAGTTCGACAAGCAAGGCCGCTATCGGAGACGCTGGCTGGCCGAGATCACGCCAAAACCGCCGGAAACGGCGCTGAGCTATTTCGAGGCCGTCCCGCGCCACTGGGGCCTGAGCCCGGAGAGCGACTACCCGGACGCGCCCATCGTGAGCGCCGCCGACGGCCGCCAAAGGGCGCTTGACGCCTATTCAAATCGCGATTTCTGACAGGGATGCGTCACGTTCGTGTGACAGGTGGCGCCCAAAGGGCTTGCCCCTGTGATTTGCGGATTACATGAATAAGATACTGCAACAAGGGACTAAAATGACCGCATTAACGACACTTGAGGGGCAGCGCGACCTGCCGCGCTACTTCAAGGCCGTGTTCGAACAGGCACAAGGACTGGAACACGGGCGGCTGGATTTCCGCCTGCCTGATGGGCGCGTGTTTCGGGTTGAGGGCGACAAGCCGGGCCCGGTGGGCGAGTTGAACATCCACAACGTCGACATCTTCGCGCGCCTGATCCGCGAGGGCGATCTGGGATTTTGCGAAGCCTATCTGGATGAATGGTGGTCCACCCCCGATCTGCAGGGGTTTCTGGACGTGGTCCATGCCGACAATGACGAGGTCTATGACGGATTTCTGGGGATGGGCATCATCCGGGCCTACGAGAAATTCCGCTTCTGGCTGCAGCGCAACACCAAGCGGCAGGCGAAAAAGAACATCTCGGCTCATTACGATCTGGGCAATGAATTCTACAGCCTCTGGCTGGACGACACGATGACCTATTCATCGGCGCTCTTCGAGACCGGGCAAGAGAGCCTTGAGGCCGCGCAGATCGCCAAATACGCCTCCATGGTCGACCAGATGGGCGCGGTGCCCGGCGATCATGTGCTGGAGATCGGCTGCGGCTGGGGCGGGTTCGCGGAATATGCCGCCAAGGAGCGCGGGCTGAAAGTCACCGGCCTGACGATCAGCCAGGAACAGCACGATTTCGCCGTGAAACGCATCGCCGATGCCGGCCTGAGCGAGCTGGTGGAGATCAAGTTACAGGATTACCGTGACGAAACGGGCACATATGACGGCATCGCGTCGATCGAGATGTTCGAGGCGGTGGGCGAGAAATACTGGCCCACCTACTTCGATACGGTGCGCGAGCGCCTGAAGCCCGGCAAGAACGCCACGTTGCAGATCATTACCGTGCAGGACAAGCGCTGGGAGGTTTACCGGCGGGGCGTTGATTTCATTCAGAAATACATCTTTCCGGGGGGCATGTTACCGGCCCCGAAAGTGCTGGGCGAGCAGGTGGAACGCGCCGGTCTGGAGGTCGCCAGATCCATCGAATTCGGCGAAAGCTACAGCCAGACCTGCCGCCGCTGGTACGATACATTCAACGAAAAGTGGGACGAAATCGCGGCCCTTGGCTTTGATGACCGGTTCCGGCGCATGTGGAACTTTTACCTGACCTCTTGCGCGGCGACGTTCCATTTCGGAAATTGCGACGTGATACAGATCACGGTGCGGAGGCCGATGTGACACTCGGAACCATCTAGGATGCCCACGGCGGCCAAGCTTGTCGGGGCGATCACCTTCTTTGCGGTTGGCTGGTTTGTGGCCCTTCAGGTCCTTCTGACGCTACCGGAGGGCACGCCCGCCCGGTACTTTCCGCTCACCATCGCGCTGATCGGGCTGGTGCAGGGCTGGATGGTGGCGGGCGCGCGCGCCGGAAACGGGTTCAGCGCCGCCATTTCCAGCGGCCTCCGATCCTCGCTTCAGATCGCGTTTTTCGGGTTGTTGCTGTTTGCCTTGCGCACCATGTTCATACGCTCGGCCGATCTGCGGTATGACGATCCGGGTGAGGCCACCATCGAGACGCTGGAACTGTTCCTCGAATATCTCACGCAATCCCTGACCATCGAGATCTGGGGCGCGCTTCTGGTTGGCGGTGTCATTGGCGGTATCCTGACGGAATTCGCCGCGCGGGCCTGGCGATAGGCCCCATGACACCGATCTTCCTGTTCGGCACCCTGTGCCATCAGCCGCTGCTGGAGTGTGTGGCGGGCCGCAGCCTGCGCATGGAGCCGGCTGCGCTGCCGGGGTTTCGCGCGGCCTGGGTGGCGGGCAAGTCCTGGCCGATGCTGGAGGCGCGCGATGGTGCCATGGCGGACGGGGCGCTGATTGTTCCGGAACATGACGCCCTGCACCGGCTTGATTTCTATGAGGCCTGTTTTGGCTACACGCGCCGCGCCGTCCGGGTGTTCCGCGATGGCGCAGAGACGGAGGCGGAGGCCTGGTTTCCCCCCGATCAGGCAGGCGAGCCGGGCGCGGATTGGCCACTGGCCGATTGGGCGCGGGATTGGGGCGAAATCTCGGTTCTGGCGGCGCAGGAAGTGATGCGCAGGATGGGCAATGAGGCGCCTGAGGCCGTGGGGCGGCGGTTTGGCATCATCCGGGCCCGGGCCGACGCGCAGATCCGCGCCGGGCGCTGGCACCGACCGGGCCATGTGGGCCACGGATTCCGTCGCGTGGATGCCAGCCATCGGGGCACCGATCACGTCCATGACGGCTTTTTCAACACCGAAGAGATCCATGCCAGCCATGCGCGGTTTGATGGCGGCTCGTCTGGGCATTTGCGGCGGATCGTCTACCGGGTCGCCGATGCGGTGACGGTGCTGCCCTATGATCCGGTGCGCGACCGGATCCTGGTGATCGAGCAGTTCCGCTTTGGCCCGTTTGCCCAAGGCGATCCGTCGCCCTGGCTTCTGGAGCCGATTGCGGGCCTGATCGATGCGGGCGAAAGCGCCGAGCACACAGCGCGGCGCGAGGCGGAGGAGGAGGCCAACCTGGCGCTCGGCGACTTGCATTTCGTGGGCCGGTACTATCCCACGCCAGGGGGTGTGGCGCAGGTGCTGTTCTCCTATCTCGGGATCGCCGATTTGCCTGACAGCGCGGCGGGGCTTGGCGGCCATGTGGATGAAAACGAAGACATTCTGAGCCACCTTGTGCCTTATGACCTTGCCCTGCGGATGCTGGAGGAGGGCGACATGGCCAATGCGCCGCTGATCCTGACCATGCAATACCTGGTGCTGCACCGCGACCGTTTGCGCGCGGATATCCGCGATGGTTGAGCCGCGTGCCGGGTTGAGTTCGCGCGTCCACGCCCCTATCGATGGGCCACCGAAAGCCCGCGAAAGGTGCCTTGCCCCATGACGATCCATTCTGATCTGGCCGCCGCCATCGGCAACACCCCCCTGATCCGCCTGCGTGCCGCCTCGGAGGCGACCGGTTGTGAGATCCTGGGCAAGGCGGAGTTCCTCAATCCCGGCCAGTCGGTGAAGGACCGCGCGGCGCTTTTCATCATTCGCGATGCGGTGGCGCGCGGCGATCTGCGCCCCGGCGGCACGATTGTGGAAGGCACCGCGGGCAATACCGGCATTGGGTTGGCTCTTGTGGGGGCGTCGCTTGGGTTCAAAACCGTCATCGTGATCCCCGAGACGCAGAGCCAGGAAAAGAAGGATATGATCCGCATCGCGGGCGCCGAGCTGATCCAGGTGCCGGCCGTGCCCTATTCGAACCCGAACAATTACGTGAAGTATTCCGGTCGTCTGGCCGAACGGCTGGCGCAGAGCGACCCCAATGGCGCGATCTGGGCCAATCAGTTCGACAATGTCGCCAACCGGCAGGCCCATATAGAGATGACGGGCCCCGAGATCTGGGAGCAGACCGACCACACGGTGAACGGTTTTGTCTGCGCCGTCGGCTCTGGTGGCACGCTGGCCGGTGTCGGCATGGCTTTGCAGCCCAAGGGCGTGACGATCGGCCTGGCCGACCCGGAGGGCTCGGGGCTCTACAAGCTCTATACCGGGCAGGAAGCGGGCGGAGATTCGATCACCGAAGGGATCGGGCAGGGTCGGATCACGGCGAACCTTGAGGGCTTCACGCCCGATACCTGTTACAAGATCCCCGATGCCGAGGCGCTGCCCATCGTCTATGACCTTCTGGAGCATGAGGGCCTGTGCCTTGGCGGGTCGTCGGGGATCAACATCGCCGGTGCCATTCGCATGGCGAAGGAGATGGGGCCGGGCCATACCATCGTGACGATCCTGTGCGACTACGGCACGCGGTATCAATCCAAACTCTTCAACCCTGATTTCCTGCGCGAAAAGGGCCTTCCTGTGCCGGCATGGATGGACGGGCCGGGCCGCGACGTGCCGAGTGTCTTCCAGGAATGATGTCCCGCGCCCTTCGTCTTCTAGCGGTTCTCGGTCTGGTTCTGGCCGGGTGTGTCGCATCGCCGGGTGTGGCCCTTGCCCAGATGGGCGGGGCTGCTACCGAAACCGAACTGGATTACGAGAGCTGGGAGCGAGAGGCGATCTCGGCCGAGGCGTTGATCGAACGTGGGCAGGCCTCAACCGCGATTTTCGAGGCGCGGCGGGCCGAACTGGTGCGCTGGCGCGCCCGGTTCCTGGCCGCCGATGCTGTCAACGGCGAACGCATCGCCACGATCCAGAGCCAGATCGACGCCTTGGGCCCGGCCCCGGAAGACGGCGAGGCCGAGCCCGACCCGATCGCGAACCGGCGGAGCGAGTTGGCTGAGGCGCTGACGCGGGCCCAGGCACCCCGCCTTCAGGCCAACGCCGCCTTCAACCGCGCCAACGGGTTGATTGGAGAGATCGACGCGATACTGGCCGAACGCCAGACCGAGGAATTGCTGGAGCTTGATCCCACGCCGCTCAACCCGGTCAATTGGGCAACGGCCCTTGGGGCGCTCGCCGATGTGGCGCGCGATGAGCGCGACGAGACCAGTGCGCGGCTCGCCGATCCCGAGGTGCGGAGCGGCGTGGCCGACAACGCGCCCGCGATCATCGGCCTTGTCGTGATCGGCCTTGTACTGATCCTGCGCGCGCGCCCGATCGTGACGCGGCTGGGGGAGCGGTTTCTGGATGCGGATCAGCGCCGGGGCAGAACCGCCCTTGGGTTCCTTGTCTCGCTTGGCCAATTGCTTCTGCCGTTGATCGGTTTTGCGATGCTGGTTTCGGCGCTGGAATGGTCCGGCTTTCTGACCGAAGATGGCGAGGCGCTGGCCTCCGGGCTGCTGGGGCTGATCCTTGCGGTCTATGCGGCCCTGTGGCTTGCCGGGCGGCTGTTCCCCATCCACGAGGGCCGCCCGGCCTCCCTTGAGGCCGCGATGAGTGTGCGACGGCCGCTGCGCCGCACCATCTTCCTGATCGGCCTGTTTGTCGGGCTCGGGAACCTGTCGGAAATCCTCGCGAGCTTGGACCTTGTGCCGCCCGATGCGCGCGGGGTTCTGGTCGTTCCGTTCCATATCGGCCTTGGCCTCATGTATCTGCGGCTGTCGAGCCTTCTGGCCCGGCTGCGGGCAGATATGCTGGAAAGCGACGGCTCCAGTTTCGCGCCGGGCGTTCTGGCCATCGTCGTCAACGCCTTGCGGGTGATCGCAGTCGTCGGCCCGTCCCTGGGGCTGATCGGCTACACCAATGCGGCCGTCGCGGTGATGATCCCAACGGCGCTGACGCTGTTCATCCTCGGCGTTCTCATGGCGCTTCAGGCGGTGGCGCGTGATCTCTACGCGGTGATCTTCCGCACCACGCCGGACACTGCCTCCGAGGCTTTGCTGCCGGTTTTGGTGAATTTCGCGCTGTTTATCCTCGCCACACCCGTCCTCGCCATCATTTGGGGGGTGCGGCCCGAGCGGTTGGGAGAGCTATACGTTCGGATCCTCGAAGGGTTCACGGTTGGCGACACGCGGATCACGCCGGGCATTATTCTGGCCGTGATCCTTGTATTCGCGATTGGCCTTCTGATCACGCGCGTGGTGCAAGGCGCGCTGAAAACGACGGTGCTGCCCCGCACCCGGTTGGATGTGGGGGCCCGCAATGCCGTGAGTGCGGGCGTGGGTTATGTGGGCATCGCACTTGCCGCCCTGATCGCGGTGACGAGTGCGGGCATCGACCTGACGGCGCTTGGCTTCGTGGTGGGGGCGCTATCGGTCGGCATCGGCTTTGGCCTGCAAAACGTGGTGTCGAACTTCGTGTCGGGCATCATCTTGCTGATCGAGCGGCCGATTTCCGAAGGCGACTGGATCGAGGTCAACGGCAATATGGGGATCGTCAAGGACATCTCCGTGCGCTCGACCACGATCGAGACCTTCGACAAGACCGATGTGATCGTACCCAATGCCGATTTCATCAGCGGCACTGTCACCAACTGGACTCGCGGCAACACGGTCGGCCGCGCCATCGTGACGGTGGGGGTGGCCTATGGATCGGACACGCGCCGGGTCTCCGACATCCTGATGGAAATTGCCGAGGGGCATCCCGATGTGGTCAGCTTCCCCGCGCCGGGCGTGGATTTCATGGGGTTCGGGGCCGACAGCCTCGATTTCCGCATGCGCTGCATCCTGCGCGACATCAATCTGCTGGTGGTCACGAAGACGGAGTTGCATCACCAGATCGCCGAGCGGTTCGCACAGGAAGGGATCGAGATCCCGTTCGCGCAGCGCGATATCTGGCTGCGCAACCCCGAGGTCCTGCCCAACGCCGCACCCTCGCCGCAGCCCGCGGACCCGTCACCCGGAACGCCGCCCGAACAACCTGCTGCGAAGGACGAGTAAATGCGGACCGATCCCCTGTTCATGGACGAGCCGTACCGGAAATCCGCATCGGCCAAGGTGATCGGGCTGACCGATGAGGGCGGCGTGATCCTCGACCGCACGCTGTTCTATGCCCGCGGCGGCGGCCAGCCGGGCGATAGTGGCACGCTGGATTGGGACGGCGGGCGCATTCCCATCGCCACGGCGGTCGAGGATGACGGGGGCGCGATCGTCCTTGTGCCGTCGGAGCCATCGGCCCTGCCGCCGGTTGGCGCGACCATAGATCAGCGGCTCGATTGGGATCGGCGCCACGGGCATATGCGCATTCACACCGCGCTGCACCTGTTGTCGGTTGTGATCCCGCTGCCGGTCACCGGCGGTGCGGTCGGGGCCGAGAAGGGGCGGCTTGATTTCGACATGCCCGAGGCGCCCGACGATGTGGCCATTCTGGAAGGCCAGTTGAACGCGCTGGTGACGCGGGATCTGGAGATTGCGGTGGAATGGATTTCCGATGCCGAGCTTGATGCCAACCCGTCGCTGGTCAAGACCATGTCCGTCCAGCCGCCCCGGGGCTACGGGCAGATCCGCCTCGTGCGGATCGGGCAGGGCAAGGACTGCATTGATCTGCAACCCTGTGGCGGTACGCATGTGAGGCGGACCGGTGAGATCGGGAAGCTGAAAATCGCCAAGGTCGAGAACAAGGGCAAGCAGAACCGACGCGTGACGATAGCGCTGGCTTAGACCGACACAGCGCCGACATCAAAGCTGTGTTATCCTACGCCATGTATTGATCATGGAAGGAGGGCAAATATTATGGCCCGTCACGCAATCTGTCGCGTCGCCGTCTGGAACCTCGCCGGGTTCGGGGGCATCGCACCCACCCATCCGAAAGCCGACCGGCAGGCAGAGGGGCTTGCCCTTTTGGATGCCGATTTCGTCACGCTGGTGGAGGTGAACCCGCTGTCGCATATCGAGGTGCTGGCGCAGAAGCTGAGCGATGATTTTGGCGTCGATTACGCCCACACGATCCTGCCGCAACCCAACAGCGATCTGCATATCGGCTTCTTGCACAAACCCGAAGTGTCGGTGACGAATGTGCGCTTCGTGCCGGGGTCCGAGGGCGATTACGATAGCGGTCGCCTGGCCGTTGCCGTCGATATTCGCATGGGCGGCTTCAAGGCGATTGTCGTGGGTGTGCACCTGAAATCGGGGCGGGACGCAGCCGAGCAGCGGTTGCGTGACACGCAATGCAAGGTGATCGGCGATTGGCTCACCAATGTGCGCGCGACGCCGGGCTTCGGCCATCACACGCTGGTTCTGATGGGGGATTTCAACATGATACCAGGACAGGATGTGTCGAATTTCCACCATCTGGGCGGTGCGGATGTGATGGATTTCGTCTCGTGCTGGGATCTGCAGGACCGCTTTTCGCATATCCTCGACCGGGGGCGGGCGAACCTGCTTGATGGCTTTGCTGTGTCGCGGACCTTTTCGGGGGATTACGTGCGCGGATCGCTCCGGCTGTTCCCGATGCATTGGACGATGGATACCGATAGCAGCCACCCCGGCATGGGGCGCGAGCGCTTCAAGCAGGAGGTCTCGGACCACCTGCCATTCGTCGCGAGCTTTCGCATATTCTAGCCCTTGCGTTGACCGGCCGTGGCGTCTATCTGCCGTGTCCACGGAGCGGTGGCCGAGTGGTCGAAGGCGCACGCCTGGAAAGTGTGTAGGCGGGAGACCGTCTCCAGGGTTCGAATCCCTGTCGCTCCGCCATTTTTCCCCAACATCGTTTGCGCGGGCCGCCCTGGCACAGGGTGGACCTTGGCACGTTCGCGGTTTGTGTGGCGTGGCCTCGGGTTGATTTGCTGGGCAGACGCCGGGACCTCCACCACCGGCGTTGCAGCAAGAGGTCGGTTCTATCATCTCCGCCGCCCTGCGCCGCGACGACCAGGTGAACGTTCGCCAGCACTGGCTCGATCGGCTCAAGGTGGGCGAGGTGACCGCGACTTCGGCGATCAAGGACCTGATCCACCCCGGCAGCCTCTCGAAGCCGGTGAATACGAAGAAACGGCTCGGCCTTGCGCCGCCTCCGGGCGTCTCGTCAATGATCGGGTCGAAGCTGTGGTCCTGGTGCCAGGAGACTCCCGTCACCTCGCCTCAGCCGCGTCACGTCTCGGCATCACGCGGGAATTGTGGCGGTGTGACAGGCACGTAAGGGAACCGCCCGCGTTGCTTGGTGGCCGTTGTACTGGGGTCGGTGCCGCCGCGGACGTATACTTTGCTGGCGTCATAATCTGGTCCGAAATCCCAAGACGGGAAGCGCCCGTGCTTCATCGCTTCATGGACGAACATGCGTTTCTTCTGCGATGTGCGAATACGGTCCTCAAGGGCTTGCTCGTCCCACCGTTCCATCATGACCTCGAACATGCCTGCGATCTGCGCCTGATGCTCGGGCGCGTCCGCAAGGTTGGTCAGTTCCAGGGGGTCGGCTTCCAGGTCGAAGAACATCTTGGGGTCGGTTCGCGTGTGAACCAGCTTTTTCGACCCTTCGATCATGATGAATGCGGGGCCATATAGGCTCTCGCCCGTCGACTCGATGAAAACACGGTCGCCTTCGCTGCCCCGCTCCGGGCGATCCAGGAGGCTTCGGCCATTATGAGGCGCGACGTAGCCGTCAAAGCTGCCTCCGCTTGCGATATCGGTGAAGGTCGGCATCAGGTCGACGAGGGAGGCCAGCGCCTCTTCCCGATGGCCCGCCTTCACGCCGGGGCCTTGCATGATCAATGGGACGCGCACTGAGGCTTCATAGGGGTTGAATTTGAACCACATGCCCCGTTCCCCCAGCATTTCGCCGTGGTCGGAGGTCAAGAAGACGTAGGTATTGTCCAATTGGCCGATGCTTTCCAGCGTTTCGATCAGCCCGCCGACCAGTTCGTCGATATGCGTGACCATCGCGAAATAGGCGCGGCGGGACGTGTAGAGCTGCTCGGGCGTGATATCGAATTCGTCCTGCCGGATGGTCATGAAATAGCGTTGCGACCACGGGTCCCGATCCTCGTAGGGGATGTAGGGCACTTCGGGTCCGGGTATGTCGCGGCCCTCATACATGTCCCAATACTTGCGGCCCGCGACAAAGGGGTTGTGCGGCTGAGTGAACGAGACGTGCAGCAGGAACGGGCGATCATCGGCGGAACGCGCGTGGTCGTACAATTCCTTGCGCGCGGCGATAAAGACTTCCTCGTCATAATCCAGTTGCAGATTGCGCTCGCAGTGCCCGGATTCCACGACGCTGAGCAGGCTCATGACCGAGGGCGCATAGGCCTCATCCGTCTTGTCCCAATCCATGGTCCAGGCAAAATCCGAGGGGTAGATATCGGTTGTCAGCCGTTCCTCGAACCCGTGCAACTGGTCCGGTCCGACGAAATGCATCTTGCCCGACAACGTCGTCTTGTAGCCAAGCGAGCGCAGGTAATGGGCATAGGTCGGCTCGGATGGCAGAAACTCGGCCCCGTTGTCGAAAACGCCGACATCGGACGGCAAGCGCCCCGTCATCATCGACGCGCGCGACGGTCCGCATACCGGGTTGTTGCAGTAGCTGTTGGCGAAGGTCGTCCCGTTCTCGGCCATTTTGTCGATGTTGGGCGTGATCGCATAAGGCTTGCCGTAAACCGACAAGCAAAGCGCGGTCATCTGATCGGCCTGAATGACGAGAATATTTGGACGGGTCATGGCATATCCTTGTGCGAAGATATCCGCCCGAACGTCTGCCCGGGCGGATTGTTGAGGGACGGGTTATTCGCCGGTGCGGGCCACGAATTCCTCGATGCCGGGCACTTCAATCTCACGATAATACCGCAGGGCGCCCGGATGCAGGGGCGCGCCAAAGCCGTTCAGCACCGTCTCTGCCGAGACGTTGCCAAAGGCCGGATGAACGCCGGCCAGACTGTCGAGGTTCTCGAAAATCGCCCGCGTCATTTCATAGACGCGCTCCTCGGCGACATCGGCCGAGATCACCAGACCGTTGGCGAGGCCATAGGTCGGCGTGTCATCCGCTACGTCTTCATAGGTGCCGCCGGGGATCGAAAGACGGAAGTATGGCGGATACTCGGCACTGAGTTCAGCAAAGAAGTCGTCGGAGATCGGGATAAGTCTGACATCGCGCTGCGCGGCCAATCTGATGACCGGCGGCAGCGGGAAGGATCCGTTCCAGAGAACGGCGTCGATGTTGCCGTCGCTCAGCATGTCGACCATGTCGCCCAGGCGGACGCGGAAGGGTTCAAAATCCTCACCCGCAACCAGACCCATCAACGCATCGGCATCCAGCATCGACACGCCACCCGGCTGACCCATGCCCACCCGCCTACCTGCGAGGTCCTCAACCGTTTCAATCCCACTATCTGCCAGCGTGACGATATGCATGCCGACCGGCGCAATGGACATCCACGACAGGATCTGGCCCGGCTCGCTGCCTTCATAGGGGCCGGTTGCGGCCCATGCCTGATAGGACGAGAGCGAGGTCGCCATGGACGCCTCGATCTCGCCGTTCTGCATCAGATTGATATTGGCGACGTAGCCCCGGGTCTCTTCCGCGGTGGCCTCGATGCCCTCGACGTTGCGGTTGATCACATCGGCGATGCCAGCGGACCATGTGTAGGCCGTGCAACCGACCGGGCAGGACCCGATCGACAGGAAGTCCTGGGCCTGGGCCGTGGCCGGCACAACAAGTGTGGCTGCAAGCAGCGTGTTTCTGAGTAGAGCTTTCATTGGTTGTCTCCCTTTGAAGGTGGTGTGATCGGTTCCGAGCCGATTTCTGGTGTGGTGGTTTCGTGAGGGGTGCCCTTGCGCAGGTTCCAGACGATCAGAGCTGCTGAGATCAGCGCCGCAAGGACGTCAAACCGCCAATCAGAGCTCAGGAACAGGACGGCTGCCAGGGCAAAGCCCAGCCGCTCAATGATGTTCAGGCGATGGGCAAAAAAGCCCATCATGGCCACGCTGGCCGCGACACCGCCCGCGATCGCGGTGACAAAGGATGCGATGACCTGCACCCAAGTGACGTCAATCGCCAGGAGGGCCGGATCATAGACGAAGAAGTATGGGACGGCGAAGGCACCCATGCCGAACTGACAGGCCAAAACCGCGATCTTCAGCGGGTTGCCGTTTGAGATTGACGCCGCCGCATAGGCCGCCAGTGCCACAGGCGGCGTGATCGAGGACAGCATGGCCGAGTAGAGCACGAAGAGATGCGCCGCAAGAAGGCCGACCCCCAGATCGACAAGCGCCGGGGCGACCAGCGTGGCCACCAGAATGTAGGCCGCCGCCGTCGGCAGACCCATGCCAAGGATCACGCAGGTCAGCATTGTCAGGACCAGAGCGACGGGCAGCTGGCCGCCCGACAGAAGCACCACAAGGCTCGAAAACTTCAGGCCGATGCCGGTGAGCGTGATGATCCCGATGATACATCCCGCCGCCGCACAGGCCAGCGCGACGGGGATCACCGCGTTGGCTGCGGCGACGGCAGTTTCGACCATCCGGCGCGGCGTTTGCGCGGAGGCGCGGGCGAAGAAACTGACGATGACCGAGGCCGCTATCGCCCAGAAGGACGACAACATGATCGAATAGCCGTTCAGCAGCATGCCAACAAAGACCGGCAACGGTGCCAAAAGATAGGATCGCCTGAGGATAGAGGCCCAATCCACCACCGAATCCGCGTCCCTTAGCAGCGGGATGTTCCGCTTGAGCGCCTCGAAATGAACCATCGCCAAAAGGACGGCATAGAAGATCACGGCAGGTAGAAAAGCGGCCTTGGCAATGGTCAGGTAGGATGTCGCGGTCAGCTCGGCCATGATGAAGGCCGCCGCCCCCATGACCGGTGGCATCAACTGCCCGCCGGTCGACGCGACGGCCTCGATCGCGCCCGCCGCCTCTTTGCGGTAGCCGCTCTTGCGCATCAGCGGGATCGAGATAGGCCCGGTGGTCAGCACATTCGCAACGGCAGTCCCGGAGATCATGCCCATCAGGCTTGACCCCACCACAGCCGCTTTCGCGGGCCCGCCGCGCATTCGGCCCGTCACGCCCGTGGCGAAGTCCATCAACACCTGGCCTGCGCCGGTTTTCTCCAGAAGCGTGCCCAAGACCACGACGCCGGTGACAAATGTGGCGCTGACGCCGAGGGGGGTGCCGAAGATGCCGCCGCCACCCAGATAAAGCTGTGCGGCGACGCGCTCCAGGGAATAGCCACGATGCGCCAGACCACCCGGCAGGTAGGCGCCAAGAAGACCGTAGGCGATGAACAGAGACGCAAGGATCACGATGGGCCAACCGATCGTCCGGCGGCACGCATCGAACAGAGCGATCACCAAGATGGCGGCAAAGACGATTTCAAAGTCGGTGATCTGGCCCCAACGATCATTTATGGCATCGAAGTTCACGATCTGATGCCCTGTGGCGAGGACGCCCGCAGTCAGCGCAACCAGAATCCAGAGCCTGCGCAGAAACCGTGTCGGCCCGGCTGGCTGCTCGGTGGTCAAGGAGCTGTGCAGCGCCGCGACATAGACCAGCGCGATGACCAAGGCCAAGTGACCGCTCCGTTGCAGCCCGTCCGGGAAGACCCCGAAATATGCGGTGTAAAGCGTCAGGCTGACGAGCAGAACGGATAGGATGCCGATGGTCCATCCAAGAAACCTGTCTTGCACCGCGCTAAACATGGACCGATCCCGTCCCTTGGTTGAATGCCATAATATTCAACTGCTCCAAACCCCGCCGGTCGGCGCAGCCACGAGTGGTCAGCGCCCCAAGAAGAGATGCGTCTATGGGAGGCAATTGGAGGACATCAGGGGTTTTCGGCATCGCGCTCACCTCGTGACAGATGGCCGGGAAGCGGCCTGTGACCGTCGATGATCCGGGCCACGTCCTCTGAAGACAGGTCGGGGAAATGGGGTGGGATCGGCTCGACCCGGGGCAAACGGCGGTTTGCCTTGGTGCCGTCCACACCGCCCGTGCCGCGCCGGACATAGCGGGCCTCGTCGCCCTTGCGCGCGACAAAGTCCCAATCCTCGGTCGTCCCCGGTGTGGCCTTCAGAAACAGGCGTTCGGCCTGACTGATGCGCACCTTTTCATCAATCTCTACCGGATCCCAACCCTCCAGGAGAATGGCTTTCAGACGTGAAAGCGTCTCAGCGTGCAGGGGATCGCTTGCAAGGTTGTGCAACTCATCAGGGTCGTGTTCCAGATCGAACAGCTGGTCCGGGTGGTCATGGGTGTAGATCAGCTTGAACCGGCCTCGCCGGACCATGCGATGCGGGACGCACGGCCCGATCCCGTAATAGTCCGAGATCGCCAGATCGCGGGTTGGCCCTCCGGTCAGAGCGGGCTCAAGGCTTTCCCCGTCGCACGGCAGCGTGACCGAACCACCCGCGATGTCCACCAGGGTTGGCAGCAGGTCGACGAGTGACACGCAGTCCCTGACGCGCCGCGGCGGGTACTTTTGCGGGCTTGAGATCATCAGGGGAACCCGGGCCGACCATTCATGAAAGCTTTGCTTGAACCACATGCCGCGCTCTCCCAGCATCTCGCCGTGATCCGCGCAAAACAGGACGATGGTGTTGTCAGCCTGACCGCTGGCCTCCAGCGCAGCCATGATGTCCCCGACCTTGTCGTCGAGGAACGAGATCATGGCATAATAGCCGTGGCGCGCACGGCGCAGATCATCCTTCGTCACGCGATGCCTGTGCCGACCGTGGGCAAAGAACAAGGCACGCGACGCATAATCGAGGTCGTCAAAAGGGAGTGTGCCAACCCGCGGCATGTCGATCTCATCGGGATCATAGCGGTCCCAATATCGTTGATCCGCCACAAACGGTGTGTGGGGGCTGGTGAAGGAGACCACCTGAAACCAGGGGCCCGCGTCGTCGCCGCGCCGCGCAAGATCATAAATGGATTGCACGGTGGCATGGGCCACTTCCTCGTCAAAATCTTCCTGCAAGGTCCGTGCCGCCGGGCCGGCATCAACCACACCATTCAGGCCCGTGGCCGACGGAACGAATGCCGGGCCCGCGGTCCAATCCGCCACCCAGTCAAACCCCGATGGATACACATCCGTCACCGTGCGCACTTCAAAGCCGTGCAATTGATCCGGTCCGATAAAATGCATCTTGCCCGACAGTACCGTGTGATAGCCCAAATGCCGTAGGTGATGGGCCATGGTCGGTTGGCTGGTTGCCAGCTCGCAGGCGTTGTCCCAAACCTCTATCGCGGGCGTTAGCCGCCCCGACATCATCGAGGCACGCGACGGCACGCAGACGGGATAGTTGCAATAGGCGTTGTCGAAGACCACGCTGTTGGCCGCCAGACGATCCAGATGCGGGGTTTTGCACACCGTGTTGCCGTAGAACGGGAGAGCCTGCGGGGCCAGCTGGTCGGCCATGATCACCAGAATGTTCGGCTTGTCGGTCATGATGTCAGACCCCAGCCCTGCGATAAACGGCGTGCTCGGTGGTATAGAATTGGATGGTCGATGGCCCGTTTGATCCGCCGACCCCCAAGGCGCTGTCCTTGACGCCCACAAACGGCAGGTGATTTTCCGGGAAACTGCCAGCGTTGACATGGATCATGCCGCTTTCGCTTTCCGCAACAAACCGCTCCACAACATCTGTGCGCTCGGAGTAGAGGCATGACGACAGGCCAAATGCGACGTCGTTGGCGATACTCATGGCCTCATCCACGGTGTCATAGGCAATCACTGACACGACAGGACCAAACACTTCGTCCCGTGCCACTTCCATGTTCCGTGTCACGCCTGAGAGCACCGTCGGCGCGTAGAAGTATCCGCCGGTATCGGAGGCAAGCCGCTTGCCCCCCGCCGCAACGACCGCGCCTTCCGCAACAGCACGCGAAACGAACCCTGCCACATCGTCCAGTTGCTGGGCACTGGACAGTGGCCCAATCTTCGCGCCGTCCACGGCCCCATCCATGGGACGCATATCCTGTGCCCGCGCGGCCAGCCCCGCCACGACAGCCTGTTCCAGATTGCGATGCACAATGACCCGGCTGACGGCGGTGCAGCGTTGACCGCAAACAGCGAAGGCCGATGCCATGATCTGGTCGAGCGCTTTGTCCAGGTCGCTTGCATCATTCACGATCGCAGGGTTCTTGCCGCCAAGTTCCAGCGATACTTCGGCCAGATGACCCGCCGCCGCGATGGCGACCCGTTTGCCGATACCGACGGAGCCGGTGAAGCTGACGGCGTCGATGCCTGCGTGTCCCGCCAAAGCCTGCCCCAAAGCGCCGCCCCCAATGGTGGCCTGCACGAGGTTTGACGGCAGGATTTCAGCCGCAACTTCAGCCATCAGGGCAATGGCGCCCGGTGTCAGAGAGGCGGGTTTGAGGATGATCGCGTTGCCATAAACCAGTGCCGGAATCGCTTTGCGCATCGGTGTGCTGAATGGAAAATTCCAAGGGTTGATGCCCAGGATCACGCCGCGCGGGCGGCGCGTCGAATAGGCCACGGTTCCCGGAACTTGCGACGGAAATATCTCGCCAATCGGGGCGCTCGCTCGGGCCACACAAGCGCGTGCCTCGCCAATTGCCTTGGCAACCTCACCGCGCGCCTCGGCCAGCGGCTTGCCCATTTCCTTGGTGATCGCCAAGGCGATCTCGGCGGCCCGCGCCTCCAGAGCGTCGACAAACTTGGCAACCAACGCGCCCCGGGTCGGCTGCGGTGTCTTGGCCCACCTGGTCTGCGCTTCCCGTACCCTCGACAGCAGATCGTCCAGCTTGTCCAAGGGGGTTTCGTCATAAGTCGCCACGATTTCGTCCGGAGCAGCAGGGTTTCGAACTTCAATCGTCATCAGGTTGCGTTCCACGTTTGTCAGCATGTCAGGGCTACCTCGCGGCGGCGCGGATCATCCCCGCCGCCTTTTCCGCGATCATGAAGGTGGGCGCGTTCGTGTTGGCGGATGTGATCTTGGGCATCACCGAGGCGTCGACGACGCGGAGGCCATCGACACCGTTCACGTGCAGTT
This sequence comes from uncultured Roseicyclus sp., assembly GCA_947494975.1. Classification (GTDB taxonomy): domain Bacteria; phylum Pseudomonadota; class Alphaproteobacteria; order Rhodobacterales; family Rhodobacteraceae; genus Gymnodinialimonas. Next base: position 743,802 of record CANLXA010000003.1, on the reverse strand, counting down.
TCGGGTCAACAACGGCGTTTGCATCGCTGCCCATGCGGCAGGTGCCGACCAGATGGTACACGGTTCCCGCCATCTGGCGCACGGCGTCCAAGACCTCGGCATCGCTTTGATATTCGGCGCCGGGAACAACCTCACGCGTCCAGCGGTGCCGAAACTCGGGCCGATCATAGAGCTCACGAACAAGGCGGACGCCCTCGACGATGACTTGTCGGTCTTTCTCGGCCGCAAGATAGTTGGTGCGAATGTGCGGATCGGCAAAGGGATCGGTGCTTGCAATCCGTACAGAGCCACGGCTTTCAGGATGACATTGCCAGAACGATGTTGTGAAACCGGAGTAGCGATGCAGAGGCGTCCCGGGTTTATCGACAGATAGCGGCATGACAAACAGCTGCAGATCAGGCCGTCCGCCCTCGGCATATTTGGTGCAGGCTGCCCCCCCGACCTGGCCCGCGCCCACAGTCAGCGGCCCGCGCGCCTGCGCAAGCCATTCCAGCCCCATCTTTGCGAGGCTGAGGGGGTTGCGAATATGGTCATTCAGGGACGCGCCGCGTTGGTCCAGCTCGACAATCGTGCGCATTTGCAAGTGGTCTTGCAGGTTCTCACCAACCTCGGGCGCATCATGGCGCACAGCAAGCCCATGCTCACGCAACAGCGTCGCAGGCCCGATCCCGGACAATTGCAGAAGCTGCGGCGTCTGGACGGACCCGCCGCAAAGGATCACTTCGCAATCGGCGTGAACCTCGTGCGTCGCGCCGTTTTTGACATAGCGGATGCCAGTAGCGCGAAGCCGGTCGAAGGTGATCTCGGTCACGTGAGCGTTGGTTTCAAGCGTCAGGTTGGGCCGCTGCAAGGCTGGATGCAGGAATGCCGTCGCCGCGCTTTCGCGCCACCGCCCGCGCAACGTCAGTTGGTAGGCGCCCACGCCGTATGCCGTCTCGCCGTTGAAGTCATCGTTGCGGGGCAATCCATGTGCCATCGCCGCCTTCAGCCAATCCTTGCAAGCGGCATTGTCGTTGCGAAGATCCGAGACCTGTAGCGGCCCATGCGCACCCCGAAATTGAGAGGGCGGGCCAGAGTAGGTTTCAAAGGCCCTGAAATGCGGCAGCACATCGTTGAACGACCATCCCTCCGCGCCGAGGGCCTGCCAATCATCGAAGTCAGCATGCTGCCCCCGGATATAGATCAAGCCGTTGATCGAACTGGATCCGCCAACCACCCGCCCGCGGGGACAATCCATCTGCCGTCCTGCGATGCCGGGGTCTTGTTCACCCCTATAGAGGTGCGATACGCGGCTATCGTAGATCGACTTGTAGTACCCCACCGGCAGCTTCAGCCAGAAGCCGGTGTCAGCCCCGCCGCTCTCCAAAACAAGCACGCGCGCCGCTTCATCCTCGGACAATCGAGCGGCCAGCGTGGCGCCTGCCGTTCCTGATCCGACAATGATGTAATCATAGCCCGCCAAGCTACCGATCCTAAAAAGTTCTAACTTTAGGACTAATTGAGTTGGGCTGGCACCGCAACAAAAATTCTATATATAGGTTTTTAGAACTTAATGAGGCCAACCCACGCCATGATAGATACGCTGCGGCAAAGCCGATCACCGTTATACCTTCAGATCGCCGAGATCCTGCGCCAGGATCTTGATCGCGGCGTCTGGAAGACGGGTGATCTTTTGCCAACGATTTCAGATCTTTCGGCAGAGTATTCCGTCGCCAAGATCACAGTGCGGCAGGCGTTGAAGATCCTCGAGGAAGAGGGGCTGTTGGAATCGCGGCGCGGGCGCGGAACGACCGTCCTGCCACCGCCGCCAGTGCGCGACCGCCTGCATCTTGGCACTCGCTTGTCGACGCTAGCCGATCATTATCGTGGTGACAAACCGGCGCTCGACCTTTTGGAAGACCGCGACGCCGACGTGCCCGGCCTTCCCAAAATCGGTGTGCTGTCAGACAAGGGCTATCACCTTCTGCGACGCACCCATACCCGTGACGGCGAAACCTATTGTGTGATCTCGATCTATTTCGAGAAAGAGGTGTTTGCCCGTCATGAAGATGAATTCCGAACCCAGCTTGCCTTGCCAGTCTTGGTCGATTCAGCCGACGTCGATGTGGCGCGGGCACAGCAATCCCTGATGATCGGGAAGTGTGACTTTGACACGGCCGGGTTGCTGAGGCTCGCCGTTGGTGACCCAGTGGTCGAGGTCCGCCGCGTCCTTTGCGACAGTCAAGATCGGGTGATCTATCTTGCGGACGTCACATATCGCAGTGACTTTGTCCGCCTCGAAATGGACCTTCTTGCATGATTGACATCGCCCGTATTCAGGCCTGGGCGTTTCGGTCACCAACCAACAGACCTGTCGCGACGTCCTTTGGCGTGATGCACGACCGCCCGGCGGTGCTGGTGCGCGTCGAAGACCGCGACGGCGCGTTTGGTTGGGGTGAGATCTGGGCCAACTGGCCTGCCGCCGGAGCCGAACATCGCGTGCGGCTATTGGAGATGGACATCGCACAATTGGCAATGGAAGCGGCGGTGGAAACACCAGCCGAATTGTTCCGCAAACTTGATGCCCAAACCAAGATACGCGCCGTACAATGCGGCGAGGTCGGCCCCTTTGCACAGGTCATCGCGGGCCTTGATGTAGCCGTCTGGGATATGACCGCGCGGCGCGCGGAGGTGCCGCTAAGGCGGCTGATCCGCGCCGATGCGCCCGACCACGTGCCCGCTTATGCCAGCGGGATCCAGATTGTCGCAGCGGGCGATCTACTGCCTCGTGCCCGTGCTGCGGGACACAAACGGTTCAAGTTGAAAGTGGGCTTCGACATGGGCCCTGACATCTCGGCCGTTCACGAGGTTCAGGCCGGATTGAAAAACCAGGAGCTGATCGCCTGTGATGCAAATCAGGCATGGTCGCTGGCACAAGCGCGGGAATTCGTCGCCGGCGTTTCCGACATTCCGTTGCATTGGCTGGAAGAGCCGTTGCCGGTCTTCGCCGATCCGGCACAGTGGCGGACCTTGGCCGAGATCTCGTCAATCCCTTTGGCAGGCGGTGAGAACATCGTCGGCGAAGATAACTTCGATCAGGCGGTCAAGGCAGGGGTTTTGTCGGTGATCCAACCAGACGTGGCCAAATGGGGCGGCGTTACCGCATGCCTTTCTGTGGCCCGGAGCGCGCTTGCCAACGGTCGTCGGTATTTCCCGCACTTTCTGGGGGCCGGCATCGGACTGGCCGCATCGGCGGAATTGCTCGCGGGCGCGGGAGGGGACGGCCTTCTGGAAGTCGACGTGAACGAAAACCCGCTCCGGTCATGGTTCTTTGACGGGCAAGAACCGGTCGTCGACGGCATGTGGACCTGCGGCAATGGACCGGGTCTGGGAATAGACCATATCCCGGATGCGCTGGCACCATTCCAGACACTTCATGCTGAGATCATCTGACCGCTCCGTCCGACCAGACCACCCGGAACCCGTGATGCGTTGTCGAGCTGTCTGGTGATGAGCCTGACCGAGCGGCTATGCGATACCGATAGCAATAGCTACGATGGCAAAGGAACGATCCGCCTTTTGACAGTTTGTAGCCTTTCATGCCCGACAGCCGCTCTTTGACCGCCTTTTTCAACGATCGCACCCGATAAGCGTCAGACGTCCACTCCCAGACATTGCCAGACAGATTATAAATCCCCCAAGCATTCGGCTCATATGACCGAGCAGGTGCCGTCGTGACGAAGCCATCGACAGCGGTGTTTTCCTTCGGGAAGTGACCTTGCCAGATATTACAGGGCGTAAAGTCGGTATCATTTGGCTCGGTATCGCCCCAGGGGAACTTCACGTCGCCCTGACCTGCGCGGGCGGCGTGTTCCCATTCGGCCTCGGTCGGAAGTCGTCCACCGACCCAATCGGCATAAGCCCGGGCGTCGTTCCATGAGATGTGGACAACAGGATGATCGGGCAAGCAGGCATCCTCGGTCGTGGGGCCGTTCGGCGCAGACCAGCAGGCCCCGTCGACGCGGCGCCACCATTCGACCTCGCTGACGGCCTGCGTGGGGCCCACATGCTCGGGCACCTGGCTCCAGAAGACAAACGACCAGCCGAAGCGTTCGGCCTCCGTCACGTATCCGGTGGACTCGACGAAGGCGCGAAAGGCATCGTTGGTGACGGTCGTGGCGGCCATGCGGAAAGGTTTGATCGTGACTGTGCGGAGTGGCCCTTCTCCGTCGTCCGGAATTTGCGGAGCGCCGGTTCCGACGATGGCGGATCCACCGGAGATGGTCACCGTTTCGATGCCGCTGTGATCCTCGCCACTCTTTGCGCTTTGATGGGAGTATTCAAGGGACCCGTCCCGTGGCGGCGTGCAGCAGGTCATGCCTTTTCCTTGTCCAATGATTGACATCAACACACGGAGACGTCTGCCCTTATTCGGTTTCGCTGCCCGGCGCGTCACAGCAGTGATTTGATGCCTTCGACCCGCGCAGATGGTCGCGCAGTCGCTCTTACCGCGAAATGTATAGAACTGAGCTGGATTGGAAACCTAGACACAATGAGAGACATTTTGTCAGCATTAGGTTCTTGGTTCAAAACCAAGGACGCACCGGGTTGCCATCCGCATCCGACCCAATTCGCATGGCACGCTCAACGGTCGAAAAAGGGGAAGCAACCTTTGTTGCCCTACCGGGGGAGTTCAGGCCACTTTTGCGTTTGCGGCGATTGGCGGCAATGCGTAGACCCGCAACCCTGTCAGGGCCTTCAATTCATTGCGATGTTGTGCGCGCCCGCCGAAGGAACAAGGTTACATTGGGTTTGTTGCGACGGGTCGATGCAGCCGTCGCTCAAGCGCCCCGCATAGGCCGGAAGGGCCGATGGGATAGGGACGGCCGCCAGCGGAACTGTTTTGTACTGCAACATCTCTCGGTTCACCATTGCCAGAAAATCAGGCACGAGGGCAGGGATCATCAATCCTGATCCAGAGCAGAAATGAGGAGATTGGCAGTGGCCTCGGCAGAGCCTTCGCCGGTGAATGCCACCGCGACGATGGCGTGCCGTGATGGCACGTATGCAATGACGGCGCGTCCGCCCGCCACCCCTCCGGAATGACCAATCCAAGTCGTCGGCCCCCGTTCGCCAGGCACATCGTAGACCATGACGCCCAATCCGTACCAAAGACCCGGGCCGCCCATGGGGAAAAGGTCATCGACCATCTCGTGAAGCTGCCCCTCGGGTACAATCCGTCCGCTGAAGATATCTTGCAACAAGACGCTCATGCTGCCTGCGTCGGCGACCAGCCCGCCCGCCGCTTGCGCGTAAGTCGGCTGGAAGGCGGTCGGTTCGGCTGGCCCGGCCAGGGGGACGGTGTCGTCGAGCGGGTCGTCAGGCGCGACCATCCGCAGACCTCTCGCGCGGCTGCGTGACAGGACCAGGTCCGTCGCCGCAACGTGATAGGGGTGTCCGGTGACCTCTTCAATCACCGCACCGAGCAGCGCATATCCCGAATTGGAATAACGCCAGATCGCGCCGGGACAGGAGTAAGGGCCGCGTCGCGCCAGGATTTCGAGTTCTTCGGACAGCGTCAGCGGGCCGCGGCGCGCCTGTTGTCGCGGGTCCTCGTTGGCGCTGAAGAGCCCGGATGTATGGTTCAGGAGCATGCGCAGAGTGATGCGATCCCCATTCGGAACGTCGCCGACGAAAGCTGAAATCGGATCGTCGAGTGACAGCCGACCGGTTGCATCCAGCTGCATCACGGTCAGCGCGGTGATGATTTTTCCAACGCTCGCCCAGTAGTGAAGCTGGGCCTGCGAGGCGCCCTGTTGCATGGTCCAGCTTTCGCCGCCACCTTGCCAGACGGCCGCGGTCATTGATCGGGCGTTCGTTGCCCCGAACGCGGCGTCGAAGGCGGTGTCGAGGCGTAGAACCTCGGACGACGACAGGCCGGATTGGTTTGCGGCGGCGCGTGTCAGGGCGGACAGCGTAAGATCATCCCGCATCGGTGGCCCGGTATAGGCCGCAAGGGCCCGGCACGCTTCCGGACCGGAAGGTTCGGCAACGGCGCAGCCCGCCGTCCATAAGGATAAGACAATCATGCCCGGCTTGATCCGAATGCTGGTCATGGAAAGCGGTCCCCGGAGGATGGCATCGCTCGAAAAGATATGTGTGACAAGCCGATGGTTCCAAGGGATGGCATCGGTTTCGGCGTCCGTGCCGAACGGCCCGGACAGGCGATGGAATCGCGCAGGCGCGACGTGATTGTCCGGAGAACCTGTGCAGTCCCGAAGGGCAGGAACGGACGCCAATTGCCGTCCTTGCCGACGGGGTGAGACGACAAACAGCGTCGCAATGCAGACATCTCGCTCGAACAAATATCGAGCAGGTCTGACATGAAAAAGAATCCAAAAATATCGTCTCTTCTCTTTGTGGCGATGGCGCTGACGTCTCCTTCATCCGTAGCTGCGGACGGGCAATGGACCATCGGCGCGGGTGTTGGCTCGGAGGCTGGCATCTATGTCGGTGAGGAGTCGGATTTCGGGGCGGGCGGGTTTGTCGCGTATGATACCGAAGCTCTGCATCTGGGGCTCGACGGGGTGTCGATTGGTGTCGTCCAGGGCGAGCGGTTTCAGTTCAGGGTCGGTCTTGCGCCGCGCTGGGCGCCTGATTTTCCCGAGACGGCGCGTTTCTCGGGGCTTGACCGCGACGGCACACTGGAAGGGACAGTGTCTGCCGCGTTTCGGCTGAATGCCGAGCTCCGCGCCACGTTGGACTTTCGTCACGATCTGCTTGACGAACACGGCGGGTACGCGCTGGAACTCGCCGCGCGGCGCGGCATTGCCGCCGGTCCCGCACTTGTCGAGGCATCCGCGGGGGCCCGACACCGCGACGACGACCTCAACGCCTATCTGATCGGCGTTTCGGCCTCCGAAGCGACGGCGGCGCCGAATGCCTACTCGCCGGGCTCCACCACAACCCCGTTCGTCGGGATCTCCGTCACTTATCCGGTCGGCGAGAATGTCGCGATGATCGGCAATGTCGAGTACGAATATCTGGGCCGTGCCTATCGTGACAGCCCGCTGGTGGAGCAGGCCCACGCATCCTTGATCAGCTTCGGCATCGCTTATTCGTTCTAACGTCGAGGACCACGAAGGGATTGTGAAGACATGGACCGAGCCACCTTTTGGGAACCATTCAAAGCTCCGCCGCGCCTCCCGCGACGCTACTCAACTCCATTGAAGCGACTGTTGAGAGGTCCAACCGCCCTGTGTGTCGCGTTGAGTGTTCTGCACGCCTCGCCCCTGTGGGCCGATGATCGTCTGACCACCTTCGATGAGATTGCGGCGACCGTCAGTGATCAGTTTTTCGATCCATCGATGAACGGGATCGACTGGGCCGCCCATGTCGCGACATATCGCGAGCGCGTCGTGCCCGACATGGACGTGGAGCTCTTTGCAGAAACCATCAATGAAATGCTGGCGGTCCTGGAGGCCTCGCACACCCGGCTATACGTGCGCGACAGCCCGCTATGGTATCAGCTCGCGGGGATATTCCTGCCGGGCTACGCGGCGCTGGCAGACGATCTGGGCCCCTATCTGACGGATGGGGCGCCGATCTATGCGGGGATCGGCGTTTTCGTTGAAACGCGGCCCGAAGGGGACTTCGTGGTCGGCGTTCTCGATGGACACCCGGCGGACGAGGCCGGTGTCGTCGTGGGGGATCGGATCGTGTCGGTCGATGGCCGAAGCTTCCATCCGATCCGGTCGTTCGAGGGGCAGGCGGGACAGACAAATACGCTGCGTATCGAGCGTCGCCCGGGTGTGTTTTTGTCACTGGAGGTGACGCCCATCCTCCTTGACGGCCGCACGATGTTTGAAACGGCCATGCGGGACAGTACCGGAGTGTTTGATGTCGGCGGAAGCGCGGTCGGCTACATCCACGCCTGGTCCTATGCGGGGCAGCGGTACCAAGACATTCTGGTGGAGACCCTGCTTTATGGGCAGCTGAGAGACGCCGAGGCGCTTGTCCTTGATTTGAGGGGGGGATGGGGTGGGGCGAACAGCACCTATCTGAACCTGTTCGCGGCCCAAAGCGTGCAACTCTCAAGTACCGGACGGGATGGAGAGGAACGGGCGTTTGCAAGCGCTTGGGACAGACCGGTTGTCTTGTTGGTCGATGAAGGCACCCGGTCCGGCAAGGAGGTTTTCGCGCATGGGTTTCGCATGCTTGGCCTCGGCCCGATCGTCGGCGAGACGACCGCGGGTGCCGTGTTGGCGGGGCGGATAAATGCGCTGACGGATGGCAGCCTGCTTTATGTTGCCGTTGCCGAAACGCGCGTCGACGGTGTTCGGCTGGAGGGGCAGGGGGTCCGACCGGACCATGTGGTTCCGTTCGATCCGCCATTTGCGGCAGGGCACGACCCTCAGCTTGATCGGGCCATCGCGCTTGCGGCCGAACTTGCCGAAGAGTCGCGGACAGACTGACCGCGAGGGCCGGGCGAACAATGCCCGCCGGACGTCGGCAACGCCGCAAAGAGACCTCTTGATCGCGTCTAGCCGCCAATCTCTCAGGCCGTGCAGTCACCGCGCATGATCAGGGAGCGGATGTTGCGCGCCTTTCGCATGCGATGCCGCCGTACATAGATGAACCGGCAAAACCGCGCCGTCAGGAAGGTGCTGATCCCGGCATCGAGGGTCACCCTGTCGCGCCAGACGCAGCCCGTGGTGGTGGGTTGGATGTTCAACATGTGATCCCAGCGGTCGATGCGGCTGTTGCGCTCGCGACTTTGAATGATGCGCGCCTCAGGATCCAATCGTTCCACATGCATCATATGGTTTTTTGTCGTGAACAGCTTGAACAGGGTGACATCGACGATGATTGTGTCGCCTTCCAGGATGTTGCGCTGTGGGAGGCCGTGATAGACGGCAAGCCCGCGCATGGCCTCCTGCATCTCGGCCAGATCCAACGCCTCTCGAAAGGTGGCGTCGGCATCCGACGGGTAGGTGGCCTCGACGAAGACGGTGTAGGTCATCTCACCTCAGCCCTCCCGCCCAGGAAGTCGAGCGCTGTGGCGCGGAACACACCTGCGTTCGCACCGAACACAGGGCAATGTCCCTGTCCCGGCATGATCCACAAACGTGCATCCGGGATCGCCTCGAACAGGCCGACCGCGCAAGAGACCGGGTAAAGTGGATCGCTGTCGCCGTGAACGATCAGGCTCGGGCCGCGCATGCGCCCGAGCAGGGGAGGGGTGAAGTTCACGTCGTCGTAGCTCTTGTGGAAATCGCGCGCAGTTTCGAACAGGGTTCGGATGCGCTGGTCGTCATCGCCGTGTGTCCGTCGCATATCGGCCCAGGCGTCTTGAGATTGGTGCTCCGGTCCGGCGGCTTGCATCAGAGCGCGCGCCTGCTGAGGAAAGTAGGGTGCGGTGCTGATCAGGATCGTTTCGTTGATGCGATCTGGCTGTGATGTGGCGAGATGGATGAGCGCCTGAGCGCCACCGCTCATACCGATAGCTGGCAGGGCACGGATCCCCATATCATCGAGGTCCTCCCGAATGAGGTTTGCAGCCTCGCGAAACGTGAAGTGTGCGAGCGAGGGGGAGCCACCATGGCCCGGGAGGTCGGGCATCAAGTGGGTCATGCCGGTTGGCGTCCGGCCGAAAACCTGATGCCAGTCGTCACCGGTGCCGGTAAATCCGTGCAACAGCAGAAGCGGCGCTCCTTCCCCATGGGTTGACCATTTGAGGTTCATATGTCGGCCTCCTTTCGACGATGTTTGCAACCGGGTGCTCAGACAGGGATCAGCAGGGGCGGAAGGGCGTCGCCGTCACACCAGGCCTGCACGGTCCGGGCGAAGAGAGGCGGATCTTCATTGCACCAGGCATGGCCCATTTCGGGAACGATGCGCGTCGTACATGCGGGCATAGCCGCTTCGAAAACATGGAGAGACTCGACAATCGTGGCGTGTTCATTGCCCCCGGCGATCATCAGGGTCGGGGTACGGATCGAGCGCAAATCGTCTTGCACATCGAATACCGATACGAGCCTGAGGATGGCGCGCATCGTGCGCGGGGTCAGGTTGGGTTGACCGTCGGTGCGGTCGATGATCGACATATCGGTAACGCCCAGAGGTTCAGCGAGTTTTCGGCGCATCCAGCGCAGGCGGATCAGGGGCGACATGAGCCTGGCGAACAAGTTGATCGCGCGTGCATTTGGGATCTTGCCGATATGGATCCCGCTGAGCATCGCCCGGCGGATCAGGTGTGGATGGCGCGCCATCAGCGTCAATCCGACATAGCCGCCGAACGAAAGCCCGACGAGGTTGATCTGCCGGCCCTCGAAATCCTGTTCGATCACCATGGCGACGGCATCCGCCGCCTGATCGAGAGACGTCAGGTCGATATCGCGCGAATAGCCATGGCCGGGCAAGTCGACAAAGATGCAGTGCAGGCCCGACACGTGCTCGGCGATGTCACGCCACATCGTTCCCGAGTAGTTTCCCGCATGCAAGAACAGCAGCGGATCGTGGATGCTGTCCCCTGAGGTGGTGTAGTAGAGCATGGCTGACGTTCCTTCCCGGAGGTGAAGCTCTGCCCCGCGTCTTGCGCGGCTTCGTGAGTTCTGAGACGTCGTACGACCGTGCGCTCGGCGACTAAAGACCTCTGCCCTGCAAAGCGCTCCGGCCCGGTAGGCAAGGACCGGTTGTGGTCGCTCGGGTGTGGCGACCGGTATTTTGGGGGCGCGGGCCTTTGTGCAACCGTCAACCTTGGGAACACCGAAAAACGACAGGCCACCAGAGACCTGCCGCAATCCGCCATCATCGGAAATACCCCAAGCCAACAACCATGGATTGAAGCGGTGCCGTAGAATACGGGATGACCACACCCATGGGGACGTGTGCGGATCGCGCCGTTTCCGTTTTGCACGCGACCCGCACTTGGGGCAGCGACGCGCTGTCTGTTCCGTCAGGGGCGGACACGTGTCGGACCGCCGGACATTAAGGTCTTGGCCGGGCCGTGGTAGGGAAGGCCACACACCAATGCCGGGCAAGTTCTGAAACACGAGGATCGGGAAAGTGCAGACCATCGGTACATGGGGCGCGGCGATCGAGATCGCGGGGTTTTCCATCTGTTGCTTCGCGCTGATCCTGAGCGTCACGCAGTGGCGCCTGATGGCGGCCTACGGCCTCTTGGCCTGCCTGTTTCTGACGCTGATGCTCAGCGATCTCTTTGATGTCGCCTCCATCGTGGTGCGCGACATGGGGCCGGGGACGGCGGCGCAGCTATTGGTGGTATCTTACATATCGGCCTTCTTCGTGTCGCCGGCGCTGCTGATCTACGTGCGTTCCGTGACCGGCCAAAGCTTGGTCCGCGGCCGCGGCGAAGCGTTGGCGCACCTTGCTCTGCCCGGCGTCGCGGCCCTGTCCGGTGCCGCCCTCGTCCTGCTGGTACCGCCAGCCACCGCTGTGGGTGTCCCGCCCCCGGTCGATGAAGCGCCGGGCATCGTCATATTGTTCGTCGGGCTGATCGAGGCCTTGCCATTTGCCTTCTATCTTCAGTGCATGATCTACGCGGCGCTCGTGATGCGCGCGCAGATGCGACATCGCGAACGGCTGAAGGATCTCTTCGCGAGCACCGAACCCCACGAAATCCGATGGATCACTGGTATGGCGATTTTGTTCGGCAGTTTTGCAATCCTGAATTTGCTGTCACTCGTCAATGCGCGGCTGGACGGCGCGCTCGGCTTGCCCGGTGCTGTCGACAGCGCGTTGGAGTTGATGATCGTCCTGACACTGGGACTTTGGGGTTTGCGACAATCGCCGGGCCTGGCGGAACTTGCGGCGGATGCGGACGCGCATGATGAGATAACCCACGTCAAATACGAGAAGAGCGCGCTGGACCCCGAGCGGGCGGATCGGATCGCCAGAAAGCTGCACGTCGCGATGGACCGCGATCAGTTGTTTCGCGATGCGAACCTGTCGTTGATGGGGCTGTCCCAGCATGTGGGCGTGACGACGAATTACGTCTCTCAGACATTGAACGCGCATCTTGGCATCTCGTTCTTCGACTTCGTGAACGGGTGGCGCGTCGAGGCGTCCAAACCGATGATCGTGCAGGGTGACCAGCCGATAACGCTTATCGCTTACGAGGCCGGTTTCAATTCGCGGTCGTCCTTCTACACGGCGTTCAAGAAAAACACCGGAATGACGCCAAGCCAGTACCACGACGACGCACAGGGATACGTAGCAGACATCGGCTGATCATGCGTCGGATCGGCCAGAGCTTTACACATGAAAAGGGAAAAAACCGTGCCCCACATTCCATCGCGACCTGTGAGTGTTGCCTTCTGCCTTGCGGCTCTTCTGGGGATCGCCGCCTGCGCCCCGCAAACCGAGGAGACCTGCGATTTGGAAAGCTACAGAGGCTTTCTTGGCGCGAGCCTGGCGGCGGTCACGTTTCCCGCCGACCCCAACCTTCGCCTCATCATGGCGGGCGATATCGTGACGATGGATTTCGTGCCTGACAGGGTGAACATCCATGTCGATGACAATGGGCGCATTCATGACCTCACCTGCGGGTGAGCGGTCATGCGCATGATCGTCGACATATCAAGGAAAGCGGGCGGACCGTTGGTGTGAACAGCTCCAATCCCTCAATCTGCCAATACAAGTCATGACAGCCCGAGATCCAATGAACCTGCTCGAGCGATCAGCGTGACCAGAGAACGCCTCCAGCTTCCTGCCGCACAGGTCAGACTTGTTGCGGCAGGATGTGCGTTGATCATTGTCATGTCGGCAGCGGTTCCTGCGGCATCGGCTGCTGTCGCTTTTCCCTACGGCTACGTCTGCATCCTTGCGATCTACTGGATCATCTATTGCATCCCGGTCGCCGTCGGATGTGCGGGCGACCATCCCAAAGTCACGGTGCGCCTGTCTGGGGTGCGCTGGCCGGTGATTGCGGCCGCCCTGGCCTTGCCCTGCCTTGTCGCGATTGGCGCAGGAACGCCAGGTGCCCGCTTTGGCGACATCGAGTTGATCCTTCTCGCGATTGCGGTGGGCGCAATCAACGGACCGCTGGAAGAATTCGCGTGGCGGCGGACCTACAGATCAAATGCATACGGAAGTTGGCGTTTCGAAGCCGTGGGCCTTGTGATGTTTACGCTTTGGCATGTCCCGTTGTTGCTCTTTTCGGGGGTTTCCTACGAATTCGGTGCTCTGGGCTTGCTGGGCGGTGCGTTTTTCATGGGGTTTGTATGGTTGATGATGACCCGAGCAACCAACTCGGTCGGCTGGCCCGCCGTCAGCCATGCGCTGGTCAACATCGGCGCCTTCATCCCGTTTTTTCAAACAGGTTCGACCTGATGTCCGGCCGTCTACCGTCGCGGTTTCATGGGTCTCGGCTCAAGACGCAGAGGTGCCGTCCCGCATATGCCGCTCTACTGCATGGCGACAGGATCCGTGGCGGACGCGTTTGGCGCCTAATCTTTTCGCCCGACCGCAGGGTTGCTGGCTTGACGATGACTACGCCGTACCTTCGATAGCGCGTCACAGATAAATTTCTCACGACGCACCGGTCGAATTCCAGACCGACAATTGCGAGCTTTCTGCCGTGAAGTATTCCGAAAGCGTGTCGATCCTACTTGTCATTAGGGCGTTCTGTGCGGGTTGAACACGCAAGAGGTGTTGTGCCTTCGGGTCGGAAGCACAGGTGCTTCGAGTCGTGATTGCGGCTCGAATGTTGCCAGCTTCCGCCGGGATGGGCCCGACAGGCGAGAGCATTGTGCGTGATCGGTGCATTCGGGGATATGGTCACTTCCTGCTAGACCTTCGTCAGCTCACGATCCCCATCGTTTGTTATCGCATGTTCTGCCGCATGAAGTGCAACTCGCAAAGACGTCGATTTCATTGACTTAAATGGCTTGGGGCGCACCTACAAAAACAACTCTCGGACTTTCGCCTCGCTGTTTTCCTCCAACGTCGTGTGCTCGGACGGCCTTGGCACGGGGTGGAGTTAGGTGTCTTCGCGGTTTGAACGGCGCGAGGGATAACGTCGGCGTTCGCGATGGCAATGACGGGATCGAAGGACGCGCAGGAGGTCGCCTGTCAGTTTGACTCCGATTGGGCCTGCGCCATGTGGAGAATGCGGGCGAACCCCGCTAGGAAAATCGACAACTCCGTGCCGAAAGCGTTTCTCGTGACCCCTTCCTCACCACGCAAGACGATAGCATTGCTGCGCTTTTTGCGTCGACCGTTCCCATGGATCGTTGGCGTCGCATCGGCGCTCAGCCTTGGTGCCGTCGCCGTTTGGGCGCAAGACGCGCGGTCAATCCCCGACGTGCAGGTTTTTGACGATTGGCGCGTCAGTTGCCCGCAGAGTTCGGCGGATAGCTGCCGTGTATGGCAGCGGGTGCAGGTGCAGCATGGCGATGTCGCACAGGATGTGATGGCTGTGTCCTTGGCCCCCGCAGACACGGGCCTTGCGCTGCTGATCCAGATGCCGCTCGACGTCTATCTGCCGGCGGATTTTGGATTACGCGTCGATGGAGCAAATGAGCGCCGCGTGCGCTATCGCAACTGTAACGAAACGGGGTGCTGGGTCCTGATCGAGGCCGATGCGCCCCTTCTGAACCAATTCAGGCGCGGCATCACGGCGGAAGCCGCCTTGAGCCTGATCGAAGGAGAGACGGTGCGGATCAGCTTTTCCCTTCGTGGATTCACGGCGGCGGTCGCAGCCTTTGAGCAGGCCCGCGCCGCCTATGAATAAGCTCACGCGTTGCGCCTGCGCCGTGCTTGGCCTCGGTTTGGCCGCGCCTGCCGATAGCCAAACCTGTGTTGACGTCACCCAAGTGACCCTGAGCGGCGTGACCTTGATTTCGGAGGCTGACCTGCAGGCAGGCTTCGCGGGTCAACTCGGCTGTATCGGTATCGAGGGCCTCAACGCGCTGTTGGAGAGCGTGACGCTGGCCTATATCGACGCGGGCTATGTCGCCGCGCGGGCCTATCTGCCGGAACAGGACCTGTCGGACGGAACGCTGACGATCACCGTGGTGGAAGGGCAGGTGTCTGACATTCTTGTCGCGGAAAACGGCGTGCCAGCCCCCCTGCGCGCCGCGACCGCGTTTCCGGGCATGGTGGGCCGCCCGTTTGAGTTGCGGCGGCTGGAACAAGGCCTGGCCCAGATCAACCGGTTGCCCTCAAGCGATGCCACCAGCCAACTCGTACCCGGCGCCGAGCCCGGCGATAGCGTCGTGGCCGTGGATGTGACGCAGGGCCAGCCGTGGAGCGCAAGTATCGCCGTGGACAATCGCGGCACCACCTCCACCGGCGAATTCAACTATGGGCAGACCTTCGGCTACGATAACCTGTTCGGCCTGAATGACAGTTGGAGTTTTTCCTACCAGCGCAGCATGGAGCCGGGCGCACTTTCCTTCGGACCGAACAGCCCTGTGGGCAATTCCTACAGTGTTTCGGGTTCGCTGCCGTTCGGGTTCTGGACCTATGGCCTGTCGGCCAGTGCATCGGATTATCTGATAGACGTTCCCGGTGTGACCGGGCCCATCGAAAGCTCCGGCCGGTCGCAATCGATCCGCCTGTCGGCCGAGCGACTTCTGTCGCTATCCCAGGCGGGGCGGTGGGATGCGGGTGTCGCCCTGCGATGGACCGACAATAAAAACCAGATCCTTGGAACGACGATAGATACGTCCTCGCGTCGCCTGACGGTGTTGGACGCATTTCTTCGCCGGTTCCAACCGGCCTTGGGCGGGCAGGTGAATGCCACGCTGACCCTGCGCCAGGGCCTGTCGCTGTTCGGGGCCTTTGATGATGCGACCGCGCCGACAGGCTCACCGATTGCCCAGTACACGGCGCTGCTGTTCGACGCGTCCTATCAAAGGACCTGGGAGGCGGGCGATCAGGCGTTTGTGTTGTCGTCGCGCCTGTCGGGCCAGTATTCCAACGATAATTTGTTCGGGTCGGAGCAATTTTCCATTGGCGGCTTTTCCAGCGTCCGGGGCAGCCGTACGAGCCTGCTATTCGGCAATCGGGGCGTGCAGCTGATCAATACGCTCAGTGCGCCCAATGCATTGGCATTTGGCGATAATATGAGCGTCACCCCCTATATCGGCCTGGATGCCGGGCGCATTTATGCCCAATCGAGGTTTGGCATCGGCGGTGGTTCGCTGACCTCCTATTCCGTCGGCTTTACTATGACCGGTCGCCACTTCAACATTGATGCAACTTATAGCGAAATCCTGTCTGCTTCCAGTGCTGCGCAAGCGCCCCAAGACGGGCTGTTCACACTCCAGGCCCGCCTGACTTTTTGATCGTCTTAGAATGGGACTTTCGTTATGTTGCCGCCTATTTTCCGGCCGTCATTTTCCCAAATAGCCCATGGTCTTGTGACCGGTATTTCGATCCTTGCGATCGGAGTGCAGCCAATCCTGGCACAGGTCGCCGTTGACCCAGCGGCCACCGGTGGCCTCAACGTCCAGGACGCCCCCAATGGCGTTCCTTTGGTCAACATCGCCACGCCGAACGGGCAGGGCCTGTCTCACAATCTGTATGATGAATTCAACGTCGGCACGGACGGCCTGATCCTCAACAACGAGGCCGGGACATTTGGGCAGACGCAGCTGGGCGGTGTGACGCCGGGCAACGCGAACTTGGCAGGATCCGGTGCGGCGCGTGTAATCCTGAACGAGGTGGTGAGCGGCAACGGATCGGCGCTCAACGGCGTGACCGAGGTTGCGGGGCAATCGGCGGATGTGATCGTCGCCAACCCCAATGGCATCACCTGCAATGGCTGCGGTTTCATTCGCACCCCACGTGTGGTGCTGACCACCGGGACGCCGGACATTGTGGGCGGGTCGTTGCAGGGGTTCACCGTCGATGACGGCGAAATCATGTTTGGTGTGAATGGGGCCGACCTTAGCGGCGTCAGCCTGTTCGACATCATCTCCCGCCAGGTCACGTTCGAGGGATCAGTCGCTGGCCAAGATGTGCGCGTCGCCACGGGGCGCAACAGTTTTGCCTATGCCACCGGTGCGGTCACGGCGCTTGCCGATGACGGCAGCACCGGCCCCGCCTTTGCCATCGATAGCACGGCCGTGGGCGGGCTTTACGCGGGCCGCATCTCCCTCCTGTCGACGGGGACCGGTGTGGCCGTGCGGGCCCCGCGGGAGATGAGCGCAAGTGCGGGCGGCATGACGCTGACGGCCGATGGCCGCCTGGTCATTGGCCGGGCACAAGCCAGCGGACCGGCCACAATACGCTCAAACGCCGGGCCCGTTGTGGTGGAGACATCCCTGTTTGCCGACGACGCGATCGAACTGACGGGCTCCTCTGCCGAGATATCGGCGGGTGCGACAATCGCCTCTGCCGCTGATCTGACCGTGACCGCCGACACCGTGACACTTGGCTCAGGGGCCTTGGCGGCGGCGGGCATGGACGTGAACGGGACCCTCGGGGCTGCGGCGGATATCGCGATCACCACGGATGTCTTGGCGGCGACCGGTGCGCAGATTGCCGCCTCGGGGGACGCAAGATTGCTGGCCGATGCAATCACGCTGAACCAAACCGGCGGCGCGGAGGCCCTGACCGTTCTGGGTGATGTCGATATTGAAACGGCGGTCTTGTCTGCCACAGGCGCAACGCTGAGCATCGGGGATGACCTTGCAATTGCAAGCACTGGCGGCCTGACGATCACGGGCGGTGACTACGACGTTGGTGGTGGCATCGACATCGCCGCCGAAACCCTGTCCAGCAGTGCCGAGTTCGAGGCGGGCGGCAACGCGGACCTGTCCACGCGGTCCGGTGATCTGGGTGTCACAGGTGACGTGGCGACGGAAGGTGCGCTGGCCCTGGCATCCGCCGGTGATCTGAATATCGGAGGTGATCTGCGCGCGGGCACAACCGGCCTGCTGTCCGCCGGTGGCACGCTGACGAACGATGGCGCGGTGGTGACGGGTGGCCCCCTGAGCGTTGAGGCCGCTAACGTGGTCAACCGCGGCCCCTTGGGGTCGTCCGGGGCGGACGTTGCCATCACCACCCTTGGCGACATCACCAATACCGGCCTCCTCTACAGCG
The DNA here is from genome assembly GCA_947494975.1 of uncultured Roseicyclus sp. GTDB lineage: Bacteria > Pseudomonadota > Alphaproteobacteria > Rhodobacterales > Rhodobacteraceae > Gymnodinialimonas. The sequence continues at coordinate 725,748 of CANLXA010000003.1, read as the reverse complement.
GCGGCGGCATGCTGTTGGCGCTGGATGGAACGCTGGAGAATGATTTTGCGGATATCATTTCCGAGGGCGGCCTGACCATCCAGGGCACAAGCGGCGCGCGCGCGGCGGCCCTGCTGAACCGGTCCGCCAATATCGAGGCCATCACCGGGTCGATCCTGATTGCGGCGGCCTTGGTGGAAAACAGCCAGCCCACACCGACGATCGTGCCGCAAGTCACCGTCGAAACCCGTTCAGGTCCGCCCGGGGATTTCCCGGGCATCAGCCACCCCAGCCGCACCTACGACGTGGTCCAGACCATCACGACCACGCGCATGATCGCCGATCCCGTTACGAATGCGCCTGCCCGAATCGTGGCCGGCGGCGACCTGACGATCAATGCGGATGCGATCACCAACGATTACAGCGCCTTGGCCGCCAATGGCGACGTCACGCTGAATGCGGGCAGCATCGTCAATACCGGGCAGGATCTGGTTGAGACCGTCGTGATCAGCACCGAATCCTTCTACCGGGAGCGCTATTGCGACATCCGTATTCTGGGCATCTGTTTCGACTACGATTACCGCAACCGGACCCGCACAACGACGGACCGGGAAACGGCCACCAGCGGCGCGGTCTTTGCCACAATCCAGGCCGCGGGCACCTTGTCGGCCGATGTGGACGGATATCTTGGCAATAACGCTGTGCGGGCGGGCGCCAGCCAGGTCGGGCTCACCTCCGGCGACCGTGCGCTTGCCACGCCACCGCAGATCGGCGCCGTCAATCCCAACGCCATCCTCGGGCGGTCCGGGCTGTTCCAGCCCTCCGGCGATCCGAACACGCCGTTCCTGATCGAAACGCGGCCCGAATTCATCGATGTCAGCGAATTCCTCTCGTCCGATTACTTCCTCGATCAGATCGGCGGATACGACCCCGACCTTACACAACGCCGGTTTGGGGACGCCTACGTGGAAGCCCGCCTGATCCAGGAGCAATTGTTTGCCCTGACAGGTCGCCAGACCGCCACGAACCCCGACGATCTGCGCGCGTTGATGCAGCGGCTGTACGACAACGCTGTGGACGCGACGGGTGCGCTGCAATTGACGCCGGGTGTGGCGCTCAGCGCCGAGCAGGTTGCGGCCCTGACGGAGACCATCATCTGGCTGGAGGAACAGATCATCGACGGCCAGGCCGTTCTTGTGCCCGTCGTCTATCTGGGGGCGGAGGGGCTGGATGAGATCTCTTTGACCAGCGGTCAGATCGCGGCCAATCGCGTGGATGTCGATGCAAGCACCGTTGCCAATACCGGCCTGATTGCCGGGGTCGAAGGGCTTGAGATCGAGACGGTGGGTGACCTGCTGAACATCGGTGGGCAGATCACCTCCGACGGCGATATCGCCCTTGATGCGGGAGGCCGCTTCGCGAATGTGTCGGGCGAGATCACGGGCGCGGACATTTCCATTGCGGCCGCGGAGTTTGAGAACTCCGCCGCTGTCATTCGCGACGAAACCGAGTTCGGCTTCAGCGACCGACCGCAGGCCACCGGCCTGATCGCGGCAACGGGCAATCTTGGGATCGATATTGAGGGCGATCTGACATCGGAAGGCGGTCAGTTCAGCGCGGGTGGCGATGCGGCTCTGAACGCCGGTGGTGACATCGCCATCAGCGCGTTGCGGCTGGAAACCTTGCGCGAGCAGGAGTTCAGCGACGGCTACGACAACAGCTACTCGCTGGACGTGCAGCTGGCTGAGATAACGGTGAGCGGCAACGTCACCCTTGGCGCAGGCGAAGACCTGACAATTGCAGGGGGCGCGATAGAAGCAGGTGGCGATGCGTCCCTTACGGCGGTGGGCGACATCGAGATCTCTTCGGTGCAGGAGATCCGGCAAGACGATATGGTCTTGGATATCGACAGTGGCGGCCTGTTCGGCGTCGAGACGGATATCCGGCGCCAGGATCAGGTGCTCAGCACCGAACGGGCGACCATCGACGCTGGCGGCATCCTCACCATCGCGTCCGGCGCAGGGGACGTGACCCTAGAGGCTCCGGCGCTGACGAGTGGTGAGGAAACCGTCGTGTCCGCCGAAAACGGACAGGTCTCGATCCTGACAACCGAAGACAGCGCCTTCACCCGCGATGAACGCCGGGAAGAAGACCTTCTGTGGTGGAATTCCGAGGACGAGGGCAGCACCGAGACCACCCGCACCTTCACGCAGATCGAAGCGGGGGGCGGCCTTCAGATCATCTCCGGCGGTGAGATCATGGTCGAATACACCGCCACCGGAAATTTCGAGGATGGCATCGCCCAGCTGGCCGCCGCGCCGGGGCTGGAATGGATGGCGCAACTCGAAGCCATGGACAACGTCGCCTGGCAGCGCGCCGAGACCGCGTTCGAGGAATGGGATTACGAAGATCAGGGTCTGACCGAGGCAGGCGCGCTTCTGGTGACGGTCGTCACCACCTTTGCGCTGGGGCCCGGCATCGATGCGCTTGCCCTGAACCTCACGGGCCAGCTTGGCGGCAGCGCGGCGCTGAATGCCGCGATCAACGCGGGGCTGACCACGCTGACCAACCAGGCTGCCGTGTCCCTGATCAACAATCAGGGTGATATCGGCGCGGTTCTGGACGAGCTTGGATCGGCGGACAGCCTTCGTGGCTTGGTAACGGCCATGGTCTCGGCCGGATTGGGATCACAGCTGGTGTCCGCGACCGGCCTCGATGTCAATTTGCCCGATGGTGCATCCCTTGTGGACCGCACGCTTCACACCCTCCAGGCCGACCTGATCCGGGACAGCGTCAACGCAACCGTCGACGTCGCGATCAATGGTGGCGATCTTGGGGATGCCTTCGTCGATGGCTGGACCAACGCCATGGTCATGGCCGGGTTGGGTGCGGTGCAGGAGCGGATCGGCGATTTCGCCGCCGTGAACGATATTCCCGAAGGCTCCCTCTCTCACGCGCTGGCCCATGCGGTTGCGGGCGGATTGGCCGCCGAACTGGCGGGAGAAAGCTTTGAGGATGGCGCCCTTGGGGCGGCGCTTGCGGCGATCGCAGGGCCGTTGGTGGGCGGCTCGGACCTGACGCCCGAACGTCAAATCGAGTTGCAAAACCTGATTGCCACGACGGCCGCGTTGCTGGCCGGGGCGGGCGTTGACGGTGCTTCCATCGCGGGCAGCATCGGCGGGTCGGCCCACGAGAACAATTACCTCAACCACAACGAATGGGAGGTCTACCTCGCCGCCCTTGAGGAATGCGGAGACAACGCCGCCTGCACCGAAGAGGCGCATCAATGGGCGGAGGTCACCTCGCTCGAAAACCAGCACCGGATGATGACCTGCCGCGCGGCGGGCACGTGCAGCGACATCATCGCGGAATTGGACGGGGCGGAGGCTCTGCGCCGTCAATTTGGCAATGGCTCCGAGCTGGTGGTCGGCCTGCAAAACGCCGCCTATTACAATTCACGCGGAAACCGGATTTACGGCTATGCCCACCGCGATACCGGGCTGACCGGCGAAGATCTGGAATATAACGATTTCCACGCCACCCATTGCGGCGCGATGAGCAATGCGGATTGTGTGCGGTCGTTCGAGACGACCGTCTCCATCCGCCAGATGGGGGATCGGCAAACGCAGCTGGGGGCGCTGGGGACAATCGGTACGGTTGTTGCCCTTGTGTCCACCGGGTGCGGCGGGGTTGCCGGTTGCTTCATCCTTCTGGGCGGCGGCGCGATGTCGGCCGACCAACTTGAAACCGGCCTTGATAACACCACGGCCCTGTTCGATGCGGAACTGACCAACAGTGTCCAGGGCCTGATGGAGCTTGGCTTTGATCAAGAGACGGCTGAACAGATCGAATTCTGGACCGGCATGGGCCTCGGCCTGGCGGATATCGCCGTTATCGTGGCGGCGGCCCCGCGGGCCGGCCGGGCGATCACGGAATTGGACCCCTATGACGGTCCCGTCCAGATCGGGCAGACACGAACCTATGGCGACAGCACGACGAATGCGGTTGTCGGCGATGGGTTGACCGGCGATCACATGCCGTCACGCGCCGCGATGCAGGCGCGACTGGAAGATGACCTTGGCCGTTCCCTGACCGCGGATGAGGCCACCCGCCTGCGCGACGCGACAGGGTGTGTCATCGTGACGGGGGCGGGGCATTGTGCCATGTCCAACACGTTTGGAGGGCGCAATGATCCGACCCGTATCCAGGACGATGCGGCGAACCTGCGCGCGGCGGCCGATAGTGATTTCACGGCCATGATCCCGGATCTGCGGGCCAATGGCATGACCGCCGCGCAGATCGATGCCGCGCGGCAGCGCCTTCACATCCTCAACGGATCGATTATCAATGACATCAATGTCGAGTTTGGAACTCAGATTAGATACTGATCGTATCCCGCTGGTGCTGGGTGAGCCGCTGGCGCTGGTGCGCTCCAAGTTCAACGGGCACGACATCGAGTGTTCCGAAGATCCGGAGATCAGGCGCGCCTATCTGACCGTGCTGGGCGAAGGCGTCGAACTGGTGTTCGAGGACGACCGTCTTGCCACGATCTTCCTGCATCTGAGTGGCGCGCCGGAGGAATGTGGACGCTTCGGCGGAACAACCGACATGATAGGGCGGGAGATCCTGGATGCGCAGGACAGCCAGCCGTTTGAAACGACCATGGAACGGCTTGGGTTTGTGCCCACCAAGCGGAGTTATCCGTTTGCCATCGATCGCCTGAACGATGATCTGCGCATCCGTCTTGAACGGCGGTCTGAGAAGTCCTTCATCCTTATCGACAGGGGTGACAGGGTGCGGTGAGCGGGTGGCGTGGTCGACGTCGGCGGCGCGGACCCAAAGGCATCGGCAGCGCGGGTGCAAAACGAAACCTACGTCGCCAAGCGCTTATGTGATGCCCAGAAGGTCAGCCCGTATGGGCGAGTTGTCGGTTCACATCCGCCTTTCCAGCCGCCACCAACAGTCTGACTTGGTACCTATCAAGGAGAATCCCGTTTCAGAGCGGACCGTCGCCGCGCGGCTTCCGAAGGTCCGGCTTGGGGTCAGGGAGCGGTTACCGCAACCGTGTGTATCCACCCCCTGATTGATCGCGGCGCGCGATCGGGGCATTAGGGGTGGGCGTCGCTGGGCGCGCCTATGGAAGGATTGTTCGCCCGATGACAGATCGCAGCTATTTCGCGCCCCGGGGCGGCCACCCGCCGCAAACGCAGATCATGACGGATCGGGCCGTGTTCACCGAGGCCTATGCCGTGATCCCCCGGGGTGTGATGCAGGATATCGTCACCAGCGCGCTGCCGTTCTGGGAGGAAACGCGTGCATGGATCCTGGCGCGCCCGATGACGGGCTTTGCCGAAACCTTCGCACAATACATCATGGAGGTTGCCCCCGGCGGTGGGTCTGACGCGCCGGAACCCGACGCGGCGGTGCAAGGCGTGCTGTTCGTGGTGGAGGGGGAGGTGGCCGTCACCTGCGACGGCATGGCGGAAACGCTGGGCCCGGGCGGCTATGCGTATCTGCCGGCCGGATGCCGGTGGAGCCTGCGCAACACGGGCGGAAGCCCGGCCCGGTTTCACTGGATCCGCAAGCGGTATGAGGCGGTCGACGGCCTTGATCGGCCCGATCCGTCATTCCTCAACGAAGTCGATGTGGCCCCCAATGTGATGCCGGATACCGACGGCGCCTGGTCCACGACACGTTTCGTCGATCCCGCGGATCTGCGCCATGACATGCACGTTAATATCGTCACGTTCGAGCCCGGCGGCTGCATTCCCTTTGCCGAAACACATGTCATGGAACACGGCCTCTACGTGCTTGAGGGGAAAGCGGTTTACCGGCTGAACACCGATTGGGTCGAGGTTGAGGCCGGGGATTTCATGTGGCTCCGCGCGTTTTGCCCGCAGGCCTGCTATGCCGGGGGGCCGGGGCGGTTCCGCTATCTGCTCTACAAGGATGTGAACCGGCACCCGTCGATGGGCCGCGGCGCGTAACCACGCAGCGTATCCCGTGGGGCGGTGATGTGGCGGCCAGGGATGACGCGGCCCCCGCCAGAGGCTATGCATCGGCGGCGGACCTGACATTTCCCAGGGAGACCCCATGACCAACATCGCGCTTGTGGCCCACGATGCCAAGAAAGACGAGCTTGTGGCCTGGGCCAAGGCCCACGAGGCCGAGCTTGCGGGCCACACGCTGTTCGGCACCGGCACCACGGGAGGCCGCATCCGCGATGAGACCGCATTGGAAATCACGCCGCTGAAATCCGGGCCGTTGGGCGGGGACGCGCAATTGGGGGCGATGATCGCCGAGGGCCGCCTCGATGCGTTGATCTTCTTTGTCGATCCGCTGTCGGCCATGCCCCATGACGTCGACATCAAGTCGCTGATCCGACTGGCCATCCTCTATGACACCCTGATGGCGGTGAACGAGGCGACCGCAACGGGCATCATCCGAAGCCTCGCCGAAGATTGACCGCGCGGCGGCGATTGTCACGTGCCTGTCACCGTCGCGCTTTAACCACGCAATCGCGCGACCGTGCGTTACCCCTTGGCGTCTTTGCCAAAACAGGGTTAGCATGATCGCGCAGGTCGGTTGGGGGAGACATGCCTGCGCATCCTCAGGACCGCATCAAAGTGGCCGGGGCGTCCCCGCCAAAGCCGAACACCTGCCGGGACCGGAACGTACCGGCCCGGGAAAGACATATGGGAGAGATGAATGACCTTCGTGAAAACAACTGCAACCCTGGGACTTGCCGTCGGTATGATGGCGGGCGTGGCCCAGGCCCAGACCGAGATTGAATTCTGGCACGCCATGGGCGGCCAACTTGGCGAAACCGTCAACCAGATGGCCGAGAATTTCAACGCAAGCCAGGACCAATACGTCATCACGCCGGTCTTCAAGGGCACTTACGAGGAAACCCTGACCTCGGCCATCGCCGCCTTCCGCGCGGGCGAGCAGCCCAACATCGTGCAGGTCTTCGATGCCGGTGCCGCCACCGTGATCGGCGCGCAGGGTGCGACCATCCCCGTTGAGCAGCTTTTGTCCGAGAACGGCGTGAATTTCGACATCGAGGATTACATCCCCGGCGTGCGGTACTTCTACGCCGATGCTGATGGCCAGATGATCGGCATGCCGTTCAACTCGTCCACGCCGATCATGTATTATAACGCCGATGCGCTGGCCGAGGCCGGGGTGGAGCCGCCGACCACGTGGGAAGAATTCGCCGAGACCACCGCGCCCGCGCTTCTGGAAGCGGGCTACATCCCGCTGGCGCAATCGCACCTGCCGTGGATCTTCACCGAGAATTTCTTCTCGCGCCACAATCTCCAATTCGCCTCCAACGACAACGGCTATACGGGCACGGACACCGAGATCATGGTGAACCACCCCGCCATCCGTGCGCATTTCCAGGCGCTGACCGAATGGCAGGAGGCCGGTTACTTCGAATGGTACGGCACCGGTTGGGCCGACAACCAGGACCCGTTTGAGGCCGGTGAAGTGGCCATGTGGCTCGGCTCCTCAGGCTCGTTCGGGGGCATTGCCGACCGTGTCGAATTCAACTTCTCCGCGGCCATGCTACCCTATTGGGAGGCCGTGACGACCGAGCCCACGCAGACCTTCATCGGCGGCGCGGCGCTGTTTGCCATGTCCGGCTTCGATGAGGAGCAGAATGCAGCCACCGCCGCCTTCTTCGACTACCTCGACAGCGTCGATGCACAGGTCATGTGGCACACGGAAACGGGTTATGTTCCGATCACCACCGCTGCCTATGAGGCCGCCGGTGAGCAGGGTCATTACGAGGAATTCCCTGCCGCCGAGGTGGGCATCCAGCAGCTGTCGCTTGAGGCCGGTGAATTCACCCGCGGCTATCGCATGGGCTTCTACGTCCAGATCCGCGACGTGATGAACCGGGAATACGGCCGCATCCTGACCGGGGAAGCCACCGTGGACGAAGCCTTCGAGATCATCGAAACGGAAGCCAACGAGCTTCTGTCCCGCTTCGCCCAGACCCAGGGCTGAGCCTGATCTGATACAAGATTGCCGATGGCCGGGTCTTGCGATCCGGCCATCGCCGCCAATAAAATGAGACGTCTGGGGAGAACGGGCCATTGAAACGCGCCGCATTTGGACATGTCGGATTTCCGATCCTGCTACTGATCCCGCAATTGGCCATCATCGCGATCTTCTTCTATTGGCCCGCGGGCTACGCGATCCAGTCGTCGTTCTACCTTGAAGATCCGTTCGGCTTCGGCTCCACCTTCGTGGGGGTCGAGAACTACACCCGCCTCGCGCGGTCTTCCAATTACCTCTCCAGCGCGTGGTTCACGCTGATCTTCACATCGCTTGTGACCTTCTTCGCGCTCGGCATCGCGCTGCTGCTGGCGGTCAAGGCTGACAAGGTGATCCGCGGCGCCAAGACGTACCGGACGCTTCTGATGTGGGTCTATGCCATCGCGCCTCCCGTCGCGGGCCTGATCGGCGTGATGCTGTTCGACCAGTCGCGTGGCAACATCACGCAGCTTCTGGGCATGATGGGGATCGAGTTTCGCTTGGGCGTGAACTACTGGGACACCGCCACAGCGATGATCACCGTTTCGATCTGGAAACAGATCCCCGTCAACTTCATCTTCTTCCTCTCCGGCCTGCAGGCAATCCCGAAATCGGTGCGCGAGGCCGCGATGATCGACAACCGCTCCGGCACGCGCCGGTTCTGGGACATCACCTTCCCGCTGCTGGCGCCCACAGGCTTTTTCCTGCTGATCATCAACATCACTTATTCGCTGTTCGACACGTTCGGCATCGTCGACACCATCGTGAAGGGGGAGCCCGGCAATAACCCGATGACGCTGGTCTATCGCGTCTTCGTGGACGGCTTCCGGGGACAGGATCTGGGCGGATCCTCGGCGCAATCGGTCGTCCTCATGGTCCTCGTCCTGATCCTCACCATCGTGCAGTTCCGCTTCCTGGAACGCCGGATCCATTACACGTAGGGGGGCAGGGACATGGCCGACATCACCGAAACCTCGACCGGAAGCGCGACGCAAGCCGCCGCACCGACCCGCCCTGCCAAGCGTATCAAGTGGGAGGCCGTGGGCGACCACGCCATCCTGATTGCGGGCGCGCTTTTGATGCTGGTGCCGGTCTACATGGTTTTCGCCACGTCCAGCTGGGACGCGATCACCATCCACCGGCAGGGGATGCAATTTGGCTTCGGCGACCAATTCGGCGTGAACTACGACGCGGCGCTCTTCGAATATGGCGGTTTCACCGACAGCGTGAACGGCATGACGATGCTGGCCAATTCCATGATCCTGGGTCTGGGCTTTGCCATCGGCAAGATCATCGTGGGCATGATGGCGGCCTATGCCATCGTCTATTTCCGCCTGAAATTCGCCACGCTGGCCTTCTGGATGATTTTCACCACGCTGCTTCTGCCGCTGGAGGTGCGTATCTTGCCGTCCTACGAGGTCATCACCTGGATGAACCTCGGCAATACCTATACCGGCCTGATCGTCCCGCTGATCGCCTCTGCTACCGCGACCTTCTTCTTCCGGCAATATTTTCGCTCTATCCCCGAGGAATTGATCGAGGCCGCGCGGATCGACGGGGCGGGGCCGGTGAAATTCTTCATCGACATCCTCGTCCCGCTGTCGAAGACCATGATCGCCGCGATGTTCATCATCATGTTCGTCTTCGGCTGGAACCAGTATCTCTGGCCGACGCTGATCACCACGGACGAAAGCCTGTTCACCCTGGTGCGCGGCATCCGGCAGATCATCCAATCCTATGCGGACGGCTCGGAAACGCCGGATTACGGACAGGCGGCGGCCTTGGCCATCATCGCGATGACACCGCCGGTTCTGATCGTCGTCTTCTTCCAAAGCTGGTTCGTCAAAGGCCTCACCGAATCCGATAAATGACCGCGCGGGCACGAAGCCCGCAAACCAAGGAATTCACCAAGAATGGCACAAGTCACACTCGATAAGGTCCGCAAGGTCTACCCCAATGGCGCGGAGGCGTTGGAGCCGTCGACCTTCACCATCCCCGATGGGGAACTGACCGTGCTTGTCGGTCCATCGGGCTGCGGAAAATCCACGATGCTGCGTATGGTGGCGGGGCTTGAAACGGTGACCGAGGGGGAGATTTCGATCGGCGACCGGGTGGTCAACGACATCGACCCGGCGGACCGCAACATCGCCATGGTGTTCCAGAATTACGCGCTTTATCCCCACATGACGGTGGAGCGGAACATGGGCTACGGGCTCAAGAACCGTGGCCTTCCGAAATCCGAGATCAACGAACGCGTGCGCGAAGCGGCCGAGATGCTGGAGCTGACGGAGTTTCTCACCCGCCGCCCGAGCCAGCTGTCCGGCGGCCAGCGCCAACGCGTTGCCATGGGCCGCGCCATCGTGCGCAAACCCGATCTGTTCTTGTTCGACGAGCCGCTGTCGAACCTCGACGCCAAGCTGCGCAACCAGATGCGGATCGAGATCCGGGCCCTGCAACGTCGCCTCGGTACGACCGCGATGTACGTCACCCACGATCAGGTGGAGGCCATGACGATGGCGGATCGCATCATCGTGCTGAACACCGGAAAGATCGAACAGATCGGCACCCCGAACGAGATCTACGAGCATCCCGCCTCCACGTTTGTGGCCAGCTTCATGGGCGCGCCGCCGATGAACCTGCTGGACGGGGAAGCGGCCCAGGGTCGGGTGACGCTGACGGGTGGGCAGGTGGTGCCCGAGGCCCACGTGAATGGCCATGCAGGGGGGCTTATCGTCGGGATCCGCCCCGAGGATGTTCAGCCGTCGCCGGAGGGCGAGCTTGGCTTCGATGTCGATATCGTCGAAGAACTGGGCGCGCAGCGGCTGCTCCACGGGCGTGTGGCCGGGCAGGCCTTTTCGGTCGCTGTGCCCAAGGATAAGGCGGCCGCCGCCGACACGATGCGCCTGTCGGTGAAGCCCGGTGCGGTGCATCTGTTCGACACGGATGCCGGCCGCCGGTTGTGACGGCGCTTTTTCGGAACGCCATGCGCCGTGATCGGCGCCGCTCGCCGGATTAGGGCGGGGTCGGCCGCGATGGCGATGGCGCTGGCAAGGCGGGATTGGGTTCCAGAACCGTCCGAGGCCCTTGTGCAGCGGATCGCGGCGCGCACCGCAACGGATAGCGACGGGGATATCATTGCCCGCCTGGATGCTCTCGCCATTGAAAACCGCCGTATTCACGAGGTGGATTGCTTCAACCTCAACCCCGCGACGAACGTGATGAACCCCGCCGCCGAGGCACTTTTGGCCAATGGCATGGGGTCCCGCCCGTCGCTTGGCTATCCCGGCGACAAATACGAGATGGGGCTGGAGGCCATCGAAGAGGTCGAGGTGATCGCCGCCAGCCTTGCGGCGGAGGTGTTCGGCGCCAGACACGCCGAAATCCGTGTGGCGTCCGGCGCGATGGCAAACCTCTACGCCTTCATGGCGACCTGCCAGCCCGGCGATACAATCATCGCGCCGCCCGCCGAGATCGGTGGCCACGTGACCCACCATATGGATGGATGTGCGGGGCTCTACGGGTTGCGCATCGTGCATGCGCCAGTGGATGCCGCACGCTACAGCGTCGATCTGGACGGCCTGCGCGACATGGCACTTCGAGAGCGGCCGGCGCTGATTACCCTTGGCGGATCGCTGAACCTGCTGCCCCATCCGGTGGCCGAAGTCCGCGCGATTGCCGATGAGGTCGGCGCCGCCCTGTTGATGGATGCCGCCCACCAATGTGGCCTCTTTGCCGGGCGCGCGTGGCCCGATCCGCTGTCGCAGGGCGCGGATCTGATGACGATGTCCACTTACAAGAGCCTTGGTGGCCCGGCAGGTGGCCTGATCGTGACCAACGATGCGGACATCGCCAAACGGCTCGACGCCATTGCTTTTCCTGGCATGACCGCCAACTTCGACGCCTCGAAATCCGCCGCACTGGCGCGAACCCTTCTGGATTGGCGCGTACATGGCGTCGCTTATGCAGCCGAAATGATCCGCGTCGCGCAGGCCTTGGTCGTCGCCCTTGAGGCAGGTGGCGTGCCGGTGATCGCAACCGGGCAGGGTGCCACCCGATCCCACCAATTCGCCGTGGATGCCGTGGGATATGGCGGCGGGCAGGCAGCATCGAAACATCTCTACAAGGCCGGGCTGATCGCCTGCGGTATCGGTGTGCCGGGGCCGGTGGTGGAGGGCGACATGAACGCCATCCGCATTGGCACACCCGAACTGGTTCGGTGGGGTGTAGGCCGAGAAACGGGGGAGGTGGAACAGCTCACCGGTTTGATCGCTGCGGCCCTGGCCAGCGATACGCCGGAGGCCTTGGCCGCGGAGACCGCGCGGTTCCGGCAGAACTTCACCAAGCTGCACCACATCATCCAGTAGACTCACTTCGGCTGAGCTTGTTGCAAATCATTCGCATTTAGCTTGACGAAGTTGCGAATGCCTCTCATATACATTCCAGACGGCGTATGATCTGGGAGATCTACGGACATGACACGACTGACCCATCTTTTGGCGCTTGGCGCCGCCTTCCTGCCCGCCACCGTTTCGGCCGATGGGCCCGTGAACGTTGTGGCGACGACCGGCATGATTGCCGATGCGGCCGCCGTTGTGGGCGGTGAGGCCGTCGAGGTGCGCGCGCTGATGGGGCCGGGGGTGGATCCCCATGCCTACCGCCAGACCCGCTCAGACATCGTGGCGACCGCCCGCGCGGATCTGGTCCTGTGGCACGGCCTCTACCTTGAAGCGCAGATGGAAGAGTTTTTGCTGGACCTGGCCGAGACGAATTCGGTGATCGCCGTGGCCGAAACCTTGCCGCGCAACAGGTTGTTGGGCTCGGCGGATTATCAGGATCAGGTGGATCCCCATGTCTGGATGGATCCGGACCTGTGGGACGATGTGGTGCAGGAGGTGTCCGTGGCCCTGACCGAGGTGATGCCGGAGCACGCGGAGATGATTGCGACCAACACCGCTTCCTATCTTGAAGACATCGCGGCCCTGTCGGCCTATTCGCAGGAGGTACTTGCAACGGTTCCGGAACACGCGCGCGTGCTGGTGACGGCCCATGACGCGTTCAGCTATTTCGGCGCGGCCTACAGGTTCGAGGTGGTGGGCATTCAGGGCATATCGACCGAAAGCGAAGCGGGATTGCAGCGCATCGGGGAGTTGGTGGACCTGCTGGTGGAGCGCGATATCGGCGCGGTGTTCGTGGAAAGCTCCGTCTCCGACCGCAATATCCGCGCGCTGATCGAAGGCGCCGCGTCGCGCGGCCACGAGGTGGTGATCGGGGGCGAATTGTATTCTGACGCCATGGGCGAGGCCGGGACCTATGAAGGCACGTGGCTTGGCATGATCGATCATAACGTGACGCTTATCACCCGCGCATTGGGTGGTAACGCGCCCGAAGCAGGGATGCGTGGGGCTTTGGCGGTGAACTGATATGGCAGAGATTTCCCTGGTCGACACACGAAATGCCCTTGACCCGGCCAGCCCCCTGGCCGTGCGCGGGCTGACAGTGTCCTACGGCGAAAAGCCCGCGCTATTCTCGCTGGACGCCACGTTTCCGGCGGGGGCGATGTCGGCCATCGTGGGCCCGAACGGGGCCGGGAAATCGACGTTTCTGAAGGCCGCCTTGGGCCTGATCCCCCGCGTGTCGGGGGAGGTGCAGGTGTTTGGCCGGGATGTGGACCGCGTGCGTGACCGCATCGCTTATGTCCCGCAACGGGCCAGTGTCGATTGGGATTTTCCGACCACCGCAATAGATGTCGTCCTGATGGGGCTCTACGGCCAGATCGGCCTGTGGCGCCGGATCTCCGGCCAATACAAGGCGCGCGCACGGGCCTGCCTTGACCGGGTGGGCATGGGTGAATTCGCGGATCGCCAGATCGGGCAGTTGTCAGGCGGACAGCAGCAACGTGTGTTCCTGGCCCGCGCCCTGGCGCAGGAGGCCGATCTGTTCTTGCTCGATGAGCCGTTTGCGGGCGTCGACGCCGCCACCGAGCGCGCCATCATCGACGTTTTGAAATCGCTGCAGGCCGAGGGGCGGAGCATCGTTGCCGTGCATCACGATCTGTCGACGGTGCCGGATTACTTCGATCACGTCATGTTGGTGAACCTGCGCCGGATTGCCGAAGGCCCCGTGCGCCAGGTTTTCACCGCCGCCGCCCTCTCCGAGACCTATGGCGGGCGGTTGGGCGCAACACAGATCGACACGCTGATCTTGCAGGGGGCCTGAATGGGCCCGTTCCTTGAGGCGCTGTCATTTCAGGCCGGGTACAACGCCGCGCTTGTCGCGATTGGCGCCGCCCTTCTGGGCTTCGCCGCGGGGGCGGGGGGCAGTTTCCTGTTCTTGCGCAAACGCGCGCTGGTCTCCGATGCGGTGGCCCATGCCACGCTGCCCGGCGTCGGGATCGCCTTTATCATCATGGTCGCCCTGGGTGGGGATGGTCGCAGCCTCTGGGGCCTGCTGATCGGCTCGGCCGTCTCGGCCTGGATCGGCCTTCTGGCCGTGGAATGGATGGTACGTCGCACCCGGCTGTCCGAGGACGCCGCCATCGGCGCGATCCTGTCGGTCTTCTTCGGCCTTGGCATAGTTCTCTTGACGATCATTCAGGGCATGAGCCGGGGTCGACAGGCCGGGCTTGAGGATTTTCTGCTCGGCTCCACGGCGGGGATGCTGTTTCAGGATGCGGTGCTGATTGCCGGTGGTGGCGCGTTGGTTGTGGTCGCGATCTGGCTCTTGAGGCGGCCGATGACATTGGTGGCCTTTGACCCGGCCTTTGCCGCCGCGCGCGGCGTGAATGTGCGGCGGGTGGATCTTGCGATGATGGGGCTGGTTCTGGCCGTCACCGTCATCGGCCTGAAACTGGTTGGCCTGATCCTGATCGTGGCGCTGCTGATCATTCCGCCGGTGACTGCCCGGTTCTGGTCGGAGCGGGCGGAAACGGTGGTCTGGACGGCGGGCTGTATCGGTGCGGTATCGGGTTGGGTCGGTGCGGCCCTGTCGGCATCGGCGCCGGCACTGCCCACGGGGCCGATTATCGTGCTGGTCGCGGCGGGGCTTTTCGCGCTGTCCTTGCTGTTCGCACCGGCGCGGGGTGTGGCGGCGTCGCTGATGGCCCGTCGGGCGTTCCAACGGCGCGTGCATCGGCGCCAGGGGCTGCTGGCTCTCAGTCGGGCGGAACCGATCCATGACCCGCTGACGCTGCGCATCTTGCGGCGAGAGGATCTGATCCGGCCGGACGGTGTGGCCACCGATACCGGTCGCGCGGCGGCGGCCAAGGTCGCCCGCGATGAGCGGCGCTGGTCGATCGCGCGTCAGTTGCATCACGACACGGCGCTGACCGGGCGCTATGACGGCCTGACCCCGATCGAACAGGTCTTCACACCCGACGAGATCACCCATTTCGACGCCGCGATCGGCGGCCCGAACCTGGCCGGAGGCACGTAGATGGGCGCGGAATTCGTGCAATTCTCCCTGACCCCGATCCTGATCGGGATCTTTGCCGCCATTGCCTGCGCGCTGCCGGGCAATTTCCTGATCCTGCGCCGTCAGGCCCTGATCGGCGACGCAATTTCCCACGTGGTTCTGCCGGGGATCGTGGTGGCGTTTCTGGTGACGGGCACGATTGCAACCGGCCCGATGCTCCTTGGCGCTGCGGGGGCGGCACTTGTTGCCGTTGTCCTGATCGAAACCGTCCGCCGGTTGGGCAAGATCGAACCGGGCGCGGCCATGGGCGTGGTCTTCACCGCTTTGTTTGCGGGCGGGGTGCTGTTGCTGGAACAATCCGACACGTCCAGCGTCCACCTGGATGTCGAACACGCGTTGATGGGCAACCTGGAACAGTTGATCTGGCTGCGCGCCGACGGATGGGGATCGCTGGTCGATCCCGTTGCGCTGGCCGCGCTGCCGCCGGAACTGCCGCGGATGGCGATTGTGGCCGTGATCATCATGGTTCTCACGGTGTTGTTCTGGCGCCCGCTGAAGCTCACCAGCTTTGACGAAGGTTTCGCGCGGGCCATCGGCCTCCCGGTGAACCTGATCGCGCTGGGGCTTGTCGCAACCGCCGCTGCCGCCGCCGTTGCGGCCTTTGACGCGGTGGGCTCCATCATCGTGATCGCCATGTTCATCTGCCCGCCCGCAGCGGCCCGCCTGATGACCAACCGGTTGAGCACGCAAGTGGCGTGGAGCATCGCCTTTGCGGTTCTGTCCGCCGTGCTTGGCTATGTTCTGGCCGGGTACGGGCCGATCTGGCTTGGGGCGGCCAGTTCGGTTTCGGCCGCCGGGATGGTGGCGGCGGTCTCCGGTGTGATCCTGCTGCTCGCGTGTCTCTTTGGACCGGCCCGGGGCCGGGTTGGCGTGGCGGCGGGGGGCGAGGCACCGTGAACCACGACGCCTGGGCCAGTTTCCCCAATGCACCTGCGCCCGGCACGATCCTGTGTTCGCAGGCTGACGTGCCGCAGAGCGGGTGCCGGAGCTTTGATCTGAATGGCTTTCCTGTCCTGCTCGTGGCCTCTGCCGATGGGCTGAAGGCCTTTGTGAATGCCTGTCCGCATCAGTTTCTGCCGCTGGATTGGCGGTCGGCCAACATCCTGTCGTCCGATGGCGCGCTGCTGCGCTGCTCCAATCACGATGCCGGGTTCGACGCGACGACCGGGCAGGGGGTGGACGGGCCAGGCCAGGGCTGTGCGCTTGATCCGGTGCCGATCCGCGCAGTGGACGACCAGATCATCATCGGCTGAGCCGCGCAATTAGCCCTTGGCGCGGCCTCCGATCTGGGCGACATCAGGTGCGGGAGGACCACGATCATGGCCGAGAACCCGGAACAGGACGGCGCGCGCATGTCGTTTGACGGTGCGATGAGCTATGTCGATTACCTCGCGCTGGATCCGATCCTCGGCGCGTCCCGACCGCTCAGCAATGCCCATGACGAGATGCTGTTCATCATTCAGCATCAGACGTCGGAGCTTTGGATGCGTCTGGCGCTCCACGAACTGGATGCGGCGCGCGGGGCGTTGCAGACCGCCGACTTTCCGCCGGTCTTCAAGATGCTCACCCGCGTGGCGCGTATCTTCGAGCAATTGAACGGCGCGTGGGACGTCCTGCGTACCATGACGCCTTCGGAATACACCGCCTTCCGGGAGGATCTGGGCCAATCGAGCGGCTTTCAGTCCCATCAGTATCGGCTGATCGAATACATCCTCGGCAATCGTAATCTAGCGATGATGAAGGTTCATGAGCACCGCAAGGACCTCCATGCGATGTTGCAGCAGGAATTGACACAACCGTCGCTCTACGAGGTGGCCGTGGATCATCTGGGCCGGGGCCTCGGCCTGAACCTGCCCGCCCCCGTGCGTGATGCGCCCCACACGGCACAGCCTGCCATCGAAGATGCCTGGGCGCAGATCTACCGCGATCCGCAGGCCCATTGGACGCTTTACGAACTGGCCGAAAAGCTTGTGGATCTGGAAGATTACTTCCGGCGGTGGCGGTTCAACCATGTCACGACAGTGGAGCGGATCATCGGCTTCAAACGCGGCACCGGCGGCACGTCGGGCGTGCAATACCTCCGCCGGATGCTGGAGGTCGAGCTATTCCCGGAACTGTGGAACGTAAGGGGACAGCTATGAGCTTGCCGATGAAGGACCGCTTCGACTTGCCCGAAGGCGTGATTTACCTCGACGGGAACTCGCTTGGGCCCTTGCCCAAGGGCGTGACAGAGCGTGTTGTCGAGGCGATGACGGCCGAATGGGGCGCGAACCTCATCAAGGGCTGGAACGTCAATGGCTGGATGGCGCAACCGATGCGCGTGGGCGATCAGGTGGGCCGGATCATCGGGGCCGCGCCCGGCAGCGTGGTGATGGGCGATACCTTGTCGCTGAAGGTCTACCAGACGCTGTCAGCCGCGTTGCAGATGCGGCCGGACCGGAAGGTTGTGATCTCCGACAACGGCAATTTCCCAACCGATCTTTATATGGCCGAGGGTCTGATCCGGCATCTGGATGCAGGTCATGAATTGCGCGTTGTAGCCCCGGAGGAGGTGGCGGGCGCGATCAACGAGGACGTTGCCGCAGTGATGATCACACAGGTCGATTATCGCACAGGTCGGGTCCACGACATGGACAAAATCACCGCCAAAGCCCATGGGGCAGGGGCCGTGATGATCTGGGATCTGGCCCATTCCGCGGGTGCGATCCCGGTGGATATGGCCGCGTCAAACGCGGAATTCGCGGTCGGGTGTACCTATAAATACCTCAATGGCGGACCGGGCGCGCCGGCCTTCATCTATGTGCGCCCCGACGTCGCCGACACCATCGATCCGGCGCTGGCGGGATGGCTGGGGCACGATGCGCCCTTTGCGTTTGAACGCTCCTACCGCCCGGCCGGTGGCGTGGAGCGGATGCGCGTGGGCACGCCGCCCGTTTTGCAACTGACCGCGCTGGAGGAGGCGATGACGGTCTGGGACGATGTCGACATGAACGATCTGCGCACCGCCTCCGTGCGATTGTCAGAGGTCTTCATTGCCGAGGTCGAGGCGCGCTGCCCCAATCTGCACCTGGCCAGCCCCCGCGATCCGGCGCTGCGCGGCAGTCAGGTCTCGTTTCATTTCGAGCATGGATATGCCGCGATGCAGGCGCTTATCGCGCGGGATGTGATCGGTGATTTTCGCGCGCCGGATATCATGAGATTTGGCTTCACGCCGCTTTACCTCGATGAGGGCGATGTGATCCGGGCCGCTGAGATCTTGGAAGATATCATCACGAACCGCCTCTGGGATCGGCCGGAATACCTTGCCCGGCAGCGGGTGACCTGAGGCGACGATCGGTCAAATTTGACGCATCTTGGTAATGATCTCTTTCCTTGCATGGAGTGAGAACATAAGATGAACAAATGGCCCCGCGTTCCCTTTCAGAAAAGCTGTCGATACTTGCGGATGCGGCGAAATACGATGCCTCCTGCGCGTCGTCGGGTGGCGAGCGGCGCAATTCGCGCGATGGCACGGGGCTCGGCTCGTCGGGCGGCAGTGGCATCTGCCATTCCTATGCGCCGGACGGGCGCTGCATCAGCCTTCTGAAGATCCTGATGACGAATTTCTGCATCTACGATTGCGCCTATTGCGTGAACCGCGCCTCCAGCCGGATCGAACGGGCGCGGTTCACGGTGGAAGAAGTGGTGCATCTGACGGTGGAGTTCTACCGGCGCAATTACATCGAAGGTCTGTTCCTGTCCTCCGGCATCATCCGCAGCCCCGATGACACGATGTCCGATATGGTGCGGATCGTGCGGACATTACGGGAGCAGGAGAATTTCCGTGGCTACGTGCATCTGAAAACCATTCCCGATGCCTCACCGGAATTGTTGGAGGAGGCCGGGACATGGGCCGACCGCCTGTCGATCAACGTGGAACTGCCGACGCAGAAGGGGCTCGATGCGCTGGCGCCCGAGAAGAATTTGGGCGAGATCCGCAAGACGATGGGCGAAGTGCGCCTGCGCCGGGAGGCGTCGCGCGAAAAAACCTATCGTGGCAAACGGAAGGCCAAGTTCGCGCCTGCCGGGCAATCGACGCAGATGATTGTCGGGGCCGATGGGGCCAATGACACGACGATCCTGCATCAAAGCGCCAATCTCTACGCCAATTACAGCCTGTCGCGGGTTTATTATTCCGCCTTCTCGCCCATCCCCGACAGTTCCAAGGTGCTCCCCCTGAAATCGCCGCCGCTGGTGCGGGAACATCGGCTCTATCAGGCCGATTGGTTGTTGCGGTTCTACGGGTTTGAGGCCGGGGAGTTGGCCGATGGCGGGATGCTGGATCTGGAGGTCGACCCCAAGCTGGCCTGGGCGCTGCGCCACCGCGCGGCCTTTCCGGTGGATGTGAACCGCGCCAGTCGCGAGGAACTGCTGCGCGTGCCGGGCTTTGGGACCCGTTCCGTGCAGCGCATCCTGGGCGCACGACGCCACCGGCAGCTGCGGTATGAGGATCTGGCCGCCATCGGCGCGGTGATGAAGAACGCGAAGCCCTTTATTGTGGCCGATGGCTGGTCCCCCGGCGGGTTGACGGATGCCGCCAACCTGCGCGCGCGGTTTGCACCGCCGCCTGAACAACTTTCGCTGATCTGATGCATGCGGTGCAGTTGCCCGTGATAGGAGCCGTGGCGGCCTGGCGGGCGCAGGCGCGGGGCTTTCTGTGGGATGGGATTCGCCCCGAGGAGATCGACTGGCGTGGCGGCGGGACGTTGTTCGACACGCTGTCGCCGCCAAATGCCGTGCCGCGGGCGGGCGCATCCTATTCCGTTGGAAAGGCAGCGCTTTCCGCCATCGAAACGGCCTTGTCCCACAGCGATCCGGACCGGTATGCGCGCGCCTATCAGGTGCTGTGGCGCATGGCCCATGAGCGGTTGCGGTTCGGGGACCGGTCGGACCCGCAGATGCGCAAGCTGCTGGATCAGGCCAAGGCGGTGCGCCGCGACATCCACAAGATGCACGCCTTTGTCCGGTTCCGGGAAGGGCCGGGCCACGGCAACCGGCGCGCCTTCGCGGCGTGGTTCGAGCCGGAGCATCCGATTGTGGAGGCCGCGACGCCGTTTTTCGCCAAACGCTTCGGTGACATGGACTGGGTCATCGCCACGCTGATCCTGACGGCCACGTTCAAGGACGGCACGCTTAGCTTTAAGGAGACATCCGACACGACCCCGCCGCCCGAGGACGCAACGGAGGATTTGTGGTGCACCTACTACGCCTCGATCTTCAACCCGGCACGCCTGATGACACACGCGATGCAATCGGAGATGCCGAAGAAATACTGGAAGAACCTGCCGGAGGCCCGCCTGATCCCCGATCTTGTGCATGGCGCCCACGCGCGCAGCCGCGCCATGCAAGAGGCCGCCCCGACCCAACCGCCGGCGTTCTTCGAAGCCATCGCGCGGGCCGAAGGCCGGGTGGCTGGTGCGCCGATACATGGTGGCTTGGCCGGGTTGAAGGCGCAGGCGGCGCGCTGCGCCCGGTGCGAGCTCGCCTGCCATGCAACGCAATTGGTGTGGGGTGAGGGGCCGGAGAATGCGCCGCTGATGGTTGTGGGCGAACAGCCGGGCGATCAGGAGGATCTGCAAGGTCGCCCCTTTGTCGGGCCCGCGGGCCAGTTGCTGCGCGAGGTGGCGCAGAATGCGGGCCTCGATCTGAGGCAGGCTTATGTCACCAACGCGGTGAAGCACTTCAAATTCCGGCCCCGGGGCCGACGCCGCATCCATCAGCGTCCGAATACTGGGGAAGTCATCGCCTGCAAATGGTGGCTGGATCTGGAATTGCGCCACGTCAAACCACGCCTGACCCTTGCCCTGGGAGCCACGGCTGCGCGGGCGCTGACTGGTGATGGCGGGGCGATCAGGGAGCGTCGTGGGCGCATCGAAACAGGTCACCATGGCGGTCACGTGATGATCACCATGCATCCCTCCTATCTCTTGCGACTGCCGGAAGAGGACAAGGCACTGGCAATGCAGGCCTTCGTGGAAGACATCAGCCGCGCCGCCGCGCATGTTGAGGCGCATCGGGCCAACCAAGACGGCCGCTAGGCTACCCATCTGGATGCGGGCCAAAGATCGGCCTGTCAATAATGTATACATTATGTAGGATGCTCCGGACCGCGCCGAATTTTCGACGTGACACCGATGAAAGCCTTCGCAATGCTGCGCAGGCTGGGGAGGAGCCCGCGGGATGGGAACCATTCTGGGATGCATTGCCGATGATTTCACCGGGGCCACGGATCTTGCGGGGCTCCTGGCGCGTTCGGGCGTGCGCGTGTCGCTCAGGATCGGTGTGCCGGATACTCCACCAGAAGACACAGCGGCGTTCGAGGTGATTGCCCTGAAGTCGCGGACCGCGCCGGTGGCCGAGGCGGTGGGGGAGGCTCGTGCAGCGTTATCCTGGCTGAAGCGGGCAGGTGCGGCGCGGTTCTTCTGGAAGTACTGCTCCACCTTCGACAGCACGGCGGAGGGCAATATCGGCCCGGTGGCCGAGGCGTTGATGGCCGATCTAGAGACGGATCAGACGATCTATTGCCCCGCCTTCCCGGAAAACGGGCGCTCAATCTTCATGGGTAACCTCTTTGTGGGGAGGGTGCCGTTGGCGGAAAGCCCGATGAGGGATCACCCGCTGACCCCGATGCGGGACAGCAATCTGATGCGCCTGCTGACGCCGCAGGTGACCAAGCCCGTGGGCCTTGTGGATCGCCTGACTGTGGCGCGGGGGGCAGGGGCAATCACGAGCGAGCTTGCCCGGTTGAGGGGTGAGGGCGTCGCTCATGTGGTGGTTGACGCCGTGGCGAACGAGGATCTTTTCGCGATTGCGGAAGCCTGCCGTGACATGCCTTTGATGACGGGTGGAAGTGCCCTCGCGATGCCGTTGCCTGCGCTTTATCAGGCCGATGGGACCTTGGCGGCCGACGCACCAAAGACCGAGGTGCCGGAGCTTGCTGCGGGGACGATTGTTCTGTCGGGCAGCTGCTCAGCGATGACCAATGCCCAGGTCGCCGCCTATATGGCAACCGGCGCACCGGGATACCGGCTGGACCCGCTGGAGCTCGCGCAGTACGGGCCGGAGGCTGCGCTGGATTGGATCGGTACGCAGCATCTGAATGATGCTCCACTGATCTACGCCACGGCGGACCCGGCGAAGGTGAAAAAGGCGCAAGCGAAGCTTGGTGTTGCGCGGGCGGGAGAGCTTGTGGAGCAGGCACTGGCGCAGTGTGCCCTGGCGTCCCGCGAAGCCGGGGCGCGGCGGTTCATCGTGGCGGGGGGCGAGACGTCGGGTGCCGTGACCAAGGCACTGGAGGTCGCGCAGCTCGACATCGGGGCGGAAATCGCGCCCGGCGTGCCATGGACCTTCTGCCGCTCCGCCGGTCATCAGATCGCCCTGACCCTGAAATCTGGGAACTTCGGTGCGGAGAGTTTCTTTTCCGACGCCCGCGCGCGGCTGGAGGCGGCATGAGCGATGACAGCAAGCTGAGGGAGCTGATCTGCACCCTCGCCAAATCCATGTTCGACCGGGGCCTGACAGGCGGTAGCACGGGAAACATCTCGGCCCGCACCGGGGATGGGGGGCTGTTGGTCAGCCCCACGGGCATCAGCTTCGGGCGGCTTGATCCGGGGCGGCTCAGCCATTTCGATGTCAGCGGCAAGTTGATCGATGGGGATCCGCCGACCAAGGAGATGCCACTTCACGCCGCATTTTACGAAACGCGCAGCAGCGCGGGCGCGGTGGTGCACCTGCATTCCTGCCACTCCGTGGCGCTGTCGATGATGCCCGATGCCGACACCGAGAACTTCCTGCCGCCGCTCACGCCCTACGGCATCATGAAACTGGGCCGGGTGAAGCTGCTGCCCTTTTTCTTGCCGGGCGACCCGGCCATGGGCGACGCGGTGCGTGGGCTGGCAGGCAAACGCAGCGCGGTGATGCTCGCCAATCACGGACCGGTGGTGGCGGGCAAGGATGTGGAGGCCGCCTGCAATGCGGTGGAGGAGTTGGAGGATACCGCGCGCCTCGCGATGCTGACGCGCGGCCTGTCGCCCCGCGCCCTGACCGACGCGCAGGTGCAAGCGGTCGTCACCAAGTTCAACGTGGACTGGGACATATGAAATTCTCCGCCAACCTCGGCTTTCTCTGGGCCGACCGCCCCTTGCCCGATGCCATTCGCGCGGCAAGGACCGCCGGGTTTGACGCCGTGGAATGCTACTGGCCCTATCACGTCGCCGCGGAAGACGTCGCGGACGCGCTTGCCGAAACCGGCCTGCCGATGCTTGGGCTCAATACATCGCGTGGCGATGTCTCGGCTGGCGAAAACGGCTTGGGCGCCCTGCCGGGGCGTGAGCCAGAGGCCCGTGCCGCCATCGATCAGGCCATCGATTATGCCGCGGCCATCGGTGCGGCGAACGTCCACGTCATGGCCGGTTTCGCCGAAGGGCGGGCGGCCCATGAGACCTTCGTGGCCAACCTGGCCTATGCCTGCGAACGGGCGTCCCGAAACGGCACGGGCGTGCTGATCGAGCCCCTGAACCGCCATGACGCGCCGGGCTATTTGCTGCAGACCACGGATCAGGCCGTGGCGATCATTGCAGAGGTCGGCGCCCCGAACCTGCGGCTGATGTTTGACTGCTACCATGTGGGCCGGACGGAAGGGGACATCATCACACGCCTGACGGCATTACTGCCCCATGTGGGGCACATCCAGTTTGCCTCCGTGCCGGATCGCGGCGCGCCCGATCATGGCGAGATCGACTATGGCCATGTCTTTGCGGAGATCGTGCGGCTGGGTTGGAACAAGCCGTTGGGCGCGGAATACAAGCCGGGTGCGGATACCGATGCCACCTTGGGGTGGATAGCGCGTTGGGAGGCAGGGGCGTGACGAAGGGAGTAAGAGAAATTCATTCTCTTAACGGGCGGCCACCAACAGCCGGGCGGAAGACCTCCGCGTTTCGACCGGTGCCGTCCTACGCCATCCGCGCGGTCGGGCGTCCCGTTCATGCCATATGATGCGACGAGGTGATCCAATGACACTCCCCAAGACGATGCGCGCGATGGTGACGATGGGCCATGGTGGGATAGAGCAGATGGTCATGCGCACCGATTGGCCGCGACCTGATCCCGGTGATGGCGAGGTTCTGGTGCAGGTCGGAGCCTGCGGGCTGAACAACACTGACGTGAACACACGCACGGGCTGGTACTCTGGGGCGGTAAGTGCGGCGACGGGCAGCGATGCCTACGACGATGTGGGCCAGGACGACCCATCCTGGGGCGGGGCGCCCATCGTGTTTCCACGGATCCAGGGGGCGGATGCTTGCGGACGGATCGTGGCCGTGGGTACGGGCGTTGACCCGGGCCGCATCGGAGACCGGATCATCACCGACAATTGGTTGCGGGATCCGGGTGATCCCCTGAACAGGGAGAAGACGGGATATTTCGGCTCGGAATGTGACGGCGGATTTGCGGAATACACGGTGATGCCCTCGGCAAATGCGCGCGCGGTCATCTCTGATCTATCCGATGCGGAGCTGGCGACGTTCTCGTGCTCCTACTCCACAGCGGAGGGCATGTTGACCCGCGCAGGGGTGACGGGCGCCGATACAGTCCTTGTACCCGGTGCGTCGGGCGGTGTCGGCGGCGCATTGGTTCAACTTGCCAAGCGCCGCGGTGCGCGAGTGATTGCCATGGCATCGGAGGCCAAGCATGCCGACGTTGCCACGCTTGGGCCCGACATGATCCTGCCGCGAATGCCGGAAAACCTGAAATCAGCGCTTACAGGTGAGCGCATTACCGTTGTGGCGGATGTAGTGGGTGGGCCGAACTGGGCGGCCCAGATCGATGTTCTGGCGCGCGGTGGCCGCTATACGTGCTCCGGCGCGATTGCCGGGCCGATTGTAGAGCTGGACCTGCGCACACTCTACCTCCGCGATCTGACCTTCACGGGCTCCACTGTGATCGACCCTGAAGTGATGACAAACCTGATCCGTTACATCGAGGCAGGCGAGATCAAGCCTGCGCTTGCCGCGACTTACCCACTGGAGCAGTTGCATGCGGCCCAGACGGCGTTCATCGAGAAGACGCATACCGGCAACATCGTCGTGATCCCCACGCGCGTGCCCGAAATCGCCGCACGCGCCACGGTCAACAGGATTGCCGGGCCGGGAATGAACGCAAAACCCAGAACGCCAGGACATAGGTGAACAGGGTCGCTTGATCGATCATGGCTTGGAGCCTTGGAACAATGCGTCGGCCATCAAGCCCCAGAAATCGGGCCGGTACGGTGCGGCGGTCGGTGAAGGTCCAATGCGTCGATCAGGCCCGGGCAAAGAAAAAAGGTGCCGAACCCGAAGGTCCGGCACCCCAAGGTCGCCAAGCGACAGGGAGGTCTTGCGTTAGTTCAGCGTCGCGTCGAAGAGATAGACTTTCTCGTCGGGCCGCGGGGTCCAGTTGACCCGATTGCTGACGCCGTAGAAATCCGGCTGGAAGTAGAGGTGCAGCCACGGGCCGTCGTCGTAGAAGACCTGCAACATCTCATCGACGATCTCGCGGGTTTCTTCCTCGGTTTCAGCCGCGGCAATATCAGCCCACCGGTCGAACCAGCGCGGATCGTCCCAATGGGTGTAGTTGGTGCCGGAATCCACCGCTGCCAGATCGGTCATGTCGTAGAGCGGGCTCCAGAGCGCGCCACCGGACCCGATGAAGTAGAGGGGCCCCGCATTCCGTTCGCGGATGATCGGGATGTAGACGCTGGACCATTCCATGATCTGCAGATCGATATCCAGGCCGACATCCGACAGGTACTGGGCAATCGCTTGCACGACGTTGACGTCGTTCAGGTAGCGGCCCTGACCGGCCTGGAACGCGATGGAGAAGCGGGTTCCATCGTCACCCCTGGGCCAACCGGCCTCATCCAGCAGGCGCTCGGCCTCTTCGGGATCGTATGGGTAGGGCTCAATGCTCTGGTTCGCATTGGGCGGGTTCACGATGCCGGTCATCCGCTCGCATTCGAAGTTCAGAAGCTGTGAACAGATCGCCGGGACATCCACTGCATATTGCAGCGCACGGCGCACGGCCGGGTCCTGAATGGCATCACCGCCCGGTTCCTGGGCCATCGTATCGCTGAGGTTGAAGCCCACATACATCCGCCGTGTACCCTGGATCGGGTTCACTTCGGCGACGCCGGAGGCATTGATCACATCCATCTGATCGGGGGCGACATTGGTGATGATGTCCACGTTGCCAGCCATCAGCTCAGCCGAACGGGTGGAGGCTTCGGGGATGATCCGCCAGATGATCCGCTGGAAGCCGACATCCGCCCCTTCAACCGCTTCCATCACAACCTCGGACCCACGGCGCCATTCGACAAGCTGGTACGGACCGGAGCCGACGGGATTGCTCGCGGCCTCGTCCAGCGTCATGGCCTCGTAGCTGTCCATGCAATGGATAAAGACTTCTGCGATCAGGCCGAACGCGATGGGGTTCGGTGCCCCGATGTTGATCTGCACCCGTAGCTCATCGAGCGCCTCGGCGCTTTGGAAGTCGATGGAGCTGAACACGAAGCCCGGTGTGTTGCCGGTAAAGGCATTTTCCGGGTCGGCGGCGCGGTTGAAGGAATAGGCGGCATCCTCGGCCGTCAGCGGCTCGCCGTCATGGCAGGTGAGGCCCTCGTTCAACGTGTAGACATAGGCCAGGCCATCGTCCGAAATCTCCAGGTTGTTGGCCAGCACCGGCAGCGCTTCGCCGTCACCGCTCATGGTGTAAAGCGTCGCGAAGATGTGGCGCGCGATATTGGAATTATCGCGGGAGGAGATCGGCGCCGGGTCGAGGGTCGTGATATCCGCACTCAGCCCGACGACAATCGTGTCGTCGGCGGGTTGCGCATAGGCCCCCGTCGTCAGCGCGAGGCTGGCAGCGCCCGCTGCAAGCAAATGGTAGTATCTTGGCATTGGCTTTCCTTTCACCTGTTGGATCGACGTCGAGGAACTGGGTTTGGTCTTTTTCTGCGTTGTTTTGTCAGTCCCGGGGTTGCGAGGAACCGAACGCCGTCCGGGGGCGCAATGGCCCCTTTATCAGGTGATCGGTCGTCACAGGGCTTGCACGATGGTCGCCGGATCGAAGGCGGCCAACGCGCGCGTGTGGTCAGAGATAAGCTTGATCGCGCGGTCGCGATCGCCATCGGCCAGGGCCTGGACGATGGGTGGGTGATTTCCGGCAACCTCGGCGAGGTTGCGTTCGTCGCGGTTGCGCAACGCCATGATCTGGTGGATGCGCAGGTAGAGGTTTTTCCAAGATGCCAGCAGCAGGTCGTGATCGGCCAGGCGGATCAGGGCGTGGTGAAAGGCTTCGTCAGCGGCGACAAGGGCCGCAAAATCATCGGCTTTCGCGGCGGCATTCATTTCGTCGCAATGCTGATACAGCGCATCGAGCGGGGCGCCGTTTTCCATGATCCGCCGCACGGCCATGACCTCGAACACTTCACGCAGCGAATAGGTTTCCGCCACTTCGCGCGCCGTCAGCGGCTTCACGCGCTTGCCCTTGTAGGCAATCGTCTCGACCAACCCGTCATTTTCGAGGATCTGAATCGCCTCGCGGATCGGGGCGCGGCTGACGTTCATCTGTTCGGCGAGCGCCGTTTCCACGAGGCCGGTGCCGGGCCGCAGGCGCCCGCTCAGGATCGCACTGCGCAGGCGGTCGGCCACCTGGACCCGCAGGGGCACGTTCTCGATCGGCGCGATATCATCAGGCATGGGATGGGCGAGGGCGGGTTTGGGGGTGATCATGCGGGCTGTCCTCCGAAGCATTCGCAAAAGGCCTGCCGAACCGCCGCGCAAGGCCGCCCAACAGAAATTTGCGCATACATAGCGGTGTCAGTTGCAAATCGCGCAACACCAATCGGCAAGAGGCCGGTCGATTGGATACAACCCGTGTCATTTGTCGCCGTTTGCGGAGCCGTCCCCGCAATTGTGGAATGTCGACAATTCATAGGTGGACAATGCGGCAGGCGGAAAACCCTTGTCAAGGATTCATGGGCGGACGGGTGCGCTATGCAGGGAGCACGGCAGCAAATGCCGGGCATTTAGGCGGTGACGGATCGGGCTGACGAACTCCGGCCTCCTGAGGGCTCATTGGCAAGAGACCGATTTGGAGCGCCGATTGGTTGAGCGAGACTCGCCTTAGGCACCGGTGATTGTCGTTGTGGAGGCGGAATCGAATGGCGGCTCAAAGGTTGATAGGGGAGACGCTTCAGCCCCCATCGAGGCCAGATAGTGGAAAGTCCGACCTAGAGCGCTTTTCGGAAATAGATGACACGTTGGGTTTCTTCGAAACCCAGGGCCATGTGAAAGGCACGGCTTGCCACGTTGTCGATATCGGCGTCGGATGCGAGCTCCGAGCAGCCCTTTTCACGGGCCCAGGACTGGACCGATCCCAAGAGCAACCTGCCAATGCCTGAGCCTTGGACATCGGGGCTGACGTATATCCCTTCAAGGAAAGCAACCGGCGACGTCTCGCATCCGTTGACGTGATCATGGCGCAGGGCGGCCTCGGCGAAGGCGCGGATGCCAACTCCATCCACGACATCCAGGAAGACGATGCCTTCATCCGGGGATTTGGCGAGCATCGCCTCGGCTTCGACGCGGTGTTCGTCGAGCGACGTGTCGCCCCATAGCTCGGCACGCAGCGGGACCCAAGCTTGGATATCCGAGAGAGTAGCGATCCGTATTGGCACATGTCGACATTGCCCAGTTTTTGGGCTGTCGGCAATGTGGCATCAGCGGATGCCGATGACGGGGACCACGACCGACATCAATATCCCGCAGACCGATCGTTAATATCCGTCTCGCAGGCCCACTCAGCAGGTACCGTCTTCCGCACACACCCCGCTCAAGTCGTGTGAATGCACGCGCTGGTATGCCCGTCGCCGACCGATTTCAGCTCCGGCACCACTTTGGCGCAGTCCTCGGTTGCCATTGGGCAGCGGGTGCGGAACACGCAGCCGGACGGGGGATTGATCGGGCTGGGGATATCCCCCTTCAGAACCGTGCGCTTGCGTCGTTTGCCAGGCTCCGGGATCGGGACGGCGGACAGGAGCGCTTGCGTGTAGGGGTGGTTCGGTCGGGCGTAGAGGTCGGCGGCCGACGCGATTTCCATCACCCGGCCCAGATACATCACGATCACCCGGTCGCAGATATGCTCCACCACGCCCAGATCATGGGCGATGAACAGCATCGTCAGGTCGAGATCGTTCTTGAGGTCTTCCAGAAGGTTGATCACCTGCGCCTGGATCGACACATCAAGCGCTGAGACGGGCTCGTCGGCGACGATGAATTCGGGCTCCACCGCCAGCGCCCGCGCGATGCCGATGCGCTGACGTTGACCGCCGGAAAACTCGTGGGGAAACCTGTCCAGATGGTCGCGTGACAGGCCGACCTTCTCCAGCAGCGACGCCGCGCGATCCTCATGCTCGGATGCGGTGCCGATCCGATGCAGGCGCAAGGGATGGGTCAGCACCTCGCGGACCTTCTCGCGCGGGTTCAGGCTGGCATAGGGATCCTGAAAGATGATCTGCATCCGCTTGCGGTAGCTGCGCATATCGGTGGCGTTCAGGCCCATCACATCGACGCCGCCGAACCGCACATTGCCGGATGTCGCCTGTTCCAGGCGCAACAGGGTGCGCCCCACGGTCGTCTTGCCCGAGCCGCTTTCGCCGACCAGCCCCACAACCTCACCGGCATTGATATCGAACGAGACGTCGTTGACCGCCTTCACATTGTTGACCACGCGTTGCAGCACGCCGCCATGGATCGGGAAGTATTTCTTGAGGTTGTCGACCTCGAGGAGCGGAGCCGTCATGACGCCCGCCTTTCGCCAAGGGTCAACTCGCGCCAGCGCGTGCAGCGGATCATGTGGCCGGGGCTTGCTTCCTCCAGCACCGGGTTACCGACTTTGCAGACATCCGTGGCAAAGGAGCATCTGGGGTGGAATCGGCACCCGGCGGGCAGGCTGGTGAGGGCAGGTACGGTGCCGGGGATCGCCTCAAGCCGCGTCTTGTTGATCGAAGAGCCGAGCCGCGGGATCGAATTCATTAGGCCCGCCGTATAAGGCATCCGCGGGTTGGCGAATATGTCTTCCACCGGGCCGGTTTCCACCACCTGTGCGGCATACATCACCACCACCCGGTCGGCGACTTCGGCCACCACGCCCAGATCATGGGTGATGAAGATGATGGCCATGCCGAGCTTGTCCTGCAGCTCCTGCATCAGCTCCAGCATCTGGGCCTGGATTGTGACGTCGAGCGCGGTTGTGGGCTCGTCGGCGATCAGGATGCGCGGCTTGCAGGCCAGCGCCATGGCGATCATCGCGCGCTGTCGCATGCCGCCGGACATCTCGTGCGGATAGGTATCCACGCGGGCGGTCGGTTCGGGGATGCCGACAAGGTCCAGCATCTCGATTGCCCGGGCTCGGGCCTTGGCGTTTGACAGGTTCTGATGCCGGATCACCATTTCGGCGATCTGCTGACCCACCGTATGTACGGGATTGAGGCTCGTCATCGGCTCCTGAAAAATCATGCCGATATCCTTGCCACGAATATCGCGCATCTCGGTATCGCTCAAACGGGTGATGTCACGGCCCTGCAACGTGATGCTGCCGCCGCTGACCCGCCCCACATCTTTCGGCAGAAGCCCCATGATCGACAGGCTCGTGACCGATTTGCCAGACCCGCTTTCGCCCACAATCGCGAGGGTTTCGCCCGCATGAACCTCGAAGCTCACGCCATCCACGGCGCAAACCGACAGTTTTTTTGACAGTTCAAACGTCGTTTGCAGGTTCTCGACCTGCAAAAGCGGGGCGGTTTCA
Organism: uncultured Roseicyclus sp.; assembly: GCA_947494975.1. GTDB lineage: Bacteria > Pseudomonadota > Alphaproteobacteria > Rhodobacterales > Rhodobacteraceae > Gymnodinialimonas. The sequence continues at coordinate 694,377 of CANLXA010000003.1, read as the reverse complement.
GATGGCACGGCCAAATCCCCTGTCAGCGGGGCGCCATGGGCTGTGTCGTCCACGAAGCGCGGCTATTTTCATCGCTGGTGCCTTTCCGACATACGCGGCGCTTGTGCCGCGCCAATCTGGTCCCGTTTGCTGATTTGCGTGCTTGACGCTTTGGAATCCGCGTGATTTGGTTGTTCTACTGTCGACAATCTATCACCTACCGTGGGAGAACATCGAATTGCTTGTCAAGCGTTCCCGGCGGGTTTCGATGCGAAAGCGGCCCAACTTGGTCCGATCGCCTGATGATGGTGCACAGGCAATGAGCAATTGGGCAAGGCGCGGTTGCCGGGCGGTCCGAGGGTTTTTCAGGCAGGGAGACGCACGCGGATGTGGACATTCCTTGTAAGGCGCCTGCTGCAAAGCATCATCGTGCTCATCGGAGTGACCCTGATCAGCTTCGTGTCGCTTCAGATCGGTGGCGACCCGACCTATCTGTTCGTGTCCGAAAATGCGAGCACCGAAGAGATCGAGGCCGCGCGGATCGCCCTGGGTTTTGATCGCCCGCTTCATATCCAGTATCTCAGCTATGTCTGGAACGCGTTGCAGGGCGATTTCGGCAATTCGCTGAGCTACCGCCAACCCGCCATGGATGTGGTGCTGGAGGCGATGCCCGCCACGATCGAACTCACGTTCTTTTCCCTCGTGCTGGCCATCGGCCTTTCGATCCCGCTTGGCATCTATGCCGCGCTGAACCGTGGCAAACCCGCCGATGGTGGCATCATGACCTTTGCGATGTTGGGCCAATCGATCCCGAACTTCTGGATGGGGATCATGATGATCATGTTCTTCGGCCTCTACCTGCGCTGGTTCCCGATCTCGGGCCATGTTCCGTTTCTGGAACCGCTGTTCGATGGAGATTTCCAGACTGCGTTCAGCAATCTGCCCCGGTCGATGTACTACATGGTGATGCCCGCCTTCGCGGTGGGCACCTATACACTGGCGCGCAATGCGCGGCTGATCCGATCCTCGATGTTGGAAGTGTTGCAGCAGGATTATGTGCGCACGGCGCGCTCCAAGGGGATCTCGGAGCGCCGGGTGGTGATCCATCACGCCATGCGGAACGCGTGGCTGCCGGTTGTCACCATGATCGGGCTGGAGTTTGGCTTCCTTCTGGGCGGCGTCGTGGTGGTGGAGACGGTGTTTTCCTATCCCGGCATCGGGCGGCTTGTGTTCAACGCGATCAATCAGCGTGACATTCCGGTGGTTCAGGCGTCGGTCATCTTGCTGGCGCTGATCTTCATTCTCCTCAACCTGATCGTCGACCTGGTCTACGCGCGCCTTGATCCGCGCGTGAAGCTATAGGGGCCTGCACGATGGTTGAAACCACCCCCGCATCGCAACCGGCCATTGCTCCGCCGGTGTCCCACCGAAAGCGAGAGTTTCGGCGCGCCATGCAAAGCATGGTCGCCAGCCGTTGGGCGCTGATCGGGATGATCATCCTTCTGATTGTGACCTTCGTGGCGATCTTCGGCCCGTGGCTCGCGCCGTTTGACCCCAACCGGCAGAATATCATGATGCGTCTTTTGGAACCGGGTGAGGCGGGGGCCGGAGATCTCACCTACTGGCTCGGCTCGGACCAGTTGGGCCGCGATGTCTTCTCGCGCCTGCTCTATGGTGCGCGGGTTTCGTTGCTGGTGGGTGTCGCCTCGATTGCGGTGGGCGGTACCCTTGGCACCATCGCAGGGCTCGTCTCGGGTTACTTTGGCGGCTGGGTCGATGATGTGATCATGCGTCTGGGCGATATCCAGCTGGCCTTTCCCTTCATCCTGCTGGCGATCATGTTCCTCGTCGTGCTCGGCCCTGGCCTGATGAACATGATCCTCGTCCTTGGGATCGGGCAATGGATCACCTATGCGCGGATCGTACGGGCGCAGACCCTGTCCCTGCGCGAAAAGGAATATGTCGAGGCCGCCCGCGCCATGGGGGATAGCACGTTTTCCATCCTCTTCCGAACGATCCTGCCCAACATCATCGCGCCGCTGACCGTCATTGCCTCGTTCAACGTGGCCGGTGTGATCCTTTCGGAGGCGGCCCTGTCCTTCCTCGGCCTGGGCGTGCCGCCCGATGTGCCGACCTGGGGCAGCATGTTGTCGGAAAGCCGCGATCACCTGCTGTCGAACAAATGGTGGCTCGCCGTCTTCCCGGGCCTTGCGATTGTCTTCACGGTGCTGGCCTTCAACATCATCGGCGACTGGCTGAGAGATTTCCTAGATCCGCGGTTGAAGGAAAACGGCTAGCGCGAGGCACCTTGGGGTTCTCCTGAGAGAAGACAGAAGATGATCAAATGGGGTGTTGTCCCAATTCTTCTGGGCCTCGCCGTGGCGGGGCCGATCGACATGAGCCGTACTCCCGGCCAACCGATCCTTTTCAGCGCATGGCATTCGCGAGCGTTTTGATGTCATTCCATACGCCCTGATTTGTTGTGGTGTGGCCCTTCTCGGCACATGGGTGCTGCGCGCGGTGCAGAAGACTAGCGAAAAGTAGCGCGCCAAGGCGACAGGGCAGCGGCCCAGTCGTAGGGCATGGCTATGGCCGGACGTATCGTCCGCCGCCCGGCGCGCCTATCACCTCGCCGTCCCGGAACACGCTGCGTCCCGCAAGGATCGTTTCACACACCTTGCCGCGCAGAATGCGCCCGTAGAACAGATGCGCGACCTCGCGGGCATGGGTGTGCATCGTTTCGGGGCTGAACATGGTTTCACCTTTCAGATCCACAATCGTCACGTCCGCCTGGCTGCCCGGCAGAAGCGCGCCTTTGGACGGGTAGAGGCCATAGCGTTTGGCGCCGTTGGCGCAGATCAGATCGTGGGCCCCCTTGAGGGTCAGGCGACCGCGCGATACGGCGTCGAGCATGGCGGGCAGGATGAACTCGATGCCGGGAACGCCGGGCGGCGCGCCGGGAAAGTCGCCCTCTGCCGCCTGTTTTTCTGCCTTGGCGAACGGCGCGTGGTCGGTCGTGACGTAGGTGATCACACCATCTTCAATGGCCTGCCACAGGGCGTCCTGATCGGCTCGATGGCGGATGGGCGGGTTGACCTTGGCGTAGATCCCGGCCTTCGCCACGTCATCCTCAGTGGCGAACAGGTATTGCGGGCAGGTCTCTGCCGTGAAGTCCGAAGTTCCGGCGAAGGCGCGCAGCACGGCGACAGTTTCGGCGCTGGTGACATGGGCGATGTGGAGTTTCGCCTGCGCCTCCATGTTCATCGTCAGGAGCTTGGCCACGGCGACGGATTCGCAGATGGCGGGGCGGGATTTACCGTGGGTCGCAGCGTCAGCGGGGTCGAGCGCCTTGGCCGCATCCTCAAAATGGGCCAGCAACTGCGCGCTTTCGGCATGAACGACGATGGGCAGGCCGGTACCCGCCAGCAACCGCAAAGCCTGCAGCTGATCGGCCTCATCGGGAAAGGCGAGCCCTTCGAATTCATCGGCGCGCCCGGGCGGGGAGGGTGTGGTGAAGATCTTCCACGCGATGCAGCCCAGATCCATCATCTTGTCCCGGCTCGCCTCGGTCAGGTCGCCCGGGGCCGCATAAAGCGCGAAGTCGATCACGGCGTTTTCGGCAAAATGATCGCGGCGGCGCGCCAGCTCTTCGGGCGTGGAGCAGCAGGGTTTGGAGATCGGCATCTCGAACAGGGTCGTGATGCCCCCTGCCGCTGCGGCACGGGTTTCGGATTGGACGGTGCCGCGTTCGGGATAGGCGGGCGCGCGGACATGGAAATGGATATCGACGATGCCGGGCAGAACGGTTTTGCCTATTGCGCTGATCGTTTCTTTGGCCACCGGTGCGCTGCCCGGCGCATAGATGCCTGCCACCTTGCCATCCGTAAGACCCAGATCAAGCTGCGCCAAACCGTCGGGCAACAGAACCTCTCCGCCCGCGATCAACGTATCCAGCCTGCTCATTTCAGGCCCAACTCGGTGAGCGCCTTGGCTACACCGTCGAGATTGGTCAGCTTCATGGATGCGTAATTGGGCGACAACACTACCCCATGTCCGCCCGCGCGGTAGGTCGCCATGACCGAGCGATAGGCGATATCGGGCGTGCATTTCGCCTGATCCGCGCGGACTCGTGGCGCGTCGATGCCAAGGCCCATGAAGACCTTGGCCTTGCCGTGTACCCCCTTCAACGCCTCGGCGCATTGGCCATAAACGTAGGTATCCGGATCAAGGCCGTCCTGAACCACGCTGTCCAGATCCGAGCCCCGAATGCCCAGAATGCCGTCGAGCACCTTCATCGCAGCGGCAGGGTCGAAGTCGCGCAGGATCGTCTTCTGGAAGAAGCCGAATTCCTTGTGCCAGATTTCACCGGATTGATGCTGATAAGTGATCGGTTTGACCCAATCGGCATACATCGTCTGTTCGTCCCACGGCCATTGAGCGCGGCGGAAGATGTTGAAATGATTTCGGTTCCAGATGTTCAGCCCAAAGGGCAAGTCGGGCTTGCACCATTTCACCAGCCCATAAAGCTCCCGGTCCAGATCCTTGTTCCGTTCCAGCCAGAACCGCTCCCAGATTAGAACCTCGGGATGCTCCAGCAGCGTGCGGATGAACGTGATAAACGCGCCGTCGTCAAATTCCTTGCCGCCAAGCGCATCCTGCATGAAGCCATACATCGCGATGCAGGCGCGGCGGCAGGCTTCCACATCGATGCCGCGGGCGATAGCCTCGGCCCGCGCGGCCTCCGAGAAATCGCCGGGCGCCTGGCCCTGCATCATCTGGTCCAGCGGTGAGTTCCGCTCATTGCACCACATGATCCCGTCGAGATCGCAATTGCGGACCTGATCCTCGATGATGGCATGCATCCAGTTGCGGTAATCGGGGTTCGAGGTGCTGGGTTCGTCCTTGCGGCGGCCGAACACGTCGACCTCCATGCACGTGGCGAGGTTCGGGATATCGACGGCGCTGGCGGAGCCGTGGCCGGCATATTTGAAGAACGGCTCCATCAGTTCGACATAGACTTTCATGTCGCGCTTATGGGCTTCGGGGATCACCAGATCGAGGATATCAATCCCCTCCATCTCTTTATCGGTCGCGCGGAACTCCTTGATCAGCGTCTTGGTGTAATAACGCGGATCGGGGTTGAAATAGGCCCCGCCCTTCATCGTGAACGGCTCGGGCACCCCGTGATCTGGCCAGCCGTCCAGATCGTGCGCGATGGAGCGCCCGGTCTTCAGGCCAAGCCAGGACACGGTGCCGAGCATCAGGACGTTGACGCCGACGCGATCCTTGAGCGTGTCGAGCACGGTCTCCACGCCTTCATCTATGAAACTGATGGGCGAGACCTGGATGCCGACGAATTTCTCCTCTGGATTGGGGGTCATGTCGCTCATGCCGCCGCCCCCTTATGGCTGGCGATGAACCCCTTGATCCGCGCCATCGCCTCTTCAATCACCGGTAGCGGTTGCAGGTAGGAGATGCGGATGAAATCGCTGTCCGGTTCCCCGAACATGTCACCGGGAAAGACCATCACGCCAGCGTCGCGCAACAGGGTTTCGCAGAAATCCTTGGCCATCATGCCGGTCGAAGAGATATTGGTGTAGATGTAGAAAGCGCCACCGGGTGCACCGTAGCTGAGGCCCGCATCACTCAGTGCCTCCATCAGGTAATCCCGGCGCCTCGCGTAGTCGGCGAACGTCGCCTCAATCTCGTCCTGCGGGCCGGTCAGCGCGGCAAGTGCCGCGATTTGCGATACGGTGCAGGTGTTGATCGACAGCGTGTGGCGCGGTTCTGTCAGTTTTTCCACGAAGTCGGCGGGTGCAGCCATGTAGCCCACGCGCCAGCCGGTCATGGCGTAGGTCTTGGAAAAGCCGTTGAGCGTGATGGTCCGCTCCTTCATCCCCGGAAGCGTCGCCAGCGACAGGTGCTCGTGGGGTGGATAGATCAGCTTGGCATAGATCTCGTCGGCGATGACCAGAATATCGTGTTTGACCGCCAGATCGGCGATCTGCCGGATCACATCGGGTGGCGTCACCGCCCCCGTGGGGTTGTTGGGAGAGACGAGAACGAACATCCGCGTCTTCGGCGTGATCCGTTTCTCGATTTCTGCGACATCGAGCGCGAAGTCGTCCTTCTGGTATGTCGGAACCGGGATCGGCACGCCACCGCACAGGTGCACGGCGGTGTCATAGGTGGTGAAGCGAGGCGAGGTAATCAGCACCTCGTCGCCCGGATGCACCAGACCCAACATGCACAGCATGATGCTTTCCTGCACGCCCGCCGTGACGATGATCTCGTCCGCCGTGTAATCCAGCCCGTATTCCGCCTTCAGGTTATCGCAGATCGCCTGCCGAAGCTGGGGCAGCCCGGTGGGCCCGGTATAGTGGTGCTGGTTGTCGTCCAGCGCGGCCTTCGCGGCCTCTACCACATGGGCGGGTGTGTGAAAGTCCGGGTCGCCGCGCCCCAGCGCGATGACATTGTCGAGGCCGGCGGCGATCTCCAGCATTCTGGTGCGAAACGATCCGTCCTCGTCGACGATGCGGGGCGCCGTGCGTTGCAGCAAAAGCGATTGGGTCATGTCAGTGCATCCTTTTGCCGTCAATGAAGGTCATCTCGACCTTCTCCAGTGCCGTAAGGTCCTGATCTGGCTTGCCGGCGACCACGATCATGTCGGCCAGTTTCCCGGCCTCCAGCGTCCCGAGCGTGTCGCCGAACCCGTTGAGCGTGGCCGCCCGCGCCGTGATGGCGCGCAAGGCGTCGAGATTGTCGGGGCAGACGCCCACCTCCACCATGAAACCGAGTTCCGGCACGATCCGGTCGTGCTCCACCGCCGGGCTGCCCGCGTCGGTGCCGAAGATGATCGGCACGCCCGCCTTCGCGGCGCGGACCAGACCGTCGAAGCGGGACTTATCGGCCACAGCGCGCTTGCGCTCCTCGATCTTCCATTCGGGTATGCCGAAGGCGCGCGCGATCTCTTCGTTTGCCTGAATCACCAGCGCGGAAAATGTCGTGACGATAGGCAATTTCTTGTCGAGCAGGATCTGGATCGTCTCATCTGTCATCGACCCGCCATGCTCCACACAATCCACGCCAAACTCCGCGACCCGCGCGATGCAGTCGTTATAGGTGGCATGGGCCGTGATCGGCAGACGGTTACGATGCGCTTCGTCGATGACGGCGTGCAATTCTTCATCGGTGAATTCCAGCGTGTCGTGGCAAGCCATGATCTTGATCAGATCGGCCCCGCCCTTGACCTGATCGCGTACGGCGCGGCGCATCTCATCGGCGCCCGACGCTTCTCGGCAGACCCAATAGGTGTGCCCGCCGGTCTGGATGATGCTCTCGCCAGAGACCAGCAGGCGGGGGCCCGGAAAGATCCCCTGCGCCACGGCCTGCTTGGTGAAGAGGTTGGCGTCATGGACCCCCAGATCGCGCACCAGCGTGATGCCCGCGCGCAGAGATTTGAGCATGTTGCCGGCGGCCTTGTAGGCGCGGATTTCGGGCGGGTCGAACATCGACTGCTGGCTCAGTTCATGGATACCGTCCCACGACAGATGCGCGTGGCTGTTCATCATGCCGGGCATCAGTGTCTTGCCATCGGTGTCAATGATATCAAAATCTTCCATGACGACGTTCATGTCAGATCGCGCACCAACGGCGGCAATCTTCCCATCCTTCAGATGTACATAGCCGTCTTCGATCACCTCGTCGCCGACGCAGGTAACGACACGCCCGTAGAAGACGCAATCCACGGCCTCGGCCTCAAACATCGGTTTGGTGATCTTCTGATATTTCCAGGCGGCTGGTTCGGGCATCTTGAAGGCTCCTCAGATGGCGATGGTGCGGGCGTCGATGGGGGTGTTGGCTTGAAAACGGGATGGAACATCCACGCCGTTTTCGGTGACGATCATGGTGTTGATGGTGCGGTAACCGTCCAGGTCGGGGCGATAAACGCCCGGCTCGTTGGAGAAAATCATGTGGGTCTGGATCTGCGTTGGGTCGCCGGGTGCGAGCCACGGGGCCTCGTGCCCCTCAAGACCCATCCCGTGACCAATCCGGTGGCGGATGGCGTCGCCGAGGCCAGCGTCTCGCAACGCATCCAATGCCGCATTGTTGGCCTCGGTACATGTCCGGCGCGCCGCGCAGGCAGCGATGGCGGCGTCATTGCAAGCCTCCATCGCTTCCATGATCCGGCGCTGCTGGCCGCTGATCTCGCCCACGATCAGCGTCACGCCGCTTTCGGCATGATAGCCGCCAATACTGGCGCCTATGCCTGCAATCAACGTCTCACCGGGCTGCGGGACGCGTTCCAGAACAGCGCCATGGGGCAGAGCGGCGCGAGGGCCGGAATGCACGCTGGCCGTGATGCCCATGGGTGTGCCGGCAAAGGCCTGCTTGTGTTTGGCCAGCAGCGCGCTGCGGGCATGGGCCATCGCATCGGCCATCAGATCGGCCTCCGTCCCGCCAGCCGTGATGATATCACCCGCCGCGGCGTGCAGGTGGGTCAGGAACAGATCGGCGAAAGACGCGGCCTCAACCGTCAGGGCGATCTCTTCGGGTTCCTTGATCGTGCGGGCGGCCATCGCGTGATCGGTCAGGTCGAGCGCCGACACCTTGTCGCGCACGGCGTCGAGAAGGGCGGCGTCCAGCGCGTCGATGCCAACGCGTTGATGCCCGATCTGATCCAGCATCCAAAGAACGGGAGGCACTTCGCCGGGAAATTCTTCATAGAAGCGAGAATCGCTCAGGCCGGTGCCCGCGGCATTCTCCCGCTCCAGCCCCGGCAGCATGAGGATCGGCTCGCCATCGACCGGCAGCCACACACCCATCGGTCGCTCATTGGCGGACAAGAAAAGGCCCGTCGCATAGGCCAGATTGGGTGCACGCAGGAGCAGCAATCCGTCCAGCCCCGCCGCCTCCGCGCGGCTACGCAACCGGTCTCGCGCACGGGCGAAAAAGCCCGCATCAAGGGGGTGCGGGCCGTCGCTCACAATGTGTCGCCGGTATGGGGGCCGGTTCCCTCAAGCACGGTTTTCAGGCCGAGTTCGCGGCCCAGATCCTGCATGTCGGCTAGCACCACATCGTCGATGGGCACGCCGTGTTCCGCCTTGGCGGCGGTGCGTCTGGCCTCCTGTTCCCCCGGAACCAGGATTTCGTCAAAACCGGGCCGCAAGGCGCGGGTCTTGGCCATCTGGACGAATTCACCCATGCGGGATTCATAGTCGGCCACATCCATGAACCATGAAATATCAATGGCTTGGAAGTAGTGGCTCACGTCGAGCTTCATCGGATCGGAATAGGGCGTCAGGCCGAAGCCACCGCCCGACAGAACACCCGTCAAGGCCTCTGTCATGAAGGCCAGCCCGTAGCCCTTATGCCCGCCGATCCCTAGGAGCGGTCCTTTCAGCGCGGCGGCGGGATCATCTGTTTCCTTCCCATCGGGCGTGAGCGCCCAGTCCAGCGGCATCTTCTTCCCCTCGCGGATCAGCCAGTTCATCATGCCTTTGCCGGCGGTGGTGATCGCGATGTCGAGAACGGTTGGAAAACCCTGGTCGGATGGTGCGGCGATGGACCAGGGGTTGGTGCCCGTCACGCCGTCGCGCCCGCCCCAGGGCGCCATTTCAGGGCCCGCATTGGTGAAGGCTATGCCGATGCAGCCATGATCCAGCGCCTGGCAGGCATGGACAGCACTGGAACCGTAATGGGTGGAATTGCGCACGATGACGGTGCCGATCCCGCCCTCTTTCGCCTTCTTGATTGCCAGCCGCATCGCCTTGGCGGCCGCGACCGTGCCGATACCATTATGGGCGTCCACCAGCGCCAGCGCGGGGCCCTCCTTGACGATGCTCCACGGGGCACGGGTGTTCACCTCACCCTTGCCGATGCGCTCGTGATATCGCCGCAGGCGGGCGACCCCTTGGCCCTGACCGGGATGAAACCGCAGTTCGGAGAAGATCAGGGCATCCGCGAAAATGCCCGCGTCTTCCGAGGTGAGACCGAGCACCTCGAACCCCTCCGCCACAAAGGTGCGGAGCTGCGCGCGGTCAACATTGGTCATCGGGATGGCTTGGGTCATGCAGAGAGCCCCAGAAGATCAGCGATGTTTGTGCCCGGCGCCCCAAAGCAACCGAGTTGGCCCGCCGGGGCCGTCATCACCACCGTCATGCCCGGCCCGTATCCGGCGCGGGGGCCGTCCGTCTGGCCGACGATCCCGATGCTCATCGCGCCGCGCAGGTAGCCGTGGTTGTAGCGGCTGTCCGTGTCTTCAATGGCCACGACATCGCCAAGGCGGAGTTGGTCCAGGCCGTGGGCCGCAAGCTCTGCCCGGTCGGTCGATTGAATGTGGAGCGAGCCGCCCTCGGAGGTCAGGCCCGCGCCCGCCCCGACCATGTGCGGGGGGACGGTAGCCACGACGCCCATCTTCAGCACATTGCCATCCATGTGCTTGGGCAGCGCGTCGAACAAGGCGGGGGACAGGGATTTGAACGCGACATCGGGGCAGCTTGGAACGGACAGTCCGACACCTTCGCTTTTGACGAGGATCTGATCGTCCACGGCGATCTTGCGGCGCGTTTCCATATCGAAATGCACGATCACCTGATCCGAAAACCGCCCGGATTTGCCGGTAACGACGCCCTTTGCGCCTTTGGCCGCGCCAGTGACCACCATCGCCTCATTCCCGAGACAGGCGAACACGTTCAGCCCGCGGTTCTTGTTGGCGTCGGGATGCGCGATGCTGATCGATGGATGGATGCAATCGCCTGCCCATCCGAATGCGCTGTCTCCCACCGAGACGTTGTAAACGATGCCTCCGAAGGTGGGCCACAGGAAGGCCTTGCCATCGGCATCGAGGCGGTAGGGCTCGGCGGGCAGGCCGGAGAGCGACGGGTTGGCGACCTGGCCCAGGACCGAGACGGTGACGATATCGGCGGCGTTGGTTTCAATGCTCATATCAGGCTCCGAGATCGAGGAGGGTGGCGAGGTTAGCGGCGGGATCAACAGTGAAATCGATCTCCCCGTTGCGCGCGGTCATCAGGGTAAGGATGCCGGGGCCATGGCCTGTCATCACGCTGTCGCCATGGATGCACAGGCAGATGGAAACGGCCCCTTCGCGATAGGACCGGCCCCAATGGTGATCCGCATGGCGGATGGCGATCACGTCGCCGAGGCGCATCTGATCGATGCCCAATTCGGCCATCAGCGCGCGGTCACCGGACATCAGATCCTGATCCACATATTCGGAGTTCAGCTCCGCCCCCGATCCCATGATGCGGATCGGCAGTTCCATCGCGACATTCACGTGCAACCGACCATCCTTTTCGGTGATCCCAAGCGCATGAAATAGGCGCGGGCTCATCTTCTTGAGTGCCACATCGGGAAAATCAGTGAGCCGCAGGCCCTGGCCCTTGGTCATCACCTGAATGCGGTCGCCGGGCGCCATGAGGGCGTGGGCGTCGGGATCAAACTGCACCAGGATACGCGCATGTTCGCCGACAACGATGCCCTCGGCCCCGGCTGCCATGCCAGAGGTCACCATCGCCGAGTTGCCGATGCAATTGAGGTAGTGGAGCGCGTGGTGGCGGCCCGAATTGGCGTCGTCATCGATGGACACGCCGGGCTCCACATGGTCACCGGCCCATCCAAAGGCCCGGTCGCCGCAGCGTACATTATAAGTGATCCCGTACATCCCGGGCAGCACGGTCGCGCGGCCATCGGGGTGGGGAATGTATTGGCCGGGCCGCACGGCGGGCGTGGTGATCACACCAGCCACGGCCATCTCGACCAGGGCGTCCTCGTTGGTGTTCGGGCTTGGCATCGGGCGGCGCATCCTTTCGAGGCAGAAGCGACAGAAAAGAGGCAATGTTTTGGTTTGACTCCCGATGGCTTCCTTGCCATCAGTATATTGTCGACATTGCGCTTGTCCAAATGGGATACACGAGCGAAATGGATAGTCAAGCGCCCTGCGCCGAGCCTGCCGGCTTCCCCCGAAGCCCTGCAGACCGCCCTACATGTTCAAGGGAGAACGCCCACCGATGAGCTATGCCGGATTGATTGAAGCCACGGGGCGTGTGAACGATTTTCTGAATGCCGGATCGGTGTTGTCATGGGACGCGCGTACCATGATGCCCAAGGGCGGGGCGGAGACGCGGGCCAAGCAATTGGCGACCCTGGCTGTGGCCGCGCGCAACCTGCTGTGCTCCGACGAGATGAAGCGCGCGCTGGAGGGGGCGGAGGCGGAGGTTGCCGGCAAGCCCGAAGACAGCCCCGAGGCGCGCATCGTGGCCCAGGTGCGCGAGGCGATTGCCTATCACGAACGTATCCCGACGGAACTTCTGCGCCGCAAGACGGAGCTTGGGGCGTCGGCGCATGAGGTCTGGGCGGAGGCCCGAGAAAAGGCGGATTTCTCCATCTTCGCGCCCGCCCTGACGACCATGGTCGATATCAACCGCGAGATGGCCCAGGCCATCGGGTTCGACGCGCATCCCTATGACGCGCTGATGTACCGCTTTGAGCCGGGAACCACCCATGCAGGCCTGACAACGCTGTTCGCCCGCCTGCGGGAGGGGATGATCCCGCTGGTTCGTGCCATTGCCGAGGCGGAGAAGCCGCGCTCGGAGTTCCTGTTTCGCGACTATCCTGTGGATGCGCAGATGGACTTCGCACTCAATATGGCCAAGCGGATCGGATATGACACGGATCGCGGGCGGCTCGACACCACGGTGCATCCGTTCGAAGTGTCCTTCACCCGCAATGACGTGCGGATCACCACGCGGGTGAACAAGAATTACATGCCGATGTCGCTCTTCGGGGCGCTCCATGAGGCCGGGCACGCGATGTATGAGCAGGGGGTCGACCCCGCCTATACACGCACGCCGCTCGCGACCGATCTGATCAGCCTCTACGCCGTGGGCGGGGTCAGTTTTGGTGCGCACGAATCGCAATCGCGCCTGTGGGAAAACCATGTGGGCCGGTCCCACGCATTTTGGGCCAACCATATGAGTGACATCAGGGCCGCCTATCCCGGCACGCTGGATGACGTAAGTGACGAGGAATTCTACCGCGCCGTGAATCGCTCCGAGCCATCCTTCATCCGAGTGGAAGCCGACGAGCTGACCTATGATTTCCACATCATGCTGCGATGCGAGCTGGAGGCGAAACTGGTTGACGGCTCGCTGGAGGTCGCGGACCTGCCGGAGGCGTGGAATGCCGCGATGAAAGACTATCTCGGCGTCGACGTGCCCGACGATGCGAACGGCGTATTGCAGGATGTGCATTGGTCGTCGGGGCAGATCGGGACGTTCTGCAATTACACGATCGGCAACATCATGGCCGCGCAATTGTTCTCCACCGCCACGGCGGAAAACCCCGGGATTCAGACCGCGCTTGACGGCGCCGATTACACACCCCTGCGGGATTGGCTGACCGACAAGGTGGCCCAACATGGCCGCCGCTTCTCCCGCGATGAGCTGCTGGAAAACGCAACTGGTCGCCCGCTCGATCCCGAGCCGTATATCACGCATCTGACCGACAAGTTTTCTGACATCTACGCCCTCGCGTGACCGCACGCCTTTGGCTTCCGGAGGATACCGAATGAATGACACCGACCCCAAGCTCGATCCCCGCCTTGCCAGCCGGGTGAAGCTCTCCGATGGCGGGCTGATCACCAAGATGCTCGACATCGCCAATGGGTTGGATGACGTGATCAAACTGGGCCGGGGGGATCCGGATCTGGATACGCCGGATCATATCATCAAGGCGGGGCAGGAGGCGCTGGCCAACGGGGCGACGCACTACACGCACCCCTTGGGCATCGAGCCGCTGCGTGAGGCGATTGCCGAGAATATCCGCACCTATGGCGGCGCGGATTACGCCAAAGATGAGATCATGATTACCCCTGGCGGGCAGCAGGGCATGTTCATCATCGCGCTGTCCCTGCTGAATCCCGGTGATGAGATCATCGTGCCGTGCCCGGGCTACAATCCCTATCAGCAGGCCGCCGAAATGTCCGATGCGGTGGTCCGCAAGGTGCCGATGACGATGGCGACCAACTTCACGCTGACGGCAGAGATGGTTGAAGCGCATATAACCGAAAAATCCAAAATACTGGTTCTGATTAATCCTAATAATCCGACCGGCACGGTGACCCCACCGGACGAGGTGCGCAAGATTGCGGAACTGGCCAAGAAACACGACCTGATCGTGATTTCCGACGAGATCTACGCGCGCCTGACCTTCGGCAACAATACCGTGCTGCCGGTCGCGTCCCTGCCGGATATGAAGGAGCGCACGATCACGCTCAGCGGCTTTTCCAAGGCATACGCGATGACCGGCTGGCGCATCGGGTATCTGGCCGGGCCGCGCGAGCTGATCATGCCGATGTCGGAGGTCAACCACGCCTTCGCCATCTCCACCGCTGCCGTCAGCCAGCATGCCGCGCTTGCCGCCATGACCGGCAGCCAGGAATGTGTGGAGGATATGCGCCAGACCTACGATGCCAGGCGCCGCGCGATCTGCGAAGGGCTAGACGCGATGGGCATGGGCTATGCCGAACCGCAGGGCGCGTTTTACGTCTATGCCAATGTGGCGTCGCTTGGCCTTGGCATCACCGCCGGCGCCTTTTGCGAACGGCTTTTGGCCGAGGGCCGGGTGATGATGTATCCCGGCACGATTTACGGGGATCACACCGATGATTTCGTGCGCATGTCGATGACGCAGCCGGTGGACCGGATCAAGATTGCAATGCAACGCATGGCAGGTGTGGTGGAGAGCTTCCGCGCCGAGCACAGCCAACCCGCTGAATGAGGACCGCAAGATGAATGTGAAATCCGATAATCCGAACGTCAAAAGCATCAAGCACATGGCCTTTGCCGTCAGCGATGCGGAAAAGGCGCTGGAGGCCTATGCCAAGTTCCTGCACGTGCCCGCCGACACCGAAATCACCCATTTCCCCAAATCCGGTAACAAGGTCGCGCTCTTCTATCTTGGCGGGATCGAGTACCAGCTTTGCCAATCGACCGAAGAAGGCGGTCGGTTTGACGCCTGGATCAAGGAGCGGGGCGCCGAGGGGCTGCACCACATCTGTTACGAGGTCGACAACATCGACGATGCGCTGGCCCATGCGCAGGCGCAGGGCGCATCGTTGCGTGAGTGCAAGGCATGCAAGAAAACCGGCTCCCACGCCCATCCCGAAGGCTGGGTCGCGTTCCTCGACAATGACGCGGGTGGGATCGAGATCGAATTCATGCAGGTCTATACACCCGAGCAGCTGGCGGCCTACGAGAAATCGGGGGCGGAAGCGGTATGAGCACGTCTGACGGTGACAACGTAACGGTCGGCACGGCCACCGCCAAACCCGGCGAGATGGTGCGCGGTGCGATCCCGGCGGGCGATCTGGCGGGCGGTGTGAAGGTGGAGATCCCGGTGGTTGTGATAAACGGCGCGGGTGCGGGGCCGACATTCTGGGTGAATGCCGCGATCCACGGGGACGAGCCCGAAGGCCCGTTGGCCTGTGCGCTGGCGGCCAGACAGATCGACCCGGCCAAGCTACGTGGCGCGGTCGTCATGGTGCCTTGCGTCAATCCACTGGCGTTTTCAGCCGCCGAACGGGGCAACCCGCTGGATACGTTTACCTATGACATGAACCGGATCTATCCCGGCAAGCCCGATGGCTATTTCTCCGACCGGGTTTGTGATGCCCATTGGCAGGCGATGAAGGATGTGGCGGATCTGGAGATCTCCATCCATTCGGGCGGCGCGCATTCCTTCCTGGACAAAGCGATCTTCGTGGATGAACGCCCCGAAAGCGTGGAACTGGCCAAGGCGATGGGCGACGGCTGGGGCTGCATCATGTCCAACTTCACCAAGTCCGGCAGTCCAATGGCCGCGATGAACAATGCGGGTAAGGTGGGGATCACGGTCGAGCTTGGTGGGCGGTCCTACACCTCACCCGAGCGGTTCCGCTACGTGGGGGAAGAACTGGCCAAGTCGATCCTGAACATCTGCTACCATTACGATATGCTGGACGGCACCGCGACCTATCCGGACGACGCCACGAAGGGGCAGCAAGAGGCGCTGCTTGCGCCCGCATCCGGGATTTTCCTGCCGGAGCCGGGCGTGGATTTCCTGACCATGATGAAGAGGGGCGACAAGATCGCCAGCATCATCAACATCTTCGGGGATCAGGTGGCCGAGCTTCATGCGCCTGCCGATGGCATGTTCTTCGGCCTGCGGGCGTTGCCCAATGTGAACCGGGGCGATTGGTGCTGCTTCTTCAACAAGGTCGAGGGGCCGCGTGCGTAGGCCCGGCACCATGCAAGGGCCGCACCCATGAACCGGCTGCGCGATCTTGCGGGTTATGGGGCCAATCCGCCTGATATCCGGTGGCCCAACGGTGCGGGTCTGGCCGTAAACTTCGTGCTGAATGTCGAAGAAGGCTCCGAATATTCCGTTGGCGACGGGGACGGGCGCTCGGAATCCGCGCTGAGTGAGGTGCGCGCCTCCCGGGTTCCACAAGGCGCTCGCGATCTGGCCGCGGAATCGATGTACGAATATGGCAGTCGCGTGGGGCTCTGGCGGATCCATGATCTGTTCCGGTCGCGTGACCTGCCGATGACGGTTTTCGCCAGTGCCCTTGCGCTGGAGCGCACCCCCCAGATTGCTCAGGCCATTGCGGAGACGGATTGGGATATCTGCGCCCACGGATACCGCTGGGTGGAGCATTACCACCTTACCCCAGAAACCGAAGCCGAGCAGATCGCGCAGGCCTATGACAGCCTGACACAAACCATCGGTCGGGCACCGCGCGGCTGGTATTGCCGTTATTCCGCCTCCACCGCCACGCGTGGCCTGATCGTGGCCCATGGCGGCTTTGATTATGATAGCGACGCCTATAACGACGATCTGCCCTACTGGACCGAGGTAGACGGAAACGCCCATCTGGTGGTGCCCTATACGATGGTCAACAACGACGCCAAGTTCCTGTCGGGCGATGTGTTTTCGGGCCGGGATTTCGGCGAGTTCCTGATCGACGGGTTCGATGTTCTGGCCGCCGAGGCACAGACCAGAACGCGAATGATGTCCATCGGATTACATTCGCGGATTATCGGCCATCCGGGGCGGTTGGCCGGGCTGATGCGGTTCCTGGACCACATCGCCGGACGGTCAGACGTCTGGATCTGCGGGCGTGATCAGATCGCGGATTTCTGGCGTGAGGCACAGCCGCCGGGGCGTGGCGGATGACGGGCTTATCCGTCGCCCTTCAAGCTCCGGATCCAGAGGCGTTTGCGCCTTACGGCCAGTTGGTCATGCCCCCCGATGCGCCGGGAACACGCCGGTTTTTCAGCGACGCGCTTCAGGCAAGGAACGAGGCCAGCGCGCCGGTCCTGCATGTGAATCACGTGAACCCGCAAAACCTCCCCCTTGAGGTGACGGGGATCGAGCGGCACCCCCATGCGGCCCAGTGCTTCTTTCCAATTGATGTCGTTCGGTATGCGGTGATGGTGATGCCGTCGGACGTGGCGGGGGAGCCGATGCTGGATCAGGCGCTCGGCTTCCTGATGCCGGGAACGATGGGCGTGATCTTCCATCCCGGCATCTGGCATTTGGGGGCCACGGTGTTCGACCGGCCCGGCCATTTCGCGGTTCTGATGTGGCGCGGCGGACCGGTGCAGGACGATGAATTTCGCACGATTGCGCCCTTGATCTTGCATGATCCGGCCAATTCAGGGGTTGGGGCGGCGCTGCCATGAGCGATGGGGCCATTCTCGTTACCGGTGCAGGCGGCTTTGTTTGTTCCGAAATCGCCGTGGCCCTGCGTGATGCGGGTCACCGGGTCGTTGCATTGGATCAGCAGTTTGATGGGCCCACCCGGGCGCGGCTGGCGGGCATCCGCCTTGTTGAAGGCAAGCTGGAAACCTCGATGGCCGACGCCGACCTTGGCGCGCCCTCCGCCGTCATTCACGGCGCCGCGATCACTGCCTCGCCTGACCGTCTTGGACTGACGCGCGCCGAGCATATCCGACGCAATGTCGAGATGCTGACGGCAACACTGGCCTTTGCTCGGAACACCGGCGCGGCGCGGTTCCTGTTCCTTAGCTCGATGGGCGTCTTCAACGCGGATGACGCGCCCGCGCCAGATGGGCGCTTCACCGAAGCGACAATCCCATCGGCCACCTGCGCCTATTGCGTGGCGAAACAGGTGGGGGAGACCCTGACCAAAGCCGCGGCGGAGCCGGGGTTTGCCACGCTGTCCCTGCGCCTTGGTAACATTGTCGGGCCCCATGAGGCGGTGCGCGAAACGCGGCAGGTTCTTTGCCTGATCTCTCGCATGATGGCGGAGGCGCGCTCCGGTGGCGTGATCCATGTCCAGACGCCGGGGGCGGAGCGCGAATGGTCGTGGTTGCCGGATCTGGCCGGAGGAATCGTTTCGCTTCTTCCGACGATCCGACCAAACGGCCCTCGTGTTCTGCATGCGGGATCGCCGCCGATCATCAGCGACCTTGTCTTGGCCCGGGCCGTGGCGGAGCGCATCCCCGGCACAACCCTCCGTCTGTCCTCGCCGCCCCACACGCTGGTCCGCCCGCCCATGGCGAGCGGTCCCGCCAGTGCCTTCGACGCCATCACCTGGACCCAACCCAGCGCGATATTGGATGCGTTGATCCCGGTGGAGGCCACCCCGTGATGCCCCTGCGCCTGATCATCGTGGGCCTCGGCGCCCGCGCGCGGACGTGGATCGCGGTGGTGAGCGCCAATCCCGACGTTCAAATCGTGGCGCTCTGCGATCCCGATCCCAAGGCGCGCGCGGCAGCGTCCGAGCGGTTTCCCAACCTTCCCATCGGCGAGAGCCTGGCGGATGTCGTGGGCACGGATGCCGACGCCGTCCTTCTCGCCACACCGCCGGGCGGGCGAGAGGCGCAGATCGAGACCGCGTGTAAAGCGGGCCTTGCGATCCTGGCGGAAAAGCCACTTTCCGATAACGTCACCACAGCCACCCGTTTCGTCGAGATGGCCGAAGATGCGGGCGTGCATCTGATCATCGGTCTGAACTTTCGCTACGTGGGTGTCACACGCGCCATGCGCCAACTGCTCGACCAGGGCGCCATTGGTACCCCCGAATTTGGGCGTTTCATTTATGAGCGCTGGCGTGATGGTACGCAGGACTGGCTCAATTCCTACCCGTTGACGATGGATCACCCGATGCTGTGGGAACAATCGATCCACCATTTCGACCTGCTGCGCCATGTCTACCGGGCGGAGCCGCTGTATGTTCAGGCCCATACGTTCAACCCGAGTTGGACGATGTATGCGGGCGACACCAACGTGTCCGCCCTGATCGCGTTCGAGGGTGGGATGAGCGTGACCTATCAGGGCACGTGGCAGGCTGGCCACGAACCGATGAATTTCAACTGGCGCACCGATGGATCCGAAGGGATCGTGGTGCAGCGCGCCATGTTCGGCGATCTGGCGTGGGCCAAACGGATGGAGCCAGAATTGACGCCGGTTTCCTTGCCCGACCATGTGCCATGGATCACCGATGCCGCGTCGCTCCTGCGCAGCTTCGTCGCCACGTGCCGAGGCACCGGGCCGCCGGAATGCACCGGGCGCGACCACTTGCAATCGCTCTACATGCTGGAGGCCTGCATCCTGGCCTCCGCCCGCCGCGCGACGGTCGAGATCGACGAAGTGCGCCAGCTTTCATCCGTGAAGGAGACCCTATGATCAATGTCGGCATTATCGGCGCAAGCTTTGCGCGCGATGCGTATCTTCCCGCCTTCGCCCATGTTCCGGGCGCCAAGGTTGTCGCCCTGGCGTCTGGCCGATTGGAAAGCGCGCAGGCCGCGGCGGAGCCTTATGGGATCACCGCCGTCTACGGCGACTGGGAAAAGATGCTGGAAGATCATCGACTTGATCTTGTTTGCATCGCGACGCCCACCGTGATGCACGCACCGATGACGCTGGCCGCCATTGCCCGCGGCGCGCATGTTCTGTGCGAGAAGCCCACGGCAATGAATGCCGGCGAAGCGCGACAGATGCTGGATGCCGCGCGCAAGGCCAACCGGCTGCACATGATCGACCACGAATTGCGGTTCAACCCGACCCGCGCGCGCATTGCAGAGCTGATCCATGGCGGGGAGTTGGGTGAGATCCGGCACGTCAACATCACCAATATCGGCGCGTCATGGGCCGACCCGGCGTCGCGTCCCAAGGGGGATTGGTGGTCGGACGCGTCCATGGGCGGCGGGCGATTGGGGGCCAATGGTTCGCATCAGGTCGACATGCTGCGTTGGTGGTTGGGGGAACCAGCCTCCGTCATCGGGCAGGCCCTGACAATCGTGCCGGACCGGGTGTGCAAGAATACCGGCGAGGCTTGGACAGCGACCGCAGATGACCTCTCGCATATGACGCTGGAGATGCAGTCGGGTGCCTTGGCGCAGGTGTTCATGAGCGGCGTGGCGGCGGCGAATATGGGCAACGAGACACAGGTGTTCGGGACCAAGGGCACGATCACGCTAAGCAACTCGGACGAGAAACTTTATTTCGCCAAGGCAGGCGAAAGTTTCAACGATATCAGTGTGGAAGATCCGAACGCGTCGCTGGAGGGGCTCAACAAGGGGATCTGGAACGTCTCCGTCACCGCCGCCTTGCAGGAGCTTTGCGCGGCGATCACCGAGGATTGTGGATTGCGCCGCGGGGCGAGTTTCGTCGACGGGCTGCGCAACCAGATGGTGCTTGATGCCGTGATTGCATCGACCGCCAGCCGCAAATGGGAAGATCTCGACATGTCAGGCGCGGTCTGATGCCGGCGCTGGCCGACCAACGGGTTCTGATCACCGGTGCGGGACAGGGCCTTGGGGCGGCCATTGCGCGGATCTTCGCGGAGCAGGGGGGCCAGCTGATTCTGATGGATGTGGACGGTGCCGGTCTGGCCGCACTAAACGATCAGATCGGCGGAGCGGCCATGACGATCACCGTGGATCTGGCCGATGCCGGCGCCACCGCAGAAGCCATCGCCAAACTTCCCGGCCGGGTCGACACCCTGATCCACAATGCTGCAATTCTGCGTCCTGAGCCGTTGGAAGACGTCAGCCTTGAGACCTTCCGGGCGACCCTGGATGTGGGCATTCAGGCCGCTTTCCAACTGAGCCAGGCTATCTGGCCCGCGATGAAGGACAGGGGCGGGGCGCTCATCTTCGTCTCGTCGCAATCCGGCATCAAAGGGTTTGTGGACGAGACCGCCTATTGCGCCGCCAAACACGCGTTGGAGGGGTTCTCCAAATGCCTCGCCATGGAGGGCGAGCCACATGGCATTCTGTCTTGCACGATCACGCCGGGCAAGCCGATGCGCACGCCGATGTCCGAGGCGAACTACCCGCCGGAATTGAAGGCGGACTGGATCGACCCGGCGCGCCTGGCTCCCGCCTTCGCCCATATCGCCACCACCCGCGATATGGCGCTGAGCGGCCAGCGTCTGAACGCATGGGATCTGTCGCAGGAGTATCCGTCATGAAAGATGTCTATGCCTATATCGACGCCCACGCTGACGAATTTGTCCAAGATCTACAGGCGTTTGTGCAGCAACCGTCGATCTCGGCCCAGGATATCGGACTGAGGGATTGTGCCACCTTGATCCGAGACATGATGCATCGGGATGGCTTGCCCGCGGAGTTCCATGAATTGGAGGCGGGTCCGCCGGTGGTTTACGGCGAAATTCCATCATCATCACCCAACACGCTGCTGTGTTACTCGCATTACGACGTTCAGCCGCCGGAACCCATCGAGGCGTGGACCCATGGCGGCCCATGGTCCGGCGCGGTGGTGGATGGCGTTCTTTACGGGCGTGGTGCAACCGACAACAAGTCAGGCGTTCTGGCGTTCAACAAGGCCGCCAAGGCTTTCCTTGCCGTGCGCGGCGAGGTGCCGGTGGGTCTGAAACTTCTTATAGAAGGAGAGGAGGAGATCGGGTCGCCGAACCTCGGGCCTTGGGCTAAGAAAAACGCCAAGATGCTGGAGGCCGACGGGATGCACTGCCTTGATGGCAGTCTGGAGATCGGGGTGGAGGTGCCGGACGTCTCGCTCGGGTTGAAATCCGTCCTTTTCGTCGAACTCATTGCGCGCGGCCCGCGGACAGACGTGCATTCCCTCAATGCGCCGCTGGTGCCGAACCCGGTCTGGGATCTGGTCCATGCTCTGGCCACGATCATGGATCGCGACAAGAACATCCTGATCCCCGATTGGGCCGAGGGCCTCTACGTGCCCAGTGAAGAAGATATGGGGTATCTGGAGGACAAGGCCGCGCGCATCGATTTCGATATGCTCAAGGATGAGATGGGTGTCGATCAATTTGCGCTTGGTCGCGACGGCGTTGAGGCGTTGAAAGCGCGCACCTATGAGCCAACGGCAAATATCCAAGGGATTACAGGGGGCTATACCGGGCTCGGCACCAAAACCATTGTGCCCGCCGAGGCGCGTGTGCGGATGGATTTCCGGCTGATTCCCAACATCTCGCCTGCGAAGGCCATGGCCAAGCTGAAGGCGCATCTGAAGGATCAAGGCTTCGACAAGATCGAAGTCAAGGGCGAGCCGCGCGTGGAGGAGCCCTACAAGATCTCAGCCCGCGAAGACATCAGCCAATCCATCATCGCCGCTGCCCACGAAGTCTATGGCGAGCCGCCCATCGTCAACGGCGTGTCGGCCGAAGGCGCGATCCTGAAACATGTCTGGATTCCCTGCGTGCTCACCGGGTTCGCCAATCCCGGCTGCAACCTGCATGCGCCCGATGAGAACATCCATGTCGACAAATACATCCTCGGCATCAAATACGCCGCCGCCATCATGGAGCACTTTGGCCGCAGCTAAAGGCCCGAAAGGATACGGAACATGACCGTCAATATCGCGTTCGACACCTACTACACCTATGATGAGATGACCGCGCACCTGCACGCGCTGGCGGAGGCTTACC
This sequence comes from uncultured Roseicyclus sp., assembly GCA_947494975.1. Classification (GTDB taxonomy): domain Bacteria; phylum Pseudomonadota; class Alphaproteobacteria; order Rhodobacterales; family Rhodobacteraceae; genus Gymnodinialimonas. The sequence continues at coordinate 671,444 of CANLXA010000003.1, read as the reverse complement.
CAAAGCTCTGCACCCTGACCTCCATTGCCAAGAGCTTTCGGGGCCGCGACGTGTGGTTCATGACCATCACCAACCCGGATACCGGCCCGGCGCTGGAGAAGCCCGGCTTCTACATCGACGCGCAGATCCATGCGGAGGAGCATGCAACCTCCGCCACGGCGCTCTATGCCTGCTGGTATCTGCTGACGAAATACGGCACCGACGAGGAGGTCATGCGGCTGGTAGATGGGCAGGTCTTCTACATCATTCCCCGCATCAATCCCGACGGGGCCGAATTCGCCCTGACCGCGCCCTATCATCCGTGGTGCGGCAATGGCCGGTTCCTGCCGGGAGAGGATCGGATCGAGGGGCTGATTCCGCAGGACATCACCGGCGACGGGTATATCGTGCAGATGCGGGTGCCCGACAGTAAGGGCGAGTGGAAGAAGGACGCGGAAAACCCCAACATCATGGTGCAGCGCGAGCCGGGGGAAGAGGGTGGCGAATATTTCCGCCTCTATCCCGAGGGGATGATCCGCAACTACGACGGCGTCCATGTGCATATCGAGATGCAGCAGGACGGGAACATGAACCGGAATTTCCCAACCAACTGGACGCCGCAGGAATATGGCGCGGGTGATTATCCGTTCAGCGAACCCGAAGCGGCGGGGATGCGTGATGTGATCCTCGATCATCCCAACATCACCGGCATGTGCGCGTATCACACCCATGGCGGCATAATCCTGCGCCCCTCGATGCTGGAACCGGACAGTTCCATGAGCGCGCCGGACCTGTCGCTTTACAAGGCGCTGGGAGACGTGGGGGAGAGATTAACCGGATATCCTACAATTTCGGTTTATGAGGATTTCACACCGGACAAGTCCAAAGCCCGCCACGGCTCGCTCACGGACTGGACCTACGAGGAGATGGGCATCATCTCCTTCGCGACGGAGTTGTGGGATCTGGAGCGGACTGCGGGCGTGCCGAAGGAGGGGTACTACAACCTCGGGCCGCGCGATGCCGCCACACAGCGGCTGGTGCATAATTGGGTGGTGGAGAATGTGGGCGATCGCGGGTTCCGGCCCTGGACCATGTTTGATCATCCGCAACTGGGGCCGGTTGAGGTGGGCGGGATGGTCTACATCTGGTCCTACCGCAACCCGCCCGGCAATTTGCTCCAGGAGATCTGCCACAACAACGTGCTCTTCAACCTGCGTCATGCGGCGGCGGCGCCCCGGATTGCGATTGATACACTGGAGGTCGAGGCGCTTGGAGCGGATCTGCACCGGGTTACGGCTGTGGTGTCGAACCACGGGTACTTGCCCACGAACTTATCGGATGTCGCGGTGAAGAACGGCGTCGCGAAACCGGTGACTGTTCAGTTGGACTGCGAAGGGGCGGAGTTGGTAATGAACCCCGGCGACGTGAAGCTCGGCAACCTCGCCGGGCGGAACGAGCGGCGCTATGCGTATTCCAATTGGGGGCAGCAATGGTCCGCCGTCGCCAAGAAGGTGGAATGGCTGGTAAAGGCGACCGGCGCAGGCGCGTCCATCAACGTGACGGCAGCCTCCGAAAAGGGCGGGACCGATCGGAAATCCGCGACGTTGTAAGGGGTTAGAGGTGGTCCTTCACAACCGCGCCATCCTGCACGATCAGCGGGATATGCTCGCCTTGCCCCAGCAGGCAGGTGATGTCCGATAGCGGGTCACCCTCCACAAGGATGAGGTCCGCCGTCGCGCCTTCGCTCACATGGCCCAGATCGGGGCGGCGCAGGATCTCGGCGTTCACGGAGGTGGCGGATTTCAGCACGTCCGCATTGGGCAGGACCTGTGTTCGGAGGGCGAATTCATCGGATTGATGCTGGTTCATCCAGCCCAGAAGATCGGTGCCAAAGCCCATCTTCGTGCCGGCCTTCTGCAGGATCTGCAGAGAGTTCAACCCGGCCTCGCGCACCTTGCGGTTCTTGACTCGGTTGTCGCCGCCCAAGCCAATCGCGTCGGCGTGGCGATCGAGGCAATCGTAAATCACCAGCGTCGGCACGGCATAGGCGCCACGATCCTTCAGGATGCCCGCCACGCGGTCATCGATCAGGTTGCAATGCTCCAATGTGCGCACGCCGTTCACGCAGGCATGTTCAATGGCTTTGGCCGTGTAGGTATGGGCCGCGACGTAGGTGCAGGCGGCTTCTGCCACCGTCACGATCGCCTGAATTTCCTCGGGCGTGAACTGGATCCAATCGATCGGATCGGTGGGCGTGGCCACACCGCCATTGGCCATGATCTTCACGAAATCAGCGCCTAGGCGCAGCTCATCGCGGGCGGCTTGCAGGCAGGCTGGAACCCCATCCACGATGCGCCCGAGAGAGGGCAAATGGCGACGCTGCATGTCACCCACATCGGCTCGGCTGGTGCCGCGAAAATCCGTGTGCCCGCCGGTTTGGCCCAAGGCCTTTCCGGACGTTGAAATGCGGCTGCCACGGATCATCCCTTCGGCCTGCGCGCGTTTGGTGCCGGCATCCCCGCCGCCCACATCGCGGACGGTCGTAAAGCCGCGATCCAGCATTTCACCGAGGTTCCGCGCCGTCCAATGGGCCACGTAGGTGGGGTGCATCGCCTCTAACGCCGCGAGGTTGGGGGTAGCGGCGGCGATATGCACATGGGCATCGATCAGGCCGGGCATCAAAGTGTGCCCTGTGCCGTCGATAACACGGTCGGCCTCTGCGGAAATTTCGGTTTCTGAGACTTCGGCAACTTGGCCCTCGGCCACCAGAACGTGCATACCCGGCTTGGCCTCATCCGAAACCCCGTCAAACAATGTGCAATTCTCAAATTTGATCCGCATCTTTGCCCCCATCGGTTGTGCCGCGAACACTCATTTGCTCCCTAGGGAGCCTGATGTGAGAGAATTACGCAACCCACTTGAGTTTTCACTTGTCACCCCCGCCGATCGCGGCATCATGGTCGGATGGTTACCGAAGCGCTTGCTGCCACCTCGCCGATGGAACAGACCGCTCGCCCGCTGATGCAGGTGCGTGACCTGCGGCGCAGTTTTTATGGCGTGCAGGCGCTCAACGGGGTCAGCTTCGACGTGACGCCGGGCACGATTACCGCGCTTATCGGGCCGAACGGGGCGGGCAAGACCACGGCGTTCAACTGCATCTCGGGCGTGATCCCGCCGGAAAGCGGATCCGTCACGTTTGAGGGGCATGACATCACCGGCCTGACGCCGGATCGGATCCATGGCCACGGGGTCGTGCGCACGTTCCAGATCGCCCGGGGATTTCCCACGCTGACGGTGCTGGAAACGCTGCTGTTGCATGGCGAGGCGCAGCCGGGGGAAAGCATGCTGACGGCGTTGTTCAGCCCGGGAACCGCGCGTGCGCGGGAGGCGGAACTGCTGGATCGTGCGCAGATTATCGCGCGCCGCCTGAAACTGGATCATGTGTTGGAGAACCTGACCGATGCGCTGTCGGGCGGGCAGAAAAAGCTGCTGGAGATCGGGCGGGCCCTGATGGCGCGGCCCAAGCTGATCTTGCTGGATGAGCCGGTTGCGGGCGTGAACCCGACGCTCAGCCTTGAGATCGCCGAGCGTATTCAACAGCTTCGCGAGGAAGACGACCTGACCTTCCTGATCGTCGAGCACGACATGGATGTCGTGGCGCGCATCTGTGATCCGGTTGTGGTGATGGCGCAGGGTACCACCCTGACCCAAGGCAGTTTTGCCGAGATTTCCGCCGATCACGCGGTGCAGGATGCCTATCTGGGGACGCGCTCATGAGCCTGCTCAGCGCCAGGGATGTGGTGGGTGGCTACACCAAGGCCGATACGATCCTCAAAGGCGTGTCGGTCACAGCGAATGCCGGGGAGATCGTCGCGATCCTTGGGCCGAACGGCGCTGGAAAGTCGACGCTCCTGAAGGCCATTGCGGGGCAATTGGACGTGCGCGAAGGTGCGGTGGAGCTCAATGGCACGGCGATCAACGGCCTGAAACCCCGCGAAATTGCACAGCGCGGCGTTGCCTATGTGCCGCAAGAGGCGAACGTCTTTCCCAGCATGACGATCCGGGAAAACCTTGAGATTGGCGGCTACCTTGCGCCCAAACACGTGGCTGAGCGGATGGCCGAGATCTTCGAGCGCTTTCCCATGCTCGCCGAAAAGCGGCGGGAGGCGGCGCGAACCTTGTCAGGCGGGCAAAGGCAAGTGCTGGCCGTGGCCGTGGCACTGATGGTCGCGCCGACGCTGATGCTGCTCGATGAGCCGTCAGCCGGCCTGTCGCCCGTGGCGACGGCGGAGCTCTTCAACACGATCCGCAGTATCCGCGACCGGGGTGTTGCCGTGGTACTGGTGGAGCAAAACGCGCTAGACGCGCTGGGGCTCGCGGAACGCGCCTACATTCTGGCCGCCGGGGCCAATCATATAAGCGGAAATGCGGCGGATTTGGCCGCCGATCCGGACGTTCGGAAGGCCTTTCTTGGTGGATAACAGTGGAGAAGTGACCAATGACTGATGTGAAAAACCTGTTCGCGCCGACGCGGCGCACCGTGATGCTGGGGGCCACGGCGCTTCTGGCAACACCGGCGATCCTGCGCGCGCAATCCGCGCCGATCACCTTCGGCACGTTGACGCCGCTGACCGGTGTGGGCGGCACCTACGGCCCGTCCATGCGCGACGCGGCGGCCAACGTGTTTACAGCGGTGAACGAGGCCGGGGGCCTTCTGGGCCAGGAGATCGATCTGGTCTCCGAGGACACGCAGACCAACCCCGAAGCTGCGGTGCGCGCGGTGCGCAAGCTGATCGACGTGGACGGTGTGTCGGTTGTGATCGGCACCTGGGCGTCGTCCATCACCACGGCCGTGGCGCCGCTCTGCTGGGAAAACGGGGTGATGCTCTTCACCGTCTCGGGCGCCGACAGCATCACGCAGCTGCCCCATATGGGCTATATCGCGCGGACGCAGCCGAATTCGGTGCTGCAGATCGAAGTTGCCGGGGATTTCATGTTGCGCCAGGAGTCGACAGGAATGGCCTGGATCGGGCCGCAAACGCCGTTTGCCCAATCCTCGATCGATATTCTTGCAGGGCAGGCTGAAGGCGCCGGGATCGGTATGGAAAGCCTGATCTACGAGGCCGACAAGAGCACGTATCGCTCCGAGGTCGACACGATCCTGCGCTCAAACCCCGATTTCATCATGTTGGGCGGGTACGCGGCTGACAGCACCGTGGTTCTGCGCGACATCTGGCAGGCGGGCTATGAGGGTCGGATCATCGGGCCAGCCTATGCCGTGAATCCGACGGTGCTTGAGGCCTTGCCCGCCGAAGTGACCGAAGGCGTGTTTACTTGGGAGGGTGCGCCGGATGTGGGCAGTTCCGCCTACGCCAACGTTCAGGCATCGCTTGGCGTGGAGGAGGTTGATCCCTATTCGGCCCAGACTTATGACCACGCGACCATGGCGGTTCTTGCGGCGGCTGCGGCGGGGGATGCCAGCGGAATGGCGATCCGCGATGCGCTGCGCACGATCAGCCAGGGAGAGGGCGATGCCGTCTCCGACGCCATTGCCGGGCTTGAAGTGCTCGCAGGCGGCGGGGCGGTTAACTATTCCGGCGCGTCGGGCCCGTGCGACTTTGACGAGATCGGCGATATCACCGGCACGCAGTTCCTGTTCCGGCAAATCTCGGGCGGCACGCCGTCGGATTTCGAACGGGTCTAATCCGGCGCAATTACAGCAGAAAGTAGCCGGGGCCCGTGTTTTTTGGCTCCGGCAACTCCCCAACCAAGGCCATCTGCCACATGCTCGACCTTCTGCCGCAATTCCTGGTGAACGGGATCATCACCGGCGCGCTTCTGGCGGTGCCCGCAATTGGCTTCACTGCCATTTTCGCGGTGCTTCGGTTCCCGAATTTCGCAGTGGCCAGCCATGCAACTGTGGGGGCGTTTGCGGGCTTCGTGGCCAATGTGACTTTCGGGTTGCCCGCGATCCCATCGTTGATGTTCGCCTTTCTGATCGCGGGGCTTGTGGGCCTCGTGAGTGATGAGATCGCGTTGAAGCCGCTTCGAAGATATGGCGCCCTGACCACGGCGATTGCGTCCATTGCGCTGACCATCGTGCTGGAAAACGTGGTGCGGTTCTTCTTCGGCAATGATTTGCGCGGTTATGACCTGCCCTTGGTGCGGGACATCCGCTTCGGCGACATCCGCGTGAACCCGCAACAGCTTGAAAACATGGCGCTGGCGGTGGTGATCATGATTGCCGTCTTCGCCGCGCTGAAATTCACCCGGATGGGCAAGGCGATGCGTGCCGTCGCCGACAATCCAGGGCTTGCAGACCTCAAGGGGATCGACGCGGTGATGGTGGGCCGGGTTGTGGCTTTCGTGGGTATGGGGCTCGTCGGCGTTGGTGGGATGTTGTTTGGCCTCGGCACCTCCATCGATCCGCTCACCGGGTTCCGCTTCATCCTGCCGATCTTTGCCGCGGCCGTCGTGGGCGGCCTCGGCTCCATCCCTGGTGCGGTTCTGGGCGCGATGGTCGTGGGCATCGGGGAGGAGATGTCTGCGCTGGTGCTGGAACCGGCCTACAAATCCGCCGTGGGCTTTTTCGCCATCGTTCTGGTGCTGACCTTCCGGCCGCGCGGTCTTCTGGGTGAAAGGGCGTATTGATGCTGAGCTGGCTGTTTTCCGTCGCAACCTTCGCGGGCATCTACGCGCTCTTGGCTCTGGGGATTAACGTGATCTGGGGCATGGGTGGCATGATCAACCTTGGCATGGCAGGGTTCTTCGCCCTTGGCGCCTATGCCTCAGCGCTGGCCACGGGCGCTGGTGCTTTGCCCATCCCCATCGGGCTGGCGCTGGCTGCGGTGTTGGCGGCGCTGGCGGGCGGTCTGCTCTGTCGGCTGACCCTCAGGCTCAGGGGGGACTATCTTGCCATTGTCACGCTTGGCTTTTCGGAACTCATCCGTCTGATCGCGGCCAATGAGATCTGGATGACCAACGGGTCGGACGGTATCTCCGGCATTCCGGGCCCGTGGCGCGCGGAGCTCTCGCCGTTCCAGTTCAACATGCTCAGCTGCGCGCTTGTGACGCTCGCGGTGCTCATCGTCTGGGCCATGACCGAGCGGCTCAGGCGCAGCCCATGGGGCAGGGCGCTCCGCGCGATCCGCGATGATGACACGGCCGCTGCCGTGGCGGGCAAGCCGATCACACGCTTCAAGGTGCAGGCCTTCGCCCTTGGCGCGGCGATCCTCGGCCTCGCAGGCGCGTTCTATGCCCATTACACCAGCTATATCGCGCCGGACATCTTCCGCCCGCTGATCACCATCTACATCTTCCTGGCGCTCACCGCCGGGGGCACGGGCAATTCCACCGGCGCCGTTGTGGGCGCCATCGCCGTTGTGGCGGTGCTGGAGGGGAGCCGATTCCTCGAGGGCTGGGTGTCCGTTCTGGGCGGGGTGGAAAAGGCTGCCTTGCGCGAGATTGTCATCGGTGTGGCCCTGATCGCCATCATGCAATTGCGCCCCAGAGGGCTGTTGCCGGAAACGCCGCCGGGACCATTTTTGAAACGGAAAGACACATGAGCGACACGGACCTCCTTTCGCAAACCCGCGATGCGGCAGATCTCTATCCCGCGATCCAGAGCGCGCTTGATCAGATCGTTGGCCACAAACTCTTTACGCTGATGGCGATCGACCACGCACGGGGAGAGGCCGCCCGGATTTACACGTCACATCCGGCGGAATATCCCGTGGGCGGGCGCAAACCACTCGGCGATATGACGGCCTGGGGCAAGATCGTGCTGCAGGATCGCCAGCCCTGGATCGCCTACAATGCGGCAGATATCGAAGGGGCGTTTTTCGACAATGCCCTGATCGCGGAATTGGGCTGCGCGTCCTGCCTGAACGTGCCGGTGATCGAGGAGGATGCGCCGGGTGGCCCGAGGGTGATCGGCACGGTGAACCTCTTGCATGGCGAAGGCCATTACGCGCCGGAACACATTGAAAAGGTGGCCCCATTTGCCGCGCTTCTGGTGCAATCCTTCAAGGATTGGGCCGAAGCGGCGGGTTAGGAGAGGCGGAGCGACTGCCCACTGGCCGTGTCGAAGAGATGCGCGTCTTCCCCCGAAAGTGACAGGCTGATCTTGTCCCCTGCCTTGGGCGGCGTGCGGCCCGGCGCGGTCGCGTTGATCTCGTGCCCGTCCACATCCACATAGACCAGCGTTTCCGAGCCAAGCGGTTCGGCCACGGTGACGGTCCCGCTCAGCACCCCCGTGGCGTCTGACTTCAGGTCCTCGGGCCGGATGCCGAAGGTGACTGAGCGGCCCGCAGGGATCGAGAGGCCGGGCACGGAAATCTCCGCCCCGTTCCAGAGCTTCACACCATGGCCCGTGCCCTGCGCCTCCATCAGGTTCATCGCGGGCGCGCCGATGAATTGCGCGACGAAGGTGTTGGCGGGCGCGTGGTAGACCTCCGCGGGCGTGCCGATCTGCTGGATATAGCCGTCCTTCATGATCACGATTCGGTCGGCCAGCGTCATCGCCTCCACCTGATCATGAGTCACGAAAATCATCATCCGGCCCACGCGGGTGTGCAGCTTCTTGATCTCCAGCCGCATCTGCGTACGCAGCTGTGCGTCGAGGTTCGAGAGCGGCTCATCAAACAGGAACACTGCAGGGTCCCGTACCATGGCGCGCCCGATGGCGACGCGCTGGCGTTGGCCGCCGGAGAGTTGCGCGGGCTTGCGTTCAAGAAGGTCCGTCATCCCAAGGATGCCAGCGACCTCGTCGATGCGCGCATTCTTTTCATCCTTTGTCAGCTTTGCGGTTTTCAGGCCAAATCCGATATTCCGGCGCACCGACATATGCGGGTAGATCGCGTAATTCTGGAACACCATGGCAATGTTGCGTTCCTTGGGCTCAAGATTGTTCACCACGCGCCCGCCGATCTCGATGGTCCCCTCCGTGATCTCCTCCAGCCCCGCGATCATGCGCAAGGTGGTGGATTTGCCGCAGCCCGACGGGCCCACGAGCACGACAAACTCGCCCTCATCCACGGTCAGGTTGATCGAATGCAGCACCTCGGTGTCGCCGTAGCGTTTGACGAGGTCACGCAGGATCAGATTGGTCATGTTTGGCCTTTCAGGTCTTCGAATGCGATGCGCAGGCGGGCGTCGGCGGCGGTGCGGCGCGACAGGCGCGCGGATTGCGCGGATATGAGCGCTTCAAGCGTTTCGGTATAGGTGGCGAAGGCCGCATCCAGCGCGGCGGGGGCGGGGCCACCCGTCCGGTCGCGGCGTGTCACGAAGGTGCGGGCATCGACGGCGGCGGCGAATGCCCTCTGATCAAGCGATGTCTCGCGCCCGCTCGCCTCGGCGAAGGCCTTGGAAAAGGCATCGTAGCCCTGACCCAGGGGCGCGCCGTTGGCGATGACAGCGCGTGCCGTGGCGGCGGCCACGTCATGGGCCTGGCGGAAGCTCAGCCCCTCGTCGCGCACCAACGTATCGGCCAGTTCGGTGATCGTGATGCAGGCCGCATCGCTGGTGCGCGCCACACGCTCGGCATTGATCGAGCAGGCGGGTAGAAAGGCGGTCAGCAGATCGAAGACACGGGCGGCGTGATCGAACGCGCCGTAACCGGCCTGCTGCACCTCGCCTTCGCCGTCGTTCATGTCGGTGAAGGGCGTGTTGTGCATCGTGTTCACCACCGTATCGCACCGCCCCGCGGCAACCGAGGCGAGGTGGCGCAGATGTTCGATGGGCACCGGGTTGCGCTTTTGCGGCATGATCGACGAGATCTGCACGAGGCTGCGGGGCACGTAGAGTTGCCCAACCTCGAACGCCGACCAGAAGGCCATATCCTGCACCACTCGGCCCAGATGAAGCATTGGAAGCTTGAGCGCGGAATATAGGCCGGTCACGTAATCGACCGATGCGATGCAGCCATAAGAATTCACGCGCGGGCCCGCGAACCCGAGCAGGTCCGCCATCCGCTCACGGTCGATCGGAAAGCCCGACGTGGTGATCGCGGCCGCGCCCATGGGGCAGAGGTCGAGCGGCGCAATGGCAGCCTCAAGCCGCCGGGTGTCGGCCAGCAGGACCTCCAGCATGGCGGCGAGGTAGTGGCCGAAGGTGGAGGGTTGCGCGGGCTGACCATGGGTGTAGGCCACAATCAGCGTGTCACGTTCAGTTTTGGCTTTGCTCAAAAGGGCTTGCGCGAGGATGTTCATGCGGTTCAGCGCATCCTCCGCGCGGTCCCGCAGAGCCATCTTGAACATGGTGTGATCCATGTCATTCCGGCTTCGCGCCGTGTGCAGCGCCCCGCCCAGATCACCAAGGCGGGCTTTGAGTTCGGCCTCCACGAGGAAGAACCAATCCTCATGCTCGCCGGTATAGCTCTGCGCGTCGCGGTCGGTTTCGTCGGCAATGCGATCAAGCGTTTGCGCGATGACCTTGCCGTCTGTCACGCTCAGGATACCAGTCTCTACCAGCATCACCAGATGCGCCCGGTTGATGGCATCCATGTGGTCGGCGAAATGCGTCTTCACACCCTCGAACAGAGGCGCCAGAACCGTGTCGCGATAGGTGGGATCGGGGAAGGTGGAGGTATCGGTCATTCGCGCAGACCGTCCCGAATCGCGTCGGTATCGTAGGTCACCACCTCAAGTTCATTGCCGTCGGGATCAAGGAAATCGAGGGTCATCGCAAGACCGTAATCGTTCACATGCGCAGCGGTCAGGGGCGTCTGGTCCTGCGCGCGGATATCTGCATCCGGCAAGCCCCGCGCGAATGCCAGAAACGCGTCCGCATCGACCGCAAAGGCCACGTTCCGGTCGCCGCCGCGTGCCGGTTCCCCAACGAAGAGCGACAGGCAATGATGGGTGGGCTGAGATGCCGGGGCAAGAAACACCGGGTGATCTGGTGCAACCTCGTCATGGCCCTGGCCCAGGACGTGAAGATCAAGCACACGCCCATACCAGGCCACGGATTTCGGACGGTCGGTCACGCATAGGTGGACGTGATCCAGCCGTCCACCGCGGACCAGCGCACTCATCCCTTCAATCCCGCCATGACGACGCCGCGGATGATGAAACGTTGGAAAATCAGGAAGAAGACCAGCGTCGGCAGGGTGGAGATCGCGGCGCCGGTCATGATCAATTCCCATGCCACATCCGCCTCATCCCCGAAGGAGGAGAGCCCCACGGGCAGCGTATAGAGGTCGGGCGAGGTCGTCACGATCAGTGGCCAGAGGAACGCCGTCCAATTGCCCAGGAAGATGAAGATTGCCAGCGCGGCCAGCGCCGGGCGCACCATGGGCATCGCCACCTGCCACCAGATCTGGAACTCGTTTAACCCGTCGATCCGCGCGGCCTCGAGGAAATCATCCGGCACGGTTTCGAAGAATTGCTTCATCAGGAACACGCCGAAGGCGGTCATCAGGCCGGGGAACATGATGCCCCAGTAACTGTCCAGCCAGCCGAAGCTCTGGCTCATCATGTACCACGGGATCACCAGCATTTCGGTAGGGATCATCAGGGTCGACAGGATCGCGATGAAGACGATGTAGCGACCGCGGAATTTGAATTTGCACAGCGTGTAGCCCACGAGGCTATCGAAGAAGAGCGCCGAGAGGGTGGTGATCGTCGCAATCACGAGCGAATTGATGAACCACCCGAAGAAGCGCCCATCCTCAAGAACATGGGTGTAGTTTTCGAGCGTGGGCTCTTCGGGGATCAGCCCGAGATTATAGACCTCCCAAGGCCATTTCATCGAGGTGGAGATCATGTAGGCCAGCGGCATGACCATCACGATGCCGCCGGCAAACAACAGCACCCAGCGGATGAACTGCGCCATGTTGCGCTTCTTGGGTGGGGCCGAGGCCTTCAGCAGCGCGTCGGAGGAGGCGCGGACGGCAAGATCATCGGTCGCGGCCATATCAGCGGTCCTTCAGGAGGCGAAGCTGGATCAGGCTGACGATCAGTAAGATCACAAACAGCACCACGGTTTGCGCGGCGGCATAGCCCATATCGAAGCTGTCAAACGCGGTCTGATAGATCATCAGGACCAGGGGCTTGGTGGAATTGAGCGGCCCGCCGGGATTGGCGGTGGTCATGTTGAAGACGTGATCGAAGATGCGCAGGAAACCGATGGAGGACAGCACTACGATGAACACGATGGTGGGGCGCAGGAGGGGTAACGTAATCTCCCACAGAACTGTCCAGGTGGAGACCCCGTCAATCTTCGCGGCCTCATAGAAGGTGCGGGGAATGGCGCGCAGGCCCGCCATGAAGATGATGATCTGGAAGCCGAGGCCCGCCCAGATGGCAGGCGCAAGGATGGAGGGCAGGGCGTTGGTTGTGCTGTCGAGGAAATCTATCTGCGCAATGCCGACCGACGCCAGCATGTTGTTGAACAGGCCGATCGGCACATCCTGGTAGAACCAGCGCCAGACCCAGGCCATGGCCACGGCGGATGTCATGAAAGGGACGAAATAGAGCGCCCGGATCGTGCCATGCATGAAGCGGACTTGATCGAGGTGGTAGGCGATTATGAACGAGATCACGAGGCTGACGGGTGTGCCGATCAGCAGGTAGGCGAAGGTGTTGCGGAACACCTGCCAGAAGACGGGATCGCTGAACAACGTGATGTAATTGTCGACGCCGTTCCACGTGCGGTCGCCGAGGAGGTTCCATTCCTGGAACGACAAAACCATCGCATTGCCAGTGGGATAGAACCGGATCACAACATAGAACAGGATCGGGACGGCCAGAAAGGCCCACGCCCAGAGCGTACGCTTCTGATTGATGCTCAGACGGCCGTAGAACCCGCCCCGGGTGACGGCGGGCTGCTTTTCTTGCGGGATCGTGTCGTGAATGGACGGATTGCTCGCCATCGGCGTGGGGCCCTACCTGTTCAGACATATGTGCCGGGCCGGGGCATCTGCACCCGGCCCGGCAATAGCTTAGATCACTCGCCGTAGTAATCGTCGAGGATCGCTTGTTCGGCCTCTGCCGCGATGGAGAGGCTTTCGCCGGGGTCCATATCCTGCAGTTGTACCCGTTCGATCATGTCCACCAGCACCTGACGCTGCGCGCTTTCATCGGCGAAGATCGTGGTGTTGGCGTATTCAAGGCCACGGATGAACGGGCCGAAAACCTCATTGTTGGCGTTCTCTTCGGTCATCCCAACCTCGGCACGGGCGGGCAATTCACCCACAACGTCGAGCCAGATCTGCATCGCCTCGGGCGACGTGAGATATTCCATGAACAGCACCGCGGCATCGTATTCCGCCCCTTCGGCGGAGGAGGTGATCGCATTCACCCAATAGGAGGAGTAGTTCGACCGGGTGCCATCGGGCCCGGCGGGCAGTTCCGTCACACCCCAATCAAGGCCACGGCTGTCGTTGAGCGCGCCGATACGAAATGAGCCATCGATATGGAACGCTGCGCGGTTGCCGCGAAAGGCGGCCTGCGGTTCATCCATGAAGCCCGATTGCGTCACACCCTGTTCTTCGAGCCCAAGGTAGAAATCCAACGCGGCGCGCCCGGCCTCGTTGTCGTAGTTCACGTTGCGGTAGCCGTCGGTATAGGGTTCACCACCCATCTGGCGGATCAGGACCTCGCGGAACCAATGGTGATCCTGCGCGGTCATGCCTGTGGTCAGGCCCACTTGGGTGATGTTGCCCGCACCGTCGCGCTCGGTCGTGGCTTCAGCGGCGGCCACAAGCTCGTCCAGCGTGGTGGGAACCTCAACACCGGCCGCATCCAGAAGCCGCTGGTTGTAAAAGAGCGCCAGTGAACGCACCGCCGTGGGCAGGGCAAAATACTGGCCGTCGCGTTCCATTGCCTGAACCATTGGGAAGAATTCCGATTCCACCATTTCGGGGGAGAAGCGGTCGGCGGGCAGGGGCTGGATCAGCTCCGCATCGATGTAGTCGTTCAGCCAGCCGTAGAAGAGCTGCACGATATCCGGGCCTTCGCCCGCGGGCACCGCCACGGCCGTCCGTGTGCGGTAATCGGCATAGGGGAAATGGGTCATCTCCACGTTGATATTCGGATTGGCGGCCTCGAAATTCTCGATCAGCTGGTCCATCGCATTGACGCGCGCCTCAAAGAAATACTGCCAATACTCGATCGTCACCTCCTGCGCGGCGGCGCCCGATGCGCCAAGCGCGGCGGCGGAGGTGGCAAGGGCGGCAAGCGCCGTGCGGAAATTCATTTTCATGGGTGTGCTCCCTGATGTCCATGTCGTTGGGGTGGCCCGGATTTGTCGTTTGCGAGGGGCTCTGAAGGGGACGCTAACTCAGCCACGTTGAGCTATCAAGTGAGTTGAGTTAATCGGGTGTATGGTCACCGTTTCTCCAACCCCCGGATCGAACGCCGAGCGCAGCCGCGCCTATAACCGGGGGCTGGTCCTGGGCCATATCCGGCGCGAGGGCGAGGCCGGGCGCGCCGAGATCGCCCGGGCCTCGGGCCTCAGCACCCAGGCCGTCAGCAATATCATCGCCGATCTTCTCCAAGATGGCTGGGTTTATGAGACCGGACGACGGATGGGCCAGCGCGGCCAACCGGCTGTCACCTACGCGATCCGCAGCGATGCCGGTGTCGCCCTGGGCGTTGAGATCCGGCCCGATGCCGTTCTGGCCGCATGGATCGATCTGGGCGGGCAGGTGCTCCATACCGAACGGATTGCACTCGCCTGTGCCACGCCGGAGGACGTGCTGCCGGTTGTCGCATCCTTGCCCGGACGGGGGCAGGGCGCCACCGAGGCAGGGGTCATCGGCGCGGGCGTTGTTATGCCGGGCCCGATCGGACAGACCGGCCTGTCGGGGCGGGGCACCGAATTGCCGGGATGGGCGGACGTGGCGCCGGAACCGGCCCTGCAAGCGGCGCTTGGCCTGCCAGTCAGCGTTGAAAATGACGCCAACGCGGCTGCCATGGCCGAGCGCGTCCTGGGTGCGGCACAGGGGCTCGGCACCTTCGCCTGCCTCTACTTCGGGGCCGGTCTGGGCCTCGGGCTGGTGGCCGACGGGTCGATCTACAGCGGTGCCTTCGGAAATGCCGGTGAGATCGGGCACATCCCGGTGCCCGGACCGGACGGCCCGTGCCGCCTGGAGGATGTGGCCAGCCGGGTGGCGCTGGTGCGCGCGCTCAGGGAGGATGGCATCCGGGCCGATACCGTCGATGACCTCGCCGCGCTCCATCTGGCGCGCCCCCCCGCCTATGAGGCATGGCTGGATGGCGCGCGCGCGGGCCTGAGCCACGCGGTGCAGGTGTTGGAAAATCTCATGGATCCCGAAGCCATCGTGCTGACCGGCGCGATGCCTCAACCGATCCTGGACGAGCTTGTCGCGCGGACGCACTTGCCGGATCAATCCGTCGCCCACCGCCCGGATCGTGCGCATCCCCGTCTGATCGCGGGCGGAGCGGGCCGCCGGGCCGCCACGCTGGGGGCCGCGGCCCTTGTGATCAACACCGCCTTGTCGCCCCGTCTTGTCGCCGCCATCTAGGACCGTTTGTCATGCCCAATGAGACCCAAGCCCGTATTCTTGCCGAGGCGCACGATCCCCTGATCGCACGTGTCTGGCGGGCCATGGCCGGCCTCAGGTCGGTTGTAACCTTTATGAATACGGGCGCGCACCCGGATGATGAGACCTCCGCGATGTTGGCCGCCCTGTGGCTGCGCGATGGGATCAACCTGTCCTATGCGTGCTCCACGCGGGGCGAGGGTGGGCAGAACGATATCGGCACCGAAAGTGGGGCAGACCTGGGCACATTGCGCACGGCCGAAATGGAGGCCGCGGCAGACGTGCTTGATATGCGGCTCTACTGGCATGGTCAGACAGCGGATGACACCATCACCGATTTCCGCTTCTCGAAATCGGGGGCTGAAACCATGCGGATCTGGGGCCGCGAGCGCCTTATGGCCCGGTTTGTGGAGATCATCCGGCAGGACCGGCCCGACATCATCTGCCCCACCTTCCTCGACGTTCCGGGCCAGCACGGGCACCACCGGGCCATGACGGAGGCCGCCCATGATGTGATCGCGCTGGCGGCAGACCCAGACTATGCGGGCTCGGATTCGCCGGCCTGGCAGGTGTCGAAACTCTACCTGCCCGCATTCTCCGGGGCGGGGGGCGCTTATGATGATGAAGTGGCGCCGCCGCCCGCCACGCTGGTTGTGTCCGCCAAAGGCGGCGATCCGATGCTGGGGATGTCGTTTGAGCGGATTGGCCAATGGTCCCGCCAATTCCATCGCACGCAAGGCATGGGTCATTGGGTGGCGGCGGGGCAGGAGCGCGACTGGCCGCTGCATCTGGCCTGGTCCGCTGTGGGGGAGGATCGCGGTGCGGTCGATGATAACTTGCCGCGCACGCTGGGTGATTTGGGGTTGCACGAAGCCCAGGCCGAGATCGACGCAATCTTTGCAGTCTTCCCGGATATGGACGGGATGCGAGTTGCAGCGACGCGGGCGGTGATCGCCCTGCGCGCGGCGGACAGGGCGCCTGAACACGCGCATCGAATTGATCGCAAGCTGGCGCAATTGGCGCGCCTGATCCGTCTTGTGGGGGGTGTCGATGCGCGTGCGCGGCCTGCCAAGCAGATTATCTCCGCCGGTGAGACGGTGGAGGTGTCGACGGAGGTGAAAGCGCCTGAGACCGCCCAGGTTGACGTCACACTTATTCCCGGACCCGGATTGCGCGACACCGACGGTCGCTTGACGGCCGAGCGCGACGCTGCACCGACGGACCCCTATCCCGATCACTACGACCCATTGATGCCCCGCGCCCCTGCCTTGCGCGTGACTGTGGCCGCGGATGATGTCGCGACCCAA
Organism: uncultured Roseicyclus sp.; assembly: GCA_947494975.1. Taxonomy (GTDB): domain Bacteria; phylum Pseudomonadota; class Alphaproteobacteria; order Rhodobacterales; family Rhodobacteraceae; genus Gymnodinialimonas. Next base: position 654,653 of record CANLXA010000003.1, on the reverse strand, counting down.
TCCCACGTGCCGTTGGAGCGGCCGCTCTTGATCTTGCCGAGCCCGCGCGCGCAGCTTTCGGAAAACGCGAAGTTCCTGAACCTTGCGCTGCCCGACCGGACGATCACCCTGTCCCTTGGCGCGGGATCGCCGGGGCAGGCGCGCTTTGCGCTGCCGGCCGGATGGACGCAAGACTGGTCGGGCCGGACCGTCACGCTTCAAGTGCCGGAAGATGCGATGGAAGGCCTCCACACGCTGCCGCTGACCATCGAGGGAGCGCCGGCCCATTCCGTGCGTATCATCGAGCAGCCACACATACCCCTGCGCATGAACCACAGCCCCGCCGTGGTGACGGTGCGCCTGGCCCATGTGGCGCTGCCCGAGGCGCGGATCGCCTATATCGGCGCGGGCAATGACCGGGCAGCGGAATGGCTGCGAGCGGCCGGTCTCGACGTCACGGATCTGGAGGATGAGGCCCTTTCCGGCGCCGACCCGTTCGATGGCTTCGATACCGTGCTGGTCGGCGTATTCGCCTATCGCTTCCGCCCGGCGCTCAAAACCGTGGCCGACGCGCTGAACGCGTGGGTTGAGGCCGGCGGCACACTTGTGACGCTCTATCACCGTCCGTGGGACGATTGGGACCCGGACACGACGCCACCTGCGAGAATTGAGATCGGCCAGCCCTCTCTGCGCTGGCGGGTGACGGATGCGACGGCGGATGTGACGCTGCTGGAGGATAATCATCCAATGCTGCAGGAGCCTAACGCAATCACGCCGGAGGATTGGAACGGCTGGCATAAGGAGCGCGGCCTCTATTTCGCGAAGTCATGGGACGATAGCTATCAGGCGCTCGTTCGGATGGCCGACCCGGAAGAACAACCGCTTGATGGCGCGCTTCTGGTGGGTGAGATCGGTGCGGGCCGCCATGTCCATGTGGCGCTGAACCTGCATTATCAGATGGGCCAATTGGTGCCGGGGGCGTATCGGTTGATGGCCAACCTGCTGATGCCCCGCAGCCGGGGATGAGCGCACCTCTTGCGACCCGGTCAGAGAACCTGCGGGGCGCGGGCTGGCTGATTGCCGACATGTCGCTCAACGTCTGGGCACTGAGCATCGTGAAGGCCATGGGCGCCGAGTATCCGGCGGCTCAGATCGTGTTTCTTCGGGTCTGTGTGGGACTTGTCGTGATCTTGCCGTGGGTGTGGCGCGAACGAACACGGTTTTCCGGCGTGGCGCATATGGGCCTGCATGTGCTGCGGGTTTGTCTATCGGCGGTCACTCTGATCGCGTCGTTCTTTGCCATCGCGCGCGTGCCGTTTGCGATGTTTTCAGCCATCAATTTCACTCGGCCCGTCCTTCTGATGGTCCTGGCAGCGCTGTTGCTGAGTGAACGGGTCAGTCCGCATCGCTGGCGTGGGGCGCTTGTTGCTCTGGTCGGCGCGGTGATCGCGGTGGCCCCGGCTCAGCTCGAAATCGGGTGGGGCCTTGCCGCGCTTTGCCTTGCCGTGACGACGGGCACGTTGGCGATCATCCTGACGCGGCGGCTCAAAGGCACGCCTGAGGTTGTGATGATGCTGCTCTACGCGCTCGGCATCGCGGTGCTGGTGGCACCCCTGGCCTGGGCGGCATGGGTGCCGGTCGCGGCCGAGCACTGGCCGATCCTGCTTCTGGTCGGGCTCTGCGCCCAGATGGCGCAAGTCTGCTTCCTGCGGGCCCATTGGTTGGGCGATGCAGGCGTGCTCGGGGCGGTGTCCTACCTGTCGATCATCTTGTCGACGGCATCGGGCTTCGTCTTCTTTTCGGAAGTGCCTGGCTGGCCTTTGGTTCTGGGTGCCGCGCTGATCGTTCTAGCGAACATCTATATCTCGCGGGATGTCTGACGGGGTGAAGGGAGGAAGTTACAGGCGGGGTTGATCCCCGTGTCGTTTCTCCGTCAAGTGAAGCTTGATCATGCCGCGTGGACAGGGCGGCTGGCCGTTGAGAATAGGGAGAGGACATGGGGCTGCGCGTTTTTTCCGAGAAAAGCCGTCCCGTACATCTGGGCTCCTACCGTCTTGAAACGCTGAAACGGTACGCGGATGCGAACCTGGATGCGGTGTCGCCGTTTCAGCAATTGTCCTTCGCCCAAGACAATCGTCCCCGGTCGATCGTGAATGCGATGCGAGATCATCAAGCGATGCTGGATGCCATCCGCGACGGGTTGGTGAACAAGGTGCAAGCCGAGGCGCCAACAGGATTAACAGAGCGTTCCAATCACCTGAAATCATTTGGATACTTTTCCGATGCGTCGATGGTGGGCACCTGCCTTTTGCTCGATGCAGCGCTGCTGGATCAGCCCTACCTGAACCCGGATATCGCGCGGCTGGCCGAAGATCTGCGCACGCGCCAGACCAAGACGCTGGCCTCGGGCATCGACATGATCATGGCGGACCTCAAGGAATCGATGGAGGCCCCGCCAAGCACGATCGACGGGCACACCCATGCGATTGTCTTCCTCTATGAGCATCCGCGCGCGCCCAAGGCGGACGAGCCGGGGACCGATTGGATCATGGATGCGCTCCCCCACCGCTCCTGCCTTCTGGCGGCGGAAACGGCGGTGGTGATCGCCAATTACCTGCGTATTCTGGGCCACGATGCCCGTGCCCATACCGCCAGTTCGTCGGATGTGGACCTGAACCGGCTGGCCGTCGCCTCCGGCCTTGCAATCGCGGAGGATGGAGGTGCGCCGTCGGCGCCGTTTATCGGGCCCAATTTCGGCATTGCGGCCATCACAACCACCTTTGCCGTCGCGCCGGATCTGCCGCTGGCCCCGGGATCCGTCCCGCAAAGCGCCGCGCCGCCCTTTGCCAATCGACGTTTCATGGATGGCGCCCATCCGTTCGAGAAGCTCAAACGCGTCGATGATCCCACCACCTATATCGACGAGGCGCGTGTACCCCGTGTGCCGAAACGAACCGACATGTTCGCGCGGGCGCAATTCGGCGATATGGGCAAACCGCTGCAGGATGGGGCCAAGGGCGGATATTACGTCCGCAAGGCCGCGCCATCTTCGGCGCAGCGGCGGGCTTTGGGCGCGTTCGTTCTTTTGCAAGATGGCGAGCCCGCGGCGGAAAAGGTCCCGCTGTCACCGAAGGAGGCGGCGGAGTTGGTAAAGGCGACCAGCTACTTCCTGGGTGTCGATGCGGTGGGGCTCAGCCGGTGCCCGGACTGGACATGGTACTCCCATGATGCCGCCGGCGAGCCCATCGATCCGCCCCATGACCACGCGATCAGCATGATCATCGATCAGGGCTTTGACACCATGGAGGGTGCGTCGGGCGACGACTGGATCAGCGTCGCCCAATCCATGCGCGCCTACCTGCGGTTTTCGCTGCTGGGTGGGGTCGTGGCCCGGCAATTGCGCAACCTTGGTTACAAGGCCAAGGCCCATTCCGTGATGGATGGCGAGGTGCTGCAGCCGCCGCTTCTGCTCCTGTCCGGTCTGGGCGAGGTCAGCCGCATTGGCGAGGTGATCCTGAACCCCTATCTCGGCCCACGCCTGAAATCCGGGGCGGTCACCACCGATCTGCCGATGGAGCATGACAAGCCGATCGATTTCGGCCTGCAAAGCTTCTGCGAGGCGTGCAAGAAATGCGCCCGCGAATGCCCCTCCGGTGCAATCACCGCCGGTCCGAAGCTGATGTTCAACGGTTACGAGATCTGGAAATCCGACAGCCAGAAATGCGCCACCTACCGGATCACGACGCAGGGCGGAGCGATGTGCGGGCGCTGCATGAAGACCTGCCCATGGAACCTTGAAGGGGTGTTGGGGGATGCGGTGTTCCGCTGGACGGCGATGAACTTGCCATCCTCTGCCCCCGCTTTGGCCAAGCTGGATGATATGCTGAATCGGGGCGATCTGAACCCGGTCAAGAAGTGGTGGTGGGATCTGGAACTGGACGCGGATGGCGGGTATCGCCCCACGGACAAGCCGGTGAACGCGCGCGAGCTGCAAAAGGATCTGGACCTGAAATACGAGGATCAGACGCTGGCGGTCTATCCTGCGCCGCTGGTCCCGCATCCCTATCCCTATCCCTACATCATGGATCGCGAGGCCGGGATCGAGGCCTACCAGGCGATGATCACCGCCCAAGAATACAAGGTCCGCGCCGCGCGGGGGGAAGATCCGGTTCACAAGACGCGTGATTACGACGAGAGCCCGGTTCTGCGCGTGCAGATCACCAAGGCGGAACAGACGGCGGACGACATAACCATCTATGAGTTTCAGAGCCTTGACGGATCCGACCTGCCGCCATGGGAGGCGGGCGCGCATCTCGATATCGTCGTGGCACCGGAATTCCTGCGCCAATACTCGATGTCAGGCGATCCGGCAGACCGCTCCAAATACCAGATCGGCGTGCTGCGCGAGGCCCATGGACGAGGTGGATCGGCGCTGTTGCATCGGATTTTCAACGAAGGCCGGAAGGTCTTTATCTCCAAGCCGATCAATCACTTTCCGCTCCATGAAGATGCGCCAATGACCTACCTGATGGGGGGCGGGATCGGGATCACTCCTATGATCGCCATGGCGCATCGGCTGCATGCCTTGGGCAAGCCGTTTGCGATGCATTATTCCGGGCGGATGCGGGCGACGATGGGGTATCTGAATGATCTCACGGCGATGCCCTGGGCCGACAAGGTAGTGGTGCACGTCTCCTCCGAGGGAACCCGAGCAAAGCTGGCGGACATCTTGACCTATCAGGATGGCGCGCATGTCTATACCTGCGGGGCGGAGCCCTACATGGCCGCCGTGATGGAGGCCGCGGAGGTGGCGGGGTTCCCGGAGGACAACCGGCATCTGGAATACTTCTCGGTTCCCGATGTGCCGGACTACGAGAACCATCCGTTCACGATCAAATTGGCGAGGTCGGGCCGCGAATTCAGCGTGCCCGAAGACAAATCCGCCGCCGATGTGCTGATCGAGAACGGCATCCCGGTGGATCTGAAATGCTCTGACGGAATCTGCGGCGTCTGCAAATGCGGACTGGTCTCCGGCGACGTCGAACACCGCGATTTCGTGCTGTCCAAGTCACAACGGGCCACCCAGATCATCACCTGCCAATCCCGGGCGCGGGAGCCGGGCGGCGTGATCGAGCTCGATCTGTAGGGCGGATAGTAGCGCATTGCCCCGGTTGTGATTCAATTCTTGGGTGCGGCTCGGGCCTAATCCGCATCCCGCAACACATGCACCGCGCAGGGCGCATGCCGCACAACACGAGCAGCGGTGGAGCCAAGCAGATAGTCGATCAACCCCGGTTTGTGGGACCCGATAATGATGCAATCCGCCTTCTGTTCATCAGCGAAATCGATGATCGTCCGGCCGCTATGGCCCTTGATCACGATAGGGGTCACGTCCGGGTGGTCGGCGACCCGCACCTTCAACCGCGCCTGAGAGGCCTCGAACGCTCCCCGCACGGTGTCCTCGTCAAGATAGGCACTGACCGATCCTTGAGGGGCTTCGTGCACGTGCAACGCCGTGATCTTGCCGCCGTCATTCAACAGCTTGTGCGCCAGCGCGATGGCGGTTCGTCCAAACCCGTGATCAAGCGCCATTGGGATGATGATGTGGTTATACATGACAAGTCTCCGGTTTTCGTGCGCGCGCTTTGAAGTCAGTCAGGCCAATCAAGGCATGAAGATGCAAGGGCATTCGGGTCTGCCTGGATCACCGGGCGACGCGGGGAGGGCAAATGGGGGCACCGGCATCCCTTCGTGACCCGAGCTCCGAGAGCATCCGCCATCCTATTGGTAGATCTCCGGCAGGAGCGCCGTGGAAATCGCCGGTATATAGGCGATCAGCAGGGTCACCACCAGCATGAACAGAACGAACGGGACGGCGCGGGCGGCGATCTTCAATATCGATTCCCCCGTTATCCCTGACACGACGAACAGGTTCAGCCCCAGCGGTGGCGTGATGAACCCGACGCCGAGTGCAGTGATCATCATCACGCAGAACTGGATCTCGTTCATGCCGATATTCTGCGCCAGCGGGAACAGGATCGGCGCAAGGATCACGATGTTCGGTGTCGTCTCCATCACACAGCCCGCGGCAATCAGGATCAGGATCATCATCAGGATCAAGATCCGTGGATCATCGCTCACGCCGGTGGCTGCGGCGACAAAGCCCTGCGGCACCCCGAGGATGGCCAAGGCCTGCGCCAGAGGCAGCGAGAACGCGATGATCGGCAGGATCACCCCATTCACCTTGGCCGAGCTGACAAGCATCGCCGGAAAATCGCTGAACTTCAGCGTGCCGATGATGAAGCCGATGGCGATGCAGGTGACAACCGCCACGGCGCCAGCCTCCGTCGGCGTCAAACGGCCCGAAAAAATGCCGTAGAAGATGATGCCAGGCACAAGAAACGCGTACCAGCCCGACCGGATCGTGCGCCACAGGTTGCTGGCCCATTCGCCGACACTCATCAGCCCTCCGCCCTCATAGGCGTGGCGGCGGTTGACGATGGTGTTGGTGATCAGGATCGCCAGCAGCACCAGCAGGCCGGGGATCACGGCGGCGAGAAACAGGATCGAGACGTTCACGCCAAGCACGAGGCCGATGATGATATAGGCGATGGATGGCGGGATCAGGATGCCGGTACAGGCCCCGGCAGCCACAAGGGCGCAGGCATAGGGGCGCGGGTAGCCGGATTCGACGAGGCGGTCGATGGTCATCCGACCGACCGCAGCCGCGCCCGCCGCGTCGGAGCCGGAGATGGCCGCGAACATCCCGCAGACCAAGACGGTGGCCGAGCCGAAGCCGCCCTTGGCCCAACATGTGATGGCTTCCGCCACGTCGAGGAACTTCTTGCTGAGCCCGGTCCGAACCAACACGTCACCGGTCAGGATGAAGAGTGGCACAGCGGTAAGCGCGAAGTGGTCGATGCCGTGAAAGAGGCTTTCGCCCACCAAAGACAGGGGCAGGGCGCCTGACATCATCAGCATCAGGATTGCGGCCGACCCGATGGAGGCCCAAACCGGCACTGCAAGCGCCACCAGGATCACGAAGACGATGATCGGGACGTAGAAGTCTGCGCCCAAAACGACGGTTTGCTGCTGTAGTTGTTGCCAAAGCATTGGTCAGCCCCCCTCAGTCAAACAGCTTGTCGCCTTCGTAAACGGGACGTCCGTTTCGAAGGTCTGACAGATCACGAAGGAAGGATTGAACAAGCCTCAGGATGACGAGGGCAAATCCGAACGGCACGGCGAAGAGGAAGAACACCTGGCTGATCCGAAGGCCGTGGGTGACGGAGCCGAACGTCCAGGAGACGTGAACGGCCTCCCACGACCAGTAAAGCGCCACGCAGGCCACCACGAACATCACGATGTCGCCCAGGATGTACAGCAGCGTCTTGAGGGTGTGCGGCACGTAATTCATGATCACGTCGATGCGGATGTGACCGCGTTCCTTCACCGCCGAGGCCGCGCCGATCCAGGCCAGATAGATGAAGGAGTAACGCACGATCTCCTCGCCCCAGATCGAGGAATAGGAAAACACCTCGCGCCGAATGACCTCGATGAACATCGTGCCCACCAGCATCACGTAGAACACCAGCAGCAGCCAGCGTTCCGCATTTCGATTCAGCGATTGAAGAAAAGTCGTCATGCTGCCCCTCCCACCGGAGGGACCCCCGGCCTGAACATGCTGTATTTTCGTTGGGATAGTGGGGCCGGCACCCGCAAGGCGGAGGTGCCGGCCCTGGTGTGGGTTCAGGCGTCGTGGACGTAGTAGCGGCCCATAGTACCCGCGGCCTCTTCGAGGCGCGCGAACGTCTCCATGGAGCCGGCAAGGTCAACCTTGAATTGGTCCCAATCAGGCAGCTGGTAGCCGCCAACCGACTGCCACTCGGCCAGTTGGTCATCCGTGAGTGAATGAAACTCCACACCGTTTGCCGTCAGTTCCGACATCGCATAACCGCGCGCGGCCGGCACTTTGGCAAGGTTCTGGGCCTGCGTGATCTCGCCCGCGAACTCGATGCCCTCCTGTACGTCGGCAGGTAGGCTTTCGAACCATTCGAGGTTCACGGAGTAAACCTGACTGTCCGGCACCGCCTGCGTAAAGGTCACGTGGCTGAGGATCTCGCCAAAACCGAAGACATGCAGCGCGCCCACCGACGGGTCGAGCGCATCGGCCACACCCTGACGGATCGCCGAGGGGGTCTCGCCCCAAGCCACCGGTGTCGGGTTGGCACCGACCATGCGGTAATACTGCTGCAACATGGCCGAGCCCGGCACGCGGAATTTCACACCGTCCATGTCCGCGGGCGTGATGATGGCGTCGCCGCCCTGACGTACGGCAACGACGCGCGGGTCGATCACGATGTAGAACAGCGCCTTGAACCCGGACGCCGCGATGCGCGGGTCCACTTCGTCCCTCCACGTCTGCGACGACGTTAGGTTTGTGAACCGCTGATTGGAGCCGCAGAAATAGGGCAGGTTGATCAGATCAACGACCGAGGCAAACGGCGCAAAATTGGCCAAAGAATGCTGCGCACATTGGATCGTGCCGGATTGCACGGCCTGCGCGAGCGCACCGCCGGCTCCAAGTTGTCCACCGGGGGCAAGGCGCACATAGACCTTGCCGTTGGTCATGTTCTGGATGTTTTCCTTCAGATCCAGTTGCATGATCGGATAGCTGCGCGATGCCCCCAGAACATAGGCGGTGGCCAACGTCATGATGTGATCGGCGGCGGCCTCCCGCGCGGCCTCTTCTTGTTGGGTCTGGGCCGCGGCTTCGCCCGACCACAACGTCCCTGCTGCCCCTGCAACCATCGCGGCGGTGAAGCTACCGGCGCTTGCAAGCTTGAGGAAATTGCGGCGCTCGGCCGACTTCAGCTCATGGGTGTCTTTGTCCAATTCATGTCCTCCCTGGACTATTTGCCTGCACCGTTTTCCTTGGCTTCGGCTTCTTTTTTCAGGATCGCGATGACGAACAGGATGCTGGCTGCAAGCAGCGTCAGCATCTCGCCCACATCGGTCAGAAACGCGTTGTTTGATGTGGAGCCCATGCCGACATTTACGGCAAAGACCACCAACAAGATGACTGATCCGATGAGTGCCATGTTGCGTCTGCCCCTCCCGACACACGATTCCATATCGCAATGTAAGCCTTTACATTCCTGCAATGCAAGCCTTTACATTTGCCGTGATCATTTCGGTGGTTTGGGCGGGGTGCGTCATCGTATAAGGGACCGGAACAATACCAATCCGAAAGATCAAATGAACTCGATCCGCACGACACCGACCTTGCACGACGTCGCGATTCAATCGGGGGTTTCGACCGCAACGGTGTCGCGGTGCCTGAACTTTCCAGAACAGGTGTCCGACAAGACGCGTGAGAAGGTGATGCGCGCGGTTGATGCGCTTGGATACTCCCCGAATTTCGGGGCGCGGGTGATGGCCTCACAGCGCACCAACACGATCGGTGCGATCATTCCGACCATGGAAAACGCGGTTTTCGCCCGCGGCATTCAGGCGTTTCAGGAAGAGCTTAATGCCCACGGCTACACACTTCTTGTTGCCAGTTCCTCCTATCGCTCGGATCTTGAGGAGCAGCAGGTTCGCTCGCTTGTGGCGCGCGGGGCCGATGCGCTTTTGTTGATCGGCCATGATCGCAATCCGTCGATCTATGAATTTCTGAACGCCCAGAAGGTGCCGTGCCTTGTGACATGGGCGTTCGACGCCTCGGCGGGCCGCCCGTCGGTGGGGTTCGACAACCGTTTGGCGATGCGCAACATGGCCAAGGTGGTGCTGAACCACGGGCACCGCAAACTGGCCCTGATCTCGGCGGACGTTGCGGCCAATGACAGGGCACGGGCGCGTCTTGATGGCATGCGCGATGCGCTCGCTGAGGCGGGCCTCGATGCCGGGTCGCTGGTGGTGATTGAGACGCCCTACGGGATCGACAGCGGGGCGCGCGCGTTTGAGAAATTGATGCAGGCGCACGACAGGCCCACGGCGGTGTTCTGTGGCAACGATGTTCTGGCCGTCGGTGCCGTCGGGAAGGCGCGTGAGATGGGGCTTGGCGTGCCCGAAGATGTGTCGATCATCGGGTTTGACGATATCGAACTGGCCCGCGTGGCCTATCCGAAACTGACCACCGTCCATGTGCCGCACCGCGAGATGGGCCGCCGGGCGGCGCGCGCGCTGGTCGATACGCTGAAGACAGGCGAACCCGTCGAGCCGCAGGAGCTTGCGGCTGATCTTCGCCTTCGCGAATCCCATGGCCCCGTGCCCAAGGGGCGCTGAGATCGCTGCCATTTGCCTCCAAGGCCAATAGCTCAGGTCGCGATTTTACAAAAGTTTCACAATCGGATCCGCCCAAACCGATTACGGATGCGGCATGACGTTGCTTGCACCCAAAAGATTGGCCGAAGGGGCACCCGGCTCCTCAGCAGCGTTCGGCCCCGTCTCGACAGGATTTGACGCATGACCACCTACGCCCTGAATGGCCTTGGCCGGATCGGAAAACTGGCCCTGAAACCATTGCTGGAGCGCGATGCCAAGATCGCTTGGATCAACGATGCTGTGGGTGACTTGGAGATGCACGCCCATCTGTTGGAGTTCGACACCGTCCATGGCCGGTGGGACGCTGCGTTTTCCCATGACGATCAGGCGATTATTGTGGACGACGTGCGCCTTCCCTTCATCGGCGCAAGGGACCTGACGGATCTGCCGCTCGATGGCGTGGACGTGGTGATCGATTGCACAGGCGCCTTCAAAACACAGGCCAGGCTGGCGCCGTATTTTGAGGCTGGCGTAAAGAAGGTTGTCGTGTCGGCCCCGGTCAAGGACGGGCCGACCGCCAACATCGTCTACGGCGTGAATGAGGCTGTCTATGATCCCGCCGAGCATTCTATCATCACCGCGGCCAGTTGTACGACCAACTGCCTTGCCCCGGTTGTGAAGGTCGTTCACGAGGCGATTGGGATCAAACACGGCTCCATCACGACGATCCATGATGTCACCAACACGCAGACGATCGTGGATCGGCCCGCCACGGATCTGCGCCGGGCCCGCTCGGCGCTGAACTCGCTGATCCCCACGACCACCGGCAGCGCCACGGCCATCACGCTGATCTATCCGGAGTTGAAGGGCCGTTTGAACGGCCATGCGGTGCGGGTGCCCTTGCTGAACGCGTCGATCACCGATTGTGTGTTCGAGGTTCAGCGCGAGACCTCCGTGGAGGAGGTCAACGCATTGTTCGAAGCTGCGTCGGAGGGTGAGTTGAAGGGCATTCTCGGATATGAAGAGCGCCCCTTGGTTTCCGCCGATTACACCAACGATACCCGGTCCTGCATCATCGATGCGCCGTCCACGATGGTGATCAACGGGACCCAGGTGAAAATATATGCGTGGTATGACAACGAGATGGGATATGCGCATCGCCTTGTCGATGTGGCCCTGATGGTCGGAGGGGCACTTTGACCGAACCCGGCCGCCCGCGCCCCGAGGGGCTGAACGCCTACATGGCCGTCACGGCGGCGTATTGGGCCTTCATGCTGAGCGACGGGGCGTTGCGTATGCTGGTGCTGCTGCACTTTCACATCCTCGGCTTCTCGCCGGTGCAACTGGCCTATTTGTTCGTGCTCTACGAGGTGGCGGGCATGGTCACGAACCTGTCAGCGGGCTGGATCGCGGCACGCTTCGGGCTGACCTCCACGCTCTATGCCGGGCTGGCGCTCCAGATCTTGGCGCTATTGGCGCTGGCGCAGCTTGATCCCGCGTGGGCCATTGGCGCGTCGGTGGTTTTTGTCATGATCGTGCAGGGCGTCAGCGGTGTGGCCAAGGATCTGTCGAAGATGTCGTCGAAATCGGCGGTGAAGCTGCTGGCTCCGACCGAAGGCGACGGGCTCTTTCGCTGGGTCGCGCTTCTGACAGGATCGAAGAATGCCGTGAAGGGGCTAGGGTTTTTGCTTGGCGCAGGGCTTCTGGCCAGCCTTGGCTTTACCTGGGCCGTCCTTGCCATGGCCATCGTTCTGGCTGCGGTCCTCGGCGCTGTCCTGCTGGCGATGCCGCCGGGCCTGCCGAAGGGGCGCAAGGGGGCCAAGTTCACAGAGGTCTTCTCGAAATCTGCCAACATCAACTGGCTCTCCGCCGCACGCGTGTTTCTGTTCGGCGCACGGGATGTCTGGTTCGTGGTGGGCATCCCGATCTACTTCTACGCCGTGCTGTCGGATGGAAGCGAGGCCGGCAATCGCGCGGCATTCTTCACCATCGGCACCTTCATGGCGGTCTGGATCATCCTTTACGGCGCGGTGCAGGCGACCACGCCGCGGCTGTTGCGGGCCAGCGCACAATCCGAGGCCGATCTGATCGGTTCCGCCCGGCTCTGGGCCTGGGCCCTGGCGCTGGTGCCCGCCTGCCTGACCATCGCTGCCCTTACCGCGCCAGGGCCGCAGCCGTGGCTGACGGCCACGCTTGTCATCGGGTTGCTGATCTTCGGCGCGGTCTTCGCGGTGAATTCGGCGCTCCATTCGTACCTGATTCTCGCCTTCACACAGGCCGAGCGCGTGACCATGGATGTCGGGTTCTACTATATGGCCAATGCAGGCGGGCGTCTGATTGGCACACTCCTGTCCGGTCTGATATATCAGATCGGCGGCCTGGCCTGGATGCTTGGCACGGCGGCGGGGATGGTCGCGATCTCGGCCATCGCCGCGGGGCAGTTGAGGCCGCAGGAGCACCCGAATACAGCCTAAGGGCCCGACGCGAGCCGTTCAGATCCAGTTCAACACGACCTTGCCGGATTGCCCGGATTTCATGGCTGCGAAGCCTTTTTCGAAATCCTCCACGGCGAATTCGTGGGTGATCACGCGGCTTACATCCAGCCCGTTTTGCAACATCGCGATCATCTTGTACCAGGTTTCGAACATCTCGCGGCCATAGACGCCCTTGATGGTGATCGCCTTGAACACGATGCGCGACCAATCGACGGGGGATTTGCCGGGCGGGATGCCGAGCAGGGCGATCTTGCCGCCCATGACCAGCGCCTCGACCATCTGATCCAGCGCCATCTGGCTGCCAGACATCTCAAGGCCGACGTCGAAGCCCTCTTTCAGGCGCAGTTCCGCGATCACGGCCCTGAGGTCCTCCTCGGCCACGTTGACCGCGCGAAGTGAAGGAACCACGTGACGCGCCAGCGCCAGACGGTCGGGGTTGATGTCCGTGATCACGACGTTGCGGGCACCGGCATGGCGGGCGACGGCGGCGGCCATGATCCCGATCGGTCCGGCCCCGGTGATCAACACGTCTTCCCCCAACAAATCAAAACTCAATGCGGTGTGCACGGCGTTGCCCAGAGGGTCCAGGATCGCACCGATCGCATCCGGGATATCGTCGGGCAGGGGGACCACGTTGAAGGCGGGGAGCCTGAGATATTCGGCAAAGGCGCCCTGTTCATTGACGCCGATTCCGCGTGTCCCGGGATCAAGGTGAAACTTGCCCGCGCGGCTCTGGCGGCTTTCAGTGCCGATTAGGTGTCCTTCCCCGGAACAGCGCTGGCCGATCCGAAGATCAGTCACGTTCGCGCCGCGCTCCACGATCTCCCCGGCGAATTCGTGCCCGGTGATCATCGGCACGGGTACGGTCGCCGCGGCCCAGTCATCCCAGTTCCAGATGTGAATGTCGGTGCCGCAGATGCCGGTCTTGTGCACGCGGATCAGCACGTCATCGGGCCCGATCTCGGGGATCGGGGCCTCAACCATCCAGAGGCCCTCGACAGGCCTGGATTTCTGCAGGGCGCGCATGGTGTCGGGCCGGCTCATGTCAGAATCCCAAGCTCACGCCCGACCGCACCGAAGGCGGCCAGGGCGGTGTCGAGGTCCTCCGTAGTGAGCGCCGCGTTCATCTGAGTCCGGATCCGGGCCTGACCGCGCGGGACCACCGGAAAGAAAAAGCCCGACACGTAGACGCCCTGTTCGAACAGCCTGGCCGCCATTTTCTGGGCCAGCGGTGCGTCCCCCAGCATGACCGGGATGATCGGGTGTTCGCCGGGCAGAAGGTCGAACCCCAGCGATGTCAGCCCGTCCCGCCAGTATTGCGCATTGGCAAAAAGCTGCGCCCGCGTCGCGGCGCCGTTTTCGACAAGACGGAGCGCCTCAAGCCCGGCGGCGACGATGGCGGGCGGCAGGGAATTGGAGAACAGGTAGGGCCGCGCGCGCTGGCGCAGTAGGTCGATCACCTGCTGCGGCCCCGCGATGTACCCGCCGATGGCGCCGCCAAGCGCCTTGCCCAATGTCCCGGTCAGGATGTCGACATCCACGCCGAAATGGTCGGGCATGCCCGCGCCGCGGGGGCCCATGAAACCGGTCGCGTGGCAATCATCCACCATCACGATCGCATCGTACTGGTCGGCCAGCGCCCGGATCGCGGGCAGGTTGGCCAGGTAGCCATCCATCGAAAACACGCCGTCGGTGGCGATCATGATGTGCCGCGCCCCGTCACTGCGGGCCTGTTTCAGCGTGGCTTCCAGATCCTCCATGTCGCTGTTGGCGTAGCGATAGCGCTTGGCCTTGCACAGGCGGATGCCGTCGATGATCGAGGCATGGTTGAGACTGTCGGATATCACCGCGTCTTCGGGGCCCAGAAGCGGCTCGAACAGGCCGCCATTGGCATCGAAACAAGCGGCAAAGAGGATCGCATCGTCCATCCTCAGGAACGTCGCAAGCGCGTGCTCCAGCTCGCGGTGGATATCCTGGGTGCCGCAGATGAACCGCACGCTGGCCATGCCGAAGCCTTTAGGCCCCATGGCATTTTTGGCCGCCGCGATCAGGTCGGGATGATCGGCGAGGCCGAGGTAATTGTTTGCGCAGAGGTTGATCACCTTGCGATCTCCCACGGTGATCTCACCCCCTTGGGGTGAGGTGATAAGCCGTTCGCGCTTGAACAGGCCCTCGGCCTCGATCTCGCTCAGCGTCGTGGAAATGTGGGATAGAAATGCTATGGACATGCGCGCAACCTCCGGGTTGGCCTCGTTCTATCATAACGGAACAGTATCCAGAATAGAAGAATACGAAATTACGGAGGAGCTTTCCGTTAAAGCGGATTGTCGCTGCCTTTGACGATTAGGAACACCCTGGCGTCATCGTCGATGGCTGCGATGGAATGGGCCACATCCGCCGCATATCGGGCGGTATCGCCGGTATTCAGATCCTGCACCGCCATGCCGGATGTGACCCTCACCCGGCCGTCCAACACCGTTACCTGCTCACTGGCGCCGCGCACATGGGGCTGGCTCGTCAGGGCTCCGCCGGCCGCAAACCGGATGTCATAGACCTCGTGGTTGCCAGCCTCCTCGGGCGGAGACAGGATACGGATGCTGCATCCACGGCCCATATTGTCGATGCTTGGCACATCCGAGGCCGTCAGCACCTCTATCCGGTCCGTGGCGTCACCCGTCTCCATCAATCCGGCAAAATCGACCTGTAAGGCGCGGGTCAGATTCCAGAGTGTGGCAATCGTCGGACTGCTTTCGCCGCGTTCGATCTGGCTTACCATCGAGCGTGATACGCCGCTGAGATTGGCCACAGCCTCAAGTGACAAGCCCCTCGATTGGCGCGCCTTCTTCAGGCGGGCGGGGAGGAGCATCAGGATATCGTCATCGCGTTCCGTCATGACGGATACGTATCCGACATGGCTGGAAAAGGCCATGGTCGGGTTCGCTCAATCGGTCGGGTCTAGATATTCCGATTGTTCAACACGTCTTGCAGGATCGGGTTCGGGAACCGGCGCGAGAGGGTGACGGCGTAGAATGTCTCCCCGATGCCCGGCAGGCGGTCCGCTTCAACAAGGCGGCCGCTGGTCAACTCGTCCTGCACAACAATTGGCGGCAGCACGGCCAGCCCCACACCTTCGCGCGCCAGAAGGCGCATCATCGCCATATCCTCGACTTCGGCGGCGATCTGCGGGCGAATGCCGAGCCGCTCGGTCCAGGCATCAAATCCCACCCGCACACTGGTCTCCGCCGTCGGCAGGATGAAGGGCTGGCTGACTAACAGGCCCGTGAGGTCGTGCTGTCCCCGCAAGCGATCGGGCGTGCCTACAAGGCTGACGGGTTGATCGGACAGGCGATGTGACACGAAGGGTGTGACCGCATCGCGGGTCGGGGCCTGATTGATCAGGACCACATCGAGATTCAACGCCTCAAGCGCTTGCAGCAGGTCGGCGGAATTGCCCGACCGCAAGATGATCTCGACATCGGGCCGGTCGAGAATGGGGCGCAGGAATTCCAGTTGAAAATTGCGCGAAAGGGTGGCCAGCGCTCCGATCCGGATCGCTTGCCGGGCGCGCCCCTTGTCTTGTAGCGTCCCGACCAATTCCCGCCCCGCCGCAAAGATCGCATCGGCATGGTCCAGCGCGATGCGACCGGCTTCCGTCAGGATCAGCTGACGGCCACGCCGCTCGAACAGCGCATGGCCAAGCTGTGTTTCCAATTGCTTGATCTGCACCGATACCGCCGATTGCGACAGGTTCAGACGCTCGGCAGTCCGCGTCAGGTTACCGTCATGGGCGACGGCCCAGAAATACCGCAGGTGGTGATAATTGATTTCTGCCATATCGTTTCATTAATCAGAACGAAAGCAATCAAACAATGAATTTTTCTAGCTAAACCTGAAATGCTATCCGTCCCCAAACGGCATTCCAGCCCAAAGGAGACGCGCCTGTGTTTATCGCCTTTTTGCCCTACCTTGCCCCGATTGCCTTGATGGCCGCGGCGGTCCTGGGCTTTCGTGGACCGCTGCTACGCCCGATTGACGTGCTGGCAAAGGTGGAGGTCGCTGCGCTCGCCGCTTTGGCCGCGGCCGTGCTGTCCGGTATAGTGCTGGCGATCAGCGGTCCGGCAACCAGCCCCCTGATCGGGATTGGCGGCCTGGGTCTGTCGGTACGGCTGGATGCGGTCAGTGCGATCATGCTGTTATTGGTTTCGTTCGTCGGATGGGTCGTCCTGCGCTACGCGGCCACCTACATGGACGGCGAAGATCGGCAGGGACCCTTTACCGGATGGCTTTGTGCGACTCTGGCCGCGGTGATGATGCTGGTGATCGCGGGCAATCTTCTGCAGTTGGTGGTGTCATGGATCGCGACGAGCCTGTTTCTGCATAAGCTGTTGCTGCATTACGCCGACCGCGTCCCGGCTCAGCGGGCCGCGCGCAAGAAGTGGGTCACCGCCCGGCTGGGGGATGTGGCCCTGCTGCTGGCCGCTGTGCTGCTTTATGTCGGCCATGGCACCGGCGACATCGCTGAGATCCTCGCAACGGCCCGTCTGGGTGATGACGCGCAATGGGCCGGATGGATCGCGGCGGCCCTGGCCCTGGCCGCCATTCTGAAGTCGGCGCAATTCCCCATGCATGGCTGGCTGACCGAGGTCATGGAAACCCCCACGCCTGTCTCCGCGCTGCTCCATGCCGGGGTCATCAACGCGGGCGGTTTCCTGTTGATCCGCTTTTCGGATGTCATGCTTCTGTCGCCCGGCGTGCTGGCCGTTCTGGTGATGGTCGGCGGCTTCACCGCCCTGTTCGGTGGGCTTGTCATGCTGACGCAATCTGCGGTCAAAACCTCGCTGGCCTGGTCGACCGTGGCACAGATGGGGTTCATGATCCTGCAATGCGGCCTTGCGCTTTTCCCGCTGGCGCTTCTGCACATCGTGGCCCATTCGCTCTACAAGGCGCATGCCTTTCTGGCCTCCGGTGCGGCAGTGGAGACCGTCGCCGCAGCCCGTCGCCCGGGGCCGGTTGCGATCCCCAATGGCCTTGCCGTCGGCCGCGCCTTTCTGCTGGCGCTGGTGATCTATGCCGGGGTGGCGTTCCTCTTCGGCGTGGCGGACAAATCTCCGCAAGCCATCGCCTTGGGGGCGATCCTGATCTTCGGCGTGGCCTACCTGCTGGCCCAGGGCCTCGCCGATGCGGCGCCTCGGGTCCTGACGCAGCGGACGGCGATCTATTCCGTGGGCGCGGCCATCGGGTACTTCGCGCTTCAGACCGGAGCGGAATGGCTGATGCAGGGCACGTTGCCCGCAACACCCGTGCCCGGACCGCTGGAATGGGCGCTGATCGTACTGGCCCTGCTGAGTTTCGGCCTCGTTGCCATCGCGCAGGCGATGTTCCCGCTTTGGGCCTATCACCCGGCTGCCGCGGGCCTTCGCGTGCACCTTTCCAACGGGCTTTATGCCAATGCCGTTTTCGACAAGCTGCTGCGCGGCTGGTCAACGCGGCACACCTCCTGATCGACGTAAAGGACCAGCAAACATGACACAGATGTCCGAGCTTTCATTGTCCGTTATCGACACTGCCAGCGACAAAGCCGCACGCGCGATCCCGCCGGTCTGGCCGCTTGCGTCGTCGGTCGCCGTGAACCCGTTCCTGGGGCAGACAGGAGACACCCTGGCCGAGGTCGGCGCGCGGTTGGGCCGGGTGGGTGGCGTGCCGGTGACCATGCCGCGCGCGTGGTATAACAGTCGCATTCAGGACGGTACGATCACCGATGCGGATTTGACCGCCGCCCTTGCGGGGCAGGGCGCATTTGACCTGCCGGGTCTCAAGGCCATCGCGGGACAGGCGGCGGCCACACCCACGCCGCAGCCGACCATCGCTGATCTGGCGGCAGAGGCCTCGGGTATCGATTGGCCCGGGATCATCGCGGATCGCTTCGGGATCTGGGCGGCGGGTTACTTCGATCAGGGCCAGGCGCTTTGGGCGGCGCCCCGGCGGCGGGGCGCCTATGATGCGTGGCGCCAGACAGCGACACATGACCTGACGCCGGAGATCGCGGGGCTTCGTGGCTTCGCGCAATTTGTGAGCGAGACGGCCGATACGGCGGACGTCGCCCGGCAGCGCGCCATTCATCGGCTTGGCCTCGATGAAGCGGCGTTGGAGACGTATCTGCACCAACTCCTGTTCTCGCTTGGCGGGTGGGCACAGGTGGCGCGCTATCACTTGTGGCAGGCCGAGCTGGCCGAGGGCGGCGACACGACCCTGACGGACATGTTGACCATCCGCTTGATCTGGGAGGAGGCGCTGTTCACGCAGTATGAGGCCAACATCTCCGACGCCTGGGAGGTCGCGAAAGATGTCCACGGGATGCCGATTGCGCCCGATGCTGACTTGAAGGCCAACGCCTTGCTGCAAGACGCATGGGAGCGGGCGGCACAACGCGACCTTGCGGACACGCTGTCGAGCCCTGCCGCACCGCGCTCCACGGATCGGCCCGTGCTTCAGGCCGCATTCTGCATCGACGTCCGCTCCGAAGTGTTCCGCCGGGCGGTCGAGACCGTTCATCCCGGCATCCAGACCCTTGGCTTTGCCGGATTTTTCGGCCTCACGGCGTCTCACAAAGGGTTCGCGTCCGATGTGGACGAACTGCGCCTGCCGGTTTTGCTTAACCCCGGCGTAACCTCCACATCGCAGGGCAATGACGAACAAACCGATCAAACAGCACGCTTCAAGGCCCGGGCCAGTCGTGCGTGGGGCCGGTTCAAACTGGCCGCTGTCTCATCCTTTGCCTTTGTCGAGGCGACGGGCCCGATCTATGCGGGCAAGCTGGTGCGCGACGCCCTGAACCTGGCGTCGAACGAAGCACCGGGCGGGCCGGCCCCGCGGCTCGACCCGGCGCTTGATCTTGATGCCCAGATCGATGCCGCCGAAACCATCCTGCGCGCCATGTCCTTCACCGACAATTTTGCGCGGCTGGTCGTTCTGGCGGGCCATGGGGCCAATGTGGTCAACAACCCCTTCGCCAGCGGCCTGCATTGCGGGGCCTGTGGCGGCTATTCCGGTGAGGTGAATGCCCGCCTGCTTGCGGGCCTTCTGAACAGTGCCGAGGTGCGCCGCGGGCTGGCCGAGCGGGAGATCGTCATTCCGGAGGATACCTACTTTGTCGGGGCGTTGCATGACACCACGACGGACGCGATGACACTTTACGCTGATGACCATCCGGCCCCCGGGCATAGGGCCGATATCAGGCAGGCGCAGGATTGGTTCGCAACCGCCGGTGCCGTGAGCCGGACGGAACGTGCCCTGCGTCTGCCGCGGGCGGGGGGAGATGATGACATCGCCCTGCGGAGCCGGGATTGGGCCGAAACCCGGCCGGAATGGGCACTGGCGGGATGCAAAGCCTTTCTTGCCGCCCCACGTCAGCGGACAGCCGGGAAAAGCCTCGCGGGCCGCGCCTTCCTGCATGATTACGACTGGCACCAGGACAAGGATTTCGGTGTGCTTGAGCTGATCATGACCGCGCCGGTTGTGGTCGCGAGCTGGATCAGCCTGCAATATTACGGCTCCACCGTTGCGCCGGAGCAGTTCGGCTCGGGCAACAAGCTGCTCCACAATGTCACCGGCGGGATCGGGGTGGTCGAGGGCAATGGCGGCACCTTGCGGGTCGGTCTGCCGTGGCAATCGGTGCATGACGGCGAGCAGTATGCCCACGAGCCGCTGCGCCTGTCGGTCTGTATCGAGGCCCCGCGTGAGGCGATGAGCGACATTCTCAAACGCCACGACGGCGTCCGCGCCCTGTTCGACAATGGCTGGCTTCATCTGTTCGCGCTGGATGACGATGGGCACATGGCCTGGCGCTACGAGGGCGATCTGAAATGGTCCGAGGTCAAGGACCGGTCAACGCCACGCCCCAAGCTCGCCGCGGTGAGCTAGGCGGCCCGGATCGATTGTACAGTGGCCCGATCTCAACAACGAGATCGGGCCTATCGCGGTACGGCGAGCGGCCTCTGGCGGCCTTGTTCACGATCAAAGCCGCCATTACACATTTCATATATACTTCAAGCATAAAATATTTGGACTTGAAGTAAAAATGCTCCCGGCATACCGTTCGAGCAGACGAGCATGGGGAAGGGCAGCCAGATGCGGATTGCATGCCTTGGTGGAGGGCCAGCGGGTCTTTACTTTGCCATTTCAACCAAGCTCAGGACGCCGGACACCGAAGTTGTCGTGTTCGAGCGGAACCGGCCAGACGATACATTCGGTTGGGGCGTCGTGCTGTCCGATGAGACGCTTGAAAACCTGCAGGCCAATGACCCCGTCAGTGCAGCAAAAATCCGTGCGCAGTTCGCTTATTGGGACGACATCGCGCTCCATCACAAGGGTCAGAAACTGATATCCAGCGGGCATGGGTTTTGCGGGATCGGTCGCAAGACGCTTCTGTTGATCCTGCATGAGCGGGCGCGGGAACTGGGCGTCGATCTGCGCTTCGAAACGGAGGTCAGCGCCGCCTCCGACTACATGGATGATTTCGACGTTGTGGTGGCCTGCGACGGGCTGAACTCCAAGACGCGGCTGGAGTTTCAAGACACGTTCCAGCCCGATATCGATACCCGGCTCTGTCCCTTTGTCTGGCTGGGGACACATCAGAAATTCGACGATGCGTTCACGTTCATTTTCGAGGAAACCGACAAGGGATGGGTCTGGGTTCACGCGTATCAGTTCGACGATGATACCGCCACATTCATCGTGGAATGCAGCCAGAAAACCTTTGATGCCTACGGGTTTGCTGAGATGAGCCAGCAGGAGAGCATCGCGGTCTGCGAAGACATCTTCAAGGATCACCTCGGCGGGCATCCCCTGATGACGAACGCCAATCATATCCGCGGCTCGGCCTGGATCCGGTTCCCGCGGGTCCTGTGCGAAAAGTGGAGCCACAAGAACGTGGTATTGCTTGGGGATGCGTCGGCCACGGCGCATTTTTCCATCGGATCGGGTACGAAACTGGCGTTGGAAAGCGCGATTGCTTTGGCGGACGATATCGCCACGCAGCCCACGCTGGAGGATGCGTTCGCCAATTATGAAGCTAAACGCCGCCTGGAGGTTTTGCGCCTGCAATCAGCAGCCAGAAATTCGGTTGAATGGTTCGAGGATGTGGAGCGGTACCTGCACCTCGACCCGGTGCAGTTGAACTACTCAATGCTCACCCGATCCCAGCGGATCAGCCACGAGAATTTGCGGGAGCGGGACGCGGACTGGCTGGGTTCGGCGGAAGACTGGTTCATGAAACAGGCGGGCGTCACCTCGAACGGGGCGGCGCGCGCGCCGATGTTCGCGCCGTTCAAGCTGCGCGACATGCACCTCAAGAACCGGATCGTCGTATCTCCCATGGCGCAATACAAGGCCGTTGACGGAACACCGACCGATTGGCACCTGATCCACTATGGCGAGCGCGCCAAGGGCGGGGCGGGGCTGGTCTATACGGAAATGACGTGCGTGTCGGCCGACGGGCGCATCACGCCCGGCTGCCCCGGCCTCTATGCGCCGGAGCATGAGGCGGCGTGGGCGCGGCTCAACATCTTCATTCACACTGAGACGGAAGCGATGACGTGCTGCCAGATCGGCCATGCGGGGCGCAAGGGCTCCACCCGGATCGGGTGGGAGGGCATGGATCAGCCATTGGACGCGGGAAACTGGCCGCTTCTGTCTGCGTCGGCCATCCCTTGGTCGGAGGAGAACGCGACGCCCCGGGCGATGGACCGTGCGGATATGGAGGCGGTGAAGGCGGACTTCGTATCGGCGGCCCGGATGGCGGATCGGGCTGGGTTCGACATGATCGAGCTGCACGCTGCCCACGGCTACCTGATCTCATCCTTTATCTCTCCCCTGTCGAACATCCGCGATGATGCCTATGGCGGCAGTCTGGAAAATCGCATGCGCTACCCTTTGGAGGTATTCGCGGCGATGCGTGCCGTTTGGCCCGAGACGAAGCCGATGTCCGTCCGCATCTCGGCCAATGATTGGGTGGGTGACGGCGGTGTCACGCCTGATGAAGCCGTCCAGATCGCCGCGATGTTCGAAGTGGCTGGCGCCGATATCATCGACGTGTCGGCCGGGCAGACGTCGACCGAGGCGAAGCCAGTTTACGGGCGAATGTTCCAGACGCCGTTTTCGGACCGCATCCGCAATGAGGCGGGGATCAAAACCATGGCGGTCGGCAATATCTATGAGGCCGATCACGTGAACTCGATCTTGATGGCGGGCCGGGCCGATCTTGTCTGTCTCGCGCGCCCTCATCTGTCGGATCCCTATTGGACGTTGCACGCGGCGACCGGGCTTGGCGACAGGCAGGAGGCTTGGCCCAAGCCCTATGAAGCCGGTCGCGATCAGGCGTGGCGATTGGCGGATCGCGATGCCGAAATGGCGGCGAAGGTTTGATGGCGGGCCATGTCGTGATTTCCGGCGGTGGCACGGGTGTGGGGGCCGAGACAGCGCGGCACTTCGCCAAGGCGGGGTACAAGGTCACGATCCTTGGCCGTACGGAGGCGACGTTGCGGGCGCAAGGTGTGCCTTACCAGATCTGCGACGTCACCGACGATGCTGCCGTCAGGGCCGCCTTTGCCGCCGCCCGCGGGGCGCAAGGCCCCGTGACGGCCGTGGTCGCCAACGCAGGTGCGGCCACGTCGGTGCCGTTTGCCAAGATGAGTGCGGCGGATTTGACGGCGATGACGGACGTGAACCTGACCGGTGTGTTCAATGTCTGGCAGGCAGCTTTGCCGGACATGAAGACGGCCGGGTCGGGCCGAATGATCGCCATAGCATCGACAGCTGGCCTCAAGGGCTACCCCTACGTTGCAGGCTACTGCGCGGCCAAACACGGCGTCGTGGGCCTGGCCCGCGCCCTGGCGATGGAACTGGCGGCCTCGGGGATCACCGTAAATGCAATCTGCCCCGGGTTCATCGAAACCCCGCTATTGGAACGCTCGATTGCCAACATTGTCGAGAAGACCGGCATGAGCGCGGGCGATGCCGCGAAATCCCTCACAAAGGGCAACCCGCAGCGGCGGTTCATTCAAACCGATGAGGTCGCGGCGACGGCGCTCTGGCTTTGCTCGGACGCCGCGAAATCCGTGAACGGGCATGCGTTGAGCCTGTCAGGTGGAGAGATCTGATGCATATCGAGCCCCAACCCGACCCCGAGACCCCCTCGAAAGAGCGGCTCAGGTTGTGGCTTCGGTTCCTGAAAGCCAGCCGCACGATCGAGGCGACGCTTCGGGAAAACCTGCGTACGGAATTTGCGACGACACTGCCGCGGTTCGACGTGATGGCGGCCTTGTCGCGGTTCGAGGACGGGTTGAAGATGAGTCAGCTTTCGGACGTTCTGCGTGTGTCGAACGGCAATGTGACGGGCATCGTGGATCGGCTGTCGGAGGATGGGTTTCTGATCCGTGTTCCGGTGCCGGGTGATCGCCGGGCCTCTGTCGTCCGGTTGACGCGCCGCGGGACCGAGGAATTTGCGCGCCAGGCCGCCGCGCACGAAGCGTGGATCAGCGACATGTTGGGTGATTTCTCGCCCGATGAGGCCCGCGATATCCGCCTGAGGCTGGAGCAGCTTGAGGCCAGTTTGAACGGGGGGAAAGGATGACGATGCGCACGAATGTCGAGCATTTCAAATGCGGGATCGAGGACGGTATCGCCACGATTGCCCTGGATCGGCCGGAGCGCAAGAACCCGCTCACCTTCGAGAGCTACGCGGAACTGCGCGATTGGTTCAGGGATCTGCAATATGCCGATGACGTCAACGCGGTCGTGTTTGCGTCCAACGGCGGCAATTTCAGCTCCGGCGGAGACGTGCACGACATCATCGGGCCGCTGACGAAAATGTCGATGAAAGAGTTACTCGCGTTTACCCGGATGACCGGCGATCTGGTCAAGGCGATGGTGAATTGCGGCAAGCCCATCGTCGCGGCCATCGACGGCATCTGCGTCGGCGCGGGCGCGATTATTGCGATGGCGTCCGATCTGCGGATCGCAACACCCGAGGCTAAGGTGGCGTTCCTGTTCACGCGCGTGGGCCTTGCGGGTTGCGATATGGGTGCCTGCGCGATCCTTCCCCGCATCATCGGGCAGGGACGGGCTGCTGAGCTTCTCTACACGGGGCGTTCGATGTCCGCCGAGGAAGGTCACGCCTGGGGGTTTCACAACAAGCTGGTTGCGGCCGACGAACTGTCATCCGAGGCGCACGCGCTGGCCTCCCGCATCGCGGCCGGGCCGACCTTTGGCAACATGATGACCAAGACGATGCTGGCGCAGGAATGGTCGATGTCGATCGAGCAAGCCATCGAGGCGGAGGCGCAGGCGCAAGCGATCTGCATGCAAACCGCGGATTTCGAGCGGGCCTACACCGCATTCGTCGCGAAGGAAAAACCTGTGTTTGAGGGCAATTGATGGCGGACAAATCCTTCCTCACCTGGCCGTTCTTCGAAGACCGTCATCGCGACCTTGCGGGATCTTTGGAGGCATGGGCCGCGCAAAACCTGGCCGGGATCGATCACGGCGATACCGATGCCGCGTGCCGCGCCTTGGTGGCCGCGCTGGGGCAGGATGGATGGCTCAATCATGCGGCGGTTGACCCCGAGGGCGAGGCGAAGCTCGACGTCCGTACACTATGCCTGATCCGCGAAACGCTGGCGCGTCACGATGGGCTGGCAGATTTCGCATTTGCGATGCAGGGCCTTGGCACCGGCGCAATTTCACTTTTCGGCACCGATGCGCAGAAGGCGGCGTGGTTGCCGAAAGTTCGCGCCGGATCCGCGATTTCCGCCTTTGCGCTGACCGAGCCGCAATCGGGCTCGGACGTGGCCAGCTCGACCATGACGGCCACGCAGGATGGCGACAGCTACGTCTTGAGCGGCGAGAAGACGTGGATCAGCAACGGCGGCATTGCGGATGTCTACACGGTATTCGCCCGCACCGGTGACGCGCCGGGTGCGCGGGGCCTGTCGGCTTTCGTGGTCCCCTCGGACACCCGCGGCCTCGATGTGGTTGAGCGCCTGCAAACCATCGCACCTCACCCGTTGGCGACTCTGCGCTTCAGCGATTGCCGTGTGCCTGCCGTGGCCCTGATCGGCGAAAGCGGGGCGGGCTTCAAGATCGCCATGTCGGTTCTCGATGTCTTCCGCTCCACCGTTGCGGCGGCAGCCCTTGGCTTCGCGCGACGGGCCTTGGACGAGGCGATTGCCCGCGTCACAACACGGCACGTACAGGGCGCACGGCTGTTTGATCTGCAAATGGTGCAGGGGCATATCGCGGATATGGCCGTCGATGTCGACGCCAGTGCGCTGCTTGTCTACCGCGCCGCCTGGGCCAAGGATAACGGCGCGCCGCGTGTGACGCGGGAGGCGGCGATGGCCAAGCTCTTCTCCACCGACCAAGCGCAGAATGTGATTGACCGTGCCGTGCAGCTACATGGGGGGGACGGCGTCCGTTCGGGAGAAGTGGTCGAGAAACTCTACCGTGAAATCAGAGCCTTGCGCATTTATGAGGGCGCGTCCGACGTCCAGCGTGTGATCATCGCGCGGCAAACCTTGGGGCAGTAAACCATGTTAACCAACAGCGCTCATACAGACACCTTCGCCCGTGACAACCTGCCCGCACCGGAGACGTGGCCCGAGTTTCTGCTGGATGGTTTCGATTACCCGGACCGCCTGAATGTGGGTGTGGAACTGACCGATGCGATG
Source organism: uncultured Roseicyclus sp. (assembly GCA_947494975.1). GTDB lineage: Bacteria > Pseudomonadota > Alphaproteobacteria > Rhodobacterales > Rhodobacteraceae > Gymnodinialimonas. The sequence goes on along the minus strand of CANLXA010000003.1, from coordinate 628,192 downwards.
GTCGCCAAGGGGTTCGGTGACAACACCGCCCTGATCGGGAACGGTCGCCGCCGCACCTATAAGGAATTGGCGGATTGGACCAACCGCATCGCCCACGTGTTGAAGGACGACATGGGCGTTCAGCCGGGCAATCGCATCCTTATCCGCTCTGCCAATAACCCCGCCATGGTCGCGTGCTGGCTGGCCGCGACGAAAGTGGGGGCCGTTGTCGTCAATTCGATGCCCATGCTGCGGGCGGGTGAGTTGAGCCAATATGTCGACAAGGCGCAGATTACCTTTGCCCTGTGCGACACGCGTTTGATGGAAGATATGGAGGCCTGCGCGGCGTCCAATCCGACATTGCGCCGCGTTGTGGGGTTTGACGGCACCTCCAATCACGAAGCCGAGTTGGACCGGCTCGCCTTGGAGAAGCCGGTGCAGTTCGACGCCGTGCCAACCGCTGCGGACGACGTGGCCTTGCTTGGGTTCACCTCAGGCTCCACGGGAGATCCCAAAGCGACGATGCACTTCCATCGCGATCTCCTGATCATTGCGGACGGCTATGCCAAGGAGGTATTGGGCGTGACGCCCCACGATGTTTTCGTGGGCTCACCACCTCTGGCCTTCACGTTCGGCCTGGGTGGGCTCGCCATCTTCCCCCTCCGGTTCGGCGCCGCCGCAACCTTGCTGGAAGTGGCCACACCACCGCTGATGATCGAGATCATCGAGAAGTACCGCGCAACCGTCTGTTTCACGGCGCCTACGGCCTACCGCGCGATGTTGCGCGCGATGGAGGGGGGCGCGGATCTGTCGTCGCTGCGCGCCGCCGTCTCCGCCGGAGAGACGCTGCCCGCGCCGGTCTATGACGATTGGATCGCCAAGACCGGAAAACCGATGCTGGACGGGATCGGCGCGACGGAGATGCTGCATATTTTCATCTCCAACCGGTTCGATGATCACAGGCCCGCCTGCACCGGTAAGCCCGTCAGCGGTTACGTCGCCAAAGTGATTGGTCCGGATGGGACGGACGTGCCACACGGCACGCCGGGTCGGCTGGCGCTGAAAGGGCCCACCGGGTGCCGTTATCTGGGCGGGCAACGGCAAACGGAATACGTGCAGGACGGCTGGAATATCTCGGGCGACACATTTGTGCAGGACGAAGACGGCTACTTCCACTTCGCGGCGCGCAACGACGATATGATCGTCTCGTCGGGCTACAACATCGCGGGGCCCGAGGTTGAGGCGGCGCTGCTGTCGCACGCGGACGTCGTGGAATGCGCCGTTATCGGCGCGCCGGACGATGAACGCGGGGCGGTGGTCGAGGCGCATATTGTCCTGTCCGATGGGATCATCGGATCAGCGGAGCAGGCCAAGGCCCTCCAGGACCATGTGAAGGCGGTTATCGCACCTTACAAGTATCCCCGTAGGGTTGTTTTCGTCTCCAGCCTCCCCAAGACCGCGACCGGCAAGATCCAGCGGTTCATGTTGAAGCCGGGAGGGTGACGGTATCCGACGCCTTGGCAGCCAGCGGGCCCTCGTGAACCTCACGATGTGCACAAACCTCAGTTCACACCGCATGAGGTGCGGCCCATGAGATTCAACCTCTGCGCAACATCGACCTTGGCGAGCAGTGGCGGACATGGCCGGCCTGCCCCATGGCCTGATCCCATCCCAACAGCCACAATTCCTGACCTTCGGAGCAAAGAATGACAAACACAGTAGTGCAACCCGACGGATGGGCGCCCGCGAAAGGCTACGCGAACGGCATGCTTGCGCCCGATGGAACGCTTTACATCGGCGGCCAGATCGGTTGGACGGCGGACCAGGTCTTTGAGACCCACGACTTCATCGGCCAGATGGAGCAGGCATTGCGTAACATCGCGGACATCGTGCAGGCGGCCGGGGGGCAGGTGGAGGATATCGTCCGGCTGACGTGGTTCGTGATCGACAAGACCGAATACGTCGCGCGCCAACGCGAGGTTGGTGAAGTTTACCGACGGGTCCTGGGCCGCCATTTTCCGGCAATGTCGATGCTGGTCGTGGCAGGCCTGGTTGAAGACGAAGCTGTGCTTGAAATCGAGGCAACGGCCCATATCGGCGCGGCGCGTTAGCGGTAGGCCGTCTGCATCCGTGGATTAATGCCCGCGTCAAAGTACCGACCTTCTACTGCTGATGACATCTACCGCTTTCAAGATGACGTGGCGTGTTTCACGACGCTATCGACATGCACGCTGCACGATATCTTGCCCCCCAGCAAATCTCCGATCGCCCACCATCGCGCATCGCTGACATCGTCCTGGGCGATAGGGTCGCCTGAGACGTAGTCGCAGAGCACTGCGGCGAGCAGGAAGTGGAACCGGACGGCGCCGTCCTCGCCGTGTTCGATCACGTCTACATTCGTCAGATACCGGAGCGGCCGCCCGATGATCCCGGTTTCTTCACGCAGCTCCCGCGCCGCGGCGTCCAGCGCGGTTTCGCCGAGGTCCACATGACCGCCTGGAAATCCCCAGAGACCTGCGTCAGGTTCATTCCGACGCTTGACCAGAAGCACTTGGTCGTCCCGGATGATGACGGCAAGCGCGGCGAGTTTTGGATGATCGGTCATGACTTTGGTTTGTCAGGGCGCAGCCGGTAAAGCAAACCTGCCACCGCAATTCCGACGATGCCCACCAGAGACGACGCCACTGGCAACTTACCGAAGAAAATTAAGGCCCAGATCAGGCAAGAGACGAAGATAGATATCGTCGAAGGCCGCCACACCGCCAATGAGAACCGGTCATGCGGACGCATTGCGGTCAGAATGGGATGCGTCGCGGAGATCAGCCGCGGTTAATAAGGGTTAGCTTCCACAAAGCAGCTTCAGGGCGCTCGCTTTGATGGTCGCAGCAGCACGCTGATCGCACTCGTTCCCGTTGTTGGCAGACCGCTCAGCGCACCCTATGCCCACGGGTCACCCCTGAGTTGGGCCAGTTGCCGCATAAGCGCAAAGGAAAATGCGCACAGCCTCCTGCGCATGCGCTTGGAGTTGGTGGTTCTCCGGTATCCCTTCATCCCCCAGGAACATCGCTGCGTTTGTTGGTGCGCCCATAACGATCCAGTTGAACTGGGTTGCGGCCATATCCGGATCCGGCGTGTTCAGCTGGCCGATATCGGTGTAGTGCCGACATGCCCGCGTGAGCCGTTTGATGGACCGCATCGGCCCATTGACATAGAGCGACCGGCCCAGTGCGGGGAACCGCTCGGCCTCTCCAATCACCATCCGGCGCAGTTGCATCAGGCGCGGTGTCAGAACGACGGTGAGCTGGTCCATGGCCACCTCAAGCAGGTAATCTTCCACCCTTCGATCATCAAAAACATCCGCGATATCTTCGCCGATGTCCTGCGCTGCGCCGCCGGTCATAGCCTCCACGACTTCGATGAAGAGCGCCTCTTTGGATTTGAAATGCGCATAGACGGTTTGCTTGGACACACCGGCCGTTTCGGCGATCACATCCATATTGGTGCCAAGAAAGCCGTGCTGCAAAAACACGGCCTCCGCCGCCGTGAGGATTTTCTCGCGACTTCGGCGGGTGCGGGTGGCTGCTCCATTCGACACAATCGGGCCTCTTCTTCGGTGAGGGGCAGTATAACACGCATTCTTGACAGATCAAACTGGACGGTCCAGTCTAATTAGTGAAAAGTCGAGGAGGATCTCATGACGACGTCCCAACGCGTGGGCTGTGCCTGCGGACAAGTGACCCTGGATGTGGAAGGGGCGCATATCGCGACGGTTGAATGCCTATGTCACAGTTGCCGCATAGCGGGCGACGTTATGATGGCGTTGCCAGCCGCACCGCGCATTGTGGACGAGAAGGGGGCGACGCCATTCGTCATGCACCGGAAGGACCGCGTTCGGTTTCTGACCGGGAAAGATCAATTGAAAGAGTATCGCCTGTCATCGGATGCAGGCACCCGGCGGGTGGTGGCGACCTGCTGCAATACGCCGGTGTTCATGGAGATGAAAGGGGGGCATTGGCTCAGCCTTTACGGGCAGTTATGGCCCAAAGACGCGCTGCCGAAGCTGGAAATGCGTACGATGACGGGTGATCTTGCTGACACCAATGCCTTACCCGGTGATGTTCCGAATCTGAGGCAGCATTCGCTCTCGTTCTATGCCCGCCTTTTTGGCGCATGGGTCAAAATGGGTTTCCGCAATCCCGAAATTGTCGTGGATGGAGACCTTCATGTCTGAAACCGATAGCAAGATCGAAATCGAAAGCATCACATTATTACACCGGACGGAACGCGTTGACCGCGCCAAATACATGGCCATGCGTGAAGCGCTGTTGCCGGTATTGCCCGACACGGCACCGGGGATCACGGTTGCCGAGGCGAAAGCAGAGGTGTTGAAGCGCCTGTCCGAGGATGTGTTTCCGGGCGGGGCCAAGGCAGGTTGGTGGCTCAAGGCTGTCCAGCTGGACCTGGAGGCCAAGGGGCTGATCGCGCGGGGCACAACCAAACCCGTTCGGCTCTATCGCTGCACGGCATAGGTTCTCCAGAGTTCGCAATAGGATAGCACCGAATTCATTCACCACGGACGCTGCTGGTCTTGCCGGACTGCCCAACCTGCGGAGGCAGGCAAAGCGGGCCATGGTTAAGGCAACCCCGCCAAATGTTGCCCGTGGGGAAGATGTGTGCCTCAAATACCGGCCCGTCTGCAGGGATGGTATCGGGGGCAGAGACATTTGCATATTACGAAGATGAGGGCGTATCAGGTCGCATGGCCCAATATGTCCCAACAAAGGCCCAACATGTGTTGGATCGGCTGCGCGGCGGACTGATAGCCTCGTGCCAGCCCGTCGATGATGGCCCGATGGATCAGCCGGAGATCGTGGCCGCCATGGCACAGGCGGCGATTGCGGGCGGGGCGGCGGGGGTTCGGATCGAAGGTGTGGAGAATGTGCGCGCGGTGCGGCGCATGGTGGATGCTCCGATCATCGGAATCGTCAAAACGGACCACGACACGACACCGGTCCGGATCACGGTCTGTGTCGACGACGTGCGGGCTTTGATTGAGGCGGGGGCCGACATCGTTGCCTATGATGCGACCGATCGGCCACGCCAGGACGGACGCGACACGGTTCTGGCGGCAATCCTCTCCAACGGCGGTCTCGCCATGGCAGATTGTGCAAGCGCGGCCGATGGCATGCATGCAATAGCAAATGGCGCGGCGATCATCGGGACAACCCTGTCTGGCTACACGCTGGACACAGAGGGCCCCGACAAGGCCCCGGATCTCGATCTGGTCCGATCCTTTGCCGGCATGGGCGGGTTTGTTATGGCTGAGGGGCGGTTTGACACGCCGGAGCTGGCCGCGACGGCAATTCTGGCCGGTGCGGATGCCGTCACCGTGGGCAGCGTGCTCACCCGGCTTGAGGTTGTCACGGGCAGATTTTCTCACGCGATCTCCGTGGCCTATCGCAGAACGCCGCTAGCGGGTTTCGCAATTGATCTGGGAGGCACAAAGACCGCCGCCGCGCGGGTTGAGGCCGGTCGCATCGCCCAATATGAGCAGCGCCCGACCAACGGGGATGCCGGGCCCGCCGGGCAATATGAGCAGATCGAGGATTTGCTGCAGGTTGTCGGGTACAGCGCCGGTGACATGCTGGGGGTCTCGGTGACCGGTCGGGTCGACGCGATGGGACGATGGCACGCCGTCAATCAAAGCACATTGCGAAACATCATGTCCGTTCCGCTGGCAAATGATCTTGCGCGGCGGATCGGCCCGGTGACGGTTGTCAATGACGCCTCCGCGGCGACACTGGCGGAGCATCGATTGGGCGCAGGGCGCGGGCATGAGAATTTCGCCTATATTACCGTATCGACGGGCGTGGGCGGCGGTTTGGTTTTGGGTGGGGCGCTCCATCAAAGCCCCGATGGGATAGCTGGACATCTGGGTTTTGCATCGTCGCAATATGCCACGGCTTTGTGCGGTAGCGGTCGGGTTGGCACCGTGGAAAGCGTCGCGAGTGGGCGCGCAATTGCCGAAATGGCGCGGGTGGCGGGGCATGGCGGTATGGACGCGCGCGCAGTTTTCGAAGCCGCTGCAGGAGGGGCGCCATGGGCAGAGGATATCGTTCAGATGTCGGCGGCGGCCATCGCTGAGCTGTGCGGAAATCTGGTCTCCATGCTCGGGATCACGCGAATTGCGATTGGCGGCAGCGTCGGTCTGGCGGACGGCTACATTGGTCGCGTCAAACGCGAGTTGAACACGATGCCCGAGTTCTTCCGGGCGGACGTCGTGGCCGCTGAACTTCGAGGCGACGGACCGCTCCTCGGGGCATTGCTGTCGGCGCAATAGCGCCAGAGACGGATCTGGACGCAACCAGGCTACCCGCGTGACGGATTGACGATAGATCATGTTACCATAATAATCGAATAGATCGGCCCGGCGCTGTGGCCCGGCGCACTGTTTCTTCTCGCGGGAGATGCCACATGACGCCGAACGTTTTAATGGCGGGCCTGTTTCATGAAACCCATACGTTTCTGGCCCAGAAAACGACTCTCGCCGATTTTGAGGCTGGCATTTGCGTCGATGGCACAAACATGGTGCGCACGATGCGCGGGAATGGATCGCCCATGGATGGTGCGCTCAGTGTGGCCGAAAGCGCGGGGTGGCGCGTGATCCCGTCCATTCATATGGCGGCGATGCCGGGCGGCCTTGTGGAGGCCGCCGCTGTCGCGCGCTTCGAGGATCGGTTCTTTGCCGACGTGGTCGAGCATATAGACGCAATCGACGCTGTCTTTCTGATCTTGCACGGCGCAATGGTGAGTGAGGGGTGCGACGACGTTGAAGGCGCTGTTCTGGCGCGGCTGTCGACTTTGCTCAACGAGGCGGGCCGCGACGTGCCCGTCGTGGCCGTTCTGGACCTGCATGCCAATGTCTCTCAGGCTATGGTGGATCATTCCACCGTGCTCGATGCGTACCGGGAGAATCCGCACGGCGACGCGCGTGACACGGCCGTGCGCGCGGCACGGACACTCGACGGTCTTCTGAAATCGCCGTGTACTCTGCGCCAGGTCCATCGGCCTACACCCTATGTCCTACCGCCAACGGGCGTTGGCTCCGCCGCTGACCCCATGCGCGCGGTTCTGGCACACGCGCGCGCGATCGAGGCGAGAGATCCGCAGATCATCGGGATCAACGTAATGGCCGGTTACGCCTATGCCGATATCGCCGATTGCGGCTTTAGCCTGAATGCCGCGACGCGCGGAGATCCCGCGCGGGCTGCGGCGTATCTGGACGAGCTGGTCGACGTGCTGGAGGCGCATCTCGACGACGGCTATCCCGAAGAAGAGACGCTGGAGGTGGTCCTGAGCCGGGTCGACGCCCTGCCGCCCGGAGACGGACCGGTTCTGCTGGTTGAGGCGGCCGACAACATCGGCGGCGGATCACCCGGGGACGCCACCGATATCCTTGCGCCGCTGCTGGCATCGGGACGGCGCGGCATCGTGGCCGTGATCAATGATCCCGATGCGGTCCTGTCCTGTCGGGACGCAGGGCAGGGCGAGGAGATTCATCTGAAGATCGGGGCCAAGACCGATGAATTTCATGGCGAGCCGGTGGCCGTATCGGGGAGGGTTCGGCACCTATCGGATGGGGTGTTCGATCTGGAAAACCCGAAGTCGCATCTGGCCTCCATGCGCGGCACACGGATCGAGATGGGGCCCTGCGCGGTGCTTGAAAACGATCAGGCGATCATCCTTCTGACGACCCATAAGACCGCGCCGATGGATCTTGGCCATCTGCATTCGCAGGGGGTACGACCCGAGGACGCCACATTCGTCATCGTGAAGGCTGCGGTGTCGCACAAGGCGGCTTACGATCCGATTGCCCGGGCGACGTTCAACGTCGACAGTGCCGGGCTCTGCACCAGCAATCTCACCCGGCTCCCCTACACAAAGCTGTCGGGCAAGCGGATTTCGCGGGAGGGTGCAAAGTCGTGACCCGCCGCTTTGGGAAGGCTCGGCCATGCACATAGACGTTGAACGCGAGGTCACGATCTATGCCAATCCGGCGCCGTTGCTGGTCAGCCGCCAAGCGGTGTTTGCCGGTGTCGTGAAATTGCAGGGCGGCGATCTTCTGGCGATGTTTTCTATTGGACAAGCCTTTGATGCCGCCGATATGCGCGCCGTCGTGTCGCACAGCCGAGATTGCGGCCTGACGTGGGACGCGCCCGTACCCTTGCATAACGGAACCGAGCTTGCCTCCGAAAGCTTCAAACCGGTCGTTTTGCCAGACGGGCGTATTCTGGCGACGGGATACGTGTTTGAACGCCCCGACATGCTGACCCCGATTGTCGATCCGGACACCATGGCCCTGCTGCCACTCCGCAATCGGATGTCGGTATCGGAAGATCAGGGACGCACATGGACACCGCCGGCTGACTTCTCGGTCGAGGGCGCACCGCTGGAGCTGTCCGGTCCGGCCATCGTGCTGCCATCGGGGCGCATTCTGGCGGCTGCTGCGCCGTTTCATCTGGGACATGATGGTCATGAGGGCTGGATCATCGCCAGCGACGATGGGGGCACGACATGGGCCCGGCTTTCGGTGTTCTTTCGAGCTCCCGGCGGGCGGATCGCACCGTGGGAATGCCGTCTGTGCCATCTGGGCGGAAATCGGGTGGCGGTTATTTTCTGGGCCTATGACGTGGCGGCGCAGGCGAACCTCGATAACCATATCGCCGTGTCGCATGATTGCGGCGAAAGCTTTGGGCCCGCGATCCGGACGGGTATCATGGGGCAGGCTTCGGGCATCATGGCGCTTGGCGACAAGCAGGTCCTGACCATTCATTGCCACCGCGAGGCACCAGTTGGCCTGACGGTCCGGGTATTGCGACTGAACGCGAATATCGTGGAGGTTGAGGCGGAGGTTCCGATTTTCGGGGCGACAACACAGGCCAGCGCCACCGAGAGCATCGTTGATCAATTCGCGAGCCTGCGCTTCGGACAACCGGCCTTGTTGCGCCTGTCCAAGACTGGCGTGTTGGCGACGTGTTGGGCCGTTGAAGACGGACAGCATGTGATCAAGGGCTACCATCTGCGGCTCGGGGCGGTGGCGTGACCGGCGCGCTGCCCAATCAGGGGCAGAGTGATTACGACAAGATGCGGCGGCTGCCGTGGCTCTACCTCTTCACCGTGATGACGGGCACGGCCACGCTGTGCACCGTCACCGCGCCGCTAACGCTCTTTGCGGCAGAGCTTGGCATGGATGAAGGCCGGATCGGATTGTTGGCCGGGATCATGCCGTTTTTTCAGGCGCTTGGCGTGTTGGCATTGCCCATCGTCTTGCGGTTCGGTAGCCGCCGCGTCGCCACCACGGCGTTGACGTCCCGCTACGTGTTTCTGGGCTTGTTCCTGATCGTTCCGGCATTTGCCGCACGGCCAGACGCGGTGTTCGCGATCTTGCTGGCGGCAATGCTTGGCTTTGCCATCTGCCGCAGTCTGGCCGAGGCCGCCATTGTCCCGTGGAGCCAGGAGTTCATGCCGCGCGCAGTGCGGGGCCGGATCGCCGGGCGCATGGCGCTGGCCTATGTGCCGGTGGCGCTTGGCGTGTCGTGGGTCATTCAGATCTGGCTCGACAGTCGGACGGGGCTGGACCGGTTCATGCCGGTCTTTGCGGTCGGGATCGTCGTCGGCATTGTCGGTGCGCTTATGTTGCTGGGGCTGCGGGGCGGACAATCGAGCGGGGCCAACGCCGTCCGGCGCGCGTCTATTGCCGAACCGCTGCGCGACCGCAACTTCGTGATCTACCTGTTTGCCTCCGCATTGCAAAGCATCGTCTTTGTGGCGATCAGCCTGTTCCTGATCCTGTTTTTCCGGGATCGTCTGGGGATCAGCTCAGGGGCGCTGGTGCTGTTGGTGGCTCTGATCCCCGTCGGTTCGGCGGCCGGCAACGTCACGGCCGGATGGTTTGTGGACCGCTATGGAACACGGGCCATCCGAACGACATTGCAGATGGGACAGATCGCGCTGCTTCTCTCGCTGCCCTTGCTCAGGCCAGAGGTCTGGGGCGTCCAGTGGTTGGTTCCGATGGCGTTCTTTCTGTTCGGCTTTGTGTTTCAGGCCGGGATCGCCGTGGCCCATGTCTATATGCTCAACGTGATCCCACCGGCCTCCAAGGAGGGATACACGACCCTGCATTACAGCATTGACGGTCTGGCCGGGGGGCTGGTGACGTTTGCGGCGGGATTCCTGCTGGCATGGCTCGGGGCGCGCCAGATTGAGGTGTTCGGGCTGGAATTGGGCAATTACGAAGTGCTGTTCTTGCTTGCGGCGGGCCTCACGGCGATTTCGGCGCTGTTGTTCAGCCGGTTACGCGAAGAAGGCGCGTTGTCTGTGCGTGATTTCCTCACCCATTTTACCACCGGCAATCCGATGAAGGCGCTGTGGGGGATCAATCGGTATGCCAGCCGCACATCGGAGGATCGCCGCCGCGACCTCGCATTCCGGTTTGGCGGGGTGGGCAGCCCGCTGGCCAAAGAGGAGCTGATTGCCGCGCTGCGCGATCCCAGCTTCGACGTACGCCACGACGCGATCCGGGCACTTGGCCATATCGGGCCGCATCCACCCGTGGTCGGCGCGCTGGAGACGGTGCTTGATTATGAGGGGTTGGTGGAGTTGCAATACGCGGCCCTGGGATCACTCGGGCGCTTGAGGGCGGGCTCCAGCGCGCCGCGCGTCGCCGTCTTGCTGGACGATGGCAACCCCTTGCTACGCGCGCGCGCCGCGCGGTCGCTGGGGGAGATCGGCCATGCCGCGTCCTTGCCACGGATCCGCGCGATGCTGGTTGATGATCCCGATCTGGATTGCAGGCTGGCGGCGGCCTCGGCCCTGGGCAAGCTGAAGGATCGCGACAGTACCTTGGATTTGGTCGGCCTCTATCTTGAGCAGGCGGTGGATCGGTCAACGAATATATCCGAGCCTCGCAGCAAGGTTGTCTTGCTCGCGATCACCAAAATCCTGTCCTGCGAGGAGGAGTTCTCCCATCAATGGCGGCGGGAAGAGGCGCGGGCCGGGCTGGTGATGCCTCAGATGCTGGTTCGGTTGGCGCGACGGATCCGTGACACGGCGCCCGAGCGGGCCAGCCGGTTGCGGGCGCTTGCCGCGGCCTATGATACGGACGACACCGGGGCTACCTTGGCGGCACTGGCTGCCCTGACGCCTGAGGCGCGCCGATCCCGCCACCCGGATGCTAGTTTGGCGGTTGACGTGCTTGAGGCCACGCAGACCGCCCCCGATCCGCATCCGGCGTTGCTTGTGGCACTGGCCGCGATACTCAACAGGATTTTGGCAGCGTGAGATACCGTCAGTCGGCAGTTGCACGGTAGCGTTCGACACCCCCGACATATGTGGCCTTGACCGCGTGTGAAACGGGGTCGAGTACGGCGAAATCAGCCAGTTTGCCCGCACTTATACTACCCATATCGGCCTCCCGTCCCAAGACGCGGGCGGGCACTAGGCTTGTGGCGTGGCTTGCGCGAACAAGATCGGCGCCGCCCAACTTCAAATAGTTCGCCATCGCCTCGTCCGGCGTCAGGGATGAGCCGCAAAGCCCGCCGTTTTCGTCATGCACCGCATTCCCCTTCTCGCTGTAGACACGGTAGCCGGGATAAAACTCGAAAGATTGATCCTCAGCGCCTGCGAATTTCATCGCGTCGGTTTCCAGAAAAATCCGATGCTTGGGCAATTGCGCCAACAGGCGGACAAACCCCGGATCCGTGTGGATGCCGTCGCAGATCAGGCCAATCGCAAGGTCTGGCTCGGCCAACAGCGCGTCGGGCAGGGAATAGGGATGGATGCCCATGCCGCCATAGGGCACCGGTGGCATCGCGTTGAAAATATGTGTCACCGCATCGATCCCCCAGGACACATATCGCGGCACATCGTGGGGCGCGGCATTGGTATGGCCGAGGTGGACGGACACGCCCGCCGCTTTCATGTGGGCTATGAACGCCTCCGCTCCGGGCAATTCTGGGGCGATGGTGACGGCCAACAGCGTGCCGTCGGCTGCGTCCAGCATGCTTTGCGCGAGATCCACACTTGGCAGCGCGAGGTTCTCTGGGTTATGCGCGCCTGCGACCGCAAAACAAGGGCCTTCGCTGTGCACGCCAAGGGCGCGGGCTCCGCTGGCCTCCGTGCATTGGCGCCCAAGTTCCTTCAAGACCTCGAACATCCGAGGGACGGGGGTACAGCCGAATGACGGCAAAAACGCTGTGGCCCCACAGGACGGCAGGAATTGCGACGCCTCCGCCACGGCACCGGGCAGGGCGTCGCCATAGAGATGCCGGAACATGCCGTGCTGCAAAACGTCGATGATACCGGGAAACAAGATCGCGCCATTTCCGTCGATGCGCCGCCAATCGGCACCGGTTGCCGTGTCGGGATCTATGAAATCCGCAAACCTGTCGCCGCGGATCAACACATCGCGAGACGTAGGGCCATCGGGGGTGATCGAGGTGACGTTGACCCACCGTTGATTGACAGTCATCCCAAATCCCCTATTAGCATGTTATGATATTAACAGGTCAGGCTGGTGGAGCAAGTGAAGGCCGTGGGACAGGAACAATCGCCGTCGGAACCGCGCCGCGTCTGCGTGACCGGGGCCACCCATGGCATCGGACTGGCGATCGCCACAGGCTTTGCGCAGGAAGGCGCACGTGTGGTGATCAACGCCCATACGTCCACTGACAACGGCGCGTGCGACCGCTTGGCGGAACTGTCGGAGTGCCACTATGTTCAGGCCGACCTGAGCACGTCCGCTGGCGCGCGGGATGTCATCACCGAGGCATGCGCCTTACTGGGTGGGCTCGATACGCTGGTGTGCAACGCCGGGAGCTTCTTTGACGTCCCGTTCTCCGAGCTGACCGAAGACCAGATTGACCGGACGTTGAACCTCAACGTCAAAGGCTATCTGCTGTGCGCGCAGGCCTTTGCCAACCAAGTTACTCCCGCGCAGTCCAATCCGTCGATTGTGTGCACCGGATCGACGAACGGCCACGCCGCTGAGAAGAACAGCGTCGCCTACGACACATCCAAGGGTGCCGTGCTGATGATGGTCCGCTCGCTTGCCGTGACGTTGGCCCAACAGGGTATCCGGGTGAACGGGGTTGGCCCGGGTCTTGTCGATACGCCGCTGACCCATCCCGGCCTCAGCCGGGCAGGTAGACGCAAAAACGCCGCCGCGCAGATCCCGCTTGGCCGTATCGGCGCGCCGGGCGATGTTGCGGGGGCCGCTCTCTTTCTGGCGTCGGAGGCAGCGAGTTATATTACGGGTCAAATGTTGTATGTGGATGGCGGAATCCTCGCTCAGCAAATGTTATGGGACCCCGAGACATGAAAACCGACCTTGCGCCGCGACATCTGCAACTGCGTGAATTGCTGTTCCATCGCTGGAAGGCCGCTGGATTGCGGCCGGGCGACAGGATCGAGTCGCAAAACGAGATCGCGCGGTTTTGCGCCTTTTCGCTGATCACCGTGGTCAAGACGCTCAAGGATCTTGAGGCCGAGGGCATCATCGTCAGGCAAGTGGGGCGCGGCTCATTTCTTGAGCGCACTCCATGGGCCGAAGCCCATCACCGGGTTGGGTTTTTCTACAACCGCGATGTGGTGGGCGGCGGCATCTTCAACAATGATTTCTACACAAGGCTGGTCTCGGGGCTTGAGCAGGCCGTGGTCTCGGATGGCCATGAATTCATCCTTGGCAGTTTCACCAACGCCAAGATGCCGATGGATGTATGGGACGCACTGGATGTGATCGTGCTGACCTCGATCACCGGCGAGACGCGGCTGGATTTCCTCGACACCACCGCAAGCCAGATCAGCGTGATCGATCAGACGCTGATCCATCCGCGCGTGCATAGCTACCGGCTTGATTACCATCAGGCATTTCGGGATATGTTCCTGCAGTTCGGGGACGCGCCCGGTCGCGTCCTCTATCTCGACAGTGAAATTGCCTCCAACGAACAGCGCCTGCGACGCGATGCAATCATACAAGCGGCGGCGCAGTATGGCCCGTCATGCGAACTTGACGTCGCGACGGTGTATCAGGAGGACATGGCGGGCGGCGCGGACCCGGTTCTGGAAGCCGTGGCGCGGTTCGACCCGGATGTCGTGGTGGGCTATGCCAACTCCGCCTGGCTGCCGCAAATCCGCGCCGCGTCGCGGCCGGAGACCCCGATCTATTCCTATGGGTTGGACGCCGAGGGGCCGGGATTTGTGGTGCGGGCCGCCGATTGGATGCAGGCCGTCCTGCCCAAGATCTACAACAGTCTTGCGGACCGCAAGGCGCGCGGGGCTGTGCACAGTTTCGACGTGCAGTTCGTTCCGCCGACAGACACCTGAAATCGAGAGGCCTCCTCCGTGCTGAAAATCGTAGAACAAGGCGCAAGGTCCGATCTTCCGTTCAGCCCCGCCATCGTCGCGGGCGATCTTGTATTCGTCTCCGGGCAGGCCTCCGTTGATCGGACGGACGGGCACATCATCAACGGCTCGTTCGAAGAGGAAATGCGCCGCTCGATCGAGAACCTGGAGGCGATCTTGCAGGCTGAGGGGCTGAGCCTCGATCACGTGATCAACGTGAGCTGTTACCTTGCGCGGCCTGAAGATGTGGCCGAGCACAACCGGATCTACGCCGAGTATTTCAGTGACCCGCGCCCAACCCGCACGACCATCACCGGCGTTCTGGGCACGATGCTGAAGTATGAGCTCGACTGCGTGGCCTATGCCCCCAACCGCCGCCAAGAGGCGCAGCGCAGCTAGAACTCGGTCAACACGCCGTCCGTGACGTCGTAGGCATCATTGACGATGGGCAGGAACCGCCATTTGTCGAACGCCGTGCAGGGATGCGAGATGCCGCTGCCGATCATGTCGCCGACCTGCCAATCGCTTGTCGCGGGCAGGCGCACGAAGGCGTGTTGATCATTCATCGCGAAAATCTCCGCCGGTCCAATTGGCGCTGTTCCCTTGCCGGGCACATGGCGCGCAAACGGCACCGGCAGGCCCGCATCATAAGGGGCGTCGCGTTTGCCCATGGTCAGCAGTGCAAGTTCCGGCTCCGGGCGGGATTGCACATAGGCCCATATCTCCAGCGCGGGTTTCAGCGTGGAGGACCAGCTTCGGGACGGATCTTTGCGGGCGATTTCCTGTGCCGCGAAGTAAGTTCCGGAATCGTTGGTGATATAGCATCCGCTGCGCAGGACAATGCGGATCTGGACGGGCAGGGACAGCGTCGCAAAGGCCCGCGCCATCATGTCGAAATGCGCCGACCCGCCTCCGGTCAGGATAAACTCGTCCAACCCGTTCAGGAGGGCTGGCGGCAGAGCGGTCGCGATATCGACGACCGCCTCGGCATAGGCGGCGACGGGATCCGCGCTGTCGGCAATGCCGGGAACGACGCCCTCGAAGGCGGCAACGCCTGCAAAGCGGATAAGCTGTGGATCGGCCCGGGCGATGGCCTGAGCCAAGGCGTCCGCCTCCGCGCGCGTTCGCACGCCGGTGCGCCCGCCCTCAACACCCACTTCAAGCAGGACGCGCACGGGGCCGGGCGGCGGTGCCGCGCTCAAATGCCGCTCAATCAGCGCCAATTGTGCGGGGGAGTCGACGAAGCAATAGAATGCCAGATCCGGGTCGCGGTGCAGCATCGCGGAGACACTGGCCACCGCCGACTTGCCGATCAGCTGATTGCCAAGGAGGATGCGCTGCACGCCATAGTGCTGCATGACAAGCGCCTGCTGCACAGTGGCCGCCGTGATCCCCCAAGCGCCATGTGCCAATTGCTCATCGAACAGCTGTGGCGTCATCGTCGTTTTGCCGTGGGGGGCAAGCGACAGGTCGTGCGCCGTGAGGTAATCCCCGAATACTACTGCGTTGTGGTCAAGATGTGAGCGCCTGAGCAGCATCAGCGGTAGGGGCAGGTCCTCCTCCATGACGTTCCAGCCCTGGGCCCCGATATCGCCAAGGCGAAACGGAGCGGCCGTTCCGGGGATGCCCTTGGTTCGTCCGTCAAGGAGGGTGTTGTCGAGGTGCTTCAGATCCATCAGAGGTCTCCGAAAGCCGCCATTGCAGCGTCGGCGTAATTGACCAAGGCAATCACATCCGCGCCCACGCTCAGGAAATTATAGCCCATATCGGCGTAGGTGCCGATATTGGGCTGCGCGCAAACCGTTGCGGCGATCTTGCCGTTCTTGCGCGCCACCTCGGCCACACGGCGGCGGACGTTTTCGATGTCAGGGTGGTCCAGTTGCCCGGGGATGCCGAGGGCGACGGAGTAGTCACCGGGGCCAAAGAACAGGCAATCCACTCCATCGATCTCGGCGATGGGCTCAAGGTTTTCGACAGCCTCCGGATCCTCGATCTGGTGGCAAATGAACCGCTCCGCATTCGCTTGCTTCATGTAGTCCAGAATGCCGACGCGGGTGAACTGGGCATCGGCGTTCCCGCCATCGACGGCGCGTCGTCCTAAAGGATAAAATTTCGTGTAATTTCTTATATTTGTGGCGTCTTCTTCATTCATCACATGAGGCACGATAAGCCCCGTCGCGTCGAGCTCCAGGCCGCGGACATAGTCGCTGTAACTGCCGCGCGCGACACGCAAGACGGTGTCCACGTCGTGGATACGTGCGGCGCGGATCTGGTGTTCGATGTCCGACCAGGTGGCCCCCACATGCTCCATGCACAGCCAGATCGCATCGGGTTGGGCGCTGGCGAAGATCTCGGCGACTTTCGGATCGGTGGTGTTCAGCTTCAGCACGCGGGCAACTTTGCCGTCGCGGATCTTGCGCAACACGCGGCTGCGGCGCAGCGCGAAGGGACCGGGAGTTTGCGCTGAATAGGGGTCGGCCATGGCAAAAGTCCTTGATTATTTCGCGGTGTAGCCGCCGTCGACGGGGATATTGGCACCCGTGATGTATGCCGACGCATCGGAGGCGAGAAAGACGATGATACCTTTGAGATCGGTCTCGTTTGCCATCCGCCCAAGCTGTGTCCGCTCAGAATAGGCGGCGACGAAAGGGGCGGGTTGGCCGGTGAAAAAGCCACCAGGTGCCACGCAATTCACCCGTATGCCGTGGGGTCCAAGAATGCTGGCGGCCCAACGGCTGAAGTTCTGCATCCCACCCTTTTCGTAGAAATAGAGCGGCGATGGATTGTCGTGCATGTTGGTGCCGACATAATTTGCGGGCTCCACCCCAACAGTGCCCATCATCGAGCCGATGTTGATGATCGAGCCGCGGCCACGGCTTTTCATTCCCTCGGAGATCAGGTGGGTGAGATAAAAAAGCGAGGACGCGTTGACGCGCAACGCTTCGTCATAGGCATCCATCGGCCCGCCCCAGAGCGCGGCGGGGTTCCGTGTGACGGCATTGTTGACAAGGATATCGCAGCCGTCGGTCTCCTCAGCGATCTGAGTGGCAAGCGTGTCGATGGAGGACTGATCGCCCAGATCAAGGGGCAGGGCACGCACATCAAACCCGCGCCCGCGCTCTTCCCGCGCCACGGCTTCAAGGGCCTCGATCCCGCGCGATGCGATATAGGTCGTGGCCCCAGCCTCGGCCAAGGCAGCGACAATCTGGCGACCGTAAAGCCCCGCACCACCAGTCACCAGCGCCACTTTCCCGGTCAGGTTCAGGGTCTCCATCACACCTTTCATCAGCCTGCCTCGATGTCGGTCAACTGGATTTCAATGCCACCATTTTCGCGGCTCTCAATGCCCGCGATGACAAGCTTCATCAGCTCCTGCGTCTCGGACCACGGCACCGGTGGGATACCGCTGCGCAGCCAGTCGACAACGCCGACAAGTTGCGCCTTGAAAGCATGGTAGGTGTCCTGTGACCGCAATTGCACACCGCCCTTCGTCCCCGCCAGTGTCAGAAAACCGGCGCCGCCGATCTGGTCCGCGATGACGGAAATCGTTACGTCGATCCCGTTGCGGTGGTTCAGGTGGACGATGTTTCGCTCAAACGTACCGGTGTTGCGGACGCTGACGAAACCCGGCCCGGTGATCGGCAGGATCGTTTCCAATGCGTGAATGCCGTAGGTTTCCCACTTCTTGGCCATGGTCATGGTGACGTGCCGCAAGGCGCCGAATTCATGGGTGCTGGTGTGGAAGGGGGCGAACTCCTTGGCGTAGCGCATGGCGGATGAGCTGAGGATCGGATGGCCCTCCGCCGCCCATTTTGAGAATTGCTGCAGATCGGCGCGGTTGTCGCAAAGCGGTTTGTCGATGAACACCGGGATGCCGGCCTCAACGAAAGGCCGCGCGCGGGCGACGTGCTGGTGTCCGATATCGGTCGCGATCACCACAGCGTCGACATGGCCGATAACATCCTCGGCGCGGTCCACGACGTTGGGGATATGGGCAACAGCGGCGACTTGCGCCGCATCGGCGGGATCGTCTGTCCAGACATGCGTGACCTGAGCGCCCTCGATCCCTAGTGTGTCGGGCGGCTGCTTGGCGATGTAGTCGCGGATCGTGGCGTAGGGGCAATCGGCCAGCGCGGCGGCGTCATAGCTGCCGTTGATGATGATGCTCCAGGAATAGGGGTGGCCGTTGCCTTCCGTCATGCCGAGCATCGCGAGCCGCAGGGGCCTGTCACCCAAGGGAAACGCTACCATGCCGTCCATCCTCCATCGACGCCCAGAACCTGGCCGGTGACATAGCTTGCCGCGTCTGACAGCAGGAACACCACCGCGCCTGCGGTTTCATGGCGTTCCCCCATGCGGCCCATCATCGTGTCGCGGGTGAGGTTGGTTATGAATTCCGGATTGGCATCCTGCACGGCCTTCGGCGGAAAAGGCCCCGGCGCGATCGCGTTCACGCGTATGTCGCGCCGCCCGTAATGGCTGGCCATGTAGCGGGCCATCTGGCCGATCCCCGCCTTGCCCGCGCCATAGTCGACCGGGTTGGGGGGCATGTCGCCGGGGTAGTTCGTGGGGTCGGGGGCGACGACACCGTACATAGAGCCATAAAACACCATCGCACCGCCCCGCGGCATCACCTTGGCCGCCGCGCGCGCCAGAAGAAACGTGCCCGTCAGGTTTATGCGGTTCGAGCGGTCGAAGTCAGCGGCCTCAAGCCGGTCGAAATGTGTGTTGCTGGACCCGGCCGTTGCCATGACAAGGCCATGCAGGTCGCCACATTCAGCCACGCAGGCCAGGATCGTCGCCTCATCGCCCATGTCGATGCGGTGAGTGGTGACGGTTCCTTCGCCGGGCTGCGCGTCCAGAGTCGCTTTTGCCTCGGCAAGGCGTTCGGCATGTTGGTCCGCAATGCACAGGCTCGCGCCATGCGCGCGCAACGCTTCGCATACCGGCAGGCCCAGATAGCCCGCGCCACCCGCAATCAGCACCGTCTTTCCAACCATCGAAAAGAGGTTCATGACGCGGCGTCCAGATCGACGAAGCGGCGCTCGACCCAGGATTGTTTGGCCGCCAACGCCAGCGAAAGGTTGGTGCGCGCATCAGACAGGGTGGCCAAAGGGTCGGGCTTGCCATCCAACGCATCGAGCATGGTGTCGGCCTGCATGGTGAACCGCGCCTGATGGGCCTGCATCGGCACCATACCCTCCATGAAGTCGCGCTGTTCCAACCAATGCCCACTGTCGTCGTCCGCAAAACTGAGCGTTGCGTGGTCCAGTTTGAGATTACCGCTGGTTCCGATGAATTCGGCCGACGCGACGTTACGTTTTTGGAATTGGTTGATGGTGAGATTTGCCATGGCACCACTGGCGAACCGGACCGAGATCAGACAGGTATCCTCGGTCTCGCTTCCGTCGAGTTTGAGCCGATCATACATCGCGCCCACCGTCACCGGCCGCCCCATGATCGAGATCAGCATGTCAAAGCTGTGGCTGGCCGCATCCAGAATCGCGCCGCCGCCCATATCGGGGCGCGCGTAATAGGTTGTCCGGTAATCAGGACGATACTTGCCGAAATCCTGCGAACTGTTGAGATAGGCGAGCTTCAATGCTCCGATCTTGCCCGCATCGATCTGCGCGCGCAGATGGATCACCTCGGGCGCGATCCGCCGGATGTAGCCGACACGGGCCAGGATACCGGCGCGGGCCACGGCGGCGATGGCCGCATCGACCCCATCCAATGTCACTGCTAGCGGTTTTTCCACCAGAAACGGCAGTTTCGCCGCCGCACAGGCTTCCATCATTTCGACGTGAAAATTGGCCGGTGTGCAGATCACCGCAAGATCATAATCCGCCAAATCGGCCTGTCCGAGGTTCTCATAAGCCGCCACAGTGGCAAATTCCGCGACCACCGCGGCCCGTTTGGCCGCATCCGGTTCGATCAGGGTCAGATCCGCCCGCCCGGTCTCCAGATACCCCTTGATGTGGCGCCTTCCGATGCCGCCGACACCGACGATCAGAACGTTGCGTTTCCCTGAATCCATTGCCGCCCCTCCCGTCGCCCGTTTGACCTATTCGTCAAATCTGGATCGGACCGGGCGGGCCAAATCTTTGTTGACTCAATGAAATATGCCATGTTGTTATGTTAATAGGATATCTTTGTCTGTCAACGCCACGTTGGTTGGTCAGGGAGCCACGATGTTTCGGGCGCACGCGTCGGGAGCGAGCCAGGTCCAAAAGGGGTAGCGCGGCCAGAAATTGGTGAAGCGCGCCTGAAAAGACGGCTTTCAATGGGCGGTCGTGCCAGGACATCCGGCGCACCGCGCAGAGCGAATGCAAATAGGGGGTTTGAATGAATAAGCTACTTACAACATCCATCATGGCTTTGGTTTCAGCGCAGGTTGCCGGTGGTGCGACGGCCCAAGCGATCAACGATAGCGAGCTGTCGGATCCGCGTGTCCGTCAGGCGATTGCCTACGCCATCGATATGGAGACGATTGCGGAAACCCTGTTCGAGGGGGCCGCGATCCCGGCCGTCGGCCTGACATCAGACCCTGCCAATTACCCCGATGGCATGAACACTTATTCCTATGACCCCGAGCGCGCCCGTGAATTGCTGGCAGAGGCGGGATGGGACGGAAGCCGTACTCTTGATATGGTCTACTACTACCCGGATGAGTTGACGGCGAACTTCATGGCGGTTGTGCAGGCTCAGTTGGCCGACGTGGGCATCGACATGAACTATCGCCTGCTGGAAGGCGATGTGGGCGCGCAAATCGGCGGTGTGCCAGACGATCCGGTCAATGGGCCAGCGGTCGTGGAATGGGATATTCTCTACGGCGCGCGGGCCGCGATCGCCAACCAGGAATACTTTAACCGCTTTGCGCCCGGCCAGATGCCGACCGTGCCAACAATCGATGCCATGGTGCCGCTGGTTGAAAGCGTGAATGCAACCACTGATCCCGAGGTTCAGCGTGCCGGGTATCAGGAGATGGAGGGCATCATCAATGAGGGTGCCTATATCCTGCCGCTCTATTACCAGCAGCTCTACATTTTTGAGAGCGACCGGATTAATCGAAACGGCGCGCCCTACGGCAACGAGCAGTACAATTACAACTCGGCCATCGAGACTTGGACAGTCGAGCCGAATGAGGACGGCGAAGCGGTCGCCTATACCAACGGGGCACCGATGCAGTTTTTCGAGGTGCCGTGGCAAAACCTCGGCATCTGGGTGCACAGCAAATACGTCTTCGACACCATCCTTGAGGCGGATGGAGCCCTTACGCCCATCGGCGGTGAGTTGGCCGAAACCTACGAGGTCTCGGAAGACGGGCTGGTCTTCACCTTCACGCTGCAGGACGGGCTGACATGGCATGACGGCTCGCCGATTACCGCCGAGGACGTGCAATGGAGCATCGAGGCGGCGGCGCAGTTCCCGCTGACGCACCCGGTCCTCGCGTCGACCCTTTCAAGCATCGAAGGGGCGGATGCCTTGCTGGCCGGTGATGCCGACAACATGAGCGGCATCTCCATCGACGGCAACACCGTGACGATCACGTTCGAGGTGCTTGATCCGAATGTCTTTTTGTCATTCACCCAATTCGCACCGTTGCCGAGTTCCTACTTCGAGGGGGCCGATCCCCTGCAGCTTCAACAACACGAGTTCTGGCAGATGCCCATCGGATCTGGCCCGTTCATGATTGAAGAGGCCCGGATGAACGAATTCACAACCCTGGTGCCGTTCCCGGACTACCATCGTGGTGAAGCTCTGATTGAGCAGATCATCGCCTTGCCGTCGGCAGATGGGGATGCGAACCTGATCCGCAACGCGGCCGCCTTCCGCGCCGATTTCGGCTATTCGAAAAATGCGACGGACGTGCCGTCGCTGGAAGAGATGGAGCATATGACGGTGATCCCGGCAAACATCCCCTACACGCGGATGTTCTGGATCAACCAGTTCCCGCGCAACTAAGCCGCCGGACCTGACATCATCACTGCCCGGAGGAGCGGCAGCACCGCCGCTCCTCCGATGCCCATCCAACCGCTCTCGCGGCCAAGTTCCAGAGGCATATGCTCACCTATATCGCCCACAGATTGCTGACCCTGATCCCGATGGTGATCGTCATCAGTTTTCTGATTTACCTCGGACTTGAGCTGACCCCGGGGGACGCCGTTTCGCACATGATCCCGCCCGATGCCTACGGCTCGATGGATCCCGATCGCCTTCAGGAATTGCGGGAAAGCCTTGGGCTTGGTCAGCCGTTTTTTGTGCGCTACTGGATCTGGATCTCTGGCGTCGTTCAGGGCGATTTCGGCTATAGCCTGGCGGGCGGTGTCCCGATTGCCGATATCTTTCTGGATCGATTGCCAGCCACGCTTGAACTGTCATTCGCGGCCCTTTTGATCTCGACCATCCTGGGCTCCATTCTCGGCACTATCAGCGCGCTCACGCGGGGCAGCGCGACGGATCAGGGGCTAACGGTGGTGGGCATGCTTGGCGTGTCCATCCCGGAGTTCTTCTTTGGCCTCGTGGCGATCCTCGTCTTCGCCATCAACCTTGATTGGTTGCCGGTGGGCGGACGGACCCTGCCGGGGTATGACAGTTTCTGGGATCGGTTGCCCAATCTTGTGATGCCGGCCCTCGTGCTGTCGATCATGATGACCGCGGGGGTGATGCGCTATGCGCGGTCCTCCATGCTCGATGCGCTCAGCCGTGATTTCATCCGGACCGCCCGGTCCAAGGGGATGCCGGAGTGGCGGGTCAATATCCTGCATGGGTTTCGTGTGGCCCTCACGCCCGTGATCGTGTTGATCGGTTTTCGGCTGCCTGTCCTGATCGGTGGCTCCGTCATCATCGAGCAGGTGTTTCAGTGGCCGGGCATCGGCAAGGAGTTCGTCTCCGCCGTGCGCAGCCAGGACTACCCACTTGTGATGATGGTGGCCCTGTTCTCGGTGCTGGCGGTGCTGATCGCCAGCCTGATCGTCGATCTGCTGACGGCGATTATCGATCCACGCGTCCGGTTGGGGGAGTAGGGATATGGTCGACGCGCCCATTACCCGGCCAAGAACCCGACGGGACGGCCAGTTCGACCGGCTGCGTGACCGCGAAACATCGATGCAGGGCAAAGCCAAACGCGGGGGCCGGTTCCTCGGCAAGTTCCTCAGCAATCGGTTGGCGCTTGTGGGTTTCGTCATCTTTGCGATCATCTGCCTGATGAGCCTGTTTGCGCCGCTGCTTGCGCAACATGATCCGATGTCGCCAAACCTGCGCGCAATCGCGCAGCCGCCGTCGGTCGAACACTGGTTCGGAACCGACAAGACCGGCCGCGATATCTTTGCCCGCGTGCTCTATGGCGGCCGCGTGTCGATCCTCGTGGGCCTGGGCAGTGCCCTCCTGTCGGCTTTGATCGGCGTGATCATCGGCGTGTATTCGGGATATGTCGGCGGATGGCTCGATTGGATCGCGATGCGTGTGTCCGAGATCTTCATGTCGTTTCCGCAGATTATTCTGGTCCTGCTGCTGGTGGCGATCCTCGGCCAGTCGCTGTTGAATCTTATCGTCATTTTCACTCTGACGGGATGGGGCGGCATTTACCGAATGGCGCGGGCGCGGATGCTCTCGATCCGTGAGGAGGAGTATGTGCAGGCCCTGCGCAGCTTCGGCCTTGGCCCCGCGCGCATCGCCTACAAACACATGCTGCCCAATGCGCTCGGGCCCATCATGGTCAACATCACCCTGTCGACGGCTGCGTTCATCTTGCAAGAAGCGGGCCTGAGCTTTCTGGGCCTTGGTGTGCCGCTTTCGATCCCGACATGGGGCAACATTTTGAACGCCGCGCAGGATTTGCGGGTGCTTGAGCAGAACTGGTGGATCTGGCTGCCGGTGGGCGCCACGATTTCGCTCTTCGTGCTGAGCGTGAATTTCATCGGCGACGGCTTGCGGGACGCAACCGATCCGTCGCAGCAGGGGTAGGGGCATGGAACATGACGTCGCCCTGACAGTGAAGGGCCTCAAGACATACTTCTACAACAACAACCGCTGTAATCGTGCCATTGACGGCGTGTCGTTCGAGATCCGGCAGGGCAAGACGCTGTGCATCGTGGGTGAAAGTGGCTGCGGCAAGAGCGTGACCGCCGCCTCCATCATGCAGCTTTTGCCGACGCTCAGCCGGATCGAGGAGGGCGAGATCACCTATCACGGCCCCGACGGCCCGGTACGGATCGATGCGCTGGATCGTGGCGGCGCTCAGATGCGCAGCATCCGTGGCAAAGAGATTGCGATGATCTTTCAGGACCCGATGACGGCCCTGAACCCGGTCTACTCCATCGGCTTCCAGATCAAGGAAATGCTGATGTATCACACGGGCCTGGGCCGCAGGGCGCGCCACGACAAGGCCATCGATCTGCTGGCGTCGATGGGGATCCCGCTGCCGGAACGGCGTGTGAACGACTACCCCCACCTTTACTCCGGTGGCATGCGGCAGCGCGCGATGATTGCCATCGCAATGTCGTGCAACCCGCGCATCCTCATCGCGGACGAGCCCACGACCGCGCTTGACGTCACGATCCAGGCCCAGATTTTCGAGCTGATGGAGACGCTCAAACGCGACAATGGCACCGCGATCATGTTGATCACCCACGATATGGGCGTGGTGGCTGAATTGGCCGATGATGTGGCCGTGATGTATATGGGCAATATCGTTGAAGCGGGCCCGGTGGGCACCGTCATGCGCAATCCCGTGCATCCCTACACCCGCGCGCTTCTGGACTCGATCCCGGTTCTGGGCCGCGGTAAGGATCAGGAGATCAAGGCGATCCCCGGCCAGACACCCGATCCCTACGACCGGCCTAAAGGCTGCCAGTTTGCGGATCGCTGTATGCACAGGATCGACAAATGTGATGAGATGCCCCCCGAAACTCAGGTGTCCGACGATCACCGCGTGATGTGCTGGCGCTATCAGGAGTTTGCATCCAATGGCCGGTGATCCGATCCTGAGTCTTCGCAATGTCGAGGTGCATTTCCCGGTTCGGACCGGTGTGCTCAAGCGCGTGACGGCCCATGTTCGTGCCGTCGATGGTGTAGATCTGGACGTCTATCGCGGCGAGGTTCTGGGTCTTGTGGGCGAAAGCGGCTGTGGCAAGACCACGCTTGGCAAGGCGATCCTGCAGCTGGTGCGCGCGACGCAAGGGACCGTGACTTATTCCGGAGAGGACGGCGAGACGGAGCTGACGACACAGGATGAGGCAGGGCTGTTCGCCTTCCGCAAACGGTTGCAGATCGTCTTTCAGGATCCCCATTCCTCGCTGAACCCGGCCTTCACCATCTTTGGTTCGTTGGAGGATCCGCTGCGCCATTACGGTGTGAAAACCCGAGCGAAGCGACGCAAGATCGTGGGCGATCTGCTGGAGGCCGTAAACATGCGCCGCGAGGCGATGGACCGCTATCCGCACGAGTTTTCGGGCGGGCAACGTCAGCGCATCGGCATCGCCCGCGCGCTGAGCATCGATCCTGAACTGATCGTTTGCGATGAGGCGGTCAGCGCGCTGGACGTCTCGATCCAGGCGCAGGTCCTGCAATTGCTGATGGATCTCAAGCGTGAGAAAAACCTCACCTATGTCTTCATCACCCATGATCTGAGCGTCACGGAATATCTCTGCGACCGGATCGCCGTGATGTATCTGGGCAAGGTGGTGGAGCTTTGCGATGCCGAGGAGCTCTATTCCAACACGCTGCATCCCTACACGCAGGCCCTGCTGTCGGCGATCCCCGTCGCGGATCTGGACCGCAAGTCCCAGCGCATCGTCCTGCAAGGCGATGTGCCGAGCCCGATCAATCCGCCCTCGGGCTGCCCCTTCCATCCACGCTGCCGGTTTGCGCAAGACGTCTGCCGAAGCGATGTGCCCCGCCTCCGGGCGTACAGGGCCGGGTCGGGCGTACACATGGCGGCCTGTCACCTGATCGATCAACCCCTCGCGGACTGACCTGTCCCGCTGCCTCAAGTGAAGGACCGCAACCGATGGCCAATTATTCCATGACCGATTTCAAAGGGGTCATCCCTGCGCTCGTCACAGCGTTCGATCTGGACGGCACGCTGAACGAAGGCTTAACGCGTGGCTTGACCGCGTCACTTCTAGCGCGCGGCGTGGACGGCCTCTACCTCACCGGCTCCACAGGGGAGGGGTTCATGATGAGCCCGGAAGAACGGATGCGCGTCGTCCAGATTGCCTGCGACGAGGTGGCGGGGCGCGTGCCCGTGATGGTCCATGTGGGCGCGATCAGCACCTATCAGACCGTGGCGCTGGCGCAGCAGGCAGAGGCAGCGGGGGCCGACGCGATCTCCTCGGTGCCGCCGATCTATTGGCCCTTTTCCCCCGATCAGGTGACGAATTATTACCGGGATGTCACGGCGTCGACCGGATTGCCAATGGTGGCCTACAATATCACGCTGGCCGGTGCCCTTGGCTTCGACATGCTCGCGCGGCTGGCGGCGATCGACGGGATTGAAGGCGTCAAATACACCGCGCCCACGCATTTTGAGATCGGTCGGATGAAACGCGAGATCGGGCCAGAGTTCCGCGTGTTCTCCGGCGCCGATGAGATGGCCATGTCTGGCCTCGCATTCGGTGCGGATGGATTGATAGGGTCGTTCTACAACATCATCCCAGAGCTCTATGCCGACTTGATCAAGGCGATGGCTGACGGGCGTTTGGACGATGCCAAGGCCCTGCAAGACAAGGCCAATGACATCATCTTTTTCACGCTGAAACAGTATCCGATGTCGGCGGTCAAACGGATCATGGCGTGGCAAGGCGCCGACGCCGGGTATTGTCGCAAACCGTTCGACAATTACGAGACGCCAGAGCAGGAAGAGGCGCTGAAGGACAGCTATCGCGCGTTTCGGGATGCACAGGGCCTCACGGGGATCGGGTTCCTCGACGATCTCTAAGCCGTGCCGGGTTTGGGCACGCTATCAACAAGGGCGCGTGCGGTATCGTGAAACAGGGCCCGTCGCTGCGCCCTCGTTAGGCCGATCTGCCGCGCGCCGCGCTTCATCGCGCGCAGCTGCTCATAGCGGATAAAGGTCATGTCCGGGTTGCAATGGCCAAGCGACAGGCTGTGATTGCCCGGATGCAGCAGGCTCCACGCCCGTCCGAACGCTACATATTTTCCCCGCATCGGGCCGATCAGATCATCGCTGCCATACATGACCCGCTCCACGCCGACACCGGTATAAAGCGCATCAAGCGCGTCGGCCTCGCAGACCGTGGAGGTGTCGTACCAGATGTTGGGAATGTCGCGCAGGGCAGAGGCTGCCGCCTCGATGGCCCAGACGGAATAGCTGCGCGCACAATGGGCCAGGATCCATTTGGCGTTGGGGTAGCGGGCCGTCAGGCGCAGCAGATCGTCGATGTTGTCGGGATCGGCCACAGCGTCGCGTTTGGAGAGGTGCATCATGATGATCAGGCCCAATTCGTCAGCCAGGGCGATCTGCGCCTCGGGCAGAAAATCGGTGATCCCGGCATCGGCGGGTGCGGATCCCTGAGCGTAAACCAGGTATGGCTTCAGACCGATAAGGCCCGTTTGGCGCAACGTCGCGCGGATCGCATCGGGTGTCATCTCAGGGTGCACCAGCATCAGACCGGCGGACCCTTGCGTAACCTCGGCCGCGACCAGCGCGTTGGCGGCGTCCACACCCATCGGTTTCGGGTAGGGATAGGGGAAGGAGAGCCGGTCAACGATGCGGCCGGGCATCAGGCTTGCGTCAACGGCATCGGCAACCGCGCGGTCTGAGCGCGGGAAATGGGTGCCGATGGTCGCGGCATAGGGACCCGCCTCCTTGGCGGGGTCGGCATAATGGGACCAGTCGTGCAGATGGGTGTGCACGTCGAAGATGCGGTTTGGCACGAAGGCGTCAAGCTCTTCTTCCCAGATCCGCGCATCGAGCGGCGTTGGTGTCCAAGGCAGGTTCGTCATGGCCTGGGCTCTTGATGGATCATGTTAATCGTATATCAGTATAACTTGGCGAAAGGGAGAGTGTCATGCGCAAGGGGCAGGATCTTTGGGAGCGCGCCAAGGCAGTGATCCCGGGCGGGAACATGTTGCTGTCGAAACGGCCCGAGATGCACCTGCCCGGCGCCTGGCCTGCCTATTTTTCGCGCGCCTCCGGAGTCACGGTCTGGGACATGGACGGGCGCGCGTTGACCGATATGTCGCTCATGAGCGTTGGGACAAATACGCTCGGTTATGGCCACAAGCAGGTTGATGCGGCGGTACGCGGCGTGATCGATGCGGGCAACATGTCCACACTGAACGCGCCCGACGAAGTTCTGCTCGCCGAACGCCTGATCGACCTGCATCCCTGGGCCGACATGGCGCGGTTCGCCCGGAGCGGGGGGGAGGCGAATGCCATCGCGGTGCGGATCGGGCGCGCGGCTTCCGGTCGCGACGGCGTGGCGTTGTGCGGCTATCACGGGTGGCATGACTGGTATTTGGCTGCAAATCTGGGCGATGCGGATCGGCTGGACGGGCACCTGCTGCCGGGGCTGGCGCCCGCCGGGGTGCCCCGAGATCTTGCGGGAACGGTGTTTCCTTTCTCTTACAACGATCTGGAGGGCCTCGAGCGATTGATCGCCGAGCAGTCCATCGGCGTTATCAAGATGGAGGTGCAGCGCAGCGGGCCACCGGCGCCCGGGTTCCTGCAAGCCGTCCGCGCCCTTGCGGATGCCCATGGGATCGTTCTGATATTCGATGAATGCACGTCGGGGTTCCGGCAGGCATTTGGTGGTTTGCACAAGGTCCATGGCGTTGACCCCGACCTTGCGGTGTTCGGTAAGGCGTTGGGCAATGGCTACGCGGTCACCGCTGTGATCGGGCGGCGCGCGGTGATGGAAGCGGCGCAAAGCACCTTCATCAGTTCCACCTTCTGGACCGAGCGGATCGGCTCTGTCGCCGCCCTCGCTACACTCGACGCGATGGAGGCCTGCGCGTCGTGGGATGTCATCACACAGACCGGTCGTGCGATTGGCGAGCGTTGGAAAGGGCTGGCGGACACGCATGGGCTGGACATCAATGTGGCGGGCCTGCCCGCGTTGACGGGGTTTTCCTTTGGTGGGCCCGATGCCCTAGTCTACAAGACACTGATCGCGCAGGAGATGCTGAAGGCGGGCTACCTTGCCGGCACCAGCGTCTATGTCTGCACCGCCCATACGCCAGGCGTGATCGACGGCTATTTCGAAGCGCTGGACCCGGTCTTTGCGCTGATCGCTGATTGCAAGAATGGGCGCGACCCTGCGGACCTTTTGGAGGGGCCGGTCTGTCACGCCGGGTTCGCGCGGCTGACCTGAACGATCAGGCAAAGGGCTGCGCATGGCGGCGAAACGCCCCGGGGGTCATCCCGCGGGAGGCGCGGAAGGCGGCGTTCAACGTTTCAGGATGACCGTAGCCCACCTGCTGCGCAATCTCGGTCAGCGTCAGGCCGGTGGTTGCCAATAGCGTGTCGGCCTGCGCCAGTCTGAGGGCTCGCAAATGTGCCCCCGCCGGTGCGCCATGCACATTGCGGTGAAGCGTCCGCAGCGCGCTTTCCCGCAGGTCGATTAATGCTGCTACGTCCACAAGGCCACGGATGGTCCCCAGGTTTTGAGCTGCGAGTTCCCAAGCCCGCGCAAGCCGGATCGCATCACGATCCATGGGCGGCGGGGCGTGCTCCGGCGCGAATCCATCAAGGATAGCCTGTAACAGCCGGATGCGACGGTCGGTTGCGGCCGGCTGATCCGCGGCCAGACGCAGCGCCATTCGGATGAGCGCCGAAAGATCCAATCGGTCCCCCGGGGCGGCGCGGAGATATCCCGGTGGGGCCGGTTCTTCGGTTCTGAAATGGCAGACGGATGCCGTTGCTGCCGCACCGATGGCTTGGCCGGAAAAGGGTGTGTCCGGGTGGATCAGCACACCGTCCGGCGCCGTTAGCGTGATGTGGCCCGTATCCGCGAATACGATCTGCGCCTGCCCTTGGTGAATCCACAGCAGGTCGTAAAAGGGCCAAGTGACCGGTCCGATGGGCAGGCGCCGGTCAAACCGACCATAGGCGTGGCGCAGCAACTTCATCGGATGCCCTTATTCCTATCTCAATGGTCAATAGTAGCTACAATCTGTCGGTATTCCTAGGTTTCCGTCGTTCCTCTCTGGCGCAGAAGCGTCCTGAGCTGTGCTCTAATTCTTGAAGCTCAACCCGAAAGGACGCTGCCATGACACTCTCCGCCTCTGATCTGGCGCAGCTTTCCCACAGCTTCAGCGACGACGGCTATGTCGCGATCATGCCGCTGTTTCATCGCGACAAGATGGTCGAGATCAATGCCGAGCTTGACCGCTATATCCGCGATGTCATGCCAGGTATGCCCACGGAGGAGGTCTACTTCGAGGACCGTGCTGACCGCTCGACCCTGAAACAGATGCAGAAGCTTTCGGTCTACGATGAGTATTTTCGCACGCTGATGGAGAACAGCGTGATCCGCGACATCGCCAGCGCGGTGATGGGTGAGGCGGCCGTGCCGCAGAACCTGCAATATTTCAACAAACCCGCCGGAATCGGGCAGCCGACGCCGCCGCATCAAGACGGGTATTACTTCCACCTTTCGCCCTGCAAGGCGGTGACGGGCTGGCTCGCGCTGGAGCCTGTGGACGCGGAAAACGGGTGCATTCATTACGTTCGGGGATCGCACAAGGCGGATGGGTTTCGGCCCCACGGACGCTCGAACGTGCTGGGGTTTTCCCAGGGACTGACCGATTTTGGCTCTGCCGAGGACAAGGCCCGAACGGTCTCGTTTCCGGGCGAAGAGGGGACATTCTTGATGCATGACGCGCGCACCATCCATTGGGCCGGCGCGAACCGGTCGCCCACCCGGACCCGTCGGGCGCTTGGTTTCGTTTATTTTGGCGAAAGCGCCAAGATCGATCACGCGTCAAAAGCGGCCTACAAGGCCAGGCTCGAAGCCGATCTGCGCGCGCAGGAAAAGATCTAGCGTGTCGGATTTTCGACCTAAGGGCATTTGGGGTGCGGTTCTGCTGCCGCTATCGGACGCTGGTAACATCGATTTCGCGGCGCTGGCGGAATTGGTCGATGTGCTTTGCGGCAGTGGCGTGGCCGGCATCTATACGAACGGGACGGCAGGCGAGTTTTTCAACCAGACCGAGGCCGAGTTCGACAAGATCACCGAGATCGTTTTGGATCGGGCCGGAAAAGCCGGGGTGCCGATCCAGATCGGCGTCAGCAATTCCAACCCGCGTGTGGCACGGCACCGGCTGGAACGGCTTGTCGGCAGCGGCGCTGTGGCCGCACAAGTCACCTTGCCCGACTGGTGGCCGCCTTCGATCGAAGAGCAGGCCCGATTTCTGGCAGGCATGGCGGCGGCGGGGCGGGGACTGCCCCTGATCCTCTACAACCCTCCAACGGCGAAGGTCCGTCTAAGCGTTCCACAGATAGCTGCGTTGCGTGCGGATGCGCCGGATCTCGTGGGGGTGAAGGTGGCTGGCGGAGATGCCGATTGGTATACGCAACGCCGCGATCTCTTGGGCGATATGTCGGTCTTTGTGGCCGGACACACCGTGGCCTTCGGGCGGCCGCTCGGGGCGGATGGCGCCTACTCCAATGTGGCGTGTCTCTCGCCCGCGGGTGCCGTTCGCCAATGGGAGCAGATCGAGACGGATCCTGAGGTTGCGCGGGATTTGGAGGATCGATTCCGCCGCTTTCTGCATGAGACGATGATTCCGTTAGCCCGCGACCATGGTCTATCAGACGCGGCGTTGGACAAGGCCATGGCGACGGCGGGGGGATGGTTGCCGATCAGGCCTGCGCTTCTGTGGCCCTATTCCGGGGCCAGTGACGCGATGGTGGCGGCGATTAGGGCAAGTGCGAATAATCTCGTGCCGGAATTGCTTCGAGTCTAATAGATCAGGAACCCGCCATCGGCCCGCACGACCTCACCCGTTACGAAACTGGCGGCAGGGCTCGCGAGAAAGGCAATGATGTCAGCCATTTCATCGGCAGTACCCGCCCGGCCGAGGGGGGTGGGGCGGGTAAAGGCCGGTTTTTCGGTCACGCCGCTGTCCCAGCCGGATTTCAGCGCATCGGTTGTGTCTGTCCGGATGTCGCCCGGGGCGATCGCGTTGACCCGGATCCCGTCTTTCGCCCATTCAAGCGCCAGGCTTCGGGTCAATGCATCGATCCCGGCTTTGGACGCGCAATAGGCGGCGGCTTGGAACTGTGCCGCGCTGCCTCCGACGGATGACACGTTGACGATCGCGCCACCGGGCTTACGCAACAGGGGATAGGCCAGCTGCGCCATGGCGAACCCCCCTGTCAGGTTGACGGCAAGGATACGCTCAAAGTGGTCGAGCGGTTGAGTCGCAGCGGGCGCCATCGCGGCCTGTCCGATGATGGCGGCGTTGTTCACCAGCACATCCAACCGGCCGAATTCCTTTGAGATGGTCTCAAACAAGGCGGCCCGCGCTGCCGCGTCCGTCACGTCCAGGGTGACGGCCAACGCCGTACCTCCAGTGTCCCTGATGCGGTCGGCGACCTGGTCCAGCGGGCCCGCGTCGATCCCGCAGAGCACGATGATGGCACCGTCCTTGGCAAACCGCGCACATGCGGCAGCTCCGATGCCGGTCCCGCCGCCGGTGACCAGAACGACCCGGGCGTCGGTTTCGGGCCCAAGGGCCTCAGCAAGGGATGGCGTCGTCTCAGTCATGTTCAAACGTTCCGATAATGTCTGCGCGCCCGATCCGCACGGCATCCCCACCGATGTTGTGCAGCGTGCCGGGGTCTTTGAAGCCGTGTCCGGTAAGGATACAGACCACGGGGCCATCGCCCGAAATCTCTCCCTCTTGCGCGGCGGCAAGCGCCCCGGCGACGCTGACTGCCCCAGCTGGTTCCACCAAAATACCCTCTTCGCGGGCCAGCCTGCGCTGAACCCTCTGTATCTCGTCTTCATCGATGACAAAGCCCTGACCGCCGGTCGCGCGGGCGTGTCGGATGACATCATGACCATCGAGGATGAACCCGACACCAAGCCCGCTGATGGAGGTCGACGTGCTGACGGGTCGGGCCTGCGTCTCGCCGCGCCGCAGGGGTGTTGCGACTGTATCGTTGCCGGAGGGCTGCACTGCGTGGATACGGGGCGGCGCGGCGTCGGCATCGAGAGCGGCAACATCCTCATATCCGCGCGAAATTGCGACATGCAAACCGCCACCGCCGACGGGCACAAAGATATCCGTGGCGGCTGGTGTATCCTCATGAAGCTCATGGGCAATGGTCTTGATGCCCTCCATCGCTTCGGGACACACGGCATAGGCCGTGATGAACAATTCCAGGCCTCTGCGTGCCGCTTCCTGTTCCAGCAGATCCGAGATCGCGGAGCTTTCTTCGGGATCAATGGTGAAGCGGTCGACGCGGTAGACCTGAGCGCCATAGGCAAGCATCTGGGCGAGTTTCCCCTCGGGCGCGTTTTCCGAGACATAGAGCGCACAATCCAGACCCGCCGCCGCCGCGTAGGCCGCAAGCGCCGCCCCGGTATTGCCGGAGGATGTGGCGAGGCACCTGTTTGCGCCTGATGCCCGTGCGCGCCCGATCGCAAAACTGGCAAACCGATCCTTGTAGGACCCGGTGGGGTTCAGGTGTTCCATCTTGAACATCAGGTTCGGGATGTCGGCCTTGGGGCCGATGGACCGGCTGCGCACAAGCGGCGTGGACCCCTGGCCGAGATCGACCGGCCCGGCCCCGGCGATCTTCGGCAGAAAGCCTGCATAGCGCCGGCTAAGGCCGTCACCTGACATCCCAAATCCCGTTCTGAGTAGGCCTGAAGGCTAGGGCTGCGGCGGCCGAAAAGCAAGTTTCGCATTGGCGGTGGCGGTGTGTTTGAACCCTGCCGGTCTGACAGATGAAACCAGATGACGGACACCGACTGACAGACATTCGTTGTGGTACGCAGGGGTGCTACCCTACGCTCGGACAAGGGGAAGGGGCTGGGTCCTATGAATGGAGCAACGGTCGAACAGGTTGGAGAGGTGCGCGCGGGGTTGGGCGAGGGCCCGGTCTGGGACGCGTTGCGGAACAGGCTGATCTGGATAGATATACGGTTGCACCGCCTATACACCACGGATGTGGCATCCGGCGAGACGACGCAGCGCGATCTGCCCGGTGCCCCGGGTTGCGTGGCCCTGACGGACGCCGACGAATTGCTTCTGGCAATTGGCCAGGATCTGGTGGCCATGTCAAAGCAGGGTGATCTCCGCGCTATTGCGTCCCTTCCCGAACAGAGTGTCGGGCGGTTCAACGACGGCAAGCCCGATGCGGCGGGCCGGCTCTGGGTCGGCACGGCGACGGCAGAGGGCCATTGGAATGCCGGCCTATGGCGGTACGAGGCAGGTTGGGAATTTGCGGAAATGGCACCCGGTGTGTCGATGTCCAACGGCCTGGGTTGGAGCCCGGACGGATCACGGCTCTACTACGCGGATTCCATGACCCATCGCATCGACATATTCCACTATGATGAAGATACGGGCTCACTGGCCGGTCGCAGGCCGTGGGTATCGCTGCCCGAGGCGTACTTGCCAGATGGGCTTTGTGTCGATGAACAGGGCTGCGTCTGGCTCGCGGTTTGGGGGCAATCAACCGTGATTTGCTTCGCGCCTGACGGTGCAGAACTTGGCCGTATCCGGGTTCCGACGCCGCTGGTCACCAGTTGCGCGTTTGGCGGGGCGGATCTCGGAACGCTGTTCATCACGACCGCCTGTGACGATGAGAGCGACCCACATGCCGGTCGGTTGTTTGCCGTCGACACCGGTGCCAAAGGCCTGCCGCCCAACCGGGTCAGATTGCCGTCGTGAGAGCCACGCGCGTTCATGGCCGTTCATCGTCCGGCGTGGCAAGTGCCATCAGCAGATCGCCTTTTGATACCCATCTACTGCGCCGAAGAAACATGGCCGTCCCGGCCATCCGCGCGGTGACGGTGCGCAGGAATTGTCCGTTGATATCGGTGATGTCGAAGCAGGCCTGTCCGCTGCTGATCCGGTCCAGAAGGCGAATGCGGCAGATGCAGAGGCCGGATAGGGGCGCTGTGACCGCCGCATCCAGATCGCCGTCGCCGGTCACGCGGAGTGGGGCGATTGCGTCCCGCTCGGGCGCTGCGTCAATCATCCTAAGCTCCGCCATGACACCTCGAATGCCGGATGCGTAGGCCGCGAGGACCCGCGCAGATGGGAAGATTCCGCCGCCTGCCTCGACATAGATCGCGGGGATGGCGTTGGCTTCCGCTTCGGACAAGGTGCGACCTGCGGCCAGTGGTGCGGGGTGTCGCCAGATGACGGGCGCCCGGAAGGCGCGGGCCATGGCAAGGTTTGCGCCTCGCGTTTCCGGGGCGTCGCCGTAGCCCGCGAAGACAGGGCATTCGATCGGGCCGCCGCCGCTATGCAGATCAATGAGAGCGTCGGCGGGCCGGATGACGTGCCGCGCGATAAGGTCGGCCAGAATTTCCGTGGGGGACCCAGCCGGATCACCCGGAAAGCACCGCGCCAGATTGCGCCCATCCGACGGCGAGCAGCGTGTAGTGGCCGCAAGCGCTTCCGGGTTCGCTGCAGGGCACAGGATCAATTGCCCCCTGAGATCCGCCGGATGGAGGTCGCGCATGAGCGCCGACAGGGTCAGTGGCCCCTCCAACTCATCCCCATGCACCGCGCCGATCATGGCCAGGGTCGGACCCGGCCGCGCGCCCGTCATCGTGAAGACGCGCAAGGGATGGTCGGGCAGGGCGGTGGGATACGAGGTCTCGATCAGTCCCGGAGGGATCATGGTGGCTCTCTTGTGTCGGGCCAGTCGCCCGTGATGGTGCGTCGGAGGCGACATGCGTCTTACCGTGCCGCATGGTTGTCTCGCGGCGACGACTTTGGAAAGTGCAGAGATGACGGGGCTTGCGGAGAAAACGGCGCTTCACGCCGCGCGTCACAGTTGCGTTGCTGATGCGGGAGACCAATGCCCTTTCGCCGATCCCCACGACGGTTGATCTGTCTGAAACCTATTACATCCTCCGTCGCGAAAAGATGCGGGCGGGCTATGGCGCGGACTGGCCGAGGCCGCGACGCGGACCGGGGTGCGGTGAACCAGACGGAGCGGCCGCCCGTGAAAGACGCACTCATCGCGATGGAACCCGCAGCAATCATGGACTAACCTTCGACGCGCACCCTGCCTTGGTCGAGAGATGCCATGCAAGCGCAGGGGCCGGATCAGCCGCTTTGAAAGAGATCCACGCAAAACCGAGACGTCTCAAAGGAAAGCCCATGACGAACCGCCTCGATATTCTGGAAACCTGCAAGGCCGAGCTTTATTCTGCGGTGGTCTGCGATACGCTCGACGGCCTGGGCTTGCGCAATCAGGCCGTGGCGCCAGGGCTTGCGCCACTGGCCGATGATATGACGATTTTCGGATATGCTCGGGTCGGTCTTTACATGCCGATCTATCACGACGATGCGCAGGTGGATGTTTACGAACATGAAATCGCCTTGGTGGACGATTTGGCGCCGGGCGATGTTCCCGTGATCTCGTGCAATGGCAACCTCGGCATCGCCCCTTGGGGGGAGTTGTTGTCGACCCGCGCCCAGGTGCTGCAAAGTGCGGGATGTATCACAGATGGCTGCGTCCGGGACGTCCGGATGATCTGCGATATGGGCTATCCGGTGTTTTGTGGCGGGCGCAATCCGGCGGATACCAAGTATCGGGGCAAGATGATGTGGTATGACGTGCCGGGTGTTATCGGCGGCGTGCTGGTCAATTCAGGCGATCTGGTCATCGCAGACCTTGATGGCATCGTGTTCATTCCCCGGGATCGTATTGACGACGTGGTGGCGGGTGCTCTCGACAAGGTCCGATCAGAGAATACCGTGCGCGACGAGCTTCGGGCGGGGCGCAGCCTTGCCGAGGTTTTCGAGAAACACGGGATTCTTTAGGCGTTAGGCACTTGTGCCGATAGAGGCACGCGGTTCCTGTGAACACCCTGTGCGTTGTAGAGACCTACGGATTACCACGATTTGAGAGCACGCCGAATTCAGGGTGAGGCATCTCTACGGCGATCTGCGACCAACCCGCGCGCGGGGCTCGAAGGTTGCGGCACGCGATGCTCATGCACATGTCTGATGCGCCAATACGCCTTGCTTGCGCTGATTACCGTCCGAGGACACAAGACCCACCGGAGAGCTGAAAGTTGCGGTCACAACGCCATCCGTTACCTGTCCGGTCGAGATGCGCGTTTTGCGGCAGATCGATCTCCAGGCAGGTATCGCCCTGAGCCTCGTATCCACGCTCGCAGCGCCATCCTGACCCTGTGGTGTCCGCTGCCAGATAGGCGTGATCAGGCAAAACCACGGCGATACAGGCATCGCGCTCTCGTCGGTATCCGCGTTCGCAATGCCAGCCATGGGTGGACTCACTCAAGAAGGCGTTTTCGGGAACGGGGATCGGCTCACAGGATGTTCCTCCCGCCATTTGGTATCCACGCCGACAGGCCCAGCCGGTGCCATAGGACCGTTCTGTGGCGTAAGCGTTTTCGGGAACGTCAATTGCGAGGCATTCAACGCCCTCTACTCGATATCCAACATCACAATCCCATCCGCCGCCAAAACTGCGCGTCTGGGCATTCTCGGGCAGTGGTCCGGTGCCGTCTTGTGCAAGAACCGGCAGCGCAAGGGCCATCAGCAGCCCGGCCAGAAGCGTGCGTTGGGATGTAAGTGACAGACATAACATTCGGCCAACGATCTTGATTGGTGCCATCGGTGCGTCTTTCTGGCCAACGGCCGATTGGTCGGGTTTTGCTTATTTGCAATCGGATGAGCTGGTCTGATCCAATGGCAGGATGTGTGGGCGCAGCCGGCCTTTCTTGTTGGCGATACGCCAATAGAAACGGTGGATTAGTCGAGCGGGCCAAGAGCCCGGGACTGCTCGGTTTAGTCCGTCGATGGGCCTTCGGCCGTCGCGTCGGATGAGAGGCGCTCCTTTGCGGCAGCTTGTTCTTTTGGGTCTTTTGATTGGGAGGCCTGCTTCGCGGCAGCTTCCTTCTTCGCCAAGTCGTTGAACGACATTCTGGCATTCCTTTTCGGGCCGCCGGGGTATCCGGCAACGCGCGATCCCTACAGGACGACCCCATCAATGGCAAAGGAAAGCTTGGACACTCAGGGCCGATGCCCCTTGCAACTGGGCCGTTCGGTGGTCATGTAAGTCTGGCTACAGAATTCGATTTCGACCATCTGTTTTCCTTCACTGGCTCACAGCGCTCGATCTAGTTGTGACAAGCCGGGCTGCCGCGCTCCGTGGGCAGCGATCAATAAGGAATACTCACATGGCCAATGGCACAGTGAAATGGTTCAATTCTTCCAAGGGCTTCGGCTTTATCGCGCCGGAAACGGGCGGCAAGGATGTGTTTTTGCACATCTCCGCGGTAGAGCAGGCGGGTCTGACCACCCTTGCTGACGACCAGAAGGTAACCTTCGACGTCGAAGCCGGACGCGATGGGCGCGAAAGCGCAACCAACATCGCCCTCGCCTGACCTCAATGCACCGGGCGCTCCCACGGGGCGCCCCGTCGCGATGACCGAGACATTCCCCATGCCCCAGCCGCCACTCAGCCCGTCCCAATGGAGCCGCGTCCTGGCCCGATATCGCACGCCGGATCCGGCGCGAAGCCTCTTCGAGCTGGTCGTGACGCTTGCACCGTTTGTCGCGACCTGGGCGGTGGCCTGGTGGATGCTGTCGATCAGCATTCCGCTGGCCTTTGTTCTGGCGTTGGGCAATGCGGCGTTTCTGGTCCGCTTGTTCATGATCCAGCACGATTGCGGCCACGGCTCCCTGTTCCGCAACCGGCGCCTGTGCGACTGGCTGGGGCGGGGGATCGGCGTCCTGACGCTGACGCCCTATGATGTTTGGCGGCAAAACCACTCCGTTCACCACGCAACATCCGGTAATCTGGACCGTCGGGGCGTCGGTGATCTCCCGACCCTGACGGTCAAGGAATATCAGGCAAAGGGTTGGGTGGGACGGGGCCTCTATCGCCTCGTGCGCAATCCGATTTTCCTGTTTGGTGTTGTACCGTTTTACACGTTTTTTCTCCAGAACCGGCTACCGGTCGGATTGATGCGATCCGGCTGGCGCTATTGGCTCAGTGCGCTAGCGACAAATGCCGCGATCGGAGTGATCCTTGCAACAATCGTGTGGCTGGGGGGCTGGGATGTCTTGCTGTTCGTCTTCCTGCCAACGATGCTCCTCGCGGCAACCACCGGCATGTGGTTCTTTTACGTGCAACATCAGTTTGAGGAAACCAGCTGGCAGCGCGAAGAAGACTGGAGCGTTCAGGATGCGGCGATTGAGGGCAGCTCGCACTATGCGCTGCCCGGTATCCTGCGCTGGATCACCGGCAATATCGGCGTGCATCACGTGCATCACCTGGCCAGCCGTATCCCGTTCTATCGCCTTGATGAGGTGATCCGGGACCACGATGTGCTGGCGCAGTCCAAGCGGATCACACTTTGGGAAAGCTTCCGCTGTGCGCGGCTTCACCTTTGGGATGAAACCCGCGGCAAGCTCGTAACGTTTGCGGAGGCCCGCACCTTTCCGGTTTGACCGAGCGGTGGTTCGGCGCCCTTGGGTCGCGCCTCGTGCCATCTCATTTGACACTCAGACACTCAGCCGCCGCGGAGAGATCGCGGCAGCGTTCAGTCCGGCTTGGCCCGTATCCTTCCGCCCCAGCACAAGGCCCGCCGCCAGTTTGGCGAGTGCGGGTGCCATCATGATCCCATAGCCGCCTTGCCCCGCAAGCCACAGGAAATCCGGTATGTTGCCATCGAACCCGACAACCGGTGCTTCATCCGGCACGAAGCTTCGCAACCCCGCCCATGAATGCGAGATCCGGCGCACCGGGATCAGGGTTTCGGTTTCGATCCAATGGGCAAGATGGGCGATATCGAGTTCTTCCGGGCGCACGTCTTGTGGACTGGTCGGCGTCGCATCGCCGGGTGACGCCATGAGCTTGCCCGCATCGGGTTTGACATACGCACCCGACGCGGCGAAATCGACGGCAGGGCTTGCGGTAAGGTCGAGTCCGTCGGGCGCATCGACGATGATGCCCGTCCGGCGCATGGGCACCAGGCCGATCCGTCGAGCGCCAGCCAGTGTTCCGATCTCGTCTGCCCACGCTCCCGCGGCGTTCACGATGATTTTTGTCCGGTAGGTCCGATTTGGGGTCGTCACCTCCCAGATATCGGCCTGGCGTAGAAGTGCCGTCACGGGCTCACCGGTGGCAATCGTACCGCCGCGCTGCCTGGTGCCTTTGAGATATCCCTGATGCAGGCCCGCAACGTCGATGTCGGTGACGTTTGCCTCGAAAACCGCGCCTGCGATGCGGTCGGGCCTTAGATACGGGGCCAGATCAAGAGCCTCCCTGGGCGTGATCTCGATCACGGCCTCGCCGGGTTCCGACAGCATCAGAAGGGGCGGCAGGCGATCAAGGCTATCCGCGTCAGCCACGGTCAGTGCGCCGCGCGGGGTAAGAAGCGGAGCGTCACAAAAGCCATCGGGCGGTGAGGCGAAGAAGGGCGCGCTGGCCGCGTTGATCTGTCGGACGACGGGGCCACCATAGTTCCGGGTGAAGAGTGCGGCCGAGCGCCCGGTGCTGTGGTAGCCCAGTGACGTCTCGGCCTCCAGAACAAGAACGCGGCCTGTATCGGCAAGCTCATAGGCGACTGACGCGCCTGAAATGCCGCCCCCGATCACAAGGAAATCATAGATCATGCTGGTCGGGCCTTCTCTGGGCGCGCGACCACAAGATGGGCCGATGCGTTACAAGGCGCTCATCCAGCACGTATTGCAAGAAAAACTAATTTTGTTGACTATTTGTAAGTTTTCTTTCTAACTGGCGGCAATTGATCGGAACCCTGCCATGACAAAACCCTTGCGCGACCGCCTGACCGAGGCGTTGCAAACCGCCTCGAAGGCGGATCGCGCGTTGGCGAATTACATGTTGTCGGATATGGGCACCCTGCCTTTCGAAACGGCGGCCAGCCTTGCCGCCAAGGTCGCGGTGAGCGAGCCGACCGTTGGCCGCTTCTGCCGGTCGATCGGCTATGATGGGTTCAAGGACCTTAAACAGAACCTGAAAAATGACATGGGCGATCA
Organism: uncultured Roseicyclus sp.; assembly: GCA_947494975.1. GTDB lineage: Bacteria > Pseudomonadota > Alphaproteobacteria > Rhodobacterales > Rhodobacteraceae > Gymnodinialimonas. The sequence continues at coordinate 586,615 of CANLXA010000003.1, read as the reverse complement.
GCCGTGGTTGATCGGTGACCGGTTGCGGGACTTGCAGCAACGCACCAAGGCCGGTGAAGACCAGCTGACGCGCGGGCTGGAGCTTGAAATGGCAGCGCTCGTGGCGGTTTACGAAGCCGCCCACAGCCCCGAATGGCATGATACCGTCAAGCGGCTGGCCACGGCGAAGCATGTCTTTGCCGCCGGGTTCCAGACCGAACGCGGCATGGCCCAGATCTTCGTCAACCAACTGCAATATCTGCGCGAAGGTGTGTATCTTCTGGATCTCGCCGCCGGAAACTTCGCCGAGATCCTCGCGATGGAGGGCAACGACGCCGCGCTTGTGATCTTCGAGGCGCGTCGTTACTCGCGCCACGCCCGGATGCTGGCCGAAGACGCCAAGGCTGCCGGTATTCCCGTCACCTTGATCACCGACCCCTATTGCGATTGGGGCCATGCCGTTTCGAACGAGATGTTCGTCGTACCCACGGCGGTCAACCTGTTCTGGGAATCGACCGCACAGATGGCGAGCCTCGCCAATCTGCTGGTCAACGCCGTGTTCATGGAGCTTGGCCCCGGGGTCGAGGAGCGGATGAACAAGTTCGCCCATCTCCACGGACGTTTCACCGGCCATGTCGGCGACGCCACCCCTACGCGCGGGGAGGGCCGCCGCACCACGTAAGTCTGCCAAAGAACATATATATATAACAGGGAAATCTGCCATGCGATATTCGACCAAGACCCAACTTCTATCAGGATCGGCTATCGTTGCTGCCGGTTTGCTGTTTTCCGCCGCCGCGATGGCGCAGAACGTCTCAGTCGCGTTTTCGGCCAGCGAATTGGGGGCCACGGCCTACAATCCCGTCGCGGCCAGCACACTCAACACCGCCACCTCGCTTATCTATGACCGGCTGGTGGAGCAGGACGCCGACCAATCCTATCACCCGCATCTGGCGACCTCGTGGGAGGAAACCGCGGACGGCATGGCCTGGACCTTCTCATTGCTGGAAGGGGTGACATTCCATGACGACACGCCGTTCAACGCCGCCGCCGTCCAATCCTGGATCGCAAGCTATGCCGGCACCGAGAACGAGTATCTGGTGGAGGCCATCGGGTCGGTCGACGTGATCGACGATCTGACGGTGCGCTTCAACATGGACCGGCCGGAACCGAACCTGCTCTACAACCTCGCCAGCGCCTTCATGGGCATCCCCAGCCCCACGGCCTTCGCGGAACTGGGCGACAATTTCGGCGTGACGGCCGCGGTGGGCACCGGGCCCTACGAGCTCCAGAGTTTTGAAATCGGGCTTGAGACCGTCCTTGTGCGCAACGAGGACTACATCTGGGGTTCCGACCTGTCCGAAAACACCGGACCGGGCCATATCGAAACCTTTACCTTCCGCGAGATCCCCGACCAATCCACCGCATTTCTGGAGTTGCGGACCGGCGGGATCGACCTGCTCCTGGGCGTACCCACCGACTTCCTCCAGATCCTGGAGGCCGAGGCCAATATCCAGATCATCCAGATGCCCGGCGTCGGCATCAGCTATATGCCGATCAACGTGACCGCGCCGCCTTTCGACAACATCCTGGTGCGGCAGGCGACGGGCATGGCCATCGACCAGGAGGGGATCGTCGCGGCGATCTATAACGGCGTCGGCGCGCCGGCCCACAACTTCCTGATCTCGTCGCTGCCCGAGGCCGATGTGGATCCGGACCTCAACGTCACCTACAATCCCGCCCGCGCCGGTGAATTGCTGGACGAGGCCGGATGGGTGATGGGCGATGACGGTGTGCGCGTCATGGGCGACGAGCGCCTGACGGTCAGCCTTTATACTGCCAACACGACGGAACTGACCCGACTGACGCAGGTGGTGCAGGCCCAACTGGGCGAGATCGGGATGGAGGCGATCATCACGGTCTTCGACAGCTCCACGATCCGCGACGAGTACCGCAACAACGCCCACCAGCTTGCGGTGCGAAGCTATGACTGGAACAACTCGGACATTCTGGACTGGTTCTTCAGCGGCAATCGCCTGGGCTACCCCAACGTGTCAATGTGGGAGGACGAGGAAGGCCAGCGCCTGAACGATGTGGCGATGACCGAAAGCAGCACCTCCGCCGAGCGGATCGCGAATTTCACCGCCTATCATGAATACGTCCTGAGCCAGCATCTGTTCGTGCCGATCTACCAGCCGACCCAGAACATCGCGTTCAATGCGACATCGATCAGCGTGCCCGATCCGGTGCGTGGCTCACGGTTCCGCGGGCAGTCGTTCATGGACATCCAGGTCGTCGAATAGGCCCCTGAACTCCGAAGAAAGGAGGCACCGGGATGATCCTCAGATACACGTTCCAACGTTTGCTGATGCTGATCCCGGTGTCGTTTTCGATCTCGGTGGTGATCTTCATGATCGTCTACCTGCTGCCGGGGGATCCCATCGACAACCTGCTTCGCGTCGGGTCCTCCCCCGAGGACCGGGCCGAGTTGGTGGCGCAATACGGGCTCGACCGGAACCTGGTGGTCCAGTACTTCGTCTGGATCGGGAACATGTTCCAGGGTGAGTTCGGCCAAGCCATTGTGTTGCGCCGCCCGGTCGCCGATCTGGTGGCGCAGAATCTGCCCTACAGCCTGACACTTGGCGGGCTGGCCTTCCTCTTCTCCTCCACCGTCGGCATGACGCTCGGCACGATTTCCGCGATTGTCCGCCATCCTGTGCTTGATCGGTTCATGCGCGGCTTCATCCTGCTTGGCTCCACCGTGCCGGGCTTCTGGCTGGCGCTTTTGTTGATCCTTTTCTTCTCGGTCAATCTGGGCTGGTTCCCAGTGTCCGGCGCAGGCGGGTGGAAATCCCTTGTGCTTCCGGTGCTGACCATCGGCTTTGGCGGGGTGGCTTTGGTCGCACGCGTCACGCGGGTCGCCCTGCTGGATGCACAACGAGAAGACTTCGTGACGCTGCTCCATGCCAAGGGGCTCTCCTCCCGCACAATCCTCTTTCGTCACCTCATGCCCCACGCGCTTTTGCCCGTGGTCACGATCCTGGCACTGCGGATCGGCTGGATCCTCGGCGGCGCGGTCACGGTGGAATTCGTCTTCGGCCGTCCCGGCCTCGGCTCGCTATTGATCCGGGCGCTTGGCCAACGCGACTACCCGGTCGTGCAGGCCTGCCTTCTGATGCTGGCGCTGGCCGTCATGCTCGGCACCCTGATCGGCGATGTGGCCCAAGCGTCCATGGACCCCCGAATTCGTGAGAGAAAAGCATGAACGTTTCCCAAATGGCCATTCGTTCACTCGACGCCTTTGCGCGGATGAGCATCGGGCGGGCCTTCGCGTCGGGTGTTGGCATGGTGGCCGGCGGCTTCCTGATCCTGCTGGTGTTGGTCGCAATCTTCGCGCCATGGATCGCCCCATTCGACTATGCCGCGCAGAACCTGATGAATGCCAATGCCGCCCCAGGCTGGCCGCATCTGCTTGGCACGGACGAGTTTGGGCGTGACGTACTGTCCCGCGTGATACACGGCGCGCGCACCTCGCTTTCGGTCAGCGCCACGGCCATCGCCATTTCCATGGCGGCGGGCATGACCCTAGGCGCGGCGGCAGGCTATTTCGGCGGGTTCTTCGAGCGCGCGGTGATGACCGTGGTGGACCTCACTTGGTCCTTCCCCGACATCCTGATCGCGCTAATTTTTGTAGCCATCATCGGCCCCGGCCTGACCTCCACCACTTTTGCCATCGCCATCGCCTACCTGGCGCAATTCACCCGGCTGACCCGCGCCCAGATCGTGCGCCTGAAGCGCGAAACCTTCATCGAGGCGACGATCAACCTTGGCGCCAAGCCCTCCCATATCCTGCTGAAGCACCTGATGCCCAACGCCATCGCTCCGGTGATTGTCGTCGGCATGCTGGCCATCGGCGACGGCATCGTGCTGGAAGCGACGCTTGGTTTCTTCGGCCTCGGCGCGCAGCCCCCGACCCCTAGCTGGGGGGCGATGATGTCGTCAGGCACGGCGCAACTCTTCCTCAGCCCATGGGTCATCATCTTCCCCGGCGTGGCCGTTGCGGTCACGGTCATCGCGGTCAACCTCTTCGGCGACGAGTTGATCCGTGCGCTTGATATCCGCGACCGGCTCAGGGGGGCGTGAGTATGCTCAGCGTCCGCGATCTGGGGGTTGCTTTCGGTGCGGTTCAGCCTCTTTCAGGCGTCAGCTTTGCCGTGGGCAAGGGGGAGACGCTTGGGATTGTCGGGGAAAGCGGGTCTGGCAAATCGCTGACTGCGATGAGTGTCATGGGCCTTCTGCCGCTCAGCGGGGGGCGCATCACCGGCGGCAAGGTGGAATTCGACGGACAAGACCTGACCAAGCTATCCGAGCGCGCCTATCGGAAGCTGCGTGGCGGGCGGATCGGGCTGATAACCCAAAACCCGATGACCTCGCTTGATCCGCTGAAAAAGATCGGCCCACAGGTCGATGATGTCGCCAAGCTGCATATGGGCCTGTCCGAGCAGGCCGCCCGGGCCCGGACCGAGGAGATCCTCGGCACGCTCCGTATTCCCGAACCCGCGTTGATCTGCGAGCGGTATCCGCACCAGATGTCGGGCGGTATGAAGCAGCGGATCGTCATCGCCATGGCGCTGGCCGCTGACCCCGACGTTTTGATTGCGGATGAGCCAACCACAGCCCTCGACGTGACCGTGCAGGCCCAGATCATCCGCCTGCTCGATGATCTGGTGAAGGAGCGTGATCTGGCGCTCGTCCTGATCACCCATGACATGAGCGTCGTGGCGCAGACCTGTGACAAGGTCGTGGTGATGTATGCCGGACGCGCCGTGGAACACGGACCGGTCGAGACGATATTCGACCGCCCGCGCCATCCCTATACCCAGGCGCTGATTGCCTGCATCCCCCGCGGCCTGGATGAGGCCACGCGCCTGACCGGCATCGAAGGGACTGTTCCCACGGTCGTGAACTACCCCAGCGGTTGCCCCTTCCATCCGCGCTGTCCGCGGGCCGAGGCGATCTGCGCCACCGATCCGCCGGGCTTCTCGGTAGAGGGCGACAGCGCCGCCGCCTGCCATTTCGCGGAGGTCGCCGATGCCCAACCTGCTTGAGGTCCGCGACCTGTCCAAACGGTTCACCAGCGCGGGCGGCCCGTTTCGCAAGGCGCGGTCCATGCACGCGGTCAACGGCGTCTCGTTCGATCTGCCAGAAGGCCGGGTGATCGGCGTCGTCGGGGAAAGCGGCTGCGGCAAGTCAACGCTCGCTCGCCTGATCCTGCGCCTCATCGAACCCTCGGGCGGCGCTGTGAACTTCGACGGCGATAACCTTTTGGCCAAATCTCCCTCGCAGATGCGCAAGCTACGCGCTCGGATGCAGATGGTGTTCCAGGATCCCTATTCCGCCATTGATCCGCGCTACACGTTGACCCGTGCCGTCTCCGAGCCGTTCGAGGTGCAGAATGTGACGCCGAAAAAACCCATGGCCGAAGAAGTGGCGGACCTGCTGGAGATGGTTGGCCTCAACCCCGGCCTCGCCGCCAGCTATCCACACCAGATCTCCGGTGGCCAGAAACAGCGCGTGGGCATCGCGCGGGCTCTCGCCCTACGGCCTTCGTTGCTGGTTTTGGATGAACCCACGGCCTCTCTCGACGTATCGGTTCAGGCACAGATCATTGGCCTTTTGGAAGACCTGCGCACCGATCTCGGCCTGACTTACCTCTTCATCTCCCATGACCTCAGTCTGGTGAAATATTTCTGCGACGAGATCCTCGTCATGTATCTTGGCCGCGTGGTCGAGGCATTGCCGGAGACAGCCGCCCCGGCCCGGCATCCTTATACAAGAACCCTGATGGAAAGCACGTTCGAGCCGGACCCGAAGAAACGCCGTCTGATCGCGCCGCTGGAAGGCGAAGTGCCAAGCCCGTTCGACCTGCCCCCCGGTTGCGCCTTCGCGGATCGCTGCCCAAATGCCAGCGCCCTCTGCCGTACGGAGACGCCCGTGCTATCGACCGAGACCGGCCACGCCGTCGCCTGTCATCACCCGATCTGACCAAGAAGGACAAAGACTTGGGGTTCAAGATACTCTCCGCCGAAATCTCCCACGAAACCAACACGTTCAACATCCGCCCAACTGACCTTCAAGCCTTTCGCGACCGCTACCTGCTGGACGGTCCGGCCGCCATCGGCGCGAAGGGGGACAAGAATACCGAATTGGCCGGGCTGCTCGATGTGGGCCGCGATCATGACTGGAACGTCACCCATGTGATCAGTGCCGCCGCCGGACCAGGCGGGCGGGTGACGCGGCCCGCATTCGAAACGCTGCTGGCGCCGCTGCTGGACGCTGCCGCGCAGGGGCGATGGGATGGTATCTTCCTGATCCTGCACGGCGCCATGGTCACCGAGGACCACGACGACGGGGAAGGGGAAATCCTCAGCTGTCTGCGCGCGATCATCGGCCCTGACCTGCCCGTGGCCGTAACCCTCGACCCCCATGCCAATGTCACCACCGCGATGTGCGACCTCGCGCAAATCCTGGTCTCCTTCACCACCTATCCCCATGTCGATATCCGCGCCACGGGGCGCCGCACGGCCGAGTTGCTGCACCGCACCATGACCGGAGATATCCATCCCCGCACCCATCGTGCCCACAGGCCCATGCTGGAAGAAGCCAATGGCGGGCGCACCGATATCGGCCCGATGATCGACCGTCACGCCATGGCCCGCGCCTTCGAGGCCCGCAAAGGCGTCTATGCGATCAGCATCAACGGGGCCTTCCCCTGCGCTGATATCGCCGAGGTCGGGCCGACCGTTCTGATTGTCGGTGAGGATGAACACGCGCCATTGGCAGCCATGGCAGATGAATTGGCTGACGACATCTGGGCGCGGCGCCGTGAGGCGCTCAATCACTACCTGACCCCATCCGAAGCCGCAGACATCGCGCGGGAGTGGCAGCCCGGCGGCAGCCCACTGGTCATCGCTGATTACGCTGACAACCCCGGCTCGGGCGCCTACGGCGACGCCCCTGCGTTGCTTGAGGCATTGCTGGCGGCGGGCATTCAGGAGGCCTGTTTCGGGCCACTGATCGACGCAGAGGCGGCGGCCATGCTGCAAGACGCGACCCTTGGCGAAAACGTGACTCTTGCCCTCGGCGGCAAGACCGCACCGGAATTCGGCGGCGGGCCGTTGGGTGTAACCGGCACGGTGATCTGGCGGGGCGAGGGCAGGGTTGTGGGAGACGGCCCGATCCTGGGCGGACAGGAACGCAGTTTCGGGCCGAGCGCGGTGCTGCGGGTGGCGGGCATCGATGTGCTGATCGTCTCCATCGCGCACCAGATGCTCGACCTCCAGCAATTCCGCGCGTTTGGCATCGAACCAACCGCGAAATCCGTCGTCGCGCTGAAATCCATGCAGCACTTCCGCGCAGCATTCGCGCCGATAGCGGGGCGGATCATTGTTTGCGACACCGGCGCGTTGTGCACGACCTCGTACGAACGATTGCCCTACGCCAAGGTGCCGCGGCCTATCTTTCCCCTCGATGCCGATATGGTCAACGCGTCGCTCTGACACCTACACAAGATCGGCAATCACACTGGGGTCACGGGCGTTGGACGAGGGAGGCCGATGCAAGGGAGGCCGAGACTTAAGGACATTGGAAGCCGTAGAGCGATGTATCGTATGCCGAGCTGCCAGAGGATTGTGGCGCCCGTCAACTGATAGTCATCGAGGTAGGAGGACTACCATTTTACCAATGACGGAAATTGGCCCTCAAACGTTCAGTTGAGAGCAGCATATTATCGGTAGGCGTGGGCTCGAGGTGGCCATTCTCTATGGGCGCGAGAGCATTCCTGTGAGGGCATATGCCTTTCGGCAACCCGCCGGAAAGGCCGCTGGAGCAGTGCGGCGAAGCGGGATCTGTGTCGCCACGTAGGGGATTGGGATCCTCATACGTTTCATCATGAGGTACTGCGTTTCTCGAATGCAATTTCTTGTCAATTTCTGTCTGGATTTGGCGACAAGAATTTAGCTCACGAACACCCCGTCCCCCAATCGCCGCCGTTCGCCTGTCTTCGCTCTCGGCGTGCTATGCCGCGGTGTTTCGTGTGCAGTATGAGGGAAAGATGGATGCGGCAGCCGCATCGCCGATTATCGCTGGCCTAGACACACTGACGAGGCAACCGCTGCGGCCGCGAGACTGTCCACTGCATTTGAAAAGAGCGGATCGAAACCGTCGTGACATGAGGAGGGAAGGGACGCGGATGTGCCAAGAAGGTGCAGCGCAATCCATGTCATTTGTTGATATTCCGCAAACACTTAATCCTGATCTCCGGCCGGTTGGAAATGCGGTTTGGATTTTCCGACTTAATCTCGGCGCTACCTTCCGTGTGATGGAGAAAGCCCCGCTCGGCTTCGATGCGTTCGGCAAGGTGGGCCACGGGGACCGTCATTGACGGGCATCAATCCGGCGCAATGCCAATACCATATCCTGAACGTCCGGGTGAGCATTTGAATGATGGGGCATTGGATGATGGCTAGCAGATTTGAAACGACGCGACGGGCGTTTCTGGCAAGAGCGGCGGCCGGAAGCCTAGCTGTTGCACTGCACACCGGACCGGTGCGCGCGCAGCCTGTGCAGACATCCGCAAGGATCGTGATTATCGGCGCCGGGGCGGCGGGCACGGCCTTGGCCAACCGGCTGGTCCGTCGATTGGACGGGGCCCAGATCACGTTGATCGATCCCCGGGGCCAGCACCTCTATCAACCGGGCCTCACGCTGGTGGCTGCCGGTCTGCGACCGGCGGATTATGTAGTTTCGCAAACAAGCGATTGGTTGCCCGACGGTGTGACATTGATACCTCAGGCGGTGGCCGGGCTTGATCCCGAAACACGGGTGGTCGAGACTGAAGACGGCCAGTCGCTACCCTATGATTACCTCGTCCTGGCGCCCGGGCTGGTGCTTGATCACGATGCCATCGACGGGTTTTCACTCGACATGGTCGGCCAGAATGGCATCGGCGCGCTGTATGCCGGGCCGGACCATGCCGCGCGCACCTGGACCGCCGCGTCGCAGTTCATCGAAGAGGGCGGGCGGGGCCTGTTCACCCGACCGGCCACCGAGATAAAATGCGCCGGGGCGCCCCTGAAGCATACCTTTCTCATCGAAGATCGCCTGCAACGGGCCGGAAACCGTGCTGCGGCAGAGATCGTCTACGCCGCTCCGCAGGCGTCCTTGTTCGGCGTGCCCATCGTGGCCGAACGGGTCCGGATGTTGTTCGGGGACCGGGGGATCGGAACGCAGATGGGCCGGACCCTGACGGCGATCGATGCCTCTGCCAAGATCGCCACATTTGAAACCGACGATGGGCCCGAGGACGAGCAATACGATTACATCCACATTATTCCGCCCCAGCGCGCGCCGGAGTTCATCCGGCAATCCGGCCTGTCTTGGGAGGATCGGTGGACCGATCAGGGATGGGTGGATGTTGACCAATACACTTTGCGCCACAATCGATACGATGAGATCTGGGCGGTGGGTGACGTGGCCGGTGTACCCAAGGGGAAGACGGCAGCGTCGGTGAAATGGCAGGTCCCGGTTGTGGAAGACCAAATGGTCTCGGCGATTGGGGGCAGGGAGGCCACGGAGCGCTACAACGGCTACACCTCTTGCCCGCTGATCACCCGGATCGGGCGCGCGATGTTGATCGAGTTCGATTACGACAACAATCTGACCCCCTCCTTTCCCGGTCTCATCGCCCCCTTGGAAGAATTGTGGATCAGTTGGCTGATGAAGGAAGTTGCGCTGAAAGCGACCTATAACGCCATGTTGCGCGGCCGCGCCTGAGGAGAATGGAACATGAAGGATCTGACATTCGGAACCATGATCGCCGTGTTTGAAGAGATGTTCGCGCCGTGGCTCTTCTGGGGCATGGTCGTATTGGCGCTTCTGATTACGGTGGCATGGCTCTACGTGCTTGTCCGGGACCGCGCCTTCGGAATGCGGCAATTCCTGATTGCGCAATTGTTCATGCCGATCGGTGCTATTGCGGCGGTCTGGTTCGTGATGGTGATGACGGATTCCCGTCTGGCCGATATCGGCGGACCGGTTGATGTGATCGTGTTGCTGGCCATCGCGGCGCTTGGTGCGGTTGGCATGGGGATGCTGGTTTACGTGATCGAGCGGTTGGGCTTTCGTGGACATCAGTCGTCCTGAGCTGGGGCAATCCGGGCAAGCGGCCAAATGCTTTCCCGGATTGGTGAGACGTTTATTGGTGACGTGATGCCGTCCCCCAACCGGCTCTGGCATTTTCGTGTGTCTCGATGCGGGTGACGGCTTCAGATTGTATCTGGTGCGAACCCTGCCGCATGTCCGATACCGCCAGATCCGGGCGACGTGGGTCAATCGCGCAACGCGTATTGCCGGGCCTCACGATCCGCGCTGATCCGCATCAATTGCGGGCGCGATCACCGCGGCATGATCGCCGGACCGATCCCCAATCTGGACAACGCCCATGACAGAGCCCTGCCACGTAATCGATTTTGCCAAGGTGACGCGGGCTGACGTGCCTTTGGTCGGCGGCAAGAATGCGTCATTGGGCGAGATGATCGGATCTCTCGCAGGGAAGGGGGTTCTGGTGCCGCCGGGATTTGCCACAACTTCCGACGCCTTTCGCGCCTACCTCTCGCAAAACGAGCTGACGCTGGCGATCTCGAACCGTTTGGATGAGTTGGCTGCGGGTCACGCCAGTTTGCAAGAGGCGGGTCGCGCCATCCGGGCGCTGATCCTGCAAGCACGCTGGCCGGACGAAACGGCAGCGGCCATCGTCTCAGCCTACCGCCGGATGGGGCAAGAGGCAGGCGAGGAGAACCTGCCGGTTGCCGTCCGGTCGAGCGCCACGGCAGAGGACCTGCCGGATGCCAGTTTCGCGGGCCAGCAGGAAACCTTCCTGAACGTGATCGGAGAGGACGCGTTGTTGAAGGCGTGCAAGCGCTGTTACGCCTCGCTCTACACGGATCGCGCGATTTCGTACCGGCAGATGCAGGGCTTCGCCCACGACCAGGTGGCGTTGTCGATTGGCATCCAGCAGATGGTCCGCGCCGATACCGGCGGATCGGGGGTAATGTTTTCCATCGATACGGAATCCGGCTTTCCCGATGCCGTCTTGATCAATGCGGCCTGGGGCTTGGGCGAGAACGTCGTTCAGGGCGCCGTCGATCCCGATGAATACCAGGTTTATGCGCCGTTCCTCAAACGGGATAAATTGACACCGATCCTTGAAAAACGCCTGGGTGCCAAGGCGATCAAGATGATCCATGACCGCGACGGCACACCTCGCAACGTGCCGACATCCAAGGCGGAACGGCAGGCCTTTGTGCTGAGCGACGTGGAGATCCTGACGCTCGCTCGCCAGGCCAAGATCATCGAAGAGCATTATGGCCAGCCGATGGATATGGAATGGGCCCGCGATGGGGTGACCGGCACCATCTACATCGTACAGGCCCGGCCCGAAACGGTGCAGTCGCGTGCTGATATGGGAACGCTGAAATCCTACGAGGTGCGCGATCCCGGGCGCGTTCTTTGTAGCGGTTTGAGCGTGGGAAGCGCGGCGATCTCGGGTCGCGTGTCGATCATCGAAAGGGCCGCGGATATTGGTAAATTCGTCGATGGATCGGTTCTGGTGACCGGTACGACCGATCCGGATTGGGTTCCGATCATGAAACGCGCTGCGGCGATCGTGACCGACCACGGCGGCCGCACGTCGCACGCGGCCATCGTCAGCCGGGAACTCGGCCTGCCGGCCATCGTCGGGTGTGGCGATGCCACGCACGTTTTGCATGACGATCAGGACGTGACCGTGTCCTGCGCGGGTGGGGAAGAGGGGGTGGTGACGGAAGGTCTGTCGGACATCGTCATCGCGGAAGAGACATTGGGCGAATTGCCGGCCCCAAAGACCCAGGTCATGCTGAACCTCGCCAATCCAAGCGCGGCGCTCAGATGGTGGCGGTTGCCGGTGGATGGTGTTGGCCTGGCGCGTATGGAATTCGTGGTGAACAACGCGGTGAAGGTCCACCCGATGGCGCTGGCGCATTTCGAGCGGGTGAGCGACCCCGATGCGCGGGCGCGGATCGAGGCGCTGACGGCGGGCTACGACAGCAAGCCCGATTACTTTGTGGATCATCTGGCCCGGGGCCTGTCGCGGATCGCGGCGTTTTGCTATCCCAAACCCGTCATCGTGCGGATGAGCGACTTCAAGACCAACGAATATGCCGACCTACTGGGCGGCCGGGATTTTGAGCCGGTCGAGGAAAACCCGATGATCGGGTTTCGCGGTGCGTCGCGGTATTATTCCGACATGTATCGCGACGGTTTCGCGTTGGAATGCCGGGCCATTGCGCGGCTACGGGGCGAGATGGGCTTTGACAACGTCACGATGATGATCCCGTTCTGCCGCACGCCCGATGAGGCCGACAAGGTGCTGGCCGTCTTGGCGGAGCACGGCCTAGAGCGCGGCAAAGACGGCCTTCAGGTCTATGTCATGTGTGAGATTCCGTCCAATGTTGTGCGTGCCGCCGAATTCGCCGAACGGTTTGACGGGTTTTCGATTGGTTCAAACGATCTGACGCAGCTCACCCTGGGCATCGATCGCGACTCGGATGCTCTTGCGCCGCTGTTCCGGGAAGATGACACGGCGGTTCTTTGGATGATCGAACGCGTCGTGCACGAGGCCCATATGGCGGGTGTGAAGGTCGGATTTTGTGGCCAGGCCCCCAGCAACGATCCCGGATATGCGAAGCGGCTGGTGGCGTTGGGCATCGACTCGATCTCGGTCACGCCGGACAGTTTCGTGCAGGTGCTGCGCAATGTGGCGGAGGCTGAAGACGCGTAGGTTTCGCGTGGCGTCAGGCGCTTGGTGCCTTCTTTGACAAGGTCATTGACAGCCGCAGAACCGCAGCAAGGATCGCCTGTGCCAGAACCGGAGAGCGCCCCGACCCGATGGCCGCGTCGCTGTCGCGCGCATCGTCCTCACGCAAAACGCAATGCCAATGGCCATCCTTGTCGTTGGCGCGGCCGCGAATATGAACGGACCAGTTGGGATAGGCCGCATCGGCGATCAGCATGGCGCCGTCCGTCGTTCCGACACGCAATGGCGTGGCGACGTTTCGGGGCGTCTTATCGTCCAACAGGAAATCGAGCGCGCCGATCACGCCGTCCAGTTCGGCGATGGACAGATCCCCACGGGTTTCGAGTTGTTCGATCAGGAGGTCTATTTCGGGATCTTTCATGGGCGTTTTCCAGTGTCGAAGGAGGAAGATTGCAAGGCGGTCATCTGGCCGGTTTCGGATGCCCGTTTCTATCGTGGCGGATGGGTTGGCTGTTGATCTGCCTCAATCGACGGCAGCAGCGTCTTGTTATCCTTACGCCTGTTCAACGCTGAGACAGGAGCGAGCCCATGCCCGACAAGACCCCCACGCCGCGGTCCGGCGACCACAATTCCCCCTTCTTTCAATCCATGCAGCGCGAGATGAACCAGTTCTTCGACCGGTTCCGCAGTCGCGAGATGTCGACACCCGCCGAGTTTTTCGATGCCTTCACCGGCCCGGCCTTTCCCGCGCTCGACGTGGTGGAAACCGATGAGGCGATGGAAATCACCGCGGAAGTCCCCGGTGTGACGGAAGAGGATCTGGACGTCACCGTTTCGCATGACACGCTGATCTTGAAGGGCGAAAAATCCAATCAACATGAGGAAACGAAGGCAGACATTCATTTCGTCGAACGTCGCTATGGCAGCTTTCGGCGTCAGATCCCGCTGGGGTTTGTGCCCGCTGATGGTGGGGTGCAGGCGCAGTTTCAGAATGGCGTGCTGAAGCTCAGGGTCCTCAAGCCGGAAGAAACGCGAAAAAACGTTCAGAAGATCGAAATTTCCAAGGGTTGATGAAAGGCCCGACGTCGGCCTGTCCCGGCGTCGGGCCTATTTTGGGAAGGACACACAAATGCCTTTGAGAACGCTTCTGGTTTGCCTGATCGACATGGAAACGGCGGATGCGACCATGGCATGCGCGGTTCAATTGGCGCGCATGCATAATGCCCATCTGGTGGGTCTGCACGTCCTCGACGCGCTTGTCGTCTATCCCGGCATCGCCGTGCATCTGACACAGGATGTGTATGCGGCGTTCCACGAGCGTCAGCTTGAACGGGCCCGCGGGATCGAAGCGATCTTTGCCAGGCACACCGATCGCGAGGACTTCGTTTCAGAATGGCGGATGCTTCAGGCACAGGCCACGTCGGCGGCGGAACGTATCGTCGACAGCGCCCGGATGGCGGATCTTGTCATGATGCCGAACGCCACCACGGCCCGTGATCAGGACAAACGGGTGCAGGCCCGCGTCATTCGAGAGGCCGGCCGCCCGGTGATCGTTGTCCCAGGGGATTATGCTCAAAACAATGTGGGAACGCGGCTGGTTCTGGGATGGAGCGACACGCGCGAAGCAACTCGCGCCGCCCATGACCTCCTGATCGCGGCGGCTCCGGATGCCGAGTTAAGCGTGCTTCGCATCGGCAAGCAGCAGGGTGATGTGTTGAAGGATTTCGAATTGAATGAATTCGCAGCGCTCTATGACCGGCATGGCCTCAAGGCGAAGACGGCGCACCTTGATCGCGATGGTGACGATATCGCGGAGGTGTTGTTGCGTTATGCTTTCGAGGATGGGGCCGACCTGGTCGTGACGGGCGCCTTTGGGCATTCGCGGGCCTATGATTTCGTGTTGGGCGCCGTCACCCAGGGGCTTTTGCGTGATGCCAAGGTGCCGGTGCTCTTCAGCCATTGATCATGGGGCTGATGTTGGGCGCGCCCTTCGCCGGTCTCGGCGAGCAGCCGTTGATCGGGCGTCGCCAATACGGCAACCGCTGTTGCGCCCTCGTCTGCCCAATTCGGCACCGTATCCGCGATATGCGCCGATCGTCGTCACCACAAGATACACGGCGATTGACGAAGATCAGCCCGCATGTGCGGACAACGGGCATCCTTCCGCAGGGCACATGCCGCAGCCGCCAAACCCATTGGAGAGTTCAACATGAACCGCCAGTCCCTTTTGTTGCTGATAACGGAAGAAACCCCCGATACGGAGGTACGCCAGATGGCGGCCTATGCGGCGGAACACGAGGGGCGGCTGGTATGCTGTGTCGTGTCCCAGATGCCGATACAGACGGTGACAGCCTACGGGGCGGTTCCCTATGGTGGCTGGGAAATCTCCGATCAATGGGTGCAGGAGGTCAGCGATGCGCGTGCGAGGCTTGCCAAGCGGGCCAGTGCGCTGGAAGCGTTGCTACAGGCCGAAAACGCGTCGGGTGATGTGCAGATCGCCCTGTGCAACGCGCCGGATCTTCGTACACAGGTGGCGCGCCGCGCGCTGGTCTGCGACGGCGCGATCGCGGCCAAGGATCTCCGGGATGCGCCTGACGGGTTGTTCCGCGCGGCGGCCTATGGAGTGCTGTTCGACACGCCGATCCCCCTGATCCTGAATGCGACGCCCTTGTCCACGCCGAAACGGATTTTTGTCGGATGGGATACGGACCTTCCGGCCGCCCGCGCCATTCATGCAGCCCTTCCCATGCTGATCGAGGCAGATGAAGTGGTGATTGCAAGCTTTGATCCGGAGGCCGTTGACACCGCGGATGGTGAAAACCCGGGATCAGATCTTGCGAAATGGCTGAGCCATCACGGCTGCAACATCACCGTAAATCAATATCCAAGCGGCGGCGAAGCGATCGGGGCCGCGATGCAACACCGCGCTGCCGAGCTTGGGGCCGACCTGATCGTGATGGGGGCCTACGGGCGGTCGCGGATGCGCGAATTGGTGTTCGGCGGCACCACCCGCACGATGATCGAGCAAACCGGAATACCGGTTCTCATGGCCCACTGAGTCTGCATCCGAGATGCCATCGGAGCGCGTATGGCGCTGGCAACTGGCCGAGCGGCATCTGATCGGAGCCTCCTGTCAACCGCCCGTCAATGTAGAATTGACGTGCCTCAACCCCTGCGGCCGGGAACGCGGCAAGCTGCAGGTCAGAGAGATCGGGTTGTCCGATTGCTGCCCAGAACGCGGAGGTCCCATGTGGGGACAAACGATCACGCTGACCCGCCTTGCGGGATTTGACATCAAGATCGACGCGAGCTGGTTCCTGATCGCCGCTCTGATCATCTGGAGCCTGGCGACGGGTTACTATCCGGAGGTATCGCCCGCTGCGTCATTGACCAGCCATGTGGTTGCCGCAACCCTCTCGATGCTTGGGTTGTTCGCCTCTCTTGTGTTGCATGAATTGGCCCATTCGATCGTTGCCCGGCGATATGGGCTGTCGATTGCCGGGATCACGCTGTTTCTTTTTGGTGGGGTTGCCGAGCTGGAACATGAGCCATCCTATCCCGGCGTTGAGTTCCGCGTTGCCATTGTGGGTCCCATTGCCAGTTTCGGGTTGGCGGCCATGTTCGGATCCAGCATGCTTGTGGCTCAACTCCTGGGAATGGGCCCGCTGGTGCTGGCGGTTCTCGGGTATCTGACGCTGATCAATCTTGTGTTGGCGCTGTTCAACCTGCTGCCGGCGCTGCCGCTTGACGGCGGCCGCGTTTATCGCGCCTGGCTTTGGCAGCGGACGGGTGATTTGTGGCAGGCCACACAGCGTGCGGCGGGCCTGTCGGTCGCGGTTGCATGGGGCATGATCGGGCTTGGCGGACTGGCCACGATAGGCGGCGGTCTTCAGGCCGGGCTATGGCCGATCCTGGTTGGCCTGTTCTTGCTGGCGATGGGAAAGGCCACGCTGCGGCAAGCCGAGATAAAGCACCTCATGGGCGGGCGCCAGGTGCGCGATCTGATGACGCGGATGCCGGTTGTCATACGTCCCGATCAATCCCTGGCCGATGTCGTGGAACGGGTTTTCCTGAGCGAAGGCATCAGCTTCGCGCCGGTCGTCGAAAACGGTGCTCTTCTGGGTTATGTCGACCTGCCCCTGATCCGACGGATCGAGCGGGAGAATTGGGCAACAACGCGCGTCGACGATGTGGTCGAGGGTGTATCGGATGAGATCACGATCTCCGCAGACGCCCCCGTTTCTCAGCTCTTGGAGCAAATCGGCCGCACAGGACAACGCAAACTCATGGTGGTAGATGGCCGCGATCTACAAGGCGTTATCACCTTGAGCGACGTCATGGGTTATCTGGAAATCTCGCGGCAGCTGGCTCAATCGGACTGACATCACTGGAAATGCGCCGTGCGATGCTGTCAGATTGTCAGCGAGACGTAAAACCAACAAATGGCCCGGGCCCGATGCCGAACATGGATGACAGCGCGCTCCTGCGCGCGATGATGGAGGCGGCTGTCGATGCCATTGTGATCTCGGACGCGTCGGGCACGATCCTGCGCGCCAACGCCGCGGCATCGGACCTGTTCGGTCGGCATCTGGATGACATGGTGGGCGAGGATGTTGGCATCCTCATGCCCGGTGCAATCGCCCGGATGCACGGGGCGTTTATGGGCACGCAGATGGATGGTGCCAAACACTCGATCCTCGGGACGGCGCGTGAGGTCGACGGCGAACGCGCGGACGGCAGTACGGTTCCGTTGCTGATCAGCGTCGGCCGCGCGGAGGCCGACGACGGGCCGATCTTTGTTTCGATCATGCATGACCTGACCCAGCGGCGCGCGATGGAAGTAGCAGCGGAACGGTCGCAAAGGATGGATGCGATAGGCCGCATGACCGGCGGTATCGCCCATGATTTCAACAATCTGCTTACGGTCGTCATCGGAAATCTGGAGCTTCTGGGCAATGCGGATCTGTCCGAGCGGCACCGCACTATGTTGCGCGATGCCCTGTCCGCGGCCGAATTGGGGGCGGATGTGACATCGCGGCTGACGGCGTTTGCCCGGAACTCCGACCTCAAGCCGCGCCCTGTCGATCTGGGGGAAGAGGTGGAGCAATCCCTCGGTCTGCTGCGCCACACCATCGGCAGCCATTGCGAGATCAAAGCCGAACTTGATCCGGCCCTTTGGCCGGTGAACCTTGACCCCTCGAAATTCCAGACCGCGATCCTTAACCTCGCCATGAATTCGCAAGATGCCATGCCCGACGGCGGGACGCTGACCATAGATGCCCAGAATGCCGAGATAGATGACACTTATGTGGCGCAGGAACTGGGGGTCGAGCCCGGGCGCTACGTGCGGGTCTCGGTCAGCGATACGGGCCATGGAATGCCGCAGCAAGACCGGGACCGCGCGTTGGAGCCGTTCTTCACAACCAAACCGGCTGGGGAGGGCACCGGGCTTGGGCTCTCCATCGTCTATGGGTTCGTGAAGCAATCGGGGGGGCATCTGACGATCTATTCCGAACCCGGCGAGGGGACCATAGTTTCACTCTATTTCCCCGTGATCGAGGCGCGCGATGTCGAACGCCGCGTCCCGCGCACCGAGCGGCATGCAACCGCGAATGTGGGCACGAACCGGACGGTCCTGATCGTGGAAGACGATGAGCGCCTGCGCCGCTTGACCGAACTGCGCCTGACGGAGCTTGGCTTTACCTGCGTGAGCGCGGAAACGGCGGATGCGGCCTGGGCGCTTCTGGAACAGGACGGGGATGTGTCGGTCGTGTTCGCCGATATGGTGATGCCGGGCGCGATGTCGGGCTACGATCTGGCCAAGCGGATTGCCGCGGAGCGCCCCCAGGTTGCGGTCCTCCTGACCTCGGGGTTTTCCGAAAGCGTGCTGCAGGACCGCTACATCGGCAATGAATTCAGGATGCTGCGCAAACCCTATCGCCAGGAAGAGCTTGAAGCGGCAATCTTTGCGCTGCTGGCCGCGCGGTGATCAAGGGGCCGTCGGCGTCTCGGTCAACATATAGCCCACACCGCGCACGGTCTTGATAAGCGCGGGTTTCATCGGGTCGCGTTCGATCTTCTTGCGCAGGCGCGCCACCTGATTGTCGATCGTGCGATCCAGCGGCACCCATTCCGGGCCGTCGATCAGGTCCATGAGACGGTCGCGCGACAGAGCGCGGAGTGGATTTTCCAGGAAGGCGCGTAGCAATTTGAAATCGGCGGTTGTCACCTCGCAATCGGCATTGTCCCGATTTTGCACGGACATTCGGTTCAGGTCGATCTTCAGGCCGTCGAGGATAAGGGCCGCTTCAGAAGCGACATCCCCGGCCCGCGCCTGAGTGGTGGCGGCCCCCTCGTGGCGATATCGCCGCAGAACGGATTTCACCCGCGCCACGATCTCGCGCACATGAAACGGCTTGGTGACGTAATCATCGGCTCCAAGCTCAAGGCCGACCACGCGGTCGATCACGTCTTCCTTTCCCGTCAGCATGATGATCGGCGTGTCGTGGGTGCGGCGGATATCGCGGGCAATATCGAACCCGTCATCCTTGCCCAGACCGATGTCCAGTGTCACCAGATCGGGCGGAGCGGAATCGAACACATCTCGGACCTCGGAACCGTTGAGCGCCTCGGTGACATGCGCGCCCTCATCCTCGAAACAGGCCCGGAGGAGGTTGCGGATTTTCGGGTCATCATCGACGACAAGGATACGTGTATCCCGCACTTGATGCTTTCCTTTGTCGCAAGGCAGATCTGCCGCATGACGTTCAAGAATCTAGGTGGACTAATAGGAGATCGGGTGATTGGGCGCCAGCCTGTTACCATTTGATACACAAGCCGCGAACGGTGGTGACAAAGCGCGCCGATAGTCCACCCCTGCGAAAAGGAGGGGTGCGATGTATTTGAAACCGTGCAGCGAGATCAGTGAAGCCGGGCGGGCCGCGGACCCGGCCGATCCTTTCGATGAGACCGGACCGCGGCGGATGCTGCAGCGCGTCGGCGAAGGGCGCCATCTGTTCATGGAAGGGGATGAGGCGCACCATGTCTATGAGGTGCAAAGCGGTATGCTGCGCCTGTCGCGGGTTTTGGAGAATGGTCGCCGTCAGGTGGTCGCGTTCGGGTTGCCCGGGGATGTGATCGGGTTTCCGGAGGGCGATTTTCACCATACGGATTGTGACGCGATCAGCGATGCGGTGGTTTCGGTGCATCGGAAATCGGCCCTTGAGGTCTGCGTCGATCCTGCCCTGCACCAGCGGCTGACGAAGGCGGCTTTGCGGGAAATCTGCGCGATGCAGGACCATTTCATGATGCTGTCGTCGAAATCGGCGGCGGAAAAGGTCGCCGCATTCCTGTTGTCGCTGGCCGAGCGCATCGGAGAGCCGTCGGCGAGGGGGCTTCGGATCAATATCGGGATGCGCCGGGTCGACATCGCCGATTTTCTCGGGCTGACCACCGAGACGGTATGCCGGACCTTCACTCAGTTTCGCGTCGATGGATTGATTGTCCTGGAAACCGCGCATCTGGCGATTATCACCGATCTGGCCGGCCTGCGGGCGCGCGCCGAGCCGGAGTAATCCGCGCGCGGTCGGCTTTCGCATCAATCGGGCCAGAGGGCTCGGATATGCTTGGGAAGGTTTGCTTTCACGTCAGCAATCTCTCCGTCCGAGATGCGCGAATTCAATGTGTTGAAGATTGCGGCGATGTCATCGGACCCGCGCCAGTCCTGAACGTCGCTCACCTTGTCCGCGATCACCTTCACGAAGCTGTCTGCGCTACGATCGGCCACCGGTGTCTGTGCCGGCGTCCAACCTTCGAAGAACATGCCGCGGATCAGAAGCGGCATCTGTGCGGAAAGCTGCGCGACCTGGTCGTGACCGATATGGTCGCGGATCTGCGCCAGCGTCACCCGGAGCAGGCGAAGGGCATCGCGGCTGCTGGACCATCCCAGGCGGTCGCGCACTTCGTTGATCCATTCGTGGGTCAGTTGAACCGTATGGTCGATGACCTCAAGGCCTTGGGCACTCATGTGACATTCCTCCCTCTGGATCAGGTGTCGGATGGGGCAAGCGGGGCCAGACCCTGGTCCAGCTCTGGCTCCAGTCGCCCCAGGAAGGTGTCAAACAGGACCGTGGTTATGGCCCCGACACCCAACAGGACCAGCGCGAAATTCGCCATCCAGCCGATCACTGGAATGAAGTTGAGAAGCGCCACGGCTGTCACGCCGATGGCCAAGGCCAACAGGCGCATGAAGATCGTGGGGGATTCCGCACCGCCGAAGCCGCGCATGACGGCCATGGCGATGATATAGGCCCCCAGAATGTAGCCCAGAAGCCATGTCACCAAGATGAGCAGCACCAGAAGGGGCACGACCGGAAGGCCAACCACGCTCAGCATCGCGATTGGAACCGCGCCGAACAGGATCGACAATCCGATGGCGCCGGTCAGGATTACCATGCCGGGCCGGGCATCGGCGCTGCGCCGCAATCGGCGCACCGTGCCAGGCGCCAGGGACAGGAAGATCGCCCCGATCACGATGAATAGGCCCAGATTTATGAGAAACCCGCCCACGACACGCCAAGGGGTCAGTTCAACTGGGCTGGCCCACTCGCCCCAGTCCGAGCGGATCTCGTCCCATATGTCGTCGCCTTCGGCGGGCCTGAAGGTCACGCGCTCAGCACTGATAACCCGTTCGGGGACATCTATCGCAGCATCGGTTGTATAGGTGAGCGTGCCGTCGATACGGGCGTCGGGGCCAAAGCGAAGGCGCGCTCCGGTCAAGGCGACGTCTCCGACCACGATGGCGTTCAACTCCACGTCCGCTCCGGCCGCGACGACAGCCCCGGACACCACGCCTTCTATCGTGACGGTTGCACCGGCCAGGCGGGCATTGCCATCGATCTGCGCATCGGGACTTGTCCGGACCGTGAAACCACTGGCCGTGACATCTCCCGCAACGGACGCATCGACCTGCACGGAGGCACCGGCTGCCACCACATCACCGCCAACCGATCCATCGACCGCAACGTCGAAGCCGATCGCATGTACGTCGTCGGCAACGTCACCGCCGAGGTCCAGGTCGAGCCCCATGGCCAAAAGGTCACGCCCGGCCGGGTCGCGTTCGGTAATGCTGGGGCCGGCGATATAGCTGTCGCCGCCGACATTAACGGGCATCGGATCGGCGACGCTGCTCAGCGGCAGGCAGGCAAAGGCGAGCGAGATCAGGAATTGTCGGGAAAATCGCATGGCACATTGTCCTTTTCGGGGCATGTGCGCGTATTTGACCAGATCGGGCCGATCCCGGGTTGATAGCGATCAATTACGCGCGGCAATGCACCGGATCAGCCCCAGATATCCGCCAAGGCCCGCAAGATATCGGTCCGGCTGACCAACCCGACAAGGCGACCGTCCTCCACCACCGGAAACCGGCGAAATGGCCCGTCCAGAAACACCTGGCAGGCCGACAGGATATCGAGGCTTGCCTCCATCGTGGCAACATCCCGCGCCATGTAGGCCGACACCGCCTTGCCCCAATCGCGGTAATAGCTGGCCTCAAGTGCCGCTCGCAGACAGTCCTTTTCGGTGAGGATGCCGACAAGTGTGCCGTTTGCATCGACCACGGGCGCGCCCGATATGCGGTGATTCAAAAGAACACGGGCCGCGTTGTTGACCTCTTGCTCGGGCGAAAGCGTGACAAGATCGCGCTGCATATGCGCTTCGACGGTGCTGATCTTGCTCACGGTGCATCCTCCGATCTTCGGCTCGGACAGACGGCGCAACCGCCTTTGGTTCGGCAGGACAGGCCGCCACAGGAGCCTTTGATGGGCGTCCGCCCCGATAAAACGCCGATCGCGAGGCCTAACAGTGCAAGGGCAAAGGTGCCGAAGCTTAGAAAAACAAAGGCCATGGGCGCCTCCTTTCAGACCAGCGTGACGTCTTGGAACCCGCCGGTCAGGATGCTGGCCCCGCCGGAGGCCGGAATGAACAACGCTGAAAGATTGTTTGCTTCCGCAAAGCGAGGGCCGTCCGGGCCCATGGCAAGCAGGGCCGTGGCAATGGCATCGGCTTCGATCCCCGTTTCCGCCAGAACCGAGACCGACGCCGCGAACCTCTCCGCAGGCCGGGCCGTGCGCGGATCTATGACGTGGCTGATAATGGGGCCTCGCAGCAGCCCATTGGCCGCGTGTCCGGATGTGGCAAGCGCGAAGTGGCCGGGCGCGACAACGTGGCGAGCCGCGACAACGGGCGACAGCGGGTCTTCTATCGCCACATGCCACGGCCTGCCGGATGGGTGGGATCCGATGGCACGCACTTCACCGCCGAGTTCCAGCAGAAAATCCGTGGCACCTTGGGCGATCAGATCCTCGGTCAGTTGGTCCAGTGCAAAACCCTTGGCGATGCCGCAAAGGTCGAGGGTTGCGCCCAGTGCCGTCTTGGCCATGGTGTCGCCGCGTATGGAAATCGTGTCTGGCCCGGTTGCCTGCCCAGTGATCGGCCCGAAGCCGAAGCGGTGGACAAGCGGCCCGGTGGTCGGGTCGAATGCCCAACCCGTGTCATCGGCCATCAGCATGGCCGTCTGCGCGACTTCGGCAAGATCCGGCGGGATCTGGATCCATTGGCCTGCCTCAGACCGGTTGAATTGCGATAGGGCCGAGTTTGGCCGGTAAGGTGACATTACGGCGTCGATCCGCGCTATACGGGTGGTGATCGTTGACCGCACTTGCGCCGATGCAGATGGGCCTGAGACGAGCCGCCAGGTGCTGCCAAACGCCATCCCGCCGAATTCCGTCACCTCCGCCGTGGCGACACGGGGCGCGCAGGCCAGGGCCAGGGTTCCAAGGATTACGTCCCGTCGTGAGCTTATCATCGGTCACACTCCGAAATCGTCGTTGAAGATCTGTTCGGGCTCGACACCCAGCTCATCGAGCATCCGAAGAACGGCCGCGATCATCATCGGTGGCCCGCAGAGGTAAAATTCGCAATTCTGGGGGTTCGGATGGTCGCGCAGGTAGCGATCCCAGACGACCTGATGGATGAAGCCGCGCGTGCCCGTCCAACCGTCCTGGGGATCGGGATCGGACAAGGCGACGGTCCAATCGAAATTGTCGTGGCGCGCGGCCAGAGCGTCCAGTTCATCGACGTAGAAGAGGTCATCCCTGCTGCGGGCGCCGTACCAGAAGCTGATCTTGCGGTTGCTTCTGCGGCCTTCCAGCGTTTCGAAGATCATCGCGCGGAGTGGGGCCATGCCGACACCACCGCCCAGGAACACGATCTCGCGCTCGGTATCTTGCACCCGGAAACTGCCGAAAGGTCCGGCCACGGAGACGGTATCGCCGGGCGTGAGGGAGAACAGCCACGAGGACACGATCCCGGGCGGCGCGTCAGGCAGGCGGGGGGGCGGAAGGGCCAGGCGAATGTTCAGCACAACCTGTCCCGCCGCGATATCCTCGGGCCGGTTCGCGATGGAATAGGCGCGAGTGACCGGTTCGCTGGATTGGACCGACAGAGGACGCAGGGGTGCCCAGGCGTCGGCGAACCGGTCCGGGACGGCGATCGCGGTGTAGTTGAGGTTGAAGGGCGGTGCGGTGATCTGGATGAAGGCGCCTGCAAAAAGCCGGTCGGCCTGGCCGTCCGGCAGGTCCAGCACGATTTCCCGGATCAGGGGCGTGAGGACACGGCCGGAAGCCACCCGCGCTTCGAAGGCTTCGGCGGCCAGCAGATCGTCGGGCACGTGGACATCGACGTCCCCCCGTAATGTGACCTGACAGGCCAGATGCATCCCCCGGCGCAGATCGGCGCCGGACAGCCGTGCGCGTTCGACGGGCAGCGGGGGCAGGGTGTCGCCTTCAATCTGTACCTTGCACAGGCCGCATGTCCCCGCGCCGGCACAGGCCGAAGGCACCATGATGCCATTGTCGTTCAAGGCCGACAGGAGCTTCTGCCCGGTTTGGGACCGGATCGCATTGGTGTGGTTCACAACCACGTTGCAGGGCCGGGAGGGCAGCATGACGCGTCGCGCCGCAAGCACACCGACCGACAGCAGAAGCACAAGGCCCACAAGAAAGACGATACCCAGCCCCAGTTCGATCATAGCGGCACCCGCGCGAAGGCTGCAAAGCCCAGGGACATCAGACCCGTCACCAGAAAAGCGCTGGCAAGCCCATGCATCGCCCGGGGCATGTCGCTGTAGCGCAGGCGTTCGCGGATGGCGGCGAAGGCGATGATGGCCAAGGCCCATCCCAGCCCGCTGCCGAAGCCGTAAACGGCGGCCTCTGGTATGGAGTATTGCCGCTCGGCCATGAACAGGCTGCCGCCAAGGATGGCGCAATTGACGGTGATAAGCGGAAGAAAGCTGCCGAGCGCCGTGGCGAGGCGCGGGAAAAACCGCTCAAGCGTCATCTCCAGGATCTGAACGATGGCCGCGATCACGCCGATGAACGCAATCAGCCGCAGATGGCTCAGATCCACATCCGGCAACCCGGCCCACCGCCAGGCCCCGTCGACAAGCGCCCCGTTCAGGATAAGCGCGTTCACCGGCACGGTGATGGATTGCACCGCGATGATCGCGATCCCAAGCCCCACCGCCGTGTCGACGCGCTCGGACACTGCGAGGAACGTGCAGATCCCCAGAAAGTAGGCCAGCACCAGATTTTCCTGGAAGATGGAGGCGACGAGTAGATCGGTCATCCCTGCGACCTCTCGCCTTGCAGGTCATATTCCGCGATCTCCGCCTCGCTCAGATCAAGGCTGCGGATGCTCCATACCATCAGGCCGATGATGAAAAACGCCGCCGGGGCCAGCTGCATGAAGGACAGGGGCTGGAACCATCCGCCATCGGCAACAATGGGCAGGATCGTGATACCAAGAAGCGTGCCGTGGCCCAGAAGCTCCCGTATGGAGCCGACGATGATCAGGATCAGGCTGTAGCCAATCCCGTTTCCGAGCGCGTCAAGGAGCGACGGGGCCACCGGGTTGCGCATCGCGAAGGCTTCTGCCCGGCCAAGGACGAGGCAGTTCGTGACGATGAGGCCCACATAAACGCTCAGCGCACGGCTCAGCTCGAACGCGAAGGCCCGCATCAATTCGTCGATGACGATCACGAGCGATGCGATAATTGTGATCTGCACGATCAGGCGGATGGCTTGCGGGATGTGGTGGCGCAGAAAGCTGATGATGGCCGACGACAGGCAAATCACCGCCGTCAGTGCGGCGGACATCATCAGGGCCGTATCGAGCGATGTCGTGACCGCGAGGGCCGAGCAGACGCCCAGGATCTGATGCGTGACCGGATTCTGCGCAACGAGTTGACGGGTGAATTGGGACAGCGCTTTCGCCATGTCAAAGCCCTTCGTCGCGCAGACGGGAAAGGAAGGGGCCGAACCCATCTTCCCCCAGCCAGTAATGCAGCATGTTGGTAATCCCGTTTCCCGTTCGCGTGGCGCCCGAAATCCCGTCGACCTCGTAAGGTCCACTCGCCTGCCCGCGTACAACTTCGATGACGATCTGGCCGGACGCGTCGGCAACCTGTCGGCCCGGCCAAAGGGCCTGCCAATCGGCGTCCTCGATCCGCGCGCCAAGCCCCGCCGTTTCGGCCTGCGCGGTGATGGTCAGGGCCGCGATGGTGGTCAAGTCGGCTTCCAGCGCCAGAAGTGCCTCGATCCGCGACTGGTAGCCCGTGCCCGATACCGGCAGGATCACCAACGCGACATCACCGTCGCTTTCGAGGATGTGGACTGGCGCCAGCGGTGCTCTCTGACGTAGGCCGGCGATGTCGAGATTTGCCGGGATGGCAACGGCGGTCTCGGGGTCATTTGCGGCGGCGGTCATGTCGTAGGTGTCGGGCGGGACATCGTCGATAAACTGCCCGGTCGACAGGTCCACCAGATAGGTGTTCAGACTGTCCGCACCGCTCTCGGCCAAAACGTCTGCCATGCCCGGCAAGGTGTCCAGCATCGCGGCCATGCGGGCCGCGCGTTCGGCCTCCAGATGCGCCTGCTGTCGCGGTTCGAGCCAGATGGCGGCGGCGGAGACAACAAGGGAACAGGCAAGCGCGACGAGGAATGACACTGTCATGATCTTCGCCGGACTCTCACCGCCGGGTGGCCGAGGGGCAGCGGTCTGGTGCTCATCCATGGCGCAACCGTCCGGCCCGCGTCTGAAGAGCGATCGCCACATGGTCAAAGAGGGGGGCAAAGAGGCTGGCGGTGAGGGCGGCGAAGATCATCGGATTGATCGTAGCTGGTTCCATGGCTATCCCGCCGAAAACCCAGACCAGCGCTCCGGCGGCCCCGCCATACAGCACCCGTCCGCCGAGTGTGACGGCGGACGCGGTCGGGTCGGCGATCAAGAAGACGAAGGCGGGGACGGCCACAAGGGCCAGTTGGGCCAGGTCAGTGGGCGCCGCCAAAAAATGGATGCCGCCCATGGCCGTGGCGAAGGCCAGAAGCACGGAGAGGCTGCACAGCCCAGTCAGCAACAGAAGGGCAAGCCCCGGCAGGCAGGCCAGCGCCGCGCGGGTCGACGGCTCTGGCAGTTCGAGGTTGGGAAGCGACAGGAGGGCAAGGGCCAATGCAACCGTCGCGGGTGACAGGAAACCGAAGCCGCGCCCGCCAAAAACAAGCTCTCCGATGACGGTGGCCAAAGACAGGGTGACGGCCACATGCCAGATCGGGATATCGGGTGGGGTCAGCAATACGAAGATCGCGGCGGTGGTCAGCCCTTGCGGCAGAAATCTGTGGTGCCGCACCTTTGCAAAGGCGTAATCCCACACCAAAACGATCAGTAACGCGGCCCCGAACTGAACAATGGCAGGCGGCCCGCGCTCCACCAGGACGATGGCCAGAGGGGGGGCCACCGCGATGATCTGGAGAGCGATCAGGCTGATCGCCCCGCGCCCCTGCATGACGTGTGTCAGCGCTTTCACGACAGATCGCTCCGCAGTCTGTCCAACACATCGCGCAGTCGGCGCGCGTAGTCTGTTCCGCTTGTGCAGATCGCGGTAAGCGGCGCGATATCGTCTTCCAGCAATTGAAGGCATCCCAACCTTGCGCTTGTCTCCGCATCGCCCACGGCCAGCGATCGCATGAGCGGGATTGCGGGTAAGCGGATCGGCAAAGCCCGCCCGAGGCCTGCAAGCGGGATGATCGGGTGTGGTTTCTTCGGGGCCGGACGGGCGTGCGCCACGACGCTCGCGTCAAGATGGTGGCGGCCTAGGAAGGCACTGACGCGGCCAGATGGCGCGGCGCCTGACCATATCTGATGTTCCGGGCCCGGTTGCCCCAGCAATTGGCTGAGATCCGCACCCAGTGGCACATTCAATGTCGGTGCGGGGCGGGTTGTGTCCGACCATAATGCGACCCGGCGAACAGGATCGTATCGCCCCGTCTCCAGCAGATGCCCGATGGCAACGACATCCTGATAGCCGATGGTCCAGGTCGCACGCCCCGGGCTGGCGGGGGCGACCCGGGCGACTTGCGCGGCAGGGCTCGACCAACGGCGCTCGGACCGCCGGTGGACCTGCAAGCGTGGCAATGCGGGTGCATCAATTCGTGATGTGTTGGCCAGACACAGGTGAACCGAGCCATCGGTAAGCTCGGCGATGGCCTCCATGCCGCGGGTGAACGCGTCGCTCTGCCCACGCAAAACGTCACCGGGATCCGGTGCGACACGGCTGCTCGGGACGGCGGATACCACAATGGCTGCGGTCTTGGCATCGGGGTGCGGCGGGCCGCCGAATGGCCGCGAAACGAAGGCGGGCCACATCCCCCGCGCCAACAGGTAGTCGCGGATGCTTTGGTCGGGGCCGATCCGGTCATCCGGGGCCACCACGCTGGCATCGGCCGGCGCCAATGTCACTGCCGACAGCATACGGCGAGCCGCAAGCCGGATCGAGGTGACCCGCCCTTGGATCGGCGCCGCAAAAGCGATTTCCGGGTATTTGGCGTCGCGAAACAGGATTTGCCCGGGGGCGACATTGTCACCCTCCTGAACTTCCGGGCGGATGCGCAGATTGGGGTAATCCGCGCCCAGAAGAGCTGCTGCAATCGTATTGGATGCGGCGATGTCAGTGGCGGTCATGCTGGTCCGATGATGTGTCGCTTGAAGGTGCAGGAGGCGCGTGACGCAAGACTGCGCTGGCGCGGCAGGGCCCGAATTGATTTTCGTCAATGCCTCCGCCGGGCGCTGTGGCGGAATGCGGGGATAGCTAACCCGTTTCCATGCCCATTGCCTGAGGAATGCCGATCATGCTCCGCCCCTCCACCGTCTTGGCCGTCCTTGTTGCCTCCGCCGCCGCAGCGCTTGCACAGGATGATCGGCCGACGTTGACCGAGATCACCGAAGCCTGGCTCGATTCGGCCCACGCCAACCGCGCATCCGAGGCGTTCACGCATTGGAACGAGGACGGGGAGATCACCGGCCAATGCGCCGTATGCCATTCATCCATCGGATTGCTTGATTACCTGGGGTCGCCCATGGAGACCGTTGGGGCAATTGATCATCCGGTGCCCTTGGGCTCGGTCATCGGCTGCGCATCATGCCACGCGGCCACGGCGTCCGAGCTGTCTGAGGTGCCGTTCCCCTCCGGCGTTCACCTGTCCCTGGATCGAGGCTCTGCCGTCTGCTCGGTCTGCCATCAGGGGCGGGCCTCCACCGGTGCGGTTGATGCCGCCATCGCGGGGCAGGCGGACGATACGGTTCAGCCCGAATTGGGTTTTGTAAACTCGCATTACGCCGTGGCCGGTGCCACCATACAAGGCAGCGCAGCGCATGGGGGATACGAATATCCGGGCCGCGACTATGCCGGGCAGTTCACCCACGTGGCTGACCTGAATACGTGCACCTCTTGCCATTCGCCGCATGGCCTGCAGGTCGAAATCACCAATTGTACAAGCTGCCACGAAGGCGTTGTGGAGTTCACGGCAATCCGCACCTCCCCCACGGACTTCGATGGGGACGGCGACACGACAGAGGGGATCGCGGATCCGATTGCAACGCTCCATGCCGCGCTGGAACAAGCGATCATGCTCTACGCCACCGAGGTTGCAGGCCAGCCGGTGGTATATGCCGTGGGGTCGTATCCGTACTTCTTCGCCGATACCGATGGAGACGGATCCGTTTCCGAAGGAGAAGCGGCCTTTCCCAACCGTTATCAAAGCTGGACACCGCGGCTATTGCGAGCCGCCTATAATTACCAATTTGTCCGCCAGGACAGCGGTGCCTTTACTCACAACCCGCATTACGCTTTGCAACTTCTCTACGACTCGCTGGCCGATCTGGGCCAGGCGGTGGAGGTCGATATCACAGCCTTCACCCGCCCCTGATCCCGCCCGTCGATGGAAGCTGCGGCGATCATGATCACCTTGGGCGTGCTGTTTCTGGCCGCCCTCGCGCTGGATGCCGTCGGCCGGATCGTCCATGTGCCACGTGTGACGCTGCTGATCCTTCTAGGCGCCGTGCTCGGCCCGCCCGGTCTGGATGTCCTTCCCGAGATTTTCAGTGACGCCAAGGAGGAATATACCGCCATCGCGCTCACCATGGTTGCGTTTCTGTTGGGCGGTTCCCTGGAACGGCGTGCATTGGCGGAACATGGGCGGGAAATCGTCGCTCTGTCGGTGTGTGTCGTCGTCGGCTCGGCCGCATTGGTCGGCGTCGCTCTGTTTCTGGCCGGTGTGCCCCTTCCAGTAGCACTGGCCCTCGCCGGGATATCGGCAGCCACTGCGCCCGCCGCGACGCGGGACGTGGTTCGGCAATCGGGGCGGAAGGGGCGCTTTGCCTCCAACTTGCTGGGGATCGTGGCCATCGATGACGCCTGGGGGCTGATTGTGTTCAGTGTTCTTCTGACGGCTGCCGCCCTCCTGACGGGGAGTGACGGTGCCATCGTGGCCATCGGGCACGGCGCCTGGGAAGCAGGGGGTGGAATCGCGCTTGGCCTCGGCATTGGATTACCTGCCGCCTACCTGACGGGGCGCTTGAAACGTGGCGAACCCTCCCTGCTTGAGGCTTTGGGCATCGTTCTAATCTGCGCGGGGCTGTCGCTGTCGTTCGAGGTCTCCTACCTTCTGGCGGGCATGACCGCGGGGGCCTGTGTCGTGAATCTTGCGAAACATCATCACTATCCGTTTCACGAGATCGAACGGATCGAATGGCCCTTCGTCCTGCTCTTCTTCATCCTTGCCGGTGGGCTGTTCGATTTGGCTGTCGTGGCCCAGATCGGGTGGATCGGCGTGATCTACATCCTGGCACGTATGCTGGCGCGCCTGGTCGGTGGATGGTGTGGTGCGGTTTTGGCGGAACTGCCCCCGCGCGAGGGGCTTTTGATGGGCCTTGCCCTGACGCCGCAAGCGGGTGTCGCCATTGGTATGGCTCTGGTCAGCGCGGACCGGTTCCCGGAGCACGGAGCGCAAATCATCGCTGTCACGGTCTCCAGCACCATCATATTCGAGCTGGTCGGGCCGTTCTTCACGCAATACGCCCTGTCGCGCGCGCCGGAGACCTGAGCCGCAGGCCGCAACCGGTCAAATCAGGACTTCTTGCCGGCAAGGTAGGGAACGGCGGACGCGAGCGATGAGATCTGGGGATAGTCGGCCTCCGGCACGTCAACGCCGAGCTTGTCGTGAAGCGCGGTGACGAGCGAGAGAATATCCATCGAGTCGAGATCGAGATCATCTTGTAGATGATCGTCGCCGGCAATCGTCGCCGGGTCGAGATCGGGGGCGATCCCTATCAACTCGTGCAGGAATGCGGCTCGGATTTCGGCGTGGGTCATAGAGCGTCCGGTCTGTTCAGATGGGTTTCGAATGCTGCGATGAATTGGGATGCCTTTCGCCCATCATTCGCGCGGTGATCGACCGAAAGCGTCATCGTGACGACCGTTCGGGGCTGCACGGTTCCATCGACGACCCATGGCCGCTTGTGCGGCGCGCCGAGGCCGACCATCGCGACCTGAGGGGCAAAAATGACCCCGGCCATGGCATCCGCGCCGTTTTCGCCCAGGCTGGACAGGGTGATGGTGCCCGCCGTCATCTCTCGGCTGCGCAGCCTCGATGTTCGTGCGCGCGCCACCAGGTCCCGCATGGCCGCCATGGTTTCGGCAAGTGAGAGTTCGGCCGCCTCCATCACGGCAGGCGCGACGAGCCCTCCGCCGCGTAGGGCGATGGCTAGCCCGACATTGACCGCGTCGGCCCTCACAAACCCCTCGCCATTGTCATGACCGTTGAGATCGGGGCAATCGCGGGCCGCAAGTGCAGTTGCCCGAAGAAAAACCGCGCCCGGAAGGATACGTTCAGAAGGTGGCCTGTCGGCGTTCAGGCGCGTCACGTGATCGATGGCGGGCTGCGCATCCATGGTATGCGACAGATAGAAATGCGGGATGGTCTGTTTGGACCGCACCATGGCGGCCGCGATCGCCTGACGCATCGCATCCTTCTGGTGCCGGAGAGGGCGCGCCGGGGTGACGTCCTCCAGCGCATGTTCAACATCTGCGATGACGATCACTCCGCCCGGGCCGGTTCCAGATATGCCCGTCAGGTCGATGCCCAGATCCCGCGCCCGCATCCGTGCTGCAGGGGAGGCTTTCGGTTCTTCTGCGGATTGCCGTATCTGTTGCGGTGCCGCATCACTCATGCTGGCGTCGGCGGTTCCGATTGGCGTCGGCTCGTGTGCCTCCGGCACGGAGGGAACGGGTGGATCTTGTGGCCGCGACGTAACGGGTTCAGGCGTCGGATCTGCCGGAGGGGCCTGGATCTCGGTCCGGTTGGGATCGGACGCGTCGGCCTCACCGATCACGGCCAACGGCGCCCCGACAGGGACGACGTCACCCTCCCGCGCAATCAAGTCGGTGACAGGACCGGCCTCGAAACACTCGATCTCGATGGCGCCTTTTTGGGTTTCGACAACGGCGACGATATCTCCGCGCGATACGCTGTCGCCCACGGCCACCATCCAGTCAGTCAGGGTACCGTCTTCCATGTCGGCCCCGAGCGATGGCATCACGAAAACTCCCATGTGTCAGCGTCCGAACTGGGATTGTGCGGCGACGACGATCCGGTCGACAGTGGGAATCGAGGCCTGTTCCAGATGCGCCGGATAGGGAATAGGCACCTCTTCCGAGCAGATACGGCCGACGGGCGCATCAATGGACCATAGGGCCTGTTCCATGATCCGGGCTGAGATTTCGGCGGCCAGGGATCCGGTGCGCCAACCCTCATCCACGATCAGGGCACGGCGCGTTTTCCGGACCGATGCCATAATGGTCGCGTCGTCGAGGGGCCGAAGGCAGCGCAGATCGATAACCTCGGCGTCGATGCCCTGTTCGGCGAGGGTCTCCGCCGCTTCGAGCGTTTTGAAGAGCGAGCCCCCATAGGTGACGAGGCTGAGATCGCGGCCTTCGCGCCGAACCGCCGCACCGGCGATGTCCACCGGTCCCGCGGCTTCATCAATCTGACCGGCGCGAT
Organism: uncultured Roseicyclus sp.; assembly: GCA_947494975.1. Classification (GTDB taxonomy): domain Bacteria; phylum Pseudomonadota; class Alphaproteobacteria; order Rhodobacterales; family Rhodobacteraceae; genus Gymnodinialimonas. The sequence continues at coordinate 553,333 of CANLXA010000003.1, read as the reverse complement.
TGTAGAGCATCACGTTTTCGAAGATCAGGACCGGGTCGGGATCTTCAAGGGCCGTCCACAGCATGCCGCGGGCATCTTCCAGCGTTGCCGGGGCGAGAACCTTGAGGCCGGGGATATGCGCATACCAGCCTTCCAGGCTATGGGAATGCTGAGCGGCGAGTTGCTTGCCGGCGCCTGTTGCCATCCTGATCACCAGCGGAACGCCGAATTGCCCGCCGGACATATGGCACAACGTGGCGGCCGTATTCATGATCTGATCCAGCGCCAGCAGCGAGAAGTTGACCGTCATCAGCTCCACGATCGGCCGCATGCCGGCAATGGCGGCACCGATACCCGCCCCGGTGAACCCGGATTCCGACAGAGGGGTATCGCGAATGCGATCTTCACCGAATTCGTCCATCAATCCCTTTGACACGGCGTAACACCCGCCATAGGCCCCAACGTCTTCGCCCATGAGGAACACACGGTCGTCGCGTATCATCGCGTCGCGGATCGCCTGTTTGATGCATTCGCGGTAGGTCGTTTCCACCGTGTGGCCCGATGGTATGATCGGCGCGGGCGGTTCGGGCTGCGGGCTGAGAACGTGGTGGGTGAGATGCTCCACCTTTTCCCAAGTGCCGGTCTCGGCGAACCGGACGGCATCTGCTATTTCGGCATCGGTGTCGCGCTCGATCTCCTCAATATCGGCGTCGTGGATGAGGTTGTTCTCCAAAAGCCAGGTCTGGAAACGCACGATCGGTCCGCGCCTGCGCCAGGCCGCAATCTCGGCCTTGTCGCGGTAGAGCTGCGCATCGAACATGGAATGGGCCCGGAACCGGTAGGTTTTGCATTCCAGCAGCAGCGGCGCCCCAGTCTCGCGGATGCGCGCTATGGCGCGGCGCGCGGCGGCTTCGACGGCGACGACATCCATGCCATCAATCTGTTGCGCCTCAACACCGTAGCCCGCCGCCTTGGCCGCAACCTCAATCTGGGCCTCGGTCCGGTCGAGCGCGGATCCCATCGCGTAGCCGTTGTTCTCGCAGACGAACAGAACCGGCAGCGACCAGAGTTGCGCGAGATTCATCGCCTCGTGGAACTCGCCTTCGGCAACCGCGCCTTCCCCGAAGAAACAGGCCGTGACGGCGTCAATGCCTTGCATCCGGTCCGACAAGGCCCGCCCGGCGGCCAAAGGCAGCCCACCGCCCACGATCGCGTTGCCGCCAAGGAAATTAGTCGACGCATCAAACAAATGCATCGATCCGCCGCGCCCGCCGGAACAGCCCTCGGACTTGCCATACATTTCGGCCATGATGGTTGTCATCGGTACCCCGCGCACCAGCGCGTGGCCGTGTTCGCGGTAGGTGGCGACGATGGCGTCTTTCGGTTCGAGCACCGGGATGATCCCGGCGGCGATGGCTTCCTCGCCGTCATACAGATGAAGAAAACCACGGATCTTCTGCTTGGTGTACAGCTCGGCGCATTTATCTTCGAACCGTCGGATGCGGATCATGTCTCGCAGAAGGGCGGAGACATGCGCGCGGTCGAGCCGGGGTTTGAGTGTCGTTGTCATGCCTCGTCCGTCTCCAATGTGGAAATGTCACCTTCGGGCAGGCCCAATTCCCGGGCCTTTAGCAGTCGGCGCATGATCTTGCCGGAGCGGGTCTTGGGCAGGGTCGTGCGGAAGGCGATCTCTCGCGGGGCGACAGCGGGGCCGAGCGCCTTGCGGGTATGGCCGCGGAGCGCGCGTTCCAAAGGCGGGGACGGGTCATATCCCGGGTTGAGGGTGACATAGGCTTTCACCACCTCACCGGCGGTCTCATCGGGAAGGCCGATCACACCGGCCTCGGCCACGGCGTCATGCTCAAGAAGGGCGCTTTCGACCTCGAAAGGCCCGATCAGATGCCCGGATGTCTTGATCAGATCATCAGCACGCCCCACGAACCAGAAATGCCCATCGCCATCACGCATGGCCAGATCGCCGGACAGGTACCAGCCATCGACGAAGCACTTGTCGTATCGGGCCTGTTCGTGAAGGTAGGTGCGCATCATCGACGGCCATCCGGGCCGCAGCGCCAGTTCGCCGATCTCGCCGTCAGCCAGCTCCTTCAGCCTGTCGTCCGCACGCGCGACAATGCCCGCCGTGATGCCGGGGAGGGGCTTGCCCATGGATCCGGGCTTGACCGGATCACCTGGGCAATTGGCGATCATGATCCCGCCGGTTTCGGTTTGCCACCAATTGTCGTGAAAGGGCTGGCCGAAAACCTCCTGGCTCCAGGTTACGGCTTCGGGGTTCAGCGGTTCACCAACGCTGGCAAGGAACCGAAGGCACGAGAAATCGTGGGGGCCCGCGGCCTCGGCGCCTGCGCGCATCATCATGCGGATCGCGGTAGGTGCGGAATACCAGACCTCGACCTTTTCGCTGGCAACGATGCCGTACCAGCGGTCGAGATCGAACTCCGCCTCGTCCACAATCATTGTCACCCGATTCACGAGGGGGGCGATGATCCCGTAGGATGTGCCGGTAACCCAGCCTGGATCGGCGGTGCACCAGTAGATCGTGCCGGGTGTCAGATCCAGCGCGTGGCGGCCCGAAAACGCATGATAGCGGACGGCATCGTGGACGTGGAGCGCCCCTTTGGGTTTGCCGGTCGTGCCGGACGTGAAATGGACCAGCGCCGGATCTTCCGGCACGGTCTTGGCCGTCTCGAATGCGGAAGAGACGTCTGCCATGGCGGGGCCAAGGGCCACGCAGCCATCCGGCGCGGTTTCTCCGACAATCAGGACCAGTTTCAATGTGGGCACCTGATCGCGCCATGCGGCGATCTTGCGGCGATAGATGCGCCCGGTCGTAACCAGAACCGTCGCGTCACCGATCTCCATACGCGTTCTGATCGGTTCTGGACCGAACGCGGCAAAGAGCGGGGTGAAAACAAGGCCCGCCTTCAGCGTTCCAAGGGCCGTCGCATAGAGTTCGGGCACGCGCCCCATAAGGGCAAAGACCCGGTCCCCCTTTGCGCAACCATGACCGGTCAGGACATTGGCAAACCGAGCCGACATGTCGGCCAATTCAGCGTAAGTAAGCTCCTGACGCGCTCCGGTTTTTCCAAGCCAGATGATGGCGGGCTGCGCCCCGTGGCCCTCCGCTACATGGCGGTCGAGCGCTTCATGGGCGATGTTGAGATGGCCGTTTCGGGGTGTCAGGCCCTGATACGGATCGGGCTTGGCTGTCTTAGCGTCGTCCATGGCGTCCTCCCCTCCGCGCCATGATGATGGACGTCTGCAGCTGTGAATTGACCTCGCTCAATCCACCATCGCGTGCTGCGACCAAGACCGCGCCGCCGCATGTTTTCTGAAGGTCCCCGCCATGATGAGAAGCTGTAATTGATGCGGATCAATCGGCCCATCGGTCCGCGCCCCATACTCCGTGCCAGCTTCAGGATTTGGGGGAGACGTCAGCATGCTGGTTTTTCGAAAGTCGATGAGTTTGGCCGCGCCGATCATGGCGATCCTCGCCATGGCCGCGCCTGCAAACGCCTTCACGGCCTGTCAGATCACCGATACCGGTGGCATTGACGACAACAGCTTCAATCAGACTGCATGGGAAGGGGTGCTTCAGGCCCAGGCCGATCTGGGTATCGATGCGCGGTTCCTGGAGAGCGAGGCCGAAACGGATTATGAGGCCAATATCACCTCGTTGCTTGGTGGGGCCTGCGACATCATCTTCACCATCGGGTTTTTGTTGGGCGATGCCACGCAAGAGGCGGCCCAGGCCAATCCGGACCAGCTCTTCTCCATCGTGGATTATTCCTACAACCCGTCTCTGGATAACGTTCTGGGGCAGGTCTACGCCACCGACGAAGCCGCCTTCCTGGGCGGCTACCTTGCTGCCGGCATGTCGGAAACGGGCATTGTCGGCACCTTTGGCGGCATCAACATCCCGCCCGTGACGATCTTCATGGACGGCTTTGCCTACGGCGTCGAATACTACAACCAACGCCATGGCACGGATGTCATGGTTCTGGGTTGGTCACCGGAGACGCGGCAGGGCCTATTCACCAACAATTTCGAGTCGCTCGATGACGGGCGCGCCTTTGCGCAGAACCTCTACGAGGAGGGTGCGGATATCATCCTGCCCGTGGCAGGTCCGGTGGGGCTTGGTTCCGCGGCCTTGGCCAATGAGCTTGGCCCCGATGAGTTGATGATCATCGGCGTGGATGCCGACATGTACCAAACCGATCCCGAACGCGGCCACGTCTATCTGACCTCAATCGTGAAACGCATGGATGCAACGGTCTATCAGGTCATCGAAATGGTCCGGGCGGGTGAATTCGAAGGCGGTATCATCACTGGCACCCTTGGCAATGGCGGTGTGGATCTTGCGCCGTTCCACGATTTCGAAGGCATCGTACCGGCCGGTCTGGTGGCCGAATTGGCCGAGATCCGCGCGGGCATTACGGATGGCACCATCGTGGTCGGCACCGACTGAATTGACCGCGGAGTTCAAGCCATGGACGTCGAGTTGCGGGGCGTTACCAAGCGTTTTGGACCGGTTGTTGCAAACGAGGATGTCTCACTGAGCATTCGCGCGGGCGAAGTGTTGGGTTTGCTGGGAGAAAACGGCGCCGGGAAATCGACCCTGATGAACGTGCTCTGCGGCCTTTATCGCCCGAATGACGGAGAGATTCTTATCGATGGCACTGCGTCATGTTTCGACGGCCCGCGGGATGCCATCGAAGCGGGGATCGGCATGGTGCATCAGCATTTCATGCTGGTTCCCGTGTTTTCGGTGGCCGAGAATGTCGTGCTTGGGGTGGAGCCGGTTGGTCGGCTGGATCATCTGGACCTGGCCAGTGCCAGCGAACAGGTGCGCCAGATCAGCGAGGAGTACGGCCTCACCGTTGATCCAGACGCGAAGGTGGAAACGTTGCCGGTTGGTGTTCAACAGCGGGTGGAGATCATCAAGGTCCTGTTCCGATCGGCCGATGTCCTAATCCTGGATGAACCCACCGCGGTTCTGACGCCGCAGGAGGTGCAGGATTTCTTCGAAATCGTCCGGTCGCTGAAAGAAGCGGGCAAGGCAATTGTGTTCATCACGCACAAGTTGAACGAGATCCTCGACATTGCCGATCGCATCAGCGTGTTGCGTCGTGGGCGCATTGTCGGTGAGGCCGACCCTGCGACAGCGACCAAGGCCGATCTGGCGGAGATGATGGTGGGCCGTCCGGTCCAGTTCGCGGTCGATCGCACGCCCCACGTGCCCGGTGAGCCTATGCTCGAGATCGAAGGGCTGACCGTTGTGGCCGAGGACGACACCATTGCGGTGGACAATGTCTCGCTGACCGTACGCAGCGGCGAGGTTGTGGGCATCGCAGGTGTTCAGGGCAATGGGCAATCCGCGCTGATCCAGGCGGTCACGGGGCTGAGCCCGGTTGCGGGCGGGCATATCCGGTTCCTGGGGCAAGATATCACGGCTATGTCGGTGCGCGCCCGGCACCGGATGGGGCTGGCGCACATCCCTGAGGATCGCCAGCGCCTCGGACTGATCCCCGATTTCACCGTGGCCGAAAACATGGTGCTCGACAGCTACTATGATGACCGGTTCTCGGGCGCTCTCCAGATCCGGTGGCCAGCTGTCAATGACTGGGCGGCCAGTGCGGCCGCACAGTTTGACGTGCGCACGTCATCCGTCTTCTCGAATGCGGGTACGCTCTCGGGCGGTAATCAACAAAAGCTCATCGTGGCACGAGAACTTTCGCGAGACACCCGCGCCGTGGTCGCTGCGCAGCCTACGCGGGGGCTTGATGTTGGCTCCATCGAATACATCCATGAACGCCTGATGGCGGCCCGTGAGGAAGGCGACGGCGTTCTGCTGATGTCCTCCGAGCTCGACGAGATTCTTGCGCTGTCGGACCGGATCGTTGTGATGTTCAAAGGCCGTATCGTCGCCGAGTTCGATGCAACCACGACCCGGCCGGAGAAATCCGAGATCGGATTGGCGATGGCCGGGATCGCGGCATGAGTGTGAACGACACCCTCGACGCCGCGAAAGAGCGGTTGCTGCAACGGGCGGCGCCCGGCAGGGCGCAATTCGAGGACCTGGTGATCGTGCCGTTATTCGCCGTGGCGGTGGCCCTGATGCTTGGTGCATTGATCATGTTGGCGACGGGGATCGATCTGCCGACCATTGGACGGTCATTCGTGGCGCTGTTGGCCGGGTCGGTCGGTTCGCTTGGTGCCCTCTCGGAAACGCTGGTGGCGGCAGTGCCATTGGTTTTGGCGGCTCTTGGTCTCGCGCTTGGCTTTCGAACGGGCCTGTTCAACATCGGGGCGGAAGGGCAGATCCTGATGGGCGGTCTGGCCGCCGTGATCTTCGGCTTCACTTTCGACGGCTTGCCATTCGCGATACTTATGCCGCTGTCGCTTCTGGCGGGCATGCTTGTCGGTGCCTTCTATGCCGGGATTGCCGGATGGCTGCGCGCGGCGACGGGTGCGCATGAGGTGATCTCCACCATCATGTTGAACCTCATTTCCTATCGCTTGCTTGACTACATGCTTCGCCTGGATTGGGTGCAGCGCGAAGGGCGGTCCGACCCGATCTCGCGGTCCGTTCCCGAGGCGGCGGAACTGCCCCGACTTCTGGAATGGCTCGACCCGAACTTGCGCGTGCATGCGGGTGTTTTCGTCATGCTTGCAGCCGTCTTCGTCGTCCACTGGCTGTTGTTTCGCGCGAAACTGGGCTTCGAGTTCCGTGCCAGTGGAGCCAGCCCCGACGCCGCCCGCTATGCGGGTATTCGTGCTGGCCTGATCATCGTTCTGGCCATGGCGACCGCGGGGGCCTTGGCCGGTCTGGCCGGTGCGAACCAGGTTCTGGGCGTCCTGGGCCGGGCCAGTCCGGGCTTTTCGGCAGGAATAGGGTTTGATGCAATCGCTGTTGCACTTCTGGGGCGGTCGCATCCGGTCGGCGTTCTGTTTGCGGGGCTCCTGTTCGGTGCGTTGGAAGCCGGGGGGCGCCAGATGCAAGTGGATGCGGGCGTTTCAATCGACCTCATCGGCATCATCCAGGCGCTGATCATCGTCTTTATCGCGGCCCCGCTTTTGGTGCGGGCCCTGTTCCCTTGGGGCTTCCGCGCTGCGTCGAAGGGGAATGCGGAATGAGCGTCGCCGAACACGCGCCCCGCGCCATCATCGACCAGGCGGCGCGGCGGCGTACGCGGATTGTGGGGGCCATCTTGATCCTGATAGCCGCCTTTATCGTAATGGTTTTGGGTGATGCGCCCGGTCAAGCGACGTTTCGGTTATCCCGTCCACGCGATGCGTGGGTGCTGCCGAACCTCGTCGTGCCTGCGCAGCCCTTCATCTACATCGCGGCAGCGCTGACCGCGTTTCTGGGGGTGCGACAGTTCCTGCGCGGCGGCGGGCGATGGACGACCCTGTCGCTCGGCCTTGGCCTTGGCCTTGCCGTTTTGGCCTTTCTTGTCTGGGCGACGGCGGAAAACGCCTTTTCGCTGACCGGGATGTTGCAAGCCACAATGGTGCGGGCCGTTCCCATCGCTCTGGGCGGGCTGGCCGCCCTCATGTGTGAACGTGTGGCTGTGGTGAACATCGCGGTCGAGGGCATGCTATTGGCGGGGGCTTTTACCGGCGCGCTGATGGGGTCGGTGATCGGCGGGTGGGGTGGGCTTTTGTCCGCGGTGGTCATTGGCGGCCTGTTCGGCTTTATCCTCGCAGCCCTCGTCGTGACCTACCGGATGGACCAGATCATCGCGGGGGTGGTCATCAATCTGTTCGTGCTGGGTTTGACGAGTTTCGTGTCGAGCCAGGTCTTCGCCGAGATGCGGCATCTCAACAACGCGCCGGTATTCCCTGCGCTGAAGATCCCGATCCTTGGCGATATCCCGGTGATCGGACCCATGTTGTTTCAGCAAAACATCTTCGTCTATGGCGCGCTGATCATGGTCGCGGTCTCGACCTATTACCTGTTCCACACGCGAAACGGCCTGCGCGCCCGCGCCGTTGGAGAGCATCCGCGCGCCGCCGATACGCTTGGTATCGATGTCTATTGGACGCGTTACGTTCACGTGACCATCGGCGGCATGATCGCCGGGTTCGGGGGGGCGTGGTTTACGCTCGGCTCCGTCGGTCGGTTCGACGAGAACATGACGGGCGGGCGTGGCTTTATCGGCCTCGCGGCGATGATCTTCGGGCGCTGGCATCCGGTCGGTGCATTGATGGCGGCATTGGTCTTCGGTTTCACGGACTCGCTTCAACAGAAGTTGGCACTTCTGAACACACCGATCCCGTCGGAATTTCTGGCGATGGCACCTTACATCGCGACGATCATCGTGGTGGCGGGCCTGATTGGCCGTGCCCGCGCACCAGCCGCCGACGGAAAACCTTACGTCAAGGAGTAACGAGTGATCGTTACGCATTGATGCGGCTCAATGCCGCCACGCTGAACAAGGCATATCTTGGCGGGGATCGAACGGGACCCTTCGCCATGACTGACACCCAAACCGGATTGATTTTGGTTTATTCTCGAACGGGCTACACGGCACGCGCCGCCGAACGGCTTGCCGCCGCTACGGGAGCTGATGTTTTCGATTGGTCAGTCGAGGGCTATGGTTTGGGTGGTTTCGCCATATTACGGGGGATGATCGGCGTTTTGACGGGCGCCTCTCCCGCACCTTCTGCCGGTGTTCCGTTACTGGCGCATCGACCCTGGGTTGTCGTGTGCGGTCCGGTATGGGCAGGCCAGCCCGCTCCGCCCTTGCGCGGTATGCTGGTCGAGTGCAGCCAACACCCCGATCTTCCGGTCGGCCTGCTTCTGACGTCTGGCGATCCAAGGCCGCCGGGCGCGGCCAAACGATGCGCAGCGATCCTCGGGCGCGCGTTCCTTGCAACCGCCCACATCCCCAATGAGCTTGACGGTCGCGTAGAAATGGCTGCGCGTCTCGACGCGCTCGGTGTGGCCATGCAAGCTGTCGTGCCGGTGAGCAAATCCGCATGAACGCCCCCGATCGCAGCCCGGTTTTCCGGACCGAAGGCCTGACCAAGGTCTATGACACTGGTGAGGTGAAGGTCTTTGCGCTCGCGGGTGTGGACCTTGAGCTGTTTGCTGGCGAATTCGCGGTGTTGCTGGGGCCGTCGGGCAGTGGCAAATCGACGTTGCTCAACGTTCTGGGTGGGTTGGACAGCGCCACCGAGGGCCATGTCTGGTTTCGAGACCTTGAGCTTACGGCGCTGGCCGATCGCGGCCTGACGCGGTTTCGGCGCGACCATGTGGGCTTCGTCTTCCAGTTCTACAACCTGGTCCCCAGCCTGACGGCACGCGAAAACGTCCAGCTTGTGACCGATGTCTCAATCAACCCGATGACCCCGGAAGAAGCGCTGGATCGTGTCGGGCTTGCACATCGCATGGATCATTTCCCGGCCGAGATGTCCGGGGGCGAGCAACAGCGCGTCGCCATTGCCCGCGCCGTCGCGAAACGACCCGAAGTCTTGCTGTGTGACGAACCGACCGGCGCGCTCGACAGCAAGACAGGTGTGCAGGTCCTGGAGGTGCTCCGCCATGTGAATGACGAAATGGGAACGTCGACCGTCGTCATCACGCATAACGCCGAAATCCGCAGGATGGCGCATCGGGTCATCTGGTTTCAGGACGGCAAGATCGTGAATGTCGACGTCAATACCGAACGCGTCGCCCCGTCCGAGATCGCGTGGTAGCGCAATGGATGCCCTCGATCGCAAGCTGCTTCGGGATTTCGCCCGCCTTTGGGCCCAGTTTCTGGCGATTGCACTGGTTCTGGCGGCGGGCGTGGCCATCATGCTGATGTCGCTCGGCATGTCCCGCTCGCTGGAAGACACGCGCGACACCTATTACGAGCGCAATCGGTTCGCCGATGTCTTTGCCGATGTCCGGTCCGCGCCGCGGTCAATGCTTGATGCAATTGGCGCCATTGAGGGCGTCACAATTGCCGAGGCGCGTGTCACGACCCGAGCCACCCTGAGTATCGCGGACAAGACCGGAACCACCGTGGCCCATTTCGCCTCGCTGCCTGAGAGCGGCGAGCTCATGCTGAACGTCCCGATCCTGCGCAGCGGACGGTGGCCCGATCCGCTCAGTACGTCAGAGGTTTTGCTCAATGAGCCTTTTGCCGAGGCCAACGGATTGCGGCCGGGCGATGGCTTCACCGCCAATATCAATGGCGCCGAACGGGAGTTAACCGTTGCTGGCCTCGCCCTGTCGCCGGAGTTCATCTACACGATCGGGCCGGGAAACCTTGTGCCCGATAACGAGGATTTCGGCATTGTCTGGATGCCCGAACGCGCGCTGTCCGGCCTTTTGGGACGGACCGGTGCCTTCGACAATCTGGCGATCATGCTGCGTCCGGGGTTCCGGGCCGAACCCGTGATCGAAGAATTGGACCGCCTGCTAGAACCCTATGGCAGTTGGGGCGCCCATGACCGCGACACCCAGACGTCGCATTCCTTCGTCGAGGGCGAGATCACGCAGCTTCAGGTTCTGGCCTACGTCCTTCCGCCGATCTTCCTTGGGATCACGGTTTTCCTTGTGAACATGGTCATGGGGCGGATCGTGAAGCTGGAACGCACCGAGATCGGATTGCTGAAAGCCTTGGGCTACAGCAAGCTGACCATCGCGATGCATTATGTGCTGCTTGCCGGACTGGTTGCGGCGGTCGGCGTCGGATTGGGCTGGATCGCGGGAAGTTGGCTGAGCTATGGGCTGGCCAGGCTTTATGCGCAGTTCTTCGATTTTCCCTATCTCGTCTACAACGTGTCTTGGTGGCCCTACGTCGCGTCGGGCCTGATCGGTTTTGCTGCCGCGTCCGCGGGCGCGGTCAACGCGGCCATGAAGGCTGCCTCGCTTTCACCGGCAACGGCCATGCAGCCGCCAGCACCCCCTCGCTACGAGCGCAATTGGTTCGACCGGGCCATGGTGGCGCTGCGGCTGAGTCAGCCATCGATGATGATTGTCCGGTCCATAGTGCGGTGGCCCCTTCGGGCCGCTTTCAGCGTTCTGGGGATGGCGCTGGCCGTGTCGATCCTAGTGGCGTCCAACTTCTTTCCCGACGCGCTGGACGAGATCATTGATACCGCGTTCTGGCAATCGAACCGGCAGCACGCGATGCTCTATTTCAACAATGCGGTGCCGGAAACGGCCCTTGAAGAGGCGCGTCGTTTGCCCGGCGTCGTCCAAGCGGAAGGGCAGCAGTATTTCTCAGCCATCTTGCGTCATGAACACAGGGAGAAGCAGACGCCGATCGAAGCGCGCCGCCCCGATGCGGATCTCAGCCGCGTGGTTGATACCGACGGGCAGATCATCAACGCACCGCCCGATGGCATCATGTTGTCCGAACGGCTGGCCGAGCAATTGGGGCTCGGTGTCGGCGATCTGGTTGAGATCGAGTTCCTGGGCAGCCAGCAGGGCACCTACGAGATACCGGTCACACGTCTGGTGACGCAGTATTTCGGACTTGGGGCCTATATGGACCAGGAAACGCTTGATCGCATGTTCCAGCAGGCCCCGCAGGTTTCCGTCATCAACCTCACGTTGGATGCGTCCCAACGTGACGCGTTCGAGGCGGCGCTCTCCGATGTGCCCATGCTCGCCGGGTCCATGATGATGGATGAAAATCGGCGTAGTTTCGAAGACACGATCAGCCAGAACGTGCTGGTCACGACAACGACATATCTGCTCCTTGGCGCTCTGATTACTTTTGGTGTCGCCTATAACGGTGCGCGTATCCAACTCTCGGAGCGCGCGCGCGAGTTGGCCAGCCTCCGCATTCTTGGGTTCACACGCGGAGAAGTCGCCTACATCCTGATAGGCGAAATAATGCTCCTGGCGGTTGTGGCGCAGCCCTTGGGATGGGTCCTTGGCTGGTTCTTCGCCAAATCCATGGTCGAAGGGTTTTCCAGCGACCTCTACGCCATTCCGCTGATCTTGAACCCCGACACGTTCGCCTCCGCAAGCCTCGCGGTTCTGGCCGCCGCGTTCGCGTCCGTCTTGTTGGTCGCGCGTCGTCTTGGGCGGCTGAATCTCGTCTCCGTCATGAAAACAAGGGAATGATCCCATGCCACATACCCGTCGCAATATCGTGCTTGGCCTGCTTGGCGCCGCAATCGTCGGCGGCTTGCTCTACGTGAGTTTTCGCACCGAACCGATCGCGGTCGACCTGTATGAGGTTGGCCGCGACAGATTGGTCGCGACGGTGGATGTGGATGGTGTCACGCAGGTGGCCGACTTGTTTGAAATTGCCGCACCGATATCCGGTATTGCCCAACGGTCGCCCGTCGAGGTAGGCGATGTGGTGATCGCCGGTGAAACAATCGTGGCGCTGGTCGAGCCGTCTTCACCCGGACTGCTGGACACGCGGACCCGCCTTCAAAGCGAAGCCGCGGTGCGAGAGGCCGAAGCGGCACTTAACGTGGCACAGACCGACCGCACCCGCGCCGTGGAGGCACACAACTTCGCTCAATCCCAATATCGCCGGACGCAAACCCTGGTGGAGCGTGGCGTCGCTTCGGTGACCCGCCTTGAGAATGATCATCAGGCGCTCCTCGTCGCCGAAGCCGCTCTTGCGACGGCGGAGGCCCGGATCCTGCAGGCCCAAAGTGCGCTTGATCGGGCGGAGGCGGGCCTTGTCGATGCGTCCGATCACGCCGGAGAAGGCATGTGCTGCACACAAATAATCGCCCCGGCGGATGGCGTCGTGCTCGATATCGACACGGTTAGTGAACGTCCCGTCGCCGCCGGTACGCGCCTGTTATCCGTCGGCGATCCGACGGATCTGCAAATCGTGGCCGACCTGCTGTCGGCCGACGCAGTGAGGCTGCCTGAACGCACAGCCGCGACGGTCGAGCGCTGGGGCGGCCCGCCACTCGAAGCCCGGATGCTTCGGATCGAACCCACTGCGCGCACCGAGGTTTCGGCCTTGGGGATCGAAGAACAGCGCGTGGATGTCGTGTTTGAGTTCACATCTCCACTGGAGGAACACAGCCGCCTTGGGCATGGTTTCGCCGTATTCCTGCGGGTCGTCGAGTTGGAGGTCGAAAATGCTCTGTTGGTGCCCCTGAACGCAACCTTTCGCTGGGGCGACGGGTGGGCTGTGTTCCGCGCGACGGGGGACAGGGTTGAGCACGTATTGGTGGAGCTGGGTGAGCGCAATTCGCGGTATGTCGAGGTGTTGGACGGCTTGGTCGAGGGCGACAGGGTAGTCGAACATCCTAACGAGGCCCTAGAGGACGGTGCGCCGATCGTCGAACGTACAACCTTCTGAAACCCGGCCCGGCCTAGCGTCCGGCCTTGTCGGCGGCACCTGCTGTATCGAACATCTTTCGGCTCATCTCGATCAGTTTTCCGGTTTCGTCCACGTATTGATCAAGGGCCTTTTGGATGAACTGACCCTGGATATGCTGAAGCTCGGCCGGATCCTTGCAATGCAGAAGTGCGTGCTGCGTCTTCACGTCTTCCTTGATGCGATCTGCGACAAAGGACATCACTTCACTTCCCATATCGCTGAGGGTTTCGAACCAAGCGGTGTTCATCCCCGTCAGGGATTGTATGGCCGTCGACTGCATGTCGGCCATATCCTGCATTGGATTGCCGCTGAGAGGCGTTCTTGACGTTTCGGTGATCTTGTTTGGCATTGGGCCGCTCCGTATCTTGGGAATGCCCCATAGTATCCTTGGAAAAGCCTGTCGTATTGATTTGCCGCAACGCAGGGATCGGCTGGTCGGGGAATAACTGGCCGCGATGTTAACGGTTTCCCTGGATTGCCCTAGATGGATGACGCGCGCCCCGTCTCTTCCGGACTGACGTCAGATCAGGTGGTCGCCCAGCGGCGTGAGTTCGGGTGGAACGAACTGCCAAGGGTGCGGATGGCGTCACCATTTGTACTCTTGGCACACCAATTCCGCGGACCGCTGATCGTGTTGCTCGTTCTTGCCGCGGGGATCGCCTACTGGCTGGGGGAGAGGACCGATGCGATCGTTATCGGCCTGGTGCTGATCCTGAACGCGATTCTCGGATTCGTACAGGAGTGGCGCGCGGAAACGGCCTTGGACGCCCTGCGCGCCATGCTCGGCCCGACGGCCATCGTCGTTCGTGATGGGCGGGAAACCCGCATCCCCGCGCGAGACCTTGTTCCCGGTGATCTGGTGATCGTAGAAGCGGGAGATGCCGTTCCGGCCGATCTGCAGCTGCTTGACGGCGCCGAGATCACGGTTGATGAAAGTACGCTGTCAGGAGAGTCGGTGGCCGTGGCCAAGGTGCCCGGCAAACCGGATGAAGCGGGCCAGGTCTTTGCCGGGACTGCCATTGTCTCGGGCCGTGGTGAGGGCCTCGTGACGCAGACTGGTCAAACCACGCGATTTGGTCGCATCGCGGACCTGACAACTCAGGTCGGTGGACGGCAAACCAACCTTCAGCGACGCCTCGCACAGCTTGCCCGTCAGATCGGGGTTGCCGCCATTGTCGTGGCGGGGCTCGTCGGTGCCTTGGGCGTTTGGATGGGCCGTGAGCCGCTGGACATGTTCATGACGGGATTGTCGCTTGCGGTCGCGATGGTGCCCGAAGGTCTGCCGGCGGTTGTGACGATCACGTTGGCGCTTGGTGCCGCTGCGATGGCACGCACGAATGCATTGGCGCGGCGCCTGCAGGCGATCGAAAGTCTTGGTGCGGCGTCGGTGATCTGCACGGACAAGACCGGAACGCTGACCGAAAACCAGATGACGGTGACCCGTGTCTGGACCGCGGATCGGGAGTACGATGTCACCGGAACGGGGTATGATCCGACCGGGCATATCGCGTGCAACGGCGCAAAGGTGCGGGCCCGCGATGATGCGATCCTTGCGGCCATCTTGCAGACCGCGACCGTTTGCAACCATGCCAGCCTGCACCGAGAAGGCGACGGGTGGGCAATGATCGGCGCTCCGACCGAAGGGGCGTTGATCACCTTGGCCCACAAGGGTTGGGCCCCCGATAATCCGCGTGACGACCGGTTGGCTGAAGTGCCCTTCACCAGTGCCCGCAAGCGGATGAGCGTCTTGGCGAAAAACGGCGATACTGCCCGACTGCATATGAAAGGTGCGCCGGAGGCCGTGCTGGAATGCGCAACGACAATCCTGACAGATAGCGGGCCTGTCCCCTTGGATGCCCCGCGACGCGCCGGGATCGAGGCGGCCTATGCCGATATGGCCGGGCATGGCCAAAGGGTTCTGGCCCTGGCCGCTCGCGATGCGGGATCCGACGACACCGAGGAGAGCGACCTGACGTTTCTGGGCCTCGTCGGTATGATCGATCCGCCGCGCCCGGAGGTGAAGTTGGCCGTCCACGCCGCACAATCGGCCGGAATTCGCGTGGTCATGATCACCGGTGACAGCCCACTGACCGCGCAGGCGATTGCGCGAGCCATAGGGCTCGTTGATGCCGATTTTCTGGATGCAGGTCGGCTGGACCAGCTAAGCGACACCGATCTGCAGGAGCGGGTTCGCGACTCCGTGCATTTCGCGCGCATGCGACCGGAACACAAGCTCAGGATCGTGTCAGCCTTCCAGGCCAACGGGCAGATCGTTGCCATGACCGGCGACGGCGTGAACGATGCGCCAGCGCTGAAACGCGCCGATATCGGCATCGCCATGGGTATTCGCGGCACCGATGTCTCCAAGGAGGCCGCCGATCTTGTGCTGTTGGACGACAACTTCGCCACCATCCTCGATGCGATCCGTGAAGGGCGGCGGCAATTCGACAATCTTCGGAAATTCGTGCGGTACCTGCTGGCATCGAACGCAGGTGAGGTTGTGGCCATCGTCTTGAGTCTGCTTTTGGGTGGGCCCCTGATTTTCCTGGCCACCCAGATTCTGTGGATGAACCTTGTCACCGATGGGGTGACAGCCGTTGCGCTGGGTCTGGAGAAATCCGAGCAAGACCAGATGGAACGCGCTCCGCGCAGTCCCGAAGCGCCGGTTCTGGGGCTCAGCGGCCTTCTGCTGATCGCTGCGTTCGGCGTGTATACCGGCGCGGCGAGCCTCTGGATCTTCTTCACGTTTCTACCCGACGGCGTGGATATCGCCCGAACGGCCGCCTTTACAGGTATGGTTGTGTTCGAGAAATTCAGCGTCTTCGCGTTCAGATCCCTGCGCCAGCCGTGCACGCGGATCGGGTGGCTGTCCAACCGGTTTCTGATCTTGGCTTTCACGCTGAGCCTGATGATGCAACTGGCAGCGGTCTATTGGCCGCCATTGCAGTCGCTTCTTATGACCGCGCCCATCGGGTTGGACCATTGGTCCATGATCCTTGGCGCGGCGGTCCCCCTTGTCGTCGTGCCGGAGGTCATCAAGGCCGCGCTCTATCGTCGACCCTCTACCTCATCCTGATGGCCGCTACTCAGGCAGCTTGCCGCTTGCCGCCCGATGTCAGCGTGCTGACAGCGTCGTGGGTGCTGAGAAAGACCTGCCCACCCCTGAGCTTGTCCAGGAACCCGACGCGCTGGAGGCGATCCATGACCGGGCCCTTGATCTCGGCAAGGTGCAGAGCCACACCTGCGTCGTGCAGGCCCTCTGTCAGGCTCTCGAGCGTTTCAAGCGCGCTTGTGTCGATGAAGTTCACCGCGCTCATGATCAAGACGAGGTGCTCGATTTCCCGGTGATCTGCCACACGGGCGAGAAGTTCATCTTCAAGATAGGCGGTGTTGGCGAAATAAAGGCTTTCATCCACGCGGATCGCCAGAAGGGCAGGGTGCGTTTCAACCTCATGGCGCAGGACATTGCGGAAATGCTCGGTTTCGCCCACGCGGCCAACCTCCGCCATATGTGGGCGGCTGGTGCGCCAGAGATAGAGCGCGATGGATAGCCCCGCACCGGCGACGATGCCCCATTCGATGCCAAGCGCAAGAACCGCGATGAACGTTGCGATAAGCGAGGCGGCGTCCGCTTTGTTGTATGTCCACGCCTCACGCAGACTCTTCACGTCGATCAGGTTCGCCACTGCAACCACGATGATCGCGGCCAAGGTTGCCTTGGGCAGAAAATAGAGCAGGGGGGTGAGGATCAGGACCGTGATGGCAATCAGGACGGCGGTGATGATCGAGGCCAGCGGCGTGACCGCCCCAGAGGTGAAGTTCACCAGCGATCTGCTGAACCCCCCGGTAACGGGATAGCCACCGGTGAATGACGCGCCGATATTGGCAGCGCCAAGGGCGATCATCTCCTGATTGGCGTCTATCTTCTGGCGCCGTTTGCTGGCCAGCGATTTGGCAACGGACACACTCTCCAGAAAGCCCACCAGTGAGATCAGCAGGGCAGACGGAAGCAGCGTCTGTACCAGGGTCAGATCGAACGTGGGGACGGTCAGCGGTGGCAGGCCCGCCGGGATCTGGGAGACGATGCTGACGTTCGCCCTCGCATCCAGCCCAAGCGCCCAGACGGCCAAAGTGGTGATCAGTACGGCAACCAGAGGCCCGGTTTTCCCAATTGCGTCGGCTAGGCTATCCCCTAAACCAGCGGCCTTCGACCAGCCGGTCAAACGGCTGCGAAAGACAAGGAGGATGGCGAATGCCGATGCCGCAACGACCAGGGTCGCAACGTTGGTCTGGCCGATATGGCCGATGGCGTGCGCCATTGTCTCGGTGATCAGGTGGCTACGGGGGATGTCGAAGCCCAGAAGATGTTTGAGCTGCGAGAACCCGATGACCAATGCCGCCGCGCTCGAGAATCCCGAGATGACAGGATGGCTCAGGAAATTGACCAGAAAGCCAAGCCGCGCGAGACCCATGCCAAGCAAGATCGCGCCGCTCAGGAACGCCAGCAGAACCGCGCCGCCAAGGTAGCCAGCGGTGCCGCTTTCGGCGATTTCCCCCAAGGTAGTCGCGACCATGAGCGAGACGATCGCCACCGGGCCAACCGCAAGTGCGCGGCTACTGCCCAGAAGCCCGTAGAACACGAGTGGCACGATGCTGGCATAAAGACCCACCTCGGGCGGCAGACCGGCCAGAAGGGCATAGGCCATGCCTTGCGGCACCAGCATGATCGCAACGATCAGGCCGGCAATGCCATCGCTGGTCAACGCCTGCCGGGAATAACCCGGGAGCCAATCCAGTATGGGCAGTCTTGGCAGAATCTGGCGCCATGGCATGGCCTGCTCCTCCGGTTACGCAATCTCGGCGATGCGCTGCTGGCCGGAAATCACCCGGTTCCAAGGCATGTGTTTCAGGATCACCGCCATCACGCAGGTGCCCGTGATCCCGGCCTGCGCCAGTCCGGCGCCGACGGCGGCACTCAGCACGATGAACCAGGGGTTCGCTGCCACCGACAGAACCACGCCCAGAAGGATCAGAAGACCAGCGGTGATCTGGACCTGACGCATGATGCTGATGGGGGCTTTGACGTTTTCATTCACGGGAAGGCCCGCCCGCCGCCATGCCTCGATCCCGCCGTCCAGCTGATAGACTTCGCGAAATCCGGTCTGCAAGATGCGTGGCGCCGATGCCTCGGTGCGTCCGCCGCTCTTGCAGTGAAAGACCGCGATCTTGTCGTGCTCTTCGGGAAAATCTTCGGTGTTGAACCCCGATAACGGGACAAGATGCGCCTCGGGGACGTGTTCCTTGATGTATTCATCGGGCTCTCGCACATCGATCAGAACGGCCTTCCCGGCGTGGATCCAGTCGTGGGCGGTCTTCGGGTCGATTTTTCGCAAGGTCATCAATTTGCGTCCTTCTGATCTGCGCCGTCGGCGCAATAGGTGGCGTAGAGAAACTCCAGTAGCGCCCCGACATCGGCCCGCACGATACGGTAGATCATCGTCTGCCCTTCGCGACGGGCCTTCACGATCCGCTCGCGACGCAAGACCGCAAGCTGTTGTGACACAGCCGTTTCCCGAGCGCCTATGGATTGCGCCAGTTGTCCGACCGATTTTTCGCCTTCGGTCAGCTGGCACAGGATCATCAATCGGCTTTTGTTCGACAGAAGCGTCATGAGTTCGCAGACATCGTCTGCCGCTGAGGTCATATCTTTAATATTCATACTTGCGCAGATAAGAAGGTATCCCTATCTCGTCAAGTGTTGGTTCGTGTCGGACGACCTATCAGCCGGGCGGGGCGCGCACCTGAGAACGATCAATGCCTCCACCCGAAGCTGCGTTAACGTGAGATGAAAGAAGAGAGGAACCCATCATGACCCCCGAAGTGAAAGCCTTCTTCGACGAAGCGACCTACACGGTATCCTACATCGTGAAGGACCCGGGCAGCCAAAGCTGCGCCATCATCGATTCCGTCCTCGATTTCGATCCAAAGTCAGGGCGCACCGACACAACGTCCGCCGACGCGATCATCTCGCATGTGCGCGAAAACGATTTGAAAGTGGAGTGGCTGCTGGAAACCCACGCCCATGCCGATCACCTGAGCGCGGCGCCCTACATCAAGGACCAGCTCGGCGGTACAACCGCGATCGGGAGCCACATTATCGAAGTGCAGGACGTTTTCGCCAACGTCTTCAACGTCGAAAAGGGCTTCCAGACCGATGGCAGCCAGTTCGAACATCTGTTCGACGATGGTGAGGTGTTTCGGATCGGTGGGCTGGAGGTGACGGCGATGCATACACCGGGTCACACGCCCGCCTGTATGACCTTTGTCGCGGGCGGCGCCGCCTTTGTCGGCGACACCTTGTTCATGCCGGATTACGGCACCGCGCGCGCTGATTTCCCGGGCGGTGATGCACGCAAGATGTATCGCTCAATCCAGAAGATCCTCGCGCTCCCGGACGCGACGACGCTCTATATGTGTCACGATTACAAGGCTCCCGGCCGTGATGAATACGCGTGGGAGACGACGGTGGCCGAAGAAAAGGCCAACAACGTGCATATAGGGGGCGGCGTGAGCGAGGATGAATTCGTCGCTGTACGCGAAGCCCGCGATTCCACGCTTTCGATGCCGACGCTTATCCTGCCGTCCGTTCAGGTGAACATCCGTGCCGGTGAAATGCCACCCGCCGAAAGCAATGGCGTGTCATACCTGAAAATCCCCATCAACCAACTCTGATACGCCTTCGGAGCCGCGCTCCCGTGCGGCTCCGGCAACCATAGGAATCGGCAGTGACCCGTCCGATATCATCCAACTCTTCAAATCACACGGCCGAAGCCCTGGTGGTGACCTGCATGGACTTCCGCCTTGTCGGCTCCGTTGCGAGCTATCTTCAGGGCCTGGGACTTGAGGGAAATTATGACCATGTTGCGTTGGCCGGTGCGGCGCTTGGGGTGATGCAGGATCCTGGCTCGGCCTGGGCGCGGACATTCTGGGATCATCTGAAACTCGCACGCGAATTGCATGGAATCAAACGTGTGATCGTGATCGACCATCGGGATTGCGGGGCGTGCAAGGCATTGATCGGACCGGACTGCGCCGATGACCCGAGCCGTGAAGCGGAGATACATCGGCAGGCCCTGATGGCGTTGTCCGAAGAAATACGCATCCGTGCGCCAGACCTGAAGGTCGAACTGGCGCTTATGGACCTCGATGGGTCGGTGACGGTAATCCAGTCGGATCGCCGGATCGTGGCCAACACCTCTGAGACGCAATTGGAGGTGCCCTGACGGATTGAGTGGGCTACCTCCCAGCTCTCCACGGGACCAGACATCCTACTCCCTCCGACGCAGCGGAAAACGCTGGCGGCCGGCGTCTGGCGGACTTCACCTACATCAGAACGGCAGAAGGTTGGTTCTACGCTGCGGCCGTCGTTGATCTGCTCAATGGCGAAATCTTCTAAAGCCCGCGCGGCGCCCAAATCCTGATCGAAGGCACGGCGATACACCACAAAAAGCAGGCGTCCACATAGTACCCAAGGTGACCACCCACCCGCTCCCGAGGCCACCATCCCGATGGACCAAAGGCAGATCATGTACTAACCCTCAACCTGGACCACTAAGGTGGGGCTGCTCGGCAAGCGAACATTTAGCTGGAAAAAAAGATGAAAACGCCTCCCACCAAACAAGAGATTATTGAGAGAGCAATGGCTGAAATGGACCTGGTTGCCTGGGACGGGCTTCGAGATGAATATGCGGCCAGGTTTGCCGCCCAGGGAGATGAGCGTTCTCCAGACAAAATCTTTCGTATGGAAAAGAATTACTCCAAGTATTTCGATCTCGAAAAATGGTTTAGTTATCATGCACGACTCTTGATGCTCGCGGGTCTTCATCAAACCGAAGAGCCGAAGCGAATCTTGGATTTAGGTTGTGGCTCTGGTGTTTTTCTTTTCCTCTGTCAGTGTCTCGGGCACACGGGGACGGGTCTGGATATTGAATCTGACATGTACCGGCGTATGGCGCGAACCTTAGGAGTTGATTGGCGCGTCGCTCCTGTTCTGGCGAACACACCGCTCGACAAAGAATTTGTTGGGTTCGATGTAATATCTGCACTTGCGATCAAGTTTGATCGGTTGGATTGGGGGCCGCAAAGCGAGGAGCCTTGGGGTCTACAGGAGTGGCAGTTCTTCCTGAATGACGCAGGTTCGCGACTTAACCCAGAAGGGTACTTATTCATCAAACCCAACTACTGGCAGCATCCCAAAGGCACAGAACCCGGCATCTACTTCAAGGATGAGCGAATTCTGGATTTTTTGCAGGGTATTTCGCTTCCGAGTGACAGTGTTGCAGAGTACATCATACCAAAGTCTGCCTTGGTATGAGGCACCAACCAACCAACCCTCCCCCATGATCAGGGTCGGTTTGATCTGGAATCTAGTGGCTGGTATCCCGAAACAAAGTTGGTGTGGTGCCCCTTGCGTGAAAGCGCCTCGGCGAAGATATCCAGCGTGTCTGTGATCAGCCCCACTTTGGTGATCTGACCTGCTCCCTTAAGCGGCCTTGCTGCGTCGGGGCGGTTTCCCTACCTCGCACATATCGGCTATAGGCACGTCGATGAGGTTGCAAAAGGTCTGGAGGCGGGAGACGGACGTGCTTGTAGGCGGCGGCCGCTGATCCACCCGGGTCTCCGCGAGGGCAGGGCCCAGCGATGGGCGTCGTCGCGGCTTCAGGCCGTTTCGCTCGCGGGAGCCACCTTTTCGTCTGATCTGGACGAAGGCCAGGCACCGGAAGGAAGCCTGGTGATGGCGGGCATTTTCGTGCGGCTCATGTGTGCAATGAGCCGTCGTAGAAGGGCAAATTCGGGGATATCAGGGCGTATTCCAGCGTAGCAGCCGTCGCCGCCAACAGTTTGAAGATACAAAATCGGACATGTGCGCCAAGATTTCGGCTGGATCTATTTCAGACAATCGTACGAATTCAATTTCAGATCTCATTGCGGCGTCTTTCGATGTGCTCGGCGCTCTATTTCCGCTGGACGCGATATTTCAACAGCCAACTCTTTGCCTGCTGTCACGCTGGGACATACGCATTCAATTTGTCACCATCCGGATCTAGGAAACTCCCACCGTAGAAACCATGATCTCCGCGTGGGCCGGGGGGGCCTCATCTGTTCCGCCAAGTTCGAGGCACTTGGCGTGAAGCGTATCGACGGCTTTTCTGTTGGTCATTTTCAACTCAAAGCCCCGCTACAACGACATCTGGGTTGCTGCGCCAGACCGCCTCGCAAGTAAGGTCGAGGCCGGACCATGGCTCGGAATTGCCCGCACTTCAAAATTTTCGAAACGCTCGATTGCCTGCATCAATCGGGAGCGGGACATAAACCGGCCGGTCCTGCGAAGCAAAAGCGCCCGGCGCATTAGTCTGTCGGCGAGACCGCGGGCGGGCTCATCCGCGCAAAACACGAGGCACAGCGCGCCGCCGGCTCGAACAACCCGGCAAAGCTCAGTCAAAGCCAGATGGGGATCGGGGACAATTTCCAAAGCCCAAGCACAGGTCACAAGATCGAAGGTGCCATCCTCAAATGGCAAGGACTCCAACCGTCCTTGTATCTTTGGCACAGGAATGTCTGCGCAGCGCGCAAGCATGGCCGCGGACGGGTCGAGAAGCGTCATCAAATCCGGGGGTAAACCCTCGGCAATCAAGGCACGTGCCAGATTGCCGGTGCCGCAGCCAGCATCCAAAAACTTCGAATTCGGCGTCGCAAGTGCACGCACCAGGCCTTCGAGGGCGGCCTGCGCCTCGCCGCCAGCATGACGCAGCCAGCGATGATGAAGTTTGTCATAGCGAGGTGCGAGTTTGTCATAAAGATCAACCGCATCGCCTGTAGGAGTTTTTGCCAACATCTTGTTGTTCCTGGTACTCATTCGGAATGTCCGCGGTGCGCACATTTTTTTACGAGGAACTTGCGTCGGCCTGCGGCGCGGCCTGTTCCTGCTCGGGCCACGTCCACGCGGTCCACAGGATCGCAACAATGGCTGCCAGCTCGATGACGAGGTGGAATGTGTCATCCATGTCAGTGGGGACCGAGGAAAGGAGCGTGCCCGTCGTGACGATCGCTGCAAGGAAGGTGACTGGACGACCGATACTGCGGGTGAGCAGGAGCGAAAAGAGCACCATCGCAATCGGCACTTGGACGAGGAAACCGCCGAGAAGCATTAGCCCTTCGGTGATCTCGATGCCGTTGTAATGGCCTGTCAGCAGCATCTCGATATGGGACGCGAGGACAAACTGGTGAATGTCGCGAAAGATGATGTTGAGCAGTATGAACAGCCACAGGGCCGACAGAAGAATATGGGGATCGAGCCGTCTCATTTCGGTGTCTTCTTTCTTTGTTTCTGGAGTTTGCCGCTATCAGGCCGGGAGCACGGTCGGGTTCAGATCACGGCACCGGATGTGCGCGGCGTAAAGGCGCGGCGCATCAGGAGTTCCGCAATCGCAAGGTTGATGACCCACGCCCCGACCATCAGGACGTCACGGGAAAACCCGAGCGGATCAGTGTCAAAGAGGCCCATCTTGACCAGAAAGAGCGCTGTCTGCGTTGAGGCCCCTTGGCCGATGGCATAGGCGCGCAGCATCGCGGCGCGGTGCGCGGCGATTTTTCGCGACCGGATCGCGACGACGGCCCATGCGATGAGGCCGACCATCGCGAGGCTAAGCGTGACCCTCGTCCCGTAAAGCAGTGGTCCCTGCAGGGCGTCGGGAAATGCATAAGCCACGGTCATCCAGAGCCCGGTGAGCGCGCTCACGCATCCCGCAGCCGCGACGACCCGCCCAAGCGTCCGGTGCGGGGCGGGGTGGTAGCGCCTCAAGCTTGGCAGGAACTGCACGGCCCCCAGCAGGCAGAAAACTGAACTGCCGAGGATATGCAAAGTGATCGGGAGGGGATCGATCACCGCACGCGGGTTCGGCGGCATGATCGCCGGAGCGCCGAGAAGCTCCGGAAGCCGGACCAGCCCGATGACTGCCGGAATGAAAGAGTATAGGAACACGAGGGCAAGGAACGCCCATTCGCGACGGCTAATGACATGCATGTTTCGGTCTCTCGTGAAAACGTCTTGGTCTGCCTCAGGCGTGCTTGCGCGCGACGATAAACGGGCTCAGTCGGTTCTTTCCGAAGTACCGCGTCTGCTCGATTTCGAACCCGGCCCGGATCAGGTGTCGGGTCAGTTCAGCGCGACTCAAGATGATCACATTAGGCGCGATCCGCACGGCCATGAGCACACGAACGATGGCGCGCATCCAGCGCGGTGCGTCCTTCATACAAACCGTCTTTGATATGAAGTGACCGCCAGGTTTCATTTGGTGGAATGCTGCATCCAGCACGGTGGGTATGTCATCCACCAGGTGAAGCAGGCTGAACGCGCAGATGACGTCGAACGGTTGGCTAGGACTGTGTTGCGCCGCCTCCGCCTGAAGAAATTCTGGTGTACCCGTGGCATCTCCGCCTGATCGTGACCGGGCGATCCGGATCATCTCGGCAGAGAGGTCGGTGGCGGTCACATGAGCGACGAAAGGCGCGATCTTCCTCGCTGTGCCGCCTGTCCCGCAGCCGATTTCAAGAACGCGATCGGTCGATCGAAGAAGCGCAGTGACGCAGCGCAGCTTTTCTTCGTAGGCGGTGACATCGGCGATTGGCTTTTTTGCGTACTTGGGCGCATGCCGGTCCCAGAAGGCTTGGGCAGTCATGCCGGGTTCCTTTGCGTGTTGCACTTCAGGTTTGAAGCAGCGCGGATGCGCCAGTCGTAAGAACCTGCGGAGTACATTGTGTCGCTTGCGGTTGCCGAGACCGGGCCGATCTCGTTTCGCAGCCGGTATCATCCATGCGCTCATGAAAGGTCGATTGCTTAAGTTCGTCCAGCTGCTATACGCTCATGAATGAACTGGCAGGCCGTCTCCTTCGATTGGAACCAGGTGCGTGCCTTCCTCGCGACAGCGGAGGAAGGCTCGTTCAGCGGCGCGGCGCGCGTGCTGAAGACAACGCAGCCGACGATAGGACGGCAGATCGGTGCGTTGGAGGAGGCACTTGGCGTCACGCTGGTAGAACGTAGCGTCCGTGGTCTTACCTTGACGGAAGCAGGGCGCGACCTGATTGATCACATGCGCACGATGGGCGAGGCTGCGACGCTCATCTCGATGGTGGCCGACGGCAAATCTCAGGATGTCACCGGAGAGGTCACGGTCACGGGTACGGACCTCTTGTCGGCGGCGATCCTGCCGGGCGTGCTCAAGCCATTGAGACAGACGGCGCCGGGCATCCGCGTCCGCATTCTTGCGTCGAGTGAGATGCAGAATCTGACGCAGCGCGAGGCAGACATCGCGATACGCCATGTCCGCCCGGACCAGCCGGACGTCATTGCCCGGCACTTGGGCGACTTTCGCGCCAATCTCTATGCCACGACTAAATATCTCGACCACGCAGGCCGCCCGCGTACACCGCGCGATGTGGCCACCCTCGATTTCGTCGGCAACGCCGACCCTGAACGCCTCATGACCCCGCTGCACAACATGGGCGTGCCGGTTCGCGCAGAGAGTTTCGTAATGTCGAGCGAGAGCGGTGTCGTGGCATGGGAGCTGGTAAGGGCGGGCTATGGCGTCTCGATGCAGCCTGAAACGTTGGGCGAGGCTGAACCTGGCATAGAGAAGGTCTTGCCGGATTTCCCTTCGCTTGAGTTTCCAATCTGGCTGGTCACCCATCGGGAGTTGCAGACCAGCCGCCGCATCAGGGTGGTCTTCGACGTGTTGGCGCGTGGCCTGGCCGAGCGCGTAGGGCGTGGAAACCGGTCCGCTTGACAAGAGTGCGACGGTCCATCTATTGGGCGCTCAGGCAACAGACGCCTGCCGCCCGCCGACATCCTGTCACGGTGAAGTTCTGTAGTAGACACGATCTTCGTCATCCTCGGTTTACGTCGCGCGGATGGTAATGCGGGCCCCGTCCAATCCTTGCGCGACCTGAGCCGGAAGGAAAACGGGGTCATGTCGTCCCATACCAACTCTTTTCTCACCGGGCCGCTTGGCCCGATCTACGCGCGTACGGCGCTTCCCATCATCTTCGTCATGGGCATGAACGGGCTTCTTGCTGTGGTCGATGCGCTCTTCCTAGGGCATTTCGCAGGGCCACAGGCGTTGGCCGCCGTCACGCTGATGTTCCCGCTCTACATGCTGATCGTGGCGCTGGCGACGCTGGTGTCCTCAGGCATGTCGAGCATCCTCGCCCGCCAACTCGGCGCTTGGCGGGTGAACGAGGCGCACGCCACCTATTCCGCGGCGCACGGGCTCGCCGTCTTTGTCGGCCTGATCCTGATCGCGCTTTTTCTGGCGTACGGACGGCCTGTTGCGCTGCTGGCCGCCGGCGGGTCGGCGGAGTTGGCCGAGATGGGGCTGATCTACCTCCGCGTCACCGTGTTCGCAGCGCCGTTGGTCTTCGTCCTGTCTGTCAATTCCGACGCCCTCCGCAATGAGGGCCTGGTGATGTTCATGGCGGCGATGAGCCTGCTGGTTTCACTCAGCAACATGGCGTTCAACTACGTGCTGATCGGTCTTCTGGACATGGGCGTCGCGGGCTCTGCCTATGGCACCGCGATGGCGCAGGCACTGGCGCTTGGCATCATACTCGCCTTCCGAGTCTTCGGGGATACGGGACTGCGTCCTTCGGCGCTGTGGCACCATTCGCCGCTGTCGGGATGGCGTGGCATCCTCGCGCTCGGCGCGCCGCAAAGCCTCAACTTCCTCGGGCTTGCGCTCGGGTCGGGGGCGATCATCGCGGCCCTCCAATGGGTGGAAGCCCCTGACTACGACGCGACCGTTTCGGCCTACGGCATCGTCACGCGATTGATCACCTTCGCCTTCCTGCCACTCCTTGGTCTCGCCCATGCGATGCAGACGATCACGGGAAACAACTACGGGGCAGGGGCGTTCCACCGCAGCGACGCAAGCCTTCGGACAGCGATCATCGCGGCCTTCGGCTATTGCCTGGCGCTGCAGATCGGCGTGACGGTCTTCGCGGAACCGATCGGCGCGGCGTTCGTCTCAGACCCGGTCGTTATTGGAGAGGTCGCGCGCATCCTGCCGGTGATCTCGGCGGGATTCTTCGCCGCCGGGCCGCTGATGATGATCGCCATGCATTTCCAGGCGATCGGCGATGCGGGTCGTGCGGCGATCCTGGGGCTGTCCAAACCCTACCTCTTCGCAATGCCGTTGACCTTCGCGTTGGCGAGGTTAATGGGGGAGCCCGGCATCTGGCTCGCAGCGCCGGTCGCGGAGCTCCTGCTGGTCGGCCTGACCGTCCTCGTGTTGGCACAGGTCGCAAGAGGGCAGTCTCTGCGCTGGGGTCTCTTCACCACGGTTCAGGAGGTGCCAGCATGACACGCGACGTGCTTACGATAACTCAGGCGAAGCAGGAGGCAAGGCACCTGCGTGCTACAATCGCCGAAGAGGGCGAGAAGATCAGCCACGCGCAGGCACTCGAGCGGGTCGCGCAGAGTCACGGCTTCCGCGACTGGAATGCGTTTCATGCCGCGTCGCGCGACCGGCCGCCGCAAGGCTGGGAGGTTGGCGGGCGGGTGACCGGGCGCTACCTGTCACAGCCCTTCGCCGCGACGGTGCTGGCCGCCGACCAGTTCCGGTCCGGGTGGTTCCGGCTGGTGCTCGACCTCGACGAAGCCGTTGACGTGGTCCGCTTCGATAGCTTTTCCAACCTGCGCAAGCAGATCCGGGTCGAGGTCGGTCCAGAGGGACACTCGAAGGAGCGGACCTCCGACGGCACACACCACGTCGTGCTGGATCTCGCCCATCTTGGTTCCGAAAGGACGTCCCGTGAACCATGACTTGATCTTCTCGCTCGCGGGGATGTTGGCGATGGCCGGTTGGGCCGCGCTTCTGCTGTCACCGCTTATCCCTGTCTGGTCAGACCGTGTCGCTGGTCTCGTCATCCCGGCGGCGCTGTCCGTCGGCTACGTCGCGATCCTTTTGGCCTTTCCCGCCCCCAACGGCGGCTTGGGCAGCTTCGCCGAGGTGAGGGAGCTTTTCTCGCACGCCGATGCGCTCATGGCGGGATGGATTCATTTCCTCGCCTTCGACCTCGTGGTCGGTGCGTGGATCTGCCGGCACGGTCGGAGCATCGGGATGCCGTTCTGGCAGGTCGCGCCATGCCTGCCGGTGACCTTCCTGTTCGGGCCCGCGGGCTTCCTGCTATTCCAGCTCATCCGAGCCGTGTCCGGCACGTTTATCGCCCGCGTTTCGTGACATCCGAGGGACGTCAAGATGATCCTTAGAACCAACAGGTCGGCCGGTAGCCGGCTCCGGCAGCCATCCTGCACGAGGCCGTCCATGCCATCGGCGTGCGTTGCTATACAATGGCACAGCTCGATGCATGAAATCTTTCACCCTTGCGCGGGCTGGTGTGTGGACTGCCTTCAAACTGGGGCAACGTGATGAAGGGTGAGCTCGACTGTAACGCGGAAAGGTCACAAAAGCCTATCCCGGAGCTTCTGAACGACATCCATCTTCTCGTCCAGGACGGCGATAATGTCGGGACTGTCGATGACGATCCAGAAGATGTAGTGATGCTGGCAACGATGGACGCAAACCTCGTCTGGCAACCTCTAGAATGATCGTGAGCGCACTCGACCATCGCCGATCGCGTCGAAGCGAGCCTCGATCTGATCAAGATACATATCAGCTTTTTCGGGGCCCCAGGAAAGGAGCGTTTACCGCCAGATGCCCCGGAGATCCTCCTCTGCAGCAAAGGTAATCTGATAACCGGGCATGGAGTTGGTCAGACCCCAGCGCGCCTGCGCTCTTCTCGCCGAATATCCTCAACGGCCTTGCTGGAAAGCTGGCCGCGCCGCGCTTGTTCGATCTTGGGCTTCAGAAAATCTGCCAACGCCTTGAAAGCCTCGTCTCCACCCATGCCATCGAGGGCAGCGGCGTTGCAAAGGGCGTGACCTAGGACATAGTCCTTGATGCTCTGCCCGTTGAGAGCAGCGATGGCCTTCAGCTTCCGGTGGTGTTCCGGCGAGATGTCGATCGAGAGTCTGGGCAGGCCGAAACGATAGCCGCAAGCGCACCACATTACCACATTTGTTGGAATGCTCGGTTCGGTCGCGCCACTGGTTGAAGGACGCTCTACCCGAACACCGCCGACTACCTGCCTTTGCAC
Source organism: uncultured Roseicyclus sp. (assembly GCA_947494975.1). Classification (GTDB taxonomy): domain Bacteria; phylum Pseudomonadota; class Alphaproteobacteria; order Rhodobacterales; family Rhodobacteraceae; genus Gymnodinialimonas. The sequence goes on along the minus strand of CANLXA010000003.1, from coordinate 523,823 downwards.
GGGGTAGGGTGGCGCGTCACGCATCGTGCGCGGATGGTGTGCACTGTGGGTCCGTCCCGAATGCTGTCGGACCGAAGGAGATCGCTGAATGCCCTTGAACGCAGCCACCGAGGCAGCCAGGCTATCTTCTACCCCTATGATGGATGTTGGTGATTAGGGAGCAATTTCAAATGCTTGTGAGGTGTCGTGTGCAGCGTAGGTTAATGTTTCTATCGCGTGACTTCGTATGCATCTCGGTGAGCCGACAGGTTTTGGTTTCTTCGGGGACTTTTGGCATTCGCCGGGGACGAGAATTCTAGGGTGGCGAGTTCCCAAGGGCTGCATGTCCTTCTGAAAGCAGCCGTTCGAAGTGAGCGCCGGTCAGGTCTGCTCCGCCAACAAAGCACCTAAACGCGGCCGTTGCATGTGCGGTTGCTTTGGTTCGACTAGCAAAATTCTTTAAAGTTTCTTTAGCAAGCCGGCAGCTCGTTCCGTCGTCATACGTCCTAGCTGATCGTCGAGGGCTTCGCGAAAGCCTCGCCGATTGCGCGCTCTGTCGCTATGTGCCCATTTATCCGCTTGTCTTTACAGATGCATGGCGCGCGCGTTGCCTCATTATTGTTCACATGACGCTTCTTTTGCCAGTTCGTGCATTTGGCCAGATGACTCCTCAGAATTTTACCATATGGTAAGAAAAACGGGGGGCGTGATGTGCTAGATTTGATTTTGAGACAGGCCCGGCTGCCAGACCGGCAGGGTCCGCTGGACATCGGGATCGAAGCCGACCGGGTTGCCGCGATCGCGCCGCAGATCAGCGCCGAGGCCCGCACGGAAATGGATGTTGCCGGTCGTCTGGTCTCGCCCCCGTTCACCGATCCGCATTTTCACATGGACGCCACACTCAGTCTCGGTACGCCGCGGTTGAATGTATCGGGGACCTTGCTGGAGGGGATTGCCCTTTGGGGGGAGCTGAAGCCGCTGCTCACCCCTGAGGCCGTCATGGAACGTGCCCTGCGGTATTGCGATCTGGCCGTGTCTCAAGGTCTTCTTTCCATCCGTAGTCATGTCGACGTCTGTGATGATAATCTTACGGCTGTCGAGGCGTTGGTCGAGGTTCGCAAGATCGTGGCGCCATACATCGACCTGCAACTGGTGGCGTTCCCGCAAGACGGTCTCTACCGCTCTGCGACTGCGGAAGCGAACCTGCTGCGTGCCCTTGATATGGGGGTCGATGTGGTGGGCGGCATCCCGCATTTTGAACGGACGATGGAAGACGGCGCCCGTTCTGTCGTGCGGTTGTGTGAAATCGCGGCAGAGCGCGGCTTGATGGTCGACCTGCATTGCGACGAAAGTGATGATCCGATGTCGCGCCATGTCGAGACGCTCGCGGCGGAAACGACACGGCTTGGTCTTGGGGGCCGCGTGACCGCCAGCCATGTCACGGCGATGCATTCCTATGACAATTACTACGCCAGTAAGTTGATCCCCCTGATTGCGGAGTCGGGCATGAACATCATTCCCAACCCGCTGATCAATATCACACTGCAGGGGCGCTCCGATACCTATCCCCGTCGTCGCGGTCTGACCCGTGTGCCAGAATTGCGTGCGGCGGGCGTGAACGTATCGTTTGGCCAGGATTGCACGATGGATCCTTGGTATTCTCTGGGCTCAGGCGACATGCTGGACGTCGCGCATATGGGGATACACGCCGTGCCAATGACGTCGCGGGAGGCGATGGACTGGGCGTTCACCTCTGTCACCGTAAACGGCGCGCGCACCATGGGTCTGCCCGATCCCACGATCCGCGAAGGCGGTCCGGCCAATATGGTCGTCTTGCAAGCCCACGACCCGATTGAGGCTGTGCGGTTGCGGGCCACACGCCTCGCTGTCATCAAACACGGCAAGATCATCTCGCGCACCGAGCCCCGGATTGTGCGGCTCACCCTGCCAGACCGTCCCGAAACGCTTGATCCGGCGGACTACGCGCCGACGGCTCAAGATCAATGACAACAGCCATCATCACGAAAGGACCTTCCATGACGTTTACATCCAATCGCCGACAGCTTCTGATCGGTGCCGCCGCCACACTCGCCTTGCCTGCATACATTCGGCGCGCCAATGCCCAAAGCGTGATCCGCATTGCAGGCGTGCACAACTCTCCGGTCGAGAATGCGTGGAACAGTCGCATTCACCTGGCCTTCCAGGAAGCGGCCGCGTCGGGTCTGATCGAATATGAATTCTCCGAAGGCGTGGCCCCCACCGACTATCCCCGCGCCATGCGCGAATACGCGGAAAGCGGCGTAGAGCTGGTTTGGGGCGAATCTTATGCGGTCGAGCGTGAGGCGCGCGAAGTGGCCGCCGACTACCCTGGCACAGCGTTCCTCATGGGCTCCTCCGGCGGGCCAGAGGGCGATAACTTTGGTGTCTTCGGCACCCGCAATCACGAGGCCGCGTACCTTGCGGGCATGTTGGCGGGCCAAATGTCGGAAACAGGCGTCTTCGGTTCCGTTGGCGGCTTCCCGATCCCGGAGGTGAACCTGCTGATCAACGCGTTCCGCATGGGCGTCACGGAAGTGAACCCCGATGCGACCTTCCTCAACGCATTCCTCGGTGCCTGGTTCGATCCCGCGCGCGCGAAAGAGGCCGGGTTGGCGCAGATCGACGCGGGTGCGGACATCTTGTTCGGTGAACGCATCGGCACAGCGGACGCAGCGGAGGAGCGCGGCGTGCGCGCCATTGGATCGCTGATCGATTACACGCCGCGTTATCCGGGAACCGTCTTCGCCAACGCGATTTGGCATTACGGCCCGACGATTGAGGCCATTGTTGCCGATATTCAGGCCGGCACCCCGGTAGGCCGCGACTACACCGAGTATTCGTTCATGGCCCACGGCGGAAATGAGCTGATCTACGTGGCCGACGAAGTCCCGGCCGAGGCGATCGCCCCCATGGAAGCGCGGCAGGCGCAGATCCAGTCCGGCGAGTGGGACGTGCCGATTGATAACGACGAGCCCGCCTAAAACGTGGACGCCACGGCCCTTGCCAATGCTATCGCTCAGGGGCAGGTAACTGCCCCTGCCGTGATGGATGCCACTCTCGCCCGTGCCGATGCGCAGGCGGGATTAGGGGCTGTGGCACGCCTTTTGCTCCATGATACGATACCCGCGCCCGCACCGGGGCCTTTGTCAGGCGTGCCGATGCTGGCCAAGGATCTTGGCTCGCACGCGAAAGGTTTGGCGCCCTGTGCTGGATCATCGGCGTTGCGCAAGCGCGTGGCTTCGCCGCCCCGCGACAGCGATTTCTTCACGATCCTCCGCGGCCAAGGCCTTGTGCCGATTGGGCTGAGTACCACCCCTGAATTTGGCTTCGCGCTCAGTTCCGAGCCGCCCGGCCAAGCACCGGTTCTGAACCCGTTCGACACCGCACTTTCCCCAGGCGGCTCCTCTGGCGGGGCAGCGACAGCCGTCGCCGCAGGGATCGTTGCCGTGGCACACGCGACCGATGCGGCGGGGTCCATACGCGTCCCGGCTGCGTGTTGCGGGTTATGGGGGCTTAAGCCCTCACGCTCAGTAACTCCCATGGGCCCGGATTTCGGCAATTATCTGATGGGGATCGTCGGCGAAGGCATACTTGCCCGGTCCTTGCGTGACATCGTTGCGGTTTTTGGCCCTTTCCTTGCAAAAGGCCGCGCGCCGGAGAAGCCTCGTATCGCGCTGATCATCCCGAACCGTTGTGACCTGGTCCAAGCCCAAGCGACGCGCCAGATCGCGGCCCTGTTTGAGGCCACAGGCGCCGAAATCATACCCACGCCAGCACCCGATGATCTTGGGCGGGAGGCCCATGACATAGCGGGACAAATCCTGGCGGTTTCGCTTGCGGAATGGCTGGACGCCTACGGAATCACAGAGCGCGAGATTTCGCCGCTCGCGGCCGCCAACGCGACCCTCGGGCGCGACATGACGGGCCCGCAGGTTTTCGCGCTCACCCGCCGTATCCAGCAGATCAGCCACTCCGCAGCGCACCCGTTCGCCACAACCGACGCGATCCTCATGCCCATCCTGTCCGGTCCGCCGCCCCAAATCGGGGCCTTCCCCACCGATCACACGGACGTCGCAGCACATCTGGCACAGATGGAGGCGCTGGCCCCGGGCGCCGCCCTTCCCAATATCGCGGGCCTTCCTGCCCTCGCTATACCGCTGCCGACCTCCGACCCTATTCCGACAGCAGTACAGCTGATTGGCCCTCATGGCTCCGACGCAATGCTGCTTGCGCTTGCGGCAACGATTGCCCCGCCCCCGATAGCCTACCCCGGCCCAATCGCGGGGATGCCCCTGTGAGCGCTGTTCTGGAACTTGACGGAATTACCAAGCGGTTTGGTTCGTTGACGGCCAACGACAGCATCTCGCTCACCCTTGCGCAAGGCGAAGTGCTGGCCCTTCTGGGGGAAAATGGTGCAGGCAAAACGACGTTGATGAACATTCTCTTCGGCCACTATGCCGCCGATGAGGGGATTGTGCGGGTGTTCGGGCAGCAGCTTCCCTCCGGCAAGCCGCGCGCGGCGATCGATGCAGGTGTGGGCATGGTGCACCAGCATTTCACCCTCGCGGGCAATTTGACGGTCCTGGACAATATCATGCTCGGGTCTGAGTCGCTTCTGCGGCCGACAACTTCGCGGGCTCAAGCGCACAAGAAGCTGTTGCAGATATCCGAGCGGTTCGGCCTTCCTGTGTCGCCGGACAAGAAGATCAGCCGTTTGTCTGTTGGCGAGCGACAAAGGGTCGAGATCCTCAAGGCGCTCTACCGCGATGCCCGGATTTTGATACTCGATGAGCCCACGGCGGTGCTCGCCCGACCCGAAGCACAGCGCCTGTTTGAAACGCTGAACGATATGGCGAAAGAGGGGCTTTCGCTGATTTTCATCAGCCACAAACTGCACGAAGTGATGGCCGCATCAGATCGGGTTGCTGTGCTTCGAGGCGGAAAGTTGGTGGCCGAACGTGCGACGGCCGAGACCAGCGCCGAGGAATTGGCGGAACTTATGGTCGGCCGAAAGGTGGAGCGTCCGGTGCGCCAGGATCACAAGATCGGTACGCCGGTTCTGATCGCCAACGAGGTGCGGGTTGAGGCCGGAGGCGAGAGAAAACTCGATGACGTGTCCTTCACGATTGGCGCGGGAGAGATCCTTGGCATCGTCGGTGTGTCCGGCAACGGTCAAGCCAGTCTCGGCGCGCTTTTGTCCGGATTGACGCAGCCGACCTCCGGTGCGCTCACGCTAGAGGGGCGGGATGTCATCCCACTGGGGCCACGCGGGATGATCCGGGCGGGCGTGGGCCGCGTGCCTGAGGACCGCCACAGCGAAGGCGTCGTGGGCGAGCTGGCGGTGTGGGAAAACGCGGTGCTTGAGCGCTTGCGCACGCCTGAATTCGCCTGGCGAGGCTTTGTGCGTCAGGCCGCGTGCAAGGCCTATGCGGCCACCTTGATCGACCGCTTCGACATTCGCGGGGCCACGCCCGACACGCGGACAAGGCTCTTGTCGGGGGGGAACATGCAAAAGCTGATCCTTGGTCGCTGCCTGTCCATTGGCCCCAAGTTCCTGCTTGCCAATCAACCGACCCGAGGCCTTGACGAGGGCGCGATTGCCGCGGTGCATTCAGAGTTGCTTGCCGCGCGCGCGGAGGGGGCCGCGATCCTATTGATCTCAGAAGAATTGGAAGAAGCCGTTGCACTCTCCGACCGCATTCAAGCTATGGTCAAGGGCCGCCTTTCGGACCCGATCCCGGTAGGCGAGGCTGACCCGCAGAGACTTGGCCTGATGATGGCGGGTGTCTGGAAGGATGGATCTGATGCGGCTTGAACGGCGCTCGCACGTCCCGCTTTATCTTGTCATCACAGCCCCCATCGTAGCGGTCGTGATAGCCTTGACCCTTGCCGCAGGCCTTATCGCGGCGGCGGGCGTGAACCCCATGACGGCTTACGCCGAGATGCTGCGGGGTGCGCTTGGGTCTCGCCTTTCCATCACGGAAACGCTGACCCGCGCGACGCCGCTTATCCTGACTGGGCTGGCCGCCGCCATCGCGTTCCGCGCACGTCTGTGGAACATTGGTGGCGAGGGACAGTTTTTCATGGGCGCGCTGATGACCGCCTGGGTCGGGCATTCGCTTGGGCTGCCTCCTGTGCTCGGCGTCGCAGTCCTGCTTGTCATTGGCATGGCAGCGGGAGCAGCCCTTCTAGCGGGACCTGCCTATTTGCGCCTGCGCTTCGGGGTCGATGAAGTTGTCACGACGCTGCTGCTCAACTTCATCGTCATCCTCTTCGTCGGCATGATGGTTGAGGGCCCCCTTCGCGATCCGATGGCGTTTGGCTGGCCCTCGTCCGTCCCGGTCAATGGTGACTTCCGCCTTCCCGATCTCATCGCGCGCACCCGACTTCACATCGGGTTCCTGATCGCCATTGCGGCCGCAGGCGTGGTCTGGCTGATCTTGTCGCGTACGGTGTTTGGGACGGAAACGCGCGCGGTCGGCCTAAGCCCATCGGCCGCGTCATTTGCCGGGATTTCGCTTCCAAGGAACCTGATGGCCGTTGCTCTGTTTTCAGGCGCGATGGCTGGATTGGCGGGATCGATGGAGGTCCTGGGTGTCACGGCGATGGTCACGACCACAATGTCGCCGGGCTTTGGCTATGCGGGGATCGTTGTGGCGATGCTGGCAGCCCTCCACCCGGCAGGCGTCGTGGCCGCCGCCATCTTCGTGGCTACCGTTTTTGTGGGCGCAGACGCCATGAGCCGCGCCACCGGCGTACCGAGTTTTATCGCGGACGTCATCGTGGCTTTGTGCCTTCTGACCATGCTGGTTGCACTTCTCTTCACAACGTACCGGGTGCGAAAATGATCGAAGCGCTGGAACTCTTGGCCAACACCAGTCTCTGGGCGGCGGTCCTGCGCATCGCCACGCCGCTGATCTTCGGTGTGCTTGGCGCGCTGCTATGCGAACGGGCCGGTGTGCTGAACCTCGGGATCGAGGGGATTATGACGATGGGCGCTATGACCGGCTGGTTGACTGTTTACATGGGCGGCGACCTTTGGACCGGCCTGATGGTGGCGGCGCTATGTGGGGCCATTATCGGGCTTTTGCATGCGATCCTGACGGTGCCCCTCGGCCTATCGCAGCATGTGTCCGGACTTGGCATCACGCTGTTCGCCTCAGCGCTGGCCTATTACCTCTACCGCTTGCTGGTAGAGGTCGGAGATTTGCCGCCAACGATTGAACCGTTTCTGCCTCTCGACGTACCGTTCCTCTCCGACATTCCCATCCTCGGCCCAATCGTGTTTCAGCAAACCATGCCCACTTATCTTGCGCTGACGTCGGTCGGCGTCCTGGCCTATGTTCTGGCCCGCACGCCGCTTGGGCTGGCCATCCGGATGACCGGCGAAAACCCTCACGCGGTTGAGGCGCAGGGGCTGAACCCGATCTTGATCCGCATCGGCGCGGTGGTCGCAGGCTCGGCGCTTATGGCCATTGGCGGAGCGTTCCTGACGATGGCCGCGTTCAACAGCTTCTTTCCCGAAATGGTGCAAGGACGCGGGTGGATCTGCATCGCTCTGGTTGTCTTTGCCTCGTGGCGCCCCGGTAAAGCGCTGGTCGGAGCTCTGCTCTTTGCATTCTTTGATGCCTATCAGTTGCGCCTCCAGACGGTGGTCGAAGGCGTACCATACCAATTATTCCTGATGGCACCCTACGTGTTGTCGATCTTGGCCCTCGTGCTTGTCGCCCGCCGCGCCGAAGTGCCAGATGCGTTGATGACGCCTTTCCGGCGTGGAGAGCGGTAAGATGGATTTCTTGTCGCAGGTATGGTGCACCTAGAGCGTCACAACCATCTGATTTGAAGTAACAAACGTCCTATGCAGAACTGAACGGATGAAATCACGGCCTCCGAATGGCGGCATCAAAACGGGTATCAGACTTTTGTGGGCGTTACAGCATCAGCCACGATCGCCTCGCCCCGGCCATTCGTCGAACGACGCATGAACGTCCGCTCTTCGAACATCGTCGCGGATAAGGATAATCCAGGTTTGGACCACGATCGGACCGTTTTCAGAAGCGGGATCGGACTCGGACCCGCCCAACTACCGCCGAACCCCTGTCTTTGCACGGGGTAGGGTGGCGGTAGGTCCCTCGTGTACGTATGGTGTGCACAGCGGGTTCGCTCCGACCATCAGCGGCCCCTAGGAGACCTTTGAATGCCCATAAACGCAGCCACCGCGGCAGCGCGGTTATCTTCTGCGCCCATGATGGATTGGACGGACCGGCATTGTCGGCACCTGCATCGGCTGATGTCGCGCCGTGCGTTGCTCTACACCGAAATGGTGACGTCCGCAGCTGTGTTGCACGGGGATCGGGACCGTTTGTTGGGGTTTGGCAAGGCAGAGCATCCGGTTGCTCTGCAGTTGGGTGGGTCTGATCCGTCGGAATTGGCCCGGGCCGTGAAGGTTGCGGGTGGCTACGGATATGATGAGATCAACCTCAATGTCGGCTGCCCGTCGGATCGGGTGCAATCGGGGTGTTTCGGCGCCGTTCTGATGCGCCAGCCGCAGCTTGTGGCAGATTGCGCGGCCGCAATGATTGCCGAAAGCCCGGTAGAGGTGACGGTGAAATGCCGTATCGGTGTGGACGATCAAGAGCCGCGCGAGGCATTGCCCGCGTTTCTTGAAGCTGTCTTGGGCGCAGGTATCAGGCGCGTTACGATCCATGCGCGCAAGGCGTGGCTCGACGGATTGAGTCCCAAGGAGAACAGGGATATTCCGCCGCTCGATTACGGCCTGGTCCACGAGATGAAGCGGGCGTATCCGGAGCTTCACCTATCGATCAATGGCGGTATCGCGACGCTGGATGAGGCGATCTCGCATCTGGATGCGGGTCTGGACGGTGTGATGATCGGGCGGGCCGCCTATAACACGCCGGCGGACATCCTGCTGGATGCGGACCGACGCGTGTTCGGCGACCAAAATCCATACCGGTCGGCCGAGGAAGTTGTTCTGGCCATGTTGCCGTATATCGACGCTCAACTGGCCGCGGGTGGGCGTTTGCATCAGATTACGCGTCACATGCTAGGCCTCTTTGCCCATCGTCCCGGCGCGCGGGGCTGGAAGCGGGTTTTGTCCGAAGGCGCGCATCGCGACGGGGCAGGGACCGCATTGGTGGAACTCGCGCTTTCTGAGGTGGTGGCCCGGGCGGCTTGAGCGATGACGTCCAGTTTGCGCCTCGTCACGTCTTTCCGATTGTGGTGGGGCAGGCGGGCGGCCCAACCACGCGGGTGGTGTCCAGCGGGGCTGAGGGACGCCCTCCGACGGCCGCTGTCAATGGTGTGATGGCCCGGAGCTTCAAGAAATTGTCATTTGGAACAGTCGCTTGCGCCTCTGTCGTTCTTCACTTTTAACTCGTGAGAATATCGAGTAAGTACAGCGGCAGCAGAGGCACCCATAGCTCAGCTGGATAGAGTGTCGCCCTCCGAAGGCGAAGGTCGTAGGTTCGAATCCTACTGGGTGCGCCACTGCTTTTTCCAAAAATGTTTTAGCGTGTTGTCCAAGCGATCCTGTCGTTACCGTTGGCGGCTTTGCTGATGCGAGAGGCGTAGGAGAGTTTCAGCCTGGTGGAGAGGCCGCCGGCACCGTTCCCCACGATCCTGGAGCAATCATTCGCTGCCACCTTGATGCGACCGCCGCGTGTGACGTGGATGTGTCCGCGGTGACACCGCGGACTGCGCATCATCGGATTGATTCTCGGGCCCGGACCATGAAGGCCCCGTCACTGGGCGACTTCTTCTTGTCGGCCAAAATCTGTACGGGGCGGAGCCATGCTCGCATCGTGGACGAGGAAGCGATCCGTACCAACAACGGCATCTCGCCAAGTCATTGGACCGCCGGCCAATTGGCAGGCCCAGCCTGTGCGCCCGCTGCGTATCGGGAGACGTGGATGGATCGCTCGACCAGCCAAGAGAGGGCGGCGGGCTGTGTCGTCGGGAGACGGGTGGCGAACCGCAGCGTCGGACTAGCCACTGAAATCGGACGAAACCAATTTGTTGCTGTCTGCATGAACATGGGGCTTGCCCAAGATACCGGCCAGTTTGGCGAAGCCATAACCCAGGTAACTGCAGGTGCAGAGGTGGACACTGGTCTGGTCGTTGACCAAGACCAGCCGGTTCTCATCGAACCTGAGATGAAGTCCCTTTTCTTGAAGGCGACTGATCAATTCGTCCCAGCTTTTTGCGTCGGCGAAATCCTCCGCCAGATAGTACCGCAAGTTGACCGCGGTTTCAGTGTCCATCTGGCTTTCGCGGGATTGGCGACCGGATTCAGTCCAAACCAACTGCGCGGGTCTGTGTTGCTGTTCACTCATGACAAACTCATACGCCTCGCCCCTACATCGAGACGTTGCACGCCAAATCGGGCTTCACTGGGAAGACGCGGGGGTCAATTCACGGCAATTTATGGGAAGGATCGCACCGGGGTGCATCCTGCCTGGCCTGGTAGCCGACATCGGATGTTTGGCAAAGTCAGTCCCGATCCAAGTCTTGTCCGCCGTCGGTACGGGCAGAAACACCAGTAATATTGAAAGGGCTGGTAGTCACAGTCCCGCACCGTTTCCTCTCAGCGATGAATGACCTCAGGAGTTCAGAAGTGACCCTGTGCAGTGGAAGCCAACCGTCGCGGCTGCGACCCGCGCTGTCATCTGCGCTCATCTGCAAACATCATGACAAAATCCTGCGGCCATTACCGTCATCGACATGCATACGAATGCAAAAATACTTTGAGGAACCCGCATCGGCAGGTAGACTGATCTGGAAAACGGAAGAATCGCGCAACTGGGAGGTACAGCGATGCAAAGACGGACATTCCTCACGACGGTGTCAGCCGTGGCAATGATGGCGGGTTTGCCAAGGCTCGCCGCAGCGCAGGAGATCCCCTACGGCCTGACCCCTGGTCGCCCCTACGAAGGCACGACACTCAACATTCTTTCGGTTGTAACGCCGCAATTCGACGGCCTCCGCCTGCGTGACGCCGAATTCACCGAGCTGACCGGCATCAACGTGGAATGGACCTTCATTCCGTTCGGCAGCTTGCAAGAGCGGGTGAACGCCGAAGGCATCGCCGCGAATGGCGCCTTCGACGTGGTCAATTACCTCGACAGCTGGGGACCGCCCAACGCCCATTGGCTGGCCCGCATAGACGAGCTGATGGCACGCGACGGCATCTCGATGGATCGCTATCCGCCCGCCTTCGCCCGCTCCGCCCAGTTCGAGGGCGAGACGCTCGGCTTCCCGCTGCGCGCCCATGCGCAGCTGATGTTCTACCGCAAGGACCTGATTGAAACGCCGCCCGCCACCTGGGACGATGTGATCGCCATCGGCAACAGCCTCAAGGAAACCAACCCCGACATCGCGCCGCTGGCCCTCTATTACAACAATGACGGCAACCGGCAGAACCTGTTCATCTGGATCAACTTCCTTTGGGCCGCCGGTGGGCGCATCTTCAATGATGACTTCACCGCAGGCTGGACAACGGAAGAGGCGCTGGCCGCGACCGAGGCCTATATCGGCCTGCACACGGAACATGAGATCACCAACCCCAACTCGCTGGCCTTTGTGGAGCAGGACGCACGGCAATCCTTCATGCAGGGCAATTCCGCGATGATCCCGGTCTGGTGGTGGGCATATTCGGGCTTCATCAACCCGGAAAGCTCCACCCTGACCGAGGATCAGGTCGGCTTCGTCGGCATGCCATCCTACGAGGGCACGACCGCGACCTACGCGATCTCCATGCCGTTCTCGATCTCCAGCTATTCGCAGAACCAGGAAGCGGCCTGGGAATTCCTCAAATGGCTGTCGAACCCCGATATGGACCGCGCCAATGCAATCGAGCGCGAAGTGGGCGGCGAGACGATCATCAACAACGTGGTGACGCACGTGTCTTCGCTGACCGATCCGGATGTGAATGCGGCCAATGCCGATATCCAGTCGGCGGCCTATGACAGCCTTCAGAACTCCGACATCATGCCGCAAATCCCGGAATGGCCCGAGGTCGGCGACATCCTGTCGGCGGCGATTGCCGAGGCGGCCGCCGGTGGCGATGTGCGCGAGCTGATGATGGCGGCGGCCGAACAATCCGACCGTGTGCTGCGGCGCGCGGGACGTATCCAGTAACCTCTTCGGGAGGGTGGGGGCGTTCGCGTCCCCATCCGCATTACAATGCGTGATCAAACCCTGAAATACCTGCTGGTCGTTCCAGCGGTCTTGGTGGTCTTTGCCACCGCCGTCTGGCCTCTGATCGAGTCCCTGCGGTTTTCCTTCTATCAGGGACGGACCGACCGGGGCGATTTCCCCCAGAACTGGTTGGGATTTGAGAATTACACATGGGCCTTTCTCTATGAGCCCGCTTTCTGGAACTCCGTTTGGGTGACCGGCCTTTATACCGTGATCACTGTGGCGCTGACGACGCTCTTCGCGTTGGGCCTTGCGATGCTTCTGGCCCCCGGCGGCAAACTGCGGTCGGGCGTGCAGACCCTGCTCATCCTGCCCTTCGCGATGAGCCCCGCGTTGATCGGCGTGTCCTTCCGCTTCATGTTCAACCCGGAATTCGGCCTGTTTGACGCCTTCTTCGGCGTGGTCTTTCCGCCGCTGGCCGATGTCAGCTGGCTCGCCGACCCTGACCTTGCTTTCGCGGTCATCGTCATGGCGGATGTCTGGGGCTGGATACCCTTCCTGACCCTCGTGCTGATCGGCGGGCTGGCAAGCGTGCCGCAAGACACGATCGAGGCCGCGCAGGTCGATGGTGCCTCCGGCTGGCGTGTGTTCAAGGACGTGACCCTGCCGCAGCTGATGCCGGTGCTGGCCGTCGTGATCATCCTCAAGGCGATCTTCAGCCTCAAGACCTTCGATCAGGTCTTCATGCTGACGAACGGCGGACCGGGCACGGCGACCCAGACGCTCAGCCACTACATCTACATCACCTCCACCCGCTACGGGCAGGTGGGCTACGCCGCCTCCGTCGCGTGGCTGATGGTGATCCCGATGCTGGTACTGACCTATTTCTACGCCAAATTCGTGTTCAAGAAGGATTGACGCGATGAGTGAGCAGTCCGCAGTCCCCACCACCGGCGCCAACTCCGAATTCTGGACCGGCAAACGCAAGCAACGCTTCTGGCGCATGATCCAGGCGATCCTGATCCTGATCGCCGCCTTCATCATGCTGATCCCGATCATCTGGATTTTCCTGGCGGCCTTCAAATCCCACGTCGAAGTCTACCAGTTGCGCCTGTTCTTCACACCAACGCTGGAGAATTTCGGGACCGTGTTCGAACAGCCCTACGACCTTGGCGCGAAGCTCTACAATTCCACCATCGTGGCCTTCGTGACGGTGATCTTCGCGATCCCGATTGCGACCATGGCGGCCTATTCGTTCAGCCGCTTCACCCTGAAGTTCGAAACGACGATCCTTGTCGTGATCCTCGCCACGCAATTCGTGCCCGCTGTCGTCATCATCCTGCCCTTCTTCATCATGTTCCGCGACCTCGGCCTGCTCGACACCCGGATCGGGCTTATCATGGTCAACCTCGCCATCGTCATGCCCTTCGCGATCTGGATGATCAAAGGGTTCATCGACGGAATACCGCTCGACACGGAAGAGGCCGCGATGGTTGATGGCTCCTCTCGCCTTCAGGTCATCAAGAACATCGTCCTGCCCATGGCCGCCCCGGGCTTGGTCACGGCATCGATCTTCTGCTTCATCCTCGCCTGGAACGAGTTCCTCTTCGCCCTGTTCCTGACCAACCGCGAGGCGGTGACATTGCCCATCGGCCTCGCGCTCTTCCGGGGAGAAGAGGGGGACCTTTGGAACCTGCTTTCCGCCGCCGGGATCATCATCATGCTGCCGATGTTCATTCTCGCGCTCGCGATCCGGAAGTATTTCGTCCAGGGCATGACGATGGGGGCAGTCAGATGATCTTCAATCATCAGCGCGCCTTTGACGCGACGTCGGGCGGTGAGAAAAGTGTAGTTACGGAAAAACTACGGGATCACAACAGCTTCACTACACGCGAAAAGGGCCCGATCCATGGCTGAAATCCGGCTCAACAACCTCACCAAACGCTGGGGCGATTTCATCGGTGTCGACGACCAGTCGCTGCACATCCATGACGAGGAATTCCTCGTCCTGCTCGGCCCCTCGGGTTGCGGCAAGACCACGACGATGCGCATGATTGCAGGGCTTGAGGACCCCACGGCGGGCGAGATCTGGATCGGCGACCGCATGGTCAACGATGACCTGCCCAAGGACCGCGACGTGGCCATGGTGTTCCAGAACTATGGCCTCTACCCGCATATGACGATCTTCGACAATATCGCCTATCCCCTGAAGGTGCGGGGCACGCCGAAAGCCGACATTGAGCCGCGCGTGAAGAAAGCCGCGGAACAGGTGGAATTGACGGAGTTTTTGCACCGCAAGCCCAAGGCATTATCCGGCGGTCAGCGCCAGCGCGTGGCCCTTGCCCGCGCCATCGTGCGCACGCCCAAGGTATTCCTGATGGACGAGCCGCTGTCGAACCTCGACGCCAAGTTGCGGGTGACGATGCGGGCGGAACTCAAGCACCTCAGCCGGCAGCTTCAGATCACCACCGTCTACGTGACCCACGACCAGATCGAGGCCATGACGCTCGCCGACCGCGTCGCAGTCATGCGCCACGGCGTGATCCAGCAACTTGGCACGCCCGACGATATCTACAATGACCCCGCCAACATGTTCGTGGCCGGTTTCATCGGCAGCCCCGCGATGAACCTCATCAACGGCTCCGTCCAATCCGGCATGTTCATCACCACTGGTGGCACCCGGCTTGTCGGCATCGGCGGCCCCGATCGCGCCAGCGCGATCCTCGGCGTGCGCGCCGATGACATGAGCGTCCATGACCCCGGGCAGGGCGATATTGATGTGACGATCTACGCCTTTGAAAACACCGGCGAGAGCACACTTCTGACGGTGCAATGGGGCAGACAAAGGGTTATCGCCCGGGGCGATCGACACCTGCGCAAGGAGCAGGGTGAAACCGTCGGCATCAAGCTGAACCCCGATCATCTTTACCTCTTCAACCCCGATAGCGGGGATCGCATCCGGCTGGGGGACAAATGATGGCACAAACGGCGAAAGTTCCGGCAGTGACGGAGGAAAGGAACGGCCTTCTGGCTGTTCCGCGCGAGCTTATGCCGAAGGATCTGACCGTGTCGCTCCAAGACTATACACGCGGTGGCACAGACCGGTTCCTGAGCACTGGGCAGGGTGTGAAGCAGGAGATGACGGGGTTCGAGGATCAGTATGTCAACATCATCGACTACATCGTCCGCATCACCCACCGCATCTGGGAAGAGAAGGATATAGGCTACATCTACGACAGCTACGCCCATAATTGCCGGGTTTGGGATGACGTGGGCCTGCAATACGGGCGCGACAAGATCGTGGCCGACACCACGCACACGATCAACGCGTTCCCGGACGTGAAGCTCTATGCCGATGAGATCATCTGGGCCGGCGATGCGGAGCGGGGCTTTCACACGTCCCACCGCACCGTGATCAAGGGCACGAACACGGGCTACAGCCGCTGGGGCCCGCCCACCATGCGGCCTGTAAATGTCTGGTGCATTGCAAATTGCGTTGCCCGCGAAAACGAGATTTTCGAGGAGCATGTGCAATACAACCTTGGCGCAACGTTGCAGCAGTTGGGGTATGATCTGAAGGCGCTCGCCGCGACGGCACGGGCCACGGGGCAGATAGATACTGATCCTCTCTTCGCAGCATCGGGCCGGACGCGTGTGCCGGGGCAGGGCAAACCGGCCCATGGCGCTCCGCGTGGCGATGGTCCGTTCGACGTGGCCGATTTCCTGTGTTCGATGACGCAGGACGTGTGGAACCGCCGGATGCTGTCGCGGCTGGAACGCGCCTATGCGCCCGCGTTGACCTACCAGGGCCCGACGAACCGCAGCTACCGCAGCCTGGCGCAATATCAATCCGCCCTCCTGTCGCTGCTGGCAATGTTTCCTGATCTCAGTTTTGAGCCCGAAGCCCTCTACTTCATGGAAGACGGGCAGGGCACGACGTGGTCCTCCCTGCGCTGGAGCGCCACCGGCACTCATGGTGGATATGGTCCCTACGGCCCACCAACCAGCCGCGAAGTGCGTTTGTGGGGGATCACCCAACACAAGATCGAGGGTGAGACGATCACCGAAGAATGGATGCAGTTCAACGAATTCGACCTGCTGCGCCAATTGGCGCCCGACCTGACGATATAGAGCCAAGGGCCGCGTGCCCCCAAGCCAGACCGAAACCCACTGATGTGGAGGACGACATGAAAGACATGAACGCCGCGCAAATGGACGCCAACATCGTCCGCTACGGGGAGTTGCGCCCTTGCAAGACCGCCTTCATCGACGCCCATACGCCGGGCAGCGACCAGAAGGAGAACTTCACGATCATCGGCGGCGGGGTGTCCGAATCCGCCGATCAGCACGTCCATATCGCGGACAAGATCGGCTTTAACATTGGCGCGGCGGGCCAGCCGCCGAAATGCCGCAACTCGCTGCATTCCCATCGCACGGCGGAGGTGTTCTTCGTTCTCAAGGGCCGCTGGCGGTTCTTTTGGGGCCGTTGGGGTGATGCGGGCGAAGTGACGCTGGAAGAGGGCGACATTTTCAACATTCCCACCGGCATTTTTCGCGGGTTCGAGAATATCGGCGATGACTACGGGATGATCATGGCCATTCTGGGCGGCGACGATGCCGGGGGCGGCGTGATCTGGGCGCCGCAGGTGATCGAGGATGCGGCCGACCACGGGCTTGTCCTGTCAGAAGCGGGCAAACTCTACGACACCAAGAAGGGCGAGGCCTTGCCCGATGGCGTGAACCCGATGCCGGTCTTGTCTGCGGAAGAATTACAACTCTTTCCCGAACCCACGACCGCCGACGTGGTGCCGCATTACGTGGCGCGTTACTGGGACTTGGTCGCGCTGGCCGACCGGACGCCCGCCAGGGTCATCGGTGCCGATGCAATGCTGCGCGACAAACCGGGCTTCGAAGTCGGTTTCTTGACCCGCGGCTCGGCCACGACCGAGATGCATCGCCATGATCGCGCGTCGGTCCTGATGCCGGTCAAGGGGCATTGGCGCGTGGAGTGGGCCGCGAATGCCGAATACGAGGCCGGGCAGACGACGCTGGCGCCGGGCGATACGATGAATGTGCCCGCCAACCTGGACCACACGGCCTATCCGTCGATGACCGGTGAGGCGGCTATGTATCATGTCGTGGCCACCGACGATCCCGCCGGGGCAACGTGGAATGGCTGATATTCCGGAGGATTTGCTGGCTCTGCTGCGTCAGGTCGACACGCCGACCGTGTGTAACGCCATCGAAGTCGCGCAAGGCGCACGCGGTTTCAACCGCTTCACGCGGGGTACGATGCAGCATTCCAAACCGGGCGACCCGCCGATCGTGGGCCGTGCCCGGACGGCAAAAATCGCAGGCCTCGCCCCGCCGCAGGAGGACCCGGCCACGATCCGCGCCCGGCGGATGGACTACTTCCGCTCCATGGCCGGGGGGCAAGGGCCAACCTGCGCGGTCGTGGAGGACCTCGACTATCCGAATTGCATCGCGGGCTGGTGGGGTGAGGTGCATGTGGCCGTGCACAAGGGCCTTGGACTGGCGGGTGCAGTGACAAACGGCGTGATGCGCGACCTTGATGTGATCGATGAGGGGTTCCCGGTGCTCGCAGGCTCCATCGGTGTCAGCCACGGTTTTGTCCATGTGCGGGAGATCGGTACTCGGGTTTCAATCCTCGGCCTTCACGTGGCGCAAGGAGAGCTGATCCACGCCGACCGGCACGGCGCGCTGGTCATCCCCGAAGATGTCATCCCCGCGCTGAAGGCCGCGATCGACACGGTGATGGCCAGCGAAGCCATCGTGCTGGTCCCGGCGCGGCAATCGGGTTTCGGCATCGAAAGATTGGAAGAGGCGTGGGCGGCCTTCGAGGCCGCCAGGACCTAGAAAGGTCAATACGCCTTGTAAATCCCGCATGCTTGCGCTTCGCTCCACATCTCTGTTTCAGCGTTGAGGCCATCCATGCACGTTTCCGTCAGCGATATTCGCACCGCGTCCGAATCGGCGCTTCTGGCCCATGGCGCGGGCGCGTTTCAGGCGGCGGAGGTGGCGCGGGCCGTGGCGCGGGCCGAGGAGGCGGGGAACATCATCTGTGGGCTTTACTACCTCGAAAGCTACTGCACGCAGCTTGCATCGGGGCGCGTCAACGGAACGGTCGAGCCCGAGGTCTCGAGGCCGAAACCGGGTGTTGTACGGGCGGATGCGCGGTTCGGCTTTGCGCAACCGGCATTCACGCGGGCCCTGCCGATGGCCGTGGAGGCAGCCCTGGATGTGGGCGTGGCGACCCTGACGGTCGCCCATGCCCATACCTGCACGTCGCTTGGCTTCTTCACGGAGCAGATTGCCGCCCATGGCCTGATCGGCCTTGGGTTCACCAATGCATCGGCCATCGTTGCGGCGCCGGGTGGGCGCGCGCCGGTTCTCGGCACCAACCCCATCGCCATGAGCATTCCGGGGTCGGACGCGCCCCTGATGCACGCCGATTTCTCAACCTCCGCGGTCGCCTTGGGCAAGATCACGATGGCCAAGGCGGCGGGTGAGGCGATCCCGCCGGGATGGGCCGTTGATGCGGAAGGTGAGCCCACGACAGACCCCGAGGCCGCCTTGAAAGGTGCATTGGTCAGCGCGGCCGGGCCCAAGGGATGGGCCTTCGGCCTGTTGGTCGAGGTGATGGCAGCCGGTTTAACGGGCTCCGTCAACTCATTGGATGTAAAGGGTTTGAAGCTGGCGGACGGAAAGCCACATGATCTGGGGCAGACCTATATTCTGATCGATCCGAGTGCCCATGCGGGGGCGGATGTGATGGCCGCGCGTCTGGCGCGTGTGGCCGATATTGTTGCGCAGGACGGCGGTACGGGGCGCATCCCCGGCGCGTCCCGCCGCCACTTGGATCCGGTCGACGTTCCCGACGCGTTGTGGGCGCAGGTTCGGGCCTTGGCCGACGCTTGATCATGGCGATCCTGACCGTCACGCTGAACCCGGCGCTGGATCTGGAAACCTCGGTTGTCCAACTACGCCCACGCGACAAGTTGCGCTGCACATCGCCACGCGTTGATCCCGGCGGCGGCGGGATCAACGTGGCGCATGCGATTCATGCTTTGGGCGGGCGGGCCTTGGCGGCGGTCGCCGTGCAAGGATCGTCCGGTGCCGAATTGACCAATGGCTTGTCGGTCGCCGGCATCCCCTTTCTTGCGTTACCCGCACCGGGCCCGACGCGGCACAACCTGTCCGTGATCGAAGAGGCCACCGGGGAACAGTATCGCTTCATCTTTCCCGGCCCGGCCTGGACACCGGCAGACCTGAACCAGGCGCAGACCCTGCTGCTGGAGGCGGTGACGGCAACCGATCTGGTGGTGCTGTCAGGCTCGGTGCCGCCCGGCGTGACGGGAGACGACCTTGTTGGGCTGGCCAACGCATTGCAGGCAAGAGGCGCAAAGGTCATCGTGGATACGTCCGGGCCGGGTCTTGCGGCGATGGCCGACCATGCCCGAGACCTCTGCGTGTTGCGCATGGACGATGTGGAAGCGGCAGATTTGGTGGGCTACCCGCTTGTCACCCTGGCGGAGACGAAGGCTGTGGCCGCGCGGCTTGTGTCGCAAGGCGTTGCGGAGGCGGTGATCATCGCGCGCGGCGCCGAGGGATCGGTGCTCGCAACGCGAGGGGGGGCCTGGTCCGCCCCTGCCATTGACGTGCCGGTCCAATCCCTGACCGGGGCCGGAGACAGCTTTGTTGGCTCGGTCGCCATTGCCTTGGAGCGTGGCGCGGATTGGCCCGAGGTGCTCTGTTGCGGATGTGCGGCCGCCAGTTCAGCGGTCATGACGCCGGCCACCGCGTTGTGTGACGCGGTGACCTATGCGGATCTGCTCAGGCGAACCCGACCAGAGCGGATCTAGGCGGCGCCCTGTTCGGCGTCACGGCGCGGCAGAACCCAGTTGGGTCGGACAAAATGGCAGGTATAGCCATTCGGGATCCGCTCCAGATAATCCTGATGTTCGGGTTCCGCTTCCCAGAAATCGCCGACGGGCTCAAGCTCGGTTACCACCTTGCCCGGCCAGAGGCCTGACGCATCCACATCCTTAATGGTCTCTTCGGCCATGGCCTTCTGATCGTCATCGACATAATAGATCGCCGACCGATAGCTCATCCCGCGATCATTGCCCTGCCGGTTGGGCGTGGTCGGATCGTGGATCTGGAAGAAGAATTCCAGCAGCTGCCGGTAGGAAATGCGCGCGGGATCAAAGATGATCTCGATCGCCTCCGCATGGGTGCCGTGATTGCGATAGGTCGCGTTGGGCACATCGCCACCAGTATATCCCACGCGAGTGCTTTCAACGCCCGGCATCTTACGGATCAGATCCTGCATTCCCCAAAAACAGCCGCCCGCCAAAACGGCGCGTTGCAGATCGCTCATGCCACATCCTCCACTTGATCGATATAGGATCCGTATCCCTCGGCCTCCATCTCGTCGCGATGGACAAAGCGGAGAGAGGCGGAATTGATGCAATAGCGTAGTCCGCCCCGATCGCGCGGGCCGTCGGGGAAGACGTGGCCCAGATGGCTGTCACCATGGGTCGAGCGCACCTCCGTGCGAATCATGCCGAGGCTTGCATCGCGCAACTCGTTCACATGGGCCGGTTCGATGGGCTTGGTGAAGGAGGGCCAGCCGCAGCCGGATTCGTATTTGTCCGAGGATGCAAAAAGCGGCTCGCCGGAGACGACATCAACGTAAATGCCGGGCTCTTTGTTGTAGAGCAACTCGCCGGTGCCCGGACGCTCGGTGCCGTCTTGCTGGGTGACGCGATACTGCTCGGGCGTCAGCGCGGCAATCGCGTCGGGATTCTTGGTGTAAGTGGTCATGGACGCTCCCCTCATTCGGTATGGGTCAGGATATGGGGGTAGGGCGGGGGATGTCCAACAGAACGGGCATCACGAAAAAACGCCCCCGCGTGAGCGTGGGGCGTCTTGAATACGGGGGGCAATCGGACAAGGTGGACGGGTGGGAACCAACACGCGTTTCGCACGTTGGCACATTATGATTGGTTCACGTGCCTCTGCGAAACTGGACTGTCCCGCGCGGTCAGCCGCCCCAGCTGCGGACCGGGCCGCAATCCATGTGCACGAAGTTGGAGCGCGAATAACGCCCGACGCCACCGGCATTGCACGACCGCGCCGCGCTGAAGATCTGCCCGACCGAGCGCGATTGAAGTTGCAGGTCGGCAGCTTCGCCACGCATATGCCGCGAGTTCCGCGCAACGCCCGACGAGCGCCGGCGCAGCATCGCATTCGTCTCCGGCGAGCGGTAGCCCGACAAGAGCGTATAGGGTTCATGGGTTTCCAGCAGGTTGTGCGCCGCCGCCATGATGTCGATGTTGCGGATGTTGATGTCGATCACCTGATCATTGCGCCAGTCGCGCATGAAATAGTTGATCTCTTCGAGGGCCGGGGCAATGTACTCGCCCTCGATCCAGTAAATCATGTTGAGGCTTTCACCGGCGCGGCCATTGTACATGTTGATGCGGCGGATATCCCCTGCTCCCCGGAGGAAGCCTGTTGCATTGGCCATCACAGGTGCGGCCGCAACAGTGGTAGCAGCGAACGCGCGCAAGAGCGCACGGCGCGAAAAAGTCGTGTCCTTCATGGGTGTCTTGCCCCTTTTATCTGCCCGTTTCACCAACACACGACCGCTTGTCCATGCGATCCTCACAAAAATGTGTGCCATCCCCACCGGCTAGTGTGGGGGATTTGACACAATCGACACTTTTTTGGAAGTGCCGTTGCCCAAAATCTGACCTATGCCCCCGGTTTTCGGCGACTTTTTGCCGGTTTGGCTGGTTTTCGCCGAGCCCGGCCCCTTGCGGAGCGCGATCACGCAGTCAGCGTTGTGGCCGCGAAAGGGCGGGAATACCTCCGTTGCAACAAAGAAACTAAGATGGAAAACTTGCGAATTCGTGAATGGACTTAACGATGTGTTCACGCGAGGGTGACCCATTGACGGCTGCACACGCATTTCTTCTACGGGGATGATAATATGTTGAAAATCGCGAAGCTTTCGCTTCTGTCGCTCGCATTGGCGGGCACGCCCATGGTGGTGACGCTCGTCGCGCCCACGCAGGCCGAGGCACAGGCCTTCTCGGCCTTGCGTCAGGCCATCGCCGAGGCGTCGTCAACAGAGGAGCAGTTGGCGGCGTTCTACCGCGAGCGGGATTTTCAGCCGATCTGGACCACCGCCGAGGCCGCTGACCGCCGCAATGCGCTATTTTCCGCGTTGTCAGAGGCCAGCAATCACGGCCTTCCCACCCAGCGATACGATGCCGATGCGCTCCGCGCGGCTTTTGAGGGCGCCACCAACCCTTACATGATGGGGCAGGCCGATGTGCAGGCGTCGCTCCTGTTCCTGCAATATGCCCAGGACGTGCATTCCGGCTTCCTCGAGCCCGGCGATATCGTCGGCGATATCGTCCACACGCTGCCGCGCCGCGACCCGCTGGAATTGTTCACCGAGTTCGTAAGCGCGAATCCCTACGATTACATCGGCACGCTTCCCCCGCAGCATCCCGAATATACTCGCCTGATGCGCGCCAAGCTGCATCTTGAAAACCTGATCGATCAGGGCGGCTATGGCCCGACGGTCCAAGCGGGCTCGCTTGCGCCCGGCGCAACGGGCAATGCCGTGGTGCAGCTTCGCAACCGTCTGATGGCCATGGGCTACCTTGAGCGTTCGGCCACCGCCACCTATGGCGCACGTCTTCAGCAGGCGGTCGTGGAGTTCCAGATCGACAATGGCATCACGCCCGATGGCGTTGCGGGCAGCGCCACGATCCAGGCCGTGAACCGCTCGGCTTCTGAGCATCTGTCGGAAGTGATCCTTGCGATGGAGCGTCAGCGCTGGCTCAACTTCGACCGCGGCGAGCGCCATATCTTCGTGAACCTGCCTGATTTCCACACCCGCGTGATCGATGACGGCGAAGTCACCTTCATCACGCGCTCGGTGATTGGATCCGCCGCATCGGACCGGCGCACGCCGGAATTCTCCGACACGATGGAGCATATGGTCATCAACCCGTCGTGGTACGTGCCCCGCTCGATCGCGCGCGGCTATATTCCGTCGATCCTGGCCGGGGGTGCGAACCACCTGCAGCTGATGGCCAATGGCCGCCCGGTGAACCGTGCCAATGTGGATTGGAGCCGCGTCTCGGCGGGCAACTTCCCGTTCGACTTGCGCCAGCCCCCCGGCCCGCGCAACGCGCTGGGTCTGGTCAAGTTCATGTTCCCCAACCAGTGGAACATCTACCTGCATGACAGCCCCGACCAGCATCTGATGACTCACGAAGTCCGCGCCTATTCCGCAGGCTGCGTACGTCTGGATGACCCGTTCGAGCTGGCCTATCACCTGTTGGCAGCCCAGGAAGCCGACCCCATCAACTTCTTCCACACCGTTCTGGATTCGCGTCGCGAGACGCAGGTGAACTTGCAAACGCCGATCCCGGTGCACCTCGTCTACTGGACGTCGTGGGTGGACACGGAGGGCCGCCTGAACTTCCGCAACGACATCTACGGACGGAACGCGGAGCTTCGGCGCGCGATCCGGAACCTGGGGGTGGAGATTCGCGGGGTGAACAGCTAAGTCCCAACCCGCAGGATCAAGCGGGGGCGGCATGGCTGCTTACAGCATCAAGGACATCGCGGCGGCGCTTGGGGCAGAGGCCCTGGGCGCCGCCGATCTTTTGGTGAGCGGGGTCGCGGAACCCGCCAAAGCCGGGCCGGACGATCTGGCGCTCGCGATGAAGGCAGAGTTTGCCGATGGCCTGGCCGCGGGGCAGGCGCGCGCTGCCGTGATCGGGGCGGGCATGGACTGGCAGGCCCTGGGGCTGGAAGCTGCGATCATCGCGCCACGGCCACGCTACGCGATGGCCGGTGTGACGGCAGCGATGGATGCAGGCCCCGCAATTGCGCCGGGCATACATGCCTCTGCCGTGATTGATCCCAGCGCGGGGATCGGGGAGGATGCCGCTATTGGCCCCTTTGTCGTGGTTGGCCCAGGGGCGCGGATCGGCGCGCGGGCGCGGATCGCCTCCCATGTCAGCATCGGAGCGGGTGCGGAGATCGGCGATGACGCCCTCATCCATGAAGGCGTTCGCATCTGCCATCACGTCCGGATCGGTGACCGCTTCATCGCACAACCCGGCGCGGTTCTCGGCGGTGATGGGTTCAGTTTCGTGACGCCCGAAAAAAGCATGGTGGAGGCCGCCCGTGAAAGCCTCGGAACGGTCGAGAATGCGGCCACGGATCAGAGCTGGACGCGCATCCACTCGCTGGGGTCGCTGGTGATCGGCGATGATGTGGAGGTCGGTTCCAACGCAACAATTGACCGGGGCACTATCGCCAACACCGAAATCGGCAACGGCACCAAGATCGATAACCTCGTGCATATCGGGCATAATTGCCGGATCGGGCGCGATTGCCTGATCTGCGGACAAACCGGCTTTGCCGGGTCTGTCGAGATGGGGGACAGGGTGGTTCTGGGCGGAAAATGTGGTGTGAACGACAACATCAAGATCGGCTCGGACGTTGTGGCGGCCGGGTCGTCCAAATTGTTCACCAACGTGCCCTCCGGTCGCATGGTCATGGGGCATCCGGCAGTCAGGATGGACCTGCATGTGGAGATGTACAAAGCGCTCCGGCGCCTGCCACGGCTGGCCCGCACCGTCGCGGATATGCAGAAAGCCGTTTTCAAGTCCGACAAGACACCCTAGATGACCCTTCAAGACCGGAGGGAAGAGGCGATGGGCGAGAGCGTTCAGGACAAGATCATCAGGATCATTGCCGAACAGGCCGTGTTGGAGCCGGAAGACGTGACAATGACGTCCACGTTGGAGGATCTCGGTATCGACAGCCTGGGCCTTGTCGAATCGATCTTCGCGATCGAGGAAGCCTTCGACATCTCCGTACCCTTCAACGCCAACCAGCCCGAAGAGTCAGATTTCGACATCTCCTCCGTGGCCGCCATTGTGAAGGCCGTCGAAGGCCTTGTGGCCGAGCAACAAGGCACCTGATCCGCCATGCGCCGCGTCGTCATCACCGGGCAGGGCACGATCAACGCACTGGGCCGCGATGTGCCGACGACGTTGAACGCGTTTCGCGAGGGGCGGTGCGGCATCGGCCCGCTGGAACTGCGCGATGTCGACCGGCTGAGCGTGAAGATCGGTGGTCAGGTCAAGGACTACGACCCCGAGGCGTTGTTCAATCGTCAGCAGATCGCACTCTATGACCGATTCACGCAATTCACCCTGATCGCGGCCCATCAGGCGCTGGACGGGGCTGACCTGAATTTCTCCGGCGATCTGGCCGCCCGCACGGGGGTGGTTCTGGGCACCGCCGGGGGCGGCGTGAACACCTGGGATGAGAATTACCGCTCGGTCTATGAGGAGGGGAAGAACCGCGTGCACCCCTTCGTCGTGCCGAAGCTGATGAACAATGCCGCCGCCT
Organism: uncultured Roseicyclus sp.; assembly: GCA_947494975.1. Taxonomy (GTDB): domain Bacteria; phylum Pseudomonadota; class Alphaproteobacteria; order Rhodobacterales; family Rhodobacteraceae; genus Gymnodinialimonas. The sequence goes on along the minus strand of CANLXA010000003.1, from coordinate 498,173 downwards.
CCCATGTGAGCATGGAATGGAACCTGCGCGGGCCGTCGTTTTCCGTGGCGACGGCCTGCGCCTCATCGAACCACGCGATGGGTTTGGCGTTTCAGCTGATCCGGGGCGGCGGGGCCGACGTGATGGTCACCGGCGGGTCCGAGGCGATGCTGAGCTTTGGCGGGGTGAAGGCCTGGGAAGGGCTGCGCGTGATGTCCAAGGATGCCTGCCGCCCGTTCTCCGCCAATCGCAATGGCATGGTGCAGGGCGAAGGCGCTGCCGTGTTCCTGTTCGAGGAATATGAACATGCCCGGAGCCGAGGGGCCGATATTCTGGCGGAGGTTGTGGGCTTTGCCATGACGTCCGACGCCGCCGATATCGTGATGCCGTCCCAGCAGGGCGCCGCCCGTGCGATCATCGGGGCGCTCAAGGATGCCAAGCTGAACCCCGACGAGGTGGGCTATATCAACGCCCACGGCACCGGGACGGCGGCCAATGACAAGGTCGAATGCGCCGCCGTGGCCCATGCCTTTGGTGCCCATGCCGATGACCTGATGATCTCGTCCACCAAATCGATGCATGGCCACCTGATCGGCGGCACCGGCGCGGTGGAGCTTCTGGCCTGTATCATGGCGCTGCGGGACGGCGTGATCGCGCCGACCATCGGCTACGAGGAACCCGACCCCGAATGCGCGCTGGATGTGGTGCCGAACGAGGCGCGCGACGCAGAGGTCAGCGTGGTTCTGTCCAACGCCTTTGCGTTTGGCGGCATGAACGCGGTGCTGGCCCTGCGCGCCGCGCCATGATGGTCCGAACGAAAAAGGCCCGCATCTGGGCGGGCCTTCTCACATAACCTGTAACATGGTTTATTCGGTTGCCTCTTCGGCGGCGCCGTCCCCGTCCTCAGCAGCCCCTTCGTCGCCTTCGGCGGCACCCTCGGCCTCCTGGGCGGCGATGAAGTCGCGGATCTCGACCATCCGGGCCTCAAGCGCCTCGTAGGCGGCCGTGAAGCCGCGCAATGACGCGGAGGTCGGAACCGGCGCGCCGCCCATCTGACCGTTCTCGTCGCGCAAGAGCGCGAACAGCCGCACGGCGGTGTCGGCCCCGTTCTGGAATTCGGCGATGTCGGATTCGCTCAGCGCCAATTGCACGAAGCAACCGATCGGGCGGCAGAAGGCGTAGGGCACGGTGGCGGGCGGGTTATCGTCTATCTGCAATTGCAGGCCCGGGCTCAGCAACGTGTCGAGCGGCGTCAGGATGGTGGCGCTGGCCACGGTGTCGTCTTGCTCGAACAGCGCGACCGAGATGCGGAATTCCGCGACGGGGTTGCCGTTTTCCTCTTCGAGCAACTGGAACATCTCGCAGCGGTCGGGGATGTCATCGCTCTCGCTGCGGATGCAGCGGACCTGCCAGTCGCGGTGCGTCTCCGCAACATAGGGCTCACCCGCCTCAACTTCGGAACGGTCGGGCAGATTTGCGGGCTCGGTCTGGCCGATGGCGAGGCCCGGAAGGGCCAGGGCGGCAAGAAAACTCAGGGCTGCAAGCGATTTGGTCAATCTCATTCGAAGCGCGTCCTTTTCGGGATCGTAGGTGTTCGGGGGCTGTCGCGCGCCCCGCGTCGGCGCTGGCTATCACGGCGGGGCGGGGTCTGTCAGGGCCAAAAATGCGGCTGGGGGCCGGATCGGCCTCGCTTTGCCCAACGCGGCATTCGGGGCAGGCGGATGCGCCATCGCGCTGGCCGGTGCCCCAATTGCGAAAGGGTCCGCGAAACGGACCCTTTGCGTTCTTTTTTCTCTCCCTGTCGGACTGGCCGACTTTGTGAGGCGGACGCTATGCCAAGGCGAACGAGGCGTCAACAGGGCATTTGCCGGGTTTTCCAAATGTGATCGTACCCCAGCGTTTCTTGACCAAATGGCCAAAAAAACCGCGCCCAAGAAGGACGCGGCCAGTTGACAGGGAGGAAGTCAACACCGGCCACAAGGGCTGGTGCACGGACAAGACTGGCATCAAAAGGTTAAAAATGTATTTGTATGCGCGAGAAAAGGCGCAGGTCGGGGGCAGGGACATGGCAGATCGGGATCAGCAGGGCATTTTCGTTGGCGGCGGCGGCCCGGATTACGACGAAAAACAATGGCTTTTGCCGGGTTACGCCAACCGTCATGGCCTGATTGCCGGTGCCACAGGAACCGGCAAGACCGTGACGTTGCAGATCCTGGCGGAAAACTTCTCCTCCATGGGCGTGCCGGTGGTGTTGTCGGATGTGAAGGGGGACCTGTCGGGCCTCGCGCAATCGGGCAGCGACACATTCAAGCTGCACGGGCCCTTTACCGAGCGGGCCACCAAGATCGGGTTCACGGATTATGCCTACCGCGCCTTTCCGGTCACGTTCTGGGACCTGTTCGGCGAGCAAGGCCATCCGGTGCGCACCACCGTGGCCGAGATGGGCCCGCTTCTTCTGTCGCGTCTGCTGGAACTGAGCGAGGCGCAGGAGGGCGTGATGAATATCGCCTTCCGGGTCGCCGACGAGGAAGGATGGGCGCTTCTCGATCTCAAGGATCTGCAGGCGCTTCTGGTTTGGGTGGGCGAGAACCGCAAGACGCTGAGCCTGCGCTACGGCAACGTGTCCACCGCGTCGATCGGTGCGATCCAGCGTCGTCTTCTGGTCCTGGACGGGCAGGGCGCCACCGCGTTTTTCGGCGAACCGGCGATGGACCTCGACGATCTGTTCCTCAAAGATGAGAACGGGCTTGGTCGCATCAATATCCTCGCCGCCGACAAGCTGATGCAATCGCCCCGGCTCTACGCCACCTTCCTGCTGTGGCTTCTGTCCGAGCTGTTCGAGACCCTGCCCGAGGTCGGCGATCCCGACAAACCCAAGCTCGTCTTCTTCTTCGATGAAGCGCATCTGCTGTTCGATGACGCCCCCAAGGCGCTGGTCGACAAAGTCGAACAGGTGGCCCGCCTGATCCGCTCCAAGGGCGTCGGCGTCTATTTCATTACCCAGAACCCGGCGGACGTGCCCGAGGATATCCTTGGGCAGCTCGGCAATCGTATCCAGCACGCGCTCCGCGCCTTCACCGCGAAAGACCGTCGGGATTTGCGCCAGGCAGCGGAAAACTATCGCGAAAATCCCGATTTCGACATCGAAGACGCGATCCGCGAAGTGGGTGTGGGCGAAGCCGTCACATCCCTTCTGGAACGCAAGGGCATCCCCGGCGTCGCTCAACGAACGCTCATTCGCCCGCCCTCGTCGCAACTTGGGCCGATTGAGCCCGCGACCCGCGCCGCGCTGATGGGTATGTCTCCGGTCGCAGGGAAGTACGAGCAGCTCCAAGACCGCGAAAGCGCCTTCGAGATCTTGCAAAAGCGCGCCGCCGAGGCCGCGAAGGAGGCCGAAGAGGCCGAGACTCGCGAGGAAGACGCCGAGGCCGCCGAACGCGAATACCGCGCCGGGCGGCGATACAGCGGCAAATCCGTGAGCCGGTCTTCATCGCGGCCCGCAAGCACCCGATCCCGCTCGTCACGCTCCGACAGCATCGGCACCACCTTCGCCAAGAGTTTCGCCCGCCAACTCGGCACCCGCACTGGCCGCGCCGTGGTGCGCGGCGTTCTGGGCGGGCTGTTCCGGGGCCGGTAAGCGCCCCGACCGACCCGGCCGCATTCAAACCCGCCCTCCGGCCCGCTCGTTGACAAGTTCGTCATCGGGCAGCCATAGCGTCGCATCCTATCGTGCGATCTATGGAAACCCGCGGTCGGGCGGCCTACAGTCTCACCCATGATCGTAGAGCTCGGACATTTCGCCCTCATCCTCGCCTTCGCCGTGGCGATCTTCCAGATGGTTGTGCCCATGTTGGGCGCAGCGCGGGGCAATGCGGCCTGGATGGCCACCGCGGACCCCGCGGCCTCGGCTCAGTTCATCCTGACGGCATTCAGCTTCGCGGCGCTGACCTACGCCTTCGTGACGTCGGATTTCTCGCTGAACCTCGTGGTGGCCAATTCCCACACCGACAAGCCGCTGCTCTACAAGATCACCGGCGTTTGGGGGAATCATGAAGGCTCGCTATTGCTCTGGGTGCTGATCCTGACGCTCTTTGGCGCCTGTGCGGCGTGGTTCGGCAACGGCCTGCCGCCAACGTTGCGCGCCCGCGTCCTGGCGGTGCAATCCTCCGTCGCCGTGGCGTTCTTCGCCTTCATCCTCTTCACGTCGAACCCGTTCCTGCGCCTCGCCTCGCCGCCGTTCAACGGGCAGGACCTGAACCCCCTCCTGCAGGACCCAGGCCTCGCCTTCCATCCGCCCTTCCTCTATCTCGGCTATGTGGGCCTCTCCATGGCTTTTTCCTTCGCGGTTGCCGCCCTGATCGAGGGCCGCGTGGATGCCGCCTGGGGCCGCTGGGTCCGGCCGTGGACGCTGGCCGCGTGGATCTTCCTGACCATCGGCATCGGCCTTGGCTCGTGGTGGGCGTATTACGAGCTTGGCTGGGGCGGCTTCTGGTTCTGGGACCCGGTAGAGAATGCCTCTTTCATGCCGTGGCTGATCTCCGCCGCACTTCTGCATTCGGCCATCGTGGTGGAAAAGCGCGAGAGCCTGAAAAGCTGGACCATCCTACTCGCCATCCTCGCCTTCGGTTTCTCGCTGATCGGCACCTTCATTGTGCGCTCCGGCGTGCTGACCTCCGTTCACGCCTTCGCCAACGACCCCGAGCGCGGGGTGTTCATCCTGATAATCCTCGGGATTTTTATGGGTGGCGCGCTGCTTCTCTTCGCGCTCCGCGCGGGCGCGATGGAGGCCAAGGGCGTCTTCGGCGTCGTCAGCCGGGAAAGCGGGCTGATCTTCAACAACCTGATCCTCGCCGTCTCGACCTTCGTGGTCTTCATCGGTACGATCTGGCCCCTGATCGCCGACTTGTTCTTCGACCGAACGCTATCGGTGGGCCCGCCATTCTTCGACGCGGCCTTCACGCCCTTTGTCTTCGCGCTGGCGGTTGTTCTCCCCATCGCGGCCATGATGCCGTGGAAACGCGCCAAGCTGGACCGCCCGCTGAAGGCCTTGATCCCCGCCGCGACCCTTGCGGTGGCCGTTGGCCTGCTGACCTGGGCGATCTACACGGAACGCTCGGCCATCGCGCCCATCGGTGTGGGCCTTGCGGTTTGGCTGGTGGGGGGCGCCGTCACTGATCTTTGGTCTCGCACCGGACGTGGCAGTATCGGCGGGCGTCTGCGGCGCCTGACCCGATTGCCGCGCGCCGATTGGGGGAAATGCGTGGCCCATGCGGGCTTCGGCCTCACCATGTTCGGGGTGGTCACCCTGACCGGTTACCAGATCGAGGATATCCGCGTGGCCCGGGACGGCGAGCCTTATCAGGTCGGCGCCTACGAGATCGAACTGGTGAACGTGGAGGAAAACGTTCAGGGACCCAATTACATCGCGACCCGCGCCCATGTGCTGGTGCGTGATCCCGAGAGCGGCGCGCAGATTGCGCTCCTGCATCCCGAGCGGCGGATCTATCCGGTCGCGGGTATGCCGACGACCGAGGCGGGCATCAACAACGGCGTCACGCGGGATGTCTATGTGACGCTCGGCGACCCGCAGGAGGGCGGCGGTTGGGCGCTGCGCGTCTGGATCAAACCCTTTGCCAACTGGGTCTGGGGCGGCACGATCGTGATGGCCCTGGGCGGGTTCCTGAGCCTGAGTGACCGGCGCTACCGGGTTGCGGCGGGCGCCTCCAAGGCCCGGCCTGTTGCCGGGGGGGTGCCGGCAGAATGAAGCGCCTGGCGCTCATCCTGTGTCTGATCCTGGTGGGACCGGCCGTCGCCGTGCAGCCCGACGAAGTTCTCGATGATCCGGCGCTGGAAGACCGTGCGCGCGAGATTTCCGCGGGTCTGCGATGCCCGGTCTGTCAGAATGAGAGCATCGACGAATCCAGCGCCGAGATCGCGCGCGACTTGCGCCTTTTGGTCCGCGAGCGGCTGGTGGAGGGCGACAATGATGAAGAAGTCGTCGGCTATATCGTGGCGCGCTATGGGGAATTCGTGCTGCTACAGCCGAATTTCGACGGGGCCAACCGGGTGCTCTGGATTCTGCCCCTTGTGCTGTTGATCAGCGGCCTGGGGCTGAGCGCCTATTACATCCGTGGCCGCGGCCAGGCGCCCGCACCGACGGAGGCGGGGTTGGATGCGGAGGAGCAGGCGCGGCTCGATGAAATCCTGTCCGAGGATCAGCGCAAGCCGTGATCTGATGGCGGCATGTGACGCTGCGTTTGTGCTTTTCTGAACCGAACGGTTTGCCTATGGTCACCCCGACCCAAGGGAGGCCCGGACGCCATGGATTATCAGACCATCACCCGCGAAGATCGCGATGGCATCGCGATTGTCACGTTGAACCGTGCGGAGGTGATGAACGCCCTCAACACGCAGATGCGGGCCGAGATCACCCACGCCATCGGCGCGGCGGGCCGTGAGGCGCGGGTGGTTGTGTTGACGGGGACGGGCCGGGCGTTTTGCTCGGGCCAGGATCTGGGGGACCGGGCGACGGCCTCCAACGTGAACCTGGAGCGCACCCTGCGCGACGAATATATCCCGATGCTGATGGCCGTCGTGGACTGCCCGGTGCCGGTGATCGCGGCGGTCAATGGCACGGCGGCGGGGGCGGGCGCGAACCTTGCGCTGGTCTGCGACGTGGTGATCGCGACGGAAAGCGCCTCGTTCATCCAGGCCTTCAGCCGGATCGGCCTGATCCCCGACGCGGGCGGCACCTGGGTGCTGCCGCGCACGATCGGGTTGCAGCGGGCCATGGGGGCGGCCTTGTTTGCCGACAAGATCCCGGCGCGGCAGGCGGCGGACTGGGGCATGATCTGGGAAGTGGCCGAGGATGACGCCTTTGAGGAGGTCTGGATGGAGCGTGCGCGGCATCTGGCGACCGGCCCGACCGAGGCGTTCAAACGCATCAAGCAGATCATGCGCGCCAGTTCCGGCCACGGCCTGGAGGAGCAGTTGCACCTTGAGGGGCAGTTGCAGGGCCAGTGTGGCAAGACGCGGGATTTCAAGGAAGGCGTGATGGCCTTCATGGAGAAGCGCCCGGCCGTGTTCGAGGGGCGGTGAGCGGGTTTGTGCAAGCGTGCACAAGGCGGTTAAACCCTTGTAATCCATCAATAAAAACGATCTTGGAAACGAAATCTTAAGGGTTTGCACCGAGATGGTGTGTTTCACCGTCCCGAATGCTTATGCTTCGGCGCATGAGTAAGACGTTCAACATTGAAGCGGGCATGCGGACGAAGGTATTCCGGCTGTTCTCAAGCTCCATCCCCAGCACAATAAATTTCAACGCGACTGCCAAGGACGGCGACATCTCGGGCACGGTCGAGGTGGACCGTTGGTATTGGTTCACTTGGAAGAAAGAGACCCTTCCCCTGCAGGCCAGGAACAGTGTCGAGAAGGGCTTTGGCGATGCGGATTTCATCATCCATGTCACGCCCGATCAGGATTGCGAAGTGACCTTCACGCGGCGAAGCGGGGGCGGCGCGCTGAATATCATCCTGCTGGTGGCCGTTGTCATTATTGCGATTGGATTCGTGATGATCGCCATAACGGCGCCACCGCCGGGCGGGTGAAGGGGGACCATGGCGATCCCGGGCCGCCGTTCACCAACGGCAAAACCGATGACCGAAATGCCCAAAATGAAAGCGGAGAAGGCGGATCATGCGAAAAGGCTTCTGATTTCCCCCAGGGAAAGATAAGGTTCCCGTAAGTCGGCATTTTCGCCGACTTTTTTTTTAGGGGACTAAGGGGATGACATTTATCAAAAGAACGTTTGGCGCGGCGATGGCCGTTTGCCTATTGACGATGGGGCTGGCGACGGGCGCACACGCGACGACGATCACGGTCGAGATGAACTTCACGCTGACCCATGATACCACCTTCGGCCCGGATGCGGCCGGGCTGGACGGGGCGTTGATCAACTTCATCGCCATCTTCGACGGCGACGACACCTATATCGACCGCTTCGGGCAGCCAGCCGTCGCCGCGACGTCGCACCTGTTTACCGTCTCCGGTGCCAGCGTCGCGGCCACCAACGGGACGTATCAGGAGGCGAACGGCATATCCTTTTTCCCGAACAATGGCAATTTCGACGGGTTTTTCAACGGAAATGGCAGAGGTATCTTTTTGCCCGGTATTCAGACGAGTTCTTCTGGACTGTCGGGGGGTAGCTTTGATGACCGTGCCGTCGGGGACAGCATAAACGCAAGCGATTTCTTGGGCACGTTCCCGTCTTTCAGAACCAATTGGCGCAATGTGGACGCCGGATACAACTCCAGTGACATCACCATCTCGGCAACAAGCGACGACGTCGCCCCAGTGCCGCTGCCTGCCGGTTTGCCGCTGCTTCTGGGGGCGCTTGGCGTCTTTGGCGTCGCACGACGCTACAAGCACGCCTGAGATTATCCCGAGACCATTATGGGGGCGCTGCATTCGATGCGGTGCCCCCGTTGCGTTGGGGGCAGCGCGCACCTACCGTTCCGGGATCAAACCACGCGGGCTGAAGCGCAGGACCAGGAGCAGGATCATCCCCATGGTCAGCAGGCGCATATGGGCCGCTGAATCGAGCAGGTGTTCGCGGAGCCAGTTGCCGTCGGCCATACCCGCGGTGAGGCCCTGCATCAGCAGGAGGCCAAGGGGTTCGACCTGCACCCAGAGCCACCAGATCAGGAAGCCGCCCAGAACCGCGCCCCAATTGTTGCCCGACCCGCCGACGATCACCATCACCCAGATCAGGAAGGTGAAGCGCAGCGGCTGGTAGGTGCCGGGCACCAGCTGGCTGTCGAGGGTTGTCATCATCGCGCCCGCCACGCCGCAGACGGCGGAGCCGAGGATGAAGATCTGCAAGTGGCGCGATTTGACGTCCTTGCCCATGGCGGCGGCGGAGACCTCATTATCGCGGATCGCGCGCATCATGCGGCCCCAGGGAGAGTTCCACGCCTTTTCGCTGAGCCAGATCAGGAGGCCGAGCACGAGGATGAACAGCGCGGCGTAGAGGAGTTTTACCGTGATCGTGGAGGCGGTGACGGGATCGGCGCCGATATTGCTGACGAGGCCCAGAAAACGTTCGCTTTCCTGCAGGTCGACCTCGTAGGGGACGGGGCGGTCGATGCCGGTGACGTTCTTGACGCCGCGGGCGAGCCAGTCCTCGTTCTTCAGGACTGCGATGATGATCTCGGCGATGCCGAGGGTGGCGATGGCGAGGTAATCGGAGCGCAGGCCCAGGGCCGTCTTACCGATGATCCAGGCGGCGCCTGCGGCCAGCAAGCCGCCCACGGGCCAGGCCAGAAGGATCGGCAGGCCGAGGCCACCGAGGAACCCGGTGGAGGCGGGATCAATGGATTCGACGGCATCGACCCCGACATCGAAGACACGGCGGAAGAGGGTGAAGCCCGCCAGCAGCACGACGAGCATCACAAGGCCCCTGAGGCGGCCTTTGGGCATGGCATTCCAGAGCAGGATGGCGCCGACAATGGTGAGCGCGCCGAGGACGAGGCCGAGGATCACCTGCAGGCCGCCCGCGCTCCACGCTTCGGGCACCGGTTCGACCGAGACCAGGACGGTGGCGAGGCCACCCAGAGCCACGAAGCCCATCACGCCCACGTTGAAGAGGCCCGCATAGCCCCACTGCATGTTCACGCCAAGCGCCATGATCGCGCTGACCAGGCCCATGTTGAAGATGGTGAGTGCGGTGTTCCACGATTGCACGAAGCCGGTGCCCACGAAGAGGATGGCGACGAGGCCGAAGAGCATCAGGATCTTGGGATCGAAGCCGCGGGTCATACCGATTTCCCCTTCATGATGCCGGTGGGTTTGAAGAGAAGCACGATCAGCAGGATGCCGAAGGAGACGGCGAATTTGTAATCGGTGCTGAGCAGTTGCAGGAGGCCGTCGGGCTGCCACTCCTCCGGCCCCAGATAGCCCACGACCTTGCGGAAGGCGTAGGTGACGCCGACCTCGGAAAACGCGATGAGGAAGCCGCCCAGGATGGCGCCGAGCGGGTTGCCGAGGCCGCCCACGATGGCCGAGGCGAAGATCGGCAGGAGGAGCTGGAAATAGGTGAAGGGCTTGAAGCTCTTGTCGAGGCCGTAGAGCACGCCTGCGGTGGTGGCCAGGGCCGCCACGATGATCCAGGTGATCAGGACGACCCGTTCGGGGTTGATGCCCGAGAGCAGCGCCAGATCCTCGTTATCGGAAAAGGCGCGCATCGATTTGCCGGTGCGGGTGCGGTTGAGGAACCAGAAGAGCAGGATGACGGCGATCATCGCCACCACGATGGTGATGCCCTGGGTGGTGCGGAAGGCGAGCCCCTCGTCGAGGCCCGTCATGTCGCGGAAGGTGCGCGCGCTGATGATGAACCGTTCGCCATCGGCAAAGCGCTGGTCATCGACGCCGATGAAGAACCGCACGATGCCGTTCATGATGAACATCACGCCGAGCGACGCGATCACGAAGATCACCGGCTTGGCCTTTTGCTGGCGGTAGAAGCGGTAGATCGTGCGGTCCGTGCCGATCACCAGAAGGGCGGTGGCGGCGATCCCCAGCGGCAGGGCCAGAAGCGCCGTGGGCAGGATCCCGAAGGTGATGCCCGCCGCCTGCAGGCCCCAGGTGGCGAAGATGGTGACCATGGTGCCAAACGCCATCGTGTCGCCATGGGCGAAGTTGGAAAACCGCAAGATGCCGTAGATCAGCGTGACCCCCAGCGCGCCGAGCGCCAGTTGCGCCCCATAGGCGGTGGCCGGAATGATGACGAAATTCGCCAGCGTAACGAAGGCGTTCAGGACGTCCACGCAATCTCTCCCCTGTGGTGCTGCGCCTTTTGGTGGCGCTTGCCGGATTTGTCTAATGATACATCGGTGTAATGACCAGATGCGGATTGGATTTGGCGCCTCATAGCGGTGCACATGTGCCGAAAAGGGTGGTGGTGCGCGCCGGGCCGTCATGGCCGTGGACCGACAGCAGCGCGCGGCCATCGTCGAGGATCGTCAGAAGCTCCCCGATGGCGGCTTCACTGGCCCCGGCATAGGCGGCGGGCAGGTGGCCCTGGGGGCTCAGCCTTTGCACGGGGCGGTCGCCTGCGGGGGTGGTGAGGAACAATTGCCCCTCATGGTCGGCGGCGATGATACCATAGGTATCGTCGATGGCGTCACAATCGACATTCTGGCAGCGCACGGTCATCTGGCAGGTCCAGGGCTCGGCGGCGGCGGGCGGGCCGATGACGGCAAGGGCAAGGGCGATGCGGATCATGACGCAGCCGCCGCCCGGCAATGATTGCGCATCCACTGGTTCGACAGGGCGGGTTCGGGCGGCCGACCAAGGCGGATGGCATCCAGCGTGACGGCACCGTCCGCGGCCTCCGCCGCGGCGGGGATGAGAGCCAGGCCGAGAGACGGGTCGGCCAGATGACGGGCCAGGGCCGCGTCCTCATCCCGGGCCAGAAGGACCGGGAAACCGCCCCAGTTCGCCGCCGGGTCCCACAGCCAATCCTGCCCGTCGAACATCAGGGTAAAGTCGGGGCCGGAGGGAAACGGGCGGCAGGTGTCATCGGCGACGCAGATCTCCACCAGGGTGCAGGTCATCCGCGTGGCCAGCGCGTCCTGTGCCGATGCGGCCATGGCGGGCCCGGCCATCAGGGCGATGGCAAGAAGCGCCCTCATTCCGCCACCTCGCACCTGCCGAGGCCCGAGACCACGCGCGTGCCCGCCTGCGGCTGATGGCCCGTCACCACGACATCGCCGGTGCTGTCGAAGGTGATCATCTGGCTTGCCTGCGTTTGCGCGTTGCGGAACAGGAGGCTGCGTACGCGGACCTGTTCGACGGCGTCGGCGGGAGGCCGGTAATCGGCGATCAACTCATAGTCCGATGGCAGATCCGCGTTCCACGTCACGCGCCAGCCGTCATCGCCCTCGACAATCGTGATCCGCTGATCCCAATCGCGGCAGGCGCCGACATCGGGGCAGAGGATGTTGAGCTGGCACGTCCAGTTCACCGGCGCGTCCTGGGCCGAAGCGAGAAGCGGCGTTGCGATGGCGAGGGCAGCGAGAAGCGGCACGCGCATGGGAACCTCCTTGGGTCAGGACAGGCTGGTACGGCGCCCGGGGGCACTGATCGCGGCGGAGTGGCCCTCCAGCGTGAAATGGCGCGGGTGGATGGCATCAAGGCCGTTGGACAGGGTGATGATGTCGCGGTCGCCGTGGCCCAGGGTGACGGAACTCGGGGCAGGCACGGTTTCATCGGGGATCGCGGTGATCGGGGCGGTGGTGCCGCCATCGGCGAAATGGGGCGTGTCGGGGCCGTGATGGGTGTCGATGGTGATCTCGACCGGTGCGCAGGAAGTGCCCGCGGCGTGGCTTCGGGCGTGAAGACGCAGATCGGCACATGGGCGCGCGCAGTGGCGGGGAGGAGCAGGACGGCGGCCAGCAGGATCTTCATGTGCCCGGCTCACAGGTGCCGAAATAGGAGATCGCCTGGATCCTGTCCCCGGGCGCGACGTCGTGTTGCGTCATCGCGGCCTCACCGGATGGCGAGACGCTCAGAAGGATCGTGCTGTTTTCCACCGTGTCGAAGAGGACCGAGAGAGCCGGGGGTGTCGTGTTCGACAAGGGCGTGCCCATGATCGGGCCGTCAGCGCCCATGAGGCTGAGCGTGCCGCTGATGACGTCGAAGGTGAACGGCACGCCAGCGTTGGTCTGGCAATCGGTCTGGGGCGCACAAATCGTGGTGAAGGTGCAATTCAGCCCCGTGGCCTGTGCCGCACCGGGCAGCATCATCACCAGAAGTGCCGCCTTCCTCATTGCGGGATGTCCCAACAGCTCATCACGAAATAGCGGCGCTGCAAGATCGGATCCGCGCCATTGGGGGTGGCGGGCTGCACGAAAAGGGCAAATCGGCGCGCGGGCCCTTCGGGCGGCAGATCCACGAGAAGCGAGCGGCGCGTGTCGATGGGGGCGAGGGGATGGACGGCTTCGATATCGGCGTAACGGTCGATCGGCTCCAGATCGGCTTCGCTTTGCCCGAGAGAGGTGTCCGTACCGTCGAAGCGCAGAAGCAACTCACCCGGTGCGGGCAGATCGGCGCAGCCGCCCTCGATGCGGCAGGTATCGACGATGGTGCATTCTGCCTCGAAGGGCCTTGGGCCGTCACCCTCATCTCCGATGGCGGCGAAGGCCGCGCTTCCCAAGATCGCGCACAGCGCCATGGGCGGGGATATGGAGAGGACGGCCCGCATCATCCCGTCACCCGCCGAGGAAGGATTTGCGCACCTCCGGATCGGCCAGAAGCTCCTTGCCGGTGCCGGAATAGGCGTTGCGCCCCTGCACGAGGACATAGCCCTTATCGGCGATCTCAAGGGCCTGCCGCGCGTTTTGTTCAACCATCAAAATCGGAATACCGGTTCGTGACACTTCGATGATCCTGTCAAACAGCTCGTCCATCACGATGGGGGAGACGCCCGCCGTGGGCTCATCGAGCATCAGGACCTTGGGCTGGGTCATCAGCGCGCGGCCCACGGCGACCTGCTGGCGCTGGCCGCCCGACAGCTCACCTGCCGCCTGTTTGCGCTTGTCGCGCAGGATCGGGAACAGGTCATAGATCTGCTCCATCGTGGCGCGGATATCGTCGCGGCGGATGAACGCGCCCATTTCGAGGTTTTCTTCCACGGTCATGGAGGTGAAGATGTTCGAGGTCTGCGGCACAAACCCCATGCCCTTGCCGACGCGGGCCTGGGGCGTGAGCGCCGAGATATCCTCGCCATCCAGCACCACGCGGCCTTCGCGCAGGTTCAGCATCCCGAAGACGGCCTTCATCGCGGTGGATTTGCCCGCGCCGTTGGGCCCCACGATCACCGCGATCTCGCCGGGGTTCACGGCAATCGTGCAGCTGTGCAGGATATCCGCGCCCGAGCCGTAGCCGCCCGTCATCGCCTCGCCGATCAGGAAGGCGTCAGCGGCCTCGGCCACCTTGGCCTTGCCGCCCGGGCGGACCGGGTCGGCCGTGCTGCCGGGGCGGGGATTGGTGATCGACATGTCCTTGTTGCCGCGGTCGTTCTGGTAGGGGTTTGTGTCGGTCATAAGCTCACCTGAACATTGGACACGAAGCGGTCGTGCAGCGCGCGGTGGCGCGAGGTATAGGTTGTGGCCCCGATATCGAGGGTGACGAATTGCGCCACGGCCCCGTCGAGCAGCACGATGGAGTTGGAATAGACGATGCCGACCCCGTCGACATTGCCGAAATAGACGAAATTCGGATGATCCTGCCCGTCGATGGTGACGGAGGCGCGGCCCAGAATCGGGATATCACCGGCCGGGATGCCTGCGGAAACCGACAGGATTTCAAGGGCTTCGGCCTGTAGCGCGTCGATGGTGAGCCCGTCGGCCCGGCCTGCGGTTTCGATGATCGCGACGGCTTGAATGGCCTCGGGGGTGACGTAGTAGGCCGTCACGTCGGCGTTGTCGGCCTGCGGGGCCAGGGTGAATTGGGGGGAGGTGCCGCAGAACCGGAACGGACCCTCCACAAGGGCGCAATCGCGCGGCCCGGCGGGGGCGGGCGTGGCGGCGGTGATGTCCTCGGGTTTCGGTTGGTCGGGCGCGGTCTGAGCGATGGCGGGCGCGGCAAGCGTCAGGGCCAGCAGCGCGGCGCGGATCACGCGGGCTCCTCCAGCTTGTCCTTGTTCTTCAGGCCGGTGCCCAGATAGGCCTCGATGACGGCGTCATTGGCCTTGATCTCCGCCAGCGTGCCCTGGGCCAGAACCTTGCCTTCGGCCATGCAGATCACCGGATCACACAGACGCCCGATGAAATCCATGTCGTGTTCAATCACGCAAAACGTGTAGCCGCGCTCGGTATTCAGGCGCAGGATCGCGTCGCCGATCGTGTTGAGAAGCGTGCGGTTCACGCCCGCGCCGACCTCATCGAGAAACACGATCTTGGCGTCGACCATCATGGTGCGGCCCAGTTCCAGCAGCTTCTTCTGCCCGCCGGAAATCGCGCCCGCCGGATGGTCGGCCAGATGCTCGACGGTCAGGAATTCCAGCACCTCGTCGGCCTTGGCGCGCAGCGCGCGTTCCTCGTCCGCGATGCGTTTGCGCCCGAACCAGGTGTTCCAGAGCGTCTCCCCGGTCTGTTCGCCGGGCACCATCATCAGGTTCTCGCGGCATGTCATGGAGGAAAACTCATGGGCGATCTGGAAGGTGCGCAGCAGGCCCTTGTCGAACAGCTGGTGCGGCTTGAGGCCGGTGATGTCCTCACCATCCATCACCACCGTGCCGCTGGTCGGCGGCAGGACACCGGCCACGACATTGAACAGCGTCGTCTTGCCCGCGCCGTTGGGGCCGATCAGCCCGGTGATCGAACCGGTCTCGATCGTCAGGGTCGCACCATCCACGGCGTGAAAGCCACCGAAATGCTTGTGGATGTCATGGACGGCGATCATGGGCGGTATCCCCTTTGAAAAAGGCAGCCCGGGACCGTCCCGGGCTGCCTGTTGCTGCACTCGCTCAGGGCTTAGCGGTAGCCGGCCACAACCAGTTCACCGCCTTCGATCTGGATCTCCCGGTAATTGCCGGCGCTTTCGCCGCCACCGATGAGTTCCACCGCGGAGGCGCCGACATAGTCGATGTCTTCGCCATTGGCGATCATCTCAAGCGCCATGCCAAGCTGACCCGGCAGGATCTCGGTGCCCGGTGCATTGGCCACGTTCATGACCTCGCCCATGTAATCGGCGGGATTGCGAGAGCCCGCGGCCGCCATGGACAGCATGATCAGTGCCGCGGCGTCATAGCTTTCCGCCGAGAACGGCGAGGTGCCGTCGAAGCCTGCTTCTTCCGCCATCGCCTGATAGATGCCCGCGCCTTCGCTGTCGGTGCCGGGGTTCTGGCCGAACGAGCCGTCGATGTCGGACCCGAAATTGTCGACCAACGCCTGCGAGACCATGCCGTCGGGGAAGACGAACGTGTCGAACGCGCCGGTATCGAGCGAGGCCTGGATCACGCCGGAGCCGCCCTGGTCCACGTAACCCGCCACAACCAGTGCGTCACCACCGGCGGATGCCAGTGCGCCGACTTCAGCGGAGTAATCCGCGCGACCATCTTCGTGGGCGGCGGAGAGCGTGACGGTACCACCGGCTTCTTCGAAGGCCGCCGTGAACGCATCGGCGAGACCTTGGCCATAATCGTTGTTGGTGTAGGTCAGCGCGACGGTGTCGATGCCGCGTTCCATGATGATCTCGGCCATCACCACACCCTGACGGGCGTCGGACGGTGCGGTGCGGAAGAACAACCCGTTGTCTTCAGCGGTCGACAGGCCGGGCGAGGTGGCCGAGGGCGAGATCATGACCATGCCGTTGGGCACGGCGACGTTGGCGAGGATGGAGCCGGTCACGCCGGAGCAATCCGCGCCCACGATGCCGTGCACACCATCCGACGTGATCAGACGCTCGGCCGCGGCCTGGGCGGCGGACGAGTCAACGCAGGTGGAGTCCGCGCGGACGGAGGTGACGGAGGCGCCGCCGAAGAGCAAACCACTCTCGGTGACTTCGGCCATCGCCAGTTCCGCGCCGTCACCCATGGCGGGTGTGATCGATTCAATGGGGCCCGTGAAGCCGAGAATCACGCCAAGCGTGACGTCGCCCTGGTGGCCGTCAGCTGCGGCAACACCGGTCAAGGCAAGAGTTGCGGCCGAAGCCAGCAAAAACTTTTTCATTCTTTATCTCCCTGGTTTGGACATGTGTGTCCTTGGTGGCGCGGAGATTAGCCGCGGCAATTGCAAAGGGGAAGAGGCCGATGACGCAACGTCAGATGCGGGGTCAGATGCGGGGGTCAGACCAGGGAGGGCAGCCACAGGACGATACCCGGGAAGGCGATGAGCACCGCGATGGTGGCGACATCCGCGGCAAAGAAAGGCGTGGCCCCTTTGAAGACATCCTGCACGCCGATGGGCAGACCGGTATCCTTGGCGACGCCGGCCACGACAAAGCAGTTGAGGCCGATGGGTGGCGTGATCAGGCACAGCTCCGCCATCTTCACCACGATGATCCCGAACCAGATCGCGCATTCCTCGGCATTCATGCCAAAGGCACTGGCCTCCCGCGTGACGTCGGGCCCGCCATTGAGCGCGATCACCGCCGGAAAGGCCACTGGCAGCGTCAGGATCAGCATCCCGATCGCATCCATGAACATGCCCAGAACCACATAGACCAGCAAGATGCAGAGCAAGATCACGTAAGGCGAGTAGTCGAGGCCGCCGATGAAGGTGGCGAAGGTGTCCGGCAGGTCCGCATAACCCAGGAACCGCACGAAGATCAGCACACCCCAGATCATCGCGAAGATCATCGCGGTCAGCTTTGCGGCTTCCATCAGGGCGGTCTTGAGCTGATCCCACTTCATGCCCCGGAAGATCGCCATGGCGAAGACGACAAAGGCCCCAAGCGCCCCGGCTTCGGTGGGCGTGGCCCAGGCGCCGTCATCGCCGCGATAATAGATCGAGAAGATGATGATGAAGATCACAAAGAGGATCGGGAAGGTGCCGGGCAGGGAAGAGAACCGCTCCCCCCAGGTGAAGCCGCGCACCGGCGGCCCGAGGGACGGTTTGGCCGCGGCCATGCCGGTGACAAGGCCCGCATAGATCAGGGCGGAGACGAAACCCGGCAGGAAACCCGCGAGAAGCAGCTTGCCCACCGATTCCTCGACGATGATCGCGTAGATCACCAGGATGGCCGAGGGCGGGATCAGGGAAGCGAGCGTGCCGCCTGCCGCCACCACACCGGCGGCGAAGGCCTTGTCGTAGCCCACCTTCAGCATTTCGGGGATGGCGATCCGCGCGAAGACGGCGGAGGTCGCCACGGAGGCACCGGAGACCGCCGCAAAGCCCGCCGTCGCAAAGACCGTGGAGACGGCCAGCCCACCGGGCAACCAGCCGACCCAGCGCTTCGCCGCCTCGAAGAGCGCCTTCGTCAGGCCCGCGTAATAGGCGAGATAGCCGATCAGGATGAAGGTCGGGATCAGGCTGAGCGCATAGCCGGAACTTTTGGAATGCGGCACCTGACCGGCGGTCAGAAGCGCTGTTGCGAGACCCCGATCAAAGCCCTGCCGCGCCATGAAAAAGATGCAGAGGCCCAGGATCCCCACAAAGGCCGCCGCAAAGGCCACGCGCACGCCGATCAGCACCAGAACCAGCAACAGCCCGCACAGCCACAGCGAGACGTTGAAGATATCCACCCCCTCCAACAGGGCGCGCATGTCGATGACATTATCCACGGGGCCGCCCCAATCTGTGACCGTTCGCGCGGATGGCGGCGTCGGAATGCATATTTGGGGAACAAAGATGGGACAATTTGATTAAAATTGCGCGCGCTTCGGCCCTCTTGGCCTGATCCGGCGCGGCCCTTCCTGTTTCATCTTGGTAAAAAAACTCAAAGCGCATCATTGATCCTCGGCGCGCCCGGAGACGGTTTGCGCCTCGCGCGCGGCGACATCCATGGGATCCTCGGGCAGCGGCACGCCGACGGGGCGGTCCTCGCCGGAAATCAGCGCGCGGGTATAGATCACCAATTGGATCATCAGGCGCGCCGCGAGGATGGCGAAGGCCACCGGCACGATCAGTTTCGCAGGCCAGAGCGGCAGGGCGATATCGATGGAGCTGTCGCGGGAGAAGAACGGGCGGGTCAGGTCGAAGCTGCGGTCGAAATGCTGCCAGGCGCCGTAGATCAGCGCGATGGTCAGGATCAACATGAAGATCGTCGACAACCATTCCGCGAACCACAGCGCGCGGCCCTTGAGGCGCATCACGATGATATCCATGCGGATATGTCCGCCTTCGCGCTGGCAATAGCTGAGCCCGAAAAACGCGAAGACCACCATGAATTGTTCGATCCAGTCCACGTAGCCATAGACCGGCGCGTTGAAGAGTTTGCGGCCCACGACGTGCCAGACCGCCATCAGCACAAGCGCGATGATGGTGATACCGCCCAGAAGGTTCAGGCGGGCTTCGAACCAGAGCAGAAAGCGATCCGTGCGGGAGACGGCGCTGTCATCGGTCAGGACGTTTGAGGATATGGCCATGATAAGGTCGAGGCCTCCGCCCGGAGCGCGGAGGCCTCGTGTTTCAGATCATTCGCCGCGATGCTCGGCCAGGGTCGACTGGACCAGATCGTAGAGCTCCTGTGCCGGCAGGCCCTGGGAGGCCATGTCGTCGATCCACGCCTGGTGGATCGGGGCGGCGTTTTCGGCGAGTGCCGCGAGGGTTTCCTCGGGCACCGTCACGCGCTCCACCCCGCGTTCTTCCAGCACCGCATCCCAGCGCTCGATCAACTCGGCGTAATTGGCCAGATAATGCGCAATGGAATCCTCGACGGCGCCGTCCAGCGCCGCGCGCTCCTCATCGCTCAGCGCCTCATAGGCATCGATGTTCACCACCACCGGGCAGTTCACGGTGCCGGGGTTGAGGTTCTCGGTCCACCAATCGGCAATGTCGATGGTGCGGAAGCTGAGATGGGCATGCTGCGCAAACGCCACGGTGTCGACGGTGCCGCCTTCGAGCGCCTGATAGGCCTCCGACGAGGTCACCGAGGTCGGCACACCGCCGACGGAGGCGAAGAGCTCACCCAAGCCGCCCGTGGCGCGAACCCGCATGCCTTCCATCTCCTCAATCGTGTCGCGCGGATCGCCGGTGCCGACCAGGTTGTATTGCGGCATCGGCGACGTCATCAGCATCCGTGCGTTCCACTGGGCCATCTCTTCGGCCACGGCGGGGTGATCGTAGATCGCGTGGGAGACGGCGACTTCCTCTTCGAGGGTGCTCACGCCCAGAAACGGCAGCTCCAGCACGGTGATCGCGCGGTTCTTGTCGCGGTGATAGCCGGCGCAGAACTGCGCCATCTCGAACGCGCCGATAGAGATCCCGTCGAGATTCTCGCGGTTGTTGGACAGGCCGCCATAAGAAATGTTCAGGGTAAACTCGCCATCCGTGCGTTCGGCCAGCGCTTCGGCCAGGAACTCCACATGCTCGGTGAAGGCGCGCCGCTGCCCCCAGAGCGAGACGTTCCATTCGGTGGCCAGAGCTTCGCCGACAAACGACAGGGACAGCACCGCGCCGATGGCGGTGGTGGTCAAATGTTTCATGATGTCCTCCCAGACTTATGGGCCGCCTCTTGAGCTTTGGCGGCTTCTTGTGGGCTTTTGGTATGGAGTGTCACACCGTACCGCAAACCGAAAGTGCCCGCACAGGCGGCTTTGCGCAACACTTGCCCGAAATTTCGCGCGCTTGGGTGGGTTCTGACCCGGTTTCTGCATGTGCATTGCGCGCGTCGTCGGCCGGAAATCGGGCAGCGTGGCTTGCGGAGCGGGGGCGTTTCGGTCGAAATGACCGGACGAGGTTTGGACGGGACAGGGCCCATGGACGCCACCATATTGCTGCATTGGGCCGAATTTGCCGCGCGGTGGCTCCATGTGATCACGGCGATCGCCTGGATCGGATCGAGTTTCTATTTCATTGCGCTGGATCTGGGCCTCAACCGCAATATCGACGGCCCGGCCGATGGCGAGGAATGGCAGGTCCATGGCGGTGGCTTTTACCACATCCAGAAGTACCTCGTGGCCCCGGCGGAGATGCCGGAGCATCTGACCTGGTTCAAATGGGAGAGCTACGCGACCTGGCTGTCTGGTGTGGCGCTGCTGGCACTGCTCTATTGGGTGAGCGCCGAGCTGTACCTGATCGATCCCAATGTCGCCGATCTGCCGATCTGGGCGGCCATTGCGATCTCGTTCGCATCTCTGCTGCTGGGATGGGTGCTCTACGATCAACTGTGCAAATCGCCCCTGGGCGACCGCCCGCAGGTGATGATGCTGGTGCTGTTCGGGATCATCGTGGCCTTCGCCTGGGGCTATGCGCAAGTGTTCACGGGGCGTGCGGCGCTCCTGCATCTGGGGGCGTTCACCGCCACGATCATGACGGCCAACGTGGCCCATATCATCATCCCGAACCAGCGCATCGTGGTGGCGGACCTCAAGGCGGGCCGGGTGCCGGATGCGAAATACGGCAAGATCGCCAAGCTGCGCTCCACCCACAACAATTACCTGACGCTGCCCGTGATTTTCCTCATGTTGTCAAACCACTACCCGCTGGCCTTCGCGTCGGAGTTCAACTGGATCATCGCTTCGCTGGTGTTCCTGATGGGCGTCACGATCCGGCATTTCTTCAACACGATGCATGCGCGCGGCGGCTACAAATGGTGGACCTGGGGGGCGACGGCCCTGATCTTCGCGGTGATCGTCTGGCTCTCCGTCCTGCCCCTGATGCGGGAGGAGTCTGCAGAGGAGGCTGCGTTGAGCGCCGGGCAGGTGGCGTTGATGGCACATGGGGATTTCGAGGATGTCTATTGGCTGGTGCAGGGCAATTGCAGCTATTGCCATGCGGCGGAGGTCAGCTATCCGGGCCTGGCCGCCGCGCCGGGTGGGGTGATCCTGGAGACGGAGGCGCAGATCGCCCGCCATGCCCCGCAGATCTATGTTCAGGCGGGGCTCAGCCATGCCATGCCACCGCCGTCACAGGCCTTCTTGCTCGATGAAGACCGCGCCCTGATCCGGCGGTGGTATCGGGGGCAATGACACAGGGCCCCGCCTTGGCACGACACCCTATGGCGCCTGAGGGAGGAGCCCGCATGAAAACGAAGATCAATCGGTTGAAAGAGGCAATTCTGGCGGGGCGGGTACAGAAGGGCATGTTCCTGACGCTCGGCTCCGACACAGTCACCGAGATCGCGGGCCATGCGGGCTTTGATTTCTGCCTGATCGACGGCGAGCATGCGCCCTATGATCCGGTTCAGATGCGGCGGCAGCTGAGCGTGCTTGATGCGTGCGGCACGCCATCTGCCGTGCGGGTGCCGGTGGGGGAGGATTGGGTGCTGAAACAGGTGCTCGATATCGGCGCGCAGACGATCATGGTGCCGATGGTGGAAAGCGGTGCGCAGGCCGACGCCATTGTCGCGGCCTGCCGCTACCCGCCCGACGGCCATCGCGGCGTGGGCGGTGCCACGATGCGCGCCGGTGGCTATGGCGCCAATCCGATCTATCCGGCCGAGGCCAACGCCCAGATCAGCCCGATTTTGCAGGTGGAAAGCGCCGCCGGGCTGGCGGCGATCGACGAGATTGCGGGCACGGACGGGATCGATTGCGTTTTCATCGGCCCCGCCGATCTGGGCGCCGATCTGGGGTTCCGTGATGCGCTGGACGATCAGGCCCTGTGGGATCAGATCACCGACGCGATGGGCCGGATCCGCGCCGCGGGCTGTGCCGCGGGCGTCTTCGTGCCGCCACACCGGCAGGAGGCGATGATCGAGGCGGGGGCAACGGTGCTGTCCGTGGGCTCGGACGCCGCGATCGTCACCCGAGCGATGGCGGATGCCGCGCCATGATCCGACTGGCCCATGGGGAGGCGGAGGCGCTGATCGATCCGAGTGCGGGCAACATCCCCCATTGGCAGGTGTCCGGCCGCACGCCGCTTCACAATGCGCCGTGGCGGGACGAGGCGGAGATCCAGGACGATCCCGATGTGGCCATGGTCGACAAGCGGCTGGCCGGCGATTTCCTCTGCATGCCGTTCGGGCGGGATGATGTGCATGGCCTGCCGATCCACGGGCCCACGGCGAATGCGCCCTGGGAGGTGGTGGATCAGGACGTGGCCGTCGCCCGGTTCGCTCTCACAACCGATGTTCTGGGTGCCCATGTGACCAAGGAGGTGCGCCTTGTGGGGCCGTGCCTGCTCCAGACCCATGTGATCGATGGCGGTGTGGGGGAGGTGACGTTTGCCCATCATCCGATGACCCGGATGGCGGAAGGCGGGCGGTTGTCCTTTTCCCGAAAACGGGCCGCAATGACCGATCCGATGCCGCAGCATGAGGGGTATAATCTGTGGTCTCTCAACCAGTTGCGCGGCGATCTTAAACTTGATTGTGACGATGGCGGGCAATGGGATCTGCGGACCTATCCGGCCGGGCATCGGGTGGAGGATTTCTGTACCCTGGCCGAGGCCCATGGTTCACGGCTTGGCTGGACCTGCGTGATGCGCAATGCCGAGGATGACATGCTGGTCGTGCTGAAAGACGCCGCGATGATGCCGGTCACGATGCTCTGGGTCTCCAACGGGGCCCGCGATTTCCCGCCGTGGAACAGCCGCCATGTGGGGGTTCTGGGGATCGAGGACGGATGCGCGGCGGGCGGCGAGGGGCTGGCGCGCGCGATGGAGGACAACCGGCTGACCGCGATGGGCCTGCCGACGGTGATCGCATTGGGCCGACGCCACGTGATCCGCCACGCCATGGTGTCCCTGCCGCGCCCGCCGGGATGGTCGGAATTGGCGGAAATCACACTGCATGGCGGAGAATTGCAACTGCGTGAAATGGGCGGCGGGACGCTGATCGTGCCGTTTCCAGAGGGGCATTTTGACTGATCCCGCCGCAGAGGGCCCGGTGATCCTGATCGACGGCGATGCCTGCCCGGTCAAGGAAGAGATCTACACCGCCGCCTATCGCCACAAGATCCCCGTGCGGCTGGTGGCGGCCAGCTACCTGCGCCACCCGGATCATCCGCTGATAACGATGGAAATGGCGGGCGACGCGTTCGACGCCGCCGATGACGTGATCGCCGCGGCGGCGCGGCCCGGCGCACTGGTGGTCACCGCCGATATCCTGCTGGCCGAACGGTGCCTGGACGCGGGGGCCGCGGTGCTCAACCACAAGGGGCAGCCCTTCACCGCGAATTCCATCGGCAGCCAGGTGGCGACCCGCGCCATCATGGCCGATCTGCGCGCGGGCCTCGACGGGCAGGGGATCGGCGGGCAGAAACCGTTCTCCAAGGCCGACCGCTCCGCCTTCTCCAACGCGCTGGAGACCGCATTGAGACGCTTGAAATAGGCGGCGAAGGGGCGTAGAGCCGCGCTCTTACCCAAAGGTGCATCCATGTCCTTCACCCTCGCCATCGTTGGCCGCCCCAATGTCGGCAAATCGACGCTGTTCAACCGATTGGTCGGGCGCAAGATCGCGCTGGTCGACAATCAGCCCGGCGTGACCCGCGACCTGCGTGAAGGGGCTGCGCGGTTGGGGGATCTGCGCTTCACGGTGGTGGACACGGCCGGCCTTGAGGATGCCACGGATGACAGCCTGCAGGGCCGTATGCGCCGCCTGACCGAACGCGCCGTGGATATGGCCGATGCGGCGCTTTTCATCATCGATGCGCGCGCCGGTGTGACGGCCAATGACGAATACTTCGCCGAGATCCTGCGCCGGTCGGGCCGCCCCGTTTTGCTCGCCGCCAACAAGGCCGAGGGCAATGCCGGGCAGGCGGGCATGATCGAGGCCTATGGCTTGGGCCTTGGGGATCCGATTGGTTTAAGCGCTGAACATGGTGAGGGGATGTCTGACCTTCTGGTGGCGCTGCAACCGCTTGTCGATGCCAAGGGCCCGGACGAAGAGGCCGAAGCGGATGTGGATGTCGAAGATGAAGAACGCCTCATAACCCGAGCAAAACCTTTGCAAATCGCCGTGGTCGGGCGGCCGAATGCGGGCAAATCCACGCTGATCAACCAGATCATCGGCGACGATCGCCTGCTGACCGGCCCCGAGGCCGGGATCACGCGGGATGCCATCGGCCTGTCGTTCGACTGGCACGGCACGCCCGTGCGCATGTTCGACACGGCGGGGATGCGCAAACGCGCCAAGGTGCAGGAGAAGCTGGAGAAGCTCAGCGTCTCCGACGGGTTGCGGGCGGTGAAATTCGCGGAAGTGGTGGTGGTTCTGCTCGATGCCGCGATTCCGTTCGAGACGCAGGACCTGCGCATTGCCGATCTGGCCGAGCGCGAGGGGCGCGCGGTTGTCGTGGCGGTCAACAAGTGGGATCTAGAGCCGGAAAAGCAGCAAAAGCTGAAGGATCTGCGGCAGGGGTTCGAGAAATTGCTGCCGCAGCTTCGGGGGGCCCCGCTGATCGCGGTGTCGGCCAAGACCGGCAAGGGGCTCGACAAGCTGCATGACGCGATCCTGAAAGCCCATGAGGTGTGGAATATCCGCATCTCCACAGCGCGGCTCAACCAATGGCTCGGCGCGATGGTGGAGGCGCATCCGCCCCCCGCGCCGGGCGGGCGCCGGATCAAGCTGCGCTACATGACGCAGGCCAAGACCCGCCCGCCGGGTTTCGTTGTCATGTGTTCGTTCCCCGAAAAGCTGCCGGAGGCGTATAGCCGCTATCTGGTCAACGGGCTGCGCGAGGATTTCAACCTGCCGGGCACGCCGATCCGCCTGTGGATGCGCAGCCAGGCCGAGGATAACCCCTACAAGAACCGCAAGAAATCTACGCCCTCACGGCTGACCAAGCATGTGAAAAAGGGCGAGACCAAGAAGGGCTGACGCGGTGGCGTCGCGCCGGAGGATTCTGACAGGCGGTCTGTTTCTCGGCGCGGCCTGGGCGATTGTGGCGCGTCCGTGGACTTGGGTGATGGCACCCGATCTGATCTATCGGGAGATCGAGGGGCTGGCCCCGTTTCGCAGCCTTGCAACGGGCGGCGAGGTGTCGGGCGGCGGCGATCCGTCGGCGGCGATCTTCGCGGGCCTGAATGACCGCGCGGCGGCCGATCCGGCCCTGGAGGAGGCGCTGCGCGACATCTTGACGGAGGTCATGTGGGGCGATTGGGACGATGCCGGCCCGGTGCCGGTGACCTATTTCACCGACATCAACTGTCCGATCTGCCCGGTGATGGAGCGCCGCCTTGCGGTGCTCGACGGGATCGTTTTGACCACCCGCGAATACCCGATCTTCGGCGAGACGTCGGAACAGGCGGCGCGAGCCATACTGGCCGCCGGTCGCCAGGGGGCCGCCGAGGCGATGCGCCACCGGCTGCAACGGGCCCCGATGGCGGCGACCGATGCAATCGTGGAGGGCGCGGCGCGGAGCCTGTCGCTTGATCTGGAGCGCTTCGCGGCGGACCTTGCGGGCCCGCAGGTGGCGGCACGGTTGGCCGAGGATCGGGCGCTTGCCGGGATCTTCCAGCTGCCCGGAACACCGGCCCTTGTGGTCGGGCGCACGCGCATCATCGGGCTGGTGGCGCTGGACGTTCTGCAGGCGGTTGTGGATGCGGAACACCCGGTCGCGGCTTAGGTGAGGGGGTACGCCCGGAAATGTCCGGGACTGTCCCACGCCGGGAAACAATTCATCCCGTATTCGGAGTTTGATGATAGACGCGGGACGCCGGACGGGTCGCGACGCGCCATATCGCGACAGACTCGAACACAAAACGCGCCGGGGTTCCGGCGCGTTCGTCCTTGCCGCGCCGCAGTCGGGTTACGCGTTGGCTTCGCGGATCTTCTCTGCCGCGTCCTTGTCGAAGGTCACGCCGTTTTCGGCAAACATCGCATCGAGTTCGCCCGAGAGCGTCATCTCGGTGATGATGTCGCAGCCGCCGACAAACTCGCCCTTCACGTAGAGCTGCGGGATCGTCGGCCAGTCGGAGAACTCCTTGATGCCCTGGCGGATGCCCTCATCCTCCAGCACGTTCACATCGGCAAAGTCGACGCCCATATAGTTCAACACGCCGGCCACGCGGGACGAGAATCCGCATTGCGGCATGCTCTTGGTGCCCTTCATGAACAGCACGACATCATTGGCGGTGATGGTTTCCTTGATCTGATCTTCGGCGCTCATAGCCATTCGTCCTTATTTTCTGCGTCCGGGCATCATGCCCTTTGCATATTGCTGCGGATCCTTCGTGACGCGCGTCATGCGACCGGCGGCATCTGCATTGCCCGCGCCCAGAAACGCCACGCGCTCCCGGGCATAGACCAACGTGTCACCGTCGCCGGGGGCGGTGCCGCGCGGCTCCCGCTCCTTGCGCGGGCTGAGGTGGTGGCGGATGATCGCAAAGACGCCCAATGCGGTGAGACCCGCCATCGCCAGCGCGATCCATCCGGTGAGGCTCATTCCGGGGCCTTCGTGGTCAGCGCCAGCGCGTGCAACTCGCCTGCGGAGCCGTCCATCTTGCCCTTCAGGGCCGCATAGACCGCGCGCTGCTGCTGCACCCGGTTCTTGCCGCGGAAACTTTCATCCACAACCTGCGCCGCAAAATGCGCGCCGTCATCGCCTTCCACCGTGATCTGGGCATCGGGGAAGTCCTGGCGGATCAACTCTTCGATCTGGCGGGCGGTGATGGGCATGGGGGCGGCATCCTCGACTGTTTCGCTAGGGAATGTAAGCGCCCCTTGGGTGGCCCGCAAGACGGCCTCTTGACCCTCACGCGGCGTGAGGCCCGATAGAGGCGTCATGGGACCCCGAATCGAGGAATATACAGTCGGACAATTGGCCAGGGCGGCCCGCATCTCGGTGCGGACCTTGCATCATTACGATGCGATCGGCCTGTTGAAACCGGCCCATATCGGCGCCAACGGCTACAGGCTCTACGCCCGGGCCGAGGCGGAGCGGTTGCAGGAGATCCTGTTTTACCGCGCCACCGGTATGGATCTGTCCCAGATCGGTGCGCTTCTGGACGGGGAGGGGGATCGTATCGCCCGCCTGACCGCCCATCGCGCCCGGTTGGCGGCGGAGGCCGACGCCCTGGATCAGATGATCGCCACCCTCGATCGGACAATCGCGGATATCAAAGGAGCAAGCGCCATGGCACTTGAAGACCTCTACACCCCCTTTCCGGCCGAGACCCAGGCCGACCACGAGGCGTGGTTGATTGACACCTACGGCCCCGGCATGGCCGCGGAGATTGCGCGGGCCAAGGCCCGGCTGGACGCCGCGCCCGAGGGCATGGATGCGCATCTGCAGGCTTTGCGTGAGATCGAGGGTGCGCTGGTCGAGGCCTATCGATCCGGCCTTGCGGATCCGGGCGATCTTCTGGAACGGCACCGAGCCTGGGTGGCCGAGATGTGGGGCCGGGATTGCCCGCCCGAGGCCTATGCCGGGTTGGCGCAGCTCTATCGCAGCCACCCGGATTTCGTGGGTCGTTACGAGGCCCTGGCCGAGGGGTTCAGCGTCTGGCTGCCCGATGTGATGGAGGCTTATGCCGCCTCACGCGAAGGTTGAGGCGAAGCTGCCCTCATACGCCTCCGACAGCTCCGCCAGCGGGGCGTCGGAGGCGCCGATGCGCACGGCGTCGCCGCCGACCTTGCCGACGGTGACAAGCGGTACGCCCGCGCGGCCCGCGGCAATCATCAGCGCCTCGGCCTTATCAAAAGAGGTGGAGATCAGGTATCGCGCCTGGTCTTCACCGAACAGCGTCGCGGTGTCCGCCACGTCAAGCGTCACGCCGCAGCCCGAGGCGTGGGCAATCTCGAACGCGGCGAGCGCAAGGCCGCCATCGCTCAGGTCTGTGCAGGCCCCGATCCAGTCGCGATTGTCGCGGATGAACTCGCCGTTGCGGCGCTCGGCCTCCAGATCCACGGCGGGCGCGTCGCCGTCTTCGCGGTTGAACACCTCGGCCAGCAGGGCAGATTGGCCCAGATGGCCGTTGGTTTCACCGACCAGCAGCAGGACATGGCCATCGCGGGCGGTGCCGGAAATCAGGTGATCGAGATGCTCCAGCAGGCCCACCGCGCCGATGGTGGGTGTGGGCAGAATGCCGGTGCCATCGGTTTCGTTGTAGAGCGACACGTTGCCCGAGACGATGGGCATATCGAGCGCCTTGCACGCCGCGCCGATGCCCCGAATGGCCCCGACGAATTGCCCCATGATCTCCGGCTTTTCGGGGTTGCCGAAATTCATGTTGTCGGTGGTGGCCAGCGGCCTGGCCCCCACGGCGGTGAGGTTGCGGTACGCCTCCGCCACGGCCTGTTTGCCGCCCTCGACGGGGTTGGCCTTCACGTAGCGCGGTGTGACGTCGGAGGTGAAGGCCAAGGCCTTGTCGGTGCCGTGCACCCGCACCACACCCGCGCCAAGGCCGGGCGACACGACGGTATCGCCCATCACCTGATGGTCGTATTGCGTGTAGACCCATTTGCGGGAGCAATAATTGGGGGACGAGACAAGCGCGCGCAGGGCGTCGATGGCATCGACCTCCGGCACGGCCTCGAGCGGGTCGGCCGGGGGCGTCTCAATCCACGGGCGGTCATATTCCGGGGCGGTGGAGGCGAGCTTGCTCAGCGGCAGATCGGCCTTTGTTTCGTTTCCATGGATAATCAGGAAGCGATCCTCGGGGATTGTTTCGCCGACAATGGCAAAATCGAGATCCCATTTCTCGAAAATGGCGCGGGCTTTGCCCTCAAGCTCGGGCTTCAGGACCATCAGCATGCGTTCCTGGGATTCCGAGAGCATCATTTCATAGGCTGTCATGCGTTCTTCGCGGACGGGCACGTCATCAAGGTTCAGGCGGATGCCAAGGCCCCCCTTGTCGCCCATCTCCACGGCGGAGCAGGTGAGCCCCGCGGCGCCCATATCCTGGATCGAGATCACGGCACCCGAGGCCATCAGTTCCAGCGTGGCCTCCAGCAGGCGCTTTTCGGTGAAGGGATCGCCCACCTGCACGGTGGGGCGCTTTTCCTCGATCGTGTCGTCGAACTCAGCGCTGGCCATGGTTGCGCCGCCGACGCCGTCGCGGCCCGTTTTCGCGCCGAGATAGACCACCGGCATGCCGACCCCGGAGGCGGCGGAATAGAAAATCTTGTCGGTGTCCGCCAGACCAGCCGCAAACGCGTTGACCAGGCAATTGCCGTTATAAGCGGAATGAAACCGGACCTCGCCGCCGATGGTCGGCACGCCGAAGCAATTGCCGTAGCCGCCGATGCCCTCCACCACGCCATGGACCAGTTGGCGGGTTTTGGGATGCGAGACCTCGCCGAAAGAGAGCGAATTCATCGCCGCGATGGGCCGCGCGCCCATGGTGAAGACGTCGCGCAGGATGCCACCCACGCCTGTGGCCGCCCCCTGATACGGCTCGATATAGGAGGGGTGGTTGTGGCTCTCCATCTTGAAGACCACACATTGCCCGTCGCCGATATCGACGATGCCCGCATTCTCGCCGGGGCCGCAGATCACCTGGGGGCCTTCGGTGGGCAGGGTGCGTAGCCATTTCTTGGAGCTTTTGTAGGAGCAATGCTCGTTCCACATGGCCGAGAAGATGCCCATCTCCGTGTAATTTGGCGCGCGCCCCAGGATCGCGTTCACTTCCGCGTATTCCTCGGGCGTGAAGCCGTGGGCGGCCACAATCTCAGGCGTGATGGTCGGTTCGGTCATGCGTCGTATGTCCCCCAGTTGCGCAGGTCTATACGGCGGGTCGCGGGCGCATGGAACCCTCAGAGGGGGCGGCGGAAGATCACGGCTGTGGGGCGGTCAAATCCGGGATGCGTGAAATAGGCGGATGGGGTGAAGCCCAGACGCCCGTAGATCGCATGGTTTTCGGTGAGCTCGACACGGGCGTAGAGTTGTAACGTGCGATGGCCGAGGGTGCGCGCGTGGGCGGCGGCGGCATCGATCAGGCGGCGGGCAAGCCCCTTGCCCTGATACGCGGGCGCGACGGCCAGCTTGCCGACCTTATAGGCGTCCGCCTCGGGATGACCGAAAAGGCAGGCGACAATGGCGCCGTTTTCGCGGATGGCAAAGAAATCCTCATCGCGGGTTTTGCACGCGACATCTTCCGCGGACATGGTGGTGAGCGAGGAGGGGGGGTCGATCCGGCCGGCCATGGGCGCGAAGGCGGCATTCAGCAGGGCATGGAGCGCAGGTATATCAATTTCGCCTGCCGGATTTGTTTCGACTTTGGAAACCATTGGCCGCTCAACTGCCCATTAACCCAAAAAAAAGGCCGAGACGAATCTCGGCCGAAGTCCAACAGGGAGGTGCCGGAACACTCGGTTCCGACACTTGATGAAGTAAGTGGCACCATGCTCCCGATCAAGGCAAATCGCGTTGAATCATCGCAAAGCCGGTATGTCTGTGGCGCATAGCACACAGACTTCGGGACCTGTCCTAAGGCAGGTTCAGGACGTCGGCGCGGCCTCCACTTCGCGTTGCCGCCGGCGGTAGGCAATGACTTCTTCGGTCACGAAATCCCGGAACACTTCGATGCGGCGCGATTGGCGGAGTTCTTCGGGATAGGCCAGAAAGACGGGCACTTCGGCGGATTCGATCTCGGGCAGAACCCTAACGATATCAGGGAAGTCCTGCGTGAGGTAATCGGGCAGAACGCCGATCCCCAGATCGTGGATCACCGCCTGCAGCACACCGAAGTAATTGTTGACCGACAAGGTGGAGCCGACATCGTAGCTCATCAATTCCCGCACCAGGATCGCGCCGGCGCTGACCTGCGCCGCGGCGGCGTTCTGGGAGATCAACCGGTGGCTTCCCAGGTCCTCGATGCTTGCGGGGGTGCCGTTCCGTTCAAGGTAGGAAGGCGTTGCGTAGAGCCGCATGTTGATGGTCATCAGGCGGCGACGAATCAAATCCGCCTGGCTTGGCTCCTTCATGCGGATGGCCACATCGGCCTCGCGCATCGGCAGGTCGAGCAGGCGCTCTTCCAGCATCAGGTCGATCTTCAGATCGGGATATTTCTCGTATAGCGCGGGCAGGCGGGGCGCGAGCCAAAGCGATCCGAAGCCGATCGTGGTGGTCACGCGCAACTCGCCGAACACCTCTTCCTCGCTGTCGCGGATGCGCGCGGAGGCGGCGTCGAGCCGTTTGGTCATCGCGCGGGTCGCATCGAACAGCAATTCGCCCTGTTCCGTCAGGATCAGGCCGCGCGCATGGCGGTGGAACAGCGTCGAATTCAGCGCATCTTCCAGCGCCCGGATCTGGCGGGAGACGGCGGATTGGCTCAGGTGCAGGGTGTCACCGGCATGGGTGAGTGAGCCAGCCGAGGCCACCGCATGAAATATGCGCAACTTGTCCCAATCCATCGACCCATTCCCGTGTTCACTCTGTGCCGCAACCTAAGGAGCCGATGCTGCGCATGCAAAAGGTTTCTGGGCGGGGAGGCCTCAACTGGTTGCCAGCACGGTGACACCGCACAGGATGACGGCCGCCCAGGCCAGACGACGGGCCAGCTGGCCTTCCCCCAGAAGGACCGAGCCAAGCAGGACGGCGATCAGGACCGATACTTCCCGCAGGGGGGCCACATAGATCACCGGGGTGAAGGTAAGCGCGTAGAGCACCAGGATATAGGCGCCGGAATTGAGCACGGCGATCACCAGCACTTCCCACCGGTGATCGCGCCACAGCGCCTGCACCTTGTCCCATCGTTTCAGGGCGGAGGGGAGCAGCAGAACCGACCGGCCAACGGCCGATGCGTAATCCATGAGGATGGGCGGGATCAGCAGATTCGCGACGCCGTGGGCATCCCAGACGGTATAGGCCCCGATCAGGAACCCGACGCTGAGACCGTAGAGCAGGCTGCGAAGGGGCCGCGCGCCGCCCTTCGGGCCGCCGGTCAGCATCGCGACGCCGAAGACGATGATGGCCCCGCCGAACGCGGCCTGCACCGGGAGCGCCTGGCCCAGTAATACGAAGGCCATCAGCGAGGACAGGACCGGCCCGGTTGCCCGCGCGGTGGGATAGACAACCGACAGATCGCCCTGGCGGTATCCCTGCTGCAGCAGCAGGAAATAGGCCAGATGCAGGAGGGCGGAGCCCACGAGAAACACGATCCCCATCGGGCTGGCCTCCTCCCACGTGACCGCGAGGTAGATCGCGAAGGGCCCGTAGACGGGCAGCGACAGCGCGGCGAACAGCCAAAGCAGCTCCGGGCCGCCATTGAGGCGTTTGACGAGGAAATTCCACGTCGCATGGGCGATCGCGGCAAGAAGAACGAGGGAAAAGCCAAGGGGGGTCATGGGCGGAGCGCACCTTCGGGGTCGGGGTTGCAGGCATGGCACAGCCATGCCCGTCCATCCCCCCTGGTCTTCTATCCCTTAAGGTGTCTGCCTTGGGCCCTGTCGGTCTTTGGGCATGGCGTTCCGTGGCGCTCGGTCCGGGCCCGGGGAAACCCCCGGCGGAACCCTAGCCACACATGGATGGGTGACGTTAAGCTTAGTCGGGGAACTAACGGATTGGCAAGCCGCGCCAGTCCGGTTTCGCGGGGGCAAAAGAGTTACGACGCCCGCGCGCCCGGTTGGGATCGGTAACGCATTTATTGTAGACAGGTCAGAAAGATTGACCTATACCACTCTCATCCACAGCGCCGTCGCACGGGAGGAACCTTCATGGGTGTGCAGCAGGTCTCGCTTGACGATAAATTCGACCTTTCCAAATCACCGGTGCTTCTGAACGGCACCCAGGCGCTGGTGCGTCTGATGCTGATGCAGAAGGAACGCGACCGTGCGGCGGGCCTGAACACCGCGGGCCTCGTTTCCGGGTATCGCGGCTCGCCGGTGGGCGGGGTGGACCTGCAGATGGCGCGCGCGCGCAAGCATCTCGATGCGGCGGATGTGGTGTTTCAGCCCGGCCTGAACGAGGATCTGGCCGCCACGACCCATTGGGGCGCGCAACAGGCGGAACTGCGCGGCGAGGGCAAGTATGACGGGGTCTTCGGGCTCTGGTATGGCAAGGGCCCCGGTGTCGACCGCTCGGGCGACGTGATGCGCCACGTCAACATGGCGGGCACGTCCAGACATGGCGGCGTCATCATGGTGATGGGGGATGACCATACCGGCGAAAGCTCCACCGTGTGCCACCAATCCGACTGGGCGATGGTCGATGTGCATATGCCGGTGCTGAGCCCCGCGGGCGTGCAGGAAATCCTTGATTACGGCATCTATGCCTATGCGTTGAGCCGCTATGCCGGCGTTTGGGTGGGCCTGAAGGCGGTGAAAGACAATGTGGAGGCCACGGCCGTTGTCGATGGCCGCCCCGACCGGATGAGCTTTGTGGAGCCGGAATTCGACATGCCCGAAGGTGGGCTGAACATCCGCTTGAATGACCATTGGATCGCCCAGGAAGAGCGCCTGCTGGAACACAAACGGTGGGCTGCGGAGGCGTTTTCCCACGCCAACAAGATGGACAAGCGCGTGCACGGGCGCGCGGGTGCGAAAATCGGGTTCGTGGCGGCGGGCAAGAACTGGCTCGACCTGCTGTCGGCGCTGGAGGCGCTTGGCATTGACGACGCGGAAGCCGAAACGCTTGGCATCACCACTTACAAGGTGGGTCAGACCTGGCCGCTTGATATGCGCGGATTCCATGATTGGGCCGAGGGCCTCGACCTGATCGTGGTGGTGGAGGAGAAGCGCAAGCTGATCGAGGTGCAGGTCAAGGAGGCGATTTTTGACGACCGCCGGGGCCGCCGCGTTTATGGGTACAAGGATGGCAAAGGCCAAACGCTGTTCCCGCAGCATTTCGCGCTGGATCCGGCGGATATCGCGGTCAAGCTCGGCAATATCCTGATCGAAGAGGGCTGCGGCACCGAGCGTATCCGCGCCGGTATCTCCACGGTGGAAGAGGCGCGCCGCGCCACCAATGCGCCCGATCTGGCCAAGCGCACCCCATGGTTCTGCTCCGGCTGTCCGCACAATTCCTCCACAAAGGTGCCCGAAGGCTCCCGCGCGGGGGCGGGTATCGGGTGTCACTTCATGGCGAAGTGGATGGATCGCGAGACCGAGGCCTATACCCATATGGGCGGCGAGGGCGTGAACTGGGTGGGTGAGGCGCCGTTTTCGACCCGCGATCACATGTTCCAGAACCTGGGCGAGGGCACCTACAACCATTCCGGCATCCTCGCCATTCGTGCGGCTCTGGCGGCAAAAACCAACATCACCTACAAGATCCTGTTCAACGATGCGGTCGCCATGACGGGCGGGCAGCAGAACGAAGGTGAGCTTGATCCCGCGCGCATCGCCCATGAGATCAAGGCCATGGGCGTGGAGAATATCGCGCTGGTCTACGACCCGAAGGAGGAGGTGGATTTCTCAGCCTTTCCCAAGGGCCTGGAGCGCCATGAACGTGATGACCTGATGAAGGTGCAGGAGGCGTTCCGGCACCACAAAGGCGTGTCGGCGATCATCTACGTGCAGACCTGCGCGGCAGAGAAACGGCGGCGGCGCAAGCGCGGCACCTTCCCCGATATCGACAAGCGTGTGTTCATCAACACCGATGTCTGTGAGGGCTGCGGCGATTGCGGGGTGCAGTCCAATTGCGTCTCGATCGTGCCGGTGGAGACCGAGTTGGGGCGGAAGCGGGCGATTGATCAATCGACCTGCAACAAGGATTTTTCCTGCGTCAAAGGGTTCTGCCCGAGTTTCGTGACGCTGGAGGGCGCGGTGATCAAGAAGGAGGCCTCGGCCTCCGTTGATCTGGGCGGGCTGCCGGAGCCGGTTCTGCCCGTCATCAACGGCACGCACAACGTGCTGGTCACCGGCGTGGGCGGCACCGGCGTGGTGACCATCGGCGCCGTGATGGCGCAGGC
Organism: uncultured Roseicyclus sp.; assembly: GCA_947494975.1. Lineage (GTDB taxonomy): Bacteria > Pseudomonadota > Alphaproteobacteria > Rhodobacterales > Rhodobacteraceae > Gymnodinialimonas. Next base: position 462,801 of record CANLXA010000003.1, on the reverse strand, counting down.
CGCGCAGTTGGACGGTAAGGGCGCGGGCATGATCGAGATGGCGGGGCTGGCGCAGAAGGGCGGCGCGGTGGCGATCCACCTGCGGCTGGCCAATCGGCCCGAAGACATCGCCGCGATCCGTGTGGGTGCGGGTGAGGCGGATACCGTCATCGGCGGTGATCTGGTTGTGACCGGCGGCGCGAAGACGCTGGGGCAGATGAAAACGGGCCGCACCGGGGCGGCGGTGAACTCCCATGAAATCACCACGGGCGACTTCACACTTGATACGGAATTTACCATTCCCGGCAAGGACTTGGAGGTCGCTCTTCAAGCACGGCTGCGCGACAGGCTGACGCTGTTCGATGCAACGGAGCTGGCCCGGATCCTGTTGGGCGACTCGATCTATTCCAACATGATTACGTTCGGGGCCGCCTGGCAGATGGGCCTTGTGCCGCTGAGCCATGATGCGATCAGCCGCGCAATCGAGATGAACGGCGCGGCGATCGAGGCCAACAAACAGGCGTTCGAGATGGGTCGGTGGGCGATTGTGAATCCGGCGGAAGTGGAGCGGCTGACAGTCTCGAACGTGGTGGCCAAACCCAAATCCCTCGACGAGAAAATCGCGTTCCGTGAGGCGCATCTGGTGGCCTATCAGGGCAAGCGTCTGGCCAATCGCTACCGCAAGCTGGTGGATAGCGTGAACGACCCGCGCCTGAAGGAGGCGGTGGCGAAGGGCTACCACAAGTTGCTCACCTATAAAGACGAATATGAGGTAGCACGCCTGCATCTCGATACCGAGGCCAAGGCCCGCGAAACCTTTGGTGGGGACTTCAAGATGACCTACCATCTGGCCCCCCCGATGCTGCCGGGCAAGGATGCCCTAGGCCGCCCCAGGAAGCGGGAGTTCGGCCCGTGGGTGGGTGGTGTCTACAAGGTGTTGGCTGGGATGAAGCGGCTGCGCGGCACGCCATTGGATGTGTTCGGCTATTCGGCCGAGCGCCGGATGGAACGCGCGCTGATCAAGACCTATCAGGCGGATATGAAACGCTGGTTGCCGGAGGCCGGTGACGGGCAAATGGATGCGCTCGTAGCTCTGGCCGAATTGCCTTTGCAGATCCGCGGCTTCGGGCCGGTGAAGGAGAAGAATGCGGCCAAGGCGGCCAAGCAGCGCGCCGACCTGATCGCATTGCTCAAGGCGGGCGGCACACCGGTTCGGCAGGCGGCCGAATAGCTCACCGGACCTCCCATTTCCGAGCGATGCCCCCGTGACATAGGGCGCGGCAGCGTGCCCCTGAGGGGCGGGTGCGTTTTGCGGGCGTTGATTTTGCGGATTTTTGAGACGATGACCGGGCAGGGGCTTTTGCCCTGCCGCCTGCTGGGGTAGGCGCGGGCAGGGTTTCACGGAGGGGACAATGCCGGAACTGTCTGAATTGGTGCCGATGCTGGTGCTGATCCTGGTGATCGGTGCCTTGGCGGGCGTGATTGCGGGGCTGTTGGGCGTGGGTGGCGGTATCGTTCTGGTGCCCGCGTTTTTCTTTGCATTCGAGGGGCTTGGCTATGGCACTGAGGGCCTGATGCAGATCTGTCTGGCCACGTCTCTGGCCACAATTGTCGTGACGTCGGTACGGTCGGTTCTGGGGCACAACAAGAAGGGCGCGGTGGATTGGGAAATCCTGCGCGCCTGGGGGCCCGGGATTGCCATCGGTGCCGCGTTGGGCGTGGTGGCGGCATCGGGCCTGCGCAACGAGATTCTGATGGGGATCTTTGGTATTCTCGGCCTAGCGGTCGGGATCTACATGGCGTTTGGCCGGTCCGATTGGCGCCTGGGTGACAAGATGCCGGGCGGGGTCGGGCGGGCCGTGGCCTCGCCGTCGCTGGGGTTCCTGTCGGTCCTTATGGGCATTGGCGGCGGCTCCTTCGGTGTGCCGATGATGACGCTCTACAACCAGCCGATTCACCGGGCGGTGGCGACGGCGGCGGGGTTCGGCGTGATCATCGCGGTGCCATCGGTGATCGGGTTCCTGTTGATCAGCGGTGAGGGCGCGAACCGGCCGCCCTTCACCATTGGGCAGGTCAATCTGGTGGCCTTTTCGGTGGTGGTGGCGATGACGCTGATCACCACGCCCTGGGGCGTGAAGCTGGCCCACGCGATGGATCCCAAGCCCCTGAAACGCGTCTTTGCGGTGTTCATCATGGTGATGGCGGCGAACATGTTGCGCCGCGCCCTGGGATTTTGAGCTGGCTTGAAAACGGCTGGCAGGTATTCGGGGCCGCGCCCGATGTGAATGCGTGGGTCAAAGCCGTGCGCGCGCCCGCCCTGGCGGCCTCGCGTGACCCGGCGCGGCGGGCGGCGTGGCTCCGCCATGGCGGGACGTGGTTTGTCGGCGTCGATGCGTTGGGCAATGATGAGGCCGGACGTGTGGGCACGGGGCCAGCCTTTGGCGGCGCGGCGTATCGGGCGGCCACCCAGATCACCAGGGTGACGCAGCTTCACCCCGCTCAGATTTCGATCACCTATCCCGGCTATCCGTTGCGGGATGCCGACGAAAGTGAGGCCGCGCATCGGTTTCGGCGGCGGCGGGATGCTGCGCATCTGGACGGGCTGCTGCCCGAGGGGCCTGAGAAACGGCGCCAACTGCGAGAGCCCCATGCCTGGATCCTCGGGATCGCGCTGACCGAGGCGGATGCGGGAGCCGCCCCGCTGGTGGTCTGGGAGGGGAGCCATCACGTGATCCGGGCGGCCTTCGAGCGGGCGTTTGCCGGGATCGCGCCGGAGGTTTGGGGCGATGTGGATGTGACCGAGATCTATCAGGCGGCGCGGGCGCAGGTCTTCGATATCTGCCCCCGGCGTGAAGTGCCGTTGCAGGTGGGGGAAACCGTGCTGCTGCACCGGATGGTCATCCATGGCGTGGCGCCCTGGGCGGATAGCGCAGAGGCCGACCCGGAGGGGCGCGCCATCGCCTATTTCAGGCCGTGTGTTGACGATCCGGCGGCGTGGCTGGCCTGCCCCTGATCAGCTGGCCTTGCGCACTTCGGAGCTGAGCTTCAGCACGCCATCACCGTCGTCTTGTTCGATGTACAGCGCGGGATCGTCGTCGGAGCCGTTGCGCGTCACCTCGCTGCCCTGCAATGTCCGTGTGACGGATTGAGTGTAGGTTTTCTGAACCTTGCCGGTGGCGGTGCCGTTGCCCCAATCCCATTCCACCTTGTCGCCCTGGCTGTAGCTGGCCATCTGTTCGCTCCTTCGATTTGCCCGTGTCCGAAGCAAAACGCGGGCGGGCGGATGTGGTTCCGAAGCTCAGACGTTGCGTTTGAGGCGCGCGGCGCGGCCGCCCCGGCGCTTTTGCAGTTGCGCGCGCCGTTCGGGCAGGGCGGCCATCACCTCGGCCCGGGCCTCGTGGCCCATCTTGGTCCATTGGGTGATCTCGTCGATGGAGCGCAGACACCCGGTGCAGATGCGCGCCTCGGGATGAACCACGCAGATCTTGACGCAGGGGGATTGGATCTCGTCCCGCTTCCAGATGTCGTCCGCCATCATCCAGCCCTCACATGGCGCAACCGGTCCAGCGCGCCTTGCAAGATATAACCCGCCGCGACGGCATCGATCACCTCCGCGCGACGTTTTCGGGTCGTATCCGCCTCCAACAGTGCCTTTTCTGCCGCAACCGTGCTGAGCCGTTCATCCCAGAACGCCAGCGGAAGATCCGCGAAATCGGCGCGGCGCGACAGGTTTTGGGCAAAGCCGCGGGTGGACTGGGCGCGGGGGCCTTCGGAGCCATCCATGTTGCGCGGCAAGCCAAGGATGAGGCCGCCAACCTCGTGCTTTGCCACGAGGGCCCACAAGGCCTCGGCATCGAGCCCGAACTTTTTGCGCTTGATCGTTTCCAGCGCCGTGGCGGAGTTCAAAAGCCGATCCGACAGGGCCACACCGATGGTCTTGGTGCCCAGATCGAGGCCGATCAGGCCCCGCATCGGGGGCAGGGCCGTGGCAAACTCTTCCAGATCGGCGCAGATCACGGCTGCCCCGCCCGCGCCATGGCCGCACGGAACGCATCGTCGATCACCTCGAGCGCTTCGGGGAAATCGGCAAAAACACTCAAGGCATCATCATGGACGATCTGTGCCGCGTTTGTCCGGCCCAGAACGCCATAGGCGGTGATCAGCTGCGCCCAATCCTGCGGGGTGCCGCCTTCGGTGGCCAGTCGGTCGGCCAGACCGTCGACCATGCTTTCGATCATCGCCTGCTGCGCCTCGGGGTCGAGGCCATCCATTGCCTCCATCTCGGCCGCCGACGGGCCACGGGGACGGTCGAAGAGGGCGGGATCAAGCTCAACCCCGGCGGCGAAGGCGACATCGCCGATCTGCTGACGGATCGCGGGCACCCACGGCGCATCGGGGCGGCTTTCGGAGAGCAGGTTGGCCCAGATCGGCAGCGCCAGATCCGGGCGGCCCTGTTGGGCATACATTTCGCCGGCATAGTAGCGCCCGGTGCCATCGCGGGGGATCATCTCAAGCCCGGCGCGCAGGGCAGCCTCGGCCTCGGGCGAGACGTAGCCACCGGCGGCAAAGATCATCATCTCGGCCAGATCGATATGGTGCCGCCCGGTCACGTCTTCGCCCAGAAGCTCGATCAGGCGGGCCTGGGCATGGCGCGCGGCGCGGAAATTGCCCAGCATTGCTTCGTTGGCGGCCAGAAGCGTGAGGCCTTCGGTATCATCGGGCCGCCGTTCCAGCACGGTGCGCAACTGCTCGACGAGGGCAAGGCGCTCGGCATCGACCTCGGGGCCGGGCCGCTCGGGCACCTGCTCTTCGGCCAGAGCCTGCGACGGCCGGTTCTCCCGCGCGGTTTCGATCAGGGAGATCCGCTCGCCAATGGGCAGATCCGGGTAGCCCGGCGCGCCGATCACGGAATAGACCCAGACGGCGCCAGCGACGGTTGCCACAAGGCCGAGACCGACCAGAGCGATGCCGCCCGCACCCGCCTTGGGCGCGTCTTGTTGCCCGGACATGGCGCGGTCGGCCTCAAGAATACGGCGGCTTACCTCGGTGCGGGCGCGGACGGCTTCCTCTTCGCTCAGGGTGCCACGGGCGACGTCGCGATCCAACTCGCGCAACTGGTCGCGATAGACACGCAGATCATAGGCGGCCGACGGCGCCTCGTTCACGGGCGGGCGGCGGGCCGCCAGGAGGACAAGCGCCGCCACGACCACGCAGATAAAGCCGACGGCAATCCAGAACGCCATTGCGCGTGTCCCCTTCCCGTTAGGTGTCGAGTGTCACATAAGCTGCGCCACAGCGCAGGAAAACCCGTCACTGCGTCACATCTGCGACACGGGCGCAGCGCCGGGCGCGACAACATGGCCAAGGGTCGCAAATTGCCCATTTTGGGTCGCCCGCAGTATCCTCTTTTTTTCCGTCCCGCCCCAAAGCGAATGGGACACGTCCGGAGCCTCGTTCATGCGCAAGTATTCCGCCTTTGCCATCGCCCGCGAAGCGGCCCGCCACCACAGCGGATGGGAGCGCGCGTGGCGCTCTCCGGCGCCCAAACCGTTCTATGACGTGATCATCGTGGGGGCGGGGGGCCATGGCCTGGCAAGCGCCTATTATCTGGGCAAGAATTTCGGCATCACCAACGTGGCCGTGATCGAAAAGGGCTGGCTTGGCGGCGGCAATACGGGACGCAACACCACGATCATCCGCTCCAATTACCTGCAAGATCCGTCGGCCGCGATCTACGAGAAATCCCGGTCGCTCTATGAGACGCTGAGCCAGGATCTGAACTACAACATCATGTTCAGCCCGCGCGGCGTGATCATGCTGGCGCAGACCCATCACGAGGTGCGCGGCTACCTGCGCACGGCCCATGCCAATGCGCTGCAAGGCGTGGAGACGCGGTTCATCGACAAGCACGAGGTCAAGAAGCTTGTTCCGATCATGAATATAGAAGGCCCGCGCTATCCCGTATTGGGCGGCCTGTGGCAGCCGCGTGGCGGCACCGCGCGCCACGATGCGGTGGCCTGGGGCTACGCGCGGGCCTGCTCGGATATGGGGATGGACATCATCCAGCAGACCGAGGTGACGGGGATCACGCGGGACGGCGGGGCCGTTGCGGGGGTGGAGACGACGAAGGGCTTCATCGGCTGCAAGAAGCTCGGCGTCGTCGTGGCCGGTCATTCCGGCGTCCTGGCGGAGATGGCGGGTTTCCGTCTGCCGCTGGAATCCGTGGCGCTGCAGGCGCTGGTGTCCGAGCCGATCAAGCCGATCATGGATGTGGTCGTGATGGCCAACACGGTCCATGGCTACATGTCGCAATCCGACAAGGGCGAGATGGTGATCGGCGGCGGCACGGACAGCCACAACAATTACACCCAGCGGGGCTCGTTCCATCATATCGAGGAGACCGTCCGCGCGCTGATCGAGACCTTCCCGATGCTGTCGCGCCTGAAGATGCTGCGCCAATGGGGCGGGATCGTGGATGTGACGGGAGATCGCTCGCCGATCCTGTCGAAAACGCCGGTGGACAACATGTTCATCAATTGCGGCTGGGGCACGGGCGGGTTCAAGGCGATCCCGGGATCGGGCTGGGGCTTCGCGGAGCTGATGGCTAGGGGACACTCACCGCTTACGGCCGAATTCGGGTTGGAGCGCTTCCGCGAGGGTCGGTTCATCGACGAATCCGTCGCCGCCGGGGTGGCGCATTGATGCGGGATACCCTCCATACCGAAATGGCGCGACCCCTGCTATTGCAGGTGCAGATAGCTGCATTTGAGAGGGATAGCCATGCCTGCTCACGTCCCCGACGACGCCCCGATGGCCGAAGGGCCCAAGGCGGTCTGGCTTCTGGCGCTGCTGGCGTCGCTCGGCCTGGGGGCGGGGTATGCCGCATCCACGATGTGGCTCGATTCCATTGTGGTCGCAGCCCTGTTCATCATCATCGCGGCCTTCGTGCTGCCTACGCTTTATGGTGCGACATCCCGGTTTGCGATCATTCGGGTGATCCTCGGCCTGATCGGTGCGGCGCTTGGCCTCGCGGCTTTGTGGGGGCTGCGCTACGGGCTGGAATTCTCCTGGTCGGAGCTTTGGACGCTCGTCGGGCGCGACCCGATGGCCGCCGTCGACCGCTTTACGGGCAGTTCGGACCGGTTCCAGTTTCCGATCACGACCGATGCGGGCAGCCAATCGCAAGGCCCCAGCCCGACGACTATGGTGTGGATGGCAAATTCGGTCATGTTGGGCATCATGCCGATTTTCGGTGCGATCAGCGGGCCCAAGGCCATGGACGCGATCCGGCGCATGCGTGCCGGTTCTGCGGTTCGCTAGGCAAGCTCCCGCCCATCTCCCAAAACCGGCGGGACGCGGCATGTTTTGGCGCATGGCATGGGCCCGATCCGGCCCTTTTTGGCGCATTGGCGCCCCTTGCCGGGCCCGCAATTGAACGCAACTCCACAGGCGTCAGGCTGATCCCCACCCAAATGGAGGATGCCTCATGTCCCAATACGACCACCACAACAAGGCTTTCGACTACGCACCGCCGGAACGTTCGGGCTCTGCCTCGGGCGCGCTTCTGCTGGTGGGTGGGATCATCGCCTTGTTCTTCCTCGCCATGCTGTTCCTTGGCAGTGGCGGGCCCGGCACCGTTCCGGAAGAGGGCGCAGCGCCTGCTGTCGCCCCGGCTGACGGCGCGCCAGCCGTGGAGGCCCCGGCACCGGCCACTGACGCCGCGCCGGCCATCACGGAATAACACTCACGTAACAGCCGCCCGGGCGGGATACGATCCGTCCGGGCGCGCGACATCCGGCGCCTGGATGAGCGCCGGAGCCGAGATTCGGGTGGCTGACCCGGCACGGATTGCCGCGCGGGCGCAGCCCGGGCGCGGCATGTCTGCGCAGCACGGCCCGACCATCCTCTCACTCAGACTTGCCCCCCCGCTACGTCGCCATTTCGACCGCAACGCGATTGACGGGCCCTTGCGGGCCCATCTTGGACGCCAGGCGCCGAAGCGTCGCTCCATGCCCTCTCCATTCCATTCAGACCACGCGGCGCGCAACGGCGCGCCCGTAATCATTGCGCCAAAGCCATTGCTCTTTGAGGAGCCCATTTCATGTTGACCCTCACCTGTCCTGTCTGCGGCGTGGATGCCTGCGAGACGGAGCTTGCCGCCGGTGGCGAAGCGCATCTGAAGCGGTACGGGCCCGGCTCCACGGACGATCAGTTCGAGGAATACCTGTTCCTGCGGCCCAATGCGAAAGGCGTGCATTTCGAGCGCTGGCGCCACGCGATGGGGTGCGGCAAATGGTTTCTGGCGGCGCGCGATACCGCGACGCTGGAAGTCTTCGGCACCTATTCCGCGCAGACGACCGCGCCGCCCGCCGATATCGTCAAGGCGATCCGGGCCAAACGCCCCGATTGGAGCCCCGAGACATGAGCACACGTCTGCCCGATCACGGTCGCCTGATCGACCGTTCCCGCCAGGTGAAATTCACCTTCAACGGCAAATGGATGCGCGGGCATCCGGGCGATACGCTGGCCTCCGCGCTGCTGGCCAATGGTCAGATGCTGGTGGGGCGGTCGTTCAAATATCACCGTCCTCGCGGGATCGTCGCCAGCGGCGGGGAGGAGCCAAATGCGCTGGTGAACCTTGGGCGAGGTGCACGGCACGAGCCGAACCAGCGCGCGACGACGACAGAGCTGTTCGACAGGCTTGAGGCACGCAGCCAGAACCATTGGCCGACGCTCGAATTCGATGTGGGGGCCGTCAATGCGATGGTGGCGCGGTTCCTGCCCGCAGGGTTTTACTACAAGACCTTCATCCATCCCCGCGCGTTCTGGAAACATGTGTTCGAGCCGATCATCCGGAAATCCGCGGGCTTGGGCGCTGCACCGGATCCCGAGACGATGGATGCCGACCGGTACGAACACTTCTACGCCCATGTGGATCTCGTCGTGGCCGGGGGTGGCGTGGCGGGCCTGCTCGCTGCGCTGGAAGCGGGCCGGGCGGGGAAGCGTGTGCTGCTGGTGGAACAGAATGCCCATTGGGGTGGCCGCGCGCCAGTCGATGGTGATCTGATCGATGGCGCGCCCGCAGAAATCTGGGTGAAGAACACCGTAGAAGAACTTGAAAAGATGGAGAATGTCACCCTCCGCACGCGCACGATGCTGGCCGGAGTGTACGACCACGGCTACGTCACGGCCTACGAGCGTGTGGCCGATCACACGCCCGGAGAAGACGCGCCGCGCCATCGGTTGTGGCGCATACGGACGGCGCAGGTGATTTCGGCCACCGGAGCCATCGAACGCCCGCTGAGCTTTCCCGGCAACGACAAGCCGGGCGTCATGTTGGCCTCCGCCGTGCGCGACTACATCGTGAATTACGGCGTCGCGCCGGGCGATACCTTGGTGGTCGTGACCAATAACGACGACGGCTATCGCACCGCGCTTGCCGCCCATCGCGCCGGGTTGAAGGTGGCCTGCGTGGTCGATCCCCGCGCCGAGGCCGATGGCGACCTGCCACACGAGGTGCGCAGTCTTGGCATCCGCGTGATGGCCGGGTCGGCCATTTCAAAGGTGAAGGGGCTGAAAAAGGTGGTTTCGGTTCGGGTGCAGGCACATCGCGGCTATGATGGCGGGCATGACGAGATCCCCTGCGACGCGGTTGCGATGTCGGGTGGTTGGTCGCCCGTGGTGCATCTGTGGTCCCATTGTGGGGGCAAGCTGACCTGGGATGAGGATCAGGCCTGTTTCCGGCCAGACCATGACCGCCCGCCCACGGATCAGAACGGTGCGGGCTTCGTGACCTGTGTGGGGGCCGCCGATGGCGCCCTGCACGGTGATGTCACCATGGCGGCGACGGCCACCGCAATGGCGGACATGTTGGGGAATGACGTGTCGGCGCCGCGCGTTGATTTGGCGCGGGAAGCGCCGTTGGCGCCGATCTGGATCATGCCCGAGGCGGCGGGGGCCAAGAAACGCGCCAAGATGTGGCTGGATTTCCAGAACGACGTGAAAGTGTCCGACGTGATGCTGGCCGCGCAGGAAGGCTATGAGAGCGTGGAGCACACCAAGCGCTACACCACGCTCGGCATGGCGACGGATCAGGGGAAGTTAAGCAATATCAATGGCCTTGCGGTCCTTGCTGAGGCGCTCGATAAGGGTATCCCGCAGGTTGGCACCACCACTTTCCGGCCGCCCTATACGCCCATCTCCATGGGCGCGATTGCCGGTGAGGCGCGGGGTGAGGTTTTTCAACCTCTGCGCCGAACGCCGATCCATGACTGGCACGAGGCACAGGGCGCCTACATGGAGCCCGTGGGCGGTTGGCGGCGGCCCTACTGCTTCCCCCGCGATGGCGAGAGCCATGAGGATGCCGTGAATCGCGAGATCGACGCGACGCGCCGGTCCCTCGGGCTTCTGGATGCCTCGACCCTGGGCAAGATCCTGGTGAAAGGCCCCGATGCGGGGCGGTTCATGGACATGCTCTACACCAACATGATGAGTAACCTGAAACCGGGAAAATGCCGTTACGGGCTGATGTGCTCCGAAAACGGGTTCCTGATGGATGACGGCGTTGTGGTGCGGCTCGATGAAGACACGTTCCTGGCCCACACAACCTCCGGCGGGGCGGATCATGTCCATGCGCATATGGAGGATTGGCTGCAATGCGAGTGGTGGGATTGGAAGGTCCACACCGTCAACGTGACGGAGCAATGGGCGCAGATCGCCGTCGTCGGGCCGAATACGCGCAAGGTGCTTGAGAAACTGGGGGCCGATTTTGATCTGTCGGCGGAGGCACTGCCGTTCATGGCGATGGCGGAGGGCAAGATCGGCGGGTTCGACACGCGGGTGTTCCGGATCTCGTTCTCGGGCGAATTGAGCTACGAGATTGCCGTTCCCGCAAGCCAGGGCCGCGCCTTCTGGGCCGCGCTGCACGAGGCGGGCGCGGAATGGAACGCGACCGCCTATGGCACCGAAGCGCTCCATGTGATGCGGGCCGAAAAGGGCTTCATCATGATCGGGGATGAAACCGACGGCACGATCATCCCGCAGGACCTTGGGCTGACCTGGGCGATCTCGAAGAAGAAGGAGGATTTCCTGGGTAAGCGCGGGCAGGAGCGGGTGCATATGACCGATCCGGATCGCTGGAAACTTGTGGGGCTGGAAACACTCGATGGATCGGTCCTGCCGGACGGCTGCTACTGCATCGCGAGTGGCAAGAACGCCAACGGGCAGGCCAATGTGCAGGGGCGCATAACATCCACCTACTACTCACCGACGCTGAGCCGGGGGATCGCGATGGGGCTGGTTCAAAACGGCCCGGACCGGATGGGAGAGGTTGTGGCGTTCAACAAGGTCGACGGTTCCACCGTGAACGCGAGGATCGTGTCGCCGGTGTTCTACGATCCGGACGGGGAGAAGCAGAATGTCTGAGTTGGCCAGCGCCCTTCCCGGGGCGAAGTACGAGGGGGTCGTCCGCGTTGTAGAAACCGGCCTGCGGGGCATGATCACGTTGAAGGCGGATCTGCCGCAGTCTGCCAAAGCCGTGAAAGCGGTGACGGGGCAGGTGGTTCCAAAAGCGCGGCGGATCGATGCCGGGGATATGTCGGTTGCGTGGATGGCGCCCGATGAGCTGTTGATCCTGTGCGATCACGGCCGCGCCGATCACGTTGTGCGGGACTTGGCGGAGCAGCTTGGCACGACGCATCATCTGGCCGTCAACGTCTCGGACGCGCGGGCCATGTTCACGCTGACAGGCGCCGGGGTCAAAGACGTTCTGGGCAAACTCACCCCCGCCGATCTGGCGGCGCTGCCGCCCGGCGAGATGCGCCGCACGCGGCTGGCGCAGGTGGCGGCCGCCATCTGGTTTAGCGATGCTCAAACGGCCCACGTCATCTGTTTTCGGTCCGTGGCCCAGTACGTGTTCGACCTGCTGGCCCTGGCGGCCCGCCCCGGGGGCGACGTCGGGTATCATTGACGTCCCATGCGCGGCCCGTAGACTTGCCCGGCACGACTTGAACACGGGTAACAACATGAAAAAATTCTTGAAACCGCTTGGCGTGGTGCTGATGACCTGCGCTACGTCAATCTCCGCTGCGGCGCAGGCGCAACAATACTTTTGCTCGGTGAGTTCCGATACCTGGATTATTCCGTCTGAAATCCTGATTCAGTATTCCGGTGCCGTTGCAACCATCACCCACGGCTGGATCGAAGGGCCGATGGTGCGCCAGGTTCAGGTGCGCGGCAGCGGAAACCGCTCCAATATGAGCTATACGGTTCCCAACGTTACGGGGTTCGGATCGGCACGGGCGACATTGCGGTTCAGCATCCGGCACACGCGGTCCAACAATGCGCTGCGCGTGACCGTCAATCCGGTGGAATACAACAACACCTTCACCGCCAGTGGGTCGTGCAACCCGGCCTGACTCCGGCCCGGAACTTGCGGGGGGCCTTGACGTTGTCCCCCCGCGACCTCCATCTGTGCCGCAATGACATCACTTCTGACAGGGGGACCGATCATGGCCTTTGAACTTCCCGACCTTCCCTATGCCCACGACGCACTTGCCGCCCAAGGCATGTCCGCCGAGACGCTGGAATACCACCACGACCTGCACCACAACGCCTATGTCACCAACGGCAACAAGGCGATTGAAGGCACGGAATGGGAGGGGAAATCCCTCGAAGAGATCATCACCGGCACCTATGATGCCGGTGCCGTGGCGCAGTCCGGCATCTTCAACAACATCAGCCAGTTGTGGAACCACAACCAGTTCTGGGAGATGATGGGGCCGGGCCAAAGCGCGATGCCGTCCGAGCTGGAAAGCGCGCTTAACGACAGCTTCGGGTCCGTCGATGAGTTCAAGTCGCAATTTTCCGCTGCGGGCGCGGGCCAATTCGGCTCGGGCTGGTGCTGGCTGGTGAAGAACGCGGACGGTTCGCTGGCCGTGACCAAGACGGAAAACGGCGTGAACCCGCTGTGCTTCGACCAGACGGCGCTTCTGGGCTGCGATGTGTGGGAGCATTCCTACTATATCGACTTCCGCAACAAGCGGCCCGACTACCTTAAGAATTTCCTCGACAATCTGGTGAATTGGGAAAACGTCGCGTCGCGCATGTGACATCGACCACAGACACCGCAGAGGCCCGCCCCACCCGGCGGGCCTTTTGCGTTGAACTCCTGGAACCGGTCGAGGAGTGCGGCGTTGACCTTTTATTGACAAATCCCGGAGGACAGCATCATGGCCGAGCGACACAGATCGAAAGACGGACGCAGCGAAACCAGGGAGCTTCTGGGCGATGTGCCCGATGCCCCCACCCATGCGGGGCGCGACGGCGGCGATCTGGCGCGCAAGACCGGCACCAAGGACGAGCTGCGCCATATGACCAATGCCTCCGCCGGTGGGACGCGTGTAACGAAGTCTGACGAGGACCGTCCCGGCACCGACAATCTGGGTGAAAGGAACAAGTGAGATGGCACTCGGATCCATGAAGCCGACCGACATCAATCAAGTCACCCACAACCGCTCACCCCTCACCCACGGGACATGGGTGCTGGTGGCGGATGGTGAAAAGGCGCTGTTCCTGCGCAACGTGACCGACGCGGAGGACCCCCACCTCGAAGTGTTCCGCGAGGAGGAGCAGGATAATCCACCGACCCACGAGCAGGGCACGGATCGGCCGGGCCGCTTCAATGACGGGCCGTCGGTGCACCGGTCGGCTGTGGATGATACGGACTGGCACTGGCTTGAAAAGGAACGCTTTGCGGCGGATCTGGCAGACATCCTTTACAAACTTGCCCACAAGGGCCGGTTCGAACGGTTGATCCTGTGTGCCGCTCCGAAGATCCTGGGCGAGTTGCGCAAGGAATTGCACAAGGTGGTGATCGACAAGGTGGTGGCCGAGGCCGACCTGACCCTGACCAACCATCCGGTGGACGAGATCGCGAAGCGTGTCGCCGACGCGACCACGCCGAAGGCTTGAACCGACCCGGCCTCGAAGGTGCGATTCAGGTCGATCATTGGGGAGGGACGGAAATCGTAATGAAGCTGCCTGCGCAATCTATTGCCTGACGGCGTCAATTGGTCCGATAATTGAGCGTCCGGAACGGCGTATCCCTAGCGCGCCAAAGCATCCATCAACAATGGCACGTCGGGCACGGTTTCGACGAACCCCAGAAGGCTGTGATCGGCAAACCCCTGATCCACCACGTGGTCCAGCAGGTCGCGCAGCGGGTCCCAATAACCATTGGTGTTCAGAAGGAAAATCGGCTTCTCGTGCAGCCCGAGCTGCCGCCATGTGAGCGCCTCGAAAAACTCGTCGAGCGACCCCGCGCCACCGGGCAGGACAACGACCGCGTCTGCGTTCATGAACATCACCTTCTTGCGTTCATGCATTGTCTCGGTGATGACGAAGGTGTTGAGGTCGGTCTTGCCGACCTCCAGCCGCATCAGATGGGTCGGGATCACACCGAAGGTTTCCGCACCCCCGGCTTGGGCGGCCCGCGCCACCGCCCCCATCAGGCCCACATCCCCCGCGCCATAGACCAGCCGCATATCGGCCTTGGCGATTGCGTGGCCCAAGGCCGTTGCATCGGCTTCATAGGCCGGATCGATCCCGGCGCGAGAGCCACAATAGACACACAATGACAGCCGCTTCATCACAACACCTTGCGCTTTGATCCCAGTTGCGCCCTGATAGTGGGCAATTGCAAGGCGCTCAACCCGTCCGGGACGGCAGGGACAGCGTCTTGAAGACTGTCCTGCACGGGTCCGGGGGGATACCATGCGAATAGGTGATCCATGAAACTCGCCGCGATGTTCGGCTCCAGCACGGGTGCAGTGGCCACAGCGGCCGGGGCCGCGGTTTTGCTTGTGGCCGGTGCCATCGGGTTATCGATCTACAACCGGGATGGAGGCGAGCCTATCGGGCCGGACCGGGCGGCTGTTCCAGTCGTATCGCCTGACATTGACGCAGCCGGGAGTGCCGATGAACCCGAGCGGCCGGAGACGCCCGATGCCGCGGTGGACGCGCCGGACATTCCCGAAGGCGACGCGGGCGCCCCGGCCGGCCCGGCCGCGCCGGTCCTGGACCACGTGCGGGTGGAGCCCGACGGCACAACGATCATCGCAGGGCAGGCCGCTCCGGGCGCGCAGGTGTCAGTGCTTCTGGACGGGGTGGAGTTGCTCACCACGTCAGCCGGACCAAGTGGCAGTTTCGTGGCCCTGTTCACACTTGCGCCATCCGATACACCACGCCGGATCAGCGTTGAGGCATCGTTTGAGGACGGCACGCTCGTCGCTGGTGAAGATACCATCATCGTGGCCCCGTTCGACGCCCCGGCCCCGATTGAGCTCGCAGCGCTTCCGGAAGCGGGTGAGGCGACACCGCAGCCAGAGGTCGCGGAATCGGCGGAGCCGCCGGAGGCTGACCCGGCCGAGGATTCGGAGGTGGCAATCACCGAGGCCGAATTGGATGGTGAAAATCCGGTGATCGAGGAAGCAGTTGTCGCGACGCGCGAAGGCGCACCGGACGTCATTGAACCCACTCTTGGTGTAGCGGAGACCGCCTCGGAGAGCGCCACTCCATCCGATGCGGGTACCCTGTCTGTCGCCACCGGCGCGGTGGACCCTGTTCAACCCGACGCGCCCGCTGCCGAGGACGTGGCCAGCGCCCCGGACGTCGCTGATCCGGTCACCGAACCGCCTGTCACTCTTGCGGCACCGCAAGACGCGGCGGCGCCCACGGAACCAGACGGGCCAACGGATCTGGCCGGCGAGGACACGCCGACAGAAGGTGGCGCCCCTGCTGTTTTGATTGCCGGGCCCGAGGGTATTCGGATCACCCAGGGCCCCGGTGCCGCGCCGGACGTACAGACCGAGGTTCGCCTCGATGCGATTTCCTATGATGCGGAGGGTGCGGTGATCCTGGCGGGACGGGGACCGGCAGCATCGGACATTCAGGTATCTCTGAACAACCAGCCGATTCAATTGGGTGAGATCGGGCCCGGCGGCGCTTGGTCCCTGCAATTGCCGGATGTGGACCCCGGAACCTACACGCTCGTCGTGGCCGAACTGGCCGAAGACGGAACCGAGGCCAGCCGTGTGGAAACGCCGTTCCTGCGCGAAGATCCTGAACGCGTCGCCGACGCGCCCATCGAGGCCGCCGAGCAGGGGATCGACGTGATCACCGTGCAGCCCGGATTCACCCTTTGGGGCATGGCGCGCGACACGTTCGGCGACGGCATCCTTTACGTGCAGATTTTCGAGGAAAACCGCGATCAGATCCGCGATCCGAATTGGATTTTCCCCGGCCAGATCTTCCGGATGCCGGAGATCGAATGAATATTGAACGAGAACTGAGCGCCCTGCACTGGTCAGCAGCGGAGGCGCGGCTTAGGTAAGGCAGGCAAGCCAACGGGACGCCAGCCGATATGCCAGCCGATACCACCGCCGCCCAGACCGATCCGACGCAAGTTGCCGACGATCCGACTCAAGACGCCGCCACCGTCGAGCTGGAAGAGGCGGAGCGCCGGTCGGGTTGGCGCACGATCCGCAAGGTCGCACCCTATCTCTGGCCCGCCGACAAGCCCTGGGTGAAGCGCCGTGTGGTGATCGCACTGATCATGCTTGCCGTGGCCAAGTTCGTCGCGGTCGGCACGCCGTTCCTCTACCGCGAAGCCGTTGATATGTTGGCCGGTGAGGGCACCAATCCAGCCTGGCTTCTGGGGGCCGGCGCGATCGGCATCACCATCGCCTACGGCATGGCCCGCGCCCTGAATGTGGGCTTCCAGCAATTGCGCGATGCGGTTTTTGCCCGGGTGGCGCAGCGGGCCCTGCGGCAGTTGGCGCTGGAGACGTTCCAGCACATCCACGCGCTCAGCATGCGCTACCACATCGCGCGCAAGACCGGCGGCCTCAGCCGGATCATCGAACGCGGCGTGAAGGGCGTCGAGTTTCTGCTCCGCTTCCTGCTCTTCTCCGTCGGGCCGCTGATCCTTGAATTGGCGCTGACGGGGATCATCCTCGCCGTGGTGTTCGACATCAATTACCTGATCGTCCTGGCCGTTACGATCGCGATCTACATCTGGTTCACCTTCAAGGTCACCGAATGGCGCGTGCGGATCCGCAAGGAGATGAACGACCAGGACACGGACGCCAACCAGAAGGCGATCGACAGCCTGCTGAACTTCGAGACGGTCAAGTATTTCGGCGCCGAGGCGCGCGAGGCCAGCCGGTATGACAAGGCGATGGAGGGGTATGAGACGGCGGCCCTGAAAACCTCCTATTCGCTGGCCTTCCTGAATTTCGGCCAGTCCCTGATCATCACAACCGGTCTGGTGATCGTGATGGTGATGGCCGCGCTCGGGGTGCAGGATGGCACGCTCACCGTGGGCGATTTCGTCATGGTCAACGCCTACATGATCCAGATCACCATGCCGCTCAATTTTCTCGGCACCGTCTATCGCGAGATCCGGCAATCGCTGGTCGATATGGGTGAGATGTTCGATCTGCTGGAGCAGCCGCAGGAGGTGCGCGATGCGCCCGACGCCCGGCCGCTGGACGTGACCGGTGGAAGGGTCCGGCTGGAAGGCGTCAAATTCGGGTACGAGGCCGCGCGACCGATCCTCAAAGGTGTCGATATCGACATCCCGGCAGGCGAGACGGTGGCGGTTGTCGGTTCCTCCGGCTCGGGCAAATCGACCATCGGTCGGTTGATGTTCCGGTTCTACGATGTCGGGGCCGGCCGGATCACCATTGACGGGCAGGACCTGCGCGAGGTGACGCAAGACAGCCTCCATGACCAGATCGGCGTGGTCCCGCAGGACACGGTGCTCTTCAACGATACGATCTACTACAACATCGCCTATGGCCGCGACGGCGCCAGCCGGGCCGAGGTGGAGCAGGCCGCGAAGGCAGCGGCGATCCACGATTTCATCCTGTCGCTGCCCGACGGGTACGAGACGATGGTAGGTGAGCGCGGCCTGAAGCTGTCGGGCGGCGAAAAGCAGCGGGTTGGCATTGCCCGGACGCTGCTGAAGGACCCGCCGATCCTGGTGCTGGATGAGGCGACCTCGGCACTCGATACCGATACCGAGATGGAAATCCAGAACGAGTTGCGCGCGATGGGTGAGGGGCGCACCGTGCTGACCATCGCGCACCGCCTGTCGACGATCGTGGATTCGGATCGGATCGTGGTGCTGGAGAAGGGCGAAGTTGTGGAAGAGGGCACCCATGATGCGCTCCTGGCGCAAGACGGACGCTATGCGCAGCTTTGGCACCGGCAGGCATCGGAGGATGAGGATGCCTGAGCGGATGCGTCAGCTGCGAGCGGCCAGCGTCTCCCGCGTGAAGGTCGTGTAGCCGTCCGTCAGCGTTTCCAGCTGCGGCCGCGTCGCGGTGTGAAGCTGCGGCAGTTTGTGGAATGGCACCATGGGCCAGGCGTGGTGCTCCGCGTGGAACGGCATGTTCCAAGCGAGGAACCGCACCGCCTTTGTCGTTAGCGTCGTCCGGGAGTTGGCAAACATATTCGTCACGTTGGGGCAGCGATCATGCTCGGCCAGCAGGTAGAGGCGCAGGATCGGAAAGCCCAGGGCCAGCGGCGCGAGCCAGATCCAGAACAGGACGGGCGCGACCGTCAGCATGACAAGAAGCGCCATGGCGTAGAGGAGCAGGTAGAGCCGCGCTTCCCGCCGGATCGGGGTGCGGTGCCGGTCGGACAGGTAGGGCGCGGGGGCCGGGCCCGTGGCATTCGACCAGAGCGTCAGCCCCTTGTCGCGCCAATAGCCGAGAGTCGAGAGGTGCCACGCGAGGTGACGCATCCCGCGAGGGCGAATGCCCTCCAACTCGGGGTCGTTGTCGGGATCATTGGTGTGCTTGTGATGCGCCATGTGGAAGGCGCGAAACCACAGGAAGGGTTGGACGAGGATCAGCCCCGCGGCGTGGCCCACGATCTCGTTCAGCCAGATCGATGCAAATGGCGTGCGATGGGTGCATTCGTGTTGCAGCGTGAACAGAAACGCCAGCGTGACGCCGAGTGGCAGGAGCGCCACGCCCCAGAGGGGCAGGCCAAGCGCCACATAGAGCGCCATGGCAGCTATCAGCCCAAGGTGCCCTGCCAGATGGCGCAGACCCTTGGCATCGGAGCGGCGTGTCATCGCTGCGCGCTGATCTGGCGGCAGGGTGGCGAGGAATTGGCGATGGGTCAGAGGCGCGTCCATGGGCTCCACCCTAAGGGTGCATTGGTCTTGCGCAAGATGATCGCGCGCCGGGGAGACCGGCGCGCGATCTGGATTTACTCCGCGGCGCGCAGGGGCGGGCGCGGCGGGACGTCGTTTTCAAGCTCGGTATCCTCGTAGGGATCCGGGCCCGGGGGGACATCCTCGGGCGCCGGGGCCACCGGGGCGGCCTCCGCTGCGTCGGCATCGGGCTCGGTCTCGGTGGCCTCCTCCGGCTCCGGTTCATCCGGGCGCGGATCTTCGTCCCAATAGATCATCGGGTCGCGCACCCGGCGGGCCTGCCGTTGCAGGGCCCAATCCTGGCCCCGGCGGCTCATCCCGCTGGCGCCCAGACGGCCGAGACCACGGGCACCGGCAAAGACCAGCGTCCAGAACCAGATGCGGAGCGCCAGAAGCGACGGCGTGAACACCAGCGTCAGAACCGTCGCGATGCCCAGGCCGAAGACCACCGCAGTCGCCAATTGCTTCCACCAAAGCGCGGTGGGGCTATCGACGGTATAGCCGCCGCCGCCGAAATCCAGCGAGATGCCGTACATCATCGGCGCCAGGCCCGCCATCGTGGTGATGGTCGTCAGCAGGACTGGACGGATCCGGGCCTCTGCCGTGCGCACGATGGCCTCCAGCCGCGGCATATAGCGGCTGTATTCCTGATAGGTGTCGATCAACACGATGTTGTTGTTCACCACGATCCCGGCCAAGGCCACGATACCCGTCCCTGTCATGATGATCGAGAAGGTTTGATCCATGATCAGCATGCCCCAGAGCACCCCGGTTGTGGACAGGACCACGGCCAGAAGCACCAGCACCGAGTTGTAGACCGAGTTGAACTGCGCCAGCAGGATGATGAACATCAGGCCCAACGCGGCGGCAAAGGCCGACGACAGGAAGGCCTGGGATTCAGCCTGATCCTCCTGATCGCCTGCCCATTCCCAACTGACCGAGGCGGGCAGAGGGTCTTCGGCGTCCAGCCATTCGGTGATCCGCTCGATCCGTTCGTTCGGATTGACTGGGCTGGTCGAGAAGGACCCGTCTTGCAACCCCTCCAGCACGCTGTCGGCGGTCTGGCCATCATAGGCCACGAAGAGCTGATACTCGACATCCTCGAAGCTCAGATCCGCCTGATCGCCGACGGCGACCTCCGCCATATCGCGCAGGATGGCAACGCTTTCGCCATCGCCATCCGAAACGCCCACAAGTCCTGACAGGACATCGGCCTTCACCATGAAGAACCGGCTCTGGTCGATGCGGTCGATGGTTGCCAGCTGTGGCGTCGGCTCATAGCTCACGAAGTTAGACAGGGGCACTAGGCCGTCTCGCGTGCGAACCCGCAGGCTGTCGAGTGTGGACAGAACGCGGGCCTCTTCGGGGAAGCGGACGCGAATGTCGATCTCCTCGTCGGACGTGGGCACCCGCATCGTGTCCAGAAGGATACCACGCGTGACCAGTTGCACCATCGCGCCCACGGTTGCCACATCCGCGCCAAAGCGCCCCGCGGCCTCCACATCCACGTTGATCTGCCAGTCGATGCCCGGGAGGGGCAGGGTATCTTCCACCA
This sequence comes from uncultured Roseicyclus sp., assembly GCA_947494975.1. Taxonomy (GTDB): domain Bacteria; phylum Pseudomonadota; class Alphaproteobacteria; order Rhodobacterales; family Rhodobacteraceae; genus Gymnodinialimonas. The sequence continues at coordinate 442,042 of CANLXA010000003.1, read as the reverse complement.
GGATCAGCCCGTCGAGATCCTCGTAATGGGCGCGGACGATGGCGGTCGCCTCTTGCAACTCCTCCCAATTGTCCCCGCTCAGGCGGAGCGAGATTGGTTTGCCCTCGGCAGGGCCGGTAGAGGCCGAGAAGATCTCGGTCTGGATGCCGGGGATCCGGTCGAGGCGGGTCTGCAGGCGCTCAAGGATGATGTCGCCATCGGCCCGTTCGCCCCATGGCTCAAGATCGATCTGAACCTGCCCGATCGTATCGGAGGGCGCGGCGGCCCCGCCGGTATTGTTATTGAGACCGCCATCGCCGGCAAAGGCGAACACGTCGCGCACGCCCTCATGCTCCAGCACGATCTCTTCCACCTGCCGGACCAGCGCGTCCTGCTCCTCCAGCGACAGGTTGCCCCGGGCCCGCACATAGACGATGGCGTTTTCCGGCTCCGTCGCGACGAAGAATTCCACACCGTTCGAGTTTTCGCCGAAATAGGTAAAGGTGTAGATCACGAAGCTGGATACCACCGCGATGGCCACAAGCGGCATGAACGGATTGCCCGTCAGGCCGTGGATGACCCAGCCAAACCAGGTGCGCCGATACCCGGCCTGCACGGCCTTTTCACGCTGCTTCGTCTGCACCGTCGAAATCACGACCGACATCGCGACGCAGACCAACACGAACAAGAGGCCGCTGATTGCGGTTTGCATCAGGGGCGACATCGTTTCGGGCAGCGAGAAAAGGACGCCCGGGCGCACAACCTGCAGCGCAGTCATGAACATCAGGTAGGCCACGCCCACGGCCAGAACGGCCCGCGCCGCGAACCACGGCACCAGTGCCGTCAGCCCGGCCGCGAGGCGGTCGATGATCCGGCTGAACCGCGCGGCCACGCCGCCCAGAACCGGCAGGTAGATCAGCGCCACGATCAGCGAGGCCGACAGAACGAAGATCAGTGTCACCGGCAACATGCCCATGAATTCGCCGGGCACGCCGGGCCAGAACAGCATCGGCAGGAAGGCGCAAAGCGTCGTCGCAGTGGAACTGACGATCGGCCAGAACATGCGTTTGGCCGCGTCCACATAGGCCTGCATCGGGCGCGCGCCCTCTTTCAGGCGGCGGTCGGCATATTCCACAACCACGATCGCGCCATCCACCAGCATCCCCACTGCGAGGATCAGGCCGAACATCACGATGTTCGAGATCGTGATCCCCATCACGCCCAGAAGGATGAAGCACAGAAGGAAGGAGGTGGGGATCGCGAAGCCGACCAGCAGGGCGGAGCGGGTGCCCAAGGCCGCCAGGACCACGATCATCACAAGCGCAATGGCCGTGAGCACGGAGCCTTCCAGCTGCCGCACCATGCTGTCCACCTGCACAGATTGATCGAGCGTGGTTTCGACGTGCACCGAGGACCGGAGCTCTTCCGGCCACGTCTCTTGCACGCGTTCAACCTCTTCGCGGATCAGTGCCACGGTATCGATGATGTTGAAGCCCTGCCGTTTGACCACCTGCAACGCCACGGTCGTCTCGCCATTGAAACGCGCGGTCCCGGCGCGGTCCTGATAGGTCAGGCGGATCTCGGCCAGTTCGCCAAGGGTCACCACCCGGTCGCCATTCACGGTGATGGCAAGGTTGTAGACGTCCTGCGCATTGTCGAAGCTCGACGGGATCGTGATGGAGATGGAGCCGCTTTCGGTTTCCACTTCACCGGCTGCAATCAACTGGTTGTTGTTGACCACGGCATTGATCAGGTCGGCGGCGGTGACGTCATAGGCTTCCAGGGCAAGGGGATCGAGAATCACCTCAAGCATCTCGTCCCGTGTGCCCGCAAGACCCGCCTCCAGCACCGGAGACAGCGCTTCCAGATCAGCCTGCATCTCATTGGCCAGGCGGATCAGCGTGCGTTCCGGCGCATCGCCGCTGAGCGCAACGATGATGATCGGGAATTCCGAGAAGTTGATTTCGTTGATCGAAAAGCTCTCGGCACCCGACGGGAACTGGGTCTCGGCCCGGCCCATCGCGTCGCGGACATCGGCGATGATCGCGCCCTTGTCCCAGCCGAATTCGAATTCCAGGAAAATCCCGGCATAGCCTTCGGAGGCGGTCGAGTTGATCGACAGCAATCCATCGAGGTCCTGAAACTCGGCTTCCATGGGCCGGATCAGCAGGCGTTCGCTGTCCACCGCGGAAATCCCGGGGAAGGGGACCGACACGAAGAGGCCCGGAATGTCGATATCCGGCTCACCCTCCTTGGGCAGACCGACATAGGCCGCCGTGCCTGCCACCAGCGACAGGATCACGAAGGCGACGACCATCCGGGCGCGTGAGGCGGCCCAATCGATCAAGCCGGTCATTGGGTCAGCTCCTCAAGCGTCGTGCGCACCTCCACCCCGGCAGTCACGAATTCCTGCCCGACGGTGATCACATCGGCCTGCTCGGGCAGGCCCGTCACCCAGACGCCGCGCACAGTGTCCCGGATCAGTTGGACGGGCACGAATTCGACCACACCATCGACGACAATCCGCAGACCCAGGATGCCCTCATCATTCAGGGTCAGGGCAGAGGAAGGCAGAAGATGCGCCGGTGTCCCGGCGGTCTGGATCAGGATGTCGGCGGTCTGGCCGTCGCGGATGGCCAGATCCGAATTGTCGACGGTGATCTCCACACGGAACGTGCGGGTGCTTTCATCGGCCGACCGGCTGAGGAACGTCACTTCGCCTTGCGCCTGCTGACCGCTGGCCAGCTGCGCGCCGGCCAATGCGCCCAGTTCCACCCGGTCGATCTGCGCTTCGGGCACGAAACCCACCAGCTTGATCGGATCAAGCTGAATGATCGTGGCGCAAACCGCACCCGGTTGCATCAGGGAGCCAAGCTCGGCCGTGTCGGTTTCCAGGAGGCCCGAAAACGGTGCGTGGATGGTAAGGCGGTTGATGTCCTCCTCGGCGCGGGTCACGGCGGCCTCGGCGGCGCGCACCCCGGCCAGGGCCGATTGTACGCCTGCATCGGCGGCCTGCACACCGGCCTGGGCGCTTTCCACACCGGCCTGGGCTGCGGCCACACCGGCCGCGGCCGAGGCAGCGCGGGTGTCGGAACCGAACCCGGATTCGTTCAGGCGGGCGGCGGCGTTGCCGTCGATCTCGGCCGAAGAGAGCTGCGCCCGGGCCTGCGCCAGCATCGCGCGGGCTTCGGGCAGCCTGGCTTCGGCTTCGGGCACGCGGGCCTCGGCCTCGGCCAGGCGGGCCTGCGCCTCTTCCAAGGCGGTCTGGCTGGTTCCGGCATCGATCTCGCACATCACCTGGCCTTCTTCAACGAAGGCGCCCGCGCGAATGGGGGTCGAGATGATCCGGCCGGATGTCTCGGACGCCACGTCCACCAGGCGCAGGGCCTCGGTCCGGCCGCGCAATTGCACGGCGTTTTCGGCCAATTGCGCCTCGGACCGGCGCACGACGACATGGACCCGATCATCATTGGGGTCAGCGGCGGCGGCCACGTCGGCTGGCATTTCCTCGACCGCTGCGGGCTCCGTCGGGGCATTCGACGGCTCCGGCACAAACCGGCTGGCGAAATCGACAAGCGTCGCACGATCAAGAATTACAAAATAAAGCGCAACGCAAACAAGCGCTGCGGTAAGCAGTGGAAACAGCCTCATACCGTCAACCTTTCAAGTCCAAACACCCCCCTTGGTGCCGGGACATCATCCTTATTCAGTTCATCTATTACGCTAAACCGACTGGTTCAGATTACTTTCTCGCGAATTGGACTGCAAGAGTGAACTGAACGGTTCAGATTAGGGGGCGATTTGTAGCCAAACGCGCCGCCCGTGGTGTTGCCCATCCCCCAGCGGCACAAGGCCTTGCGCCCATGGCCCGCGCCGGGGTAAGTCCCCCACAGGTAAATCAAAAAGACCACGGGTGGGGCGGCGTCTATGGCCAATACCGACAGTTTCATCGAGGAAGTCAGCGAAGAGGTGCGGCGTGACCGGTTGTTCAGCCTGTTCCGGCGCTGGGGCTGGCTGGCCGTCCTGATCGTCGTGGCCATCGTGGGCGGGGCTGCGTATTTCGAATACCAGTCGGCACAAGCGCGCGCGCAATCCGAAGCTTTCGGCGATGCGCTGCTTGCAGCTCTCGACGGGGACGACCCCGAGGCGCGGGTCGCCGCGTTGCAGGCCGTTGAGACCCCAAGTGCCGAAGCGCGGATTATTCTGGCCCTGCTGGCCGCGGGTGAGGCCGCCAATGCCGAGGATCCCGCCGATGCCGCCGCCATGTTGCGTGAGGCGGCCGTGGCGCCAGGCCTGGCCCGGCGCTATTCCGATCTGGCGCTGCTGAAGGCAGAGATGCTGGATCCCGCGCCAGAAGACGAGGCGCGTCAGACGCTTGAATCCCTCGCCACGCCCGGCGCGCCCTATGCCGGGCTGGCAGAGGAGCAATTGGCACTTCTTGATATCCGTGTGGGGGATGTGGATGCAGGCATCGATCGCCTGCGCGCCATCGAGCGGAGCGCATCCGCCACGGCGGGCTTGCAACAACGTGCCGCGCAGTTGATTGTGGCGCTGGAAAGCGGCGCGATGCTGGTCGACACCGCGCCCGAACCGGTGCTCGAAGAGCAAGAGGCGCCGACGAGTCCGGAAACGAGCCCCGATGAGGCAGCGCCCGAGGCCGGCGGGGATGACGATGGCGCGGCGGCTGACGCCGAGGCCGATGAAGACGCAGCAACCGGGGCGGAGGCCGAGGTTGACGCGGCAACCGACGAATAATCCGCCCGATTGGGCGGGATCAGGACTATGAAGGCGGGTGCCCCGGCCCCGCGAGAGACAACAAGTGATGGACGCGGCATGAGCAACGCACAACCGATGGTCTCCCGACATATGGTCAGAACGGGCGCGCTCCTGTTGGCCACAACGCTGTTTCTTGCGGGCTGCGAGCGGGAGGTGCGCCTTGCCGGTGAACGCTTCTCCATCGACACGCCCCTGTCGCAGACCCTCGGCGGTGCGGCGGCTTCGGCGGGTGACGCCGCCGCTGCCGATGCGCCGCGTGCAATCAGCCTGCCTGCCGTCACCCGCATCGGCGCGTGGGAGCAGCGCGGCTATAACGCCACCAACCGGACGCCGCATGCCAACCTTGCGGCCAGCCTGACGCCGGTTTGGTCGGCAGAGATCGGGCGCGGCAATTCGCGGCGCAATCGGATCACCGCCGATCCCGTTGCCACGGGCGACCGCGTCTTCACCATGGATGCAACCGCGGGCGTTGTGGCCACGTCGCTCAGCTCCGGGGCGACGCTGTGGTCGGCCGACCTGCAGCCCGGCTTTGACCGGGGCGGGGCCGTATCCGGCGGCGGCCTGGCCGTATCCGGCGGGCGCTTGTTCGTCACAACCGGCTTCGGTGAATTGATCGCTCTCGATCCCGCCTCGGGCGCGGTATACTGGCGCCAGCGCCTGGATGCCGGCATTGGCGCGCCGACCGTGAGTGGCGGCACAGTTTACATCGTCAGCCGCAACAATCAGGCTTGGGCCGTGGATGTGGAGACGGGCCGGATCGACTGGCAGGTGCCGTCCACGACCGGCGAGGCGCTGCTGACCGGCGGGGCCGCCCCGGCGATCACGGACCGCATCGTCGTCTTCCCCTTCGGCTCGGGCGAGATATCGGGCACGTTGCGCCTGTCGGGCGCGCCGCTCTGGACCACTTCGGTTGCTGGCGGGCGCTCGGGCGTTGCCTACGCCAATATCAACGACGTCACCTCCGATCCGGTCGTGGCCGGTGGCCGCATCTATGCAGGCAATCAATCGGGCCGCGTCGTGGCGATCAATCCCGGTACCGGCACGCGGATGTGGACCGCCGAGGAGGGTGCCTATTCTCCGGTTTTGGTAACGGGGGGTGATCTCTTCTTCGTGTCCGACCGCAATGAGCTGATCCGTCTGGATGCCAGTTCCGGCGCGCGGATCTGGGGCACGGAACTGCCGCTCTACGTGAATGACCGCGAGCGCCGCCGCCGCGCCGTCTTCACCCATTACGGCCCGATCCTTGCCGGGGGGCGGTTGATCATCGCATCCGGTGACAACCGTATTCGCATGTTCAGCCCCGAATCCGGCGCACTTGTGGGAACGGTCGAGATGCGCAGCGGTGCAGCCGCCCACCCGATCGTGGTGAATGACACGCTTCTGGTTGTGGATGAAGATGGCCGCTTGCAGGCGTTCCGCTGAAGCGGCCTTGGCCTAGTTGAACCATCCAATGCGGGTATCATGATCGATCCCGATCAGACCGCCGCCCAGATAGGCCGCGCCGCGCAGCACGTTGAGCCAGATGGCAAAGGCCTCGCGAAGCTTCCAATCCAGGTTGCTGGGATAACTCGGCTCCCTGTTGTCCCGGACGGGAACCCGGCCCGTCTCCGGATCGGGCGGGAAGCGCTGTTCGACGTCGGGCCGCGCGGCGTGGATATCGACCCGGTCCACGCCGAACGCGCGGAAAATGACCCAGGATCGCGGCAGGTGAAACGCGTCCGAGACGACAACGATGTGGTCTGTCTCGTCCGGCAGCAAGGCCAGCCCAAACGCAGCGTTTTGCAGCGTGGAGCCTGCAAAACGGTCCACAATGACGGCGTCGGACGGAACGCCTTCGCGGATCGCCACGGTTGCCATTGAGCGCGCCGCCGAGACATAGCTGTTGCCCGCTCCGGTGAAGACAACCACATCGGCAACCCCGGCATGATAGAGGGTCGTGCAGTTAAGCGCACGTCTGAGTGATGCCGGGCCGGGGCGCAACGGATGCGTGTGAGACAGGCCAGCGCCCAAGCAGATGATCGCATCGGCCCGAACGGCGCTGGCATCCCGGTCGGACAGCATCCATGACAACGCCAGCACCGCACCCACGGTCAGCAGCCAGATCAGAACCAGTGATTTCACGCCCCATCCAATGGCGCGGCCAACGCCGCGGATCGTCATCGCGGGGTCACTCCCACTCGATGGTGCCGGGCGGTTTGGAGGTGATGTCGTAGGTCACGCGATTGATACCCGGCACCTCGTTGATGATCCGGGTCGCGGTTTCACCCAGGAAATCGTGGCTGAACGGATAGTAATCAGCCGTCATGCCATCCACCGAAGTCACCGCGCGGAGCGCGCAGGCATAATCGTAGGTCCGCCCGTCACCCATCACGCCCACTGTTCGCACCGGCAGGATCGCCACGAAAGCCTGCCAGATCTCGTCGTACAGGCCATGTTTGCGGATCTGGTCGATATAAACGGCATCGGCCTGCCGCAGAATATCGAGCTTGGCGCGCGTGATCTCACCGGGGCAGCGGATCGCGAGGCCGGGGCCGGGGAACGGGTGGCGCGCGATGAAATGATCTGGCAGGCCAAGCTCACGCCCCAGCGCACGCACCTCATCCTTGAAGAGCTCGCGCAGGGGCTCCACCAGCGTCATCCCCATCTTCTCGGGCAGGCCGCCAACATTGTGATGGGACTTGATCGTCACCGACGGGCCACCAGAAAAGCTCACGCTTTCAATGACATCGGGGTAGAGCGTGCCCTGCGCCAGGAAATCCGCGCCGTCGATCTCATTGGCGTATTTCTGGAAGACGTCGATGAACAACCGCCCGATGATCTTGCGCTTTGTTTCCGGATCGGAAACGCCCTCCAATTCGCCCAGAAACAGATCCTGCTCCTCGGCATGGATGACATGCAGGTTCATGTGATCGCGGAACATGCCCACAACTTCCTCGCCCTCATCGAGCCGCAGCAGACCGTGATCGACAAACACGCAGGTCAGTTGATCGCCGACCGCTTCATGGATCAAAGCGGCAGCCACGGAGGAATCCACACCGCCCGAGAGCGCGCAGATAACCTTCTTGTCGCCCACCTGCGCCCGGATCGCCTCGACCGCCTGCTCGCGGTAGGCGTCCATGGTCCAATCGCCGGTGAACCCGGCCAACCGCACGAAATTCTCGTAGAGCTTCGCGCCTTTGGGCGTGTGGTGCACTTCGGGGTGGAACTGCACCGCATAGAAATGCCGCGCCACATCGGCGGTGATGGCGAATGGCGCGTTGGGGGAGGTGCCGAAGACTTCGAAGCCCGGGGCGAGTTTCGCCACGTGGTCCCCGTGGCTCATCCAGACCTGCTCGCGGCCGTCCTGCTCCGGCGCACCGAACCAGCCGGTCAGCAGATCGAGCTGGCCCTTTGGCGCCACGAAGGCGCGCCCGAATTCGGCCGTGCCGCCCCCGCCGGAAATCTTGCCGCCATGCACCTCACCGCCCAGATCCTGCATCATGACCTGCTGGCCATAGCAGATGCCAAGGATCGGCACGCCGGCCCCATAGGCGGCCTTGGGCGGGCGGGGCGAGCCCTCGCGTACCACCGAATCCGGGCCGCCGGAAAAGATGATCGCTTTGGGGGCAAACGCCTCCAAAAACGCGTCATCGACATTCTGATAGGGATGGATCTCGCAATACACGTTCAGCTCGCGCAGGCGGCGGGCGATCAATTGAGTAACCTGGCTGCCGAAATCGATGATCAGCAGGCGTTCGTGATTGGCGGGGTCGGGGACGGCGGCATGGCTCATGGCGTTTCGATTACGGCGCGGGGCAGGGCGGTGCAAGGGGCGGCAGCGGCGAAAGCGCATCGGCGCGGGGGCAACCGCCCCCGTGACGAGCCGCCGGACTGGTAACCGGCGCGCCGGAACCGTTCCGGCCTGCACGAAAAAACGCGGATCGGCCATGGCCGATCCGCGCTGGGTTCGCGTGACTGATTGTGCTCAGAACCGGTAGTTCAGGCCGATTTCGATCGTGTGGAAATCAATATCCACACCGGTATAGAGGATATCGGTCTGAAAATCGTTCGGCTGGAACTGGTAGGATTGGATCGACCCGCGCAGCGACAGGTTCGGGTTCAGTGCATGTTCGATCCCGATGCCGTAGGTCAGGCCGGTGATGATGTCTTCTGAGCCGATCGGGCCCGTCCCGTCATCCACGAAAACATTCGCATTGGCCGCGGCCAGGCCCAGATTCGCGGAGATCAAGGTATCGGGATTGATCAGGTAGCCTACATTTCCCCGTAAGGATGCCAGCGCGTTGATATCGACCGCGCATTGCGCCGCGGGGTTGGTGCAGGCCTCGGCGCCGGAGATATCGGCGAAGGCCAGATGGGCCTCGGCCCCGTAGACCATGTTGCCAGACTGCACGGCGTAGCCGCCATGCATACCCAGGAAGAAGCCGTCCAGATCCCCATCCAGATCGCCGGGGAAGTTCGCAACGTTGCCGTTGTTGGTGTATTGCCCAACGGCGCCGCCCAAATGACCCCCGAAATACCAGCCGCTCCAGTCGAAGGCGGCGGGCGCCACGACCACATGTTGCGGCGCGGGGGCGGGGTTGTAGCCGTTGGCAAAGGCCGGGGCGCTCAAGACAGTCGATACCATTGTCGTCAGAAGCAGGGTCTTGCGAAACGTCATGTCGTCGTTCCTTCAGTTTTTCAAAGAGTGGTGGACGGCGCGAAAATAATCAAAGCGCCAGGATCGTCGTTTCAAGTGCAAGGCCACCATAACCATGGCTCGGGCTGCGCACAGGTAAGGGTTCTGCGCCCTTTCCTGCGTTGAGCGTGCGATTTCGGCCTTGTGCCGGTTCTCATGCGGTTGTCGGCGCCGCATGTCGCATCCGCGCCCCACATGACGCAATTCGCCGATGGTTGCCTCCACCGGCAAGGTAATCACGGGGTCAACGGGTTCAGCCTTTGGAGGGTGTCATGGGCGAAGCGGAGCAGGTGGAGACAGGCGGAAAACGCAGGGCACGCGGCGGCGGCGGCGCAGCGCGGCGCGCCAGCCGGTCGGCGGTGAGCTTCGAAACCGCGCGGTACATCACCCGAAACATCCCCAATCTCGATATCCTCCATGATGAGGCGTTGGACATCATCGAGACCAATGCCGAAACGGTGTTGGAAGAGATCGGCGTCATGTTCGTCGAAAACCCCGCCGCGCTCGAGCGCTGGCGCGAGGCCGGGGCCGACGTGAAAGGGGAGCGTGTCCATATCCCGCGCGGTCTGGCCCGCGAATTGATCAAGACGGCCCCGTCCTCCTTTACCCAGATCGCCCGCAACCGCGCCCGTGACGTGGAAATCGGTGGCCGCAGCCTCGTGCTTGCGCCGGTTTACGGCCCACCCTTCGTGCACGATCTGGCGGGCGGTCGCCGCTACGCGACCATGGCGGATTTCGAGACCTTCGTGAAGCTCGGCTACATGTCGCCCTGGCTGCACCATTCCGGCGGCACCGTGTGCGAGCCCACCGACGTGGCCGTGAACAAGCGCCATCTTGATATGCTCTACGCCCACATGTCGCTGAGCGACAAGCCGTTCATGGGCTCCGTCACCGAACCCGTCCGCGCGCTCGATTCGATCGAGATGGCGAAGATCCTCTTCGGCGCGGATGTGGTGGATCAGAACACGGTCATGACCTCGCTCATCAACATCAACTCACCGCTGACCTTCGATGGCGTGATGATGGGCGCGTTGGAACATTATGCCGCCGCGGGCCAGGCCTCGATCATCTCGCCGTTCATCGTGGGCGGGGCCATGGCGCCGGTCTCGATCATGGGGACATTGACGCAAGTGATGGCCGAGGGGTTGGCCGGTGTGGCCTATTCGCAGCTGGTCCGCGCAGGCGCCCCGGCGATTTTCGGCGCCTTCGTGACGTCGATCGACATGAATTCCGGCGCCCCCACCTTCGGCACGCCAGAGGCCTCTCAGATCACCTATGGCGCGGGACAGATCGCCCGGCGTCTTGGGTTGCCCTACCGGTCCGGCGGGTCGTTCAACGGCTCCAAGATCCCCGATGCCCAGGCGGCCTACGAGACCGCCAATTCGCTCAACGCGGCGCTTCTGGCGGGCGTGAACTTCATGCTGCATTCCTGCGGCTGGCTGGAGGGCGGCCTTGCGGCGAGCCCGGAGAAATTCGTCATGGATGCCGATCAGCTTGGCATTCTGCACAAGCTGGCCGAGGGGATTCCCACCGATGAGAACGCGCAAGCGATGGATGCGCTGCGCGAGGTCGGACCAGGCGGCCATTTCCTTGGATGCGCGCATACGCAGGCGAATTACCAATCGGCCTTCTGGCGCTCGGGCCTGCTGGATTACAAGCCTTACGAGACCTGGTCCGAAGAAGGCAGCCGATCAACTTACGAGTTGGCCGCGGTCAAGGTGCAGCGCATGTTGAGCGATTACCAGCAGCCCCATCTCGACCCGGCCGTCGACGAAGAATTGCGCGCCTATGTCGCCCGGAAGAAGGCCGAAACGCCCGACGCGTTCATCTGACATCAGTGCCTCGCCGCGCCGATGATGCGCAGTAGACCTGCCGCGACGTTTGAGGGATTCAGGCCGTCTTCGGCAGGTCCGCCTGATACGGCACGCCGCGCCCGGCATCGCGCCAGGAGTTAATTCACCGCCCGCGCGGCGGCGAGAATCGCACTCATGACCTGAACGTGGCGTGTGGGCGAGTAGCCCATGCCGCCGCCCAGACGGGCCGCGTTCAGCATCTCCTCCTCGGCGAGAAGTTTCGTCATCGGCCGTCGCTTGGCGCGGCGATGCGCATCACCCGTTTCGCACGCCATCGTTGCCGCGCGCACCAGAAGGCCCGGGCGGCGCATATGCGAAAGGTGAGTTGTGAGATCCGTCATTGTCTTGCCCCGATTTGTGTCCGTAAGGCGTTCACCTTGCCCCCGACGCGTCGGGCGTTGCGCCACATCCCGCCGCCCGTCCGCACCCCCGGAGATTGTTTACGAAAACGAAACAATTTTCGACTTATCCACAGATTTTAACCATTCAGTAATCAATACGGCGGAATTTCGCAGGCGTTCATTTGCAAAAACCGCGAGGCCTCCGGCCATGACTGACACTGCTTCTGCCGCTTCCGCCTATCCCAACCCTCTTCCGCGCTGGGTGCCCGAGGCCACGCAGCAGTACCTTGCTCATGTGGCCGCCGGCCGCTCGCTCAGAGACATTGCAAAAACGGCGGGGCAGGCCCCCTCCACCATCTGTCGGCGGGTCCGTCAGATCGAAGCGCGGCGCGACGACCCGCTGGTGGACGAGGCTCTCAGCACACTGGCCGAGACAGCCAGCGCACCTCGCGACCACACCATAGCCATTTGCAAGGAGACCTGGCGCATGACGGCCCCAATACGGACGCCACTGGACGACGAATCACTCATCACCCGCGAGGCGCGCCGCATCTTGCGCCGTCTGTGCGAAACCGGGGCGGTTCTGGCAGTGGCCCAGGACATGGACAAGGCGGTTGTCCTGCGGGAAGGCCCCGACGGCGACCAAACGCGCACTGCGGTGCTGGATCGCCGCATCGCCCAGGCCTTCGCGGTGAAGGACTGGATCTCCTGCCTCAAACAGGGCCGCATCGCGCGTTACGGGATCACAAGCGCCGGCAAATCGGCGCTGAAGCGGCTTCTGGAGGAAGATCGCAAGCGCCGTCTTGGCAATGCGGGCTTTGCCGAGGCGCACAGCCCTTTTCAGGGCCAGCACGCGACCTGGGGCAAGCGGAATGTGTCTGGCGAAAACGGGGCCAAGACGACTTTGCGGGTCAATCTGGCGGAATGCCCGCTGGCGGGCCTTGCCCGCCGTAAGGGGCCTGACGGTAAACCGTTCCTAAATATGGAGCTTGTGCAGGCTGGCGAACGCCTGCGCGAAGATTTCGAACGCGCTCAGATGGGCCCGCGCGTGGGCCAGAACTGGGACAGGTTCCTGACCGGCGGCGACCGCGGCGGTTTCCTGGCCGATGGGGGCATTGGCGAAGGCCCGCTTGATGCGCGCAAGCGGGTGTCGGAGGCGCTGGACGCCTTGGGGCCAGGCCTGGGGGATGTGGTGATGCGGGTCTGCTGTTTCCTCGAAGGGCTCGAATGCGCCGAAAAGCGCCTTGGATGGTCGGCGCGGTCGGGCAAGGTTGTCCTCAAGATCGGATTGCAGCGCCTGTTGCAGCACTACGAAGATCGCTACGGCTTCGTACCGGCCCTCAAGGACTGATCCGTCGTTTCGGGACAATGACGGCAGCCGCCGTGACAGGCTGCTGATCGGCGTTCCGCGAAAATTGCAGGCAAAACTGAATGGCCGGGGTGGCGCGATGCCCCGGCTTTTTTGTCGCTCAAGAGCGCTTGGCGAGATGCGTGGGGTCGAAACGACGGGGAACGAAACAGTTTGTTGAGGCGTTGATTTGTTAGGTCCCGGGGCACGCCGGGGCCGCTTCATCTTCATCCCATAAGGAATGACACGATGCATATCACCGCACGCACGCTTCGAATTACTGCGACAAGTCTGGCAACCTGCGCGGCCTTGACCGGGACGACCGTTCAGGCTCAGCCCATTGTGGACCTTGAGCAATGTCAGGAGCTTCTGACCATCGACCAGACGCTACTGAGACCTGAGGTGCAGGCCGCCTGTATCGCCATTTTTTCCGACGCCGGAATGTCGGCTGAAATGGCAGCGATGCAGGATCTTGTTCCCGGTGACACTGCGGGTGACGGCACCGCCGTTGTCGATGCGGAGGTGGAAAATCCCGCTGGCGATGGCAGCATCGTGGATGCCGAAGCCGGCGCCATCGGCGATGATGGCGAGCTTCTGGATGTCGATGCCGATGTCGCCGATGGAGGCGTCGCGGACGTTGAGGCCGACGTCGGATCTGATGGTGTGACCGCAGATGTCGACGCTGCCGGTCAGGACGCCGTGACGGCAGGCGTCGCCGATGATGGCACCGCGGTTGATGCCGAAGGTAACCCTTTGGTTGCTGCCGAATTGCTGGGTGAGGACGACGCCGAGGGAACGGTGGCCGACGCAACCGCCAACGATGATGGCGTGGATGTCGGCGTCGGCGGCGAGGATGGCGTATCGGTCTCAGCGCCCTAAGGCGGCAATGATTGGTCAGTCAGGTAAGGGAGGCGCGATGATTGCGCCTCCCTTTTTCTCGGCCCAACCACTATTCCCGCCTATCGGCGCGGGTTGCGCCGGACGCAACCCGGCTGTGTCGTTTCGCAAGGGTGACGTAACGCCTTCTAAGCGCTACATACTCGGTAACGACATGGCCGGAGCTTGACCGAAATGCGCGATCTGAAGATCCCCGAACAGCGCCACCCTGAAAAGGCGCGGCGCCCGGACAATCCTCAGCCCAAGAAGCCGTCCTGGATCCGTGTGAAGGCGCCCGTGGGGGAGGGCTACAAATCCACCGCCAAGATCATGCGCGATCACAAGCTGACCACCGTGTGCGAAGAGGCCGGCTGCCCCAATGTCGGCGAATGCTGGAGCCAAGGCCACGCCACCATGATGATTATGGGCGAGGTCTGTACGCGGGCTTGCACATTTTGCAACATCGCCACCGGCAAACCGCCGGAGCCGCTTGATGCGTTTGAGCCGGGCCGCGTGGCCGATGCCGTCCAGAAACTTGGCCTCAAGCACGTGGTCGTCACATCGGTGGACCGTGATGATGTCTCCGATGGCGGGGCGGAGCATTTCGCCCAGACCATTCGCGCCATTCGCCATCGCGCCCCCGGCACGACGATCGAGATCCTGACACCGGATTTCATCAAAGCGCCCGATGAGGTTCTGAATATCGTGGTGCAGGCCAAGCCCGACGTCTTCAACCACAACCTCGAAACGGTCCCCGGCCTCTATCCCGAGGTCCGCCCCGGCGCGCGCTATTTCCATTCGCTGCGCCTGCTCCAGCGTGTGAAGGAGCAGGATCCGACCATTTTCACCAAATCCGGCATCATGGTGGGCCTGGGGGAAGACCGTCAGGCCGTGCTGCAAGTGATGGATGACATGCGCGCGGCGGATATCGATTTCCTGACCATCGGCCAGTACCTGCAACCGACGCCGAAACACCACGCGGTGGATCGGTTCGTGACGCCTGACGAATTCGCGGGATATGAGAAAGCCGCCTGGGGCAAGGGCTTCCTGATGGTGTCGGCGACGCCGCTCACCCGCTCGTCCTACCATGCGGGCGATGATTTCGCGCGGTTGCGGGACAACAGGCTTGCAAAGCTCGGCCACGCCTAAGGAAAACCGGACTTCGCCCCGCGGCGATGCTGCGCTAGGCTCGACGGGAACCCATTCGTCCCCCCTTGCCGATAGGTGTCCGTCAATGATCCGCCCCCAGAATTGTATCCTGGCCGCTGGCCTTGCCCTTTGTCTCGCCCTGCCGCTGGCGGCCCAGACCGTGGACGATGCACGTGCGGCCTACAGGGCCGATGACTTCGCCCGCGCCGTTGAGATCGCCCGGCCATTGGCCGATGCCGGGAACCCCGATGCGATCAACCTGATGGCGACCATGTTCGAAGACGGGGTGGGCGGCCTACCGCGGGACGAGGCACAGGCGCTCGCGCTCTACACCCAGGCGGCCGGGCTTGGCTCCGCCGCCGGGCTGAACAACCTTGGCCGGATTTATCATCACGGCTCGCTGGGGCAGGCGGTCGATGCGTCGCGTGCCGAACAACTCTACTTGCAGGCCATCGAGGGCGGCAGTCAGTTTGGTGAGAACAATTACGCCCTGCTTCTGGAAAGTGGTCTTCTGGGGCCACCCGATTGGGGGCGCATCGTGCAGCTCTACGAATCTGCGGCGGCTCGGGATGAGCCGAACGCGGCGGCCAACCTTGCCAATCTCTACCTCAATGGCCGCGAGGGCCTTCCGGTGGATGACATGCGGGCCCGTCAATGGGCCGAACGCGCCGTGCAGTTGGACAATGCCCGCGGGATGCGGCTCCTTGGCTACATGCTGGAATTCGGCCTAGGCGGGCCCGAGGATGTGCCACGCGCCATCGCGATGTACCAACGCTCCTTCGATCTCGGCGATGGTGCGGCGGCCAACGATCTGGGTCTGCTCTATGCTTACGGGGCGACCGGTGTGCCCGCGAACCGGGTCACGGCGGCGACCTGGTTCGAGCGTGGCATCGCGCTGCAGGATACATGGTCCCACGTGAACATGGCCGATCTGTTGGTCGATGGAGAGCCGGACGTGCCCGATAACGGGGTCCGGGCGCGTGCTCTGTTCGGGTTTGCTCACGAGGCTGGCAATCTCGACGCGTCGGTGCAACTGTCTTATCTGCATTGGGACGGCGTCGGCGGCCCGGTCGATTACGACACGGCGCGCAGCCTGCTGACCTATGCCTCCGAAGAGGGTGACATCGGCGCGATGAACGATCTGGGCGTGATGTTGCAGCAGGGCCTGGGCGGCCCGGTCGATATCTTTGGGGCGGCTCATCTTTATCAACGCGCGGCGGAGCGTGGGCATACACTCGGTGCCCAGAACCTCGCCTATATCCTGATCGACACGACCAAGGCGCCCGCCGACCCGGTGGAAGGGCTTGCCTGGTGCCATTTCAGCTCGGAGCGCGAGGAAAGCCGCGAGACGCAGCTAGAGTACCGTCAGAATTGCTCGGACATCGCCCAGGACCTGCCCGAGGCCGACCGACGGGCGGCGATTGCCCGCAGCATCGAGTTGCTGGCGCAGTTCTAGGGCCGCCGCTTCAATTTGCAGGCGTGAATCCCATCCGGAACCCGCCCCAGTGCCGACCGCGCACCGTGATAGGGGCCGAGACGTCTTTCATCAGGGCAAATTCGCCGCCGCCCATGTCACGGCGGTAGGATTGCATCAGGAACGGCTCGGTATTGCACCCGGCTTTCAGTCCGACGCGGTCATCGAAGATGCGTCTGTTCCGGCTGTGCGATGCGTTCCAGACCGGATCGTCCCCCTGGGGATGCGAGAACTTCTTGTTGTGGGTCGGCAGGTATCCGTTGCGATCCACGGCAGCGCAAAAGACGATACGCGGGTCGACGTCCAGCACCGGCTCTTGAAGGGCAGGCAGCATTTGGTCGGTAAAGGCGGTATAGGGCGCCACCACCTGTTGCGGAGACGTGCCCTCGATGGGCCGATAGGTTGCATCAAATAGGTCACGTTCGCTGATCCGGCCCTCGGCAATCGCCCGCTCGAACAGGGCCCCGACCCGGCCCGCCAGATCCTGAACCACCTCGATCATATGGCCGTCGCGGTTCACGGCGCCCATCTGCACCGTCAATTGCACCGCCGTTTCACTCTTGTCGACGATCTCATCGGCGCTCCGCGTGGCCTTTTGCACGGCATCCGCGGTGGTGTGCAGGGAGGCGTTCAATTGCTCGAATGCCGGGGCAAAGCGCTCGACCGCATCCGAGACCGCCCCGGCCGATGCCGACAGGCGGTCGGTTTCGGTGGACGCGTCATGAACGTCCTTGCTGATGCCGCTCAGCGCTTCATCGGCCTGCGTGGCGCCCGCGATCACCTCATTGGCCGCGCCGCTCATATCCAGGGCGTCGTGGCGCAGGTCCTTGATGAGGTCCGCCAGTGTTCCGGTCGACCCGGTGACATCGCCTGCCGCCGAGGATGTTTCCCGCGACAGCGCGTTGATCGCTTCGGCCACCACCGCAAATCCCCGGCCCATGTCACCCGCGCGCGCCGCCTCGATCCGCGCATTGATGGCCAGAATATTCACTTGCTTCGCAATCTCGGCAATGCGCTGGTTGGCGCGGCGGACCTGGTTCAGTGTCTCTTCAACCGATGCAAGCGTCTGGTCGAGACCACCGACCCAGCTCGCCACATCGCGGCTGTTGCGTGCCGAGTTGCGGAGGCCTTCGACCGAGCCCCTCACGGTTTCAAGCGCCCGGGCATTTGTGGTGGCCACCGCTTTCAGTCCATCGGTCATGTCGTGGCTGATCCGGGTCAGATCGCGAGCCTGATCCGCGACCTCTTCCACCACGATCAACTGGCCCGCCGCATCGATATCGATCTGATGCAGCGCCCCCGCCAGATCGACGATGCTGCGCCCCGTTTCATCGGCCAGCGCGCCGATCCGGGTCATCGTGTCGGTGTCGTGCGGCGCGGCACCGCGGGGGGGTACATGCGCCGGGGCCGGGTTGCGGCCACGGCAAGGCAAGGCAGTCATGGCGACACTCAATCCGTCATTGATCGCCTTGACCTAGCAGCGCTGCGTTACCGGCCCGTTAAGGTGCGGTATCTGCCGGGGGCAGGCGGCCCAGATAGGCCGCGATGGCGGCACGGTCGGCCGCGTCGAGATTGGCCAGGTTCGCAATGACCGACCGCATATGCCCCCCCGCCGCGTCGAATGTCGGGGTAAAACCGTCATTGAGGTAGGCCGCGATCTCATCGGCGGACCAATCCAGTTCATCCGGGGTCAGCGCCGGGATCGTCCCCCGCCCGGTGAGTGCGGGCGCGCCGTGTAACCACCGGTTGCGATCCACGGCCCCCAGCACCCCGCGCGGGGTATGGCATTCGCCGCAATGGGCCAGCGCCTCGGATAGGTAGCGCCCGCGCGCCTCTTCTTCGGTCAGATCGCCGGTCACGACATACTCGTCGCGCAGATAAAGCACGTTCCAAAGCCCCACGGCCCGGCGGATCGAAAACGGAAATCCGACATCATGGGGCAGGGAGGCCTGATCGGAGGCCGGAAGCGTTTGCAGGAAGGCGAACAGATCGGCCAGATCCTGGCGATCCGCCAGCCGATAAGCCGTGTAAGGGAAGGCGGGGTAATAGTGCTGACCTTGGGGGCTGATCCCGTTCTGCATCGCGGTCAGGAATTGCGCGAGGGACCAGTCGCCGATCCCGTGTCTTGGATCCGGCGAAATGTTGGGTGCGCGGAACGTCCCGAAATCACTGGGAAAGGCCTGCCCGCCGCCAAGAACCAATCGCGCCTCGCCGCTGGCATCTTCCGCCGCATGGCAAGACGCGCAGCCACCCGCCCAGAAGACCGCTTCCCCGGCGGCCGCATCACCGATCAGCGCCGCCACCTCATCGTCGGTGATATGAACGGGTCGGGTCAGCACCCAGCCGGCGGATGCCCCAATCGCGGCCAACAGGATGATCGCGCGAACCAATCGGCGCATAACATATCCTTCGCTGAGGATGGGCGGGCGGCGCAGATCCGGCGTCGCCCGCTCTCAGGACGCGAAGACGCCGTTACTCTTCGGCGCGGTAATCGTCGTGGCAATCGCCACAGGCCGCACCGACCGGGCCGAGCGCCGTGCGCATCGGGTCAAGCCCGTCCCCCGCCACTTCGGCAAGCGCCGCGGCGCCTTCCCCGAACCGACCCCAGATCGCGATCACCTGGCTGCCCTCTTCCCAGATCGCGGGCAGGGCGCGGGTGCCTTCGATGCTTTCATTGTCGGTGCCGGGCACCCAGTGGAACCGCTGGTCAATCTGCGACATTGTCAGCAGGTTGTTGGCCGCTGCCTGCGCGGTTTCGGCGTCGTAGTCCGTATTGCCGCGCGCCATCTGGCCCAACACACCAATGTTCAGCGCCATGATCTGGAATTGCCCCTGGCGGGCGGTCACGGCGGGGTTCTGGCCATGGCTTTCCGCGTGGGCGGTCAGCGCAAGGGACGACAGGGCGAGGCCTCCCATCAAGGTGGCGGCGATCAGGGATTTGGGAAGGGACATCGGCGATTTCTCCAAGGGTTTGGGGCGGCTGGACGTTCAGCGCCAAGCGTAGACGGATGGAACCTTACGTCAACTCAAGTTGACGTGCGCTGGCGCACGGATGGCCTGCATATGTCCGCAAACAAGTGCGGTTCGGCGCGGTGCCCGGCCTTTGCCCATTGCACATGCGTCGCTCAGAAGCGGAAAAACGCCTCCACGCTCATCGTTTCTTCGGTGATAGCATTCTGCCTGTTGCGGCCCGCATGGACGCCCACCCCCAGTCCGGACGCGTGGGTATATTCCAAACCGATACTGAGGACTTCCTGTCCGAGTGTCCCATCGGTCGCCTGATATCTGGTGTAATCTGCCCCTATGGCGAGTCCGTCGAGTCCAAGGATGTCCGGCGTGTAGCGCAGGCTCAGATCAACCGCGTTCGCATCGCCCGGCCCAAACGTTGAATCGCCTACCGATGCCTTTAACGCAAAATCGAAGGCGCGGTAGCTCAAATTCATCCCCGCATAATACCGCTGCAGGCTGACGACAGAGGCTATGTTCACGTTTTCGGTTCCCACGCCAAGCCGGTAGCTCAGGCCAGCCGCCGTCATGCCATCATACCACGCGGCGACGGAATAGATCTCATAATCGGTGAACGGGTCATCGATAAACTGCGCGGCCGCCTCGAGATTGAATGCGCCTACCTGGCCCCGATAACCGATACCGATCATCGGCTCTTCATTTTCATGTAGAATCCTGCTGATCGCAGATTCTAGGATCAAGAATGCCAGCCTTTCCTCTATGAATTCTGAGTGTCCGATGCGGTCCTGCGGGCCGATACTGTCCGTTGACGGCGGCAATACACCAACCCGAATCTCGTGGCCCGGCAAGAACTCGTAGAACCCGTAATATATAAAGGCGTCGCGATAATTGCCGATGAAATCATGCGTTATGTCCGCACCAAACGCGACACCGAAACCGCCGTCGAATGTCAGCCGACCGTCGATCTCAACGTCAAAATAATCGTTATCGTCCGTGAGTGATGCTTCGAATTGTCCAAGCGTGGCCTGCCCGGAATATTCTAATGTGACGGCATCGAACGGCCCGGCCAAGACCGGGACCGCCGAGAGAGAAAGCAATGCTACTGCCGAAACGGCTGTCCTGTACATGAAGCGGCCCCATATTGTTTTGCGGAGACGCTACAGGAGAGGTTGCGTTCAAAACCAGCCATCGAGCCCTCAAAGATCACGGCTAGCCATAAGCTAAAATAATGTCTGGCAGCGCGCGGCGGGCAACGCGCGTCACTCCGTAGGGGTGACCTTGCCGATATAGGGCAGGTTGCGGTTTCGTTGCGCGTAATCAATGCCGTAGCCCACAACGAACTCATCGGGGATTTCGAAGCCGATCCAATCGGCGCGCATGTCCACCTCGCGCCGTGTGGGCTTGTCCAGCAGGGCAATCGTCTTTAACCGGGCCGGATCGCGTTGTTTCAGGAGGCCCACCACATGGTGCAGCGTGTGGCCGGTATCGACGATATCTTCGACGACCAGAACGTCGCGCCCACCGATCTTGCCGCGCAGATCCTTCAGGATGCGCACCTCGCGGCTGCTTTCCATCGAATTGCCGTAGCTTGACGCCTCAAGGAAATCCACCTCCACCGGCAGGTCGATCTCGCGCACCAGATCGGCGATGAAAACGAAGGATCCGCGCAGCAGCCCCACCACCACCAGCTTGTCGGTATCGGCGAACTCGGCCTCGATCTCGCGGGCGAGATCCTCGATCCGGGCGGCAATCGACTTGGCCGAGATCATTTGTTCCACAGTGTAACCCGGTTGCGCCATTTCGCCCTCACCTTGCGGTGATCCCTTGATTTCCCCCGTCGGGTTTATGACATGGACGCCAAAGGGAAAAGGTGAAAGGGGCCGATGCCAAGCCATTCCGAAACCCGCGCGCTGCCGTATTCGGCGCGCCAGATGTATGATCTGGTGGCCGACGTCGAGCGCTACCCCGAGTTCATTCCCTGGACCATCGCCACCCGCGTTCGGTCGGTCGAGCCGGTGGACGATCACGCCGTGATGCATGCCGACATGGTGGTGGGCTTCAAGATGTTCCGCGAAAAGTTCCTCAGCCGGGTGATGTTGTGGGAAGAGGCGTTGAGGATCGACACCGAATATGTCGACGGGCCTTTCAAGCACCTGATCTCCAACTGGCGGTTCGAGGAGACGGAGACCGGCTGCAACGTGCATTTCCACGTGGATTTCGAGTTCAAGAATCGGCTTTTGCGCGGGGCGGCGGGGCTGTTCTTCATGGATGCCATGCAACGCATCGTGCGGGCCTACGAGGCGCGCGCCGCCGACCTGTACGGACCCTCCGCCGCCAGCGCGTAATTGCACACCTTGTAGTCGCTATGAAAACGCCCGAAATCAGATGATTACGGGCGCTTCTTAATGTCGTCTTGGCGCCTCAAGAGCTCATGTCATAAGCCCGTTCCCCATGCACGTTGATGTCGAGGCCCTGTTCTTCTGTCTCTTCATCCACCCGCAGCGGGGTGATCTGCATGACCGCCTTGGCGATCAGGTAGGTCATCACGATCGTCCAGACGCCGACAATCGCCAGCCCGCTCAGTTGCGCCGCGGCACTCACGTCACTGCCAAACACGATGATCATCAGGGTACCAAAAATCCCGCCCACGCCGTGAACGGCAAACACGTCCAGCGTATCGTCGATCCTGGCCTTGTTGCGGATCAGGTTCACTGCCTCCTGGCACAGGATACCGGCAACGGATCCGATGATAAGCGCGGCGACCGGGCCGACAAAGCCGCTGGCCGGGGTGATGGAGGCAAGGCCCGCAATCGTGCCCGTGACCACCCCCACGAGGGACACCTTCCCGTATTTGATCTTCTCCCACAGCCCCCAGCTGAGCGAGGCCGCGGCGGCCGAGATATGGGTGACGGTCAGCGCCATGGCCGCGCCACCATCGGCGGCCAGTTGCGATCCGCCATTGAAGCCGAACCAGCCGACCCACAGCATCGCCGCTCCGATCATCACCATGCCCGGATTGTGCGGCGGCGTGGTCGAATTCGTTCGCGCACCCAACAGGACGGCCAGAACCAGCGCTGCAAGGCCCGCCGTTTCATGGACGACGATGCCACCGGCAAAGTCGCGCACACCGATTTCGCCGAATATGCCGCCATCGGCCAGAAACCCACCGCCCCAGATCCAGTGCACGACCGGCGCGTAGACCACGAGCATCCAGATGGCCGAGAACAACAACACGAAGCCGAACCCGATGCGTTCCACATAAGCCCCCGCGATCAGGGCGGGCGTGATGATGGCAAAGGTCATCTGGAAGGCGAAGAACAGGATTTCGGGCAGGGTGCCGCTCAGGTTGTCTGCCGTCACACCGGTCAGAAAGGCCCGCTCAAAGCCGCCGAAATACCCGCTTTCGCCAGGTCCGAAGGCGATGGAATAGCCCAAGGCCAGCCACAGGATGCTCATCAAACAGGCAATCGCATAGACGTGCATGAACACGCTCAACACGTTTCGTGCCCGCACCAGCCCGCCGTAAAACAGCGCGAGGCCCGGCAATGTCATGAACAGAACCAGCGCCGTCGCGACGATGATCCATGCCGTATCCGCTCCATTCATATCTCTGTCCCTCTCCCGGTTTTTCCGCGTCAAAGCGGGATCACGGCGCGGGAAAAAGAGGCGATCGGGCGAAGGTATGCTGAAAATGCAGGCGATTTATCGAGTGCCCGTTTATTGGGCGGTTTTGCGGTGCTTTGCTTTTCATACGGGCGCGTTTGGGTTGGCAGCCTGAAGCACCAGCGCCAGCGCATGGGCCACGGTGGCCCGTCGCACCTCGGCTCGGCCGATTGCGCCAAATTCGACCGTCTCCGTCATCGTGTTGCCCGCCACGCTCAGCCCGAAGCACACGCGGCCCTCGGGTTTGTGTTCGGACCCGCCTGGCCCTGCAATGCCGGTGACGGAGACGGCGACATTCGCGTGTCCCATCGCGGCCGCGCCCACGGCCATGGAGGCCGCCACCTCCTCCGATACGGCGCCGTGCGCGTCGATCAGTTCGGGCGGCACACCCAACATCTCGACCTTGGCGGCGTTCGAATAGGTGATGAAGCCGCGGTCGAACACATCCGACGACCCCGCCACATCGGTGATCGCGGCGCCGACCATCCCACCGGTGCAGCTTTCCGCCGTGGCCAGCATCCAGCCCCGCGCGCGCAGCGCATCGATGACGGCGGCCGCACTCACAGGACCACCAGATGGACGAGAACGGCAAACAGCGCCACGATCATCGCCGCCAGCCATCCCGCGATGATGTCATCGGCCATGATGCCGAACGCGCCGTGTTGGCGGTCGGCCCACCCGACGGGGCCGGGCTTCAGGATGTCGAAGACGCGAAAGGCGAGGAACGCGGTGATCAGGCCGGGATAAAGCGCCAGGATGTCCGAACCCGCCAGTGCCGCTCCAAGCGAGACCGGCCAGAGGGCCACCCATTGCCCAGCCACCTCGTCGATGACGAATTCCGAAGGGTCCTCCTCGCTCTGGCCCACTTCCGCGTTTACCGCCCACCAGCCGACCCCCGTGACCAGCAGCGTCGCAAGAAACAGGGCGACAAACCCACCTGCCACATGGACAAGAATGCCCAGGCCCAGGCCCACGAGGCTGCCCCATGTCCCCGGTGCCGGATGCAGGAGACCAACGCCGCCGAAAGTCGCGATCAGCCGCGTCATGGCTTCACCAGCGTGACATTGGCCAGGGCGGCGATGCCTTCTTCCCGGCCCGTGAAGCCCAGACGTTCGGACGTGGTGGCCTTGACCGATACGCGGTCCATGTCGATCCGCAATAGCTCCGCCAAACGGGCGCGCATGACATCGGCCACTGGTCCGATCTTGGGCTGCTCGCAAATCAGCGTCAGATCGGCATTCGAGATCGCAAACCCTTTGGAGGCCGCAAGGTCAACCGCGTGGCTCAGGAAGATATGGCTCTCCGCGCCTTTCCATTGCAGGTCGGAGGGCGGGAAATGGGTGCCGATATCGCCCTCGGCCAGTGCACCATAGATCGCATCGGTCACTGTGTGCAGGCCCACATCGGCATCCGAATGGCCCTGCAGGCCCCGGGGATGAGGCACGGACACACCACAAAGCATCACATGGTCGCCGGGCCCGAACCGGTGCACGTCAAACCCGTTGCCGACGCGAATATCCATCGTGTTTCCTTTCAGCACCGCTTCGGCCCGCGCGAAATCCGCCGGGCCGGTGATCTTCAGGTTGGCCTCGTCGCCGGGCACAATCGCGACGTCGAGGCCGGCGGCGCGGGCCACTTCCACGTCATCGGCGGGGTCGCCTTCGAACGCGGCGTGGGCCGCCACGATCGCGGCCAGATCGAAGCCCTGCGGTGTCTGCGCGCGCCAGAGGCCGCTGCGATCCTGCGTGCCGCTCACAAGCGCCTCGCCACGCCAGAGTGCGTCTGTGACGGCAAGAGCAGGGGCCGCGCCGGGATGCGCCTCCAGCGCCTCCAGAACCGCATCGATCACCGCAACGGGCACACCGGGGCGTGCCACATCGTGGATCAGCACCCGTTCTACCTGCGCGTCTCGCAACAATTGCAGCCCCTCTCGCACCGTGGCGGCGCGCGTCTCGCCGCCATGGGCGATCACAAGCGGTGTCTGCCCCTCCTCAGGCCAATAGACGGGGTCCACATCGGGTCGCACCATCAGCGCGATCATATCGATCCCGGGATGCGCATCGAACGCTGCAACACACCAATCCACAACGGTTTTACCCGCAATCTCCTGCCATTGCTTGGGCCGCTCGCCGCCCGCGCGCACGCCTTGGCCAGCGGCCACGATCAGGGCGGAGGTTTTCGGAGCTTTTGGGATCGCATCAACCATGGGTCCGGTGATAGGCGACCGGACCCGGGCGCACAATCGCGTATGGGGTGCGATGCTTTTCTGGGCGCCCTGCCTCATTATTGTGCAATCGCCGGGAATTGCGCAGAATGCCGGGGGCTTGCCTTTGTCATCCCCGGGCTTGCGACGTATCTCCAACGGGACTGCACAAGGATTAAGCACGTTGGCCCTCACCCTCGCCGATATCCCGCTGGACCCGCCGGTCTTGCTTGCGCCGATGGCGGGGATCACGGACCTGCCGTTTCGCAGGCTGGTCTCCAGCTTCGGCGCCGGGCTGGTGGTGAGCGAAATGGTGGCGAGCCAGGAGATGGTGGAGGCGAAGGCCTCCGTCCGCGCAAGGGCCGAGCTTGGGTTTGGCGAGCAGGCCACTGCCGTGCAGCTTGCCGGGCGCGAGGCCCATTGGATGGCCGAGGCCGCGCGGATCGCCGAAGGGCAGGGCGCGCGGATCATCGACATCAACATGGGGTGCCCCGCCAAGAAGGTCGTGGGCGGCCTGTCCGGGTCCGCGCTCATGCGCGATCTCGACCACGCGCTGCACCTGATCGAGGCGGTTGTGGGCGCGGTGGACGTGCCCGTCACCCTCAAGACGCGGCTGGGATGGGATGACGATAGCCTGAACGCCGCCACCCTGGCCCGACGCGCGGAGGCGGCGGGCATCCGGATGATCACGATCCATGGCCGGACCCGGTGCCAATTCTACAAGGGCACCGCGAATTGGCCCGGCATCCGGCCGGTCAAGGCGGCGGTTTCGATCCCCGTCATCGCCAATGGCGATATCACCGATGCGCCCGCCGCGGCCCAGGCGCTCCGGTGTTCCGGGGCCGATGGCGTGATGGTCGGGCGCGGCATCCAGGGCCAGCCGTGGTTGCTTGCGGAAATCGGTGCGACGCTCTTTGGCGCGCCAGACCCGCCGATCCCAACCGGCGGCGCCTTCGTCGAGATGGTCGCGCGCCATTACGAAGACATGCTGGCCTTCTACGGCGCGGAGCTTGGCGGCCGCGTCGCGCGCAAACATCTGGGCTGGTACATGGACACCGCCCGCACGCCCGCCGTCCTGCGCAAACGCGTCCTGACCGAGCAGAATCCGTGTACCGTTCTGGCCCTGCTGCCCGAGGCGCTGGCTCGCATGCCGGAGATGTCGGCGGCATGACGAAGTGGACCGATGCACTCTGGGCGTCCTTGCCGATCCCGGCGCTGATCCTCGATGATCGAGACCGGATCCGCGACGTGAACCCGGCCGGTGAGACGTTCCTGAACGCGTCGGCCAAATCGCTGGAGGGCCACCCGGTCTGGGACAAGATCTTTGTCGATGCGCCCTTGGAAGACAGCTTTGCCCGCGTCCGCTCCGCCCGCGCCCCGCTTTTCGTGAATGCGGTCGATGTCGGCACCGGAAGCCGCAAGCCCGTCACCTGCGATGTCCAGATTGCCGGGCTGGCCGACAAACCCGATCATGTGCTGGTGCTGCTTGAGAACCGGGAGCTTCAGGGCAAGCTTGACCGTGCATTGTCCTCCAAATCCGCCGCGAAATCGGCCATCGGCATGGCCGAGATGCTGGCTCACGAGATCAAGAACCCATTGGCCGGCATTACCGGTGCCGCGCAGCTGATTTCGATGAATGCGGGGCCCGAGGATCGGGAATTGACCGATCTGATTGTGGGCGAGACGCGCCGGGTTCTGAAATTGCTGGAACAGGTCGAGGATTTCGGCAATGTCCGCCCGCCGGATCGCCGTGCGGTCAACATCCACGATGTCCTTGACCGCGCCCGCAAATCCGCCGCGCTCGGCTTTGCCGCGCACATGCAGATCGAGGATGAATACGATCCGTCCCTGCCATCCGCATGGGCGGATTCCGACCAATTGCTTCAGGTGATCCTGAACCTCCTGAAGAACGCTGCCGAGGCCGGGTCGGAGGGCGGCACGATCCGCCTGCGCACGTTTTACGAATTGTCCCTCAAGGTTCGGCGCCGCGACGGGTCGGGCGGGGCTGTCCCGTTACAGATCGAGGTGATCGACGATGGTCCCGGCATCCCACCGGATATCGCGCCCGATGTGTTCGAACCATTCATCTCCGGCCGCGAAAACGGAACGGGACTGGGCCTCGCGCTGATCTCCAAAATCGTTGCGGATCATGACGGCTGGATCTCGGTCGACAGCGTGCCGGGCCGGACGGCGTTCCGGATTTCCCTGCCGATTGCACCGAAGGAACCGCTGCAATGACGTGGTCGACACGACACGGGGGCCCGCCCAACCGGGCGCCACAAGACACTCTCTGGAAAGGCATCTGACCCATGGACGGCACCGTTCTTGTCGCTGATGACGACCGCACCATCCGCACCGTTCTGACCCAGGCGCTGACCCGCGCGGGGTGCAAGGTCCATGCCACCTCGTCGCTGATGACGCTGATGCGCTGGGTCGAGGAGGGGAAAGGCGATCTGGTGATCTCCGACGTCGTCATGCCCGACGGCAACGGCCTCGATATGCTGCCGCAGATCACCGAGCGTCGCCCGGGCCTTCCGGTGATCATCATTTCGGCACAGAACACCATTATGACGGCGATCCAGGCCACCGAAAAGGACGCCTACGATTACCTGCCGAAACCCTTCGACCTACCCGATCTGATGAAGCGGGCAGCCCGGGCGCTGGACCAGAAGCGGCGCGTACAGGCGACGCCCAGACCAACCGATGACATGGCGCGCGCGGGCGAGGGCGAGGATCTGCCGCTGGTGGGGCGCACGCCGGTGATGCAGGCCCTCTACCGGTTGGTGGCGCGGGTGATGAACACCGATCTGACGGTTCTGATCACCGGCGAAAGCGGCACCGGCAAAAGCCTGATCGCGCGCGCCATCCACGATTTCTCCGACCGCCGCACGCTACCGTTCGTGGTCGCCTCCGCGCCCGATCTGGAAGGGGCTGACGGGCCGTCGATGATCCTGAGCCGGGCCAAGGGCGGCTCGATCCTCTTTGACGAGGTCGGCGACCTCTCCGAAGATGCCCAGGCCAAGATCGTACGGATGCTCGATGCGATGCCCGGCACCAGCCCGCGCATCATGGCAAGCTCCCAGAAGGATCTGATGGAGAAGATGGAGGAGGGCCGGTTCCGGCAGGACCTGTTCTATCGCCTCGGCGGCGTCGGCATCGCCGTGCCGTCCTTGCGCGAGCGGGTGGACGACATCCCCCTTCTCGCCACGCATTTTCTGGCTCGGGCCGAGCGGGACGGGGCTGCCATTCGGCGGTTTTCCGACGATGCGATGGACCTGATCCGCGCCTATTCGTGGCCCGGGAATGTGCGGCAATTGGAGAACACCATTCGCCGCTTGACCGTCACGGCCCAGGTCGAAGAGATCTCGCGGGCCGAGGTTGAATCCGTCCTCGGCAGCCAGCCCGCCATTGAGCCGCTGATCGGCGGCGGCGGGGAGGGCGAAAAGCTTTCCGGTAGCGTTGCCAAGCACTTACGGCGCTACTTTGATCTTCATGGCGGCGTGCTTCCTGCCCCCGGTCTCTACACACGGATCCTGCGGGAAGTTGAGATGCCGCTGATCGAGATCGCATTGGACGCCACCGGCGGCAATCAGGCTAAATGTGCGGACCTTCTTGGGATCAACCGCAATACCTTGCGCAAAAAGATCACGGATCTGGATATCCGCGTGACACGGCGCCGCAAGTTGATGTAAACTCGCAACAGTCGCGTGGCGTTTCGGGAACAGGCTCCCGGGCGCGTCGGTTCTGTCAGGCCGATCTAGCGAGTGATTTGGGGGATGCGAGTGGTGGACGAGCCCGCCCGCGGAATGGGCGATAAGCAGCCATTTCTGGACCGTTTGGGCCAGCTGCGCCGCAACAAGCGGTTGCGCAGTATCGGCACCGTGGGTCTCGTGGTGTTGGCGCCGGTTCTGGCGCTCGCCACCTTCCTGGCGCTCGGGCCCTTGGCCGAGGTCGCCGATAGCCCCGGCCTGCGCCTCATCGTGCTGGCCGATCTCGTCTATATCCTCGTCGTTGCCACCCTTGTCCTGCGGGAGGTGGCGCGCATCGTTGCATCGCGCCGGGCGCAATCCGCGGGCTCCCGCCTGCACCTGCGTCTGACCGCGATTTTCGGGGTCGTGGCGCTGGTGCCGACGGTCGTTGTCGCGGTTCTGGCAACGCTTTCGGTGAATATGGGCCTTGAGGGGTGGTTTTCGGACCGGGTCTCCACCGCGCTTGGCAATTCCGTGGATGCCGCGGTGGCCTACCAGCAGGAGCATCGGGACGATCTGGAGCAAGATGTTCGCGCCTTGGCGGCGTTTCTGAACCTAAACCGCCGCGCCGCCCCGTTCCTGTCTGACGGCGATTTGCGTCAGGTCCTCAGCCAGGGTCAGGGGCAGATCCAGCGGGGGCTGCGGGAGGCCTTCGTGATCGATGGCGGCGGAGAGATCCGCGCGCGGGGTGAGCGGTCCTACCTGTTCGATTATGACCGTCCAAGCGACGCCGATCTGGCGCTGGCTGCCGAGGGTGAGGTTGTCCTGAGTGAGGACCGGGCGCAGAACGAATTCCGCGCTCTGTTCCGCCTCGCGGCGTTCCCGGATCGGTATCTCTATATCAGCCGGGAGGTCGACGGCCAGATCATCGCGCTTCTCGATGAAACGGAGCAGACCGTGCTCCTCTACCGGCAGGTGGAGGCCGATCGCGGTCGGCTGTTGTTCGATTTTGCCCTTCTGTATCTCGGCTTCGCCACCCTGATGATTCTCGCGGCAATCTGGGCCGGTCTCAGCTTCGGCGAGCGTCTGTCCCGGCCCGTGGGGCGGCTGGCCGGGGCGGCACAGCGGGTCGGGCAAGGCGACCTCGATGTGCGGGTGCCCGAAACAACCTCTGATGATGAAATCGCCATGCTGGGGCGGCTGTTCAACCAGATGACCCGGCAGTTGAAGGGCCAGCGCGATACGCTGGTGGAGCAAAACGCGGCGACGGAAGAGCGCCGCCGTTTGTTCGATTCGGTGTTGTCTTCGGTGACCGCTGGGGTGATCGGGCTGGACCAATCGGGCCGCGTCGATTTCATGAACCGCTCGGCCATCCGCCTGCTGTCGATGGTGGAACAACGCGATAGCGGATTGACCCTCGAGGCCGCGGTTCCCGAATTCGCGCCCCTGTTCGAACGCTTGACCGCCTCCTCGGGCGAAGCGGTGCAAGAAGAGATCAAGCTGACCCGTGGCAGCAAGCAGGAGAGCCTTCTGGTCCGCATGGCGACCCGCCGCAACCTGAATGACGAGCTGGAAGGCTACGTTGTGGCCTTCGACGACGTCACGCAGCTTGTCAGCGCGCAGCGCATGGCCGCCTGGGGCGACGTCGCCCGCCGCATCGCCCACGAAATCAAGAACCCCCTGACACCGATCCAGCTGTCGGCCGAACGGGTGAATCGCAAGTTTTCCAAGAAGTTGGAGGCCGACGATCAGGCGTCGCTTGCACAGATGACCGAAGTGATCGTGCGGCAGACCAACGACCTGCGCCGCATCGTGGACGAGTTCTCGAAATTCGCCCGGATGCCGGAGCCCGAAACGCGCTCGGAGGATATAGTTCAACTGTTGAACAATGCTGTGATGTTACAGCGCGCGGGCCAACCGAACATCCGGTTCAAGACCGATATTCCGGACCGCGCAGTCATGGCGGAGGTCGACGCAACCATGATCGGCCAGGCCCTGACGAACTTGTTGAAGAATGGCGGCGAAGCCATTGAAACCCTGATAGAAAAAGGCGCGCCTGATGATCACGTCGGCGCGCTTCACGTGGATCTCCGGACCTTCGATGACCTGGTACAGATCGATATCTCCGATAACGGGATCGGTCTGCCGCCGGACCGCGCGAAACTGTTCGAACCCTACGTCACCACCCGCGACAAGGGCACCGGCCTTGGCCTGCCCATCGTCAAGAAGATCATTGAAGAGCATGGCGGAACGCTGGAGCTTCTGGATGCGGAGCCGTTCAGCGACGGTGCCCATCGCGGTGCGATGGCCCGCATTACCTTACCCCGATTGCCCGACAGGCCCCCGGCCGCGCAAGGAGAGATGTGATGAGCGATATTCTGGTCGTCGACGATGAACGCGACATTCGTGAACTGATTTCGGATATCCTGCAAGACGAGGGGTTTTCGACCCGGATGGCGGGCAATTCCGATGAGGCCATGGCAGAGCTGAACAAGAGCGCGCCGGGGCTGATGATCCTCGATATCTGGCTCAAGGACAGCAACATGGACGGGATCGATATCCTGGGCCATGTGAAGCGCGACAATCCCGACGTGCCGGTGGTGATCATCTCGGGCCATGGCAATGTCGAGATCGCGGTCGCGGCGATCAAACAGGGCGCCTATGACTTCATCGAGAAGCCGTTCAATATCGACCAGCTGATGGTGGTGATCAAGCGGGCGATGGAAACCTCGCGGCTGCGGCGGGAGAACACGGCGTTGCGGCGGCAGGACACGCGCTCGACCGACATGATCGGCTCGTCCTCGGCCTTCCGGACCCTCAAGGGACAGCTCGACAAGGTGACGAAATCGAACGGCCGCGTGATGCTGACGGGCGGGCCGGGATCCGGCAAGGAGGTGGCGGCGCGCTACGTGCATGCCAATTCGAACCGGGCGGATGCGCCGTTTGTGACGGTGTCCTCGGCGTCGATCCAGCCCGACCATATGGAGGAGGTGCTGTTTGGCCGCGAAAGCCAGCAGCGCGGGGTAGAGCAGGGCCTGTTGGAGCAGGCCCATGGCGGCGTGATCTATTTCGATGAGGTGGCCGATATGCCCCTCGGCACGCAGTCCAAGATCCTGCGGGTGCTGGTGGATCAGTCCTTCACCCGCGTCGGCGGCACGGCCAAGGTGCGGGTGGATCTGCGGGTGATCTCCTCGACCACGCGGAACCTGCAGGACGAAATCGCCGCCGGACGGTTCCGCGAGGAGCTGTATCACCGCCTGAACGTGGTGCCGATCGACGTGCCCGCGCTGGAGGATCGGCGCGAGGATATCCCCGAACTGACACGCTATTTCATCGACCTGCTGAACCGCGAACAGGGCATGGCGGCCCGCAAGCTGGGGGACGACGCGGCGGCGATGCTGCAGACGATGTCGTGGCCGGGCAATGTGCGGCAGCTCAAGAACGTGGTGGAGCGGGTGCTGATCTTGGGCGAAGGCGATGGCCCGATCGAGGCGCGTGACCTGCCGGGGCAGACCGAGGCGCCCACGACGGATGACGAGATGACCCTGTCGGCCTCGCTCACCACCCTGCCGCTGCGCGAGGCGCGGGAGCTGTTCGAGCGGCAATATCTGATGGCACAGATCAACCGGTTCGGGGGCAATATCAGCCGCACGGCGAGCTTCGTGGGCATGGAACGCTCGGCGCTGCACCGGAAGCTGAAGTCGCTGGGTGTGGTGACGACCTCGAAGGCGGGCACACGGGTGGCGCAGGTGAGCGAGGACTAGGCGGGCCGGGGTTATCAAGGTTGATAAGTACAGTTAAATTATTGTTATAAAACAACAAACGATTTCTTGTTAACCCTGTTTTCACCTTTTCCCGCCCTTGAGGAGCGTCGTCCCGCGCGGTTCGGACCGGGGAAAACGGCGACGTGCGTTCGGGAGAAATTTGCGACCGGTCTGGAAGACGCCTGCGCAAAACCGGGGGACCTGAGGGTCAGCCCCCAGACAGAGCCGGGGGCCTTCCTCGTTTGCGGTCATCGGCTTCCCAGCCTGTACCGCATGCCCAGTCTCTCTCTCCTTATGGTTAACAACCGGTTACGGGCCCGTTCCTTGTTTTGAAAATATCCCGGGGGGATTGGGGGGCTGGCCCCCCGAATGCGATTGGTTTGCCAAATCGGGGTGCGGTTCGGTTTAGGGCGGCCCGCCGTCAGCTATCTGACCGGAGTGTTGCTCTCATACGGAGAGCCAACACTCCGGTCAGCATCACTGCGATGAGAAGAAATGCTGCACCAAGACTCCACGCCACAGGGGTGGAGTAAACTTCGGCGACGGCTCCTGTCACGATAAGTCCCAACGCGCCCCCAAGCTGTTGAATGAGCGACCTTAAGGATAGCATGGTTGACCTCTGGCGGTCTTCCACGAAGGTGTGAAGAATACTGCTGGCAGGTGTCTCACTCGCGCCGAGGGTGATTGAGAAGAGAATAAACGCAACCACAAATCCGACGATTTCGTCCTGTATCGCCAATGCGATTTGAAACACCGCGAGGCAGGCAAAGATCACGGAAAGGGTCACGGCGTGGCGGCGCTTGAAGATGCGGCTTATGCGCGGAGACAGTGACGCACCAAAAGCGATTGAGAAAAAGTAGGTCGCGGTCAGCGCACCGATCGCCGTGGTCGCGAAGCCGTCTTCCAGCATGGGCTTGGCATATGTGGGCCAAATCACCTCGACTGGATTGGTCGCCATCAGGAACAAGGCCAATGCGGCCAGCAGTACCGAAAGCATTGGGTGTCTCAGCGCAAGAAGACCAGCCTCTTTGACGACCCCAGGCACGCTGGCGAACCCTTGTTTGAGGGCACCGGAGTTCAGCGGGTGCGGTTTTTCCACAATGGCCAAAAGCGTAAATAAGAACACGCATAACATCACACCAAAACTCACCGCGTAAGACACATCATAGATGCTGAATCCATGCCTCTGTGCGATCGAACCGAAAGCATCGGGCAGCAGACCGCCGAGGACAGCGCCAAGGGCGAGGCCCATCGCATTGGCCCACTGCGCCTTGGCGAGCGCAGGCTGGACATCCACGCCCGGTGCAGTGGTTTTGAATGTTTCCACGAACCATGCATCGAGCGTGCCCGACCGCAGGGCGCGCCCAAATCCGATGAAGGCAAAGGACAATGCCAGAACATAGAAATCGCTTGAAGACAGGAACAAGGCCAGCGACATCAGACTGGCGACGATGGCCGCCAGAAAAACCGGCTTTCGTCCGATACTGTCAGCTAGACCGCCAAACGGCAGTTCCATCGCCATCGTCGTGAGTGAATAGACCCCGAAGAGAAGCGAAATCTGAAGCAGGTCCATGCCGCGATCTGTGAGTGCGAGCGCAACCACAGCAACCGTAAGGCCCATGGCGAACCGGTCAAGAAACTGATGCAGCTGAAACACACGAATGTGCCTGCGTGCTGGTGCAGCCAGGGTATGCAAGGAGAATTCATTTTCAGTCGCCATGGCGTCAGCATCGGCATTGTGAACCTTAGTTACAATGGCTTAGCCAAACAGAAGCGAATTGGCAGCTTTTCAAAGCGGGCGCTGGCGCAGCCACGGCGAAAGCGCATCATGTACCGAAGAGCTGACGTTGCGCCATAGACCGCTGTCCAGCAGCCTTTCTCTACACCCGCCGCATTCACTTGCCGGGCCGCAGACCCTGGGCGGCCGCTTGTGGGTTCGCCTTGCCGCACGCCAAGGTCAGCCCCGTTGACGCCCCCCCGGCACTCTGCCAACAAGGTTGGCACTCACGGACCCTCAGAAACGGAACCCGAATGAAGGTCATCATTTGCGGCGCGGGCCAGGTTGGCTGGCAGATCGCGCGCCATCTGTCCTCGGAAAACAACGACGTCACGGTGGTCGACAACAATTCCGACCTGGTGCGCCGCGCCACTGATACGTTGGACGTGCAGGGCCTGACCGGGTTCGCCTCCTACCCGGACGTGCTGGACCGCGCGGGTGCGCGAGACGCCGATATGGTGATCGCCGCCACCCATTCCGATGAGGTCAACATGGTCACCTGCCAAGTGGCCCATTCGGTCTTTGCAGTGCCGCGCAAGATCGCGCGGCTGCGGGCCCAATCCTATTTGCGCGCGATCTATTCCGACCTCTATCGCCGGGATCATCTGCCCATCGACGTGGTGATCAGCCCGGAAATGGAGGTGGCGGAGGCGGTGCTGAACCGGATCAAATCACCCTCCACCTTCGACACCGAAAGCTTCTTGGGCGGGGATGCGCAGCTTCTGGGGATCACGCTGGATGACGATTGCCCGGTGCTCGACACGCCGTTGCGGCAACTCTCGGAGTTGTTCTCGACCCTGCGCGCGATTGTCACCGGCGTGCGGCGCGACGGCACGCTGTTTGCGCCGGAACCGGGCGATCAGCTGTTTGCGGGCGATCAGGTCTATGTGTTCACCCATGCCGAGGATGTGACCCGCACGCTGGAGATCTTCGGCAAGACCCGCACCGCGCTGGAGCGGATCCTGATCATCGGGGGGGGCAATGTGGGCCTGACCGTTGCGCGCAAGCTGGAGAAGTCCGCCACACGGATGCGCACGCGGGTGATCGAGGCGAACAGGGGCCGCGCGGAGGTGGCCGCCGATGCGTTGGAGCGCACGATCGTGCTCCATGGCGACGGGCTCGACATGGACCTGCTGCGCGAGGCGGGGGTGGAGCGCGCCGATGTGGTGCTGAGCCTGACCGATGATGACAAGACCAACATGCTGGCCTCGGTCCGCGCGAAATCGGCGGGGGCGGGCATGGCGATCAGCCTGGTGAATGACCCGACGCTGGTGCCGCTGATGGACCCGTTGGGCATCGACGCCTATGTGAACCCGCGCGCGACAACAGTCAGTTCGATCCTGCGCCATATCCGGCACGGTCGGGTGCGGGGCGTTTACTCCATCGGCGATGCAGAGGCCGAGGTGATCGAGGCGCAGGTGCTCTCGACCTCGCCGATTTCCGGCAAGGCTGTGCGGGATATCGATTTCCCCGAAGGCGCGCTGGTGGGCGCGGTGCAGCGCGGCGGCAAGGTGTTCCGGCCCACCGGCTCCACGCGCATCGAGGAGGGGGACGCGGTTGTCATCTTTGCGCTGCGGGCCGATGTGCCCGCGGTTGAGGCGCTGCTTCAAGTCTCCATCGACTTTTTCTGATCGGGGATCGCGCTGCCCATGGCTGCCTATTTCCGCAATCTGCCGTTCTTTACCGTCCTGATCTTCGTCAGCGGTGGCGCGATGTTCGTGCCCGCGGCGATTGCCACGGCGCTGGAGGATTTCGCCACCGCGCGGGTGTTCCTCTATTCCGGCCTGATGGTGGTGATGGCCGCCGTTCTGCTTGGCTTTGCCAGCCAGACGCCGCGCCGCCGCCCGTCCGAGCGGAGCCATCTGGCCTCGCTGGTGCTCGCCTATCTGTGGTTGCCGCTGGTCCTGTCGCTGCCGATGGATCAGGCGGTGGGCAATACGCGGTTCATCAACGTCTATCTCGATATGGTGTCGGCGCTGACGACCACGGGCGCGGAGGTGTTCGATCCCGCCCGCCTGAGCCCGGCCGTGCATCTTTGGCGGGGCCTTGTGGGCTGGTTCGGCGGGCTGCTGATCTGGATCACCGCCTTCGCGGTTCTGGCCCCGCTGACGCTGGGGGGCTACGAGGTGACGTCGGAGGCCAATATCCAGGGGGCGACGCAGGCCACGGGCGGGCAGATGACGGCGGCCAATGCCTCGGAGCGGCTGCGCAACCACGCGCTGCGGCTGACGCCGATCTACGGCGCGCTGACGCTGGCTCTGGTGCTGGCCCTGATCGTGGCGGGGGAAGAACCCCTGGTGGCGGCGATCCACGCCATGTCGACGATGGCGACCTCCGGGATCAGCCCGGTGGGCGGGCTTGAGGGGCGGCCCGCGGGCATCGGCGGGGAATTCCTGATCCTGCTTTTCTTCCTCTTCGCCCTGTCGCGGCGCACCTATTCCAGCGGCATCGGCCGCGACTTGCGGGAGCGCCTGACCAAGGACCGCGAAATCCGCCTTGCCCTGTTCGCGGTGATCGTTCTGTCGACGCTGTTGTTCACGCGCCACTGGGTCGGAGCGCTGGAAGTGGAGGAACTGGCCAATGCGCGCGCCGCTATCGTCGCGCTGTGGGGGTCGGTCTTCACCGTGTCGTCGTTCCTGACGACCACCGGCTTCGTGTCGGATGCCTGGGGCGATGCGCGGGCGTGGTCGGGCCTGCCGACGCCGGGCCTGTTGCTGGTGGGCCTTGTCCTGATGGGGGGCGGGGTGGCGACGACGGCGGGCGGCCTGAAGCTGCTGCGGGTCTATGCGCTCTACAAACACGGCGTGCGCGAGATGGGCAAGCTGATCTATCCCAACTCCGTCGCCGGGGCAGGGCGGTTGGGGCGGCGCATCCGGCGCGAAGGCGCCTATATCGCCTGGGTTGTCTTCATGCTTCTGGTGATCAGCATCTGCGCGGTGATGGTGGCCCTGGCGGCCACGGGCCTCGATTTCGAGGCGTCGATGATCCTGGCCATCGCGACCCTGACCACAACAGGCCCGCTGGCCAGCGTCGCGGGCGAGATGCCGATTGATTATTTCACTTTGTCGGACCCCGCAAAACTGATCTGCGCGGCGGCGATGATCGTGGGCCGTGTCGAGACCCTGGTCCTGATCGCGCTGATCAATCCGGCGTTCTGGCGCGACTGATCGGCGGTTCCGGGCCAAGGTCTTGATCGGGGCTGGAAATCCCCGCGAACTGACTCCATAGTGGCTTGGCACGACGTATCCGGGGTCCAACCCGGATCAAGAACCAATGGGGCGTGATACCAAATGGCCGAAAACAGACAGAACTTGCAGGACGCGTTTCTCAACCACGTCCGCAAGACAAAGGTTCCAGTGACGATCTTCTTGATCAACGGTGTGAAGTTGCAGGGTGTGATTACCTGGTTCGACAATTTCTGTGTCCTGTTGCGCCGCGACGGACAGTCGCAGCTTGTCTACAAGCATGCCATCTCGACGGTGATGCCCGCGCAGCCGATCAATCTCTATGACGGGGAAGAGTGAGCGCCAAAAGCCGCCTTTCCCCTGACGACGACAGCACCGGATCGGGCCCCGACCACGGCAAGGCCCCGATGCGGTCTTTGGTGCTGCACCCCGACATCCAATCAGATCGCAACCGACGCGGCCCCGAATTCGCGCTGGACGAGGCCGTGGCACTTGCCGCCGCCCTGCCGGATCTGGAGGTTGTGGGGGCCGATGTGGTTCGATTGCCGCGGGCGCAGCCGGGCCTGTTGTTCGGCAAGGGCAAGATCGAGGAACTGGCACAGCGAATCGAGGCGGAGGAGATCGGCCTCGTCCTGATCGACGGCCCCGTCACCCCGGTGCAGCAGCGCAATCTGGAAAAGCGCTGGGGCTGCAAATTGCTCGACCGGACGGGCCTGATCCTGGAGATTTTCGCCGACCGCGCGGCCACGCGGGAGGGTGTGTTGCAGGTGGAGCTTGCGGCGCTCAGCTACCAGCGCACGCGCCTTGTGCGGGCCTGGACCCACCTGGAGCGCCAGCGCGGCGGCCTTGGCTTTGTGGGCGGCCCCGGCGAGACGCAGATCGAGGCCGACAGGCGCGCTATCGACGAGGCCGTCACCCGGATCAAACGGCAATTGCAGAAGGTTGTGAAAACCCGCGCCCTGCACCGCTCAGCGCGCAAGAAGGTGCCGTATCCCATCGTTGCGCTTGTTGGCTACACCAATGCGGGAAAATCCACGTTGTTCAACCGGTTGACCGGTGCCGACGTGATGGCCAAGGATATGCTGTTTGCCACGCTGGATCCCACCATGCGGGCGGTGACGCTGCCCGATGGCACCGATGTGATCCTGTCGGACACGGTGGGGTTCATCAGCGATCTGCCGACCCAGCTTGTCGCCGCCTTTCGCGCCACGCTGGAGGAGGTGCTGGACGCCGATCTGATCTTGCATGTCCGCGATATCAGCCACCCCGAGACCACCGAACAGGCGGGCGATGTGGAGGCGATCCTGTCGGAACTCGGCGTCAGCGAAACCGCGCCTCAGATCGACGTCTGGAACAAGCTGGACCGGTTGGATGCGGCGGGCGCGGAGGCGCGCCGGACCGAAGCAGAGCGACAGCCGGATGTGTTCGCCGTCTCGGCCCTGACGGGTGACGGGCTGGAGCCGCTTCTGGCCGCCGTCGCCGACCGTGTCTCCGCGCCCCGGCATACGGCCCGCGTGGATCTGGCCCATTCTGAGGGCCGCAAACGGGCCTGGCTGTTCGAACAGGGTGTGGTGGAAGACGAGGAGCCGGGGAAAGACAGCACCATCCTGCAGGTCAACTGGACGGCCCGGCAGGAAAGGGCGTTTCGCCAGTTGTGATCGCGGCGGGCGGCCTTCGGGAGGACCCGGCCTAGTCCCGCGGGCTGAGCACCATCACTCCGAGATTTCCGGCGCGCGCGAGGTCGGGATCGAGCGTCATCGGGACGTATTCGCCGCGGCGCCACAGTTCGCCCAGATCATCGTAATGGGGCGACAGCGGGTGGCCCGATTGCCCGGTGGAAATGATGAACACGGAACTGTCGGGGTCGGCGAAATCGTACACGCCGCGATACCCGGCGCCGTGGGTGTTGAGGTAGGGCTCCGGCCCGTTGCCCGGCGTGGCGGCCCGGTTCAGGGTGAAATCCCCGCCTGACGTGGCCTGCCGGATGTTCACGATCCATGAAAACAGGCGGGTATCGCCCAGCACCTGATGTTCGTGCACGGCCTCGTGGGCCGCGCCCCAGCGCCAGCTTTCGATATCGTTGCCGTAGCGCTCGCTCAGGTCCTGAAGCGCCTCGTCGAGTGCCATCCGGGCGGTGTCGGTGCAATTCTCGGTGGCGGTCGAGGGCCGCACATCGCACCAGATCGACGCGCCATCGACGTCGCGGAACACGCGTTCGATGAAGATCGGTTCGACCTGATAGAATTCCTCGGCGAGCTGGCCGATATCGTCGCGGATCAGGCGCTGTTGCAGGTGCCGCATCCAGGCGGCGAAGATCAGCGGCTCGGGGAGGTGTTCGTTCATCTCCCCGTTCCAATCGGCCAGAAGCTCCAGCGCGCGCTGGCGGCGGCGCTCGGTTGTGCCGGGGGCGGCGGGCTCGCCGGTAAACCACAGATCTCGCGCGATCAGCGGCAGGAGGTTTCGCGCGGCGGCGGACACCGTATCAAGCTGCGCCTCGATGAAGCTGTCGCGGGTATGAACCTCGCGCGCCTCCATCAGGCGGCTGAGGCGGGTGATCCGCTGCGTGTCGCCCCAGAGATACGAGATGTGGAGCGGGAATTCGCGATCCACCATCTTGTTGTTGGTGTTGCCAAGCACCCCGCTTTCGGGATCGAGGAAGGTGGGGTTGGCGAAATACTGTGTGATCCCCTGCCAGCGGTTGCCCTCGATCCAGCCGCGCGAGGGCATGCGTGCCTGGGTCTCGTGCTCGTTGCGGCGCCAGGGCATGTGGCCGATCACCTGCATCGCGATGCGGCCATCCTCGGCGGCCAGCATCAGGTTGGCGGAGGGGGCCACGTAATCCTCCCCGGCGGCCAGCGCCTCTTCGATATTGCGCGCCCGCATCAGGCGCAGGCCGGTCTGCATCGAGGTGTTCTCGGTGCTGAGCGCGGTCCAGCGCATCGACACCACGTGTCCCGCCGGGGTGACGGAGCCCAGGTTCCAGTGGCCGCCGGGGATGACCGGCCCGTTTTCGGTGTTGCGCAGGGTGATGGTGACGGGCGCTTCATCGGCGATCTCAATGATCTCGCGCCGGGTCTCGAACTCCGCCCATCCGTCGATGGTGCGGTATTGGGTGGGGTCGTCGGGGTTGAGTTCCTCGATATAGAGGTCGATATCGTCGAGATAGGCCGCCGTGATGCCCCAGCTGAGCCGCTCGGACCGGCCGTTGAGGATACCGGGCGTGCCGGGAATGCTCGCCCCGATCACGCCGCCCGTGGCAAGCTCCAGCCGGGCCAGATACCACAGCGAGGGCGCGGTGAGGCTCAGATGCGGGTCGGACGCCATCAGCGCCCCGCCGGCCGCCGAGCGGGTGGGGGTGGCGGCCCAGATATTGGAAGCGCCGCCGCGGTTCACGCCCTGCCAGTTCGGGTGCAGCGCGTCGCGCGGGCCGGTCGCGCCGCTGGCATCCGCAAACATCGTCTCCGGGATCTCCAGCACGCTGGCGTAGTCGCCCAGCTCCGCGGCACCGGTGCCCGGCGCGTCGGGCATCAGATCACTGATCCGGCCCGGTTCCGGCAGGGCCAGAGAGGCGCGGGCGCGCAGGATCTCGTTTTCGTGGTGGGTGGCCAGCTCAAGCGCCATGAGCAGCGATAACATGATGGAATCATTGGGCCGCCAAGGCGCGATCTCGGGCTCGAACAGGAACAATTCCGGCGCGCCGCGCCCCAAGGCCTCGTCCCTGACCAGCCGCAGCCACGCATTCACGCCGTCCGCATAGGCCTCCAGGATGCCAAGGCTGTCTTCGGAATAGGCGTCGAGCGACTGGCGCGCATATCCGTCCAGATCGAGCCGCCGCATCAAATCGTCGATCTCAAGCGTCCGCCGCCCGAACACCTCCGACAACCGCCCCTGCGCCGTTCGGCGCAGCATCAGCATCTGCCACAGCCGGTCCTGGGCATGGACAAAGCCGAGCCCGTAGTAGACGTCATGGTCCGTCAGCGCGAAGATATGCGGGACGGCGGCGGTGTTGCGGACAATCTCGATCTGCCCGTCGATGCCATCCACCTGCCAATCGGCGTCGTAATCGGGGATCGAGCGGCTCGCGATCCACCAGCCAAGCGTGGCCACAAGGACGCTCACGACAACACCGGCGGCCACAAGCCGCGTCAGCCATCGCAAGATCAGTCGCATCGTGATGGTGTTCCCTGGCCAGTAGACTCGTATCGCACGCGTCTAGCGCGCAGCGGCGGCCTGGGCAATGGTTGCGAACACGGCATCGAGCTCTGACGCGGCGTCGGCCAGATCGGCGTCGGCCTCGTCAAAGTAGGGGGCATAGAGCGCGGAGGGGCGGATATAGCTGAGCGTCGCGGTGCCATCCGCATTCTCGGTGAGGTAGAGGCGAATGGGTGCGTGGATCATCGCCGCGGTGGACAATTCAAGGATCCGCACGGCGTAGACATTGTTGAACACGCCGATGACCATGTTGCCCGGAATCTCGATGCCCCGGTTGGCCGCCGCACCGGTTGGCCCGGCGCGGGTGACAACCGCCATCCCGTTCTCCGAGACGGCCGCGTTGGTCCGATCCACAAGTGTCGCAAAATCATGGGCGGTGACGTGGACCTCCCAGCCCTCGCGCGGCGCAAGGTCGGCGACGTCCTGCGCGGCCAGCGGAAGGCTGAGGAAAACAAGGGCGATGACGGCGCGAAACATGGATCTCTCCCGAAGCTGATACCGCTTCGGGATGACATCTTTGACGGGCCCGCGCCAGTCACGCTTGCGCGAGGCGCCGGCTCGGCGGATCAGGGCCGCGCGATCAGGGGATAATGCGGGTGTAGCGCGTTCCGTCGAGCGTGGCGCCGATGATCAGGCCTGCCTGACCGTAGATCACGGCAATCACCGGTTCGGAGATTGTCGCGGTGTCGAACCCGAGCGCACCGGCCTGGGTGTTGACCGCGTAGCGCACATCGGCACCCACCGACCAGCCGACCGAGTTGCGGAATTCGCTCAGCGCCTGCTCGGTCATGAAGAACAGCGTATGGGCATATTGCTGCGCGCCGATCTGCAACCCGAAGGAGCCGGAGACAGCGGAGTAGTAATCCACAGTCGCGCCGTTGATCCGCAGCGCGCCGCGCCCATAGGCGCCGCCAAAGCCAAAGCCCGCCTCGGTGATCAGCGGCATCACCAGCATACCGGCGGCGTTGTTCACGAGGTCGGTCGTGCCCGGCACCTCTTGCTGCATGAAATCGAGTGCCGCATCCGCGCGGGCATCGATGCGGGGCCCGTTATTGTTGCCCAGCGGATTGCCGCAGGCCGCCAGAAGTGGTGCTGCGCCCGCCCCCAGAAGAAGCGACCGCCGTGAAAGTGCGGGACCGGAAGAACGTGCGGGACGGGAAATACCATCTGCCATGTGGGTATGCCTTGCCTGTTTGTTACCGTGGCCGGAGGTTTGTCCCCCGGTTCTCATCGGCAAGACTACGCCGAAAGGCAGGCCATGTCATCCGCGAAACCACAAGGTTTGCGGGTTTTCGCCGATTTGGCCGCTAGGGATAGCGCCCGGGCCCATATCTATCCGTTCAGATACTCCGCCACACGGGGCGCAAAATACGTCAGCACGCCGTCGCAGCCCGCCCGCCGGAACGCCATCAGGCTTTCGAGCATGACCTTGTCGCCATCGATCCAGCCATTGGCCGCCGCCGCCTCGATCATCGCGTATTCGCCGGAGACCTGGTAGGCATAGGTCGGCGCGCCAAAGCGGTCCTTCACCTGGCGGCACATGTCGAGATAGGGCAGGCCGGGCTTGACCATCACCATATCGGCACCTTCGCGCAGGTCCCGTTCGACACAGCGGAGCGCCTCGCGGCCGTTGAGCGGGTCGATCTGGTAGGTCTTCTTGTCACCCTTCAGCGCGCCCGACGCGCCCACCGCATCGCGGAACGGGCCGTAGAAGGCGCTGGCGAATTTCGCGGCATAGGACATGATCGTCACGTTGGTATGCCCGTTTGCCTCCAACGCCGCCCGGATCGCGCCGATGCGGCCATCCATCATGTCGGAGGGCCCGAGGATATCGGCCCCGGCCTCGGCCTGGGCCAGGCCCATCTTGACAAGCGCCTCGACGGTCTCGTCGTTCACGATGACGTCGTCCCGCACGATGCCGTCATGGCCGTTGATGTTGTAAGGGTCGAGCGCGATGTCGGTCATGATGGCGATCTCGATGCCCGCCTCGCGGATGGCACGGATGGCGCGGTTCGACAGGTTATCGGGGTTCCAGGCCTCTTCGCAGAGTTCGGTTTTCAGGGCGGCGTCGGTGTAGGGGAAGATGCAGATGGCCGGGATGCCAAGCGACGCGGCCTGGCGCGCGGCGCCCACCAGCAGATCCACCGACAGGCGCTCGACGCCGGGCATGGAGGCCACGGCCTGCCGCTCATTCTGCCCGTCACACACGAAGACCGGCCAGATCAGGTCATGGACCGAGAGCGCGCTTTCGCGGACCAGATTGCGGAGCGGCGCGGCCGAGCGCGTGCGGCGGAAGCGGGTCAGCGGGTAGGGGGCTTGGGTGACGCTCATGGCTTGCGCTCTTTCGCTCATCTTCAGGTTGCGGACAGAGGTGCCACGGCAACGCCCGCCACGCAAGCTTTGCCCCAGACGCGCGGGGGGGCTGGCATCCCGGGAATCGCCCGCATATGGTGCCGCCAAATCAGACCCTTCAGCCGGTTGGGACACCCGTTGGACTTCCTCGATCTCGTCACCGAAGTGATTGACCTAAGGTCATTTTCCAATCTTTGGTATTGGATCGTCCTGGCGATTTTGTGGTCGTCGATGTCCCATTGGACCATCGGTGTGCCCTATCATCTGGTCACGCGCGCCAATCGCGGGGATGCGCAGGCCGAGGCCGATATGATGGTTTTGACCCGCATGAATGCCGAGCGCATGGT
This sequence comes from uncultured Roseicyclus sp., assembly GCA_947494975.1. Classification (GTDB taxonomy): domain Bacteria; phylum Pseudomonadota; class Alphaproteobacteria; order Rhodobacterales; family Rhodobacteraceae; genus Gymnodinialimonas. The sequence continues at coordinate 397,412 of CANLXA010000003.1, read as the reverse complement.
TGCCCAGGCCGATACGTCCGGCGTTCCGGCGACGGCATTTTCCACCTTCCTTCTGACCGGCCTCGCGATTGTCGGCTGGGTCTACGATGTTGAGTTCTGTCAGGCGATCTTCCTGCTCCTGTGCCCGTCGATCCTGGTACTGGTTCTGGGGGTCTGGACGTCGCGGCGCCTGAAGGCGGATGACTACGCCCATGTGCCGCAGATCCTGCGCCAGCATCGCATCATCGTGCAGATGTTGGGGGTGGTGTTCATCTTCATCACCGCCTTCTGGGGCATGTATCAAAACGTGAATGTGGGCCCGCTTGGGTAAGGCGGCTTGACACCCGGGCCGGGCGGCGTAGGTCAGGCGCTCCATGGCTGATCCCGATCACATCCTGTGCGGTGGCGCACCCGAGGGCTTTGACGCCACCCTTGTGCTGGCCGAGGCCGCAAAGGGTGCGCCGGTTGTGCATGTGGCGCGCGATGACAAACGCCTGCGGGCCATGGCAACGGCTTTGGCGTTCTTTGATCCAGGCGTGCCGGTGCTGGAATTCCCCGGCTGGGATTGCCTGCCCTATGACCGGGTGTCGCCCCAGGCGGAGATTTCCGCGGCGCGGATGGCCACGCTGGCGGGCCTCGCCGCGGGCCTGAGCGGGCCGTTCATCTTGCTGACGACGTTGAATGCGGCCACGCAATATGTGCCGCCGCGCGATCTGCTGGCCTCGTCGGCCTTTGTCGCGACCGTGGGTGGGCGGCTGGATGAAACTGCTTTGCGCAGATTTCTGGTTCGTATGGGCTATGTGCAGGCCCCAACGGTGACAGAGCCCGGCGATTATGCCGTGCGCGGCGGTATCATCGATGTCTGGCCGCCCGGGGAAGAGATGCCGGTGCGCCTTGATCTGTTCGGCGACGTGCTCGACGGCGCGCGCCGGTTCGATGCCGCGACCCAGCGCACCACGGAGAAGCTGGAGCGGGTGGAACTGGCCCCGGTCTCCGAGATCATCCTGGACGATCAGGCCGTCGCCCGGTTCCGGCAGAATTACCGGGTGGAGTTTGGGGCAGGCGGCTCGGACGATCCGCTTTACGAGGCCGTGACGGCGGGCCGCAAGGCGCAGGGCATGGAGCATTGGCTGCCGTTCTTCCATGAGCGGCTGGAAACTCTGTTCGACTACCTGCCCGGGGCGACCGTGACGCTGGACGATCAGGCCACGCCGCAACGCATCGCGCGGTGGGAGTCGATCACCGATCAATACGACACCCGCAAGACCGCACTGACCCAGAAGGGGCGGCTGGATACGGTCTACAAACCGGCCCCGCCAGAGCTTCTCTACCTCGATGACGCGGCGTGGGAAAAGGCGGTTGCTGGCCATCGCCTGGTCCAGTTTTCGGTGCATTCCGCCGCCAGCGGCCCCGGTGTCATCGATGCGGGCGGGCGGATCGGGCGTAACTTCGCGCCGGAGCGACAGCAGGAAAACCTGAGCCTTTTCGGGGCCTTGGCCGAGCATGTTCATGCGACGCGCAAGGGCAGTGCCGTGGTCATCGCGTCCTGGTCCGAAGGCGCGCGGGAGCGGTTGGAAGGCCTGTTGGAAGATGAGGGCGTGTCGGACGTCAAACGGATCACCGATGCGCGGGATATCGGCGGGCCGGGGTCCGTCGGCCTGACGGTTTGGCCGCTGGAGGAGGGATTTACCGGCGGTGATCTGACGGTGATCTCGGAGCAGGACGTGTTGGGCGACCGCCTGATCCGGCCCAAACGCAAGACCAGACGCGCCGAGAATTACCTGACCGAGGCGCAGAGCCTGAGCCCCGGTGATCTGGTTGTTCATGTCGATCATGGGGTGGGGCGCTACAACGGGCTTGAGACCGTCACCGCCATGGGCGCGCCGCACGAATGCATCGCGCTGGAATATGCGGGCGGTGACCGGCTGTTCCTGCCGGTTGAAAACATCGAACTGCTGAGCCGCTATGGCCATGACGAGGGGCTGCTCGACAAGCTTGGCGGCGGCGCGTGGCAGGCCAAGAAGGCGCGCCTCAAGGAACGCATCCGGCAGATCGCCGACAAGCTGATCCGTATCGCCGCCGAACGCGAATTGCGCTCCGCCCCGATCTTCGAGCCGCCGGGCGACATGTGGGAGGCGTTCTGCGCGCGGTTTCCGTATGAGGAAACCGATGACCAGCTCAGCGCCATTGCCGATGTGCTGGAGGATCTGACGCTCGGCCGCCCGATGGACCGCCTGATCGTGGGTGATGTGGGCTTCGGCAAGACCGAAGTGGCGATGCGCGCGGCGTTTGTTGCGGCGGCCTCAGGCATGCAGGTGGCGATCATTGCGCCCACCACGCTGTTGGCGCGCCAGCACGCCAAGACGTTTCAGGACCGCTTCCGGGGCTTCCCGGTCAATGTCCGGCAACTCAGCCGGTTCGTGGGCGCGAAACAGGCGGCGGATACGCGCAAGGGCCTGGCCGATGGCTCCATCGATATCGTGATCGGCACCCATGCGGTGCTGGCCAGGCAGGTGCGGATCAAGAATCTCGGCCTGTTGATCATCGACGAGGAACAGCGCTTTGGCGTGACCCATAAGGAGCGCCTGAAGGAGATGCGCTCGGACGTGCATGTCCTGACGCTGACGGCCACGCCGATCCCGCGCACGTTGCAGATGTCGCTGTCGGGCGTGCGGGATCTCAGCCTGATCGGCACGCCGCCGGTCGACCGGCTGGCGATCCGCACCTATGTGAGCGAATTCGACACGGTCACGATCCGCGAGGCGCTTTTGCGGGAGCATTATCGCGGCGGGCAGACATTCTACGTAGTGCCGCGCATTCAGGACCTGCCGGAGATCGAGGAATTCCTGCGCGATCATGTGCCCGAGGTCAGCTATGTGGTGGCCCATGGGCAAATGGCGGCGGGCGAGCTCGATGACCGGATGGTGGCCTTCTACGACGGCAAATATGACGTGCTGCTGGCGACGACCATCGTGGAGAGCGGCATCGATATTCCCACCGCCAACACCATGGTCATCCACCGCGCCGACAGGTTCGGCCTGGCGCAACTCTACCAGATCCGGGGCCGCGTGGGCCGCGCCAAGACGCGGGCCTATGCCTATCTGACAACCAAGCCGCGCGGGAAACTGACGCCCACCGCCGAAAAGCGCCTGCGTGTTCTGGGGAGCCTCGACAGCCTTGGCGCGGGCTTCACCATCGCCAGCCAGGACCTGGATATCCGAGGCGCGGGCAATATCGTGGGCGAAGAGCAATCGGGCCATGTCAAGGAAGTGGGCTTTGAGCTGTACCAAAGCATGCTGGAGGAGGCGATTGCCAAGATCCGCTCGGGTGAGGCCGAGGGCCTTCGGGGCGACGATGGCCAATGGTCGCCTACGATCAACCTTGGCGTGCCGGTCCTGATCCCCGAAAAATACGTGCCTGATCTGGATGTCCGCCTGGGCCTCTACCGCCGCCTCAGCCAGCTGGAGACCAAGGTGGATCTCGAAGGGTTTGCGGCGGAGCTGATCGACCGCTTCGGCACGCTGCCCAAGGAGGTCAACACGCTGCTGCTGGTGGTGCGCATCAAGGCGATGTGCAAACGCGCCCATATCGCCAAGCTCGATGCCGGGCCAAAGGGGGCCACGATCCAGTTCCACAACGACAAGTTCCCCAACCCCGCAGGCCTCGTGAAATTCGTGCAGGACCAGAATGGGCTGGCCAAGATCCGCGACAACAAGATCGTCGTGCGCCGCGACTGGACCAAGGATGCCGACAAGATCAAGGGCGCCTTCGCCATTGCGCGTGATCTGGCGATGGAGGCGAAGGTGACGACGGAGAAGGCCTGATCGAGTGTCATCAAATGCGCCTTGTTGAGCCGCGCCGGCTTCGGGGCCGACATCGGCGCGCGGGCATGGTAGTCTGCCCCATCTACATTATTTCACGATGGAGCATTTCATGCGCACTATTGCCCTTCTTTGCCTGTTGATCCCGGCGCCCGCCCTTGCACAGGACGCGCAGTTTTCGTGGAGTCTGACCAATGCCGACGGCGTCGAATTGGCCAATGTGACGGAGGCCGCGCCGCGCGCGCGGGTCGATTGGGCCGAACCCCATGCCTGGGCGATGACCGCCGGGCATGACCGGCTGTCCATCGCGTTTCGCCTGGAAGAGCCGACAGGCGAGGTCGATGAACTCAACCGCAACAATACCAGCGTCCGCTTCCTCAACCCGGCCTCGGGCCACGAGATCCGCGTGCGCTGCACGGTGCCCGAGCGGGATCAGATCGCGGTTCTGACCCGCACGGCGCTGGATGACAGCCGAGTTGCCGGTGAATTCGAGGTGCAATTGAGCCATTGCATCGAGAGCGAGATGGCCAATGCGATCGAGGTGGAGGGCCTGCCCTATACGTTGACCGGCCGCGTCGACCTGCCCCTCGACTAGGGCGATGCGCGCCGGGCGGCCCGTGGAAACGCCGCATTGAGGTTTGGATACCCTTTGCGGTAGAAGGCCGCAAAAGCGCGACGTCACAGGCATTCGAAGGCACGAGCATGATGTCAGACACTCCGAACTCCGCGCGCGGCCCGCGCCAGATGCCCCGCTGGGGCTGGTATGCGTTTCTTTTCTTTTCCTTCCTGTCGGCGCTGTCCGCCTTCAAATTCGTGCCGCCTGGCATGATCCACGGCGTCTTCCCCCATTGGGGCGAGGGCTTTGCCGTCACCTGGTGGTCATTCGTGGTGGAAGGCATTCAGCGCGGCGCCGATCACGTCGCCCATCACATCGAGAATGTCGGCTCGATCCTGGCGGTGCACATGATCTTTGGCGGGCTGGCCGTCATTCTGGTGCCGGTGCAGGTCAGCCGGATGTGGCGGCGGGGCGACCGGCGCAAGCATGTCTATCTGGGATGGGCGCTGGTGCCGATTGTGACGATCGCGGCGCTGACCACCCCGCCGATTTCCTTCAACATGACGCTGCCGTTCTGGTCCGAGCTTGGCTTTGCCATGGGTTCGATCGCGTGGTTCACAGCGCTTGTATTCGGGATCTGGGCGATCCGCACGAGGCAATATGATCGGCACCGCCGGTGGATGGTGATGATGGCAGCACTCAGCTTCGGGGCGGTGTCGTTCCGCCTGCAACTCCCGATCCTGCGGCTGTTCTGGGATATGGACGTGGTCTTTCCCTATCTCGGCTGGACCTGCTGGGTACCCAACGTTCTGGTCGTGGCCTGGTGGTGGAACCGCGACCTGCGCCGCGCCACGCCGGTGCCGCAACCCGCCGAATAGGCGCTAGCGCCCCTCGCGCGGCATATACACCATGATCGCAGCGCCCGCGGCGCATCCGATGATGGTGGCCAATGCGATTGGCAGCACCGTTCCGTCGTAGAGCTGCCCGATGATGCCGCCCAGAATGGCGCCGCCCACCGTCGACAGCGCCCCCATGAGGGAGGCGGCCAGACCGGCGATATGCCCCAAGGGCTCAAGCGCCAGCGCGTTGAGATTGCCGATGGTGAAGCCGAGCGTCGAAAACACCGTCACACACCACGCGAAGAAGACCCAGAACTCGACATCCATCGAATAGCCGACGGAAAACACCGCGATCATGGCCCCGGCACAGGCGATCTGGGCCATAAGCGCCCGGCGCACCAGCGGGCGCATCCCCAGCCGGATCACCAGCCGCCCGTTCAGCGGGGAGGCGGGCGCCGCCAGAAGCGCGATCCCGGCAAAATACCAATGGAACTGCGCCCCGGCCCCATAAGTGAGATCGAAGAGCTGCTGGATCGAGGAAATCATGCCGAACAGCACGCCGAAGATCAGCGTCTGCACCAGGATCGACAATTGCATCTGCCGCAAGGCGAGCGTCTCCTTCGTGGCCGCCCAGAGCCGGGCGGCATTGAGCGGTTTGCGTTTGGGACGCGGCAAGGTCTCGGGCTGACGCAGCATCAGCCACCCCACGGAGACGACCGAGAAGATCAGGAAGCTGACGAAGATCGCCCGCCACCCGAAGACGGCGATGATGCCCGCGCCCATGAGCGGTGCCACGGCGGGGAAGAGCGTGAAGACCAGCATCGCAAACGACACGATGCGCGCCATTTCGCGGCCCGAATAGAGATCCCGGATCATCGCCAGTGCCACAACCCGTGGCCCCGCGGCACCCAGGCCCTGCAGGATCCGCGCCGCGATCATCAGTTCCAGCGTTGGCGCGGCCCAGGCCAGCGCCGCGCCGGTGACATAGAGCAGCGCCCCCGCCATGATCACCTGCTTGCGCCCGAACGCATCCGAGAGCGGCCCGGTCACCAGCGTTCCGACCCCCATGCCGAGCACGAAGCTGGTCAGGACAAGCTGCGCCAGCGTGATGGCATCGGGCGTCAGTTCCGCGGCGATCTCGGGCAGGGCGGGCAGCATCGCATCGATGGAAAACGCGACGGTGGCAAAAACCATGCCCATAAGCGCGATGAATTCGGGCGTCGAGAGGCGGGCGACAGTCGGGGGCGTGCGCGCGTCAGACATCCGACCGCGCTTTCCGCCAGAACCAAATCGCCGCCAGCCAGATAAGGGCCTCGAAGGCCATCGTCCAATGGGTCAGGAAGGCGACCAGAAAATGAACCCCCTCGCGCGACGCGACAGGGAACAGCATGAACAGCTCCGTTGAAACCGGCCAGAGCCACATGATGCCGCCGGCAACACTGTCGAGCAGAATGTGCACGGTCCACGCGGCTCCGAAGGCGAAAACGGGCGCCGTCCATTTCGGGGCGGCAAGGGCGGCGACGGCGTAGAGCGCCGCACTGACAAGAAACGCAAAGGCCGGCGCATGCACCCAGTAGCGATGGTGATGCACCGCGCGGTCATCGATCAGGTAGAAGGCGATCAGGTCGACATCGGGAAAGACCGCGCCGATCACGGCCGCCACAAGCACGGCGCCGGACCATTCCCGCGATCTGGCCAGCACATATCCCGACGGCAGATGGGCGGTGATCATGCCTCCGCCGCGTCGGCCTTGGCCAATTGCTGGTTCAGATCATCGATGATGGCAACCCATTGCCCGGGCGGCTGCGCGCCGGGCACGGCGTGCTGGTTGGCGACGATGAAGGTGGGCACGGCCTGCACGCCGCGCTGGCGGGCATGGGCATCGCGGGCCTGAATGTCATCGGCATCGGCGCCGCTGTCATAGAGCGTCTCGATCATGGCGCGGTCGAGCCCGACGCCCTCGGCGATGTCGAGAAGGGTGGGGATATCGCCGATATCGCGTCCGTCCACGAAATAGGCCCGGAACAGCGCCAGAACCGTGGGCGTTTGCCGCCCCTCGATCCCCGCCCAGTGGATCAGGCGGTGGGCGTTCAGCGTGTTGGGCGTGCGCGTGATGCTTTCGAGGTTCAGGGTCAGCCCCGCCTCCTCGCCCTTTTCGACCACCGGCGCATAGGCCCGCACGGCGTTTTCCTTGCCGCCGAACTTGCCCTCCAGATAGGCGCGGCGGTCCATCCCTTCGGGCGGCATGTCGGGATTGAGCTGAAACGGGTGCCATTCGACGGTGAAGGGGTGATCGGGCCGGGTTTCCATGGCGCGCGCAAGGTTGGACCAGCCGATATAGCACCACGGGCAGATCGGATCGGAGAGGATATCGAGCTTGATCATGTCAGGTCCTTTACGGCATCGGCCAGCGCGCGGCGGTCGAGTTTTCCATTGGCCCCGCGCGGCAAGGCACCGAGGCGCAAAAAGGCGCGGGGCTGTTTGTGGCGGGCAAGGCGGGAAGTGGCGTGCTGTTGGAGTGCAACTTCGCCTGCCGGGCCGGAATAGGCAAGGGCGAGAATGGCGGTTTCCGGCGTCGGATGAAGGGTGAGGGCGGCACATTCCGTCAGGCCCGGCGCGCCATCGAACGCGGCCTCGATCTCGGCGGGGGCGATGCGAAACCCGCCCGCCGTCAGGATATCGTCGCGGCGGCCATGATAGGCAAAGGCGCCGTCCGGTTGGCGGGCGACCATATCGCCGGTCAGGAACCACTCCCCCGTCAGCGGCAGGTCGGGCGCGGCCCCGTCCAGATAGCCCAGCATCAGCCCGGGATCGGACCTGTGCACGGCGAGAATGCCGGGTTCACCATCGGGCCGCTCGGTGCCCTCCTGCGACAGCACCGCAAGGCGGCGGCCCGCCTGGGCGAAGCCGATGCTGCCATCGGGCGCGGGGCGGCCGGGTGCGCCGGACAGGAAAGTGGAGCATTCCGACATGCCAAGCGCCTCGTGGATATCGGTGCCCGTCTTCTCCCGCCAACGATTGCGCAGGCTGGGGGCCAGCGCTTCGCCCGCCGACAGGGCGTGGCGGAGCTTGGGCAGGGGCGGCATCGGGCCGTGGAGCAGTTTGCGGAAGATGCCCGGGCTACCGGCAAGGATCGTTGCGTCATGGCGTTTGGCCAGAAGCGGCAGGGCGCTGGGATCGGTCCCCGGGGCGGGCACAAGGGCGGTGGCACCGATGGCCCAGGGGTCGAGCAGACCGGTGCCCAGCGTATAGGTCCAGTTGAAGGCGCCCGTATGCATCAGGCGATCGTCGGGGCGCAGGCCATACCAGCCATCCCACATCATGCGCCGCGCCCAGATCGCACGATGGGCATGGGCCACCGCCTTGGGCCGCCCGGAGGAGCCGGAGGTGAAGACGATATAGGCCAGATCATCGCGATGGGTCGGGGCCGCGGGCGCGGGCGGCCCATGGAGCGCGGCGCGGTCGAGGATCGGTAAGGTGATGTCGGGCACGGCGATGCCCGGCTCCGCCAGGATGGCATCGGGCGGCAGCGCGGTAAGAAGCGCGGTGACTTCCGGCGCGGTGAGCGCGGCGGAGGTGGGCACTGGGATGATCCCCGCCCGGATTGCCCCCAGAAACGCGATCGGGAAGTCGGCCGAATTGCCCATGCGCAGCAACAGGCGCTGGCCGGGGCGCAGACCGGCGGCCAGCAGCCCGCCCGAGGCCGCCTCAACCGCCGCGGCCAGCCGCGCGAAGGACCACCGCTCGGCCCGGGTGGGGCCCAGGATCGCCAGTGCGATCTTGTCCGGCGTCGCGCGCGCGGGCGCGAGGACGTAGTCGGCAAGGTTGAAGGCGTCGGGAGGTCCCATGCCGGTGGCGTAATCCCGTGGCTGGGTGGTTGCAAGACAGGGCGCGCCCGCGCTAAGCGCGAGGGGCTATGACCGATATGTTCCAAGAACCCAGCCTGATCCGCTTGGCCCGTGCCTCGGGCGAGGAGACGCGCGCCGCGCCCGTCGATCTGCCCGCCCGTGTCCGCGAGCTGCGCAAGGCCCGCGCCTGGACGCTGGAACAGGCGGCGCAGGAGGTGGGGCTGGCGCGCTCGACCCTGTCGAAGATCGAAAACGGCCAGATGTCGCCCACCTACGAAGCGCTGAAGAAGCTGGCGCTGGGGCTAGGCATCTCGGTGCCGCAGCTGTTCACGCCGGCGGCCACGCCGCAGGCCGGGGGCCGCATGGCCGTGACCAAGCGCGGCGAAGGAGCGGGCCACCCGACCACCACATACGAGCACGAATTGCTGGCCGATCAGCTGGTGCAGAAATCCATGCTGCCCTACCGGGCCCGGATCCGCGCGCGCCGGTTCGAGGAATTCGACGGCTGGATCCGGCATGAAGGCGAGGAATTCCTCTATGTCCTGACGGGACGCGTGTGCCTGTTCACCGAGTTCTACCAACCTGTCGAGATGGGCCGTGGCGACAGCGCCTATTACGATGCGGGGATGGGCCACAACGTGATCTCGATCTCCGACGATGACGCGACGATCCTGTGGGTGACGTCGATCCGCTGACCAGCGGGCGGGCGCGGCAGATCAGCCGAACATGGCGCGCAGATCGATCGTGCTGTCTTCGCCGATCTTGTCGAAATGATCGCTAAGGAACGCCTCCGCCGCCGCCGCGCCTGCCTTGCGGAGCTGATGCAGCACCTGCGGTGTGGCGATCATCTTGGTGGCGACGGACAATTGCCGCATCAAATCATCATCGGCGATCATGTGGATCAGCACGTCTTTCATCGCATCGTTGCTCAGATGGCCTTTGAAGAGCAGCCTTTGCACGAATTCGATGGCCCGCAATTCGCGCAGGAGCGAGGTGTTGAAGCTGATCTCGTTGATCCGGTTCTGGATCGCGCGGGCCGAGGTGGGGACCTCGTCGCGCACCAGCGGGTTGATGTTCACCACAAGGATGTCGCGCGGAAGCTCGGGCGCGAACAGCGGAAACAGCGCCGGGTTCCCGGTATAGCCACCGTCCCAATAGGCCTCCAGCGTGCCGGTCGCGGGGTCCTCGATCTCCACGGCGCGGAACAGCGTGGGCAGGCAGGCGGACGCCATGATCGCGCCGGGCCCGATATCGGTGCCGGTGAAGATGCGGATCTTGCCGGAGCGCACGTTCGTGGCACAGATGTAGAGCGCCGGGCCGTCGTCACAGCAGATATTGTCGTATTTCAACCGCTCCACAATCGGCTCCAGCGGGTTCTGGTAGAACGGACCGGAGGCGTAGGGGCTGACCATGCGGCTCAGGCTGTCGCCGACCGCGAAGGGCAGGGAGGTTTCCAGCGCCAGGCTCACGGATTGCGGGGAGAACATGTTGAGCCAGGGTGCCGCCGCCTCATCGGTGATCGCGCCGACCTGTTCCCAGACCCATTCGAGGTTTTCGAGCGCGAGATCCCGCGAGCCCTGCGACAGGCCCGCCTTGACCGCCGCCCCGTTCAGGGCACCGGCCGACGTGCCCGACATGCCCGCAATCTCAAGCTCCGGGCAGGCCAGCAGCACATCCAGCACGCCCCAGGTGAACGCCCCATGGGCCCCGCCGCCCTGCAGGGCGAGGTTGATCGCCTTGGTCCTAGGTGTCGTCTTGCGCGCCATGTGTGTCTTTCCAAAGGGCCAGAAGGTCGCTGAGCAAGATGCCATCGATGGTCATGCCCGCAATATTGGCGTTGCTGATCTCCGCCCCGGTGAGGTTCACGTTCGACAGGTGAAAGCCGGTCAGGTTCACATTGGTGATCCTGGCGCCGGTCATGTTGGCATCGGTGATCTCAAGGCCCGTCAGATTGGCGTATTCGATATGGGCCTGGGACAGGTTCACATCGTGGATTTTCGTCTCGGTCAGGTTCACGTTCTCGAAGCTCAGGCCGGTGGCGTCGACATCTTCGAACCGGGCGCCGATCAGGTGGCTGTCGCGAAACACGCTGTCCTTGAGGCTGACCTGTGTGAAGGTGGAGCCGCAGAGGAACATGTTTTCGATCTCAAGCTTGTCGCGCCGGGCCTCCGGTTGGTCTGCTGGCATCATCCCTGCTCCCTGTCTGGTCGGTGCGCCGAAGATAGACCGTGCCTATCCTCTGTGCCCCGCATGATTACGAAACGTGATCCTTTGCGCGGATCACAGGGCCGTCCAGCCGCCATCCACGCTGATCGTGGTGCCGGTGATCTGCGCCGCCGCGTCGGTGCACAGGAACGCGACGGTGCCGCCCAACTGCTCGGTCGTGGCGAATTCCTTGGAGGGCTGGCGTTCGAGGATGACCTTTTGCTTCGCCTCCTCCTCGGTCATGCCGTATTTCTTGGCGGTATCGGGGATCTGGGACTCCACCAGCGGCGTCAGGACATAGCCGGGGCAGATGGCATTGGCGGTGATCGGCTCTTTCGCCGTTTCCAGGGCGACCACCTTGGTCATCCCCACAACGCCGTGTTTGGCCGACACATAGGCCGACTTGTAGGGGGACGCCGTCAGCCCGTGGGCCGACGCGATATTGATCACGCGGCCCCAACCCGCCTTGCGCATCATCGGCAGGGCCATTGCGGTGGTGTGAAAGGCCGAGCTGAGCATGATGGCGATGATCGCATCCCATTTTTCGACGGGAAACTCCTCGATCGGGGCCACGTGCTGGATCCCGGCATTGTTGATGAGGATGTCGCAGATCCCGGCCTGCTCCACCAGGGCGCGGGCCTGATCACCCTTGGACAGGTCGGCCTGGATGTAGCGGGCGGTCACGCCGTGTTCGGCGGCAATCTCCTCGGCCAGAGCGTGATCCTCGTCGCGGTCGGTATAGGAGTTCAGAATCACATCGGCCCCGGCGCGGGCCAGCTCGCGGGCCACGCCCAGTCCGATGCCCGAATTTGATCCCGTGATGATCGCGGTCTTTCCGCTGAGGTCCGTTGTCAGGGCCATGTGCTCGCTCCCGTAAAATCTGCGTCGTGCGGCACGGTAATGCTGCACGTGCGAAATGAACAGGGCGGGTTGGCGTTGATCCGCCGGGCAAACCGGCCGTCAGACCAAAAAAAACCCCGGCACGAAGCCGGGGTTAAGTCATTGAGGCAGGTTTCATACAGGCAAGAAACCTATCGAGCAGTGAGTTCTTTATAAGCAATGACTTGCCGCATGTCCAACCGAAAAGTTTGCTCTCGCTCCGGGGCGCGGATAGCCTTCGGGCATAACAAAATCGAGCCGCAGGAGGATTGTTCGCAAATGCTGATGCATTGTTTCTCAAAAAGGGTAGGTGTTGTGGCCCTGTGTCTGGCAATCGCCAGCCCTGCCATCGCCGAGCCCAGCCACGGCGTCGCGATGTATGGCGAGCCGGCCTTGCCTGCGGACTTCACGCATCTTCCCTACGCCAATCCCGACGCGCCCACGGGCGGGCGAATCGTGACCGGGGAGGTGGGATCCTTCGATTCGCTGAACCCCCATATCCGGCAGGGATCGGTGCCGTGGCAGCTCCGATTCCTGGCCTACGAATCGCTCCTGGGCCGGTCCTGGGATGAACCGTTCACGCTTTACGGCCTGTTGGCGGAATCGGTGGAGATCGGTGAGGACAATACCTGGGTGGAATTCACCTTGCGCGACGAGGCCCGGTTTTCCGATGGCAGCCCGGTGACGGTCGAGGATGTGATCTGGTCCTACGAGACATTGGGGACCGAGGGGCATCCGCGCTATCTCGGGGCCTGGGGCCGCGTGGAGAGCCTTGAGGCCGTCGGCGAGCGCACCGTGCGCTTCACGCTGAGCGAGCCGGATCGCGAGCTGGCGATGATCATGGGCTATCGCCCGATCCTGCAGGCGGCCCAGTGGGAAGATCAGGATTTCTTCGAAAGCGGGCTCGACGTGATCCCGATTTCCAGCGCGCCCTACGTGATCGATGATTTCGAGGCCGGGCGGTTCGTGTCCCTGCGCCGCAACCCCGATTATTGGGGCGCGGATATCCCGTTCCGGCGCGGCACCAACGTGGTCGACGAGATCCGCATGGAGTTTTTCGCCGATGGCACCGCCATGACCGAGGCGTTCACCAGCGGGCTGGTCACGACCCAGCGCGAGACCTCGGCCCAGGCCTGGGCGAACAATTACGATTTCCCGCGGGTGCAGGCCGGAGAGGTGGAACTGGCCGAGATCCCCCATCGCCGCCCTTCGGGCATGACCGGCTACGTGATGAACACGCGCAACCCGCTATTCGCCGATTGGCGCGTGCGCGAGGCGATGATCCAGGCGTTCAACTTCGAGTTCATCAATCAGACGGTGAATGGCGGGGTGGATCCGCGTATCACGTCGCCCTTCTCCAACTCGCCGCTGGGGATGGAGCCGGGCGCGGCCGGGGGCCGGGTGGCCGAACTGCTGACGCCCTTTGAAAGTGACCTGCTGCCCGGCGCGATCGAGGGCTATGATCTGCCGGTGTCCGACGGCTCGGAGCGCAACCGCTCGGGCATCCGGCGCGCCATCGAATTGATGGAGGAGGCAGGCTACAGCGTGGAAGAGGGCGTGATGACCGGGCCCGATGGCCCCGTGGCGTTCGAGATCCTGCTGCAATCGGGCAGTTCCGAGAACGACGCCATCACCAACATCTATGTGGAAGCGCTGGAACGCGTCGGCATCGACGTGGAGGTGACCCGTGTGGACAGCGCCCAGTTCCGCGAGCGCCGCGATGTCTATGATTTCGACATGATCTACTACCGCTGGGGCCTGTCGATGTCGCCCGGCAACGAGCAGCGCAATTACTGGGGCTGCGAGGTGGCGGATCAGGAGGGCGGCCGCAACCTGCATGGGGGCTGCAACCCGGCCATCGAGGCGATGATCGACGAGATGCTGAATGCCGCGGATCAGGACGATTACCTGGCCGCCGTCCGGGCGCTCGACCGGATCCTGATCTCGGAGCGCTACACGGTGCCGTTCCACCACAACCCGATCAGCCGGATCGCCTATGATGCCGAGTTGACCTACCCCGATTACATCCCGCTATACGGGGATTGGATCGGCTGGCAGCCCGATGTCTGGTGGGTTGAGGCGGAGTGACCAAGGGCAGGATCTCCCCCGAAACGTGCGTTGTTTTGGCGGGCGGCCCCGTTTTGGGGCTCCGCCCCGTCCTTCGGACTCCCCGGGGTATTTGACCCCAGTGGATGGGAGGGCGCCCGGATATCGGGCGTCCTTTCGTGCGGCGCGGGCGCGTTAACCTTAATGGAGGGTTACTCGGCGGCGTCCTGGACTTGGTCCGGCGGTTGGCTGGACTCCTGCCCGTTGGGATAGACGAGGCCGGCGGAGATGATCAGCTTGGCGGAATCCTCGACGCTCATATCCAGGATGATCACGTCCTTGCGGGGCACGAAGAGCAGGAAGCCCGAGGTGGGGTTCGGCGTGGTCGGCAAGAAGACCGACACCATATCCTCGGGCGCGCGGGCGGCGATCTCCCCCTTGGCGGAGGTTGAGATGAAGGCAATCGCCCAGATCCCCTTGCGGGGATATTCCACGAGGCAGGCCTTGTCGAAATTCTGCTGGCCCTGCTGCAGGATCGTCTCGGCGATCTGTTTCAGCCCGGAATAGAGCGAGCGGATCAGCGGGATCGAGAGGACCAGCGATTCCGCCCACCGGATCATCGAGCGCCCGATCAGGCCCTTGGCCAGCCACCCCACGAGGAAGGTGAAGATCAGGAACGTCACCACGCCGATGCCGCGGATGTTGATCTCCACCCCGGTCCAGCGGTTGATCAGCATCGAGGGATTATAGGCATCGGGGATGAAGGGCAGCACCCAGCTGTCGATCCAGCCCGTCAGCGACCAGATCAGCCAGATCGTGATGCCGATCGGCGCAATCACGATCAGCCCGGTCAGGAAATTCGACCGGATCGACGCGAAGAGCCCGCGTTTGGGGGGAGTCTGTGGGTCGGGCAGTTTCATCTGGAGCGCTAATTCGAGAGAATATGAAAGCTATCTAAGCGCGGGTGAGGGGCGGCACAAGCATCCTTGGCGTAGGCGGGCCCTAGGAGGCCAGATCGCGGGCAATTCCGGCCGCGAGAGCCGCATTGTTGCGCACAAGGGCGATATTGGCGGTGAGCGTGGCGCCATCGGTCAGCTCAAACAGGCGCCGGAGCAGAAAGGGGGTGACGGATTTGCCGGAAATGCCCTGCGCGCCGGCCTCCGATTGAGCCCGGTCGATGAGGGGTTTGAGGATGTCGGCGGGGATCTCGGCCCCGTCCGGGATCGGGTTGGCGACCAATTGGCCGCCGGGCAGGCCAAGCGTGGCACGCATCAGGTGCGACTGGGCGATGTCACGGGTGGTGTCGAGCCGGAGGGGCGCGGGAAGGCCGCTGTTGCGGCTCCAGAAGGCGGGGAAGGCGTCTTGCCCGAAGGCGATCACCGGGACGCCGAGGGTTTCGAGCACTTCGAGCGTCTTGGGCAGATCGAGAATCGCCTTGGCGCCGGCGGCCACGACGGTAACGGGCGTGTGGGCCAGCTCGCGCAGATCGGCGGAGATATCGAAGCTGTCTTCGGCACCCTTGTGAACCCCGCCAATTCCGCCGGTGGCGAAGACGGAGATACCCGCCCGCGCGGCGCAGATCATCGTGGCGGCCACGGTGGTGGCCCCGACCCCGCCGGTTGCGAGGCACACGGCCAGATCGGCGCGGCTCAGCTTGGCGACGTCTTGCGCCTGTGCGAGATCATCGAGGCCCGCTTCATCGAGACCGATGTGAATGCTGTGATCCCGGATGGCGATCGTGGCGGGAATGGCGCCGTTGGCGCGCACATCCGCCTCGACGAGCCGGGCGGTTTCGAGGTTCTGGGGATAGGGCATGCCGTGGGTGATGATTGTCGATTCCAGGGCCACGATGGGCGCAGCATTGGCGCGGGCCTCCGCCACTTCGGGCGAAAAGACGAGGGGCAAAGTGCTCATCCATTATCTCCAGACACGTAATCGGCGGCGGCGTTGACGGCGCGGGCCAGGGCGGTTTCGGCGTCGTCGCCCGAGACCTCGGCCGCGATATGGGCCGCCATGAAAGTATCGCCCGCGCCGGTGATGCGGCGGGCCTCGACCGGAGGGGGCGTGGCGCTGATCGTGCGCTCGGGGCTGGCATCGACGGCCATCTGCGCGCCTTCGGTCACCAGCACGCGGTGTGCCCCCGCGTTGAGCAGGGCCCGGGCCGCGGCGGCGGCGTTGGCAGGATGGGTATCGGTCAAAAGCCCCGCCTCTTCGCGGTTGACGTAGAGCGTGGCGTTGGGATGGGCCAGAAGCGGGCGCAGTCGCCTGGCCTTGCCCGGCGAGGCGGGGGCGATGCGGAGATCCGCCGCGGAAAACAGCGGGCTTTCGGCGATTTCGGAGAGCAACGCTTCGGTGAGGTTGCCGTCCACCGCGACCGGGCCGGCCCAAGGTGCGGCGATGGACCCCAGCGTACCATCGGCGAGGGGGGCCAGGATGCGCGATCCGGTCTTTTCCAGTGAATGGGCATGGGCGATGGCAGCGATCAGCGCGCCCTGAGCCTCGATGGCCATGTAGCGATCCGTCGGCAGGCTGGGATCCACCAGCATGGATGAGACATCGAGCCCCATATCCGTGCAGGCGGCCTTCAGTTCCACCCCGTCGCCATCGTCGCCCACCACAGATAGCAGGGCAGGGGCCAAACCGAAGCGGCGCAGCGTCATGGCGATGTTCAGTGCCACCCCGCCGGGGATGCGTGTGATCTGGCCGGGCTTGTCATTGCCCAGAACCATCGGATCGTCACAACGCCCGATGATGTCCCACAAGACGGCGCCGATACACAGGATGTTGGGTTGGCTGCTCATGGGCGCGGTGTAGCGGGCCGGGGCGGGGGCGTCCATATCGACCGCAACGCCGATGGGATCGCGTGGATCGGGGGTTGCATCGCGGACGGACTTCCCCTATCCGGCGCTCACTTCTCAGGCGAAGGCGGGCTTCCGGGGCAAATTCCCCGGGTCGGTCCACCGGTTGAAGCATCCGCTTCTGATCCTTCGCCCTACGCGCAAACCGGAAAGGAATATGGCATGGCGCTTCCCGAATTCTCCATGCGTCAGCTTCTTGAAGCTGGCGTTCACTTTGGCCACCAGACGCAACGCTGGAACCCCCGCATGGGCGAGTTCATCTACGGCGACCGCAATGGCATTCACATCCTCGATCTGACGCAGACGCACCCGATGCTGGAACAGGCGCTCCAGGTTGTGCGCGAAACCGTCGCCAAAGGCGGCCGGATCCTGTTCGTGGGCACCAAGCGTCAGGCGCAAAAGCCGATTGCAGACGCCGCCGAGCGCTGCGCGCAATATTACATGAACCACCGTTGGTTGGGCGGCACGCTCACCAACTGGAAAACCGTGTCCAACTCCATCTCCCGGCTGAAAGAGATTGACGAGAAGACGGCGGATGGGTCGCTTGAAGGCCTCACCAAGAAAGAGCGCCTCGGCATGGAGCGCGACCAGACCAAATTGCAGGCGTCGCTTGGCGGCATCCGCGATATGGGCGGCCTTCCGGACCTGATCTTCGTGATCGACGTCAACAAGGAAGACCTGGCGATTGCCGAAGCCAAGAAGCTGGGGATCCCGGTTGTGGCCGTGGTCGACACCAACTGCTCGCCCGATGGTGTGGATTACATCATCCCCGGCAACGACGACGCGGCGCGTGCGATTGCGCTCTACTGCGACCTGGTGAGCCGCGCGGCGCTTGACGGCATGTCCACCCAGCTGGAGACCGCCGGTGTGGATCTGGGCTCCCTCGAGGAAGGCACCGTGGAGGAAGCCATCGCTGAAGAGGCCGCGCCCGCCGCAGATGCCGCAGCCGAGGCGCCTGCCGCTGAGGCCCCCGCCGCCGAAGAGGCCGCAGCAGAAGAGAAGCCGGCCGAGGCCTGATCGCCTTTGCCGACCCACTGACATGCGGGCCGGGGGATGCACCCGGCCCGACCTTTCCCAGTTCAGGAGAAGAGACATGGCAATCACCGCAAGCATGGTGAAAGAGCTGCGCGATTCGACCGGCGCAGGCATGATGGACGCCAAGAAGGCGCTGACCGAAACCGATGGCGACATGGAAGCCGCCGTTGACTGGCTGCGCACCAAGGGCCTGGCCAAGGCCGCCAAGAAATCCGGCCGCACGGCGGCTGAGGGCCTTGTGGCTGTGGCCGTATCCGGCGGCACGGGCGTGGCCGTCGAGGTGAATTCCGAGACCGACTTCGTTGGCAAGAACGCCGAGTTCCAGGAGATGGTGGCGGGCATCGCCAATGCCGCCGTCGGCGTGGACGACCTCGATGCTTTGCTGGCCGCGGATATGGGGGGCAAGAGTGTCGCCGAGACCGTGACCGCCAAGATCGCCACGATCGGGGAGAATATGGGCGTGCGCCGGATGGCCAAGCTCTCGGGTGAAACGGTTGTGTCTTACGTACACAACGCCGCCGCCGAGGGCATGGGCAAGATTGGTGTTCTGGTTGCCATGAATGGTGGCGACGAGGCGTTTGCCAAGCAGGTCGCCATGCATGTGGCCGCCGCCAACCCCGCCGCGCTGGACGAGGCCGCCGTGGATCAGGACATGGTCGAAAAAGAGCGCCAGGTTCAGATCGATATTGCCCGCGAATCCGGCAAGCCAGAGCAGGTCATCGAAAAGATGATCGTGGGGCGGATGAAGAAGTATCTGGCCGAGATCACGCTGGTCAATCAGGCGTTTGTCGTGAACCCCGACCTGACGGTGGCCGCCGCCGCCAAGGAAGTCGGTGCCACGATCACCGGGTTTGTCCGGCTGGAAGTGGGCGAAGGCATCGAAGTGGTGAAGGAAGACTTCGCCGCCGAGGTCGCAAAGGCCGCGCAGGGCTAAGCCCCGGACATCACAAAAAATAGAAGGGCAGAGGAACGATCCTCTGCCCTTTTTACTGGCGGTGTGATGTTTGCTTGTGTCAGGCGCCCGCGCGGTTCCGGCGACGATGCAAACCGTAAAGACCACCGAGGGCGACGGCCAGCAGCGGGAAACTCGCCGGCAACGGGACCGGAGCGATGATTGACCACGAACCCAGACCATAATCCAGTGTCCCGCTGGTCCCGACCGACGACCATGTTTCAGCATCCAGCGTCACTGCAAGCGATCCGGTGAAACCGGAGCCGACCGCTGCGTCGCCATTAAAGAACATCTGAAACGCATTGGTCCCAATTGGGGTGTTCACGAACCGGGACATCGTCCCGCCATCAAGCGTCCAATCGCCTGTGAACGGGTCATTGCCGTCGCCGCCTATCGTGGTGACGTCAGCGCCGCTGAAGTACAGGTGCGTGAAGCCTTGCCAACCGTCGCTGTATGGACCGTCGATCGTACCAGTGCCGCGGAACACTCCGACCGTATCTGAAATACGTTCGATCGTGACGACAAGCGACGCGTTGGCCACCACAGGCAAAACGCTGAGCGCTGCGGCAAGCAGAATATAAGAAAGTCTCATGATTACTCATCCCTGAAATAGTCCAATGTTCGCGTGCTCGGGCACCTACCGAAAACCGTCGTCGCCGCAAATCACACCAAACGGTAACATAAACGGGAGCTTTCACCTCAACTAATATCAAAGAGGGCGCGCGCCGGACGCGTGTTGTTTGCAATAGAAATACAAAACTGCGCCCCAAGGGCTTTTGTTTCTGCGCGTCCCTGTCGCTGCTGAAAATTTGGGCAAACTGAACGAAAGCTTCTCAGACTTGGTTGCGCTCAAACGAAAAACGGCGCTGCCAGGGACAAGGCAGCGCCGCATTTACTAGGTCCGGTGCAGGGACAAGGGACAAGACGCACCGGCCGTATGGCGCGAGGGACGCGCGCCGCACAAGGAGGAGCAGATGGACAAGATCGCGCCCCCACCGTTTCCCCGAAGCGTATGATGCAGTTCTGAAAATGCGAACTGCCCGCTTCAGGCCCTTTCCGGCATTGCTGCCTTCAAGGTGGGCCCGGAGGCGGGACTATACCGCTCCGGAACCCGGCGTTCCTGGCTGTAATTGCCATCACTCACGGAACATGGCCAATATGCGGCATTCGGAGTGTTTGGGATAGCTGCGGGAATCCTTACCCCAAGGTTTCGATTCGCTTAACGTCCGGGCAGCCGGTTCAGCGGCGGTCGGCGACCGATCCGGCCATCTGCGGCAGGCGTTCGGTGCGGTCTTCCCGTTCATCAAGGCGGAAGATCTGGTTGAGGATCGAGGCCTTGCGCACCGCCTGGGCCGTAGTTTCCACCCCCAGCGCATCACGCGCGCCGCGCAGGTGTTTCTCGACCGTGGCCACGTTGCGTTCCAGCAGGAGCGCGATATCGGCCATGGTCTTTCCATCGGCCACAAGCTCCAGCACCTCCGATTGGCGCGGCGTCAGCAGCTTGCGCTGACCGGTGGCGGGCAACTGAAGAATGCACAGATGCGCCACATGGCAGATGGTTTCGATATCCTGCCCATGTTCGGCCCAGATCGCGTCGGCCTCATCCTGGCCCATGCCTTTCTTGACGGCCATGCCGATGCCGGCATTGGCGTTCTTGATCGCCATGGGAAAGCTGATCGTGTAGCCCGCCGTGATGCCGTGCTTTTCGTTCAGTGCGCGCATCGCCAGCTCACCCTGCGACGGATCTTCGTTGGCCATGGCCATGTAGACATCCCGCCACGAGGCCGCGCCGGTATTGGAGATGGCCCACCGCATCATGACGCCGTTGCGGAACATCCCGCCATCGACATAGGCCTCGATATAATCGGTGGGCATGTTGGTGAGCAGCAGCGCATCTTCGGGGTTGTCGTAGAGGCCCGCACCCCGGAACGCGTTGAAGCCGTAGAAGACGCGGTCAAAGCCATAGCTTGCCAGAACCTGGGTGTGGTGGGCCCAAAGCTCCTCCACCGTGGTTAATTGGAGATAGGGACGCAGGCGTTTCATAAGGGGATCCTCGCCGATCTTTATGGATTGTTTTGCAAATGAGTATGGAGCGCGCGGAGCGCCAATGGGTAACCGGCCGCGCCGAAGCCCTGAATGACGCCGATGCAGACCGCCGCGATCATCGATCCGTGGCGAAAGGCCTCGCGGGCATGGGTGTTGGACAGGTGCAGCTCGACGGTGGGCAGGGCGGTGGCGGCGATCGCATCGCGCAGGGCGATGGAGGTGTGGGTATAGGCGCCGGCATTCAGCACCACTCCGTCGGTGTCCGAGCGCGCCGCGTGAAGCGCATCGACCAGGCCGCCTTCGTGGTTGGATTGCTCAAAGCGCAGATCCGTCCCGAGTTCATCGGCCAGCGCGCGGCACGCGGCCTCGATATCCGCCAGCGAGGCAGAGCCATAAATGGTCGGTTCCCGCTCCCCCAGAAGATTGAGGTTCGGGCCATTGAGCACGAGAAGCTGCATTGTTGTCGGTATCCCTTTGGAGACACTTTATATTCAAGGGTGTAGCGGCGTCGAGTCGTAGAAAAAGCCTAGTCTTTCGGCTTCGGCATTTCGACCGCGCCACCGTGATCGGCCCATGTCGAAAACCCCTCGCGCAGATGGGCGGCGGGAAAGCCCATATCCTGCAGCGTGGCCACCGTCAGCGCCGAGCGCCAGCCGGACGCGCAGTGGAAGACGTAGCGCTTGCCGGGCTGCGAGAAAACCTCCTTGTGATAGGGGCTCTGCGGGTCGACCCAGAATTCGATCATGCCGCGTGGGGCATGGACCGAGCCCGGAATAAACCCTTTTTGCCGTTCCCGGATGTCGCGGATATCCACGACCACCAGATCGGGATCATCGAGCTGCGCGATCAGGTCGGCTGTCTCGACTTCCTCGATCCGCGCGCGGGCATCTGCCACCATTTGCGCGGCACTTGTCGTCAGATTCATCGTGGCGCTCCTCCATCCCAATCGTCGCAGATAGCGTTAACGCACATTGACCGCGCACGGAGCGCGCCGCAACCTGATGGAAGAGGAGACAGCCGGCAGGGGCGCGACTGCCGGCCAGAAGATTTGGGACAGACATGAGCTACAGAGACACCTATGCCGCCTGGGCGGAGGATCCGACCGGGTTTTGGGAGGCGCATGCGACGGGCCTGGTGGATTGGATCACACCGCCCGCAACCACGTTCAACCCCGAGGCCGGGGTCTATGGCCGCTGGTTCGAAGGCGGCACCTGCAACACCTGCTGGAACGCGGTGGATCGCCATGTTGAGGCCGGACACGGCGACAGGGCAGCGATCATCTACGACAGCCCGGTGACGGATACCAAGCGCACGATCACCTATGCGGAATTGCTCGATGAGGTCGCGACGCTTGGTGCGGTGCTTCAGGACCGCGGCGTGGGGCAGGGGGACCGCGTTATCATCTACATGCCGATGGTGGCCGAGGCCGTCATCGCCATGCTGGCCTGCGCGCGCATTGGCGCGGTGCATTCCGTGGTGTTCGGCGGGTTCGCCGCGCCGGAACTGGCCACGCGGATCGACGATGCCGGCGCGAAGGCCGTGATCACCGCATCGTGCGGGATAGAGCCCGGGCGGGTGATCGATTACATGAGCTTGTTGTCGGAAGCCATTGATATTGCATCAGTAAAACCTGACACATGTATCGTTCTTCAACGGGATGTTCAGCCGTGCAGCCTGACCGATGGCCGAGACGTGAACTGGGCCGATGCCATGGCCGATGCGCGGGCCAATGGGCGGCGCGCCGATTGTGTGGAGGTCGCGGCGACGGACCCGGCCTATATCCTTTATACCTCTGGTACGACCGGCCAGCCCAAGGGCGTGGTCCGGGATACGGGCGGCCATATGGTGGCGTTGGCCTGGACGATGGAAAACCTCTATGGCGTGAAGCCCGGCGAGGTGTTCTGGGCCGCGTCCGATGTCGGTTGGGTCGTGGGGCATTCCTATATCTGCTACGCGCCGCTTCTGCATGGCTGCACGACCGTCGTTTATGAAGGGAAGCCCATCGGCACACCCGATGCCGGTGCCTTCTGGCGCGTGATCTCCGAGCATGATGTCAGTGTCCTTTTCACCGCACCCACGGCCTTCCGCGCCATCCGCGGGCAGGATCCGGAGGGCGCCTTGCTTGCGAATTACAACCTCTCGAGCCTGCGCACGCTTTTCCTGGCGGGGGAACGCTCGGACCCGGCGACGCTGGCCTGGGCCGAGGCGCAACTGGGCGTGCCGGTCATCGACCATTGGTGGCAGACCGAGACCGGATGGGCGATTTCGGGGATCCCGATGGGGATCGAAAAACTGCCGGTGAAACACGGCAGCCCGGGCGTGCCGATGCCGGGATACGACGTGCAGGTGCTGGACGATGGCGGCCATCCGGTGCCGAACGGAACGCTCGGCAATATCGTGGTGAAGCTGCCGCTGCCGCCATCGTGCCTGCCGACGCTCTGGAATGCCGAAGATCGGTTCCGCGCCTCGTATCTCGATGAATTTCCCGGGTTTTATGCGACGTCTGATGCCGGGATTCTGGATGATGACGGCTACCTCCACATCATGGCGCGCACCGATGACATCATCAACGTGGCGGGCCACCGGCTCAGCACAGGCGCCATGGAAGAGGTTCTGGCGCATCATGCTGCCGTTGCCGAATGCGCCGTGATCGGCAAGGCCGATGAGCTCAAAGGCCAGCTGCCGCTGGGGTTCTTTGTGCTCAAATCCGGCGTCACGCAGGATGAGGATGCGATTGCGGCTGAGTTGGTGAAGCTGGTTCGCCACGACATCGGCGCCGTGGCGGCCTTCAAGACAGCCGTGGCCGTAAAACGGCTGCCCAAGACACGCTCCGGCAAGGTGCTGCGTGGGACGATGCAGAAGATCGCCGATGCCCAAGCCTACAAGATGCCCGCGGCGATCGATGATCCGGCGATCCTTGACGAGATCACCGAGGCATTGGGCGCAAAGGGTTTGATCGGATGATCGAGCGGCATCAGCCATCTGCGCGGATGTCAAAAATCGTGATCCACAATGGTGTGGCGTATCTGTACGGGCAGGTCGGGTCCGGTGAGGACGTGGCCGAGCAGACTGCCGATTGCCTGTCTCGTATCGATGCGTTGCTCAAGGAGGCGGGATCGGATCGCGCGCATATGTTGCAGGCGATCATCTGGCTGAGCGATATGGCGGATTTCGCCGAGATGAATGCCGTCTGGGATGCCTGGGTACCTGAGGGCCACGCACCGGCGCGCGCCTGTGGCGAAGCCAAGCTCGCGCGAGACGCGCTGAAGGTCGAGATCATCGTCACAGCGGCCGTTAAGTGATTGGCGTGTCTGGGTATCTGTATATTTAACATAATCATGATTACTGGCCAAATGGGATGAAGGAAATGGACCTGAATGACCTCCTCCCTTCTGGTTATTTGGATGCGCACCATCACATTTGGGCGCCCGAGAGCCGAGGCGATGAGATCGGATATGTCTGGCTGCGCGACATTGGCGCGGCGAAACCGTTCGGAGACCCGACGCCGATCCAGCGCGATTACCTGATGGAGGAGTTTCTGGCCGAGGCTCCGCTGCGGCCGCTTGCGTCGGTCCATGTGCAGACGGACGGTGCCTTGCGCGATCCGGTGGCGGAAACACGCTTTGTGCAGGCTGAGGCCGACCGAATGGATCACACGGTGAAAATCGTTGCTCTCGCGGACCTGAGCGCCGGTGATCTGCGCGATACCCTGCTACGGCACGCAGAGAGCCCAGATTTCTGCGGTGTCCGCCAGATCGTGGCGCGGCTGGACAACAGGCCGGATCTGTCATTTGCGCCAAGAGATTACCTTGCGGACACGGCTTGGGTTGGCGGCCTTAAGGTTTTGGAGGATCAGGGGCTTACGTTTGACTTGCAGATGTATCCCGAGCAAGCCGACACAGCGCTTGAGGCGCTATCCGCGACCCCTGCCCTCAAGGTCATTATCGACCATGCCCTGTGCCCCTATGACATTCAATCGCCGCCCGGCGTGATCCGCTGGCGCGATGCAGTGCGGCGGATGGCCGGGCGCCCGGAGACTTTCGTCAAACTCAGCGGGTTCGGTATGTACGACGCCGCATGGATCGGGTCGGATTGGGCGAAATCCTGCGTCGCGTTTCTGCTGGAACAGTTCGGCCCGGATCGGGTGATGTGGGGTAGCAATTATCCGGTAGAAAAACTGGCGACGACCTATGGCGATACGCTGACCAGCATCGCCGCATGGCTGCCGGAGGACACAAGCCAGAGTATATTTTTACATTCTGCATCCGAAGTTTACGGGGTGACGTTAACCTAACGCATATCCTGCGCCGCGTACCGTGCGGATGGGATCCCCGGCATCGGAGGCGCGCAGCGCCTTGCGCAGGCGGCCCACATGGACATCCACCGTGCGGCTGTCGACATAGATATCCCTGCCCCAGACACGATCCAGAAGCTGTTCGCGGGACCAGACGCGCCCCGGACGCTCCATCAAAGCGGTCAGGAGCCGGAATTCGGTGGGCCCCAGCGTCAGCGGCACATCGGCACGGAACACACGATGTTCGGCCAGATCGACAAGGATGTCTTCATATTCCAGCCGCTCCCCCACCGTTGCCGGGCGCACCCGGCGCAATTGGGTGCGCAAACGCGCGAGAAGCTCGGCCACGGAATAGGGTTTGGTGACATAATCGTCGGCGCCGGTTTCCAGCCCGCGAACCTTGTCGGTTTCCTCGGACCGGGCCGAGAGCATGATGATCGGAATGCGCGCCGTCTCCGCGCCCATCTTGAGCTGGCGACAGACCTCGATCCCAGAGACATGGGGCAGCATCCAATCCAGCACGATGACATCGGGCGGCGTTTCCCGCACGGCCACCAGGGCCTCATCACCCGCGGCGGCTGTCATCACGTCAAACCCTTCGGCGCGGATGTTGTAAGCCAACACCTCGCGTTGCGCGGGTTCGTCTTCGACCACCAGAACAACGGGTTCACCGGCCATGGGTCAGGCGCCTTGCACGTAGGGGGTCTTGTCTTCCTTCGGGCGATCTTCGTCGGGCAATTCGCCGGTGACGAGGTAGATCACCTGTTCGGCCACGGAGGTCACGTGATCGCCCATGCGCTCGATATTCTTGGCCATGAAGTGGAGGTGCATGCAGGTCGTGATGTGGCGCGGATCTTCCATCATATGGGTCAGGTATTCGCGGAAAAGCGCGGAATACATCTGGTCGATTTCCAGGTCGCGCTGGCGCACATCTTCGGCCAGATCGGCATCGTGCTGGATATAGGCATCCAGGACATCCTTGAGCATCAGTTCCACCTGGCGCGCCATCCGCTTGAGCGAGGCCGTGGTGCCCGGGACCTGCGGAAGCTCGATCACCGATTGGCTGCGTTTGGCGATGTTCTTGGCGTAATCGCCAATCCGTTCAAGATTGGCGGAAACCCGAAAAACGGATAAAACGGTTCGCAGATCCGACGCAGTGGGCGCGCGCAGCGCGATGATCCGGGCGGCGTCCTCGTTCACCTGCACTTCCAGCGCATCGATGGCCTTGTCGGCCTTGCGCACGGCCAGCGCGAGATCGGCATCGCGGCTTTCAAGCGCTTCGGCGGATTTGGCAATCGCCTCTTCCACCATACCGCCCATGCGCATGATCTTGGCCTGAATGCCCTCAAGATCGCGGTCGAAGCCCGAGACGATGTGTTCTGAATTCGGCATGTTCTGCCCTGCCCTATGATCAGCCGATGCGGCCGGTAATGTAGCTTTCCGTGCGAGGATCGCTGGGGTTGGTGAAAATTTTGTCGGTATCGTCAAACTCCACCAACTCGCCGAGGTGGAAAAACGCGGTTTTCTGGCTGACGCGGGCGGCCTGCTGCATGGAATGCGTGACGATCACAACCGAAAACCGGCTGCGCAGATCGTCGATCAGCTCTTCCACCTGGGCCGTGGCGATGGGATCGAGGGCGGAGCAAGGCTCGTCCATCAGGAGCACTTCGGGCGAGGTTGCGACAGCGCGCGCGATACACAGCCGCTGCTGCTGACCGCCGGAAAGGCCGGTGCCGGGTGCGTCGAGGCGGTCCTTGACCTCGTCCCAGATCGCCGCGCGGCGCAGGGATTTTTCGACGATCTCGGCCAGATCGGCCTTGTTGCGCGCAAGCCCGTGGATGCGCGGGCCATAGGCCACATTGTCGAAGATCGATTTCGGGAACGGGTTGGGCTTTTGAAACACCATGCCCACCTTGGCGCGCAGTTGCACCGGGTCGACCTTGGGGTCATAGATGTTTTCACCCTCCAGCGTGACGTCGCCTGTCATCCGGCAGCCATCAATAGTGTCGTTCATCCGGTTCAGGACGCGCAGGAAGGTGGACTTGCCGCAGCCCGACGGGCCGATGAACGAGGTCACGGTCTTGTCCGCGATGTCCACATCCACGTGTTTGATAGCGTGGGTGATGGCTTTGTCAGCTGCCATATCCTCGGCACTGCGGGTGCCGCCCCCTGCCCCGTAGAACACGTCCACGTTGCGGGCCTGCATCTTCAGCTCATCCACGGCGACGCCTTGGTCAATCTGGGTCATATCGTTCATGATCGCATCCTCCATGGACATCTACCACCGTCTCTCAAAGCGTCGCCTCAGCAAGATGGCGATCAGGTTCATGCATAACAGGAACACCAGAAGCACGATGATCGCGCCCGAGGCCCGTTCCACAAAGGCAGGGTCGGAGCGCTGAGTCCAGCTATAGACCTGTACGGGCAAGGCGGTGGCGCCGTCCCCCATCAGCGGGAAAGAGTTCGAATGGACCGACATCAGATCGGGGTATTCGCGCACAAAGGCCACCATGCCGATCAGCAAGAGCGGCGCAGTTTCGCCAAGGGCCTGGGCCAGACCGATGATGGTGCCGGTCAGGATGCCGGGCGCGGCCAGTGGCAGGACGTGGTGGAAGATCGATTGCGTCTTGGATGCGCCAAGGCCAAGGGCCGCCTGCCGGATCGACGGCGGCACGGCGCGCAAGCTGGCGCGTGTAGCGATGATGATGGTGGGCAGCGTCATCAGCGTCAGGACCAGCCCGCCCACCAGTGGCGAGGATTGGTTGAATTCCATGAAGTTGATGAACACCGCGAGGCCAAGGATACCGAAGACAATCGACGGCACGGCGGCGAGGTTCGAGATATTCACCTCGATCAGGTCGGTCAGTCGGTTTTTGGGGGCGAATTCCTCAAGGTAGATCGAGGCCGCGACGCCGATGGGCAGCGCCAGCACAAGCACCACAAGCATCATGTAGAATGACCCGATGATGGCCACCCCCAGCCCCGCGGCCTCGGGGCGAGAGCCCGACGCGTCGGGGGCGGTGATGAAATCCCAGTTGAACCGTGTTTCGACCGCCCCGCGATCGGCCAATATCTGGGCCAGCTCCAGCTGCGCGGGCGTGACGTTGCTGTCACGCTCGGCACTCTCCATCGTCACGCGGCCTTTGAAAAAGCCGTCGATGCGCCCGCCCATCAGGATCTGCGCGTCAATCGTCTGGCCGACAAGATCGGGATTGGCCAGTACCATACCCCGGATCTGGGCCGGCGCCTCTTCGCTGAGCATCGCGGCCAGTTCCCGCACGCCCATATCGGTTTCGATGCCTTCCGCGTCGAGATGCGCCTCGAACGCGGCGGCCAGCAGCGGCAGGTAGCCAAACGTCGTGACCCGCGCCATTTCGCCCGGATCGCGGTTGCCATCGGGGTCCACGCGCTCGGCCGTCAGCTCAATCGGAAAGCTCACATAGGTCTGCCGGAAGGAGCTGAGCCCGTTGCCCAGGATCGACACCAGAAGCACGATCAGTGCCAGGATCCCGACGCCAACGGCCGCCATGCCATAGGCGCGGAACCGTCGCTCGGCCCGGTTGCGCCTGACCGTGCGCGCATCGGCGGCAAAGAGGCTGCGTTTGGGCGCGGTGGAGATCGGCATATCGGTCATTCATATTGCTCCCGATACTTGCGCACGATGTAGAGCGCGAAGATGTTGAGCCCGAGGGTGATGACGAAGAGCGTCAGGCCAAGTGCGAAGGCCACGAGCGCCTCGGGGCTGGAGAAATCGGTATCGCCGGTCAGCTGTCCAACGATTTTGACGGTGACGGTTGTCATGGCCTCAAACGGGTTGAGATCGAGCCGGGCCGCCGCCCCTGCCCCGAGGACCACGATCATCGTCTCGCCAATGGCCCGCGACGCCGCCAGCAAGACGGCCCCGACGATGCCGGGCAACGCGGCGGGCAGGACAACCTGCTTGACGGTCTCGGATTGCGTGGCGCCAAGCCCATAAGAGCCATCCCGCAGCGATTGTGGGACGGCGTTGATGATGTCATCGGACAGGGACGACACGAAGGGGATCAGCATGATGCCCATCACGATGCCAGCCGTCATCACGCTGGACGACGAATTGCCGAGGCCAAGGGGGGCGGCGAAGTAATCGCGCAGCATCGGCCCCACGGTGATCAGCGCGAAGAGGCCGTAGACGATGGTGGGGATGCCCGCCAGAACCTCGATCAGCGGTTTGGCGACGGAGCGCACGCGGCGGGTGGCATATTCCGCCATGAAGATCGCCGCGAAAAGGCCGATGGGCACCGCCACCAGCAAGGCGATGAGAGAGATGTAGAGCGTGCCCCAGAGGAGCGGGATCAGGCCAAGTTCGGAATTGCCCTCGAACGAAGGGCGCCATTCGAGGCCGAAGAAGAAATCCTGCCAGGGATAGAGCTGAAAGAAATTCCGGGTGTCCCAGAGCATCGACAGGACGATCCCGACAGTCGTCAGGATCGCCAGGGTGGAGGCGAGCATCAGGACGCCCAGGATCATGTGTTCCACCCGGTTGCGGGCCCGCAGGTCCTTGGTCGTGCGCAGATAGGCATAGGCAAGGCCCGCAAGTGCCAGCGCGAACACCGCGACGGTCATCCAGGTCCGGCCCGCGCCCGACATCTCGCGGAAGCTCTGAGCGGCTTGCAGGACCTCGGGGCTGACATCGGCGCCGAGGGCCACACCCGCATCCGCCAATTGCCGGCGGATATCGTCGCCCACGCTCAGGTTCAGCGCGTCCAGGCCGTTGAAGGCACCACGCTCCACGGCGGTGTCGATCCCGTCGGCAAGGCGGCGGATCTCGGTCATTAACAGATCGCGGGAGGCCGCTTCGGCAACGTAACTGTCCGGCAATTGCGCCGAGACCATGCGGTCGATCACGATGGGTTGCGCCATCAGCCAGACGCCCAGGACCAGCAGCGCGGGCACCAGCGTGAGAAGCGTGACATTGGTGCCGTAATAGACCGGCAGCGAATGCAGGACACGCGTGTCGCCCCCGGCACTGGCCACGGCGCGCTGACGTCCGAGCACGAAGCCAAGCGCACCAAGCGCCAGAAGGGTGATCAGGATCCACAGCATGGCAGCTTTCCGGTCTCGGGCAGGTGTGGGGCGGGGCCGATCACGCGGCCCCTGCCCGGTTTCGTCTCAGGTGGCTCAGTTGCTCATCGGGGTGCCGTTGGCAACCGTCGCCTGCACCTCGGCCAGTTCCGGGTCGGAGACCAGACCATAGGCGGCCAGCGGGCCGAACGGGCCTGCAATATCGTCGCTCACGAAGAAGGAGGCATATTCCTGAAGGCCGGGGATCACACCGATATGCGCCGCCTTGATGTAGAAGAAGAGCGGACGCGAGACCGGGTATTCGCCGGTGGCGATCGTGTCGACGGTGGGCTCGATACCGCCCATCGTGGCGACCTGCAACGTGTCGGTGTTGTTCTCGTAGAACGCCAGGCCAAATACGCCGATCCCGTTGGTATCCGCGGAGATGCGGGCCAGCGTTTCGGTGTAATCGCCGTCAATATCCACCGACCGACCGTCGGCGCGCAGCTCAAGGCAGGCATCCTCGGCCGCATCTTCGTCCATCCCCATTTCCATCATTGCCGCCAGCGAGCCGGTATCTTCGCAGCCCTGAAGGATCACGTTGTCTTCAAAGACCTCGCGGGTGCCGTGGCGGGTGCCGGGGATGAAGGCGGCAATCGGCTGATCCGGAAGATCGCCGTTCACCTCGGCCCAGTTGGTGTTCGGGTTGGTCACCATTTCGCCATCGACGGGTAGGTTGGCGGCGAGCGCCAGATACCAATCGGACGGTGTGAACTCGAACGACGGGCCATTGATGTCGGACGCGAAGACGATGCCGTCATAGCCGAAGCGCACTTCGATGATGTCGGTCACGCCATTGGCGGCACAGGTCTCGATCTCGTTGGGACGGATCGAACGCGAGGAATTCGCGATATCGATGGTATTCTCGCCGACGCCTTCACAGAAGCGGCGCAGGCCGGTGGACGAGCCACCCGATTCGACCACGGGTGTGGGGAAATCGAAGTTTTCGCCAAAGGCCTCGGCCACGATGGTGGCGTAGGGCAGCACGGTAGATGATCCGGCGATCTGCACGTTATCGCGGCTTTGGGCCGATACGGTTGTGGCCATGGCAGCGACGGCAAGCGTCGAGACGGTGAGCTTTGCGAAAGACATGTTGGCTCTCTCCAGGTGTGTTTCAGACATCCAGGCGCGCTGATTGGGTGCGCATCCAAGGCCCGACCTAAGGACGTGTCGCAATGCTTTTGTGACAGCTGTGTAACGGTTTTATGACAGCGCGCCGGGGCGGCATCAGATTGCCGGCAAGTGCACCGAAAACGTCGATCCACGCCCCTGTTCCGACGTGATCCGCAACCGCCCGCGGTGCCGGTTGACGATATGCTTCACGATGGCGAGGCCCAGGCCCGTCCCCCCCATCTCGCGCGAGCGATGGGCATCGACGCGGTAGAATCGCTCGGTCAGGCGCGGCAGGTGCAGCCCGTCGATCCCCTCGCCTTGATCGGTCACGTCCACCTGCAGGATCGGTCCCTTCAGTTGCCCCCTGCCCTCGCCCCGTGTCAGCGTGAGGCGCACGGGTTTGTCCGGCCCGCCGTATTTCAGGGCGTTTTCCGTGAGATTCATAAAAACCTGCGTCAGCTGGTCCCGGTCGCCCATGACTGTTGCGGGCTGATCGACGTCGAATTCCAGCACCAACGTGTTGCCCGCCCCCTCCGCGCGCGGTTTCAGGGCCGCCAGAACGCCTTGCAGTAGCGCATGAAGGTCGATCTCTTCGGATGGACGAACGCGTTCTTCCGCCTCCACCCGGCTCAGCGAGAGAAGGTCCGAGACCAAGCGGTTCATCCGCCGCGCCTCGACCTCCATGATGCCCAGGAACCGGTCCCGCGCCGCAGGGTCGTCGCGTGCGGGGCCGCGCAACGTCTCGATGAACCCCAGAACGGAGGTGAGCGGCGTGCGCAGCTCGTGGCTCACATTGGCCACGAAGTCGCGCCGGATCTCCTCGGCCTCACGCAGATGGGTGATGTCGGTGAAATGCAGCAAAAGCGAACGCTGCGGGCGATCGCCACCGGTGGTCAGCGCGGTGATGCGCACCTTATACTCCGTCACGCCCGCCTGCTCGGAGCGCTCATACCGCGCCTCCGAGGTCGGCTCTCCCGCCAAGACGGCCTCCACCCGGCTCAAAAGCGCGGGCTGGCGCAGGGCCGCGCCGTGGCTTCGCCCCAGGATCCATTCGCCGAACAGCGCCGTGGCGGCCCCGTTGGCGTGGCTGATCTCTCCCCCGGCGGCGATATGCAGCATGGGGTCCGGTACCGCATCGATGATGGTCTGGATCAGGTCAGTGGGCATGGGCCATTGCATCCCACTCGTTAAACCCATGGTAGAAACAAGGTAAATTCGCACAACCCAGGATGGATATTCTGCCTTGTTCGCCAATAGGTTGCAAGAAATGGCTTCTTCGTCGCAGGTGCAATGGTTTCATTGGCAATCATTCCGTGTCGTGGTAGATTATTGACGGTAGCCGGATATGTCCGGCGGACACGACCCATGCATATCCCGGCGGCCAGACCCCGCCAAGGTATCGGATATGCCACAGGCAGGTGACCGATATGGCCGACACACCAAACGCCCGATCAATGTCGGAAACGGCGTGGACAACGCCCTCCGAAGCGGCAGGCCCGCAGGAGAATCCGACGGTTCTGACCGTTGCGTTGTCCGAGGATGCTGTGGCCCACCTGCCCCGTCATGTGTTGGACCCCCAGGCCGTGGTGGCGCGCGCCACATTCGATAAACTGACCCGCTCGCAGATCGTGGGCCCGTGCGCGCCGGACCTGATCCTGTCGCCCCTGGTGCAGCGTGGCTTCGACGCCATGGATCTGCTGACGATGCTGAGCGTGGCGGGGTTCAGGGGGCGTTACCTCGTCCTGGCGCCCTCAGCCCCCCATGTGACGCTGATCCGGTCGGAAATGCAGACCCAGGCGCCGGAGTTGAACGTCGATATCATTGTTCTCGACGGCACTAGCGTCCTGTACGAGATCTGAGCCGCCTAGACGGCGGCCAACCCGGCCTCGAAATCCGCGATCAGCAGCGACAGGTCCTCGATCCCGACCGAGACACGGAAGAACCCGTCCGAAATCCCCAGTGCGGCGCGCCCCTCGGGCGTCAGGCCCCGGTGGCTGGATGAAGCCGGATGGCTCAGCGTGGTGCCCACATCCCCCAGTGTCGGCGCAAAGGGAAGGTCCGGCGCGGCCTGCACCAAGCGATCCGCTGCCGCTTCGGTTGCCTCCTTCAATTCGAAGGACACCATGTTGCCGAAGGCCAGGCCCACCAGCGATGCGGCAAGACGATGGTCCGGGTGGTCGGCCCGCCCGGGATAGAGCACGCGGGCCACCTTCGGGTGCGCGGCCAACCAATCGGCAAGCTCCGCCGCGTTGGCCTGCGCCTGGGCAACGCGCAGCGGAAAGGTGTAAAGGCCCCGTTCGGCGAGCCAGCATTCCTGCGGCGCGGGCGTCATGCCCACGGTGACCGCAAAATCGTAGATCGCGCGCCGCTGCGTCGCATCGCGGGCCGCCACGTACCCCAAGGTCACGTCGGAATGCCCGGCCAGAAGCTTCGTGACGGAGTGGATCACGATATCCGCCCCCTCTTGCAGCGGCTTGTAACCCATGGGCGTCGTGAACGTGTTGTCGACCGCCAGGATCACGCCCGCCTCTTTCGCCAGCGCCACGATCCCGGCCATATCCGCCACGCGCAAGGTGGGGTTGGAGATCACCTCGACCAGGATCATCTTCGTGTCCGGCCGGATCGCTGCGCGCATCGCGTCGATATCCGTGGGATCGGCCAGCGATGTCGCAATCCCGAACCGGGCAAGATCCTGATGCATCAGCCGCAGCGACCGGCCGTAGAGCTGGTTGCCGCCGACGATGTGATCACCCTGCCCCAGGATCCCCATGATCGTCGCCGTCACCGCCGCCATGCCGGACCCCAGGATCAGGCCGCCTTCCGCGCCCTCCATTCCGTCGATCTTGCGTGCCAGCAGCTCCGCGTTCGGGTGGCCTTCGCGGGCATAGGTGTACCCATGGGCGCCGCCCTCATATTGCGCGTGAAGCGTCGCGATCGATGGCGAGGCATACACGACCGACGGCTGGATCGGCGTGACCACGGGGCGGCTGACGCCGCTGCGCAGCTCCGTTCGGCGCACCAAAGTGTCAGGTCTGTTCTTGCGCCCGTCGCTCATACCGCGCCCCCTCATTGTTCTTGAAATATGCCGTGGAGCGCGAGGGGCTGGCCCCTCGCTCTCGCCGCTGGCCACACGCACCTTCAGCCGCGCACGGTTCCATCCCCCGTCACAAGATACTTGAACGAGGTCAATTGTTCGGCCCCCACCGGCCCGCGCGCATGCATCTTTCCCGTTGCGATCCCGATCTCCGCCCCCATCCCGAATTCCCCGCCATCGGCAAATTGCGTGGAGGCGTTGCGCATAAGGATCGCGCTGTCGAGGCGGGTGAAGAACCGCGTCGCGGCCTCATCATCCTCGGTGACAATGGCATCGGTATGGTTGGAGCCATATTCGCGGATATGGGACAGTGCCGCGTCGATATCGGGCACGACACGGGCGGCAATGATCATATCGAGGAACTCCCGGCCCCAATCGTCATCCGCCGCAGGCACCACGCCGTCGATGCCTTGCAGGGCGGCGTCGCCGCGCACCTCGACGCCCGCATTCAGAAGCGCGCGGACCACGCCCTGCCCGATTGTCTTGGCAATGCTGTCATGGATCAGCAGGCACTCCGCGGCGCCACAAATTCCGGTGCGCCGCGTCTTGGCGTTCAGCACGATTTTCAGGGCTTTTTCCGGATCCGCCGCGGCATCGAGATAGATGTGACAGATCCCTTCCAGATGGGCAAAGACCGGCACCCGGGCCTCGCGCTGGACCAGGCCCACAAGGCCCTTGCCGCCGCGCGGTACGATCACATCGATTGTGTCCGTCATCGTCAGCATCTCGGAGACGGCGGTTCGGTCGCGGGTGGGCACGCGCTGCACCGCATCCTGGGGCAAGCCCGCCGCCCGCAAGCCGTCTTTCAGGCAGTCGACCAGCAGACCGGAGGAATGGAAGCTCTCCGACCCGCCGCGCAAGATCACGGCATTGCCGGATTTCAGGCATAACGCCCCCGCATCGGCGGTGACATTCGGGCGGCTTTCATAGATCACGCCGATCACACCAAGGGGCGTGCGGACGCGCTGGATGTGCAGGCCGCTGTCCATGTCCCATTCGGTCATCACCTGACCGACGGGATCCGCCTGCCCGGCCACGGCGCGCAGGCCGTCGACAATTGCGCCAATCCGCGCCTCATCCAGCATCAGACGATCGAGCATCGCATCCGACAGGCCCTTGTCGCGGCCATAGTCCATGTCGCGCCCGTTGGCCTCGATGATCTCGGCCCGTCGCGCCCAGACGGCATCGGCGGCCGCCTCCAGCGCGGTCGCTTTCGCCTCCGCTGGCGCAAAGGCCAACTCCGCCGACGCCGCTTTCGCGCGCGCGCCGATATCGGCCATCAGGGCGGGGATCGTGTCGGGCAGATCTTTCATGGCGAACCTCTTCGCGGCTGAATGCGCAGGATAGGGGTATTTTTCGAAAGAGGAAGGGGGCGGTACTCAAATCGCCATGTCGTCCCGATGTACCAGCGCGGCGCGGCCCGGATAGCCCAGGATCGCCTCGATCTCGTCCGAGCGATGGCCGGCAATCGCGCGGGCCTCTTCGCCGGTGTACCGGCTGAGACCGATGCCGATGGCGGCCCCGTCCGGCCCGATCAGGCGCAGCGGGTCGCCGCGATGAAACGCGCCCTCCACCCCACTGATCCCGGCGGGCAGCAGGGATTTGCCACGGGACAGTGCGGCGGCGGCCCCGGCATCGAGCTGCAGCGTGCCCTTGGGCTTCATTGCACCGATCCACGCCTTGCGCGCCTGCTGCGGGCTGAGCGTGGCGGGGAACCAAGTGGCCCGCGCGCCCGTTTGCAGGGCATGGAGCGGGCGCATGATCGCCCCTTGGGTGATCGCCATGGCGCATCCCGCGGCCGTGGTGGTGCGGGCGGCCAGGATCTTGGTTTTCATGCCACCTTTCGAGAGGCCCGACCCGGCATCACCGGCCATGGCTTCGATCTCGGGCGTGATCGCGTCGACACGGCCCAGATGCTCGGCACCCGGATCCTCCAAGGGGTTGGCCGTGTAGAGCCCGTCCACGTCCGACAGCAGCACACACATATCCGCCCCGGCCATCACAGCCACGTTGGCGGCGAGCCGGTCATTGTCGCCATATCGGATCTCATCGGTGGCGATTGTATCGTTTTCGTTGACAATCGGCACAACCCCACGGGCCAGAAGTGCGGCGAACGTGGCCCGCGTGTTGAGATATCGACGCCGGTCACCACTGTCATCGAGGGTCAGAAGGATCTGGGCGGAGGTCAGGCCGTGGGGGGCCAGCGCCTCCTCATATGCGCGCGCCAGCCGGATTTGCCCGACGGCGGCGGCGGCTTGCGCCTCATCAAGCGACAACGCCCCCTGACCGAGGGTGAGGACACCCCGGCCAAGGGCAATCGCGCCCGAGGAGACAAGGATCACATCGGCGCCGCCCGTCTTCAGGTCGGACACATCGGCGGCCAGGTCGCGCAGCCAGTCTACCTTCAGGGCTCCGCTCTCGCGATCCACCAACAAGGCCGACCCGATCTTGACCACGACGCGCTTGGCCCCCGTCAGCGTCAGGGCCGCCACGTATCCGGCTCCTCCAGGGCGGCGCGCGCCTCGGCCCGGTCCGCATCAACCCGCGCCCGCAACGCACGCAGAACGTCGGTCAGGCCGGTCCGGGCCACGCCGGACATCTCCATCACCGGGCCCGCGACCGCCTCCAGCGCGGCGCGTTTCTCGGCGGCTTCGTCCGGCAGCAAGGCATCAACCTTGTTCAGCACCGTGATACGCGGCTTGTCGGCGAGGTCGCCGCCATGGGCTTCAAGCTCGGTGATGATGGTCTTGTAATCGACGACCACATCCTCGGACGTGCCATCGATCAGATGTAGCAAAGCCGAACACCGCTCCACATGGCCCAGGAACAGGTCCCCAAGGCCCCGGCCCTCGCTGGCGCCCTCGATCAGGCCGGGAATGTCGGCCACGACGAATTCAGCCCCATCCACACCGACAACGCCCAGATTGGGGTGCAGCGTCGTGAAGGGATAATCCGCGATCTTGGGGCGCGCATTGGACGTTGCCGCAAGGAAGGTCGACTTGCCCGCATTGGGCAGACCCAGCAGACCGATATCCGCGATCAGCTTCAGACGCAGCCAGATCGTGCGCTCCACGCCCTCCTGCCCGGGATTGGCGCGGCGCGGCGCCTGGTTCGTGGCGCTCTTGAAATGCAGGTTGCCGAAGCCGCCGTTGCCGCCCCTGGCGATGCAGATGCGCTGCCCGATCTCGCTCAGATCGGCGATCAGTGTCTCCTGATCCTCCTCCAACACCTCTGTGCCCGCCGGGACCCGCAACACGATGTCATCGCCGTCCTTGCCGGTGCGCTGCTTTCCCATACCGGGCTGGCCATTCTTGGCAAAGAAATGCTGTTGGTAGCGGAAATCGATCAGCGTGTTGAGCCCATCGACGACCTCGATCCAGACGTCCCCTCCACGGCCCCCATCGCCCCCATCTGGGCCGCCATATTCGATATACTTTTCCCGCCGGAACGAGACGGAGCCGCCACCCCCGCCGCCCGAACGGATGTAGACTTTCGCAAGGTCGAGAAACTTCATCGCTTGAACCGCGCCGAAGCGCCCGCCTCTTCCACTGGTTTGAAATACCCCGCGGGGGGTCCGGGGGGCGCGACGCCCCCCGGCGCCTGCCTTCTACGCCAAACGTTTGAGGTAAGTCCACGTCGCAACCTTGGCATTGCGCGCCACGGAAAACGCCTCCGCATCGCCGAGATATTCGAAGCCCGCATTGGTCAGAACCCGGGCCGAACTTGGGTTGTCCTGAAACACCGACCCGAAAATCGTATTGTTGCCAAGGGGGTTGGCCTCCACCAGGGCCTGTACGGCCTCGGAAGCGAACCCGGTATTCCACATGGCGGGGGCGACCCAGTAGCCGATTTCCGACTGGCCGCGATCCATCTGCTCAAGCGAAATCACACCCATCAACTCGGCTCCACCGAACTCGGTGGCATCCATCGCCCAGGCAAATTCGGTGCGCCCGGGTTTGGTCACGCTGGCGATATAGCTTTCCGATGCGCCCGGTGGCAGCGGATGGGGGATCGACGTGGTCATCTCGGCCACGCGCTTGTCGGCGCCGTAAAGCGAGAGCAGCCCGGCATCCGAGGCCCGCATCGGCCGCAAAATCATGCGCGACGTTTCAATCACCGACTGGGCAACGAAAGTTTCCTGTTTCATGTCTCGGTCCTCCTCCGAACCGATTGTCGTTGGACGTTTGTGGCACTGCGCTGGCCTCTCTCCCCTCCCAAGAGGTGGGGGCTTCGCTCGTGTCGCACAAGAGTGTCACTAAAATGCGAAGGGCCGGCGAAGTCGCCGGCCCCTGAAATGTGTACCACGGGATACGGCGGTTACTCGGCGGCCTCCTGGGCCGGGAGTACGGAAATGAAGGTGCGGCCCTTGAAGCCCTTGCGGAACGTCACGTGGCCTCCCTGAGTGGCAAAGATCGTGTGATCCTTGCCTTCGCCCACGCCTTCACCCGGCCACCATTTATTGCCGCGCTGGCGCGCGATGATGTTGCCCGGGATGACCGCTTCGCCACCGAACTTCTTGATGCCAAGGCGGCGACCGGCTGAGTCGCGGCCGTTGCGGGAGCTACCACCTGCTTTTTTATGTGCCATGTGTCTCTACTCCTTACCCTTCAGCCAGTTTCTTGGCTTGTTCGATCCAGCCCTCGCGCTCGATGCGGCCTTTGAAGGACAGTTTCTCGTCCATCTCGGCAACGTCCGCGTCGGACCATGCGGCGATCTGGGCAAAGGTCGTGACGCCGGCGGCGTGCAACTTCTTCTCCAGCGCAGGGCCGACACCCGACAGCGCTTTCAGATCATCGCCACCGGCGGCGGCGGGCGCCGTGGCGGGAGCCTCCGCCTTGGCGGCCTTGGCCTTTTTCGGCTTCGGCGCATCTTCGGCGGGCTCGGCCTTCGCGGCTTTCTTCGGCGCGGCCTTCTTGGCGGGGGCCTCGGTGCTGACGGCAGAGCCTGCCCCCATCGCGGCCTTCACGCCGGACTTCTCGGCGCCCTTTTCCAGCACTTCGGTCACTTCGATCAGCGTGAGTTGCTGACGGTGGCCTTTCTTGCGCTTGGAGGAATGCTTCCGGCGGCGCTTGACGAAGTGAATGAGCTTTTCGCCCTTCACCTGGTCCACCACCAGCGCCTGAACGGCAGCACCCGATACAAGCGGTGCGCCAACGGTCGCGGTCTCGCCACCCAGCATCAGAATATCATTGAATTGGACCGTTTCACCGGCCTCTGCCGCAAGCTTTTCTACACGCAGACGGTCACCCGCCTGCACCTTGTACTGCTTGCCGCCTGTCTTCATGACAGCGAACATGGGGTTCTTCCTTTTATACCCGCGTCCTGTGGCCCCAGCGTGGCTGGCGTTTCGGGCCGGTCTTTGGAACCGGATCCCGCCTCGGACGGCGCGCCCCGTCTGGGGCGTCTTACACCATTCCGGCCAGCATGCGCCGACCAGAGCGCGCCATATCGGTCATGGGCCGTATTTTGTCAACAGGCTCTGGCGGGGTTTGTCACGCAAATTGACATTCTCACCCGCGGAAACTCGCGCAAGACGACGCGTCAGGTATCCTCGCCCGCGATAAACGTGGCGGCACCGTTGCCCATCTCGTAGCTCACAACGCCCAGAAGCCCGTCAAAGGCGGCGAACAGGGCCGCATTCATCGCGCGCCCCGCATCGCTGCGACCAAACTCGATATAGGTCCGCAGATCATCGTCGCTGACATCGGCATAGGCCGCCAATTGATAGGAAAACAGCCATTCCACCGTTGTCTGGCGGATCTCGTCTTGCTGTCCCAAAACCTGATCCAGCATGAGATCCTCGCCCATTCCGTCATCAAAGGCCCCTCCATCGTCAAGGCCCCGGAAAAACGCGATCCGCAGGTTCAGGGCACCGATCACGTTGCGTTCGATGTAGTCGTTCACCTCGTTCAGCTCATACAGTATCTCGAGCCGCTCATCCCTGGCATCCATGGCCGACATGAACTGTTCCGTTGCGATGTCGTAAGTGGCATCGTCCAGAAACAGGATCCGCGTGGCCACCTCGCCCTCCACCAGTTGACGTCCGATATCGGATTGCATGAACGCCGTCACGTCCGAGATCTGTTCCGGCGACAGGGCATCTATGGGGAAGTTCTCTTCGAACAGGCGTGCCATGCGGTCGGCAGAATGGATCTGCGTCACCATCGCGATCCAGGGCGCGCCGCCCTGCCCGGGAAAGAGGCTGTCTTCCAGATCGGTCGCCCCGGCGATGTTCTCCATCCCGATGATCGTCAGAAGCTCGTAGATGCCCATGGCCTGCAGCATCGCGTATAGGTCGGGCCTCTCCTCCGACAGCCCGGCCGATGGGGCGGCCTGAACCGGCAGGACGTCCTGCGCGGCAAGCGGCGCCACACAAAGCGCGGATATCGCGACGGGAAGCGCAAGAAGGGCAGCGCGGATCATGGGGGCCTCCGAGTATCAACAGCTCATGCGCGGCGCACAATGACGCCCCCTGCCCCGTTTGGCCATACATTCCGCCGCATTTGCCGGGTTATGGGCAAGGATTGGATGTGTCGGACCCCACCGGATCCGGCGATTTCCTCCTATTCACCTCTTGCGTGATCCACCGCTTGTCGTTACTTCCCCGCGCATCGGCGAAGGCCGATATGCGGAGAGGTGCCGGAGTGGTCGAACGGGGCGGTCTCGAAAACCGTTGTGGGTGCAAGCCCACCCAGGGTTCGAATCCCTGTCTCTCCGCCACCCAACCATTTTCCGAACCTATGCCGAAGTCCTGGAGTGACCGGGTGGTCGACATGCCAAATTCGAGAACCGCAGCCTGGGCACTGCCGTTCACGATCCGAGATGTTCGTTTAGCTGGCTGTCCAAGAACGGTTCCGGGCTGTCCACTTCGTCAAGTCGTTTGCCATTGATCCACCAAAACCGATTGCCGACGTTACGCAAGAAACTGCGGTCGTGGCTGACGAGCAGACAACAGACGTCATGCGCGATGAGCTCACTCTCAAGCGCCTCTTGACCTTCGATATCGAGATGGTTCGTCGGCTCATCGAGCAGGTAGAAGTTCGGATTTTTCAGCCGCAAGATCAGCATCGCCAGGCGGGCCTTCTGACCACCGGAGAGGGCACCGATTTTTCTGTCCTGCATCTGTATACCAATGCCAGCTCCCGCCAAAGCGGCACGCGCACGCTGATCCCCGACGTCAAACTGCCCCGCGACGGCACTCATCGGCGTTTCTGCCTCTGACAGCTGACTCAGGTGCTGGTCGGAGTAGGCCGACACGACCGAGGGCGCGCATTTCACCGCATCGTCAGACCCGATCAGCGCCTGTTGAATCATTTTGACCAGCTGCGACTTGCCGGTTCCATTTGCCCCCAACAAGACAATGCGATCACCCGGCACTATCCATTTCTGACCCGTCTTGTAGAGCAGACGTCCATCTGGCGTCTGGACCGGAACATCATCCAACGTCACAAATGATTTTGCATGGGTGCCACTGTTCGCCAATCTGATGTCGCCCGCGCTGCGGTCGTGATGGGCGGGTTTAGCCGCCGCCTCCATTTGAGCGGCACGTTCGGTGAGTTGTTTGGTTTTTACGACCAGCAGATCCGAGCCTGAATTGACGCCGATGTTTTTCAACTTCGCCGCCTGTTTGCGCAGGTGTCGGGCCTTGTTCAACTCATTGGAAAAGCGGCGTTCATCGGAGCCATCGGCTTCGTCCAATGCAGCGCGGGCTGCTGTGTAAGGTATCTGGAAGATGCGCGACCGGTCCGCCCGCAGGAACAGCGTTCGGTTTGTCGTGGCATCCAGAAACGCCCGATCATGCGACGTGATGACAACGGGGACGTCGCGAGGCAGATGTGCCAGCCAATTCTGCAGCAATCCGATGCGTTGCAGGTCCAGATGATTGGTTGGTTCATCCAGCAAAAGCATGTCGGGTTCGGTACACCAGACGGCGGCCAACATGGCCGTGCGTTGCCACCCGCCGCTCAACGCGCTCAACCGCTTGTTCTGAAGGTCATGTGGCACGCTGAGATCGTGCAGCACCATATCGACGCGCCAACTCTCGTATTCGGCTTGCTCGGGCGGAAGGGCTGCCAGGACCCAATCATGCAGCGTCCGTTCCAAGGCGTCCTCCGGAACGTTCTGTCTCACATGACCAACCCGCAAGCCGCGAGTACGGACGATGTCTCCGGTTGTCGGTTCCGTTCGTCCACTCAGGCAGTCCAGCAAGGTGGATTTGCCGCGCCCGTTCGCGGCAACCAGACCGATGCGGTCGCCCTTGGAAATTGTCAGGTTCAAATCGGAAAAGAGGGGGTCGCCAAGGGTCACGCCCAAGGCTTTGATGGTCATCAGTGACATGGAAATCTCGGATCAGATAAAGCTGTGCCGCAGCGCGGCTTCAATCAGGCCGATCAAGAAATTCTTGTTCCTGGACCAGCCCT
Source organism: uncultured Roseicyclus sp. (assembly GCA_947494975.1). GTDB lineage: Bacteria > Pseudomonadota > Alphaproteobacteria > Rhodobacterales > Rhodobacteraceae > Gymnodinialimonas. Next base: position 354,327 of record CANLXA010000003.1, on the reverse strand, counting down.
GCAAACGTATCTACAGGGCGAAACGGGGACCATGCTGAAGTCGACGAATGATACGCATGTTCAGCCTGTGTCCTCCCGTTGTTGAATGTAATCCGAAATTCAATCCTATGAAAAATCACCGATTTTGGCAAGGGCCCGGCGTCGCCACTGATGTGTCAGCTCCATCCGGCAGAGGCAGCGATGGGTTTCCTTTTGTCCCGGCATGGCGGTCGCGGCTGAGCGCTGCTATGCCCGTGCGGAGGACGTGCATTTGTCCGTTCCAACGCCCATCTCACCCGGGCGACGCATCAAAATCCAGTCGCCGTTCAGATCGGGCAAGCCGCCGGGGCCCATTGGGCGCCGCGTCACTTCGTCGAAGCCTTCCTGCGTGTAGAACGCGCGTCCCGACCGGTTTCCCGAGGCAACGACCAGGGTCAGGTCGCGACCTTCAGGATCGCGGATATCCTCGATGAGCCGCCTTGCAACACCGCGCCGCCGGGCCTGCGGCATCACCGCCAAGACATTGAGATAGCGGGTGTCGGGAACCTCTGCTTCCAACTCCACAAGCGGGCGAAGCAGGGGAGGTATCGCACGGATGTCATGGGCGGAGAGCACCTCCGTGAGATCGTAGAAGATCGCGGTCCCCACAACGGCCCCGCTCCAGGTCGCGACCCGCGCATTGCACCATGAGACCGCACCTTCGGTTTTGGCCGCGCGTGCCGTGCCGACGTCGAATGCCGATTGCCCCGGCCCGGCCATCTCGGCCCAAAGATGCGCGGGAAGCCCCTCCCCCCCCATGTTGATCAGTCGTGCCAGCGTCGACGCGTCGGAGGGGGTGGCGTCACGCAAGACGATGTTTGGAGTGGTCAGAAGCACACCCATCGGAAAATCCTCGGTTGCTGGGTTGATTGTGTTGGGAGCCAAGGCCTGCGGCGCAGGTCGCAATGACGACGCCGCAGGCCAAGGGTTACATGCCCGCCCGTGTCGGGAGGGGCACGTAGAGCTGCACATGGGTGTCGGTCGAAAATTCGCCCGGAACATGGCCGTGAGTTCGGCCGTCGCTATGCCAGGCAATCGCCAATTCCGAGATCAACTGCTCACCCGAAAGCTGCAGGCAGGGCGTGATCGTCCGAACGAAATGGGCGTTGCCCTCGGCATCGGCCACAAAGGCGTTTTCCGAGCCGTCGCGCGCCCCGAACGGCGTATCGTAGAACCCGATAAACGGGTCGGTCGGCGGCCAGATCGCGAAGTCATGCCACATGGTGTAGAGCCCGTTCGGCACGAGGTTCTCGAATCGGATGTCGACGTGGCCGACCCCATCTTCGCAGACGTAGTCGCCTTGACCGGACGCCGCAAACCATTCCCCCAAGGTGATGCCAAGCGCTTCGCCGCGCGGCCATGGGCCGGTGTTTTCGGTTTGAAGCGGGGTATGGGGCACCGCCACAGCCGGGGTGTAAAGGGGCGCATCCATCTGACGCGTGGCGCCGGTGGGGCGATAGACGTCGCCCGAACCGGGGACGCGTTCGTAGAAGACGTCTTGTTCGGTCAATCCCTCATCGATGTGGAAGATGAACGTCAGGCTCATGGCTTCCGGAGCATCGAACGCGGCCTCGGCCGTGTCGCCGGTATCTGCATGGAGGAGGTTGGTGCCGACGGGGCCGCCGGAATCAAACTCGTCGTCCGCGTTCTGCGCATACTGGTTCGGCCCGGCCTGGGCCGGCGCGGTTGCATCCGGGATCTCGACATAACCCATCGCCGCAAAAGCGAGGGCGGGTGTCAGTGCAAGGATGGCGGTCGCAAGGGGGGTATGGCGTGTCATATTTCTGGTCCTGTTTCTGAGGCGTGGTGCCGGTTGGGTTTTTGTTGGAGGACGCGGGCCTAATCAGGCGCGCGTTCGGTGATTGGGGAGGGCTGCGGCGGCAGCCCGGACGGGACGGTCGCCGGGATCAGTCCGCTCCGGTCGGCGGCTGTCGGGTCGGTCAGTGCGGCGAGAAACGCCATCAGGTCCGCCACGCCCTGATCATCGACGGCGACGGGTGTGATCTCACTGGCGGCGGCGATCCTGCCACGCAGCGCATCGCTTGCCTGTACGAAGCCATCGCGCGTGGCGAAGGCCTCCAGGCGCAACGGATTGAGAGGCTCGAATAGCAGCGTCGATTCCAAGCCACGTCGGGCGATGACGCTCTCAAACGCAGGAAGCGCGTCTGGTGCGACCTCATAGGCGTCAAGCGATGGGACGGCATCCAGGTGGTGGCGCACCATCCGTTCCAGGTCGCCGAAGGCGCCGCTATGTCCCCACGGGCCCGTCAGCGTGACATTGCGCAGCGAGGGCGTGCGGAAGCGGAACAGATCTTCCGGATCAAACGTGACGCGGAACCGCCCCTCATCCTCGAGCCGATCGGGAAACCCCGACGCGGCAAAATAAGTCGTATCCGCGCCATGCCCCTTGCCCGGCCCAATCTGCGGCATGGCTATTGCATGGAAGTCATGATCGGTCAGAAGCGGCCCGGAGTGACAGGACGCACATCCCGCCGCCCCATAGAACAGCTCTGCCCCGCGCCGCGCTTGGGGCGACAAGACAGACAGATCGTTCGCCTGCAAGGCCGCATCGAACGGGCTGTCGGTGGAGCGGAACGCCACGGTCTGAAAGGCCGCAAGGGCGCGGGCGGCATGGGTGAACGCGATGTCATCCGCTGCGTCAACGTCGTCAAAGGCCGCCACAAACTGATCGACGTAGCCCGGCAGATCTTGCAGCCGCCCGGCGATCAGGTTCCAGGCGTCGGGATCGCGATCCTGTGCCACTGCCGTCCCCACGGGGTTCGACCCGCTCCATCCCGCCATTTCAACGGCTGACAGCACGGGAAACATCGCCTGTGCCGCCAGCAGGCTATCGAGCCCTTCGGGCAGGTCTTCGCGCGCCGGGCTCCAGTAACCGCTTGCGAACGGACAGTCAGGGTCAGGTTCCAGGCGGCCATCGTGGAACATGGCGGTGTAGTCGCGCGCACCGATGTTCCATAGCGGCTGTGCATTGCGCGGCACCCGTGCCGTTACTCCGCTTCCGGCGTGCCGTTCGGGGCCAAAGCCGTCCCCACCGGTCCCGAACCCAAGGGCGAGGCCGTCACCCGATCCGTGCGCGGGGTCATGACAGGTTCCACAAGAGATATTGCGGTTGCCCGACAGGATGGGATCGAAGAACAGGTCGCGCCCCAGCGCGAACAGCGCCTCGGACGGTGCACCGTCATGGAGGAAATCCGCGTCCTGTAAGGGTTGCGGCAGGTCGGTCCCGCCTGCGGCCGTCCCCATAAGCAGGACGGTCGCCGCGGTGATCCGAAAGCACGCCGCCGCGCGGGGCCTGTTTGACAGGGTCGGCATCCTTCGTCCTCCGGCTCAAACCGCTGCATGCCCGAGACAGCACTCGGCCATCGCGTCGATGTGGCGGTGATCGGTCCCGCAGCAGCCGCCGATGACCGTCAGGTTTGGAAGGATCTGGCGCAGGTCACGGTAATCGTGGCCCAATTCGACAGGATCGCCGGGATCGAGCTCCGCTGCGTCATCCAATTCGGCATGGCTCATCCGCGAGGCGTTTGCGCGGATGCCAACGATCCGGGTGAGCCAATCGCTGCCGACCTCAAGCGCGGGCCGGAAATGGTCCGGATGCGCGCAGTTGACCATGAAATAGGCCGCAGCACCGTCGGTCAGGTCATCGGTTTGCGTAATGGCGTGGCCTAGCTCCGTGCCATCCGGCAGGCATCCATCGGTTTCGGTCGTGAAACTCACCACAGCCGAAAGGCCCGCCTGCGCAGCGGCCCGGATCACGCCTGCGGCCTCGGCCACGGTGGACAGGGTTACCGCGGTAACAAGGTCGACCTCGGTTTCGGCAAACCAACCGATCTGCTCAGCATGGTAATGCTGGGCCTCATCCGCCGTCATGGCCGTGTCAGCGCGGTAGCCGTCGCCGCGCGGGCCGATATTGCCTGAGATCACGATGGGGTCCGCACCAATCGCCGTGCGACGAAGCCCGGCCAGCATTGCGATGGCGTCGCGATTGAAGCGGGCCAGATCCTCCGGGCCATGGCCCAGTTGCGCGCCCCAGTCACGGCTTGCCCGCCATGTCGGCGACTCCAGCAAGAACCCCGCCTTCCGCTCGGATGCGATCGCAAGATGGCGGGCATAATAGTCGTGCAGAACTGCCCGCCCGTCCGGTGTGTTCATCAATGGGTAGGCCGCGAAGCACGGCAGATCGATGCCGTCATGGAAGATCAGCGTGGTTTCGAGGCCGGAATCCGTGAGCAGCATCGTGCCATTCAATTGCGGGAGGGTGTTTTGCGAATTTGTCATGGGGGACCTGATGGTTTGGTGTGAAATCACGAAGATCGAGGGAAGTTCGGAGGACGGGCCGTGCACGTAACCTGCAGGCCGGGCCCGGATCACCGAGCGGCGATGCTGCCGCGCATCGATGGGTGATAGTCGCAGGAAAAATCGACAACACCTGAGCGGGTGATGCGAATGGCAACGCTCCCGGCCGGGTCAATCATCCCGGTCGCAAATGCACCGCCCTGCGCGCGTGCAGTGTCGAGGCCGCGCGCGATGGCGGTGGCGGTGTGGGGCAGATCGTCGGCGTTCGCGAAAATCACCGTGTCGCCGACCTCAACCTCAATCACGCTCGGGCGAAACGCCATGTCCTCGATGGTCACACGATGCTCCGTCGCCAAGGCCGGAGAGGCGGTGGCCGCGGCGACAGCCAGGGTGGCAAGAATATGTGTCATGGTGAATGCTCCGGTTCTGGGATTGGCTTGCGGCTCGCCGCGAGACAGGCCTAAGCTCAAGGCCGTGACGAAGCTTGACGGCGACCTGAGGATTCTCTGAGGAATGCCCTGCCGTTCCAGGTGTTTTCAAAGTTGGAAGCGTGATTTTGGCCCGCTCGAGCCGCTGCGAAGTGCAATGATCTATGCGTTCGAAGACTTCACGATCGATACCGATCGCTTTCAACTCGCCCGTAGCGACGAGCTGATCGAGGCTGAGCCGCAGGTTCTGGAATTCCTGATTCACCTGGTGCAGCACCAGGGCCAGCTGCTGTCCAAGGACGCCCTGCATCAGACGATCTGGCCGGACCGCGTCGTCTCAGACGCCGCCCTGTCGACACTTGTGCGCAATGCGCGGCGCCTGGTTGGCGACTCGGGTGAGGAGCAGCGCATTATCGCGACCCGCCACGGGCGTGGATTCGTCTTCCGCGCGGATGTTCGTGAGGTCGAAGAGACCCAGCCTGGCGGCAAACCCTCATCGGGCGGTTCCTCCACGACCGCGCCGCGTGTTCAGGGCGCCCCCGCGATCATGGTGCTCCCGTTTCAGATCGTCGGTGAGCCCGCGGATGCGCAAGGCCTCAGCGAAGGCATTACCGAGGAAGTGATGGCCGCACTCGCCAAATCACGGTGGTTCCCCCTGATCGCCCGCAACCGCGTGAAGACGTTTCTGGAGTTGTCCCCCGAGACGCGCCATCCGTTCAAAGGGTTCGGCGCCACCTATATCGTGGAGGGCGGTGTATTCAGGGATGGCGATGACATTCGCCTACACCTGCAATTGACGGACACGGAACCGGCCCTGCACATCCATGTGTCGCGGCACGAGCTGACATATACGGGTCTCTTCCGGCTTCTCGACGAGATCTCCACTTGTGTAGCGGCCATTGCGCAGCCCGAACTGATCGCGGCCGAGCGTGTTAAGGCGGCGGCGGCCGACGCCGAAACCCGCTCTGCCTGGCAGGAATTCGTGCTTGGCCAACATCTGCTGGCTGTCCCCGACAAAGCCGCCAACGCGGCAGCACGGGCCCATTTCGAGCGGGCCCTTTCCATGGAACCGGGATCCGGCCGTATTCATGCCGGCCTCGCGATGACTCATTTTTGGGATTATCAATACCACTGGTCGCACAGTGCGGAGTTATCGCTGGGGGCCGCGGCGCGGGATGCCGAGCGTGCATTGGCGCTTGCCCCCGATGACAGTTGGGCGTGGTCGATCCTGGCGATCTGCAAACTGTCCTTGCGCCGCTTCAAGGCGGCGCTGGCCGATACGCAGCGGGCCATCGATGTCGATCCGGCCTCGGCCATGGCCCATGGTTGCCAATCCTGGGTTCTCGCATATTCCGGGCGCTATGAAGATGCTCTGGAGGCCTTTGATCGTGCGATGGTGCTTGGTCCAAACGACCGGCGCCGCGTACTTTGGTTGATCGGGCGCGAGACGGCGCAATTTGGGCTTGGGGATTTCGAGGGCGCCCTGGACACGGCGCGGGAGCTGATCTCCCTGAGCCCGGGCAATCCGTCTGGCTACCGCGTGAAATGCGCCGCACTGGCCAGCTTGGGCCGATTGGTCGACGCCCGGCGCGCCGCCGACAAGCTGATCGAGCTTCTGCCGGACCATGACGTTGATGAGGCGGTGGCGCGGCAGCCATTCCAGCCCGATCTTGCCGCGCACTACGCAAGCGCCCTGAAAAAGGCGGGGTTGCGGGGGAGCGGGGATATGTCCAAGGCTCCCAAGCCTCCCCGCATGACAGGGACGCAGGCCCCCTACCCGATCAACTATACAAACACGACGGATGGGGTCCGGATCGCGTGGTCGCGGATGGGATCGGGGCCGCCGCTTGTGGCGTCGGTGCGTTGGTTGGGCAATCTTGCGCTCGACCACGACAACCCGCTCTGTGCCGATATCATCCGCCGTCTGGCGGAGCGTTTCACACTGGTGCAGTTCGACCACCGGGGGATCGGCCAGTCCCAGCGAGATATCGACGGGCTGACCCGTGCCGATCTGGCCGCCGATATGGAGGCCGTCGTGGACGCTGCGGGGCTGGACCAGTTCGCCCTGTTCACGATGTCCCATGGTTGCATGGTGGCGTACGAATACCTGGCGCGGAATCCCGATCGATTGACGCGAACGGCGTTGTTCGGATCCTCCCGTCTTGGCTGGCGACATCCCGAACGGGGCGAACCGACCGATCAGACCGAGGCCATCATGGCCATCGCCCGGCTTGGTTGGGACGCGGAGGAGCCCACATTTCGCCGCCTGACGATCCAGTCGGTTTTGCCTGAGACGTCACGGATAGATACCGCCTGGCTTGATGATTATCTCCGACAGACCATCAACGCGCGCATGTCTGTTCAGATCATCGAGGCGTTGGCCGATTATGATTATCGAGACGTTCTTGGGAAGATGCAGGCACCCGCACTTGTATTACACGCCAAAGGCGACCTGGCCGTTCCTGTTGTGAACGGACGACAAACTGCCGTAGCGATACCGGATGCGACGTTCATCGAAACGCCCACCCGCAACAATGCGTTCTCCCAAATCGATGCCGGGTGGGAGCAAACGCTTGAAACCGTGATGGCGTTTCTTGCCGAAACGACCGATTGATGGCGCACCGCCTGCGGGCCGAGGGCTCTCGCCGTGGTATGTTTCTCAAAAAGAACAGAAAAAACCGAAAACCCCTCAGGGTTTCGTTAAGCCTCGGGTCTCACGATCCATATGCTGCACCCATTCCCGACCGATGAACGGTCCCGCAGGAAAGGACGTAGCCGTGTTCCAGCCAGAAATCTTCCGCGAAACCCGCCGGTGGGTTATGCACGACCTCATCCGCGCCCACCCCTTCGCTACACTGGTCACGACGGCCACGGGCGCATTGGCCGCGGACCACCTCCCCTTCGTTCTCCATGAGGAGGACGGTGAAGATGGCATCTTGCGCGGCCACCTTGGCGCCGCGAACCCGCTGTGCCGCTCCGCGCCGGAAAGGGGCGATGCGCTGGTGATTTTCCAGGGCCCGCAAACCTATGTCACGCCATCATGGTATGCCTCGAAATCCGAGCACGGGAGGGTTGTTCCGACGTGGAATTACGTCAGCGTCCATGCCCGGGGGGGTCTTCGGCTGGTTCGGAACGCGGATTGGCTGCAGCAACATCTGCACGACCTGACAACGCAGCTCGAAGGCAGCCGCCCTGTACCATGGTCGGTCGCGGACGCCCCCGAAGACTTCGTCACACGACAGTTTCGGGGATTGGTGGGGATCGAAATCGAAATCACCGATCTTCAGGGTGTCTGGAAAGTCAGCCAGAACAAATCTCCTGCGGATCGGAGCGGCGTGATCACCGGGCTCCGCACGGAAGGTGGCGCAGACCAATTGGCGATCTGCGGTCTGGTCGATGCACGCGGAAGGCAATAGCCGCGCTTGTTCGGCTCCCAATCGCCTGCGAAAACGTCGGCAACCAGAACGCCACGCTAAATGCAAACAAGGCTCGTCAGCCCATTCTTGCCCACCAAAAGTCGGGTCTGTGGCTACTTGCCGAAGTCGAGCCGGAAGGTCGCGCCCTCATCACCCTTTTCGAGTCTGATGGCGCCGCCGGTCTGGGACAGGATCGATTGCACGATGCTCAAGCCCATTCCCGTGCCACCGGAGCTGCGCCTGCTGGTGAAGAACGGCTCGAAGATCCGGTCGCGATTGCCGGGGCTTATGCCGGACCCGTCATCGGCCAGTGTGATCCAGATTCCATCCTCTGTCTTTCCGGCACGGACCTGAACCGTCGCGGCACCATGGGCCTCGGAGTTCTCCAGAAGGTGCTTCATAACAATCGACATCGCCTCGGCAGAAAGCGGTATCCTGATATCCGGCGACAGAAGCCGGACCTTGAGGCCGGGATGGGCAGCGTCGGCGGCTGAGATCACATTGGACAGGGACGACGCCCCACCCGCCGCCTTCTGCCCGACGGAGCTGTATTCCCGCATCCGGTCGAGCAATTCCTCCATCCGGGTGCTGTCGCGGTCGATGTTATCCAGGAAGCGCTCGCGCTGATCCGCTGGCATGTCCGCATCCCGCAGCAATTCCGCCGCGCCCTTTATGGAGGTCAGCGGTGATTTCATTTCGTGGCTTACATGGGCCGTATAGGTTTTAAGATTCGCTTGCTGCTGTTGCAGACGGTTGGCCATCGCCTCGAAGCTTTGGGCCAGCGATTCAATCTCCCGCGTGCCGAAATGATCCGATGCAACTTCATGGCTTTCGGGCCCGCCGAAACTGTCGGTGCGCCGGATCAGCGCATGGATGGGGCGCGAGATGAAGCGCCAGAACACAAACCCGATCAATCCCGTTGAGATCAGCACGAACAGCGCGGCACTCGCGAGGTTCGCCCGCTCGCTATAGAGGAACCGGAAAATGTGGTTCGGCGTCCGGCTGATATAGACGACGCCGATGATGTCGTCGCCGACCATCGCGGGCATCGCCACAAAGATCCGCACACGGGTGCCCCGGCTCAGCCCGTAAATCAGCGGCTCGGGCGCATCGCGGATGCGGGTGCGGGGCACGGACACTGTATCGCCATTGAGCGCCAGCGCGACCTCCTCGATATGGCCCAGATACACGCCCTCCTCCGCGCTACCCGCAATGACGGTGCCGAAGCGGTCGAGGATCCGGTAGCCCGCCAGTGATTGTTCTTGGGCCGACAGCGCGATGCGGGACAGCAGGGGTGCTATCTCGGCATACGGCGCGCCGATGGCTTCCGTGGCGGGCCGTGCGTCGGGGCGTGGCGGCAGGACCGCATTCGGGTTCATCGTGACGGTCGGGAAAAGCGGCGAGAAGGCCCGTTCACCCTCCGGCATCGGCTGCACGGGCGGCAGGCCCGTCGCGTCGCGGTACAGGTGCTCGTAAGTCGCCGACAGGACCGCCGCCTGCATCAACAGGCTGTCCTCGGTCTGCTGCACCAGCTGGTTTGCGTAGAAGCGAAACAAAAGCAGGCCCGCAATCGGCAGGCACAGGACCAGCCCGAGGACCACCAGGATCACGGCCCACAGGCCCGGGCGCCATTTGCGCCTTACGTCGCCTGGCATGAACCCATCCGCAACCCAACGCCGTGGACAGTGACAATCCCATTCTCACAACCGACTTCGGCCAGCTTCCGGCGGATATTTCGGATGTGGCTGTCGATCGTGCGGTCGGACACGTGGATATTGTGGCCATAGATCGCATCAGTCAGATCCCGGCGCGACACGACGTGATCGGGCCGTCGCATCAATGCCTGCAGGAGGGCGAATTCGGAACTGGTGAGCGCCACGCCCTTGCCCGCGAAGCTGCACAGATGCCGGTCGGGGTTGAGGCTCAGCGCGCCGTGGCGCAGAGCATCGGCCGCGTCCGCCGCCACTGGTCTGGCGCGTTTCAGAATCGCCTTGATCCGGGCCACCAGTTCGCGCGGGCTGAACGGCTTGGTCACATAATCGTCGCCGCCAATCTCGATGCCCAGGATCCGGTCGATCTCATCACCCCGCGCGGTCAGGAACAGGATCGGCACATCCGAGCTTTTGCGCAGTTCCTTGCACACATCGAGCCCGTCCATCTCCGGCAATCCGATATCGAGCACAATTAGGTCGACGTTATGCGCCTCGGCATGGCGAAGCGCGCCGAGCCCGTCCGCCGCGAACGACGTGTGATACCCGGCCGCTTCAACGGCGAAGCCAATGACATCCCGGATATTCGGATCGTCATCCACGATGAGGAGTTTGGCAGCCATGTCGATCCTTACAAGTCGTGATGGGTGGCAAGATAAAGCCCCAGGCGCCAGCGGCGAAAGCCCCATTCCTGCCAGGTCTCGATCGGGTCGTAACGGATGGCGGGCCGTCCGCCCTGCCCGCACACCGTATCGTCGGTCACCTGACCCACCTCCATCATCGCCGGGATCGCCTGTTCCCCGAGACCGCAGAGATAGGCGAGGTCCAACCGGTCGAGCGGGCGCTCGGCATTCAGATTGTACTCCACGATGATGTGGGTGAAGTTGACGAAGCAGCAGAGATAGAGCGTGGCAATGCCGATCGTCGCGTTTGACCGCGCCAGCCATCCAAGGCTCCGCTCTTGGACGACGTGCACGATGATCAGGATCAAACCGATCAGGACCAGACCCATCCAGATGAACGCCGCGATCCGCAGATAGGTGAGAGAATAGGCTTGCACATAGAGGTTCAGCCGGAAGGCCGCCGTCAGTACGAGGAACAGGGTCTGGCCAAGCCACGCATAGATCATCCAGCGCAACGCGGAATTGTCGGCGATCATGCGATGCGCGCCGACCGCGAAAAGCCCCGCCAGAAGCGCCGTCACCAGCAACGGATAGGCGCCGCGATGGGCGTATTGCGCGTAGGTTATGCCGTCCGGCAGCGCCATGCCGCCCGTCAAAATACCGATGTCGCTCAGGGTCTGGGCCAGAAACATCACGTTGAACAGGACAAGCGACAGCGTGACGGAACGTGGGTTGATGTAGCGCTCAAACGGCGCCGGGCGGCTCTGGCGCGCGATCCAGGCCGGAGATCTATCCGCCCCGTGCTGCAAGACCTGAACATTCAGGTACGGCCAGATGAAACAGGCAACCGCGATCCAGAAGAGGAAGCGTCCGATCTGGTCCGGGACCAGCCAGTCAAACCGCGTCACATGATCCAGCGCGCGCGCAAGGATCGGGTTGGCGTAAGCAAAGAGGCTCAGAAAGATCACCCCGACCAGGAGGGGCAGCAGCAGCGCGCGTAACAGGTCCTTGCGCGCCTTGCCGGAGTTGTTTTCCACGAGTTCGGAGGCCGCCCATCGCGGCAGCAGCGTCGCACCGGTGGTGGAAGCCCGGAAGATCAGCACAACGCCCTGCCACACCCCGGCGAAACGCCCATGGGCCACCCATATGGCCAGTATGACGACCCCGCCGATGCTGAACCCAACAGAGATTGCGTTGACGTGCTCGATAACCGGAACATTGAAAACAACGGTGAAGACCAACGCCAGCGTCCACTCCCGCCGCGTCGTGCCGCCCGGCCTCTGCGTCAGCATTGCAACCGAGAGAGCGATACTGAAGACAGCGAGGGACAGGCCGACATCCCGGCCCCAGAAGCTTGCATCCGCCACAACGATGAGCAGAACCACCGCAATCAGCGCGTCGGGACGCCCCCGAAACCGCGCGGAAAGGGGCGGATCGTCGGCCTGTCCGCCTGCCCCATCGTGATCCCGGGTCGTGGCATCGGTCAGCCACCATCCATCGTTGCGCAAGCTGTCGGGTAGACCGCGAATGATCACCTGCCCCGTCATAATCGTCTCCAGTCTCTTCAAGTCAATCTGGAGGCAGCATCGCAGACACCCCTGCGCGGTATGGGCGGGACACTTGCAGCGGACGGGGTGTTTTTGTGCAGGATCGGTGCAGATCGAACCGGCGCATCACCGGGATCTGGGCGGCCCCGACGCGGTGGATCGCGTCGGGGCCCGTTTATCAATGCGCGAACTTGCGGATCTCTCCGCTCTGCAGGCGCGACGCGTAGGAGAACAACTCAACCTTCACCAACTTCATCAGGAAGTAGAGACAGAAGATGTTCACCACGGCCATGGCGAAGATCGCGGCATCGGAGAAGTCGATGACCGGGCCAAGGCTCGCCGCAGCGCCGATCACGATGAAGACGCAGAAGATGATCTTGAACGTCAGCTCCGAGCCCTTGCCCTCCCCGAAGAGGTACGTCCACGCCTTCAGGCCGTAATAGGACCAGGAAATCATCGTCGAGAAGGCAAAGAGCACGACCGCGAGCGCCAGTACATAGGGGAACCAGCTGATGCTTGACCCGAACGCGGCGGAGGTCAGCGCAACGCCCGAATTCCCGTCAACCGTCGAGATCGCATTGCCGGCCTCGTTCAACACGTAATTGCCGGTCTCCGGATCGATGATGAGCTGTTGCGAGATCACGATCACCAAAGCCGTCATCGTGCAGATCACCACGGTATCGATCAGCGGTTCCAGCAAGGACACGAAGCCTTCGGTGATCGGCTCCTTGGTTTTCACCGCGGAGTGTGCAATCGCCGCCGAACCCACGCCTGCCTCGTTCGAGAACGCCGCCCGTTTGAAGCCCTGGATCAGCGCGCCGACGAAGCCGCCCGCCACACCAAGCCCGGTAAAGGCGCCCGCGAAGATCTGGCCAAAGGCCCACCCGATCATGTCGTAGTTCACGGCCAGGATGATCAGGGCCGCACCGACATACATGATGCCCATGAACGGCACGACCTTCTCGGTCACATTGGCGATGGACTTGATCCCGCCCACGATCACCGCAAAGACCACACCGGCAAAAACGATGCCCGTGATCCAACCGGGATAATCGCCGACAATGCCGGAGATTTGGGCGTGGGCCTGATTGGCCTGGAACATGTTGCCGCCGCCAAGCGCGCCAAGGATGCAGAAAACCGAGAACAGGATCGCAAGGAACCCGCCGCCCGGAATACCCAATTCCTTGAAGCCCTTGGAGATGTAGTACATCGGGCCGCCCGAAACGGTGCCGTCCGGATATTCGTTGCGGTACTTCACACCCAGGGTGCATTCGGTGAACTTGGACGCCATCCCCAGAAGACCCGCAAGGATCATCCAGAACGTGGCCCCGGGCCCGCCAATGCCCACGGCCACGGCCACACCTGCGATGTTACCAAGGCCGACGGTACCCGAAAGGGCGGTGGCGAGCGCCTGGAAATGGCTCACCTCACCGGCATCATTGGGGTCCGAGTAATCCCCCTTCACCAGCTGGATCGCGTGTTTGAAGTAGCGGAACTGCACGAAGCCGAAATAGAGCGTGAAGATCGTCGCCGCGATCACCAGCCACATCACGATCCACGGGAATTCCGTACCCGGAAACGGTGCGAAGATCGCGCTGACGAAGGGGCCGGTCACGTTGGCGAACACCTCGTTCACGCGCTCGTCGATGCCGGGCGCGTCTTGCGCGGCAAGGGGGCTGGCCATCAAGGCGGTCGTCGCCGCCAGCAGCCCGGTTTTTGCGATGTTTTTCATGTCTTGTACCCTATCCAACGACTGTGACAGGCACGTCCGCGTGCATGACGAGGTTCTGGGTGGAGCTGCCGAAGATGCGCTTGGCAAACCCGTCCGACGAGGCCCGCCCGACGATGATCTGGGTGCCGCCGTTTTCGACAGCCAACCGGTTCAGCGTTTCCGCGACATCGCCATGCCGCACCAGCCCGGTGGCGTTGAACCCGGTATCGTGCAGCGCCTGCACGGCCGGGTCGACGATCCGCGTGGTGGCCAGTGCGATCTCCTCCTCGCGTCGCTTGTGGCGTTGTTCGTTCTCTTCAGCGGTCTGGAATGTGAATGGGGACCATTCGATCACGTAGATTGCGAGCAATTCGCAGGCATCGAGCTTCGATGCGAGATCCTTTGCAAAAGCAAGCGCACGTTCACCAGTGTCCGTCCCGTCCAGTCCAATGACAATCTTTGCTGTCATCTTGTCCTCCGTGGTTGGTGTTTTCTTGCAGTCTGGAGGGTGTGGCCCCCCGCCGTCAGGGAGCCGGAGAGAAGGTCTTGATTCCCAGAGGTCCCACCCCAAGTATCAGTGATTATCACTAGCCAATGGGCATTTTCTTAGGCGTATGACAGGTAATATTCGTGTCAAAGAGGCAAATTGTGGGAATTATCACTCTTGAGTAGAGAATTAGACAAGATCGACAAACGCATCCTGGAAGAGCTGGAAGCCGACGGCAGGCTGTCGATCGTGGAGCTTGCCGCGCGCGTGAATCTCACCAACACGCCATGCTCCGAGCGGGTCCGACGGCTGGAGCGCTCGGGCTATATCAGCGGCTATCGCGCCACGTTGAACATGGAGAAACTGGGGTTCGGGCACCTGACGATTGTCCAGGTCTCGCTGGCCGCCACGGCGGGGGACAATTCGCTCGATGCGTTCAACGCCGCCGTGCGCAAGGTGCCCGAAGTGGAAAGCTGTCTGATGGTCGCGGGATCATTTGACTACCTGCTGACGATCCGCACCCGTGACATCGCTCATTTCCGGCAGGTCTTAGGCAACACCATCAACGCGTTGCCCGGCATTCTGCAGACCAACTCCTTCGCGGTCATGGAAACCGTGAAATAGCGGCGTTCTAGGGCGTTTATTCGTCTCTTCGCGCGCAACTTGGCAAGCACTGCATCCGTATCCGCCCCTGGCCGAGCGGATTGCCCTCCACGTAGCACGCGCCTCTCACTGACCATGCGAAGGGGCGGGCTGGGAATGCGCGGGCCGCAGTCCGCATCTGTCTGCACATTACCGCGCATCTCGGAAGGGGCCTGCCGAAGCGCGGGGTTATTCGTCGCTGCGCCAATCCGACAAGGCCGGGTTGTCCGGCAAGACCACCGGTTCCTCCCGATTGCGCCGCCGGAACATGCCCCCCAACCGCTCGCGCAAACGGGGCCGTGCGGCACCGCCCTGCCCGGTTCGCGGCGCGCGATTGTAGTGCAGCTCCCGCGCACCGAAATAGAAGCTGACAATCGCCCCCAACAGCCACCAGAGCGGCTCCGGCACCTCCTGCAACCCGACCATCCGGTCCGAAAACGCCACCGGATCGGCCATCGCGTAGACGAACAGCCCCAATGTGCCGAGCGCCAGCATCGGACGGGGCAGCCGGTTGAGTCCGTTGATCAGCCGGTCAAACCAGCCGGATCCGGAATACTGAAACTCCGCGGCCGCCGTCTCCAACGTGGCCTGATGGATGTCCGCCGCCAATTCCATCGCGCGGGTGGCATTGGGCACGAAGACTTCCGACAATCCTTCCGCCGCATCGCCAAGCGCCTCGACGGAGCCGGACCCGCCCAGGGCGCGATCAATCAATCCCATCGGGCCGTCCTTTCACGATGCTCCGCGTCACTCAGATGATAACGGGGGGAGATGAACTCCTCCGCCCGGATGATCCATCCGCCTTTGCCCCCATTGCGCCGCCGTGCGTATTTCCGGCTGGCCGGCCGCCGATCGGCAATCCGGTAATAATAATTGCGCCGCGCAATCCCGTAGGCATCCACCAGATGATCCGGCGCCTGGGCCAGGGCCGCATGGGCCGCCCGGGCCGTCTGGGGCCCGATCACGCCATCCACGGCAATGTCCAGCCCCATATCCCGCAACAGACGCTGCAGGATCCGAACCGCGTTGGACCCCGCATTGACCTGCATGTCAAAGACGCTGGCCTGCAACGGCTCGGGCAGCAGATGAATGCGTGGCCGGGTGAAGTAATGCTCCAGGAAAATGTCGGTCGCGATCTGCGGCGTGACGCGGCGCACATCGGTCACATCCACATCGCCATCTTCGTCCAGATCAAGGCCAAGGGCGCGCATTGTGTGGATCGTCACACCATGTTTGGTGGCCCCGCCCGGATCGTCCGGGTCGTTCACAAACCCGCCCTCGCGGGCCACGATATCTTCTGCAATAGATCGAACCGACTGCATGGTTCGCCCTCCATGCTCATTGGTTTCGAAGCCCTGAATCCACCATGGCAGGGTTAAGAAACCCCTAACGCCGATGTTTCATCTTGGCCAAAAACTCCCGCCGGAGGCACCTGTCGTCACCCCAAGCGGGTCCAGTCGCAGTTCACGCGCCCGCGCGAAGCCGGGGCCGAAGGCCGCCCTTTGCGCCACGCCCAAAGCGACGGGCGGTGCCCAACGGGCATCCGCCCAAGCACGGGAGCGCTCCGTCAATGAATGGAAAGCTCAGCTCTCGCCCGGATCGCGGTAGACGCCCTGATCCTGCAACGCCTCGATCACTTCCGCCGGCATATAGGTCTCATCATGGCGGGCAAGGATCTCGGTCGCCTCGAAGACGCCGTTCACGAGGCTCCCCGTGCCAACCATCCCTTCGCCCTCGCCGAAGAGGTCCGGCAACACGCCGGTATAAGTCACGGGGATGGAGGCCGCCCCATCGGTGACAGCGAAGGTGATCGTCTCGCCCTGCCCACGCACCAGGCTGCCTTCCTCGACCAGCCCCCCGATCCGGAACACTTCCGTGGGCGGCGGCGGGTTCTCGACGATCTCGGCGGGCGGACGGAAGAAGTTTATGCCGTCGCGCAGGGCATAGCCGATCAGGGCCGTCGACAGGACAAGTGCCACAGTCGCCAGCATGATGATCTGGATCCGCCTTTGCTTCTTCAGCCCTCGCATCGCCCCTCCTTACGGGAACACACCCAGCCCCATCAGGCCCGTGGTTTCCTCCAGCCCCAGCATCAGGTTGGCGTTCTGGATCGCCTGCCCTGAGGAGCCTTTGCACAAATTGTCTAACGCCGCGACCACGATGGCCCGACCCGGGCGGCGGTCGCCCGTGACGCCCACATGGCAATAATTGGTGCCCCGCACGTCATGTGTCGAGGGGGCCGCGCCGATCGGTAGCACCTCGATGAACGGCTCGCGTTGATACGCATCAACAAGGGCCGAATGGATCGCCTCCGCATCGCCCTTCACATAACATGTCGCAAGGATGCCGCGGTTGAACGGCGCCAGATGCGGCGTGAACTGAATTTCGACCGTGCGTCCGGCGATGGCGGAGAACTCCTGATCAAACTCGCCCAGATGCCGATGCGTGCCACCCAAGGCATAGGCATGTGTGCCCTCGCTCAACTCGGCATGGAGCAGATTCTCCTTCAAACTCCGCCCCGCGCCAGACACGCCGCAGATCAGGTCGAGAATGATGTCATCGAGGTCGATCAGCCCGCCGGCGATCAGGGGCCTGAGGGCGAATTGACCGGTCGCCGCGTTGCACCCGGTGCCGGCCACCAGCCGCGCGCCCCTGATCTCCTCGCGATAGAACTCCGTCAGGCCGTAAACCGCCTGTTTTTGCAGCTCCGGCGCGTCATGGGTTTTGCCGTACCATTTGGCATAGGCCGCCGGATCGCGCAGCCTGAAGTCCGCGGATAAGTCCACAACTTTAAGATCATCGGGCAAATCCTTGATAACGCTCTGGGATGTGGCATGTGGTAAGGCGCAGAATGCCAAATCAACCCCAGAGAAATCCACATCCTCAATTCGGGTAAGATCCGGCAAACCCGCATTGCGCAGGAACGGATAGACGGAGGCCATGGGCTGGCCCGCCTTGCGGTCGCCCGTCAGGGCGACGATCTCCATGTCGGGATGGGTCTGGATCAGTCTGCACAACTCGGCGCCGGTATAGCCCGACGCGCCGAGAATCGCGATGCTCTTGGTCATGGGATCGGCCCTCTGCCACAGGTTTCGCGCGGTCTACGGCAAAAGGGTCGGCGGTTCAAATCAAGCTTATTGATCGGCGTATAACAGATCGAAGATCACTTCGACCGGGGCCTGCGCCGTCACCTCCGTGCGCACCCTATCGGTGAATTCCAGCGCCAGCTGATACCGCCCCGGCGGCAATTCGGGCCCCAGCCCGCCCGTTACCCAGTTCTGGAAGTATTCCGGGTCATCCGCCTCAATACTCATGTTGCCCGTATAGGTGTGGACATCCATCCAATCCATCAGCGGCGCACCGTCTTCTCCCCGGATCTGGGCGCGCAAATGGATGGCAAAGGCCGCATCCGGCCCCGTCGCCGGATCGCGGGCCACATTGGCCATGGAGACGTAGAAATACACCTCTTCGCCGCTGACATAGATATTGTCGGCCCGCTGCAGGTGCTCGCCATTCGGGCCGCGATTGTCCTTCTGCGCCAGAAAGGCGGCCTCGATGGCCAGTGATGGCATGGCGGCTTGCCAGGCGATCGGATCGGCCCGGTCAGCGTCGGACGACGCCGGAACGACGGGCGGAACGCTCAGGACCGGCACATCGGCCAGGCCGGGATTGGTCATGAACACTAGGCAGGCAAGGGACAGCAGACGCATGGGACCTCCGGTGCCGCGCAGCCTAGCATCGCCGCGCCCCGCCCCGAACAGCACAGCCTATTCCAGCGTCTCGAAGGAGATTTTCCGCCGAAGAAACAGGGTTGCCTTCGATTCCACCGATTTGGGATCGCCCGACGTGTAGAATCCCGGCTCCCCGCTGCCGATCATGTTGGGACGCCGCTCCAGGTAGTCGGCGAGGCTGTCGGCCACCAGGGACGGTTGCGAGTAAACGGCTACGTCCGCTCCCAACGCGTCGCGGAACACATCTTCGACCAACGGATAATGGGTGCAGCCCAGGATCGCGGCCTGCGGCTTCGGCATCCGCCGTTGCAGCGCCTCCACATGCGAGCGCACCAGCGCCTCGGCCAGGATCATGTCGCCCTGCTCAATCGCATCGACAACACCGCCACAGGGCTGCGCCTCCACATCAACGCCGATGGCGCGGAAGGCCAATTCACGCTGGAACGCGCGGGAGGAGACCGTGGTGGGCGTCGCAAACAACGCCACTTCCTTGACCCCCACTTCGCGGGGCGGGGAATTGTCCCCCCATTGCCGCTCTGTCAGGGCCTCGATCAGCGGCACGAAGACACCCAAAACGCGCTTGTCCTCGGGCACCCAACCCTCCTGCATCCGGCGGAGCGCGGCGGCCGAGGCCGTATTGCAGGCCAGAATCACCAGATCACAGCCCTTGTCGAACAGCGCCTGCACACCAGCTGTCGACAGATTGTAGATATCATCGGCTTCACGAACGCCATAAGGCGTGTGGGCGTTGTCGCCCAGATAGATCAGTGGCAGATCCGGCAGGCGCTTCTGCACGGCGTCCAGCACGGTCAATCCGCCCAATCCTGAATCGAAAATGCCAACCGCCATCAGTAGCGTTCCCTGAATGTCTTCCTGAACGGCCTTTCCGCGCCATCCCGGTGCTGTTCCTCGAACTCGAACCCATGCGCTCGCGGATCCATCGGCCCGGGGCTCAGCGAATATGTGGTTTCGCGCAGGAATTCCATCATCGATTTTGCGTCCCCCGCCACCGCGTCCAAATCCGCTCGCGGGATCGGGTCCCCCACCACGATTTCGACGGGCGAATTGGTGCGCGCCTTGAATTCCTTGATCAGCATCCCCATCCGCAGCGTCTGGTGCAGGTGGCTCATCAACTGGAACAGCCGCGAGTTGTGACCGACGAAGAAGATGGGCACCACGGTGGCCTCGGATTTCGCGATCATGCGTGCGGTGAAGCTGCGCCATTTCGGATCCATCGGCCGCCCGAACGGTTTGGCGGGGGTGGAGACGGTGCCGCCGGGAAAGATGCCAATCGCGCCGCCATCGGCCAAGTAGCGCAAGGCCTCCTTGCGAGTGCCGAGATTCTGCGCCAGCGCCTCATTGCTCTGATCGAAACTGACCGGCAGAATGATCTTGTCGAGATCCTCGGCCTTGCGGAAGACCTGATGGGCCAGAATGCGGAAATCGCCCCGCGCCTCGGCCAGGATATGGCCCATGATCAAACCGTCCAGAATGCCATAGGGGTGGTTCGCGATCAGGATCACGGGGCCCTCGGCCGGGATATTGGACAGGCTGCCGCCGACAACCTTTAGATCAAGGCCAAAGCGTTCCACCATCACCTGCCAGAAATCGCGCCCCCGGCGCACCTCGGCATCATAGCCGTCGGCCTTCTTGATCAGACGCATCCGCCCGGTCGTGTTTTCCATCACCCGGATCATCGCGCGCCCACCCTTGGAGGCGGCGGAAGATGCATAGGAGATCTCCCGTGCAACGGCGCGGGTTCCGGGTGTGCGACGGCGGCGATTTGGCATGGGACAGGCCCCGATGACGGCGTGCGTATCGCCTATGTAAGCGTTGCGCGGGAGCGGAGCCAGTGAACTTTGTGTGGCAGCCGACGGATCAACGCCGGGTCCAGCCCCACAGGCACAGCAACTCCATCGCCACATGTGCGCCCGCAACGGCGGTGATGGCGGCATTGTCGAAGGGTGGAGAGACCTCCACCACATCGCCGCCGACCAGGTTGATCCCGGCCAGATCGCGCAAAAGGATCGCCGCCTGCCCGCTGGACAACCCGCCCCAGACCGGTGTGCCGGTGCCGGGCGCAAAGGCCGGATCCAGCGCGTCGATATCGAAGCTGAGATAGACCGGCGCGTTACCCGCCCGTGCCTTGGCGGCGGCTGCGACCTCCGATGCGCCGTGTTCATGCACCTCCCGCGCATCGTGGATGTGGATACCGAGATTATCCTCAACCACGGTGCGAATGCCGATATGGGACGACCGCGCCACATCGATCAGCCCCTCCTTCACGGCCGTGTAACAAAATGTGCCGTGATCGATCCGGGTCGCATCGTTATCGGGCCAGGTATCGGTATGGGCATCCATCTGGATGAGCGCCAGGGGCCCATGTACCGCCGCGTGGGCGCGCAGGATCGGCAGCGTGACCGAGTGATCGCCCCCAAGGGTGATCGCGGCGGTGCCCGCCCCTAGGATACCCGCGATATGCGCCTCGATCCGGGCCGGCACATCCGCCGTATGGGCATAGTCGAAGGCCATATCGCCGTAATCGGCCACCGCCAGCGCCTCCAGCGGCGAATACCCGTCCCAGCCATATGGCGGATCGAAGGGTTGCAACGAAGACGCCTCGCGGATCGCGCGGGGGGCCAATCGCGTGCCGGGACGGTTGGTGACGGCCTGATCAAACGGAATGCCGGTCACGGCCACATCGACGCCCGCCAGATCCTTGGTGTATTTGCGCCGCAGGAACGATGGCGCACCGGCGAAGGCATTCTCGAAGGCCAGCCCCTTCAACTCCGACCGCGTCACCGCGCCGTCCACCTCGTTCTTTGCGTCTTCCAGCGCCATCTGCGTCCCCGTGATCTGCCATCTGCCCGACCTATAGCGCAGTTTTTCCGGGACGCAGCCCAGAATTGATCCATCTTGTGCGCGTGTTCCGGGTGCGCGATGGTCCGGCCCGCGAGCAGGAGAGGCAAACATGTCCGACACACGTGATCTCAAGGCGAGCTTTCTCGAAGGGATGAGCCGTGCCGCGGCCTCGGTTTCCGTGGTCACGACCGATGGCCCGGCGGGTCGGGGCGGTGTTACGGTTTCTGCGATGACGTCGATCTCGGCGGACGGCGACACGCCCACAATGCTGACATGCCTGAATGCCTCATCCTCCGCCCTGCCGCTGGTGCTGGAAAACAAGTGCTTCTGCATCAACGTGCTGGCCATCGGTCAGACCGATATCTCGGATGTGTTCTCGTCCCGCAGGCCGCCGCCCGGCGGCGACAAGTTCAATGCCGTGACGGTGCACACGATGGCCACCGGCGCGCCCACCCTGCCCGAAGCGCTGGTCAACTTCGATTGCCGCCTGATCTCGGCAGAACAACACGGCACGCACCATATATGCATCGGCGCGGTCGAGGCCGTCCGTGTCGCGCCCGAAGGCGAACCATTGCTCTACGGAATGCGCAAATACCTGCGTGCCGAGGATCATTGACGGCGTACCGAACGGCCCCGCCCGCATCGTCGCCAAGATGGCACCAGCCACGTGCCGCAGCAACCGCCGCTCCACGCTCAGTCGACGGTTGCCCCCTCTATCCGAACGCCTGAGCGATCCGTGTGCGATCCCAATCGCTCAGGTCAGCGGCATCGGCGCCGTCGCGGATATCTTGCAAGAAGGCCTCAGCCGCCGGGCCATAAACCTCGGGCGCGCAGGCCGCCAGCGCCCTTAGCGCACGGATCAGATGTACCTGAACCTCTGACATCCCCCGCCCGTCCCGGGCAATGCCCCGGAAGGCAAGATCCAACATCTCCGCCGGATCAAGGGCGGCCACATGCAGGCGCGGGAAATCCACCTCCGGGCCGTCTTGCCCGGTCCACTCGGCCAGCACCGCCAATTGCCGCCCGATCACCGCGATCGCCGTGCCGGGATCGTTGATCCCCGGCGACACGGCGCGAGAGGCGATTTCGGCGAAGACGATCATGCCGAAGCGTGGATCCTGATCGAAAGTCCGCGCCCGTTCAATCGTCAGGGCGTCGCGGATCCGCGTTTGCGCGCGATCATCTGGCGCGTCGCCCAACACGTGAACAAGTGGCGTGGCCGGATGCACGAAATCCCCCGGGAACGCGGCAAGCCAGATCTGCGCGCCCGCGTCCTCTGCCCAATCCTGAAGCTCCTGCATATCAACATGCTGCACGTAGCCGGTGGATTGCGAGAGGATCCCGTGGCTGCCATCGGGCACCGACCCGTCGCTGGCATGCCCGCCCATGAACGGCGCCGCCAGCCGCGTGGTCAATGCGTCACGCGCCGCCTCCTCCACCCGGTTCAGCGTGTTCTGCATCCGCCCGAAATCCGGCAGGTAGGCAATCCAGCGCAGAAGCGCCACAACCACAAACCCCACCACGATCACGGTGCTCGCGAACAGGACGAACCGCCCGCCATCGCTGTAATACCCGGCATTCAGACCGATGATCGCCACGATTGAATAGACGAACGCGCCCAGGAACGTGGCGAGCGTTGTCTGCGTCGTATGATCCTCCTGCAACAGCGCGATGGCCCGCGGTGTTGCACTGCCGGCGGCAGCGGTGAAGGCGTTGACCGCGATGGACAGTGAAAAGGTGGTGACCGCCAGCATCGAGGAAGCAAGGATGCCGAGCACCTGGTCCACGGCGTTCGAGCCGAGGATCTCGGTCCACCCGTCGGGCACCGTGGGCGCGAGTGCGGGAGCAGAGGCAGCGGTGGCAATGGCCAACACGGCAAAGGCCCCCACCCGCACCCAGAGCCGCCGCAGAACGCTGCGCAGCATCCAGAGCCACTTGCCGATCATGCCATCCGCTCCGGCGACACTCGCATCATGCCGGTTGCGCCGTTTCCACGACCCGCGCGAAGAAGCTCGCCCCAAGCGCGGAAATCTCGTCGTTGAAATCATAGGCCGGGTGGTGCAGCCCCGCGCCCTCACCCGCGCCGAGGAACAGATAGGCGCCCGGGCGGGCTTGCAGCATGTAGGCGAAATCCTCCGCCCCCATCTCGCGGCCGGCATTGTCCATCACTGCGTCTGCGCCCACCACGTCCCGCGCCGCATCGACGGCAAAGGCGGTCTGCTCGGCATCGTTGATCGTTGCCGGGTAGCCCCGTTCGTATTCAATCTTCACCTCCACGCCAAAGGCGGCGGCGATCCCGGTCACGATCTCGTTCATCCGGCGCTCCACCATATCCTGTATCTCGGGGTCAAAGGTGCGGATCGTGCCGTTCAGATAGGCCTCGCCGGGGATGACATTGCTGGCCGAGCCGGAATGGATCTGCGTGACCGACACAACCAGATCGTCCAGCGATCGATGGTTGCGCGAGACAATGGTTCCGAAGGCTTGCGCGATGGCAATGGCAGGCGGGATTGGATCAATGGTTTCATGAGGATAGGCGCCGTGCCCGCCCCTGCCCGTGATGTGGACATGGACCGTGTCCACCGCCGCCATGATCGGGCCGGGGGTGGTGAAAAATTCGCCCTCCGGCACGCCGGGCACATTGTGGATGGCAAAGACCCGGTCGATGCCGAACCGGTCCATGATGCCCTCCTGCACCATGACCTCGCCGCCGCCGCCATCCTCTTCGGCCGGCTGGAAGATCAGCGCCACCCGGCCTGCAAAGCGCTGCGTCTCGGCAAGGTATTTTGCGGCACCCAGAAGCATCGTGGTGTGGCCGTCATGGCCGCAGGCATGCATCTTGCCGTCAATGGTCGAGGCGTGATCCGCCCCGGTAATCTCGGTCATCGGAAGCGCGTCCATATCCGCGCGCAGGCCGATGGTCGGGCCGGGCCGGCCGCTATCGATGATCGCCACAAGCCCGCTGGTGGCGATGCCGGTGTGAATGTCGGTGATTCCGAACTCCCTCAATCGCTCTGCCACGAAGGCCGCCGTCTCGTGGCAGTCAAAATTCAACTCCGGATGCGCGTGCAGATGCCTGCGCCAGGTCTTCATCTCGTCAGACATTGCGGCGATGGAATTGATGACGGGCATGGGCGATGACCTTTTGCGAATGGCTGAGCGGCAGCTTCTACGGACGCGCGGGGCGGCGCAATAGGTGAGATGTCAGCAATACGGGGGAAGCGGGACCGTTCGAAACGAATCACCACCCCCTTGCTCCGCCCCGCCCGTTCGCGCATCCCTTTCGCCATGGAAAGCTTGCCTGACGATCCGATACGCCGGCTGCGCGCCATCATGGCCCGCCTGCGCGACCCCGTTCACGGATGCCCGTGGGATGTGGAGCAAAGCTTCGCTACCATCGCCCCCTACACGATCGAAGAAGCCTACGAGGTCGCCGACGCGATTGATCGCGAAGCCTGGGACGAGTTGAAGGGAGAGCTTGGCGATCTTCTGTTCCAATCGATCTTCCACGCTCAGATGGCAGAAGACGAGGGGCTGTTTGATTTCGACGATGTGGCGCGCGCAATTGGCGACAAGATGATCGCCCGCCACCCCCATGTGTTCGGCGCGGAGAGCAACGCGAAATCCGCCGAGCAGCAGGTGGCGGATTGGGAAAGCGTGAAGGCCGCCGAGCGCGCCGCCAAGGCGCGGAGCGGCGTGCTGGACGACGTGGCGGTTGGCCTGCCCGCCCTGATGCGGGCCGAAAAACTCCAGAAACGCGCGGCACGGGTCGGGTTCGACTGGCCCGAGATCGGTATGGTCATCGACAAGATCGCGGAAGAGGCCCGTGAATTGGCCGAGGCGCGTGGGACGCTGCCGCAGGACAAGATCACCGAGGAAATGGGGGACCTGCTGTTCGTGATGGCCAATCTGGCGCGTCACCTGAAGGTGGACCCGGAGGTGGCATTGCGAAGCGCCAACGCCAAATTCGTTCGTCGCTTCCAGTATATAGAACAACAACTTGCAAAGCGTTCTTCAAGTGCGGATCAAAGCGATCTGGCGGAAATGGACGCGCTGTGGAATGCGGCGAAGGCCGCGGGACTTTAACGCAGACCCCCCGCCGCCGATCATAACCGGTTTCACGGCACTAAGCGGGCGCTGTGTGCGTCTGGCAACACAATTCCTCCGCTTCGCTGGTCATAGCGCTGCTCCAGTGTCGTCTCTGCGGGAGATCTGATATCACCGCTGCATTATATGACACGTTTTCCCAGGAGCCGATCATGACACGCATCACGCTCACGACTACCGCACTGATCCTGTCGACGACCGCCGCCTTTGCGGGCCCGGTCGACGTCCCCCCACCTCCGCCGCCTGTCGTTGTGGCCGCCGATGACCCGTTCGAAGGGTTCTATGTCGGTCTCGAGTATGGCCATTCGCAGACCAGCGGTGCAGAAATCGAAGACGGTGATCCGCCTGAGTCTTTCAATATCGACAACGACACGGTGTTCGGTGCTTTCGCGGGCTACAATATTCAGGAAGGTGCTTTGGTGTATGGCGGCGAGATCCGCTATCTTCATATCGACCTTGTCGACGCCACAACCGGCTTCACCATGGACTCGGTCCTCGATATCCGCGCACGCCTTGGCTACGCGCTGAGTGACGCCGCGATGGTCTATGGCGCGCTGGGGTATTCCACCGGCGACGCGACAGACGTGACCAGCTTCGACATGAGCGGGTTCAACTATGGTGTCGGCGCCGAATACAACCTGACCGAGAGTATTTTCCTTGGCGTCGATTACACCGGACGGCAGCTTGAAGGCGAGCGGCCGGGCTTCTCCTACGAAGCCGATGTGAACACGCTGACGCTGCGGGCCGGGCTACGTTTCTGATCCGCTACGATTAATTCGGTGGCCGCGTCCTCGGGCGCGGCCTCTTTCGTTGCGGCCCCTGCGGCCCAAGCGGAGGGCGATGTGCAACTAGAGTGTGTGCACGTGGCAACACCGGCGGAAGCCCGCCCATGCTGAAAAGAATTGCCTTATCGATGCGCTGCGCACCGGTTATTTTTGGTCAATTGAAGATTTATTGAAATTTAGATGGAGGGCGTCCATGACACGCTTCGCACTCAGCACAACCGCCTTGGTTCTTTCCACGACCGCCGCTGTCGCCGGCCCGGTCGACGTTCCGCCACCCCCACCGCCCGTCTACGTGGAAGAGGAGCGCTGCGGGCAATCGTTCGATTGCTTCTATGCCGGTCTCGAATACGGTCTCGGTCAGGCAGACATCACGCGGAACGACCTGCTGACCACTCCGGTGCCGCTCACCTTCGATCCCGAGGGATCGGTCTGGGGCGCCTTTGCCGGTTACAACGTCCAGAACGGCTCGATGGTCTATGGCGGTGAAGTCCGCATGCTGCATTTCATCGACGTCTCCGTGGCCGATTTCGAAGTTGACGACGTGATCGATATTCGCGGCCGCATCGGTATTGCCGCCTCCGAAGATTTCTTGCTCTACGCCGCGGCCGGCTACTCCACGGCCAACGCAACCGCCGGTGGCGTTGACGTTGACCTCGACGGTTTCAACTTCGGCGCTGGCGTCGAATACAACGTGACCGAGCGCGTCTTCGTGGGCGCCGATTTCACTGCCCGTGAAGTGGAGGGCGAAACGCCTGTCTTCTCCTATGACGGCAGCCTGAACACCGCGACCTTGCGGATCGGTTTCCGGTTCTGACCCCACACACTCACGGCACAGGATTTGGGCGGCCTTCGGGGCCGCCCTTTTTCTTGTCTGGGACGGGACTTGGAGGAATAATCGTGTAGGTCGCGCAAAAACACTGGCCACCGGCGCGCATCGGATTAGGGTCGCCTCCGATGACACGGACCACTCCCCCCACCCTGGCCGTTCCCTCCAACGTGCCTGCCGCTGCCCTGTGGATGGTCGGCGCGGTGGTCTCGTTCAGCGCCATGGCCATCGCGGGCCGGGAGGCGAGCGTGGAGCTCGATACGTTCGAGATGATGACCTATCGGTCGATGGTCGGGCTGGCGCTGGTGCTGCTGATCGGCGGTGTCACCGGCCATTTGGGGGAGATTCGCACCAATCGCATGCCCATCCACATCCTGCGCAACATGGTGCATTTCACCGGTCAGAACCTGTGGTTCTGGGCGCTGACGATGATCCCGCTGGCCCAGGTCTTCGCACTGGAATTCACCGCGCCGCTCTGGGTGATGCTGATGGCGGCGCTGTTTCTCGGCGAACGGCTGACCGGCGTGAAGGCTCTCGCGGGGCTTCTGGGATTTGTCGGCATCCTGATCGTGGTGCGCCCCGGCAGCGTCCCGCTGTCGCCCGGAATGCTGGCCGCCGCCGCGGCGGCGATCTTTTTTGCCGCCACGGCGATCTTCACCAAACGGCTGACACGGGACCAATCCATCACCTGCATCCTGTTCTGGTTGACGGTGATTCAATTGATCCTCGGCCTTGGCTTCTGCCTCTACGATGGTGACATGGCGCTGCCCTCCATGGCCTCCCTGCCCTGGGTCATCGTGATTGGTCTGGGCGGGTTGACGGCGCATTTCTGCATCACCTCGGCCCTGGCGCTTGCCCCGGCCTCGGTGGTGATGCCGATCGACTTCGTCCGCCTGCCAGCCATCGCTATTCTGGGGGTTTTGTTCTATGATGAACCCTTGGAAGCGGCCGTGCTCGTCGGTGCCGTCCTGATCTTCGGGGCGAATTACATCAATGTGCTGGCCGAGCACCGGCGCAGCCGTACAACCGCGGAACTGTAGCAAATCTGACACATCCCTCAGCCGAGGTGTCCCATGGCCGACCCTGACGCTGCGGAAGAATTGACCGGATCGGCCCTTTCCCGGCTTTAGTAGTCCAGACACTTATCGGGACACCTTGTCAGGGAGGCATCCATGACCCGCTATACCACACCAGCCTTCGCGGCCCTTCTGGCCACCACGTCACTTGCCCATGCCGGGGGCATCGACCGCAACGGTTTCAACATCTCGCCCCTCTTCGAGGACGGCGACTATGCCGAATTCAGCTACAGCTATGTGATGCCGGAAGTCACCGGCGTGAATGCGGCGGGTACGTTTGGCTCCGGCGACATGGCCAATGATTACTCCACCGTCGGTTTCGCCTATCGCACGGACCTGACCGATCAGCTGTCGCTCGCCTTTGTGTACGACACCGCCTACGGCGCTGACATCACCTACGAAAATGCCCAGGCCGGTTTCCCATTCCGCAATTTCAACGCTGCACTGAACGGCACCTCCGCTGCGGCCTATCTCCGCTACCAAATTAACGACAATATCAGCGTCTACGGTGGCGTGCGCTATGTCGTGATGAATGCGGAGATCAACCTGATTGCAGGCGGCAATGTCGGCCCGGCCGGGATCGCAGCGAACCAAACGCTGAGCTACGGAGCGGAGGGTGATTTCGGATACACTCTGGGCGCTGCTTACGAGATTCCGGACATCGCACTGCGCGCCAGCCTGACGTATCACTCCGCAACGAGCTATGAGCACACGATCACCAGCTCGACGGCCCCTACCGCGCTCGGGCCCTATGCCGCGACCACGTCTTATTCGCTCCCGCAATCGCTGACGCTCGACTTCCAGACCGGCGTCGCCGAGGGCACCCTTGTGATGGCCTCTGTGCGCTGGACGGATTGGTCCGAAGCGGATATCCCGACGCAATCGGCCCTGGGCGTGATTTCGAATGACGACGTGTTCACCTGGATGCTCGGCGGTGCGCGACGTGTTACCGAGGATCTCGCGCTGGTCGGCCGGATCACCTACGAGGCATCCACGGGCGACCCGGCGTCCAACCTGGCCCCCACGGATGGATCGGTCGGCCTATCGCTGGCCGGTGTCTACGATTTGTCCGATCAACTGACCCTGACGGCGGGCATCAACTACACTATGTTGGGAGACGCCACGACCACCGCTGTCGCCAACCAATTCGCGGATAACTCGGCACTCGGGTTTGGCTTCCGCGTGGGCTACAACTTCTGAACACGGCCACCTGTTTATCTGAAAGCCCCGCGCCCTCACCGGCGCGGGGCTTTTTTGTGCCTGAACCGCAGGTTCCGGGTCGCGCAAGCTCCCGCGGCATCCTAGACCTCTGGCCATGACCCAGACCTCCGTCAGCACCCGCGCATGGATCGAGATGGCCCTTCTGGCCGGGATCTGGGGCGCATCGTTCCTGTCGATCAAGGTGGGGTTGGACGAGCTTCCGTTCCTGACCCTCGTGACGCACCGCGTAGTCTGGGCCTGCCTGATCCTGTGGGCCTACGTCCTGATCCGGCGCCTGCCCGTGCCCGGCAATTGGCGCATCTGGGGGGCGTTTCTGGTCATGGGCCTTCTCAACAACGTCATCCCGTTCGCGCTGATGGCGTGGGGCCAGCAATTCATCGAAACGGGCCTGACATCCATCTTCAATGCGGGCACGGCAATCTTCGGGGTGCTCGTGGCAGCACTGGTCTTCGCCGATGAACGCCTGACCCCGCGCAAGGCCATAGGCGTTCTGGTCGCCTTCTTGGGCGTTGCCGTGGCCATCGGGCTGGACAGTTTCCGGGCATTCGATATCCGCTCGCTGGCGCAACTGGCGGTGATCGGCGGCACGCTGTCCTACGCCTTCGCCGCCGCCTGGGCGCGCAAGACCATGCAGGGCCTCAGCCCGCAGGTTTCGGCTGCGGGGATGCTGACGGGTTCAAGCCTGATCCTGCTGCCGGCCGCGATCCTGATCGACGGCGTGCCACAGATCCCCGCCCTGCCCCAGACCTACGCCGCCATCGCCTATTTCTCGATAATCGGAACCGCCCTGGCCTACCTGCTCTACTATCGCGTACTGGCCAGTGCCGGGTCGGGCAACACGATGCTGGTGACGTTGATGATCCCGCCAGTGGCCATTGCGCTCGGTGCCTGGGTTCTCGACGAGCGCCTGGCGCCCGAGGCCTTTGTGGGCTTCGCGCTTCTGGGCCTCGGCCTTCTGATCTTGGATGGCAGGATCGTCTCGGTGCTGCGCAGGCGCGCCTGATGACAATTTTACTTGGCCCGCGCAGGCAGGCTGTCGTAACGTCATCTCAGCGGCGGGCTAGCCCTAACCCTTCGATTTGAAAGACGATATTCATGAAAACCCTATTCGCCTTTGTCCTCGCGGTCGTTTTTCTGGTGTCCGCGCCCACCCCTTCGACCGCACAGCAGATACAGACCGAGTGGCTGACCTCCGATCAATACCAGGCCTATTTCAACTCCCAGATCTCGGGATCCGGCCTTGTGCCGACCTATGTGGAAGCCGACGTGTTCTACGGCCAGATCTACTACTACGCCACGTTTCAGCGCCTCAACGGCATCGGGTGGGCCACCCATCACGGCCTGTCGGATACGTCCTTCAACCAGCGCAACAACCAGTACCTCTCGCAAGGTTATCGACTGGTCCATCATCAGCGCTTTACCGGCGCCGGACGGGTGGTGAACCAGGGCGTCTGGCACCGGTAGGTTTCAAGCCCGCTTGCCATGGGCGCAAATCCCGTGGCAAGCAACCGGAATGAAACGGATTTATGACAGCCCCCACGCCTTCCGCGCCGCGCCGCACAAACGCATCTCGGTCTTTGGCATGTCCGGCCTGGGCAAGACGCGACTCGCTTCACTGCTCCGGGCAGGCGGTGCGTGGTTTCACTATTCCGTCGATTACCGCATCGGCACCGCCTATATGGGCGAACACATAACCGATAATTTGAAGAAACAGGCGATGCAGATGCCGCTTCTGGCGGATCTCCTGCGCTCGGACAGTATCTATATCGGCTCCAACATTACCTTCGGAAACCTTGCGCCGCTCTCTACCTATCTGGGCAAGCCGGGGAATCCGGCCAAGGGCGGGCTGCCCTTCGCGGAGTACAAGCGCCGTCAGGCATTGCACCGCAGGGCGGAGGTCAACGCGCTTCTGGATACCGGGCCGTTCATCCGCCGGGCCGAGGAGCTTTACGGATACGCGAATTTCATCTGCGATACCGGCGGGTCGATCTGTGAAGTTGTCGATCCCTCCGATCCGGCCGACGAGGTTCTGGCCGCGCTCAGCGCCCAAACCCTGATGGTCTGGATCGAAAGCCCCGAGGGCCACGATGCGGAGCTGATCCGCCGCTTCAAGGCCGATCCCAAGCCGATCTATTACCAACCCGAGATGCTCGATGCGCTGTGGTCGGGCTATCTGGACGAAACGGGGCTGCACGAAGACGCGGTGGACCCCGACGCCTTCGCCGTCCACGCATTCGCCAAGGTCATCCACCACCGCGCGCCGCTCTACCGGGCCATGGCGCAAAACTGGGGTGTCGCCGTCACGGCCGCCGCGGTCGAGGCCGTGCGCGATGGCCCCGATGCCGAAGAGATGATCGCCGCCGCCCTTGGCAGCGCCCGGCAGACCGCCTAAATCCAGCCCTCACCCGACAAAACAGCGCGTTCCCATGCCCATCAAATTGCCCGATACCCTGCCTGCCTATGATGTCCTCTCCCGCGAGGGCGTCATGGTCATGCCCGAGGATCACGCGGCCAAGCAAGACATCCGCCCCCTGCGTATCGGGCTGTTGAACCTGATGCCCAAGAAGATCCAGACGGAAACGCAATTCGCAAGGCTGATCGGCGCCTCGCCCCTGCAGATCGAGTTCTCACTCATCCGCATGTCGGACCATGCCACCAAGACCACGTCGGCTGAGCATATGGAGGCGTTCTACCGCCCCTTTTCCGAAGTTCAGGCCAGCGGCGAAAAATTCGATGGCCTCCTGATCACCGGCGCGCCGATTGAGCATCTGCCCTTCGAGGAGGTCACCTATTGGGGTGAGCTGAAAACGGTGATGGACTGGACCCAGACCCATGTGCATTCCACCTTCGGCATCTGCTGGGGCGGCATGGC
Organism: uncultured Roseicyclus sp.; assembly: GCA_947494975.1. GTDB lineage: Bacteria > Pseudomonadota > Alphaproteobacteria > Rhodobacterales > Rhodobacteraceae > Gymnodinialimonas. The sequence continues at coordinate 321,949 of CANLXA010000003.1, read as the reverse complement.
GATGGCCTATTATTTCCACGGCGTGAAAAAGCACCTGCTGGAGGCCAAGGCCTTCGGCTGCTTCCGCCACACCAACCGCGCACCTGCCTCCCCCTATCTCCGCGGCTTTTCCGACGATGTGCTGATGCCCGTCAGCCGCTGGACGGAAGTGCAGGAGGCCGATGTGGCAGGGGCCGGTCTGACCACGCTGATCGGCTCCGACGAGGTCGGCCCGGCTTTGGTGGAGGATCGCGATCACCGCGCGCTCTATGTCTTCAACCACTTCGAATATGACAGTGACACGCTGAAGCAGGAATATGACCGCGACGTGGAGGCGGGCACGCCCATCAACGTACCAGTGAATTATTACCCGGAGGATGACCCCGCCCGCGCACCGCTCAACCGCTGGCGCTCGCACGCGCATCTGCTCTACGGCAATTGGGTGTCCGAACTCTATCTGACCACGCCCTACGACATGGATCAGATCGGCCTGGCCAGCACGGATTTGCGGAAATGAAACTCCTCCTTGGGTTTACAGTCCTCGTCGCAGTATTTGCTGCTGTGACACTATGGCGGGCCGCCGCGCGGGAGGCTGCGGCGCAGGCTGCCCACCCGCCCGCGGGTCAATTCGTCGAGGTGAACGGCACCCGCGTGCATTACATCGATGAAGGAGACGGCCCCGCGCTCGTCCTGATCCATGGCTCCTCGGGCAATGTGAACGATTGGACGTTCGACATGGTCGGCCGCCTCAGCGACCGCTACCGCGTGATCGCGTTTGATCGGCCCGGCCTGGGCTACACAGACAGGATCGGGCGCAACGCCACCGTGGCCCAACAGGCTAACTTGCTGGCCGATGCGGCCCAGGCCATCGGCGTGGACGCGCCGCTGGTCATCGGCCATTCCTATGGCGGCGCAATCGCGCTGGGATGGGCGCTGGAGCGGCCTGAGAATCTGTCGGGCCTTGTCGTGCTGGCCGGGGCCACGAACCCGTGGGAGGGCGGCGTCGGCACCTACTACACGTTGCTGTCGAACCCCGTCATCGGGCCTGTCATGGCCGCACTGATTGTCGCGTGGGCGCCGGACGATCTGGTCAAACGCAGCATCGAGAGCGTCTTCGCGCCGCAAACCGCACCGGACGGCTATGCCGCGCATTTCGGCGCAGGGCTCACGCTCCGGCGCTTCTCGCTGTTCGAAAACGCCCTCCAACGCGCATCGCTCCTGCCGCAGATCGAAGCAATGGTGCCCCGCTATCCCGGCGTCTCGGTGCCCACCGAGATCTTGCACGGGGATGCCGACACAACCGTGGGCCTTCAGGTTCATTCCATTCCCCTGAGCAATCAGATCCCCGACAGCAATCTGGTGGTGATGGACGGCGTGGGCCACATGCCGCAACATTCCGATCCTCAAGCGCTCGTCGACGCCATCGACCGCCTCGCCGCCCGTGCAGGCTTACGTTAGGAAACTGCTGGTTTCATTGCGTAGTCCACCGCGAATGCCTAATGTAATAACAAATAACATGACCCAAGGCAGGGCCGAGCCATGACCAAACCTTTCGATGGGGCGATCAGCGCCTATTACAAACACGACGCGCCCGATTGGGTGCGCGACCAGATCAAGTCGGCCAAGAAGCACCGCGTGCTGGACCCGTCCTTTCCCTATGATACGCGGATGGACAAAGATGCGTATGAGGAGCAGCTGGAGGCACTGCAAATCGAACTGGTCAAGATGCTGGCATGGGTCCGCGAGACCGGAGAGCGGATCGCGGTTGTTTTCGAGGGCCGCGATGCGGCGGGCAAGGGCGGCTGCATCAAGCGGATCCGCGAAAACCTGAACCCCCGTGCGGCAAGCGTGGTGGCATTGTCGAAACCCACTGATCGTGAAGCCAGCCAATGGTATTTCCAACGTTACATCAGTCACTTGCCCGCCGCCGGTGAGATCCGTCTGTTTGATCGGTCCTGGTATAATCGCGGCGTCGTCGAGAAGGTATTCGGCTTTTGCACCGACGATCAGCGTGAAACGTTCTTTGCCCAACTCCCCGGCTTCGAATCCACGCTGGTGCAGGACGGCATCCACGTCACAAAGATTTGGCTGAACGTCGGCCGCGCCGAACAGCTGCGCCGCTTTCTGGACCGCGAGGATGATCCCTTGAAACAGTGGAAGCTCAGCTGGATCGACGTCGAAGGCCTGAAGAAATGGGAGGCCTATTCCGGCGCCATTTCAGAGACGCTGGAGCGCTCGCACACCCAGGCCGCGCCCTGGACCGTGATCCGCTCCGATGACAAACGTCGCGCGCGGCTGGCCGTGATCCGCGCGGTGCTGGCCGGGCTCGACTACAAGGGCAAGAAGGACAAGGTTGTCGGCCCGCCCGATCCCGCCATCACCGGCGGGCCCGACATGTGGACCGATCCCGGGGCTGCTGATTGACATGCCCAAACGCGGCTACCATCACGGCAACCTCAAACAGGCCCTGGTCGACGCGGCCCTGCGCCTGATCGAGGAGAAGGGCCCGACCGGCTTCACCCTGTCGGAGGCGGCGAAGAATGCCGGCGTCACGCCTGCCGCCGTCTACCGCCATTTCGAAGGCCGCGAAGACCTGATCGTGGAATGCGCGCGTCAGGGGCACGAGATCTTTGCCGATCTGATGATCCACGCCTTCAACGGCGGCAAACCCTCTGCGCTTGCGGCATTCGAGGCGACGGGGCGGGCTTATCTGGCCTTTGCCCGCAAGTTTCCCGGCCATTACATGGCGATGTTCGAAAGCGGCACGGCGGCCAACGCAACGCCGGAACTGGCCGCCGCGGCGGGGCGGTCCCGCGACGTGCTGGAAAGCGCGGCGCAGGCCCTCTCCGAGCATATCCCGCCTGAAAAGCGCCCGCCGCCTTCGATGTTCTCCGCCCATATCTGGGCCATGAGCCACGGGGTGGTGGAGCTTTTCGCGCGTGGCCGCCCGGGGGCCAATGCGCCCTTCCCGCCCGAAGATCTGCTGGAGGCCGGGATCGGGATTTACCTGCGCGGACTGGGCCTGATCACACCGGACACCTAGGCGGAAGCCCGCCGAAGGCCCGCCGCCCGTATTTTGGGCTTTGGACGTGTCGCCCGGTCTGCCTACGCTGTTGGTGCATTTTACGACATATTTTCAGGCCGTCTTGCGGGCGCGTTTTTATGGCTCGGCTTACGGCCAAAATACATTTTGGAGACGTCCCATGACTCACATTCATCATGGGCTCGGTCGCCTGGACCGCTTTACAAAAGCGTGCCTGGACGGCCATGCCCTCAATGACACTCACGCAACCTCTGTCCTGCCGCAATTCTTCGGTCGCCTCGCGCCCGCCAATCCGCTCGTGTGGAGTGGCGACAATGCCGATCTGGTGGCCATCTTCGACGCACTCGTCGCGGATATGCTGGTGACCGAGACACTCGAAGGCCCCGCCGATGCGGGGATGACCTTCTTCGGCCAGTTCCTCGACCATGACGTGACGCTCGATGCCTCCTCGGCCATCGGCACGGTCGCGGATCCGCGCAACATCCGCAATATCCGCACACCCAACCTGGATCTCGATTGCGTCTATGGCGACGGCCCTGAGGCCAGCCCGCATCTCTATACGGATGTCGGCGGGCATCACGGCTTCATGCTCTTCGGGCGGCAGGGCAGTCCGCTGGATCTGGCGCGCAATTGCAAGGGCACCGCGCTGATCGGCGATCCGCGCAATGACGAGAACATCTTCGTCAGCCAGGTCCAGGGTGCCTTCATCTGTCTGCACAACATCCTGCTGAACGAGGTGATCACCAACACACCCCTCGGCCAAACCGTGAAGGCCAAGGCGATGGAGGGCACGGCAGCCGATGTGTGGAGTGCTCAGGTCCTCCCCCCGATGAGCGATTTCGAGATCGTGCGCCGGTTCATCCGCCTGCATTACCAGTTCATCACCGTCACGGATTTCCTGCCGCAATTCGTGGTTCAGGGCATCATCGACAATTGCATGACAAGCGATCCGTTCGGTCCCCACGCGCCGATGATGCCGGTCGAGTTCTCGGGCGCCGCCTATCGCTTTGGCCATGCCACCGCGCAGGACGGCTACCGCCTGCAACCCGGCGGCGCGGCGCAGCTCTTCTTCTCCAAACAGGGGTTCGAACCGCGCGATCCGGCGCATGATATCGCCTTGGGCGAGTTCTTCGGTCCCGGTGCCCAGAAGGCCCGGCCGGTTGGAACCAGCGTCGCCGCCTCACTCTTCGAACTGCCATTCGTTACTGACGGGTTTGAGATGCCGGACGGCACGCAGGTGAACGCCACCCAGGCCAGGAAGCTGCCGCTCCGCAACGTCCTGCGTGATCGCTTTGCCCTGCATCTGCCCAACGGCCAAAAACTGGCCGGATTGCTCGGCCATGCCGCCCTGCCCGTCCCGCAGGCTTTGGCCGATCATCACATCGCCAAGACGCCGCTGTGGTTCTATTGCCTGGAAGAGGCCGACGCCGCGGGCGGCAAGCTCGACAAGGTCGGTGGTACCATCGTCGCCTCCGTCATCGGGCGGCTTCTGCGCTGCGATCCGGAAAGCTACGTCCATATCGACGATTTCCAGCCCCTGCCGGATTTCGCAACCATGGCGAATCTGGTGAGTTTCGTGGAAGCCCATCGCGACGCGCTGCCCCAGAAGCAGGACCTCTGGTGCTAGGCTACTAGACAACGCTCCGGCGGTGCCATCGCACCGCCGGATGCCTCATGCAAACAGCTCGTGACATAGCTCGAGCGCGTCAACCAGAACGTCGACTTCCGCCTTGGTGTTATACATGCCAAACGAGGCGCGCGCCGTGGCGCTGACGCCCATATGCTCCATAAGGGGCTGCGCGCAATGGTGCCCTGCGCGGACTGCCACGCCTTTCTTGTCCAGCACGGTGGAGATGTCGTGGGCATGGGCCGCCCCGGCCATCGTGAAACTGAAGATCGCACCCTTGCCGGCCGATTGCCCCTGCAGGTTCAGCCAGTTCAGGCCGCCGAGCCGCTCGGACGCATAGGCCGCCAGATCCGCCTCGTGCGCCGCAATCGCCTCCATACCCACGCCCATCATGTAGTCCAGCGCCACGCCCAACCCGATCTGCTGCACGATCCCCGGCGTTCCGGCCTCGAACTTCATTGGCGGGTCGTTCCAGGTGATCTCATCGCGATGCACCTCGCGGATCATGTCACCGCCGCCCATGAAGGGGCGCATCTCGGCCATCCGGTCCTTCTTGATATGCACTGCGCCCGAGCCGCTCGGCCCGTATAGCTTGTGGCCCGTGATCGCGTAGAAATCCGCGCCCAGATCATCGACATCCACCGGCATGTGCACCGCCGATTGGCTGCCATCCACCAGCACCGCGATCCCGCGCGCATGGGCGGCCTGAACCACCGATTTCACGTCAAAGATCGTGCCCAGAACGTTCGACATATGTGCCATCGCCACCAGCCTGGTCTTCGGCCCCATCGCGTCGATCACGGCCTGCGGGTCCAGATCGCCATTGGTATCGACATCGACCCAAACCAGTTTCACCCCCTGCCGTTCGCGCAGGAAATGCCACGGCACGATATTGGCGTGATGCTCGGCAATGGTCAGGATGATCTCATCACCCGCTTCCATCCGCGGCATCGCCCATCCGTAGGCCACAAGGTTGATCGCCTCTGTCGTGCCGGAGGTGAACACGATCTCATCCTCATCCTTTGCGCCCAGGAACCGCGCAATGGTGGCGCGCACGCCCTCATACTTCTCTGTCGCCAGATTGCTCAGGTAATGCAGGCCCCGATGCACATTGGCATATTCCATAGAATAGGCGTGGCTGATCGCATCGATCACCACCTGCGGCTTCTGGGCCGAGGCGCCGTTATCCAGATAGGTCAACGGTTTGCCGTTCACCTCGCGGACAAGGATCGGAAAGTCGGCGCGGATGGCGTTTACGTCGTAGCTCATATCAGATGGATCCCGTCTCAAGGGTCAGGCCAAGGATGCTCAGCACGATGCTGACCACGAAAAGGATGCTCACGAAGCTGACCAGCGTCATGAAAAACACCATCCCCACGGAGGTGAAGCCGTGCAGAACAGTGATGAAATTCGCCAGCAGCCAGAAGAACAGGCCAATGGCCAGAACCGTAAGAATCGCGGCCACGGGCGGCAGCAGCACAAGCAGAACAAGCTGCGCCAACTGCACCAGAAAGAAGATGAACTGCAGCCATGTGATCAGCGCAAGCGCGCCGTCAAACGTGCCGATCCCGCCGAAGACACGCCCGATATGGGTGATCGCGTGCACGGCGAGGTACAGGAAGGCCGCCTGCAATAGCCCGAGGGCAAGCGGGGATTGCCCGGTCAGCGGCCCCGCCTCGGGCGACGGCGCGATCAGGGCGACGACCTCCCCCATGATCAGCGAAGCCACGACCATCAGCGCGAAGCAAAGGTAAAGTGCGGCGCGTGGGGGGGCGAGGCGCAGCACCTCTTCCGCGCCCGCCCTGGGGTCGGTGACCGTGTTCCGCGCCAGATGCAGCAGGAACCGCAGATCGAGGATATCGCTCATGCCGCCCCCTCGCCCGTCGGGTTGGTTTCCGACTCGCGAAAACAGATGCCCCAGATCGTCAGGATCGCAAAGAGGAGCAACGCGCCGACGAGCTGCTTGGCGGGACCCGGCCCAATGAAGCCGGACACCAGACCATGGAACAACCAGCCCGGCGTGGTGGCCAGAAGCGTCCAGAACAGCGCCAAGCGCGCCGTGTACCACGTGCCCCTGCCCCGGAACAACATCGCACCGACCCGGCTCAACGCGGCCAGTGCGTAAAACAGGACCGGGGCCCAGAAGAGCCACGCAAACAGCGCCGCTCCGATGCGGGCCTGAAGCGGAATCTCCGGGTCCTCGAAGGCCTGCCGCGACAGGTCCGGCCATTGCGCCACAAAGATCAGGCCGCACGCCCCCATCAGGAAGGCCAGCGCGCGATCTTCGCGCGGCCCCATCGCCAGATGGCGGCGCATCACCTCGCGCGGTCGGCGCCAGGTTGCGACCATATCGGTTGAAACGCTCATCGCTTACCCGCGCCGCCGCCGCTCCAGCCATTCCCGAAGCCGCGCCGCCACATCCTCCCGCAGGGCCTCATCGGCGATCTCGTCAATGGCCTCTGCCAGAAAAGCCAGGGTCAGAAGATCCGTCGCCTCGTCGGTCGGCACCCCGCGCGAGCGCAGGTAGAACAGTGCCGTTTCATCGATCGCGCCGGTGGTGGAGCCGTGGGAACAGATCACATCATCGGCGTAGATCTCCAACTCGGGCTTGGCCTGAAAGCTGCTGTCATCATCCAGCAGCAGCGACTGGCTGATCTGGTAGCCATCGGTTTTCTGCGCGCCTTCCTTGACCAGGATCTTGCCCTGAAACACACCCTCGGCGCCGTTGCGCAGCACCTTCTTGAACACCTGCCGGCTCTCGCAATCCACCGCATCGTGGGTGATGAAGACCGTATCATCGTGGTGGAACTTGCCGTAATGGCCATCCCCCAGCGCCGCCCCGGCCACATGGGCGGTGGCCCGATCCCCAGCAATTTCAATGACATGCTCGTTGCGCGTCATCACGCCATTGGCGGTGGTGGTGAAGCTCTTGTAGAGCGCCTCCTTGCCCACCCGGGCGAACATGTGGGTGACGGCGCGGCGTTCATGGTCCCGCCCCTGGGCGCGGACATGGTGGAACGCGCCGGTATCGGCCACGTCGATCTCCATGCATTTGTTGAATCGCGCCGCCGCCGGGCCAACTTCCAGCACCGTCACGTCGGCGCCGGGCTCCACCCGCACCAGATGGTGCAGGATCGCATCGGAGATCTCATCGCGATGCAGGTAGATCAGTTCAACCGGTTTCTCCGCTTTACCGGTTGCCCTGATCACGATGCCATCGGTTGCAAAAGCCGTGTTCAGCGCCGCCTGCGGCCGCGCAACGGGATCCTGCCCCGCCGCTTCGCGGGTGCCGTAAAGGTCCTTGGCCCAATGGATGTCCTTGGCAAGCGCATCTTGCAACCGCTCGATCTCCAAACCGGCCATCGCCAGATCGTCGGACTTTTCCGGCGAAAACACACCGTCAATGAACACAACCTTCAGCCGGTCGACCTCCTGGAACAGCGGCACCTCATCGGTCGGCTTGAACACCGCCGCGCGCGGGGCGGCGGCTTGCGTCAACGTGGCCGGATCGGTGTAGCGCCAGTATTCGTCACGCCGGGTCGGCAAGCCCATGGCCCGGAACCGGCCCAATGCCGCCTCGCGCGCCTCGCGGGCCCACGCCGCCCCGTCGGGCAGCGTCAGGCCCTCCAACCGGGCCTCCGTCGGGTCCTGTTTCTGTGCGGGGGCCGCCATCACGCCACCTCCGTCAGGATGTCGGCATAGCCGTTCTTCTCAACCTCAAGCGCCAGCTCCGGGCCGCCCGATTTCACGATGCGGCCATCGGCCATGATATGCACGACGTCGGGTGCAATATGATCCAGAAGCCGCTGATAATGCGTGATAACCAGGAAACCCCGGCCCGCATCGCGCAGGGCGTTCACCCCTTCGGAGACAAGCTTCATCGCATCGACGTCAAGGCCGGAATCCGTCTCGTCCAGAATGCACATCTTGGGTTCCAGCATCGCCATTTGCAGGATCTCGTTGCGCTTTTTCTCACCGCCCGAGAAACCCACATTCACCGGGCGCTTCAGCATCTCGGCGTCGATCTTCAGTTCCTTGGCCTTGGCGCGGATCAGCTTCAGGAAGTCGCCAGCACTGATTTCCTCTTCCCCGCGTGCCTTGCGCTGCGCGTTCATCGCAGTGCGCAGGAAGGTCATGTTACCGACGCCAGGGATCTCTACAGGATATTGAAACGCAAGGAACAGCCCCGCCGCGGCGCGCTCTTCGGGGTCCATATCTAGCAGGTTTTCCCCTTCCAGCAACGCCGACCCGCCGGTCACCTCATATCCATCCCGGCCCGACAGCACATAGGACAGCGTCGATTTGCCCGATCCGTTCGGCCCCATGATCGCATGTACCGACCCGGCCTCCACCGACAGATCCACGCCTTTCAGGATCTGCTTGTCTTCTTCTTCAAGTTTGACAGCCAAACCTTTGATATCAAGCATGTTTCACCTCGTTTGATTGCGAAGGCACACGGTGTGTGCCGGTAACTGGGGCGGTGCGGCAGGCCATCAACAGATGGGGTGTTGCACCGCCGGGATCAGGCATGGGCCAGAGCGGGAGGGGCGGCATATGGGTCATTCAGCCCGCTCCTCCGGCAACAGAAGATAGTTAACGTTGGCCGCGTAGTGCTTGATTTCGCTGGTAATCTTGTACCTGTGGGCCAGTCGCCAGTCGTCGAATACAACGGCATTGTCGTTGTCGACCTCGATCAGGATCACCGGCCTGCACCGCGCCACGGTATCTTCCAGACCGCGCAGAACGGACATTTCCATACCCTCCACGTCGATCTTGACGAAATCCGGCGTCTCGTCGCGCAGCACGTCATCTGGGCGCACGGTTGAAATGTCCCCTTCGCCCGCCACCATCCGCGCCGCACCGAGGTTCTTGTGCCGCTCGGTCATGGCAAAGCCATCCGCCGCCTCGTCCGACGCGCCGACGCCGATCACGTCAAGCGCTACGCGATCTTCCAACCCGTTCAGCAGCACGTTCAGAACAAGTAACCGGTAAGCAAGCGGATTAGGTTCGAACGGGATGATCCGCGATGCGCCAAGACAAAGGCCGGCAAAGAGGGAATGGTTGCCCACATTCGCTCCGATATCCGCAAACACGCCCCCGGGCGGGAGATGCGCGCGCATCAGCTGCAGCTCTTCGGGCTCAAAGAACGTGCCATGGCGATGTTTGCGCTGGATCGGATCCCGCTCCTTGTCGGTTGCAAAGAAGACGCGCTGCCCCTCCAGCTGCGCCGTGGTGATATCCACGTCGCGAAATCGCACCGCCGCGCCGCCAGCAAGGGCCGGGCGAGCCATGTCAATGTCAAACCCTGTCGGATCAGGCGCATAGGGCGCCGGGACCTTTGCGTCATCCATGGCCATCTATTCCAAACTCACCGCGGTGCCCGAGGCCGAGACCATCAGCATGTTGTTGATGACCTCATAGTCGAGATCCACGCCCACAACCGCGCTGGCCCCCATCGCCGCGGCCCGGTCTTCCATCTCATCCAGCGCCGTCTTGCGTGCCTTTCCAAGCTCTTCCTCATAGGCCCCCGACCGGCCGCCGACGATATCCGTGATCGACGCGAACAGGTCCCGGAACACATTGGCTCCCAGGATCGCCTCCCCCACCACGATGCCGTGGTAGGTGGTGATGCGCCGGCCTTCGATCGACGGTGTGGTTGTGGTGATCATGGCACTACCTCCGCATGATCAGCTTGGCGGATATATGGGCAATGATGACGGCCACGATCGCCGCAAACGCCGCCAGAACCGGCCCGCCGGGCTGCCACACGCTGTAGGTCAGCGCCATCAGCAGCATCACACCAAGGGCCACCAACAAGGCGTAGCGCGGGCGCGGTTCCGATCCGCTCAACCAGAATTTCCAATCCATCCTCACACCTCCGGCGCCATGCCGCCTCCTAGCAGCGGGGCCAAAAATACCAGCTTGGTTGATTGCAATAGGGGCTGTCAGCCGTGCCCGCTCCGAAATAGGTCGGATCAAGCGGGTTCGACGTATCGCCGCTGCCGAAAAACCCGCCAGCCATCGTCAGGCCGGCGCCCATGACCAGGATCGCAAGACCCAGAATGATCCGCTTACGCGCCATCGCTCAGCCAACCGAGCCTTCCAGTGAAATCGCCACCAATTGCTGCGCTTCCATGGCGAATTCCATCGGCAGGGCCTGCAGCACCTCGCGGGCAAAGCCGTTCACGATCAGTGCGACCGCCTCTTCCTCATCCATGCCGCGCGACTGGCAATAGAACATCTGGTCGTCATCCACCTTCGATGTCGTCGCCTCATGTTCCACCCGCGAGGAGTTATTCTTCACCTCGATGTAAGGCACCGTATGGGCCCCGCACTTGTCGCCGATCAGAAGCGAGTCGCACTGGGTATAGTTCCGCGAATCCTTCGCCTTCGGATGCATCGAGACGAGCCCGCGATAGGTGTTCTGCGCCCGGCCCGCGGAAATGCCCTTCGACACGATCCGGCTCTTCGTCCGCTTGCCCAGATGCACCATCTTCGTGCCGGTATCGGCCTGCTGCATGTTGTTGGCAATCGCGATGGAGTAGAACTCGCCCTGGCTGTCATCCCCCCGCAGGATGCAGCTTGGATACTTCCACGTCACGGCGCTGCCCGTCTCCACCTGCGTCCACATCACCTTGGAGCGGTCGCCCCGGCAATCGGCACGCTTGGTCACGAAATTGTAGATCCCGCCCTTGCCGTTCTCGTCGCCCGGATACCAGTTCTGGACCGTGGAATACTTGATCTCGGCGTCGTCATGGGCAACCAGCTCCACCACAGCCGCGTGCAGCTGATGGGTGTCGCGCATCGGCGCGGTGCAGCCTTCCAGGTAGCTCACGAAGCTGCCCTTGTCGGCGATGATCAGGGTCCGCTCGAACTGGCCAGTATTCTCCGCATTGATCCGGAAATACGTGCTCAGCTCCATCGGGCATTTCACACCCGGCGGGATGTAGACGAACGACCCGTCGGAAAAGACCGCCGAGTTCAACGTCGCAAAGAAATTGTCGGTGATCGGCACAACCGATCCCAGATATTTCTTCACCAGATCCGGATGGTCCTGGATCGCCTCGGAAATCGAGCAGAAGATCACGCCTGCCTTCTTCAACTCGGCCTGAAACGTCGTGCCCACCGAGACGCTGTCAAACACCGCGTCCACGGCCACCTTGCGGCCCTCGGCCGGCGCATCTTCGGCGCCTTCGACACCGGCCAGGATCATCTGTTCCTTCAGCGGGATACCGAGCTTCTTGTAGGTGTCCAGCAGCTTGGGATCGACATCATCCAGGCTTTTCGGCTTCTCCGCCATGCTTTTGGGGCGCGCATAATAATACTGCGACTGGTAGTCGATGGGTGGGTAATTCACCATCGCCCAGTCCGGCTCCTTCATCTGCTTCCAGCGCTTGAAGGCCTGTAGGCGCCAGTCGAGCATCCATTCCGGCTCGCCGTTTTTCTCCGAGATCAGGCGCACGATGTCTTCATTCACACCCTTGGGCGCGTAGTCCATCTCGATGTCGGTGTTCCAGCCGTATTTATACGCGCCGCCGAGGTCCTTGACCGCATCGACCGTATCCTGATCGACACCCTCCTTTACCTGGACTTCACCAGCTGCCACGTCCGTGTCGAGTGCGCTCATCATCCACCTCCAGCTGCACGGCCTAGCGTGCGAATTTCCTGTCCCGGGCCCGGATCCACGCGTCGCAAAACGCCGCAACCTGCCCTTCGCCCGTGTCCGGCCCCAGCGATACGCGCAGCGCGCAGGCCGCCTGAGCCTCCGAATACCCCATGGCGCGCGGCACGCCCGAGGGTTTGACCTTGCCGCTGGAGCATGCCGAGCCCGCCGATACGGCAAATCCCGCCAGATCCATCGCCATCACCTGCGTCTCGCCCTTCCACCCTTCGGTGATAAACATGGACGTGTTGGGCAGGCGGTTTTGGCCTTTCCCGACAAAAATAGTCGCTTTCGCCGCGGCTTCCAGAGTCTTTTCTAGAATATTTCTAAGTTTGTCCACCGGATCCCATACACCATCGGCCAAATCTTGTGTCGCGGCCTGCGCTGCAGCCCCAAATCCAGCAATGCCGATCAGGTTCTCGGTGCCATGGCGGCGGCCCATTTCCTGCCCGCCGCCCCGGATCTGCGCCTGCAGATCCAGCCCGCGACGGATGACCAGTGCGCCGATGCCCTTTGGCCCGCCGATCTTGTGGGCCGAGACGAAGGCCATATCGATGCCTGCCCAATCGAAGGCGAGCGGGACCTTCCCGAATCCCTGCGTCCAGTCGCTGACGGCAAGACCCGGGGGCAGGTCCTGTACAATCCCGGTCTCGGAATTGGCCACCTGCAATGTCGCACGCGCCGGGTCCGGCACGGCCACCGACCCATCGGCCTCCACGATCAGATCCTCGTCCACCCAGGCCCGCACCGCGTCATGTTCCACACCCGATCCGCTCAACCCCCGCCCGGCCAGCGCCAGGGCGGCTGCCTCCGTCGCGCCCGAGACGAAAACGATATCCGCGGATTGCGCCCCCAAGGCGTCGGCCACCTGCGCCCGCGCGCGCTCCATCATCGCCTTGGCGGCGCGCCCCTCCGAATGGACCGAGGACGGATTGCCCACCACATCCATGGCCGCCGCCATGGCCGCGCGCGCCTCCGGCCGCAAGGGCGCGGTTGCATTCCAATCCAGATAGATCCGGCTCACGCCACTACCCCGTCGCGAGATCCGGCACCCGGTCGATACTTCATCTTGGCCCAAAACCTCCCGCCGGAGGCATCCGCCCCGTCGCGCGCCATGACCGGCCGGGATGGGTCACGCCGCTCCCACCAACCACCCGCAAATTTTCGCCAGAAAATTTGCACCGGGCGATGCCGAAGGCAGCGCAATCCCGTCATGTCACTCATCGACAAGTTCGAACAGGTTCGGCACGGCCGGACAGGGCACCAGATCATTCTTCACCACATCCGACAGGCGCGTCTGGTGCAGGAACACATAGACATGGGCCGAAAACCCTTCCCACAACCGGTTCGTCAGGCTCTGCGCCCGGCTGCCCGAAGCGCCACCCGAAGCGCCCGCCCCGGTATGCAGCGCCGAAACCGTTTCATCGACCGCCTCGAAGATCTCCACAACGCGGATGTCCGAGGCCGGCCGCGCCAACCTGTAGCCGCCGCCGGGACCGCGCACCGACGACACCAACTCCGCACGTCTGAGCTTCACGAACAACTGCTCCAGATATGGCAAGGAAATGTCCTGACGCTGCGACAGGTCCGACAGGGGCGCCAACGCGCCCTCGGGCAGGAGCGCCAGATCCGCCATCGCGACCATCGCGTACCGCCCCTTGGTGCTGAGTTTCATACCGACCGCTCCCTGATCCTGCCTCGTCTGGCCAAGTTCGGGCCCCCCCCGGGCCAAAATCATAATCACCGCGGTCAGACGCGCTTGAATGATTGACCTTTCGGCGCCCCACGCTTAACTGCGATGCAACCCTGCGGCAGAGCACGCGCCGCATCCAATTTGGAATCGTTCTAGGGAGAGCGGCCCGGCGCGTCAAGAAACGCGCGCCCCTTCCCCCTGTGACGCACGACGTGAAGTAGGAGACGCGGATGCCCGAGGTCATTTTCCCCGGACCTGAAGGCCGCCTTGAAGGGCGCTACCACCCCCAGAAACCCAAAGACGCGCCGATTGCGATCATCCTGCACCCGCACCCGCAATTCGGCGGCACGATGAACAACCGCGTCGTCTACAACCTGCACTACGCCTTTCACCAGATGGGCTTCACGGTGCTGCGTTTCAATTTCCGCGGAGTGGGCCGGTCGCAGGGCGAATACGATCAGGGCATCGGAGAGTTGTCGGACGCCGCCTCCGCGCTGGATTACCTCCAGTCGATGAACCCCAATTCCAAGCATTGCTGGGTTGCGGGCTTCTCGTTTGGCGCCTGGATCGGGATGCAGCTTCTGATGCGGCGGCCCGAGATCACCGGGTTCATCTCGGTCAGCCCGCCCGCGAACATGTATGATTTCTCGTTCCTCGCGCCCTGCCCCTCCTCGGGCCTGATCATCAACGGCACGTCCGATCGCGTCGCCAAGCCGCAAGATACGCGCATCCTCGTGGACAAGCTGCACGAGCAAAAGGGCATCACCATCACCCACCAGGAGATGGAAGGCGCGGGCCATTTCTTCGAGGATCCGTTCATGGATCCGATGATCGACAGCGTGCAGACCTATGTGCGCCGCCGTCTGACCGAAACCACGCGGTAGATCCATGGGCCTGGCCAACGACCTTGCCGAACAGCTTGCCCTCGACGCATGTAACGCCGCGCTGGAACTGGGTGATGAGACCCTGCCCGAGACGATTGCGCAGGTTGTCGGCGCGTCGTCTCCAACCACCGAAGAACTGTACCGCACCGCCGTGCGCGTGATCCAGGCCGAACGCCGCGCGCGCAAAGTGCTTGAAGAGCGGATGAACGCGGCCGGTAAATCTGCAGGCCTGGACGACAACGGCCCGGGCCCGATCTCCGATACGACCGCCGAGAGCGCGGAATAGCAGCTCGGATTTCGACATCGGCGCGTGCTGGCCTGCATCGGGTTAATACCCATGCGCGGCTTGAGACCTTGGCGCCAGGTCTACCCGAGACCGTGCGGCGACAGCCGCGAACGGGCCAGGGTCACTCCGCGGAAACAAGTGACGCGCCAGCCAATCGGATCGTCCCTGCCTTAACTCGCCGGTAAGAACTGCGGCATGGTCACGCTGCATTTTCCCGAGCAGCCCCGGACGCCCCCGCACGGAACGAGAATGTCCCTAGGGACCCGTGCAGCCCGCCGGACCCATTGGATATCCGCGCGCCCATGGCCGACAATTCCTCGGTCTTGGCGGCGCAGGAATGGATCACCGTATCGATCTCGCCCAGGGCATCGGCCACATCCTGCACGGCACGCGATTGTTCGCTGGCGCGTCGCGACACGTCCGCGACCCGCTGGCTGGCCTGCGACACGGTTTCCTCGATCTCGTCCAGTGCGACACCGGCGCGGTCCACCATGGCCGCACCTTCGGCCACATGGGTCACACTCTTGGAGATCAGCGCCTTCACCTGATTGGCGGCCTCCGACGTTCGGTGCGAGAGCGCCCGCACTTCCGACGCGACCACGGCAAACCCGGCACCGGCGGGTCCGGCGCGGGCGGCCTCTACACCCGCATTGAGCGCCAAAAGGTTGGTTTGAAAGGAAATATCCTCAATGACGGAGATAATCTTTTCGATCTCGGCGGATGACGATTTGATCGCCGACATCGCCGTGACGGCCGCGCGCACGATTTCGCCCCCCTCGGTGGCCTTGTTCGACGCATCCTGGGCCGACGCACTGACGCCGCCGATATCCGCCACCGTGCGCTCCAGGGATGCGGTGAGCGTGCGGATTTCATTGGCCGCTTCCGACACCTGGGCCGCCTGCCCTTCCAGTTGTACCGCCATCTCATCCGTCATCTGGGAGGCGGCATTGGCCTCGGCCTCCACATCGCAGACCATATCGAAGGTCTCCGACAGGATGCGCGACAGGATATCGAGCGCCGTGTTGTAATCCTGCGCCAGCTCACTGAAATCCGCAGAAACCCCGTCCCCCATCCGCGCCGACAGATCGCGCCGCGCCATCGCATTGAGATTATGGGCCAGCGCCGCCGTCACATCGCGCGCCGCCTTGTCGGCAGCCTCGGCCTTGCGACGCAGGCTCTGGGCCTGGGCGGCAGCATCCTC
This sequence comes from uncultured Roseicyclus sp., assembly GCA_947494975.1. Lineage (GTDB taxonomy): Bacteria > Pseudomonadota > Alphaproteobacteria > Rhodobacterales > Rhodobacteraceae > Gymnodinialimonas. The sequence continues at coordinate 305,573 of CANLXA010000003.1, read as the reverse complement.
CGCCTCGGCCTTTGCCTTGCTGGCCGCCTCCCGTGCCGCCGCCTCGGCCTGTTCCTGCTTGTTCTGACCGATCATGGCGATGGTCAGGAATGTCACCTCCAAAACGACAACCGTACCGTGAAGCGCGACCCGTTCGAGATTCTCGATCAGGCCGAAGGACGGAAAGACAAGCGACGGCACCCATATACCGAAAAACAGATGGTGCAATGCGATCACCGCGGCCGACACGACCAGCGCCGGAACCGATCGCATTAGCGCCACCACCGCAAGCACCACAAAGAACAGCATGTGGCTGTCCAACTGCCAGAGATGCCCCGTGAAGCTGGCGGTGAACACAATGGCCTGGCCGGTCAGGGCAATCGCCACGATCACCGGGGACAGCCGCACCTTCGCATGATCCGCAAGGGTGGCACAGGCAGCAAGCAATGCGGCGATCACGATCAGCGGAATACCGGGTCCGTCGATGACGATATTGGTGCCGGATATCGCGACGATCATGCCGATGGTAAAATTCCGCACCATCCGCATCGCCACTGCCCGTGCGTTCTTGCCACTGACCGAGTCAAACATCTTCGGCGCCCCTTCCCCTTGGCCGGTCCACCCCGCAGATCCACGCCAGAACCCGCCCATCAAGCAGGAGCCAGGCGCCATGCCGGCGTGCGGCCGGGAGGTCATCCAACGTCGCCAGAACAGCGAAAGGCGCGCGCATCGGCCCGATCTCCCGGCCACCGGCCGCACTAACGACGCCCGCCGCGCCACCCGTCGTCGCCCAGGGCGGGGCCACGACAAGCACGACGCCGCCCGGATCGGGGCGCGTGCCGGCCAGAAGCGCCACAGGCGTCGCCAGCGCTATGCAGGACAGAACCGCGACCAACAGGAGGCCGGATGAGAAAGAGGATCTATTCATATCGCTTTCGGGCCTACACGCCGAGGTGCTAAGAAACGTTTAAATGACACGCGACATCGAGGATCGGGACGCGCAGAAAGCCCGGCGCCCCGCGTCACAGCGCCGCTGGTATACAATGGTATACACCCCTTCCCTTTGTTCGACCGATCGTCTAACAGCAGCGATATCTCAGACCACCGGACCGGAGGGCACGCGCCATGACCAACCCAGACATCATCTACACCAAGGTCGACGAGGCACCCGAACTGGCCTCCGCCTCGCTGCTTCCGATCATCCAGCGCTTCGCCAAGGCCGCCGGGATCAGTGTGGGGACCAAGGACATCTCGCTGGCTGGCCGGATCCTGGCAACCTTCCCCGAGCATCTGGCCGAGGATCAGCGCATCCCCGATGACCTCGCCGCGCTCGGCGAGTTGGTCAAGACGCCCGAGGCCAATGTCATCAAGCTGCCCAATATCTCCGCATCCGTCCCGCAACTTGTTGCTGCGGTGACCGAATTGCAGGCTAGGGGATACGCCCTGCCCGACTATCCCGAAAACCCGTCCACCGACGAAGAAAAGGCGATCCGCGCCAAGTATGACGGCATCAAGGGCTCCGCCGTGAACCCGGTCCTGCGCGAAGGCAATTCCGATCGCCGCGCGGCCGCCGCCGTCAAAAGCTACGCCCAGAACAACCCGCATCGCATGGGCGAATGGAAATGCGACAGCAAGACGCGCGTGGCGTCCATGTCCGGCGGTGACTTCCGGTCCAACGAAGTGTCGGCGACCCTCGACAGCGCTACCGGCGCCAAGATCGTGCTTGAAACTGCGACTGGCACCACCGTGCTGAAAGACGGCCTCTCCTACCCCGCTGGCACCGTTGTCGATGCCACCTACATGTCCGCCGCCGCGCTCGATGCCTTCCTCGCGGACGAGATCGAGAAGACCAAGGCCGAAGGCGTCCTGTTCTCGCTCCACATGAAGGCGACCATGATGAAGGTCTCCGACCCGATCATTTTCGGCCACGCGGTCAAGACCTTCCTTGCGCCCGTGTTCAAGACCCATGGCGACGCGATGAAGGCGCTTGGCGTGAACCCCAATTCGGGTCTCGGTGACCTGCTGGACCGCGTGAAGGACAGCCCAGAAATCCTTGAAGCAATTGATAAATGCATGGCCGACCGCCCACCGATGTACATGGTCGACAGCGACAAGGGCATCACCAACCTGCATGTGCCAAGCGACGTCATCATCGACGCATCCATGCCCGCCCTGATCCGCGCCGGCGGTAAGGGCTGGGGCCCGGACGGGAAAGAGGCTGACGCGGTCTGCGTCATCCCCGACAATTCCTACGCCCCGGTCTATGACGAGGCCATCGAGTTCTTCAAAGTCAACGGCGCGCTCGACCCGGCCACCGCAGGCACGGTCCAGAATCTCGGCCTGATGGCCCAGAAGGCCGAAGAATACGGCTCCCACCCCACCACCTTCGAGATCGCGGAGGCCGGCACCGTCAAGATGATCCTCGATGATGGCACCGTGCTGCACCAGCACGACGTGCAGCCGGGTGACATCTGGCGCTCTGCCTCAGCCCGCAAAGCCCCAATCGAAGATTGGGTGCAGCTTGCGATCAGCCGCCAAAAGAACACCGGCTACCGCTCCATCTTCTGGCTGGACGAGACCCGTGCCCATGACGCGCAGATCATCCAATACGTGAAGCCCATCCTCGAAGCTGCTGGTGTCGCTGATAAATTCGAGATTATGGCACCCCGCGAAGCCACTCGCGCCTCGCTGGAGACCATCACCAAGGGCGAGAACACAATTGCCATCACCGGCAACGTCCTGCGCGACTACCTGACCGACCTGTTCCCGATCCTCGAACTGGCGACGTCCGCCAAGATGCTGTCGATCGTGAAGCTGATGCAGGGCGGCGGATTGTTCGAAACCGGTGCAGGCGGCTCCGCCCCCAAGCACGTGCAACAGCTCCATGCTGAAAACCACCTGCGCTGGGATAGCCTCGGCGAATTCTGCGCGCTTGGCGAAAGCTTCAAGTTCCTCGCCGACGCCAAAGGCAATGAAAAGGCCCGCACGCTCAGCGATGCAGTGGAAAAAGCCACCCAAGGCATCCTCGACGACAACCGCTCCCCCGGCCGCAAGGTCGGCCAGCCCGACAACCGCGACAGCCATTACTGGTTCGCCCGCTACTGGGCCGAGGCGCTAGCGGAGGGCCCCGACACTGACCTTGCCGCCGAATTCGCCCCCATGGCCAAGGCGCTGGCCGAGAACGAGGCGACCATTATCGCCGAACTCGACACAGGCGCCGGCAGCCCGGCCAATACCGGTGGCTATTACATGAACGAGGACGCCAAACTGGCCGCCGTCATGCGCCCATCGGCCACGCTGAACGGCATCATCGGGTAGGTCATTTCACCATCGGGGCGGCTCGCACCCGGCGCGGAAACAAGGCGGCAAGCCGCCGTGCCATCGCAGGGCCGCCCCCCGGCACGGCGATTTGTCAAAGTTTGGTGCTTCGTCCATTCTGTACAATGACTTGGCCACTACTAAGTGCCAATGAACATCCGTAGGATCGCCGAACCGCGGCCCCGCGACAGCGCTCTCGTTGAGGAAAAGCGAATGACCAAGATCAAAGTCGACAACCCCATCGTCGAAATGGACGGCGACGAGATGACTCGCATCATGTGGGATTTCATCAAGCAAAAGCTGATCCTGCCCTATCTCGACATCGACCTGCTCTACTACGACCTCGGCATCGAATCCCGCGACGCGACCAACGACCAGATCACCATCGACGCCGCCGAGAAGACCAAGGAGGTCGGCGTTGCCGTCAAATGCGCCACAATTACCCCCGATGAGGCCCGCGTGGAAGAATTCGGCCTCAAGGAAATGTGGCGCTCGCCCAACGGCACGATCCGAAACATCCTGGGCGGTGTGATCTTCCGCCAGCCCATCATCTGCAAAAACGTCCCCCGCCTTGTGCCCGGCTGGACCCAGCCCATCGTCGTGGGCCGCCACGCCTTTGGCGACCAGTACAAGGCGACGGACATGAAATTCCCCGGCGCCGGCACGCTCACGATGAAATTCGTAGGCGAAGACGGCACCGTGGATGAGCGCGAGGTCTACAAATCCGATGGCCCGGGCGTCTTCATGTCGATGTATAATATCGACAGCTCCATCTACGATTTCGCCCGCGCGTCGTTCAATTACGGCCTCAACCTTGGCTGGCCGGTCTACCTGTCGACCAAGAATACCATCCTCAAACAATATGATGGCCGCTTCCTCGAAATCTTCGCCGAGGTCTACGAGGCTGAATTCAAAGAGCAATTCGAAGAAAAGAAGATCTGGTACGAACACCGCCTGATCGACGATATGGTCGCCTGCGCGATCAAGTGGAACGGCGGCTTCGTCTGGGCCTGCAAGAACTACGACGGCGATGTGCAATCCGACGTCGTGGCCCAGGGCTTCGGCTCGCTCGGGATGATGGCTTCCGTCCTGATGACGCCGGACGGCAAGATCGTGGAGTCCGAGGCCGCCCACGGCACCGTCACCCGTCATTACCGCAACCATCAGGAGGGGAAGGCCACCTCCACGAACTCCATCGCTTCGATCTACGCCTGGACCGGCGGCCTCAAGCACCGCGCCAAGCTCGACGACAATGCCAAGCTGATGGAATTTGCCGAAACGCTGGAGCGGGTGATCGTGGAAACGGTCGAATCCGGCCACATGACCAAGGACCTCGCCCTTCTGGTCGGGCCCGATCAAAGCTGGCTGACGACAATGGGCTTCCTCGAGAAGATCAATGAGAATCTGAACAAGGCGCTGGCAGGCTAGATCTGACGCAGGCGCGCCATGGGTTTGGCGCGGTAACGGCCCGGGACGGGTGGACGGCCCGATACCCCGCTCCGGATCCGCGGGCCCCAACCGGTATTGTGCACCAGGACCGTATCGCGCCCTAGGCGGCCAGCGTCTCCAGCATCCGCACCTCCACCTGCATGCCCTCGAAGACGGCCACGTGACCGGGCGGCAATTCCGTCCAGCCGCCCTGCCCGACCTCCAGCGGTTCACTCACAACCGCCCATCCGGCCCGGCTCTCGCTCCAACGGTAATAGACCGATGGCGCAATGTGATCCGACGACAGGCGCAGCGCATAAAGCCGCGCGCCGTCGGTCCAGGCCGCGGAGGAGCGCAGATGCGGCAGGCCGCCATGGGCGCGCGACATCGCCTCTAGCGTCCGGTGGGCGTGCAGCATGGCATCAACGGGGGCCTCCTCAAGCCCGGCATGCAGCGCGTAGAGGAACAGCAATTCGCTGTCCGTGGCCCCCTTGCGGTACGGGTATAGCGCCTCGCTCACGCCCATATCCGCCCGGCGCCGAAACCGATCGAACCCGCCGATCTGGCCATTATGCATGAAGCTCCACCGCCCATGGGCGAACGGATGGCAATTGTTCCGGCTCGTCGCGGCGCCGGTGGAGGCGCGCACATGGGCCATGAAACAGCCCGATCGCACCGTCCGGCACAAAGCGGCCAGATTGGTGTCGGACCAGGCGGGATAGACATCGCGGTAGATGCCCGGCTCGGCCCGGTCGCCATACCAGGCCAGCCCGACGCCGTCGCCATTCAGCGCCGTCTTGCATTCCGTGGCTTCACGGGATTGGTGGATCAGGGAATGTCCGGGCCGCGTGACCAGCTCTTCCATGAAAATCGGCTGGCCCAGATAGGCCGCCCACCGGCACATCTACTGGCCCCGGTTGTGGGTCTTGGCATACATCTCCGCGATCATCCGGCTGGCCGTCTTTTCAAACAGGCACGGGATCAATGCATGGACCGCCGCCGCGCAGGAGGCGAGGAACAGCTTGCCCGAAAACCGGCCCGCAAAGGCGGCATGTTCGAGATAGCTTTCGTCGACGCTCTGGGGATGGTCGAGGAAGACACGGTTGATCATGGGGCTGCTCCTGTTCGCTGATATCGGCAAAGGATGCCATGCACGCCCGATGAAACGATCCCAAATGTTGCGTTATCTGGGCGTGACATGTGGAGAATTTCCACCCATAGTCTCAGATATGGCAACACTTGATGAAACAGACCGCAGAATCCTCGCCCGTTTGCAGCAGCGCTGCGATGAACCGCTGGAGGAATTGGGCACCCTTATCGGGCTGAGCCGCAATGCCGTCTGGCGCCGGATCAAGGCGCTGGAGGAGCGCGGCATCGTGACAGGCCGCGTCGCGGTGGTGGATCCCGCCGCGGTGGGGCTTGGCCTGATGGTGTTCATCCAGGTTCGCGCCGCCCATCATTCCGCCGACTGGCTCGACCAGTTCCGCCGCGCCGTGCGCGCCATGCCCGAGATCCTGGGCGTCTACCGGATGACCGGCGATCTGGATTACCTGATCCGCGCGCGGGTGGCCGATGTGGCGGATTACGACCGCCTCTACCAGCGCCTCATCGACCGGGTGGAGATGGGCGACGTCTCGGCCAGTTTCGTGATGGAGGAGTTGAAAGAGGGGCAGGCCCTGCCCCTCTGACTTTCATAAGAAAATCGCATGATGCGATTGGAGTATTAGCTCTGCTTATGCATTCACATCCACGACGACGCGGCCGCGGACACCGCCTTTGAGGATCGACCGCCCCAGATCCGGCAGGTCGCCAAGCGTCGCGGGCTGTACCATGGCCTCCAGCTTGTCCATCGGCAGATCTGCGGCGATCCGCCCCCAGGCCCGCAGACGGTTGTCATAGGGCTGCATCACCGAGTCGATGCCCAGAAGGTTCACGCCCCGCAACAGGAACGGAATAACCGTCGCGGGAAGCTGCGCACCACCGGCCAGCCCGACCGCCGCGACGGAGGCCCCATATTTCATCTGCCCCAGCACGCGGGCCAGCATGTCACCGCCCACCGCATCGACGCAGCCGGCCCATGTCTCGGCCTCGAGCGGGCGCTTCGTGGTCTCATTGAGGTCTTCGCGCGGAACAATCCGGCTGGCCCCCAGCGATGTCAGGTAATCCGCCTGCTCCGGGCGCCCGGTGACGGCGGCCACCTCATGGCCCAGATTGGCAAGGATGGCGGTGGCAACGGACCCCACGCCACCGGCCGCACCGGTCACCAGAACCTCACCATTTCCGGACGTTAGCCCGTGATCTTCAAGCGCCATCACCGCCAGCATCGCGGTGAATCCCGCCGTGCCCACCGCCATTGCCTGCCGTGTCGTCAGGCCATCGGGCAGCGGCACAAGCCAATCGGCGTTCACCCGCGCCTTCTGGGAATAGCCGCCCCAATGGGCTTCACCCACGCGCCAGCCGGTCAGCACAACCTTGTCGCCGGGGGCATACCGATCGTCGTCGGACGCGTCGACGGTCCCGGCAAAATCGATCCCCGGCACATGGGGGTAATTGCGCACCAACCCGCCGCCGGGCCCGACACACAGGCCATCCTTGTAATTCACGGTGGAATACTCGACCGCGACGGTCACATCGCCCTCAGGCAGACGATCTTCGCTGAGGGATTGAACCGAGGCGCTGGTTTTGCCCTCGTCGTCCTTTTCCACCACAAGTGCATTGAATGTCATCGCATCATCTCCCTCGAACATCACATGAAGAACGCCCCCTAACCTGCGGGAATCAGTTCCAGAATTTATCTTTCACAACGGCGGCATATTCACCGTCGGGCGATTGCACGCTCAGCTCCGTGCCCGCATCCCAATGGGTCATGCGGACCATGCCGATGGCAACCCCGCCCCCGAAATCGGGGCTGATCGCGGCCGAGGTCACCTGCCCCACCCGCTTGCCACCGGCCATCAGCGGCCACGCCCTGTCACTTCCCGGCAGGGTCTTGGCATCGATGGCAATCGGGCGCACCTGTTGCACCGGGCCTTCCTTGGCTACCCGCAGCAGCGCGTCGCGTCCGATGCACCCGATGGCCGTGGCGGTATTGCAAAACCGACCAAGCCCGCATTCATGGGGCGTGTTGTCGTCGGTCATGTCGTTGCCATAGCTCAACAAGCCGCCCTCGATCCGCTCGATATTGTTCGGGCACCCGGCCCGCACATCCAGCGGCTTACCCGCCTCCATCAGCGCATTCCACAGCGGCATCCCGATATCCGCACCGTCCACGTAGATCTCGAACCCGCCCTGTTTGGAATAGCCCGACCGCGCAATGGCGAGGTCCCGGCCCTGGAACGTGAACCAGCCGAAGCGGAAAAAGCGTACGTCGCGGATATTGTCGCCGAAGACCTCGGCCATCAGATCATCGGCTTTCGGCCCCTGCACGGCAAGCGGCGAGATATCGGGCTCATCGACCAGCACGTCCAGCCGGTAGCCCTGCGCCACGCCCTTGACCCACAACAACAAATCGCTGTCGGCGATGGAGATCCACCACCGATCCTCGGCCAGTTTCAGCACAACAGGATCGTTCAGCATCCCGCCGGTCTCATCGACAACGGGCATGTAATAACACTGCCCCGGCAGCATCCCGCGCAGATCGCGCGGCGTGAGCATCTGCACCAGCTTGCCCGCATCGGGCCCGCGCACCTCGACCTGCCGCTCCACCGAGACATCCCAGATCTGCACCGCCTCCTTCAGGTGGCGGTAATCTTCCTCGGGCGATCGGAACATCGTCGGCAGCAACATGCGATTATAGACCGTGAAGGCCTTGACGCCCGCGGCTTCGACACCGTCGGAAAACGGCGTGCGGCGCAGGCGGCGGGATTGGGAGATGAGGGCCATGGCGGAACTCCTTACCTTGGAGACGGCAAGACGACCGGGCTAGGCTGTCCCAACCCGTAATGATGGAGGGCGATATGAACCGGATAATTCTGGCCACCTTGGCCCTTATGGCGACATCGTCCCTGGCACATGCGCAGGACCATGGCCCGGAGGCGGTTGCCAGTACGATCCTGAACGCATTCGTGGCACGTGATGTCGCCACCATCGGCGCCCATTCCAGTGCGTTCAATGAAGGGTTCTTTGCCCGGGTTCAGGCCGGAGAGGTCGACGGGTCGTCGGTGTTCAACGGGCTTGAAGGCCGCGCGGCGACGCAGTGGGACGGTCTGATCCTGCCCGCGCGATATGACGACGGCTACGCCATCGTGCCCTTTGCAATCGAGGTTGGAGATGACGCGCACTCGCTCTCGACGCAATCCCAGGGACGCCTGATCGCGATCATCCTCACGCTCGACGGCCCCGATGATCGGACCTGGGGCATCGACGACCTCGATGTCGTCCAGCCCGAGGCCTACATGGCCTTCTCCGAGACCCGCCCCTAACGCCATTCCGGCACCTCGTCGGGCATGAAGGGCAGATCGGTATCGTGGGTCTTGAGGCCAAGGCCTGTCAGCGCGGCGTGAACCTGCCCGCGATGATGCGTCTGGTGGTTGAACAGCTGGACGATGCACAGGGCCTTGGGCATCGCCATCTGCCGCTCGACGGCCATCGAGTACCACGTGACCTCGCCCTCGAAATCGCTGTCATCGGTAGACCAGGCCCAGGCCGCGATGCGGGCATCGAGCGCCGGGCGGGCCTCCATCAGCGCCGCCCAATCATAGCGTGACATGGAGCCCTTGAGGTCCGCATCGGGGCCCGTCCCGCCATCGAACCGCGCAATCCAGACCAGATCACCCCACATCAGGTGGCTGAGCGTGCCCTGGATAGACCCCCAGAACAGCCCGCGATCCTCCTCGCGCTGCGCGTCGGTCAGCCCGTCGCAGGCCTGGTACATCCACTGGTTCTGCCACGCATTGTAACGCGCCATGGTGCGGGCATAATCGGGGCCGATCATCTACTTGCCCCCCGCGCTGCCGGACCAGTCGATCGGGCAGATCTCAGCCGATTTTCCGCCGAAATCCCACATCTTGCCGAAGTCCCGCACCTTGGATTTCAGGCCCTTGGCGGCGATGATATCGGGCCCCATCCAGTATTTGGAATTGGTGATCATCACCGGGTGATCCTCCGACGCGCCGGTGATCATCTCGATCTCGCCCTGGATCTTGCGCCCGACATAGAGGCCGCGCTTCTTGCCGTCGCGCACGATCTCGACTTTCTCGCGCTCGGCGCTGACGATGTCGGAAACGAGCAACGTGAACAGGCCCGTGGTGCCGCCCGCGGATCCGGAAAAGATCTCGAGGATGCCCTGATACGCCTTGCCCGACGCGCGATCATCGACATAGGCCGCCACCTGCCAGCCGCCTTCGGCCATCTTGCCCGGGATATAGACCATCAGGCCCACATTCAGGCCGCTCAGATCCTCGCCTTCGAAATGCCCCTCGTCGATGGCAATCGCCATCCACGCCTTGCAATCACCCTCGGTCGGGTCGTGCTTGCCAAGCGACACCACGCAGGGGCAGAACACGGTGCATGAGCAGTTCAGGAACAGCTCCCCCTTGATCGCCCAGTCGCGGGGCTTCATCTGGCGGCGTTTGGGGTTGTCCATCCGCTGATCGATGCGCTGGCTGACCGGCAGGCGGTCGGCGTCGGGGCGTTTTTTCACGGCCATGAATGACCCTCCTATGTGGCGATGAGCGGCCAGGCGAGCACGCCTAATCCGCCTGCAATCAATGCCGCCCCCAGGGGCCGCGTAACGTAGTGGCCCACCTCGGGCAGTTTCTCGATAACCATGAAGAGCGTGGCGAGGCCCATCCACAGAAGGCTCATCATGCCGCCCACGAAGCCAAGCGCCATGAAGCCCCAGCAACAGGCCGCGCAATAGAAGCCAAGGCCCGCCCCCATGCGTGCGCCGCCCTGAAATCCGGTGCGCCAATAGCCCAGGAAGTAATTCATCGGCGCGTGGCAGACGCCGTGGCAGACCTCCTTGGCGCGGGTGAACTGGAACGCCCCCACCGCGATCAGAAGGCCGCCCGCGATCCATACGGATTGGGCCATGCCCATCCTGTCGATAATGCCCACGCGCAAAAGGCCCAGTTGCGCCACGGCAAAAAGCGCGGCCATGCCGATCCAGACCATCGAATAGCCCGCCAGCACCCCGAGCCAGCCCGCCCGCGTGCCATTGGCCGACACGATCAGCCGATCATAGGTGGTGAGCGTGGGCACCAGCGTCGGCAGCATCATCGCGGCCATCATGAGCGACCACATGGCCCAGAGCGGGCCGAACCGCGTCATGGCGGACATGTCCATGGCGCCCATATCGCCCATGGCCATCGGCACCGCGCCGTCAGCGGGCACCGCGCCGTCCGCAGGCAGCGCATCGTCCGCAGGCATCGCATCGCCCATCGGCATCGCGCCGTCCGCAGGCATCGCATCGCCCATCGGCAACGCCGCGTCGCCGCCCATCTCCATGTCCATTTCCATGGGCATCGCGGACATATCCATCGCGGGCCGCCCCAACAGATCAAGGCCCATTCCGGCGCTCATCTGATAGAGTACGACCCACGACATCAGGATCCCCCCGAAAAACGTAAGCCACAGCACAGATCGGATCGTGTGGGTCATCCCCGCCCCTCAACTCCCTTGACCATCGCCGCAGACCACACGAGACCGGCGCGATTCCTCTTGCCCAAAGTGATGTCAGACAATTAAATGTCTGACAAATGAAAATCGACCCGAACAACCCCGCCGACCTCTCTGCGCAGATTGCCGCCGCCATCCGCGATGCGATCATTGCGGGCCGCCTGATCGTGGATGAACGTCTGCCGTCCGAGGCGGAACTGGCCGAAAATTTCGAGGTCTCCCGCCCGACGGTGCGCGAAGCGCTGAAGCGGCTGGCTGCTCAGAGCCTGATCCGCACCCAACGCGGCGCCTTTGGCGGGGCCTTCGTGAACCGGCTGAGCTTCGAGGATGCCTATAACCAGCATATCACAACCTCGACCCTGCTGCTGGGGATGAACGGCGTCAGCTTCGACACCGCTTGCGAGGCGCGGTTTGCTCTGGAACGCGCCTGCGCGGCGCTCTCGGCGGAGCGGCGCAGCGCCGATCATCTGGCCACGATGCGCGCCGAGGCCCTGCGGCAGGCACAGCCCGGCCTGAGCGACGAGGCATTTTGCGCCTCGGACGTCGCCTTTCACCGCGCGCTTGTCGATGGCGCGGGCAATCCGGTGATGTCCTATCAACTGGCCGGCGCCGTGGAGGCGATGCAGCCGCTGATGAACATGATCACCTTCACCGCGCGGGACCGCGCGGAGATCGTGCGCCTGCATTCCGGCATTGCCGATGCGGCCGAGGCGCGGGATGGCGACGCGGTCGCGCACATCCTGACGGAGTTGGAGGCCTATACGAAAACACTGGCGCAGTCGGTGTTTGCGGCGCGCGCTCAGGCCTCGGGCACCGACTCCACCGCGCGGTAGATCCGCGTCAGGATCGCCGCACCGGCCAACGTGTTGACCGTGTCGATCACGGCCAGCATCGCGCGGATCCTGTATTCCCCGGCGAACGTGATCGTCTCGGAGAAGCCACCCGAAAACAGCACCAGATAACTCGCGGCGGTGAGTAGCGCCTGCCCCACCAGGGCGAAGGCTGCAAGCCCCAGGATCGGCCGTGCAAGCGCCCGGGTCCGCCGCCACGACGCCCGCAGCCCCGGCGCGGTCGCCGCATCGATGGCCACGGCGGGCAGGCCCATGCTGATCCGGAACACCAGGGTGAGATAGGCGAACAACGCAACGGCGCCGACCGCAATGCCAGCCACGTAGAAGGCGGGCGTGGGTGGGGGATCAAGATAGACATCATAGGACAGCAGGTTCAGGAGCATCTGCCCCAGAAGCGGATCCAGCACAGATCCCAGCACGAACGGCGGAAGCAGGACGCACAGAAACACCGCCAGCCCCGCAATCACGCCAATGATGACCCAGGCGACGAGATACCGCCCCCAGTTCTGCCATCTCATCTTCGGCAAAAACGTGTTCGGAGCCTCCGCCACCAGCATGTGCCGATGCCACGAGACGGCAAGCACCGCGAGCAGCACGACGAAGGCAAGCGTCCCGATCACTTCCCCCGGCGGGCCGGTGATCAGCGTCGTATCGTTGAACCATTGCACGTAGGCCCGGCTGAGCGGCACTTCGATCAGCAGATAGGCCAGAAGCGGCAGCGCGGCGATCCGCAGGACCGCGCCGGGTGCGCGGATCAGGTCGGCAATGGCGCCGAAGAACAGGCTGCGGGAGGTGACGGGCGCGGACATGGGCCATTCCTCGCGCATTCCGGCCCGGGGCTGCAAGGCGCATTCAGTGGCGGCCCAAATCCCCTTGCCGCACCCCGCGCCGCGCCCTACTGTCTCCGGCAGTCTGACACTCAAAGACCGTCAACAGGGACAAGACAAAATGACGAGAATCACACTTCTGAGCTCTGCCGCCGCACTGGCCTTTGTGGCCCCCGCCGCCGCGCAACAGCTAACCGTCTTCGATTATTCCGGGTTCGAAGACCCCTCCTTCCACCAGCCCTATATCGACACCCATGGAGCGGGTCCGGACTTCGTGTTTTTCGGCGATGAGGACGAGGCGTTTCAACGGCTTCTGGCCGGCTTCCAATCGGATGTGACGCATATCTGCGCGGGCTCCGTGCCACGCTGGCAGGCATCGGGCATCATCGAGGCCTGGGATCGCGACCAGATCGCCGCCTTCGAGACGCTGAATGCCGATCTGGTGGGCCAGGACGTGCTCGCGGGCAGCGAAGAGCTGTTCTTCCTGCCCACCGATTATGGCTCCACCGCCGTGGCGTACAATGCCGATGAGCTGACCGCCGAGGATGTCGCCAGCCTTGAGATCTTCAACAACCCGGCCTATGCGGGCCGCCTGTCGATCCCCGACAATGTCGATGACGCCTATGCCTTGGCCTATCTCGCCACCGGCGTCACGGATTGGGCGGATGTGAGCGACGCGGAGTTCGACGCCGCCACCGATTGGCTGCGCGGCATCCACCAGAACCTGCGCACCTACTGGACCGACCCCGCCGAGATCAGCCAGCTGATGGGCTCGGGCGAGGTTCTGGCCGCCTGGGTCTGGAATGAAGTGCCCGTGGCTCTGGCCGAAGAAGGCTTCCCCGTCGGCTATGCCCGGAACACCGCCGAGGGCACATCCGTGTGGCTCTGCGGCTATGTGAACATGGTCGAGGCCCCGTCGGAGGAATCGCTGGCCTATGATTACGTGAACGCGATCCTGTCCGACGTCTCCGCCGGCCCGCTTCTGGGCAACGGGTTCGGCTCCGCCAATGACGCCGCGCTTCAGGCCCTCGGGGCCGAGGCGATGGAGGCCGCGGGCTTGGGCGAAGTCACGGTTCCGGTTCTGGCGCAGCTGCCGATTTCCAACGAGCAGCGCGAACGCCAGGCGGAGGCCTTCGAGCGGATCAAGGCCGGGTTCTGAGCCGCCTTCCCATCCCCGTGACCGGACCGCGCGGAGGCCTTAGCCTCCGCGCGTTTCTTTTTGGTTTCAAGATGTTGCAGCGCGACGTTCACAAGAAAAAACGCGCTTGGGTTGCCCCAGCGCGTCTCAGGTAGATTGTCGTTTCTGTCCCGCCGTCAGGCACGACCTTTTTTGTTACTCTTGCCGCCGCAGCCGCGACACGGGTAAGTCGACCGCGGCCGCAAGAGTGTGAGGTTGGCGAAGTGATTTCCGGATCGCTCCGGGCACGCTTCAATCACTTCGCCAGCCTCATATACGTGTATACAGGTTGCGCCATATCCCGACAAGTGAATTCGAATGCAAGATGGTATTTGGGCCGAAATACGGTTGAAGGGCCCGGGGCATCACCCCCGGATGCCCGCCTCCTGTGCCAAAAGCCACGTCTCCTGATCCTCGCTCTCGACGGCTTCGGGGAAATGGCCGCGCACGATATACATCGCCTGCGCCGCCCCCAAACCGGCCTCCATCAGAGTCCAAGACGCCATCAACCCGCTGCGCCCGGCCCCGTATTGGCACGAGAATGCGAGCGTTCCGCCGCCCCGCAACAGGGCCTCCCGTTCGGCGCGCCCGTCCTCCCAGGCCCGCCGCAGATCGTCGGAGGGCACGGAGTAGTCAACAATGGGAAAGTGTTGAACGGCCAGACCCAGATCCTTGGCCGTCCGCTCCAAAAGCGCGAAGCCGATCTCGTCCAGCTCATCCCGCTCGACCAATACGATGAGCATACGGGTTCCATGGGCCGCAAGGCCCTTCAACGTGTCCTCGCAGCTCTCCGGTGTGAATACGGCAGATCCGTCAAAGCCGGTATCGAGGCCGGGAAACCCGGCCATGGCAATTTTTCCACCATGGGGATGGGGGATGATCGCCCGGATCGACCCCGGCAAACCAATTGAATTGTCGATAATTCTTCCTTCAGTCTTCCATGGCCGCGCGCAGGCGGCCACTGTGCTTTACACCTGTATACGGTTATACCTTTACTATCTGGGGTGCAATTAAATCGCCGGAGCGTCTGTCACCATGCCCAAACACAATGCCGATTCGATTGCCGATGCGTTGCGCAAACGCATTTGCCTTGAGCCGCCCACCGCGAGCCCGGTTCTCCATGAACAGACGCTGGCGATCGAATTCGGCGTCTCCCGCACGCCGGTGCGTCAGGCGCTGCAGCGGCTGGCCTATGAGCGGCTGGTTGAGGTGCGCTCGGGCGTGGGCACGGTCGTCTCGCCCCTCGATGAAGCGCGGCGCGACGATGACATCAAGCTGGCCTTCGCCCTGCTGCGTGTGGCCGCCGAGATCGAGGGCGACAGGCCGCTTTCGGTTGAGGTGAACACCTATATCAACGCGCTGGAACGGCAGGTCAGCGCGGCGGATACCATCGATCTCGAAACCAATTTCACGATCCGGGCCACCTCCCTGCAGATGATCACCGACGAGATGTCGAACGACATCCTGGGCGAGGCGCTGAAGGCCGCGCTCTGGCGGCTGTTTCGCTGGCGCATGGCCGAGGCCGCCGCGGCACCCTCGGGCATCGACGGGCGGCTGCGCGAGGTCATGGCCCGGATGGCCGCCGCCACCCGTGTCGGCACGATGCGCGCCCTGCTGGAGGCGCAGCATCAATCCCCCGCAACCCCTTGAAATCAAGGCCGCGCCTCCGTATGTCTTGAGGGTCTCTTCGGGGACTATGGACATAAACGCGCTCGTAATAAGCGGATCGGACCCGGGGGCGGTACCCGGCGGCTCCACCAACCACTCCCTCATTTGGGGACAGATGGGGCCGAAATAGGATCGACGAACGTCTAAAGGGGTTAGCTTTGTCCCGGTGAGTTACCACCGTTATCGGTACACATCGTACAGTTGCAAATGACAACCGTGCTCCGGCAATGGCTCTCGCAGCGTAAGCTGTCCTGAGTCGCCGACTTTAAGCCCAGTTCTCTAGCCAGAGCTGGCGGGGCCCGCCGGAGCCTGGCAACAGAATCCGGCACTTTCCCCCCAACACCATCTCATGTCCCGCGCCCGCACCTGTCTTGCCCGCGCCTTGCCACTTTTTTCATCCACAAGTGATCCGATCGGCCGGACCGCCCGTTTATCTATTACGCAAGCAACAAAAGACCGGACAATCCATGACCGCCATCGACTACGTCAACTTCGCCGTTGCCATCCTGACCATCGGCCTTGGTCTGTGCGGGTGGCTCGCGCCACGATGGACGATGTCGGTGCTGGATATGAAATCCGGGCCCACCAACATGGCCTATACCGAGGTGTCGGCGGTCTCGGGATGCCTGTTTGTCGGGATCGGCATGGGCGTGATGATCCTCAACGAGCCGATGGCGTGGATTGCGCTGGGTTTGGCCTATGCGGGCGCCGCCGTGGGGCGCGTCACCTCGATCCTGCGCGACGATGCGGCCTCGCGCCAAAGCTGGACGTTCTTCGGCACCGAAGCCGCATTGGCGGCCTGGCTGGTTCTGGCCAACCTGCCCCCGGCCTGACGCGGACCGGGCCGCCAGCGCGCGGCTTTCATCTGACAGCGAATCTACTATGGTGAGGCCATCAGCTTCCGCTGCCAGAAGTTCGGTGTTCCATGACTGAGACGACCCCCACCATCCCCTACGGCCGCCTGATGCACGAGGCCGTGTGCGGCGTGATCCGGCAGGTTCTGGATGGTGTGGCGCAAGACGGCCTGCCCGGCGAGCATCATTTCTTCATCACCTTCGACACGCGCAATCCGGGCGTCGACCTCGCCGATTGGCTGCGCGATCGCTACCCCGAAGAGATGATGATTGTGATCCAGAACTGGTATGATGATCTGGTCGTCACCGAAGAGGGCTTTGCCATCACGCTCAATTTCGGCGACGCGCCCGAGCGGCTTACGGTGCCCTATGATGCGATCCTGACCTTCGTGGACCCGTCCGTGGAGTTCGGCTGGCGGTTTGAGCGCACCGATGAGGAGGAGGATGGCCCCGACGGCGATCCCCCGGCCCCCGATGACGATCCCGGTGGGGAGCCCGATATCGAGGCCGCGGCCGATGCCCCCCACGATGCCGAAGTTGTCAGCCTCGACAGGTTCCGCAAGAACCACTGAGCCCAGTATTCCCTGTTTCCCGGAGGCCGAGCGTGGCGCGTAGTGATTTTGCCCTGTTCATGGGTCAGCTTTTCCGCAAGCCGCATCAGGTGGTGGCATTGGCCCCCTCTTCCGCCGGGCTCTGCGCCGAGATGGTGGCGGAGCTGGACCCGGACGGTGGCCCGGTGATCGAACTCGGCGCCGGGACCGGTAACATCACCCGCGCCATTCTGGGCGCGGGCATCGCGCCGGAACAGTGCCATTCCATCGAGATGAACCCCGATTTCTGCGACCGCCTGCGGGGCAATTTCCCCGGCCTCAACGTCCATCAGATGAGCGCGGGCGATTGCGGCGATCTGGACGTCGAAAACGTGCAGGCCGTCGTGTCCGGCCTGCCGCTCCTGTCGATGCCGGTACAGCTGCAGCGCGATATTCTGGGCGGCTTCGCCAGGAAGGTGCGGCCCGGCGGGCAATATGTGCAATTCACCTATGGGCCCAAGCCGCCCGTCACCCGCGTGGTGCGCGAGGAGTTGGGGTTGGACTGGCGCAAGAGCGGCAAGATCTGGTGGAACATGCCGCCCGCCCGCGTCTACCGCTTCACGCAGGCCGCCTAGGCCGACCTACGCCAAGGGCCCGAGAAACGCCGCCCGCTGCGCGCGGAGCGCCTGGGACAGGTAATCGACCAGAAGCCGCACCCGCGTGGTGCGCTTGAGGTCCGAATGCAGCAGGATCCAGATCGAGCGGTCGAGAAACGCCTCCGTCCCCGGAACCGCCACCAGATCCGGCATGTGCTGCGCGAAGATCACCGGGAGCGTGCCCATCCCAAGGCCCGCCCGGACCAGGTTGATCTGCATATAGGCCCCGTTCGCCGAATGGCGCAGGGCCGCCTTGGGAAACGCCGTCTCCTTGCGCCACGCGCCGTTGTCGCCCCACCCGATCCAGTGCAGCCCTTCGCCCTGCGCGCCGCGGCCCTCCCAATGGGCATCCAGATAGCTTTGGCTCGCATAGGGCCGCGCGGCATATTGCAGAACCTTGCGGCCGGTCACGTCGTCATCCACCGAAAAGCCGACGCGGATCGACACGTCCACCTCGGCGCGGGCGAGGTTCTGGATGCGGTTCGACAGGTCGATATCCAGCTCGATCGCCGGGTATTGGGCCGCAAACGCCCCCAGGATCGGCGCGATGATGTCAAAGGCGAAGGCGGGCGGCATCGTCAGACGGATGCGCCCGGAGGCCTCGCGGTCGAGGCCCTGAAGCCGCCGCCGCGCCGCGATGACGGAGGCTTCGGCCTCCTCGGCCTGCGGCAGCAGGGTTTCGCCCGCCTGAGTCAGGACAAGGCCGCGCGGCGTGCGATCAAACAAACGAACCCCATAGGCCGCCTCAAGGCTGCGCAGGTGCCGGTCCACCGTCGCATGGGTCGCGCCCATATCCTCGGCCGCCGCGCGCAGCGATCCGCCCCGCGCGACCGCCAGGAAATAGGGAAGTCCGGTCCAATCCATCCGGCCCGTCTAGCACATAACCGCGCCCGAAGTGGATCGTTTTCGAACCATGCCGTCTGAAACTTGGGCGTTCTGGATCGAATTCGCGCCGCTTAGGTTTCCCTCAACCGAAACAGGAGACCCGATCATGGACCGCCGCACCTTCCTATCCTCCACCGCCGCCATCACCCTGCCGCTGCCCCTGGCGCTCGGCCCCGGCCTCCTGCACGCCGATGGCCACGGCTTTCCCTACCGCAAGTCGCGCCTGGCGATTGGAGGCCATCGGATGGCCTATGTCGATACCGGCGCGGGCCAGCCCATCGTGTTCCTGCACGGCAATCCGACCTCGTCCTACCTGTGGCGGAACATCATCCCCTATGTCACCGCCACCCACCGCGCGATTGCGCCCGACCTGATCGGGATGGGCGACAGCGCGCAGCCGGATCTGGCCTATACCTATGCCGATCATGCGGAGCATCTGCACGGGCTTCTCGACGCGCTGGACCTGCAGGACGTCATCCTTGTCCTGCACGATTGGGGCAGTGCGCTTGGCTTCGACTGGGCCGAACAGAATCGCGACCGGGTCTCTGCCATTGCGTTCATGGAGGCGATGCTGCCCCCCGCCATGCCGTTTGCCTCTCTGCAGGCGATGGGCCCGCCCGCCAATGAGCTTTTCGCCATGCTACGGTCCCCGGCGGGAGAGGAGGCCGTGTTGCACGGCAATGTCTTCGTCGAGGAGATCTTGCGGAATTTCGGTACGTTGCAGCCCCTGTCCGATGACGTGATGGCCGCCTACCGCGCGCCCTTCCCCACCCCGGCAAGCCGCCGCCCCACCCTGCAATGGCCGCGCGAAGTGCCCATTGCGGGGGAGCCCGCCCACACGGCGGAGGTGATCACCCGTTACGGCGCGTGGATGCTGGAGAACGACCTACCGAAACTGATGTTCCACGTCACTCCCGGCGCGCTGATCCCACCCCAGGCAGCGGCCTTCCTGCGGGCCAACATGGCGAACCTGACCGCCGTGGATCTCGGCCCCGGCGCGCATTTCGTCCAGGAAGATTACCCCGATCAGATCGGCCAGGCCCTGGCCGACTGGACCCTCACCCTCTGAACCCCCTCCCCTCGAAAGGACCCAAAGCATGGCTTCCGTTTCCGTGACCCGAACCGTCAACGCCCCGCTTGATCAGCTCTGGAACAGCTGGGACGATCTGGCCGCGATGGCCGATTTCAACCCGAATCTCAGCCGCTCCTACATGGTGGGCAATTCCGCGCCCACCGGCATGGGCGCCGTGCGTCACTGCGACCTGTCGGATGGCAGAAATTACCTGAAAGAACGTGTTATAGGTTACGAAAAACACCGCAGACTGGTGATCGACATCTTCGAGACATCGATGCCGATGAAGGACGCCAAGGGCATCTTCGAGTTTCGCGCCCTTGGCCCGACCCGGTCGGAGGTGACGTTCACCATGGAGTTCACCCCGCCCATGGGCCTCTTCGGCAAATTGATGCTGCCGATGATGAGGCCGCAGATGCGCAAATTGCTGGCCAAGGTGGTGGACGGCAACAAGGCCTATGTCGAACGCGGCGAGACGGTGCAGCGCGCCGCCGCCTGATGGCGCAAACATGGCCGCCTGCGCCCCGATCGCGCGGGCGGCTCATGGACATCGCGGCCCGCCCTTGGTTTAACAGCGTCCGACAGGACACTGGAGAGCCGCGATGAGCACGACACGCCCCGACACCCGGACCGAAACCGATAGCTTTGGCCCGTTGGAGGTGCCCTCCGACAAGTATTGGGGCGCACAGACCCAGCGCTCGATCCTGAACTTCCCCATCGGATGGGAGAAACAGCCCACAGCCATTGTCCGCGCGCTCGGCGTGATCAAACGTGCCTGTGCCGAGGCGAATGTGGCGCGCGGCAAGCTTGACGGGATCGGCGACGCGGTGATCGAGGCGGCGCAGGAAGTGATCGACGGCAAGCTTGATGACAATTTCCCGCTGGTCGTCTGGCAAACCGGCTCTGGCACGCAATCGAACATGAACGCCAACGAGGTAATCGCCAACCGCGCCATCGAGATCCTGGGCGGCGAGATCGGCTCCAAGACGCCCGTTCACCCCAATGATCACTGCAACATGGGCCAGTCCTCCAACGATACGTTCCCGACGGCGATGCATATCGCCACCGCGATGACCGCGCGCGACGTGACCCTGCCCGGCCTGCGCAAGCTGCACGCCGCGCTGGAAGAAAAGACCGCCGAATTTCAGGGCATCATCAAGATCGGGCGCACCCACACGATGGACGCCACGCCGCTGACGCTGGCGCAGGAATTCGGGGGCTATGCCCATCAAGTGGCGAAAAGCATCCAAAGGGTCGAATTGGCGCTGGGCGATATCTACGAGCTGGCCCAGGGCGGCACGGCCGTCGGCACCGGCCTCAATTCGCCCAAGGGCTGGGGGGAAGAGGTGGCCGGCAACATGGCCCGCATCACCGGCCTGCCCTTCGTGACCGCCCCCAACAAGTTCGAGGCGTTGGCCGCCCATGATGCCATGGTGCAGATGTCCGGCGCGCTGAAAACGGTGGCGGCGAGCCTCTTCAAGATCGCCAACGATATCCGCCTTCTGGGCTCGGGCCCCCGCTGCGGTCTGGGCGAGTTGATGCTGCCCGAGAATGAACCCGGCTCCTCGATCATGCCGGGCAAGGTGAACCCCACCCAGTGCGAGGCGATGACGCAGGTCTGCGCCCACGTCATCGGCAACGACGCCGCCGTGGGCTTCGCCGGATCGCAGGGGCACTTTGAACTCAACGTCTACAAGCCGATGATGGCCTACAATGTGCTCCAGTCCATGCAGCTGATCGGGGACGCCTGCGTGGCCTTCACCGACAATTGTGTGGTGGGGATCGCGGCCAATACCCAGCGGATCGAGAAGATCATGAACGAGTCGCTGATGCTGGTCACCGCGCTGGCGCCCACCATCGGCTATGACAACGCCACCACCGTCGCCAAGACCGCCCACAAGAACGGCACCACCCTGAAGGAGGAGGCCATCGGCCTCGGCTTCGTGGATGAAGAGACGTTTGACCGCGTGGTCCGCCCCGAAACGATGATCGGGCCGAAATGAGCGATCCGGTCCGGATCCGGCCGCACCTGATGCTGCAGGGCGGCGTGGCAGGGGATGCCATCGCGCTCTGGACCCGCGCCTTCCCCGATCTTAAGGCTGACCCGCCCGCGGGGCCCGCCGCCTTGTGGCATCTGAGCCTTGGCGATTTGTCCTTCACCCTCTTCGACAGTCCCGAGCCCCACGACTTTGCCCCGACGCCGTCCTGGTCCTTTCTGGTCGATTTGCAGACACCCGACCGCGTGGACGAGGTCTCTTCGGTTCTGGCCGAAAACGGATCCGTCATGATGCCGGTGGATGCCTATGATTTTGCCGAGCGCTTTGCGTGGGTCGAGGATCGCTTCGGCATTTCCTGGCAATTGCGGTACGGCGCGCGCGCATGAGCGGCAAGGTCGTCAGCCTGTCCCGCGCGCGCAAGACCCGCGCGCGCGATGACAAGCGGCGGCAGGCCGATGCCAATGCCGCCAGGCACGGGCGGACAAAGGCGGAGCGCGCGGCGGATGAGGCCGCGACGGCGCGCAGAGACCGTCATCTGGACAATCACGAGCGCGACCCGGAATGACGGATGCCCGGCCCAAGAAGCATTCCTTGACGTTGCGGGGGCATCGGACCAGCGTCTCGCTTGAAGATGCGTTTTGGGAAGAGTTTCAGGCCCTTGCGCGGCGGCGTGGCCAATCCATCAATGATCTCGCGGCAGAGATCGACGCCGGGCGCGGCGTCTCGGCGGGCCTCGCCTCGGCCATCCGGGTCCATATCCTGCGGGAGTTGAAGCGCCGTCTCAGCGACGGCTGACGCGCAGGCGGATGCCATCTTTCGCGCGCACTGTCAGGTGGGCCACCGGCACCGGATCCTCCCCCGCAATCGGCTCGAAGCGGAACGCCCGGAGCAGCATGGCCAGCAAAAGCGGCCCCTCGACCATGGCAAACCCCGCCCCGGTGCAGACGCGCGCGCCCGCGGAGAACGGAATGAACGCCTCACGCATGCATTGCTTGCCGTTTTCCGTGTGCCAGCGCCCCGGATCGAAGCCATCGGGGTTGTCCCAGAGCCGATTGTGACGGTGCAGATGCCACGGCGAAATCACGATCTGCGCGCCGGGCCTGATCGGACGGCCCCGGAATATCTCCGGGCCGGCGGTTTCCCGCACCATCATCGGAACCGGCGGATACAGCCGCAGCGCCTCGCGAAACACGTCGCGGGCGACCCGCAGCTTCGACATCGCGGCGAAGTCGGCCGCATCGGGCAGGCCCGCCGCCTCTGCCGCCACCTTGTCCTGCCAATCCGGGTACCGCGCCAGCAGGTAGAGCGCCCATCCCAGCGCGCTGGCCGATGTCTCGTGCCCCGCCAGAAAGAAGATCGCCACCTGATCGACCATCTCCTGCGTCGTGAACCGCTCCCCCGTCTCCGGGTCCTCGGTTGTCATGATCTTGGTCGCCAGATCGTCGGGCGCGGTTCCGGCCCCAATCTCCGCCATGCGGTCCTCGGTTAGCCGCGTGATCAGCGCCCGGATCGCCTTGGCGGTGTCCCGCGTCCCAGCCCGGTGCCCGCGCGGCAGCCAGCGCGGCAGCGGCACGAAGGCGGCCGCGTTCAGGATCGGTTGCGTCCGCTGATAGGCGCGGAACTGATGAAACACCTCCGTCGCGATCTCGGCCTCGATGGGCAGGGAAAACAGCGTGCGGAAGATCACATCCGCCGCCGCGTGGCTCATCTCCTCCTCGATCTCCACAACGCCTACCCGCGCGTGGTCGGGCGCGACCCCCTCCCGCATACGCGCCACCGCCGCCTCTCCCGCCGCCCACATGGCTGGAAACGTATCGCGCAGGCGCCCGCCCTCGAAGGCCGGGTCGATGATGCGGCGCTGCTTCTGCCACGTCGCGCCATTGGTCAGGAACACGCTGTTGCCCAGAAGGGGGCGCAGCCCCTCCCCGATCCGGTCGGATTTCGGAAACTCCATCGGGCGCGCCTTCAGCACTTCCTCCACCAAAGACGGCTGGTTGACCAGGTAGGACCGGAAAAACGGCGTGCGGAACTCCGCCATCCATGCCCGGTAGAGCCGGGCCGGTTGCGCCGACAGGATGTCCCGGCGAAAGAGCCGCATATAACGCCAGAGCGACACACGCTCGGCCCGGGCGGGCGGCTTGGGGGGCAGGTCCGTCATGCCGCGATATCGGTGAACCGGTTCACCGGGCGCTCGATCCGGTTCCTGGAGGGCGCGCGGCTGGCGAACCGGTCGGCCAACGTCCTCGACCCGGCCGTGATCCGGAAATAATCGTATGCATCCGGCGCGTCGGGCAGGTTGTCGAAGGCGTTCAGATACTGGAAATGCAGTTCGAACAGCCGCCATTTCAGGGCCGCGCGCCGCTCCGCGCTCAGCGTCTGGCTGAACGCGGCGGACAGGACCAGCGGCCAGCGTTTGCCTTCCGGCGCCACACCCGACACCGCCACGGGATCGCACAGCGCAAACGAACACCCGTCGCCCGGCGCGGTCACATCCACCCACGTGATCTCCGCCCGGTCACACAGATAGGCCAAGTCGGCGCGCAGGCGCGTGGCCCGGGGCAGGAAGCTCACCATCGGCACCACATGGCCCAGGGTCAGGAGCGACAGAACCGGGCCACCCTCGGGCACACGCCCCGCGCGGATCAGATCCGCAAGGACAGACACCGCGATATAGGCGCCGGAGGAATGGCCGACCACCAGCACCTCATCCACATCGGTGGCCAAGGTCTCCGCAATCCGGTCCCCGAACTCCCGCATCCGCGCCGCCTGTTCCGGCGGATACGCCCCGTTGAGCGAGGATGAAAACGCATAATCCTTCATCAGATACCAGGCGTATAGACGGTCGCGCCGCGCGCACCAGCGCAGAAACGCATAGCCTGCTGCCAGCCCCGCCAGACCCGCCAGCAGCCGGAAGGCATCGAACGGATCATCCAACCGGCCCGCCCCGATCAGGCCCATGGCCCCATGGGTCCCGCGATAGAGCCCCCAGCCCACAAGCCCCGCAATCAAAATCGCCAGCAGGCCCTGCCCCAGCAGCACAGCCACCGGATAAAGCGCCGCAATCACCGGCCCCTTCCTGAGCCGCATCAACCGCCACAGCGCCCCCGAGCCGATATAGGCCCAGGCGGTGCGCCCCAATTGCAGGTAGCTGGCCCCGATCCCGCCTGCCATGCTTCGGCGCACGATATCGGCCCAATACAGCACCTCAAGATCGGTGCTGACCTCTGCCCCCTCGATCCGCGCCTGCACGTGCCAGCCGTACCGCACATCGCTACCGGACGGTCCTTGTAACAGCTCGTACCCCGAGATCTGCGCTTGGTGCGCGCCCTCCCGCCGATAGCGTTCGCGATAGGCGCGCGGCGGCACCGGGTCGAAGCCGGGGATATAGAGGACATGTCGGCGTGTGACGTCGCGCATAAGCGCCAGCATAGGGAAGGATCGCCGCAGGGCTAGGGCCGATTAGCCAAGCTGACCCAGCGCCGGGAAGGTCTCCAGCAGCCAGAAGGCAAAGGCCGAAAACGCGCCGGTCATCAGCGCGATACCAACGGCCACCAATAGGCCGCCCATGATGCGCTCGATCAGCTTCATGTGCCGCTTCATCCGCGCCATCAGGCCCTGCGCCCGGTCGATGAAGGCCGCGGCCAGAAGAAAGGGCAGGCCAAGGCCAACGGCATAGACCGCCAGAAGCGTTGTGCCCCGCTGCACGCTCGCCTCCGTTGCCGCAATCGACAGGATCGCGCCAAGCTGCGGGCCGATGCAAGGCGTCCATCCGAAGGCAAAGGCAAGGCCCAGAACATAGGCGCCAAAGGTCGATCCGCCCTTGTCGCCCGCATCCAGCCGCGCCTCACGATCCAGGATCGGGATGCGGATGATGCCCAGGAAATGCAGCCCGAAAATGATCACAACGGCACCTGAAATACGTGCCAGAAGGATCTGATTTTGCAAGAAAAACTGCCCAAGAATCGACGCCGTGAAGCCCAGGAAGATGAACACGGTCGACAGGCCCAGCACGAAGAACAGCGCCGGGATCAGCGCCTTGCGCCGGGCCGCACGGGCCTCGGTCTGGATGTCCGTCATGGTGATCCCGCCCATATAGGCCAGGTAAGGCGGCACGATCGGCAACACGCAGGGGCTGAGGAAGCTCAGCACCCCGGCGGCCAGCGCCACAAGCATCGCGGGCAGAAGCGACGCGTCAAAAAGATCGATCCCGAACATGCCTTACCCTTAGTGCGCACCGGCCCCGCCGTCACGCCGCATTCGGTCACATTCCCGTGGACGCGCCCCAAAACCCGCACTACCCCTTGGCGCCATGGACAACATCACCGAAATCGACGCGCGCGACCTGCTCTGCCCCCTGCCCGTTCTGCGCCTGCGCAAGGCCCTGGCCCGTACCACCCCCGGCGCGGTGCTGCATCTCCTGGCCACCGATCCCGCGGCCGAAATCGACGTGCCCCATTTCTGTGCCGAACAGGGCCATGACTTCCTCGGATCCACCCCCACATCGGACGGCGCCACACGCTACCGGGTCAAGGCCAAAGCCTGATCGCCTCCCTTTGGGTCCAGTCCCGCATCCCAAACTCCGCCATGGCCTCGCCCCGGCTCCCCGCGCCAGGCGCTCACCCGAACCCTCTCCGACCCACTCAAAGACAAGGCCCTACACGAAGCGGCCAAATCTATCGCCAATCCCGTCCTTCCACTGGTCCCCAATACCCCTCCCGGAGGGTCCGTCCTCTCCCCGCGCGCCCAAGCTGATAGGGCGCACCACCCGCGCTGCCGGGCCAACGGCCCCCGGCGCGCTGCGCCCAACCAACGGCCGAAGGCTCCGCCTTCGGTCGTTGGCGGGAGAGCCCCGGCGCCTGGCCAGGTGCGGCGCTCAATCCGGGAACACCACCATCGCCCGCGGGTCCCAGGCCACGCGGGTCCGTGCGCCCACGTCAAGCACATCCCGGCCCACCATGTTGCGCATGGAAATCCGCATCGTAGTGTCCATGCCATCGAGCCGCACATCGTAATAGGTCATGTCCCCGTAATAGACGACCTCCTCGATCTGCGCGCTGGCCTCTCGCGCCTTCGACGCCTCCCCGTCATGGAGGATCGATAGCGTCTCTGGCCTGAGCCCCACGGTACAGGCCCCTGTAACCGGCCCCGCAGGCATCTGGTCGGCCGCCAGGTCCGCCACCCCAAGGCCCGCCGCTTCCACCGACCGGCCCGAAGCCGTGGCCGGCAGGAAATTCATCACCCCGATGAAATCGGCCACACGTTTTGTGGCCGGCCGACGGTAGAGCACCTCGGGATCGGCCAACTGCGCGATCTCACCCTCGAACATCACCGCGATCCGGTCCGACATCACCAACGCCTCTTCCTGATCATGGGTCACCAGCACGAAGGTGATCCCCACCTCGCGCTGCAGCTTCATCAGCTCCACTTGCATATCTTCGCGCATCTTGCGATCGAGCGCCGATAGCGGCTCATCGAGCAGCAGGACCTTGGGTTTCAGGATCAGCGCACGCGCCAGCGCCACCCGCTGCCGCTGCCCGCCCGACAGCGCATGGGCCGCGCGCCCCCCCAGATGGCCAAGCCCCACCATCTCGAGCGCCTCCCCGATGGCGCGCGTCTTCTCCCCGACCGACAGGGCGGATCGGCGCAGGCCAAAGCCCACATTCTGCTCCACGCTCAGATGCGGGAAAATCGCGTAGCTCTGAAACACCATGTTCGTCGGGCGCCTGTTGGGCGGCACCCCGGCCATATCCGCCCCGTTCAGCAAGATCGCCCCCGACGAGATCTCCTCGAACCCCGCAATCGCCCGCAACAGCGTGGTCTTGCCACAGCCCGACGGACCAAGCAGCGAAAAGAACTCCCCCTCCGCAATCTCCGCCGTGATGCCGCGCAGGGCGTGATAGGCGCCGTAATACTTGTGCACATCCTGCATCTGGATGAGGGGCGTTGAGCTCACAGGAAACCTCCGGTCTCGGATTGGCCGGTACGGCGCAGGCCCCGGCGGCGGAAGATGTCGGCCACGATCAGCAGAACGATCGACAGCGTCACGAGGATCGTGCCGAGCGCCATGACAACCGGCAGGCGGGCGGGAAAGCGCAGCTGCCCCCACAGGTAGACCGGCAGGGTCGGCTCATTGCCGCTGAGGAAAAACGCGATGATGAACTCGTCCAGGGAGATGATGAAACAGATCAGCAGGGAGGCGATGATACCCGGTGTTACCAACGGCAAGATCACCAGACGGAACGCCCCCGCTCGCGTTTCGCCGAGGTCCAATGCCGCCTCTTCGAGGCTTTGATCTAGTCCTTGGAAACTTCCCTGCAGAATTGCGATAGAAAATGGCAGGCACAACAACGTGTGACCGAGAATAATTGGTAAAGGCAACGCAAACGAGAAAACTGTTCGATGAAAGTTGGACACTTCAAGAACTAGATCAGGAGTGACGGAAAGTACGATGACGTACTCTCCGATCTGAAACCCAGTTTCGATTGGAAGATCGGGCAAAAGAAGCATCAACACCACCAGAAGCGAGATCGCCACGATCACCTCCGGCAGGACCAGCGGCAACATGATGAAGCCCAGAATGCCGCCTTTCAGCGGAAACTTGTAGCGTGTCACCGCCCGCGCCGCGAACAGGCCCAGGCAGGTCGCCAGCACCGCCACGGAACACGCGATGATCAGCGAATTCAGCGTCGCCTCGTGGAGCGCGGGCGTATTGGCCAGGTCGGCGAACCACCCCAGGGTGAAGCCGCGCAACGGGAAGGCGATGATCGTGCCGTCATTGAACGCGAACAGCGGCAACAGGATGATCGGCGCATAAAGGAAGATCAGGTAGAGCCCCGCGAAAAGCGCCAGAGGCGAGCGTTTCATATCCCCCACCTCCCCTTCGGCACGAACCACGCGATCAGGATCGCGCCGCCCCCCATGATCGCCGCCAACACGCCAAGCGACCCCGCCGGGCCAAACCAGTCCGGCCCATGCAAGAACACCCAGCGCACAATCGCGATGTCGATCACCGCCGCGACGGCGGCCAGTGCCAGCCCCAAGACACCACCGCCGACCCGGTCGCTCAGATGCACCCAGAACCGGATATGCAGAATGAACCAGGCCAGCGTGATCGTGACCGTCAGCATCGCCAAGACGGCCAAGGTCGCCCCCATGGGCCGGTTCGACAGATCGAAGATCTGCACATAGATCATGTTGGCGATCATAGTGCCGCCCGACCCGCCCACAAGCCGCGGCGTCACGTAATCCCCCACCGTCGGGATGAACACGATCAGCACGGCGGCCAGTACCCCCGGCATCGCCAGCGGCAAGGTCACCCGGATAAAGGTCATCGCCGTCGCCTCCCCCAGATCGCGCGCCGCCTCCAGCAGCGAGCGGTCGATCTTCTCAAGGCTCACGAAGATCGGCAGGATGGCGAAGGGCGCAAAGGCATGGGCCAGCGTGATCACCACCGAGTTGGCGTTGTAGAGGATCCAGCTCAGCGGCTCCTCGATGATCCCAAGCTCCAGCAGGGTGCCATTGACCGGCCCGTCATAGGCCAGGATCACGCGCCACAGGAAGATGCGGATCAGGTAGCTGGTCCAGAACGGGATGGTGATCAGGAAGATCCAAAGCGCCTTCTTCTCGGGCGTCACATGGAAGCTGATGAAATAGGCAATCGGAAAGGCCAGCAGCACGGTCGCCGCCGTTACCAGCCCGGCAATGCGCAGGCTGCGCAACATCAATTCGCGGTAGAGTGGATCGGTCAGCGCCTCGGCATAATTCGCAACCGTGAAGGTGCGGTCGATGGTCAGGAAATTCTGCGTCCAGAAACTGAACAGGATGATCGTCAGAAGCGGCACCGCCAGCAACAGAAGCGCATAGATCAGCGGCGGGCTGATCATGGTCAGGCCCTGACGTGCTTCCGTCGATAATCCGTTTGCCATGCCGGCCTGTCCCAGACGCCCCTTTGAAGGCGAGGATTGCCGTTTGTCCCGTCATCCACAAGGGCGATGTTGAGGGACGCGCACCGCCCGCCCCTCGGATCTTGGGAATGACACGTCAGCTTTGGCTGTCAACCGGGGGTTGTTTGCCGCCGGGAACATCCAGATCCGGCTGAGCGACCGATGCATCACCGGTTGCGGCGCAGGCCGCGTCAATCGCCGGATCGCAGTCCATGACAGTGACAATTTCGGAAGGTTTGCTCGGGGTCGTCGTCGCGGTCGCCGTATCCGCACCCGGATCACCCGTGGCCAAGGCAGGCCCTGCAAACGCACATGCGGCCAGAGCGGTGGTGAAAATGCGTGATCTCGTCATGATCATCCTCTCCTTTTCACAAATACGATTGGCGGGGATGCATTTCTCCCCGGCGCGGATTTGGGAAATGGAAAAACGACCTCAAGAGGGGTTCACAGGCTTGTGATCGCAAACCGTGTCCGGATGCCTCGGATGCGTCAGTGATGTCTGCACGCCTTGGTCGCCTTCGTCTCGGCATCGACAAAGGCGGGGTCTAAGGGCCACCCTTGGCGCGCATCCACGGCCATGGCCGCGTTCAATCTTGGGTCAACCAGAAACACCCATGTGGCCCTTCGACGTCCTGCGCGTCGATTGCGGCAAGACAAGTGCGGATAAGGATGTTCTGCCCGAGCATCCGGCGGGCGCTTGGGGCAATGAACAGGTAATCCGGCCGCGCCGCGTCCACGGCCAGCACAGTCTCGATATCCGCCAACGCATCCCTCATGTAACCGACATCGCCCGTCTCTTGCGCCAGAGCTGTCAGAATGTTCGCGCGCAAGGCCAGATCCCCCACCAGACCGAAGGGTAACTCAGCGGTCGGGTCGACCTGTTCCGGCAGCGCCAGAGATATGTCGGTCAGGGCCTGATGAAGGTCGGCGTTCAGGCGGAATGAAATTTCCGCGCGCCGCGCCCGGGCATGGGATGCGAGGGACTCGCTGATAACCCCTTCGGAAGCCGCCTCGATCACGGCGGAAAAGTCGGCATGGGCACGGTCCCACAGCGCCGCATCGTCACGCTGAAGAAACAGCGTATTGGCACGTATCAGCAGCGCTTCAATCAGGTCATCGTGAATGTCCACGAACCTGTCACAGGCCGCGATCTGCCCATCCAAGGTCAGCCGTTCCTCCCCAGCGAGAGCCGCGCGCGCGGTGATGCAATCGACCATGGCCTGATGCTGGGGCGATGCGGCGTGCTCCAGCGGGTCCGAATATTCCACATGGTTGGTGCGCATCAAGGTCGGCAACCAGGCACAATCCGCAGGGCCATCGGCCTGCCCCAACGCGATGCGTGTCTGGCAATTCTGAACGATCAGCAGCGCGCGCTGTCCAAACCGGCTCGCCGGATGCGCCTCAAGCAGCCGATCAATTTCCGCCACGGCCATCGCCAACATCGCCGCGTCATCATCGCGCTGCGCGATCCTGGCCCGCAACGCGATGCTGTGTGGCAGGAAACCGCTGCCTGTTGTGGTCGTCCGCGGCCCCTCCGCCAGACGCATGGCAATCGCACGGGTCACATCCACCAGTGCCGCGTCGAACTCGCCGTATAGCTGCGCCCGTAGAACTGACCGACGATGATAAATTCCCGCGGTCCCTTCCCCCATTTCGATCAATTCGGAATAATCGCGATAGGCCTGTTCAAAATGCTCCCATGTCGTGCCGTCATAACTCAGGTGGATGGCGCGACGGTGCAGGGCGAGAGGGCTGCGCTCGGTCAATCTGACATAAGTATTGCAAGCCTCAAGCTGTTCGTCGAAGGAAAGCAGGATATCTCCCTGACGGTTGCTGCCACCATAACACCCGATAACCGCAGCCGAATCCCATGCCAGTTTCACACGGGCCAGCGGCGCACCACTGTCGGCTCCCGCTTCACCTCCGAGGGTGGTTGCCAACGCCAATCCAAGAATGGCGGCAATGTGAAATGTGACGGTGTTCATGCCTGTCCTCCGCTTTTGCCACTTCGATAGAGGCGAAAGTCGACGAGCATATGGCAATAGCCCGGCAATGGGTGGGCCAGCGACCTTTACAAAGGATTAAAGAACACCCCATTTTTCTTTTCTTTCAACATCTTAACCTACCTTATCACGCGTGATAACAGCGACCCTGCGCAAAAGAAAAGGACCACCCAACCGGGCGGCCCTTTCCAAAATCGATAAGCCTGAAACTCAGCGCTTGGAGAACTGGAAGCTCTTCCGCGCCTTGGCCTTGCCGTATTTCTTCCGCTCCACCACACGGCTGTCGCGGGTCAGGAAGCCGGCGGCCTTCAGGGCCCCGCGCAAGGAGGGTTCATAAAGCTGCAGCGCCTTGGAGATGCCGTGCTTGACCGCACCGGCCTGCCCCGAAAGCCCGCCGCCCTTGACCGTCGCCATGACGTCGAATTCGCCGTCCACACCGGCCACGGTGAAGGGTTGGCGCAGGATCATCTGCAGCACCGGACGCGCGAAATAGGCGTTCATCTCCTTGCCGTTCACGGTGACCTTGCCGGAGCCCGGCCTGATCCAGACCCGGGCAACCGCGTCCTTCCGCTTGCCGGTGGCGTAGGACCGACCCAGCGCGTCGCGCTGCGGCTCGCGGTGGATGGTTTCGGCCATGGGCGCGTCGGCTTCAACGCCGTCCACGGCGCCTTTGAGCTCATCGAGCGATGTGAGTGTTTCGGACATTATTTCGGATCCCCTGTGTTGAGGGCACTGGCGCTTTGCGAGCGCGTGTTCTTGGCGTTCATCGACGCAACGTCGAGGATCTGGGGATCCTGGGCCTCATGCGGGTGCTCGGCGCCGGCATAGACGCGCAGGTTGGTCATCTGGACGCGGCTCAGCTTGTTGCCCGGCAGCATCCGCTTGACGGCCTGCATGACAACGCGCTCGGGGTACTTGCCCTCGAGGATCTGCCCGGTCGTGCGCGACTTGATCCCGCCGGGATACCCGGTGTGCCAGTAATTCGGCTTGTCACGCTTGTTGCCCGTCAGCTGCACCTTGTCGGCATTGATGACGATGACATTGTCGCCCATATCCATGGACGGCGTGTAAGACGGCTTGTGCTTGCCGCGAAGACGCATGGCGATGATCGACGCGAGACGGCCCAGAACAACGCCCTCAGCGTCGATCAGGATCCATGTCTTGTCGATATCCGCCGGCGTGGCAGAGAAGGTTTTCATCTTTTGTTTCCTTACGGGTCGGCCTCGTGTTCAAAACGGACACGTTGCCAAAGAAAAACGAAAGAGGGCGTGTGCCCTCTCAACATGGGCGTCTTCTAAAGAGTTGCGCAGCCACGTCAAGGGGTATGAAACAGCGTTGGACAAGCGAAAACAATGACTTACATATGGGGTTTTATTTTACCCCACTCCTTTTCGCAAGGTTTTCGCCCCCTCGGCCAAACTCTCGCCCGAAATCGATGCGATCCATGGGCCCGTGATCCGCATGGCCCTCCTCACCGCCTTCGTTCGGCTCACCGCAGCGTGCAACCGCACCACCCATACGTGGAACCAGCGCATGACCGTCACGATAGAAACGCCAGACGGCATCGTCAGCGGATCGTCCGTGGTGGAGGTCACAGCGGTCTTCTGCGACCCCGGCTGCGGCCTTGCTGGCGATATCCAGGTCAACTACAGCCACCGAGGCGAGGCCGTGGCCGTCGAAGTCCTCCCCGGCCAATGGCTCTTCGCGCTTATTGGCAACCCTGCGGAGCTGATGTACCGCGCCTCTCCAGACCGGTTCGGTGGCATCCCAAGGCATGATCGGGGCCGGTGGCTCGCCGAGACACCGCGGCAAACGGAGGCGGTGGAGTTGACCGGAGGGTTGCGGCCGCATCTGGTGACATTCGCCGACATCACCGATCCTGCGGGTGTAGAGGCCGTCGATGCAGATAACCTTGCCGCAACGTTCGGAGAAGGTGTGCGGCTGGTGGAGGTCACACTGGAAGTGACGCAGGAAGATGCAAACACCAACAAAATAGATACCATTTTGCTTTGGCGCTGCGATTACCTCAATCCGTACCGGGGACTCGACGGCAGGTCAGGCCCGATCAACGGAAACAGTCTAGCCGAACGGCTTGGGCCGGGATCTTTCTCGTTGGCAGACTGCGACTGAGAAGACAAATCCAGCCTTGCCCCCGACCCGGCCAACACCCTATCCCCTCCCCATGACAGCCACGCCACCCAACGCCCCCGCCAAGCCCCACCTGACCCATCAAAACGGCGAAACCTACGCCGGCACCCACCTGATCATCGACATCACCGGCGGCCAGCACCTGGACGACCCGGCGACCATCGAACAGGTCCTGCGCGACGCGACCGAGGCCACCGGCGCCACGCTCCTGCACCTTCACACCCACCGCTTCTCCCCCCAGGGCGTGACCGGTATCGCCGTCCTCGCAGAAAGCCACATTGCGTGCCACACCTGGCCCGAAATCAGCTACGCGGCCTTCGATATCTTCATGTGCGGCAATACGCAGCCCCACGCCGCCATCGCCGTCCTCAAGCGCCATTTTGCGACCGACACGATCCAGGTGCGCGAATTGCACCGCGGGGCCGAGGCCATGGCCACACCCCACGCACCATCCCCCTGATCGCGCGCCCCTATCCCTTCCATTGGTCAAAAATACCCAAAAACCCGCCGCAGGCGGCCGCCCGAACGCAGTGAGGGCCACCGCGGTCGCGGGGCGGAGCCCGCCAGGGCGAGCATGCGCCGCTCTCAGCCCCGGGGTGGAATCGAATAGGTCATCGAAGCGCGCGCCACCGGCTCAGCCATCCCGTCGGAGAAGATCAGGCACTCGCCCACCGCCAGAACGCGCCCCAGCTTCAGCAACCGGCACTCGCAGATCAGGTCGACGCCCGCCACCGGCTTGCGCATGAAATCGAAAGAGCCGCCCGTCGTCACTGCAAGCGCCTCCCGCCCCGTCATCGCAAGGACCGCCATGTAAACCGACACATCGGCCAGCGCGAACATGGCAGGCCCCGAAACCGTACCGCCGGGCCGCAAATGCCGCTCGGCCACCGGCATCCGGACTCGCACCGCGCGCTCCGCCACGTGCTCGATCACGAAGTCGCCGCGCACCTGCGGAAACACCTCGTCGAGATAAGCCATGATCTCGTCGGCCTGCATGATGATGTCCATGGCTCTTTCCCCTTGGCCCCTGCCCGGCTAACTTTCCGCCAAGCCGCCCCAAGCGCAAGGGAAAGACCATATGTCCGATACGCTCGTCACCCGTGAAGACCACGGGCCCATTGCCCATCTGACGCTCGATTCCCCCGGCAATCTCAATGCGCTGAGCAACGAGATGCTGGCCGCCCTGCAAGCGCGGTTCGACACGCTGGCGGAGGACCGGAGCACCAAGGTGATCGTGTTGAAAGGCGCGGGCCGGGCGTTCTGCGCGGGCCACGACCTCAAACAGATGCAGGCCGCCCGGCAGGCGGATGATGGCGGCGTGTCGGCCTGGAAGGATCTCTTCGACCGTTGCTCGGCCCTGATGCAGACCATCCCGCGCCTGCCCCAGCCCGTCATCGCGCAGGTCCACGGGCTAGCCGCCGCCGCCGGGTGCCAGCTGGTGGCCTCTTGCGATCTCGCCGTCGCGGCGGAGGATGCGAAATTCGGCGTGAATGGCGTGAATATCGGGCTCTTCTGCTCCACGCCCATGGTGGCGCTCAGCCGGGTGATGCCGCGCAAACAGGTGTTCGAGATGCTGACCACCGGGGAATTCCTGACCGCTCCGCGGGCGCGGGACGTCGGGTTGATCAACCGCACCGCCCCGGCCGGCGAGTTGGATGCCGCCACGCAGGATCTGGCCGAGACGATTGCGGCCAAGCTCGGCTCGGCCGTCAGCATCGGCAAACGCGCCTTCTACGAGCAGGCCGACCTGACGCTGGCCCAGGCCTATGCCCTGACCGGCGATGTGATGGTCGAAAACATGGTCAATGCGCAGACCGCGGAAGGCATCACCGCCTTCCTCGAAAAACGTCCGCCCGATTGGTCCTGAAAGGCGTGGGAGCACGTCAGAGAGGTTAAGGAAGCCCAAAAAACTTTTCTTAATAAATCAAATACTTAACACGCTTTATCAACTTTGATAAGCCCGCCTCACACCCCGAACAACGCCCCGTATTTGGCATCCAGATAATCCAAAAGCGGCGTCTCGCTGATCTCCGCCCCCGTCGCATGTTCGATCGTCTCCCGCGGCGTCCGCAGCCCGCCATGGCGCTGCACTCGCTCCCTCAGCCACGCCAATGCAGGCGCCGGATTGCCCTCGGCCAGGGCGTCATCCAGATCCGGCAGGTCCCGTCGCAACGCCGTATGCAGACAGCCCGCATAGACGTTTCCAAGGGAATAGGTCGGGAAATACCCGAAAAGCCCCACCGACCAATGCACATCCTGCAAGACGCCGTTGGACGGCCTGTCGACCGCGATCCCGAAATCCTGCGCAAACCGCGCGTTCCAAGCCTCCTCCAGATCCGCCACTTCAAGCGCGCCGCCAAAAAGCTGCCGCTCCAGGTCGAACCGCATCATGATGTGAAGGTTGTAATGCACCTCATCGGCCTCGGTGCGGATGAACCCTGTCTCCACCCGGTTCACCACCCGCGCGAAATCCGCTGCATCGGCCGAAAGCGGCCCGAAATGCGCCGTCATGCGCCCGTGCAGATGGCTCGTGAAGGCCGACGAGCGCGCCAGCTGGTTCTCGTAGATCCGGCTCTGGCTTTCATGCACGCCCATCGACACGCCGTCCCCGATTGCCGTCAGGCGGAACTCCGGGGCGATATTCTGTTCATAAGTGGCGTGGCCGACCTCATGGATCGTGGAATAGAGGCACCCCATCGGCTCGGCGGGATCCACCCGCGTGGTGATCCGCACATCCGCCCCCGAACCGGAACTGAATGGATGCACCGCCAGATCGAGGCGGCCATTCTCGAACCTGTAGCCGAAGCTTTCCGCCATCTCGCGGCTCAGCGCCATCTGGCCGTCTTCCGGGAAGTGCCCGGTCAGCGGCGGCGGCATCTCCGCGCCCGCAAGCCGCTCGCGCAGCGCAAGAAGCCGGGGCCGCATCCGGTCGAACAGGGCCGCGATCTCGTCGCCCGTGGTACCGGGCTCGTAATCCTGCAGCAGGGTGTCGTAGAGGTCCGCGCCATCGGCAATCGCCGCAGCCTCCTGGCGGCGCAGATCCACCACCTGTTTCAGTGTGGGCAGGAAGGCCGCCACATCCTCCTCGGCCCGCGCCCTGGCCCAGATCCCCTGCGCCACCGAGGTCAGCCGCGCCAATTCGCTGGCCAAATCGGCGGGCACCTTGACCGCACGGGCATGGGCGCGCGCGATTTCGCGCAACTGCGCCACCTCCGCATCGCTGCGCGCTTCGGCCGCCGCGAGCCACTCGCCCACACGTGGGTCCGTCCGGCGGGCATGGAGCACATCCTCCAGCGCCGCCATCTCGTCGCCCCGCTGCTCGGCCGCACCCTCGGGCATCACGGTTTCCTGGTCCCATCCAAGACGCCCCATGACCTGGCCCAAAGCCTCGGTCTTGCGCTGAAAGCTCAGAAGATCGTCGATTGCCGCCATGCGGGTCAAGCCCCTCTTACGGATTGTGGAAGCGGGTAGCGGGCCAGGAACCGCGCCCTCAGGATGAGCGTGATCAGGATCACCGCCCCGAATTGGTGCAGGATCGCCAGATACCACGGCGAGGATTGCATCACCGTCACGATGCCAAGCACGATCTGCCCGAACATCATCACAGCGACCCAGTCAAAGGCCCGCTTTGTGGCGGTCCGGGCCGAGCGGCGCGCGGTGATCCACGCGCCGATCCCGAACAGGAACAGAAGATAGCCCGTGATGCGGTGAAAGAACTGCACCGTCCCGTCATTCTCGAACAGGTTGCGGTACCACGGCTCGATGGCCCACATGTCGGGCGGCGTGAAGGCACCTGCCATCAGGGGCCAGTCGATGTAATTCCGCCCCGCATCGATGCCCGCGACCAGCGCGCCGATCAGGATTTGCAGCGCGGTCAGGTGGAGCAACCCCGTGGCCATACCGGCCAGGCGGCGATCCCCCTCACGCCGGGCGGTCATCAGCTCCGCCTCAGCGCGGCCGAGGGTCAGGATATACCACGCCATCAGCCCCAGGATCAGGAAGGCCAGGCCCAGATGCACCGCCAGCCGGTAGGAGGCGACATCGAACATGCCTGGCGCCAGCCCCGAATACACCATCCACCAGCCCGCCACGCCTTGCAGCCCGCCAAGGGCCCCCAGCAACAGCAACCGCCCGGTCCAGCCCGTCGGCACCGATTTGGTGGCCAAAAGGCCCACGAAACCGACAGCCCAGACAAGGCCGAGCGCGCGCGCCCATTGCCGATGGCCCCATTCCCACCAATAGATCACCTTGAACTCCGCAAGGCTCATGCCGCGGTTCTGCTCCTGATATTCGGTCGTGGCGCGATAGGCCTCCAGCTCAGCCTCCCAGGCGGCCTCATCGAGCGGCGGAACGGCACCGGTGATCGGCGCCCATTCCGTGATCGACAGGCCGGAATCGGTCAACCGCGTCAGCCCGCCAATGGCGATCTGCACCACCACCATCACAAACAGGATCATCACGAAGATCCGGACGCGCCGCCGTCCGCGGCCCCGATCCCGGCTTACGCCACCCGGCGTGGCCGCAGGCTTTCGGGTCTCGCCCACCTCCTCGAAAATACTGCGCTGGCCGGACATGGCACAATCCTCTCGTCTCTCGCGCCAGACCTATCCCGCGGACATGGCCCCTTCAAGCGCCCGCGACATCGCGCGCGCCCCTAGTGCCGGGCGGCCCTCAGCCCCTGGGGCGGCGCCCCTCGGCCCATCGCACCATCTGCCGCATCACGCCGTGCAACGTCTGCACATCCGCGCGGGTCAGATCCAGCCGCCCCCACAGGTTGCGCAGGGTCAGCTTCATGCTGTCTGCCTTCACCGGCGGCCAGAAGAACCCGGCCTCCTCCAGCCGCTCCTCGTAATGGTCCGCCAGCCGCGTCACCTCTTCGCCGGAGGCAAAATCGGTCTTCGCCAACTCCATCACCGCCGGCACGACCTCCGTCGTCTGCCGGCGCCATTCATAGCCACACAGCAACACGCATTGCGCGAGGTTGAGCGACGGGAAGTCCGGGTTTACCGGCACCGAAATGATCGCGTTGGCCGCCGCGATATCGGCGTTTTCAAGCCCCGCGCGCTCGGGTCCGAACATCACGCCCACCTTGCCGCCTTCCGCCGTGATCGCACGGGCCTGCTCCATGGCGCGTTCCGGGCTGACAACGGGCTTGGTCAACCCGCGCTCCCGCGCCGTGGTCGCGAAGACATAGGTGCAATCCGACAAGGCGCTCGGGACATCCTCGAAGAGGCCTGCATGGTCCAGCAACCGGCCTGCGCCGGAGGCCAAAGCCACGGCGCGTTCATTGGGCCAGCCATCGCGCGGCGCAATCACCCGCATATGATCGAGGCCGAAATTCCACATCGCCCGCGCCGCGGCACCGATGTTTTCCCCCATCTGGGGACGCACGAGGATAAAGGCGGGCTGGCGGGCGGGTGCGGGATCAGTCATGGGCGCGGCCATAAAGCGGCGGCGCCCCCGACGCAAGCGGCGCCCCATTGCCCGGCGCGCAAGCAAACGCTATCAGCGCGCGACGACCCGACGATCCACCCAGAGGTGCCCCATGGCCGATCCCGATCGCCCACAGATCTACCTGATCACCCCCGCAGCCTTCGAGCCCGAGGCCTTCGCACCGACCCTCGCCGCCATCCTGGACAAGGTCGACATCGCCTGTGTCCGGCTGGCGCTCGCCGACGGCGATGAGGCCAGCGTCGCACGGGCCGCCGATCGCTGCCGCGAGACCTGCCATGCCCGCGATGTGCCCCTCGTTATCGAGCGCCATGTGCAACTGGTGGAGCGCCTTGGCCTCGACGGTGTGCACCTGGCCGATGGCAGCCGCTCCGTCCGCGCGACGCGCAAGTCGCTTGGCGGCGACGCGATCCTGGGGACATTCTGCGGCGCGTCGCGCCATGACGGGATGACGGCGGGTGAGATCGGCGCGGATTACGTCAGTTTCGGCCCCGTGGGTCAGAGCGATCTTGGGGACGGCACCCGGGCGGAGCACGAGTTGTTTGCCTGGTGGTCGCAGATGATCGAGTTGCCCGTGGTCGCCGAAGGCGCGCTCGATACGGCGGTAATCGAGCATCTGGCCCCGGTCACCGATTTCTTTGCCATCGGCCCCGAAATCTGGCGCAGCGACGATCCCCTCGCTGCGCTGGAGGCGCTGATCGCGCCGTTGGCCTAGGCCCCCGCTATGGCCGCAGGGTCGGCCACGACCTCACCGGTCTCCAATCCGTGCCGCACGGCATGTTCCGCGGCCCGCGCCAGGGCCTTACGGCTCTCGGCCTCCGCCACGGGCAGGGGCGCGTGGTAGATCACCTCCACCTGCCCCCGTTTCGGTGTTCCAAGCACTTGCAACAGCCCGTCGCGGATGCTCATATCGCCCCACCACCCGTAATGCCGCGGATCCGCGCCGTCCGGGGCCGTGTAGCGCAGGCTCACCGGCTGCACCGCCAGGCGGTCGCGCAGACGTTCGGAAAAGAACGCGGCGAACAGCGTCGTCTTGAACGGAAGCACAAGGCGGCCATCGGTCGAGGTGCCCTCCGGGAAGAACAGCAGGTGATGGCCCGCGATCAGGCGGTCCTCGAACAGGCGCGTCTGCGCGGCGGCTTCAGCCCGGTTGCGGCGGATGAACACCGTGCCCGTCCCCCGCGCCAGCCATCCGATCCCGCCCCAGCCCCGAACCTCGGCCTTGGCCACGAAATAGAGGCGCTTGCTGGCGTTCAGCACGAAGATATCCAGCCAGCTGACATGGTTGGCGACATAGGCACCGGGCTGGCGCATCGGTGTGCCGATCACGCGACGGCGGAGCCCAAGACACCGGCAGGCCCAGATGCAGACGAATTGCGTGATATAGGGCGTGACGGGCCGCCGCAGCCCCCAGATCGCCCGTTCCGGTGGGCGCAGAATCAGGAGCAGCGGAAAACAGATCAGCAGAAGCGCGATCACGGGCGTCCCCCGCCGCACGATCCGCAGCCAGTCGCGCAGACCAAGCCGCATGGGCGCAGGCGCGGGCGCGCCGTCCCACGGCTCGTTCACCGCGCCGCCGCCTTCTGGTAGAGCGCGCGGCGGGCCTCGGACATCCGCGCCACATCCATCACCAGGCACACATCGATGCAGTTGAAGGGCCGGTCGATATAGGCCCCCTGCCCGACAAACCCGCCCAGACGCAGATAGGCCTTGATGAGCGACGGGATCGCACGGGTCGCCGCGGGCCGGTCCAGGTCGGCCTCATCGATCAGATCCATGGGCTGATAGCCCTCGGCGCGCGCCACGGGCCGCACATCCTCGGGCGCCAGATGGCGATGGTGCAACAGCGACAGGGGAGCGGCGAGCGGAGCGGGATCGATCCCGTGAAAACTGGCCACGCCGAACATCACCTCGATATCGTGATCCGCGATGTAATCGGCCAGCCCGTTCCACAAATGCATCATCGCCGTGCCGCCTCGATACTCCCCATGCAGGCAGGAGCGCCCAAGCTCCAAAAGGCGCCGGTCCGAGCGCCGCAATGCGCTCAGATCATATTCATCCTCGGAGTAGAATTGCCCGGCCGCCTGCGCGCCCTCGCTCCGCATCAGGCGGTAGACGCCGACAACGCGGTCATTCTCGGCACGCCGGTGGTCGAGCAGCAAAAGGTGGTCGAAATGGGGATCATAGCGATCCCTTTCCAGGCGCGCATCGTGATCCACCAGCGGGCCATCCCCCCCCAGTTCATCGACAAAAACACTGTACCGCAGGCGTTGCGCGGCGCGCAGATCAGCATCCCCGGCGGCAAGGCGCAATTCGAAATGCGGCTCGTCAATCTGCATGGGCGCGCGAGGTTTCCTTTCGATGCGGGGGTTTAGCAGGACCTCGCCCATATGCAAGCAGGCCACAGTGAATGTAGACTAGCATTTGACGTTGACGTTAAAGCCCTATTAACCAATTCCGACTAAATTCCGACAAACGCTTACGAGGGCTCGTCGATGACCAATGCAACCTTGCGGCCATCCAACACCACTTTACCCTCGTTTTCGAAGTTTACCGTTACTTTGCCACCGATGTTGGATTGGACCTGCCCCAGGCCCCAATCGGGCGCTCGCGGGTGCCGAACAAACATCCCCGGCTCCAAAATGGCCGTGATGTCCCCGGCGGCGGGATCTGTGTCGTCCATGTTCAAAGGACCTGTTCATTATGCGTGACGAGCTGATTGATCCAAGCGGAAGCCTGGCGGACCTTGTGGCCTCGCGTCTGTGTCACGATCTAATTAACCCATTGGGTGCAATCGGCAATGGCGTTGA
Organism: uncultured Roseicyclus sp.; assembly: GCA_947494975.1. Classification (GTDB taxonomy): domain Bacteria; phylum Pseudomonadota; class Alphaproteobacteria; order Rhodobacterales; family Rhodobacteraceae; genus Gymnodinialimonas. Next base: position 263,358 of record CANLXA010000003.1, on the reverse strand, counting down.
GCTGTTGGAGATGACCGGAAAGGCCGATGGCCCCGAGGTGGACCTGATCCGCGATGCGGTGCGTGCGGCCGAGGCGCGGATCCGGCTGTTCCGGCTGGCCTTTGGCGGCGCCGTACCGGACGCAAGCACCAGCCTGCGCGAAGCGAAGCAGGCTGTGGAGGGGTATTTTCATCAGAGCCGGATCACCGCCACCTGGGGGGCGGACAGCGATCAATCCCGTCAGGACACGAAAATGGCACTTCTGATGCTGCTCTGTGCCGAGGCGGCGTTGCCGATGGGCGGCACGCTCTCCATCGCACCGGTGGCGAGCGGACAATGGACCTTGCAGGCCGAGGGGCCACGCCTGAATGTGGATGAAAACGTGTGGAGCATCCTGCGCTTCGGCCATACCGCCGACAATCGCCCGCCGCGCCCGTCCGAGGCCCAGTTCCCGATCCTCCTGCGCGCCGCCGAAAGCATGGGGCGCACGGTGAATTATGTCTTCGATGAGGATCGGTTGAGCATGTCGACCGCCTAGGTCGCGCGCAAGCCCGCCCGAAAACGGCGCATGTTCTGCCGGTAATGCTCGGCCGAGGCCAGCAGGGTCGCGCGCGCGGCTTCGTCCAATTCCCGCACCACTTTTCCGGGCATCCCCATCACAAGGCTTCCGTCCGGGATCACCTTGCCCTCCGGGATCAGCGCGCCGGCCCCGATCAGGCAGCCGACCCCGATCTGTGCACCGTTGAGAACCGTCGCACCCATCCCGATCAGCGACCCCGCCCCGATGACGCAACCATGCAGCATCGCCTTGTGCCCGATCGTGCAATCCGGCCCGATCAGCAGAGGACAGCCCGGATCGGTGTGGCACACCACGTTTTCCTGCACGTTCGATCCCGCACCCACGCGGATCTCTTCATTGTCGCCACGCAAGGTGCATCCGAACCAGACCGAGGCCCCGGCCTCCAACACCACGTTTCCGATCACATTGGCATCGGGCGCCACCCAGGTGTCGTCGGCGATCTGCGGCGTGAGGTCGTCCAGCGCGTAGATCATGGCATGTCCTCGAATTCCGATTGCAGCCTGCGAACATGATCCATCAGCGCTGGCTGTTGGGCCGCCTTCATCCGTTCGGCCTCGATGATCGTTTTCAGCCGCGCCTCGGTCGCGTCGAGATCCTCGTTGATCAGGACGTAATCATAGCCGTCCCAATGGCTGATCTCGTCCCAGCTTTTGAGCATCCGCTTGGCGATCACGTCCTCGCCGTCCTGGCCACGGTTTTCCAGCCGTCGGCGCAATTCGTGGATCGAGGGCGGCAGAATGAAGATCGACAGGACATGGGGGGCCAGAACGCTTTTCTGGATCTGCTGCGCGCCCTGCCAATCGATATCGAAAAGCACGTCGCGCCCCGCTTCGATGGCCTCGGAGACCGGCCCCATGGGTGAGCCGTAGAAATTGCCGAAGACGTGGGCGTGTTCCAGCATCTGACCGGAGGTGACCAGCAACTTGAAACCACTTTCGTCGATAAAGTGGTAATGCTTGCCATCGACCTCCCCGGGCCGCGCGGGGCGCGTCGTGGCGGAGACCGAAAAGCTGAGCGTGTCATCCCATTCCATCAACCGCCGGGCCAGCGTCGATTTCCCGGCGCCCGAGGGAGAGGACAGGATGATCAGAAGGCCGCGTCGGGTGCTGTCGGGCATGGTCATTCCACGTTCTGAACCTGTTCGCGCATCTGATCGATGGTCAGCTTCAGGTCAAGGCCAATGGCCGTCAGCGCCGCATCGCCGGATTTGGAGCAGAGCGTATTGGCCTCCCGGTTGAACTCCTGCATCAGGAAATCGAGCTTGCGGCCCACCGGCCCGCCGCCGGCAACCAGCGCTCGCGCAGCGGCGATATGGGCGCGCAGCCGGTCGATCTCTTCGGTGACATCCGCCTTCACGGCCAGCGTGGCCAATTCCTGCGCCAGGCGCGCCTCGTCCACCACATCGCTGGCCTCCAGAAGCGCCGCAACCTGGGTTTTCAGGCGCGTGCCCTGGGCCGCGGATCGAACCGTGGCGGTCTCCGCGGCGGCGTCCGTCAACTCCGCGATGCGGGCCAATTGAGCGTCCATGACATTGGCCAGTGCTTCGCCCTCCGCATGCCGCATGGCGGCAAAACTCTCGATCAGGGCCTCCGCCTCGCTCAGCAATTGCCCATGGTCGGGCAAGGCCGTGGCATCCGCCACGTCCCAGACCCCGCGTTGCGACAGAACCGCGGCCGCATGGGTGGGCGCGAGGTGCAGGCCACGATCGGCGGCCTGCACCTCGATCTCCGTCAGGGCGGCCAGAACCGAGGCGAGGGCATCGGCGTCCAACTGCCCGCCTGCGCCCGATGCGGAGCGGGCGAGTTTCAGCGTCAGCGTGACATTGCCGCGCTTGAGGGCCTTTGAGAGCGCCGCGCGCAGGGGCTGCTCCAAGGCGCCAAGCCCCTCGGGCAGACGCAGCCGCAGATCGAGGCCACGCCCGTTCACGCCCCGCATCTCCCAGGTCCAGCTCAGCCCCTCCGCCGCGCCATCGGCCGCAGCAAAAGCCGTCATCGATGCGAGGCGTTTTTCAGCCACGGGCGGCCCCGATGCGATTAACCATTTAACAAGTCTCCCCCCTGCGCGGACAATTTTATGCGTTATATAGGAAAAGGGATAAGGAACAGCCCCACGGCGTCAACCCGACGCTCTGGACTTAGGCTGAACCGGGGCAAATTGTTACGAGTTGGATCACACGCGGATCTAAGGAACCTGATTATGACAAACGATACAACGCACTTCGAGACACGTCCCGCCCTTGATGCCCGCATCACGTCTGTCATCCGGTACTGGGATCAGTTGCGCGATGGACGCCCTGCGCCCGGCCGCGTTGAGATCCGCCCAACCGCCATCAGCCGCCATCTGTCGAGGATCTGCATCCTGGAGCGCCCGCGGGCCGGAACCGTGCGGATGCGCCTGGCTGGCGCCACGATATCGGCCCGCATGGGAATGGAGCTGCGCGGGATGCCGTTCCGCTCGTTGTTCCAGCTGGATGATCGCAGTGCCGCGATGGATGCCGCCGAAACAGCCATCGCAACCCCGGCCGTCAGCATCCTGTCGCTGTGCCGCCAGGAGCGCACCGGCCTGTCCGCCGAGGCGACGATGGCGATCCTGCCGCTGATCGACACCCGCGGCGGGCTGACCCGGGCGCTGGCCGTCTATTCCGAACGTCCGGCGATGACGCCCTATATCTCGGACATTCGGGGCCGCTTCACCATCGACAATTCGTGGACGCTGGATATTCCGGAAACCGGCCCGGTACTCGGGGCGATGGGGGGCCTGCACTTGTCGCGGCCCATCGCGCGGGTTGTGCCCCGCGTTGCCGCAAGCGGTGGCGCGGCCCAAATGGCACATGCATCGGAAGAGAACGTTCGCCCCGTCTTTCAAGTGATCGACGGCGGGCTGGCGTAACACCGCCAGCCCCACAATGTGTTCAGCCCGCGGCGCGCAACGCCTCGCGGGTCGATGACAGCTCTTCCGCCACCAAAAACGCCAGCTCCAGGGATTGAGACGCATTCAGGCGCGGATCGCAGGCCGTGTGGTAGCGCGAGGACAGATCCTCGTCCGTCACCGCCCGCACCCCACCGGTGCATTCCGTCACGTCCTGCCCCGTCATTTCGAAATGCACGCCGCCGGGCACGGTCCCCTCCGCCCGGTGCACCGTGAAGAATTCCTGCACCTCGCGCAGCACCGAGTCGAACGGACGTGTCTTGTAGCCGCTGTCGGACTTGATCGTGTTGCCGTGCATCGGATCGCAGGTCCAGACCACCGGATGGGCCTCTTCCTCAACCGCGCGGATCAGCTTGGGCATGTGATCGCCCACCGCACCCGCGCCGAAGCGGTTGATCAACACGATCCGGCCCGCCTCACGGGCCGGGTTCAAAAGATCAAGCAGTTCCTTGAGGTCGGAGCGTGTCAGCGACGGGCCGCATTTGACGCCGATCGGGTTCTGCACGCCTTTGCAGAATTCCACATGGGCGCCATCGGGCTGCCGCGTGCGGTCGCCGATCCAGATCATGTGGCCCGAGCCCGCCAGCCATTTGCCGGACGTCGAATCGAGACGGCAGAGCGCCTCTTCATATTCCAGCAGCAGCGCCTCGTGGGAGGTGTAGAAATCCACTTTCGACAATTCGTGGTTGGTCTCGGAGGTCAGGCCAGCTGCCGTCATGAAATCCAGTGCATCCTGGATGCGGTTGGCCATGTCGCGGTATTTTTCGGCGTCGTCATTGTCGGTGAAACCAAGGGTCCAGGAATGGACGTGGTGAATATCGGCATAGCCCCCCGTCGAAAACGCACGGACCAGGTTCAGGGACGCGGCCGCCTGGGTGTAGGCCTGCAACATCTTCTGCGGGTTCGGACTGCGCGCCTCGGGCGTGAAATCCAGCTCATTGATGATGTCGCCCCGATAGGAGGGGAGTTCCACGCCATCTTTCACCTCGGTGGGAGCGGAGCGCGGCTTGGCGAATTGGCCAGCCATCCGGCCGATCTTCACCACCGGCACCTTGGCCCCATAGGTCAGCACCATGGCCATCTGGAGCATCACCTTGAACGTGTCGCGGATATTGTCGGCTGAAAACTCCGTGAAGCTTTCGGCGCAATCGCCCCCCTGCAACAGAAAGCCATCGCCCTGCGCCACATCCGCCAATTCGTGTTTCAGCCTGCGTGCCTCGCCTGCAAACACCAGCGGCGGATACTGCGCCAACTGCGCCTCCACGGCCTCCAGCGCTGCCTGATCCGGATAATCGGGCATCTGGATACGTGCCTTGTTGCGCCAATCGGACTTGGTCCAGGTGCTTGCATTGGTCATGGGTGTCTCCAATTCCAGGGGTCGGTGCTCTCCTTACACAAGGCCCGCTTGGCTTCCAATCCCGCAATTCATCGGATTTCGGGATTGCGTGGCAGGCCAATTGATGCTTTCGCTCTTGATCGGGAAAGAAGCGCCGCTGAAAATCCGCGCCTCCCGAAGGAAACGATGATGTCGAAGACCCTGACTCGCACGCGCCCCGGTGAAGGACCCAAACGGTTCGTCTTTGTTTTGCTGGACCAATTCACCATGCTGTGCTTCGCCTCCGCGGTCGAAGCCTTGCGGATCGCCAACCGGATGTCGGGCTCGGAAATCTATTCGTGGACATTGGCGGGCGAAGGCGGCGAATTCGCGCAAAGCTCCGCCGGGATCTGGTATCGGCTCGATACCGATCTGGAAGAGCTCACGCGCGAAGATACGGTCCTGATCTGCGGCGGCATCGATGTGGCCGGCGCGACGACAAAACGCGTGCTGAGCTGGCTCCGGCGTGAGGCCCGCAAGGGCGCGGTGATCGGCGGACTTTGCACCGCGGGCTACACGCTGGCCAAGGCCGGGCTTCTGGACGGAAAACGCGCCACGATCCATTGGGAAAACCAGGACAGCTTCACCGAGGAATTCGAAGACGTGACGCTCACAAAATCCGTCTTCGTGATCGATGGCAACCGGATCACCACGGCAGGCGGCACCGCGTCGATCGACCTGATGCTGAAGCTGATCGCCGAGGATCAGGGTGAGGATCTGGCCAATCTGGTGGCCGACCAGTTGATCTACACCTCGATCCGCACCGATCAGGACACCCAGCGCCTGTCCATCCCCACCCGCATCGGCGTGCGCCACCCCAAACTGGGGCAGGTGATCCGTATGATGGAGCAGAAGATCGAAGAGCCGATCAGCCCCGCCCAACTGGCCCAGGATGTCGGCATGTCGACCCGTCAGCTGGAGCGCCTGTTCCGCCGCTACCTCAATCGCTCCCCCAAGCGGTATTACATGGAATTGCGGCTCGCCAAGGCGCGCAATCTGCTGATGCAAACGGATATGAGCGTGATCAACGTGGCGCTGGCCTGTGGCTTCGCATCACCCTCGCATTTCTCCAAATGCTACCGCGCCCATTACGAGACGACGCCTTACCGCGAACGCGGCAGCCATGCATCGCGTGAAAAGGCATGACGCACTGAAACCCGATGGCGGCGTTGCGGTTGCCCCGATCAGGGGCCATGCCTGCGCCCCTGGATACACAACATCCACCGCCGTAGCGGCCCGGACACCACGCGCCTAGCTGTCCTTGACCCTTGCCGCACGCCCACCGCGCCGCCGCGCAATCGGCTGTTGTGTCAGCCCCTCGGTCAGGACAATCCTCATCGGGTGATCGGGGGCCTCTGCCCCGTGGCGGGCCAGAAGCGCTTCGATCATCGGGCGATGATCGGTGCCCTCCACGCTCAACGCCCAATCCACGAAGATGGATCTGCATTCCGATGCCGTGATCCCTTCGATCCGGAACGCCTCCCGGATCAGGTTCTTTGGATCTATCGGATCTGTCTTACGCATCGTCGGGTCCGTTCGCTTCGCCCAGGATTTCGGCGATGATACCGGCGGCATCGGCCCGCGCGGTGTCCAACTGCGTCACAAGGGCGTCCGGGTCCGTCACTTCGGCCAGCCGGACAAGGAAATCGCGCCCCCCCGTACCCAGGGCATCGGTGTCCAGGGGCCCTGCGCTCAAGAGGCGCGCGCCCTGCTGGACACCGGCAAACAGGATATGAATGGCGGCCAGCCGCTCCGCGATATCGGGCGCCAGATGCCCGGCCTCGGCGGCGGCCCGCAATTGCTCTGGCGGCGTGCGCAGGGGTGATCCCGCAATCAGGCCAACGGCCTGCGCCACCAGCGCGATATCCTGCAACCCGCCGGGCCCATCCTTCACCGCCCACCGGCCGCCCGCCCGGCCCGCCTGCTGCAGGCGCGCGCGCATATCGGCCGCGTCGCGCAGGATCTCCGCCCCGCCCGCCCGCGCCGCGATCACCGCGCAGCGCACCGCCTCCACATCCGCGCCAAGCCCCGCATCGCCCGCCACAACCCGCGCGCGGGTCAGCGCCATATGCTCCCATGTCCAGGCATCCTGGCGCTGGTAATGCTCGAACGCCGCCAGCGACGTGGCCACCGGCCCCTGCCCGCCCGACGGGCGCAGCCGCATGTCGACATCGTAAAGCTTGCCCTCACCCGTCGGGGCGCTCAGCGCCGTGATCAGCGCCTTGGTCGCCTTCGCGAACCAGCCCCGGGGGTCCAGCGGGCGGCGGCCCTCGGTCATCTCGACGCCCTGGGCATCGAAGATCACGATCAGGTCCAGATCCGAGATCGCCGTCATCTCGCTGGCCCCCAGGCTCCCCATGGCCAGAACCACACCGCCGCGCCCCGGCGGCGCCCCGTGCCGCCGCGCGATGTCGGCGCAGATATGGGGCCAGAGGCCCGCAATAACCGCGTGGCCGATATCGGAATAGTGCCGCGCGGCGTCATCGGCACCGATCAGGCCACGCAACATGTGCACCCCCACGCGGAAGTGCCATTCCTTCTGCCACCGGCGCGCCGCGTTCAGCTGTGCCTCGTAATCCAGCGGCTGCAACGCGCGCGACAGGTCCTCCGTCAATCCCGTCGCCCCCGGCCAGGGCGCAAAGAACTGCCCATCGAGCACCGCATCCAGCACCCCGGAATTGCGCGACAGGTAGGTGGCCAGGCCGGGCGCCGTGGCGCAGATATCGGCGATCAGATCCACAAGGCTCGGGTTCGCCTCGAACAGTGAGAACAGCTGAACCCCCGCGGGCAACCCACGCAGAAACCCATCGAAGTTCGACAGCGCCTCATCGGGCTTGGCGGCTTGCCCCAGCCGGGCCAGAAGATCGGGCTTCAACCGCTCGAAAATCGATTGGCCCCGGGCCGAGCGGAGCGCCGGGTATCCGGGCCAGCGCGAGATGATACCGCGCGCTGTTTCGCTGAGGTCCGGCGCCTCCTGCGCCCGGGTCTTGGAGGCATAGAGATCCCCGGTCAGTTCCGACACGGCGGTCAGCCGCTCCTGCAGCATCGCGCGGTATCGTGCTGTATCTCCCTCGCCACTCAACCGCGCGAGTCGGTCAAACCCGTCCGGTGATTTCGGCAAGGAATGGGTCTGCGCATCGTCGATCATCTGCACCCGGTGTTCGGCCTCGCGGAGCGCCGCGTAGTGATCCGCCAAGTCACCCGCCACCTCGCGGGTGATCCAATCGGCCCGGGCCAGGGCCGCCAGCGCCTTGACCGTGCGCGGCGCGCGCAGGGCCGGGTCGCGGCCGCCGGCCACCAGCTGGCGGGTCTGGGCGAAAAATTCGATCTCGCGAATACCACCTTTTCCGAGTTTCAGGTTATGCCCCTCCAGTGCCTCCCCGTGCAGGCCTTTGTGGTCGCGAATGCGTTGGCGCATATCCATTGTCTCGGCGACCGCTGCAAAATCCAGATGCTTGCGCCAGACAAACGGCGTCAGCGCCTGCAGAAACCGCTCTCCCGCCGCAAGGTCACCGCCGGCGGGCCGCGCCTTGATATAGGCGGAGCGCTCCCATGTGCGCCCCTCGGCCTCGTAGTAGCGTTCCGCCGCCGCCATGGAGATGCAGACGGGCGTGACCGACGGGTCCGGGCGCAGCCGCAGATCGGTGCGAAACACGTAGCCGTCCGCGGTAGGATCGTTCAGCGTGGCGGCCATGGCGCGGGTGGCCTTGATGAAGCCCGCGCGCGCCTCCATCTCCTCGGCGGGGCCGTCAAAGCGGCTTTCATCGAACAGGCAGATCAGGTCGATATCCGAGGAGTAATTCAGCTCCCCCGCCCCCATCTTGCCCATGGCCAGCGCCACCATACCCGCGCCCGTGGCAAGCGCGTCCGCCTCGCTCTGGCCGGGGATCTTGCCGCGCCGGGCCAGGGTGGCGACGTGGATGGCCAGCGCGGCGGCCAGGCAGGCATCGGCGAAGTCGGTCCAGGCCTGCGTCACCGTGGCCAGCCCCCAGACCCCACCCAGATCCGCAAGCGCCACGATCAGCGCCGCACGCCGTTTCAAGCCGCGCAGCCCGGCATCCAGCGATCCAGCATCAAGCGTTGCGGTCTCGGCGATCAATTCCGCGATCACGTCTTCAGGCGGCTGGTCCAAGGCATGGGACAGCCAATGGCCCTCCTTGCCGATCAGCCCCGCCAGATAGGGGGACGATCCGCCAGCGCCACGGATCAGCTCCGCCAGGTCGGGCGCGAGGTGATGCATATGGCCCAGTGCCTCGGCCCCGCGGTCCGGCGAATGGGGGATGGGCGCGCGGGTCAGGCGGGCGGCGAAGGACATCGGGGCTCCTCTTGCAGGCCGGTTTGATCCTTGCGAGGGTCCGCGCGATTGGCAAGGGATGGCAGGCATGTCGAAATCATTGAAACGGGTGAAGCGCGCGTTGGAGGAGGCCGGTCAGGCCGTCGACGTGGTCGAGATGGCCGAGGGCACGCGCACCGCGGCAGATGCCGCCGCCGCAGCCGGATGCGAGATCGATCAGATCGCCAAATCGATCATCTTTCATGCCGAAGCGACCGGTGATGCGGTCCTGTTCGTGACGGCGGGCGGCAATCGGGTGGACCCGGCCAAGGCCAGCACCGTGGCAGGCGAACCGTTGGGCAAGGCCGATGCCGGGCTGATCCGGGCGCAGACGGGCTTTGCCATCGGCGGCGTGGCCCCGATCGGCCATCTGAACCCGATCCGCGCCTGGTACGATCCGCGCCTGCTGGAATTTGATGTGGTCTTTGCCGCCGCAGGCACACCGCGCCATGTTTTCCCCATCGCACCGGATGTATTGATGCGCCTCTCCGGCGCGATCCAGGCCGATTTCACCGGTTGAGAAAGCTCAGAACCGATTGCGCGGCGCGCAGGCCCGGCGCCGGGCCACCGCGCCCCAACCGCTCCATGGTAAGCTCCATTGCGGCGCGCTGCTCCGCGCCGCCACCCTGCAGCAGGCCGTCCAGCGCGGCGCGGATCGGGCCGGGGCGACACTTCTCGGCCAGGAATTCCGGTACCGCGCGGGTATCGGAGACAAGGTTCACCAGCGTGACGGTATCGACGCGGATTGCCCGTTTCACGATCACCCGGGTCAGCCAGTTCATATCGTAGGCGATCACCATGGGCGTGCCGCCCGCCGCCAGCTCCAGCGACACCGTGCCCGACGCCGCAAGCGCCACATCTGCCGCCGCGAAGGCGGCGCGTTTTTCGGCCGGGTCGGTTGGGTTGAGGATAGTTGGGTTCTGGGACCAGCCCGCCGTTGCTTGCTCCACCGCGCCCACCAGATGCGGCAGGGTTGGCAGGACCAGTCGCGCCGGGACACGGCGCAACGCCTCGCCAAAGATCGGCGCCAGGCGCGCGATCTCGGAGCGCCGGGAACCCGGCAGAACCAGCAGGAGCTTGTCTTCCGCACCGATCCTGTGCGCGGCGCGAAACGCGGCCACATCATCGGGGCTCGGCACCGGCTCCGCCACCACGGGATGCCCCACAAAGTCACAGCTCATGCCCGCGGCTTCCATATAGGGCGGCTCGAACGGCAGAAGCGCCAGAACGTGGTCGATCACACGCGCCATCTTGTCCGCCCGTTTGGGCCGCCAGGCCCAGACCGACGGTGCCACGTAATGGATGGTCTTGAGCGACGGATTCGCCTCCCGCGCAAGCTTGGCGACACGCAGGCAGAAATCGGGGCTGTCGATGGTGATGAGCACCTCGGCCCTGCTCTCGGCGACGGCCCGGGCAGTCTGCGCGATGCGGCGCTTGAGGTGGAAGTATTTCGGGAGGACCTCGGCAATACCCATCACCGCCAGCTCATCATAGGGAAAGATCGAGGTCAGACCGGCCACTGCCATCAAGGGCCCGCCGATCCCGTGCGGCTCAACCTCCGCGCCAGCCTCGTGCAGCCCGTCCAGAAGCGCGGCGCCCAGACGGTCACCCGACGGCTCACCGGCAACGAAAAAGGCCTTCAGGGCCCGGCCCACAGGTTCATCCCCGTCTCTGCACAGGCGGCCTCGATGGCCGGGCGATCCAGCAGAAGCACCTGCTCCGCGGCAATCTCGATCCCGGCCAGCCCGGCCGCCGCCGCCGCCCGGATCGTCTCGGGGCCAATCGCGGGCATATCCACGCGCAAATCCTGCCCCGGCTTGGGACGTTTGACAAAGACGCCGCGCGATCCCTGCGCGGTCTGGGCCACGAAAGACAGCATCGCATCGGTGCCCTGCAAGGTCTCAATGCCCAACACCTGCCCCTTGGCCACCACCGCGCCCTGTCCCACATCAAGCGGCCCCAGCGCGGCCAGCACGGAGCGCCCCCGGGCCGCGTCGCGCTCCGCCACTTTCTTGCCCGCGATCACGCCCGCCTCGGCCACCAGATCGTCGCGCACCTCATGGGCGGCGATCACGCTGAACCCGGCCTCTTCGATCACCTCGACCACGGCCCGCAGGAGCGCGTCATCGCCCTGCCCCATGGCCTCCATCAGAACCGGCATGCGCTTGGCGGTGAAGGGATCGAACGCCACCGGGTCAAGCTGCGGGCGCGCCATCGCGCCGGCCAGGCACACCTCGGTGACCTCTTTCTTGCGCAGCTCATCGAACAGGCGGCCCAATTGCTCGAACCGCGCCTTGATCGGCGGCGCTTTCAACGGGGCCACCTCGACGCCGCGAAACGTGGCGACATAGGCCATTTCGGCCTGCAACAGCAGGCCAGGCAAGGCCCCGGACCCCGCAATGATAGCGCGCATATTCGTTACTCCGGTGTCAGGAAAGAGCGGTCGCTGTCCCCGAGGACAAAATCCACGATCTCCCGCACATAATCACTATCGATCTCGTCACTCTCGCCAAGTCGTCTGGCCCGCTCCTGAAAGCTGGCCCCTTCGCCCTGCTTGAGGGCCTGCAACGCGGCCCGCAAGGCCGTGATATCGGCCTTCGCCACGCCCCGCCGCTTGAGCCCGACAAGGTTCAGCCCGTCCAGCCGCCCGCGCGGCCCCTGCACAAGGCCGTAGGGAATGACGTCGTTGGTGACCATCGACACCGCGCCGATAATCACACCCCGCCCGATCCGCACAAACTGATGCACACCCGACAGGCCCCCTATGATCACGTCATCGCCCACCACGCAATGGCCCGCAAGCGCCGAAGAGTTCACCATGATCACCCGATCGCCGACCTGGCAATCATGGGCGACGTGCGAATTGGCCAGAAACAGGCCGTCATCGCCCACACGGGTGATGCCACCGCCGCCTTCGGTGCCCGTATTCATCGTAACACCTTCGCGGATCCGGTTGCGCTTGCCCACGATCAGGCGCGTGCGCTCGCCGCCGAACTTCTTGTCCTGCGGGATCTCGCCGATGGAGGCGAAGGGAAAAATCTCGGTCCCGTCGCCGATATCGGTCCAGCCTGCGACGACCACATGGGATTTCAGCACCACGTCCGCGCCAAGCGTCACTTCGGGGCCGATAACGCAAAACGGCCCGACGATGCTGCCCGCACCGATGGTGGCGCCGGGTTCCACAACGGCGCTCTCATGCACCTGAGCGGTGGGGGCGATCCCCATCAACCGGCCTCCGACGGCAGGTCCATCATCGCGGTGAACGCGCATTCGCAGGCCAATTCGCCGGCCACAAGGCCCTTGCCCTCGAACTTCCACACCTTCGCACCCGGCTTGCCCCGCGTCGCCGTCACATGAAGCTCGAGCACATCGCCCGGCCCCACTTTGCGGCGGAATTTGCAGCTGTCGATGCCCATGAAATAGACAAGAAAGTTCTTGTCGGCCAGATCGGCAGAGACCCCGACCATCACCGCCGCGGTCTGCGCCATCGCCTCCACGATGGTCACACCGGGCATGATCGGCACGCCGGGGAAGTGCCCCTGAAAATGCGGCTCGTTCACGGTCACGTTCTTCACGCCGACGGCGGATTTGAACGGCACGATCTCGCGCACACGGTCCACAAGCAGGAAAGGATAGCGGTGGGGCAGGATCCGCTGGATCAGATCGATGTCGGCGATTTGGGCGGTGTCGACATTCATGATGGGCGGCTCCCGGGATGGTGTAAAAATGCGTTGGCGAGGGTTAGCAACTCCGCCACGGCGCGGCAAGCGGGCGCGTTATTGCTGGGGTTCCGGTGCTGGTGTGGGGCTCAGCCCGAGGATCGAGATCATCGGCTCCTCCCCACCTTCACCGAGCGCCTCGTCGATCGCGGCGATGGCATCGTCGGTAATGTCCACGCTGCCCGCCGACAACAGCACCGTCCGGCTGTCGAGCAGCACCGCCGCGCCGCGCGCCTCGACAAGGCTCAGCAGCACCGGCACAATCTCTTCAAAGAACGTCTGCCGTGCCGCGTCGGCCTGGGATTGCAGATCACGGGTCTTGGCGTCTTGCGCCGCACGGATGCCGCTGACGCGGAGGTCGAAATCATCGGCCAGCACGCGGAAATCCTCGGCGGGCATGGTGGGCCGGCGCTCGGTCAGCTCCAGTTCTTCCTCCGTCAACTGCGCTTCAATGCGGCGGTTCTCCGCTGCCAGGGCCGCCGACGCCGCCTCGATCTCACGCTGAATCCGCTGGCCGAACTCCGTCTGGGACAGCAAACGGTCCTGGTTGAGGACAAGAATGGCTGCCGCCGGTTCCCCTGGTCGCAGGGGCGCGCCGACCTGCGCCGCCGCGGGCAGCGGTGATACGAAAAGCGCCGCCAGCCCGAGGGCGGCGGCGCGGAAGATCGTGGATCGGCGCGACATGGGTGTCAGAAACGCGCCTCAACGGTGAAGTCGAATTCGCGCGTGCGGTCGTAATCCTCAACCTGCACCGGGTGCGAGAAGTTGAAACGCAGCGGCCCGAGGGCGGTATCCCAGAAGATTGAAACCCCCACGACCGATCGCAGGCTGAAACTGTCATCCACCACACCGCCGGGCTGCGTGGGGCCGACCGTGCCCGCGGTATCATCCAGACCCCAGACCGAGCCGAAATCGGCAAACACACCGCCAGAGATGCCGTATTCATCGGGCAGTCCGAGGGGGAAGGCCGCTTCGAACCGCGCCACGGCAAAGTAGTTGCCGCCCAGGGCGTTCGCATTGGACGCCTCGCGGTCCCGAGGGCCGAGGCCGAAGCCTTCGAAGCCGCGCATCTGGCGCGAGTTGAGCGCAAACCGGTTGGCCAGGCGCGTGCCCCCGTCCAGCGCATTGATCGCCCCGCCTTCGAACGTGGCACGCAGCGTCACCTCTTCCCGCGCCACGCGTGTCTCGGCGATGGCCTGCACCTGTGTGCGGACAAATTCCGTATCGCCGCCCAGGCCCGCGTAATCCGCGCTGAAGCTGAACGCGACGCCCGCATTGGGGTTGAGGCCCGTGTCCCGGTTGTCGAACGAATAGGTGAACCCGACCGACGACGTATCCGCCTGAAGGGGCTCATTCAGCAAGATGGGAGAGTTCACGCCCGCCGTCGCATCCAGGGCGCTGATCTCATCATGGGCGAAGTTGTAGGCCAGGCGCAGACGCCCGTTCTCGCTGATCGGGAAGGCGATGCTCGTGCCCACACCGTAGCGTACGGTATCGAAGTTCTGGTTCTGCTGCTCCGTCACGGCGTAATAGGCGTTCAGGCCAAGGGCCAGATCGCGGCGCAGGAAGGCCGGCTCCACGAACGAGAAGTTCAGGGACTGGCCGCCATCCACTGTGCTGAAGCTGAGCGATACGGCCTGCCCCCGACCCAGGAAGTTCTGTTCCGAGAAGTTCACCGCAAGCCCGGCGCCGGTATCGGTCGAGTAGCTGGCCGAGAACCCGAGCGACCCGGTGGGCTGCTCTTCCACATCCACATCCACGATCACCTGATCGGGCGCCGTGCCCGGGCGGCCCTCCACCTGCACATCGGCGAAGAAGCCGGTGGCCCGGATGCGCTCGGCCGCGGCACGCACCTGGCGCGGATCAAGCGGATCGCCTTCGACCACGTCGAATTGGCGGCGGATCACACGGTCGAGCGTTGTCTGGTTGCCCTCGATATCGATGCGCTCCACGAAGACCCGCTCACCGCGCGAAATCACGAACTCCACATTGACCACAAGGTTGGCATCGTCGCGCACCAGCCGCGGCTCGATCCGAACAAAGCGCAGGCCCTGATCGGAGGCCAGATTCTCCATCCGCGTGATCGTGTTGTCGATGATGCGAGGGCTGTAGCGCACGCCCTGACGGATATTGATGATGCGCTGGAAATCAGCCGCGTTCGCCCCGGGAAGCTCCGACACGACCGACAGGTTGCCAATGCGGTAGCTCTGGCCTTCGCGGATATTGAACGTCACGAAATAGGCGCCGCGGTCGCGGCTCAGCTCCGGCGTCACCGACAGGATCTCGAAATCGATATAGCCGCGATCCTGATAGAAATCGGTCAGCAATTGCCGATCAAGCGCGATGCGATCCTGGATGAACGTGTCCGAGCGGATGATCGCGCGGAACAGGCCCGATTGCGTGCTTTCCAGAATCTGGCGCAGGCGACGGTCCGAGTAATCGCGGTTGCCGACGAAGGCGATGCGCTGGGTTTCCACCACCGCCCCTTCGGTGATCTCGAAGACCAGATCGACGCGGCCTTCGTCACGGCGGATGATCTGCGGAACGGCGGTCGCCGTCAGGCGGCCCGATGCGCGGTAGGCCTCGGCGATGGCGGCGGCGTCACGCTCTGCGGTGATGGGCGAATAGACGCGGCGGGGTGTCGAATCGATGACCGCCAGCAGCGCGTCATCGTCCAACCGGCGGTTGCCTTCGATCGCGATGCGGTTGATCGTCGGGTATTCGACAACGGTGATGACCAGCGTATTGCCCCGCGGCGCAACCTCGACCGTTTCGAACAGGCCCGAGTTCTGCAGTCGCTGCAGCGCGTCGTTCACCTGCCCTGCGGAGACCGTGGTGCCGGGGACAAGCCCGGCCACCTGAAGGACGGACGCATCATTGGTGCGCACGTTGCCCTGAACATCGAAATTGGAGAACTGGAAGCTCTGGGCCGAGGCGGGAAGGGCGACCGCGATGAGTGAGATCATTACGACAACCGGTACTGCCAGCTGTCCGACACGATGCGCAATATGCAAAACCGCACGACGGATCATCGAATCCCACCCCTAAATACCAAATGTGTTGGGGACGTGGGTATCGTGCGGCTGGGGGGTAGTCAAACGCATGTGCGCGACTTGTGGTAGCTCGGCCACGGTTTGTCACAACCTGTGGCGAATCCGGCACGGCGGCCGGATTGCTCCGCCGCCGGGAAACCAAGTGAATTCGGGGTGTTGAGCGGCAGCCAGCCTCAGCTCAGGCTCAGGACCCAACCGGCCAGCGTCAGCGCGCATACAATCAGCAGCGGCGTCAGAAAACGGTCGGTGTTGATCAGCACGATCCGGCTGACGCCTTGGTAGCTCTGAGCAAGATAGCGCATCGGTTCAGGTCCATTCATCAGGAAGGAATGATGCACAATATATTGCGCCCAATTGTGGCAGGAACGTGCAAGTGACGTGGAGATTTGGCGATTTCGCCCGCCGGAACCGCCCCCGGATCAGGGGCAGAACAGGTCATTCGACAGCGCAAACAGCATCAGCGACAGCAGCAAGACAAGGCCCACCGTCATGAACCCGCGCAGCACCTTGTCCGACGGCGGCTTGCCCGCCACACCCTCATAGGCGTGGAACATCAGGTGTCCGCCATCCAGCACCGGGATCGGGAACAGGTTCAGCAGGCCCACCGCCGTCGACAGAACGGCGATGAACCAGATGAAATTGTCGATCCCCTGGCTCGCGGTGGCGCCCGAGGTTTCCGCAATGCCGATGGGGCCTTGCAGGTTACAGGTCGAGATCGCGCCGGTGATGATGTGCCACAGGCCCGACAGTGAGGATTCAATGACGAACCCGGTCTGGCTGACCCCGAAGGTCAGCGCGTCCCAAGGGCCCACGCGTTCGCGTTCCGGCTCGAAAATCAGCCCGCCGGTGATCCCGATCAGGTAGCGCGTCTCGAACCCGCCATCCCCCGTCGGCAGATCGGTGGATCGCGGGCGGAGCGTCAGGTCCAGCGTGTCGCCTGCGCGCCAGACGGTCAGGGCAATCTCGGCCCCCTCGCCCGTATTCACGGCGTCGCGGAGTTGCGAGAAGCCGTAGATCGGGTCACCATCCAGCGTCGTGATCACGTCGCCTTCCTCGATGCCTGCCGCAATCGCCGCCGATTGCGGCGTGACCGAGCGGACGATGGGCATCAGCGGAAAGGCCGCCTCAATCTGCATCGCCGTGTCATCGCGTACGATATCGTAGGTCACGGTCTCTGCCGGTTCCAACGCGCGCGCGAGGTCATAGACATCACCCAGCGTCTCGACGGGCTCGCCCTCGATGGCCGTGATCTGATCACCGGCCTCCAGCGACGCGATGCTGGCAGGCAGCGGCACGGTATCGCCCACGCGCGGCACATCGGCGACGCGGCCACTAAAGCCCACGACGGCGGCAAAGATCAGGATCGACAGGATGAAATTGAAGATCGGGCCCGCGGCAACGGTGGCCGCGCGCGCCCAAAGCGGTGCGCCGGGCATGGAGCGCCTGCGTTCCTTGGCATCAAGCGCATCCAGAACCGCGCCATCGGCTCCTGCCGAGGCCGCGTTGGCGTCGCCCAGGAATTTCACGTAGCCGCCAAACGGCAACGCGGCGAGTTGCCAGCGCGTCCCGTGCCGGTCCACCCGTGAAAACAGGACCGGACCGAACCCGATGGAAAACACTTCCGCATGAATCCCCGACCAGCGGCCCACGATGTAGTGACCGTATTCGTGGATCGCCACGATGATCGACAAGGCCGCCACAAACGCCAGAAGCGTGAAGCCGAAATTGCCGAATGCGGGTAGAAAATCCATTTAGCGTGCCCCGTTCAGGTTTGATGTTGCTCGATCTGGGCCCAGGCCATGTCTCTGGCCATGTGGTCCGTGTTCAGGACGTCCTCAAGGGTATTGGGGGCAATTGAAAGGCTGGTTTTTGACGAGATAGCGTCAAGTGTGCCCTCAACAATGCCACTCATGTCCATGAATCCGATGCGCCCGGCCAGAAATCCGTCCAATGCGGTTTCCTTGGCCGCGTTGAAA
The DNA here is from genome assembly GCA_947494975.1 of uncultured Roseicyclus sp. Classification (GTDB taxonomy): domain Bacteria; phylum Pseudomonadota; class Alphaproteobacteria; order Rhodobacterales; family Rhodobacteraceae; genus Gymnodinialimonas. The sequence goes on along the minus strand of CANLXA010000003.1, from coordinate 245,415 downwards.
ATGCAGCCCGCCTTGCCACCGGTTTCCATCACCGCGCGGGCGATTTTCAGGGCCGGATAGCGGATGTCGCACGGTGCATAGAATTCCAGCGTGGCGATCTGCGCCAGATCGATCCGCGACACCGGCAGGTGGCGCCGGTCGGGATGGTGCAGCGCATAGCCGATGGCGTGGCGCATATCCGGCGCGCCCAGATGCGCCATCAACGCGCCGTCCACGAATCCGACCAGCGCGTGGACGATGCTCTGGGGGTGGATGACCGCCTCGATCTTCGCGGCCGGAACACCGAAAAACTCCTTGGTTTCAATCAGTTCCATGGCCTTGTTGAACATTGACGCGCTGTCGATGGTGATCCGCTGGCCCATATCCCAATTCGGGTGCGCGCCTGCATCTTCGGGCGTGGCACTGGCCAGCGCCTCCACCGGCCAATCGCGCAGGCCGCCGCCCGACGCGGTGATGATGATCCGTTCGACCGCTGCGATATCTTCGCCCACCAGCCCCTGAAACACCGCCGAATGTTCGCTGTCGACGGGCAGGATCTCGGCGCCGTTGGCCCGCGCCTCGGCCAGCAGAAGCGGCCCGGCCGTCACCAGGCTTTCCTTGTTGGCGAGCGCCAGCGTCGTGCCGTGGCGCAGCGCGCGAAAGCCGGGCGCCAGGCCCGCCGCACCCACAATCGCCGACATGATCCAATCGGCGGGGCGGTCCGCTGCCTCCAGCAACGCCGCCTCGCCCGCCGCGGCCTCAACCCCCGATCCCGCAAGGGCCGCGCGCAACTCATCGAGCCGCGCCTCGTCCGCCGTAACGGCCATATCGGCCCTCAGGCGGATCGCATCCTCGGCCAGTTGCTTGATGTTCCCCGCACCGGTCAGGACGACAACGTCGTAGGCGTCCGGGTCCCGGCCAATCAGATCCACGGTGTTCTGCCCGACGGAGCCGGTGGCCCCGAAAATACTGACGCGTCGGCTCATGTCGCGCCGACCGTGAAGCCCAGAAGCAGGAACACCAGCCCCGCCATCACGAAGCCGCCGATCATGCCGTCGAACCGGTCCAGCACGCCGCCATGGCCCGGCAGAAGGTTCGAGCTGTCCTTGACGCCGGCGCGCCGCTTCAGGGCCGACTCGGCGATATCCGCCATCTGCGCGGCGAACGACACAGCCACGAGGAAGACCACGCCGCCAAGCATCAGGCCTCCGCCCATCCAGGCCCCGACGGCCAAAGCAATCGCGCCCGAGCACAGCCAGCCGCCCGCGGCCCCGGCCCATGTCTTGTTGGGGCTGAGCGCCGGCCAGAATTTCGGGCCGCCGATCAGCTTGCCGAAGAAGTACCCGGCCACATCCGTCGCCACGACAACGGCCAGCACCACCCACATCACGAAGGGCACCGATTGGTGCAGGTAGAAGAACAGAAAGGTCGCCGCCGGGATCATCGCGCCGAACATCGTCTCCAGGCGCGAGCGGTGGACCAGCACGATCACGCCCGCCATCGTCACCGCCAGCACACCCAGCGCCAGCCAGGACGGCGTCAGCGCGAGGGTCAGGCGCAGGTCGCCCGAGCCCGGCACCGCCTCCACCGGCGAGGCAAAGCGGTGTTCCAGAACCAATGAGAGGCATAACATGATCGAGGTGATCGCCGTCGCGGCGCTGGCGATCCGGGGGCTCAACCGGATGATAAGGCGGAAATACTCCCACATCATCATCGCACCCAGGCCCGACAGCAGCAGCGCGAGGACCAATCCGCCAAGCCAGAGGCCCGTTCCCGCCACCGCCATCAAGGCGAGCGCCGACAGGAACCTCGGCGCCAGATCGGCAAATTTGGGACCGGACGCCGCCATCCCCGTCAAACAGGAACGGCCCCGAACCGCCGGTCACGGACGCCAAAGCGGCCCACGACCTGGGCGAAGATATCAGGGGTGAAATCGGGCCAGAGCGTATCGATGAACTCGTATTCCGAATAGGCCGATTGCCAGAGCAGGAAGTTCGAGATCCGCGCCTCGCCACTGGTGCGGATCACCAGATCGGGGTCGGGCAGAACATGGGTGTCGAGGTATTTCGGGAACGTCTCGTCACAGATCGATTTCGGCTCCAGCTTGCCCATCGCCACATCGTAGGCCAGCCGCCTGGCCGCGCGGGCCACCTCGTCGCGGCCGCCGTAATTGAGCGCGATCGTCAGGTGCACCTTGTCGTTGTCCGCGGTCAGAAGCTCCAGCCCGTCCATCAGATCCACAAGCGCGGGCTCCAGCCGCACCCGGTCACCGATGAACCGCACCCGCACGCCTTCTTCCAGAAGGTTCTGCGCCTCGCGCCGGATATAGCGCTTGAACAGCTTCATCAGACCCGCCACTTCGGTCTGCGTGCGCTTCCAGTTCTCGGTCGAAAAGGCGAAGATCGTCAGGTATTTGACGTCGAGATCGGGGCAGGCCCGCACGATCTCCCGCACGCGCTTGGCCCCGGCATGATGACCGACCAATCGGGGACGATTGCGTTTCTGCGCCCAACGGCCATTGCCATCCATGATGATGGCCACGTGGTTCGGCGCAGGCGCCTTGGCACCATCGGCCCCGCTCATACTGTCGATCATATATCTTTGCCTCGTTGGTCATGGGCCCTTATGTGCCCGCCATTGCGCCCTGACGTAACACGAATGGGGCCCGGCTTCATACCCCCGGCAACACCGGGGGCGCAACCGATCCGCCCGACATGGGCAAAGCCCGTGAACATTTCAAGAAATGCGGGAGTTATCAGGGAATGGCAGGTCCGTCGACTTGGCCGTCTGACGGCCCGCTGGCGCGGCGCTCGCCTGTCGTTGGCGGCCTCCGGTGACGCCTCTGCGTCACGCCATTGCCGACGGGCGGCAGAACAGGCGGACTGCCCTCGCCGGTCTGTCTTTGGCCTCCGTCGCGCTGGCCGCGGCCACTCTGACCCGCCACAGGCGATCCCATAGGTCAGGCCCCGTCAATCCACGGTCAGCCCCCACCGGCCTCTCGGCCCAGGCCGTCACACCTGCATGATTTCTTCCTGCTTGGTCTCAAGCGCGTCGTCAACGCGTTTGATGAAGGTATCGGTCACCTCCTGCACCGCGCTTTCCCAGAATTTCTGGTCATCTTCGCTGATCCCGTCGGCCTTCGCCTTCTTGATCTGATCCATTCCGTCGCGGCGGACGTTGCGGATCGCGACACGCGCGTTCTCGGCATAGGTGCCCGCCACTTTCGTCAATTCGCGGCGCCGTTCCTCGTTCAATTCCGGGATCGGCAGCATGATGATGGTGCCGTTAAGCTGCGGGTTGATGCCAAGCCCGCTTTCGCGGATCGCCTTCTCCACCTTGCCCACAAGGCCCTTGTCCCAGACATTCACCGTCACCATCCGCGATTCCGGCACATTGACCGTGCCCACCTGGTTGATCGGCGTCATCGCGCCATAGGCATCCACCATCACCGGCTCCAGCATCGACGCCGAGGCACGCCCGGTGCGCAGCGAGGCGAACTCGGTGCGAAGCGACGCGATCGCGCCCTCCATCCGACGTTCAAGATCATCGGTATCCAACATGAAATCGTCTGACATAGCCGCCTCAAACCCCTCGCCTTGTTTGGTCCAGTGAATAAGCCAGCCCGCGGGTCTTGTATAGACCATCCGCCGCGCCGCTCACTCCGCCAATCGCGCCCGTAAGTCGCGCAGTTGGTCGCGCAACCGCGCGGTCGCCTCCCGGCCCAGACGGTCCTCCACCTCCCGGTGCAATTGTCGCTTGATCCCGTTCAGGGCGGCGCGCAGCGCATGGCCACGATCGGTATGGATCAGCCGCCGCGCGCGTTTGTCCTCCGGATCGGGTTCCGCGGCCAGATATCCGCGCGCGATCAGGCTCTTGATCCGCTCCTGTGCGGCCTGCTTGGTCACCCGCCGCGCCCGCGCCACATCGGTCATCCGCGCGCCGCCCGCCGGGATCGCCACAAGGATCTCGCTGTCGGTGACGGAGATATCGGCAAAGCCATGCTCCGCCACCCGCGCGAACATAGCCTGCTCATAGGCCAGCGACGCAAACCACAGGTCCACGCCGACATGATCCACCAGATCCGAGCCATCATCCGCCATGCGCTCCCCTACCCCGCCGCGTTTGGCAACACAATAGTCAGGTTGCTTGACCATATGTGAAACCACTGATAGTCAAGCTCCCTGACAATACTCACAAGGATGCCTGCCATGACCGCCAAGTTCGCTCCCATCACCGATACGCAATTGTCCAGGTCCCAGCTCGACGGGTTGCTGACCGATCAAACGGTCTACCTCGACACGCCGGGCGGTGAGGCCGTGATCCATTTCGGCGGCAAGGGCACCTCCCACGCGCGCCTGGCGAACGGCACGCATATGCAGGGCCGCTGGACGCTGACAGATACCGGCTATTGCATCGATTGGGCAGACGGCCCCCAGGGAAGCTGCACAAGGATCCTGCGGAACGAGGCCGGCCTGCGCATGATCGACGACGCTACCGGCGATCCGCGCGGTCAGGTGAGCCGCATCGTGCCGGGCAACCCCGAAGGGTTCTGAGCCGCGGCGCTAATCCACCACTTTCGTGTAGGTCCCGCGCCCGGACAGGATGGTGCGGAACCCGCCCGGCTCATCGAGGCTGAACACGATGATCGGCAGGTCGTTTTCCCGCGCCAGCGCAATGGCCGAGGCATCCATCACCCCCAGATGCTGCGCCAGAACCTCGTCATAGGTGACGGTCTCGTAGCGCTTGGCATCGGCGTGCTTGGCCGGGTCCTTGTCGTACACGCCGTCCACCTTCGTGCCCTTGAAGATCGCCTCGCAATCCATTTCCGACGCGCGCAGCGTCGCCGCCGTATCCGTGGTGAAATACGGGTTCCCCGTGCCCGCCGCAAAGATGCACACCCGCTTCTTTTCCAGGTGCCGGATCGCGCGACGGCGGATGTAAGGCTCCGCCACCTCGTTCATCGTGATGGCGGAAATCACCCGCGTGTAAACGCCCAGGCTCTCCAGCGCGCCCTGCATCGCCAGCGCGTTCATCACCGTCGCCAGCATGCCCATGTAGTCGGCGGTTGTCCGCTCCATCCCCTGGGCACTGCCCTGCAATCCACGGAAAATGTTGCCACCGCCAATCACCAGGCAAATCTCGACCCCCAGGTCATGAACAGATTTGATTTCGGCCGCGATCCGCTCCACCGTGGGCGGATGCAGGCCAAACCCCTGGTCCCCCATCAGCGCCTCGCCGGAAATCTTCAGCATCACGCGCGAATAGCGCACATCGGCGGTGTCTGGGGCGGCGTCGGGGGCGGTATCCGCGGCGGCGTCGGGGGCGGTCGACATGGGGCAGCTTCCTCGTTTGATCTTGTCGCGGGACAATGATCTATATGACGCGCCGGTTCAACGCCTGAACGCGTTGCGATCCTCGGCGGCAGACCTACATGAAGATCGCGCGGCAATCCATTGAAATACAACGGAACACCCCCACCAAACCGCCCCGTCCTCATCGCCGGACCCACCGCGTCCGGCAAATCCGCGCTCGCCCTGCGGATCGCGCGCGCCCAATCCCGCATCATCGTCAACGCCGATGCGCTGCAGGTCTATGACGGCTGGCGCGTGCTGACGGCACGCCCGTCGCCTGACGAGACCGCCCTCGCGCCACACGCGCTCTACGGCCATGTCCCGTTCGAGGCCGATTACAGCGTCGGCCATTGGCTGCGCGATATCACGCCGCTCCTGCCCGAAAATCCCGTCATCGTGGGCGGCACCGGCCTCTACTTCCGCGCGCTGACCGAGGGCCTGGCCGAGATCCCGCCCATCCCGCCCGAGATCCGGGCCGAGGCCGACGCGATGCCCATCGCCGCCCTTCTGGCCGATCTCGACCGTCACGACGCCACGCTCGCCCACCGGATCGACCGCCAGAACCGCGCCCGCATCCAGCGCGGCTGGGAGGTCTGGCGCGCCACCGGCCGTCCGCTGTCCCTCTGGCAGGCCGACACGCCGCCCCCGCTGCTGCCGATCCATAATGCCACCCCCCTCCTCCTCGATACCGAGCGCGACTGGCTGAACACCCGCATCGAACAGCGCTTCGATCAGATGCTGGCCGAAGGCGCTCTGGACGAAGCCCGCGCCAACCTGCCCCGCTGGCCGGAAGCGGGCGGCGCGCGCAAGGCCATCGGCGCCCCGGAACTCATCGCGCACCTCAAGGGCACGCTCTCGCTCGCTGACGCACGCGCCGCCGCCATCACCGCCTCGCGGCAATACGCCAAACGCCAACGCACCTGGTTTCGCTCCAATATGGGCAACTGGACGCACATCTCCCTGCCCTGATCCCTTTCCACTGGGTCCAAATACCCCGGGGGAGGCCGCAGGCCGGGGGCAGCGCCCCCTTCCCACCGCAATCCAAAGCCCCGCCCGACACCCGGGCACAAGGCGGCCCCGCGCCCGGGGTGGGTGGGCGGGCGGGCGCGGGTCCGCCGCCCTCTCCGCTTTCCCCCTTGCGCCGGATACCCGCACCGCTACCTTGCGCCCATGTTCGAAAACTCCCATCGCCCGATTGCCCATTCCGTCGCCTCCCTGGGCAAACTGCGCATGCAGGGCGCGTGGAAGGTTGAACTTCTGCACGCCTCGCCGCGCAACCGGCTCTACTGGATCACCCGCGGCCAGGGCCGCGTCACGGTCAATTGCATCACCCGCGGCTACGGGCCCAACACCGCCGTCTTCGTGCCCGCCCGCGTGCCCATGGCCCTCGAACTGGCGGCGCAGACCCAGGGGCTGGAGCTTGGGCTTCCCAATGACACCACGCTCGAAATGCCGATCGACCCGTTTCACCTGCGGGTCTCCAACATCGAAAGCCAGGCGGCGCTGACCAGCCATATCGAGAAGATCGAGGGCGAGATCGCGGCCCGCGCCCCCGCCATGGACCGGGCACTGACCGCGTACTCCCTGCTGGTCTCGGCCTGGATGAGCCGGGAACTGGCCCGACAGGAGGGGCAGATCGCCCGCGACCGCGCCCATCGGCTGGCCGAGCTGTTCGCCGAACGGATGGAGGCGCAATTTCGCACCGGCAGGGGCGTCGCGGATTACGCGGAGCAGCTTCAGGTAACGCCGACCCATCTCAGCCGCGTCTGCCGGGAGGCCGCGGGCCGCCCGGCCCACGCGCTTCTGAGTGAGCGGGTGATGTACGAGGCCCGCCGCCTCTTGCTGGAAACCGACCTTCCGGCGCGCGAAGTGGCCGAGCAACTGGGCTTCTCCTCGCCGGCCTATTTCACCCGCGCGTTTTCGCAAGCGACGGGCCGTACACCCTCGGCATTCCGCAAGCCGCGCCCGCGCTGACAATCGCGTGGCTCGGGGCCGCTCACCGGGCGACGTTACGTCAACATGGGGTTGCGCCGGGGCCGGATGTCGGTTTTGCTTTAATCCGATGTCGCAAACAGACTGAAAGCAGGCGCATCTAACCATTGACGCAAGTGTCCAATCAGGGCGCTAATGCAACCGGTGGTGGATCAGCGGCCGTAAGAGACCGACGACGCACCCGACAAAATCAAGACGTCACAGGGAGACGACGCAAATGAGAGATTTCACCCATACCGACGGGTCTACAGGGCTGACCACCCACCCGGTGGCCGAGATGTATGCACGCGAGCACAAGGCCGGTCAGTTGGACCGCCGGGAGTTCCTCGTGCGCTCCACCGCCCTGGGCCTCAGCGCCGCCGCGGCCTATTCGCTGATCGGCGCCGATGCGGCGCTGGCCGATGGCCACCGCTCGGTGCCCGCCGCAGGCGGCACATTGCGCATCCAGCAAGAGGTGCGCGCCCTCAAGGATCCCCGCACCTACGATTGGTCGCAGATGGCCAACATCACCCGCGGCTTCCTCGAATACCTGATCCAGTACAACGAGGACGGCTCCTTCGAAGGGGTCCTGCTCGACAGCTGGGAGGCCAATGAGGACGCCACCGTCTACACGCTGAACCTGCGTCAGGGTGTGATGTGGAACAACGGCGATGCCTTCACCGCCGAAGACGTGGCGGCCAACTTCGTCGGCTGGTGCGACTCGACCGTGGAAGGCAATTCCATGTCCACCCGCATGGGCGGCCTCGTCGATCCCGATACCGGCGTGGCGCGCGAAGGTGCCATCGAGGTCGTCGACGACTACACCGTGCGCGTCACCTACCCCGAGCCCGACATCACGCTGGTGCCCGGCATCGCGGATTATCCCTCCGCCGTGCAGCACCGCGATCTGATCGGCACCAACCCGGCCGATCACGGCGTCGGCACCGGCGCCTACCAGATCGCCGATTACGAGGTCGGCGTGTCCGCCCGGCTCGTACGCAACCCCGACCACACCTATTGGGGCGACACCTATCTGGACGAGATCGTATTTGTCGATCTGGGCCAGGACCCCGCCGCGTGGTTTGCAGGCGCAGAGGCCGGTGAATTCGACATGACCTACGAGACGGTCGGCGAATTCGTGGACCTGTTCGCCGCCATCGGCTGGGAGCAATCCGAGGTGACGACCGCGGCCACCGTGGTGATCCGTCCAAACCAGAACGCCGCACCTTATGACGATGTGCGCGTGCGGCGGGCGATCCACATGGCCGTCGACAATCAGGTCTGCCTCGATCTGGGCATCAACGGCCAGGGCGTGACGGCGGAAAACCACCATGTCTGCCCGATCCACCCGGAATATGCGGAGCTTCCGCCGCAGACCTTCGATCCGGCGGGCGCGCAGGCGCTTCTGGAGGAATCCGGCCATGCCGATTTCGAGTTCGAATTGATCTCGATCGACGATGATTACCGCAAGAACACCACCGACGCCGTGGCCGCACAGCTGCGCGATGCCGGGTTCAACGTCACGCGGACGATCATCCCCGGCTCCACATTCTGGAACGACTGGACGTCCTATCCGTTCAGCTCGACCAACTGGAACCACCGCGAGCTTGGCGTGCAGATCCTGAACCTCGCCTACCGCACCGGTGTGCCGTGGAACGAAAGCGGCTTCTCCAATGCCGAGTTCGATGAGCTTCTGAGCCAGGCCAACGGCATCCAGGATGCCGATGCGCGCCGCGAGGTCATGGTCCGCCTGCAGCAGATCATGCAAGAAGAAGGTGTCACCATTCAGCCCTACTGGCGCTCGCTCTTCCGGCATTACAGCCCGGGCATCGTGAATGCCGGCATGCATCCGAAGTTCGAGATCAACGTCCACTACCTGGGCTTCTCGGCCTGATCGGCTGATCAACCTGACCGGCGTCCGACTTCATCGGGCGCCGGTTGTCCCGCGGGACGCGCGCCACACCAGACACGCACCCGCACCGGCCCCACCCCGCCCGCACAAGATCCCGAGGCAGGGACGGCCCAACCAGGCAAGCGCCAGAAACCGCGCCGCCCAGATAACCAGGGGAACCGACCATGGGAGCCTTCATCCTGCGCCGCACCGGCGTGATGATCCTGACCGCATTGTGCCTGACCTTCGTGGTCTTTTTCCTTACCAACCTGTTTCCGAACCTCGAAAAGCTCGCCAAGACCCAAGGCAACGCGCGGATGACCGATGCGGAGGTCGTCAGCTGGCTCGACCGCAACGGCTATGGCGGCCCGCTGATCGTGCGCTACGGCGAATGGCTGGGTGTGGTGCCGGGCTGGACCCGTGAGGATGAGGCGACGGGCGAGATCACCGGGCGCTGCATCGATTTCGGCATGGATCCCGCCGATGCCCCCACCCGCTGCGGCCTGTTGCAGGGCGATCTGGGCTTTTCCACCGTCTCCGATGACGAGGTCGGCAATATCATTGGCGGGCGGCTTTTGCTGACGCTGAAACTGATGGGATGGGCCTTTGGCGTCATGGTGCCCGCCGCGCTTCTTGTGGGGGTGCTGGCCGGAATGCGCGAGGGCTCCCGGCTCGACCGATCGCTCTCCACCTTCTCCATCGCCTCGACGGCGACGCCGGAATATGTGTCCGGCGTGATCTTCATCGTGCTTCTGGCCTCGTCGACGGCGGGCCTGTCCCCACTCCTCGCCGAATGGGGCTGGATCGAGGGGCGAACGCTGTTCCTCGGCTCGGCCCGCTCGGCGATGGAAGACGGCATCACGTTTTGGAACTTCGCCCTGCCGGTGACCACCATCGCGCTCTACGGCATGGGCTACATCGCCCGGATGACCCGCGCCTCCATGGCCGAGGTCATGACCGCCCAATACATCCGCACCGCGCGCCTCAAAGGCGTCAGCTTCCGCAACATCGTCCTGAAACACGCACTCCGCAACGCACTCATCGCGCCCTTCACCGTCATCATGCTGCAATTCCCGTGGCTGCTGACCGGCGTCGTGATCGTGGAGACGCTGTTCAACTATAACGGCTTCGGCTGGACCATGGTGCAGGCCGCCTCCAACAACGACATCGAACTGCTTCTGGCCTGCTCCATCGTCGCCGTCTTCGTCGTGCTGGTGACCCAGCTGATCTCCGATATCGGCTACGTCTTCCTCAATCCCCGCATCCGTATCGCGTAAGGAGAACGCCCATGGAACCCCTTACCTGGTCCGGCTCCTTCGGAGCATTCCTGAACCCCCTGATGCTGGCGGCCGTGGTGGCCTTCGTCATCCTCTTTCTCACCAATGTCGTGATGACCTTCGCGGGCATGCGATCGGGGGATTTCGAGGTCAATGCCGATGGCACGCTGGTCTATCAGCGCACGCCGATGGACATGGTCCTGACCGGGATGAAATACGCGGTCCTGCTGTTTGTTCTGTGCTGCATCGGCTACATCATCGGCGGGCTGACCCTGCCGACGATCGAGCAAAAGGGCATCCTCGGCGCCATGGCCCAACGGCTGCTGCCGGTCTGGATCGCCCTGGTCGTCACCTTCGCCCTGTCGATCACCTTCAAGCGCAGGCTCGGCCTCTACGGCAAACTGTTCGACAGCCCGATCGGCATGGCGGGCTTCGGCCTCGTGATGTTCTGGATCTTCGCCGCCATCTTCTCGGGCGTGTTCCCTCTGGTGCCGACCCACGGCGCCATCGACCTGATCAGCCAGATGCGCAACGAACTGCCCGGCACTCCGCTGCCCAACCCCGACGACGGCGAATATCCCTACTACCTTCTGGGCGGCGACAATCTGGGCCGCGACGTGTTCAGCCGCGTGTTCTTCGGGGCGGCGGACGTTCTGAAAATCACGCCGGTCGCCACGCTCTTCGCCTTCATGGTCGGCATCACCCTTGGCCTGCCCGCGGGCTATTTCGGCGGCAAGCTCGATACGATCCTCACCTTCATCGCCAACCTTGCGCTCGCCTTCCCCGTCATCTTGCTCTTCTTCTTGCTGGTGACGCCCGAGATCGTGGCCGCAGGCGTGCCGCAATACATGTCGATGATCCTGTTCCTGTTCCCGATCCTGTTCTTCGTGGTGCTGTTCAACTCGCGTTTCCACACCGATCCGACGCGGCGCAACATCCTGGTCGGCGCGGCCATCGCCATCGGCGGGGTGCTTTACCTCTCGCTGATCTCCAACCCCTCGGATCCCGACCTGCCGCTCCTCTTCCGCCTCTGGCCAGAGCCGTTCGACCTCTTCGACATTGCGGGCAACCTGCTGATCGTGTTCGTGTCGGTCGTCTTCGTGAACTCGCCCACGGTCTTCAGGATCGTGCGCGGCATCACGCTGGACGTCAAAACCCGCGACTACGTGGCCGCGGCGCAAACACGCGGCGAAGGCCCGTGGTACATCATGCTGTGGGAAATCCTGCCCAACGCGCGCGGGCCCCTGATCGTCGATTTCTGCCTGCGCATCGGCTACACCACGATCCTTCTGGGCACGTTGGGCTTCTTCGGCCTGGGCGTCTCGCCGGAAAGCCCCGACTGGGGCTCCACGATCAACGAAGGCCGACGCCTCCTGACGATCTACCCCCACCCGGCCCTGCCGCCTGCTTTGGCGCTGATGAGTCTGGTGCTCGGCCTCAACCTGCTGGCCGACGGCCTGCGCGAAGAGAGTCTGAAGGATTGATGCGCGTCATCGCCATACCGGCGGCGCTTGGCTTGGGCCTGAGTATTGCGGCAGCAGAGCAGGTGCACGCAGACGTTGAGTTCAACGACCTCGTCCAATGCGCAGGCGCGGTGAACGCCGCAGGAGCCATCTCCATGGGCATCGAAATGCAAAACCGTGCCCTCAGCGAGCAAAACGAAACCATGGCCGCCGCGCCAATCGAATTCAATGCGCTCCACTACTTCGCGGCTCTGGTCGCCCGCATGGGTGACGCAACCCATTGCCAGATACCTTTCGAACAGGTCATGGCGGAAACGGTGGAAGAAGTTGACCGCCGCTATCATCCAATATCCGCCGCATATGAAGGTTTTGTTCTTCGGGGCGAGGACGACACCGAATTCAATCGCCTTTGGCAGTCGCTTAGGGCTGAACTTGCGTGTGTGGCAGTGTTGACCGAAGAGGACATCGAGCGCGGGCAACAGGTGATGGAACTTGGCACCGGCTTTCCATGCGGGTGGGAACCATGACCCAACCAAACGCCAACGCGACCGCTGAGATCGCGAAGATATACCGCAGATATCCTTCAGATATACCGGTTCTATACGAGGCCAAACGGCCCGACAGAGAGAGTGATTAACCATGGTCGATACCATCGCCGAAGATGTCCAAGCCGTTCCCGAGCGCTATGACGGTCCGATCCTCGAGATCGAAAACCTCTCGATTTCCTTCTTCACCCGCCTGCGCGAAATCCCGGCGGTGATGGATTTCTCCTGCACCGTGATGCCCGGCGAGGCGATGGGGCTGGTCGGCGAGAGCGGGTGCGGCAAATCCACCGTCGCCCTTGGCGTGATGCAGGATCTGGGAGTGAATGGCCGCATCGTCGGTGGCACGATCAAGTTCAAGGGCCGCGACCTGAACAAGATGTCGGCGGAAGAGCTGCGTGACCTGCGCGGATCGGAAATTGCGATGATTTATCAGGAGCCTATGGCCTCCCTGAACCCCGCGATGAAGATCGGCAAGCAGCTCATGGAAGTGCCGATGATCCATGAGGGCAAGTCCGAGAAGGAGGCCTATCAGCTCGCGCTGGACGTGGTGACAGATGTCCGGCTGCCCGACCCCGAGCGGATGCTGAAAAGCTACCCGCACCAGCTCAGCGGCGGCCAGCAGCAGCGCATCGTGATCGCTATGGCCCTGATGTCAAAGCCCTCTTTGCTGATCCTTGACGAACCCACCACAGCTTTGGACGTGACCGTGGAGGCGGGCATCGTCGACCTGGTGAAGGGCCTGGGTGAGAAATACGGCACGTCGATGCTGTTCATCTCCCACAACCTCGGCCTGGTGCTGGAAACCTGTGATCGCCTCTGCGTCATGTATTCCGGCGAGGCGGTCGAGACCGGCTCCATCGAGGACGTGTTCGACAAGATGCAGCACCCCTATACGCAGGCGCTGTTCCGGTCGATCCCGCTGCCCGGCGCCGACAAGAATGCGCGCCCGCTCATTGCCATTCCCGGCAACTTCCCCCTGCCCCATGAACGGCCCGAGGGCTGCAATTTCGGCCCCCGCTGCGACTATTTCGAGGCCGGGCGCTGCGACGTCGGCTCGATCCGGATGGAAAAAGTTCCCGGCAATGATCGCCACGCCTCGCGCTGTGTGAAGTTCAAGGAAATCGACTGGATGGCCGAGCCCGAACTGGCCGCCACCACCGAAAAGGCCCCCATCGGCGATGTGGTCCTGAAGATCGATAACCTCAAGAAATACTACGAAGTGGCAGCCAACGCGCTATTCGGCGGCGGTGACAAAAAAGTCGTCAAGGCGAACGAGACGCTCAGCTTTGAGGCCCGCGAATCCGAAACGCTGGCCATTGTTGGGGAATCCGGCTGCGGCAAATCCACACTCGCCAAGGTTCTGATGGGTCTGGAGACGGCAACTGACGGCACCATCGTCATGGGCAATCAAGAAATTCAGAACACAGCCATCGAAGATCGCGAGACCAAAACCGTCTCCAGCATCCAGATGGTCTTCCAAAACCCCTTCGACACGCTCAACCCGTCGATGACGGTGGGGCGCCAGATCATCCGCGCGCTCGAGGTCTTCAAAATCGGCAGCAGCGATGCCGATCGGCGCAATCGGATGCTCGAATTGCTGGATCTGGTGAAGCTGCCCCGCGCCTTCGCCGACCGGATGCCGCGCCAATTGTCCGGCGGCCAGAAGCAGCGCGTGGGCATCGCCCGTGCCTTCGCTGGGGACGCGCGGATTGTTGTAGCCGACGAGCCTGTCTCCGCGCTCGACGTCTCGGTGCAGGCGGCCGTGACCGACCTTCTGATGGAGATCCAGCGGCGCGAAAAAACCACGCTTCTGTTCATCTCTCACGACTTGAGCATCGTCCGCTATCTGTCTGATCGCGTTATGGTCATGTATCTGGGCCATGTGGTGGAACTGGGCTCGACCGAGCAGGTCTTCAGCCCGCCCTACCACCCGTATACCGAGGCGCTTCTGAGCGCGGTTCCCATCGCCGACACCTCCATCGAGAAAAAGCATATCGTACTGGACGGCGATATTCCGTCGGCGATGAACCCGCCATCGGGCTGTCCGTTCCAGACCCGGTGCCGCTGGAAATCCGATGTCCCTGGCGGGTTGTGCGAAAAGGACGTGCCCCCGATGCGGACGCTGGCGACCGGGCACGAGATCAAGTGCCACCTTGCCGAAGATATCCTGGCGCGGATGGAGCCGGTGATCAAAATCGCGGCGGAGTGACGGGTGGCCCTGGATGCGCAGCGGGGGCCAGCCCCCGCACCCCCGGCATTTCAGGGAACAAAGATGGGGACGGTCAGGCGCGACTGATGTTTTCAGCGGCGACGGCCACCGATTTGATCACCGCGTAGCCGCGCCAATTGTCACGCAGGCCCATCGCCTCGGCCGAGCGGCGGGTGACGCGGGCGAGGATCCGGTCATCACCCGCAAGAAGCTGCACCATGACGCCCGGACCATCGCCCTGCCGCAGGGTCGTCAGGCGCACGGGCAAGATATTGAGGGCGGAAATGCCTTTGGGCGGGTTGGTTGACAGCATCACATCCTGGGCCATGATGCGCACCCGCACCTCGGCGCCCTCTCCCTGATCCAGTCGCGGCAGCCAGAGCGACCCGCCCGCGCCATGCAACTCCGTCAGGCCATCGGCATGGTGGCGGGCGATGCGGGCGCGGATCAGCGCGCCGGCCTCTCGCACGCCGAGAACCGGGCTGACATCGGGATCGGAGAGGACGTCTTCGGCGGCGCCGACACGGACCACGCGGCCGGCCTCCATGGCGACGACCGTGGTGGCAAGGCGCGCAATTTCAGCGATGGAATGCGACACGTAAAGCATCGGCACCCCGGCCTCGTCGCGCAGACGTTCCAGAAAGGGCAGGATCTCGGCCTTGCGGGCGTCATCGAGCGCAGCAAGCGGTTCGTCGAGCAGCAGCAGCCGGGGCTGGCTCAGAAGAGCGCGGCCGATGGCCACCCGCTGCGCCTCGCCGCCGGAGAGCGCGTTGGGGCGGCGGCTGAGCAGATCGCCGATGCCGAGCATCTCGACCACCGGACCCATCTCACCGCCGGGCATGCCATAGCGCAGATTTGCCCACACATTCATATGGGGAAACAGGCGCGGTTCCTGAAAGACGTAACCGATGCGACGATCAGAAACCTTCAGACGGAGGCCCGCGCCTGTATCCTCCAGAACGGTTCCATCCACGCATATCCGAGCTTGATCAGGTTTAAGTACCCCCGCTACAGCTTTGACAAGGCTTGTTTTCCCGGCCCCTGAGCGCCCGAACAGGGCGGTTACACCGGCGGGCGCCTCGAAGGCCGCATCCAGCGTGAAACCGGGAAACGCGTGGCGCACGCAGACCTCAAGCATCGCGGCCTCCGATCCGGGCGGCCACGCGCCGCGCCAGGAGTTCCGACACCAGAAGCGCACCCATCGCCACAACCACCGACACGATGACCAACCGCCACGCCGCGCCCTCCCCGGCGGGCACCTGCAGGAATGCGTAGATCGCCGAGGGCACCGTGCGCGTCTCGCCGGGGATGTTGGAGACGAACGTGATCGTCGCGCCGAATTCCCCCATTGCCTTGGCGAAGGCCAGCACGGCGCCGGTCAGGATACCGGGCAGGATCAGGGGCAAGGTGATGGTCATGAACACCCGCAGGCGCGAGGCGCCCAATGTACCCGCCACCTCCTCCAGCTTGGGATCGACAGCCTCCAAGGTCAGGCGGATCGCCCGGACCATCAGCGGGAAGGCCATGAGCGCCGCCGCCAGCGCAGCGCCCGTCCAGCGAAACGCGACGCCGAGGCCGAGGCTTTCCAGCAGCCCCCCAAGCGCCGCCTGGGGCCCGAAGCTGAGGAGCAGGAGGTAGCCCGTTACAACCGGTGGCAGGATCAGGGGCAAATGCACCAGCCCGTTCAGCAGCGCGTGGCCGGGGAAGCGGTAGCGCGCCAGGATGTAGGCCACGGCGATCCCGAATGGCAGGCTGAACAGTGTCGCGACCAGCGCCACGCGCAGCGACAGGGCCACGGCCTGCCATTCCGCGGGGCCGAGCCAGCCGCTCATTCAGGCACCAGCCCGAATCCTGCCCCGGAAAAGGTGGCGCGCGCGAGGGGAGAGCCGAGATAGGCGAGAAAGTCACCCGCCTCCGGCCCGGCCTCAGCCGTGAGCGCGACAGGATAGGTGATGGCGGGATGGCTCGCCGCGGGAATCTCCGCCAGAACACTGACGCGCCGCTCTTCCGCGGCGTCCGTGGCGTAGACAATGCCCAACCGCGCGGCCCCGATGGCCACCAGAAGTTGCGCAGCGCGTACATTATCGGATTCGACGATTTGGGGGCGAAGCGCCTCCCACAGCCCCAATTCTTCCAGTGCAGCGCGGGCGTAGATGCCTGCGGGCACCGCCTCTGTCAGGGCCAGGGCGAGGCGGCCGCCGTCGAGTGCGTCGGGCAGGTCCGCGAGCGCCAGGGGGCCGACCCGCTGCCAGCTTCCGATCACGACCAACCGGTTTGTGAGCAGGCTTCGGCGGCTGCCATCGCGCAGGGCTCCGGCCGCTTCGAGGTGATCCATCCAATCCTCGTTGGCCAGCATCACGACATCCGCCGGGGCCCCAGCCTCGACCTGCCGGGCCAGAGCCGACGATCCGGCATAGACCAATGTAATCCCGTGGCCGCTCTGCCGCTCCCACGCCTCGGCGATCTCGTCGAGGGGGCCGCCGAGGCTCGCCGCGGCAAAAACCGTGATATCGTCGGCGCGGGCCGGGACAGCCAGGGTAAGGAGTGCGAGAAGGATGCGGAACATGGGGGGACTATCGCCGGACTTGGTGACAGCGGCAAGGCGCGGCATGGCGGCAACATAGGCCAGCCGGAAAAGAAAAATGGGGGTCCCGAAGGACCCCCAAGGTTCGCTGATCAGGCTCTGATATTTACTGCCCGAGTGTTCTGCCTGCGGCCTGATCCGCGTCAGGGGTGAGCGCACCCACCCCGGATTTCAGGTGCGAAGGGAATGGTGAGGACCCGCGCACCCGATCTTGTTAACTACAGCCGCTTGTCGCGCCGCAGGTGTTGCACTTCATGCAGGTGCCGTTGCGAACCAGCGTGTAGTTGCCGCATTCGCCGCAGGCTTCGCCTTCATAGCCCTGCATCTTTGCCTTGGTCCGGGCGTCCATCGAGACGGTTCCGGTTGTGACCGCCGTGGTGGAAGCCGCCGCCGCGATGGTGCCGCCGCCCTTGGTTTCCGGCACCAAGGATTCGAGAACCGCGACCGGGTCGTGCCCGCCTTGCAACACGAACAGCTCTTGCGGCGCGCGATTGCGGAGATAGCCGGTGGAGGCGACCTGTTTCAGGACGTCCACAGCCGAGGCTGCCCGGCTGTCGGGCACTTCGCGGACGTTCGAGACACCCTCTTCCGCGCCGCGGCCGACATCGTCGAAGCTCGCGCCTTCCGGGGCCACATGGGCCAGGTCGGTCCGGTCCAGATAGCTGACGGCAAGCTCGCGGAAGATGTAATCGAGGATCGAGGTGGCGTTCTTGATCGTCTCGTTGCCCTGTACCATGCCCGAGGGTTCGAACTTGGTGAAGGTGAAGGCATCCACGAATTCGTCCAGCGGGACGCCGTATTGCAGACCGACGGAGACCGCGATGGCGAAGTTGTTCATCATCGCGCGGAAGCCCGCGCCTTCCTTGTGCATGTCGATAAAGATCTCGCCCAACTGGCCGTCTTCATACTCGCCGGTGCGCAGGTAGACCTTGTGGCCGCCCACAATCGCTTTCTGGGTATAGCCCTTGCGGCGTTGAGGCATCTTCTCGCGCCCGCGGGCGATTTCCTTGACGATGACCTTCTCGATCACCTTCTCGGCCAGCACTTGCGCCTTTTCGTGGTTGGTTCCGGTTTCCAGGATTTCGGCGGCCTCGTCGTCATCCTCGACCAAGGCTGCGGCCAGAGGTTGGGACAGTTTGGAGCCGTCGCGGTAGAGCGCATTGGCCTTCACGCCGAGGGACCAGGAGAGCTCATAGGCCTTCTGGCAATCCTCGATCGTGGCGTGATTGGCCATGTTGATCGTCTTGGAGATTGCACCCGAGATGAAGGATTGGGCGGCTGCCATCATGTGGATGTGTGAGTCCACGCTGAGGTAGCGCTTGCCCTTCTTCCCGCAGGGGTTCGCACAGTCGAACACGCCGAGGTGTTCGTCCTTGAGGAAAGGCGCGCCCTCCAAGGTCATGGTCCCACAGACGTGATCGTTCGCGGCCTCGATCTCGGCCTTGGAAAAGCCGAGGTGGCGCAGCAGGTCAAAGGTGGGATCGTTCAGTTTTTCCGCCGGGATACCAAGGGTTTGGGTGCAGAACTCGGCGCCCAGGGTCCATTGGTTGAAGACGAAACGAATGTCGAAGGCCTGCGGCAGGGCGGCCTCGATCTTCTCGATCTCCGCGGGGCCAAAGCCGTGGCCAATCAGGCTGGTGTGGTTGATGCCGGGGGCCTGGCCCAAGGTGCCGTGGCCCACCGCATAGGCGATGATTTCCTCGATCTGGGCGCTGGAATAGCCCATGGCCTCGAGTGATCCGGGGACCGAGCGGTTGATGATCTTGAAGTATCCGCCACCGGCGAGCTTCTTGAACTTCACAAGCGCGAAGTCGGGCTCGATCCCGGTTGTGTCGCAATCCATCACAAGGCCGATCGTGCCGGTCGGCGCAATCACCGTTGCCTGCGCGTTGCGGTAGCCGTGCTGTTCACCCAGCGTCAGCGCCTCGTCCCAGGCCTGCTTGGCCAGCTCGACCAGCCTGGCATCCGGGCAATTCACTTGATCGAGCGCGACCGGGTTCACGTTGACGTCCTCATAGCCGTCCGTCTTGCCGTAGGCGGCGTTGCGATGGTTGCGCATGACGCGGAGCATGTGCTCGCGGTTCTTGGCGAAGCCGTCAAAGGGCCCGAGTTCCGACGCTACCTCCGCGGAGGTCGCATAGGCCACCCCGGTCATGATCGCGGTCAGCGCACCGCACAGCGCGCGGCCCTCTTCGCTGTCATAGCCGTAGCCCATGTTCATCAGCAGACCGCCGATATTGGCATAACCGAGGCCGAGGGTGCGGAAATCGTAGCTGAGCTGCGCGATTTCCTTCGACGGAAACTGCGCCATCATGACCGAGATTTCGAGCGTCAGGGTCCACAGGCGACAGGCATGCATGTAGCTTTCGGCGTCGAACGTGCCGCCGGTGTAGAAGGTCAGCAGGTTCATCGAGGCCAGGTTACAGGCCGTATCATCCAGGAACATGTATTCCGAACACGGGTTGGAGCCGCGGATCGGGCCATCCTCCGGGCAGGTGTGCCAGGCATTGACGGTGTCGTGGTACTGGATGCCGGGATCGGCGCAGGCCCAGGCGGCGTGGCCAACCTTTTCCCAAAGATCGCGCGCCCTAATCGACTTGGCGACGGTTCCGTCCTTGCGATTGATCAGGTCCCACATCTCGTCGTTTTCAACCGCTTTCAGGAAAGCATCGGTTACGCGGATGGAATTGTTGGAATTCTGGCCGGAAACGGAGTTGTAGGCTTCGCTGTCCCAATCGGTATCGTAGGTCGGGAACTCGATGCTGGTATGGCCCTGCTTGGCGTAATCCAGCACGCGCTTGACGTAGGTTTCAGGGATCGCGACCTTCTTTGCCTCGCGAATGGCCTGCTTCAACCCGTCGTTCCTCGTCGGATCGACGGCATCTTCAAGCGCGCCATCCCAGGTTTTGATCGCCGCAAAAATGCCGTTGAGCATCTTTTCGTGCATCTTGGAGCCAGCGACGATGGAGGCCACTTTCTGCTCTTCGAGCACCTTCCAGTCGATGAATTCTTCGATGTCCGGGTGATCGGCATCGACGATAACCATTTTCGCGGCTCTACGGGTTGTGCCACCCGACTTGATAGCGCCCGCCGCGCGGTCACCGATCTTCAGGAAGCCCATCAGGCCGGAGGATTTGCCGCCACCCGACAATTTTTCACCTTCCGCGCGCAGCTGGGAAAAGTTGGTGCCGGTGCCGGACCCGTATTTGAACAGACGCGCCTCGCGCACCCAGAGGTCCATGATGCCGCCGTCATTCACCAGATCGTCCTTCACGCCCTGGATGAAGCAGGCATGGGGCTGGGGATGCTCGTAACTGGAGGTGGATTTGGTCAGCTTGCCGGTCTTGTAATCGACGTAGTGGTGGCCTTGGGCGGGGCCGTCGATGCCGTAGGCCCAATGCAGACCGGTGTTGAACCATTGTGGGCTGTTGGGAGCCGCCATCTGGCGGGCGAGCATCAGTTGCATCTCGTCAAAATAGGCCTGCGCGTCGGTCTCGGTGGTGAAATAGCCGCCCTTCCAGCCCCAATAGGCCCAGGCGCCCGCGAGGCGCCGGAAGACCTGCTTGGCGGACGTTTCGCCACCATAACGCTGGTCCTCCGGCATAGCCTCCAGCGCCTTTTCGTCGGCCACGTGGCGCTGAAGGAATACGGGTACGCCTTTCTCCTTCACAGGCTTGGTGGCAGCAGGCACACCGGCCTTGCGGAAATACTTCTGGGCGATCACGTCAGAGGCCACCTGGCTCCAGCTGGTCGGCACTTCTACGTCATCGAGTTTGAACACGATTGTCCCGTCGGGGTTCCGGATCTCCGACACGGTCGTCGTGAAATCCAGATCCGCATATACGTCTGCGCCGTCGCGGGTAAATCGCCGTTCAATCTTCATTGCATCTGCCTCATCTCGCCCGGAGCCCCCGGCCCCATTTAACTTTCAGGCGGTCTGCCAGGGTCTTCTGCCCTCTGACCGTCAAACACATCTTGGGGCACCGGCCAGAGCCGGACGCACACAATCACTGGCGCGCACGGACGCCCCGTGCTCGGCTTGTGATCTTCGATTGTCGTTTGCTGAGGTTACCCTCTGCCCCCGCCGGGCTGCGCTATATGTAGTAGCGCTTGCATCGGCCTGCACAACTTGGCGTGTCTTGACCAATCGGGTCAATCATATTTTTGTCATATCCCGCCGGTTTTTTTCCTTGAATTTACCTAGCGTCGCTCGCGGCATCGCACACGCCTTGATTCTCTGCACGCCCCCGAGGCAGCGGCACGCAAAGGGTTTTCCTTTAAACGGTGCGGGATAGGCGAAAAAGCGTATGTGATGGATTGAGATTAACCTCTCGGATTCCAGCCCGGAACGCGGCGTTCGCGCCCCGCTAATCTCACCCCAACATGTCGTCGAATTGCCACATAAATCCGCCGATGCGCACCAGATCAGGGGGCGGCGGCCCTGTGTGACACCAGATTTAGTGAATTTGTGGGAAGTGGTCGGGGAGGCGAGATTCGAACTCACGACCTTCTGTACCCAAAACAGACGCGCTACCAGGCTGCGCTACACCCCGACTGATGCGCTCTTATCGATAGCGGGGGGCGATGTGCAAGCCCCTGTTACTCCTGGCAGGGCCAAACCGCGCCATCTTGGGCAATACTCGGGTGACGCAACTCTGTGCCCGCGCCAATACCGAAATCCTCGGCAAGCCCGCCATTGATCTCGAGCACATACTGAATGTCGTCACTGCCACCGGGAATTGGTGTGCGATCCAGCGGCACGGCGTTGGAATGGACATGGCGCACAAGCCCCGTCTCATCCGCGAAGATCATGTCGAGCGGGATCAGGGTGTTTTCCATCCAGAACGAGACCGATTGCGGGCGTTCGTAGACAAAGAGCATGCCCGTCAGCCGCGGCATCTCTTCCACATGCATCAGGCCCTGGGCCCGTTCGCGGGGCTCATCGGCCACGGCCACGCGAAACCGGATCGATCCCCAATCGCCTCGCAGTTCAACCCGGTCGTCATTGCAACCTGCCAGAGCCGGCGCCGTGGCCAATCCGGCGACCATGGCGATCGCGGCAAGAATAGAGGTGTGTTTCGTCATGGCCGGACCATGGCAAAGGCGCCCGTCGCGCGCAATGGTCGGTGCCGCACAAAGCCGTGTGACGGCTCAGGTCTCGCCCCAGACGCTCACCTTGGCCGCCATCTTGCCGCGCGGCCCATCCACGACCTTGATCGCGACCGCCTCGCCGGGCTGAAGTTCGGAGAACCCGCATTGGCGCAGAACTTCGACATGGACGAAAACATCTTCCGGCTTTCCGAAGATGTTGGCAAAGCCGAAGCCCTTGGCCTTGTCGAACCACTTCATGCGGGCGGGCTCGAACGGCACATTGCTCACGTCCGGCATTTCGATCTTGGACTCGCTTGGCTCAAGTTCATCGATGTCGGGAGAAGATACAGACAGAACCTCGACGGCCTGAAGACCGCGACCGGTGGCCTGCGCCTTCAGTCGGACGCGTGCACCTTCGGAGATCGAGCTGCGACCGTAGCTGCGCAGCACGTTTGCGTGGAGCAGAATATCGGGGCCGCCGAAATCATCGACGACGAATCCAAAGCCTTTCGTCGCATCAAACCACTTGACGCGTCCCGCGACCGGAGTGACGACCGCAGCGTCCTGTTCAAAACCCACGATTATGTCCCAACTTGTTAATCTTTATTAACCGACCGCGCGTAACTTCGTTATACAAGGGAAAATGTGGTCGAGCGCAGCGGAAACCCGCCCAGAACGGGCATACTTGCAGATTAGCAACACACATGTCGGGTTACGCGCCCGTCAATTAGGGGTTCAGGCGCCTCACGTCCCAAGCGTCACTTACCGTTTTGCGACGCCACTGGAAGCGATCATGAAGCCGGAACGCGCCGTCGGCCCAGAACTCGATTTCCACCGGATTGATGCGAAATCCGCCCCAAAATGGCGGCCGCGCCGGGTTGGCGCCATGCTCTGCCGTGACTTTCGCAACCTCCGCCATGAGGACCGTACGGCCCGACAGCGGCTGCGACTGATCCGAGGCCCAGGCGCCGAGCCTGCTCTTGAGCGAGCGTGACGCGTAATAGGCATCCGCCTGGGGTCCGTCCTCGCGTTCGGTCATGCCGCGCACGCGGATCTGGCGGCGAAGGCTCTTCCAATGCATCACGAAGGCTGCCTTGCCCGCGGCTTCGATCTCCCGCCCCTTGGCCGAGCCGTAATTGGTGTAGAACACAAAGGCACCCTGCCCTGCACCCGGCGCTTCGATCTCCTTCAAGAGCACCATCCGCGCATTGGGCATCCCGTCGGGATCCACGGTCGACAGGGCAATGGCGTTGGCGTCATTGGGCTCCAACGCTTCGGCCTCCGCCATCCAGGCTTGTGCAATTAGAAACGGATCATCGCCCGCAAAAATCCCGCCGCGCTCTGCCATATCCGGCCCTCCTGCCCCGCCTGTGCGCCCTTGAGCTAGTCGCCGCACGGCGGCTCGGCAAGGGCCACCTTGTCTTGAAGCCCTGCGGGACATGGCCTACGAGAGATCAACAAGAATGACACGATGGGACATGCAATGGGTCTGATGGAAGGCAAACGCGGGCTGATCATGGGGCTCGCCAACGACAAATCCATTGCTTGGGGCATTGCAAAGGCCGTCGCGGCGGAAGGCGCGGAGCTGGCGTTTTCCTATCAGGGCGACGCGCTGCTGAAACGTGTGGGGCCATTGGCCGAGCAGGTCGGATCATCGCTGGTTATCCCGTGCGACGTCGGCGACGAAGCCTCGCTCGACGCCTTGTTCGAAACCCTTCAGGCCGAATGGGGCAACCTTGACTTCGTCGTGCATGCCATTGGATTCTCGGATAAAAACGAACTGCGCGGGCGGTATGTTGAAACCAGCTCCGCGAATTTCGAGATGACGATGAACATCTCGGTCTATTCCTTCACCGCCGTGTGCCAGCGCGCCGAGAAGATGATGAACAATGGCGGCAGCCTCCTGACGCTCACCTATTACGGCGCGGAACGGGTTATGCCGCATTACAACGTCATGGGCGTGGCCAAGGCCGCGCTGGAGGCGTCGGTGATGTATCTGGCCGAGGATCTGGGCCGCGACGGCATCCGCGTGAACGCGATCAGCGCGGGCACGATCAAGACGCTGGCGGCTTCGGGGATCGGCGATTTTCGTTACATCCTGAAATGGAACGAGAACAACTCGCCCCTGCGCCGGACGGTAACTCAAGACGAGGTGGGCAAATCCGCCCTCTATCTGCTGAGCGATCTGGGCAGCGCCGTGACCGGAGAAATCCACCACGTCGATGCGGGTTATCATGTGATCGGCATGAAAAACCCCGAGGCGCCGGACATGTCGTTGGACAAGAAGGGCGAGTGATCCGCTAGGGACGGCACCATGACCATCGGTTGGGAACACCTGCTGGCCTTCAACCTGACGCTTCTGGCCGCGATTGCATCGCCAGGGCCATCGCTCCTGTTCCTGATCCGCACCTCCATGGCCGAGGGCCGCGCCGCGGGGGTCGCCGCGGCCATGGGCCTTGCGGCGATGGCGTCTCTCTGGACTCTCGCGGCCCTTCTGGGGCTGGATGCGCTGTTCTCGCTTTTTCCGTGGGCCTATACGGCGGTGAAACTGGGTGGTGCGGCGTATCTGATCTGGATCGCAGTGCAGACGTGGCGCCACGCCCGCTCTTCTATTTCCGCTGTTGCAACAGCCAGTCGGGGCCGCGCATTCCGTCAGGGAATGCTGGTGAACCTGGCCAATCCGAAATCCGTTCTGTTTTCTGCGGCCGTGATCGTCGTGATCTTTCCTGCTAGTTTAACATCGGCTGACAAGGCCCTGATATACCTCAACCATCTGGGCGTGGAACTTGTGATCCAGCCGGCTCTCGCGATTGCCCTCTCGACGGGGGTGGTGCGCAGGCGCTATTTGAATGCCAAGCCGGTCTTCGACCGGGTCGCCGCCGGCGTCCTGGGCGCGCTCGGGCTGAGGCTGCTACTGGAACGAGGCTGAGACATGACCACGCGACTTCCCCACGAAAAAGGGTTCCACATCTCCTGGGATCAGATCCACCGTGACAGCCGCGCTCTGGCCTGGCGCCTCGATGGACGCGGACCCGACGATGGAGCCTGGCGCGCGGTTGTGGCGATCACCCGTGGCGGGATGGCCCCGGCCATGATCGTGGCGCGGGAATTGGATATCCGCACCGTCGATACGATCTCGGTCATGTCGTATCATTCCGGCGGCGGCAAAGCCGATCAGCGGCGTGAGGCAAAGGTACTGAAAGCGCCCGATGCGAACATCATGGGCGACGGGACCGGCATCCTGGTGGTCGATGATCTGGTCGACAGCGGCAAGACGCTGGAATTGGTGCGCAAGACCTATCCCGAGGCACATTTCGCGACGGTCTACGCCAAACCGGCGGGCGAGCCGATGGTGGATACGTTCATCACCGGCGTTAGTCAGGATACCTGGATCTTCTTCCCCTGGGACATGGCGCTTCAATACGTGGAGCCTTACCGCGGAACTGACTAGGGCGCGCCTGGGCTATGCGGACTAGAGCCGCCGGATTTTCAATTGCGTCAGGCGGTTCTGCTCCCGCCCGGCAACCTCGAAGCGGAAGCCGTGAAAGGCAAAGCATTGGCCCGGCAGCGGGATCGTCTGCGCCTCGTGGATCACGAGGCCGGCGACCGTGTTGGCCTCTTCGTCGGGCAGCGTCCAATCGGTGGCGCGGTTCAGATCGCGGATCGTCATCGCGCCATCAACGGTGATATTGCCCGCGGCATCGGTTTTGAGCACCGGCGCATCGGGCGTATCGAATTCGTCCGTAATCTCCCCCACGATCTCCTCAAGGATATCCTCAAGTGTGATGAGGCCGCCGAGCGCACCGTATTCATCCACAACCAGCGCAAAATGCGTGTGGCGCCGCAGGAATTGCCGCATCTGGTCGTCGAGCGTCGTGGTTTCGGGCACGAAATAAGGCTTCATCGCCACGTCGGCGATGTCGAACTTGGCCAATCCCTGGGCCTGGTCCCCGCGCGTCAGCCTGTCGATGGCGCGCAGAAGATCCTTGGCATGGACCACACCGACGATGTTTTCCTGATCGTCCTTGAAGACGGGCAGCCGCGTATGGGGCGATTCCAGCGCCTGGCTCAGGATCTCTTCGGGATTGGCATCGGCATCGATCATCTCGATCTGCGAGCGGTGGAGCATGATTTCCTCGACCGTGCGTTCATGCAGGTCGAGCGCGCCCAGAAGACGGTCGCGATGCTCCTTTTCCACCGAGCCCTCTTCCCGCCCGATGGAGAGCGCGCCCATGATCTCCTCGCGAACCGACAGCATGTTAGCGCCCGCCTCGATCCGCAGGCCGAAGATCCGCAGCACACCGCGCACTAAGAAACGTACAACGGCCACAACGGGCGCCATCACCGCAATGATAAGGCCGATGGGCCGCGCAATACGGGCGGCGGACGTTTCGGGATTGTTGATCGCGTAGGTCTTGGGCAGCACTTCGGCGAAGATCAGCACCAGCGCCGTCATCACAAGGGTGGCCACCGCCACGCCGCCCTCCCCTAGAAGCGCGGTGAAAAGCGCCGTGGCCAGCGACGTCGCCAGGATGTTGACGAGGTTGTTGCCCAAAAGGATGCCGCCGATCAGGCGTTCATTGTCTTCTTTGAGGTCGAGTGCCCGTTGCGCGCCCTTCCCGCCGCGCTCGGCCTTGTCGACCATCGAGCGCAGCTTGCCGCGCGAGGCCGCCGTCAGCGCGGTTTCCGAGCCGGAGAAGAAGCCGGAACAGACCAGAAGAAACAGGATGACCGCCGCGATGATCCATGTGGACGGATCGGCAAGGGCAGACGGTTCAGGCAAGGGAAGATCGGTATCCATCGGTGGGTTATGGGGGCGCGGGGCGGACCATTCAAGGGATGCCGTGAGCGCGGTGGATGCGGCCCGAGGATGATGTGAGAAATCTTGAAAAAAAAGGGGCTTCAGTCCGTGCGGGCCAGCGGATGCTTTTCAAGAACAAGCTGGCGCAGGCGTTCATCGAGAATGTGGGTGTAGATCTCGGTCGTCGCGATATCGGCATGGCCCAGAAGCGTCTGGATCGCGCGGAGATCGGCACCGTTTTGCAACAGATGGGTGGCGAAGGCGTGGCGCAGCGTATGGGGCGTGACCTGCGCGGGGTCGATGCCCGCCTGCGCGCTCAATTCCTTGATCAGGGTGAAGAAGCGCACCCGCGTCAGGTGGCCGGACTTGCCACGTGACGGGAAGGCGAAGGGGCTGGGTTTCGCCCCGGTCTCATGCCGGGCCTGATCTTCGGCTGCGTCGCGATAGGCGAGCCAGGCCGTGATCGCGGCGCGGGCAGGCGGTGACAGTGGCACCATGCGCTCCTTGCCGCCCTTGCCAAGCACCAGCAGCATCTGCGGATCGCCGCGCAGGGCAGCGACCGGCAGTGACACAAGTTCGGTCACGCGCAGGCCCGTGGCGTAGAGGATCTGCATCAGGCAGTGGTTGCGCAGGCGGTCGCCGTCGGCGCGGCCATGGGTTTCGGCAGCCTCCAACAGCGCGTCGACCTCGGCGATGCTAAGGGTCGAGGGCAGTTTGCGCGACCGCCTCGGGCCAGTGATGTGTAACGTGGGATTGTCCGTGCGCCAGCCTTCTTCATAGGCGAACCGGTAGAGCTGTTTGAGTGATGACAGCCGCCGCGCGCGGGTTGAAGCGGCAAGCCCGTCCGCCTCAAGCCCCACGACATAGGCCTCCAGCGTCGCGCGATCCGCCCCGGCAAACCGGCCGCGTCGGGCCAGCCAGTCCATTGCATCGTGCAAGTCGCGGCCATAGGCCAGCAGCGTGTTGCGCGCCGCGCCCTGCTCGGCGGCGGCCGCATCGAGGTAAAGCGCGATCCAATCGGCGTCCTGGGCGGGCCCGGCCATGGCGTCAGCCCCGCATCAGGTGGATTTGCAACGCGGCGCGGCGCGCCACATCCTCCAACCCGACGGAGCGGAACAGCACCAGCGCATCAGTAAGGTCATTGGCATCCGTGCCGCCGCGCCCAAGAACGACCGAAGCCCGCAAGAGCGCCTCCCCCAGCCGGTTTTGCGCCACATAATCGCTGTAACGATGGGGCGGCAGATCTTCCGCGAAGGCGGCGGCCAGGGCGCGGGCGGTTGCATCCAGCGCCGTATCGGGTTCGGGCGGCAGGCCCTGCGCGATGGCAAAGGCGAAGCGTTCCTCCGCATTCTGGGCCACGGCGGATTGCGCCACCTGTTCGTAGAGCGGTGACAGCAGGCCGACGCGACGGGCCAGGATACCCGCCTCCCCCACCAATGGCGTACGCAGCAAGCGTTCGGCGTAGATGTCGGCAAAAGCCACTTCCAGCCCCGCCTCCTCCACGGCGCGCCAGGCCGGCCCGAGGCGATTGCTGGTTTCCACCGCATCTCCGGCCAACAGCGCGGTATCGAGCGCCTGTACCGCGGCGACGCGGTCCCAGACCGCGCCTGAAGCGGACGGGGAGCGCGCCGTGTAGATCGCCAACCATTGCTGCGGCTCGATGGCACCGGACCGGGTGAGCCGCTCGGCGGCATCCAGCTGCGCCCGCCACCCGGCAAGGGCGGAGAGATCCGCGTGTACGAAGGCCAGCGGCAAATCGGTGGCGTCGGGGCGCTCGGCAATGCCCACGCGCATCTGGAATTCCAGCGGGGTCAGGGTCGGATCCTGGGGCAGCGGTGGCTCGCCTTCGAACAGTTCGGGATCAAGGAAGCGCGCGATCAGATCCGCCTCTTCCTCGGTGATCCGGCCCAAAGCCTCACCGGTGCCAAGCGACAGGGCGGCGGCCGACCAATCCCCGCCCCGGGCCAGGCAGAAAATCCGGGCCGGAAAGGTGGGGGCGATATCGGGATTGGCATTCATCGCCGAACAGGCGCGCTCGGAATGGTCGGTCAGCAGCGAGACGTCGAACCAGCGGCGGAAGATCGCGGGCAAGGTCGGGTCGGCCCGCTCCATCAGGGCCTGGGCCGGATCCAGCGCACCGCGCGCCAGCAGCATGTCAACCCGCGCCAGGAACAGATCGGCGCCCTCGGGCGGTGCATCCCGGGGCGGATCAAGCTCGGCCAGGGCAAGCGTTTCAGTGAAGCTCTGCATGGCGGGCAGGCCCTGGATCGGCTGGCGGCGCAGAAGATCGGCCAGCACCGTCGTTTCGGAGGCACCCCAGAGGTCGCGCGGCAATCCGGTGATCGAAGCCGGAAGCAGCCCGACCGCGTCCAACTGCACCGCATCAAGCGGCAGGACTGTCACCGTGGGCACGGAGGCATCGGTGGCCACATTCGCGTGCGGCCGGGTGATCGCATCGGACAACCAGTCCGGCGTGCCAAGGGGCGGCAGATCGCGCGCATTCTCCTGCCCATGGACCACGCCAACGGCCATTACGCCGCCAAGCAATCCGGCCAGAAGCGGGGTTTTGATCGGATCAATCCACATCCAGCGTCACAGGCTCCGTCACGCTTTGAACGTCCGGGCGCATGAACCCGGAATAGGCATAACCAATCAGGCCCAGTAACCCCAGAAAGGCAATGCAAATCAGAAGGATAAGAATGCGCCCCATGGACCTGGCCCGATGCCCCCTGAAGATGTCCGGCCCGCCCCGCGCGCGGCCGATCGGCGTTTGCCGCCAGTTGAATTTCACTATAAGCCATGGACGGCGGGAATTTGCCAGCCGGGGGGGACAATTTTCAGTGATGGGCGAAAGCGTGCCACAGCAGGAATTGCGGCTCACGCGCAGCGTTGTGCTGATTGGCATGATGGGCGCGGGCAAGACCGCGATCGGGCGCGCCTTGTCGACCAAGTTGGGGGTGGAGATCCGCGATTCGGACGCGGAGATCGTGCTGTCCTCGCAACTCACCATCGCCGAGATTTTCGAGAAATACGGCGAGCCGTTCTTTCGCGAGAAAGAGGGTCAGGTGATCGCGCGGTTGCTCGATGGGCCGCCCTGCATCCTGTCGACGGGCGGCGGTGCATGGCTGTCGGCGTCCAATCGCGAGATGTTGTTGGAGAAATCCACCGTTGTGTGGCTGGAGGCCGATCTCGACCTGCTGTGGAGCCGCGTGAAGCACAAGTCGCACCGCCCGCTGCTCCGCACCGAGAACCCGAAAGCCACCCTTGCCGAATTGCTGGCCACGCGTACACCGTCCTACGCTCTGGCCCCGGAGAAGGTCACGGTACGAGCCGCGTGGTCCATCGCGCAGACGGCAGCGCGCGTCATGGACATCCTGGAGCGCTCCGGCACTGTCGTTCGAACCGCTCGCGCGGGGGGATCGTGATGGATGTGGTTCATGTTCCGCTGGGGGATCGTGCGTATGACGTGCAGATCGACCGGGGGCTACTGGCCGAGGCCGGTGCGCAGATCGCGCCTTTCGCATCCCGCCCGAAGGTGTGGATCTTGACGGAAGAGCGTGTCGCCGCCCTCCACCTCGATGCCTTGACCCAAGGCTTGCGAGCGAGCGGTATCGACGCCGCGTCCCTGATCCTGCCCCCAGGGGAAAGCACGAAATCCTGGCCGCATCTGCAGCGCGCCGCCGATTGGCTCCTGTCGGAAAAGGTGGAACGCCGCGATATCGTGGTGGCCTTTGGCGGCGGCGTGATCGGCGACCTGGTAGGCTTTGCGGCCGCAATCCACCGCCGCGGAATCCGCTTCGTGCAGATCCCCACCTCGCTTCTGGCCCAGGTCGACAGCTCCGTCGGCGGCAAGACCGGCATCAATTCCAGCCATGGCAAGAACCTGATCGGCGCGTTTCATCAGCCGTCACTGGTCCTGGCGGATATCGACGTGCTTGGCACGCTGACCGCTCGCGATTTCCTGGCGGGCTACGGCGAAGTGGCGAAATACGGGATGCTGGGGGATGCGGGCTTCTTCTCCTGGCTCGAAGACAATGGCCCGGCGCTGGCCGCCGGGGATGCCGCTTTGCGTCAGGAGGCGGTGCGCCGCTCGGTCCAGATGAAGGCCGATATCGTCGCGCGGGACGAAACGGAACAGGGGGATCGCGCGCTCCTGAATCTCGGCCACACGTTCTGTCACGCGTTGGAGGCTGCAACCGGCTATTCCGACCGGCTGCTCCACGGTGAAGGGGTGGCCATCGGCTGCGCGCTGGCCTTCGAGCTCTCCGCTCGGCTCGGCCTTTGCGCGCAGGAGGATCCAAGCCGGGTCAGGGAACATCTGAGCGCCATGGGAATGAAACGCGACCTGAAGGATATCGACGGCCCCCTGCCTGACGCCGAAGCGCTTCTGGGCCTGATGGCGCAGGACAAGAAAGTGGTCGATGGCCAACTCCGCTTCATCCTTGCGCGCGGCATCGGCGACGCCTTCGTCACGGGTGACGTCCCACCCGATGCCGTGCGTGCGCTTCTCGAAGACCACTTGGCCGACCGCTGAAACAGACGCCGCGCTTGCCCGTTCATCTTGGCCAAAACCTCCAGCCGGAGGCATCCGACCGCACGGCCAAAGCGCGACGCATCGGTGTCGCTTTCCGGCTTGCCGCGCCGCGCCCCCTGCCCTCAGATGAGCCGAACGATACCGGAGGCCGCCCATGAAATCCCACACCCGTGTCTGCATCATCGGCGGCGGCGTCGTCGGCTGTTCGGTCGCCTACCATTTGACCAAACTGGGCTGGTCCGATGTGGTGCTTCTGGAACGCTCCGAGCTGACATCGGGCTCCACCTGGCACGCGGCGGGCGGGTTTCACACGCTGAACGGCGACACCAATATGGCCGCGCTTCAGGGCTACACGATCCGGCTCTACCGGGAGCTGGAGGAGCTGACCGGCCTGTCGTGCGGGTTGCACCATGTGGGCGGTGTGACGCTGGCCGACACGCTGGAGCGTCTGGACATGCTCAAGGCCGAGCGCGCCAAGCACCGCTTCATGGGCTTGGAGACGGAGATTGTCGGCCCGGAAGAGATCAAGGCGCTGGCGCCGATCACCAATACCGATGGCATTCTCGGCGCACTCTACGACCCGCTTGATGGGCATCTGGACCCCTCGGGCACCACCCATGCATATGCCAAGGCGGCGCGGATGGGCAGGGCGGAAATTCACCTTCATACCAAGGTGTTGGAGACGAACCCTCGTGTGGATGGATCGTGGGAGATCGTGACGGATCAAGGCACTGTTGTAGCAGAACACGTGGTTAACGCCGCGGGCCTCTGGGCGCGCGAAGTGGCGGCGATGGCGCGCTGTTATCTGCCCCTGCATCCCATGGAGCACCAATACCTCGTCACGGAGGAAACGCCTGAGATCTATGAACGCGAGACGGAGCATCCCCATGTCATGGATCCGGCGGGCGAAAGCTATCTTAGACAAGAAGGCAGAGGGCTCTGTATCGGCTTCTATGAGAAAACCTGCCGCCCCTGGGCCGTCGACGGCACACCGTGGGAGTTCGGCCACGAATTGCTGCCTGACGATTTCGACAAGATCGAGGATTCGATTGCGTTTGCCTACAACCGCTTCCCTGTGCTGGAGCGTGCCGGGATCAAATCGGTGATCCACGGGCCGTTCACCTTCGCGCCCGACGGGAACCCGCTGGTCGGCCCGGTGCCGGGCCTGCGCAACTACTGGTCCGCCTGCGGGGTCATGGCGGGGTTCAGTCAGGGCGGCGGCGTTGGGCTGAGCCTCGCGCAATGGATGATCGAGGGCGAGGCGGAGCGCGACGTGATGGCGATGGATGTCGCACGCTTCGGACGCATTATCACGCCGGGCTACACGCTGCCCAAGGTGATCGAGAATTATCAGACGCGATTTTCCGTGGTCTATCCCAACGAAGAACTCCCCGCCGCGCGGCCCTTCCGTACCACGCCCATGTACGACGTGTTTGACGGCATGGGGGCGGTTTGGGGCCAGCAATATGGATTGGAAGTGCCGAATTACTTCGCCGAAGGGGATGAACCGCGCTACGAGACGCCGTCATTTCGCCGGTCCAACGCGTGGGACGCGACGGCGCGGGAAGTCAAAGCCGTACGAGAGGCCGTGGGCATCAATGAGGTGCAGAATTTCGGCAAGTACGATGTGCAAGGCCCCGGCGCGCGGGCCTGGCTGGACCGGATCATGGCGGGACGCATTCCACAGCCGGGGCGGCTGTCGCTGACACCGATGCTGTCCAAGAAGGGCAAGATTATCGGCGATTTTACAGTGACCTGCCTGACGGAGACGCATTTCCAGCTAACCGGATCCTACGGTGCGCAGGATTATCACAGGCGCTGGTTCATGGGACACGAACCGGACAGTGATGTGGTGCTCGATAACGTGTCGGACCGGCGCACCGGCTTTCAGATCGCCGGGCCGAAGGCGCGCGACGTTCTGCAAGCCGTCGCCCGGGAAGATGTCAGCGACATGGGGTTCATGGATGTGCGCCAGTTTACCATCGGGCTCAGCACCGCCATTGTGCAGCGGGTTAGCTACACCGGGGATCTGGGCTACGAGATCTATGTCGACGCGATGGAACAGCGCGCGCTTTGGGACGTTTTGTGGAAGGCCGGTCAACCGCTCGGCATGAAACCCTTCGGCATGCGCGCGATGATGAGCCTTAGGCTGGACAAGTTCTTTGGGTCCTGGATGCGGGAATTCTCGCCGGATTACACGCCCGCGGAAACCGGGCTGGATCGCTTCGTCTCCTTCAAGAAAAACGCCGATTTCGTCGGGCGCGCCGCGGCAGAAGCCGAACGCGCGAGCCCGCCAATCCGCCAACTCTGCGCCTTTATCGTGGATGCGGACGACGCCGACGTCGTGGCCTACGAGCCGATCTGGATAGACGGCGGGGTTCAGGGGTTCTGCACGTCGGGCGGCTATTCCCATACCGCCGGTTGCTCGGTTGCGATGGGGTTTGTGCCGCGCGATCGCGCCGTCGACGGGCTTGAGGTCGAGATCGAAATCCTTGGCCAGATGCGCCCGGCCCGTCTGGTGACGACGCCCCTTTTTGATGCCGACAACGCCCGGATGCGCGGCTGATATGGCTCCACATGCCATCATTGTTCTGTTGGCCGCGGGGGCGTCGTCGCGGATGCTGGGGACAGACAAGCTGCTGGAACAGGTCGAGGACCGACCGCTGTTAACGTTGATGGCGGAGCGTTGCGCGAAGGTGGCGCCGACGCGGGTTGTTCTGGGGCCGGGGCAGCCGGAGCGGCGCGCCGTGCTGGCGGATCTGGATGTGAAGATCGTAGAGGCCACGGACACCGACGGAATGGCGGCGTCGATCCGGGCGGGTGTCGGCGGACTGACCGGCACGACCACCATGATCGTACTGGCCGATATGCCCGAGATCATGGCCGCCGATCTGCACCTGCTCCTGAGCCTCCACGCGCAGGGTGTGGCGCCGATCGTGCAGGCCGCGGGGTCCGATGGCACACCGGGCCAGCCGGTTGTGTTCTCTTCCAAATACCTGAAACCCCTGTCCAAGCTGACCGGAGATCATGGGGCGAAATCAATCCTCGCGGCGCATCCAGGGGACGTGGCGCGGATCCCCCTGCCCGATCAGCGTGCCACCATGGATCTCGACACGCCCGAGGATTGGGCCGCCTGGCGCGCCAAACCTTAGAACCGCGCCACTGGTCCCGATCTCTGAAGGAAAAAACGGACGGCCCGGTTTCCCGATGCCGTCCGTGGGTACTCGTTACGCATGGCAACAATCCGGGGGGCCGTCCGTGGTGCGAGCAACGTCCGGCCCCTAGGCTCACTCAGAGTCGCAAAAGCTTCGCCTCATGAGCCTTAAGTGAGCGGCGCGCAGCCGCGTAGTTCGTCAAACCATCCATGTTCGCCAGCTCCGGGAACAGGGTGAGAATCTCTTCCCACGCCTCTTTGCCCATGCCGCCCAGGCTTTGATCGCCGGGCTGGAAGCTTTCGGTCCAGACCCCGTCCGACAGCACGACCTCGTGCCGGTCGAACATGAAATGGATGTAGGTCGTGCGCATCGCGTCCACGACACTGATGCCGCTTTTGCCGGTCAGATGCCGGGCCGCCACCAGCACTTCGCTGTCGTCGACATGGAGCTGCGACGCGTCGCCAGTGACCAGCATCCGGTGCTGCGGGCTGACGAGCATGTCGCGCTCGGGCAGGTTATCCCCAAGGCTGCCCGCG
Organism: uncultured Roseicyclus sp.; assembly: GCA_947494975.1. Lineage (GTDB taxonomy): Bacteria > Pseudomonadota > Alphaproteobacteria > Rhodobacterales > Rhodobacteraceae > Gymnodinialimonas. Next base: position 210,028 of record CANLXA010000003.1, on the reverse strand, counting down.
GTGATGAGGATCGGCTTGAGGTTTGGCGCCTCGGCCAGGTCTCGGCGGTTCAGGGTGCGCATACCTGTCCAGCGGATCTCCTGGATGCCATTGTCGCGCGTGATCACCTTGTCGCCGTCGCGCAAGCGCTCCACCGGAACCTCACCCTTCGGCGTCGCGATCATGGCGCCCGGCGTGAAACAGGGCGTCACGTTCCGGAAATCACGGTCTTGTGCAATGCCGTCCGCCACGCCGATGTCCTTGCCCGCGGCCCTGGTCAGACCGTTCGATGAGCCCAGGAGATGGCCACCGGCGGCTGAATTATCAAAATTCGTCATTCTTGTACTCTCCTACGACCGACACGGGGCCGGCGGCGCCGCCGGGAGGGCGCCAAATACCAAATCAACTACATGCAACGACGACCAGACCCGGGACGGCACACACACATCGATCCAAACTCGGGAGAGGTGGCGCAAGGCAAAAACCCGCGCCTCAAAAAACCGGTATCCCTTGGCAGAAGGACACCAATTCTCGCGTTACCCTGGTCCGATCAAAAGGACCGAAACCATGGCGACAACACCCCACCCACGCATTACGTGGACATCGTGTGCGGCCGCCCCCTTGGCCGTATTGCAGACATCGCCCCCCAGTTGGGCTGGCATTCAACTAGCCGCGAATTGGCACAAATTAGAAGGGGAATATTTGTGACATGCGCCCCGGAAAGGGTCGGAATTGGCTCAATTGCGCCATGAAAAGTGGCAAAAGCCGGGTCTATTGTTTCGGTTTCTTGAAAGCTCGGCGGATGATCTTGAGCCAATTGCCGCCTCAAGACCTTTGGAACGCTCGCAGAAGTAGAAAACTTGGGCGCACCGCCGTTTACGATTGTTTAAGATTGTCCACTTCCGGGAAACGGCCCCGAAAATGACGCTACGAAACAGTCTGTCGCGGCTTTGGGCGCCAGTGCCGGACGAAAACCTGTCCTTTTAGTCAGGTCCTATTTTGGCGTTAAGCAAGACCTCCGCCGAATCGGAATGGCCCATGGATTCGGACCTCGCCCCGTACAGGGCGAACTGCGCCCGATATCGACTCTAGAGAAAAGAATGGACTGGTACCCGCGGTCGGACTCGAACCGACAAGCCTCGCGGCGGGGGATTTTGAATCCCCTGCGTCTACCAATTCCGCCACGCGGGCCCAGAGGATCGCTTAGCGCCCCCGCGATGCGCCGTCAACGCCCGGTGACCCGCGCTTGACGCCCCGGCAGGGATGCGGCACCGGTTGCGCGACTTTTTCTCTGGGGAGCCGCCATGCTGCGCCGCCTGTACGACTGGACCATGGGCTTTGCCGGACACCCCCACGCGTTGTGGGTTCTTGCCATTGTGAGTTTCGCGGAAAGCTCCGTCTTTCCGATCCCGCCCGATGTCCTGATGATCCCGATGATCCTCGCGCGCCCGGCGCGGGCCTGGGTGATCGCGGGAGTTTGTTTGATCGCGTCGGTTCTCGGCGGGCTTCTGGGCTACACCATCGGATACTTCGCCTTTGAAGAGATCGGCCGCCCGATCTTCGAGGCGCTTGGCAAGGTCGAGCGCATTGAGCAATTCAATGAACAGTTCAACGATTTCGGCTTCTGGCCGGTCCTGATCGCCGGGCTGACGCCGTTTCCCTATAAGGTCATCACCATCATGTCGGGCTGGACCGGCCTGCCACTGGGCACGTTTATCGTGACGTCGATCGTCGCCCGCGGCCTGCGGTTCTTCATCGTGGCCGCCTTGCTGTGGAAGTTCGGGGCACCAATCAAGGACTTCATCGAAAAGCGCCTCGGCCTTATGTTCACCCTGTTCGTGCTGCTTCTGGGCGGCGGGTTTTATGTGCTGAGGTTCCTGTGAGCGGGCTTTTGAACAACCGCCGGGCCCTGATCGCGCTGGCAGGCTTCGGATCGCTGGCGCTGTTTTTCGGGGCGCTGGCGTTTCAGTATGTCGGAGAGCTGCTGCCCTGCGTCATGTGCCTGTGGCAACGCTGGCCGCACCGGATTGCCATCGGGCTGGCTGTGATCGGGGTCGCCGTGCCCCACGCCGTAATCGCGTGGCTTGGTGCGCTGTCGATGCTGGTCAATGCCGGGATCGCCTTGCTCCATACCGGGGTCGAGCGCGCATGGTGGGAGGGCCCGCAAGTTTGCGGCGCGTCGGCCGCCCAGGACGTCGGCAGCCTATCGGTTGAGGAGCTGTTCGACACCACCTCCGGCCCGCAGATCGTGCTGTGTAACGAGGCCGCTTGGCATTTCGCGGGCCTGAGCATGGCCAGCTGGAACGGCCTTATCTGCCTTGCGCTGGCCGCGATCTGGGTCATGGCCGCCCGCGTCAAGGCCTGACGCGCGCGGCCGAACGCGGGCGAAACCACCCGCCGGCCGGCCGGATTTCGGGGACATTCCCGGTCGCCATCGGTCAGTGAAGGGGAAATTCCCCCACCACGTTGCGCCATTCACCGGGGGAAATCATTTTCCGATGGGTAAAGCGCACCGAATGCAGCGGCCCTTCGATCTTGTCCTGCCAGAATTCGATGAACTCAAACAGCTTCGGATAGTCCGGAGCAAGATCGTAATCCTGCCAGACGAAGGTATTGAGAACATTGCGATAATCCGGCATCCGGTAGATCATCTCTGCCGTGGTCAGCCCGTATCCTTGTAACATCAGCTCGGTCTCATTCATGTGCGGCACCTCTTATGCGTTGCCTCCCGTCACATCTCAGCTTGCACCGGTTTGGTTAACCTTCCAATAAAACAATATGTTAGCGCCCCGTGATCACGGCTGCCAAAAGTGCCGGGCGCCATTGCACCCCATATCGGGCGGCGGTATAGTGAACGGCAACAAAATATAGCAAAAAGCGCAAGCGACAGGCGGACACGTGACCGACACTCCGGAACCCCCCGAAATGACAGGGGAAACCCCTCCCGATCGGCCCGGATATTCCGGCCCTTCCATCGACATAACGGCAGAGATGAAGACCAGCTTCATCGACTATGCCATGTCGGTCATCATCTCGCGCGCGATCCCCGATCTGCGCGACGGATTGAAGCCGGTGCACCGGCGGATCCTGTTCGCGATGCATGAAACGGGGAATACGCACGACAAGTCCTACCGCAAATCCGCGCGCCCCGTCGGCGACGTGATGGGCCAGTATCACCCCCATGGGGATTCAGCGATTTACGATGCGCTTGTCCGGATGGCGCAGGATTTCTCCATGTCGCTGCCTTTGCTGGATGGGCAGGGCAATTTCGGCTCGATGGATGGCGATAACCCGGCGGCCATGCGCTACACCGAGGTGCGGATGGACGCGCCCGCGGCCTACCTGCTGGCCGATATCGACAAGGATACCGTCGATTTTCAGGACAATTACGACGGCAAGCAGCAAGAACCAACCGTCCTGCCCGCGCGCTTCCCGAATATGCTGGTCAACGGCGCGGGCGGCATCGCCGTCGGGATGGCGACGAACATTCCGCCCCACAATCTGGGGGAGGTGATCGACGCCTGCCAGGCGTTGATCGAACGGCCGGATCTGTCGTCGGAAGAACTGATCGAATACGTCCCCGCCCCCGATTTCCCGACGGGCGGCATCATTCTGGGCCGAAACGGTGCGCGGAAGGCGTATCTGGAAGGACGCGGCAGCGTCATCATCCGCGCCAAGACCCGCATCGAAGAGGTCCGCAAAGATCGCTACGCCATCGTGCTGGATGAGATCCCCTATCAGGTGAACAAGGCGTCGATGATCGAGCGCATCGCGGAACTGGTCCGTGAGAAGAAGATCGACGGGATCAGCGGCGTCGCGGATGAGAGCGACCGGATCGGTGTGCGCGTGGTCGTCGAGCTGAAGCGCGATGCGACGCCCGAGGTGGTGCTGAACCAGCTGTTCCGCTTCACGCAGATGCAGACCTCGTTTGGCTGCAACATGCTGGCCCTGAATGGCGGGCGGCCCGAACAACTTAACCTGCGTGGCTTCCTAACGGCCTTCCTCGATTTCCGCGAAGAGGTTGTGGCGCGCCGCACCGCGTTTGAACTGCGCAAGGCGCGCGACCGGGCCCATGTGCTGTGTGGTCTGGCTGTCGCCGTTTCAAATGTGGATGAGGTGGTGCGCACGATCCGCGCCTCCGCTGACGCGCCCGAAGCCCGCGCCAAGCTGATGACGCGGCCCTGGCCCGCCGAGGAGATCCTGCCTTTTATCAAGCTGATCGATGATCCGACCCATACGGCCAACGAAGACGGCACCTATAACCTGTCGGAAACCCAGGCCAGGGCCATCCTCGAACTGCGCCTGCAACGCCTGACCCAATTGGGCGTGAAAGAGGTGACGGATGAGCTGGAAGAGCTGGCCGGAAAGATCAAGGAATACCTCGCCATCCTTGCATCTCGCGAGCGGATTCTGGCGATCATCTCCGAGGAACTGGCCGAGGTGCGCGAGAAATTCGCCGTGGACCGCCGCACGGAGATCGTCGACTGGTCCGGCGATATGGAAGACGAGGACCTGATCGAGCGCGAAGATATGGTCGTGACGATCACCCAGGGCGGCTATATCAAACGCACACCACTGGCCGATTTCCGGGCGCAGAAACGCGGCGGCAAGGGCCTGTCGGGCGGGTCGATGAAGGATGATGACGTGGTCACGTCCCTCTTCGTCGCCAATACCCACACGCCGCTCCTGTTCTTCACAACGTCGGGCATGGTCTACAAGCTCAAGACATGGCGCCTGCCGCAGGGCTCCCGCTCCAGCCGGGGCAAGGCCATTGTGAATATCCTGCCCATCGAGATCGGCACCGGCATCGCCGCGATCATGCCCGTGGACCGGGACGAGGATCATTGGGACGAGTTGCAGGTCGTGTTCTGCACCGACCGGGGCACCGTGCGGCGCAACGCGCTGAGCGATTTTGCCAACGTGATGCGCAACGGCAAGATCGCCATGAAGTTCGAGGGCGACAGCGAAGGCTGGCGCATGATCAACGCGCGCATCGCGTCGCACGACGATGATGTGATGCTGGTCACGAAACAGGGCCGCGCGATCCGCTTCCCGGCCACGGATGTGCGGGTGTTCAACTCGCGCGCCTCAACCGGCGTGCGCGGGATCAAGCTTGGCAAGGACGATGAGGTCGTCTCGATGTCGATCATTCGCCACTTCGAGGCGGAGGCGTCGGAGCGCGCCGCGTATCTCAAGCAACGCCGCCTGATGGCCGGCGCACCGGAGGAAGAGGTCGAGAATGACGAGGAAGAGGTTGTCGCCGAAGGCCAGCTTTCCCCTGATCGTTACGCCGAGATGTCGGCGGCCGAAGATCTGATTCTGACAATCACCTCGGGTGGTCTCGGCAAGCTCTCGTCCAGCCACGATTACCCGGTACGCGGGCGCGGCGGCCAGGGCGTCATGGCCATCGACAAGGCCATGCGTGGCGGCACGTTGGTGGCAAGTTTCCCCGTTGATCTGGACGACCAGATCATGCTGGCAACATCCACCGGCCAATCGATCCGTGTGCCGATTGACGGCATCTCGTTCCGCTCGCGGTCTGCCGGTGGCGTGAAGGTGTTCAACACCGCCAAGCGCGAAGAAGTGGTTTCCGTGGCCTATATCGCGGACCAAGGGGATGACGAGAATGGTGGCGACGGCGACGATGAGGCGTGATGGAACGCGCCGCCGCAGCGTCAAGGCGTAAGCCGGATTCCCTTACCTGACGGATCCGGCTGCGTCGTGTACGAGGGCCCTCGGGGGAGACACCTTTTGTGAAAGGATGTTTCCATGAAGTTCTCTGCCTTCACTATCCTCATCGCGCTGACCTCGACAGCCGCCATTGCCCAAACCAGCCCCCTCCGCCCCGGCGCCCTGTCGCAGGCAACCCCCCAGGTCATTCGCGGCCTGACCGCGGATACAGGGCGTCCGCAAAACAGCGCGGGATTTGTGTGTCCACACGAATTCGGCTGCGGCGGCGTGGAGGAATTCTTCCACGCCATCGGCGGCCATTGCGTCAACGACCCCGAGCAGGGTATTTTCTGTGAAGGGCCCGATGGCCCCGAGGTGCCACACCCGGAATGACGCGTTGCCTCAGACCCGATCCCATCGCCCCGGGGTGCCGATATGCGCCGCGGCGATTGTTGAGAACCGCCCCGTGACCAGCGGATCGCAGCCCGCCACACGGTCCGCCGACGCTATGGCCCTGGTCGGGCGCCTGCTTCTGGCGGCGTTGATGATCGGCGGCACGGTTCAGAAACTTGCCTCTCCCGCGGACGCGCAGGCGCTTCTGGCTCTGGCCGTTCTTCCCGGCTGGATCATCTGGCCTGCCGCGATGTTCACCGCCATCGCCGGGATCGGCCTTGGCCTCGGCATCTATACCCGCCCTCTCGCGCTCCTCGCCGCTGCCTATTGTATCGCTACCAGCTACTTTCACTGGCTTCTGGGGGACGATCCCTGGCAGATCACCATCGCGATCAAGAATTGGGTCATCGCGGGGGGCTACCTTATGCTGGCCGCCCACGGGCCTGGGCGGTTTGCGGCGCGCGGATAGACGCTGTTTGTTGCGCCACGCGCTTCAATTGGTGCCGATCACACAGGATTTCGCCCGTTTGTAGACACAATACTGTCCTGCAATTATCTCATAATACTCACAAACGCGAAGTATCGTCATAGGTCAGAGCGCACATTTGTTACGGGTATGGCCAAGTTATGCGGGCCGAAAAACTGGAGACACAAATCACCCAAAGGAAACGACCATGGCCAATGGTACCATCGACCGAGTCACCTTCAGCAGCGCCACCCACACCACGCTGCGCGTTATGATCGCATCCTATTTCCTAGCCGTCGCGTTGAAACTGATCCCCGGGACGGACCTCGCCCTTCTCTTTGCTCCACTTCTGCCGTCCCCATATGCCGGGGCGGCTGCAGCAGGCCTCGTGTTTGTCTTTTCGTTCATGATCATGCTTGGCATGGCCACGCGCGTTGCGGCGCTGATGATCGGGTTGATGACATTTTATTCCAGCTTCCTGACGACGATGTCTGCCAGCGAAAGCGGTAGTATCGGCGCGTTCTGGAATGATCTCGCGCTGATTGCCGCCTTGCTTCTGATCTATGGTGAACCCGAATTGGGGGCACGGCGCCATCGTCGGCTGATCCGGCACCGGATCATACCACGCCGCGTGATTGCCAATCATGCTGGTCGCGCTGCTCGCATGGCGGTTCCGCCCAATCGGTCAGTGCACGAAGCTCAGACCACCGCATGTGCGCCCGAACAGGCCCCAATTCCGCACGCCGAGCCGGTACGGATGCCCAACCGCGCCATGTTCGTCCACAGACGCCGCAAACCTTCCTTGCGACGGCTTGTGACGGCGGCAGACGATGAGCCCGTCGACAACATCTTTGTCGTAGACGATTCGGTTGCTGCCTGACGGGCGCACGGGGTTATCCGGCGGAATGCGCGTTCTCCCCTTGAGCAGGGCGGCGCGCTTCCGTTATGGCCAATCCCATGACAGATCTTACAATCATCGGCGGCGGCATGGCCGGATCCGAGGCCGCGTGGCAAGCCGCGAACCTGGGCCTCAAGGTCCGCATCGTGGAAATGCGCCCCAAGGTCGAAACCTTCGCGCATCGTACGGGCAACCTGGCCGAAATGGTGTGCTCCAATTCGTTCCGCTCCGACGACAGCGAACAGAACGCCGTTGGGTTGCTGCATTGGGAGATGCGGGCGGCCAACTCGGTGATCATGCACACGGCCGACGCCCACAAACTCCCGGCTGGCGGCGCTTTGGCCGTGGACCGCGACCCCTTTGCCGAGGCCGTCACCGCCAAGCTGCGCGCGCATCCGAATATTGAGATCGTCGCAGACGAGATCACCGCCCTGCCCGAAGCCGGCACCACCATCATCGCCACCGGTCCGCTCACCGGTGGTGCCTTGGCCCAGGCCATCGCCAATGAGGCGGGCCAGGAGAGCCTCGCCTTCTTCGATGCCATTGCGCCCATCGTCTATGCCGACACGATCGACATGGACGTGGCCTGGCGGCAATCGCGCTACGACAAGGGCGAGACGCAGGAAGAACGCGAGGCCTATATCAATTGTCCGATGACGAAAGACCAGTACGAGGCCTTCATCGACGCGTTGCTCGCTGCGGAAAAAACCGAGTTCAAGGAAGGCGAAACCGCCACCTATTTCGACGGCTGCCTGCCCATCGAGGTGATGGCGGAACGGGGGCGCGAGACGCTGCGCCACGGCCCAATGAAACCGGTGGGCCTGACCAATCCGCACGATCCGCAAACCAAGGCATGGGCCGTCGTTCAACTCCGTCGCGACAATGCGCTTGGCACGCTCTACAACATTGTCGGCTTCCAAACCAAGATGAAGTACGGCGCGCAAAGCGCTGTTTTCAAAATGATTCCGGGCTTGCAAGATGCCGCTTTCGCGCGCTTAGGTGGCATTCACCGCAACACCTTCATCAACTCGCCCACGCTTCTGGACGAACAGATGCGCCTGCGCTCCAAGCCCCATATCCGCTTCGCGGGCCAGATCACAGGTGTTGAAGGTTATGTCGAATCCGCCTCCATGGGTCTGCTTGCGGGCCGCATGGCCGCGGCCGAGATCCAGGGGCAGACGCTGGCTCCCGTGCCGGAGACCACGGCAATGGGCGCGCTTGTCACCCACATCACCGGCGGGGCGGAGGCCAAGACCTTCCAGCCGATGAACGTGAATTTCGGCCTGTTCCCGCCCGTGGAGGGCCTGAAATCCGGCCGCCGGGGCCGCAAGGACCGCTACAAGGCCTATACCGACCGCGCCAAGGCGGATTGGACCGAATGGCTCGGGCATCGCGCGGCGGCGGAATGAACTGGACCTCGGGTGTTTCGGCGCGTTAGCGTTTCGGCCATGACCAAAAGCCCCATCGATGCCCGTCTCTGGGCGCCGCGCTCCGTTGAAGACACCAAGGCGATCTATGCCGATTGGGCCGATGGCTATGACGGCGATATGGACCGCATGTCCTACGCCACCCCGGGCCGTGTGGCGCAGGCCCTGGGGCAATTCCTGAGCGATCCCGCGGCACCAATCCTCGATTTCGGCTGTGGCACGGGTCTGTCGGGCGCTGCGCTCCGCAAAGCCGGCTACGCGGCGATCGACGGCACCGATATCTCCGCCGAGATGCTGGAGATTGCACGCGGCAAAGGCCTCTACCGCGACCTCTGGCTCGGCACGCCGGGCGAGGTGAGGGTGGAACCGGGCACCTATGCCGCCCTCGTTGCCACCGGCGTCGTCAGCCTCGGCGCCGCACCGCCCGAAATGCTTGCGGTTCTGATCCGCGCCCTTGCCCCCGGCGGGCTGTTGGCGCTGAGTTACAATGACCCGACCCTAGCCGCCCCGGATTACATCGCCGCCCTCGACAGCGTCCAATCGGATGGCCTGGCCGACCTCGTCTTTCGCGAACACGGCCCCCATCTGAGCGAGAAAGTCACCGGATCCGACGTGATGGTGCTGCGCCGCCTATGATCACCCGCTTCGCGCCGTCGCCCACCGGGCCGCTGCATCTGGGCCACGCCTATTCCGCCCTCCTCGCCCATGACATGGCGCGCGCCGCAGGCGGCACCTTCCTTCTGCGCATCGATGATCTGGACCAATCGCGCGCCCGAGCCGAGTGGGAAGACCTGATCTACGAGGATCTTCACTGGCTTGGCCTGACCTGGGACGGTCCGGTGCGCCGCCAATCAGACCATTTCGACGAGTACCGCACGGCCCTCGACAGCCTCGCCCAACACGGTGCGGTCTATCCCTGCTGCTGCTCTCGTGCCGATATTGCCGCCGCGGCTTCGGCTCCGCAGGAAGGCGTGCCGGAATTCGGCCCGGACGGGCGCATCTACCCCGGCACCTGCCGCGGGCGCGCCTATGCCGACCGCAAACCAAGTGACGCGCTGCGCTATGACCTATCGAAAACCGTCGGCCCGCCCGCCCGGATGCCGGCCTTCGACGAAACCGGCCCGGCCCATGCCGGTCGACATGATGTCACCGCGGAGCATCTCCTGACCAAGGTCGGCGACCCGGTCCTCGCCCGGCCCGGCATGGCGGCAAGCTATCATTTCTCGGTGATCCTCGACGATGCCGCGCAGGGTGTGACCCATGTGATCCGTGGAGAGGATCTGTTCGAGGCCACTTTCCTGCAGCGCTTCCTGCAATGGAAACTCGGCCTGCCCCCGCCGATCTATCATCATCATCGCCTGATCCGCGACGATCAGGGCAAACGCCTCGCCAAACGCGATGATGCCCGCGCCATTCGCACCTATCGCGACGATGGCGCCAGCGCGCAGGATGTCCGCCGGATCGTCGGGCTCTGAACGTCTTTCATCTTGGCCAAAAACTCCGGGGTGAGGCCGCAGGCCGAGGGGCAGCGCCCCTAGTCGTCGGGCGCCATCAGCTCCACTTCTGACCCGTTCCGCACCGACGTGTAAAAGCATACGCGCCGGTTCGTGTGGCAGGCGGGCCCGGTCTGGCGAACAGTCGCCAACAGGCAATCCCGGTCGCAATCCACCCGCAGATCGACCAACTCCTGAACATGACCTGACGTCTCGCCCTTCACCCAGAAGGCCTGCCGTGAGCGGCTCCAATAGGTCACGCGGCCGGTTTCGAGCGTCCTGGCCACGGCCTCCGCAGTCATCCAGGCCATCATCAGAACCTCGCCACTCTCCTCCTCCTGCGCGATACAGGGGATCAGGCCATTGGCATCGTAGCGAAGTGTTGCGGGATCGAAGGTGGTCATCTGCAAACCCTTTGCAATTGTCGGCGCGGTCGCTACCTAAGGGAGCAAGACACGAAAGGCAAAGCGATGGCCAGCGACAGCGATCTGATCAAGCTCTATTCCCAGCGCATTCTGGCGCTCGCCGCCGACATTCCCCATCGCGGCCGATTGGACGCGGCACAGGCCAACGTGAAGAAACGCGCGCCTTTGTGCGGGTCGACGGTGACGGTGGATCTGTCGCTGGAGGACGGGCGGATCGTGGACTTTGCCCAGGATGTGAAGGCCTGCGCGTTGGGTCAGGCCTCCGCGGCGCTGCTCGGCAAACATGTGATCGGGCGCAGCCGCGCCGAGATTGAAGGCGCCCGCGATGCGCTGCGCGCCATGTTGAAAGAAGGCGGTGAGGCCCCCGGCGCGCCGTTTGAAGGCTATGAGGTGCTGGAACCCGCGCGCGACTATCGCAACCGCCATGCCTCCATCATGCTGTCGCTCGACGCGACCGCTGAAGCCATGGCCGAGGCTGAACGCGCCGCCTGCGCCTGACGGCTCGCCCCGTTCCGGAATCCAGACAAAAAAACCGCCGCACATCCGGGGCAGGATGGCGGCGGCAGGAATGCGTATCCGGGACGCCCCGAGGCAGGGGGCTGACGGGTGAGACAGATGTTCGAGCGGGGACAAACGCGCGAACAAAACCCTGAGCGGACCGCAGGCAGAAACGAGAAAGACGTCAGATCATTCCCGGCAGATGCAGCAGGGCGACCGTCATAAGCGCCAAAGCCACAACGCCGCCCACATCGTACATCAATGTGTCGCGGGACCGTGCGAGGATCTGTGTGGCTTGGCGGATCATGGCGGTCTCCTTGGCTGACTGCGCTTGGTTAACGTCCTTGTTGACCCTTTGTTCCCATGGTTCCGTAAAATTGTAAAGAACTTTTTAGGAACATTCGAGAACAAAACGGGTTTTGTTCTCATTTCCTAGGAAAACACTCTGCGCCTTACCCTACGTCGAGCAACCGGATCGCCTTGTCCTGCTCCATCAACCACAGCAGAACCCGCGCCGATTGCCCCCGCGCGCCCTGCAGGTCTGGATCAAGCGCCAGAAGCGCCCGGGCATCGTTCTGCGCCAGCGCCATGAGGCCCGCCTGCGTCTCCAGATCGGCGATGCGAAACCGTGGCAGGCCCGATTGCGCCGTGCCGATCAGATCGCCCGCGCCGCGAATGGCCAGATCCTCTTCGGCGATGCGAAATCCGTCCTCGCTTTCGCGCAACACCTGCAACCGGCGTTTCGCCGTCTCTCCCAACGGCCCGCGATACATCAAAAGGCACGTTGAGTCCGCCGCGCCGCGCCCCACCCGGCCCCGCAACTGGTGCAGCTGCGACAGTCCGAAAATCTCCGCCTGTTCAATCACCATGATCGACGCGTTCGGCACGTCCACGCCTACTTCGATCACTGTGGTCGCGACCAGAACGCGGGTTTCGCCCGCCTTGAAGGCCGCCATGATCGCATCTTTGTCCCTGGGTGGCATCTGGCCGTGCACAAGGGCCACTTTCGTGTCCCCCAAGGCCGCGCGCAGCATCTTGAAGCGCTCTTCCGCCGCCGTGGCATCGTACACCTCGGATTCCTCGACCAGCGGGCAGACCCAATAGGCCTGCCGCCCCTCGTCCAGCGCGCGCCGCAGGTGATCCACCACCTCCTCGATCCGCGCGGTGGAAATCAGCGCCGTTTTGACGGGTGTGCGGCCGGGCGGCTTCTCGTCCAGAATGCTCAGATCCATATCGCCATATTGCGCAAGGCTGAGCGTGCGCGGGATCGGCGTGGCGGTCATCACGAGGATATCCGCCGCCTCCCCCTTCTGGCTCAGGCGGACCCGTTCGCGCACCCCGAACCGATGTTGTTCGTCCACGATGGCCAGGCGCAGATCGGCGAATTCAACATCATCCTGAAACACCGCATGGGTGCCGACCAGGATATGAATGTCGCCCCGTTTGAGCGCTGCCAGTTTCCCGCGCCGCTCCGCACCTTTGTCGGCCCCGGTCAGGATTTCACACACCACCCCGGCCTCATCGGCGAGCGGCTTGAGGTTCAGGTAATGCTGCCCCGCCAGAATGGATGTCGGCGCCATCATCACGCCCTGCCCCCCCGCCTCCACCGCCACAAGCAGCGCCATCAGTGCCACCAACGTCTTGCCAGAGCCTACATCGCCTTGCAGCAGGCGGTTCATCCGGTGCGGGGCCGCCATATCCTCGGCGATCTCGACAATCGCGCGGCTCTGCGCACCGGTCGGCGTGTAAGGCAACGCCGCCAGCACCTTGGAGCGCAGATGCCCCGCGCTTTTGCTGCTGAGGCCCGGTTTCCGGCGACGATGCGCGCGCGCCAGCGACAGCGTGAGTTGATGGGCAAAAAGCTCATCATAGGCCAGCCGTTCCCGCGGCGGCGCGGCGCGGCTGAGATCGGCCGCGTTTTGCGGCGCATGGGCCGCGTAGATGGCGTCTGACCAGGCGGGCCAGTCCTTTTGTTTCACCAGATCAAGGTCAATCCATTCGCCCAGGGGCTCGATACGGGTCAGCGCGGATGTCACCGCCTTGTGCACCCCCTTCTGTGTCAGGCCTTGCGCGAGCGGGTAAACCGGCTCGTAATCCGGGATGCGGGCGGCCTCGTCAGGCGGCAGGATATGATCGGGATGGGCCATCTGGGCGATGCCGTCATAGAGTTCCACCTTGCCCGATACGACCCTGCGACTCCCCGGCGGCAGTGTGCGTTCGAGGTAATCGCCGCGCGCGTGGAAAAAGACCAGTTGGAACGCCGTCTGCGCATCCTCCACCTCGATCCGGTACGGACCCCGCCCCTTGGGTTTGCGGTGGACCCCGATGGTCACCTCGACCGTGGCGGGACCCGGCAATGGCACTTCGCGGATCGAGGCCTTGCGGGTCCGGTCCAGGCCGCCGGCAGGCAGGGAGAAGATCAGATCCTTGGGGGTTTCAACATGGATGCCCGCATAATGCTTCGCGGTTTTTGGCCCTACCCCGTCGAGAGTTTCCAGCCCCGCGAAGAGCGGGAACAGGATTTCAGGCCGGCCTTTCGGGATGTGATCAGCCATCGCCGATCAGCTCAAGCCATTGATCTTCATCGATCAGCTCGACCTTCAATTCTTCCGCCTTCTTCGCTTTCGATCCCGCACCGGGGCCTGCGACGACAAGATCTGTCTTGGTCGACACCGAGCCGGACACCTTTGCGCCGAGACTTTCGGCGCGCGCCTTGGCCTCCGCTCGTGTCATCTTTTCGAGGCTGCCGGTAAACACGACGATCTTGCCCGCAACCGGGCTTTCCGCGGCCCGGGCTTCGGGCGCTTGGATATCCTCAAGCTGGTCAATCAGTCGCTTGATCGACGTCCGCTCGCGGGGTTGCTGAAACGTTGTCACAAGTGAAACGGCCACAGTTGCGCCGATGCCGTCGATCCCGGTCAGGTCATCCCAGGCGGCTTTGGCGGCCTCGGTCGTCCCCTCCCACGCCGCATCGCGGGCGGCGGCGAGGCTGGCGCGACGGCCCTCATCGGCCGCGTCCCGACGCTCCTTCAACTGGGCCGCCTCCGCGGCGCGATGGGCGTCCGCGGCCTTCGCAGCCGCGTCAACCGTTTGGGCCAGCGCCCCCCAGCTGCCAAAATGGCGAGCCAGATCAGCCGCGGCAACCTCCCCCACATGGCGGATGCCGAGCGCGAAGATCAGGCGGGCAAGCGAGATCGTTCGTTTCTCGCCGATCGCGTCGAACAGGTTCCGGGCCGATTTCTCGCCCCAGCTTTTGATCTCGGCCAGCGGTTTGGCCGACAGCCGGGCCAGCGCGACCGCGGGCTCTTCAAGCGGGTCCGCGCCCATGGTGGTCAATATCTCGCGCCGCTCTGCCAGCCGCGCCGCGCTGTCCTCCGGATCCACACCTTGCATCCAACGGGCGACCTGGTCCTCCGGCGTGGTGAGCAGTTTGGTCTGGGCATCGCGCTCGGCAAGGGTGAAGATATCGGCCGGCTCTGCCACCCAGCCCAAATGGTAGAACGCCTCCACCTGCTTGGCGCCTAGACCTTCGATGTCAAACGCCGCACGGGATACGAAGTGTTTGAGCTTCTCAACGGCCTGGGCCGGGCAGATCAACCCGCCGGTGCAGCGGCGGATCGCGTCCCCCTCCTCGCGGATCGCCTGGCTCTGACAATCGGGGCAGAGGCTTGGGAAGGCATAGGGCACTGCCGTTTCCGGCCGCTTGGACAAATCCACATCGGCCACTTTCGGGATCACATCGCCCGCCCGGTAGACTTGCACAAAATCGCCTTCGCGGATGTCCTTACCCGCGCCGTTTTCATCGGGGCGGATCGGGGCGCCATTGGCATCGCGCCCGGCAATGTAATCCTCGTTATGGAGCGTCGCGTTGGAGACAACGACGCCACCGACGGTCACGGGCGTGAGCCGCGCGACCGGGCTGAGCGCGCCGGTGCGGCCGACCTGGATCTCGATCTTTTCCAGCGTTGTCCAGGCAAGCTCCGCCGGAAATTTATGCGCAATCGCCCAACGCGGCGTGGTGGATCGCATCCCGAGACGGCGCTGGTAGCCGAGGTCGTCGACCTTGTAGACGACACCGTCGATGTCATACCCAAGCGCGGCGCGGTCGGCCTCGATCGAGGCGTAATGGGCGAGCATTTCACCCGCATCCTCGCAGGTTCGGGTGCGGTCATTGATCTGAAACCCCAGGGCTTCGAGGCGTGCGAGGGCTGCCGATTGCGTGTCGGCCAGCGGCGCACTCAGCTCCCCCCAGGCATAAGCGAAGAATTTCAGGGGGCGTGCGCGGGTGATCTCCGGATCCAACTGGCGCAGGGATCCGGCGGCGGCATTGCGCGGATTGGCAAAGGTCTTCGTCCCGGCCTCGGCCTGGCGGGCATTGAGCGCGGCAAAATCCGCATGGCTCATATAGACCTCGCCGCGCACTTCGAGGATCTCGGGCGCTTCCTCCAGCACTTGCGGAATGTCATCGATGGTACGGGCATTGGCCGTCACGTTCTCGCCAATCGCCCCATCGCCGCGCGTGGCCGCGCTCACCAGCTGTCCTCCCTCGTAGCGCAGCGAAAGGGAAAGGCCGTCGATCTTGGGTTCTGCGGTAAAGGCCAGGGGCGCGTCCGCCTCGAGGCCAAGATACCGCCGGATGCCAGCAACGAAATCGGTGACGTCGGCATCGTCGAACGCATTGGTGAGGGACAGCATCCGCTGCGCATGGGCAAGCTTGGCAAAGCCGTCAGACGGTGCCGCGCCGACCTGCTCGGTAGGGCTGTCATCCCGTTTCAGCTCAGGGAACCGTGCCTCGATCGCCGCGTTTTCGCGTTTTAGCGCGTCGTATTCCGCGTCCGACAAATCCGGCGCATCATCCTGGTAATAGGCCGCGTTTGCCGCGCCGAGGGCCGTGGCCAGTTCCGCAAGACGCGCTTTCGCGGCAGCTCCATCCAGCGCGGCTGCGGCGGCTTTGGCTGCCTCTTCAGGATTTGACATGCACCGCCCCCTGGCTTTCGCGAAGATCCCTATGGAGGTGATATGGGGCAGACGCCGCCAGGTCCAGATCAGAGGTTACCTCGATCATCGGTGCGGCCCGCATGGGCGATGAGAGGATGCGAAAAGCGGCCCGGAGGGATCCGGGCCGCTTTGTGCGTCGCAAACAGGTCTGTCGGCAAAAGCCCCCGCAATTCCGAAGCGTCGCGACGCAGGGCCGTCAGGCAGACGCGGCAATCTCCATCGGCTCGGCAACCGGAACCGGGTCGCGCAGCACATATCCGCGCCCCCAGACCGTTTCGATGTAGGTGTCGCCGCCCGTGGCCTCGGACAATTTCTTGCGCAACTTGCAGATGAAAACATCGATGATCTTCAACTCCGGCTCATCCATGCCGCCGTAAAGATGGTTGAGGAACATCTCCTTGGTCAGTGTCGTGCCCTTCCGCAGGCTCAACAGTTCCAGCATCTGGTATTCCTTGCCGGTCAGATGCACCGGCGCGCCTTCCACTTCGACGGTCTTGGCGTCGAGATTGACGGAGATCCGCCCGGTATCGATCACCGATTGGGCGTGGCCCTTGGAGCGGCGGATGATGGCGTGGATACGGGCCACAAGCTCTTCTCGGTGGAACGGCTTGGTCAGGTAATCGTCTGCCCCGAACCCGAACCCCTTGAGCTTGTTTTCCGGATCATCGAGGCCCGACAGGATCAGGATCGGTGTTTCCACCCGGGCGGTGCGCAGATGACGGAGCACATCGTGGCCCGAAACGTCCGGCAGGTTCAGATCGAGAAGGATGATGTCGTAATCGTAGAGCTTGGCGAGGTCCATTCCCTCTTCACCCAGATCGGTTGAATACACGTTCAGATTGGCGTGTTTCAACATCATCTCGATGCTGCGGGACGTGGTGGGATCGTCTTCAACAAGCAGAACGCGCATCAGTTCTCTCCGGGTAGGTCTCTTTTGTCGAGAACCACTTTTCGTCCAAATGGTTAATTACAAGTTACCCAGTCCCGCACTATTCGCAAAAAGATACGATTTTTTTTGAGGCTTAATCTCGGAAATGCTGCAAAGCCGTGGCTTTCAACGCTTTTTCCCCGAACCGTGCAACAGCGTCGCGCCAGGCATCGAGCTCTTCCTCGGACAGATTGTAGGTGCGAATCGCCTCATCGGCCGTCATGAGCCCGAAATCGACGGCGCGAACGACGGCGGCCTTGCGGCTGGCGACCCACCTTGTGGTGGTCGGCGCCGGCAGGTCGGATCGCGTCATTTGCGTGCCATCGGGCAGGGTTACGGCATGGGGCCCTTGGATACGTCTGATGTACATCTCGGCCTCGAATATCTCATGGTTTGCGTCACCCTCCCCCATGAGGCTTAAGATCGGGTAAGCAAGGCTTGAGATAGACGGCCTTTTTCCTATATTCCGCCGACACCCACCTGATGCAGGATCCTTCCCATGGCGCTCGACCAATTCAGCGGCCTCAATTCCCTGGGCTTTGCCAAGGCGCCCGCCGACACCCGTGTGGTGGTGGCGATGTCGGGCGGCGTGGATTCGTCGGTCGTGGCCGCGCAACTGGCCGAGGAAGGTTATGACGTCGTGGGCGTCACCCTGCAGCTTTACGACCACGGCGCGGCCCTGGCCAAAAAGGGCGCGTGCTGTGCAGGTCGTGACATACACGATGCCGCGCGGGTGGCCGAGACGATGGGCTTTCCCCATTATGTGCTGGATTACGAAAACGTCTTCAAGGATGCGGTGATCGATGAATTCGCGGATTCGTACCTGGCCGGCGCCACACCGGTTCCCTGCATCCGTTGCAACGAACGGGTGAAGTTCAAGGATTTGCTGGCCACCGCCAAGGATCTGGACGCCGATTGCATGGCCACGGGCCATTACATCCAGCGCAAGATGGGTGCGGAAAAGGCGGAGCTGCATTCCGCGGCCGATGCGGCGCGCGATCAGTCCTACTTCCTGTTCTCGACAACGCAAGAGCAGCTCGATTACCTGCGCTTCCCGCTGGGGCATCTTGCGTCGAAGGCAGAAACCCGCGCCTTGGCCGCGAAATACGGGCTGAGCGTGGCCGACAAGCCCGACAGCCAGGACATCTGCTTCGTGCCGAACGGCGATTATGCCTCGGTGATCGAGAAACTGCGCCCCGGCGCAGCCGATCCCGGTGAGATCGTGGATATGGATGGAAACATCCTCGGGCAGCACCGGGGCGTGATCTACTACACGATTGGTCAGCGGCGCGGGCTTGGCATCGGGGGGCTGGAGGATCCGCTTTACGTTGTGAAACTGGATCCGGATACTCGCCGTGTGATCGTCGGCCCGAAGGAGGCGCTGTCGACCCGGACCGTGCCGGTGCGTGAGATCAACTGGCTTGGCGACGCGCCCTTCGACAGCCGTGACGCGTGGGAGCTGGACGTCAAGATCCGCTCAACCCGCCCGCCGCGCGCGGCCACGATCCGGCCGATTTCGGCAACGGAGGCCGAAGTGGAGCTGGTTGTGGCAGAGGAAGGCGTCAGCCCGGGCCAGGCCTGCGTCTTCTACGCACCCGATGGCGGTCGGATCTTCGGAGGCGGCTGGATTCACAAGGGCTGAGGCCGCCCGTCACGTTCCGCCGCCCATCAGGAAGCTGCGAAATTGTAGCGATTGGTGGCCAAGCGTCAGGGTGATCCGGCCGCTTTCCACGAAGGTTACGCTGTCATCGCGACCGCCGGTTCCGGTCAGTTCAAATCCGTCCGGGCCGTAGAGTGAGCGGGAAAACTGGATGTTGGCGGTGGAGGACACGCTGTCGAAAACCTGCTCAAGCGCGGCTTGCGCCTCCGCCTCCGGCACAATCGGAACCACACGCGCATCGTCCCAGACGAAGGTGCAGTGAAGCCGCGCGACGGCCCCATCCGGCCAGACCGCATCATCGTCGGAGAGCGGAAGCGCCTCGCTGAACAACTGGAACATGGTGGCCGCGGTGTAACCCAGTTCCAGAAACGCATCGCGTGTCGCCAACCCATAACGCGCGCAGGCAAAGATCGCCCCGGCATTGCGCCGCCCCGTGTCGGGCCCGAAGGTGCCGCCGATGGCCCAAAGGAACGGATCGGGATGGGGCGTGTCGACCGGGCCGGATTGCCGGATCCGGGTAGGGAGCACCCCGGCCAGGGCATCGATGAAGGGGGGTTCCGCCAGAAAGGGCAGTTCGGCCAGATCCAGAACCGCGCCCATCGGTATGGGGAGCGGCGCGCCCTCGTCCTGGGCCGCGACAGGCGTCGCGGTGGCCAGCAGAAGGGCAAGGACATTGGCAAGTCGGGTCATCGGCGGTCTTATAGGGTGCTTTGGGCGGCAAAGACGATAGCTAGCACGCTCAGCACCGCGTTCGGGCCGATCAACCAGGAGGTGGAAAAAGTGGCGCGGTTGACGGGGCTCGAACCCGCGACCCCCGGCGTGACAGGCCGGTACTCTAACCAACTGAGCTACAACCGCGCATCGCGCCGTGGGCAATCGCAAGTGCAGGATGGTGGCGCGGTTGACGGGGCTCGAACCCGCGACCCCCGGCGTGACAGGCCGGTACTCTAACCAACTGAGCTACAACCGCTCACCCTGCACCGGAAAGCTCCGGCGTGAGGGGCGGTTTAAGACCCGCCGCTGACCCCGTCAAGCGCCGTTCCGGGGCGGCGACGTGGATTATCGGAATAATCGCGACGCGCCGGCTCCGCGCGCCACAGAATCCGAGCCACCCTACCCCCGGCGGATCGGGCGCTCGGCCGCTGGCCCAACCCCGGCCCGCTGCTTTTCGCGGGCAAAGACGTAAAGCCCCGCCCCCGCAATCAACGCCGTCCCAAGCAGCATCACCCATCCGGGCCGTTCGCCGAAAACCAACCACCCGAACCCGATCGCCATCGGCAGCGCCGCATATTCGTAAGACGCCACCGTCGCCGCCCGCCCGAGCCTGTAGGCCTGGCTCAGGCAATAGCCGATGGCAGCCGACATCGCGCCCAGAACGGCGAATTTCCAGATATCCTCCGTTGCGGGCCAGATCCAGGCGCGCAGAAGGAAGATCAGGCTTTCACTTTCCACCCCCTCCGCAAACCGCCCATCCCCGGCTATCACGTAGAACGTCAACGACACCACGATGAACGCGGCTTGAATATAGATCGCCATGGCCGAGGCTGCCGAAGCCGCGCCCAGTTTGCGCGTCATCACCTGCATGCCGGCGTAACAGGCCGCCGCCGCCACCGGCAAAAGCGGCGCGCCGCGCGGCACGTCGCCCCAATCGACGCCGGGCGCCATCATTACGCCGACACCCAGCAGGCCGATCAGTACCGCCACGATCCGGTGCGGGCCGACCTTTTCGCCCAGAACCGGGATCGCCAGCAGCGTGATGAAAAGGGGCGCCACGAAAAACAACGCCGTCGCCGCCCCCAGCGGCATCGTGGCCAGCGCCGCGAAATAAAGCATGTTCGCCGTCACGATCAGCAGCGCCCGCACCGCATGCAATCCCGGCGTATCCGTGCGCAGCAACCGCACGCCGCCTTCCGCCCAAAGGATGCAGGACGTCAGGATGATCCCGATGACAGAGCGCACAAACACCATCTGATGCAGGGGATAACCGCCCGACAGCAGCTTGATCAGCATGTCGTTGATCGAAATGCACACCATCGCAATGAGGATCAGGACAATGGCGCGGACCGGCGTGGATGCCTCGGCGTTCATTGCCCCTCACCGCTGAGCCGATGGATCAGCGCATCTGTATCGGGCCAATCAACCCGCACCGCAGGCACGGAAACACCCAGAATTCGGTCGTCGAATGGCTCCCCTTCCACGCCGCCCCAGCCACGATAAATCGTGCGCGCGACCTTGTTGGCACAAAGCACCTCGAGGCAAAGCGGGCCGGGCAAGGCGAGAACGGCATTGGCCGACATCAGCGCTCGACCCACCCCCATGGCGCGGGCCGCGGGATCGACATGGAGATTGTCGAGAAAGCTGAACCCGTCCGGATCATCGGCCACCATCGCCGAAAATCCCAACAACTCGCCATCGTCATCGTGGGCCACATGGACATGGGCCTGGCCCAGGTAACCCGGCTGCCACTTTTCCTCCATGAACGCGGTCAACCGTTTCCCCAGCGCGATCTGCGGCAGGATGCCCGCATATTCACGGCGCCAGTTCGCCTCGTGCAGATGGGCGATGGCGGGCAGGTCCGAAGCTCTGGCGGGACGCACATGCATGGGCGCGACGGTGCCCCCGGGCGGCCCGGACGGCAAGGGGCATTTCACAGGCTCCAACCCTGTTCGAAGGCAACGCAGACCGGCATCGCCCGCAGGCTCAGCGCCCGGGCAGCGGGATAAACTCGTCGGCATCGGTGGGCGGCAGTTGGAACCGGCCATGTTGCCAATCGCCGTCCCGCCAGGCCTCTTTCGCCTCTTCGATGCGCTCCTTGGACGACGCAACGAAATTCCACCAGATATGCCGTGGCCCTTCCAGCGTTTCGCCACCCAGGATCATCACCCGCGCGCCCTGATCCCCGGCTGTCATGGAGATCCGATCCCCCGGGCGGAACACCATCATCTGACCTTTCTCGAAGGTCTGCCCCGCGACCGAGACCGCGCCGTCCACTACGTAAGCCCCGCGATCTTCGTGATCGTCGGGCATCGGCAGCTTGGCACCCGGCTTCAGGAGCGCATCGGCATAGAACATCTCGGACGGGGTGGAGACCGGCGCGGCCTCCCCGAACGCCGTCCCAAGGATCAGGCGCAGCTTTTTGCCGTCCCCTTCCAGCAACGGCAGGTCAGCCTTCGCGGCATGGACAAACTCCGGCGCGTCATCTTCGGCATCCTTGGGCAGGGCGATCCAGGTCTGGATGCCCGACAGCCGGTAGGGTTCGCGCAACATCTCACCGTCGATCCGCTCGGAATGGGTGATGCCATGGCCCGCCGTCATCAGGTTGACGGCACCCGGCTCGATCCACTGATCGGTGCCAAGGCTGTCGCGGTGATGAAACTTGCCCTCGTAAAGGTATGTGACGGTCGACAGGCCGATATGGGGATGAGGCCGAATATCGACGCCCTGCCCGGTGATGAATTCCGCAGGCCCCATCTGATCGAAGAAGATGAACGGGCCGACCATCTGCCGCTTGGGCGCGGGCAAGGCGCGGCGCACCTCGAAATCGCCCAGATCGCGCGCGCGGGGCACGATCACGGTTTCGATGGCGTCCACGTCATCGCCGGTGGGGCAATCAGGGTCGAGTGCGGGGTTCCAACTCATGGCGCGGGCTCCTTTCGGCGTTGGGGTCGACGAATAGGTAGCGCCACGCTGTCCGCGCGCCAATTCCCCCGCACCGAACCCGTTCTGTGCGCAATCGCACCGATTAGACGGCTTTCAGCCCGAACAGTTCGACACCGCTGACAGGTTGCTGTTTCTGAGCCAATTGAATGCCCGTGATGATCCGCACCACGGTCCAGACAACCCAGAACAGGATCACCAGCATACCGATCAGAATGAAAGTCAGGATAATCCCGATGGTCAGGATGAGAAGGCCCCACCAGAAGGTGCGGATCTGGAAATCCAGATGGCTGTCGAGCACCGGATCCTTGCCCCGCTCAACATAGGCGTAGACAAGGCCGCCAATCGCCACGAAGGGCACAAAGAAGCTGCCGGCATAGACAAGGTAGATGATGATGGCCGGTTGCAATGGATTGCCCTGGCCCGGGGGCATGATCTTGGTGTCGCTCATCCGAGGTCCTGTTCTGTCTGCGGAACTACTTGGAGTGTGGCCATGACCGGATGGGCGGGTCAAGGCGATGGGACGGTCGTTGCCCTGAGATGTGGCTTATGTGGACCCGTGCCCGCGCAAAAACCCGCCGTCGGGCCCAAACAATCTCGCCGCGTGCGAACTGTTGGTTACCAAGCAACCTGCCTGCGGCAGAACGCTTGGGTGGTGGGTGGTGAGGGGCTCGAACCCCCGACATCCTCGGTGTAAACGAGACGCTCTACCAACTGAGCTAACCACCCATTCCGACGCGCCTGATAGCGCGGCGGCGGGGCGTCGGGCAAGGGTCAATCTTGCATCACCGGGCGCAGAATACGCTCCTTCCCATCCGCAAGCGCATAGATCACCCCCTGGTCGTGGCCCTGGGCCGCCATATCACTCCGATCGAGGCCGCGAAGAAGCCCGCGCAGCATCAGCGACGTGATGCCATGGGTCACGCAGATGGTGGGCCGGGTGAGGCCCTGAATGAACGGAACAAGGCGGGCGTGCAGCGCCTCGAAATCCTCACCCGCCGGTGCGGCGAGGGACAGCTCGAAGACATTCGGCATGGATTGCGCCAAGGCATCGAGCGCCAGAATGTCGGCACGCAGGCGGCCCTGCCACACCCCCATATGCACCTCGGCCAATCGGGGCTCGATCCGATGCGGCAGGTCGGCATGGCCCGCCGCCCCCGCCGCCAAAGCCCAGGTTTTCCGGGTGCGCCCCAAGGGGCTGACGGCCACATCGATGCCCGGAAAACGCGGCAAAACCTGCTCGCGCAGGATCATGCCTTGCGCCGCCGCCTGCTGCTGCCCCAATTCGGTCAGCGGCGCATCGAGGCTGCCCTGGCACCGTGCCTCGCGATTCCATTCGGTTTCCCCGTGGCGCAAGATGTAGAGCGGCGGGTGGTCAAACATCCGCGGCCGCCCCGCTGGCATCCATCTCCGCCACTTCCGCCGCGTCGCCCACCCAGCGCCGCGGCCCCGCGCCATGCGCGCCCATCCGGTCGTCGGGGTTGTAGAGCGGGCAATGATCCATCGACAGGCAACCACAGCCGATGCAGGCGCTCATCTGATCACGCAACCGCAGAAGCGTTTCGATCTGATCGTCCAGCCGGTCGGCCCAAAGCGTCGCGGCTCTGGCCCAATCCTCGGCCTTGATCCGACCGCCCGGCAAACCGTCGAACAGCGCCTTGATCTCGCTCAGCGGGACGCCCACGGCCTGCGCCGTGCGGATGATCGCGACCCGCCGCAATTCGCGCCGGTCGTAACGGCGGTGGTTTGCGCTGTTCCGCCACGACCGGATCAGCCCCTCCGCCTCGTAATAATGCAGGGTCGATACCGGCACACCAGCGCGGGCGGCCATCTCTCCGACACTCAGATCTTTTGCAACCTTGGATGACATTAGGCCTTTACCTCAAGTGAACTTGAGGTCGTAGCGTCCTGTAATCGCAATGATTCGCCAAGAGGTATTCCCATGTCGATCCAATTCTTGATGACCCACCCCACACCCCAACCCCGCCCCCTAGGCGCGTCGCGGCTGTGGCGCCGCTGGTGGCTGCGCGCTGCCAAGGCGCGGCAAATGCAGCACTTGGACCGGGTCTTGCACGACCCGCACCTGGCTCGCGACTTGGGGCTGCCTGCAATCGAGCGCACGCCCCTGCGCACAGAGCTGTGGTGACGAGATGTCCGATATCCTGATCCGCCTGCTCGCCCTGACCCGCTACGGCCCGACGCCGGTGGGGCCTCTCTGCGTTAAATGCATGGACGCATCGCTCCGCGAGGAACTCGCCAGCCTGTCCCGCGCCGCCGATTTGGCGCAATTGGCAGAAGAGGACCCGTGACCAAGCGGCAATGACGCAAACGGGCCGCGTCGGTCGGGCCAACGGCATGCTCAGACGAAGAAGCAAGGCGAGGTGGGGAGACTTGGTGGGTGATGAGAGATTTGAACTCCCGACCCAGAGGTCCCGCCACAGCGGGCCGCGTCGGTCGGGCCAACGGCATGCCCAGACGAAGAAACGAGGCGGGGTGGGGAGGCTTGGTGGGTGATGAGAGATTTGAACTCCCGACATCTTCGATGTGAACGAAGCGCTCTACCACTGAGCTAATCACCCGCCGAGTGGCGGCTACTTAGCCCTCATCGCCCGCATTCGCAAGGGGGGGCACATCACCTGCAAACGGCTCGGGTTGAGCGCGTTTCAGTTTCACCGTGAGCATCCGGCCGTTGGGTTTATCCAGCCGTTTCTTGACCATGAGTTTTCCAAGCGGCGGCACCACAATCTCGTCCGCGCCGTCGAGCGCTTTGCCAAGCTCGTCAAGCATCACATCCATGACCATCTTCACGTCCGAACGTTTGACTGACACGCGGGCAGAAATGGCCTCGATCAGGTCCGGGCGGCGCAGCCGATCATCGGATTTCGGTGCTGCGGCAGCGCTCTGCTCCACCACGCCCACGGGGGCCTTGGCCGCGACGGCTGCCGGCTTGGCCTCCGATGTGGCGGCGGTGGCGCGGGTGGATTTCGCGGTGCTGCGGCGCGGGCCCGCGGAGGTGGATTTCCGCGCCGTGGTTTTAGTTGCTGCCTTGGTGGTTTTGGTTGCCATCTTGAGTGCCCCTACTCTCTCCGCTCTGGCGCGTCCCTGGCCGGATCTGCCGCGCGGATTGTTTCCGTTTCATCGACAACGTAGCCGAAATCAGGTCGTTAGGCCAGTAGAGCCTGATAATCCGGTTACGCGCGGGCGGCAACGAGTCGCAATCTCCGGCGGTCCCAGCGGGGCCAGCCGATCAGTTCGGAAACCGTCACGAACCGAAATCCGCGCCCGGTCACACCGTCAAGCGCCGACGGCATCGCGCGCACCGTGGCGGAATGGATGTCATGGGCCAAAACCACGCCGCCCGAATGGCAATTCCGCACGATCCGTTGCGAGACGACCGAAGATCCCGGCCGTTGCCAATCCTGCGGGTCCACCGACCAGATGATCGTCGGCATGGCGCGGGCCTGGAACAGCATCAGGCGCTGGCGGTCATAGAGGTTGCCATAAGGCGGGCGCATCGTGACGGGCGGGCGGCCCACAGCGGCATGAACCGCCTGATTGGTCCGGTCGATCTGGTTCAGCACCGAGGCATCGGAATGGCCGAAAAGGC
Source organism: uncultured Roseicyclus sp. (assembly GCA_947494975.1). Lineage (GTDB taxonomy): Bacteria > Pseudomonadota > Alphaproteobacteria > Rhodobacterales > Rhodobacteraceae > Gymnodinialimonas. The sequence continues at coordinate 183,929 of CANLXA010000003.1, read as the reverse complement.
TGGGATGCGACCAGGTGTGGTTGCCGATCTCGTGCCCCTCCGCCACCATCCGCTGGAGGATCTGCGGATATCGCGCGGCGTTGCGGCCGATCACATAAAAGGTGGCGCGAATGCCCCGCGCGGCCAGCATGTCCAGAAGCTGCGGCGTGAGGCTGGGATGGGGGCCATCATCGAAGGTCATGGCAACCAGCGGCTGCGCCGTGGGGATCCGCGTGACGGTGGCATCGATCCCGCGCAGGATCGGGCCACGACCGGCAAAGCTCGGCTGGATCGCCTGCGCACTGGCCGGGCGCAGGATCGCAGGTATCGCCAGGCCGCACGTGGCGGCCAGGATCAGGGATCGGCGACTGAGAGGGGCCATCTCGCGTAACCTGTCGTGAGCACAAAGAAATCGTCGGGCTCAACCATGGGATGCGCGGCGGGAACGTGGCAACGAATCACCTGCAAAACGGCTCGAATCGGTTCGCCATCGTGCCCCATGGGCCACGCTTTCGGGGCCATCGCGGGGGTTTGGGGCCGTTTCCGATGCGCAAAACCGTGGCATCGCGGACACGAAACGGCCGTCCGCGGACCATCTGGGGCCGAAAAACGGTGATACTGCGTTGATCGAACCGGCCCCGTGGTGTGATCTAGAGGGTGAAGCGGGTCGCTGCCTGATCGCGCTGACATGTCTGTAATGCCATTGAAGGGGAACCCCATGAAGAAACTTGCTTGCGCCGCCGCGCTGAGCCTCGCCGTTGCGGCACCCGCCGCAAACGCATCGGGCTACGTCCAGCCGCACGTACCCGAGGTTGTCGTTGTCGAGGACACCGCCGCGTCGAACCAGGGCATTTTCGTCCCGATCTTTGCGCTGCTGCTGCTGATCATGCTGCATCACGGCTGATTGGCGACAGAGGCCTGCGGCCTTCTGAGCAACGCCAGAGGACAGTCTTTCGAACGGCCTCGCCCCTTATCGGGCGGGGCCGTTTTTCTGTGCCGATTTTGCGCCAAGCACCGAATCGGTTAGCGTTGACGTGGGGTAAACACGAAAAGGGGGGACATACCCGTGAAACGTCTTTGTACGATTGTGATGGCCGTCGTGCTGTCGGCGACACCTTTGGCGGCCGAAGACACCGCCGTTCCACATATGGATGTCACGATGATTACGCAGGACAGCGCGGACAGTTCCGGTGGTATCATCGTGCCGCTCTTTGCGTTGATACTTGTCGCGCTGGCTGTATCGGGTGGCAACGGAGACTACTAAAAAATCGCGCCTCGACTACCGGCCGTACACATGAAAACGCCCCGTCGGATCTGACGGGGCGTTTCGTTTTCGTGTTCAGATTTTACAGGGCGTCAGTGGTGGGCCGTGGCCCCTTCTCCGCTGATGCCGGAGGCGGCGGCGGCCGCACGGGCCGCTTCCTCTGCGGCTTCGTCCCATTCGATGGGCTCCGGCGTACCGGTCAGCGCATGCTCCAACACCTCGGACACGTGGGAGACGGGGATGATATTCAGACCCTCTTTCACGTTATCGGGGATCTCGACCAGATCCTTTTCGTTCTCCTGCGGGATCAGCACCGTTGTGATACCACCGCGCAGCGCCGCCAGAAGCTTCTCCTTGAGGCCGCCGATCGGCATCGCGTTGCCGCGCAGGCTCACCTCGCCGGTCATGGCGATGTCTCGTTTCACCGGAATGCCTGTCAGCACCGACACGATGGACGTCACCATGGCGAGGCCCGCACTTGGGCCATCCTTGGGCGTCGCGCCGTCGGGCACGTGGACGTGGATGTCCATCCGGTCGAATTTCGGTGGCTTCACCCCGATCTGCGGTGCGATGGAGCGCACGTAGCTTGACGCGGCATCGATGCTCTCTTTCATCACATCGCCAAGCTTGCCAGTGGTCTTCATCCGGCCTTTGCCCGGCAGTTGAAGCGCCTCGATATGGAGCAGGTCCCCGCCCACCGACGTGTAGGCGAGCCCGGTGACGACACCGACCTGATCGGCATCTTCCGCAAGGCCGTAGCGATACTTCTTCACGCCGAGGAAATCGTCGAGATTGTCAGGCGTTATGACAACTTCTTCAACCTCCTTACGCACGATCTTGGTCACCGCTTTGCGGCAGAGCTTGCCGATCTCGCGCTCCAGGTTCCGCACCCCCGCCTCGCGGGTATAGACGCGGATCATCTCCTGCAGGGCCTCGGGCTCAAGGGTGAATTCCTTCGCCTTCAGCCCATGGTTCTTCACCTGCTTGGGGATCAGGTGGCGATGGGCGATCTCCGCCTTCTCGTCCTCGGTGTAGCCGGCCAGCGGAATGATCTCCATCCGGTCCAGAAGCGGGCCCGGCATGTTGTAGGAGTTCGCCGTGGTCAGGAACATCACGTTCGACAGGTCGTATTCGACCTCCAGATAGTGATCGACGAAGGTCGAGTTCTGTTCCGGGTCCAGCACCTCCAGCATGGCGCTTGCAGGATCACCCCGGAAGTCCTGCCCCATCTTGTCGATCTCATCGAGCAAGATCAGCGGATTGGTCGTTTTTGCCTTCTTCAGTGCCTGGATGATCTTGCCGGGCATGGAACCGATATAGGTCCGGCGGTGGCCGCGGATTTCAGACTCGTCGCGCACGCCACCCAGCGAGATGCGGATGAACTCGCGCCCCGTGGCCTTGGCGACAGATTTGCCAAGCGACGTCTTGCCCACGCCCGGCGGGCCGACAAGGCACATGATCGGGCCTTTCAGCTTCTTCGAGCGTTGCTGCACCGCCAGATATTCAACGATCCGCTCCTTCACCTTCTCAAGCGAATAGTGATCGTCATCGAGGATCTTCTGGGCGCGGCCCAGATCCTTCTTCACGCGGGATTTCACGCCCCACGGGATCGACAGCATCCAGTCGAGGTAATTCCGCACTACGGTGGCCTCGGCGCTCATCGGCGACATGTTCTTGAGCTTCTTCAGCTCTGCCTCCGCCTTCTCACGCGCCTCCTTGCTCAGCTTGGTTTCAGCGATCCGCTCTTCCAGCTCGGCGACTTCGCCGGCCCCTTCTTCGCCGTCACCCAACTCACGCTGGATCGCTTTCATCTGCTCGTTCAGATAGTATTCGCGCTGCGTGCGCTCCATCTGGGATTTCACGCGGGTCTTGATCTTCTTCTCGACCTGCAGCACGGACATTTCGCCCTGCATCAGGCCATAGACCTTTTCCAGCCGCGCCGCGACTTCGCGGGTTTCCAGAAGCTCCTGCTTCTGATCCACCTCGATGCCCAGATGGCCCGAAACCAGATCGGCCAGCTTGGCGGGGTCTGACGCCTCCGACACGAGCGTCAGCGCCTCTTCGGGGATATTCTTTTTGACCTTGGCGTATTTTTCGAATTCCTCGGCCACCGACCGCGTCAGCGCGGCAATGGCATCGAGATCGCCCGTGGTTTCCGCCAGCTCAACCGCGGCGGCCTCAAAAAACAGATCGGTGGCGGTAAATTCGGTGATCCGCACGCGACGGCGACCCTCGACCAGTACCTTTACGGTGCCATCGGGGAGCTTCAGAAGCTGCAACACATTGGCCAAAACGCCATGTTCGTAGATGCCTTCGGGGCCGGGATCGTCTTCGGCCGGGTCACGCTGCGACGACAGCAGGATCTGCTTGTCATCCTGCATCACCTCTTCCAGGGCGCGGACGGATTTTTCCCGACCGACAAAAAGCGGCACGATCATGTGCGGGAATACGACGATATCGCGCAGCGGCAGGACGGGATAGATGGTTTGCTCGGGCATGGGCATGCCTTCCTTCGTGTCTTGGGCCGAGGGTCCGGGCCCCGCTTTGCGGCAACCTAGCCCCCTCCTCATTCAGGATGTCTTAACGTGGGGCGTGGGCTCGGCGGTTTCAAGCGACCCCGGCCCACGGCAGCTTGGATGGAGTGTGCACCCACCCAAACCGCATCACAACCCAGACTTGGCGGTTTTGACCGCAGAGGGCGCAAAATGCTGTGAAGCGATTGCGCCCGGCCCGATCCCGATCAGCGCCTGAGCGTCAGGAACCGGCGCGCATTATGGCCCATGAAATCCATGAAGAAGACGCCGGACATCAGATCCTCATTGATCATGTAGACCAGAGCTTCGAACTGAATCTGCTGCCCTTCCGCGATGGTTTCGCCCCGGAACTGGATCAGGGGCAGAAGGCTACTGTCGCAATTCACCTGCTGGCCCAGATTGTCGAAATCCATCCGCGCTTCTAGGTCGGGGTCATCGGCCAACGTGATGCCGAAATCACCGGCCATCTCTTCATTCACGACCCGCACCTCGATCGCCTGCCATTCCGCGCCATGGGCCAGCAGCGTACCATCATCATTGTAGGTGATCGTCACGGCTTCCGACCCGCTCGGCGGCAAAGCCATGTTCATCTGAGGCCCCGATATGTAGCCCGCCCCGTTCGTGCCCATCCACGCGCCATCCAATAGTGGGGCGACAATGGTCTCGTATTCCTCCTCCGTCACGGTACAGCCGTCGAGCTGCTGCGCAAAAGCGGGGGCGGTGATGCCGAATGTCAGGGTCAGGGCAAGGGCGGCGCGGATCATCAAGGTGTCCTTTCAGGAAGTTGCGTTGTTGGATCACACCCTAGTGAGGTTGGCGCAACCCCTCCATTAGGGAATCCCGGCAACCTACGGGGAAATCGGTGGGGTCCGTTCCCCGCTGAACTAGGCCGCCATCTTCCGGGCCGCCCATCCGGCGATGGACCAATCCCGTCGCCCGGTGATCCGCGCGGAAATGGCATCAAGCTCGGACGCCGCAATGTCATCAAGCCAGAGCAGCGACCACGTGCCGAACCCGAGCGCCGGGTAGTCATGGGTGATCTCCACCTGCGTCTTTCCATCGGGCAACGGCTCGGATCGAAGCTCATAGCTGCCGCTGATGCCCGCGCCATCCTCCCGCTCGAAATCGTAGAGAAGGTGCAGGGGCCTGTTCCAGATGCGCCGTTTTTGCCGTTGGATCAGGGTGCCGTGACGGCCAAGTTTGTATCGGGCTTCAAAGGTGTCCGGTTCCGCCGCTCCAACGGGATCCACCCGGGTCAGGCTGCGGGTCCAATAGGTCCCGATTGTGTCGGCATCCGGCGCGGTTGCGGCCCAGATCGCCTCGGGCGTTGCCGCGATCACGCGGCTGGCCCTGAGCCGGTATCGGACGTTCAGGCCGACCCTGCCGAATGTATCGGCCTCCAGAAGGTGGCTCAGGCCCCAAAAAATGCCGAAGAACAAAACCCAGCTGCCCCAATCCCCAAGGGCCCAATTCACAATGGCCCCGTCCGGAAGGATCGCAACCGCGTGTTTGCCGCATTCCACCAGCAGCCCCGCCATGCCGCCCACCTCCAGCGCCCGCCGTGCCGACGGCAGGAACAGGATCACCACCGCGCTGCCGATCAGGGTCACGGCCAGAAATGCAATTGCGAACGACAGCAGGACCAGCCATGTCGGCCCGGCAAAATCGTGCTTCAGCTGATATCGGAACGCGTCATTGTTGATCAGCGCCACACCGAGAGCCGCCGCGACCATGACAATCAGGAACACGATGCGCCGGCGCTGGCGGTAAAGGCGTCTGAACATGGGCGACCCTCGGCTTTTGCCGCTTTGTTGGCAGGCAAACCCGGCAAAATCTGGGCAAGGACCGATCAGAGCGGGGGAATATCGCCCTCCGCACGGGCCGCATGAAACGCCGCCTCGAACGCATCAAAGCCATCTGCGGCAATCGCGTCGCGCATCCCTTGCATAAGCTCCTGATAATAATGCAGGTTGTGCCAGGTCAGCAGCATGCCCGAGATCATCTCCTGCGCCCGGAACACGTGGTGAAGGTAGGCGCGGGAATAGTTGGAACAGGCCGGGCAGGTGCAATCCTCATCCAGCGGGCGCGGATCATCGGCGTGGCGCGCATTCTTGATGTTAACCTGCCCGCGCCGGGTCCAGGCCTGCCCCGTCCGCCCCGAGCGTGAGGGCAACACGCAATCCATCATGTCGATGCCGCGTTTCACGGCGCCCACAATATCATCCGGCTTGCCCACCCCCATCAGGTAACGCGGCTTGTCCACGGGCAACTGATCGGGCGCGAAATCGAGGCAGCCGAACATCGCCGCCTGCCCTTCCCCCACGGCCAACCCGCCCACTGCATAGCCATCGAACCCGATCTCGCGCAGGGCCCCGGCGCTCTCTTCGCGTAAATCCTGCTCCAGCCCGCCTTGCTGAATGCCGAACAAGGCATATCCCGGCCGGTCCCCGAACGCGTCTTTCGACCGCGCCGCCCACCGCATGGACAGGCGCATGCTGTCTTCCAATGCCTTGCGATCCGCGGGCAGCGCCGGGCATTCGTCGAAACACATCACGATGTCGGAGCCCAAGAGCTTCTGGATCTCCATCGACCGTTCCGGGCTCAGCAGGTGTTTGGACCCGTCGATATGGGAGCGGAAGGTGACGCCCTCTTCCGTTAGCTTGCGCAAGTCCGCCAGTGACATAACCTGAAATCCGCCACTATCGGTTAAGATGGGCTTTGACCAATTCATGAAGTGGTGCAGCCCCCCCAGCCGCGCGATCCGCTCCGCACCGGGGCGCAGCATCAGGTGGTAGGTGTTGCCCAAAAGAATATCCGCGCCGGTTGCCGCCACGCTTTCCGGCATCATCGCCTTGACCGTTGCGGCCGTGCCCACGGGCATGAAGGCAGGCGTGCGGATGTCACCCCGGGGTGTCTGGATCACGCCGGTGCGGGCCTTGCCCGAGGTGGCATTGAGGGTGAACGAGAAGCGATCTGTCATGGGCGCCTGAATGGACCGACCGCTCCGATTTGCCAAGGGGGCGAGCGTCCACAAGCCCGCCACCCAATGATCCGGCGGGCGGGCCAGGCCGTCATCTGGTTCGGCGGGGCGCGTCAGAGGTCTCTGCCACAGGGCGGCGCCACCCCAACAGCTCCAACATGCGAGCGCGGCGGGCCTTGCGTCGCTGCATCCGTTGATCTGCTTCCAGTTTTGCAAAAAGCTCACGTTCCTCAACAACCCCGGTTCGCGGCTGCGCCGGAATTTCTATCTGTCGAATTATGTCGTGCATGGCTTGCTTCCTTATCTGAACAGGTGGAAAATCGCATATGCGCGCCGGGCGCCGCTACGCCCGTGACTGCCGGTCGATTTTCATTTCTGCAAAGGAGGCACGCGATGTGGGATGATCTGGCGCTCTTTGCCGCCGTGGCCCGCCATGGCAGCCTCACCGGTGCGGCGGCCCAGACCGGCAGCAGCCCGGCCACGCTCAGCCGGCGCATGAAGGCGCTGGAAAGCACGCTGGCCCGGCCGCTCTTTCTCCATGGCCGCGACGGCTATGCGCTGACCAGCGAGGGGCGGGAATTGCTGCGCCGGACCGAGCGCATGGAGGCGGCCGCGGCGGATATCGAAACCTGGCGCACAGCACAGCCCGGCAAACGGCGTGTCCGGATTTCGGCGGGCACATGGACCTCCGATGTTCTGGCGCGCCACCTTGCCGATTTCTGGCAGCCCCAATTCGACTGGGTGCCGGAATTCCTGTCCGACGATCGCAACATGGATATCGCCCGTCGGCAGATCGATATCGGGGTGCGCAACCGGCGACCCGATCAACCCTGGCTGGCCGGGCGGCGGACGGGCGCGGTCGCGTTCGCACCCTTCGGGCTGGATGCAACGGTGACGGGTTGGATCGGGGCGGCGGGCGACCGGATGGCCACGCCGTCGGCCCGCTGGCTGGAAGAAACCCATGGCGATCAGATCGTCACGCGGGCCAACGACCCGCATCTGGCCGTCGCCATGGCCCGCGCCGGGATCGGGCGGGTGGTGTTGCCCACTTTCGTCGGCGCCGATTGCGCGCCGCTTGCCCGGTTGGGCCCGGCGATCGAGCCGCTCAATTCCGAGCAATGGCTGATCTGCCACCACGAGGGCCGCCACGACCCGCCCGTGCGCCACGCCCTGACGGCGCTGGCGAAGGTCCTGACATCGGCCATCGGGTCGACTCCTGATTGAGCAACACAGATCGCGGCGGATCCGGCCACCGGCCCCTGCGCCACTTTACGCCCCTCCCCCTAATCCCTATATCTTCTCTCAGGTATTCGACGGGACCAGACCATGACCGAGCAGACACCGCAGATGGAAGGCGCGCCGCTGATCCGGCCGTCCAGCACCGATCACCCGCTCTACGACAATGTCGTGGAGGCGTGCCGGTCGGTCTATGACCCTGAAATTCCGGTGAATATCTACGACCTCGGCCTTGTCTACACGATCGATATCGGCCCGGAAAACGACGTTGCCGTCGTGATGACGCTCACCGCGCCGGGTTGCCCCGTGGCAGGCGAGATGCCGGGCTGGCTTGCCGATGCGATCGAGCCGCTTGATGGCGTTAAGACGGTGGATGTCGAGATCACCTGGGATCCGCCCTGGGGGATGGACATGATGTCCGACGAAGCCCGCCTCGAACTGGGCTTCATGTAAGCCCACAAGACGATCCCGTTTCATTTGTAAAGTCAGGCTTTCCGTAGGCCGGGTGACGTGCGCGTCCGCTTGTTCCAAGGCATCGCCCCTGCCATGGTTCCGTTGGGGAAAACGCAGTAGGGGTTGGCCATGTCTTGGGCCGCCTGGGCGCGCAGATGCGCGTGCCGACAACGACCGAGGACGAAGAACTCCGGATGGCAGCGTACACGTTTTCGGCCCTGTTCCTGGCCCATGTCATTGCTGATTACGTGCTGCAGACCGGCTGGATGGTGGCCAACAAGCGGCGCCCACTGGCCATGGCGCTCCATATCGGGCTGGTTCTCGGCACGATGTGTTTGACGACACTCAGTTTCCATCCCGCCTTTATCGGCCTGGCGCTGGCCCATCTCTGGATCGACATCGTCAAGACCTACGCCATGCCCGAGGGCCTTGGCGCCTATATCGCCGATCAGGTGCTGCATGTGGCCTCGGTCGTGGGGATCGCGCTTCTGGCGCCCGCCATATGGGAGGCCAGCCCGCTCTCCGACGTCCCCAATGTGCCGCTCTATTTCATGATCCTCGGCGGCATCCTCTTTGCCGCGCGGGGTGGGCAATACGCCGTGGCCACGATCCTGACCCTCCGCGGGCTTGGCCCCAGCGACGGCGTGGTTGTGGGCTGGGTGGAACGCGCGGCGCTCTGCGTCGTGCTGATCGGCGGGGTTCCGATGCTGCTGGCCGGTGTTCTGGCGGCCAAGGGCGTGTACCTTCTGGCGGCCCTTCGCGGGCGTGACGGACAGGCGCGCAACCGGCTCCTGTTCGGCACGCTCGTCAGCCTGCTCTGGGGCTTTGCGGTGGCCGTGCCGCTCGCTCTCACCATGCCGATGATGCACTAAAACACCCGGCCTTGAGGCGAACGCCCCCTGCGCTTACATTGTAGGGGCACGCGACACGCAAAAGGATCGCCCCGATGTTCGGTATTCCCGGCAAACAAGCCGTCACGATGACAGACAAGGCCGCCCGCCAGATCGCCAAGCTGATGGCGCAGGGCGACACCAAGGGCCTGCGCATCGGCGTCAAGAAGGGCGGCTGCGCGGGGATGGAATACACGATGGATTACGTGTCCGATATCGACCCCCATGATGAGGTGGTGGAGCAGGACGGCGCCCGGGTGATGATCGCCCCGATGGCGCAGATGTTCCTGTTCGGCACCGAGATCGACTACGAGGTGTCCTTGCTGGAGGCATCGTTCAAGTTCCGCAATCCCAACGTGACCGATGCCTGCGGCTGCGGCGAGTCGATCAAGTTCAAGGATGTTGACGAGTTACAGGCCGATACGTGAGCCTGTCCGACGAGGAAATCGGCCATGTGACCGAGCTGTTCTCGGGCCTGGGCGATCTGTCGGTGCGCAAGATGTTCGGCGGGGTCGGGCTCTATCACCACGGCACGATTTTCGCGGTTCTGATGTCGGACGGGACCCTGCGCCTGAAAGGGGCGGGAGCGTTCATGGATGTGCTCGACGCGGAGGGCTGCACGCGGTGGACCTATACCCGCGAGGGTTCGGACACGATCCGTTCGATGCCCTATTGGACCATGCCGGATGCCGCGCTCGATGATCCCGATGAAGCCGTCGCCTGGGCGCGGCGGGCACTTCAGCATCTGTAACCAGACGATACAAAGCGTGGGGCGTATGGAACCTTCTGGCCATCCTCGCGTTTGCTGCCCATGTTTACATCTTTGCCTTCCCGGCTGGTCCGCCTGACATTGTCGTCGCTGCTGGCCTTGGCTCTCGTCGCCGCCCTGCCCCTCCCCCTTGCTGCAAACGACGACCTTTTCTTCGAGACCGACCAACTCAATTCCGGGCTGGGGCCGGTGCCGGATGCGGTCGATCGGGAAACGCCGCGCAGTGCCGTCGCCAGTTTCATCCGCGCCGCCGATGAGGCGGATTGGGCCACGGCCGCCCATCTGCTGGATCTGGGGGATATTGCCCCGGCCGAGCAACGCGACGTCGGTGCGCAATATGCCGAGATGCTGCATGCCGTGATCGAACGCCGCGCGCTGCTGGATTGGTCGCTTCTGATCGACCGCCCCGACGCGCTCAACACTACCGCCTCCGATCAACGTCCCATGGCGGGTGAGGCGCGCCGCTCCTTGCTCCTGCGCGAGCTGGATCTCGATCCCGTCCCCGCCACCTTGCGCCTCAACCGCATTCGGCCCGGCGGCGAAGGCGTCGAGCCGGTCTGGGTCTTCCCGCGCAGCACGGTGGCCGATATCGAGGCGCTCTACGCCCGCTACGGTCCCTCACAACTGGAAAAGTTCCTGCCATCGGCCCTGCAGCGCGATGCGATCTGGGGCCTGATGTGGTGGGAATTAATCGGCCTCCCCCTGCTTCTGAGCGTTGCGGCCATGGCCGGGTTCCTGACGGCACGCGCCTTCCGGGCCATGCGCACCTATTTCCTGCCCATAACCCAGCCGATCCTCAATGCCGCACGGATGCCCGCGATCATCGCGGCGGTAACAGCGGTGTTTTACTGGGGCACGTCGCAGGTCTTCGTGTTCTCGTCCGTCCTGTCGACTTTCATCTCGCCGCTTGTGGCCATCGGCTTCACCACCGCCGCCCTGATGCTCGTCATGAATGGCCTTGGCGCAATTCTGGAACGCCTGATCGGGCCAAGTACGGCTGATCTGACCCATCGGGAGGTCGCCGAAGCCCGCCAGGCGGCCACGCGGGTGGCGGCGCTGCGCCACATGCTGACGGTTGTGGTGTTCCTGATCGGCGCGGGCATCGTCTTGTCGACGGCGGATATCTTCCGCAGCCTCGGCCTGTCGCTTCTGGCCTCTGCCGGTGCGGTGACGCTGGTGCTCGGCTTTGCGGCGCGCGAGGTTCTGGGCAATATCCTCGCCAGCCTGCAGATCGCGCTCAACCAATCGGCCCGGGTGGGCGACCGTATCATGTGGCAGGATCGGCTGTGTTACGTGGAGAAGATCAACTTCACCTATGTCCTGCTCCGCAACTGGGACGATACGCGCGTTGTGGTCCCGGTGTCGGAATTCATCTCCGAAACCTTCGACAATTGGACGCTGGAGGACCCGGCCATCCTGCGGATCCTGAAGTTCAAGCTCTCACCCGAAGCCGATATCGCCGCCCTGCGCGAAGCCTTCATGGATATTCTGAAAGACATGAAAGACGGCGATCTGGGCGCCGAGATGGACGATCTGGACAAAGCCAGCGTGGTGGTGGCTGGTCAGGACGCATTGGGCATTGACGTCTGGTTTGCCGTGCCGTGCCTTGATCCGTCCACCCAATGGGATGTCGCGTGCGACGCCCGCGAGCGCCTTCTGGCCGCCGCCAACGACATTGCCGAGCGCTCCGACCGCGCGATCTTCCCGGAAGGGGCCGCCATGGACGTCGCGGCCTAGGCCATGGCTTGCAGATGCGTGTAGGTTTCGGTGTATCGCTTCGAGAGGTGCTCTCCGGCGGTCAGCGGCGCGGCGCCCTCGGGCGCGACATTCGTGTCATAGGCCGGGTTGAAGAATAATGGTACGGAAATCCGCTCCTGCGCGCCCCCGATCACCCGGTGCGGCGTGGCGCGGATCTGCCCACCGGTCCACATCTCCAGCATCTCACCGAAATTGATGATGAACGTGCCGGGCTCCGCCGAGACCGGCAGCCATGTGCCGCCCTTCACCTGTACCTCAAGCCCCGGCTGCCCATCCGTCGCCAGAAGCGTCAGGCAGCCATAATCGGTATGGGCGGCAATGCCGAAATCCTTGTCGCCCGCCCAATCCGGCCGTTCGGGGTAATAATTGCCACGCAGAAGCGCCATGGGTTTCGCAAACTTGTCGGCAAAGAAGGTCGGGTCCGCCCCGATGGCGGCCGAGATCCCCTGCAACAGGTCCAGCGAGACGGCGCGGGCCTGTGTGAAATAGCTTTCGATCACCTGCTGGAACCCCTTGGGCCGCGCCGGCCATTGGTTCGGCGCATAGACCGGCAGGCGCGCAAACGGATCGCCGGGCGGAAGCTCCACACCGCAATCGAACACCTCCTTGTAGTCGGGGTTGGCCTCGGGATCGACCTGCTCCGATCCCGGCCCGCCCCAGCCTCGGTTGGACCCGGTGGTATTCATGTTCACCTGCGCCTTGTTACCCGCATCACCTTTGAAAAAGGCGCGGTAGCTTGCGATGGCCCGCGCCACCTCGGCCTTTGGCAGCACCGTGTTGTGAAGCGTCAGGAACCCGATCTCTTCAGCGCCACGGCGTGTCTCGGCCAGAGCGTGGGGATCGCGCGCCGCAAGCGCCGTCGCATCGATATGGGGAATCATCGCGGACCTCCTGATGGGTTGACCCTGCCCGGCCCGCCTGCCATCCGAAAGGCCAACCCAGCACGGAGGCGCAGATGGCACGCAAACTGGCGGCAGGCAATTGGAAGATGAACGGATCGGTCGCGGCCCTGGCCGAAGTGGACGCATTGGTGGCGGATTTGCCCACCGGATGCGAGGTTCTGCTCTGCCCTCCGGCCACGCTGATCGCGCCGATGGTGGCACGCGCGGGCGGCAGCGGGCTTCAGGTGGGCGCGCAGACCTGCCACAGCGCCGCCTCCGGTGCCCATACCGGCGACATCTCGGCGGCAATGCTGGCCGAGGCCGGGGCGAGCCACGTCATCACCGGCCATTCCGAGCGGCGCACCGATCATGGTGAGACCGACGCAGAGGTCGCGGCCCAGACCCAGGCGGTACTGGAGGCCGGGATGATCGCGATTGTCTGCGTGGGCGAGACCGAGGCCGAACGCGATGCCGATGTCACCTTGCAGGTCATCACAACGCAACTGGCGGGCTCCATCCCCGACGCTGCCGAACCCACGCGGATCGTGGTGGCCTATGAGCCGGTCTGGGCCATCGGAACCGGCCGCACGCCCACGCTCGACCAGATTGCCGAGGTCCATGCCCATATGCGCGCGGAGCTTTCGGCGCGGATGGGGGAGAGTGCGGCCCATGATATCCCGCTCCTCTATGGCGGCTCCGTCAAACCCGGCAACGCGGCGGAGATCTTCGCCGTGGCTGACGTGGATGGCGCCCTGGTCGGCGGCGCATCCCTCAAGGCCGCCGATTTCGGACCCATCGCGGCGGCCCTGGCCGCCAGCTAGATCCCATCGAAAAGGCCGCCCGCACGTTCAGCGGGCGGCCTCGAATTCCTCAGGCGTCAGCGCGGCGCGGGAACGAAGCGTTCCGTCGCGATGCGGATGATCCCCTGATAGCTGTCGGAGTATTGACGAACCGCCAGCAGGTAACGCCCCTGCTGCACCCGGGCCACGATCTGGCTGTTGAGCGTGCCGCCGCTGTCATCGTTGAACGCAATCTCCTGCCCGATATCGTTGAACAGGATGATGAGCGGATCGCTGTCCGTCACCTCCACCGCATCGATCACGATCGCGCCGCCTTCGGGCACATCGAACGAGAACCACGTGGCCGTTGTGCCCGAAATCTGCTGATCGCGCACCGAGCGGCCCGGAAGCACGCCCAGATCGGTGATCGGGAACGACCCGTCCAGCGGCGGGGCCGCATCGCCGGTGGCATACAGTTCGGCCAGCGCGGCATTGGCATCATAGCCGATGACCGACACGTTGACCGGCAGGTCCGGGTTCGAAAGCGCGCGCATCCCGATGCAGTAATTGCCGGGCTGCAGGGGCTGGGTGAAATCCACCCGGCTGTTGAGCGACTGGTAGTCGTCGTTCTCGGCCAGCAGGTTCCCGCTGCCATCGAAGATGTAGATATACGGGTCCGCCGACGGGTTATCGGCCCGGATCGACACGGCCTGCGGGCTGTTGAGCGTAAAGCGGTAATAGGGCGCGCCGGTGATCGTGTTGGAGGCGCTGACGCCGCCCTGGGCCAGTTGCGCATCGATTGGGCCGTTGCCAAGCGGGATCGCCAGGGTTTCGGCCGTGCAGGGATCAACCCCCACGAAGAGCGGGCCACCGCCGCCACCGAAGAAACCGCCGGTCAGGCCTTGCGTAATCGTCTCATGCTCCAGACGGCCAACGCGGACATCCGCGGTCAGGCTGCTGCCCGCATATCCGCGGGTGGCCAGGCAATATTGCCCCGCCTCAAGCTGCGTCTCCGCGCGCGAGGCAAAGCCGCCGCCGCTGTCGTCATCGGTCACCAGAAGCGTGCCGGCCTCGTCAAACAGCTCAATCACCGGATCGCCGCCCGGCGTCTGCTGCGCCTCGATGCGGAACTCGCCCGGTGTGCTCACGCTGAAAAAGACAACGCTGCTGCCGCTTTGCGGGATCTGCAGGGCGCTGGCCGTCAGGGGGCCGTCCGCCGTCGAGATGTCGGACGCGTCGGGGCTGCCGCCGATCCATTGGCCCGCATCGCCCACGCCGCCACAAGACACCGCCTGCGCCGACGCCGCTCCGGCCGTCAGACCTACAATCGCCGTCGTGGCGAGCGCAGAGAGAGTAAACTTCATGTGTATTCCTCCAAACCGTGCCGGTCTCGTCCTGTCGCAGACCGGCTCCGTATGCCGTATCTATGCACGAAGGCCGCGGGCATTCCAGTGGAAGGCCACCGAAACGCCACGGGGAATTTTCACCATTGACGGACGGAATCGCGCCTCTGGCCAGCGCATATTGGCCCTGCCATAGTCCTGCGCATGTCCGAGCCCGCCTCCCTGTCCCCTCCGCGCCCGCGCGCGCGCCGCACCCGCCGGGGCATCTGGGGCGTGGCACTTGTGGTGGGGCTGGCCATCGCCGGCATCCTCGCCTCCTACCCCCGGATCGAGCGCTACTACCTGCGCCAGGCGGGCGCCGAGGATACCGCGACGCTGCAACTGGCCACCCAGGTCCTGCGCGGCGCCCTGGAACGCACCGAGGCCCTGCCCGCCCTGATCGCCGAACGCCCCATCCTGCGCCGCCTTCTGGCGGAACCGGAAAACGAAGGCCTCGTGCCCTTCACCAATGAGCTTCTGCGCCAGGCGGCCCTGTCGCTCGACGTGTCGGATATCTACGTGATGGACACGACCGGCCGCACCGTGGCCACGGCCAATTATCGCACCGAATATTCGTTTCTCGGGCAATCCTTCGGGTTCCGGCCCTATTTCATCGATGCGCTGAATGCCGGCATCGGTCGGTTTCATGCACGCGGCACGACGTCCGGGCGCCGCGGCTACTTCTTTGCCGCACCGATCATCGACGCCACCGAGATCGTCGGCGTGGTCGCGGTGAAGCTGACGCTTGACAGGTTCGAGACCACCTGGGCCGAAAGCGCCGCGACCCTTGTGGTGACCGACACCAACAACGTCATCTTCATGTCCGACCGCTCCGATTGGCATTTCCGCACCACCGCCCCCCTGCCCGAAGCCGCGGTGGAACAGATCGCCGCCACCCAGCAATATCCCACAATGTCCCTCGTCCCGCTGGACGTTTCCGCCACCGCGTTTGCAGAGGGCATGGAACGGGTGGAGATCGCCACCGCCGACGGGTCCGAGGATTATGTCCGCCAGACCAGCCTGATCGCAGCGGCGGGGTGGCGTGTCTCGATCCTGACGCCGACCGGCCCGGCGATCCAGCGGGCCTGGACCGCGATTTTCCTGATGTCGCTGGTTGTCGTTGTCCTTGGCCTTCTGGCCGCCACGATCCTCGGGCGGCGCGCGCGGCTGATCGAGCGGCTGTCCGAGGAACGATCCCTCGCCGCCCTGCTGGAGGCCCGTGTGGCCGAGCGCACCGGCGAATTGAAGGCCGAGGTGGAGGAACGCCGCGCCACCGCCGACCGGCTGCGCCGCACCCAGGCCGAGTTGGTCCAGGCGGGCAAGCTGGCCGCCCTTGGCCAGATGTCCGCCGCGCTGAGCCATGAATTCAACCAGCCACTGGCCGCGGTGAAATCCTATGCCGAGAATGCCGGGACGTTTCTGGATCGGGGCCGCATTGAGGATGCGCGCGGCAATATCGACCGGATCAGCGGGCTGGCCGATCGAATGGCCACGATCTCCAAACATCTGCGCAACTTCGCCCGCCGCCCGCAGGACAAGACCGGCCCCGTGCCCCTTGGCCCGATCGTGGCCGACGCGCTCGACCTGATGGCGCCGCGCCTGCGCGAAGCCGGGGCGAGGGTGCACTATGCGCCACCCGAGGCCGAGATTTGGGCGCGCGGGGGCCGCGTGCGCCTGCAACAGGTGGTGGTGAACCTTCTGGGCAACGCGCTGGACGCGATGGACACACTTGATCAGCCGCGCATCGAGATTACCGTCACCGGCGGCCCCGCGCCCGAGATCGCGGTGCGCGATGCCGGCCCCGGTCTGTCGGACGACGCCATGGCCCAGGCCTTCGATCCCTTCTTCACCACCAAGGATCCCGGTCAGGGCCTCGGCCTCGGCCTCTCGATCTCCTACAACATCGTGCGCGATTTCGGCGGGCGCCTGTCGGCCGAAAACCACCCCGAAGGCGGCGCGATCTTCCGCGTCACGCTGGAAGCCGCCCCCGACAATGCGGAGTTGGCCGCCGAATGACAGAGGCCCCCGTCCTTTTTGTCGATGACGAGGAAGACCTGCGCCTGGCCGCGGAGCAGACGCTCGGCCTGGCCGATCTGCCCATGGTCGCCTGCCCCGATGCGGCCGCCGCATTGGGGCATCTGTCCGACAGCTTCCCCGGCATCCTTGTGACCGACATCCGGATGCCCGGCATGGACGGCACCGAACTGATGGAGGCCGCGCTCAACCGCGATCCCGACCTGCCGGTGATCCTTGTGACCGGCCATGGGGACGTGGATCTGGCGGTGCAAAGCATGCGGCGCGGGGCCTATGATTTCATCGAAAAGCCCTACGATCCCGCCCGTCTCGTCGCGATCATCCGCCGGGCGCTGGAAAAGCGCCGCCTCACGCTGGAACTGCGCGCGCTCCGCGCCAAGGCGATGGGCTTGGGCGGAGACACCATCGCCGCGCGCCTGACCGGTGGGAGTGACGTGATCCGGACCCTGCGCGCGGAAATCCGCGCGATAGCAGGGACCGAGGCCGACGTGCTGATCGAAGGCGCCACGGGCACGGGCAAGGGTGTTGCGGCGCAGGCACTGCACGCCTCTTCGCCCCGGTCCGAGCGCCCGTTTGTGGCGATCAACTGCGCCGCCCTGCCCGAGGCGCTGATCGAAAGTGAGCTGTTCGGCCACGCCCAGGGCGCCTTTCCCGGCGCAACCCGGCCACGCTACGGCAAGTTCGAACACGCCCGGGGCGGCACGCTCTTTCTCGATCAGGTCGACAGCTTGCCATTGGCGTTGCAGGCCAAGCTGCTGGCGGTCCTCCACGACCGTATCGTGACGCCACTGGGCTCGAACGATCCCGTCGCACTCGATCTGCGGGTCATCGCGGCGTCGGGCCGTGATCTGCACAAGGCCGTCGCCGACGGCGCGTTTCGCGATGATCTCTATTACCGGCTGAACGTCGTGACGCTGAAGATGCCGTCGCTCAGTGCCCGGCGCGAAGACATCCCCGCCCTGTTTCAGGTTCTGCTGGCCGAGGCCGCCGCGCGCCATGATCGCCCCTTGCCGGATGTGCCCGCCGCTGATCTGTCCGCGCTCGCCGCGCAGGACTGGCCCGGCAATGTCCGCGAATTGCGCAACGCGGCCGAACGCCGGGTGCTGAACCTCGACGTGCCGCGCACAGGTGCCACGCCCGGGCGGCTTGCCGACAAGATGGCCGACCATGAGCGCGCCCTGATCGCCGCCACGCTCAGCTCCCATGACGGGTCGATCAAGGCGACCTACGAAACCCTCGGGATCAGCCGCAAGGCGCTCTATGAGAAGATGCAGAAATACAAGCTCGACCGCGAAAAGTTCCGCCGCCGCTGACGCGCCAACCTGTCCATGGGTCAACTTCCCCACAGCAACAGCGTCCTTTGGGTTGATTTCCACCCAGTTTCTGCACCTGCAACAGCACAATAGCGCTAACAGGCCCTGCGCGCTGTTGCGCCGACCCGCCCCTTTGCCCACCACCCCGCCAAGCGCACCGGATGGGAGCCGGGGCGCGCCAACCTGAGGGAGACTTCCATGACATTCACGAAACTGGGCGCACTGACGCTCACCACAGCCATTGTGGCCACCTCCGCCTTTGCCGATGGTCACGTGGATCGCACCGGCTGGCCCGAAAGCTTCACCGTGGGCACCGCATCGCAGGGCGGCACGTACTTTGCCTATGGCTCCGGCTGGGCCAATCTTGTGGCGGAAGAGCTTGGCATTTCCGGCGGCGGCGAAGTGACCGGCGGCCCGATGCAGAACATGGCGCTTGTCCATACCGGCGAGGCCCAGTTCGGCATGACCACCATGGGTCCGGCGGCGGAATCGCTCCAGGGCACCAACCCGATCGCGCCCGGTCTGCAGATGACCAATGCCTGCGCGATGTTCCCCATGTACCAGACGCCCTTTGCCATCACGACGCTCGCGTCGACCGGCATCACCTCGATTTCCGACATTCCGAACGGCGCGCGCATCGGCTTCGGCCCCGCGGGCTCCACGTCCGACACCTACTTCCCGCGCATGATGGAAGAGCTTGGGGTTGAGTTCGAGCGCCGCAACGGCGGCTGGAACGACCTTGGCAGCCAGCTTCAGGACGGCCTTCTGGACGTGATCGCCTTCGCCGCCGGTGTGCCGACGCCCGCCGTCAGCCAGCTGGAGGTGCAGACCGATATCAACTTCATCGCCTTCACCGACGAAGAGCAGGCCCAGATCCTCGAGGCCTTCCCGGTTTCGCCCTTCACGATCCCCGCCTCGACTTACGAGACGATGGAAGAAGATGCGGAGTCGGTCTCCATGTGGAACTTCGCGATCGCCAATTGCGAGCTGCCCGACAGCTTCGTCTATTCGGTTGTGGACATCATCATGTCCGACAATGAGCGGATGATGAACATCCACCGTGCGGCCCGCTCGACGTTGCCCGAGAACTGGGATCGCAACGGCGTTCTGGCGTGGCATCCCGGCGCGGCGCAGTGGTTCACCGAGAATGCCGGTGCGGAAATCCCCGCCGACATGATCCACGGCGGCTGATCCCAGCCTCCTGTGCGGGCCGCGT
This sequence comes from uncultured Roseicyclus sp., assembly GCA_947494975.1. Classification (GTDB taxonomy): domain Bacteria; phylum Pseudomonadota; class Alphaproteobacteria; order Rhodobacterales; family Rhodobacteraceae; genus Gymnodinialimonas. Next base: position 164,461 of record CANLXA010000003.1, on the reverse strand, counting down.
CTTCGCGGCCCGCCCTGCCCAACCCCCGGACAATTCAGATGTTCAGCCGCTCGCAGATGTCATACGAGGCCCTCGCGCTGCCCGACAGGGTGCGCCTGAGCGATGCCGAGGCCCTGGCCGGCGCCCGCGCCGCCCATGACGAGATCCGCACCCGTCACACGATCCGCGACTTCACCGATCAGCCCGTGCCGCGTGAGATCATCGAGGCCTGTGTGCAGGCCGCGGGCACCGCCCCATCGGGCGCGAACCATCAGCCCTGGCACTTCGTGGCGATCTCCGATCCAGGCCTGAAGCAGCGTATCCGGGACGAGGCCGAGATCGAGGAAAAGAAGTTCTACGAGGGCGGCGCCGGTGATGAATGGCTCCGCGCGCTGGAACCGATCGGCACGAATGCCGACAAACCGCACCTGTCCACCGCGCCGTGGCTGATCGTCATCTTCGCGCAGCGCTGGGGGGCGTTCGACGACGGCACGCGGTTCAAGAATTACTACGTGCCCGAAAGCGTCGGCATCGCCACCGGCTTCCTGATCTGGGCGCTCCACCGCGCCGGGCTGTCGATGCTCACCCACACGCCCAACCCGATGAAATTCCTGAACGACGCGCTGGGGCGACCGGCCTCGGAAAAGCCCACCATGATCCTTGCCGTGGGCCATGCCGCCGAGAACGCCAAGGTGCCCGCCGTCGCAAAGATGAAAAAACCGCTGAGCGAGATCCTCAGCATAAGGGACTAGATCGGGCCAACCGGCCCACAGCACAGAATATTGAACCGCCGCACCAGGCAAATCTGGTGTAGCATGCGGGGAACCGACCCGGGGGACAGACATGACCGACCGCGACGCCACGGAAGCGACAGAAGATCAGGTAGACGGCCCCGTTCTGGCCGAAGGTGTTGACGAGGAACCGGTGGAAAGCAACCGCCGCCTCTTCACCGGCAACGCCTATCTGTTCATCGCGGGCCTTTCGACGCTATACGCCTTCTTCCACATGGCCGCGCTCAACGGCCTGTCGATCGAGAACCTGACAGGCATCGACCTGCCCTTCCTGCCGCAATTCCCGATGGAGACGTGGAATTTCCGCATCGTCCACATCGCGGGCGCACTCGGCCTGGGCTTTGCCCTCTTCTCCGCCCACACCTTTTCCTCCCAGGACGCCGACACACCGCGCTCGGCCACACGGCCCTTGACCATCGCGGCGGCGCTTATGCTGATCCCGACAGTCTACGCCGCCTGGACAGCCTTTGGATTCATCAACTTCATCAATACCGGCGAGCTTGTCGAAATGGGCGGACGCGCGGCCTGGCTGTCGCAACCCGGCGACAATCCCGCCTTCCAAAACGAGCTTTTCGCGCCCTATCTCGGGATCTACGAGCGTGAGATCTACGGCTTCGGCCTCCCGCTCCTGATCGCCACGTTCGGGGCCATCGCGTTGGGCTGGTTCGAAAAACGCGGCCGGTCGCAGATCGCGGCTTCCGACGTTGTGCTGATGCTCTGCGGCCTGGTCGTGGCACTCTACCTGATCCCGATCTACGGCACCCAGGCGCGGCAATCAGTCGGCACTGCGCAGGTGCCCATCGGCGTGGCCTTCGCCGCCACCGCAAGCTCCGCCATGATCCTTGAACTGACACGCCGCGTGGCGGGCCTTGCACTGGTCATCATCACCGGCGTCTTTCTGCTCTACACCTTCACCGCGCACCTGATGCCGGGCATCCTGGCGGTCGAAAACTCCTATACCTGGCACCGCTTCTTCGGCTTCCTCTACACCGATGCGGGCATCCTGGGGCCGACCACGGCGGTGTCGTCCACCTACATCATCCTCTTCATCATCTTCGCGGCGTTCCTGCAGGCCTCCAAGGTGGGTGATTACTTCGTCAACTTCGCCTTCGCCGCAGCAGGCCGCGCGCGGGGCGGCCCGGCCAAGGTCGCGATCTTCGCGTCCGGCCTGATGGGCATGATCAACGGCACCTCCGCCGGCAACGTGGTGGCCACCGGGTCCCTCACGATCCCGCTGATGAAAAAGGTCGGCTACCACAAGAAAACCGCGGGCGCGGTGGAGGCCGCCGCCTCCACCGGCGGTCAGATCATGCCGCCGATCATGGGCGCGGGTGCCTTCATCATGGCCGAGATCACCGGCATCCCCTATCAGGAGATCGCGATTGCCGCGATCATCCCGGCGATCCTCTACTTCGCCTCGATCTACTTCATGGTGGATTTCGAGGCCGCCAAGCTCGGCATGCGCGGCATGCGCGAGGATGAGCTGCCGAAGTTCAGGGACATGGTCCGCCGCGTCTTCCTGTTCTTGCCGATCATCATCCTGATCGCGGCGCTCTTCATGGGCTATTCGGTGATCCGGGCGGGCACATTGGCCACGGTATCGGCCGCCGTGGTCTCGTGGCTCACGCCCTACCGGATGGGGCCACGCTCCATCGTGAAGGCATTTGAGCTTGCGGGCGTCATGTCGATCCAGATCATCGCGGTCTGTGCCTGCGCGGGCATCATCGTGGGCGTGATCAGCCTCACCGGCGTCGGCGCGCGCTTCTCCGCCGTGCTGCTGGATCTGGCGGGCGTCAGCCAGCTTCTGGCGCTCTTCTTCGCCATGTGCATCGCGATCCTTCTGGGCATGGGCATGCCGACCACCGCTGCCTATGCCGTGGCGGCCTCGGTCGTGGCGCCCGGCCTGATCGGCCTCGGCATCCCGACCCTGACAGCGCATTTCTTCGTCTTCTACTTCGCCGTTGTTTCCGCCATCACGCCACCTGTGGCCTTGGCGAGCTATGCGGCGGCGGGGATATCCGGGGCCAATCCGATGGAAACATCGGTGGCGTCCTTCAAGATCGGCATCGCGGCCTTCATCGTGCCCTTCATGTTCTTCTATAACGGCAACCTCCTGATGCAGGGGCCGGTTGTCGAACTGGCCGGCGAAATGGTCCATGAACCAGCGGCCTGGTACAACGTGCTGCGCGCGGGTGTGACGGCGACCTTCGGGATCTTCCTGCTGTCGTCGGGCATCCAGGGCTGGTTCCTCGGCAACCGCCCGGCCTGGTTCCTGCGGGTCGGCCTGATCTTTGCGGCTCTTGCACTGATCGCGGGCGGCTGGGTGACGGACCTGATCGGGATCGGCATCGCCGTGGGCATCTTCCTGATCCAGCGGGTGTTCCATCCCGACCCCAATGCCGCCATTCCGGTCCGCGGCGCCGATTGACGCGGGCGTCCCCTCGCCTCAATAAGGCATAGGCGCGCCCGGTCTGATCGCCTGGCGCGCCCTTCTCTTTGTTCCCCGAACATGCCCGCCGGAGGCATCCCGAGGCCCGCCATGCAGACCCTCCACCAGCCGCCGATAGAGCCCGCTTTCGTCCAGAACCCCTACCCGTTCTATGATCGGGCCCGCGCCGCAGGGCCGCTCTTCCACTGGGCCGACTACAACCTGCCCTGCACAACCACCCACGCCGCGACGAACGCGATCCTGCGCGATCGCCGCTTTGGCCGCGAACCGGTGGATCAGCTTCCGATCCCCGACCACCTCAGGCCCTTCTACGCGGTCGAGGCCCATTCCATGCTGGAGCTTGAGCCGCCGCGCCATACCCGCCTGCGCGCGCTGGTCCTGCGCGCCTTCACCAACCGCCGCATCAAGGCCCTCGGCCCCGAAATCACGCAGCTCACCCATGACCTGATCGATGGCTTCCCGGACGGCGAGCACGACCTGCTCGAGACGTTCTGCCGTCCCCTGCCCGTCACCGTCATCGCCCGCCTTCTGGGCGTGCCCGAGGCGATGGCCCCGGACCTGCTCAAATGGTCCAATGCCATGGTGATGATGTATCAGGCCGGGCGCACGCGGGGGGACGAAGACGCGGCGGTCCGGGCGACCGAGGAGTTCGTGGCCTTCATGCGCGGCTATGTGGATCAGCGCCGCGCCGATCCCCGCGATGATCTGATCTCAAGCCTGATCGCGGCGGAGGAGCACGGCGAAAAGCTCTCCACCGATGAACTCATCACCACCTGCATCCTGCTCCTGAATGCGGGCCATGAGGCGACGGTGCATTCCATGGGCAACGGCCTGAACCTCTGCCTGCAAGACGGCCACCGCCCCGGCGCCGATCCCGCGCCGTTCGTGGAGGAGATCTTCCGCATCGACCCGCCGCTCCACATGTTCACGCGCTATTGCTACGAGCCCGTGGAGGTGCAGGGCCACCAATTTCAGCGCGGCGATCAGGTGGGGCTGCTTCTGGCCGCCGCCAATCACGATCCCGCCGCCTATCCCGATCCCACCCACTTCGACCCGGCCCGCACGGGCCCCGCGCAACTGGCCTTCGGCGCCGGTCTGCATTTCTGCGTCGGCGCGCCGCTGGCCCGGCTGGAGCTGCAGATCGCCCTGCCGATCCTGTTTCAGCGCTGCCCCGATCTGCGCCTGACCGCAGCGCCCGAATATGCGGATATCTACCATTTCCACGGCCTCGATCGGCTGGAAGTCGCTCGGTAAGGAAAGCCGCACTTGGTGGTTCCGGCCCCCATGCGCACATTCCACTCACGTTTTGTTTACCATCTTTCCATCTTGTCAGGACGGGGTCGCCCGGCCTGTTTTGAGGAGCATTATTATGTTCAGATTTGTTTTCATCGGGGCCGCCTTGGCCCTGTCTGCCCCGGCCTCCGCCTCCACATTTGCGAATTTCGATGCCTCCATCGGCGTGACGCTGCAAGTGTCCCCGGCCGAGGAATTGTTCGAATCCGGCGGTTACCTACCCGGCCCATCCACCATCATGACCAACGGGGATGTCTCCCTCGTGACGGGGGATGATGGCAATGGCGACGTGTGCTGCAACGGCGGTTTCGTGAACACGACCCTGCCGACCTATATGGGCGAAGCGGCGCTCTCGGCCGAAGGGTCCGTGCATTCCGTGGGCTCCGTCTTTGCCGAAGGGGAGCGGCGCGCGGTCTGGAACTTCATCAATTTCGGCGCCTCGACGGAAAGCATCGAGCTGACCTTCGATATCGCCATGGCGATCACCCAGGCCATCGATCCGCTCGTGGGCGGCACCGCCGCGTCGGGCGCTTACATCAACATCTTCCGTGATGGCGCTTCGATCTACAGTGAGGCCATCGACGGGGTCGAAGATGAATTCGCCGTCGGCACCGCATTCGCGGAGCAGTTCGTCTACAATTTCGACCTGCCGGCCTCCGGCGATACCGACACCCAGTTCACGTTCTTTGTGGGCGGCTACGTCGATGTCTCGAACGAACTGGCGCCGGTGCCTCTGCCTGCGGGCGCGGTGCTGCTGCTGACCGGCCTTGGCGCACTTGGCCTGCACCGCCGGATGCGTACCTGATTGGCGACACGCGGCGGATACACGCCGCCGCGTGCCCTCACACCCTATTCGGCGGCGTGTTTGCGCGCTTTCAGCATCGGCGCCAGGTAATGGCCGGTATAGCTTTTCGCCACCTCGGCCACCTGTTCCGGCGTGCCCTTGGCCACGATCTGCCCGCCGCCATCCCCGCCTTCGGGGCCGATATCGATGATGTGGTCGGCGGTCTTGATCACGTCGAGATTGTGTTCGATCACGATCACCGAATTGCCCTGGTCGACCAGCTCGTGCAGCACTTCCAGCAGCTTGCGCACATCCTCGAAATGCAGGCCGGTCGTCGGCTCATCGAGGATATAGAGCGTCCGGCCGGTTGAGCGTTTCGCCAGCTCCTTCGACAGCTTCACCCGCTGCGCCTCGCCACCTGACAGCGTCGTCGCCTGCTGGCCCACCTTGATATAGCCAAGGCCCACCCGGACCAGCGCATCCATCTTCTCGCGGATGCTCGGCACCGCCTTGAAGAAGGTCTGCGCATCTTCAACCGTCATATCAAGAACGTCCGCTATGCTCTTGCCCTTGAACTGAATTTCCAATGTTTCGCGGTTGTAGCGCGCACCCTTGCAGGTCTCGCAGGTGACGTAGACATCAGGCAGGAAGTGCATCTCGATCTTGATGACACCGTCGCCCTGGCAGGCCTCGCACCGGCCCCCCTTCACGTTGAACGAAAACCGCCCCGGCTTGTAGCCGCGTGCCTTCGATTCCGGCAGGCCCGCGAACCAATCCCGGATCGGGGTGAAGGCCCCAGTATACGTGGCCGGGTTCGAGCGTGGCGTACGCCCGATGGGCCGCTGGTCGATATCGATCACCTTGTCGAGATGCTCCAGCCCCTTGATCGTCTCACACGGCGCGGGCGTCTGGCGCGCCCCGTTGAGCTTCATGGAGGCCGTCTTGAACAGCGTCTCGATGGTCAGCGTGGATTTGCCCCCGCCCGACACGCCCGTCACGCACACAAACTTGCCCAGGGGGAAATCCACCGTGACGTTTTGCAGGTTATTGCCGGTGGCCCCGACCACGGAGACCTTCTTCTTGTTGCCCTTGCGCCGCTCCGCCGGGATCGGGATTGCGCGCGCGCCCGACAGGTATTGCCCGGTGATCGACGCCGCATCGGCCACGATCTGCGCGGGCGTCCCCTGGGCCACGATCTGCCCGCCATGGACACCCGCCCCCGGGCCGATATCGAACACGTAGTCCGCCTCGCGGATCGCTTCCTCGTCATGCTCCACAACGATCACCGTATTGCCCTGATCGCGCAGGTTCTTGAGCGTTGTCAGCAGCCGGTCATTGTCGCGCTGATGCAGGCCGATGGACGGCTCATCCAGCACATAGAGCACGCCCGTCAGGCCCGAACCGATCTGGCTGGCCAACCGGATCCGCTGGCTTTCGCCGCCCGATAGCGTCCCCGCATTGCGGCTCAGCGTAAGGTATTGAAGTCCCACATTATTCAGGAATCCCAACCGCTCGCGGATTTCCTTCAGGATGGCCCGCGCAATCTCGTTGCGCTGCGCCGTCAGGGCATCCGGCACCGTGTCGACCCAGGCCAAAGCCTCGGCAATCGACATCTGCACGACCTGACCCACATGAAGCAGATCATCACCCTTGCCGATCTTCACCGCCAGCGCCTCGGGCCGCAGGCGATAACCGCCGCAATCGCCGCAGGGGCGGTTGTTCTGGAACCGCTCGAACTCTTCCCGAATCCACGCCGAATCCGTCTCGCGGTAGCGACGCTCCATATTCGGGATCACACCCTCGAAGGTACGCTCCACCTGATAGACCCGCCCGCCCTCGTCATAGCGGAACTTGATCTCTTCCTCGCCCGAGCCGCGCAGGAACACCTGCTGGATCTTCGGGTCGAGGTCTTTCCACTTGGTCTTGGCGGCAAAGCCGTAATGCTTGGCAATCGCCTCGATGGTCTGCACGAAATACGGGCTCTTGCCCTTTCGCCACGGCGCAATCGCCCCGTCTTCCAGCGACAAGGCGGCATCGGGCACCATCAGGCGTTCGTCGAAGAACAGCTCCTGCCCCAACCCGTCACAGGTCGGGCAGGCCCCGAAGGGCGCGTTGAAGGAAAACAGGCGCGGCTCGATCTCGGGGATCGTGAAACCGCTGACCGGGCAGGCGAATTTCTCGGAGAAGGTAAAGCGCTCGGGCTCCCCCTCACTCGGCGCGGTCTCAAGGATCGCGATCCCATCGGCCAGGTCCAGCGCGGTGCGGAACGAATCCGCCAGCCGCGTTTCCGTCCCCTCACGCACCACGATCCGGTCCACGACCACGTCGATATCATGGCGGAACTTCTTGTCGAGCGTGGGTGGATCATCGAGCTCGTGGAACTCGCCATCCACCTTCACCCGCTGGAAGCCCTGCTTGCGCAGCTCCAGGAGCTCCTTGCGGTATTCGCCTTTACGGTCGCGCACGATGGGTGCCAGAAGATAGGCGCGCGTCCCCTCCTCCATCGCCATCACACGATCGACCATATCCTGCACCTGCTGCGCCTCGATGGGCTGGCCGGTGGCGGGCGAATAGGGCGTGCCGACGCGCGCGAACAGCAAGCGGAGATAATCGTAGATCTCCGTCACCGTGCCGACGGTGGAGCGCGGGTTCTTGGAGGTTGTCTTTTGCTCGATGGAAATCGCGGGCGACAGGCCGGAAATGTGGTCGACGTCCGGTTTCTCCATCATATCAAGGAATTGCCGGGCATAGGCCGAGAGCGATTCCACGTAACGCCGCTGCCCTTCGGCATAGACGGTATCGAAGGCCAGCGAGGACTTGCCCGAGCCGGACAGGCCCGTCACAACCACCAGCTGGTCCCGCGGAATATCCAGGTCGATATTCTTCAGGTTGTGCTCGCGCGCGCCGCGCACTTCGATGTTCTTCAGCTCCGGCATGCCTGCCCCCATTAACGACCCGGTAACACATAGGGGAACGCGGTTGAGTCTCCAACCGAAAATGCAGAACATTTCAGGAACGGGCGGCGCGGTAAGCCAACCCGGTGACACTTGCTGCCACAAGACACACGACAATGGCCGTCGGCAGATACGCAGCCGGTCCAAGCGCGGCCAGAACCGGCGTGCCGGTGAAGGTGCCGATATTGCCAAGCTGCGCCAGCGCGCCGTTTGAAAGCGCGCGATCTTCGTTCGTCTCGTTCAGCCATGGCACCGCCGCAAACCCCGCGCCCGCGACAATGCCGCTGACCCCCATCGCGAGGATCAGAACATAAGGCGCAAGCGATCCGGCGATCATGGTAAGCGCGAAAAGCGCCGCCATCAGCACGAAGGTCGACCAGACCAACGTGCCCGGCGTGATCCAGCGGGCCAGAACACCCGCCGTGAAGGAGCCGACGATGCCCGCCAGCGGCAGGATCGGGGCTAGCCACAGCGCGCCAAGCGCCGCGGGCAGGAAGGTGATCAGCGCCAGGAACAGCATCGCGTAGATGCCATGCCCCAGCCCCGGAGCGAAGAGGCGCGGGGTGGCGTAGATCATCAGGTGGTCGGACAGGCGCGGCAACGGGCGGCGGGCAATGGCCACGCCTTTGGGCAGCATCCACCACAGCAGCAACAGCATAAGCATCGCGAATAGAGCGTGGCCTGCATAAGCCCATCTTATATTGTCGCCGATCAGCAGCGCGGCCAGCGCGAAGCCGACGCCGAAGAAGGTGGCCCACAACCCCATGACCATCGCGCGGTCCTTGGGGGCCGCCAGCCCGGCCATGAGCGTCGGCACCGCCACCACCAGCACCAGATGCCCGGCCCCTTCCACGACGCGCAGCGCCATGAAGGCCGGAAAGGGCGGCAGGATCGCTTGCGCCAGCCCGACAAGCGCCGAGGCCCCCAGCGCCCACAGGATCGCCCGGCGCGGCCCGAAGCTGGCCGTCAGCCCGCCTGCCATCACGCCAAAAAGGATCCCCATCACCGCCACGCCCGACACGGCAAAGGCCACCGGCCAGCCGGGATAGACCTGTGCCAATCCCTGCAATGTCAGCGAAACCTTGGTGAACTGCGCCCCCGCGATCAGGCCGGTCAGGTAAAGGGCGGCGATCAGCGGCCAGGGGGTACGCGGCGAGGTCATGGCGCAGGCATGATCTGTTTCAAAGGGGCGGTCAAGAACCGGGGAAAAGGCGGGAAATCCGGCCCTTTGCCGGAGGCCCGGAACACGCTAGCGTGATCGGGAAGGGTCGGATTCTGCCCGGCCCGCTGCCCCTGATTTCAAACGGATGCCCCTTATGCGCGCCTTTATTCTCGCTCTCTTGACCCTTTTGATGTTGCCCCTCGCCGCCCTGGCGCAGTCCGATGACAGGCCCAACACCATCCTTGTGCTCGACGGATCCGGCTCGATGTGGGGGCAGATCGACGGGGTGAACAAGATCGTCATCGCGCGCAACGTGATTGCCGAGATGCTGGCGGAGATGGCCGATGAGGTCTCGCTTGGCCTGACGGTTTATGGTCATCGGCAGCGGGGCAGCTGCGCGGATATCGAAACGATCGTGGAACCGGCCCCCTTCACGCAGGACCGTATTCTGGAGGCAGTTAACGCCATTAACCCCCGCGGGCGCACGCCGATGACCGATGCCGTGATCGCCGCCGCCCAAAGCCTGCGCCACACCGAAGAGGCCGCAACCGTCATCCTCGTTTCCGACGGGATCGAGAATTGTAACCCCGATCCCTGCGCCATTGCCTCGGAGCTTGAGGCCACGGGCGTGGCCTTCACCGCCCATGTGATCGGCTTCGACGTCGCCTCCGAACCCGAGGCGCGCGCGCAGATGCAATGCATCGCCGATAATACGGGCGGCCAGTTCCTCACCGCGGACAATGCCGTTGAGTTGAGCGCCGCACTGGAACAGGTGGTTGAGGTTGTGATGCCCGTGCAGACCACCATCGAAGCGGTGGTGATCCCGCAGATGGTGCCGCCGACCCGCCCGGTGACATGGACGCTGCTCGACGGCACAGGCGCCAACCTGGCCTCCGGCGTCACCGCGCCTGCGATCCAGGTGGAGCTAATGCCCGGTGACTACGTCGCCCAGGCCACGCGCGATGAGCCTGATGGCCCCGCCACCTACCAGACCGCGTTCACCGTTGTCGAAGGTGGCCAGGCCCCGGTGCAGGTGGCCATGCCCCCGATCATCGAGACCAGCCAGCTGACCTTCACCGCCCGGGTGGAACCGGACATGTCCGTGCCCGCCTCGCCACTCAACTGGACCCTTTTTGATAGCACCGGCGCCGCGATTGTCGGGCCAGTCGCGGCCCCCGGCGGCAATGTTGCGCTGCTACCCGGCGAGTACCGCATTCAGGTGGAGCGCGTCACCACCGGCACCACCCATGAGGCCGCCTTCACCATGGAGGCTAACACCCCGCAAGAGGTGATCATCCCCCTGCCCGCGCTGAGCGTCGACATAAGCCTCGTGGCGCGCATCGGCGATGTCGGCGGTGTCACCATCACCGATCCGATCATCTGGGAGGTCACCCCGCTGGATCCCGCGCCGGAGATCGCCACGACCAACCCCGCCACCCTGCCGCTGACCCGGGGCGCTTACCGCGTCACCGCCTACTGGACCGTGCAGGAAATGGAGCAAGCCGTTGATTTCGTTGTGATCGATCAGGACCGCGAGATCATCGTGGTGTTCCCCGAACCCGCCGCCACCGCGGTTCTGACCGCGCCGGCCACCGCGCCCGCCGCGGCCGAGATCGAAGTGGCGTGGGACGGCCCCGGTGAAACGGGCGACATGCTCATCATCCGTCATCCCAACAACAACGTGCTCCTGAACGTGGCGCAAGTCCGCGAGAACCCCGTGACGCTGCGCCTGCCCGCCTATCCCGGCCGCTACGACATCACCTATCGCCAGAATGGCGGCAACGGCCCGATCATCGGCACCGCCGCGATTGACGTCACCGATGTGGCCGCCACCCTCGACGCGCCCGACACGATCGAGATCGGTGAGGCCTTCACCGTCGCCTGGGACGGCCCCGGCTATCCGCAGGACCGCATCGCGCTTGTCCCCGCAGGTGAGACGGCCACCCGGTCCAACGGGCGCTCCGTCAGCTTCGGCAACCCCACGGACCTGACCGCGCCGACCGAGCCGGGCCTGTACGAGCTGCACTACATCCTGCGCGAAGATGAACGCGTGATCGGCACTCGCCCCATCGAGGTAGTGGAGGTTCAGGCCTCGATCACCGCACCGGACAGCGCCGTGGCCGGGTCCACGCTTGAGCTTGGCTGGACCGGGCCGGATGGCGAGGGCGACTTCATCGGTATCACCGCGGTGGATGCGGAGGGATACCATCGTTTCGCCAATACCGCCCGCACCAATCAGGGCAATCCGCTGGATCTGCTGATGCCCACCACGCCGGGCGATTACGTGCTGGAATACGTGCTGGCAGAAGGTCGCACCCGGATCGTGGCGGTGCCGATCACCGTGACGGAGGCCGCCGCAACCCTGACGGCGCCCGCCAGCGCCACCGCCGGTGATACCATCGAAATCGGCTGGACCGGCCCGGATTACGAGAGCGATTTCATCGCAATCACCCGCGTCGGAAGCGAAGGCTACCACCGCTTTGCCAACACCACGCGGACCAATCGCGGCAATCCCGCCGATCTGCTGATGCCGACGGAAACGGGTGACTACATCATCGAATATGTGCTGGGTCAGGACCGTGTGGCGCTGACCACCGTGCCGATCACGGTAAGTGACGCCAGCGCAACGCTGACGGCACCGGCCAGCGCTGTGGCGGGGTCCACGGTTGAGATCGGCTGGACCGGCCCGGATTACGAGAACGATTTCATCGCGATCACCCGTGTGGGCGACGAAGGCTATCACCGGTTTGACCAGACGACCCGCACCAACCGGGGCAATCCGCTGGACCTGTTGATGCCTGCGGAGCCGGGGGAATACGTGCTGGAATACGTCCTGGGCCAGGACCGCGTGGCCCTTGTGACGCAGCCGATGACGATTACCGAATTGGGCGCCACACTCACTGCGCCCGCCTCGGCCACGGCCGGGTCGACCATTGAAGTGGGCTGGACCGGCCCGGGTTATGACAATGATTTCATCGGCATCACCCGCGTGGGCGAGGACGGCTACCACCGGTTCGCGCAGACGACGCGGACCAATCAGGGCTCGCCCCTCGACCTGCTGATGCCAACGCAACCGGGTGAATACGTGCTGGAATATGTGTTGGGTCAGGACCGCTCGGCGCTGACCACCGCGCCGATCACCATCACCGAACTGGGCGCCACCATCACCGCCCCCACCAGCGCCGTTGCCGGATCGACCATCGAGGTCGGCTGGACCGGCCCGGGCTATGACAATGATTTCATCGGGATCACCGCCGAGGGAGAGGACGGGTATCACCGTTTCGCTGAAACCACGCGCACCAACGCAGGCTCTCCGCTGGATCTGCTGATGCCGACGCAACCGGGGGCTTACGTTCTGGAATACGTTCTGGGGCAGGATCGCACCAATCTGACAACCGTGCCGATCACCGTGACAGCGGCCTCCGCCACGATCACGGCGCCTGCGACGGCAACGGCGGGGTCCTCCATCGAAATCGGCTGGACGGGCCCGAATTACAGCGGCGATTTCATTGGCTTAACCCGTGAGGGCGAAGACGGGTATCATCGTTTTGACTCCACCGCGCGCACCAGCGATGGCTCCCCCGTCACCTTGGTCATGCCATCGGAAACCGGCAATTACGTGCTGGAATACGTGCTGGGGCAGGATCGTACGAACCTGACAACGGTGCCGCTGGAAGTGATCGAATCCGATGCCTCCCTGACGGCCCCGGCCACGGCAATTGCGGGATCAACCATCGAAATCGCCTGGGTCGGCCCGAACAACGACACCGATTACGTCGGGATTGGGCGGGTCGGGGCAAGCGGGTCCAACGCCTGGGAAACCTTCGCCTATACGCGCGACGGGTCGACCCTGCGGATGGAGGCCCCGATCAGCCCCGGCAGCTACGAGATCAGCTATTTCCTCGGGCTGGACCGGTCGGTTCTGGTAACCGCCCCGCTAGAGATCAGTGCGGTTGAGGCCTCGGTCACGGCCCCGGCCAGCGCCGTGGCGGGATCGACCATCGAGGTGGGCTTTACCGGGCCCGATTACACCGACGATTATATCGGGATCGGCCGCGTTGGCGCCGGTGGCTCGAATGCGTGGGAAAACTGGGCCTATACCCGCGACGGCAACCCGGCGCGCGTTGTCGTGCCGGCCACGGCGGGCACCTACGAGATCACCTATTTCACCCGTCAGGACCGGACGCCCCTGGCCACCACCACCATCGAGGTGACGGCGGCCGAAGCCACGTTGACCGCGCCGCAAAGCGTGGCGGCGGGCAGCGATTTCGAGGTGGCATGGACCGGTCCGGGTTACGACGAGGATTACCTCGGGATGGGCCTTGTCGGGGCCACGGGCAGCAACCAATGGGCCGAGTGGGACTATACCCGCAACGGCAATCCCGCCCGCCTGACGGCGCCCGACGTGCCGGGCACCTACGTGATCCGATATTATATGCGGCAGGGGCGCACGCCCATCGCCGAGGTGCAGATCACGGTGCAGTAGCGCCGGATTTCAGGGCCGAAACCAAACCGGGCGGCCCGATAGGAGCCGCCCGTTTTCGTCTGCGAGGAAGGTTCCTTCCTCAGATATGGATCACCCGGTCGTAAGCATCCAGAACGCTTTCATGCATCATCTCGCTCAGCGTCGGGTGCGGGAAGACGGTTTCCATCAGGTCCTCTTCCGTGGTCTCCAACTGACGGCCCACGACATAACCCTGGATCAGCTCCGTCACTTCCGCGCCGATCATATGGGCGCCCAGAAGCTCACCGGTTTTTTCATCGAAGACGGTCTTGACCAGACCCTCCGGTTCGCCGAGCGCAATCGCCTTGCCGTTGCCGATGAAGGGGAAGCGCCCGACCTTGACCTTGTAGCCCTTCTCCTTGGCCTTCGCCTCGCTGAGGCCAACGGAGGCCACCTGCGGGTGGCAATAGGTGCAGCCCGCGATGCTTTCGGGCTTGATCGGGTGCACGTTGTTCTTGCCCGAGATCAGTTCGGCCACCATCACCCCCTCATGGGATGCCTTGTGGGCCAGCCAGGGCGCACCTGCGATGTCGCCGATGGCATACAACCCATCGACGCCCGTCCGGCAATATTCATCCGTCACCACATGGGTCCGGTCGATCTTCACACCGAGCTTCTCCAGCCCCAGATTCTCGACATTGCCGACGATGCCGACGGCGGAAATCACCGTGTCGAACTCCTGCGTCTCGACCTTGCCGCCCGCCTCGATATGGGCCGTCACCTTGTCCGCCGCACGGTCGAGCTTCTTGACCATGGCCTTTTGCAGGATCTTCATCCCCTGCTTCTCGAACGCCTTCTTGGCGAAGGCGGAAATCTCTTCGTCCTCCACCGGCAGCACCCGGTCCATCACCTCAACCACGGTCGTGTCGGCCCCCAACGTATTGTAGAAGCTGGCGAATTCGATCCCGATGGCGCCCGAGCCGATGACCAGAAGCTTCTTGGGCATATGCGGCGGCTTGAGCGCGGCCTTGTAGGTCCAGACGCGCTTGCCGTCGGCCTCAAGCCCCGGCAATTCGCGGGCCCGCGCGCCGGTGGCCAGGATGATGTTCTTGGCCGTCAGCTCCTCCGTTCCCTTCTCGGTCTTGACCGTCACCTTGCCCTTGGCGGGGATCGTCGCCTCGCCCATGATCGTCGTGACCTTGTTCTTCTTCATCAGATGCGCCACGCCGCCTGATAGCTGCTTGGCCACCTTGCGGGAACGATCGACGACCGCATCCAGGTCATAACCCACGCCCTCCGCCTTCAGCCCGAATTCCTTGGCGCGGTGCATCAGGTGGAACACTTCGGAGGACCGCAGCATCGCCTTGGTGGGGATACAGCCCCAGTTCAGGCAGATGCCGCCCATATGCTCACGCTCGACAATCGCGGTTTTCAGGCCCAATTGGCTGGCCCGGATCGCGGCCACATAGCCGCCGGGGCCTGCGCCGATTACGATAACGTCGAAATTCTGTGCGGCCATGGGATGGGGTTCTCCTGCGTGGTCCGGTGTCGTTCAAAGTTTGTTCAACGTTAAACTATTGTGCCGCGTGGAACAATTGCCCCTGGGTCGCAGGCCGGGTTGCACACCATGCATGGCCCGCCGAAACGCAGCACGGGCCTAGCCCCGCGCCTCAAGCTCCCGCACGATGGCGCCGTAGCCGCCATTTTCGATGAAGTCTTTCTCCGCCTCCGTGCTCTCCCGGCCCAGGGCGTCGTTGCGGAACGGAAAACGACCAAACCGGCGAATGATCTCGCGATGGGCCTCGGCATGCAGGTCATTGTTGCCCACCTCCATCCGCTGTTCCATCAGATCAACGCAGATATCCTGATGCCCCAGATCCTCTGAATGCATGAAGGGCATATAGGCGAACTGGCGCATCTCGCCCTCGATCTCCTGATCCCACCCCTGGGCGAGAATCTTGCCCGCCACGTCGCGGGCCTGTGGGTCGGTGGCGAAGGCGCGGGGATCGTTGCGGAACATGTTGCGGGGGAATTGATCGAGCAGGATGATCAGCGCCAGCGCGCCCCTTGCATCGGTGGCCCAATCCTCCAGCTGCCCATCATGGGCGGCCTGCCAGACGGCCCCGAAACGGTCGCGGATGGCCTGATCGAAAGCGTCATCCTGCTTGTACCAGGCATCCGGCCCGGACTCCTCCCAGAAGCTCAGTACCTCCGCGGCATCAATCATGGACGCGTCTCCTCTTCCGTCTCATCCCCCGCCATGTCTTCGGCGGCCTCGACATATAACTCCTGCGCGGTCTCGAACGCGACCTGCGAGAAGGTGCCGGGCATGATATTGGTATAGGGCACGGCGTCGTAATCCTCCTCCTCGGCATAGACGGACGGGCGCTGCGTCATCCGGTAGAGGCCGTAGATCGTCACCACCAGAAGCACGATGGCCAGGAACAGCCAGAAACCGGCGGGTCCCATCAGGCTCATCAGCAGGCCAAGCGCGGGCGGGCCCGCAATCGCGCCGATGCCGTTCACGAAGACCATGCCACCGGACGCGGCGGCCATATCCTCGGGCTCCAGGTAATCGTTGGTATAGGCGATCAGGAGCGCATAGAGCGGCTGCGCCAACCCGCCCGACAGAAGCGCCACGACCAGAAGCGCCACATAACTTTGCGCCAGAAAGACGCCGCCAAGGGCCACAAGCGCCCCGGCCCCTGCGGCCCCGACGATCAGGATGCGGCGATCCATCCGGTCGGACATCCACCCGATCGGATATTGCAAGATGATCGCGCCGATGAAGAACGACGAGATGAAGGCCGACAATTGGCCGAGGTTGAGGCCGACCTCGGTGGCATAGACCGCCGCCATGGCGAACTGGCCCGCAAAGACGCCGCCCAGAAGCGTCATGCCGATCACCCCGAAGGGCGAGGCGGTGTAAAGCTGCCGCAGCGTCATGGGCCGGGCGGCCTCGAAGGCGGGCGTGGGCTGCGCGCTGAGCAGGATCGGCGCGAAGCTGAGCGAAACCAGGATCGACGGGATCACGAAGAGGATCCAGCCCGACGGGTCCCCCGCCGCAAGAATGCCCTGCCCGGCCACAAGGCCGAACATCTGCATCAGCATATAGGCCGAGAGCGACTGGCCTCGTGTCTCGTTCGTGGAGGCGTTGTTGAGCCAGGATTCGGCCGTCACGTAGATCCCCGAGAGGCTGAAGCCCAGAAGCACGCGCAAGACCATCCAGGCATAGGGATCGGTGATCATCGGGTAGGAGATGACCGTGGCCGAAATCATCGAGCCCAAGGCCGCGAACACGCGCACGTGGCCCACCCGCGCGATGAATTGCGGCGCCATGCTGGACCCGCCCAGAAAACCAAGGAAATAGGCCGATCCGATCAGCGACAATTCGAAGGTGGAAAACCCTTCGATGGCGCCCCGCACCCCCATGAGCGAGCCTTGCAGGCCGTTGCCCACCTGCAGCAGGAACATGCCCAGAAGAAGCGCCCACGCGCTGCGGATAACGGCAATCATGGCGGTCTCCCTCGATCGGACCGGTGGAATTGGGACGGTATGGGCCCCGGCGTCGAGCGGGGTCTGTCAGGTTTGCGACGGGATAAGCAGCGATGCGTCGCCATAGGAAAAGAATCGGTATTCGGAAGCGATGGCGTGGGCGTAGATCTCACGCACGCGCTCTGGCCCCATAAGCGCCGAGACAAGCATCATCAAGGTCGATTTCGGCAGATGGAAATTGGTCATCAGCGCATCGGTGATTTTCCACTGATATCCGGGGTAGATGAAGATGTCGGTGGTGCCCTCGAAGGCGCGGATCGTGCCGTCCGCACCGGCGGCGCTCTCGATCAGGCGCAGCGCCGTGGTGCCCACGGGGATGATCCGGTGGCCCGCGGCTTTGGTCGCGTTGATTTCGGCGGCGGCCTGGGCGCGCACCTCGCCCCATTCGGCGTGCATCTTGTGGGTGGTGACGTCCTCGACCGTGACCGGCAGAAACGTGCCCGCGCCGACATGGAGCGTGACGAAGGTGATGTCGACGCCGCGCCGTTTCAGCGCTGCCATCAGCGCGGCATCAAAGTGCAGGCTGGCGGTGGGGGCGGCCACGGCGCCCGCGCGCTCGGCCCAGATCGTCTGGTAATCCTCCCGGTCGCGGTCATCGGGCGGGCGCTTGCCCGCGATATAGGGCGGCAGCGGCATCGCGCCCGCCGCGTTCAGGGCGGTGTCGAACTCGTCCCCGCTGCGATTGAACCGCAATCGCAGCCCGGTTTCCGAAAGGTTAATGTCCGCGGAAAGATCGTTTGAGAACAATATCTTCTCGTTTTGTGCAAGCTTGCGCATCGGCTTGGCCAGGGCCGACCACGTGCCATCGGCCTGCGGCTCCAGCAGCGTAACCTCGATCTTCGCGCGCACCTCCCCCTCGGCCGTCTGGCGGGGGCGATACCCGGTCAGCCGTGCGGGGATCACACGCGTGTCGTTGAGGATCAGCCGGTCGCCCGGCCGCAGCATATCGGGCAGGTCCATGACGCTCAGATCGCGGGTCTCGGGCCCATCGGCCACCAGCAGGCGCGCGGAGGAGCGGGGCCGCGCCGGGCGCGTCGCGATCAGCGCCTCGGGCAGGTCGAAATCGAAATCGTCGAGCTTCATCCACCGCCCCCATCCGAGAAATCCGGCGGCGGCGCGCGAAAGATCTCGCGGAAAATGCCCGGCGTCAGGATCGACAGCGGATTGACGGTCACCCGGGTTTCGGCGCCGTCATAGATCACCCGGTAGTTGAAGCCGAACAGCCCTTCGCGCCGCGGCGCAAACAGCGCGCCGACAAGCCCGTTGACGAGGTAGAGGGGGGAGAAGACGCCCTGCATCTCGTAGCGCTCGCTTGCCACGTCATAGACGCCATCCATCGAGATCCCCATGGACGGCCCCACCGCCGTGCCCTCATCCACGAAAATCGACGCGGGCGTGATCCGGAACCGCGCCTCGACCTCCCCCATGTTGATGCCCTCCCCGCTCAGCTGTTCCAGCAGCCCGATGACGGAGATGACGTTCAGAAGTTCCGCCATCGCGGGCGCATTGCGCATCCGGGGCGCATCGATTGTCATACGGCCATCATATTGGCCGGGTTCCGGCCGCGCGGCGAGGATCAGGTCAAACCGCCCGCCATGGAGGTCATCGAAGATGCCGGCCGCCCGGATCACCGCACCGCCATCGGCCGATTGCAGCCGCACCGACGGGCCGTTCGGGCTTGGCACAAGCTGGCCAGTCACCTGCACCGCCCCGTTCACGTTGCCGCGGAAATTGCCGCTCATCGTGGCGCCATCAAGGTCGGCGCGGAGGTCCGTCAGGGCGATGCCGCCCGTGATCTGCATCCGGTCGAGGCTGATATCCAGCGGCCCGACATCACCGCTGCTGCCGCCGGTACCGGCCAGCGACGGCATGGTGCGAAAGTCCAGAACACCGCCGGAAATCTCGATCCCCGGCACCTGATCGCGGCGCCCCACCAACCCGCCGCGCACATCCAGCCATTGGCCGAGCCGGAACCGCCCGGCGGAGAGGCGGTTGAGCCAGCCGTCCTCCGTAAACGTCACGGCGCCCTCAAGGCTCAGATCGCCGCCCTCAAGGCTCAGGTTGGACACTTCGGGGTTGGCGCCAAGCCGGATATCGGCCGCAAAGGCGCCGGTCCGCCCGGCGGGCATCGACCAGGCCAGCGCCGGGATCGCCAGGGCGATACCATCAAGATCGGACCGGATGGAGACGGAGGCGGGGCCATTGGCGCGCAGATAGACCGTCAGATCGGCCTCCGCTGCCCCGGATATCAGCCAGTCCGGCAGGTCCACGCCAAATTGCGCCAGCGCCTCCCGGCTGAGCATGGCGCGGGCCTCCACCTGGCTGCCGGGCGGCGCGTCTTCCGGGAGGGCCACGCGCCACTGGCCTGTCACGGGCACGCCATCAAGTTCCGCGCGCCCGCCAATGGCAAGCTCCTCATTCGTCATCTCGACCAGGATCCGGTCGGCGGTCAGGACCCGGTCGGGGATCAGCGCCTCGGCCCGGTAGCCGGTGACACTGGCTTCGACCGTGATGTCGAGATCGGCCATCCCGGCCTCGGGCGGCCGGTCCAACAGGCGGGTGGCCAATTGCGCCCGCCCCCGGATGCGGCCCTGGCCGATCTCCTCGGGCGCGAAACCGCTGGTCTCCAGCACCGCAAAGGGTGGCCCGGCCAGCACATGCATCAGGTCGGGCACATCACCTTCAAGGCGCAGGTCGAACCGCGCCAGCGGGCCGGGCACGGAGACGTCGCGGATATCCATCCGCGATCCGGCCAGCGCCACCTGCCCCTGCCCCTCGGCGCCGACGCCGCCGCCATCCAGGCCCACCACAAGGTGTTGGTTCTGCAAATCCAGATACCCCGACGCCCCCCGTATCGGCGGGGCGGCGGGCAAGGCGCGGATATCGGCGCCGGAAAAATCGAACGACAGGTTGTAGCGCGGATCGGTTCCGGGGCTTTGCCGGAAGGCGAAATCGACGCCCTCCACCTCCGCGGCCAGAAGACGGTCCACCACCCACCAGCGCGTGTTGGGGATCGCGGCAACTGGCCAATAGGTCAGGATCGTGGGCAGATCGGCATCGGCCATATGAGCATCGACCGCGACGGTGACGCCGTCCGGGCCCGCATGAATGCGCCCGTCCGCCATGGCCCGAAGGTCGCCATCATAGATCACCGCCTGGCCGATCTCGACCTCCACAACCTCCCCCAGGCTGAGCCGCACATCCATATCCGCGCCGTCCAACGCAATCGGCGCGTCGAACATGCCGTCGGGATCGGCGGCAATGCCCGACAGCCTGAATTGGCCGGTATAGACACGACCCGAGGGTGAGATATCGGCATGGCCCGCAGCGGAGAAGGACAGATCGGCGGTTTCCAGCATCAGCCGGTCGAACCGGGCGCGGCGGGTCTCGGGGTTGTAATCCAGGGCGGCCTCGATCCCGGTGATGGCGATCGGTTCGGCCTGGCCGGGCAGGTTCAAGGTGCCGTTGCCGATGGAGAGCCAGCCATTCACCGGCCCGACCGAGCCGTCATCGGCAAGCGCCGCATTCAATTCGCCATCGATGGGCGCGCGCAGCAGATCCAGCCATCCCAAAGCCGGGGAACTGGCCGCCAGGTCCCGCGCCGCCAGCGTGTCGAAGGCCATGCCAAGGCGGGTGACGCCCGCGCGCCGGTCCCGCGCCAGCGTGATGTGCAGGCGCGCATCGCGGCTTCCCGCCAGATCGCCCTGCACATCGAGGTTCAATTGCCCGCCCTCGCGGATCAGGCGCATCTCGGCCCCGTGCAGGCGCATCACCTGCCCGGTGGCATCGTCGGACAGCGTCACCTCAAGCCCCTCGCCGCGCACCTCTTCCAGCTCCGTGAACACCGTGCCCGCAAACATCTGATCGAGCCGCGCGAGACTGTCGGAGAGGCTCAACTCCGCCGCCTCCGAAGGCGCTCCCGCCGCGCCCGCAAAATCCAGATCGATGCGCCCATCGGCGGTCCGCGTCAGGTTCAGACCCGCACCCGTCACCACGACCTGACGCACACGGGCGCGCCCGCGCAATAGCGGGCCAGGCGCCATGCGCACGCGGAGCGCGGGCAGCGCGGCGCGCACATTGCCATCGGGCGCAATCAGGGCCACGTCACGGAATTCCAGCGCCGGGGCGCGTCCGCCGTCCGGCAGGGCCAGAACCATGTCACCGATGGAAAGGTCGGCCGCGCGCATGGCGGTGTTGATACGGGTCTCGAAGCGCGCCTGGATGCTGTCAGGCAGACTCATCGGGGCGGCGTAGAGCCGCACCCAAAAGGCGGCCAGCGGCAGGAAAACGCATAGCGCCAGCAGCACCAGCGCGATGCGCAAGGCCCGCCATCCGCGCCGCGTGCCCCGGGGCCGCGCCTCTGCGCCTGTCTCACTCATGCCTGCCCAAGCTGCCTTGCCCCGATCCTGCCCTTTATTCTCGCCGCAATCCGCCTAGCTTGCAACGCGAAGCGCAAGCCATGCGCGGGAATTGACAGGATGAGGACCCATGCTTGAACCCGGACAGACCGCCCCCGATTTCACCCTTCCCCGCGATGGCGGGACAGAGCTGACCCTGTCGGCGCTGCGCCCCCAGAAGGTGGTGCTCTATTTCTATCCCAAGGATGACACGCCCGGATGCACCAAGGAGGCCATCGCCTTCACCGGCCTCGCGCCCGACTTCGAGGCCGCCGGAACGGTGATCATCGGCATCTCCAAGGACAAGGCCGCAAAACATGACAAGTTCATCGCCAAGCACGATCTGCGCGTAGCCCTCGTATCCGATGCCGACAGCGACGTGTGCGAGCGATATGGCACCTGGGTGCAAAAGCAGATGTACGGCAAGACCTATATGGGGATCGAACGGTCGACCTTTCTGATCGATCCATCCGGCACGATCACCCAGATCTGGCGCAAGGTGAAAGTGCCCGGCCATGCCGAGGCCGTGCTTGAGGCGGCCCGCGCACTCTGACCCGCCTTTCCACTGGTCCCAAATACCCATCATGGGGGTTTGGGGGCAGCGCCCCCATCGCGCGGGTCCTCCCGCGCCCTCGCAAGCGCATGCGGCGCAGCCGCACGTCTTGATACCGCGTGCGACGCTTGACGCGGGCCGGATCGCGGGCCACACCGCGCCCATGTTGCCCCTTGCCGAAATGGCCGATCAGGTTCTGCGCACATCCGATGCCCGCGAGAAGACCGCGCTGTCGCGCCGCCATGCCGCCGCGTGGCAGGCCGCACGGGCGGCGGGCGAGCGGCCCGCGATCGGCACCGCCGCCCCACCCGATCAGCCCGCCCGTCCCGACGCGCCGCCACTCCTGAGCCCCCGGGACGTGCCCCGCCGCAAGCCGGGCACGCCGGACGGGCGGCGCGCGATTCTGCATGCCGTGGCCCATATCGAGCTCAACGCCGTCGACCTGCATTGGGACATCATCGCACGGTTCTCCGACACGCCGCTGCCGATCGGGTTCCATGACGATTGGGTGAAGGCGGCCGACGAGGAATCGAAACATTTCAACCTGATGGCCGATTGCCTTGAGGCGATGGACAGCCATTACGGCGCCCTGCCGGCCCATGCCGGCATGTGGCGCGCGGCGGAGGACACAAGGGACGATCTGATGGGGCGGCTGGCCGTCGTGCCGATGGTGCTGGAGGCCCGCGGCCTCGACGTGACACCGGGGATGATCGCGCTGTTCGAGAAGGCCGGGGCTGATCCCGCGGCTGCGATGGCCGTCGACGCGCTGAAGATCATCTACGCCGAGGAGGTGCACCATGTCGCCTACGGCTCCAAGTGGTTCCATTTCCTGTGCGGGCGCCATGACAGCGACCCGAAAGACACATTCCACGGCCTTGTGACGCGCTACTTCCATGGCGGCCTGAAGCCGCCCTTCAACGAGGAAAAACGCGCCGAGGCGGGCCTTCCGCCCGATTTCTACTGGCCGCTGGCCGGGTGATCCGGGCGATCTGATAGAAGATACCGGCACGGATCGGCGGTTTTTTGCCGGATTTCCGCGTTTTTTCGGTGCGCTTTAACAGGATTGTCATTACTGTATTGAGACATAGTGCGGCGTGTCTTATCCCCAAGCCACCCGCTTCCGCCGCCGGGGACAAGACGGTGACGCGGGAATAAACACAAAGGGGAAGCGAGGCGTAAGACAGTGACATCTCGGCTTTTAAGTCGCGTGAACGCGACGCTTGAACGGCATTTGCCGGAACAGCGACTATTCCTGAAATCGGAGGAAGGCACGCGATTCATCCGCCTGCGCCCTGCGACGCAGGCCACGATGATCGTGGGATCGGCCGTTTTTGTCGGCTGGACCGTGATCGTGACGTCGATCTTCCTGATCGACACAATTTCTTCGGGAAATATACGGGACCAGGCCCTGCGCGAGCAGGCCATGTACCAGGACACCCTGAATTCGGTTGCCTTTGACCGCGATGCGCGGGCGGCGGAAGCCGCGGCCGCGCAGGATCGCTTCGCGCTGGCGATGGATCAGGTCTCGGCGATGCAGACCCGCCTGCTCGACAGCGAAGAGCGGCGCCGCGAGTTGGAAACCGCCGTCGACGTGATCCAGGCCACCCTGCGCCGCACCATCGAGGAACGCGACGATGCGCGCCTGGCCGCCGCGACCCTGCAAAACGAACTCCGCGCCGATACCGGCACCGTTCAGACCGCCGCCGCGCGTGAGCAGGAGTTGGAACAGACCCTCGCCTTCCTGACCGAAGCCCTTGAACTGACCGCCGATGAGCGGGATACGCGCCATCTGCAGATTGCCGAGGCCGAGCAGGAGATCGTGCGCCTGCAATTCGAGGCGGCCCTTATGGAAGAACGCCAGAACCGCGTATTCAGCCAACTCGAAGAAGCCGTAGCTGTCTCGATGGAGCCGCTGGACGAGATGTTCTCCGCCGCGGGCCTGTCGACCGACGATCTGATCGAAACCGTGCGCAACGGCTATTCCGGCCAGGGCGGACCGCTGATGCCGATCGTCTCGACCTCCGGCGACGGGCCCGATCCGATGTCGCTGCGCGCCAATGAGGTGCTGCAGGCGCTCGACGAGATCAACCTGCACCGCATCGCCGCCGAGCAATTGCCGTTCGCCGTTCCGGTGAACGGTTCGTTCCGCAACACCTCCGGCTTCGGCTATCGCCGCGACCCGATCAATGGCGGTCGGCGGCTTCATGCCGGCGTGGATTTCGCCGGTGGCAGAGGCACGCCGATTGTGGCCGGTGGCGCGGGAACGGTGATTTTCGCAGGCCGCCAAAGTGGTTATGGATTGATGGTGGAGATACGTCATTCCCATGGCTACACAACCCGTTACGCCCACATGACCCGCATTCGCGTCAGCGAAGGGGAAAGGGTCTCGCGCGGGGAGTTGTTAGGTGATATGGGCTGCACTGGCCGGTGCACGGGCACGCATTTGCACTATGAGGTGCGTCTCAATGGTGACCCTGTGAACCCGATGACCTTCATAAGGGCAGGACGCAATGTTTTCTAAATCCAAGATCAATGAACCCGGACCCAAGCAAGGCGATGCGTCCGACGCTGGATCCTCCGGTGCCGGTTCGGCCACCGCGTCGGGCTCAACCTCGGGAGAGACTATGAACAAGACGAACACTTCCAGCTCAGCGGCGGGCAGCAAGACCAAACCTGCGCCCTCGATGCTCAGCACCGACCTCACCATCGTGGGCAACCTGCGCACGACCGGTGACATTCAGGTGGAAGGCACCGTGCAGGGCGATATCCGCGCGCATCTGCTGACCGTCGGCGAAAGTGCGAATATCGAAGGTGAGATCGTGGCCGACGACATCGTCGTGACCGGCCGCGTCGTGGGCCGTGTCCGCGGCCTCAAGGTCCGCCTGACATCGACCGCACGCGTCGAGGGGGACATCATCCACAAGACCATCGCCATCGAGAGCGGCGCCCATTTCGAGGGGTCGGTGCAGCGCGCCGAAGATCCGCTGTCGACCGGGGCCAACAACGCCGCCCCGCGCACGCCGGTCTCCACCGCGCCGACATCGGCACCGGACGCGCCGTCGGCGGGCCCGTCGATCCCCCGCCCCGCAGCGGCCGGCCCCGTGCCGCAGCCCTCGGGCAAGTCGGATAGCTGACGCTGGCTCATACGCCACCAGATACGACAATCCAGAAGCCGGGCCCTGCGCCCGGCTTTTCCTTGCCGCCCTTCTGCGCGCCGGAGGCCCGGAAATGGGTGCTGATGGCCGCAATCCTTGCCTCCGCACTGGGATTCATCGACGGCACCATCATCTCCATCGCCCTGCCCGCGATCCGCGCGGGCCTGTCGGCCTCGCTGGTCGAGGGGCAGTGGATCAATAACGCCTACCTGCTGCCGCTCTCCGCCCTCATCCTTCTTGGCGGTGCCCTTGGTGACCGCTTTGGCCTGGCGCGCAGTTTCGTGACCGGCATCGGCATCTTCGTGATCGCCTCGCTGATCTGCGCGCTCGCCCCCTCGCCGGAGATCATGATCGCGGGACGCGTGCTCAAGGGCCTCGGCGCGGCAATCATGGTGCCGGGATCGCTCGCCCTGATCGCGCGGGCCTACCCCGAGAAGGAACGCGGGCGGGCCATCGGCATCTGGGCGGCCTCCTCGGCCATCACCACGGCGCTCGGCCCGATCCTGGGCGGCGTCGCGCTCAGCCTCGGGGGCCCGGATGTGTGGCGCTGGCTGTTCGCCATCAACCTGCCGCTCGGCGCGCTGGCGATCTGGCTGATCACGGCCCATGTGGCCGCCGACCCCGCCCGCCCGGACCAGCCGCTTGACGGCCCGGGCGCGCTTCTGGTCTCGATGGCCCTGGGCCTTCTGGCCTTCGGGCTGACCGGGGGAACATCGCCCAACGTCCTGATCGCTGGCGCGCTTTGCTTCGCCGCCTTCCTGGCGTGGGAGGCCCGCGCGGCGCATCCGATGGTGCCCCTTGGCCTCTTCCGCAATCCCACCTTCGCCGCCGCGAATCTCGCGACGTTCCTGATCTACTTCGCCCTCGGCACGGTGCTCTTCTTCCTGCCCATGACGCTGATCGCCGGTTGGGGGCTTGACGAGGCGGTGGCCGTGATCGCCTTCGCGCCACTCTCGGTGTTCATCGGCGGCCTCTCCGCGCGGGCGGGGACCTGGGCCGACCGCTACGGCGCGGGCCGGATGATCGGCGCGGGGGGCGCCCTTGTGGCCATCTCCTTTGCATTGCTCGCACTCCTGATGCCGCTCCGCGATTTCTGGATCTCGGTTTTGCCCGGCACCGCCCTGATGGGGCTCGGCATGGCGCTTGTGGTCAGCCCGCTCTCCACGGCGATCATGGGGTCGGTGCCCCAGGCGCGGTCGGGCACCGCCTCGGGCCTCAACAACGCCGTCAGCCGGGTGGCGAGCCTGATCGCCGTGGCGCTCATGGGCAGTATCGCGGCCAGCGCCTATGGGGCGGCGGGCGGCACGGCGAGCTTCGGGGAATTCTCAGACAGCGCGGGCCATGCCGACGCGATGGGCGCGGCGTTCCGGCGGCTTGTCTGGATCGTATCGGGCGTGACGGCCCTTGGCGCGCTGATCGCCTATGCCGCCATCCCGGTCCCGGACGAGACCGTCGACAACCGGTAGATATGCCACGTCGCGTGGCCCAGGACCGGTAACACCAGATACAGGCCCAGAAGCCCCGGCACCATCGCCAGAAAGGTCAGCGCCGCAATCAGCGCCGCCCAGACCAGCATCACCTTCGGGTTCTGCCGCACGACCGCAACCGACGTGATCATCGCGGTGACAAAATCCACCTCCCGGTCCAGCAGTAGCGGCAGCGACACAACCGTCAGCGTGAAGAGCACGAAGGCAAAGACCGCGCCGAACCCGGTGCCGACCAGCAGCATCGTGATCCCCTCCGGCTCCAGCAGATAGGCGTAGGAGCTGGTCACGTTGGTCAGGGCCGATGGCCCGAGGAAAAGCGCGAACAGCATGTGGGCGAAGAAAGACCAGAACAGGAAATAGACGATCACGACCCAGGCCATCGACGGCAATTGCCGCAAGCGCTGGCGCCAGATCACGCCGAAAATCTCGTTGCGCGCCCATTGGGTCTGCCCCGCTTCGATCCGGCGCGACACCTCGTAGAGACCAACGGCCAGAAACGGCCCCAGAAGCGGGAAGCCGACCGTGATCGTGATCGCCAGCCATTCCATCTCGGCCACGGCCAGCAGCAGATACATCAGCCACCCGCCCATCACGTAGATATTGGCAAAGAAGAGGCCCATCATCGGTTTGCGCAAGAAGTCCTTCAGGCCAAGGCGCAGCGCCGTGGCCAGATCGCCCAGTTTCATGTCGCGCAGATCCGGGGCGCCTTCCGCAATCGGGTGGCCGAGTGTGTCGCTCATATCCGCCTCCTCCCGCGCCGATTGTACTGCGTCCGGGGCGTACCCGTAAAGCGGGTGAGATCAGGCCGGGTCCCGGGCTGTGCGCGGGCCGATCAACGTCTCCCAGTCCGCGCCAAGCGCCAGGATGGTCGCGTCGCCACCGGGCGGCCCGATCAGTTGCAGGCCATGGGGCAGGCCGGTGGGCCCATAACCCGCTGGCATCGCGAGGGTGGGCACTCCGGCAAGGCTCGCCGGCACCACGATCTCCATCCAGCGGTGATAGGTGTCTGTCGCCCGCCCGGCGATGGATTTCGGCCAGTCCCACTCCGCCGGAAACGGCCAAAGCTGCGTGGCGGGCAGGATCACCGCATCGTAATCGGCAAAAAGGGTGTCCAGCGCCGCCACCCACCCGCGCCGGATCGCTGCGGCGCGCTCGACCTCCTCGCCGGTCAACGCCAGCCCCCGCGCCACTTCCCATTCGGCCTGCGGGTTCAGCAAGGCCCGCTGCACCGGATCGCGCCAGTACCGCCCCAGATCCTGTGCCACCATGAACGAGCGCAAGGTGGTCCAACTCTCCCACAGCGCGGCCGCGTCCATTGGCGGCGCAAGCGGTTCCACGCGCCAACCCAGATCGTCCGCCCCGGTCAGGGCAGCCTCCGCGGCGCTGAGCAACCCATCCTCCATCCCGTAGGCCCCGCCCCAATCGCCGAGCCATCCGATGCGCCGCGCGACCGGCGGCGCCACGGGCTTTATGTCCGTGCCGGATAACGTCCCAAGCAATGCCGCCACATCCGCCACGCTGCGCCCCATTGGCCCGAGGGTCGACAACCGATGCAGCAGCACGTTGTCCCGCGCCTCACCCTGCACGAGCCCGACCGACGGACGAAATCCCCAAACGTCACACCACGCCGCCGGATTGCGCAACGATCCCATCATGTCCGAGCCGTCCGCCACGCTCAGCATCCCCGTCGCCAGGGCTGCCGCCGCTCCACCGGAAGATCCCCCGGCGCTCAGCGCGCGATCGAACGGGTTGCGCGTGACGCCGAAGACGGGATTTGTCGAATGAGAGCCGAGGCCGAACTCCGGCACATTGGTCTTGCCGATCACAATCGCGCCCGCTGCTTTCATCCGACGCACAATCCCGTCATCGGCGACGGGCACATGATCCGCCAACAGGGGCGATCCCCAGGTCGATGGCACCCCTTTGACCGCCACCAGATCCTTGATCGCCACCGGTATCCCGTGGAGCCAGCCGCGCG
The DNA here is from genome assembly GCA_947494975.1 of uncultured Roseicyclus sp. Classification (GTDB taxonomy): domain Bacteria; phylum Pseudomonadota; class Alphaproteobacteria; order Rhodobacterales; family Rhodobacteraceae; genus Gymnodinialimonas. Next base: position 135,480 of record CANLXA010000003.1, on the reverse strand, counting down.
GCGCCATCGCATCGGCGACCCGCGCCTCCCCCATCAGCGCTTCGCGATCCCTGAGCGATATGATGGCATTGACGGCGCCGTTTGCCGCGTTGATCCGCGCCAGGGTCTCGCGCATCAGGTCAACGGCCGAAATCTCCCGCGCCGAAATCCCCTGCGAGAGCTCCACCGCGCCATATCTCCACAGCTCTGACACGATCCGCCCTTTCATCTTGGCAGAAAAACTCCCGCCGGAGGCTCCCACCCGATGCCACATGTCCGGGTCCCCCGATCAGGGGCGCGTCGGGTCGCCATCGCACGCCCATCGTCCGACCGAGTGCTGCCCGTCCGGGCGGCCCGAGATCGGACGAGCCTTGCGCTACTCGTCGCCCTGCGCCTCCGCCCGGCTCTTGCCCGACACATCCATCGCCAGGACCGACGCCATCAACCCGTCCAGCGCACCGTCCAGCACTCCTTGCGTGTCCGACGTCTCGTAGGAGGTCCGCAAATCCTTCACCATCTGGTAGGGCTGTAACACGTAAGACCGGATCTGGTTGCCCCAACCCGCATCGCCGGCATTCTCATGGGCCTCGTTGACCAGCGCGGATCGCTTGTCGAGCTCCATCTGATAAAGCCGCGATTTCAGGGCCTTCATGGCGATATCGCGGTTCTGGTGCTGCGATTTCTCGGATGACGTCACCACGATCCCGGTCGGGTGGTGGGTGATCCGCACGGCCGAGTCGGTCGTGTTCACGTGCTGCCCGCCCGCGCCCGAGGAGCGGTAGGTGTCGATCCGGATATCGGACGGATTCACCTCGATCTCGATATTGTCGTCGACCACCGGATAGACCTTTACCGAGGTGAACGACGTGTGGCGCTTGGCGGCGCTGTCAAAAGGCGAAATCCGCACCAGCCGGTGCACCCCGCTCTCGGATTTCAGCCAGCCATAGGCGTTGTGCCCCGAAATCTTGTAGACGGCGGATTTGATCCCCGCCTCTTCCCCCGGTGAAAAGCTCTGCAGCTCCACGTCGTAACCGCGCTTCTCGGCCCACCGCGTATACATCCGCGCCAGCATCGAGGCCCAGTCACAGCTCTCGGTCCCGCCCGCGCCGGAATTGATCTCCAGAAACGTATCGTTGCTGTCCGCCTCGCCATCCAGAAGCGCCTCCAGCTCCTTGGCGGCGGCCTCCTCCACCAGCGCGGCCAAGGCGGCCTCGGCCTCGGCCACAACTTCCGCGTCGTCTTCCATCTCACCCAGTTCGATCAGCTCGGCATTGTCTTCCACGCCCTGCTTGATCGTCTCGTAGGTTTTCAGCTTGTCGACCAGCATCTGCCGGTCGCGCATCAGCTTTTGCGCCTTCTCCTGGTCGTTCCACAGGTTCGGGTCCTCGACCATCGCGTTGAATTCCTCCAACCGATGCGGCGCGGTGTCGATATCCATCCGCTGGCCCAGAAGGGTCAGGGAGTTCTGGATTTTCTCGATATTGGCTTGCGTCTCGGCGCGCATGGTCCGGCCCCTCAAAATTGGATGGAGGAGAGATAGACCAGCACCGCAGAAGCCTCAAGCCGCGCCCGTAAGGGATGGATCAGTAGAGGCCGCCGGAGCTGAGCGTTCCAAAGCCCGTGGCCGTGGGCACCCGCGCCGTGTCGCCGTCGGAGGTTTCCACAAGGGTGCCCTGCCCGCCGCCGCCATCGCCTTCGTCACCGCGCCCGTAGATCGGGATGTCCGACGACATCGCCCACCCGCCATCGATCACCGACAGGAGGCCTTCGAAGGGCGCTTCACCGGCACGGAACATCTCGTAGACCACGTGCTCACCCGACGCCCCGTCGGGCAGTCGCGCGCCGGAATAGCGGTCAATCGGGTAGAATTGGCCACCTTCGGGCACCGGGAATTCGCCCGAGCCGTATTCCTCGATCGCCTCCAGCATGAAGCGCTGGAAGACCGGGCCGCACATCCCTCCGCCCGACGCACCGCGCCCGAGGCTTTCGGGCTGGTCATAGCCGATATAGCACCCCGCCACGATGTTGGAGGTGAAGCCCACGAACCACACATCGCGGGCATCGTTGGTGGTGCCGGTCTTGCCCGCCGTGGGAACCGGCAGGTTCACCGAGCCCGACGCCGTGCCGCGCTGCACCACGCCACGCATCATCGAGGTCAGCTGATAGGCAGTGATCGGGTCGATCACCCGCTCGCGCGTCGAAACGATCCGCGGCGCCAGGCCGGGATCGAGTGAGGCCAGCTCACAATCCGGGCACAGGCGCTGGTCGTGGCGATAAACCGTCTGGCCATAGCGATTCTGGATCCGGTCCACGAGGGTCGGCTCCACCCGCTCGCCGCCATTGGCGAACATTGCGTAGGCCGCCACCATGCGGAACAGCGTGGTTTCCTGCGAGCCAAGGGCATTGGCGAGGAACGGCTGCATGTCGTCGTAGACGCCGAACCGTTCGGCGTAGCGCGCCACGGTTTCCATGCCCACATCCTGCGCCAGGCGCACGGTCATCAGGTTCCGCGAGCGTTCGATGCCGGTGCGAAGCGGCGACGGGCCGTAAAACTGGTTCGACGCGTTGGTCGGCCGCCAGATGCCGTCACCGGTCGCCACCTCGATCGGCGCATCGATCACGATGGTGTTGGGCGAATATCCTGAATCCAGAGCCGCCGCGTAGACGAAGGGTTTGAACGACGATCCCGGCTGCCGGGTCGCCTGGGTGGCGCGGTTGAACGACGAATATTGATAAGAGAACCCGCCCTGCATCGCCAGCACCCGGCCGGTATGGACATCCATCGCCATGAAGGCGCCCTGCACTTCCGGGATCTGGCGCAGGGTCCAGCGGATTAAACTGCCGTCGCTGTCGCTTGTCATGCGGCGCACATGCACCACGTCGCCCACGGAGAGCAGATCACCGGCCACCCGCGCGGTGTTGCCCCGCGATCCGTCCTCGTTCAGCGGACGCGCCCAAGTGACGTCTTCCGCGGGAATGAAGTGGCCATCCTCGTCATCCTCAACCCCCTCGATCCCGATCCGGGCAGAGCTGTCACCGACCTGAAGCACAACGGCGGCGAACCAGCCATCCACATCGCGGGCGATATCGGCGGAGGCCAGCGCGGCGCGCCAGGTGGCTTCCTCCTCCAACAGCGACGGATCGATCGTGTCGACCGCACCGCGCCACGTGCCAAGGTTGCGGTCATACCGCTCCAGCGCCTGCCGCAGCGAGGCTTCGGCCACTTCCTGCAGGCTTTCATCCATGGTGGAGCGCACCGCAAAGCCGCCGGAGAAGAACTCATCGGCGCCGTATTCGGCAGAGAGTTGGCGGCGGATCTCGTCGGTGAAATAATTGCGCGGCGGACGGTCCAGCCGATAGGGTTCGAGATGGCCGCCCTGCACGGTTTCCAGCGGCGTATCCCGGGCCATATTCATCTCCGCTTCGGAGACATAGCCGTTCTCGTACATCTCGCGCAGCACGTAATTGCGACGGTTGATCAGCCGTTCGTAATCATGCACCGGATGCAGCGAGGGCGCCTGGGGCAGCGCCGCCAGAAACGCCGCCTGTTCCAGCGTCAGATCTTCCAGCGTCGCGTTGAAATAGGTCTGCGCGGCGGCGGTCACGCCGTAGGAATTCTGGCCCAGGAAAATCTCGTTGAGATACAGTTCCAGAATACGATCCTTGCTCAGCGTCCGTTCGATCCGGGCCGCAAGGATGATCTCGCGCACCTTGCGCTCCACCGTGACAGAACCGTCCAGAAGGAAGTTCTTCATCACCTGCTGGGTGATGGTCGAGGCGCCGCGAACGTCGCGACCGCGCGAGCGGACCGCTTCGACAAAAGCCGCCAGAATCGCCCGCGGGTCGTAGCCCGCATGATTATAGAAATTCCGGTCCTCCGCCGACACGAACGCATAGGCCACCAGATCGGGGATTTCCTCGGCTGGAGTGAACAGGCGCCGTTCGGTGGCGAATTCGTCCACGATCATGCCCTGGCGCGAATAGATCCGGCTGATCGTCGGCGGCGCATAATTCGCCAGCGCCTCATGGTCCGGCAGGCCGCGAGAATACAGGAAGATCAACCCACCGAACCCTATCGCCGAAAACACGAGGCCCAGGGTAATGGCGCTGAAAATAGCACCGAAAAAACCGATAATGAATCGCATGATGGTGACTGCCGTTCCCAATTATGTCCCTCGTATACGCGCGCGCGCGGGGCGGGTCAAAAGGCGAAGGCGGGTTTTTGCCGCGCCGGGCATGGGTTAGGATCACAATCATGGGACCGGGTGACATTCTGCAGACCTATGAGCGCGAGGCCGTGACCTGGGCCCGTCAGCGCAACCGATCCCTGTGGGAACGCCCCGCGCTTGAGGCCTGCGTGGCCGGGCGCGACGGGCCGCTCTCGGTGCTGGATCTGGGATGCGGATCGGGCCAGCCCATCGCCCAGTGGTTCGTGGCCCGCGGCGATCAGGTCACCGGCGTGGATGGCGCCGAGGCGATGGTGGAAGAGGCCCGCAGCCGGGTGCCGGGGCTGGAGGTGATCCATGCGGATATGCGGGGCCTTTCGATGGGCCGAACCTTCGACATCGTCTTGGCGTTCAACAGTTTCTTTCACCTGAACCCGACAGATCAGCGCGCCATGTTCCCGGTTTTTGCCACCCATGCCGCCGCCGATGCGCGCCTGTTGCTGACAACCGGGCCCGCCGCCGGGGAGGCGCAGGGAACCGTGGGGGGATCAAGCGTCTACCACGCGAGCCTTGCGCCCGACGAATACCGCGCGCTGCTTGCGGAATACGGGTTCGACGTGGTCTGGTTCCGGTCCAACGACCCGGAGCTTAAGGGCCACAGCGTCTGGCTGGCCCGGTTCACTGGCGCCTGAGCGCCGCGGCGGCGGCATCGGCATCGGCCCAGTCGATCACGGCACCGGTCACGGCGGCCTGCATCTGTGCGCGCCAATCGGCATCGAGGATGTTCTCCAGGTCCCCCCCTTCGCTGAGGAACCCGATTTCCAGCAGGACCGCCGGAAAATCGGCTGCCTTCAGCACCGAAAACGCGCCTTCGCTGCGCGGATGGGCATGCAGATCAAGGCCTGTGGTTTCAATGGCTTGCACAAGGATATCGGCAAATGCGCGGGATCGGGGCGCGGTTTCCGTGCGGACCATATCCATCAGCACGGTGGCGACCTCATCATCGGTGCCCGACAGGTCGACGCCCTGCAGCAGATCGGCGCGGTCATGCTGTTCCGCGAGCGCGGCGGTGGCCGCATCGGAGGCGGTATCGGCCAGGGTGTAGACGGTTGCCCCCTGCGCGCGGCCCTCGGCGATGGCATCGGCGTGGAGCGAGATGAACAGATCCGCCCCCGCCGCGCGGGCCAGCGTGACGCGGGTGGGCAGCGGCACGAAAATGTCGGCATCGCGCGTCATCACAACCTCGATCCGGCCCGTGCGGCGCATCACCTCGCGCAATTCGCGGGCGAAGGACAGGATCAGATCGGCCTCGGAATACCCCTCGCGGAGCGCGCCGGGATCGACGCCGCCATGGCCGGGATCAAGCATGACGACCAGCGTGTCGTCGCCCGCGGGCGCGGGCGCCTCCGTCACCACGGGCAGCAATACACCGCTGACGCCGGGCGGCGGGCCCGAGGCGGCGGCGAAGCGGTCGGCATCTGTCGGTGCGAGGGTCAGCGTCACGATGGCCTGCCCCGATACCGGATCCGTCTGCATGGCCGCGATCTCCGGCACCATGGGCTGCAAGAGCGTCAGGACCATGCGGGACCAGCCGGGCGTGGATGCGCCACCCATCGCGACGCCGTCCACCGGGCCCGCGCGGTTGAAATCCTCGGGCAAGGCCGCGAAATCCACCTCCCGGAAATCGAGGATCACGCGCATGGGGTCGTCCAACGTGAACACCCGGAACGGCACCGGCTGCGACAGCGCCAGTTCCAGGTCCACACCGTCGCTGCTGCCGTTGAGGGATGAGCCCTCGGGCAAGGCGCGGGCAAGCGCACCGAGCGATTGCGCGGCCAGCGGCGCACCGAGGCACAGGAGGGCGAAGATCAGGACTGCTCTGAACACGGCTTGATGATCCGTTGATTGGTTGGTCCGCAGCTGCGGTTGCAGCGGATGCTAGCAAGGAAACCGGGCGGCCTCTAGGGCCTACCGCCCGTCCATGAAGGCGATCAGGCGGGCCACGCCCTCCTCGATATCGGCTGTGCTGCGGGCATAAGAGAAGCGCAAGGTCCCTGCCCCGCGGGATTTGTCGAAATCGAGGCCCGGGGTCACGGCCACGCCGGCCTCCGCAAGGATCTGTTCGGCAAAGGCGCGGGCATCATCCGTATAGGCGCTCACATCGGCATAGATGTAGAACGCCCCGTCGGCGGGCGCGGATGTGCCAAGGCCCGCCTCGGCCAGCCCGTTCAGAAGGATCTGCCGATTTATCGCATAGGTGTCGCGGTGCCGGTCAAGTTCCGCCCTGCCGTCAGGCGTCAGCGCGCCAATGGCCGCGATCTGGGCGGCATGGGGCGGGCAGATGAACATGTTCTGGGCCAGCCGCTCGATAATCCGCACGTGATCCGGCGGCACCACCATCCATCCCAGCCGCCAGCCGGTCATGGAGAAGTACTTGGAGAAGGAATTGATGACATAGACGTCATCGGTGACTTCCAGCGCGCTGACGGCTCGGCCCTCATATTGCAGACCGTGGTAAATCTCGTCCGATATCAGGGAGATACGGCGCGACGTGCAGGCGTCGCTCAAGGCGCGCAGTTCGGGCTCGAAGAGCATCGTGCCGGTGGGGTTCGCGGGGCTGGCGACGATCAGGCCGTCAAGAGTGTCGTCCAGATGGGCCGGCGTCGGCTGATACCGCGTCTCGGGATGGGTTTGCAGGCCCACGGGCTCCAGCGACAGGGCGGTGAGGATCTGGCGGTAGGACGGATAGCACGGCTCGCCCAGGCCCACACGCGCGCGCGCATCGAACAGCGCGGTGAAGGCCAGCAGGAACGCGCCCGAAGCGCCCGCCGTCAGCACCACGCGCGACGGGTTGAGATCCAGATCGTACCATTCGCCGTAAAGCGCCGCGATCCCGGCCCGCAGGTCCGGGCGGCCCAGGGCGACGGTGTAACCAAGGGACCCCGCCTCCATCTCCTCGGTCAGCTGACGTCGGGCGGCCAGCGGCGCGCCGGTGCCGGGCTGGCCCACCTCCATATGGATCACGTGGCGCCCGGCCTCTTCTGCGGCACGGGCCTGTTCCATCACATCCATCACAATGAAGGGATCGACGAGCGCGCGGGTTGAATGTCGCATAGGGGCACCTCAAGCTTTGGCCCGGGTGAAATCAGCCGAAGTCGCCCGCGTCAATGGGCGCGGGGTGGCGGCAGGCGCGCGATATGGTAGGTCTGGGGCCAGACCCGGAACGGAGATTTTGATGAAACGATTGATGTTGGGGGCAGCCACGGCCGCCGTAATGACCCTGCCCGCATTCGCCACGGATATCGGCGATATGGATGCGGCGGAGCGGCAGGCCTTCCGCGAGGAGGTGCGCGCCTATCTGCTTGAGAACCCCCAGGTTCTGATGGAGGCCATCGCCGTGCTGGAGGAACAGCAGGCCGTGGCCGAGGCCGAGGCGCAGCAACTGGCCGTGATCGAAAACGAACAGGCCCTGTTCAATTCCGCCTTCGACCATGTGGGCGGCAATCTGGACGGTGACGTGGTGATCGTCGAATTCCTCGACTACCGGTGCAGCTTCTGCCGGCGCGCCCATCCCGAAGTCACGGAACTGGTGGAAGGGGATGGCAATATCCGCATCATCACCAAGGAATTCCCGATCCTGGGCGAGCAATCGGTGCTGGCCTCCCGCTTTGCCATCGCCACGCGGATCGCGCTGGGGGGGCAGGCCTATGAGTTGGTCAGCGACGGCCTGATGAACATGCGCGCCGACGTGACGGAGCTGGCGCTGGCGCGGCTGGCAACCGATCTGGGCCTGGACAGCGCGGCGATCTTCGTGTCGATGGACGATCCGTTGGTACAGACCACGATTGACTACAATTACGAGCTGGCGCAGCGGATGGGCATCACCGGGACGCCTTCTTTCGTGTTCGGCGATCAATTGGTGCAAGGTTATGTGCCGCTGCCGAACATGCAGGACATCGTAAGCATAATCCGCGACACTGCCGAGTAAGATCTCGCAGGCTTGAACGAAGAAAGGGCGCCCGATTGAGGCGCCCTTCTTGCTACTCTATCCGCGGGACCACCAGCCGCGCCGCTTGGGCTTGGCCGGGGCATCGGTTGCAGGCCCGGATTCGACGACGGCAACCACGGGTTCCGACTCGGGCTGGGGCTCCGGTTGCGGCTCAGGCGCCGGCTCGGCGGCTGGTGCCGCTTCCATCTCGGCCACCGGCTCGGGTTGCGGCTCGGGCGCGGGATCTGACTCAGCCTCCGGCGCGGTGTCTGCCGGGGCCTCATCGGCAGACGCATCGGCGACAGGCTCTTCCGGGGCAGCTTCTGGCTGAGCCTCCGTCAACTCCTCCGCCGGTGCGTCAGACGCCTCATCACCCGCCGGTTTCCGGCCACGGCCACCCCGGCGTGAGCGGCGACGTTTCTTGGGCTGTTCCTCGTCGGTATCGGCGTCGGGTTGCGCCTCGGCCTCAGCCTCGTCAGCCCCCTCTTCGCCCGACGCATCATCGGACGTCTCGCCGTTCTGTGCCTCATCGCCGTTGTCGTCGCCGTTCCGGCGACGCCCACGCCCACCACGACGGCGACGGCGCTTCTTCTTGGGCTGTTCGTCTTCGTCGACCTCGGGTGTTTCGGCCACCTCGTCCTCGATCACATCCGCATCATCGATATCGTCCATCAGGGCGGCATCCATCGACACGACCGGGGCCACGGCGGTGATCTTGCGCGTGGCGGTCTTGAATTTCTCGATCTTGTAATCGGGCACGATCATCGAGGCGTCGGCCTCAATCCGGATCGCCATCCCGGTCCGCGCCTCGATCGCATCGAGATAATCGCGCTTGAAGTTGATCAGGAAGTTCACGATGCCCACGGGCGCGGTCAGCACCACCTCCTTGGAGCGGCCGCGCGTGCCTTCCTCTTCCAATTGCCGCAGGATCGACAGCGCAAGGCTGTCATCGGAGCGGACAAGGCCGGTGCCGTGGCAATGGTGGCAGGCCTGCGTCGTGGCCTCCAACATGCCGGGACGCAGGCGCTGGCGCGACATCTCCATCAGGCCGAAGGACGAAATCCGCCCCACCTGAATACGCGCGCGGTCGGTCTTCAGCCGATCCTTGATACGCTTTTCCACGGCGTTGTTGTTGCGCCGCTCATCCATATCGATGAAGTCGATCACGATCAGGCCAGCCAGGTCGCGCAGGCGCAGCTGGCGCGCCACTTCTTCCGCCGCCTCGAGGTTGGTCTTGAGCGCCGTCTCCTCGATGGAGCCTTCCTTGGTGGAGCGGCCGGAGTTCACGTCGATCGCCACCAAGGCCTCGGTCACGCCGATCACAATGTAGCCGCCGGATTTCAACTGAACCGTCGGGTTGAACATGTCGGCGAGGTACGACTCAACCTTGTGCTTGGCGAAGAGCGGCATCTGGTCGACATGCTGTTTCACGTTCTTGGCGTGGGACGGCATGATCATTTTCATGAAGTTCTTGGCGTGGCGGTAACCCGCTTCGCCCTCCACGATGACTTCGCCGATATCGCGATTGTAGAGGTCGCGGATGGTGCGGTGGATCAGGTCGCCTTCCTGGTAGATCGGCGCGGGCGCGATGCTTTTCAGGGTCAGCTCGCGGATCTGTTCCCACTGGCGTTGCAGGTATTCGTAGTCGCGCTTGATCTCGGTCTTGGTCCGCTGGGATCCCGCCGTGCGCACGATCAGGCCCGCGCCTTGCGGTACGTCCAGCGCGGTGGCGATGTCCTTGAGCTTCTTGCGATCGGCAGCATTGGTGATCTTGCGCGAGATGCCACCGCCCCGGGCGGTATTGGGCATCAGCACGCAGTACCGACCGGCCAGGCTGAGATAGGTGGTCAGCGCGGCGCCCTTGTTGCCACGCTCTTCCTTGACGACCTGCACCAGCATGATCTGGCGGACCTTCACGACCTCCTGGATCTTGTATTTGCGCGGGCGAGGTTTACGCACCGGACGGATGTCTTCTTCCACATCATCATCGGCAACGGTTTCGGTATCGTCGTCCTCGGTCTCTGCCGAGTCCTCATCATCGGAGGTATCGTCGGCGCCGTCGCTCGGCCCCTCATCTTCCGCCGCGCCATCGTCATCGGGTTCTTCAACCGGCGTATCGGCGACCAACTCCATCGGGGACAGGCCCTCGACGGGATCCGACGGTTCCGTTGCGGCGTCCTCGGCCCCTTCGGCGTCACTCTCGTCGAGATCGACCACATCCATGCCGGACGGAGCGCCGGTGGCCACGGCATCGGCGTTGGTGTCTTCGGCCCGGGTGTCCGCGCGGCGACGGCGCCGGCGGCGTTTGGGCTTGGGGGCCTCTTCGTCGTCTTCGCGGGCCTGCTGTTCGGCATAGGCGCGTTCTTCGGCCAGAAGCGCTTCGCGATCCGCAACGGGGATCTGGTAGTAATCCGGGTGGATCTCCGAAAACGCGAGGAACCCGTGCCGGTTTCCGCCGTAATCGATGAAGGCGGCCTGCAGCGAGGGTTCGACCCGCGTGACCTTTGCCAGATAGATATTTCCTGCGAGTTGCCGCTTGTTCAGCGATTCAAAGTCGAATTCCTCAACCTTGTTGCCGTCTGCCACCACAACGCGGGTCTCTTCCGCGTGGGTGGCATCGATGAGCATTGTCTTTGCCATTTTTTCCTTGCTCGCGACAGGCCTGCGCCGCTGCCCGGGTCAAGCCCCGGCAGTGCTATGGTGGACATGTCACGTTGTGCTGATGTGGCGATGAGCCCGGCACGGAATGCAGCGGCCTGTGGCCCCCGAACTCTTTCCGTATGTGCGCCGTGGCGGTGCATCGCGACTGTCTCCGGCGGCTGGACCAATACGCGGCCCGCCCCCCATTCATGCCCCCATGCGGGAGCGGTTCGGTACGGCCCATCCGCGACGAACGCGCGCGAGGGGCCAAGTGACCTGCGGCCCCCGGCGGTGCGGCGTCATCGCGCGGCAAGACCTGTTGGGGGTGCAGAGAAACTGTTGCCTGGCAAGTTGCCAGTCCGTTCACATTAAGGGAGCGCCGAGTGAAAAGACAATGGCCAAACGTACCGCCAGGGCAGATTTGCCGATCATCCGGACGAGCCCAGGACCTCGTCAAGGCTGTCGGGCGCGCACAGAAAGCCATAGGTGAACGCATCGCGCACCTCCGGCGGGCCAGCCTGGGCACAGAGAAGCTCCGACCAGCCGTCCCGCATCCGGGTGAGCGACGGATAGGCATTGTCGTTGCGTGACAACGGCCAAAAGACGAAATCACCCAGATCCTGCCAGGGCGCGACACTGCGATAGGTAGGGTCCGGGGGCGGGTCGGTGAAGGGATCGCCCCAGTTCTCTATCAGGACACGCGCCACCTGCGTGCGCGGGACCAGCGCCGCTGGCAGCCCCAGCAAATGCGGCGCGAAGCTGCGCAAATAGCCGTCATCGTCGATCAGAACCACGTCGAAGGGCGGGATCACGGCCGCCTCCACGGGTTCGGCAAAGCGCATGCCGTCCATGTCGGCCAGCGGCGGCCCCAATTCCACCCGCAAGATCTCATCGCCGTGGTTGAGGATCGCGAAATCGGGGTTCGGCACGTCACCTGCCCCGGTGTAGTGTCCGATTCCGAGCCAGTAGAATTCCCCTTGAAGCCCGAGCTGAAGGATATCACCGCAAAGCTCGGCGCAGATGGTGTTGCCCGCCTCGATCACCAGGACACGCTGGCCTTCGAATGACAGCGTATCGGGAAGAGCATTCGCCGCATCGATGGCCTGCCGCTCGCGCAAGCCAATCAGCCGGTCATAGGCGGGTGGGCCGAAACACCACGCGATAACAGCCGCGATCAAAGCCCATCCGACAATCGTCAGCCCCTTGCGCAGAAGCAGGATGCCGATGCCCAGGACCAGCAGCAGAATCGCCAGATAGCTGCCATAGAGGACGGCATAGAAGATCCCAAGCCCGTCACCCATCGCCGCTCAGAGACCTGCCACCGGGGGCGGTCTGTGCCGTCACAGATAATCCGACCGACTCAGACCGTACTTCGCCATCTTCTCGTTCAAAGTCCGGCGCGGCAGGCACAGCTCCTCCATCACACTGGCGATGGAGCCGCGATGGCGGCGCATCGTGTTGTCGATCAGCATCCGCTCGAACGCTTCCACGTATTCCTTGAGCGGTTTGCCCTCGCCAATGGCCTGTGGCGCGATCTGGGTATTGTCGGACATCAGGAGCGAGGCAATCGTACCCGACCCGCGCCGTTGCTGCAGGATCGCGCGTTCGGCGATGTTGATCAGTTGGCGCACATTGCCCGGCCAGGGCGCCTGCAGAAGCTGCGCGGCCTCCTGCGCCGTCACCTGCGGGGCTTCGGTGCCGTATTCCTCGCTGAACTGCTCTCCGAAGCGGGTGAAGAGCGTCAGGATATCCTCGCCGCGGGCCCTGAGCGGCGGCAGGTCGATCCGCATCGCGGCCAGACGGTAGAACAGGTCCGGGCGCAGGGCAGCCTCGCAGTTTTCCGGCTCGGACGCGTTGCAGATGGCCACGATCCGCGTCTCGGCGGGGGTGCCCTGATCGTTGATGAACGTCAGGAGCCGGGCCTGAAGGGCCTGGCTCAGGCTTTCGATGTCTTCAAGCACCAGCGTTCCGCCGCGGGCCTGTTCGACGAGCGGCTTGTCCTGATCCTCACCCACCGGACCGAAGAGCTTGGCGGCAAGTTCCTCTTCGTCATGGGCGGCACAACTCAGCACGACAAAATGCTTGCCTGCACGCGGCCCCACCGCATGCAACGCATGGGCCACCAGAGTCTTGCCGGTGCCGGTCTCGCCCGTGATCAGCACATGCCCGTCAGCCTGGCCAAGATCGAGAATATCCTCGCGCAGCCGCTCCATCACCGGCGACGACCCGATGAGCTTGCGCATCAGGACGGTGCCGTCGCTCAGTTCCTTGCGCAGCGCCCGGTTGTCCAGCGTCAGACGCCGCTGTTGCCCGGCGCGCTTGGCAAGATCGGTCATCCGGTCGGGGTTGAACGGCTTTTCCAGGAAATCATAGGCCCCGATCCGCATCGCCTCCACGGCCATGGGCACATCGCCATGGCCCGTGATCAGGATCACCGGAATGCCGCTATCGGTGCCCATCAGACGCTTGAGAAACGCCATCCCGTCCATGCCCGGCATCTTCACGTCGGTCACGACAACCCCGGGAAAATCCGGGCCGATCGCCTTCAGCGCGTCTTCGGCGCTGGCATAGGTGTCGGTGTCAAAGCCCGACAGCGCCAGCCATTGGCTGATCGACTGCCGCATGTCCTGCTCATCATCCACAATCGCGATCTTCATGTCGCAGATCCCTTTATCCGTCTCATTCCGCGGCCTCGGTCTGCCCCTCACCTTCGGCAAGGGCCGGAAGCCGCACTTCAAACACCGCGCCGGCGCGGGCGGCATTTCGTGCCGTCAATCGCCCGCCGAGGTCATTCACGATCCCAGATGAGATCGCCAATCCAAGCCCGACACCATCGCCGGGTTTCTTGGTTGTGTAGAATGGCTCGAACAAAGCCTCCAGATCGTCAATCCCGTCCCCTGAATCGCGCACGGTCAAGACAACCTCTTCTCCTTCCACGATCATCAGGTCCAGTTCCCGTCGATCCGCCCCCTTCATCGCATCCAGCGCATTGCGCAGAAGGTTGATGATCACCTGCTCCAATCTGAGCCGATCCGCCAGTACCATTGCGGGTTTGCGCGGTAAGCTCTGCGTGATCTCGATCGTATCGGTCCGCAATTGCGGCTCCATCATGGTCAGAGCGCCCTTCAACGCATCGCGCATATCGACCGGCTCAAGGGCGTCTCCGCCCTTGCGGGCATAGGATTTCAGTTGCCGTGTGATGGCGCCCATCCGCTCGATCAGATCATCGATGCGCTGGAAGCTCGACGCCGCCTCCTCGGTCCGCTTGCGCTGCAACAACAGGCGCGCGCCGGCCAGGTAGGTCTTCATCGCCGCCAGCGGCTGGTTCAGCTCGTGGGAGACCGCCGCCGACATCTCCCCCAGGGCGGCGAGTTTCTGCGATTGCTGCAGGCTCAGTTCGGCCTCCTCAAGGGTCCGTTCCACCTTCTGACGCTCGGCAATTTCCCGCTGCAGCCGTGCGTTGAGGCGGCGCAGTTCCGCCGATTCCCGTGCCAGAACAGCGGTTTGCAGCCGAGCCCGTCGGCTCAGCACATAGAAGCCACCCGCCAGAAGCAGGGCGAATCCCATGATCTCGAGCGCCAGAACGCCGTTCACCCGCTCCCGCACCGAGGCATAGGCAGTATAGCTGACGATCCGCCATCCGCGGAACGGAATGCGCGTCTCCAGACGGATCGTGGCATTGCCGAAGAAGTTGGGGCCGGGATCGCCGAACGCCCAATCCCCCGTCACCTCCAGCGCGCGCTGAATGGCGCTTGGCGGCGTGCGCAGCGCCATCGCCTCCGCCTCCGTGCGGCCGCGCCAGCGCGGTTCGGTCGACAAGATGATCTCACCCTGGGAATTGGCCAGGAACACCGCCTCCGACGTCCCGCGCCAACGGTCGACAAGCCGCGCAAGGTCGATCTCCACAAGGATCACACCGAGCAGCCCGTCGCCGTTTTCGATCTGCCGCGAGAAGGTGAAATCAAAACGCCCGGTTTCCGGTTCGTTGGACGTGAAAACCGTGCTCGGAGAGCGCGAGGCCTCAACAAAGAAAGGGTCGCTGTTGCGCCGTTCGCTGATCCGCGCCCGGTCCGTCGCGGCCACCACACGCCCCTCGCGGTCAAGCAGCAGGATCGAGGCCGCGCCGATCTCCTCGACATAGGAAATCAGGTATTGGGACGTGTTGGTGTAATCGTTCGCTTCCAGCGAACGGATCAGCACCGGATCGCGGCTCAGCAGGAGCGGCACCACCTGGTGGCGCTGAATCTCGGAAATGACCGAGCCGGAATAGATCGCCAGGCGCAGCTCGGCCCGGTTCCGCGTGGTCTCGGTAAAGCGCTCCGTCAGCCAGATGTTCGAAATCCAGATGATCGCAATCGCGCCGCCCAGAAACAGCACGATCAGCGCGCGCAGCATCCAGGGGCGCCGCGCAATCTGGCGCCGGGCGCGGAGGGGGCGATCTGCCAAAGTCATTGGGTAACCGTAAGGCGCGCGCGCGCCCCGCTCAAGCACCGCGATGGATCAGGCCGCCACAAGCGCCCCGGCCAATGCGCTGAACATCGCCGCCCCATGCTCGTTGCCATGGCTCGCCTCCACCGCGCGCTCGGGGTGAGGCATCAGGCCCAGAACCCGCCGATTTGCGCTCAGCACGCCCGCAATGTCCGCCCGCGACCCGTTCGGATTGTCGCGATAGGTGAAGGCAATCCGGTCCTCGGCGCGCAGCAGGGCCAGCCCGTCCTCGTCGATCTGGTAATTGCCGTCATGATGCGCGATCGGATAGGCGATCGCGTCACCCTTGGCATATCCGCTGGTGAACGGGCTGTCGGCGGTCGCTACCCTCAGGGGCTCGGACCGGCAAACGAACTTGAGGCCGGCATTGCGCATCAAGACACCGGGCAGAAGCCGCGTCTCGCACAGCACCTGGAAGCCGTTGCACACGCCCAGAACATGGCCGCCCCGGCCCGCGAACTCGGCCACCGCGCGCATGATCGGCGACTGCGCCGCAATCGCGCCGCAGCGCAGATAGTCGCCATAGGAAAACCCGCCGGGCACGCCCACGATATCGACATCATCGGGCAAGCTGGCATCCTTGTGCCAGACGATCTCGACGTCAAAGCCGGCCAGCCGGAACCCCACCGCCAGATCGCGGTCGCAATTCGATCCGGGAAATTGCACAACGGCTGCCTTCATGCCGATATCTCCTTCACATCGCCACCACAAAGGCCGCCAGCGGCCCCGATCCCGTCAGGCAATCTCCACCCGGTAGCTCTCGATCACCGTATTGGCGAGCAGCTTCTCGCACATCTCACCCACCTGCGCTTCGGTTGTGCCGTCGGCAAGGTCCAGCTCGATCACCTTGCCCTGCCGCACACCGGCCACGCCGTCGAACCCCATGGCGCCAAGCGCGGATTTCACCGCCTCGCCCTGTGGATCCAGAACGCCCTGTTTCAGCATCACGGTGACGGTTGCCTTCATGCCCCCTGCCCTCTTTGTTCCATATATATGCACATCCCGCGCCCTCCGCCGGGCGGGACGTCAGTTGATCAGCGTCGGCTTCGACACGCCCGAGGGCCCCTGCGGCATCACACCCAGGCGCCGCGCCACTTCCGTGTAGGCATCGGCCAGATCGCCCAGGTCGCGGCGGAACACATCCTTGTCGAGCTTCCGGTTGGTCTCGATATCCCACAAACGGCACGAATCCGGGCTGATCTCGTCGGCGATGATCAGGCGCATGAACTCATTGTCCCAGATCCGCCCGATCTCGATCTTGAAATCCACCAGCTTGATGCCGACCCCCAGCATCAGGCCGCTGAGAAAATCGTTCACCCGGAGCGCCAGGCTCACCATGTCATCCAGATCCTGCTGCGCCGCCCATCCAAACGCGATGATGTGCTCTTCGGAGACCAGCGGATCGCCCAGTTCGTCGTTCTTGAAGTAGAATTCCACGATCGGGCGCGGCATCGGCGTGCCTTCCTCGATCCCCAGACGCGAGCAGATCGAGCCCGCGGCGACGTTGCGCACCACCACTTCCAGCGGAATGATCTCGACCGCGCGGATCAGCTGCTCCCGCATATTGATGCGCTTGATGAAATGCGTCGGCACACCGACTGAGGTCAGACCGGTCATGAAAAACTCGCTCAACCGGTTGTTGAGCACGCCCTTGCCGTCGATCACATCGCGCTTCTCGGCATTGAACGCGGTCGCATCGTCTTTGAAATACTGCACCAGCGTGCCGGGTTCGGGGCCTTCATACAGGATCTTCGCCTTGCCCTCGTAAACCTTCTTGCGGCGCGCCATGGATGTCTTCCCGGAAATTGTGGGCGACCGTCGGAAATGCCGCCAAAACGTTGGCTCCCCCTTAGGCCAAAGCGCGTTGTGTCGCAAGCGGCAGGGCCGGTTCGCCTTGCGGCGCTCGGGCGCGGGGGGGTAAGGTCCGCGCAAATGACGTATCAGCCAAACCGGGAGTGCCTGATGTCCAGCTTCGACGACCGCGAAAACGCGTTTGAGAACAAATTCGCCCATGACGCCGAAATGCAGTTCAAGGCCGAGGCGCGCCGCAACAAGCTGATGGGCCTGTGGGTGGCCGAGGCGCTTGGCAAATCCGGCGATGACGCCAATGCCTATGCCGCCGAGGTTGTGAAGGCCGACTTCGAGGAGGCCGGCCACGAAGACGTCATGCGTAAGGTGATGGGCGATCTCGACGGCAAGATCCCCGAAGCCGAGGTCCGCGCGAAATATGCGGAGCTGATGACCGTCGCCAAGGCGCAGCTGATGGACGAGGTGTGAGGCGCATCAATTACGGCTAAAGTTCGAGGTGCATACGTGCCTTGACCGCACAGTCGTTCACCGCACGACACCTTTTTCTGAGGCTTCAAACCTTCGCCAGTTTGATGCCAGCCTTCGGCAGATCGAAGTACTTGGTGCAGGCTTCCTGAAAGACCTCAGCCGCTGCATCACACCCAATTCCATAGACCTGACAGCCGATTTCTCGCAAGACTTGGACCAAAGGGGCAAAGTCGCCATCCTTCGTGGCAATGATGATGACCTCAACGCCACCAGACATCGCGAAACGCACAGCTTCTGCCGTCATCATCGTGTCAGTCGCATAACGGTTTTTTAGATCCCCATTGTCAATTCGCTGACCTATGCAGGTATCGACAACCCGGATGGAGCTGATCGACTGCCATGCATGAATCTTGGTCGTATCCCCATAGGCTCTGGCGACGTCCAGGCGCGCCAGCGACTTAGCAATGGTCAGGATTTCTCCCGCCCGCTTGGCACTGATGTTATCTCCATCAACGAAAAGCCCGCCACGGGGTTTGGAGACCATTTCGTGTTTCATGCATTGCAACCTGCCTGCCGATTTCGGCAAGAGTTTGGCAGCGTCCGCACCCCCAACATGAACCCACCTCATGAAAAACATGCGAATTTTGTGGATTGCTCATGTTGAGCGGGCTTTCTAAGGCTCGCGCACGCGCGATCCCTGAAAGGAAGCTTGATGTCCGATGCCCTGTCCCGCCTTCTGGAAACCCGTGACTGGCTGTTGGCCGACGGGGCGACGGGCACGACCCTGTTCAATATGGGCCTGCAATCGGGCGATGCGCCGGAGCTGTGGAACGTCGACCATCCGGACCGCATCGCGATGCTCTACAAGGGCGCAGTGGAGGCCGGATCAGACCTATTCCTGACCAATTCCTTTGGTGGGACCGCCGCGCGGCTGAAGCTGCACGACGCGCAAAGCCGTGTGGGCGAGTTGAACAAGGCCGCCGCCGAGATCGGGCGCGAGGTCGCGGATGCGGCGGGTCGGGATGTGATCGTGGCCGGATCCATGGGCCCGACAGGTGAGATCATGGCGCCGATGGGAGCGCTGACCCACGAGATCGCGGTTGAGATGTTCCATGAACAGGCCGAGGGCCTGAAAGCGGGCGGCGCCGATGTGCTGTGGGTGGAGACGATCAGCGCGCCCGAGGAATACAAGGCCGCCGCCGAGGCCGCGAAGCTGGCCGATATGCCGTGGTGTGGCACGATGAGCTTTGACACCGCGGGCCGGACGATGATGGGCATGACCTCGGCGGCGATGGCCGCCATGGTGGAACGGCTCGATCACAAACCGCTCGCCTATGGCGCCAATTGCGGGGTCGGCGCGTCGGATCTGCTGCGCACCGCGCTGGGGTTCCGGGCCGTTGGCTCCGAACGCCCCGTGATCGCCAAGGGCAATGCGGGCATCCCGAAATACGTGGACGGACATATCCATTACGACGGCACACCGGAGTTGATGGCCCGCTATGCCGTCCTGGCCCGCGATTGTGGCGCCACCATAATCGGCGGCTGCTGCGGCACCACGCCTGAGCATCTGGCCAAGATGCGCGCGGCCCTGGAAGAGACGGCGAAGGGGCCCGCCCCGAGCCTCGATCTGATTGCCGCCGATCTTGGGGGCTTCTCCTCCCCCTCGGACGGAACCGATGATGCGGGCCCGTCCCGCGAGCGGCGGGGCCGTCGCCGCGCCCGGGCCTGACCCGCGCCGAGATGGCCAAAACCCGATCAGATCAACGGTTTTTCGTAGATCCACACGACAAGCGGATAGGGCCCGTCGGCACCGGTCAGCATCGCTTCGCGCTCGCCGCTGCGGATCCAGCCGGATTTCTCGTAAAACCGCGCGGCCCGCGCATTTCCGATGGCGCAGGCCAGCCAGCCCCGCGCCACGCCCTGCGCCGCCATGCGGCGCTCGGCATCCGCAAGGAGCCGCCCGGCAAGGCCGGTGCCCCGCGCGGCCTCTCCCACATAAAGCTGGTAAAGCTCGTCGCCTTTGGTCAGGCACAGCCCCAGTGGCGCGCCCGGCGCCCCGCTCACGCGGATCTCGGCGCCATGATCCCGGACCCGGTCCTGAAACTGCGGCAGCGTGCGCATCTGCACCAGATCGGCGGGCACCAGCGCCCCGTGCGCCTCGTGCCATCCGGCATGCCAGAGCGCCGCCACCGCCGCATAATCGTCGGGCTGCGCATCGCGAAGGGTCAGGTCAGTCATCTTGGGCACTCCCTCTTGCCTGTGTCAGAACAGGGCCAGTTGATCGCCCTTGGCCAACGGAACCTCGAACAGATCGGTCCTGAGCGGCGGCAGCTTTTGCGCCATCCCCGCCGCCCGCACCGCGCGCGCAAAGCGATCTTGCAGAAGATTGGCCCAGATCCCCTCCCCCCGCATGCGTTTGCCGAACTCGGCCTCATAATCCTTGCCGCCATGCATGTCACGCAGCTTCGACATCACACGGCCCACACGCTCCGGATAATGCTCGGCCAGCCAATCCTGCCACAGCTGCGACACTTCAAGCGGCAGGCGCAGGGGGATCATGCTGGCGGCCACGGCGCCCGCATCGCGGGCGGCGGCCACGATCCCCTCGATCTCATGATCGCTGAGGCCCGGCACGATGGGCGAGACCATCACGCGCACCGGGATCCCGGCCTGCGTCAGGTGTTCAATCGCGCGCAATCGGCGGGCCGGCGACGGCACCCGCGGCTCCATCTTGCGCGCCAGATCGGGATCGAGCGTGGTCACCGTCATCCCCACCCGGGCGAGGCCATCTGCCGCCATCTCCCCCAGAATATCCGCGTCCCGCTCGATCAACGTGCCCTTGGTGGCGATGCCGACGGGATGGTTGAACCGCTGCAACACGCCAAGGATGCCGCGCATGATGCAGCGGTCGCGCTCGATGGGCTGATAGGCATCGGTATTGGTGCCGATGGCGATCACGGCCGGGCTGTAGGACGGGCGTCGCAGTTCCGCCTCCAACACGCCGGGCGCATCGGGCCGGGCGATCAGCTTGGTCTCGAAATCCAGCCCCGGCGACAGGCCCAGATAGGCATGGGTCGGCCGCGCGAAACAATAGATGCAGCCATGCTCACAACCGCGATAGGGATTGATGGAGCGGTCAAACGAGATATCGGGCGAGGTGTTGCGGGTAATGACGCGGCGCGGCACCTCTTCGCTGACCTCGGTGCGCAGCGGCGGCAGATCTTCCACAAGATCCCACCCGTCATCGACCAGTTCGCGCCCGTAGCGTTCAAACCGCCCGGCCTCGTTGCTCAACGCGCCGCGCGCGCGGGCGGTTTTTGGATCGATCACCATGGCGCGAGGTATAGAACATTTGCAGAACATCTGCAATCGACGTCGCGCAGCCGACGCCCCATGTCGCAAACCGCCATCACCGTCCGCGCGAAAGCCATAGATAGTCAGAAAAACACCGGCCCGTCCGCCGGTTAGCAGGAGACAAAGCCCATGTCCGACGAAGAAGACGACATCATCCTGTCCGAACTGAACGACGAAGACCTCGTCGCGCAGATGTTCGATGACCTCTATGACGGCCTCAAGGAAGAGATCGAGGAGGGTGTGAACATCCTTCTGGAGCGCAAATGGGAGCCGTATCGCATCCTGACCGAGGCGCTTGTGGGCGGCATGACGATCGTCGGAAACGATTTCCGCGACGGGATCCTGTTCGTGCCCGAAGTGCTGATGGCCGCCAACGCGATGAAGGGCGGCATGGCGATCCTGAAGCCCCTGCTGATCGAAACCGGCGCGCCGCGTGTGGGCAAAATGGTGATCGGCACGGTCAAGGGCGACATCCACGATATCGGCAAGAACCTTGTCTCGATGATGATGGAAGGCGCCGGGTTCGAAGTGGTCGATCTGGGTATCAACAATGCCGTCGAAAGCTACCTCGAGGCGCTGGAATCCGAAAAACCCGACATCCTCGGCATGTCCGCCCTGCTGACCACCACGATGCCCTACATGAAGGTCGTCATCGACACGATGAACGAGCAGGGCATCCGCGACGATTATATCGTGCTGGTGGGTGGCGCGCCGCTGAACGAGGAGTTCGGCAAGGCCATCGGTGCCGACGCCTATTGCCGGGATGCCGCCGTGGCGGTGGAAACCGCCAAGGAATGGGTCAAGCGCAAGCACAATTCGATGGCCGCCGGGGTCTGATGCGGTTCCGCGTGGCGACCCTCCGGGCCATCGCGCGCAACGAGATTACCGCGGCCTATCGGCGGCAGGAACGGCCCCCCGCCACACCCGGCGGGCGGCAGAGAACCGGCGTCGGGGAGTTGCAGATCGGCGAGGTGAAACAGGTCGAGGCCGTGACCGATGCCGAGGCCCGGGATGCGGGCTTTGCCGATGCCGCGGCCCTGCACGCGGATCCCTTTCTCAGCGGCGACGCGCCGCTTTGGCGCATCACCTTCACGCTGGCCCCTGATCCGCGGGAAGCGCTCCGCGAAGCCGTGCCAGATGATGCCGAGGCCGATGCCATTCTCGATCAGCTTGCCACCAAGGCCCGACGCGCGGCGTTCGATCCCCTGGCCCGGCTCCACCTCATCGCCGCCCTTCCCGCCCGCCGGGCGCCAGATCTGGCGGAGATGGAGGGGCTGGAGACCAAGACTTTCAAGCGGCAGGTGCGCCAGTTGAAGGAGCTGGGGCTGACCGAAAGCCTCAAGGTCGGATATCGCCTCAGCCCGCGCGGCGCGGCGGTGCTCGCCCGGGCCGATGACAGGATCGCGCCATGAGGGGGCCGTTCCCCGGTGCCTGCACTTGCGGCCGTGTCCGCTTTGCGCTGACTGACACGCCGCTTTTCATCCATGCCTGCCATTGCACCTGGTGCCAGCGGGAGACCGGATCGGCCTTTGTGCTGAACGGCATCATCGAGGCCAGCAAGGTTGTTCTGACGGGCGATGATCCGGTCCCGATCAGGGTGCCAAGCGACAGCGGCGATGGCCAGATCATCAGCCGCTGCCCAACATGCCAGATCGCGCTCTGGAGCATCTATCCCGGCGCCGGCCCCCGCTTCCTGTTCGTGCGGATGGGAACACTGGACAATACGCACCTCTTCCCGCCGGACATCCATATCTTCACGTCCAGCAAGCAACCGTGGGTGCCGATCCCCGACGGTGCCATCGAGGCACCCCATTATTACGACCGCGCCGCAGCCTGGCCCGCCACAAGCCTTGCCCGGCGTACGGCCCACCTGGCGCTGAGCGACGCGGACGCCATCGGACCTCGCCGCACCTGAGGGCTGTTACAGGACCGGGCCAGCCTGTATCACCGGAGCGACTCCAGCAGCGCGCCGATCCCGCCCATGACCTACGCCATTCACATCGCCACCCCCGCCAATGCGCATCTGTTCGACCAT
Source organism: uncultured Roseicyclus sp. (assembly GCA_947494975.1). Lineage (GTDB taxonomy): Bacteria > Pseudomonadota > Alphaproteobacteria > Rhodobacterales > Rhodobacteraceae > Gymnodinialimonas. The sequence goes on along the minus strand of CANLXA010000003.1, from coordinate 112,553 downwards.
CCCCATGACGACGTGTTCGACGGGCCCCTGGATGCCGACCTCCTGTCCAGCTATCTCGCCGACCCGCGCCTGCATATCGCCGTGGCCATGGACGGCACGCAGCTGATCGGGATGTGCTCCGGCATGCATTACCACCACCCCGACAAGCCGCCGCAGATGTGGATCAATGAGCTTGGGGTGGCCGATCCCTGGCGCAGACAGGGCCTTGCGACACGGCTCGTGACAGCGCTTTCGACGCTTGCACGGACGCTGGAATGTACCGAGATCTGGGTGGTCGCCGATCCGACCGATATGGCCGAGGGGTTCTATACCAGCCTCGGATGGGCGCGCACCGGCACGCGGCTGGCCATGTTCACCGGGGATTTGCGCGGCTAAGCCCTTGCACACGGGGGCTTTCCGACGCTTACCTCACCCCATGATGCCCCGCACCCGCCCTGCCCGATGATGCCGCCCCGCGATCTTGCGTTGGTGATGCTGGTGGTTCTGGCCTGGGGCACCAACTTCACCGCGATGAAACTGGCGCTGGACGAGTTGCCGCCGCTGTTATTCGTGGGGCTGCGCTTTGCGATCCTCGTCCCGTTCATGGTATTCTTCCCGCGCCCGGCCTCGTGGAAGGCGATCATCGCCGTCGGCGTGCTGATCAATGCGGGCCAGTTCGGCTTCCTGTTCTCGGCCATGGCGGCGGATGTCACAGCCGGGCTTGCCTCGCTCATCTTACAAAGTCAGGCGCCGCTCACAATCGTGCTGGCGGCCATCGTCTACGGCGAACGGGTCAGCGCGATCCAGATCGCGGGCATTGCGCTGGCCTGCCTCGGGCTCGCCGGGTTCGGCGTGGCCGGTGGCGGGAATGTCACCGCGCTGGGGCTGGTGCTTGTGCTATGCGGGGCGCTGTCCTGGGCCTGTGGCAATCTTGTCTTCCGCCGCCTGCCCGGCGTGGATTTTCCGGCGCTGTTCATCTGGGCCAGCCTTGTGCCGCCGCTGCCGATGCTGGCGCTGTCCATGGCGTTCGAAGGCCCCGCCCCGGTCCAGACCATCGCGGCCATGGGATTGGCGGGCTGGGGCAGCGTGATCTACGTGGCCATCATTTCCACGATCATCGGCTATTCGATCTGGGGCGCGCTCCTGTCCCGGCACCAGGCCGCCCTGGTCACGCCCTTCGCCCTTCTGATCCCGGTGGTGGGAATCGCAACGGCGTGGCTTGTTCTGGGCGAGGAGGTGAGCCCGTTCGAGGCGGCCTCGGGCGCGGTGATCCTCGCGGGGATCGCGCTGGCGGTTCTGGGGCCCCGATGGGCGCGTAGGGGTTCCCAAGGCTGATCGGCGCCCCCATGTTGAGGGCGAAGGAGACACCCATGCCATTGCGCGTTCTGATCATCCTGCTTGCCATCGTCATCACCTCGGCCGGGGCCACGATCTGGATCGGGGCCGCCTTCGGCGTCGGCGCGGGCGCGATCACCATGACCATCATGCTGATGCTGGCGCTGGCCGTGCGCTGGCCGTTCGGATCCCTCGGCAACCGCAAGAACGGGCCGCCGGACTAGGCGACCCGTCTCGTGATCGAGCTGTCCCCGGCGTTCAGGCGCGACGGCGTTCCAGATAAACGACCGTGGCTGCCGCGACCACGGCATAGATGACATGGCCTGCCAGGGCGACCCAGGCGATGCGGGCAAAGCCCAGGAATGCCGGGTTGCCCGCAATGGCCGCGATACCCCCGATGGCGAACACCCAGAGGCCCACGCCATAGACCGCCGATGTGATCGACCAATGCAGACCGGGGGTGATCCTGGCCGCGATCGGCCGCGCGATGAAGAGCCAGCCGACGGGATAGGCAATCACGCCGACAAGGAAGAGGTGCATCAGGTTGCCCCAGGGCGCGCCATTGGGCAGGCCAAGCGCGCCCAGAAAGCCGCGGGCCAGGCCGACAGGCGCCAGGCTGCCGAGGCCCAGAAGCGGGGCAATGGCCTTGCCCCAGAGATCGAAGGCCAATGTGCCGGCGGCGCCGGCGAAGAAGATCAGCGCGATGGTGTCGAGGGTGATCGCCGGAAGCGCGGCGCGCGGCGCGGTGTTGGTGGTTGTGCTTGCCATGGTGTCGGGTCCCTTGAAAATCATGTCGGAGATGGGGTTGAGTTCTGTCCTTGATGGGGGCGAACCTCCGGGCAATCGCGCCTCCGCTCAAGTGACGGCTCCGTGAGCGCACAGCCGTGTGAAAGGTGTTTCAATGCACATCAAGGATCAGGACCTGGTTGAACTCGGCATGGATGCACCGAAATCGGGGCGCATTCTGCTCTTGGCCTGCGGGGCGCTGGCCCATGAGGTGCTGGCCCTGAAACGGCTAAACACCTGGGATCATTTGGATTTACACTGCCTGCCCGCCAAGCTGCACAACACGCCGGACCTGATCCCCGATGCTGTCGAGGCCGCCGTGACCGCCCGCCGCGACGATTATGATGATGTTTTCGTGCTCTATGCCGATTGCGGAACCGGCGGATTGTTACAAAGCCGCTGCGCGCAATTGGGGGTGGAGATGCTGGACGGGCCCCATTGCTACTCGTTTTTCGAAGGGAATGCGGTGTTCGAGGCCCGTGACGAGTTGACGTGCTTCTACCTGACCGACTTTCTGGTGAAGCAGTTCGATGCGTTTGTGACGCGCCCCCTCGGCCTCGACCGTCACCCGGAGCTGCGTGACATGTATTTCGGAAATTACACGACGCTTGTCTATCAGGCGCAGGTTGATGATCCGGACCTGACCGAAACGGCACGGCGCCATGCACAGACATTGGGGTTGGCGTTCGAGCGGCGGTTGACCGGCTACGGCGATCTGGAAGTGGCTTTGTCGCGTTTGTGAGGGATTGCGCCGCGCTCCGCGCGTCGCCCGGGGGGCTGGCGCCCAGGCGCGTACCGCGCCTGGGCGCCAGCCCGGCGCATCACGGAGATGGGTCGAGGGATCGCGGAGGTCGACGGGGGCTGTCTGCCCCCTGCGCGGCCTTCCCGATGGGAAAGCCGCTCCCCCCGGGGGTATTTTGAACCAGTGGAAGCGAAGGCGCTATGCGCAGGAGGTCAAGACGGTATGGATTGAGTCCATTTTATGATTTAATTTCAGTTATTTAAACGCCTTATCAACCTTGATAACCCTCAATGATTATCCCGCGGCAGATCCTTGGCGATGCGTTGGTAGGCGGTGGCGAGTTCCAGGCAGCCGCCATCGGCCAACTGCCCCACATGTTTGCGGTAGAGTTCCTGCCACGGCGTCTGGTGGTGAAGGTCGGGCGGGGTCCAGGCGGCCTTGCGGGCCTCCCAGTCCTCCTCCGGCACCAGTGCATTCAGCGTGCCCGCGTTGAGGTCCAGCCGCACCCGGTCCCCGGTTTGGAGATAGGCGAGCCCCCCGCCGACCACGGATTCCGGTGAGGCGTTGAGGATGGAGGGGCTTTCCGAGGTACCCGATTGCCGGCCGTCGCCCACCGTGGGCAGGTGCTTGATGCCGTCCTTGATCAGTGCATCGGGCGGCTGCATGTTCACCACCTCTGCCGAGCCGGGATACCCGACGCAGCCCACGCCCCGGATGAACAGGATGCTCTCCTCGTCCACGGCAAGCTCCGGATCATTGATCCGGTCGTGGTAATCCTCCGGGCCCTCGAATACCACGGCGCGGCCTTCATATTGGTTGTCTTTCAGGAAGCGCGCCCGGAAATCCTCGGAAATCACCGAGGTCTTCATCAGCGCGCTGTCAAAGAGATTCCCGGACAGGACCGCGAAGCCCGCCTCTTCCCGCAGCGGATTTGTGACCGGTCGGATAACGTCCTGGTCGAGGCTTCTGGCACCGTTCAGGGCCTCGTCAAGCGGCTTGCCGGATGCCGTCAAGACCGTCCCGTCCAGCCGGCCCTCGGCCAGCAACTCCCCCATCACCGCGGGCACGCCACCGGCGCGGAAGAAACTCTCGCCCAGATACTCCCCGGCGGGCTGCATGTTCACCAGGAGCGGCAGCGCATGGCCGATCTTTTCCCAATCCGTCACGTGCAGTTGCACCCCCGCATGGCGGGCCAGCGCCTGCAAATGAGGCGGCGCATTGGTGGAGCCGCCGATCGCCGTGTTCACCTTGATCGCGTTTTCGAAGGCCGCCCGGGTCAGGATATCGGAGGGCTTGAGATCCTCCTCCACCATTTCAACGGCGCGACGGCCCGTCAGATAGGCCATCTCCATCCGCTCGCGGAAGGGCGCCGGGATCGCCGCCGCACCGGGCAGCGTCATGCCAAGCGCCTCCGCCAGGGCGTTCATCGTGGAGGCCGTGCCCATGGTGTTGCAATGCCCAAGCGACGGCGAGGACGCGCAGGCCAGTTCCATGAACTCCTCATAATCGATCTCGCCCTTGGCCAGCAGCCGCCGCCCCTCCCAGATCGACGTGCCGGAGCCCGCGCGCTTGCCCCGGAACCAGCCATCCAGCATCGGTCCCCCGTTCAGCGCAATCGCGGGCAGGTCCACCGTTGCGGCCCCCATAAGCATGGCAGGCGTGGTCTTGTCACAGCCCGTGGTCAGGACAACGCCGTCAATGGGATAGCCGTGCAGCACCTCGACCAGCGACAGATATTGCAGGTTCCGGTCCAACGCCGCCGTGGGGCGTTTGCCGGTCTCCTGAATCGGATGAACGGGAAACTCCAGCGGAATGCCCCCGGCGTCGCGGATGCCCGCCTTGATCCGATCCATCAGGAAGACGTGGATCTTGTTGCAGGGCACCAGATCGCTGCCGGTCTGCGCGATCCCCACAACCGGCTTCTCGGCCTGCAATTCGCCTTTGGTAAAGGACTGGTTCTGATACCGCTCCAGGTAAAGCGCCGTCATACCGGGGTTGTTGGGGTTATCGAACCATTCCTGGCTGCGGTAACGTCGATTGGCACGGGTATCAGACATGGGCGGTTCCAATATGTGAAACTAAAGGCCGGATATTGAAACCGGTGTAGCCCGCAGATGCCGGCCACTCAAGCCCGCACGGCCCCCTTCATCTTGGCAAAAAAACTCAATCCGGCCCTCCCGTATCGCGCCATGGGCAGGATTGGGCCGTTCTGCCCCGCCTCCATTACCGCGCCCGGCGACCGATAAACGCGCAACCGCCGTGCCGTGCGCCAAAGGCGCGCCCACGGCGCCACGCCCAACGGGAGGAGATGCGATCGCATCGATGACGGGCGGGAGAGCCCCGAGGCCGATCCAGGCGCCTCGGTCAGATCAGGGGAATGGCGTCCCGGACAAGCGGCGCCAGATCGCTATCATCCTCGGCGGCATGGGCCTTGAGCTCGGCGCGCATCTCCGGCCCCCAGAAATCGTTCAGATGTGCCGCCACCCGCTCGGCCTGATTCTGGCCCGGCTGGGTCGCGAAGAAGCCGGCGATCTGGTTCGCCATGCGGATCAGTTTGTCATGCGGCATTGGTCTGGCTCCGGTCGATACGGGTCGGGTGGGTAAAGGTCTCCAGCCGCCCGTCGCGGGCGAAAGCGGCGATGGTCAGGTTCGCGGCATCGGCCAGACGCACCGCATGGGCCGTCGGCGCCGAGACGGCGATCAGGATCGGGCATCCGGCCAGAACAGCCTTTTGCACCATCTCAACCGACACGCGTGATGTCAGGACGATGGCCGCCGCGCTCATATCCAGTCCGGCGCGCAATCCCGCACCGATCAGCTTGTCGAGCGCATTGTGCCGGCCCACATCTTCGCGCGCCATCACGATCCCCTGCCCCGGCACCAGCAGGCCCGCCGCGTGCACCGCGTGGGTCAGATCGTGGAGCGGCTGGTTCTGGCGGAGCAGATCCGGCCCGGATGCCGCTTCGTCCAACCCGACGGACCCGCCATCGGCCAGCACCGGCAGGTCGCGCAGCGCCTGTTCGAGCGAGTCGATGCCGCACAGGCCGCACCCCACCGGCCCCATCATGGCGCGCCGGCGATCGCCAAGCGCATCGGCCACGTCATCCGGCACCCAAAGCCGCGCCTCGATCCCGGTCTCCAGCTCCACGATCTCGACGCTGTCGATCTGGTCGGGCGTGGCAAACCCTTCGGTGAAGACAAAGCCCACCGCGAAATCCTCCAGATCCGAAGGCGAGCACATCATCACCGCCTGCGACGTGCCGTTCACGGTAACGGCCACCGGCACCTCCTCGGGCAGGGAGCGCGCGATGTCCCGCGCGTCGCCCTTGCCCAAAGCGTGGGCGGATATGGAGCGGACCGGCTTCATTCGGCCGCCGGAAGAATTCGCCGCGACCGATCGGCCTGCGCATTATACTGGCGCTGCCATTCGGTCGGGCCATTGCTCAGGCCCACCTGCACCGCCGTCACCTTGTATTCCGGGCAGTTGGTGGCCCAGTCCGAGAAATCGGTGGTGATGACATTGGCCTGCGTGTCGGGGTGGTGGAAGGTCGTGTAGACCACGCCGGGCACCACCTTGTCTGTGATTGTCGCCCGCAGGGACGTTTCGCCAGACCGGGAGGCCAGCTTGACCCAATCGCCTTCCTTCACGCCACGCACTTCGGCGTCATGGGGGTGGATCTCAAGCACATCCTCATCGTGCCAGATCGAGTTCTCCGTCCGCCGCGTCTGCGCGCCCACATTATATTGCGACAGGATCCGCCCGGTTGTCAGCAGAAGCGGGAAGCGGGGGCCAGAGCGCTCATCCGTCGGGATGTATTCCGTTACGATGAACCGGCCCTTGCCGCGTACGAAGCCATCGACATGCATGATGGGCGAGCCATCGGGGGCATCGTCATTGCAGGGCCATTGCACCGATCCACGCTCTTCCAGCATCGCATAATCGACATTGGCGAAACCGGGCGTCGTCTCCGCGATCTCATCCATGATCTGCGACGGATGGGTGTAGGTCCAATCCGCCCCCATGGCCTTGGCCAGCAGCTGCGTGACCTCCCAATCGGCATAGCCATTCCGGGGCTTCATCACCTCGCGCACGCGGTTGATGCGGCGTTCGGCATTGGTGAACGTCCCGTCCTTTTCAAGGAAGGTGGAGCCGGGCAGGAAGACATGGGCGTAGTTCGCCGTCTCGTTCAGGAAGAGGTCGTGGACGATGACACATTCCATCGCCGCGAGGCCCGCAGCCACGTGGTGGGTATCGGGATCGGATTGCAGGATGTCTTCGCCCTGACAATAGAGGCCCTTGAAGCTGCCTGAGACGGCGGCGTCCAGCATGTTTGGAATACGCAGGCCGGGTTCGGGATCGATCTCCACCCCCCACTTGCTTTCGAACAGCGCACGGACCTCGTCACCCTTCACGTGGCGATAGCCGGGCAGCTCGTGCGGGAAGGATCCCATGTCGCAGGAGCCCTGCACGTTGTTCTGGCCGCGCAGCGGGTTCACACCAACGCCTTCACGGCCGATATTGCCGGTCATCATGGCGAGGTTGGCAATTCCCATCACGGTGGTGGAGCCTTGCGAATGCTCGGTCACGCCAAGCCCGTAATAGATCGCCCCGTTGCCGCCGGTTGCATAAAGCCGTGCCGCCTTGCGCAGTTCTTCGGCGGGCACTCCGGTCAGCATCTCGGTCATCTCGGGCGAATGGCGCACGTCCTGGACGAACTCCATATATTCCACGAACTCGTTCCAGTCGCAGCGCTCGCGGATGAATGCTTCGTCGTAAAGCTTCTCGTCCACGATCACATGGGCCATCGCGGTCACAACGGCCACGTTCGTGCCGGGACGCAGCGGCAGGTGATGCGCCGCCTCGATATGGGCGGAGCGGACCACATCGGTCTTGCGCGGATCGATCACGATCAGCTTGGCGCCCGCGCGCACCCGCCTTTTCAAGCGGCTGCCGAAGACCGGGTGCGCGTCGGTCGGGTTGGCGCCGATGATGATGGCGACATCCACTTTCTCAACGGAATCAAAGTTCTGGGTCCCGGCAGAGGCGCCAAATGTCTGGCCCAAGCCATAGCCGGTGGGCGAGTGACACACCCGCGCGCAGGTATCTGTGTTGTTGTTCATGAAGACGCCACGGGCCAGCTTCTGAACGAGGTAGGTCTCTTCATTGGTGCAGCGCGAGGAGGTGATCACGCCAATGCTCTTGCGCCCGTACCTCTCCTGCAAACCGCGCATCCGGTCCGCGGCAAATCCAATCGCCTCCTCCCAGGACACCTCGCGCCACGGCTCTTCGATGCTATCGCGGATCATCGGGTTCAGGATGCGATCGGAATGGCTGGCATAGCCATAGGCAAAGCGCCCCTTCACACAGGAATGGCCGCGATTGGCCTCGCCGTGCTTGTAGGGCGTCATCCGCACCAGCTCATCGCCATTCAGCTCCGCCTTGAACGAGCAGCCGACGCCGCAATAGGCGCACGTCGTGATGACCGACCGCTCCGGCGTGCCCAGTTCAATCACCGATTTCTCCTGCAACGTCGCCGTCGGGCAAGCCTGCACACACGCGCCACAAGACACGCAATCGGACGTCAGGAACTCATCCAGCGGCCCCCCGGCGGAGACGCGGCTGTCAAAGCCCCGGCCTTCAATAGTCAGCGCAAAGGTGCCCTGCACCTCTTCGCAGGCCCGCACACAGCGTGAGCAGACGATGCATTTCGAGGGATCGTAGGTGAAATAGGGGTTGGAATCGTCCTTCGCGATCCATTCCGGGTTCACTTCGCCGCCCGTGCGGGGCTCGAAATGGTTGGCCAGCCCGCCATTTTCCGGCGCCTCATAGCGCACGTCACGCAGGCCCACGGCCCCTGCCATGTCCTGCAACTCGCAATCGCCATTGGCCGCACAGGTCAGGCAATCCAGCGGGTGGTCAGAGATATAGAGCTCCATCACGCCGCGGCGGATCTTCTTGACCTTGCTCGACTGGGTGCGGACCACCATGCCCTCGGCCACGGGCGTGGTGCAGGAGGCGGGCGTGCCGCGCCGCCCCTCGATCTCCACCACACACAGGCGGCAGGACCCGAACGCCTCCAGATTGTCCGAAGCACACAGCTTCGGGATCGACATCCCGATCTCGGCGGCGGCGCGCATCACGCTTGTGCCCTCCGGCACGGTCACTTCGAAGCCATCAACCGTCAACGTGACCGGCGCACCTTCCACCGCAGGCGTGCCCATATCGCGATCATCCCAGGGAATGATGAAATCTTTCATTGGCCAAGGGCTCCCTGTCTTCCACTGGTTTCAAATACCCCGGGGGTCTGGGGGTGGAACCCCCAGCCGGTCGACGACGAAGTCGGCGAAATACCGGTCAAATCCTGTCTCATTCCGCGGCCTCCCGCACGCCGGTAAACTCTTCCGGAAACTGCTCCAGCGCGCTCATCACCGGGAAGGGCGTGAAGCCTCCCAACGCGCAGAGCGAGCCATCTTTCATGGTCTCGCACAGATCGACAAGCAGCGGGATCGCGGTGCCGTCGCCGTCGCGGATGCGATCCAGCGTTTCCACGCCGCGCACCGCGCCAATGCGGCACGGCGTGCACTTTCCGCAGCTCTCGATGGCACAGAACTCCATCGCAAAGCGCGCCATGCCGAGCATGTCGGCACTGTCGTCGAACACCACCACGCCCGCATGACCGATCAGGCCGCCTGCCCCATCGAAGGGCTCGTAGGCAAAGGGCGTGTCGAATTTCTCCGGCGCGAAGTAAGCCCCAAGCGGGCCGCCCACCTGCACCGCCTTCACCGGCCGACCGGAGGCCGTACCGCCCGCTATGTCGTTCACCAGCTCACCCAGAGGCATCCCGAAGGCGGTCTCGAACAGGCCGCCATGTCTCACGTTGCCCGCGATCTGGATCGGCATCGTGCCCTTGGACCGGCCAAGCCCGAAGCTCGCGTAATGCGCTGCGCCCTTCTCGAAGATCACCGGAACCGTGGCGAGCGATATGACATTGTTCACCACCGTGGGCCGCCCGAGGAAACCCTCCAGGGCCGGCAGCGGCGGCTTGGCGCGCACCACCCCGCGTTTGCCTTCCAGGGAGTTCAAAAGCGACGTCTCTTCGCCGCAGACATAAGCCCCCGCACCCACGCGCACTTCCATGTCGAACTCATATTCTGAATGAAGAACGGCCCCGAGGATGTTGTTTTCACGTGCAATTTCAATCGCCCGCTCCATCACCTCAATCGCATCGGGATACTCCGAGCGCAGGTAGATGTACCCTTTCGTGGCCCCAACCCCGAGGCCTGCAATCACCATGCCTTCGATCAGGCAAAACGGATCGCCCTCCATGATCATCCGATCCGCGAAGGTGCCGGAATCCCCTTCATCGGCATTGCAGACGATGTATTTCTGATCCGCTTCGGCCTGCCGCACGGTGTTCCACTTGATGCCCGTCGGGAACCCCGCCCCGCCGCGTCCGCGCAAGCCGCTATCGGTGACATGGGCGGTGATGTCTTCGGCAGACATCTCCAGCGCATTGCGCAGGCCGGTCAGGCCGCCATGGGCCTCGTAGTCCGCCAGCGACAGCGGGTCCACTACGCCGCAGCGCTGGAAGGTCAGGCGGTTTTGCCTGGCATAGAACGGGATGTCCTCCACCGGCCCAAGGCTCTCGGCAGACCCGTCCATGATGGCACCAACAGTCTCGACCGTCGCGGGGCCATAGCCCACGCGAACACCGCCCTGCTCCACCTCAACCAGCGGCTCCAGCCAGATCATCCCGCGCGAGCCGTTTCGCACCACCTCTGCGCCCGCCGCCTCAAACGCGGCAGCAACCGCATCTGCGCCCAACGCCTTCGCCGCTGCATCGCGGGGCACCCAGACCTTCATGCCGAAACCTCCGCCACCAGCGCTTCGGCCGTCACACGGCCCCGAACCTGCCCGTCCACCATCGCCGCGGGCCCGCAGGCACACAGGCCAAGGCAATAGACCGGCTCCACCGTCACACGGCCATCGGCGGATGTGCCGTGCCAATCAAGGCCCAGTATTGCCAACAGATCCTCGCCCAACGCATTCGCACCAACGGCCTGACAGGCCTCCGCCCGGCAGATCTTCAGCACGTGGCGCCCCGCCGGTTCGCGACGGAAATCGTGGTAGAACGAGATCACGCCGTGCAATTCCGCCTCGGTGATGTTCAGTGCATCGGCAATCGGCGCTCGGGCCGCATCGGGCACGCAGCCGAACGCTGCCTGCATCCCGTGCAGAATGGGCAGAAGCGGCCCTTCAAGATCCATATTGGATTGGATGATCGCGTCAATTTCGGCGGGATCATGCGGGGCGGCTGTGGTCGACATGGCGTGCTCCGGAACGTTCATCCACAGAATGCAGCCCATTCATTCAGTATTCAATATCGTTGTCCCGTTGGTCGATTGAGTTTCTCAATGACAGCCGTGCGACCTTGCGGGGCCCGAAACCGACATAGACACCTGTAATACCTGACGAATTTACTTGGTCGGCTCAGCGGCCGAGTCGGCCAGCGCCCGCGTCTCCGCGATCAAGGCCGTCAGAACGGGCGTGTGCGGTTCCCGATACGGCGCGACAAGGCCCACCGCATGGTCGGTTCCGCGCCCGGCGATCTCCCGGATCACCAGGTCCGGCTTCCCACCACACAGGAAGCGGGCCATGTCGATCGGCAGGACGGTAATCCAATCCCCCGCCTCCACATGGGCGGCCAGCACCACGGTGGAATTGCTCTCCACCTGCGCCTCGGGCGTCACACCGGCTTCCATGAAATTCTCGTTGATGATGCGCCGGTTCTGCATGTTGGGCGTCAGCAGACACAGCCGTTCACCCGACAGATCGGCCCATTCGACCTGTTCCTGACGGGCCAGATCGCTGTTGCGATGGGCGACAACGGTGTACCGCTCGCGATACAGCGGTTCGGTGGTCACGCGGCCAAGGGGCTCGTTGTCGAGGTAGGAAAGGCCGGCATCGGCCTCCAGGTTTTCCAGCATCGACAGGATTTCGATGGAGGTCCGGCTCAGGATCGTCATGCGAATGTTCGGGTGAGCCGCCGTGAAGCGCGCCGACAGATGCGCGGCCCAGGTCAGCGCCGTGGGGATCACGGCAAGGCGCACAATCCCGCTGAGCCCGTGGCGGGCCGTCCGCATCTCCTGCCGGAAGGTGCGCGTGTCGCTGACCAGTTGGCGGGCCCAGACCAGCGCGCGCTGACCCTCGGGTGTCAGGCCCCCGTAGCGCGAGCCACGGAAGATCAGTTGCACCCCCAGCATCTCCTCCAACTGCTTGATCCCGGTGGACAATGTCGGCTGGGTGAGGCCAAGGCTTTCCGCGGCGCGCCCGAAATGGCCCTCCCGGGCCACGGCGATGAACATCTCGAGTTTGTTGATCATGGGTGCGGTTTGCCAATGAAGCCGGCCCAAATCAATCGATATTTCCTATTGGACGGCAACGACCATCGCGTCCGCCACGCGACGCGACAGCGTGTCCCGCGCCGCCCCCGTCGGGTCATGCGCGGTGATGCAGGTGTCGAACCCGTCCCCCGTGCGCACCGCCGTGACCGCAAGGGGTGGTTGCCCGAGAACCGGAGCCGCAGGATGGATGGCGCGCAGATCCAGCCCGAACAGCGGCGGCAATCGGCGGGCCACCGGCACGACGGTCAGCACGATGCCGGGCCGGGAGAACTCGGTCTGCACGATAGGACGGAGCAGCGGCGCCGGGATGATCCGTGCCGCCCCCATGCGCAGCCGCTCCATCAGCGGCGTCTTGCGCGGATCGAACAGCGCGCGTGCCGCGTCGGAAGAGCCCCCAAGATCGACCTCTTCCATCGTGGCGCGATTGCCCAAGACGCCCCCCGTGCTGCGCAGGGCTTCGATACGGGCAACAGCGGCCCGGTTGCGGCGCCTCTCTGCCAATCTGGCAAAGGCCGGGTCCTCTTTCAGTATCCGGTGCGCAAGGCGCAAAAGCGCATCGGCATGGCCCGTGGCCTCCGGCACCGCCGGGCGCAGACCGTCGAACGACAAACGGCAAAGCGCCGAGGGCGGCGGGTCAAGCCGCGGATCCCCCTGCCTGCGCAATTGGGCGAAGCTGATCCGTTGCAACCCATCCACCGCAACGCCCTCACCCCGTTCCGGCAGGGCGCGTGTGGTGATGTGGCGCGAGATCCGTGTGCCATCGGCAATGGCGTGGTCGAATTGCAGGGCGAGGCCCGACCAACCTCCCCCGTCCGGATTGACCAGAACCGCGCGCCACAGCGGGCGCTTGGGATCCAGGCGCAGGCGCCGCATGGCGTCCATCAGCGCGGCGGGGTCGGTGACGGTTGGATCGTCGAGAATGGCCACATGATGCGGCCAATCCAGCTCCACCTTCGCGTCGAAGACGGGCGTCACACCGCGCCGGATCACCCGGTGAAACCGCTCGGCGCCCTCCACCATCTGATGCAGGCCAAGATAGGCGCGCGCCGGGTCAAACCCGCCCGCCGTCCCGCCCGCATCCTCGAACAGGATGGTGATGCAATTCGGGCCGGTGCGAAACAGGACCGCTTCGGCCGGGGTCAGGATCAGGGACAAGGCTACTCGGCCACGGCCCGGCCGGACGCATGGAGTGCATCCGCGAGGGCCGTCAGAAGCCGGTCGATATCCGCGGCTTTGTGATGCGTGGTCAGCGTCAGGCGCAGGCCCACATCGCGCGCCGCAACCGCTGGCGGCGCAACGCTGGCCACGTAGATCCCCGCCCTTTGCAGTGCCAGCGCGGCGGAGGCGGTGGCCGCGATATCCCCGGTCCGGATGTAGCGCATCGGGGTGTCCGAGGCACAGGCCAGCGGCAGGCCCAATGCAGCCGCGCCTGCGTTGAACTGCGCGATCCGCGCCCGCAGGGCGGCTTGCCGGGGTGCCAGGGCGTCGGACAGGTGGAGCCGGGCCGACGCGACAATCGCCCCCAGCATCGGCGGCTGGACGGGGCCGGAAAACGTCATCGCCGGGCCAAAGGCGCGGATCGCATCGGCCTCGTCCTCCGACGCCAAGGCCAAGGCCCCGCCCGCGCAGGCGAAGCTCTTGTTGAGGGACAGGGCGGCCGTGACCCGCGGGTGATCCGGCCATGTCCCAAGCGCAAGGCCCTGCCCCCGCGATCCGCACCAGCCCGCCGCGTGGGCGTCATCGACATAAAGCCGTAGCCGCTCGTCGCTCGCCAGAAGGGCATTGAGCCCGTCAAACGGCGCGATATCCCCGATCATCGAATAAATCCCGTCAATCAGCAGCCAGATGGTCGGCGCATCGCTGGCGCGCAGCTTGCGCGCCACGTGATCCGGGGCGGAATGGGCGATGGTCTGCACCCGGATCCCCGCGGCCTTCAAAAGGGACGCGGCCACATGCAGGCTGGCATGGGCCTGCACATCGATCAGTACAAGATCGTCGCGACCAACCAGAACCGGCAGCGCGGCTTGGTGGCCAAGCGATGTCGACGGCACCAGCAAGGTCGGCCGCCCCGTGATCTGCGCCAGAAGCGCCTCGGCCTCCCGGTAGGGCGGCGCCGACACGAAGGCGCGGGACGCGGAAAACTGCGTGCCATAGGCACGTGTCGCGGCAATCGCGCCCTCTTTCAGGGCCTCATCCATTTCCAGCCCGAGATAGCTGCACGAGGCGAAATTGAGCATCGTCTGGCCGTTCAACGTGATCTGCCGCCCGGCCAGTTCCACATCTTCGGCGACCTGTTGCACGAGGCCCATGCCCCGCCCCGCCCGCAGCTGCGCCAGAGCCTGTTTCAAATCTGTCATAACAATCCAATACGGCGATCTCTCGCCACTTGGGCATTGCGCCCTATCTGCGGTCAACGGTTAATGGGGCGCAGAATGAGACGCCGCCGTGTGATGATGCGGCGAAGCGACATTTGGCAGGCAGGCATGACGAACGCTGACATGGCAGGACGAAGGGCTTCCCCGTGGATGTGGGTGGCGGGCCTATTGGCGCTGATCGTGACGGCAATTGCGGCTTATGGCGCGCGGGACCTGCATGTGGATGCCGATGTCGTGTCGGCGCTGTCGGGTGACAGCGAGGGGTATCTGGCCTACCGCGCCTTTCAGGATCGCTTCGCGCTGGGGCGTGCGGACGAGGCCTTGCTGGTTCGGACGAGCGATTTTTCTGATCCTTCGGCGTTCGAAGCATTGGAAAATCTGATCCTCGATCTGCAATTCACCGACGGGGTGGCCGAGGTGGTGAGCCTCTTCTCGCTCCCAGCGGAGGGCACGACCACGCCCCTGATCCTCGCAGATCCCGAGGCCCCGCTCGCCGAACGATTTGCCGCCCTGCACCAAGCGGGCCCGGCCGCCGGTGCCCTGGTCGCGGAGGATCGTACCGCGGCGCTGCTGCATGTGATCGCCACGCCTGACGCCGCGCCGGGCGACATCTTTGCCGAACTCGATCCGCTGATCGAAGCCGCCGCTCCATTGCAGATCGTCTCTGTCGGGCAGGCGGCGGTGGAACGCCAGATTTCCTTCGCGTTGATCCGCGATCAGGTGGTGGTGACGCCGTTGGCCATCCTGATCTGCATCATCGTGGGGGCGATCATCCTGCGGTCGATCCCCGCGGTTCTGGTCTGCGCCGTGCCCGCGATCTGCGGCGTGGTGTGGTTCATGGGGCTATTGGGGTGGAGCGGGCAGGCGCTGGACCCGTGGCTGGCGACCCTGCCGACGCTGGTGATGGTTCTGGCCTTCGCCGATACGTTGCACCTGTTCTACGCCAGCCGCGACACCGGCGGGCTTCAGGCGGCGATCCGCGAGGTGTTGCCCGCGGCCGCGATGACATCGCTCACCTCGGCGCTGGCTTTGGCGAGCTTTGCTATAGCGGGGACGGATGCGCTTCTGGGCCTCGCGCTCTGGGGGCCGTTGGCGATGCTCTGCGGGTTCAGCGCCGTCTGCGTCCTGTTTCCGCTGATGTCGCGCCTGTTGATCCGCGGGGATGGCGCGCAACCGGTACAGTTCCGGCTGCCGCTCGCTCCCGCCCGCGCCGGTCTGTGCCGCCCGCGCCTCATGGCCGCGCTGGCGTTTGTGACGGCCATTGCCCTGTTGCCCGCGCTCAACCGATCCGAGCCGTCCTTTTCGCTCTCCGAACATATCCGCGAGACCAGCCCGCTGGGGCAGGATCTGGCCTATATGGAGGCGGAGGGCCTGGGCTCGGCCAGCCTTTTCGTGGTGATCGACGATGCCGATGGCGTGCCCGGCCTTGGGGCGGAGGATGGGGACCGGATCGCCGCCGTGGCGAATGCCGCCCTGTCTGGTGCCGGGAATGGCGCCGGAGGCGGCCCGCCGCAGGTGCCGGAGCGGTTCCGGGCAGAGGATGGCCTGTCGGTCGCGCTGCCCGTCCTGCTACCCTTGGGGATCGGCCCGGACAGCTTCGGCGCCGAGTTGGAGCGCCTGAATGCGGCGCTGGACGCGGCGGAGCTGAGCGAGGTGACGACCTTGGCCGGGCAATCCCTTCTGGGCCATCAGGTGGTGCCGGACACCGTCGCGGCGATGCGCCTGTCGTTCTATATCGCGCTGGCCGCCATCGCCCTTGTGGTCGCCGTATCGCAACGCTCCGTGGTGCTGGCGCTGCTGGCCACGGCGATCAGTGCAATGCCGATGCTGGCGATTGAGGCGGTGCTGGTTGTGACCGGCGCGGGCATGACGATGACGGTGGCTTTCGCGCTCACCGTCGCCTTCGGCATCGCGGTGGATGACACGATCCATTACCTGAACCGATGGCGCCTGTCGGGTGGCACGCCCGATGAGCGGCTGGCCCATGCGCTCGACCATGCCGGACCGCCGATGATCGCCTCCACATTGATCATGACGCTTGGGTTCGGGGCCACCGTGTTCAGCGCGACGGCAAGCCTGCCGGAATTTGGCGTATTCGTGATGTTGGCGCTGTGGATGGCGCTGATTGCCGACCTAGGTTTCCTGCCAGCCCTGATCCGCATGGTGAAACGATGACCCGCACGATGTTTCTGGCCGCTCTCTTGCTGCTCCCCCTGCCCGCCTTGGCCGATGTGCCCGCCTGGCTATCCGGTGAGTGGCGCACCGCCGCCCGGCTGACCGCGCCCGATGGCGCGCAGATCCGGATCCGCTGCACGTTGAATGCCAGTGCGGCCAGTGCCACGGATTGGATCGGAACGCTTGGCTGCGCCACGGTGCAGGGCCGCTTCGAGGGGCGATGGCAGATTGCGGTCACCGGCAGTTCAGCCAGCGGCAATGTCGTCTTCTCCGGGTCCGAGACCGCGGATCTGAATGTCAGCGGCTCGGTCGCGCCGGACAGCGTGACGCTCGCGTCGCCCGATGGGCAGGGAGTGGGCTTTGCCCCCGGTCCCGATGGCGCGCTGGTGGTAGACATGGATAGGTTAGGACCGCAACGCTTGACCGGCCGATTGACCTTCGAGGCCCGGTAGATCCGCCCCGTTAACCCTTCTTCGATTGCGCCGGTTTGGCCGCCTCCCTAGTTTGGCGGCGGTGGGGAGTGGCCGGATCCCGAAGCGGGATCCGTGCGAACTCATCGCTGTGGTGCGGGAGATGCCAGATGGATGAGATTGTTGACGGCCCTCCGGCCGATGAACTGTTCTATGTGGGTATCGGGGCCTCCGCAGGCGGGCTGGAAGCCGCCTCTTCGCTGGTGCAGAACCTGCCCGCCGTGGCCAATGCCGTCTACATCCTGGCGCAGCACATGTCGCCCACCCACAAGAGCCTGCTGACCTCGCTCATCTCACGCGAAACGCCGCTTCCGGTGGTGGAATTGACGGGGGAGACTGTGCCGACCGCAAACACCTTCTTCATCACGCCGCCCAATACGGATGTGATTTTGGAGGACGGGCTGCTGAAATTGGTGGAACCGGGCGGCCACACGGCCTCCCCCAAGCCGTCCGCCGACCGGCTGTTCAAATCGCTTGCCCACGAGCAGGGGCAGAATTGTGTGGGCGTTGTATTGTCGGGCACCGGCAGCGATGGCAGCTACGGGGTGCAGGCGATCCGCGAGGCGGGCGGCATCACGATTGCGCAGGATATCTCGACCGCGAAATATGACGGGATGCCGGCCTCGGCCGCCGAAACCGGCTGCATCGACCTGACGCTGTCGCCCGAACAGATCGGCCAGCATCTGGAAAAGATTCTCGCCCGTCCGCGCGATTTCGGGGCGCTGCGCCGCCTCAACGAGCGCCCCAGCAAGCTATCGGACCTGTTCCAGATCCTTCTGGCGCGCACCAGCGTCGATTTCCGCGATTACAAGGAAACCACCGTCAGCCGCCGCATCAACCGGCGCATGGCGGCCCTCGATATCGAGGATTACGACGAATATGTCGCCTATTGCCGGGCCTCGGTGGAGGAGGTCGACGCGCTCTACCGGGACCTGCTGATCTCGGTCACGCGTTTTTTCCGGGATCGCGGCCAGTTCGAGCAATTGCGCAACGAATTCGAGAAGATGACCGCCAACCGGGAGATCGGCCAGCTGCGCCTGTGGGTTGCGGGCTGTGCCACCGGTGAAGAGGTCTATTCCATCGCGATCATGCTGGCCGAGGCGATGGGCGGGATCGAAGAGCTGAGCAAATCCCGCATCCAGATCTTCGCCACCGATATCGATGACCGCGCCCTTGAGGTGGCCCGGCGCGGGATCTACCCGATCACGGCGGCGTCCGACATCCCCGAGGAGTTCTTGGACAAGTATTTCAAGGTCCATGATGGCCAGATCGAAGTGATGCGGGAGTTGCGCGATCTGACGCTGTTTTCCCTGCACAACATCTTTCAGGATCCGCCCTTCCTCAACCTCGATTTTGTCAGTCTACGCAATGTCTTGATCTACTTCAACACGGCACTGCAGAACCGCATCCTGCACCGCATCCATTATGCGCTGAACCCGTCGGGGTTCCTGTTTCTGGGCACGTCGGAATCCGTGGGCAACATGGAATCGCTGTTCGAGACACGCTCAGGCACCGACAAGATTTATTCCAAGCGCCGCCTCGGCATGGCCAGTTCCATCCGGCCCGAGATCGGCAATCCGGCCTATGGCCGCTGGATCCCCGCCGCACCCGCCAAAAAGATGGAGGACAGCCAACCGGGCCATTTCTTCGATGCCGGCATGTTCTCGGCCCTGGCGCGCTCGGTTGCGCCCAACGGCTTCATCCTCACCCGCAGCGGGGAGATCGTGCGCGTTTACGGCGACATCTCCCCCTTCACGCAGCTTACGGAAAACGCGCCGCTCTGGATCGGGATCCGGTCCTTGCGCAAATCCCTGCGCGATGAGATCAGCGGGCTTTTCGCGACCGCCCTGAAGAACAAGGAACGACGCACCGGGCGCTGGCACGATCTGGACGGCGCCAAATTCAACCAGGCGCGCAGCGTGTGCTACCCGCTGCCGTCGACCGAAGATAACGAGGATCACGTCCTTGTCGCCATCGAGACCCGGATGAAGGACACCCCCTTCGAAGAGCTCGAAGCCATGAGCGAGACGGAGCAGCACACCTATATCCGGCAGATGGAGCTGGAAATCGCGCAGACGCGGGAGGCGCTGCAACAAACCGTGGAGGAGCTTCAGACCTCCAACGAGGAGCTGCAATCCATCAATGAAGAGATGCAGTCGACCAACGAAGAGCTTCAGGCCACCAATGAAGAGCTGGAGACATCGAACGAGGAATTGCAGTCCACCAACGAGGAACTCATCACCGTTAATGAGGAATTACAGGTTAACTCCCATGAGCTTCAGCGTGTCTCGACCGACCTGACGGCAACCCTTCAGGTGGTCCCCTTCCCCGTTCTCGTGATCGACCAGGCGCTGATTGTGCGCCGCGCCTCGGACGCCGCGATGAAGGAATTCCAGATCCGCGAATTGCCGCAGACCGGCGTGCACCTGTCGCAATGCGAATTTCCCGAGCAGATGTCGGTGCTGGCGCAGATGTGCAACGATGTCTTCCGGTTCCGGGCCGAGCGCCGGATCACCTTCAGCTCCGGTCACAGCGTCAAACGGCTTGCCGTCTCGCCATTCCGCAACCAGACCGATGATGTTGCCGGCGTGGTCGTCACGCTGGTGGATGATTTCTCGTCGAACGAGGCCATCGAGTTGCTGCAGCGCTTCGGGAATGTCGGCCATTGGCAACTGCAGCTCAGCGACAACAGCGTCTTCTGGTCCGATGAGGTCTTCCGCATCCATGGCGTCGATCCGCAAGAGGGTGTGCCGAATTTTGACGACGCGATCGCCTTCTATGCCCCGGAAGATCGTCCCGGCATCATCGAAAAGATCGAGCAATGCGCCAAGAACGGGGAGCCGTTCCGCATTCTCAATCGCCTGACCCGGCGCGATGGACGCACGGTGATGGTGCAATCCGTCGGCAAGCGCATCACGGCCACCGACGGCACCCCGCTTCGCATCATCGGTGTGTTCCAGAATGTCACCGAGCTGACCACGATCCAGTTGATTGTGCGGCAAATGGAAGAGCTGCAGAACGAGCTTGGATTTGCCTTTTATTCCTACGACATCATGAACAAGCTGCCCTATTGGAGCGCTGGGCTTTTCGAGATGCTTGGCCATAACCCCAAGACCCATATTCCATCGCTGTCGGGGCTGATCGACGCGTTCCACCACGACGACCAGATCCGGATCCAGAACCTGATCGATGCCGCTATCGAAAAGGGCGAGGGTTTTGAATTCCAGGCCCGGCTTGTTCGGCGCGACCGGTCCGTGGTGAAGTGCCGGGGCGAGGGGCATGTCGCGAAGAACGAGGCGGAGGCCTCCTCGCATATCTATGGCAATCTTCGGCTGGACGAGGCATAGATGCGGGGAAACCCGTCGCGTTAACCACATGTTAACAGGCATAGATATAAATTGAACCAAATCGCCGATAGGAGTTTTGGGGATGATGCCCGAACTGCGGCATGAACAAGGTCTGTCGATCTCACTTTCCAACGATGCCGCCACCCAGCAATGGGTGCCGGTCACTATTACGTTGGGCACCCCGGATCGGCGCCACCGGATCTCCTTCCGGTCCGAAAAATTCATGTCCGAGGTATTCTGCCCGGAGATCACCGAATTTCTCGAACCGATCCTTGCGGGCTTCACCTCGGGCGACGCGGTGTATTCCAACCCCGATGCGGTGATCCGCCTGCCCGGGCTGATCATGCGGCAGGTTCGCGTGATCTACAGCTCGTTTGGCCGCAAGAACGCCCATGCCCAGGTCCGGTTTTCGGTGGTGTCGGGCAACCCGCACCGCACGCTGCTGGACGATGATGGCTTTGCCTATCCGATGGAGGAAATGACATCGCAGGTCTATCGCGAGGCGTTGAACTGGGTGCTTTTGCCGGCGCTCAACATCGCCGCACTGACGGAGGATGACCTCCGCTCCGAGGAAGACGTTCGGACACTCACGGACAGCCTTGCCCAATTGCGGGCGTCGCGCGATCAACTGCTATTTCAGGTCGAACTGGTAAAACGTGAATTGGGCCGTCTGGAG
Source organism: uncultured Roseicyclus sp. (assembly GCA_947494975.1). GTDB lineage: Bacteria > Pseudomonadota > Alphaproteobacteria > Rhodobacterales > Rhodobacteraceae > Gymnodinialimonas. Next base: position 91,263 of record CANLXA010000003.1, on the reverse strand, counting down.
CGGCGGGTCTATGCGAAAACGCACAAGGCCAATGCCACCTTTGCGGAAGCAGCGCCAAGCCGGCCGCTGCTTGCCGCCGAACCGAAGCAGGAAGATTTTGCGACGATGAAGGTGCTGCGGAAGCTGGATTGAGCCGGGCCGCGTCGGCTTGGCTTATCTAGCGGCCCGAACAGTATCTTGCGCCCACTCACGGAACGTTCTTCGATCCTGCCGGGATCACCGCATCGCCTCGCCTGCCGCGGCCCGCGCATCCATCGCGGTGCCGTATTGCGGCAGGTCGGCCTGGGTCTTGCCGTGGGCGGCCATCAACGTATCGCGCACATAGGCAATCTGCGCGGTCTCTTCGATGATCTCGGCCAGGTATTGCGCCGCCATCAGGGTCGGTCCCGCGCCGATGGTGCCATGATTGGCGAGCACGGCCGCCCGGATATTCGGATCGCGGAAAACGGGGCTGATCTCCACCTCCGTCTGGGGCCCGCCATTGGCCGAAAGCGGGATCAGGGGCATCCGCCCGATCTTCTCGATGGTCTGCACAGTCAGGCAGGGGATTTCTATCCCGGCACTGGCATAGCCGGTGGCCCAGGGGCTGTGGCAATGCACGATGGCGTTTATGTCGTCGCGGAAGCGGTAGAGGTCGAGGTGAAAGTCGAGGTCCTTGGAAGGTTTCAGGGCCTGTGCCGATGGAAGGATCGTCCCGTCCAGCATCACCACCTGCAGATTGTCGCGCGTGCATTCGTTGAAGCCGATGCCTGAGGGCTTGATCACAATCGCGTCGCGCGCGTCCAGCCGCACCGACAGGTTGCCGCCCGCATTGGTCTGCAACCCGCCCACGAAACAGCGTTTGGCCGTAGCGATCAGGGCGTCCATCTTGTCGTGCAGATCGGGGAAATCAGGCATGTTCGGTCCTTTGGGTCATGGCGGCCTCCAGCGCGGCCACGGCGGCCCGCGCCACGTCGGGCGTGTTGATGTGATGGGGCAGCCGCGCAACGCTATAGGCGCGGGCATATTGTTCGAGCGTCTCTGCGGCAATCTGGCGGAGGGCCTCGTCCTCGATGGCACCGCCAGGCCGATCCTCGTGGCTGAAGCCGCCCATGGGGATCAGGACGTGGCACGGCGCGGTGGCATGGTTGAGGGCTTGGGCCAGGGCGATGGCCTGATCTTCCATCTCGGCATCGGTCAGCTTCACATGGGTGAATTGGGCCGTGTGGCGATAGTGGGGACGGTCAAGATAGGCGTCTCCGACCGTCTCGATGGCGCCAAGCCCGATGAAGTTCAGCGCGCCCGGCAGAACCACGCGGGGCAGCGTCGCGGCACCGGTGAACCGGTCGGGCATGGGCACATGGGCACCGGCCAGCCGGATGCGCCCCAATTCGTGTACGTTCATGTCGATCACACCATCAGCGTGGCCTTCCGTCACGAAGCGCGAAAACGCGGCCCCGCCATAGCCATTGGCGTGGAAGACGGTTGCCTCGAACCCCTGATCACTTAACTCGCGTGAGATTTCGGCCCCCGCCCGACCGGTCGCACCAAGGGTGGTGACGGCGATATTGGGCCGGTCGCCGGGCGCGACCGGTTGCGCGCGCGTCAGGCCCGCAACCATGGCAGCCGCATTTTCGAAGACCTGCCGAAGCTGGGTATTCAGCCCCTCGATATCGCACAGGGTGGGGATGATGGTGATGGAGCTGTCGGCCAGCGCCGGGCGCGGATCGAAGGCCAGCGTTGTGACAAGGATGCGCGGATAGGTGGCGGGCAGGCCCTTGATCGCGGCCAGCACGATCTCCCCACCGGTGCCGCCGCCGATGCCGATGGCAACCTTGCAATCGCCGCAACGGGCCGCGATGTCGGCCGCCGCCGCTTCGGCCCGGGCGGCCATGCGCGCCAGCTTCTCGGCCCCCGACCAGACTGCCCCGCCGGAGCCGAGGGAAACGTCCATCATCTCGACCTCCAGCCCATGCGCGCGCAGGGCGGCGGCCATGTAGGACATCTCCTGCCGCTTGGTTTCGACCGTTCCGATCAACAGAACCCGTGTCACACCCTACCCCTTCACAGCACCTGCCGTCATGCCGGTGATGATCTGCCGGGACGCGAACAAAGTGAAGAGGATCGGGGGAATGGCCAGCAACATGCCCGTGGCCATTATCGTGCCGAGCCCGTCGAATTCGGACGCGTTGTTCACGATCAGGATCGGGACCGTCATCGTATCGCGATCCGCCAGGGCCGAGGCCAGCAGGTATTCGTTCCACGCGATGCGGAAGGTGAAGATCGACGCGGCGGCGAGACCGGGTTTGATCAGGGGCAGGACGACGAGGAAAAACACCTGAAACGGCCCTGCCCCGTCCACCCGGGCGGCTTCCTCCAGGGACTTGGGGACCTGCACGATGAAGCTTTGCAGAATCCAGATCACAAACGGCAGGTTCATCGCGACATAGACCAGGATGATGCCGGAATGGGTGCCCGCCAGGCAGACATCGCCGCGCCCGCCGAATGTGTCGCGGATCCAGGCGCCGAGCCCGTAATCATTGTCGAGGCAGAAGGAATTGTTCCAGAGGCCAAAGACCGGCACCAGCAGCACGGCGGGCGGGATCATGCGAACGGCCAACGTGGAGAGTGACAGGCTATCGCGGCCCATGAACTTGAAGCGCACCAGCGCATAGGCGGCCATGCAGCCGAAAATGAGGGTCAGCGCGGTGGAAATCAGCGCAATGATGAGCGAATTCACGAAAGCCCCGCCAAAGCGGATGGTGCAGAACCGCAGATGCTCGGGCTCGTACCAGAGGATATCGCAAAGGGCTGTTTCGTAGTTGCGGATCGTGGGCATGAACAGAAGCCCGCCCGCCCCGCTGGTGATATCCACGTCGAGCTTCAGGGAGTTGATCAGCAGAAGCAGAACCGGCCCGATGGACATGAAGACCAGAAGCGCGATCAGCGCGTAGAAGGCGGGATTCTGGCGCTCGTAATTGGTGTCCGCCATGGGATTACCCCTCCTCTTCCGCAGCGAATTTCAAGCGCCTGGCGCGGGCTTCCTGCCAGCGGGTGAAGGCGAACATGCCGAGGGTCAGAACCATCAGAAGCACCAGCAGGTAGTTCGACATGGCCGCCGCCTCGCCCAGTTCGCGGAATTCGCGGGCGGTGCGTGCGATGCGGAGCGCGAGGATTTCGGTGCTGAGGCCCGGCCCGCCCCCGGTGAGAACCAGGATCACCTCAAGCACCTTGAAGGCATCGATCAGGCGCAGGAGCATCGTCACGATCAGGACCGGGGCCATGAGGGGCAGTTTGATGTGAATGATCTGTTGCCACGGCGTCGCGCCGTCGATCCGCGCCGCTTCCAAAGCGGAGCGGGGCAGCGATTGTAGGGCGGCGAGCGACAGGATGAAGATGAACGGGGTCCATTGCCAGATATCGGCGATCATCACCGACAGGAGCGGGTTCTGGCCAAGCCAGTCTATGCCGTCGAGGCCGATCGCCTCCAGAAACCGGTTAAACGTGCCGTAGGTCTGGTGGAACATATAGCGCCAGACAAGACCGACCACGACGGGCGCGATCATCATCGGCAGGATAAACAGCGTACGCAGGACCGACATGCCGCGAATGTTGCGATCCAGCAGGAGCGCGAGGCCGACACCGAGGAACATTTCGACCGCGACAACGGTGAAGGCGAAAATCAGGGTGACGGAGAAGCTTTCCCAGAATTGCGCGTCCATCCAAAGACGGACGTAATTCTGCATCCCCACAAATTCGGTTTCCGAAATGCTCTGGCTCGGATCCCAGTCGCGGAAGCTGCCCCACATCATGTAGCCGATGGGGTAGAACAGCGCGAGGATCATGACCAGCGCCGCGGGCGCGATGAACATGTAAGGGGTCAGGCGGCTGACGTTCTGACGGGTCACTTTGGGGCGCCTTGTTCGGAAATGTGCGGGTCGGGACAGGGGTGGCGCGCGCCCCGGGAGAGGAGGGCACGCGCCGTTGGTTCAAGGGCTTACTGCCAGACGTAGTAGCCCTCTTCCTCCATCAGGGTGCGGGTCCGTTCGGCGATGCCGTCGAGCGCTTCCTGAATGTCGAGGCCTTCGGTCAGAACCTGGCTCATCGTGGTGCCGATATCGGCGTTGATCCGGCCCCAGGGCGGGATGATCGGACGCCAGTCGGGATCGGCATCGGCCAGAGCCTCACCAAAGGTCGCGGACCACGGATAGCGCTCGTTCAGCTCCGCATTCTCGTAAGTGGAGAAGCGCGACGGGTTCCCGCCGGCCATGGCCACGGCCAGATCACCCTCGCGGCTGGTGAGCCATTGCATCAGCAGGAAGGCCGCATCGGGCTCTGCCGCGTTGCGCGGGATCGCAAGGCCGAAACCGCCGGTCTGCGAGGCTGCACGGGTGCCGACCGGATGCGGCGCCCATCCGACATTGCCCGCCACGGTGGAGCGGCTTTCGTCCTCGAAGGTGGGCGCAAACGCGATGGAGTCGATGAACATCGCCGCTTGCCCTTGGGCAAACGCGTTGGCCGCTTCCGCCGGACCAAAGGCCGATGAGCCTTCCGGGCCGCAATCGACGATGGTTTGCAGGGCTTCCGCCGCCGCGACACCTTCGGGCGAGTTGATCGTGGGCTCCCACCCTTCGCCGAAGACGCGACCGCCAAGGGGCGCAAGGTGCAGCAGGAAGGCGTGGGAGGCCTGGTGGCCCGAGGCCGCGCGGGAGGCGACGCCGCCCATCCCCTCTTCCAGTTCCGGGATCTGGCAGGCCAGTTCCAGAAGCTGATCGTAGTTTTCAGGCACGTCCAGCCCATGCTCTTCAAACACATCCGTGCGGTAGTAGAGGACGGAGGTTTCTGAGCCGAAGGGCAGACCATAGAGCGACCCGGTGGGGCCCGGCAGATAGCCCCGCTCGCCACCGGCCACGCCGATATTCTGGACGTAGCCGTCAATCAGGTCGGCCGCGTCGTAATTGGGATCGGCCAGGCGCGGGTTCATGAAGAACGGCGCGAGATTGTAGATCTGATCGGCATAGACGTAATCGGCCTTGGAAAAGACCACATAGGCGATCAGGTCATAAGCGCCTTCATCGAGGCTCAGCTCCAACGTCTGACGCTCGCGCATATCAAGATAGGGGAGCATGTCCACCTCAACCTCGATGCCGGTTTCCTCGGTGAACTGGGGCAGAACCTCCAATACGGCGTTGTAATGGGGATGGGCGGGAAAGTTCACGATCAGGGTCGTGCCCGCATAGGGCGCATAGGGGCCGCCATGCCCATCGGCGAACGCGGCGCTGGATAGCGCGAGCCCCCCGACGATTGTGGTTGTCATTAAGGATTTCAGCATCTTTTCCTCCCAGTTGCTGGTTGGTGCAGCGCGTTTACAGCGCCACTTCCGTCTTCGTATCGAACAGGTGCAGCCCCTCCGGGCGGACAGCGAAACGCAGGGTTTCGCCAAGGGCGATGGGGGTTTCGGATTTCAGCTCGACCGTCACCTTGGCGTCGCCGCAGGCGCAGATCAGAACCGATTGCGCGCCGATATATTCGGAGACCACCACATTCAGATCGAGCGATTGGTCAACCGGCGCATCGGGCGTGTATTCCAGATCCGAGGGGCGCAGGCCCAGGGTTGCCTTGTGCACCACCTTGTTGCGCGCACGTTTGGCGAGGTCCTCCGGCAACCGGATCGAGAAGCCGTCCCCCTTCGCATGCAGCGCGCCGTTTTCCTCGACCAGATCGGCCTCCAGGAAATTCATCGGCGGGGAACCCAGGAAGCCTGCCACAAACCGGTTGACCGGGTTCCTGAACAGCTCCGATGGCGTGCCTTGCTGCTGGATATGGCCGCCATGCATCACCACGATCCGGTCGGCCAATGTCATGGCTTCGATCTGGTCATGGGTCACGTAGATCATGTTTTTCTTCACGTTCTGGCGCATCAACGCCAGTTCCGCGCGCATCTGCCCGCGCAGCTTGGCGTCGAGGTTCGAGAGCGGCTCATCGAAGAGGAACGTGCTGGCGTCGCGGCAGAGCGCGCGGCCCATGGCAACGCGCTGGCGCTGGCCACCCGAAAGCTCGCCGGGTTTGCGGCCGAGGAAGGGCGACAGGCCCAACATCTCGGCCACCTCCCCCACTTTCTTGTCAATGGTGGCTTGCGGTGTCTTTTGCAGGCGGAGCGAGAACGACATGTTCCGTGCAACGTTCATGTGCGGGTAAAGCGCGTAATCCTGGAACACCATCGCGATGTCGCGATCCTTGGGGTCCAGGCCGCTGATCGGGCGATCATCCATATAGATCTCCCCATCCGAGACGGTTTCCAGCCCGGCCAGCATCCGCAGCGTCGTGGATTTTCCGCAGCCTGAGGGGCCGACCAGCACGGTGAATTCGTGCTCGGCCATATCCAGCTCGATGCCATGCAGCACCTCAACGGCGCCGTAGCGCTTCACCAAATTTTCCAGACGGATCGTTGGCATCGATTCCCCTTCTCGGACTTTCACCTAGCATTCTGTATACAAACTTGATTGTAAATATCCAAAATTGCCTTTCTGCCGCTGATGCTCTAAGCCTATCAGTTAATGATAGCGTGATATTAGATGAGGCCCCCATGGCGACGCCCTCTGACACCTCTGCCCCCAGCGGCCGCGGATCCACCGTGCGCCGCATCGAACAGGCCCTGACCGAAGACATCTCGGCCGGGGCGCTGGCAGCCGGGGAGCGGATCGACGAGGTGAAGCTGACGGAGCGCTTCGGGGTTTCCCGCACGCCGGTGCGGGAGGCGCTCTCGCGGCTGGTGGCTCAGGGCATCCTGATCCCGGGCGAAAAACGGGGTGTTCGGGTGGCGGAATATACACGGGCCCAATTGGCGCAAATCTTTGAAGCCATGCATGAAATCGAGGCCGCCTGTGCCCGCATCGCCGCCCAACGCCTGACCCTTCTGGCGCGCGTGGAAATCGAGGCCGCCCAGGCCGATTGCATGGCGGCCGCCGAGGCCGGGGACCGCGCCGCCTACCTCAAGGCGAACGAGCAGTTCCACCTGACGATCTACCGGGCCACCGGCAATCCCTACATGGCCGAGATCGCCACGGAATTCCGCCAACGCACGGGTGCGGCCCGCGCCAAGAAATTCGCCACCAACGAAGATCTTCTCTCCTCGGCCCACAGCCATGCGGATCTGATTTCGCTGATCTTTTCCGAGGATTCGGCGGCAGCCTCCGACGGGATGCGGGCCCATATGGCGCGCTCCTTCAAAGAGACTCTGGCCGCAAACTAGCGCCTTTCGGCTTTTTCGGGTTGCATTCGCACACAAGACTGTCACTTTGTATACAAATGTGACTCGGCAAGCGAATGGAGATCCCCATGGGCGTACAGGAAACCAAGATCTACCCCATCAACACCGGCTGGTTGGAGGCCGATCTTGGCACCTACATCTTCTGGAAAGGTCCTGCGGGCAAGAAGATCTGGAACCCCGTCTATTGCCATTACGTCGATACGGGCGAGCACAAGATCCTGATCGATACCGGCCTTTGCGACGAAGAGCGCGCCACCAAGTACCACCACAAATGCGACAAGCGCGGCTGCCTGCAGGTCCATGAGCATCTGGAACAGAAGCTTGGCGTGCACCCCGATGAGATTGATGCGATTGTCTTCACCCATCTGCACTGGGATCACGTGCAGAACATGAAGGAATTCAAGAACGCCCGCTACATCGCGCCGAAGGCCGAGATCGAAATGGCGTTCAACCCCCTGCCGCTTTACTACCGCACCTATGAGAGCGGCTATCTCGGCATTGACCCGGCCTATACAGGCTGTGTCTTCGAGGCGGTGGAGGATGAATGCGAGGTGCTGCCGGGCATCACCATGTTCCACACGCCGGGCCATTCGGTGGGCCATATGGCGGTGACCGTGGCGACCAGCGCCGGTGATATCGTGGTGGCGGGTGATGCGATTTTCCAGGAACGCAATATGGAGCCGAACCCCGATGAAGGCTGGCGCTATTGGGTGCCCGCGCGCTTCGTGAATTCTTATGAGGGCTGGAAATCGGTGGAGGAGCTGGACAAGCGCGCCGACTACATCCTCGCCTGCCACGACAAGGTCGCCAATGGCCGATCCGACGTATTCCCTTATGACGGAATGCCGATCCGAAAGAGGCGGCAGGTGGTCCCCGGCTACCAGTTCTATTTCGGCGACATGCCCGCAGGCAGCGTCGGCAAATCCGCGCCCGCGCTCTCCAGGGACGAGGCGGCGGCCTATATCGCAGGCCTTATTCCCCCGACCCCGGACTGACCGGCGATGACTGAGGTCATCGACGGATTGGATGAGGTGGTGGACCGGTTCGACGCCGTGGTGCTCGACCAATGGGGCGTGCTCCATGACGGGACCACGCCCTATCCCGGCGCGATTGCGGCCATAGATGCTTTAAGATCATCTGGTAAACGTCTGGCTATTCTATCAAATTCTGGCAAACGTGCCGCACCGAATGTGGATCGGATCACCGCCATGGGCTTCCCGGCGGACGCGTTCGAGATCGTCATGACCTCCGGCGAAGCGCTCTGGCAGGACATCGCGGCGGGGCGTGTTGCATCGCGCGTGCTCTGCCCCATCACCCGGGCTTCGGGTGACGCCGCGGCCTGGGCCGAGGGGCTCGATGTGGCGCTGACAGATAATGTCGCGCAGGCCGATGCTATCTTGCTGATGGGCTTGCCAGATGGTGCCGTACCAGACCAGTTCCAGGCGTTATTGGATCAAGCCCGTCAGCGCCATATTCCCGTGCTCTGCACCAACCCCGATCGCGCATCGCCGCGGGCAGGTGGCGTTACCGTCACCTCCCCCGGGGCGCTGGCCCATGACCACGTTGATAAAGGCGGCGCGGTACGGTTTTATGGCAAGCCGCATCTGCCGATTTTCCGCGCCGTTGAGGCAGCGATAGACGTGCCGCCCGACCGCCTGTTGATGATCGGCGACAGTCTGGAGCACGACATTGCGGGCGGGTTCGGGGCCGGATGGGCCACGGCCTTTATCCGCGGCGGCCTCCATGCCGCGCAGTTTGCCGATGCCGATCCGACCGCCGCCCTTGCCGATTTGGCCCGCGCCGAGGGCGCCCCGATGCCCACCTACAGCCTTCACCAATTGGGATAGATCATGATCCTGCCCGACGATTTCCCCGACTTTCGCAGGCTCTCCGCCCGGCTCGGCTCCGATCCATTGCGTGTTCAGGGGCCCGGCGGGAACACGTCGATCAAGGTGGATGGAACGATGTGGATCAAGGCCTCCGGCACCGAATTGGCAGAGGCCGAGGGGAAAGACATCTTCGTGGCGGTGGATCGCGACGCCGCAAGGGCCGAGGCCCACGGCGCGGGCGACGGAACGTGCAAGGCCACGATTCTCGACCCAGCCAATACCCTGCGCCCATCGATTGAGACCACGTTTCACGCCGCGCTGGATTGGCCGGTTGTGGCCCACACCCATTCCATCGCGACCCTGACCCATGGCGTGAGCCCGGAGGGCCGCGTGGAAGCGGCAGGCAAACTCGACGGCCTGCCCGCGATCTTCGTGCCCTATGCCAAGCCGGGCCTGCCCCTGACGGAGCAGATCCTGGCGCGCGTCACTCCGGAGACCCGCATCTTCGTCCTGGAAAACCACGGCCTGATCTGCTGCGGTGCCAGCGTGGCGGAGACCGCCGCCATCATGGATGAGGTTGAGGCCCGCCTGTCCCTGCCGGTCCGGCGCGATACGGAAAGTCGCCCCGCCGCGGCTGCACCGGAGGGGTTCGAATGGGCTGAAGAAAGCTGGTTGGCGCAGGATAGGCGCGCCGGTGCCCTCGCAACCGGCGGATCCTATTACCCGGATCACGTGGTCTTCCTCGGGCCCGCCTTGCCGGTGGCGGACCATGATGGCGCGCCACCTGTGATCCTGGTCAAAGGCACGGGCGTGCTGATCCGAAAGGATGCGACGACGTCACAAAAGGCCATGCTGCGGTGCCTCTCCGACGTGCTTTGCCGTCTGCCTGACGCATGGACGCCCGAGGCCATCGGCCCCGATGCCGAGGCGGAATTGCTGAACTGGGATGCCGAGAAATACCGTCAGGCGCTGGCCGCGCGGTCATGACGGGCCTCTCGCTCGGCATCGATCTCGGCACATCCGGCATCCGGTCGGCGGTGATCGATGGAGATGGCGTGGTCATCTCGACGGCGCGCGCGGAATACGGGCCGCAGGACGCTACGAACATCGACACCAACGCGTGGTGGCTGGGGGTTGAGGCGTGTTTGGATACCCAGATCAACGCGCTCCTGGCCGACGGGCAAGACCCTGCCCAGATCGCCCGGATCGGGGTCGATGGCACGTCGGGGAGTATGGTGCTGACCGACGCCGCCCTGCGCCCGGTGACCCGCGCGCTGATGTACAATTCCGGGGGCTTCGAGGCGGAGGCGCGGGTGATCGCCGCCCATGCGCCAGACCCCCACATCACGCGCGGACACAGTTCGGCCTTGGCGCGCGCGTTGCATTTGCAGGCGGAGGACGCTGAACAGCGCGCCGCCCATCTGCTGCATCAGGCCGATTTCATCACGGCAAAGCTGAGAGGCCGCGGTGGGGTGTCCGACCACAACAACGCCTTGAAAACCGGCTTCGATCCGGCGGAGGAGGCCTGGCCTGATTGGTTCGGCGCGATTGGCGTGCGGACCGAGATCCTTCCCGAGGTGCTGCCCGCCGGGGCGCCCGCTGGCCCGATTTCGCCGACCATCGCGGCGCGTTTCGGCCTCAGGCCCGAGACGATGATCCATGTCGGCACAACCGACAGTATTGCCGCGTTTCTGGCCGCCGCCCCGTTGCAGATCGGGGCCGCCGTCACGTCACTCGGCACCACGCTGGCGGTGAAGTTGTTGAGCAATACGCGGATCGATGCGCCGGAGATCGGGCTCTATTCCCACCGTCTGGGGGATGGCTGGCTGGTGGGCGGCGCGTCCAATTCCGGGGGCGGGGTGTTGCGGGATTTCTTCACCGTTGCGCGGATGGCGGAGCTGTCAGCACGGATCGATCCGGCAATCGCGACGGAGCTGGATTACTATCCCCTGCCCGGTCCCGGAGAGCGGTTCCCGATCAACGACCCCGCACTGGCCCCGCGCCTGACGCCCCGGCCCGACGACGACGCCGATTTCTTGCATGGGCTTCTGGAAGGCATCGCGCGGATCGAGGCGCGTTGCTACGCGAAAATGTCGGCGAGAGGCGCGCCGCGGCCCGGCCCGCTCTTCACCGCCGGAGGTGGGGCGAACAACCCGGTCTGGACCGCCATTCGCGCGCGGGTGTTGAACTGCGACATCCAGACCGCGCCGGAGACCGAGGCCGCCATGGGCACCGCGCGCCTGATCGCCGCGCAGGCCCTGGCGCCGGACGGCTGATCCGCTCTTCTACAACAATCGCGCGTAGACATCCCCGGAATTCGCCGCATCGGGCAAGTGCCTGAGCTCGGCCACCATGTCGGCGGGGCCTATCCACGAAGGATGGCGCAGGGCGTGATCTTCCCCCAAGCTGAGATTGAACTCATATCGCCCCAGCGCGCCGAGGCGGGCGATGGCAACCAGTGCCACATCCCGCTGAAGCGTGGTGATCTCGAACGACAGCATGGGAAGCGCCATGCCGAGGCCCTCAAGTGCCGCATGTTCGTGGCCCTCCACATCGATCTTGACGAAATCGGGCCGCCCATGTTCCGCGATCAGATGGTCCAGCGTGGTGACGGGCACCGTGATCTCACGATCCCAGACCTGCCCCTGCCATTCCCGCGCGTTCGGAGCACTGGCCACCAGATCGGCCGATGCGGTGGAGATGGTCGGGTTGGCGGAATTGACGAACATCGTCAGCGTTCCGGCCTTCGCGCCGATGGCCTCGCACCGCAGCGTCGCGCCCTCGGCCCTGCCATGGATCAGGCGCAGCGCCCGAAAGACGCGGGGTTGCGGCTCAAGCGCCACAACCCGCGCGCCCAGACGGAGAAAACTGGCGGTGCGGTCCCCCACATGGGCGCCGATATCGAAAGCCAACCCGCCTTTAGGCACGAACTGAGCGTTCAACAGATCCATCCGTGCGACCCGTGCGGCATCGCGGTAATAGACATCGAGCGATCGTCCGATGGCGGCAGACATGCGGCCCGTCAGGGTGGGGTTTGGGCGCGCCATCTATGGGCCCGACCCGTCCAGATGATCCAGAACCTGCCCGGCAATGGCCGCCGTCTGCTGCCAGGTGGGCAATGCGGCCCCGGCCTTGGCCGCAACCTCCCCCATCCGGTGGCGCAGATCCGTATCGGTCAGCAGGCGTTTCACGGCGCGGGCCAGGTCGTCCGGCGCATCGACGGGCACCAGCAGGCCCGCGCCGTCGGGCACGGTATGGGGCACCGCACCGGTGGCGCAGGAGACGATGGGCAGCCCGCGGGCCAATGCCTCGTCAAAGACCATGCCGTAGCCCTCGTAGCGCGTGGCCAGCGCAAAGAGGGAGGCCTGCCGATAGAGCTCCTCGAGCTGCGCCTGCGGGATGCGACCAGCCAGATCCACCCGCCCCCGGAGCCCCAGATCCGCCTGCAATCGGGCAAGATCCGCCGCGTGGGCCGCGTCATGCACCGACCCCACGATCACCGCGCGCCAGTCGAGATCGGTCAGCGCCGCCAGCGCGCGCAGCAACACATCGTGGCCCTTGCGCGGATGCTGGATGCCAACGGACAGGATCAGCGGCGGGTCGGACGGGGCGCGCCCGGCTGTCGGCTGCTCGGTTCCCGGCCGTGCGATGGTGATCTTTTCGGACGGCACCTCATACTCCGTGCGCAGGATGTGGGCGGTGTGGCTGCTTGGCACCAGAACATGGGCCGCCAGCACCAGATTGGTGCGTTCGGTTTCAAACAGATGCGCCCGCCGCGACGGGCTGAGGCCGGTTTCCAAAGCCAAGGGATGGTGGATCATGGCAACGATGGGCGCGGTGACCCCGGCGAGACCGTCGGGATCAATCGAGCCATAGACCAAGCCGTCAAGGATCAACGCGCGGGCCGGATCAAGCGCCTGCAACGCCTCCACCGCATGGGCCATATCGGCGGGCGTCGGATCGGGGAAAGACGCGCCAAGCTGGAGATGCGCCACGTCGTGGCCGAGCGCGCGCAACTCCTCCAGCAGACGGCGTTCATAGATGTAGCCGCCCGTCACGGTGGTGATGTCGCCGGGAATGGCGAAGGCGGCGGCACGCTTCGTCATGCCAGCTGCTCCGGCGCATAAGCGGCAAGGACGCGCCGTTCCAGCAGGCCTACCAGGGCATATCCCAAGGCCGACAGCACGCAGACGAGCGCCACGGAACTCCACAACATGTCATAATCCGACAGCGACGCCGACAGTGCCATCACGCTGCCGATGCCGTTGCCGGTGGCGAGCCATTCCACGACCGTCACGGCCAGCACCGAGGCGGGCACGTTCATCCGCGCGGCGGCGAAGAAGGCCGGCAGCATCGCGGGAATACGTACCCGAAGCAGAACCTGCCACGGGCTTGCCGCATAGCTCCTCATCACGTCCATGACGCGGCCGGGGGCCTGACGAAGGCCATGCAGGCAGGCCACGAAGGTTGGGAAAAAGACCATGATCGCCACCAGCACCACCGTGCCCAACGCTCCCCGCCCGAGGATCAGGACAACCAGCGGGGCCGTCGTGATGATCGGGACGGAGCGGAGCGCGATGGCTACCGGCATCGCCGTGCCCGAGATTGCCGGAAAGAGCACCACCAGCATGGCCAGAACGGCCCCGGCCGCCAACCCGGCGAGGTAACCGGGCAGCAGGAACACCCCCGTTTCCTGCAGCGCGTCCGTCAGGGTCGAGCGGGTTGCGGCGGCATCGGGGGCAAGAAAGAGCGCCTCGAACACGTCCCACGGCCCCTTGGCGAAGAACGGGCTGAGGTTCAGGAGCTTCAGCCCCCCCCACCAGATAACGATCATCACCACCGCAACTGTGAGGACGGTCAGCAGCGCGCGTGGGCCCTTGCGTGGGCCCTCCGCCGGTGCCGCAAGGATCACCGGTGGCTCATCGGTCATGAAAACCCGCGCAATCCAGCCGATGGCAAGGTAGCCGAGAACCGCCACCGCCGTGGCCACACTTGCCAGCGCCCATGTCATTTCGACATTCATGCCCCGCATGGCCCGGATCGTCAGCACGCCCATACCGCGCTCGGCCCCGGTAAACTCGCCCACCATCGCGCCCAGAAACGCCGCAGGCGCCGCGATCTGCAACCCGGCCACGAGGTAGGGCAGCGCGGCCATGGCCCGCACGTGGATCAAGGCCGCCATCCGCCCGCGCCCATAGCTCCGCACAAGATCGAGCCAACCGGTCGGCAGGGCCCGGAGGCCAACCAGAAGGGGGATCAACGTGGTGTAGTAGACCGCCAGCGCCGCCAACACGATCTGCGGCCACGGGCCCGGGCCGAACACCACGCGCAGGATCGGGCCCGTCGCCACCAGCGGCAGGCAGAACACCAGAAGTGCCAGGCCGCGCACCATGGCATCGCTGCGCGGCCAGACAACCGCCAATGTGGCCAACGCAATCGCCGCCAGATTGCCGATGACAAACCCCGCCGCCGCATTGGCCAGCGTCACGCCAAGGGCGCGGCCCATCAATCCGGCATTGTCGATGAGGTAGAGAAGAATGGCCGAGGGCGCGGCGAGGACAAAGGCATCCGAGAGGGCCCGCGCCAGAAGTTCCCAGACCACGATTGCAAGGATCGGGCCAAGATAGGGGCCTGCCCGCACCGGCCAACGCCTCGCCGGGATGACCATTGTCATTGGGCGGCCTTGGGAAGCGTTTCCGCCATGCCGCTGGCCAGGGCGGCGAAAACCTGATCCACGAACGTGCCGAATTCGGGCCGCCGCGCCTGATCGGAGGACCGGGGACGGGGCAGATCCACGGCGATATCCTCCACAATCCGCGCGGGACGGGGCGACAGGACGATGATGCGATCCGACAGCATCACGGCTTCGCTCACGGAATGGGTGACAAGGATGGTCGTGGCCCCCCGCGCCTCCCAGATGCCCGGCAGATCATTGGCCAATTGCTGCCGCGTCAGCTCATCCACCGCGCCGAAGGGCTCATCGAGCAGGAGCAGATCGGGTTTCGTCGATAGCGCGCGCGCGATGGCGGCCCGCTGACGCATCCCGCCAGACAGCTCCGCCGGGCGGGTCTCGGCAAAGCCATCCAGGCCCACAAGCCGGATCAGCTGATCGATGTCATCGGCCTTCTTGGGGCGGCGCGCCAGATCCAGCGCCAGTTCGATATTCTTGCGCACCGACCGCCAGGGCAGAAGCGAAGGATCCTGAAACGCGACCGACAGGTTGGCCTTGCGCAGCGTCTCCTCCGGGGGATGTCCGCCAATGGTGATCTGTCCCGCGCTTGGCCGCTCCAGCCCCGCGATCATGCGCAGCAAGGTGGATTTGCCACAGCCCGATGGCCCCACCAACGCCGTCGTCTGCCCGGCGGCAAAGGTGAGGCTGGTGGGCGCAACGGCCTCCACCCCCCCTTTGAAGGTCTTGGCCAGATCGGTGCAGATGACGGCGGCGGACAAAGCGGGCCTAGCTTCCGTGGACTTCTTCGAGAATGGAACGGTCCCACAGATCGGGCGTGACCGACCGATCCAGAAGCGCGAGCGTTTCGATATTCGCGGCGACGGTGTCGTCACTCCACCAGCCAAAGCCGTTGGCATCGGTCAGATCGGAGAACATCAGCGGCACCTGGCGGGCGGCCTGCAGGCGCTGGGTTTCAAGATCGAGGCCGGCATCGGGGAACATTGCCAGCGTGAGATCGGTGGCCGCATCGGTATCCTCGCGATAGGCGTCCCAGCCGCGCACTTCGCCCGCCATCAGGGCCACAATCTCGTCGCGGCGATTGGCAAGGCTGTCTTCGGTCACGATGTAGGTCTGCGAATGCACGGCATAGCCATGATCGGCGAGAAGCATCGTGGTGTTGTCGACGCCCTGAATGGTGAGCGCGACCGGCAGATCGGTTTCCCAGCTGAGCAGGCAATCGACCTCACCGGCAACAAGTGGCTGGGGCGAATACTGGGTGGGCACAATCTCGATCGCATCGAAATCGACGTCGTTGAGGGTGCACAGTGCCTGAAGAACCGGCGTGTTGGCCAGCGCCATCCCAATGCGTTTGCCTCCCAGATCGGCGGGCACATTCACCGGATTCTCGGTCAGCGAGGTGATGGCAAAGGGATTGTTCTGCATCGCCACACCGATGATCTTGAACGGGGCGCCTTCGGCCACGGCGGCGGCGGTGTAATCGGCAGCGGAAATGCCCACGAGCGCGGTGCCCGACACAACCGGCGGCTCCACCGGAGCGTTCGGCCCACCTTGCAGGAGCGAGACCTCAAGTCCGCCTTCGGCCCACCAGCCGCGATCCAGCGCGATGTAACTGCCCGCGAATTGCGTCGAATGCAGCCAGGACAATTGCAGGCTGACCTGCGATTGCGCAAAGGCTTGGCGAGGCGACAGGCCGAGGATGCCCGCCCCCATGGCGCCCGCCCCCGTTGCAAGCAGATGGCGCCGGTTGATCACTGGTTTCGCTGTCATATCAAGTCTCACTTTCCGGAAATTCCTGCGGCCGTGGTTCGCGCACCGGCCGCCGTTTCAGTTAGTCATCTAGATCATCGTCGCCCCAAGACAGGTGCATTTGGTCGCATCCATGTCACCAGCAGGCCCGGAAGGACCGTCGCCAGAAAGACAAGGCCAAAGGCGATGCTGGTGGCCAGCCCTTCGCTCATCGCAGCCCCGATGAGGGGAAACAGGGCCGCCGCGGCCCCTTCCCGCAGGCCCCAACCGCTGATCGACAGTGGAATGACCATCGCGAACAGGATCAAGGGGATCAGGGTGAAGACGGCCACAAGCGGCAGATCCACGCCAAGCGCCACCGCACAGAGGGCGAAGGCGGAGACGTTGCAGAGCGCCGTGCCGAGGCTCAGCGCGGCCTGCCGCCCCCGCACGTCCCGTGCCCAGAGGGCGTGGATGAAGGCGCGAACAGAGCGGCGAAGGGCATGATCGGACGGGCCCGTCACCCGAAGAGCGATGGCGAAGCCGACGGGGATCAGCGCCAAAGCGACAAAGGCGATGGCGACCGGCCCCAGGAGCCAGAGCGGCCAATCGATGGGGTCCGACGCCAGAACCGATAGGGCGAAACCCGCGATGAGCAGAGCCAGCAGCCCGATCTGCCCGGCCAGCCGTTCGAACAAAACCGCCTGCCCCGACGCCATCAGCCCCGCCTGCCCCCGCGCGCGGACCGCGCGGCTGGCATCGCCCACCACACCGCCGGGCAAGGACTGGTTCACTACCTGAGACAGGTAGTATTCGCGGATCGCCTCGCCCGAGGTGATCGAGATGCCCAATTGCCCCGCCGTGATCCGCCAGCGCAGGGCCGACAGAACGGTCTGCGCCGTCAGGGCCAGGGCCGCGGCGGCCAACCACAACGGATCCGCCGCCTGCAGCCGCGCCAAGGCCTCCCACCCGTCCGCCGCGCGCCAGAGAAGAACGGCGAGGGCCGCGAAGACGGCCACCTGCACCGTGCGGATCACCCATCCGGGCACCGATATCGGCCATCGTCGGGTCAATTCTCCAGCCTCGCTTCAACATCGGCCGCATAGGCGTCCAATATGATGTCCCGCACATTCTCCATCCCGATCACCGGCGCATGGTCCCCCGGCAACAGGCCCGAATCGGGGGCGATTTGTGACAGCGGTGTCACCAGATGCGCGGGCCCGATCACGTGGATCGGCACGTCGGGCCGCCCGTCCAGCGCGATAAATTCGGCGGCCTGATGATCCCCCACAACGATCATCAGCGGCGGGTCATCGGCATGAAGGGCAGCATATTCCAGCACCGATTGCAGAGCGTAATCAACGGCCAGCCGGTATTGAAACCGCACCCGCTCCCGGTCGCGCCAGACCACTTCGGGCGGATCGCCAGAGGCCGCAACCTCATTGTAGATCGTGCCGTCGCCCAGATCCTCCCACGGCAGGATCTCGGGCACCGGCACCCAGGGCGCGTGAGACGAGACTAGCGCCACCTGCGCAAAAAGCCGCCTTGGATCGCCCCCGTCGCGCAGCAACCGATCCATGGCCGCGAGGGTGAATTGATCCGGCATCGTCACCCAGTTGAACGGCAGGCCCTGATATCCCAGATCCTCGGCCACCAGCACATCCTCAAACCCCATCCGGAGCGATTCCGGCCAGTCCAGCGTGATTGCGGGCATCACGGTTGCGGTGCGGAACCCGTTATCCGCCGCGTGGTGGAACAGCGTCTGGCGTCCGCTGGACAGCGCAGCCGCATAACGCACCTGATTGTCGATCCAAAGCCCGTTGGAAAATGTCGAATGCGCCAGCCAGCTCTGCCCGCCCTGCGTGGGGGAGGTCAGGTATCCCGATTGCATCGTCAGGCCCAGATCGGCGAGCCGCGTCTGGTAGGTTTCCAGCGTTTCCCGGTGCAGTTCCGCATAGAACGGGGTATCCAGGCTGGTGCGGCCGTAGCTTTCGATGAAGATAAGGAGCACGTCGCGGTCAATCACCTCGAACAGCCCCGGCGCAGCGGTGTAGGGATCATTGGCCACTTCGGTGCGGAAGGCCCGCAATTCGGCAAGCGTCGTGTGTACCATCACCGCCCGCTCCGCGCCCAGACGGGCGGTGAACGCCGAGCCGGGTGGCGTGGCGGGCAGATCCCAGGCGCCCATGGTGTCACCGGCCTCCGCCACCGCCACGCCACCGGCCAACACCGCGGCCACAGCTGTCACACGAGTTAGTCTCTGGGGCAGCGCCACACGGGCCCAAACGCCCGTCGCCCACCAGATCAGTGCCGCCACGGCCGTGATCGCCAAGATCGCCGCGACCACGGTCAAACCGGCTAAAACCGGGCCGAGTGTGCCGGTCAGAAGCCGGACGAACGCATCAACAAGGGCGAGATCCGAGACAGGATTAAAGCCCCGCGACAGGGCCGTGAAACTTATGAAATCCGCTCCCTTCAACACCACGATCAGCGTCAGCACGACGACAAGTGCAAAGCGGAAGAGGCCGATCGCCCGCGTGCGGCCCAGGGCGATCAGGGCCAGCAGGATCGCTGGCAATTCCAGCGGAAATACAAACAACGCACCCCAGCCGACCGCGGCCGGATGGTTGGGCTGGATCAAGACCAGATGCAGCACCAGGGCCGCGAGGAGGAGCGGCAGCGGGCCCCTCATTCGCGCGCCCGCCACAGCCACCGCACGTCCAGCGCAAACGACCAGACGAGCGCGAGCGCGGCCACACCGGCCACGATATTCGAGAGCGGCGGCCCCACGAATGGCACCAACAAAAGGATCAGCGCCCCGATTTGCAGCACGCAAACGACCTTGCGGCTGAACCGATTCGGCAAGTCCCCCTTGAGCCATGGTGCAAAAAACTGCGCGCCGAAAAATACGTAACGCGGCAGGCCGAGAATGATCGCATAGGCCCCAACAGTCCCGCTCTGGTAGGCGTGAAGCGCAAGAACCAGCGCCAGCACTGAGTCGACCTCCATGTCGAACCGCGCCCCGAAGCTCGAGACGTACCCCTCCCGTCGGGCCAGCCAACCGTCCAGCCCATCAAGTGCAAAGGCAAGGGCGGCGACAGTGAACACAGCCCACCCGGACATGCCGGGCGAGACCAGCCCTGCGATCAGGACACTTGCCTGGGCCAGCCGGAACACCGTCACGGCGTTGCACCAGCCGATCACCGGGTGCGGGTAACTCGCGCGTAGAGCCCCGAGCGCCACAAATACGGCCAATAAATAGGCAAGGCCGCCGAAAATGGCGCCAGCAGGCAGGATGCCGCCGATCAGCACTCCGCTCAGGCCGAATGTCGCTGCAAAACCAGCCAGGGAAATGGCGGCGAATTGCGCGCTTGGGCTTAAGGTTTTCGCGTGCCAGACGGCTCCGGCCAAGCGACCAGCCGCATCGCCCGCGCCTGAGGGCTTGTTGGAAAACACCATATTTTGCTTTGGGACGAGGCCCTTGCTCGCTGTAGTCTATTGGGATCAAACTGGCCGCAACGGCGTGTTCGCAATCAATAAACCATAGCGAGGCAGCTCGAAAATGACAATTCCGGCACCGACATACCGCGCCCCTGCACGGTGGATTCATTGGCTGATGGCATTGCTGGTTCTGCCCATGATCCCGGTGGGCTTTATCATGATCCAGGATGGGCTTGGTCGGCCCCTGCAGAACGCCTTGTTTATCTTCCACAAGAATGTGGGCGTCTTGCTTATGCTGCTCATCGTCATCCGGATCATCTATCGCTGGCGCAATGCCCCGCCGCCGGAGCCTGCACATCTGCCCGGCTGGCAGGTCAAGATCGCCCGGTTGACCCATGGGCTGCTTTACGCGCTGCTCTTCCTCATGCCAGTGGCGGGTTATGTCCGGGTCCGCGCCGGGGGCTTTCCGATTGAATCGCTCGATGCGTTGGGCGTCCCCGCCCTTGTTCCCCGCTCCGACGCCCTGGCGGATTTTGCCAAGGCGGTGCATTTCTACGGCGCCTGGGTGATTGTGGCGCTGATCGCTCTGCATATCGGCGCGGCGCTGCAACATGGGCTGATCAAACGTGATGGCGTGTTTTCCCGGATGTGGCCGCGCGCCGGGCGCGTGGATTGAGCCGCCGCTCCAGATGATTGACCGCCGTACCCTTTTGGCCCTGATGGCCGGTGGCCTGTCCACCTCGCCTATCGGCGTTTGGGCGCAGCAGGGCCGCTCTTTGCTTGACGACGCGCGTCGCCTCGCGGGCGTGCCATATGTGCCACCGTCTGGCACCCTGCCCGCGCCCTTTGCCGATCTGGACTACAACGCCTATCGGGGCATCCGACCGATTGCCGGACGGGCCGCGATGTTGCCCCAGGGGGAAGGCTTCGCGGTCGACCTCCTGCCGCCGGGCCTTTACTTCCCCGATCCGGTTCAGGTCGACCGCCTTGTTGACGGCGAATGGCGCGATCTGCCGCTGACCCCGGATCTCTTCGATTTCGAACCACGCTACTTTAACGACATCCCGCAAACTGCTCCGGGAGCTGGATTTTCCGGCCTGCGCCTACGCCATCCTCTCAACAATTCGAAAGTGATGGACGAGGTCGCGGTCTTTCAGGGCGCCAGCTACTTCCGCGCCATCGGGCAGGCGATGGTGTACGGGCTGTCGGCGCGCACGGTCGCGCTTGGCACGGGCGGCGCGGAGCCCGAGGAATTCCCGCGCTTCACCCATCTGCGCCTCCATGACGGCGTGAATGGCCGCATCCGGATCGAGGGCCTGATCGACAGCCCGTCGCTTGCCGGATATGTCGACCTTACGCTGATCCCCGGCGCGGATACGGTGATGGAGATCTCCGTCACCCTCCTGCCCCGCACGGAGCTGACGACCATCGGGATCGCACCACTCACCTCGATGTATCTCAAGGGGCCGATGCATGGCGCGGCATCCGATGACTTCCGGCCGCGCGTCCATGACAGTGACGTGCTCTTCATCGAAAACGGCGCGGGGGAGCGGCTCTGGCGGCCCATCGCGAACCCGACGCGGATCGAGACCTCTGCCTTCGCCGATACCGCACCCGCCGCCTTTGGCCTCTACCAGACCGCGCGGGATTACGAGGATTTTGAGGATACCGAGGCGCAGTATCAGAACCGCCCCTCGGCCTCTGTGCGGCCCGTGGGGGATTGGGGTGACGGCGCGGTGATGCTGGTGGAAATCCCGACGGGCACCGAGTTCCTCGACAATATCGTGGCCTTCTGGCGCCCCGCCGCGCCGTTAGAGGCGGGCTCAGAACATCGCTTCGATTATCAGCTCGTCTGGACCAAGTCGCCCCCGGATCAGGCCCATCCCGCCGCCATCGTGCAATCGCGCAGCGGGCGGGAGCATGAATTCCCAGCCACCCGCCGGTTCGTGGTGGATTTCGAGGGCCCGGCTGACGGGCGCGTGCCCGATCTGTCGGTGTCCGGCCCATCGCAGGACCTGTTGACCGGCCTTAGCCTCTTTGCCCTGCCCGAGGGGCGCGGCACGCGCGTGACCTTCCTTCTGACCCCGGAAGCGGCCGACGCGCTGGAGCTGCGCCTGATCCTGCGCGATGAGGCGGGCGCGCCTCTCAGCCCGGTCTGGCTGCACCGCTGGACGCGCAAGCGTGACGGCGGGGTTTGAGCCGGTCGCCGCAGCGATCCGGGGCCACGCGTTCACGCCGCCGAGGAAAAACGTGATCGCCCGACATCACCAATTCTATAGCTATTTCATCCTCATACGCCCTAACATCCCGGCGAGACGTGCGAACGGACGAAGGGGCGACAGCAGGCATGATGGGCTATCTGACCATTGCCATGTTCCTGTCCGCGTTCTGCATGGTCGCGAACCGCCTGTCCGGCACCATCTTGACTGCTCCGATGGTCTTCCTGGGCTTCGGGGCATTGCTGGCCCAGTTCGGCATGGTGCCTGAACAAAGCTCCGAGGCCGCTTTGCACGTGGTGGCGGAGGTCGCGCTGATCGTGCTGCTGTTTCTGGATGCCGCCCAGATCGATCAACGCGCGCTTCTGCGTCGCCGGGTCTGGCCGTTTCGGATGCTCGCCATCGGCTTGCCCCTGGGGTTTCTGTTCGGTGTGGCACTCGGGTGGGTCCTGCTGCCCGGCTGGCCGTTCGCGGTGGTGGCCCTGATCGCGGCTATTCTGGTGCCCACCGATGCCGCCCTTGGGCAGGCCGTTGTGACAAACACGGATATCCCCGAACGCCCCCGTCGGGCCCTTACCGTCGAGAGCGGCCTCAATGACGGGCTCGCCCTGCCGCTTGTCCTGATGATGGCGGCCCTTGCCGCGCCTGAGGCGATGGCCCCCGATGGCGGCTGGCTTCTGTTCACGCTAAAGCAGGTGGTGCTTGGCCCGCTGGTGGGTATCGGTCTCGGGCTTGTTGCGGGCTATGTCCTGCTTTGGGCCAAACGCACGCATTCCACCTCGGATGTCTACGAGGGGATCGGCGCGCTGGCGCTGGCGGGCATGAGCTACCTCGCCGCTACCCAAATTGGTGGCAACGGCTTCATCGCGGCCTTCGCCGCCGGTCTCGGCTTTGGCGCCGTCGTGCGCGGCCAATGCGCCTTTGTCTATGAATTCACCGAAAGCGAAGGGCAGTTGCTGTCCTGGGCCGCCTTCTTCCTTCTGGGCGCGGTCCTCGTGCCGCAGGCCGTGGCCCACCTGACGCTCAATACCTTCCTCCTGATCCTCGGGAGTCTCGTCGTCGTCCGCCCGCTGGCAATCTGGCTCTCGCTTCTGGGCACCGACGCCTCCCCCACCTCGCGGATCTTTTTCGGTTGGTTCGGTCCACGCGGCCTCGCGACCGCGCTCTTTGCCCTGTTGGTGGCCGAACAGCTTGACCACGGGGTGGCCGAAGACGTGATATACCTTGCAGTAAACGCCGTCTGGATCAGCGCCGTCCTGCACGGGATCAGCGCCGCACCGGGTGCCACTCTTTACGCGCGTCGGCTTGCGCAGATGAGCGAGATTGATGGTGAGATGCGGCCAGAAGAGCCCTCCACCACCGCCTTGAAAACAAAACAGACTGAACCGACAGGGACTTGAGACATGAACAAAACATCCGTTGCACGCGTCAGCGAACTTCCAGACCGAACGCCGGAATACGCCCTGGTGGCGGACGTCGATCTTGTCGTTGTGCGCTTCGATGACGAGGTGTCGGTGTTCTACGGGCGCTGCCTGCATCGCGGTGCTCTGATGTCGGATGGTTACGTGCGCGGCAAGGACCTGATTTGCGGGTTGCACAATTGGGATTATCGCCTGGATACCGGCGTGTCGGCCTATGCCAACGAGGAAAAGCTGCCAAAATTCAAGGCGTGGGTGGAGGGTGACGACATCCTCGTGGATGCCGATGAAATCGCCGCCTGGGCCGAGGACAATCCCCAGCCCTTCAACCGCGACGCCTATCTGGGGCTTTATGCCGACACCTCCCACGGCACGGCGGAAGAGCCCCATAATGGCCTGATCCAGCAATATGCCCGCGACGGCCTCTCCAAGACCGGCCATCACGGTGTGGTGGATTCCATGGGCGTCCCACGCGATGAGCTGCCATCGTGGGACGATATCCAGATCCTCACCGCGCAGTTGCAGACGCCGCCGCTTCTGGATGACGATCCTGTCGGCACCGATGTGGTGATCGGGCCCAATGCGCAGAAGCCGCTACGCCTGAAAATCCCGCTCTTCGTTTCCGACATGTCGTTCGGTGCCTTGTCCGAACCCGCCAAGATCGCGCTGGCGCGCGGCGCCGAGCTGTCCGGCACCGGCATCTGTTCCGGCGAAGGTGGCATGTTGCCGGAGGAGCAGGAAGCCAACAGTCGGTACTTCTATGAGCTTGCCTCGGCCCGGTTCGGGTTCGACTGGGAGAAGCTCTCCAAGGTTCAGGCGTTTCACTTCAAGGGTGGCCAAGGGGCCAAGACCGGCACCGGCGGCCACCTCCCCGGAGCCAAGAACAAGGGAAAGATCGCCGAAGTGCGCGGGATCGAAGAGGGTACCGACGCGATCTCACCCCCGCGCTTCCCCGATTGGACGGAGCCGTCGCAGATCAGGGAATTCGCCGACGAGGTGCGCGACCGCACGGGCGGCATTCCCATCGGCTACAAGCTCAGTGCGCAGCATGTGGAGAAGGATATCGATGCCGCCCTTGAGGTAGGTGTGGACTACATCATCCTCGACGGGCGCGGCGGCGGCACCGGTGCGGCCCCGATCATCTTCCGGGATAACATCTCGGTCCCCACGATCCCGGCCCTGGCCCGCGCCCGGCGGCATCTTGATGTGCTGGGGCGCAAGGACGTGTCGCTGGTGATCACCGGCGGCCTGCGCAAACCGGCCGATTTCATCAAGGCGATGGCGATGGGAGCCGATGCGATCGCGGTCTCCAACTCGGCCATGCAGGCCATCGGCTGCATCGCGATGCGGGCCTGCCATACGAACAATTGTCCCGTCGGCATTGCCACCCAGAAGCCCGAGCTTGTCAGCCGTCTTGTCATTGAGAAATCGGCCCGCAGGCTGGCGAACTTCTTCGATGCCAGCGTGGAGCTGATGCAGGTGATGGCACGCGCCTGCGGGCATTCGCACCTGTCGGGCTTCAACCAGAGTGACCTGACCACGTGGAAACGCGACATGGCGGATCTGTCAGGTGTGGCCTATGGGGGCGTTGCGGGATGACGGCGACGGCGATCATCGCGCTGGCGCAGGGCTATTGCGTGATCGGCGCGGTCGTGGCCCTGATCTTCCTGACCGTCGGGATGGATCGGATCGATGAGGATGCGCGCGGGGCCTATGCGTTCCGCCCGCTCCTGATCCCCGCGATCCTGCTGATCTGGCCGCTCGTCCTGTGGCGTTGGCTGCGCGAGGAAACCGGCGCCGCAAGCTGGCAGGGCCGCCACAGCCCGCCGCGTGCCGCCCATGGCGTGGCCGCGGCCCTGATGGGGGTGATCGTGGTGATCACGCTCGCCACCGGCTTCACCATTCGCCAGACATGGCCAGCTGACCGCGCGCCTCATCTCCTTGTTGCACCCGATGGCGGATCGGAGGCGTCGCAATGAGCGTCAAGTATATCCCGGTGCAGTGGAACCGCTCTAAATGGGGTTATGATGCCGTCCTGCTTCTGGGCGTCGGCCTGTTCTTGTGGATCTTCATCCATATCGCGCCCGGCCTTCTGAACCACGAACGCCCGATCAACCCGCCGATCCGCAATGCCCGCGCCTATGGCGCCTGCGCGTTTGTGATGCTGACCATCATCCTGTGCATCGGCCCGCTGGCGCGCCTCGACCGGCGGTTCCTGCCGCTGCTCTACAATCGGCGCCATTTCGGGGTGATGACGGCTGCCGTGGCTCTCAGCCATGCCTATTTCGTGCTTGGCTGGTATTTCTCGGCCTATCAAGGCGCGACGCAGTGGGAAACGGTCCTCTTCGCCAATACCAGCTACGGGCAGCCCCTGGGCTTTCCCTTTGAAAGCCTTGGAATATTCGCGCTCATCTGCCTGCTGATACTGGCGGCGACGAGCCATGATTTCTGGCTCAAATTCCTCACGCCGCCGGTCTGGAAGGCGGTGCATTTCCTGATCTACCCGGCCTATGCGGCGCTGGTGGGCCACGTGGCGCTTGGGGCGTTTCAGGCGCGCGGGAACGAGACGCTGGCGGTGATCTTCACCGTCGGCGCGCTACTGGTCGTGGCCCTGCATATCTGGGCCGCCCTGCGGGAGCGGACACGCGCCACGCCTGCCACCGATTGGGTACCCGTGGGACCGGCGAGCGACATCCCCGAAGGCCGCGCCAGGATCGCGCTGTTGCCCTCCGGCGACCGCGTCGCCGTCTTCCGCCATGAAGGCCAGTTCAGCGCCATTTCCAACGCCTGCGCCCATCAAAACGGCCCCCTGGGTGAGGGGCGCATCCTCGATTGCCTCGTCACCTGCCCCTGGCACGGCTTCCAATACGATGTGCGCAGCGGCCAATCCCCCGCTCCGTTCACCGAAAAGGTGCCGACCTATCGCCTGAAGCTGGAAGGTGATGCGGTGTTTGTGGACCCGGAGCCGAACCCGCCCGGCACGCCCGTCGATCCCGTTCCCGCTCCCGCAGGCACCCCAGCGCAGGAGGCACCGGCATGAAAGATGATCCGTTCTTCGTAGGCTACCTGCGCGTCCCGCCGGGCCTGCGCCTGTTCCTGACCGCCACCTGCCTGCTGCTTCTGGTGGGGGCCGCGGGCCTCGCCTATGCCCTGTCGCTCACGCAGGACGATCCCGGCCAGTCGCGCCCGCGCTTCGATTTCGGCCCGCAGACGGTGTTGGGCGTTCTGGAATTGACCCCCAGCCCGATCCTGCATGTCACCCAAGGCAACGACACGATCCCGGAGGGCCAGACGTTGATGCTGGCCGGTCAGGGCAAGAATGGGGCCGTAGAACGCGCCATGGAGCTGGAGGGGCAGCTGGTGCAGGCCACCGGCGTGCTGTTTGACCGTGGCGATCTCGGCATGCTGCAGCTCAACGGCGGCAACGCGTTTCGCGCCGCCGAGGATCAATCCGCGATCCCCGACATCCCCGAACCCGAGCCCCTGGGCCGTTGGGAGATCACCGGCGAGATTTGCGATGGCAAATGTGAAGCCGGTGCGATGCGCCCCGGGCGCGGCATCGGCCACCGCGCCTGTGCCAACCTTTGCATTCTGGGCGGCATCCCCCCGGTCTTCGTGACAACCCAACCGATTGAGGGCGAGGCGTTCCTGCTTATCACCGGCGAAGGCGACGAGGTGCTGCCCCCGGCCCTCATCGATTACGTGGGTCTTTATGTGACGCTGGAAGGCGATGTCGCGCGCCATGGCGACATGCTGGTGCTGACCGTGGATACCGAGACCGTGGAGCTCGCCCGATGATCCGCCGCGTCGTTTTTCTGTCCATCGTCGCCCTGATCACGGCGGTCTTCTACTATCTGTCGCGCTTCTGGGATTTCCGCCTGTGGGGCCGCGACGGCCTGTTCGGCGTAATGGAGTTGCGGCCCCAGGGCGGGCTTTTGGCCCGCTGGCTGCGCGGCACCGATTTCGCACCCTTCGAATTGCTGATCTGGGTCGTCGCGATCTTCCTGATCCTCACCTGGCTGCAGAAGCTCTTCGACTTTTTCACCCCCGCCCCGCCCGCTGACCCGGCAAGCAAGGACAATGATGATGACTGACGAGACCCTCGACTGGATCCATGTGGCTGACGTGGCCGAAGTGCCCGAGGGCCGGGTAAAGACCGTCACCGCGCGCACGACCTTCATCTGCCTGTCCCATTTCGATGGCCACTGGGCGGCGATGGACAACCATTGCCCGCATCAGGGCGGGCCGCTTGGTGAAGGCACGATCGAGCGTGGCGTCGATGACAAATGCTGGATCCGCTGCCCCTGGCACGGCTGGGATTTCGACCCGCTGACCGGGGCGCCTCCGGGCGGGCACGAGGATACCGGGCAGAAAACCTACCCGGTCGAGGTGCGCGATGGCGGCGTTTATGTGGGGCTGGAGCCGGAGCCCGAGCACACCCGCACCGTCACCGATGCGATGGCGGAAACGCTGGTGAACTGGGGCGTCAAACGGGTGTTCGGGATGGTCGGCCATTCCAATCTGGGCCTCGCCGACGCGATCCGCCGCCAGACGCTCACCGGCGCGATGAGCTATGTGGGTATCCGCCACGAGGGTGCCGCCGCCTTCGCCGCATCGGCCTATGGCAAAGTGACCGGCAAACCGGCCGCTTGCCTGACCATCGCGGGGCCCGGCGCCACCAATCTGCTGACCGGCATGTGGGATGCAAAAGTCGACCGCGCGCCGGTTCTGGCGCTGACCGGGCAGGTCCAGACGCAAGTGATGGGCCCCGGCGCGTTTCAGGATATCGATCTGCTCTCCGCGTTCCAGGCCGTGAGCCGGTTCTCGCAACCGGTCCTGTCGACGTCGAACCACACCGAGCTTGCCTCGCTGGCGTGTAAGACCGCGCTGATCGAGCGGGACGTCTCTCACCTGATCTTCCCCGACGACATGCAGACGCAGCCGAGCGACGCGCCCGCAGGCAAGCCCGAAGGCCGCATGTCCGGCCCGGTCGTGAAACCCGCCGATATCGACGTGGATCAGGCGATCCGCATGATCAATGACGCCAAGCGCCCGATCATCATTATCGGCCACGGCGCGTGGGAGGCGCGCGAACAGATCGCCGCGCTGGCCGAAACCATGGGCGCGCCGGTGGTGACGACCTTCAAGGGCAAGGGCCTGATTGCCGACAGCCACCCCAATGCGGGCGGGGTTCTGGGCCGTTCCGGCACACCGATTGCCAGCTGGTTCATGAATGAATGTGACCTGCAGATCGTGCTTGGCGCCTCGTTCTCCAACCACACCGGCATCAATTCCGGCAAACCCACGATCCAGGTGGATTTCGAGCGGATGCAGCTTGGCAAGTTCCACCCCGTCACCCTGCCGGTCTGGGGTGAGATCGGGGCCTTCTGTTCGGCCATTGAACGCCACCTGACGCGCAATCCGGACGCGCCGGACCAGATGGCGGAGCTGGCAGATCGGTGGGAGATGTGGCGGGCCGAGAAAACCGCCCGCCTTTCGGAGGAGGCCGCAAACGGCGTGCATTCCGCCGCGATCTTCGAGGCGCTTTCGCGCGTGGCCCCCGCCGATGCGCTTATCGCGGTGGATGTCGGCAACAACACCTATTCCTTCGGGCGGTATTTCGAGACCAAGGGCCAGCACGTGATGATGTCGGGCTATCTCGGCTCCATCGGCTTCGCCCTGCCGGCGGCCATGGGCGCCTGGGCCGCGACGCAGGATTTCGAGCATCTGCGCGGGCGCAAGGTGATCTCCGTCTCCGGCGATGGCGGGTTCGGGCAATACGCGATGGAGCTGACGACGGCTGTGAAGTACCAGATGGATATCACCCATGTGCTCCTTCACAACGATGAGCTTGGCAAGATCTCCAAGGAGCAACGCTCGGGCGAATGGGAGGTCTGGGAGACCTCACTTGTGAACCCCTCCTTCTCCGCCTTCGCGCGGCTCTGCGGTGCGCATGGGTCCAAAGTGACGGCGGGCGCGGATGTGGAGGCCGCCCTGGCAGAGGCGCTGGCGGTGGACGGTCCGGCGCTGGTGGAAATCATGTCGGATGCGGAATTGGTATGAGACACCGCCCATTGTTAACGTGTCCGAGCGGACAGCCGGTGCAGTCGACGGCGGAACAGGCCCTGAAAAGATGGTGCGGGTGACGGGCAAAACCTAGAACCCGCATCCCGGCCTCAAGTAGCCCGAAGGGCGGTAGGCCAAGGATATGATGGTGCCCCCAGAGAGACTCGAACTCCCGACCCTCTGATTACAAATAAGACTAGACGCTCCACGTGCCGCCCGTTAAGCTCCCGCCGAACGGCCCAAACCCCTGTGCTCTATGACTTTTACAAGAAGTCGCGGGGCGCTAACGGGCCACACCACACTTACCCCTAAGCTGGAAGCACCGTCTTAATTCCGTCTTAGGCCCGCAACGGGGAGAACATTTGATGAACGCTCAGCCTACCAAGCTCACCAAAGAGGTCCTAGAAAAGTTGCCTCCGGCAGACGCGGGCCAGTACATCGTCCGGGACACCGAGGAGCCGGGCTTCTTTGTCGTCGTGGGCAAACGGTCCAAGACCTTCACCGTGCAGGTGGACGTGACGAACCCCTTGGGCAAGAGGCAGACCCGGAAACAGGCCGTGGGCAAGTGGCCCAACATGGGCGTCGCGGAAGCCCGGCGCGCAGCCCGCGCCGCCAAGGTCGCAATATCCAGCGAGAAGGCCCGCACGGCAGGCCGGGCGCTGTCCTTGGGCGACGCATGGGAGGAGCTGAGGGGCAGCCTTGAGCGTGAGGTAGCCAGTGGCAGGCGCAGCCAGCGCACCGTTGATTCATACGAGTACGGCGCGCAGCTCCTCCGGGACTGGCACGACACGCCCCTGTCTCGGCTCTCCGACAACGCCAACGAGGTCAGGAAGCGGCACCGGGAGTTGAGCGAGGCGAGCGGGCCTTCCGCTGCGAACGGCGCGATGGTGTTCCTGCGCCGCACGTACAACTACGCGCACAAGCGGCGTCTTGACCCGAACCTGCCCCACTACAACCCCGTTGACTCGGTGGACCTCAACCCGAGCGCCCGGCGCGACACAGCAATGAGCGCCGCAGACCTTGCCGGGTGGCACTGCAAGCTGCGGGCGCTGCCCAACCTTGTGCGGCAGGAGTTCCACCTGTTCTGCCTCTTGTCTGGCGCGAGGCCCGGGGCGCTCACCGTCGCACGGTGGGAGCACCTCGACATGCGCCGCCGCGTCCTGCACATCCCCAAGCCCAAGGGCGGCACTAAGCGGGCCTTCGACATTCCCCTGTCGCGCCCGATGCTGGCCTGCCTCGCGCGCGCCCGCCGCGCCGGACGGGTGGTGAACGCCCGCAACGCTGATGAATGGGTGTTCCCCGGGGACCTTTCTCGCTCTCGCCGGGCTAACGGGCCACTTTCCGCTGGCCACATTGTAGAGTACCGGGAGGACCGCGATGCCTTGCCCAAGTGGGGCGGCGACCTGCGACAGACCTACAAGACGCTCTCCTCTGAGGCCGGGCTGAGCAAGACGGACGTGATGATACTGATGAACCATGCGGACGGAGACGTGAACGACGGCTACATGACGCGCAACAAGGTGGCGGAGGACTACCTGCGCGCACAACAGGAGGCCATGAGCCGGTACATCATGGACGCCTGCCACCGGGGATAACCTCCTGAATAAGCTGCGCAATTCTTGTTGTCGCGCAGATTGACACTTTACCGGCCCGCGCCCGCCTGTTAACGTAAGCACTTCAACCGCCAACGGCGCGCGGCTAGATGATGATGTGCCGTTGAAGGAGTGAGCACGCGGCCCCCGCAAGGCTGAGCACTGCCCAGAGGGCGGGTGCAGGCCCGGACGGACACGGCGATCATCGCAGCGTCTCTCATCCGACTGGCGACCCCCGGAAACCCGGGGCGTCGCTGTGACACCCTCACATTCTGACGCTCCGCGACCTTTGGAGATCGTCATGAACGTCGATGAAATCGTCCAGCTTGTCGTTGCGCGGGTGCGTGATGAGCTGGTCACGCCCGAGTGGCTCACACCCGACCAAGCCGCGTCCTACTGCGGGCTTACCGCCCGTGGCCTAGAGGAGCTGCGCTACCGCCGCCGTGGCCCAGTGTTTCACAAGGTGAGCGGGCGCATCGTGCGCTACCGCCGCGAAGACCTAGATGCGTGGCTGGAAGCCGGGAGGCAGGAATGAGCGCCCCGGAAAAGCGAACCCCCGGCACCGTGGAGGGTACCGGGGGTCAGGGAGAGCATGACGAACATAACCCAAACATCATCCCGGAAAATATACCCTCAGACGACACCGGAGCCGACCAGAAAGACTTGTTGCCGGACACCGCCGCATCGGTCGCGTTCATGCGCAACTTCTGCGGCGATGGCCCGCGCGTCCTGACCTCCATTATCCCGGATGGGGGACGCACCACCACTGCGACGTTCACCGCGAGTGAAGGCGACAAGATGGCTGCGTGGATTGATGAGCGGCAGGGCAAGGAGAACATCTACTTCACCGTGAACGGGCTCTACGGGCCAGTGACGAGCAAGCCCAACAAGGGTGCGGTCGCAGCCATCCGCGCCCTGCACGTGGACGTTGACCCAAGGGCAGGAGAGGACCCTGTGAGCGAGCGGGCGCGGGCTTGGTCGCTGCTGCGGGCGCTTGAACCCACCGCAATCATCGACAGCGGTGGCGGTTTGCAGGCGTTCTGGCTGCTCAAGGAGGATGTCGCGGTGGGCGGCTCTGCTGAGCTGGCGAAGCTGTTCTGGCGTGAAATGAAGCCCGAGGCGCGCGGGCCGCTGAGCGATGCCGAGCGGGCGGAGATGGATGCCCACAAGTCACGGCTCGCGGAGACGGTGGAGGGCCGCAACCTCACCTTTGAGGCCGCACTGCAGGCGGACAACTGCCACAACGCCGACCGCATCATGCGTCTGGTCGGGACAGTCAACTTGCCCGACGAGCGGAAGCGCAAGCGGGGGCGCACGCCCCGCGTGTCCCGGCTCCTCTGGGCAGACTGGGCGCGGCGACACGCACTGGAGGAGTTTGAAAGCACCAGCGTCACCGCTCCGGTCAGCGCGGCGCGTGTCGCTGGTCCGGCCCGCCGCCTCTCGGGTGTCGATGAGCTGCCAGAGGCGGTGTCAGCCAAAACCCGTGCCCTGATCGTCAACGGCAAGGACCCTGACGAACCCGGCAAGTGGGAAAACCGCTCCGAGCTCGTGCTGCACGTCCTGTGCGAGATGATCCGCGCGGACGTGCCCGATGACGTGTTGCTTGGGGTGATACTTGACCCGGACTTCCGGGTCAGCGACCATGTCTTTGACCAGTCCAACTCAGAAACATACGCCCGCCGTCAGGTGCAGCGCGCACTTGAGCGCCAGCCCCGGCCCGGCCCGGTGCTGCATGGTGGTGCAATGGACTGGGCAAGGGCCGTGCGGAGTGCGAGGTGGCCCCGTCTGCTCCACCACCATGAAGAGTTCCTTGACTGGGACGGTGCTGCCTACACTGGTGTTGATGACGGGACCGTCCGGGCAGAGGCATGGGCGTTCTTGGAGGCGTGCCGCGTCAAACCAAAGGAAGGCGAGATGGGGCCGTTCAACCCGACCTCGGGAGCCGTGAGCACCACCGTTGACGCGCTCAAGGCGGTGACGCACCTTGCGCCATCCCGTGAAGAGCCGCCGCGATGGCTGGACGGGCGGGCCGGTCCCGATCCACTTGAGCTTCTGCCGACGCGCTCGGGCCTGCTTCACCTGCCGACAGGCGATCTGCTGCCCGCGACGCCGGAGCTGTTCACAAGGAATGCGCTGGACTTCGCACATGATGCGGACGCGGCGGAGCCTGTCCGTTGGCTCGCCTTCCTGCGTGAGGTCTGGCCGGGTGAGGATGAGGCGGACTGCATTGCCGCGTTGCAGGAGTTCATGGGCTACCTTCTGACGCCCGACACCAGCCTCCAGAAGGCCCTGCTGATCCCCGGCCCAAAGCGCTCAGGCAAAGGGACCATCGGGCGCATCATGGGCAAGCTGGTGGGCGAGGCGAACACAGTGGCCCCGTCTCTGAACAGCTTCGGCAAGAGTGACTTCGGACTTGAGCCCCTTCTTGCTAAGCAACTCGCCATCGTGTCGGACATGCGACTGAGCGGGCGGACCGATGAGGCGGCGGTGGCGGAGAACCTGCTGCGCATCACAGGTGAGGACCGCATCAGCGTGAACCGCAAGCACCGCAGCGCCGTGGAGGTCACGCTCCGGGCGCGGTTCGTGGTGATGACCAACGAGGTTCCGAGGTTCGCTGACAGGTCCGGGGCGCTGGTCTCGCGCTTCATCGTCCTGCCAATGCGACAGAGCTTCTTTGGGCGCGAGGACACGGGCCTGACTGGGGCGCTGATGGCGGAGTTGCCGGGCATCCTAAACTGGGCGGTGGAGGGCTGGCGGCGCGTCCGGGCAACCGGGCGGATCACGCAGCCAGAGGTCGGGGCCGATGTGTCAATGCAGATGGGGGACCTATCCTCCCCGATCCCGGCCTTTGTCCGTGAGTGGTGCGAGGTCGGACCGGAACACTGGGTTGCTAAGGACCGCCTGTTTGCGGCGTTCCGTGAATGGCACAGGGACCACATGGGGCAGGACTACCTGAGCAATGCCAACATCTTCGCCCGGGACCTCTACTCTGCGATGGACCAGCAGGTGCGGGACAGCAAGGGCCGAGATGGCGGGGACAGGGTGCCCGGCTTCCGTGGCATCGCCATGCGGGTAGGCTTCCGGCACGGCGGCGACACGCCGTTCTGAGGCAGGGTCCGGGATAGCGGTCCGGGGTCCCCCGGGCTGCTTGCCCAGAAAAACAAACACTTAGCGGGTTAGGTCCGCCCGGTCCGGGATACTCCCTATTGTGTGTCTAGTCTGCCTCCCTTCTCCCCCGTTTCTCTGACCTCTCGCGTATATGTGAAGACTATCCCGGACCTCCCGGACCTAGCGCAGAAAGGCGTGGCAGGACTGGAGGTTAGCAGTCTCCAGACCCAGGACCTACCCCGGACCCAGCCCGGACCCAGCCCGGACCCAGCCCGGACCGCTGGCGCGTCACGCTTCTGGGCAGGGTTGCAGGAAACACCAAAACACGTCCTGTGCGGATGCGTAAAAGGTTGGTGGGCAAGGTCAGCCAATCACGCCGCGCGTGCTGCCGCCGCCCCCGGGACGCTCCGGCAACTAGTTCTGCAAGGTGCTTGCCATGCCCACCCCGAAAACGCCCCGCCGTGCGACGCCGCCGGAGCCCACGTCCGCTGGGCTCCCCGGACCAACCCTCCGACACCCCAGTATTTTCCCTTTACGGGGTGGCGGTGTTCACGATACGTTCCTTCACTTGGGCTCATTCCAAGTTGATAGAAATGGAGCACCATATGACACATCCAAACAACACCACCCGCCGCGCCGCTATCTACGCCCGCGTGAGCACCGGGGACCAGACCTGCGAAAACCAGCTTCTCTGCCTCAGGGAGGTGGCGGAGCGCGCGGGATGGACCGTCGTGCAGGAGTACGTTGAGACGGCCTCGGGTGCCAGCGCCTCGCGGCCCGAGCTGGACAGGGCGCGCGCTGATGCCGCGCGCCGCCAGTATGACGTGCTCATGGCGTGGGACGCCTCGCGCCTCGGGCGCTCGCTCCGGGACCTGCTCAACCTCGTGCATGACCTTGAGGCGCTGCGCATCGACCTGCACTTGCATCAGGAGGCGCTGGACACCACGACACCCTCCGGCAAGCTGTTGTTTCAGGTCCGGGGCATGGTCGCTGAGATGGAGCGGTCAATGATCGTTGAGCGAACCAAGGCGGGTCTCGCCCGCGCCCGCGCTCAAGGTAAGAGGTTAGGCAGGCCCCCGGCGTCCGACGCCCTCGTTGCCGCGATTCGCAACCTGCGCAGCCGGGGAATGGGCATGGACCGCATCGCGCGTGAGCTGCGCTGCGGCAAGGGCCTGAGCCAGACGGTGTGCACACAATTTGACAAGGAGGCGACTGAGCAATGACCAAACGCACTGAAACTGACCTGCCCGCGCGGCTGGTCCCGCCCGCGCCCGGAGCCGGGGGCCGCTCGCACTGGCGCGTGACTGAGCTGGGCCTCCGCCTCGTGGAGGAGCTGGCCGGGCGCGGCGTACACGTCGCCACGATTGCCCGCGCCCTCGGAATGAGCAAGGACGCCTT
The DNA here is from genome assembly GCA_947494975.1 of uncultured Roseicyclus sp. Lineage (GTDB taxonomy): Bacteria > Pseudomonadota > Alphaproteobacteria > Rhodobacterales > Rhodobacteraceae > Gymnodinialimonas. The sequence continues at coordinate 55,529 of CANLXA010000003.1, read as the reverse complement.
CCGCTCGTGCCGCGACCGCCAGCCCGAGGTTGACGACGCCTACCACGCCGGGCTCGCCCGTGAGCACGACGCGCTAGTCAGCAACCTCCGGGAGGCCGCCGATGAGGGCAACATCGTCGCAAACATCTTCTTGTTGAAGGCCCGCCACCAGTACCGTGAGGGCGAGGCGCTTGAGGCGAACCTGAGCTTGAGCGTGAACACCGGCGGCGTCCTCGTTGTCCCGAACAAGATGAGCATGGAGGAGTTCCTAGAGGAGCAGCGGCAGGCCGGAACGTATGACAGCCCCATACGGCCTGACGCCGTAAAGCGCATCCCCGGCGAGCCCGAGGTTGTCGTGGACCCGGAGACACGACGCGGTGATTGAGGCCGCCGGAAAATTCTCGCCAACCCCAAAAAGACCAAATACAGTTAGTACAGATCCAACCAAATGACGCGCGGCAACAAATCCGCAGTTCACTTTTCGCGCAGCTTCCAATCTGAATGAGTCTATTATGTTGCTGGCAATCAAAAAGGAAATCAGATGGGCCGTGCCAAAGCACTGATGATGGAAATGGAAGAAGCTCAATGGGAGGCGAGCGACGTTTCATTCTATTGCCCAGATTGCGAAGCAGAGGTTGATGGAACAGTTGAGCTGCCGACTGTCTATGAGAATGGGGACACCGAACACCTACCCGTGACCGTTGAATGTTTTGGCGGACATCACAGTTTTGACGGCTGGGTCAGAACCGACTGGGACAGTTGCGTAATTGAACTGGACGATCATCCAGACGTAACAATCGAAACAGAACCAATGCGCGGCTCTGCCAATGACTACGACGATTATGATCAAGACTACTACGAGTGGCTGGAGCAACAAGAGCAGCTATCCCGGCCTGTCTTTCGCGCCTTCACACAAACAATGAGCGACGTGAAGGCTCTGACGTCCAAGGTGCTGCTGGATGCTCAATCCCAAATGTTGGCGCGTATGCTATTGGCGCAGAGCATAACGGCGCTTGAAGTATTCCTTGCAGACACATTGATTTTGACGGTCTCAAACAGTCAAAAGGCGCAGGAAAAATTACTGGGCTCCAAGACCTTGGGGATTGGCAACAAACAATTCAAACTTGCTGATGCAATCGGCGTTGAAGACTTCGCAAAAACCAAATTGCTCGAACATCTTAGGGCCGTTTCCTTCCACAATATCCAGAGTGCGAACGGGCTTTTTCGCGTTGGGCTTGGCATCGACATTCTGCCTGAGGGTGAAGACCTCGCCTTAGTTCAGAAATCAATTAAGATGCGCCATGATTGCGTCCACAGGAATGGTGTGGACCGAGACACCGGTGAATTGCACCAGATCGACCAAGCATTCCTTTTGAGCTTATCAGACGCTTTATCGGATATGGTTAAATCTGTGGATGAGAAGGTGGACGGTTTTGAGTCACCTTTTTGAGTGTTCGCTGTTTCTACCTAATCTACAATCCTTTCCATTCGCCTAGTACCTCAAGCGCGCGGTATCTTCTCCTCAGGATTGGCCGCCCGCCGGAGGGCGCTTTTGCACTGGCGGCCCCAAGCAGAGGAGCCTTGTCCAGTGAACCAACCCGCCCCCGACAATCACGACCCACTCCCGCCGCCGGGCAAGTTGATTGCCACGGCTGAGGTGATCAGCCTTGCCGAACATGCCGCCAAGCGGGCGGAGAAACTCGGCACCGTGATCGCAGGCCTTGAGGCTGGCATCGCCCGGCGTGGTGAAGAGGCCGCTGCCTCCGCCGCCGCTGCGGGCTTCTCCCCCGAGGACCAGCGCAGCGCTGCTGCCAAGCTCGCGGCCAAGGCCCGTGCCGATGTGGTCAACAACTCCGAGGATGCCCGCTGGGGCTACATCCGGGAGGTGAACGCCGCCTCCGAGGCCGTCGCGCTGACCGCCACGCTCTACGCCTCCCCGCAGGCCGTGCTCGCCCGCGCCGGGCTCGGGACACCCGAGCGCTCCCACCTTCAGCAGCAGCTTGAGGGCTCCGGGACCGTGGAGCTCAAGAACATGGCCGCGCTGGCTGTGGCGACCAACAACAAGGTCCTAGGGGCCGCCATCATGTCGGTGGTGGACCGGATGCCCCGTCGTGACCGCCCCCTGTCCACGGCTGAGCTGGCCGACCGCCTAGTGGGCGAGGAGACACGGGCCGTGCAGGCCGCCATCACTAACATCAAGCTCGCCGCGCAGGCCGCGATCAACCTCAACCGCGAGTTCACCGCCGGGAAGGTCCGGCCTCTGGACCGCGTGAAGCTCGCACTCAACAAGAAGGATGCCAACTGATGCCCCTCTACCTCGTCACCCGCCCCAAGGGCGCTGAGCAGCTCAAGAACCCCGCCGCCGTCCATGCCGCCCTCGTGGACGCAGCGGACGCCCCGGCGGCCATCGCCGCAGCTAACGACCTGACGCCTCAGCTCAACACCCCGTTTGCGGGCTTCGACACCACGCAGGTCGCGGCCACGGCGGCAGGCAGCTTTGTCCCCTGCGTGTTTCAAGGCGATGCCTTGGGCACGGCCTACACAGGCCCCGGGCGCGGCGCGTGAAGATGGACGCGGACCGTCTGGCGGAAGCCTACGGGCGGCTGTTCCCACGCCGCCTCCAACTGGCGCACCTCGCGCTCGTGGCCCATGCGGAGGAGGCAAGCGCGGACGGCTGGGCCACCCCCGCGATGGTCGTGCAGTTCGCCCAGCTCTACCGTGTCCCGCGCGCCCGCCTCGGGGGGCTCGTAGGGCTCCTCTGCCGACGCCACCCGGGGACCCGGCGCGACGTTTGGGTGGACGCGCTGCGCGAGCCCGAGCGCGCCACGCCGCACCTCATCCGCCAGCACGACCGCACCGTGCAGGTCGCACTGGGCTGGTGCCTGTTCTCCCGCGACCTCTGGTTGCCGCGCCCGGTGATGCACTGACCCCGAAAACGGCAGCTTGCGGGGTGGTACGCACCCATATGGGGAAGCCCACTGAATAATAGCCCCGCCGGATCAATCCGGCGGGGCGTTTTCGGGGTGGGTCAGTTCGTCGGGTGGCGCTCGGGATCAGGCTGCATGGTAATCAGCAACGACCTTCGCGGCGTGGGCGGCAGTCTGCCTTACCGCGTCCAACGCTTCCGCCACATGCTGGTTCTCGGGGTCTCCGTGTTCCACCGAGTGCCACTCAGCATAGCGCGCGATGGTTTCCAGAACCGGAGGCAGCACGTTGTGGTGGCGGTTTCCTACGGCAAGATGAAGCGGCACCTGTTTAGCGATCAGTTTACCGAAGTGGCGCATCAGGCCTTCCATCCCGATGCAGTAGCCCCAGTCGTAGTCGGACATTTCCTCAAGCTGGTTCATCGTCCGGCGCGCCATGCGCCGCTCTGCTGCATCAGCAACACTTATCTTTGTACCCATGGGGTGTTCCTTATCGTGATTTTGGAGAGACGCCGCCCGACACCGCGCCGGGCGGTGCGGTTTGCTAAAGGATTGCGTAACACTCAACTGTAAGCGGGTGTCGCTGCGTGATCGCAATATGGTGTGGAAACTGAGCTGCTGCTGCCTCTACCGCCTTAAGACGCTGCTTGCGGTCTGAAATCAACAAGCAGCGGTCAACCTCTGCCTTCGCATCGGCGTTCAGATCATCAATATTCGTCCATTCACTAAGGTCCATTCAGTATCTCCTTTTGATCGGAGCACTGGCGGTCGGTTCGGGTCACGCGGACACACATCATGCCGACAGCCAGCGCAACCGGGGTTACGTTGATCTTGTCGGCCCACCTCTGAATGCCGCTGGGGAGATGGTGTCGGGTTCTCAGTCAAAACCCACCTATACGTAATATCCGGCAGCAAAGTCCCCTTTGCAAGAGAAAGTTTGCCCGTTTATCCCCGCCAACGGGCTGAATTCACTCGCGAAACGGGGATAACTATAGACGGCTGGTGGGGGCTAAGGTTATCTCCCAATCATGTTTGAACATAACATGAACATATATCTGCGCTTTATCTACCACCTGCCGCTGCGCACGCCCACTCCGCACAGGTCGGGGCTTCTGCTCTGGCTGCCCCTCCTGCTGTCCGTGTTTTGGGCAGCGTTCCCCCTCGCACTCTTCGACGTCGCCCACGACCCGGCCCACTGGCGCAAGACTGAGCATGTCGCAGCCGCCCGACCACAAGATGTGCTGGAAACAATCCGCGAACAACGATAGGAAAGAGACATGACAAGATTGCCACACCCGATTCCATACCAAGGCAGCAAACGTAAGCTCGCGCCAATGATTGACGACTATCTGCCCAAGGGCATCAAGACGTTCTATGAGCCGTTCTGCGGCTCTGCCGCCATGACGATCTACGCCGCCCACCACGGGCGGGCGGAACGGTTTGTGGTGGGCGACAGCCTTGAGCCTATGGTAGCCCTGCTGCGCTCCATCGTAGAGGAGCCTGACCGGACTGCGGCACGGTATGCCGAGGTGTGGCGGGGACAGCGCGAGGGGGAGCTGGGTTACTTCAACGAGGTCCGGGACCGCTACAACGGGGACCGAGACCCGGTGGACCTGCTCTACCTGATCTGCCGCTGCGTCAAGAACGCGGTGCGCTTCAACCGGGACGGTCGCTTCACGCAGTCGGTAGACAAGCGCCGCCTTGGGATGCGGCCCGAGAAAATGCAGGTGGCGGTGCTAGGTGTCTCACGCATCCTCCGGGGCCGCACTGAGTTCCGGGTTGGGGACTGGCGCGAGACGGCGGCGGACGCCGGGCCGGGGGACTTTGTCTACATGGACCCACCCTACCTCGGGACCTCCATCGGGCGCGACAAGCGCTACCACCAGCAGCTCACGCAGGAGGCCGTATGCGAGGGGCTTGAGGAGCTGAACACACGCGGTGTCCCCTTTGCGCTGTCCTATGACGGGATGACTGGCGGGCGCGAGTATGGGCCACCGCTGCCCGATGCCCTTGGGCTGACGCGTCTTTTGCTCCATGCCGGGACCTCGTCCCAATCCACATTGTCCGGGCGCAAGGAGGAGACGGTTGAGAGCCTGTATGTGACGCCGGGGCTGGCCGAGCCGGTTGACGAGGTGATACGCCCGAGGGCAGCGCAGGCCCGCCTAGCGATCTAGCAGGCGCTTGGCGAGGGCCTGCACGGTCAAGCCCTCCCGCGCAGCCTGTTTCCGCAGCCGGTCGAACACCGCCACATCGTCCCCCCGCCACTCAAGGTCCAGCCGCCGGACTTCCTCCAATGCGACGTGGGTGTATTCCTCCGGAAAGGCCCAGAAGCAGACCCGGCAGACCTCCTCGCGGTGGTCTTGTTGGGCATTGCGGCAGTTCTCACATGACCAAGACTTCGCCCGCTGGCTGGACGCGTCAATGAGCATGTAGGCGTCCGGGTTGGACTCATCGAACGCAGCGTCACCCGCGACTTGGTAGGGCACCCGGTGGTCTATCTGCAGGTAGCGCGGCGCGAGCACCTCCTGCGTGAACGCTTCCCGGGAGCCGTAGTGGTCCACCAGCCGCTGCTTGAACGCCTTGGAGAACGCCTTGCGCCCGTCGATGCGCCCGGCCTTGATATCGCTGGGGTTCCCAAAGCGGTAGACCCCAATCTTGCGGCCAGTTTTGGCCGACACCCGGTCCCGCTTCATGGTGATGGGAATGCCTGCCTCCTTCACGTCACCGGCTACCCGGGGCGGGTGGTCATAGCCCAAGTCGTTCAAGTCCTCTGTCGAGCACTCGCCATGCTCAATGAGGTAGTCGATGAGTGCGCGGGCTCGCTTTGCAGTCACCTTGTCGCAGAGCGCGAGGATGCGTGGGTCAATGTCTTCTCGCGCCAATGTACTGATTCCCGTGTGAAATTCGCCTCACACATTGGATACAGGAGATGGGGAGATAAGTGAACAAACGCGACGCATTCCGTCCTAAAAACCGTCCTACGGGACCGTCCTAAAACTCTCTCGCCAGCTAAGTGGTTGATTTCAATGGTGCCCCCACACGGACTCGAACCGCGGACCTACTGATTACAAATCAGATGCTCTACCAGCTGAGCTATAGGGGCACCGGACCGCGTGGGTGACGCGATTGCGCGCGATATAGCGTCCCTGCCCCTGCCCGCGCAATGGCGAAAATGACAGGCACACACGCATGGCATCGGGGGGCTGGACAAATCCGCAACCCTTGGAAAGGCTCGGGCAGATCCAACCGGAAGGATGCCAGCCCATGGCGGTTTTGACCTTTGATACCCTCAGCGCGCAGATCGCCGATGGCGCCGTGGATACCGTGCTTGTCTGTCTGGTGGATATGCAGGGGCGGCTGATGGGCAAAAGATTCCATGCCCACGCGTTTCTCGACATGGCCCATGGGGAGACCCATTGCTGCAACTACCTTCTTGCCACGGATCTGGAGATGGCCACGCCCGATGGCTATGCCGCGACCTCGTGGCAAAAGGGTTATGGCGACTATACGTTACGCCCCGACCTGACGACGCTTCGGCCTGTGCCGTGGCTCGACGGCACGGCAATGGTGCTGTGCGATATCCTTGACCATCACACCCACGCCCCCGTCCCACATGCTCCGCGGGAGATCCTGAAGCGTCAGATCGCCCGCGCCGCCGCCCTGGGGTTCACGCCGATGATGGCGACCGAGATCGAGTTCTTCCTGTTCCACGGCACCCATGATGCCATCGCCGAACGGGGCTACTGCGATCTGCGTCCGATCTCGCGCTACAACGAGGATTACCACATCTTCCAGACCTCCAAGGAAGAACCAGTGATGCGTCCGATCCGCAACCATCTATTCGCGATGGGGATCCCGGTGGAGGGCACGAAGGGGGAGGCGGAGGCCGGCCAGGAGGAGTTGAACATCCGCTATGCCGACGCGCTGGCAACCGCCGATCACCATCTGCTGGCCAAACATGCGGTCAAGGAAATCGCCCACCAGCACGGCTTTGCCGCGAGTTTCCTGCCCAAGATCTCCGCGACGTCTGTGGGCAGTGCCGCCCACGTTCATGCGTCGCTCTGGCAGGACGAGGCCAACGCCTTCCACGATCCCGACGCGCCCATGGGCAAATCAGCGCCGATGGATCATTATATGGCCGGCCTGCTTACCTATGCGCCTGATATCACGTACTTTTTAGCGCCCTACATTAACAGCTACAAACGCTTTGCCAAGGGCACGTTTGCCCCAACGCAGCTGGTCTGGTCCGTCGATAACCGTACCGCCGCCTTCCGCCTGGTCGGAGAGGGCACCAAGGGCGTCCGCGTGGAATGCCGGGTGCCGGGCGCGGATATGAACCCCTATCTGGGCCTAGCCGCGCTTCTGGCCGCCGGTCTGGCCGGGATCGAGGAGAAACTCCCGCTACCCGCCCCGTTTCGAGGCGATGCCTATGCCGACGATCAGGCTGGCGAGATCCCCGCCACCCTGCGGGACGCGCGCCAGATGATGACCACCTCAAAAATGCTCCGCGCGGCCATGGGCGACGATGTGATCGATCACTATACCCGCGCCGCGGGGTGGGAAATCGAGGAATTCGACCGCGCGGTCACCGATTACGAAATCGCCCGCGGGTTTGAAAAAGCCTGACGGTCCAACGGAAAGCCCTCCTATGAATTTCATCGCCAATTGGTCCTACCCCACGGCCATCAGTTTCGGCGCGGGCCGCATTGCGGAACTGCCCGAGGCCTGCGCGCAGGCGGGCGTCACACGCCCGCTTCTGGTGACGGACAGGGGTCTCGCCGCCCTGCCCATCACGGCCCAGGCCCTTGATATCCTTGAGGCCGCCGGTCTCGGGCGCGCGCTGTTCGCCGACGTCGATCCGAACCCGAACGACCAGAACCTTGCCGGCGGGATCGCGGCGTATGAAGATGGCGACCATGATGGCGTGATTGCGTTTGGCGGCGGCTCCGGCCTCGATCTGGGCAAGATGGTTGCCTTCATGGCGGGTCAGACCCGCCCGGTCTGGGATTTCGAGGATGTCGGCGACAATTGGGCCCGCGCCGACGCCAGCAAGATCGCCCCTATCGTCGCCGTGCCCACCACCGCCGGGACCGGGTCCGAAGTGGGGCGCGCGTCCGTTCTGACCAATTCGCAGACCCATGCGAAGAAGATCATCTTTCACCCGCAGGTGCTGCCAAAGGTGGTGATCTGTGACCCCGAATTGACCATCGGGATGCCGCAGGCGATCACGGCGGGCACCGGGCTTGATGCCTTCGCCCATGCGGTGGAGGCGTTTTCCAGCCCCCACTACCACCCGATGAGCCAGGGGATCGCGCTTGAGACCATGCGTCTGGTGATCGACAACCTGCCGCTGGCCTATGCCGATGCCACCAACATCGCGGCGCGCGCCAACATGATGTCCGCCGCCGCGATGGGGGCCACGGCCTTCCAGAAGGGCCTTGGCGCGATCCACGCGATGAGCCACCCGATCGGCGCGGTATTCAACACCCATCACGGCACGACCAACGCCGTATGCATGCCCGCCGTGCTGGACCTCAACGCGCCGGCCATCCGCGACCGCTTTGATCGCGCCGCACCCTATCTGGGCATTGAGCATGGCTATGAAGGGTTTCGCGCCTTCGTGCAGGAGTTCAACGACCGCTTCGCCATCCCCCGCACCCTGTCCGAGCTTGGGGTGGACCCCGCCCGCATCCCCGATCTGGTCACCATGGCGCTTGATGACCCATCCTGTGGCGGCAACCCCGTTCCGCTGACCCGCGCCAACCTGACGGACCTCTTCACGTCAACCATGTGAGCCGAGCGGGGTTTGCACCCTGCAATCAGGCCGCTATACCTGCCACAAAAGGCGGATTGGGCAAAAAACAAGCCATGCAGGTTGTCTATCATCTCGGCGCGCCTTGCACCGACGGGGATCAATTGATCCAGTCGCTTCTCAAGAACCGTCTCCGTCTTGCTCAGGCCGGGATCGCCGTGCCACCGCCGGGGCGCTACCGCGCCGTGATCCGTGATACCGCCCGCGCGCTCAAGGGGCGGCCCGCCACGGAAGATGTGCAGGAGGCGTTGATGGATGCCATCCTCGACGATCTGGAGGCGGATCGCCTGATCTTGTCGGACCCCCGCTTTGTCTGCATCAACCGCCTCGTGGTTCAGGGGGCGCAGATCTGGCCAATGATCGACCGGGCGTCAAATCATCTCCGCGCGCTGTTTCCTCGCGCCCAAGCCGAGTTCTTCATCGGCATGCGGGACCCGGCCACATTGATCCCGGCCCTGTTCAAAGCGTCGCGCTTTTCCGATTTTGATGAGTTCAGCGAGAACATGCAGCCCCACGCCGTGGCATGGTCCGAGGTTCTGCGCCGCCTGCAACTGACCCACCCGGATTGCCGCATCACCGTGTGGTGCAACGAGGATACGCCGCTCTTGTGGGGCCAGTTGATGCGGGAAATTGCAGGCGTCGGGCCGCAGGCGGATCTGGACGGGATCGACGACCTGCTGGAAGGGATCATGGAGCCGGACGGATTTGCGCGTATGCAGACCTGGCTCACCCAGAACCCGCCCGACACGGAAACTCAGAGACGCCGCGTCGTGGCCGCGTTCCTGGAACGTTACGCGCTCGAGAGCAAGATCGAGGAAACCCTGAACCTGCCCGGATGGACCGAGGAATTGATGGCCGAGATGAGCCAAAGCTACGATGAGGATATGGACGTGATCGCCCGCATCCCCGGTGTCACGCTCCTGACCCCATGACCGATTTCGGCACACACGCGCCGACCCCGTCAGAAACCGTAGCGCATAAGGCGGCCAATCTGCCCTGCCGCGCCCCCGGGTGAGATCGGACCTGACGTCGCCTATTGCAACGGTGAGGCAGTCGGCTTCCGCTCGCTGCACTCCGCGCCGTGTTCACCGCATCCCAAGCGCTTCCTTGTACATCTCCAGAACCGCCTCTTCCTCGGCGATATCGTCGGGCTCACGCTTGCGTAGCGCGATGACCTTGCGCATCACCTTGGTGTCGTAGCCGCGCGATTTCGCCTCGGCCATCACCTCTTTCTGGGCGTCGGCAAGATCCTTCTTCTCCGCCTCAAGCCGCTCGTAGCGTTCAATAAACTGGCGCAGCTCATCGGCCGTCACGCGGTAACTGTCGGGGCGCTCGGACGTCTCTTGCATATCGTTCATCTGGGCTCTGGCCTCATATCAAAGGGGATCAATCGCGTTGATGCCCTGACTAGCCCCGCCGTGCGTCCCCCGCAAGGCTTGCACGCCGGGCTCAGACCGCTAGGGTCACGCCCGACACGGAATGGAGACGTCATGGCCTGGTTGGTCTGGATCGGCACGGCAATTGCGAGCATCGGCCTGATCATGCTGGGTTATTGCATCTCCGCCGCCGTCCGCGCCAAGCGGACAAACCTCGAAGATGCAGCCATGCGCGCGCGCCTGCAGAGGATCGTGGCAATCAATATGGCGGCACTGATGCTGTCGGTCATCGGCCTGATGTGCGTGGTCATGGGCGTGTTTCTCAGCTGAGATCTGGCGAGTTTCGGCCCAATGCGAAACAGCCGCTTTACTTTGCGTTAATCCGGGTCATCCTGAGGGTCAGATTTCACTGCCCCATGGAGATCCGGAATGCGCCCCACCCTGCCCCTTGTCGTCGCCTGTCTTATCCTCACCACGCCGCTTTTTGCCCAGGAGGCCGCCGATGCGGTGGCACCGGAAGGTGCAACGGAAACAGGCGCATCGGCCCTGTCCGAGCGCGCCCAGGCCGCCATGGACGCCCGCGATGCCGGTGATCCCGTTGTCGCACAGGACTGGATGGTGGCCGCCGCAAATCCGCTGGCCGTCGAAGCCGGTGCCGATGTGCTCGCAGCCGGTGGTACCGCCGCGGATGCCATGGTGGCCGTACAAGCCGTGCTTGGCCTCGTGGAGCCGCAAAGCTCGGGCCTGGGCGGCGGCGCGTTCCTGGTCTGGTTCGATGCCGAGAGTGGCGAGCTGACGACGCTCGATGGCCGCGAAACCGCCCCGCTCGATGTCACGCCAACGCTGTTTCAGGATGAGACGGGCGAACCGCTCGGCTTCTTCGACGCGGTCGTTGGCGGGCTCTCCGTTGGCACGCCGGGCACGCCGGCGCTGATGGAGGACGCCCATCGCAGATGGGGCAATGCAAATTGGGGCGACCTTCTGGACCCTGCGATTGCGCTGGCCGATGAGGGGTTCGCCGTCTCCGCAAGGATGGCCGACTCCATCGCAAACGACGCCGAGCGTCTCTCGACCTTTCCCGCCACCGCCGCCTATTTTCTCCCCGATGGCGCTCCACTGGCCGAAGGAACCCTTCTGCAAAACGCGGCCTACGCCGACACGCTGCGCGCCATGCAGGCGCAGGGCGCGGACGCGATCTATCAGGGCCCCATCGCCGAAGGCATCGTGGAGACCGTGCGCAGCGCCGAGGGCAATCCCGGCCTCCTGTCGCTCCGTGATCTCGCGGTCTACGAGGTCATCGAACGGCCCGCCGTTTGTGCCACCTATCGCGACATGGATGTCTGCGGCATGGGCCCCCCCTCCTCCGGCGCCCTGACCGTCGGCCAGATCCTCGGGATCTCGGGCCAGTTCGACCTGTCCACCCCCGATGATCCCGACGCCTGGCGGATCATCGGTGACGCATCCCGCCTCGCCTTTGCCGACCGCGGCCGCTACATGGCCGATAGCGACTATGTGCCAATGCCGACCGAAGGCCTGATCGATCCCGCCTATCTGGAGGAACGTGCCCAGCTGATCGGCGGCGATCAGACAGACGGTTTCGTCGCCCTGCCCGAAGTCAGCCCGGGCAACCCGACCTGGGATCACGCACAGGTCTGGGCCGATGACCAAAGCCTCGAATTCCCCTCCACATCTCACATCTCCATCGTCGACAGCTACGGCAACGTGCTGAGCATGACGACCACCATCGAGAACGGCTTCGGCTCCCGCCTGATGGCGCCGGGTGGCTTCCTGCTCAACAACGAGCTGACTGATTTCAGCTTCCGCACCCACTCCGACGGCATCCCCATCGCCAATCGGATCGAGCCCGGAAAACGCCCCCGCTCCTCGATGTCGCCCACCATCGTGATGCAAGACGGTAACCCCATTCTCGCTATCGGCTCTCCGGGCGGCAGCCGCATCATCGGCTATGTCGCCACCACCATCATCGCCCATTACGACTGGGGCCTCGATATCCAGGACGCCATCTCCCTGCCGCACGCCGTCAACCGCTTCGGCACTTATGATTTGGAAGAAGGCACCGACGCGGAAGCGCTCGCGGAAGGCCTCGAAGCGCTCGGATACGAAGTGAACGTGCGGGGCCTGAACTCCGGCCTCCACGCCATCGCCATCACACCAGACGGACTGATGGGCGGGGCTGATCCCCGCCGCGAAGGCATCGCGCTGGGGCAATAGGTGGGCCTCCGCCTCGGACGGCGCGCTGCGCGCGCCTTTGCCTCGCCGGACCGGGCGCCTCGCACCCTTCGGGCGCTCGGCGTGGCAACCCAATCCGGGCTCCTGGTCCACTAGGCAAGGCCTGGACCGCCTCCGGCGGGGGTATTTGAAACCAATGGAAGACAGCAGGGTTCATCCCATCTTCCATTGGTCAACAATACCCTGGGGGGAGTCGCGAGACGCGACGGGGGCAGCGCCCCCTCTTCGCAAAAGGAATGCGGGCTTGCCCGCGCCATTGGATCACGGCGCGGGGGGTGTCTTGCGGCCTTCGTCGAAAGCCTCCCAGCCTTCACCCTCAAACACGTCGACGCCGAGCTGAAACAGCACATCCGGAAAATCGACCATCACGTAATTGTCGACGATCTTGCCATCCACGACCTTCCAGAAATCCATGTATCGGATCGTGATGCGTTTGCCGGTGGGCTCCACACCCATGAAGGTTCCGGAATGGGTCGCTTCCTGGCGCCCGAAGGCCGCGGCCCATTCGCCCATGTAGAGCCGGGCCTCGTCCACGCAGACCTTGTTGGAGAACGCCGCCTGGAACGGCTTTTGCCAATTGTCCTGAAACGCCCGGAGCCCCTCCTTGGTGCCGCAGCCGCGGTTGCCCATCCATCTGAATCCCTCGGCGAAGAACTCCCCAATATCGGCAATGCGGTGATCGTTCAGGCCGTCGACCATGCCTTCGATCACCGCGCGGGTGGCCTCGGTCTTGCTCATATCCGTATCGCGCGTCAGCGCGGCCTGCACAGGGCGAGAGCCTTTCATGGTCCAAACCTTCTTTTGTTTAGGATGTAATGGTTGTCGACCTATGTCACGCCGACGCGACGGCGCGCCTCGGACATGGTGCGCGGGGCGGGGCCTGCGTTCTTTCTGTAGCGAAATCCGTGGCTTGCGAGGAATAGCACAACCTCCCACTGGCGTGTCGCGATGCGGTGCGGGGCCTTGAAGGCCGACCCGATGTCGACAGCCGCGCCGCCGCAGGTGGGGCATGTGTAGCCGGTTTTGCTGCGATCACGTTTGAAACAGGCCCGGCAATCCAGGCACAGGATCTTGGCGCGGTTGAGCGAGGCGTAGGGCGGTGGCGCAGCCCGCCCCTTGGCTGAGATTGCGGCGCGCGCGCGGCCCGGCTTGGGCCGTCCGGATGTGTCATGGACCATGGCAATACCCTCTTGCGAAAGACGCGCGGCCACAGCATCCGATTGCCCGGTATCGCGCAAGTGAGGGTTTCCTTAGCCGATCCGCGCGCCGGTTTCGGCATCGAACAGATGCGTGATCCCGTCCGGCAATGCGATGCCAACCGGCTCCCCGATCCGGGCGCGGTAATCCTTTGGCGCCTTCACCGCCACCAGCGCGCCGCCGGCCCGCACGGTGACCATCGTGGCATCGCCCAGAAGCTCCATGGAATAGACCGGGGCATTGATCGCCCCCTGCCCGCCTCCGGTGACCGCGGCGTCCTCGGCCCGGAACCCAAGCGTGACCTTGCCCGATGCGCCGTTCATGCCGGGCACATGCACGTTGTCCCCCTGAAACGTGCCATCCGCAATGTCCCCTTCCATCAGGTTCATGGCAGGCGATCCGATGAAGCCCGCCACGAAGGTGTTGGCGGGATTGTCGTAGATATCCGTGGGCGTGCCGACCTGCTGCACGACGCCCGCCTTCATCACCACCACGCGGTCGGCCAAGGTCATGGCCTCGATCTGGTCGTGGGTGACGTAGATCGTCGTGACCTTCAACTCATGGCTCAGGTTCTTGATCTGCGCCCGTGTCGAGACGCGCAGTTTCGCGTCGAGATTCGAGAGCGGCTCATCCATCAGGAACACCTGTGGCTCCCGCACGATCGCGCGGGCAAGCGCCACCCGCTGGCGCTGACCACCCGACAGCGCGGCGGGCTTGCGGTGCATGAAGTCTTCCAGCTCCACCATCGCGGCGGCGCGCGCGACCCGGTCTTCGTGTTCGGCCTCAGGCACTTTGCGCACTTTCAGGGGAAAGCGAATGTTCTCCCACACCGTCATGTTCGGGTAGAGGCCGTAACTCTGGAATACCATCGCCACGTCGCGATCCTTGGGGTCCAGCGTCGTCACCTCCCGGTCACCGATCCAGATCTCGCCGTCGGTCGGGTCCTCCAACCCGGCGATCATCCGCATCGTGGTGGTCTTGCCACAGCCCGATGGCCCAAGCAGGACGAGGAATTCCTGATCCGCGATGTCGAGGTGGAAATCATCCACGCCCACAAAGCTGCCCCAGCGTTTGCTCACGTGGTTGAGTCTGATCTGTGCCATCGCACCGCCCTTTCCCCGAACTGCGTCTTTGCCATCTAGACAGCCGGATTCGATTGGCGCAAGGCTTTTGCATAGGATTGCAAAAATGGGAACAGAACGGTGGACAGGCGGGATTTGGAATCGGAGAAGGCGCGCATCCATGCGCATCTTGAGGCTCTGGCCCAGGGCGCAGACCCCGCGGCGATCTACGCGGAAGATGCCGTGGCCGAGATCGCCCACCCCTACGGCACCTGCGCGGGGCCGGAGGCGATCAGGCAATTCTACGCCGATCTGACCCGTGCACTGCCCGATGCCCAATGGCGGCCGGAGATCCTGCTGGCTGGCGAAAACCATCCCGATGCGCGCACGAAGGCGCGCCGCTACTCCCCTCTGGTCGGCACATTCGGCCATTGGCAGGGGACATTCACCGCCCCGCTTCTGGGTATTCCGCCCACCGGCGGCGTGGTGCATCTGAGGATCTGCGAGGTGCACCACCTTGATGAGACGGGCCGGATCCTGCGCAGTTGGATCTTGCCGGATCTGCTGGATCTGATGGATCAGGCTGGCGTTTATCCCCTACGTCCCATGGCCGGGGCGCACGGGATGTGGCCGGGTCCGAATGGCGGCGGTGGCGTGAAGATGGGCGTGGGCGACGCCGAGGGCGGTGCGCGGTCCATGGCGCAGGTGCTCGATATGCACACCGCGCTCAACACCCATGTGGGCGCGGACGTCTCCGGGCTCACCATGCATCACTGGACGCCTGATTTCATGTATTATGCCGCCGGCGGCATCGGCATCTGCCGGGGTGTCGAAGGGTTTCGCGCCAATCACCAGGTGCCGTTCCGCATCGCTTTTCCGGACCGATACAGCAAAGGCCATTTCGTGCGGATCGCCGATGGCCCCTTCGCGCTGACGGGCGGGCGGCTCTACGCGACCCATACCGGACCGTTTCTGGGGATGGAGACAACCGGGCGCGCCGTCCACATTGACGTGATGGACTTTTACCATTTCGACGAAGCCGGGTTGATTGCCGAGAACTGGCTGCCCTTCGACATTCTGGGCCTTGCGCACCAGATTGGCATCGACCTGCTGGCGTAGGTCGCGGGGCCGACGGATAATGCCGACTAGAACGGGGCTGCTACCCCTCGCCGCGGGCGCATAGCCGACATTGCGGGGTGAAGGGCAGGACATCGAGACGTTCGCTCGAAATCTCCTCACCGCAAGACACGCAGACGCCGTATTCGCCGCGATCCATGCGGCGCAGGGCCTCCCGGATCAGGGAGATCTCGACCTCTCCGGCATGGCCCAGGCGTTCCAGAACCTCATCGCCTTCCAACTCGGTCGCCCGATCCTCCCAATCGCGGGATTTCGGGGCATCCAGTTCCTGCTCGATCCCCGTCAATCGTGAGGTCAGATCATTGAGCCGTGCATTGAGCGCTTTGCGGCGTTCCTTCAAATCATCTCGCATCACTCCACCTCCGTGCGCCTCTAGCCGGGGCGTTGTCGGCCCCCTGTGATACCGAAGGCTAGCATTGCGACAGCAGGACCACTTTGACCTGCGTCAAGACCCTCCGCTCCGGGCAGCGGGCCTTTCCCTCGGTCCGGGATTGGGGCAGGTTGCGCGAAACATTCGCAACCGGAGCCATTGCCATGGACCTGCGCCAAATCACCGAGGGCTATTCCGTCACCCCGCAAATTGAGCCCGAAGACGTGAAAACACTGGCCGATATGGGCGTGAAAACCCTGATCTGCAATCGCCCGGATGCCGAGAACCCGCCGCCCCTTCAGGCCGCCGCCATTCAGGCCGAAGCCGAGGCGCACGGCATAGCGTTCGTGTTCAACCCCTTCCAGGGCAACACCATGACCCAGGATCACGTGGAGGAGCAGGCCGACGCGATTGCGGGATCGGACGGGCCGGTCGTCGCCTATTGCGCCTCGGGCAACCGCTCCACGGTGGCATGGGCCTTTGGCGCAGCGGGCCGGGTGCCGGTGGATCAGATCATCAAAACCGCCACATCCTACGGCTATCCGTTCGATCAATTACGCCCGGCGCTTGAGGCCGCGGCCGCGCGCAACGCGGGTTGAGCGCACCCGTTTGACCAAACTCAGCCCCACCGCCCAAGGCATCGTGCTGATGCTGTCGGCGATCTTCCTGTTTTCCGCCATGGATGCCGTGGCCAAATCGCTCATGGCGCGATTTGACGTCATGCAGGTCGTGTGGGCACGCTATGCGGGGCAGATGGCAGTGGTCGCTGTGATCCTCGCGCCGCGCCTCGGCACACTGATCCGGACACGGCATATCGGGCTGCAGCTCCTGCGCTCCGCTTTCCTCTTCGCCGCGACCTACTGCTTTTTCACGTCGCTGTCGTTCCTTGAGATCGCGTCGGCCACAGCGGTGATGAACATCCACCCCGTCATACTGACACTCGGCGCCGCCCTGATCTTGCGCGAACGCCTGGGCCCGCGCCGCATCATCGGCATTGCGCTGGCCCTCGCCGGCGCGTTGATCGTGATACGCCCCGGCGCGGACGTGATGACGTGGTCGTCCCTCCTGCCGCTCGCGGCTGGCCTGTTCTACGCCTCCTACGGGCTGACCACGCGGTTTTTGGGCCGGGATGAGCCGATCCTGACCTCCTTTCTCTACACGGCGCTGATCGGAACTCTGGTTGCCTCGGCCCTTGCCGTGCCGGTCTGGCAGCCGCCCGCACCGACGGATTGGCTGATTTATCTCGGGCTTGGGGTTCTGGGCGCCGCAGGGCAGCTTTGCCTGATCCGCTCCCTTACCGTGGCCGAGGCCGGGGCGGTTGCGCCTTTCGGATATGCCGGTGTGGTGTTTTCGACGATGTGGGGCATTTTCGCCTTCAACGAGGTGCCGGATGCCATCACCATCCTCGGCGCGCTTGTGATCGTTGGGGCCGGTGTCTATGTCTGGCACCGCGAAACCCGTGCCGCACGCGGGCCCGTTCGTTCCACACCCGCCCCTCCTGCCCCCGGAGCGTGAGATCATGGCCCAGCAGCCCGGACGCCGACCCAAAGATTGGATCGTCGACCGCCTGTGGCGCGGCCTGATCTGGCTTGCGCTGCGCCTGCCGCACCGGATCCGTGTGGCTGCCATGGGCTGGCTCTTCCGCCGCATTATCGGCCCGCTTTCGGGGCGCAAACGGCAGGCGCTGGACAATCTGGCGATGGTCTTCCCCGAGATGGATGCGCGCGACCGGACGCGGATTGCCGACGCCGTGCTGGATAACGTGGGCCGCGTCGTGATGGAGAATTACGCGACCGACGACCAGATGGAGCGTGCAAAGGCCTGGCATCCCGTCGGCCCCGGTTGGACCGCGGCGGAGGAGGCACGAGCGGCGGGCCGTCCGATCCTGTTCATCTCGGGCCATTTCGGGAATTATCAGGCCGGCCGCGCGGCGCTGAACGTGCGCGGCTACCAGATGGGCGGCCTCTACCGTCCGCTCAACAACGATTACCTCAACGAACACTACATCGCGACGATCGAGAATGTCGGCGGCGGCGGGTTCACCCGCGACAGGCGGGGGTTGGCGGGGTTTGTCAAACACCTCAGGTCCGGCGCGCAGGGCGCGATCCTGATCGATCAATACCTCTATGACGGACAGATCTTCGAGTTTCTGGGCCATCCGGCCCCGACCTCGACCGCTGCCGCCGAAATGGCGCTGAAATACGAGGCCCTGCTGATCCCGATCTATTCCACCCGCGCCGGAAACGGCCTTGATTTCACGATCGAGCTGGAATCCCCTGTTCCCCACACCGACCCCGACACCATGACCGCGGCGCTGAACGACAGCCTCGCCGCGCGGGTGCGTTCGGCGCCGGAGCAATGGTTCTGGGTGCATAACAGGTGGAAGCCGGAACGCGCTTCGAAAGCCGCCGACAAGGCCGCGCGGGCACGGGGCGCGGCACCGGAGGATCAGTCGAGCTGAAGCGCCCCGAGGATCGCGCCGTGGTCGCGCGATTGCACGATCACCACGTGGGGCATATCGGCGGTCGGGACAACTTGGGCTTCGAACGGCGCGGCACCGGCCCATTCCGCCACAACCTGCCAATCCTGAACGATATTGTAATAGGCGACGGACAGCCCGGCATTCTCGCCACGGGTGATCTCCACCTGTTCCATCGGCGTGTATGTGACCAGTTGAACCACCATGCCCGGCGCCGTGCCGGTCCCGGTCCAGACGGCAGTGACCTGCCAGCCACTTTCGGCGGCGCTGGCCTCGACCGTAACGGGATTGGGTGTCTCGCGATGGGCGACGATCAGGTCTGCCACTTCCATCGGGCGATACCCCACAACGTGATCCACACCGCCGACCACCATCTGCGGCGTGTAAACCACCGTGGAGCCCGCCGCATGGCCATAGCCCTGCTGGCGCGCCGTGAAGGCCGCATCCGCGAACGTATCGGCCCAACCGATATAGTCCCAGTAATCCACATGGAGCGCCAAGGCGATGACATCGTCACGCTCGGCCAATTCACCCAGCAACCGGTCCGCTGGCGGGCAAGACGAACACCCCTGGGACGTGAACAGTTCCACCACAACCGGGCCGTCTGCCAGCGCAGGAGCGGCGGCGAGGGTCAACCCGAGGGTCGTGGTCAATATGAGGCGGTTGGTCATCTGCTGGTGGTCCGTTCGTTGTCCCGTGGCCTTGAGAGGTAGTGGATCGTCGCAAGGATGGCCAATCAAGCCTTTGCGAGACGATGTGACACGCGGCGATCCGGGGCAGGCCTCCTCAGATCCACCGGCGCGTTCTGGACAGGTAATCGCGCCCCTCCTGTCCGAAGGCCGCAATCAGGCCCGCTTCCTCGGGCTTGGCAAATCGCGCTGTAAGAATCAGCAATAGGATTGGCGGCAGGATCACCGGGCTGAGCGCACCAAGCCAAAGAACCTGACCGGTCAGAATCGCGATCATGCCCAGATAGATCGGGTTGCGACCGATCCGGTACGGTCCTTCCACGATCAAGGTTCCCGGCGCGTGATGCGGCTCAATCGTGGTTTTCTTGCGCCAGAACCACAGGGCGGACCAGCCGATCAGGGCAAATCCCGCCGCCGATAGCGCCATCCCGGCCAGTTGTAATGGGATCGATTGGATGACGACCAACGGCAAAAACCGCGCCAACAGCCATGCAAGGGCCATGAACGCCACCAGCCAAAGCGGCGGAAGATCAGGAAATCCTTTCATGGTCGCAACCTTGGCTCCGCCAATGCCGCGGCGCAAGCCGTCTGGACGCGCCGATGCCGCCCATGTTACCGCGCGGCCCATGACGCAGCCCGCCCCTTTCACGCCCGCCGACCGGCTGCGCCTGTATTGGTTGAAGGATCATGGGTTTCTGAGGACGCTCTGGACCAACTTCCACAAACTTGATGACGATGTGTGGCGTCACAACCATCCCAGCCCATCGCGTCTTGCGCAGCTGAAGGCGATGGGCGCGGCCTCGGTTCTGACCCTGCGCGGCGACACGTCCCCCCCGAGCCAGATCGAAGCGGCCGTTTGCGCCGAACTGGGGCTCGAGTTTAGGGCATTGGAAATGCGGGCCATCATCCTGCCCCGGAAAGAAGCGCTTCTGGGCCTGCTGGATGCGCTGCGGCAGATGCCGAAGCCGATGGTCATCCATTGCAAATCAGGCTCCGATCGCACGGGCCTCGCCGCTACGATCTATTTGCATGTGTTCAAAGGCGTGCCCCTGGCCGAGGCGCGCAAGCAACTGGCGCCACGATTCATTCACAACCCGTGGGGCCGTGCGGCCATCGTGAACAAGCTGCTGGATGCCTATGGCGCCGCCCACGATGCCACCGGCATCGGGTTCGAGGATTGGGTGCGCTCGGACTACGATCAGGTCGGGCTCATGTCCTGATGTGAAACGGGGTCCCCGAAGGAACCCCGCATCGATTCAGCCGATCGCGGCTTACTCCGCCGCCATGGGCTCCTTGGCGAGGTTGCGCAGCACGTAATGCAGCACGCCGCCATTCTCGATATAATCGATCTCCACACCGGTATCGATCCGGCACTTCAAGGTGATCTCCTTGGTCGACCCATCGCCCATCGTGATCGTGGCAGGCACGTCCTGAAGCGGCTGAACCCCTTCCAGACCGTGGATCGAAACCGTTTCATCCCCCTTCAGACCCAGCGTCGTGCGCGTGTCGCCTCCGGTGAATTCGAACGGGATCACGCCCATGCCAACAAGGTTGGAGCGGTGGATGCGCTCAAAGCTCTCGGCGATCACCGCCTTCACGCCCAGAAGGTTCGTGCCCTTCGCGGCCCAGTCACGGCTGGACCCGGCCCCGTACTGCTCGCCGCCGAAGACCACCAAGGGCGTGCCCTCGGCCTGATAGGCCATGGCCGCATCGAAGATCGACATCTGGCTGCCATCCGGCCCCAGCGTATAGCCGCCCTCGACCCCGTCCAGCATCTCGTTGCGGATGCGGATATTGGCAAACGTGCCGCGCATCATCACCTCGTGATTGCCCCGGCGCGAGCCGTAGGAGTTAAACTCCCGCACCGGCACCTGACGTTCGACCAGATACTGTCCCGCAGGGGTCGTTTCCTTGAACGAGCCTGCCGGGCTGATATGGTCTGTGGTCACGAAATCCCCCAGCAGCGCAAGAACCTTGGCCCCTTCGATATTCTCGATGGCCTTTGTGTCCATGGTCATGCCCTGGAAGTAGGGCGGGTTCTGGATATAGGTCGAGGTCGCGGGCCAATCGTAGGTTTCCTGCTGCGGCACATCCACGCCCTGCCACTTCTCGTCGCCTTCGAAGACCTCGGCATATTTCTCCTGGAAGGCCTCGCGCGTGACGGTCTTTTCGACCAGGTCCGCGATTTCCTTCTGGGTGGGCCAGATATCCTTGAGGAAGACATCATTGCCGTCCTGATCCTGACCCAGCGGCTCGGTCGTGATATCGACGTTCATGTCGCCCACCAGCGCATAGGCCACCACCAGCGGCGGCGAGGCGAGGTAGTTGGCGCGCACATCGGGGCTGATCCGGCCCTCGAAATTCCGGTTGCCCGACAGAACGCTGACCCCGATCAGGTCATTGTCGTGGATCGTCTTGGAAATCGACGGCTCCAGCGGGCCGGAATTACCGATGCAGGTCGTGCAGCCATAGCCGACAAGGTTAAAGCCGATGGCGTCGAGGTCGTCCTGAAGCTCGGCCGCTTCCAGATAGGCGCTGACAACCTGTGATCCGGGCGCGAGCGAGGTTTTGACCCAAGGCTTGCGCGTCAACCCCTTCTCATGCGCTTTCCGCGCCACCAGTCCGGCCCCGATCATCACATAGGGGTTCGACGTGTTGGTGCACGAGGTGATCGAGGCGATCACGATCGACCCGTCATGCAGCTGATAGCCCGCATCCTTGTTGTAGCCCATTGCATGGCTTCCGGTATCGCCGGGAATATCCGCCGGTGCAGGCTGTCCGCCCTCGGCTTCCCACCGCGTCTTGCAGTCCTGTGCAACGGTCGTGCCCTTGCGCTGGCCTTCGACATAGGCGTGAAACGCCGTCGCCGCCTTGTCGAGTGCGATGTAATCCTGTGGCCGTTTCGGGCCCGAGATGGCAGGCACGATGGTGCCCATATCCAGGTGCAGCGTGTCCGTATAGACCGGCGCGTAATCGTCGCCGCGCCAGAAGCCGTTTTCTTTGGCATAAGCCTCGACCAGCGCAATCCGATCCTCATCGCGGCCCGTCGTACGCAGGTAGCGCAGGGTTTCACCGTCGATGGGGAAGAAGCCGCAAGTGGCGCCATATTCGGGCGCCATGTTGGCGATGGTCGCGCGGTCGGCCAAAGGCAGCGTGTCGAGGCCCTTGCCGTAGAATTCCACGAATTTGCCCACAACGCCCTTCTCGCGCAGCATTTCGACGACCTTCAGCACAAGGTCCGTGCCGGTTGTGCCCTCGGTCATCTCACCGGTCAGCTCAAAGCCAACGACCTCGGGGATCAGCATGGAGATGGGCTGACCCAGCATCGCGGCCTCGGCCTCGATCCCGCCAACGCCCCAACCCAGAACAGCAGCGCCGTTGACCATCGTGGTGTGGCTGTCGGTGCCGACCAGCGTGTCGGGATAGGCCACTTCGGCGCCCGACTGGTCGGTGTCCGTCCAGACGGTCTGCGCCAGATATTCCAGGTTCACCTGATGGCAGATGCCGGTGCCGGGGGGAACGACGCGGAAATTGTTGAACGCGGTCTGACCCCATTTCAGGAAGGTATAGCGCTCCATATTCCGCTCATACTCGCGGTCCACATTCATCTGGAAGGCGCGCGGATTGCCGAATTCGTCGATCATCACCGAATGGTCGATCACCAGATCCACCGGGTTCAGCGGGTTGATCTTCTGCGGATCACCGCCCAGCGCCTTGATCCCGTCGCGCATCGCGGCCAGGTCGACCACGGCGGGCACGCCGGTGAAATCCTGCATCAGCACGCGCGCCGGGCGATAGGCGATCTCGCGCGGGTTCTTGCCGCCCTGCTCGGCCCAGGTGCTGAACGCCTTGATGTCATCGGTGCTGACGGTCTTGCCATCCTCGAAGCGCAACATGTTCTCCAGCACCACCTTCAACGCGGCCGGCAGCTTGGAAAAATCGCCCAGCCCCGCCTCTTCGGCGGCGGCGATGGAATAATAGGCGACCGACTGGCCCCCCACGGTCAATGTTTTGCGGGTCTTTGCGGAATCGTGGCCAACGGTGATGGGCATACGGGCTGCTCCTGTCCGGTGTGAAAGCTGCGAATGTGGGTCTGTTCCGTTCCGGGGTGCCATTCAAACGGCGCCCCATCAATGGAACAAAACGTCTCTCCCGCGCTCTGTATGCCATTGCATACCGTTTTGACAAGCCCCTTCGCCTCCTCTTCCACTGGTTCGGAAATACCCCGGGGGAGTCGCCAGAGGCGACGGGGGCAGCGCCCCCTCGCCCGCCAACCAGCCGCGCTGACACCCGCGGCCGCGGTGGCCTGTTGGGCCGGTCCGCAACCGCGCCCCTTCCCCACCTGCCCCAAACCGGCTACCGCTATCGCCCATGACGCTCCGCGTATCCGATCTCGCCTGCGCCCGCGGCCCCGCGCAAGTCCTTGCCTCTGTGTCGTTTTCCGTGGAGGCGGGCGAGGCACTGATCCTGCGCGGTCCGAACGGGGCGGGCAAGACCACGCTCCTGCGCACACTCGCGGGGCTCACACCTCCGATCACCGGAACGATCGCGCACGAGGAGGACGCGATTGCCTATGCCGGCCATGCCGACGGGTTGAAGGCGCAACTCAGCGTCACCGAGAACCTCACCTTCTGGGCCAGCATCTTCGGCACCGATGATATCACACCCGCGCTGACCGCGTTCGATCTGCAATCCCTCGCCGAAAGACGCGCGGGCGAATTGTCCGCGGGACAAAAACGCCGCTTGTCCCTCGCCCGGCTTCTGGTCACCGGCCGGCCGATCTGGTGCCTGGACGAACCAACGGTATCACTCGACACCGAAAACACCGCCCGCTTCGCTGCCGCGGTCGAGGCCCACCTGGCCCAGGGCGGCGCGGCGCTCATTGCCACCCATATCGACCTGGGCCTCGCCAATGCCCGAACGCTCGACATCACGCCCTTCATCGCCAAGGGCCTGCCCGCATCCGACCCCTTCGCCGACGATCCGTTTGTGGGGGCACTCTCATGATCGGCCTCCTGAAACGCGACCTGGCGCTGGCCATCCGCGCCGGGGGCGGCTTTGGCCTCTCGCTGGCCTTCTTCCTCATCTTCACGGCGCTCGTCCCGTTCGGGGTCGGCCCCGAAACCGGGCGGTTGAGCGAAATGGCGGCGGGCCTCCTCTGGCTCGGCGCATTGCTGGCCTGCCTCCTGTCGCTCGACCGCATCTTTCAGCTCGATTGGGAGGACGGGACACTCGACCTGCTCGCGACATCCCCCTTGCCGCTTGAATCCGTGGCCGCGCTCAAGGCGCTCGCCCATTGGCTCACAACCGGCCTTCCGCTTGTGGCCGCCGCCCCGGTTCTGGGCATCCTGCTGAACCTGCCCGGCGCCGCCTATCCGTGGCTGATCGCCTCGCTCTTCGTGGGCACGCCCGCGCTCTCCATCATCGGCACATTCGGGGCGGCCCTTACCGTGGGGATCAAGCGCGGCGGGCTTCTCCTGTCGCTCCTCGTGCTGCCCCTCTACGTCCCGACGTTGCTCTTCGGGGCCTTGGCCGCGACCCGGGGCGCGCAGGGGCTGGACGCGACAACGCCGCTTGCCCTGACCGCCGGAATCACCCTCGGCGCCGCCGCACTTTTGCCCTTCGCCGCCGCCGCCGCGCTCCGCGTCAATCTGCGCTAGCTTTGCGCCAGAACGTCCCATTGTGACCCCCAAATCACAGGCCTATGGTCCGGCCATGTCCTCGATCTGGGAATATGCGAACCCGCGGCGGTTCATGGCCACCTCCGGCGCGCTTCTGCCCTGGATATCGGCCATCGCGGCGATCTGCCTTGTGGTGGGCCTGGTCTGGGGGTTCTTCTTTACCCCCAATGACTTCCGCCAGGGATCGACCGTCAAGATCATCTATGTCCACGTGCCTTCCGCGATCATGGCGGTGAATGCCTGGCTGATGATGCTGGTGGCCTCGCTGATCTGGGTGGTGCGCCGCCACCATGTCAGCGCGCTGGCGGCCAAGGCGGCCGCACCGGTCGGCATGGTCTTCACGCTGATCGCGCTCTTCACGGGGGCGGTCTGGGGGCAGCCGATGTGGGGCACGTGGTGGGAATGGGATCCGCGCCTGACCTCGTTCCTGATCCTGTTCCTGTTCTACCTCGGCTTCATGGCCCTTTGGGAGGCCATCGAGAACCCCGACCAGGCCGCGGATCTGACGGCGGTCCTGTGCCTTGTCGGGTCGGTCTTCGCCGTGATCTCGCGCTATGCCTTGGTGTTCTGGAACCAGGGCCTGCATCAGGGCGCGACGCTCTCGCTCGATGCGGAACAGAACATCGCGGATGTCTTCTGGTACCCGCTGATCACGGTCATGGCGGGCTTCGGGTTCCTGTTTCTCGCCCTCGTTCTTTATCGCACCCGCACCGAGATCCGCGCGCGCCGGGTCAAGGCGCTGATCGCGCAGGAGCGGATGGCATGATGGTGGATCTGGGCCAATATGCCGTGGAGGTCCTGTCGGCCTATGCGGGCACCCTGATCTTGTTGATTGCCTTGGTCGGCGGGTCGATCTGGCGCGCCCGGCGCGTGGCCCGCCACCTGGATGAGGTCGAATCCCGTCGCGGACGTGGGGCCGCACGATGAAAGTCAATTGGTTGATGATCCTGCCCTTGGCGCTTACGGGCGGGTTCTTCGGCATCGCGGGCTGGCAGTTGATGAACAATCGCGACGCGCTGAGCGCCGGTGTGGACACCACCTCCCTGCCCTCGGTTCAGCAAGGCAATCCCGCCCCGGCGCTTGATCTGGTCGAGCTGCCCGGATCCGCCCTTCTGACGCGCGCCGCGCTTGAGGGGGAGGAATTGGTGATCCTGAACTTCTTCGCCTCGTGGTGCCCGCCCTGCCGTGCGGAACACCCGACGCTGACCGCGCTGGCCGAGGCCGGTGTTCCCCTTTACGGCGTGAACTACCGCGACCGGGAAAGCCAAGCCCTGTCGTTCCTGGACGAGTTGGGCAATCCCTACGATCTGATCGGGGCCGATCCCCAGGCCCGCAACGGGCGCGACTGGGGGGTGGTGGCGATGCCCGAGACATTCTTCATCAACGCCGATGGCATCGTGGTGCTGCATTTTCGCGGACCGATCGTGCGGCGGTCCCTCGACAACCAGGTCCGCCCGGCTTTGGAAGAGGCAGGCTACACCTTGCCCGAGCTGCCGTCGCTCGATGCCGTCGAAACCAACTGAAGCCGCCAAGAATCAAGATTTGATAGGGGCAAAAACGTGCACGCTCAGCGGTGCCGTCCGCCATAGGTTCTTGCTGCACCTGCAGACCGGACTGTCACACGGGCTCCCCCGGCGTTGCACGTCCTCGAGATCACATCACGCAGGGCCCGCCCCGAACAGGCACCCTAGGAGCGCCGGACGCTGCCGCAGGACAATGCGGGTGGGCGGACCACTGCCCCCGCCCGTCCCAACACTGGTTACGCAGGCAGTGGCTTAATAGATGTAGCGGATCTGGTCGGACCAGAAGCGTTCGATCCGCTTGAGGGAATGGTTCAACCGATCCATCCCGTCCGCGTTCAGAACACCCTGCTTCTCAAGTCCTTCGGCGTGCCGCTCGAAGAGTCCCTCGACCGTGTTGCGCACATCGCGCCCTTTATCGGTCAGGCGCACGCGCACGGAGCGGCGGTCAATCTCGCAACGCTGGTGGTGCATGTAGCCCATATCGACCAGCTTCTTGAGGTTGTAGCTGACGTTGGAGCCCTGGTAGTAGCCGCGCGATTTCAACTCGCCCGCAGTGACTTCATTGTCGCCGATATTGAACAGCAACAGCGCCTGAACGGCGTTGATATCCAACACCCCCAACCGCTCGAATTCGTCCTTGATGACATCGAGAAGCAGCCGATGCAGGCGCTCCACCATGGCGAGGGATTCCAGATAAGCCGCTTCGAACCCGGTCTGGGTCGACGTGGCCAGAGGCGCATGCATACTCATGATTTAAGCTCCGCAATCACTGCTTTCGAGCAAGATTCGGAGAAAAAGGGAAAAATTCCGTTAAGCGCCAAAAAGCCTTTGAAATCAGGCGCCGCGGCCCAGGGTCGGCGTCATGTCGGCGGCGATGCGATCCAGCATGGGCGACAGGCCCGCAGGTGCGTCCGCCTGGCCCGACACCCATTGGTAGAGGTCATGGTCCGCCTCGGCCAGCACCGCTTCGAAGGCATCAAGCGCCTGGTCATCGGCGTCATTCAGATGCGCATCGGCCCAGCCGCCGAGAATCAGATCCATCTCCTTGATGCCCCGGTGCCACGCCCGCATCCGCAGGCGCTTGACCCGGATCTCGCGTGTTTCCGCCATCAGTTGCCCAGGGCCGCCTTCAGGCGCTTCTCCAACCGGCCCGCGCGCTCCGCCAATTGCGATTGGTCAAGCCGCAATTGCCGCAGATCCAGCAAGATCCGCTCGATGTCCTCGCCCATGCGTTCAACCACATCGGGCCCATCCGGCCCGTCGCCCTCGCCGCTCAGTAGCCACATCATCGATACGCCGAGCATACCGGCCAGCATCGACAGCTTGTTGGCCCGCGGTTCGGATTGGTCGTTTTCCCAGGCCCGGATGGTCTTGACCTTCACACCCAGCCGTTTCGCCAATTCCGGCTGGCTCAGACCCGCCGCCTCCCGCGCGCCAGTGACGCGATCGCCAAAGGTGGTGGTCTCGGCATCGAACCAAGTCGGAGAAGATAGCGACAGATCGCCCATGGGATGTGTCCTTTTGAATGGTTGAAGGCGCGCACGGCCCGCCGTAAGCAGACTTCATATGTTATAGCCTGTATAGACCGGGCGCCCACCACCAAGGACGCGACACGATGCCCTTCCTTTCCGACACGCTTGCCCGTGTGAAGCCCTCGCCCACCATCGCCGTCTCCAACCTCGCCGCCGAGCTCAAGCGTCAGGGCAAGGATGTGATCGGCCTTGGCGCGGGGGAGCCGGATTTCGACACGCCCGGGAACATCAAGGATGCGGCCAAGGCGGCCATGGATGCGGGCAAGACGAAGTATACCGGCGTCGATGGTATCCCCGAGCTGAAAGAGGCGATCTGCGCCAAGTTCAAGCGCGACAATGGGCTGGACTACACGCCCGCGCAGGTCTCGGTGGGGACCGGCGGCAAGCAGATCCTCTACAATGCGCTGATGGCGACCCTAAACCCCGGGGATGAGGTCATCATCCCCGCGCCCTACTGGGTCTCTTACCCCGACATGGTGCTGCTGGCTGGCGGTGAGCCTGTCTTCGTCGAAGGCCCGTCCCAGACCGGCTACAAGATCACGCCGGATCAGTTGGAGGCCGCGATCACGCCCAACACCAAATGGTTCATCTTCAACTCACCGTCGAACCCCACTGGCGCAGGTTATACGGCCGAAGAGCTCAAGGGCCTGACCGACGTGCTGATGAAGCACCCCCATGTCTGGGTCATGACCGACGATATGTACGAGCATCTCGTCTACGACGATTTCGAATTCGCCACGCCCGCCGAGGTTGAACCCGGCCTCTACGACCGCACGCTCACCTGCAACGGCGTCTCCAAGGCCTATGCCATGACCGGCTGGCGGATCGGCTACGCCGCGGGCCCCGAAGAGCTCATCAAGGCGATGCGCAAGGTCCAGTCGCAAAGCACCTCCAATCCCTGCTCCATCTCGCAATGGGCGGCGGTCGAGGCGCTGAACGGCACGCAGGATTTCCTTGCCCCCAACAACGAGACGTTCAAGCGCCGCCGGGATCTGGTGGTGGATATGCTGAACGCGGCCGAGGGCATTTCCTGCCCCACGCCCGAAGGGGCCTTCTACGTCTACCCGTCGATCCACGGCTGTATGGGCAAGACGACGCCGGCTGGCACCAAGATTGATACCGATGAGACCTTCGCGACAGCACTCCTTGAGGAAAAAGGTGTGGCGGTCGTCTTCGGCGGCGCGTTCGGCCTCTCGCCCGCCTTCCGCGTCAGCTACGCGACCAGCGACGAAAACCTGAAAGAGGCCTGCACCCGCATCCAGGATTTCTGCGCATCACTCAGCTGACAAGTCGGCAACGGCGCAGGCGCAATTCGTCTGCGCCACCTGAGTCCACCACACCTTGCGGACGTTTGGTCTGCGGACAAAGCTGCCGTTAGTTCGCGGTCTGCCAATGTCGGCTCTCCGATTGGCCGTGGTTCGATCACATCGAATGGTCATCGACTACCAAAGAGGTTTGGAATTTTTCTTTCGGCAGGAGCTTGAAACGCACTTCTTCGATTGAGGCACCAAGCATCCGATCACATCGAAATGTCCTTGGTTCGTTTCTCAGACGATCCATCGCAACGACGTACCAGATGGGATACTTCAGCAAGAGATATTGCGGCTCGATCTGCCGGTTGGAGATGACGCCGTCTTCTCTTTGATATCGCAGCTCCAAGACCTTTTGATCGACGAAAGCCTGATGTACGGCTTGCACAATTCTTTTTGGTGGCGCGCCGGCGCTGGCCTGAACGTAAGTCGAGGCCGTGACGCCTATAAGAATACGGGACTTGAGCCCGTTCACCTTGTTGCGCTTCTCGGGCGAGAACGAGGCCACCAGCTGCCGTCGTATCGACGCCAGATTCGCAAGCAACATGGGTGACTTCATCTGCTCTGCAACGGCGATGCTGATAAGGAGATCGACCGCCTCGGCGTACGTCAGGTTCATGCGACCAACGCCCCAGTTGCGGTCAAGGCGCACACCTCCCCCACGTCCGCGATCCGCGTCGATCTGCATGCCTTGGTCCCGCATGAGCACAAGGTCGCGGGCTATCGTGCGTGGGCTGACACCATGCTGTTGCGCCAAGCCCCCGACCGTACAATGGGCGTCTTGCTTAAGCTGAACGGCAATCAATTCCAATCGTCTCAGCCTGTCATGCGCATTCGCCCGTGTCATGAATCATATAGGACATAAAATGTCATATTAGTCGATATGGCTTGAACCACTGAAACCAATGCCGGGCGCAGGCGACCCGCTTACAGGAGCTAAATCGATGAAAATGAATTACTTTGTTGTTGGAACGAATGACATGGCCGCTGCAAGAACCTTCTACGATGCGCTGTTTGCGCGGTCGGGCCTTCAAAGAATGTCACCTACAGACAGAATGACTTACTGGCTTGGTGAGGATTTTGCCTTCGCCGCGGCCAAACCATTTGACGGCATGCCGGCCACCAACGGCAATGGAACAATGGTTGGATTTTGCGTTGGTGGCGAAGGAGACGTCAGAAGACTACACGCTTTGGCCGTAGACCTCGGGGGGGCTTGCGAGGGGCCGCCAAACCAACGTGGGCCAAAGTTCTCCGCATATGTTCGGGACCTGGATGGAAACAAGATGTGTTTTTCTGATTAGTTTTCATAGAGCGGACGTTGGTGGGGAGTGCAGCATCGGTGACCTTGGGCACGAACCCGCCATTCGCCGCTGCACCTACGCCCGGACACGTCCCGTGTCCCACTCTCGCGCACGGTCTGAACGCATTCCCCAGACCATTACGCCCGAGATCAACGTGAACAGCACCCATTGCGGCATGGGCCAAACGGTCCCAAGCGCCACCGTTCCAATCACCAGAAACAGCGCAATGAAGGAGAGGTTGACCGCCAAAACAGTCATCACCAAGGCCCGCGCTCCGTGCCATGCGGCCCAGATGAGCGCCCCGCCGAACACCACGAACAGCGCAGTCAACGCGTGCCACACCACGGCCGACACCGCGCGGACCAACGGATCCAGCCCACTGCCCTGCACGGGCGCATTCACTTCCGGCCCGCCCATGAAAGCGTGAATCGCCGCCGTGGCAAAGAACAGGCCTCCGGCGACGGCAAAAGGGATGTTGAGGAATTGAGATTGCATCGGAACGCCTCGCTTTCTGATTCCATACGCTACCGTATGGTGAAGTGATTGCGGCCGGCAATACGCGACCGTATGGTGCCCGAATGACAAATCGCCTCACCCCCAGTGATTGGATCGCCGCGGGCTTCCGCGCGCTGGCAGCGGACGGGCCCGATGCGGTGAAAGCCGAGAAACTGGCGCGCCAGCTCGGCACGTCAAAGGGCAGCTTTTATTGGCATTTCAAGGACGTCCCGGCCTTTCACGCGGCGATGCTGGCCTTGTGGCAAGACAAAGCCTTCACCGGCATCATAGACGGGCTCGCCGACCTCCCTTCAGCTGAGGCCAGACTCCGCGCCCTCGCCCGGATCGCAAATGACGGCGCGCCCGACCGCTTCGGTGGCCTCCTGATCGAACCCGCCATCCGCGCCTGGTCGCTCCGCGATGACGCCGTCGCCAAGGCCGTGGCCGAGATCGATGCGGCGCGCATCACCTATGTGGAAGATCTGCTAGAGGCCTGCGGCCGCCCCCGCAACCTCGGCATCCTGTTCTACGGCGCCTTTGTCGGCCTCGACGATCTGCAAGCGCGCGGGCGACCCGACACGGCCGGCGCACTGACGGCCCTGCTGGACTGCCTCCTCGGCCAAGGTGCCGCAAGACCGTCGGTCTTCACACTTCCTTAACGCCGCCATGGGACACCTCCTCCCGTGGCCACATCACGAGGACGGTTCGCGCGGGATCCGAACGAAGACAGCCCCCTCATTGGGCCAAGTTCGAACACCCCGCATCAAACCGCCGGCATCCCGGTTCGATATACCGGGTCTTCCGAACCGCTCCGCCCCTTGACAGGAGGCGGCGCCGCCTCGCCCCATGTCACGCCGGACCCGCCCAGGGACCGGCGCCATCAGCCCGAGCCCGTATCCCAGGCGGCGCCCGCAACGCGACGGCCATACCCGTATGCCCACCCCCCTTCCAATGGTCCGAAATACCCCGGGGGGAGTCCGCAGGACGGGGGGCAGCGCCCCCCTGACGCCCGCAACCCCGCACCGACACAACCCCCATAGCTTGCTCCACGCGATCCCACGCGATACGCCCTACCCATGCCGCGCGTCCGCCTGACCGACCACCTGATTCTGATCCTGGGCTGCGCGTTCATGCTGGCGCCGCTGGGGCTGCTGATCGGCATCGTCCTTCGGTCGGATCTCACCGCCGTCGAGGCCCTCATCACCACCAGCACGGCATCCCGCCCGCCGCTCGCAGAAATGCTGCGCACCTCCTTGGTGATCGCGCTTGGCGTGGCGCTTGTGAAAACCCTTGTCTCGCTGCTCGCGGCGTATGCGCTGGTCTTCTTTCGCCTGCCCTTCGCCCCGGCGATCATGCCCCTGATCCTCTTGCCACTCTTCCTGCCCATCGAAAGCCGCATCCTGCCCACGATCCTCGTTACGGATGCCTTGGGCCTTCTGAACACCTATACCGGGCTGATCCTGCCGGTCACGGCCACCGGGCTTGGCACGTTGATCCTGCGCGGGCAGATGATGCAGCTCCCGCCCGAGGTGATCGAGGCTGCGCGGATCGACGGGGCGGGGCCGATGCGGGTGTTCTTCCACTTCATCCTGCCCCTCAGCCTGCCGGTCATCGCGGCCCTTCTGGCGTTCTTTTTCGTTCTGGGCTGGAATCAGTATCTCTGGCCCCTCATCGCCTCGCCCTCGGCGCCGGAACGGGCCACGGTGGTCAGCGGCATCGCCCTTCTGCAGATCGGCTCACCGTCCTCGTTGGCGCTGGCCGCCATCGCCATGCTGCCGCCGCTGATCGTCTTCATCGTCGCTCAACGCTGGATCGCGAAGGGCCTTGCGCCGATGCGGGGCTAGCGGGTCAGCACCTCGGCGATGACGTCGAACACAACGCGGATCCGCTGACTGGTGCGTAACTCGCGATGGGTCGTCAGCCACATATGCACCGGCAGCGGCGCAAAGTCGGGTAAGACGCGCTCCACTCCCTCGGTTCTGAGCGCAATCTCGTCGGACATGACGCCCAGGCCCAGGCCCTGCCGCACCATCTCCCACGCCACGATCATGCTGTCGGTATGGACGTGGATATCGGCCTCGCAGGTCGGCAGACCCCAGGATTGCAGGTAGCTCAGCATCTGCACCGGCTCGGACATGCCGACGAAGGGCAGGCCGGCAAGATCGGCGATACTCTGGGGCCGCCCGTGGCGTTGCAGAAAACCGGCACTGGCCCAAAGCCCGGCCTCGCCCGAGCGGACCCGGCGCGCGATCAGGTCCGGCTGGTCAGGCTCCACATGGCGCAACGCGATGTCGGCGTCCCGCCGCATCAGGTCCGAAATGGCATTGGTCACCACAAGATCGACAACGATCTCCGGCACCCGGGCGGACAATTCCAAAAGCAGATCCGGCACCAGATAGGTCGCCACGAGGTCCGACACGCTGATCGAGACGGTCCCGCGCACGTCCTCCACGCGGCCCGCCGCCACCAGCGACACACGCAACGCCGCCTCTCCCATCAGGCGCACCTCATCCAGCACGGCCTTGCCGGACGGCGTCAGCACCAGGCCGCGCCCCACCCGCTCGAACAGGGCCACGCCGAGATCCTCCTCCAGCGCCGTCACCTGGCGGCCGACGGTGGGCTGCGTCGTGCCCAGGGCCCGCGCCGCACCGGACAGACTCCCCAACTCGGCCGTCGCCATGAAGGCGCGCACCTGGTTCCAGTCGAATTTGATGGCAGACCAATTCGTTCCCATACACCAATGCATAACATCTATTCCAATCCATGCAATTTCGTTCGACTCTCGCCTGCGCTATCGTCAGGGCGAACACAGGAGGTCGATATGCCCGCAACCACCCCCGCACCTGACGCTGAATTCTGGAACAAGGCGGCGCCCCGTTACGCCAAGAGCAAGATCGGGGACATGCCGGCCTATGAGGCCACGCTGGAGCGCACCCGCGCCCATCTGCACAGGGATGACCGCGTTCTGGAAATCGGGTGCGGCACGGTCTCGACCGCCATCCTGCTCGCGCCCCATGTGGCGCATATCACGGCCAGCGACGTGTCGACCGAGATGGTTGAGATCGGGCGGGCCAAGTTGTGGGATGCCTCCATCCGCAACGTCACCCCCGTGGCGGGCCGCATCGGGGATCCGGGGCTGGACGGCCAATTCGATGCCATCCTTGCCTTCAATCTGCTGCATCTGGTCAAGGATCTCGACGCCACGCTCTCCCGCATACACGCACAGCTGCCCTCGGGCGCGCTTTTCATCAGCAAGACGCCGTGCATTGGCGAGCGGAAACGCTGGCTGAAGCCGGTGATCGCCGTCATGCAAGTCTTCGGCAAGGCGCCCTTCGTGCATTTCCTGAGCGTCGCCCAATTGGAACGCCACATCACGCAAGCCGGGTTTGAAATCATCGAGGCGGGCGATTATCCGAAGAAGATGCCGTCGCACTTCGTCGTGGCGCGCAAGCCATGACCCGCGCATCTTGACCCGGGCCGGCTTTGCCCGGATGGTCTGACGCCAAGGACGCAGCGCGAACAGGCCCTCCATGACCGACTTGCCCGAATACTATTTCCGCATCCGTGAGAACGGGGCGGCGGTGTTTCGGGTCTCCACCGAGAACCGGCAGCGCCGGATCGAGATGGACGAGATTGCCGTGGTCAATATCCGCAACGGCAATGTCAAACCCCATGGCGAGCATCAGCTGACGGCCGATGAACAGGCCGTCATCGCCGATTGGATTGCGGAACGCCAAGCGGTGCTGGCCGACCGGGATATCGACGACATTCACCGCGCGGTCGATTACCTGAACCTCACCACCCATTGGGCGCAGAGCCGTGCCTCGGACGAGGATCTGGAGGACGTGACGGATCGTCTGCTTCTGGCGATGCACGACCTGCGCAGCGTGTTGGTGCGCAAGAAGGCGGACCGGATCATGGCTGGGGCCAAGCCAGCCGACAACGCGGCCGAGTAAGGTGAGCGTCGCCGCGTAACCTGTTGATATCGTTATTCGACCGTCAGGCGATATTCGGACTGGCCCGCATCTGGCTGGATCATTTCAAGGCAATTTCCCGGCCCGTCCGTCGCCATCCAGACATGGCCGGGATCGGTGGTGAAAGCCGTCGCCTGGCCGGGGTTGAGGCCCCCCATGTCAACGGGAACGCCATCGGGATCGATCCAGGTCAGCCCGCGAAACCCGCTGCTCTCGTTCACGAAATTCAGGTTGATCGCCTGTCCCGTGTCGCGCGAGGAGACGCGCCCGAAATTGTCACAGGCCAGATAACCCGCCTGCGCCCCGATCGGGGCGGAGGGCTGCATGCCGCCTTCCACCTCAAGCTGATCGATATTGGCGCAATCGGCCAGAAACGGCCCCAGCGTGTTGGGGCCATTGCCCGTCAGGGTAAAGCCACCCGCCCCGCCAACCCGCTCCAGCGCCAGAACCGGGCTGGTGGCCAGCACAAGCCAGGCGGGATCCGAGACATCCAGCGTGGCCTCGATGCCCGAAATGCCGATTTCCGCGAAGCTGCCAATCACGCTACCCGGGATCTCGACCGACCGGCCATCGGCGGCGGTGGCCCGCAACGTGGCCGCATCGCCATCCGCAAGGCCCGCGATATCCGCCGCGACCTGAAACGACACCTGCGGCCCCTGCGCACCGATCACGCATTGGGCGCGCACCAACACATCATCGGTTTCCGGAACGCCGTAGAACACCTCGACAAACGTCTCAAAGACATTGTCTTCGCTGACCTCGGTGAACCGGGTCCAGACATGGCCGGTGATATCCGGGCCGACATCGGGGAACAGTGCCGCCGCGGGCCCACTGGGTGCAGCCGGGCGCTGCAACGCGCCGCCAGCGGCCAGATCGCCGCAATCCTCGTCAAACTCCGCCACATAGGCGCGGTTGGTAGACAGGTCGAAATCGAGGATGAAATCCGTCAGGCCGACAACGCCGTAGGTGACGATATCGGAATTGGCGAGCATTGTCATTTCCGGCCCGCCCGCCTCCACGATGATCTCGGCGCCGCCGGTCGGATCGAAACCGCGGTTCACGATGGTCGCGCTGAGCGTGAAGGACGATCCGTCCGAGCCCGACAGGGTGAACGCCACCGGATCCCCCGCCTGCGCCGCCCCGGCAAAGGTCTCGAACCGCAAGGCAATCTCGCCGCTATCGAATTCGGCCTGGCAATGGCCCCAGATCAGGCCGGAGGGCAGATCGTTCTCAGGGCCAGACGCATCCGCACCGGGTTGGATAGCGATTAGGTTCAACTGCGAGTCACTGGGGAAGATGGCGAATTCCGCGTCATAGACCCAGATGAACGCCTCCTGCGCGGCGAGCGGTGCTGTGGCAAGGCTGGCGGCAAGGGTGAGCGGGAAAAGGCGGTGGAAGGTCATGGGGGGTCTCCGTCGGGCACGAGGGCAGGCTCGGCCACTCTCCGCCCTCACCCCGCCCCGTGGCAAGGGAGGATTTCCGCAAGGTCAGGCGCGCGTGAACGTGCTGGTGATAACCGCGTCCTTCCGCGGCCCGGTCACGTGCCAGCGCGTCGTAAAGGCCTCCGGCTCCCCGAACCGGTAGGTCACGCGGTAGGTGTCAGGCGGGCAGTCATGCACGGCGTCGCCGCCGTCTTGCGGCACCTCATGGAACGGACGGCCATCGTCGAAAAACACCTGCAACGCCCCGCCCTCGCCGCGCCAAAGATACCGCCGCGTGGCCTGCATCGGCGCGGCATTGCCATAGTGGAGCATACCGGTTTCCGTCTGGATCAGCCCGCCCTTGCCCATATGCCAGAGGCTCTCACCCTCCAACCGTCCGGTCAGGCCCGCCCGCGCATCCTCGATCACCCGCGACAGGTGCCAGCGCCCCTCCAGCTCCGGCAAGGTGATCATTCGGCATAGATCCCGAAAAACGGATTTCCGCGTGCATCGACGAAGTTGAACGCCCCGGTTCCATCGGCCTCCACATCGTAGCAGTCCCAATCACCGGACGGGGGCCATGTGCTGCAATACTGATCCGCTTCGATGCGCCATTCGCCCCAGGAGGGCTCTCCGTGGGTATAGAGCGTGCGACCGGAGGCGTGGAAGATCTGTGTGGCACCGGTCGCATAGTGCAGCGTCCGATCCGTCAGCGCCTCGGCAATCTCCGGCCCCGTCAAACCGCGCCAATCCTGTGCCCAGGCCGGGTGTGACATGAGTACCAGTCCCAAAAGAGCCGCCCGCATCGGCTTGTCCCCCCCGCGCTGTGCTTTTATCAGGCAGGCAGACAGCCAGACGTCACCCCGAAAGGCAAGCCCATGATCCCCCGCTATTCCCGCCCCGAGATGGTCGCCATATGGGACCCCGCCACCAAGTTCCGCATCTGGTACGAGATCGAGGCCCATGCCTGCGATGCCCAGGCCGATCTGGGCGTGATCCCGCGCGAGAATGCCGAGGCCGTGTGGAAAGCCAAGGACGTTGAATTCGACGTCGCCCGTATCGACGAGATCGAGGCCGTGACCAAGCACGATGTCATCGCGTTCCTGACCCATCTGGCCGAACATGTGGGCGCGGATCAGGCGCGGTTCGTGCATCAGGGCATGACGAGCTCCGACGTGCTCGACACCACGTTCAACATCCAGCTTGTGCGGGCCACCGACATCCTTCTGGACGACATGGACAAGCTCCTTGCCGCGCTGAAGGCCCGGGCGATGGAGCACAAGATGACGATCCGCATCGGGCGATCCCACGGGATCCATGCGGAGCCGGTGACCATGGGCCTGACCTTCGCGCGCTTCTATGCGGAGATGGAGCGCAACCGGAACCGTCTTGAAAAGGCGCGCTTTGAGGTGGCGACCGGTGCGATTTCCGGGGCGGTGGGCACGTTCGCCAATATCGACCCGGCGGTTGAGGCCCATGTGTGTGAGAAACTCGGTCTGCGCCCTGAACCGATCTCCACACAGGTGATCCCGCGCGACCGCCACGCGATGTTCTTCGCGACGCTGGGTGTAATCGCCAGCTCCATCGAAAACGTCGCGACAGAAATCCGCCACATGCAACGCACCGAAGTGTTGGAAGCGGAAGAGTTCTTTTCCAAGGGCCAAAAAGGCTCGTCGGCCATGCCGCACAAGCGCAATCCGGTCCTGACCGAAAACCTGACGGGTCTGGCCCGGATCGTGCGCATGGGCGTGGTGCCTGCAATGGAGAACGTGGCGCTCTGGCATGAGCGCGATATCTCGCATTCCTCGGTGGAGCGGATGATCGGGCCAGACAGCACGATCACGCTGGATTTTGCCCTCTCGCGCCTGACGGGCGTGATAGAACGGCTGGTGATCTACCCCGACAACATGATTGCAAACATGAACAAATTCCGCGGCCTGGTGCATTCCCAGCGCGTGCTTCTGGCCCTGACCCAAGCAGGCGTCAGCCGCGAGGATGCCTACCGCCTGGTGCAGCGCAACGCCATGAAGGTCTGGGAAGAGGGCCGCGATTTCCGCGAGGAATTGTTGGGGGATGCAGAGGTGACGGCCGCCCTCTCGCCTGCCGAGATCGACGAGAAATTCGACCTCGGCTACCACACCAAACATGTCGACACGATTTTCGAGCGGGTGTTCGGCGCGTAACCCGACCCGCCAGCCAGTCCCGAGACGCGAAGCGGCGCGTTTTGCGTTTCGGGTGACCTGTGGTACCTTCCGGGTATCCAAGCCAGCATTCCGGGAGACCGCCTTCATGACGATCAAAACCCTTTTGGCCGCGTTTGTTCTGATCTCGGCGCCCGCATTGGTGCACGCCCAGTGCATGTGGGGCGATTACTCCACCGAGGCCGCGATCAGCTGCGCAGATGGATCCACATGGGATCCCGTGGCGATGACCTGCGTGGCAGAAGCGTCCAGCTGATCCGCCGGTAACGGCTCCTCGCCCCCCCTGTGACATTGGTCAGCGGGACATTTTCCACTGCGCCAGCGGTGGAATACTTTCAAACCGAAATAAATTCTGCGGCGGCTCCGATCCCGGAGACACCGGCTGTTAACTCTTGTGAGTCACATCCTTGTCGCGGGTGAAGCGAAACGGGTGATCCATGGGAATGCTACAGGATATTTTTGCCGATGGTCCGGCGGTGACGCTGGATGGCAAGGCGGGGAATGCGGCGCGTGATGTCACGCCGTCACGGCTCACATCGCAGCAAAAGGCCGCGGTGATCGTGCGCCTTCTGTTGGGTCAGGGCGTATCGCCCGGCGTGGCGAAGCTTCCTACCCGGCATCAGGCCAAGCTGGCCCACACGATCTCGGGCCTTGGCCATATCGACCGCGCGACGCTGGCGGAAGTTGTCCGTGATTTCACCCATCGGATCGATAATCTGGCGCTCAGCTTCCCCGAGAACCTGTCGGAAACCCTTGAAATCCTGTCCCCTTTTCTGGCCGACGGCGTGCGCGACAACCTGACGGCCCAGGCCGAACTGGGCTCCGATCCATGGTCACGCGTCTCGAAACAGCCGGTCAGCCGGTTACGTCCGCTCCTCGATAGCGAAAGTGCCGAGGTCTGTTCCGTCCTGCTGTCGAAACTCTCCGTCGCCAAGGCGGCGGAGCTGCTGTCGGACCTGTCGGAAGAGCGCGCCCAGATCCTCGCCTATACCGTGTCGCTCACCGAGACGATCACACCGGATCTGGTGGAGCGGATCGGGGCCCATGTCGCCACGATCCTCGATGCGCAGCCGACCCAGGCCTTCACGAAAACTGCGGCGGAACGGATCGGCGCGATCCTCAATTCCACGCCACAAGCGGCGCGGGATATGGTGCTCGACGGGCTCAACACGCGCAGCGCGCCCTTTGCCAGCGATGTGCGCAAATCGATCTTCGCCTTCCCCCATATCGCGATGCGCCTCAAGCCCGGCGACGCGCCGCTGGTGGTGCGGAAGGTGGATGCCGAAACCCTGAGCGTTGCCATCGCCGCGGGCCTCTCCAGCGCGCCGTTGAGCGTCGAATTCCTGCTGGAAAACATCTCCAAACGCCTGGCCGAGCAGTTGCGCGACGAGGCCGAAGGCCTCGGCACACCCAAACCCGCCGAGGGCGAAGCCGCCATGGCCGATGTCGTCGCCGTGATCCGTGATCTGGAGGCGGCCGGCGAAATCAGCCTGTTGCCCCCGCCCGAGGACTAAGCCGCGCACGGCCCCCCTCGCCCCCGGACCGTGGGCGGCCTATATTCCGGCCATGGTTCTGGAATTCAAAGAAGCGGGCATCTATTGCCCCGCCGCTGACGCCTACATCGATCCGTGGCGGCCCGTACCCCGCGCGCTCATCACGCACGGGCATTCTGACCACGCCCGCCCGGGCCACGGCACCTACCTCGCCACCGAGGCCGCCGCCCCGGTGATCCGCCATCGCCTGGGTGATATCCGGATCGAAACGACGCGATACGGCGTCGAACATCGGATGGGCGACGCCACGATCAGCTTTCATCCCGCCGGTCACGTCCCGGGCTCGGCCCAGATCCGGGTCGAGGTTGGCGGCGAGGTCTGGGTGGCATCAGGCGATTACAAGACCATCGATGATGGCCTGTCCGAACCGTTCGAGCCGGTGCGCTGCCATACCTTCATCACCGAAAGCACCTTTGGCCTGCCGATCTATGACTGGCCCGCGCAAGACCTGCTGGCCCGGGATCTGAACGCATGGTGGGCAGGTTGCGTGGCCGAGGGAAAGCGCGCCGTTCTCGGGGTCTATGCCCTTGGCAAGGCGCAAAGAATCATGCGGCTTCTGGATCCGTCCATCGGCCCGATCCTGACCCATGGCGCGGTGGAGGCGACCAACAAGGTGCTGCGCGGTCAGGGCCTGATCCTGCCCGATACGATCCATGTGACCGACGGTGTGGATGCCAAAAGCCACCCCAACGCGATTGTGCTGGCCCCGCCCTCGGCGCTGGGATCGGCCTGGATGAAGCGGTTCGGCACGGTTTCAACGGGTTTCGCATCCGGCTGGATGCGCCTACGCGGGGTGCGGCGTCGGCGTGCGGCCGATCGCGGCTTCGTCGTCAGCGACCATGCCGATTGGAAAGGACTGAACTGGGCCATCGCCCAAACCGGGGCCGAACGGGTCTTCGTGACCCACGGCTACACCGCCCAATTCTCGAAATGGCTGTCGGAACAAGGCTACGAGGCCGGTATTGTCGAGACAGAATTCGGCGGCGAGAGCCTCGACGACGTGGAAGAGGCGGAGGTGACGGCGCCATGAAGGATCTGACCACAACCGATCGGTTCTGGCGCGGCATGGCGCGGTATCTGGACCGCAATGTTCTTCGGCTGATCCCGTCGCAGCCGATTGTTCGCAAGCTGTTCGCGATCACGGCGCCCCTGGGCTCTGCCCTGCCACGCGCCTCCACGATGATCCGAAAACCCGATGGCTCGCTGCATATCCGCCCCGCTGGCATCGCGCGCGATGCGCCGGTGCTCTATTACCTGCATGGCGGTGGGTTCACCATCGGCAGTCCGCGCACCCATGCGGCCCTGGCAGGCCATCTTGCGGCAGCCGCGGGCATGCGCGCCGTGTTGCCCAAATATCGCCTTGCCCCGGAACACCCGTTTCCCGCGGCCAAAATTGACGCGATTGCCGGGTTTGACGCACTTGTGGCGAACGGAACCCCGCCCGCCGCAATCTGCGGCGACAGCGCGGGCGGGTGTCTGGCCCTGCAAGTGGCCTGCCACGCCCGCGACACCGGCGCGCCGATGCCCGCCGCCCTGGGCCTGTTGGCACCGGTCGCCGATTTGTCAGGCGATATCGCAAGCCGGTTTGAGGCCGCGGAGGACGAGATCCTGATCCCGCCGGAATGGCCCGAGCGGATCAAGGACGTCTATTTGCCCGGCATGGCCCGCGATACGCCCGAGGTCTCACCGCTTTTCGCGGATCTCACCGGGCTGCCGCCCACCCTGATACAGGCGGGCTCGGGGGAGGCACTGGCCGGGGATGCCAAGCGCCTGGTGGAGGTGATGGAGGACGCCACGCTCGATCTCTGGCCCGGCTTGCCACATGTCTGGCATCTCCATGCCGGGCGGTCCCCGGCGGCCGACAAGGCCATCGCGCAGATGGGGGCGTTCCTCGCCAGTAAGCAGCCGTGAAGGCATTTGCGGCCCTCTTCACCGCGCTGGATCAGACCACCAGGACCAGCGTGAAGACGGCGGCGCTGGCCGAGTATTTCTCCACCGCGCCCGAGGATGACAGGGTCTGGACCATCGCACTCCTGTCCGGCCGCCGTCCGCGCCGGGCGATCACCACGACGAAACTGCGCGAATGGGCGGCCGAGCATGCGGGCATTCCCCTGTGGCTCTTCGAGGCCTGTTATCCCGTGGTCGGGGATCTGAGCGAGACCATCGCGCTGGTCCTGCCCGAACCCAAGACCCGCATCGAGAAGAGTCTGAGCGGGTGGATTGCCACGCTCCGCGGTCTCGACAATGCGGAGGACGACGTGCGCAAGGCCGCGATCCTGGAGGCCTGGGATGGTCTGCCGCCGATCGAGCGTTTCGTCTTCAACAAGCTGATCACCGGCGGTTGGCGTATGGGGGTGAGTCAAAAGCTGATGACGCGCGCGCTGGCCAAGGCCACGGGGATCGAGGAGGCGGAGTTGACGCACCGTCTGATGGGCGATTGGTCGCCCGACAAGGTCAGTTGGGACAGCCTCATCGAAGCGCCCGATCCCACGGCGGATCTGAGCCGCCCCTACCCGTTCTACCTCGCCTATCAGGTGGATGGGGAGCCACATGAACTTGGGGATGTAAGTGATTGGCTGGCCGAGAGAAAGTGGGACGGGATACGGGGGCAATTGATCCTGCGCGGGGGTGAACGCCACCTCTGGTCCCGCGGGGAAGAGTTGATGACCGACCGGTTCCCGGAATTCGCCCAGCTTGTCGATTTCCTGCCCCCGGGAACGGTTATGGATGGCGAGGTGCTGGCCTATGACCGCGAGGCCGAAGCGCCGCTCTCGTTCAACAGGTTGCAGCCCCGGATCGGCCGCAAGACGGTGCCGAAAAAGCTGCTGGCCGAGGCGCCCTGCATCCTGATGGCCTATGACCTGCTGGAATGGCAAGGCGCCGACTTGCGGCAGACGCCGCTGGTCGACCGGCGCGCGATTCTTCAGGACGCGCTTGGCGCCCTGCCCCCGGAGCTGCCTATTCGCCTGTCTCCGCGCGTCGAAGCGGAGACGTGGGATGATCTGGCCAAGGCCCGCGCAATCAGCCGGGAGATCGGGGCCGAGGGGCTGATGCTCAAACGCCTGTCCGCGCCTTATCT
Organism: uncultured Roseicyclus sp.; assembly: GCA_947494975.1. Classification (GTDB taxonomy): domain Bacteria; phylum Pseudomonadota; class Alphaproteobacteria; order Rhodobacterales; family Rhodobacteraceae; genus Gymnodinialimonas. The sequence goes on along the minus strand of CANLXA010000003.1, from coordinate 12,185 downwards.
GGCGGGCCGAAAGAAGGGGGATTGGTGGAAATGGAAGGTCGATCCGCTGACCATCGACGCGGTCATGATCTATGCGCAGGCGGGCTCGGGCCGCCGCGCGACACTCTACACGGATTTCACCTTCGCCGTGTGGGATGACAACGATCTGGTGCCCTTCACCAAGGCCTATTCCGGCCTGACCGATGCGGAGTTTCGCGAAATCACCGCCTGGGTGCGGAAGAATACAACCGATCGCTTCGGCCCGGTTCGCGCCGTCACACCGCACCACGTCTTCGAAATCGCCTTCGAGGGCATCCAGGCCTCCCCCCGCCACAAATCCGGCGTCGCCCTGCGCTTCCCGCGCATGGCACGCTGGCGCAAGGACAAACCGCTCAATGAGGCCAATACGCTGGAGGATCTCAACGCGATGCTGGCGCAGTATGGCTGAGACATAGGACCGATCCGGCCCGACCTGACGCGCGCGCCGCTGATGTGCTATACTGATCCCGCACACGCACGATCTATCGGTCAACACGGAGGATCAGGACGATGCAGACCAGCTCTCTCACCCAATATGCCCACGCGCTTTATGCCGCCCACGGCGACAAGGCCGAGCACGAGGCCGCGCTGAAGGCGCAGGCTGCCAACAAGGATGGCAACCCGGATGAAGCGGAGAAGTGGCAAAATATCCGCATGCACATCAAGGAGTTACGCGGCGCTCGGCAAACCTGAGCGCCGGTGAGGCCGGATATATGGAACCCGTCCGGCCCCTGTCGGACCGGACGGTGAAGGCGTGCTTACTGGAACACGTAGCTGCGCGGCCATTCGCCGAAATCGGCGGAGGTCACCCCGTTTCGGTCCGTCCCGGTGAAGGTGGGTTGCGAACCCAGGATCAGGATCGTTACGGTTCCGCCCTCGGCGGCGACGATGTGGCCGCGATGTACGGCCGCGTTGCAGATCGGGCTGTCCGACGAATAGACATCCGTACCCCAGATTGTTCCTCCCCCGAACTGGTCCGCGGGGCAGCTTAACGTGAAGGTCTCGCCCAGGGCTTCGCCGATATCAAGCGCGTCTGCGTTATCCCCCCAGGTGATCTCGCGGGGCCCCGGCGTGGGGGCAGGTGCTACGGCAGCCAGCGGCTCGGCCCCGGTGATCTGGAGGCTCAAGCTCCAGGTGCCGTAATCCGATGTTGTCACGCCGTTCTGGCTGGAGCCTTCATAGGCCCCAAGCCCCGCCACCATACGGTAGCTGACACGCCCGCCCTCGGCGGCATTGATCCAGCCGAAATGCTGTGCCGCGCCGCAGATGGAACTGTCGGACGTGTAGGTCCCTGTCCCCCAGACCGCGCCGGGCACGCCACCGGGGGCGCATTCGACGGACCCGGTATCCCCGTCGGTCGTGGTGCCCTGGGTGATGGCGGTGGCGTTCCAATCGGCCAACGCGGGCATGGCGCCAAGACAGGTCGCAGCGGCGACGATGGCAAGGCGGGTGAACGGGGTGGACAGGGTCTTCATGAAAATGTCTCCGGCAGAACGTGAAATCTTCCCGCACACTGGCAGGGCCGGTGACGTAGCGGCAAGGAAAATCCGGATCGAATGAGATAAGACCGCGCGCTGCGATCAGGCGACGTCGCAGACCGGAACCGGGCGTTTGCCCGCGGCCCAGGCCCGCGCGGCCTCGCCAAACGCCGCGAAGAGCGGACGGGAGACCGGATCTTCCGCCGCGCGGTATTCGGGGTGCCATTGCACCGACAGCGTGAAGCCCGGCGCATCGGCGATGTAGACGGCCTCGGGCGTGCCGTCCGGCGCGTGACCGTCGATCACGATCCGGTTGCCGGCCTGCTTGATCCCCTGACCGTGCAGCGTATTCGTCATCACCTCGCGCGCGCCCATCAGGCGGTGGAACGGCCCGCCATCGGAAAACGTCACGGTGTGACGCAGGGCAAATTTCTCTTCAATCGTGCCGTCGGGGGGCATGCGGTGGTTCATCCGCCCCGGCAGATCGCGGATTTCGGGGTAGAGCGACCCGCCCATGGCGACATTCACCTCCTGAAAGCCCCGGCAGACACCCAGAAACGGCTGCCCCCGATCCACGCAGGCCCGGATCAGCGGCAGGGCGACGGCATCGCGGGCGCGATCAAACGCGCCATGGGCTTCGGTTTCATCCTCACCATATTCCTCGGGGTGCACATTGGGCCGCCCGCCGGTGAACAGGAACCCGGCACAAACCTCCATCAGGTCATTCACCGATACGAACCGGGGATCGGCGGGGATCACCATCGGCAATCCACCGGACACTTCGGCCACGGCTTCGGAATTCATCGTGCCCCCGGCGTGGGTCGCGTACTGATCGTTGATCAGGTGGTGATTTCCGATGATGCCGATAATGGGACGGGCCATGCTGCTTCCAAAGTTACCAGTGAAACCTTAAGTAGCGGTGGAGGACGCGAAGGAAAAGGCACTTGCCCGCGCAGATCGCCTTGCACTTGCGCACATGACGCCAAAATGGGCAGGTTCCATGGTCTATCGCCTGACTGATCCCGAGTTTCTGAACGATCCCGCCGCGCAATTGGCCCGGATGCGGGCCGATGGGCCACTGGTGCAGGTCAAGGTGCCCGTGATCGGCAAGACCTGGGTCACAACCACCGATGAAGCCGCCCGCAAGCTGCTGAAATCACCCGAGATGTTCCGCCGGGATCCCGCGCCGATCACCGGCAAGTCGCTGGCCCGCCGGTTCTGGTGGATGCCGTCGGCGATCAAGCCGATGCTCAACACCATGATCGTGCAGGACGATCCCGCCCATCGCCGCCAGCGCAAGCTGGTGGAACTGGCCTTTGCCCGCGCCACGGTCGAGGATCTGCGCCCCGAGATCACCCGGCTGGCCGACCAATTGCTCGACAGCATCCCCGACGCGCCCTCGGTCGATATCGTCGCCCGCTATTCCCGGCCGCTGCCTTTCCTGACGATCTGCGCGCTTCTTGGTATTCCCGACGAGGCCCATGCCCGCCTGACGGCCCATATCGCGCCGCTCAGCCATGTCACCAACCCGCTCAAGGCGATCTACGCCGTGATGCGTCTGCGCGGTGTTCACAATGATTTCCGCGAGATGTTCGCCGCCGCCCGCGCCGCCGCGCCCGGCCCCGGCCTGATCTCGGCTCTCGTCCATGCCGAGGATGAGGGAGAGCGGCTGTCGGATGACGAACTTCTGTCGATCGTCATGCTGCTGTTCCTGGCGGGCCATGAAACAACGGTGCATCTGATCAACAACGCCATTGTGGCGCTGTGCGGCGATCCCGCCCTGCGCGCGCATTTCGACGCCCACCCCGAGACGCGGCACCTGATGATCGAGGAATTTGTGCGGTTCTATTCACCGGTGATGATGACCAAGGGGATGTTTGCCGCCGACGACACCGACATCCTCGGCGCGCCGATCAAGAAGGGCGACATGGTCAGCGCCTTCCTGATCGGGGCCAACCATGACCCTGATCGGGTGGAGGCCCCCGGCACGCTTGACCCGGAGCGGCGTCCAAACGCCCATCTGGGCTTCGGGTTTGGGCCCCATGTCTGCCTGGGCATGCAATTGGCGCGGATGGAGGCGGCGGTGGCCATCGACCGGCTCTTCGCGCGGTTCCCGGATTTGTTGCTGGACGGCAAGACCGGTTGGCTCAAACGCCCCGGCCTGCGGGCGCCCGCCGGGGTCCGCCTGCACCTGGACGCGCGGGCCTAGGCCGGAAGCTTCGCGGTCACCTCGATCTCGATCTTCATGCGCGGGTCCTGCAGGCCCACCACCATCATCGTGGCCGCTGGCCCCGCCTCTCCCAGCCACGCGCGGGTGACGGGCCAGCAGGCCTCCCACAGGTCCGGATCGAGCAACATGTAGGTGACCCGCACCACATCCCGCATCGCCGCGCCCGCCTCGTCCAGCGCGGCGGCAATGTTGCGAAATGTCTGCTCGGCCTGGGCCCGGACATCCTCGTCGATTTCCATCGTCTCGTAGTCGAAGCCGGTTGTCCCAGCGACGAAAACCCAGCCATCCTGCACCACGGCGCGGGAATAACCGATCTGCCGCTCGAACTCGGAGCCGGATGAGATCAGCCGCTTCATGCGCTGGCCTCCAGCCCGGCCGCTTCGATGCCCGCGACGGCAGCGGCGGCATCATTGTCGGACGTATCGCCGGTGACGCCCACCGCGCCCACCACCGTGCCGCCCTCCATCACCAGAACGCCGCCGGGCACGGGGATAACCTTGCCACCGTAGACGCCGTTCAAGGCGGCCATGAAATAGGCCTGCGCCTCGGCCCGCGCCATCTGCGCGCTGCCCGGCATTCCCAGCATCACCGCGCCATAGGCCTTGCCCTGGGCGATCTCGAACCGCCCCGGCGCGGCCCCGTCCTCCCGCTCGAAGGCCAACACATGGCCGCCCGCATCCAGCACCACGACCGAGAGCGGCTTCAGGCCCATGTCCCGGCCCGTTTGCCGCGCCACGGCAATCATCGTCCGCGCCTGTTCCAGTGAAATCATATCCCGTTCTCCGCACGAAAGGTCTCTCGCGGCACCCTTCCCCCGTTTGCCGCCGGGCGCAACCACGCGCGGCAACCGGCACGTGGCACAGCCGGTCCGGACGCGCGCAGATGTTACTTTGCGTCATCCACCTGCCGCCCTACCTTGCCGGGCAGAAAGGCCCATTGATGTCCGATATCAGCACGCCCGGTTTCCGCCTGCCCCGTTTGCGCCTTCCGCATCGGCGCACGTTCCTCAAGGCGCTGCATTGGGGCATCGTGCCGTTCTTTGTCTGGTTCATGTTTGCCGATCCCGATGCCCTGCGTCGCATGGGGCCGGGCTGGTTTCAGCTTCACTCGATCAACGGGCTGATCTTCGTGACCCTGGCGCTGATCTGGACCGGATCGCACCTGCGCGCCGGGCTTGCCTCGCGGCCCGGGCCAAAGCTGCCCCAAACGGCCCGCAGGGTGCATCCGATCTTGCACAAGACGCTGATCTGGGGGCTGTTTCTGGTGGCCCTGACGGGATTCGGCCTGGGCCTCACCTCTGCGGTCTTGCTGGAGGCCGGGGGCGTTCTGCCCATTGCGCCGCCCCTGAACCTGCCCCAGGCCCACGCCATCGTGTCATGGATCCATGTCTACCAGTTCTATGCACTCGGCCTGATCGTCGTGGCCCATGCCGGCTTTCATATCTGGCGGCACCTGCGGCTGCGCGACAACGCGTTGCGGATCATGGCCCCGAAAGTTCTGCACCGGTTCCTCTGATCCCCGCGCTTTCCGGTTTTCCCTGCTTGAACCTCCGGCCAAGGCACGGGACTATGCCGCATCACTCAAGCCGCGCCCGGAACCCCCCTCCCATGTCCGACACGTTCGACCAAAGAGAAGAAGACGCCCGCCCCGAAGATGAACACCGCTTTCCGTGCTCCAATTGCGGGTCGGACATGCGCTATGCGCCGACCGAAGGCAAAATGGTGTGCGATCATTGCGGCAACGAGGAAGCCATCGACGTGGCCGATGGCCCCTGGGGCGGTGGCGAAGGGCTGGTCGAAAACGATTTCGAAGCAGCCTTGCGCGGTCAGACGGACGGCCTGGAGATCGAGGAAACCCGCGTCTCGCAATGTCCGTCTTGCGGCGCGCAGGTGCAGTTCGATGCCGATACCCATTCGCAGGAATGCCCGTTCTGCGCCACGCCGGTTGTCACCGATACCGGCACCCATCGCCACATCAAACCCAAGGGCCTGATCCCGTTCCAGTTGACCGAGCGCGAGGCGCACAAGGCCATGAACGATTGGCTCGGTCGCCTGTGGTTCGCGCCGGGCGGGCTGAAGGATTATGCCCGCCAGGGCCGCACGCTCGATGGCATCTACGTGCCGTACTGGACCTATGATGCCGATACCGACACCACCTATCGCGGCCAGCGCGGCACGGCCTATTACGTCACCGTCAAGGGCCCGGACGGCAAATCCCGGCAAGAACGCCGCATCCGATGGGCCCGCGTCTCGGGCCGGGTCAGCCGGTTCTTCGACGATATTCTTGTGCTCGCCTCCAGATCCCTGCCGAAGCGCTATACCGATGCGCTGGCGCCCTGGGATCTGAGCGCGCTGGCCGAATACAAGCCTGAATTCCTGTCGGGCTTCCGCGCCGAGGGCTATACGGTGGAGCTTGACGAAGGCATGGTCGAGGCACGTCAGATCATGAATGCGCAGATCCAGCGCGATATCCGCCGCGATATCGGCGGCGACGCCCAGAAGATCGATGCGATGAACACCCATGTCGATGCTGTCACGTTCAAGCACATCCTCCTGCCGGTCTGGATCGCGGCCTACAAATACCGCGGCAAGAGCTTCCGCTTCGTAGTCAACGCACAAACTGGCAAGGTGCAGGGCGAGCGACCCTATAGCTGGGGCAAGATCGCGCTCGCCGTCATTGGCGCGATTATCCTGGCAGTTGCGGTATTCTATGGCCTTGAGGTGATGGATAGCTGAGGATCGGCGACTGGCCGGATGCCGGTTGGGGCTTTTCACCCCGATATGTGAGCGCTACCACTACCGCAGTGTGAAACCCGCCACGATGAGGCCGTCCCATGATCCTGTGCGCAGGCGAAGCCCTGATTGATATGCTGCCCCGCCAGACCGAGGCGGGCGAAGCGGCCTTTGCGCCCTATCCCGGCGGCTCGGTGTTCAACACCGCCGTGGCCCTGTCGCGCCTTGGCCATCCGACGGAGTTCTTCACCGGCCTCTCCACCGATCTGTTCGGAGAGCGGCTGGCAGGGGTTCTGATGGCCAATGGCGTGGGCTCGACCCTCGCGCATCGCAGCGACCGGCCCACCACGCTCGCCTTCGTGACCCTCACTGACGGGCAGGCCAGCTATGCCTTCTATGATGAGAACACCGCCGGGCGGATGCTGACCGAGGCGGATCTGCCCGCCATCCCCGAGGCGACCCGGGCCTGCTTCTTCGGGGGCATTTCCCTGGCTGTGGAGCCTTGCGCCGATGCCTATGCCGCGCTGGCGACCCGCGCGCATGAGACCCATGTCACCATGCTCGATCCCAATATCCGCCCCGATTTCATCAAGGATGAGGGCCGGTTCCGGGCCCGGATGGATCACATGCTAGCCCATGCGGATATCGTGAAAGCCTCGGATGATGATCTGCGCTGGCTTCTGGGGGATGAAAGCCTGCCGGCTCTGGCCGAAAAACTGATGGTGAAGGGGCCGTCTCTGGTGCTGGTGACGCAGGGCGCCAGTGGCGTCACAGGCTTTCACGCGCAGGGCGAATTGCACATCGACGCCGAGACCGTTCAGGTCGTCGACACGGTCGGCGCCGGGGACACGTTCAATGCAGGCGTGCTGGCCGGGCTGGCCGATGCGGGCGCGCTGGAAAAGCGGTTGCTGACCCAGGGTCTGAGCGAAGACACTCTGCGCGAGGCGATGACGCTGGGTGTGAAGGCGGCTGCCATCACCGTCACCCGGGCCGGGGCCAACCCGCCGCGCCGCGACGAGCTGTGAGGGCCCTGATCCAGCGGGTCAGCGCGGCCAGGGTTGATGTGGGCGGCGCGCTGATCGGGCAAACCGGGCCGGGCCTGCTGATCCTCGTCTGTGCCATGCAGGGTGATACGGAGGCCGAGGCCGAAGCGCTGGCCGCCAAGATCGCCAAGCTGCGGATTTTCAAGGACGATGCGGGCAAGATGAACCGCTCGCTTCTGGATGTCGGCGGCGGCGCCCTTGTTGTCAGCCAGTTCACATTGGCCGCCGATACGTCCCGCGGCAACCGGCCCGGCTTCTCCTCCGCCGCCGCGCCCACGGACGGCGAAGCGCTCTATCTCCACTTCGCCGAGGCCCTGCGCGCCCTTGGCCCCGTGGTGGAAACCGGCCAGTTCGGCGCGGACATGGCCGTGAGCCTTGTAAACGACGGCCCCGTCACGATCTGGCTGGACGCGTGACCATTCCGCCTATTTCTTAAGCACAAACCGCCCAAACCCCTGTTTAAAGGGCCGAAAAAGCTGGCCCTTTCGCTCAACGCTTCATCTGTTAGGCTCAGGGGCTTGGAGGTGACATGAGCGAACAATCTCAGTTTTTCGACGAAATGACCGGTGGCGCGGAGGCGGCGCGGCCCTGTTACGACCCCTACGACACCTGGTTTCAGGGCGAAGATCTGGAAGATCTGCGCAAGAAATCGGCCCAGGCCGAGGCCTTCTTCCGGCGTACCGGCATCACGTTCAACGTGTATGGGCAGGCGGAGGCCGATGAGCGGCTGATCCCGTTCGATATCGTGCCGCGCATCATTTCGGGGCGCGAATGGACGAAGCTGACCAAGGGCATCGAACAACGTGTGCGCGCGGTCAACGCCTTCCTCTATGATATCTATCACCGGCAGGAGATCCTGCGCGCGGGCCGGGTGCCGCGCGAGTTGATCGACCGGAACGAGGCCTTCCTGCCGCAGATGATCGGCGTCTCGCCGCCGGGCGGGGTCTATACGCATATCGTCGGCACAGACCTCGTGCGCACCGGCGAAGATGAATTCTTCGTGCTCGAGGACAATGCCCGCACGCCGTCGGGCGTGAGCTACATGCTCGAAAACCGCGAGACCATGCTGCAGATGTTCCCGGAACTGTTTTCGCGCATCAAGGTGCAACCGGTTCAGAATTACCCCGCGGATCTGCGCCGCTCGCTCGCGGCCTGCGCGCCGCAGGCCTGTGACGGCAAGGCGACCGTAGCCGTTCTCACCCCCGGCATCCACAACTCGGCCTATTTCGAACATGCGTTTCTGGCCGATCAGATGGGCGTGGAACTGGTCGAGGGCCATGATCTTCGCGTCGTGGACGGCCGCATCGCCATGCGCACCACGCGCGGCTATCAGCCCATCGACGTAATCTACCGCCGGGTGGATGACGATTTCCTCGACCCGCTGAATTTCAACCCCGACTCGATGTTGGGCGTGCCGGGCATCATGGATGTCTACCGCGCGGGCGGCATCACCATCGCCAACGCCCCCGGCACGGGGATTTCGGACGACAAGGCGATCTACAGCTATATGCCCGATATCGTTGAGTTCTATACGGGCGAAAAGGCGATCCTTCAGAACGTGCCCACCTGGCGCTGTTCCGAGGCGGACTCGCTCAAATACGTGCTCGATCACCTGTCCGAGCTGGTGGTGAAAGAGGTCCACGGGTCCGGCGGCTACGGCATGCTGGTGGGCCCGGCGGCCTCCAAGAAGGAGATCGCCGAATTCCGCAAGAAGCTTGAGGCCAGACCCTCCAACTACATCGCGCAACCCACGCTGGCGCTGAGCACCTGCCCGATCCTGACGTCCAAGGGCTTGGCACCGCGCCATGTGGATCTGCGGCCCTTCGCCCTGATGTCCCCCGACAAGATCACCCTCACGCCCGGCGGGCTGACCCGCGTGGCGCTCAAGGCCGGATCGCTGGTGGTGAACTCGTCGCAAGGCGGCGGCACCAAAGACACTTGGGTATTGGAGGACTGATATGCTCGGCAAGACAGCAGGCGGGCTCTATTGGTTGTTCCGCTATCTCGAACGGTCCGAAAACACCGCGCGGCTGGTGGAAACCGGCTTTCGCATCGCGCTGACGCGCGCCGACGGCACCGATGACGAATGGACATCGGTGCTGCAAACGGCCGCGGTCGATCAGATCTACACGCAGCTGCACGGCGATATCGACCAGGGCAAGGCGATCGATTTCCTGCTGCGCGACGAGACCAATCCGTCTTCCGTCCTGACGGCGATTTCGGCGGCGCGGCAAAACGCACGGCTGACGCGCACCCACCTGACGCGGGAAGTGTGGGAGGCCGTCAACGACGGCTACATGATCATCAAAGACACCCTCGCCCGCCCGGTCAGAATCCGGGATCTGCCGCAGGTCCTCGCCACGATCCGCCAGCAAACGGCCCTTGTGCGCGGCGCCATGCTTGGCACCATGCTGCGCAACGATGCTTTCGATTTCTGCCGGATCGGCACATTCCTGGAACGGGCCGACAACACGGCGCGGATCCTGGACGTGAAGTATTACGTGCTGCTTCCCTCGGTCACGCAGATCGGGTCGTCGCTGGACAATGTGCAATGGGAAACGATCCTGCGCTCCGTCGCGGGCCAGCGCTCCTATCGCTGGCTGACCCAGGGCGAGGTGACACCCAAGGGCATCGCGGAATTCCTGATCTTCGATCGGCGGATGCCCCGGTCGCTCAACTTCGCGATCAGCAAGGTGGCCGGCAACCTCACCTATCTGGAGGAGGATTATGGCGGGCGGATGCCGTCCCACGACCTGATCGATGTGATCGAGGCGAAGCTGAAACATGGCACAATCGACAGCATCTTCGAGGATGGGCTGCACGAGTTTCTGACCGGTTTCCTGGCCGATATCGGACGGCTCGGGGCGCAGATCGATCAAGACTACCGGTTCCTGGGATAGGTGACACGATGCAACTGAAAATCAGCCACAAGACCACCTATCGCTTCGACTCTCCGGCGGTCTACGGGCTGCAACAGCTCCGCCTGACGCCAAAAACGCGACCCGGGCAATCGGTGCTCGACTGGCAGATGAAGGTCGATGGCGGACAGATCGAAACCGAATTTCACGACCACCACCAGAACCGTGTGTCGCTGGTCTCGTTCGACCCCAGCGCCCATGAGATCCAGGTTGTGTGCACGGGCGCGGTGGAGACGTCGGACAAGGCGGGCATGGTGGGCAAACATGGCGGCTTCGCGCCGCTGTGGTTCTTCCAGCGCTCCACCGATCTGACCCGACCCGGCCCGCGGGTGCGCGCCATGATCAAGGGCCTGAAAGACGAACAGTCCGATGATATTCCCCGCCTCCACGCCCTGTCGGCACGTATTCTCGACGCCGTGCCATATGTGATCGGGCGCACCGGGTCCGACACCGATGCCGAGGCCGCAATCGGCGAAGGCGCGGGCGTATGCCAGGACCACGCCCATATCTTCATCGCCGCCGCCCGCGCCATGGGATACCCGGCGCGTTACGTCTCCGGCTACCTGATGATGAGCGATCGCGTGCACCAGGATGCGTCCCACGCTTGGGCCGAGGCCCATGTGGACGGGTTGGGATGGGTGGGGTTCGACGTCTCCAACGGCTACTCGCCCGATCCGCGTTATGTGCGGGTTGCGACGGGGCTGGATTACAAGGAGGCCGCCCCGATCGCGGGCATCCATTACGGTGCGTCCGGCGAAGCAATGTCCGTCGACATTCAGATTGCGCAGCAGTAAGCCTTCCGCAACCGACCGGCGCTAAGGTGCAGCAAACGACCGGCGGCATTTGGGGGATTGGGCCATGACCTATTGTGTTGGGCTGAAACTGAGCCGTGGATTGGTGTTCATGTCGGATACCCGCACCAATGCAGGCGTCGACAATATCAGCATGTTCAAGAAGATGTTCCTGTGGGAGGCGGAGGGCGAGAGGTCGATCACGATCATGACGGCGGGCAACCTGGCGACGACACAGGCCGTGGTGAGCCTGCTGAATGAGCGCAGCGTGGCGGCGGAAGATCGCGGCGCGCTGTCGATCATGGAGGCGCCGTCGATGTTCCAGGTCGCCAAGCTGGTGGGGGAAACCCTGCGCGAGGTGATCGCGGATCAAAGCGGCGTTGCCGGGCCGCAGGCCGATTCGCCGTTTGGCGCGTCGATCATCCTGGGCGGACAGGTGCGGAGCGGTGAGCCGCGGATGTTCCTGATCTATCCCGAAGGCAATTTTGTCGAGGCCTGCGACGACACCCCGTTTTTCCAGATCGGCGAGACGAAATACGGCAAGCCGATCCTGGTGCGCGCCTACAACCCGGAGATGCGGTTCGAGGAGGCGGTGAAGCTTCTGATGGTCAGTTTCGATTCGACCCTGAAGGCCAATCTGAGCGTGGGCATGCCGCTTGATCTGCATATCTACGAGGCCGACACGTTCCGCCACGGCCCCCGGCGCAGGATCGAGGCAGACGACGCCTTTTTCGCCGATATCTCCATCGGATGGGGCGAGAAGCTGCGCGAGGCCTTCGACACGTTGCCGGATTATTCGCTGGATTAGCCGTTCCCGGATTGAGGGATTGCGCCGACTGACGTCGTCGCCCGGGCGCCGGGGGGGGGGGGGGGGGGGGGGGGGGGGGGGGGGGGGGGGGGGGGCGGCGCGGGGGGGGGGGGGGGGGGGGGGGGGGGGGGCGGGGGGGGGGCGGGGGGGGGGGGGGCCCCGGGCCC